>NZ_FNGP01000009.1 GCF_900103275.1 Tessaracoccus oleiagri | reverse complement strand
CTTCAGCGCCGATGGTACTGCAGCGGGGACGCTGTGGGAGACTAGGACGCCGCCGGACTTCTTACACAAAACCCCCGATCATGATTCTGATCGGGGGTTTTGTGCATTCTGGGGTCTGTCGCGCGCTACTGCCCGCTGGCGAGGGTGCGGGCATTGCGACGACGCCATCAGCCGGCATCGGGTCGAACGGGATGTTCAGGCTCCTGCGCTTCTGCGCAGGGGCCTGTTTGGCTTTTGGGCGGTGATCGCTTTCTCTCGCGGCGGCTCCAACGCAGAGGCGTACCAGCCGGGCGGTGCCTTGACTGCCAATGCCATGGGTGTCGACGGCGCTCCGAAGGCGGACACTTGTCGAGGGGGATGCGGGGTCGTGTTGAGTTCGGATTCGACGTGGGCGAGGTCGCTGGGGCTGTGGAGCGAGAGGTCCGTGGACTTCGGCAGGTGCTGGCGCAGGCGCCCGTTGGTGTTCTCGGTCACGTCGTGGTGTCTGGCCATCTCTGTGCCTTTGGCCCAGGTCAGGGTGCGGCAGTGGTTGCGGGAGTAGCGGACCTTCGGACGAGGCCGGCGCGCATCTCGTGCGTGTTCAGGGGCGGCGGGTAGAGGAGCTTGCGGCTGCGGGGTCGCGGCTCGATGAGGGTGCCGGTTGCGGGGCGGTGATGTGTCCGACGATGAGGTCGCCCTCTCAGTGCGGCCCGGGTTCGGTCGGCGGGATCGAAGCCACGTTGGTCGCAGCGGCGAGAGTGCTCGGTTCCTCAGGTCGGGGCCTACCGCGAGTTTGCAGGGCCAGAGTCGTCGTCTGCGCGCCGCAGCCGCGGCGGGCGCGCCGAATGGCCGGTACTGCCCGGTGCGGCTGCTGTTGCGGCGCAACATGCGACTGATCGTCGACGGTGCGCGACCCAGGCCGTGGGCGACTGCTGTCGGTCCCAGACCGCGGCTGGCGACGTCGGTGATCTGCACCCTCTCGTGCTCGGACAGGAAGCCTGGCGAGAAGACCCGAACGGCAACGGGGCTTCCAGAAGTTGCCGGTCGACCGGGCGATCGCGCGCTCGAGGCACGCACCACGTCGTGATGTGTCCAGAGCGCACAACTCCGGGAACTGGCGCCGCTTCTCCCACACCGGCCGTCGGGAGACAGGAGGATCTATCGCCAGGGTCCTCGTTGCGATGGTCGCTGGGAACGAGCCCGGTGAAACTGTCGACTTTTCGAGCGCCGTCGACAGCTGCCCCGACACCGAAGCCCGAGGCGCTGCTGCTGCTTGTTTGGGAACTGCTCGGCCAGTTGGTGTGGGTTCCCGCGGCGGCTGATCTTGGACGACGAGCCCGGTATGGTCAAGTCCCGCTGTGTGGTGCTCTTTGGTCAGGCGCTGATGGCTAGTGCGGAGTAGGGGTCTCGGGTGTCTTTGGTGAGGGTGTCGATGAGGCGGCGCGTGGAGACTTCGGAGAGGTAGCGGCGTTCGCCGTAGTGCCATTCCTCGTGTTGTTCGAGGAGGATCGCGCCGATGAGTCGGGTGACGGAGCCTCGGTCGGGGAAGATCTGGACGAGGTCGGCGCGGCGTTTGATCTCGCGGTTGAGGCGTTCGATGGGGTTGTTGGACCAGAGCTTGCGCCAGTTCTCGGTGGGCATGGTTGCGAAGGCGGTCAGGTCCGGCTCGGCGCGTTCGAGCGTGTCGGCGACTTCGGTGAAGCCGGAGCGGGCGAGGCTGGCGGTGACCTGCTGGTAGCAGTCGATCACGGTCTCGGGGGTGGTCTGGGCGAAGATGGTGCCGATCAGCGCGTTGACCGGTTTGGAGCGGGCGGTGCCGAGCGCGCGGCTGACGTGGCGGGCGAAGTGGACCCGACAGACTCTGCCAGGCGGCGCCGGGCAGGATCGCCTTGATCGCGTGCTTGAGGCCTTCGTGGGCGTCGGAGACCACGACCGCGACCCCGAGCGGATCCTCGG
>NZ_FNGP01000011.1 GCF_900103275.1 Tessaracoccus oleiagri | reverse complement strand
TACCGCGCAGCACCCGTGGACACCCGGGAGTTGCGGATCGTGACGTTGTTCGCCTGGACGTCGATCGAACCGTCCACATCCAGCCCGTCGATCACGGTCCCCGGCGTCGTCACCACGATGCTCCCCGACCGACGCAGCACGGTCCCGGCAGGGACGCCGGTGTTCGTCGCGTTCGGGAACCCCGTCGGCGCCGCGGTCTGGGTCGGAGCCGGGGACGACGCCGGGGCGGTCCTCGTCAGCACGAACTCGTTGGAGACGACGGAGAAGCCATCACCCTGGACCGCGACGCGGTAGGTGTACTTGCCCGCGGTGTCGGCACCGTAGGTGAGCGGCAGCACGAACGACCCGTCGGCCTTCACGGTGGAGAACTGGGAACGGGACCAGCGGTCGCCGATGCGCACTTGGGTCTCGATGCGGGTGCCCGCGCCGATGCCCGTGGTGCTGCCCCACGTGTAGGTGTCCGCACCGACCGTCTTGGTCCCGGCGGAATACGCCCTGATGGAAGCGTCCCGGGCGACGTCGGAGCCGGTGCGCTCCAGCGTGACCTCCGGGGACGTGGTCGCCACCCCGTTGTGCCGGGTGACGAAGCGCCAGACATAGGTGCCCGGCTGGCGCTTCCCGTAGGTGAGTTCGATGGCGAAGGTGCCGTCGGACCTGACTGCGGAGACCTGGGAACGCGACCAGTTCCCGGACACCTTGACCTGGGACTCGATGTGGGCGCCGGCGGGGATGCCGGACACGCGGCCCCAGCCGTAGGTCTCCTGGCCGACCGGCTTGGTCCCGGCCGTGGCGGCCGACACGGCGCGCTGGGTGGTGCGGGTCAGCTCGAAGGAGTTGGAGACGACCGCGGCCTTCCCGGAGGGCAGGGCCACCACACGCCAGCGGTGGGTGCCCGCCTGGTACTTGCCGTAGGTGAGTTCGATGGTGAAGGTGCCGTCCGACTTCACGGAGGACTGCTGGGAGGTGGACCAGGCACCGTTGACGAGCACCTGGGTGGTGATCTTCGTGCCGGCGGGGACGCCCTTCGTCGAGCCCCAGGTGTACGTGGTCTGGCCGACGGGCTTGGTGCCGGCGGAGTAGGCCGAAACGGCCGACCCGACGGTGGTCGAGGTGGAGGTGCTGGTGGTGGCGTCGGTGTCTGCGTGCGCGACGTGGGTCGGGACGAAGACGCCGGCCGCCAGCACGAGGCTGGAGGTCAGTGCCAGGAGGCGAGTGCTGCAGTTCATGGTTCCTGTGGGGGGTAGGGAGTGTTCGTGAGCGGCAGGGGTCAGCCCCCGCCGGGACCCGGCAGGTCTCGGCGGGGGCTGACCGACTTGAGCACGGGAGGTGTTACCGCGCGGGCTCGTTGTTGTCGTGGTAGACGTTGCTGGTCTCCCAGACGCTGTTCTGCAGGTTGCCCTGCACGCCGTACTGGTGGTCACGGCCGAAGCGGTTCGCGCTGTACACAGCACTGTCCACCTCACCGCGGCCACCACC
>NZ_FNGP01000008.1 GCF_900103275.1 Tessaracoccus oleiagri | reverse complement strand
CTGCCAGGCGGCGCCGGGCAGGATCGCCTTGATCGCGTGCTTGAGGCCTTCGTGGGCGTCGGAGACCACGACCGCGACCCCGAGCGGATCCTCGGCGGTGGCGACGTTCAGGCCGCGTTCGTGCAGGGAGCGCAGGAACCCGGTCCAGAAGTCGGTGGTTTCCGCGTCGCCGATCGCCATCCCGAGAACTTCCCGGTGGCCGTTGATGCCGTAGCCGGTCGCGACGACCACGGCCTGGGACACGACCCGGCCGCCGGTGCGGACGTCGAGGTAGGTCGCATCGAGCCACAGGTAGGGGTACCTGATGTCGGCGTCGTCGAGCCGGCGCTCGAGGAACACGCCGACGTACTCGTCGATCTCGCCGCGGTCCTGGACACGGTGGAGCGGGAGATCCCGGCCTCGTTGCCGAGGGCTTTGACCAGCGCGTGGACCCGGCGGGTGGAGACGCCCCCGATCCGGGCTTGCGCGATCACCGACCACAAGGCTTGGTCGACCCGGCGGCGCGGTTCCAGCAGGGAGGGGAAGAACGGGCCCTCGCGTAGTTTCGGGATCGCGAGCTCCAGCGTCCCGGCTCCGGTGGCGAGCTGCTTCGGCCGGGAACCGTTGCGTCGGGTGGTGCGCTGCTCGGTGCGTTCGTAGCGGCCGGCGCCGATCTTCGCGAATCAGTTCCTGGAGCGAGGCCTCGAGTGATCCAAGATCAGTGACGACCGCCGACAGGGCCTCAGACCCGGCTGCATAGGCCCCATGTAGTCCTAGTGGGGAGGAATGCGAGAGCCGGGTGAGGGGCCAAACCGCCTATGGACACAGGGGGCGCCCGACGTGTCCCCGCGTGTTGCCGGCTCTGGCTGGATTCCTCAGGCCCAAAGAATTGAGGGGAGGGGGCGCTCGACCGCGCCGCGCCGGCCAGGCTCGAAGGGTCGAGCGCAAGGCAACTTGCCGCCGTGTTTGTCGGAGCCGCTGCGATGCCGCGCGGAGCAGCCCCCGTGATCGGGTGACCTGCATCTCGCAGTCGACGTGCGGCGGCAGACGATTCGTCTCGGTCGAAGCCGCCCTGCTGGCCCGGGTCAGCCCGTCGTTGGCAGGGCCCGAGAAGGAGCGCCCGCCGGCGATGCTGGCGACCGGTCCGTCGACGACCCGAGCCGCTACGACGCTAGGAGGACCGCCTCGTGGTCTCCGGTTGACGGGGTGGTGGGGGTGGTGTAGTGTTCCGCAGGTTGCCCGTTGAGGGTGACTGTGCAGGATAACTTCATCGTGTGGGAGCTGCTGGGTCGGGTTTGACTGGCGCGAGTGATGTGTGTATGGTTGGTGGTCGCCGCTGGTGCGGTTCGATCACAGTCTTCAGTGCAAACCACGTTGTGGGGAGCGAGATCATGTCGGTCTGGGCTTGTTTGCCCGATTTGATTGCAGGTCCTGGATGAAGTAATGTTGTGAGAGCCGCGAATGCGGCGGATGAATTACAACTGAACTGAGTGAGAGATGCGGATTTGACACCGCGGGATCATGAAAGTAAAGTTGTTCGAGTTGCCCCAAGCCGGTCACGTGAGTGGGAGGCGCGGGACGCACCCGAAACTTGAGAACTCAACAGCGTACTAAAAGTCAATGCCAATCAATGCACATGGCAATTTTATATTGCTCGTGCGTCCCGTCGCATGGCCTCGGTCATGTAACGGTTCCTTTGATTAAAATAAATAATTGATTAGATCCAGCAATGGATCCTGTCAGTATCATTTTCTGTTGACGGTAACTGGGATGAACACCCGAAACCGAACATTTTCAACGGAGAGTTTGATCCTGGCTCAGGACGAACGCTGGCGGCGTGCTTAACACATGCAAGTCGAACGGTAAGGCCCCTTCGGGGGTACACGAGTGGCGAACGGGTGAGTAACACGTGAGTAACCTGCCCTTGACTCTGGGATAACAGCTGGAAACAGCTGCTAATACCGGATACGAACCTCTTAGGCATCTTCGAGGTTGGAAAGTTCCGGCGGTCAAGGATGGACTCGCGGCCTATCAGCTTGTTGGTGAGGTAACGGCTCACCAAGGCGACGACGGGTAGCCGGCCTGAGAGGGCGACCGGCCACATTGGGACTGAGATACGGCCCAAACTCCTACGGGAGGCAGCAGTGGGGAATATTGCACAATGGGCGAAAGCCTGATGCAGCAACGCCGCGTGCGGGAAGACGGCCTTCGGGTTGTAAACCGCTTTCAGTAGGGACGAAGCTAACGTGACGGTACCTACAGAAGAAGCACCGGCTAACTACGTGCCAGCAGCCGCGGTGATACGTAGGGTGCGAGCGTTGTCCGGAATTATTGGGCGTAAAGAGCTTGTAGGCGGTTTGTCACGTCGGGAGTGAAAACTCGGGGCTTAACCCCGAGCCTGCTTCCGATACGGGCTGACTTGAGGAAGGTAGGGGAGAATGGAATTCCTGGTGAAGCGGTGGAATGCGTAGATATCAGGAGGAACACCAGTGGCGAAGGCGGTTCTCTGGACCTTTCCTGACGCTGAGAAGCGAAAGCGTGGGGAGCAAACAGGCTTAGATACCCTGGTAGTCCACGCCGTAAACGGTGGGTACTAGGTGTGGGGAACATTCCACGTTCTCCGTGCCGCAGCTAACGCATTAAGTACCCCGCCTGGGGAGTACGGCCGCAAGGCTAAAACTCAAAGGAATTGACGGGGCCCCGCACAAGCGGCGGAGCATGCGGATTAATTCGATGCAACGCGAAGAACCTTACCTGGGTTTGACATATACCGGAAACATCTAGAGATAGGTGCCCCTTTTTGGTCGGTATACAGGTGGTGCATGGCTGTCGTCAGCTCGTGTCGTGAGATGTTGGGTTAAGTCCCGCAACGAGCGCAACCCTCGTCCTATGTTGCCAGCGGATAATGCCGGGGACTCATAGGAGACCGCCGGGGTCAACTCGGAGGAAGGTGGGGATGACGTCAAGTCATCATGCCCCTTATGTCCAGGGCTTCACGCATGCTACAATGGCCGGTACAAAGAGCTGCGAACCTGCAAGGGTGAGCGAATCTCAAAAAGCCGGTCTCAGTTCGGATTGGGGTCTGCAACTCGACCCCATGAAGTCGGAGTCGCTAGTAATCGCAGATCAGCAACGCTGCGGTGAATACGTTCCCGGGGCTTGTACACACCGCCCGTCAAGTCATGAAAGTCGGTAACACCCGAAGCCAGTGGCCTAACCCTTTGGGAGGGAGCTGTCGAAGGTGGGACCGGTAATTAGGACTAAGTCGTAACAAGGTAGCCGTACCGGAAGGTGCGGCTGGATCACCTCCTTTCTAAGGAGCCATTTGGTGGCAAGGCGCAGCCTTGTTGCCCATGCGCCGGTTTTGGAGCGTTCGTCTCCAGCCGGCTGGCACCGGAATGTGGAACATTGACTATTAAGCGGATCTTCGGGTCTCGTCAGTACAACCTGCTTGCAGGAGTGGAACCTCGAGGTGTTGGAGTGATGCCTAAGTACGCTGTTGGGTCCTGAAGGGTCGGTTGCTTGCAACGCCTTCTAGCGGACCGGTGTCCGAGTCGTCTTAGGACGGTGAGGAGCTGGGCCCGCCCGTATCTTGAGAACTTCACAGTGGACGCGAGCATCTTTGTAGATTTAACAAGCTACTAAGTGCGATCGGTGGATGCCTTGGCACCAGGAGCCGATGAAGGACGTTGTAACCTGCGATAAGCCACGGGGAGCTGGTAAACGAGCTTTGATCCGTGGATCTCCGAATAGGGAAACCTTGAAATACCAGAGTCATGTCTGGCAACCTCCGCCTGAATATATAGGGCGGTTGGAGGGAACGTGGGGAAGTGAAACATCTCAGTACCCACAGGAAGAGAAAACAACAGTGATTCCGTAAGTAGTGGCGAGCGAACGCGGAAGAGGCCAAACCCAAGTTGTGTGATAGCTGACAGGCGTTGCAATTTGGGGGTTGTGGGACCGCTCCGACTGTGCTGTCGAACAGTCAGAGAGTAAGAAATGATCAACTAAGTCGAAACAGTTGGGAAGCTGTAGCAAAGAGGGTAATACTCCCGTACACGTAAATTGATCACTCTCGAGCGTCATCCCAAGTAATGCGGAACCCCTGAAATTCCGCATGAATCTGGCGGGACCATCCGCTAAGCCTAAATACTACCTGGTGACCGATAGCGGACAAGTACCGTGAGGGAAAGGTGAAAAGTACCCCGGGAGGGGAGTGAAATAGTACCTGAAACCGATCGCATACAATCCGTCGGAGCCCGCAAGGGTGACGGCGTGCCTTTTGAAGAATGAGCCTGCGAGTTAGTGGTATGTGGCGAGGTTAACCCGTGTGGGGAAGCCGTAGCGAAAGCAAGTCCTAATAGGGCGCTTTAGTCGCATGCTCTAGACCCGAAGCGAAGTGATCTATCCATGGCCAGGGTGAAGCGAGGGTAAGACCTCGTGGAGGCCCGAACTCACTTAGGTTGAAAACTGAGGAGATGAGCTGTGGATAGGGGTGAAAGGCCAATCAAACTTCGTGATAGCTGGTTCTCCCCGAAATGCATTTAGGTGCAGCGTTGCGTGTTTCTTGCCGGAGGTAGAGCACTGGATGGTCTAGGGGGCCCACAAGCTTACCGAAATCAGCCAAACTCCGAATGCCGGCAAGTGAGAGCGCAGCAGTGAGACTGTGGGGGATAAGCTTCATAGTCGAGAGGGAAACAGCCCAGATCATCAGCTAAGGCCCCTAAGCGATAACTAAGTGGAAAAGGATGTGGAGTTGCGGAGACAACCAGGAGGTTGGCTTGGAAGCAGCCACCCTTGAAAGAGTGCGTAATAGCTCACTGGTCAAGTGATTCTGCGCCGACAATTTAGCGGGGCTCAAGTTATCCGCCGAAGCTATGGCATTCGTACGAGTAACCGTAAGGTTGTACGGATGGGTAGGGGAGCGTCGTATGCGCGATGAAGCGGCGGGGTGACCCAGCCGTGGAGAGCATACGAGTGAGAATGCAGGCATGAGTAGCGAAAGACGGGTGAGAAACCCGTCCGCCGAATATCCAAGGGTTCCAGGGTCAAGCTAATCTGCCCTGGGTAAGTCGGGACCTAAGGCGAGGCCGACAGGCGTAGTCGATGGACAACGGGTTGATATTCCCGTACCGGCGAAACACGGCCCATGCCGACCTGAGTGATGCTAAGCATGCAAGGTCGAGTGAAGTCTTCGGACGGATCTCGACTGAGTCTGCGACCCAAACTCACATTAGGCAAGCTGCGGAGGGACGCAGGAAGGTAGCTCATCCTGGGCGATGGTTGTCCCAGGCTAAGTGTGTAGGGCGAGGTGTAGGCAAATCCGCATCTCATGTGCCTGAGACATGACGGGTCTGACGTTTCGACGTTGGATTGAGTGATCCTATGCTGCCTAGAAAAGCTTCGTGAGCGACGTGTTAGCCGCCCGTACCCCAAACCGACACAGGTGGATAAGTAGAGAATACTAAGGCGATCGAGAGAATCGTGGTGAAGGAACTCGGCAAAATACCCCCGTAACTTCGGAATAAGGGGGACCGGACGCGTATTAGAATTTACTTTGAAAGCGCTGAAGGTCGCAGAGACCATGCCCAAGCGACTGTTTACCAAAAACACAGGTCCGTGCCAAGTCGAAAGACGATGTATACGGACTGACTCCTGCCCGGTGCTGGAAGGTCAAGGGGAAGGGTTAGCTTCGGCGAAGCCTTGAACTTAAGCCCCAGTAAACGGCGGTGGTAACTATAACCATCCTAAGGTAGCGAAATTCCTTGTCGGGTAAGTTCCGACCTGCACGAATGGAGTAACGACTTGGGCGCTGTCTCCACCACGAACTCGGCGAAATTGCACTACGAGTAAAGATGCTCGTTACGCGCAGCAGGACGGAAAGACCCCGGGACCTTTACTATAACTTGGTATTGGTGATCGGGACGACTTGTGTAGGATAGGTGGGAGACTTTGAAGCTTGGACGCCAGTTCAGGTGGAGTCATCGTTGAAATACCACTCTGGTCGTTCTGGTTATCTAACCTAGGTCCATTATCTGGATCAGGGACAGTGCCTGGCGGGTAGTTTGACTGGGGCGGTCGCCTCCTAAAAGGTAACGGAGGCGCCCAAAGGTTCCCTCAGCCTGGTTGGCAATCAGGTTTTGAGCGTAAATGTACAAGGGAGCTTGACTGCGAGAGAGACATCTCGAGCAGGGACGAAAGTCGGGATTAGTGATCTTCTGGTGGCACATGGAAGCGCCAGGACTCAACGGATAAAAGGTACCCCGGGGATAACAGGCTGATCTTGCCCGAGCGTCCATAGCGACGGCATGGTTTGGCACCTCGATGTCGGCTCGTCGCATCCTGGGGCTGTAGTCGGTCCCAAGGGTTGGGCTGTTCGCCCATTAAAGCGGCACGCGAGCTGGGTTCAGAACGTCGTGAGACAGTTCGGTCCCTATCCGCTGCGCGCGTAGGAGTCTTGAGAAGAGCTGATCCTAGTACGAGAGGACCGGATCGGACTGACCTCTGGTGTGCCAGTTGTCCTGCCAAGGGCACGGCTGGTTGGCTACGTCGGGACGTGATAACCGCTGAAAGCATCTAAGCGGGAAGCACACTTCAAGATGAGGGCTCCCACAGAATAATCTGGTAAGGCCCCCGGCAGACCACCGGGTGATAGGTCGGATGTGGAAGTGCTGAAAGGCATGGAGCTGACCGATACTAATAGGCCGAGGGCTTGTTTTCTACAAAGATGCTACGCGTCCACTGTGAGGTTCCCGAGAGACGGTCGGGAACTACAATTCAATAGTTCCGATCACTATCTCCATAGTGTTTCGGTGGTCATAGCGAAGGGGAAATACCCGGCAACATTCCGAACCCGGAAGTCAAGC
>NZ_FNGP01000007.1 GCF_900103275.1 Tessaracoccus oleiagri | reverse complement strand
GTGATCGACGGGCTGGATGTGGACGGTTCGATCGACGTCCAGGCGAACAACGTCACGATCCGCAACTCCCGGGTGTCCACGGGTGCTGCGCGGTACCCGATCCGTGTGCACCCCGGTGTGTCGGGCACGCTGATCGAGCGTGTCGAGGTGAGCAACGAGGGCGGTGACGGCAAGGGCATCTACTTCAACAGTGGTTCGGGTACCGTGCGTTACTCGAACATCCACTCCGCGGAGGACGGCATCTTCATCACGGCCGACAACGTGGTGGTGGAGCACAACTACGTCCACCACCTGATGCGCAACGCCGAGGCCCACCCGGACGCGATCCAGATCCGCGGCGGCGACAACATCCGGATCCGTTACAACAACCTGCAGGCGATCCACCCGGACACGGGGGTGTCGAACGCGGCGATCCAGATCGGCTCGCTGGTGGGTGACACGATCACCGACCTCCGCGTGTACGGGAACCTGATGAACGGTGGCCGGTTCACGATCAACGGTGGTGGCCGCGGTGAGGTGGACAGTGCTGTGTACAGCGGGAACCGCTTCGGCCGTGATCACCAGTACGGCGTGCAGGGCAACCTGCAGAACAGTGTCTGGGAGACGAGCAACGTCTACCACGACAACGGCCAGCCCGCCCGCTGAGCCTCCTCCCACACCGAATCGGCCCGTGACCATTTCTGGTCGCGGGCCGTTTTCGCATCCGGGGCGCGGCGCGAGCGCACAATGGGCTCATGGGGGGAATCCGCGCCGGACCCGTCGCCGCAGCCGCCGCAGTGGGTGCGACGCTCATCGGCGCTGCCCTCGTCGCGGCGCTCCAGCCCTCAGGCTCGCCGACCGGGGCGCCCACCTCGGCCGCGGCGGCCCCCTCGCCCTCGCGACGTGCCGAGCCGCCGGACGCGTCCACGACGGGTGTGGTCGCAGGAACCGCGTTGCGGCGGGTGGACGGCCTGGAGGTCGTGCGCGACGGGGCCGTCCTGGAGGGGCTGGAGGTGCGGGGGGCGCTCGTGATCGCAGCGGACAACGTCACCGTCCGCAACACCAGGATCGTCACCGACACCGAGCGGTACCCCGTCCACGTGCGCGAGGGGGTGGTGGGCGCACTGCTGGAGCACATCGAGGTGGACAACCAGGGGAGCTCCGGCAAGGGCATCTACTTCGACGGCGGCACCGGCAGCGTCCGCTATGCCGACGTGCACTCCGCCGAGGACGGGATCGCCATCTCCGCGGACGGCGTGCTGGTCGAGCACTCCTACGTGCACCACCTCCACCGAACGTCGACGAGCCACAACGACGCCATCCAGATCCGCAGGGGGCACGGCATCACCATCCGGTACAACAACCTCCAGGCCTACAACGACCTAACCGGCGACCACCTGAACGCCGCCATCCAGATCGGGTCGCTCGTGGGCGACGAGCCGATCGCCGGCCTGCAGGTCATCGGCAACTGGATGAACGGCGGCAACGTCACCGTGAACGGCGGCGGCCGCGGCGAGGTGGCCAGCGCCGTGTATCGCGACAACAGGTTCGGCCGCGACTACCGGTTCGGCGTGGCCGGGAACCTGGAGAACAGCGTCTGGGACAGCAGCAACGTGTTCGACGACAACGACGAACCGGCGAGGGGGTCAGGATGAGGATCGGCTTCCTGGGGATCCAGTGCGACAACGCCAACCTCGGCGTGGCCGCGCTCGCGTACGCCGGCCTCCACCTCGTGCACCGCCTCGCCCCGTCGGAGGCGGAGTTCGTGCTGTTCTCAGACAACTCCGTCTCGGGCATCGACCGGATGCGCACCGCCCTCGGGATTGGGGAGCGACGAATCCGCGCCGTCCCGTTCCGTCACCGCAGCCCGCGCCACATGGCCCGGTCGGTCGCCGCGATGGCGGGGTGCGACGCGATCGTCGACTTCAGCGGGGGCGACAGCTTCTCGGACCTCTACGGCGCAAAGCGGCTGGCCAAGCTGCTGCTGCACAAGGAGCTGGCGATCCTGACCCGCACGCCGCTCGTGCTTGCGCCGCAGACCTACGGGCCCTTCCAGCGGCGGTGGTCCCGGCCGCTGGTGCGGCACGTGCTCGACCGCGCGGCGCTCGTCTTCTCGCGGGACGATCCATCGGCCGAATACGTCGCCGGGCTGGTGGACCGGGAGGTAATCGTCGCCACCGACGTGGCCGTGACACTGCCCTGGCGGCGCGGCGTCGAACTCGAGGGAGCCGAACCGGCGGTCGGTTTCAACGTCTCCGGCCTGCTGTGGCGCGGCGGCTACACCGGCCGGAACCAGTTCCACCTCGTCGCCGACTACCGCGCCTACTGCGACGAGGTGGTGGCCGCGCTGCTGGACGGAGGATTCTCGGTCCACCTCGTCTCCCATGTCGGGCCGGCGGGCAGGCCTGCGGCGGAGGACGACCTCACAGCTTGCCGGGAACTGCAGCGGCGCCATCCGCGCGCGAGATTGTCACCGCCGTTCGGGGATCCAGTGGAGGCGAAGTCCTGGATCGCCGCCACCGAAGTGTTCATCGGCTCCCGCATGCATGCCACGATCGCCGCCTTCACGTCGGGCGTGCCGGTGGTCCCGGCGGCGTACAGCCGCAAGTTCGCCGGCCTCTTCGGCAGCCTGGGCTACGAACCGCTCGTGGACCTCACGGTGCTGGACGCCGGGGCGGCGGCTGCGCTGACGCTCGGCCTCGTGCATGATCGGGCACGGCTCGCCGAACAGGTCGCCCTGGCCAACGAGCGGGCGCAGGCGCGGATCAGCATCTTCCCGGAGCGACTCGAGGCACTGCTCGGTGCGGAGCCGTCATGGGACTGAGACGCTTGGGCCGGGGGTCGTTGCCCGGGTGGGCCGTGCTGTGGGTTGGACTCGCGCTGACGCTGGGCGCCGCCCTCATCATCCCCGCCCACGCCCCGCCGCAGTACCAGTCGACCGCCCGTCTTCTGCTGCTGCTGCCGCCCGATGCCCGCAGCACGGAGGTCAACCCCTACCTGAACCTGCCCAACGGGCTCATCGTGCTCAGCATGCTGGTGGCGCAGGTCCCGGACGGCGACGCGGCCCGGGACGCGATGGCGGCTGAGGGCTTGGAGTCGCAGTTCGAGGTGGGCCTCGACCCGTCGCGGCCGGTGGTGACGCTCAGCGTGGAGGGCACGGACCCGGACGACGTGGTGCGCACCCGCGATTGGCTCGTCGCGCTGCTGGAGGCGGAGTTGTTGCGCGTCCAGACTGAGGAGGGTGCACCCGCGAGGCACGTCGCCGACACGTACTCGATCCTCGCCGAGCCCTCCGCGGACCGGATCCAGGGCGACCCGCTCCGCGCGTCGGCGGGGTTCGTCGCCGCGGGCACCGTGCTCAGCGTGCTGGCCGCGCTCGCCGTGGAGCGCCGCCGGTCCTCACCGGTGCCCGATTTCACCACGCCGGAAACCGGCGGGTTCTTTCCCGCGTGGATGTTCGTCGCGCTGTTCGCCGTGCTGCTGCTGGTGATCCCCACGCGGCTCGTGGTGGGTCCGATCGGTGCGCCGGGCGCCCCCGCGAACCTGCTGGCGCTCGGCGGCCTGCTCTGGTGGACGGCGGCCACGCTGGGCGGCCAGCTGCGCCGGTTCGACCTCTCGCCGCTGCGGTTGGGCGTCGGCCTGCTGGTGGGCGTGACGCTGCTCAGCTACGCCTTCGGCCACGTCCAGGGCTGGTACCAGCCGGCCGACGTCCGCCCGCGTTACGGTGCGAGGAACTGGCGGCTGGCGGACGTCCCGGAGATGACCGAAGTGGCCGTGAGCGCCTCCGACCGTGGGCTGCTGGCGCTGGCCGGCTGGGTCGGCATCGCGCTCGTCACCGCCGAGGGCATCCGGACGTGGCGCGAGATGCATCGGGTGCTGGTCTGGTTGGTGGGGGCCGCGACGGTGGCCGCCGCGATCGGCGTGGTGCAGTACTTCACCGGGTTCAACGCCGCCACGCTGATCGACCTGCCGGGCCTGTCGGCGTCGGCCGAGTTCGGGCGGGGCATCGCCCGGTCCGACCTCGTGCGGGTGGTGAGCACCTCGACACACCCCATCGAACTCGGCGTCGTCATGGCCTGCCTGTTGCCAATTGCGTTGCACGTGGGGCTGTACTCGAAGCGGCTCATCGGCTGGCTGCCCACCCTGATGGTCGGGCTCGCCACGCTGATGACGGTCTCACGCTCCGGCATCGTGGTGGCGGCGGTCGCGCTCGTCGTCCTGTTCCTCGGGTGGCCCAACCGGTGGCGAATGATGGCGCTGCTCGCCCTGCCGGTCATGGGGCTCGTCGGCCCGGTGGCGCTCCCGGGTCTCCTCGGCACCATCCGGTCGCTCTTCACCAATCTGGGCGACGACCCGAGCATCACGGGCCGGACCGACGACTACGACCTCGTCTTCAGGCTGATCGGCGAGCATCCGCTCTTCGGGCTCGGCTTGTTCACGTTCGTCCCGATGGTCTACCGCACGATCGACAACCAGGCACTGGTGCTCCTCCTCGAGATCGGGGTGGTGGGGACCCTCGCATTCTTCGCCCTGGTCCTCGTCGGGGTCGGCCAGGGCATCTCGGTGCACCGCCGGGGCCGCGACGACCAGGAGCGTCACGCCGGTCTGGCGGTGACCGCGTCGCTCGCTGGCGTCGTGACGAGCTACATCACCTTCGACGCCCTCGGCTTCCGCCAGGTGGCCGGCCTCACGTTCCTGTTCCTGGGGCTGGCCGGCGCGCTGTGGGGGCTGACGAGGCAGGTCGAGAGGACCCACCATGGCTGACGACGAGTACGAGTTCGGTCCGCTCAGGCGCGACGACCCGGAGGCGATCTCGGACCTCATCACACGGATGGACGGCGGACGGGGGGAGCAGCGGCTGCGAGACAAGTCCGCCGCCTACTACCGGTGGATGTATCTCGACAACCCGGCCGGGCAGGCCGTCGTGCACTCCGCGCGGCTGGGGGACAAGGTGGTGGCCTCCTTCGCCGTCGCGCCGAAGATCTTCCAGGTCGAGGGTCGACGCGTCATCGTCGGCAAGACCATGGACATGTTCACCGACCCCGGGCACCAGGGCAGGGGCCTGATCAAGCGCTGCACCGCCGCCGTCTTCGCGGGAGCCAGGGACGCCGGCATCGCCGGCTGGTACGTCACGCCCTCGGTGAATTCCTACCCGATCTTCCGCGACCGGTGGGGCTACGTCGAGGACTTCTCGCTGGCCTACCGGACCCGGGTGCTGCGTTGGGGGCCGCTCCTGGCCGCGTTCCTCCGCCCCCGCCCCGTCGCCCGGCTGCTGGGGGCCGTCCTCGGGCGGCTGCCGCGCCTCGTGCCCCGGCGCCGCCGAGCGCCGAGGGGCACCACCGTCGAGCTCCTGGAGTCGTTCGACTCCGAGGCCGACCGGCTCTGGGACTCGGTGGCGCCGGGATACCGCGTGGCCATGGTGCGGGACTCGGAGTACCTCAACTGGAGGTACGTGGCGAACCCGGACCGGTACACCTGCTTGGCGCTGCGCCGCGGCGGAAGGCTCGTCGGCATCGTCGTGCTCACCGAGACGATCCGGCGCGGGGTCCGGGTGGGGGAGGTCGTCGACCTCGTCTGCCCGGCCGGCGGCGACACACTCCGGCTGCTGCTGCGCGTCGCCCTCACCCACTTCCGGCGAGAGGGCGTCGCGCTCGTCCAGGCGTGGTCGATCCCCGGCACCGGACTGGACCGGCGGCTGCGCGGCGCCGGCCTCCGGCTCCGCCGCGGCCACGTGAAGTTCCTCGTCAGCCCGAACTTCCCGGAGCCGGCGGTCCACGACCCCGAGGCGTGGTTCATCACCCAGGGCGACGGCAACGACGTGTGAGCCTCAGCTCCAGCCGGGCGTCACCACCAGGGAGCGACGGGTGAGCAGCCACACCGCGTTGATGACGCTGCCGCGCACCTTCAGCGCCGCCTGCTCCCGCCGTCGCGGCAGCAGCACCCAGATCGCCGCCCAGGCCACGGTGGACACGGCATGGTGCAGGAGGCGGACCACCGCGTAGACCGCGCGCTCCCAGAGGGGATGGTGCTTGCGCCAGTAGAGGAGGTCCGACTTCTCCATGATCAGGTAGTACTTCACCGGGTAGGCCTTGGTGCTGCCGCCCCCGAAGTGGATGGCCTCGGCCTCCGGGTGGTAGACGCTCACCCAGCCGGCGTCGTGGAACCGCTTGCCCCAGTCGGTGTCCTCGCCGTAGAAGAAGAAGTCCTCGTCCAGCATGCCGACGCGGTCCATGGCCTCGCGCCGCACCATCAGGAAGCAGCCGGACAGGACCTCGGCGGGGTGCGTGTGGTCGTAGGTCTCTGGCGGCAGCGACCGGCCCGGGACCAGCCCGGTGCGCTTCAGCCACAGGTGGTCGCCGACCGCGTTCAGCAGGCTGGGGAACCGGCGGCAGTTCTGCCTCGTCCCGCCCTGCTCGTTGTAGGTGCGGGGGCCCACCATCGCCACCTCGGGGTGCTCGACGAGGTACGCGTACAGCGTGTCGATCACCCCGTCGAGGGCGACCACGTCGGTGTTCACCAAGCACACCGCTCGGCCGCGCGCAGCCCGGAACCCGACGTTGTTGGCCCTCGCGAAGCCGAGGTTGTCGTCGTTGACGATGATCTGGACCGACGGGTACCGCTCCCGCACCGCCTCCGGGGACCCGTCGTGCGAGGCGTTGTCCACGACGATGATCTCCATCGCGGTGCGCCGGGTGGTCTCGAGGAGCGACTGGATCACGCCCAGCAGTAGGTCGCGGGTGTTCCAGTTGACGATGACGACGGACACGTCGACGGTTTCGGTCACGGCTGTTCCTCCAGCGTCTGGTCGCCGGCGGGCGACGGGGGAGCCCCGGCGGAGCGGAGCTGTCGGAGGGCGCGGCGCTCACGGAAGAGCAGGACGGCCCAGGTGGCCGCGCCGAGCGCGGCGGAGAGCAGCACGTCGGCCCAGCCCGGGGTGGGTGCGACGAGGACGAGCAGGGCGGTCGGGATCGCGACGAGCACCGAGGCGAGGAGGCCGGGGCGCATCGTGGCGAGATAGGCGGCGACCGGGAGACCGATCACCTTGTGCAGGTTGACCAGTTGCACGGCCATCGCCACGAGCATCGCGACGAGGAGCGTCAGGGCCGCGCCGGGGCTGCCCCACAGCACCGACAGCGGGTAGAGCGCCACCACGACGATCGCCGCGCGCACGAACGTGAACCGCCGCTGGAGGCCGGGGCGGGCGAGGGCGAGGTAGACCGAGAACGTCACCATCGAGGCCATGTAGACGATGCAGAAGGCGGAGTAGAGCGAGAACGCGGGCGCGGCCTCGGCGAACGGCGGCCCGTAGATGAGCGCGAGCAGCGGGGCGGAGGCGATGGACATCACGGTGGTCAGCGGGAGGCCGAACGACCACACGAGCCGGGAGAGCTGCAGCACGCTGGCGCGCATGCCGGGGTGGTCGTCCTGGAACGTGGCGAGGATCGGCACGACGAGCGGCTGGACCACCTTGCTGAACAGCGTGAGGGGGAAGGCGGCCAACGCGATCGCGAGCGTGTAGAGGCCGAGCTGGTAGTCGGGGATGACCTTGCCGAGCACGAACACGTCGGCCTGCATGATGAGCAGGGTCATCAGCGGCAGTCCCGCCATCCCGCGGGAGAACCGGAAGAGGTCGCGGGTCGACTCGCGGTCGAGGTGGAGCCGCGGCCGCACCGGGCAGAGGACGAAGGACAGCACGAACCGGGCGAACGCCTCGAACACCGCGCCCAGCACGAGCGCCCACACGTTCTGCCACAGCAGCCCGAGCACGATGGTCATGGCGGTGCCGAGCAGCCCTGCGCCCTGCATCGTCCAAAGCGTCGCCCCGAACCGGAACTGCCGCTGCAGCGCGTAGATGCGGGGGCTGGTGAGCCCGGTGAACACGACGATGGCCGGCGCGACGAGCAGCAGCGGCTCCAAGGCGGGCTTGTCGTAGAAGCGGGCGATCGGGCCGGCGAGGAGGACGCCCATGACCGCGACGACGAGCCCTCGGACCACCCCGAACCACCAGGCCACGTTCAGGAACTCCGGCGTGCTGCCGCGCCTGTTCTGGATGACCGCCTGCGCCACGCCCACCTCCGTCAGCGCGGTGAACAGCGCGATCACGACGAGCGTGATCGCCATGAGCGCGAAGTCGTCGGGCAGGATGACCCGCGCCAGCAGCATGTTGCGGCCGAGCCGCGCGAGCCGGTCGACGACCGTGCCGGCGGCGAGCAGGCGCCCGCCCCGGAACGCCTTCGACCCGAGCGCCCCGGGGTCGGCCTGCTGCGGCTCGTGGACGGACATGGTGCGCGGCGCCTACCCGTGGATCTCGGGGACGTTCTCGACGAGCACCGGCGGTTCGTGCAGGTAGGCGGTGGTGCGCCGCTTCTGCTCGATGTCGCGGTACACGCGCTCCACCTGCTCGGCCGTCAGGCCCGTGGCGGACGCGACCTGGTCGACGGGCACGTCGTGGTTGAGCCCGTAGAGGCACAGGTCCATGAGGTGGTGCGGGAGCGAGAAGTAGAACTCCTCCTGCGACTGCGCCAGCGAGTACGTGTCCGTCGTCGACGGGCGCGTGCGGACCGCCTCGGGGACGCCCAGGTGCTCGGCCAGCGCGTACACCTGCGTCTTGTAGAGGTGCGCGATGGGCTTGATGTCGGCCGCCCCGTCGCCGAGTTTCACGAAGAAGCCCTGGTCGTACTCCAGCCGGTTCGGGGTGCCGGTGGTGACGTAGTTGAGCCGGTCGGCGTGGTGGTACTCGAGCATCTTGCGGACCCGCTGCTTGAAGTTCGTCGCGGCGACGATGCCGAGGTAGGCCTCGATCGTGAGCCGGTGCCGCGACCGCTCGCCCTGCGGGTCCTCGACGACGATCGAGTAGAGCCGGAGCGCGTCGTCGTCCACGACGCTGGGCAGGACGATCTTCGACTTCCAGCCCTCCCCGTACTCCGGCACGACGCGCCGCACCGCCTCGTCGTAGCGGCGGTAGCAGCCGACCGCCTCGAGGGTCGTCGCGATGTCCTCGACGACGGAGTCGAAGCCGAAGTGGTCGGAGATCGAGCGGCTGAGCGAGATCGTCTCCGGCGACGAGGCCCGCTCCGGCATGTGGAGCCCGAAGACCCGGCCCGGACCGAGCGCGGCGACGCACAGCGCCGCGGTCACGCTCGAGTCGATGCCCCCGGAGAGCGCGACGACGGCGCCCTTGCGCCGGTGGGTGGTGAGGTAGCCGCGGATCATCGCGACGATGCGGTCCGTCTCCGCGGCGAGGTCCAGGTCCAGCGTCCGCGGGCCGAAGTCGGTGGTGGTGGTCATGATGCCTCCTGGGCGGTGAGGTCGATGGCGAGGACGGGCTCCGGTGGCCGGGCCGGCGCGGCGCGGCGGCCAGCGAGGAACTGGGCGTGCAGCAGCTGGGTGGAGAGCACGGCGACGAGTCGCATGTTGTCGGTGTTGCCGAAGCGGCGGCTGCGCTCGCGGGCCTTGGCGACGAGCCCCCGGACCTGTGCGGCGTCGAACACGCCGGCGGCGAGCACGGCCTCGGTGGACGCCACGTCGAGCACCCAGTCCGGGGGTGCGCCGTCGCCGAAGAAGCTGGCCGCGTCGGGAGCCCGGTAGGGCTGCTTGGGGCGGTGGCGGATCGCGTCGGGAACGAGGTCCGAGAACGCGTGGCGCAGCAGGAACTTCTCCTCGAGGCCGAACAGCTTGTGGCGGGCAGGCAGCTGGTTGGCGAACGCGACGACGTCGCGGTCGAGGAACGGGAACCGACCCTCGACGGAGTTCGCCATCAGCATCCGGTCGCCCTGCGACGCGAGGATGTAGCCGGGCAGCAGGGTGGTCATCTCCAGCCACTGCGCCCGGGCGAGCGAGTCCCAGCCGGCGGCCTCGGGTGGCATCGCGCCGGCGTGGTCGGCGTGCGCGGCCTCCACCTCGCGCCGCATGCCCTCGTTCAGCAGCGTCACGACGGCGCCGGTGGAGTTCCAGCGGGTGCGGTGCGACGCAGCGGGATCGGACGGGTCGAAGTCGGCGGCGAAGAAGCTGCGCGCGAACGCGGGCGCCTTCCCCGGGTTGCGCACCAGCCAGGGGTACAGCAGCTCCGTCGCGCGGTCCCGGAGCCGCGACGAGGGGTCGCGGGCCCAGAACTCTCGGACCTTCGCCTCGCGGTAGATGTCGTAGCCGCCGAGCACCTCGTCGGCCCCCTCGCCGGTGACCACCACCTTGTAGCCGGAGCCGCGCACCAGCTTGGAGAGCAGGAACAGCGGTGCGGGCGCGGTGCGGAGCAGCGGCGACTCGGCGTGCCACACCACCTCCGGGAACACCTCGGCGATGTCGACGTGCGACACCTCGACGTCGTGGTGGTTCGTCTCGAGGCGCTCGGCCATCAGCCGCTGGTAGGGGCCCTCGTCGAACTCCTCGTCGGTGAACCTCAGCGAGAAGGTGTCGAGGTCGGCGTCGGTGAAGTGGCGGATCGCAGCCGCGGTGACCGACGAGTCGAGCCCGCCGGAGAGGTAGGCGCCGACGGGGAAGTCGCTGCGCTCGAACCGCAGCCGGGTGGCGTGGACCAGCAGTTCGCGCAGGCGGCCGGCGTTCTCGTCGAGGTCCTGACCGGGCTCCTCCCCGCGGGGCGGGAAGCCGGGCCGCCAGTACGGCTCGCTGCGGAACCCGGCGCCGTCGAACCAGGCGACGTGGCCGGGCGGCAGCTGCGCGATCCCGGCGAACGGGGTCCGGGGCGCGACCGTCGACCACAGGGAGAACACCTCGCCCAGGCCGGCGGGGTCGAGCTCGCGGGGGATCGTGTTGTCCGTGAACAGCGCCTTCACCTCGGACGCGAACGTGAGCCGGTCGCGGTCGAGCCGGTAGTAGAGGGGCCGCACGCCGAGCCGGTCGCGCGAGAGCACGAGGCGGCCGGCGCGCCGGTCCCAGATGGCGAGCGCCCACTGCCCGTTGAAGCGCGGGAAGCAGCCCGCGCCCCACTGCTCGTAGGCGTGCACGATCACCTCGGTGTCGGAGCGGGTGGTGAACCGGTGCCCGAGGGCGAGCAGCTCGTCGCGGAGTTCGATGTAGTTGAAGATCTCGCCGTTGAACGTGACCCAGACGGTGCCGTCCTCGTTGCCGATCGGCTGGGCGCCGCCCGCGTAGTCGATCAGCGACAGCCGCGTGTGACCGAGTATCGCCTTGCGGTCACGCAGCCAGCCGCTGCCGTCGGGCCCGCGGTGCGCGAGCGCGCCGAGCATCGGGAGCACGTCGTCGAGGTCCGGGGGAGCGCCCTGCGAGGCGACCCCGCATATCCCGCACATGGGTCACGGCTGGTCGTGGGCGTCCGCCGTCAGCGCGAGCAGCGCGTCGGCGTCGGTGAGGAGGGCCAGGTCGATCTGGTCGTCGGTGAGCCGCGCCCCGAGGACGTCCTCGACGAGCAGGGCCCGCCGGAGCGCGTCGAGCTCGGGGTCCTCCACCGGGCGCAGGTGGGCGCACTCGGCGACGAGCCGCTGCGCCAGCTGCCTGGTCATGCCGCCCCCTGGCGCTGCTTGGCGGAGACGTAGCGGGTCAGCCCCGCGACGCTGCCGAGGTTCTCGGGCAGGGTCTCGGTGTCCTCGACGGTGAAGCCGTACTCGGACTCCAGGAACTCGATCAGCTCCAGGACGCCCGTGGAGTCGATGACCCCGGTCTCCAGCAGCGAGGCGTCGTCGGCAGGCAGGCGGGCACGGTCCCCGAACAGGTAGTTGTCCGTGATGAACGCACGAAGGGTCTGGGTGATCTGCGATTCCATACCAATTTCCCCCGAATCGGTACCCCGTTGTAGATAACGAAGTGTACTGTCCGAACATCGACTTGAGCCAGAGTCCTTTTGAACCGGGGTGGTGGCCTTGTTCAGCGATTTCCTGCTCGCCGCCGGACGCGACGACGACGTGGCCGTGATCGACGGCCGCCCGTACACCTACGCCGACCTGCGCGCCG
Source organism: Tessaracoccus oleiagri (assembly GCF_900103275.1). Taxonomy (GTDB): domain Bacteria; phylum Actinomycetota; class Actinomycetes; order Propionibacteriales; family Propionibacteriaceae; genus Arachnia; species Arachnia oleiagri. The sequence continues at coordinate 47,277 of NZ_FNGP01000007.1, read as the reverse complement.
CCGCCCACCGCATCGCCGGTGAGCTCCTCGACCTCGGCGTCCCGCCCGGCGCGCGCATCGGGCTGCTCGGCACCAACTCGTTCTTCTGGATCGCCGGCTACCTGGCCGCGCTGAAGCTCGGCGTCGTCGTGCCGATGTCGGACAAGCTGGACGGCGACGAGCTGGCGGCGGAGGCGGAGTTCGTGGACTGCGCGGCCCTCCTGGCCGATCGACGCCAGCTGCGCCACCTCGGGGACGCGCTGGGGGACCGGCCCGTCGTCACCGACGAGGTGCTCGCAACCGACGGCCGCTCGGCCTGGCCGGACGCCAGCCCCGCCGCCGGGGACGACGCCGCGCTCATGTTCACATCCGGCACGACGTCCAGACCCAAGGTCGTGCGGCTCACCCACCGCAACCTGCGCGCCAACACCGAGTCCATCGTCGAGTACCTCGACCTCGGCCCCCACGACCGCGTGCTCGTCATCCTGCCGTTCCACTACGTCTTCGGGGCTTCGCTGCTGCACACGCACCTCGCGGTCGGCGGCAGCGTCGTGCTCTGCAACACGTTCACGTTCCCGGAGACCGCGATCGAGCTGATCGCCGAGCACGCGTGCACCGGGATGGCGGGGGTGCCGTCGTCGTACCAGCTGCTGCTGAAGGCGAGCAGCTACGCGAGCCGGGCGCTGCCGTCGCTCACCAAGGTCCAACAGGCCGGCGGGAGGCTCGCGCCCGACCTCATCCGCAGGCTCGTCGCGGCGCAGCCGACCAGCCGCGTCTTCGTGATGTACGGGCAGACGGAGGCGACGGCGAGGCTGTCGTACCTGCCGCCGGAACTGCTGGAGACCAAGCTCGGTTCCATCGGCCGCGGCATCCCGGGGGTGGAGCTCGTCGTCGAGCACCCCGACGGGCGGCCGGTCGCGCCCGGCGAGGAGGGGGAGATCGTCGCCTCCGGGGAGAACATCTCGCCCGGCTACTACCGCGACGAGGCGGCCACCGCGGAGAAGTTCCGCGACGGGCGGCTGCGCACCGGCGACATCGCCACCGTCGACGAGGAGGGCTTCATCCACATCGTCGGCCGCACCGGGGACTTCATCAAGTCGTGGGGCTACCGCATCTCGCCGCAGCAGGTCGACGAGACCGCCCTGCTGCACGACCACATCGCCGCGGCCGTCACCGTCGGGATGCCCGACCCGGACGCGGGGGAGGCCGTCACGCTGGCCGTGACCGCCGTGCCCGGGGTGACGCTGACCCCCGACGAGGTGCTTGCCTTCCTGCGCGGGCATCTGCCGAAGCACATGGTGCCCGCCGCCGTGCACGTGCTCGACGAGATCCCGCTCACCACCAACGGGAAGATCTCCAGGAGCGCCGTCCGGACCCTGTTGGAGACCATGGGCTGAGTGTTACCTTGGTGGTCTGGATGATCAGGGGGAGATCATGCTCAGGAGACCACTCATTTCGCTGGCCGTCGGGCTCGTGGCGCTGGCGCTCCTCGGGACCGCCGCCTACGCGTTCTACTGGGACCCGCAGCCGACGTACAAGGCGGCGCCCAACGACGCGGCATCCCGCGTCAGCCCACAGGAACTTGAGCGCGCCGCCGAGCAGCGCGTGTTCTTCGGGCACATGTCGGTGGGCAACAACGTGATCAGCGGCCTGCGCCAGCTGTACGAGGCGCACGACGTTGCCCCGCCGAACTTCATCGAGACCGACATCGGCGAGATACCGTCGCTCGACGAGGACGGCGGCGCGTTCGTGCACACGCTGATCGGCGAGAACCGCCACCCGTACCGGAAGCTGGAGAACTTCGAGGCGATGCTGCGGGGCGGGCTCGCCGACCAGGTGGACGTCGCGCTGATCAAGTTCTGCTACATCGACCTGCGCTGGGACTCCGACGTCGAGAAGCTGTTCGAGACCTACAAGGCGACGATGGCGCAGCTCGAGGCGGACTACCCGCATGTGCGGTTCGTGCACCTGACCGCGCCGCTCACCACCGGGCCGTACGGCATCAAGGACCACATCAAGATGGTCGTCGGCCGGAACGACAACGCCACCCGCGAGCGCTACAACGCGCTCATCCGAGCCGAGTACGGGCCGGATCGCGTCTTCGACATCGCCGCGCTCGAGTCGAGGGCACCCGACGGTGCGGTGAAGGCCGAGCTCTACTCCGGCTACAGCAACGACGGCGCCCACCTCAACGAGACGGGCGCGGCCCTCGTCGCCGCCGAGTTCGTGCGGATGCTGAACGCCACCCCCAACTGACGGCCGGGGCGACGATGGACGGGGTGCTCCGCGGCGTCGGGGTGGACATCGTGGAGGTCGCGCGGATCGAGCGTCTGCTCTCGCGCGGCCGGTTCGCCGGACGCTGGTTCACGGTCGCGGAGGTGACCTGTTGCGGCCTCGACGGGTCACCCGCCGTCCGCTTCGCCCGGTTGCTCGCCACCAAGGAGGCCGCGTGGAAGGCGCTGGGGGTGGCGTGGCAGGGCGGTGTGCCCTGGGCGATGCTCGAGGTCGGGTTCGGGGATGGGGTCGGGCCGGTGCTGCTGCGCGGGCAGGTGGCGGAGGCGGCATCGTCGCGCGGGGTCGGGGTGATCGAGGCGGCCTCGGGCTGCGACGGCCACCTCGCGTACGCGGTGGCATTCGCCTGGACCGGTGACTTGCAGGTTACGGCGGAGTAGGCTGCTCGCAGCATCAATGGCTGGAGGGAGCCTCACCGTGCACCGAGTTCTCAGGGGAATCGCGGCGGCTGGCGCCGCGATCATGCTCGGTGCTGCCTCGATCGCGCCCGCGGCCGCGGACAACGACTCGCCCAACCGCGGCCGCTACGCCGCTCTCGGCGACTCCTACGCCGCGGGGGTGGGCCTCGCGCCCCTGCGTGTGGCCGGTGAGTCGATGCGATCCTATGAGGCGTACCCCGTGCTGCTCGCAGTCGGAGCGCACCGCGTGACGTTCCTTGCCGAGAGCGGTGCCACGGTCGACGAGGTGTTGGAGCAGGTGGCGCGCATGCCGGAGGCTGCCCGACAAGTGACGCTCACCGTCGGCGGCAACGACGTTGGCTTCGTCGACGTGCTGACGAACTGCGCGGCCGAACTGCAGACGGTGTCGTGCCAGGCGGCTTTGCAGCAGGCGTTCGTCGCCTCCAGCGAGCTGCCGGAAGAGCTCGGCCTCCTGCTCGCGGCGATCCGGGAGCGGGCCCCGCAGGCGACGGTGTACGTCACCGGGTATCCGCAGCTGTTCCAGCTCTCGACGACCGGGGCCTGCACCACCCTCGACCTCGCCGGCTTCCCCTACGATCCGGCCGCGCTGCAGACCATCGACAACGCCGCACTGGGGCTGAACCAGATCATCGAGGGGACCGTCGCCGCCACCGCGCTCGCCACCCTCGACCGCGGGCTCGTCTACGTCGACGTGACCGACGAGTTCGCCGGGATGGGCGCGTGCAATCCTTCCGGCCACATCGCTCCGCCGGCCTTCATGCCTGGCACCAGGGTGCCCCTGCCGTCGAGCCTCCATCCCACCGCAGAGGGCCAGGAAGCGTACGCCGAGGCCATCGGCGACGAGGGCTTCACCAGCCGCTACTGAGGCTTTTGGAGTCCCTGAAAAATAACCTTCCGGAATGGTAGTCAGAACGGTTTCCACCCGTTAGGCTGCAGCCAGCCGCGTCAGGGGAGATGCGGTCACGATTCTGGGGGGAATTCATGAAACACACTCGTATGCGAACGAAGCTGTTCGCTCTCGGCGCGGCCATTGTCCTCGCAACCACCGGGTTGGTTGCCAACGCGGACGACATCAAGCACGCCATTGCCACCTCTGCTGGCTCCACCATCACGCTGAACGTCGGCGACCCCGGAGGCACGAGCTACTCGGTTGTGACCACCAACGGTGATGGCAAGAACGGCTGCAACCTGACAGGGCAAACGGCACTCACCGTTGACGTCATCTCTTCCGACACCTCGATCGTCTCGGTGTCGGCCGCACAGATCACCTTCAACTCATGTGGCGATGTGAAATCGGTCGGCGTAACTGGCCTTGCCGCGGGCACGGCGACGATCTCACTGTCGCAGGTGACCAACACCACCGGCGGGACGTTCAACCTCGCGCCCGCCACGTTCACCGTGGTCGTCAACAAACCAGTGGTCGTGGAACCGAAGGACACCACCCCGCCGACGATCGCCTTCGAGACCCGCACTCTCGCGAACGGCAAGGGCTGGAACGACGGAGATGTCGTAGTCACCTGGACCTGTACCGATGACGTGGGCGTGGACGAGTCCGCCTCGACGCTCACCCAGAAGGTGACCTCGGAGGGCGCGAATCTCAGCGCCATTGGAACATGCAAGGACCTCGCGGGCAACGTGGCCACCCATGAGGTCACCGGGATCAACATCGACCGCACGTCGCCAGTGATCGAGCTCGCGTCGCGCGTCCCTGCGAGCCCCGACGAGTGGGGCACTTCGGGCCTCGTCTCATGGAGCTGCACCGATACCCTCAGCGGTGTCGACGTGTCGGCGTCGTCCCTCGAGGCCAACATCAGCGGGGACGGGGCGGACCAGAGCGCCGACGCTGAGTGCTTCGATCTCGCCGGCAACCGCGCCACTCAGACCGAGACCGGGATCAACGTCGACGCGACGCCCCCCGTGATCGAGTTCCAGAACCGCGCTCCAGTGCCCAACGCCAACGGCTGGAACAACTCCGACGTCGTCGTGACCTGGACCTGCACCGACGCCACCTCGGGCGTCGACGGATCCGCCTCGAATCTCTCGGTGACGCTGACCGCGGAGGAGGCGGACCAGACCGCCGAGGCCGTCTGCGTCGACCGTGCGGGCAACCGGGTGACGGCCAGCGAGTCGGCGATCAGCATCGACAAGACGGCGCCCACGCTCTCGTTCGAGTCCCGCACGTCCGCGAACGGTCAGGGCTGGAACAACTCCGCAGTGATCGTCACCTGGACGTGTACCGACGACCGCGGCGTGGACCTCGGCGCTTCCACACTGGAGGTGACGCTCGACGAGAGCGGCGCGGGGCAGAGCGCCGAAGGGACGTGTGTCGACCTCGCCGGCAACCGCGCCGTCGACACGGTCCAGGGGATCAGCATCGACCTCTCCGCTCCGACGATCGCCCTCGAGTCCCGTACGCCCGCCAACGACAACGGGTGGAATGACACCGAAGTGGTCGTGACGTGGACCTGCGTGGACACTTTCAGCGGCGTCGATGCAACTGCCTCGACGCTGCGGGCGGTCTTGGGTGAAGGCCCGAACCAGAGCGCGGACGCCATCTGCGTGGATGCGGCCGGAAACAGGGCGACGGCGAGCGAGACGGGCATCAACGTGGACCTCACGGACCCCGTGCTCGCCTTCCAGTCGCGCACCGCACCCAACGCCCACGGCTGGAACAACGGCGACGTCGTCGTGACGTGGACCTGTGAGGACGCCCTGAGTGGCGTCGACGGGGCAGCCTCCCTCACCAGCGTCACGCTGAAAGAAGAAGGCAAGAACCTGAGTGCCAAGGGCGTCTGTGCGGACCAGGCGGGCAACACGTTGGAGGACACACAGGATGGGGTCAACATCGACCTTACCGACCCGGTCATCTCCTACGTCGGTCAGGACCCCGCGGCGGTCAACGGCTGGAACAACACCGCCGTCACGCTCACCTGGACCTGCACCGACAAGTTGTCCGGCGTACACGCCGACGACGAGACGCTGACACGCACGATCACGCAGGAGGGCGAAGACCTTGACGCCACCGGCACCTGCATCGACCTCGCGGGCAACGTGAGCAGCGACACGCAGGACGGGATCAACATCGACCGCACGGCCCCGCGCATCTCGTACGCCGGTCAGAATCCGCCGGCAGTGAACGGCTGGAACAAGACCGACGTGACTGTCACGTGGAACTGCGCGGATGATCTCAGCCGCCCGGTCTCGTCGACGACGTCGCAGACCGTCACCGGTGAAGGCTCGGCGCTCACGGTGACGGGTACCTGCACCGATCATGCCGGCAACTCCTCCAGCGCCACCGAGGAGGGCATCAGGATCGATCGGACCAAGCCGACGATCACCTGGAACGGCGGACCGGCCGAAGGGTCGAGCCACTATTTCGGCTCGGTACCGGCTGCTCCCACCTGCACCGCCGACGACGACCTGTCGGGCGCGGACGGCTGCGAGGTCACCGGCTACGGCACCGCCGTCGGCAACTACACGCTGACCGCCAAGGCCGCGGACGTCGCCGGCAACCAGACGGTCGAGACCCGGAGCTACAGCGTCAAGGCCTGGACCATCTCCGGTTTCAAGTCGCCGGTCGACATGGGCAAGGACTGGAACGCAGTCAAGGGCGGCTCGACGGTGCCGCTGAAGTTTGAGGTCTTTGCGGGAGAGACGGAGCTCACCGACACGTCTGTCGTGGCCTCGTTTAGGGTGGCGGGCGTGGCATGCTCTGCCGACAGCCTCAAGGCGGAAGACATCGAGTTCACCACCACGGGGAAGACGGTCCTGCGTTACGACGCGACCGAGGGCCAGTTCATCCAGAACTGGCAGACGCCCAAGAATCCCGGCAAGTGCTACACGGTCACCATGAGCACCATCGACGGAAGCAGCGTCAGCGCGAACTTCCGCCTCAAGTGATCCAGTAAGGCATCAACAGGCGCGAGCCCCGATTAGTGTGGAAGCAATCCACCTGAAAGGGGCTCGTGCTGTGCATATGGGACTGATCGGCCTCGGCCGAATGGGCGGGAACATGCGGGAGCGGCTGCGGCGCGCGGGCCACACCGTCGTCGGGTTCGACCGCAACCCGGAGTTGTCGGACGCCAGCGGCCTGCGGGACATGGTGGCGCAGCTTCCCGAGTCGCCGAGGGTGGTGTGGCTCATGGTCCCTGTCCAAGCCGTCGACAGCGTGCTGGACGAGCTCGTCGGGCTGCTCTCGGACGGTGACATCGTCATCGACGGCGGCAACTCGAAGTGGACCAACGACAAGGAGCACGCGGCGCGGCTCGCCGAGCGGGGAGTGCGTTTCCTCGACGTCGGCGTGTCTGGCGGGGTCTGGGGCCTGGAGTACGGCTACGCGCTCATGGTGGGCGGTGACTCCGCCGACGTGCAGCACTGCATGCCGCTGTTCGAGGCGCTGAAACCGGAGGGCGACTACGGCTTCGTCCACTCCGGCGGTCACGGTGCGGGCCACTTCGCGAAGATGGTGCACAACGGCATCGAGTACGCCATGATGCAGGCCTACGCCGAAGGCTGGGAGCTGCTGATGGCTTCGGAGGAGGTCGAGAACGTGAGCGCCACCTTCGAGAGCTGGCGGGAGGGGAGCGTCGTGCGGTCCTGGCTGCTGGACCTGCTCGTCGCCGCGCTGGAGAAGGACCCGGACCTGCAGAAGATCCGCGGGTACGCCGAGGACTCCGGCGAGGGGCGGTGGACCGTCGAGGCGGCACTCGACCTCGCCGTCCCCGTGCCGGCGATCTCCGCCTCCCTCTTCGCGCGCTTCGTCTCGCGCCAGGACGACTCGCCGGCGATGAAGATGATCGCGGCGTTGCGCAATGAATTCGGCGGCCACGCCGTACTCCCAGAGGATGACTGATGACCACGGACAACGCAGGTATCGAACTCGGGCTGGACTCGTTCGGTGACATCACCACCGACGTGTACGGCAACATGCTCTCCTCCGCCCAGGAGATCCGCAACCACATCCAGCACGCCGTCATCGCCGACCAGACGGGCGTCGACGCCATCAGCTTCGGCGAGCACCACCGCTACGACTTCGCCATCTCGGCGCCGGACATGGTCCTCGCCGGCGCCTCCGGCCTCACCCAGCGGATCAAGCTCGGGACGGCCGTGACGGTCCTCTCCAGCGACGACCCGATCCGGGTGATCGAACGCTTCAACACCCTCGACGCGATGAGCAGCGGCCGCGCCGAGATCACAGTGGGCCGGGGCTCGTTCATCGAGTCGTTCCCGCTGTTCGGCTACAACCTGCACGACTACGAGATGTTGTTCGAGGAGAAGTTCGACATGTTCGCGCAGCTCCTCGACCGGCCCGAGAAGTTCAACTGGTCCGGCAGCCACCGGCCGCCCGTCGTCGACGGAGTGGTCATGCCGCGCGCGGAGCGCCGCCTCGACGCCTGGGTGGGGGTGGGCGGCTCGCCGGAGAGCGTGTTGCGCGCCGTCCGGCACCGCGTGCCCATGATGCTGGCCATCATCGGCGGCCCCGCCCGACGGTTCCAGCCGTACGTCGAGCTGTACCGCCAGGCGCAGCAGGAGTCGGGAATCGAGCGGATGCCGCTCGGCGTCCACTCGCCGGGGCACGTCGCCCGCACCGACGGCGAGGCCCGCGACCACGTGCGCGCCGCCTGGATCGAGTACCGCAACCGCATCGGCAAGGAACGCGGCTGGCCGCGCGCGGGGGTCGACGAGTTCGAGAGCGAGGTCGCAGGGGGCTCGTTCTACGTCGGCTCCCCGCAGACGGTGGCCGAGCGGATCGCCGACACCGTCCTGGCCCTCGGCCTCGACCGCTTCGACTTGAAGTACTCGAACGGTCCAGTCCGCGAGGACCACCTGCGCCAGAGCGTCGAACTCTACGGCACCGATGTCGTCCCGCGCGTCCGCGAGCTCGTCCGCGCCGCCCGGGAGGCCTGACCCGGCCTCGCCCAGCGGGTTTACCTGCCGAATCCGGCAGGTAAACCAAGCCACCAGCGAGAGTTCGATTTACCTGCCGGATCCGGCAGGTAAATCGCACTCTGACAGGTAAACCGAGCGTTAGAGGCCGACGAAGTTCTTGATCCGGCTCATCTCGCGGCGGCCCTGGGCGAGGCCCGCCTGGTACATCACCTGGAGCTTGGCGACGTTGCGCTCCGAGTTGGTGATGGGCATGTGCTCGGGGAAGACGAGGTAGGCGCGGCCGTCGCGCTCGAGGTCGAGCAGTTCCTCACGGGCGCGGTTGTAGTTCGCGGCCCGGGCGAAGAGTCCCTCGGCGACGGCGGGGTAGCGCTTCAGGGCCGCGCGCATGGCCCGGCCGCCGCGCTGGGGCTGCTTCACGTACTTGCGCGGGCGGGTCGTCACGACGATGAGCCGCTCGAACCCGGCGGCGAGGGCCGCGTCGTGGGCGAACCCGCCCGTCGGGCCGAGGGCACCGTCGCAGTAGTCGACACCATCGATGGTGGTCCACGGCATCAGCAGCGGCATCGTCGACGAGGCGCGGACGCGTTTCATCAGGTCGACGCGGGTCTCGATGTCCTCGCGGGTCCAGTAGACCATCTCGCCGTCACTGCAGCGCACGGCGCCGATGGCGAGCTGCGTCGGGTTCTCCTGGAAGCGGTCGAACCGGTACGGGAGCGGCTGGTGCTCGTCGCTGGTCTGCTCGTAGATCCATTCAGCGTTGAAGAATCCCTTGCCACGCAGCCAGTGCGACAGGCCGCCGAACTGGTCCTCGCGGGCGAAGTCGGTGAACGACTTCTTGGCGCGCAACTGGTCGCGGATGAGGTAGTTGGCCGTGCAGCTGGACCCGGCCGAGATGCCGCCGACCCAGCCGGTGAAGACCTCCGCCTCGAGCAGCGCGTTCAGCACGCCCGACGAGTAGGAGGCCCGCATGCCGCCGCCCTCGAAGACGAGCGCGACGTCGGGTGCGGTGATCTTCACTGCGCGAGGGCCCGGTAGGCCTCCTCCGAGGAGTCGCGCAGGAACTGGGCGCAGCGCTGCTGCTCCTCGACCTCGCCGATCCGGCCGGCGGCGACGCTGAGCGCCCAGAGGCAGCGCAGGAAGCCGCGGTTCGGAACGTGCTCCCAGGGGATCTGGCCGCTGCCCTTCCAGCCGTTGCGGCGCAGCGCGTCGAGCCCGCGGTGGTAGCCGGTGCGCGCGTAGGCGTAGGCGCTGATCGACATCTCGAGCCGGTCGTCGCGCAGGCATGCCTCGGCGAGCAGCGCCCACACCAGCGACGACTCCGGGTACCGCGCGGCGACCTCCAGGAACCCGTCCTTGCCGGCCTCGCGGATGGCGTCGAATGCGGGGTCGGACGGCAGTTCCACACGGACGGCGGTGGCGAGCAGATTGGGGTGCGTCTCGGTCATGCGCCCAAGACTAGTAGTCGAGGGCCCCGTCACGCGGGAGGGTCGCCGAGCCCCTGCGCGATGAACGACACGACGGCGTCGAGGGCCTCGTCGGCCTGTGGACCCTCCGCATCGACGAGGATGGTGTCGCCGAGCTTCGCGCCGAGCGCCATGAGGCTCATCGTCGACTTCGCGTTCACCGGCGCCCGGCCGCTGAAGCTGACCGTGATCTCGGCATCGTACTTGCTGGCGAGCGCCGCCAGCCGCGCCGCCGGGCGGGCGTGCAGGCCGATGGCGTTGACGAGCCGCACCTCGGTGCCGCCTCGCCGCTCGCCGACCTGCTCCTGCGGCAGCCGGCCCAGCGCGCTCAACTTCGCGTCCATCGACGACTCGGCCGCCTCGACGACCTCGTCGAGGTTCGCGCCCATCGCCGCCCGGATGAGCCCGGCGGTCAGTCCTTCGACGAACGGCGCCGCCACGATCCGCACGTCGTCGCCGACACCCAGCAGGTCGATCGCGGCCTCGGCGCTCATCAGCGCCGAGCCGAGGTCGGCGAAGACGGCCACCCCGTCGCCGGAGTTGACCTGCTCGATCGCGGACATCACGGCCGTGGCGTCGGTGCCGAACCGCCCGTCGGGCATGCCGGCGGCGATCGCAACGTGGGGCCGCTCGTCGGACAGCATCACCTCGGCGAGCGCCAGCGACGCCTCCGCGAGCGCCCGCGAGTGGGACACCAAGACGATTCCAACGGTCATCGTGACACCTCCGCGAGCGCCTGGAACAGGTAGGTGGCCGACGTGGCCCCCGGGTCGGTGTGCCCGACGGACCGCTCGCCCAGGTACGAGGCACGGCCCTTCCTGGCGACCATGTCGGTCGTCGCCGCGCGACCCTCGTCGGCGGCCCGGTGGGCGGCCTCCGCGGCTGCGGCGAAGTCCTCGGCGACGTGCGACTCCAGCGCGGCGACGGCCGGCGCGAGCGCGTCGACCATCGTCTTGTCGCCCGGCTCGGCCTTGCCGCGGAAGGCGAGCGCGTCGGCGCCGGTGCGCAGCGCCGCCGCGAACTCCGACGGCGCCACCTCGGCCCGCTGGCCGAGCGTCATCGCGGCCTTGAGGAACAGCGTCCCGTAGAGCGGTCCGCTGGTGCCGCCCACCTTGCTCAGCATCGCCATGCCCACCGCCTTCAGCTGGGCGTCGATCGTCGGCGCGTTCTCGGCGGCCGGCACGGCGGCGGTCATGCCGCGCAGCATGTTGGCCCCGTGGTCGGCGTCGCCGATGGGGGAGTCCAGCTTGGTGAGGTAGTCGGCGCGGTCTTCGATGATCTCCCCGAAGCGGGCGATCCACGCGGACACGAGGGCGGTGGTGATCATCAGGCCCCCCAACGCAGGCCCGCGGTGTTCACCGGGGCGTCGAACAGGCGCAGGATCTCGGCGTCGGCACGCGCGAGGGTGACGGAGGCGCCGGCCATGTCGAGGGAGGTCGCGTAGTTGCCGACGAGGCGCCGTGCCACCCGCACGCCCGCGGCCTCGAGCAGCGCCATCACCTCGCCGAACAGGATGTGGAGCTCGATGAGGGGGGTGGCGCCCATGCCGTTGACCAGCAGGATGGTGTCCGCGTCGGCGAAGTCGAGATCGGCGAGGATCGGTTCGACGAGCTGACGCGCCACGTCGGCGGCGTCGGTGAGCGGCTCGCGGTGGCGGCCGGGCTCGCCGTGGATGCCGATGCCGATCTCCATCTCGTCCTCGGGGAGGTCGAACGTCGGCCGCCCGGCGGCGGGGACGGTGCAGGAGGTGAGCGCCATGCCCATCGAGCGAGTGGAGTCGGCGACCCGCTGCGCGAGCGCGGCGGCCTCGCCGAGCCCCATTCCCTCCTCGGCGGCGGCACCGACGACCTTCTCCACGACGACGGTGCCGGCGACGCCGCGGCGGCCGGCGGTGTAGGTGGAGTCCTCGACGGCCACGTCGTCGGCGATGACGACAGTGCGGACATCGACGCCGAGGTCGGTGGCCAGCTCGGCCCCCATCTCGAAGTTCATGACGTCGCCGGTGTAGTTCTTCACGATGTGCAGGACGCCGGCGCCGCGGTCGACCTCGGTGGTGGCGGCAAGGATCTGGTCGGGAGTGGGGGAGGTGAACACCTCGCCCACGCAGGCGGCGTCGAGCATGCCGTGGCCGACGTAGCCGCCGTGGAGGGGTTCGTGGCCGGAGCCGCCGCCGGAGACCAGCGCCACCTTGCCCTGTGCCTTGGGGTCGGCGCGCAGGATGACGCGGTTGGTGTGGTCCACCCGGACGCGTTCGTCGGCGGCCTCGACGCCGCGGAGCGCGTCGGCGATGACCCGCTCTGGCGAGTTGATCAGCTTCTTCATCGAGACCTCCTCCTAGAACGCCGGCGCACCAAGCCTAGGCGATTCCCGCCGTCGCGAAGCGTCCGGTGCCCGTTTCCCGACGGTTGGTCGTAGACTGAGGCGCGCCCGGGGGAAGTTCCCGGGTAGTCGTTCGTGATTGGAGAGCTTGCATGCCAAGCGTCGTCGTCGTCGGTGCCCAATGGGGAGATGAAGGGAAGGGGAAGGCCGTCGACCAACTGGGCGACCAGGTCGACCTCTGCGTCCGCTACTCGGGCGGCAACAACGCCGGCCACACGCTGGTCGTGAACGGCGAGAAGTTCATCATGCACCTGCTGCCGTCGGGCATCCTCAACACGGACACCACCACGGTGATCGGCAACGGGGTCGTCGTCGACCTCGACGTGCTCGCCCACGAGCTCGACGAGCTGCACACCCGCGGCGTCCAGGTACGGCACCCGCTCATCTCCGCCAACGCGCACATCATCACCGAGTACCACAAGGTGCTCGACAAGGTCACCGAGCGGTTCCTCGGCAAGCGCAAGATCGGCACCACCGGCCGCGGCATCGGCCCCTGCTACTCCGACAAGATCAACCGCCTCGGCATCCGGATCCAGGACATCCTCGACGAGTCCATCCTGCGCCAGAAGGTGGAGGCGTCGCTCGACCAGAAGAACGAGCTGCTGGTCAAGGTCTACAACCGCCGGCCGATCATGGCCGAGGAGATCGTGCAGTCGCTGCTCGCCCACGCCGAGACCATCCGGCCCTACATCGTCGACTCCGGTCGCTACATCAACGACGCGCTCGACGAGGGCAAGGTCGTGCTGTTCGAGGGCGCGCAGGCGCACCACCTCGACGTCGACCAGGGCACCTACCCGTACGTCACCTCCTCGAACCCGACGGCGTCCGGCGCCACCACCGGCGGCGGCATCGGCCCCACCCGCGTGGACCGCGTGATCGGCATCGCGAAGGCCTACACCACCCGCGTCGGCGAGGGCCCGTTCCCCACGGAGCTGTTCGACGAGGACGGCGAGAAGCTGCGCGAGAAGGGTGGCGAGTTCGGCGCGACGACCGGCCGCCCCCGCCGCTGTGGCTGGTTCGACGCGCTGCTCGTCGAGCAGGCCGTCAAGCTCAACGGCTTCACCGACGTGTTCCTCACGAAGCTCGACATCCTCTCCGGCTGGGAGAAGATCCCGGTCTGCGTCGGCTACGAGATCGACGGCGAGCGCCACGACCACTACCCGATGACGCAGTCGCAGTTCCACCACGCGAAGCCCATCTACGAGGTGCTCGACGGCTGGGCCGAGGACATCTCCGGCGCCCGCACGTTCGACGACCTGCCGCCCAACTGCCAGGCGTACGTCCACCGGCTCGAGGAACTGATCGGCTGCCGCATCTCCGGCATCGGCGTCGGCCCCGGCCGCGAGCAGGCGGTCGTGATCAACGACCTCATCTGACGATGCGGTGGCTCGTCGTCACGCTCGTGACGCTGCTCTCGGTGTTCATGGTGGCCACCGTTGTGATCGCCGTGTGGCAGGAATCGATCGGCTGGGGATGGTGGTGGGCCATCCCGCTCGGCGCCGTGTTCGTGCTGGCGGTGATCGGCTTCCGCCTCGTGATCCAGCGCGCCGACGAGCGTGCTCGCCTCCGGGACGCCGAGCTGGATCGGCTGGAGACGGAAGGGGGTCAGTGATGGCGAAGCTCGCCCAGCCCAAGTGCCCGCTGCGTCCAGGCGACCCCTGCTCACTGTGCGTCCCGGGCGCGAACGGCCCCCACGACTGCCAGACGGTCCGCCTCGTGATGGAGGACCCCGAGCTGCGCGAAATGCTGCAGGCCAAGAAGGCCGAGTGGCGCGCACTACAATCTGCGTCGTGAAGATCCTCCTCCTCGGCTCCGGCGGGCGCGAGCACGCCCTCGGCCGCGCGCTCGTCGCCGATCCCCAGGTCACCGAATTGCACATCGCGCCCGGCAACCCCGGCCTGGCCGCCCTCGGCACCCTGCACACCATCGATGTGCTCGACGGGGACGCCGTCGTCGCGCTGGCGCGGGAGGTCGGCGCCGACCTCGTGGTCGTCGGCCCGGAGGCGCCGCTCGTCGCCGGCGTCGCGGACGCCCTGCGCGCGGCCGGGATCGACGTGTTCGGCCCATCCGCCGAGGCCGCCGTGCTGGAGGGGTCGAAGGCGTTCGCGAAGGACGTGATGCGCGAGGCCGGCGTCCCCACCGCCGACTGCCGCGTCTGCACCACCACCGAGGAGGCCGCCGCCGCGCTCGACGAGTTCGGCCCCACCTACGTGGTCAAGGACGACGGGCTCGCCGCCGGCAAGGGCGTCGTCGTCACCCCCGACCGCGACGCCGCGCTCGCCCACGCCGATTCCTGCAGCCGGGTGGTCATCGAGGAGTTCCTCGACGGGCCCGAGGTCTCGCTGTTCGCCATCTGCGACGGTGCCACCGCCCTCCCGCTCATGCCGGCGCAGGACTTCAAGCGCGTCGGCGACGGCGACGCCGGCCCCAACACCGGCGGCATGGGCGCCTACGCGCCGCTCCCGTGGGCGCCCGAGGGCCTGGTCGACGAGGTGATGCGCGACGTGGTGCAGCCCACCCTCGACGCCATGGCCGCCCGCGGCACCCCGTTCGTCGGGCTGCTGTACGTCGGGCTCGCGCTCACGTCGAAGGGCACCCGGGTGGTGGAGTTCAACGTCCGCTTCGGCGACCCCGAGACCCAGGCCGTCCTCTCGTTGCTCAAGACCCCGCTAGCCGGGGTGCTGCGCGCCGCCGCCCGTGGCGAGCTCGCCTCGCTGCCGCCGCTGGAGTGGCACGACGGGGCCGCCGTCGTCGTGGTCTCCGCGGCCGAGGGTTACCCCGACGTTCCGGCAAAGGGCTGCCACATCGTCCTCCCGCCCGACACCGAGGGCGCCTACGTGCTCCAGGCCGGGACCGCGCTCGACGGGGACCACCTCGTCGCGGCCGGCGGCCGGGTGCTCGGCACCGTCGGCAGGGGAGCGGACCTCGAGGCCGCGCGCGCCGCCGCCTATGGCCACCTCGCGAAGATCGACTTCGCCCAGGGCTTCCACCGCACCGACATCGGCATCCCGCACTAGCTGTGCAGGCCCGCTGTTGCGCTCCTTCGGTGGCTAGGCAGTTACTAGGCGCCTATGTCCCATCCCTCTATGGTTGAAAACCAGTTGTCAGCGGAGCGGTTCCGCCATTTCGAGTGTAATTTTCCCATCGTCGTGAAGCCGTGAGACCACAACTTCTATGGTTGCTCCTTCTTCGAGTGGTCTGAGTAGAGACCTTTTGGGAACGAGCCCATTCTGTGGGCCTCCGACATCGACTAGTGCTCCACGGGAGACGATCTTAACTACTTGCCCGAGGCGTCGCTCTCCCAGTAGGGGCTTTGGTCTGCTCATCGGTGCTGGTTGCGCAACTCTTGGACGTGCGCGCATCGCGGCGTCCGGTGTGCCGTTTGAGGCCGTCTCCAACGAGCTATTGATTGCAACGATCAAATCTCGTTTCTGGTCGGTGCTCTCGTTGGTGTCACGACCTAGGATCAACTCACGGTACTCCTTGATGAGACCGCGAATCACGACATGCTTGAAGTTCTCGAAATCTTTGCGAAAGAGATAGTCATTGAAAAATGAAACGCACACCGAAAGATACTCGTGAAACCTGTCATCGTTCTTCAGTAGGGCGTTTCGCACATCCTTGTTTGCTCCAGTCGAGGCGCGAGATAGGTAGCCGGAGAGTCGTTCAATTTTCGTGTCTATATCTCCAACGCTCCCCAAGGTCAATCGAACGTTGTCGTGGCCCCATGTTTCCGGGGGATTGGATAGGTCCTGCAGGTGTTTGGATATCTGTAGAAAAACATTGTTCCGAAAACTAAAATGAACGGCTTTGAGGAGCGCTAAAGCCGACTCCATGTCCGGATCCGGAACAGTAGCGGCCAGCTTGCGGGAGATCTTGTCAAGCCGGGAGTCGGGATCCTCGTTTGTGCGGAAATCGAATACATGCCGCATCCCGTGTGTATTCTTGAGTAAGATTTCGATGCAGTCAATCTTAAAGTTGCCAACTCGATCCTCGTAGAATGTGTCAAGCGTGCTGTATGCGGCAATCAGTTCGCGCCGGATCCGCATGCATTCGTCGCGATACCAATTATAGTAATCCTTCCGCCCGTGCGCCGAGGCCTGCCATAACTCTTTCCCGAGGAAGAAGCCGTCATCCAAGCGGCGCTCCACCTCCTCGTTGATCTGATTCACTCGCTGTTCAAATTCGGTATGCCAGTCACTCTTGATGCCCACCTCTTCAGAGAGGCTAGCTTCGTAGACATTGTACTCGTGGACAATGGACGCGCAGATTTGGTTTATCTGATCGTTCAGTTGGCGGTCCGGTAGTGGCAATCGTCGAGCGAGGTCGGCGACACCTCGAATTGCCTGCTGGAGTGACACCGAAATGTCCGCTTCTTCATTCGGGCCGGTAGCAGCTTCGAAGACTTCTAGATCCATTCGCCTTAGTCTCTGGGCGATTTTCCCGAGCAGTTTGACCAGCACCTCAGCTGTCGAGTTCGTTTCTGCAGCACAGTAGGTCAGGACCTGAATGCGGTCGGACTGCTGGGCACCGTTGATTTTCCTCTCGAAATCACTCCTCAAGGACTCGACGGTCTCACTCAATCCCTCATAAACATTTATACCTGCCGTGATGAAGTCGCTACGCCTTTGGATTGCTGGCTGAATCCGTCGTAGATGATCAATATTGCTCGCAATTCCTTGTTTAACGAACCCCTCAGACTCGGTAGGCCTCATTATCGTGAAGATCTGATCGATGTTATCTTCTAGGCCTTGAAGATGCATGTCAGCAATCGAAGTGTTGATTTCGCCCAGGCCGGGGAGGTCTACTAGTCCTATCTTCGCGCCAAGAAGACGTGGGAATGGAGTGTGGATCTTCACCGACTGGACTGCGAGATAAGCGCGCGACGCAGGCTGTCGACCGCTCTCTTCCTCTCGTACCTCCTCATTTGTCGGATATGCCACGAACTTGCGAAGGTCCTGAAGTGGAACGCGCTGTTTCTGGCCGGTCAGGAGGGAGAGGTAAGTATCCTTCGCTCGTTGGACCTCGCGCAGACGCGATAGCGAATCGCTGGCGATTGAGTCTACGTTGTTGCCAAGGTGCTGTGGCAGATCGGTCGCTAGGAAGCTGGTGAGTGAGTCGGCAGTGATTGGAGTTTTCAATAGAGAATTGACCGATTCCAAAAGCGGTCGGACGTATTGTGTAAAGAACGCTTGTTGGTCCCGGAATGTGACTTCTGCGAACTCTTCGGAGCTGTTGTAGATCTCGGAGCGGACTGCTGTAACCGGAAGTCCATCTCCGGTGGGTACCGCGACATCGGTGAGACCAGAGAAGCGTTGCAGTGTTGTGGACTTACCTACGCGTGCTTCTCCTGAGACACCTATATTGAGTGTTTCCCGTGAGAACCTCGTGGTCAGGGTCTCTAGGCTGCGGCTCCGGCGATCTAGTGCGGTTTTGAGAGCCCCGAGATCCTCGGCGATCTCGTGGATACGTTGGCGCGACTCAGGATCGCGCTCGAGGTTCAGCAGGTTCTTCAGTTGCACGGTCGCTCGGTTCACGGCTTGCGTACGGATCAGCACGCGGTCGCTCTGCTCCACCACCCGAGGCAGGAGTTGTTTGCGTGTGCTCAGTATCTCGTCTACTGCAGACGTGATCTCTAGGTCGGTTTCTTGCATGCCGAGTACCTCTCCGTACTGCCAATGGTTGGCAGGAGCCTATAGCGTTTCCAAGCGGTCGAGGCGCTGTACGTCAACGTTGCGACGTGCAAGACGGCATTCCGCCAATGGGACCGGTGAAACTCATTGAAGGGTCGGATCGCTATCCAGGGCTGCTGGCGCCGTGTGGAAGGCAACGAAGCGATCACTTGGGGTCTGGTTCAGTTGAGAAGGTCAACGTGCGCTGCCGGTGAAGGCCGAGGGACACTGTGACTTGACCTCAATAGAGCGCGAGGGCGAGCCAGGCGAGGGCGAGGGCCTCCGGATCGGGCTCCCAGGTGCCGTCGAAGCGGCGGGCACCCTCCTGCGGCGCGCAACGCAAGCGCTCCAACAGCTCGGCCGCGAACCCGGCCCCCGCCCGGTCCAGCCACGCGACGTCCGCTCGGATTGAATCGCCCTGCAGCACGACCGCCCCGCCGCGCAGCACCCGCTCCAGCCAGCGGCCGACGACGAGCGCCACGCTGGGGGGCGTGGCGGTCCACTGGTCCGGCGCGGGCGGCGGCTCGTCGGGCGGAGCCGGGGGCAGCTCCCCGACCCAGTCGAGCGACACCCGGTCCAGCCCCGGCCACCAGACGCCGCCCAGTTCCTCGGGGGGCCGCACCACGTCGTCCAGGAAGCGCACCCCGAGCAACTGCTCTCCCCGAGCCAGGCAGGCGACCTCCGCTCGCGTGCGCGCGAGCAACTCCAGCCCCGGCCCGGCACCGAGCCGGGCGGCCACGTCGCCCAGGAACAACCGTGAACCGGCCACGACGAGCTCAGACCGGCCGCCGCCCTCGATCCGCCCGGTGATCACGTGATGCCCCTCGGGCACCGCCTGCCACAGGGATCCGGCATCGGTGAGCGCCGCTCGCACCTTCCGCCCGCCGCCCAACCGGCCGTCCGGGCTCGCCGTCGCACCGGAGACCACCAGCCCGTGCCGCGACAACTCCCGCGGCGACGCGGCCAGCCCGGCCCAGTCCGAGGGGCCGTGGTAGCGCACCGCCACGTCGCCGGCGCCGCCCGGCAGCACCCGCGAGATGTGCCAGGCCTCGCCGTCGGCGTCCACGAAACTCACCTGCACGCCGGCGAAGAGCGACGCGGTCAGCACCGGCTCGGCCACCAGCGGGCGCAGGCTCAGCCCGCCCACGTCGCCGTACGCCCGCCGCCACCGGCCCAGCACGTCGGCGGGCACCTCGTCGGCGCGGCGCAGCTGCCACAGGTTGAACAGGAGCGACGAGGCGGCCGCGACCCCGCCGTCGCCCAGCAACCCGGTGAGCCCGCGCTCGGCCACGACGAGGCCGTGGACCCGCATGCGGTGGAGGTCGGCGGTGAGGTGCGACCGCAGGGTCGCCGGCATCCGGACCATCCCGACCTGCAGCAGTTGGCCGAGGTTGCGCCACGTCTCGTCGACGACCGCCCGCTGCTCGGCCGTGAGCCGCACGACGTCGCCCGCCAGTGCCGCCGCGCCCAAGGAGACCGGAGCCGCGTCGTCGACCGGCAAGCTGAGCGCGACGGCGGCACGGTGGGTGCAGCGCGGCGCGAGGAGGCAGTCGCAGGTGATCTGCTCCGGATCCGTCACGGTCTCCACGGGAGCGATCGTCACCGTCGCGTTGCCGAGCGCGACGCCGCGCCCCTCCACCCGCACGCCCTCCGCCACGAGCGCGTCGAGCCGGCCCCGCAGCCGAGGCGGCAGCGCGTCGACGATCGCGGCGACGACGGCGGGATCAATGTTCACCGCGGATCACCCGCCCCACCCAGCGCGCGAGGTCGAGCGGCGTGACGGCCGCCACCCGCATCCCGACGCCCGCGAGCTGCTGCGCCACGCCGACGTTGTAGGCGCCGTCGCCGGAGTCGTCCAGCGCCGCGCAGCCCATCAGGTGCACGCCGGCGGCGTGCATCGCGTCGACCTCCCCGAGCAGCTCGCCCACCGCCGCGTACTCCTCGAAGTCCGACACCAGCACGCACAGCGTCCGCGACGGGACCCGCACCCGGCTGCGGGCGACGTGCATGGCGCCGGCGATGTCGGTGCCGCCGCCGATCGACACCTCCAGCAGCAGCGACAGCGGGTCGTCGACGTGCCCGGTGAGGTCCATCACCTGGGTGTTGAACGCCAGGAACGTCACGTCCAGCTGCGGCACGCCGGTGAGCACCGCCGCGGTCAGCGCCGAGAACACCACCGACGAGCTCATCGACCCCGACACGTCCACCACCACGATCAGGTGCCAGTCCGACGCCTTCGCCTGCGGCTGGCGGAACACCGGCGCCGCGGGCACCACCTGCGGGCGCCCGTCGAGGAGGACGACGTGGCGGAGGTTGCGCCGGATGGTGGCCGCGAGGTCCAGCGGGCCGACCGCACGTCGGGTGGGGCGCGCCGACGCCAGCCCCGTGAGCGCGGGCCGCAGCCGCACCGCCAACTGCTCGGCGAGCTGGGCCACCAGTCGCCGCACCAGCGGCCGCAGCCGCGCGAGCCGCGCCTCGGACAACGACCCCGCCAGCAACAGTGCCGTCGTCAGCAGGTCGACCGACGGCCGCACCCGCGCCGGGTCCAGCAGCTCCAGCACCTCCCCGCGCCCGGCGGCCGCCGCCTCGCCGAGGATCTCCTGCAGCGCCGCCTGCCCGAACACCGCCTCGATCTCCGCCGCCCATTCCCGCACCCCGAGCGCCGCCGGGCCATCGCCGGCGCCGCGCCCCGACCCGTCCAGCGCGTCCGTCTCCGGCCGCCCGTACAGACCGTCGAGGCAGTTGCCGAGCCGCTCGCCCGCGGGCGACAGCGACTCCCGTTCCTGCGCCAGGATCAGCCGCCACCGCTCCGGCACCGGGTACACCCTCACCCCCTCCGACGAGGCCCCCTCGGCCACCGCCGTGCCCACCACCGGGGCGACCGCCCCCTGGGCCGGCCCCAGCCCCAGCGCCGCCAGCCGCTCCCGCGCCGACCGGTCGTGCGCCACCACCGCCAGCGTCTCCTCCGGCGGCAGCACCAGCGCCCCCGCCGACTGCCCGTAGCGGTGGCCCAGCTCCGTCAGCAGCGCCCGCCGCCGCGCCGCGCCGAGCACCTCGAACCCGCCCCGCAACGACGGCAGCACCCGCACGAACTCCTCGTCGTCGATCTCCGCGACCCGCTCAACCAGCGCCACCATCGCCGGCGACGAGTCCAGCTCCCAGCCCGCCACCAGCAGCAGCCCGACGAGCCGCCGCCGCAACACCCGGTGCTCGGGCAGGTCCAGCCACGACGCCACCCGCGCGCCCAGCGCACCGACCAGCCCCGCCGCCCCGCCCTGCATGAGCGGCGACCCGTCCTCCAGCACCTCCCGCAGCGCGTGCTCCAGCCCCAGCTCCAAGTGCCCGGCCATCGCCACGAACGACCCCAGCGCCACCGCGTCCGCCTCGTCGTCGGAGCCCCGGATCCCCTGCAGCTCGCGCAGCGCCGCCGACGTGAACTCGCCCTCCAGCTCCCCGGCCCGGGCACGCAGGTCGTCGGCCAGCAGGGTGGCGCCCGGCAGCCGGGCGCGGGCGACGTCGTCGAGGAGCACCCCGAGCCGCACGGCGTCGCCGAAGCCGCACGTCGCGGGGAGGGCGCGGGCCGCGTCGAGGGCGTGCGCCGCCACGTCGGGCAGGCCGCAGTCGGCCGCGTCCGCGAGCAGCCGGGCGTGCGCGTCGACGTCGTCGAGCGGCCGGGTGAGGAGCGACGTGGTGGCCAACTGCTCCGCGGTGAGGCCCTTCACCGCCGACAGCTCGATGCTCGCGTCGGTGGCCGCCGTCCACGCCACCTGCCACCGCTCGAGCACGGCCTCGGCACCCCTGGTGCGCGCCACGGATTCCCGCTCCCCGTAGGCGATGCCGCCGACCTCGAGCCGGCGCAGCAGGACGTGCTTGGTGAGGTCGGGCTCCCGCAGCGGCGCCAGCGAGACGGCGTGCCGGCCCTCGGCGGGCAGCCGCGCGGCCCGCAGCTCCGCCTGGAGCGTCTCCCGCAGCGGGGAGCGGGGCGTCCCCGTCGCCACCCGGCCCGCCCGCGCGCCGACGAGCACCGTTTCCAGCGCCCCGGCCAGCGCGCGCGACCGGCCCGACAGCGCACCTTGCCCCAGCACCGACGACACCGCCTCCAGGATCTCCCGCCGCGACGGGGCCGCGAGGCCGCGCAGCGCGGCGAGGTCGAGCGCGACCCGGACCGTCTCCGCCGCCTCCGCCGGCCCCGCGGGGTGGCCCCCGCGCCGCAGCTCGCGGACCACCCGCGTGACCATCCGCGTCGCCGCCGACCGGATCGCGGCGGGGTCCCCGTCGGCCTCGACGACCGCCTGCTGCCACTCCGGGTCGCGGATGCCGGCCGGGTAGCCGGACCGGGAGTCGAGCTGCGCGAACGTGTACGGCACCAGGCAGCCGGCGCGGTCGTCGTCGCCGACGGGGTCCTCCCAGTCCAGCGGTGCCCACCCGCGCAGGTCGCCCGCAGCGAACGGATCAGAGCCGGCCCCCGACAGCACCGGCGCGTGGAACGCCCCGACCACCGCCACCGCGCGCCGCCCGCCCAGCGCCGCCAGGCACGCGCGCATCCACGCCTCCCGCCGCAGCGTGTGCCCGTCGATCTCGCCGACGGCCTCCCGCCCGGCCCAGCCGTGGGCCAGCGCGGCGCGTCGAACCGCCTCTGGCGTCGACCCGGGCGCCGGCGCCTCCACCAGCCGGTCCCACGTCTCGTCGCCGTCGAACTCCTCCGCCCGTGCGCGGGCCGCGAGCGCGCGCCGCCACCGGGGCTGCGCCTCCCGGGCCTCCGATTCCGAGGAACCGGCGTCCGCCAGCGGCAGGTCGATGCAGGCCACCGGCACGCGCGCGGAACGGGCCCAGCGGAGGGCGGCGAGCTCGGGGGAGAAGTCGGCGAACGGGTAGAACGCGAGCCCGCGCGGCCCGTCGAACGCGAGCGCGAGCGGGGCGATCGCGTCGGGCTCGGTGAGCCAGTGCAGCCAGCCGCGCGCCTCCGCGGGCAGCTCGATGGCCAGCACCTCCGGGGCGGCGGCCTCGAGCAGCGACGGCATCGCCGCCGCCAGCGCGGGGGAGTGGTGCCGGACGCCGACGAGGTGCACCGCCTCGCAGGCGGCCAGGGCCTCGACGGCGGCGCGGGGGTCTCCGGTCACGGCTCGAGCTGGTCGCGGAGCGCCCACAGCTGGCGCCAAGTGTGTTGGCCGGCCTCGGCGCGGCGCCGGATCACGGTGTCCCAGTAGCTGAGCAGGCGGGCGCCGTCGTCGGCGTCGTCCTTGCGGACCGCGCCGAGCAGGTGGCCGGGGATCTGGCGGATGCCGTCGGCGGCGTGCGGGAAGAACGCGGCCGACAGCGCGATGGAGCCCGAGATCGCGACGGCCTCGGCGGTGGAGAGCACGGTCGACGGCCGCTCCACCGCCCAGCCCTCCTGGCTGACGCCTGAGCGGAGGTCGCGGAAGGCCGTGACGAGCGTCTCCACGACGACCTCGTCGACAGGGGTGGTGGCGCCGGCGTCGCGGACGGCCCGCCTGGTGCGCTCGGTGACGAGCGCGATCTCGGCGGCGGGGTCGGCGATGGGCGGGACGTGCTCGAAGTTGAACCGCCGCTTGAGCGCGGCGCTCATCTCGCTGACGCCGCGGTCGCGGAGGTTGGCGGTGGCGATGAGGCAGAACCCGGGGACCGCGTGGACGGTGTGGTCGCCGAGTTCGGGCACCGCCAGCCGACGCTCGGACAGCACGGAGACGAGCGCGTCCTGCACCTCGGGCAGGCAGCGGGTGATCTCCTCGACGCGCGCCACCCGGCCCTGCTGCATGGCCGCCATCACCGGGCTCGGCACGAGCGCGTCGGCGGACGGGCCCTTCGCCAGCAGCTGGGCGTAGTTCCAGCCGTAGCGGAGCTGGTCCTCGGTGGTGCCGGCGCTGCCCTGGACCGCCAGCTCGCTCGTCCCGCAGATCGCGGCGGCCAGCAGCTCGGACAGCATCGACTTCGCCGTACCCGGCTCGCCCACCAGCAGCAGCGCCCGCTCGCCCGCGAGCGTGATCACGCACCGCTCCACCAGCGACACGTCGCCCACGAACTTCGGCCGCGGCCCGCCGCAGACGAACTTCACCACCGCCGACGGGGTCAGTCGCCACCCCGGCGGGCGCGGCCCGGGCTCGGTGGCGAGCCGCGCCAACTCGTCGGCGTACAGCACCTCCGGCGGCGGCACCTGCATCTCGCTCATCGTCGCTCCTCTCAGCCCCGACGCCGTCGGTACGGTTGCGTGCGGAGCTCCTCGTAGCCCGGCCGGTCCCCGCCCGTGAAGCGCTCCCAGGCGGTCTCGAACAGCTCGCCCGGCGGCACCTCCGCGACGACCGCCTCGTGGACCGGCTCCACCCGCGGCGCGTCCCGCAGCGCGTACAGCGGCGCCTTCCACACCTCCATCGGCAGGAACGGGGCGGTCGCCTCCAGCCAGCCGCCCGGCAGGAAGTACGCGCGCCGCGCACGTGCCCGCTTCGCCTTCACGACGAAGCCCCGCGCCACCAGCGGGGCTGCCGCCCGGTCACGGTCGCGGGCCGACCAGCCGTTCCACCGGTCCACATCCGCATCAGTGGGGGCGTGCAGCGCGAGCAGCTGCAGCCAGTAGCGGGCCGACGGCTCGTCGAGGCCCAGCGCGTCGCGGACCGCGGCCACCGTCGCGGGCGCGGAGACCAGCGGGTCCTGCCCCCAGCCCTTGCCCGGCCGGCGGAGCCAGGCGACGTAGGGGGCCACGTCGCCGGAGAGGAGCGTGACCACGCGACGGAGCCGCTGCAGCCCCTCGAGCGGGGGCTGCAGCGGGGCCAGCTGCGCCATGAGCGAGGGCCAGTCGGCGACCTTGGCCGGGTCGAGCGTCCAGAGGTCGTAGTCGCGGCGCGGGCTGACCGCGAGGGCGGGCGAGATCGTCGACAGGTCCCGCTCGGAGGCGGGCCGCCAGTCGAGCTGCCACGTCTCGCGGCGGGCCCGGTCGGCCAGGGCCTCGAACCGGTCGGCCACCCAGGGCCGCAGCGGGTCGTCGAGGCGGAGCCGGGCGGCGAGCCAGAACAGCATCGAGGCCGACGCGTGGATCTCGCCGTCGCCGTCGACGAGCGACTGCAGCATCCGGGCGCCGCCGTAGCGGACGGCCTGGTCGGCCTCCGCGAGCAGCTCGCCGGGCAGCGACACCTTCCCCGGAGAGCGCTCCCGCCAGATCCAGACCATCGCGTCGATGTCGGGGCCCTCGGTGACGAGCCGCATCGGGTCGCCGGCGCCCATCGTGTACATGTCGAACAGCAGCCGGAAGTCGACGGTCCGCAGGAACTCGCGCGCGGCCGCCGCCTCGGCCACCTTGAGACCCAGCAGCTCGCGGAGCTCCTTGGACAGGAAGTTCTTCTGCCAGCTCCGGACCCCCTGCATGCCGGCGAGGAACAGCGCGGCGGCGGCGCGGGACCAGCCGGTGCCGGCGGCGAGCCGGTCGGCCCGGGTCGGGTCCCACTGCGGTCCGCCCCGTTCGAGGAGGCTCCGGAAGGCGCGGGTGAAGTGGCCGAGGTCGAGCGTGGGGCGGGCGCCGAGGAACAGGACGAGCTCGGCCCCGTCCACCCTCGCCGGGTACTCGCCCGAGGGCCAGATGACGTAGTGGGCGGCGGTGCGGAAGTCCACCCGCGCCACCAGCCCGCGCTGCCGTCCGTGCGCGATGACCGTGCCGGCATCGCGCTGGCCGACATTGGCGCGGCCGGTCTGGAACCAGGTGACCATCGTGCGGTTCGTCGCGAGGCCGGAGTCCTTCAGCGCGCCGAACAGGGCGGCGGTCCCGCGGATGACGTCGGGGTCCTGGAGCGGCGCGGCGGCGAGGGCGAGCAGCACGTCGGGGCGGGCGGCCACCTCGGGCAGGACCTCGAGCCCGTAGGAGCGGGTGCCGGAGCCCCGGGCACCGGCGGCGAACCCGACGATGTCGTCGCGGGTGACCTGCTGGCCCCAGTGCGCGTGCGGCAGCCAGTTCACGACGTCGAGGCGCGGCGCCCACTCGGAGAACGTCCCGGCCGGGGCCGACTTCGGCACGTCGAGCGTCGCCTCCACGGCTGCGACGAGGAACTTCACCTTCGCCGCGAGCCACGCCACGCTCGCGAGCAACGTCTCGTCGCGGGTGCCGAGCAGCTTGCCGGCGGCGGCGAGCGCGGCGCGGGTGAGCCGCTCGTCGCCGTGCTTCTCGGGGTCCACCTGGCCGAAGGAGGCCGACGTGTGGCTCGCCCTGAGCAGCGGCCCCACGTCGCGGGCGGTCACCGACCGCATCCTGCGGCTCGCGGCCTCGTCGCGCACGCGGAACTGGTGCCAGCCGGAGCCGTGCACGTCGTGGAGGAAGTGGTGCCGGCCGTGCTCGTCGAGCGCGCGGCCGACGGGGGCGGCGCCGTCGGCGGTGCGCAGACCGCCGTCGGGCGTGACGACCCAGGCGCCCCCGCCGGGCCGGGCGAGGCGGCCGATCGGGTTGTCGTGGGTGGCGCCGTCGAGCTCGAGCACCGCACCCGAGGCCTCGAGGGCGCGGATGCGACGGTGCGGGCCGCGCAGGACGATCCAGCCGTGGACGCCGTCGGCGGTCGGCAGCAGGGAGCCGGCGGTGGTGGGGGTGGTGGGTCGCCACGTCGTGGGCCCGAAGCTGAGGTGGTAGCCCTCGCGGAGGTGCGGCTCGGCGATCCGCGCCAGTTCGGCGGGGAGCGATTGCCGGCCGCGGCGGCCGGTGGCGGGGTCGATCTCGGCGACCTGGCCGGTGTCCTCGAGGGTCCAGTAGGTGGTGCCGTCGCTGAGGGTCATCGACGGGTTGAGGAACACCTGCTTCGCATCGCCGACGCGCTGGACGGCGCGGCCGCAGAGCCGGGCTCCGCCGACCTCGATCGAGGCGGCCGGGCTCTGGAAGCCGAGGTGGGTGGGCTCCTGCTCGTGGTGGCGGGCGGGGTCGCTCGCCCAGGTGAGGTTGTTCTTCCAGCCCGACCCGCCCCAGAGGCAGCCGACCACCCCGTCGACCAGCGTGTAGCGCCACTTCTCCGGCTCCCGCGCGCCCTGCGGCGCGAAGCGGGCGCTCGCGACGACGCGGTCGCCGTCAACGAACCGCACCCCGCCTGCCGCGGCGACGCCGATCGCGGGCCACGCCTCGTGGAAGGTGGGCGCCTTCCCCGTGGCGCGCCGCAGGTCCTCGGCCGCCGCCTCGAGCGCCGGCCAGCCGAGCTCGGTCAGCAGCCCGTGGCGGAGCGCGCCGGCGAGGAGCTCGGGCCCGTCGATGTGCTTGGCGAAGGCGCGCAGCCCGTCGGCCACGACCCTGCGGTCGGGCATCGCCATGAGCGGCCGCAGGCGCTGGAACTCCTCCCAGACGGCCATCGCGGTCGGCTCCGAGCCGAGCCGCGGGTGCGCCCAGCGGCGCAGGAGCTCGCGGCTGCCGGAGTGCTGCAGCACTGCGGGCGGGACCTCCGTGCGGAGCAGCCAGTCGAGGTTGACGCGGGCGGCGAGGGCCTCGTCGGCGGCGAGGAATTCGAGGTCGGCGCGCTCGGACGCCTTCACCCAATGGTCGAGCCCCAGCGACAGGTGGGCGGGCAGCTCGACGCGCGCCCCCGCCGCTAGGAGGGCGTCGACGAGCTCGGGCTGCGGGCTGCCCTGGCCGGCGAGCCGCACGTCGGCGCCGCGCAGGCCGGGGAGCGTGCGGAGGAGGAGCGCGAGCGCGCGCGGGTAGGCGCTGTGGTAGGTGAGGCTGCCGAGCATGCGGGTGGCCCAGTCCGCGGCGTCGCGCTCGCCGCGGCGCAGCTCGTCGAGGACGCCGGTGGAGTCGAGGACGGTCAGCCAGCCCTCGACGTCGCCGCCGGTGGGGTTGGTGCGGAAGAGGGTGTCGCGGAGCGCGGGGTCCGCCTTGGCGAGGCGGGTGAGGGTGCGGCCGAAGCCCTTCCAGAACCCGACGGGGGCCCGCCTCGTCGCGGCCTCGCGGGAGAGCGCGGCGAGGAAGTCGGGCTCGGCGTCGTCGGCGGCGGCGCCGGCGGCCTTGATGAGGCGGCGCAGGTCGGTGGCGGTGGTGGCCGACGGCGGGAGGCCGCCGCGGGCGCGGTCGATGGTGAGCTGCCGGTAGCTGTCGAGGGCGTCGGCGGGCTCGAGGTGGGAGAGCGCGGCGACGAGTTCCTTGGCGCTCAGCGCCCCGGCGAGCGCGAACTCGAGCAGGACCGCACGGTGGTGTTCCTGGTCGATCGGGAGGCCGTGGACGCGCTCGGCCTCGCGGGCCTTGGTGAAGAACTGGGTGGCGAGGCGCTGGTTGTCGGCCTCGAGGAAGTGGCGGGCGGCCTCCTCGAGGAAGGTCGGCAGGAAGTGCGGGGCGGAGCGGTCGAGCTGGCCGGCCATGGCGAGGATCTCGTCGCGGGCGTTGCCGGGCTTCGACCTGGCCTGCCGGGCGGCGCGCTGCAGGCCCTGGACCAGGTTGAGGGCGTGGCGGGCGTTGGCGGGGTCGGTGATGATGGCGCGCGCGGGGAAGCCCACGGCGCGGTTGGGGACGTGGCCGACGGGGACGCCGCGGTCCGCGCGGAGGCCGAAGGTCTCCAGCGTGAGGTCCTCCACCTCGGCGAGATTGTCGGGGACGAGGCGGACGACCCGGCGGTCGCCGAGCAGGTCGGAGGCGTAGTGGCGGGCCTGCAGGACCACCTCGTCGGTGCTCACTTGGCCTCCTCGAGCTTGCGGGCGGCGTGGATCGCGCGGGCCATCCGGACCCCTTCGGAGTAGGCGACGGGGCCGACCTGCGCGACCGGGGCGAGCGCGCCGTCGACGAGCCAGTGCAGTTCGCCGGTCACGGCCTCGGCCTCCGGGTGCTCGGCGCCCACCCAGTAGCGGGCGGTGGTGCGGCGGCCCGCCTCGTGGATCGTGGTAGTGATGTAGCCGCCGGAGAGGCCGTAGCCGAGCGACGAGGCGCGGGAGGTCGCGTGGCGCTGCTGCTCGAACGCGGCGCCGC
This sequence comes from Tessaracoccus oleiagri, assembly GCF_900103275.1. Lineage (GTDB taxonomy): Bacteria > Actinomycetota > Actinomycetes > Propionibacteriales > Propionibacteriaceae > Arachnia > Arachnia oleiagri. The sequence continues at coordinate 18,257 of NZ_FNGP01000007.1, read as the reverse complement.
CCCAGTCGTCGACCGCGGTGACGTGGTCGGCGGGGAGCGGGTCGGGGAGGGGGTGCACCTCGCGGAACAGCTGGTCGAATCGCTGCCGGACGCCGAGCTCGGCGGCGAAGCCGCGCCAGTCGTCGAGGTCGGGCAGGAGGGCGGGGTGCGGGATGCGGACGGTGTCGGCGGCGACGGTGGCGGATTCGCCGTCGAGGTCGACGATGCCGAGGCCCTCGCCGTCGGCGTGGCGGAGCAGGCCGGCGGTGCCGTCGTCGGTGGCGACGACGAGGTCGCGCAGCCACGACCGCCACGACTCGTCGGCCCACACCTCGGTGACGAGCCGCAGCGGCACCGACTGCGAGCGGAGGAACCAGCGCTCGACCTCGCGCCCGGCCTGCTCGTCGTGGAGGTGGAGGAAGGTGAGGAGGTTGTCGAGCTGGGCGTACGCGTCGGTCTTCTTCGCCTTGGGCGGGACCGACTTCAGCTGTCGGCCGCTGTCGTTGCGGGCCACGATCTCGCGGTCGATGATCGCCAACTCATGGCCGGTGTCCACTGCGAACCAGCGCATTCTCGTCCCTCGCTTCTCGCTCGTGGATTCACGCGGAGCCTAGCAGCGCGCGAGCGGGACAGAAAGGGGTTGCGCGCATCGCGTCAGGAGGGCACGATCCGGACGCAGCAGCGACCCGGTGCGGGGTCGAGCACCGCGCGGCGGTCGGAGCCGGTGGCCTCGGCCACGGCGGTGAGGAGGTCGAGGTTCATGCCGCAGACGCGGGCGGTGTGCGACTGCACCAGCCGGTGGAAGGGACAGTTGCGCATGATGACGCTGCCGTCGGGCTCCTCGACCGGGACGTAGCCGAGCTCGGTGAGGGCGTCGTCGAGGCGGAGTTCTTGGCCTATCCCGCGTCCCACCTCCGTGGCCGCCGACCGCAGCGCATCCTCGATCGGCTCGCCCGAGGCCGCAGACTCTTCCACGGCCGCGACGAGGATCTCCGCGGCGAGGTCGTAGTGGCGGCGGGGGAGGGAGACCGACACCTCTGCCTCGGCCAGCGCGTACAGCTTCGTGGGCCGGCCGGAGCCGGGCCCCTGGCGGCCGGACAGCCGGCGGTAGCTCACGTCGAGGAGTCCCTCCTTCGCCAGGCGGTCGAGGTGGAAGGCGGCGGTGGCGCGGGGGAGATCGAGGGCGGCGGCGGCGTCGTCGCGGCTGACGGGGGCGTCGGCGGAGGCGACGAGGTCGTACAGCGCCCGGCGGGTGGGGTCCGCGAGCGAGGCGACGGCGGAGAGCGTCTCGGCGTGGTTGTGCTTGGCCATCGTGACCCCAGATCTAAAAACAAAAACCGTTGACTCAAGAGTAGCGCAGATCTAAAATAGGTGACACCTACTTTTAGAAGGGACGAGTCATGCTCACCACCCAGCAGGCAGACATGGCTGTCCGACCCGGGCTCCACAGCTCGAGCCGCCAGGCCTACCTACTCCTGCGCACCATCTTCACCGTCGCCCCGATCCTGTTCGGGCTCGACAAGTTCTTCAATGTCCTCGTCGACTGGACCCAGTACCTGGCCCCGTTGGCGACCGACATCATCCCCGTCTCCCCGCAGCTGTTCATGTACGGCGTCGGGGTGGTGGAGATCCTCGCCGGCATCCTCGTGGCGGTCTCCCCGCGGATCGGTTCCCTCGTGGTCGCCGCCTGGCTGGCCGGCATCATCGTCAACCTGCTGATCCTGGGCGACTTCTACGACGTGGCCCTGCGCGACTTCGGCCTCCTCGTCGGAGCCCTGGCGCTCAACCGGCTGGCCACGGCGCACCACCACGAGGAGGTCTGAAAAGTATGGGGTGAGATTCCTGCCACTTGGCCCCCGCCAGGAGCCTCTGTGGCAGAAATCTCACTCCATGATTTCGGCCCTTCGAGACGCTCGCTGACGCTCGCTCCTCAGGGACCGGACTGAGCTGCCGCCAACGGTGGCTGAGGAGCGACGAAGTCGCGTCTCGAAGCCCCGGTGGCGGACTCAGCGGAGTCGTTCCCCGTGGGCGAGCTCGAACAGGTGGCGGAGGACCTTGCCGTTGCTCGAGCGCAGGCCGTCGTGCTCGTACTCGTTCGTGACCCAGGCGCTCACGTTGGGCAGCAGCTCGGCGGTCTCCATCGAGTGCTCCAGTGGGACGTACACGTCGCCGTAGTAGACGGCGGCGGCGCCGCGGGCACCGGAGAGGCGCAGGGCGTTCTCGTCGTACAGCTTCGGCCAGTCGACGTCGGCGAGCGCGTTGGCCACGTCGGACCACGGCCGCCAGGCGGGGAGCTCGTCGAACCACTCGGGCATGAGGTGCTCGCCGGTCAGCAGCAGGGGGTCCTCGTCGAACTCCTCGGGCCGCACGCGCGCCGCGGCCCAGGCCGTGCGGACCCCGTCGGCCATGCTCGACTCGTGCAGGATCAGGTACAGCGGGTTGCGCAGGTGGAACGGCAGCGTGTCGTGGAGGTCGTGGCGGAAGGCGTTGCTCCACGGATCGTGCTCGAGCAGCCAGTGGAGCCGCTCGGCACCGTTGCTCATGCCGAGCAGGTGGCCGAGGCTCTTCAGCATCGACGGGGAGACCGCGTCGCCGTTGGGGAGGCGGAGTTCGCCGTCGAAGGCGAGGTCGTGCAGCTGCTGCATCCGCTCGGCGTCGTCGGGGTACCAGCGGAAGTACTGGCGCGACTTCTCGGCCATCTTCTCGTACGTGAGCGCGTAGATCTCGTCGGCGCTGCGCCCGACGGCGGGCAGGCCGCCGGTGAAGTAGGCGTGCGCGATCGAGTCGGGGAACCTCGACAGGTAGTGGGTGGTGCAGAATCCGCCGAACGACTGCCCGAGCAGCGACCACTGGTCGACGCCCAGCAGCTCGCGGAACGCCTCGCAGTCGCGGACGATGGAGTCGGCGCGCAGGTGGGTGGCGTACTCCGTCGCCTCCGACACGCTCATCTCGAGCAGCTCGTCGCCGACGGGGGTGGACAGGCCGGTGCCGCGCTGGTCGATCATGACGACGCGGTAGCGCTCGAGGGCGGTCTTCAGCCAGCTGGGGTTGCCGTCGCCGGGGCGGGGCGCCTCGCTGCCGGGCCCGCCCTGCAGGTAGACGAGGTACGGCAGGTCCTCGCCGTCGCGGCGGGTGATGACGCGGGCGAACACGTCGATCATCCGCAGGTCCGACTTCGCACCCCACACGAGCGGCAGGGTGAGTCGGTGCTTCTCGATACGAAGTCCGTGGGTGTACTCAGCCATTCGTTCCTACCTCGGTGTCCGTCTCTGGATACTTGCTGCGGTAGAAGCCGACGATCATGTCGACCACCTGCTCATAGGTCACGGTACCCGTGTTGATCACGAGGTCGTAGTACTCGTCGGCATTGGGGTCCCACTGGTAGAGGTTGCGCGACATCTCGGCCCGCACCCGGTCCTCGACGGCGATCCGCGACTCCGCCTGCGACTGGCTGAGGCCCGTCTTCGACATCACCCGCTCCACCCGCTTGTTGGTGGGGGCGGTGAGCCGGACGTGCAGGGTGCCGACGCCGCGGCCCAGCACGAGCGCGCCGTTGCGGCCGGCGATCACGGCGCCGTCCTCGGCGAGCTTCAGGAGCTCGACGCGGTTGGCCTGGGCGAGCGAGAAGTCCTCGGCGACGCCGAGCGCGCGGGCGAGGTCGGCGTCCTGGGTGCCGGTGAAGGAGACGGTGCGCAGCCAGCGGTCGAAGGCGTTGTCGGAGGACAGCGCGGAGATCTCGACCTTGGCCACTTCGTCGGAGCTGAACTTCTGTGGCACGTACTTCACGCCGAGCTTCTCCGCGAGGCGGGGGCCGATGTCGGTGGCTCCGGAGCCCTCGAGCTCGAAGATCGTGACGACGGGCAGGACGCCGCGCGACGGGGGGCGCAGCAGGAGGTCGCGCTGGTCGCCGAGCTCCTCGACGACGACGCGGCCGAGGTCGACGCCGTAGGCAGTGCTGACCGCGCCCTCGGAGCGGCGGGTGTTGAGCTCGCGGACGATGCCGCGGTGCTCGTCGACGCTCAGGTTGTACCAGAGCATGACCACGAGGGCGAGGATCGCGAGACCGGCGGGGAGGATGCCGGTGGCGAGGCGGATGCCTTGGAGCGCGGACTCGGACTGCACCTCGGCGCCGCCGACGTAGCCGAACGCGCCGATCACGGCCGCGCCGGCCCAGCCGCCGACGCCCTGGCCGGTCTTGCGGATGAAGGAGAGGATCGAGTAGGAGCCGCCCTCGGCGCGGAGGCCGGTCTTCCACTCGCCGAAGTCGACGGTGTCGGCCTGCATGGAGAACATCAGCGCGTTGGTGCCGCCGCTGCCGAGGCCGAAGAGGAACCAGGCGACGATCGCGAAGACGAGGTTGCCGTCGGGGACGAAGTAGATGAGGACGAACGCGATGGTGATGACGACCGCGGCGCCGACGTAGCCGTTGCGCTTGCCGAAGCGGGTGGTGATGCCGGGCACGAGGGAGGCGACGATGACGGTGCCGACGGTCTGGGCGAGGGCGAGGAACGTGTACCAGGCGGCGTTGCCGAGGACGTAGCGGGCGTAGTACATGCCCACCGCGTTCATCGTGAAGATCGAGGCGAGCAGGAAGAACGCGCCGAGGCAGAGGACGATCAGCGGCCGGTTCTGGCGGATCATCGTCATCGTGCGCTTCAGGGAGATCTTGGTGGCGCTGCGGGGCACCACCTCACGCGCGTTCTTGAAGCAGATCAGGTACAGGATCACGGCGAGGACCGCGAGCGCGATCGTCGTGAGCGTGAAGCGCAGGCGCACGTCGTCGCCGGTGGTGTCGTTGAACTGCGGCGCGACGACGGCCGACAGCAGCACGCCGGTGACGGCTGAGGCGATGGACCGGGCGCCTGAGAGCTTGGAGCGGTCGACGGAGTCCTGCGTCATTGCGGCCGACAGCGAGCCGTAGGGGATGTTGACGAACGAGTAGGCGAGCTGGAACAGCGCGTCGAACAGGAAGATCCAGGCGACGGTGAGCGCCGGGCTCAGGCCGGCCGGGGCGCTGAACAGCAGCACGAACACGATCGCCAGCGGCGTGGAGCCGAACAGCAGCCACGGGCGGAGGCGGCCCCAGCGCGTGTTGATCCGGTCGACGGTCTGGCCGGCGATGAGGTCCGCCGCGCCGGCCCAGATCTTCGTGATGCCGTAGATGGTGCCCGCGACGCCGGCGGAGAGGCCCGCGATGTCGGTCATGTACACCATGAGGAACATCGAGGTCATCATGAACGACAGGTTGTTCGCCACGTCGCCCAGCGAGTAGGCGAAGACCTTCCCCCTCGAGAGGGTGCCGGTGCTCTTGCTTGCGTTCTTCGACATCTCTCGCTCACCTCGTTGGCAACTTTCCGTGGTCCTTCGAACTCTACGAGTCCGTGTCCATCGGCGCCTTCTGGTGCCGGAAATTGCCTATGGTCCTACCGAGTTCCGGTTGGGGGAGGTGCATGCCAACCGATCCCTGAGGAGGAGCGGAGCGACGTCTCGAAGGGTCAGGCCAACCGGTCCCTGAGGGGGAGAGGAGCGACGTCTCGAAGGGCCAGGCCAACCGGTCCCTGAGGAGGAGCGGAGCGACGTCTCGAAGGGGCCGGCGGCTGCCTCAGCCCTCCACCGACTCCTCCGGCGACGGTTCGGGCTCGAAGGTCACGATGGGCGGCGGCTCGGGAAGAAGAGGGGGCGGGGACTCGACCTCGGTCTCGGTGGGTTCCGGCCCGGGCTCCGGTGCGGTCGACGAGGGGCGTTCCGACGGTGAGGGCTCGGCCGTCGTCGGCGCGGGAGCAGTCGTCGACGCCGCCTCGCTGGGCGTTGAGGCGGTTGGCGTGGACACGGGCACGGTGCGCCGCTGCGGGCGTTGAGCAGGCGTGCTCGACGACTCGGTCGCCCGCTGGGCTGGAGGCGTCACCTCGGCCGCCGACGTCGACACGGCATCCTGTCCCACCTCGGCGTCAGCGGAAACGGACGCTGAGGAGGACGGCGATGGGGCGGGCGATGAAGGCACCGGTGTCGGCGACGGCGAAGCCCCGGACGGCGACGGGCTGGTCGAGGGCTCTGCCGACGGAGCGAGTGGCGCGACCGGGCGCGGTCCGGCGTCGACCGGACGGGTGGACGTGAGCGCTAGTGCGCTCAGTGTGATCGCCAGCCCAGCCAGCAGGACCAAGCCGACGGCGGTCCACCACCGCTTCGACCGCAGGACGCGCATCGTCGACTAGCGGTACTGCTCGTAGTAGCTGGCCATGTCGTCGTTGCGCAGGGCGTCCTTGAGCTTGACGATGCGGTCGGAGTCCACGACGACGATCGACTGGCCGTCGGACGAGGTGTCGGTGCCGGCCACCGGGAACTGGAACGACTTGATGTTGTTCGCGTTGGTGCCGAGGCCGAGACCGAGGTCGATGATCGCCTGGTTGGTGAGCCCGGCGTCGACGGTGAAGTTCGGGCCGAGCGTGGTGATGGCGTCGCGGAACTTGCCGGGATCGGTCAGGGTACCGGCGGAGGCGAGCTTGTCGACGACGGCCATGACCACGGCGCGTTGCCGCTCGGCGCGGTCGAAGTCGCCTTGTGGGAGGTTGTATCGCTCCCGGACGAACACGAGGGCGCTCTCACCTGTGAGCTCCACCTGTCCCTCCGGGAAGGTGAATCCGCCGCTGCTGGTCGCGTGACGGTTCTGCACGGTCACGCCGCCGAGGGCGTCGATGACGCGGGTGAAGCCCTCGAAGTCGATGATCACCGTGTGGTCCATGGGGACGTCGAGCAGGGCCTCCATGGTCTCGATGGTGAGGCCGGCGCCCCCGTAGGAGTAGGCCGCGTTGATCTTCGCGTTGCCGCGGCCGGGGATCTGCACCCAGGTGTCGCGCGGGATGCTCATGAGGTAGGAGCCGGAGCGGTCGCCGGGCACGTGCAGGAGCTGCAACACGTCGGAGCGGCCGCGCTCGCCGCCGCGCGTGTCGGACCCCATCAGCACGATGTTGATGGGCGGATCGGATTCGCCCTCCTTCGTCGGCACCGGTGCCGGACGTGACGCGCCTTCGGTGGGCGCGAGCGACGGGTCCCGCTGGATCGAGTTCAGCCCGTCGACGGTGGCCTTGCCGTAGTAGCCGACAATCGCGACGACCGCTACGAGTACGAGCGCGAGGAGCACCATGACGGCGACGAACACCTTGCTGTCACGGAGCCGCTGCTTGCGGGTGGCTGCGCGGCGGGGGCGGTTCTCGCTGCCATCATCGTCGTGGTTGAAGAAGCCCTCGACACTCATCTGTGTTCCTCTTTCTTGGCTCCGAGCCGCTCGAGACTGTCGACGATGACGTCCAGGTTCGCGTCGATCTGGCGGGCGGCCGTGGCGGCCGCCTCCGGGCCTCGGCGGTACGGGTCTGCGACGTCGTCGCCGACCTCCGAGGACCGGTGGGACCAAAGATAGTCAACGAGCCCCTCGAGGGTCACTTCGGGAGGCAGTTGCGCCAGGACACGGGCCGCGTGCCCGATCACGAACGCCTTGCGGCCGAGCATGGGCCATTCGTCGAGGATCCAGCGACGGTGGTCGGCCGCCATCGTGAGGATGAGGTCGGTATCGGTGACCAGATCGCGGGTGAGCTGGCGTGCCTGGTGCGCCGACGTGTCCCCGCTGCTGACGTGCCCGGCCATCGGCGGGTCGATCCCCTCTCCTACGAGGGCATGCGTCCCGGCCGACGAGAACTCCAGCCCCGGCACGGCGCGGCCGCGGGCCACCACGTCGGCGTAGGCGGAGCGGCAGATGTTGGCGGTGCAGACGAACAACACCTTGAATGGTTTCGTTCGCCCGACCTCGGAGCCGCCCATCGTCGCCGCTGCCGAGACGTCCAGCGGGCGTGGCTGCTCCGCAGGACGGGGGAGGTGGTCGGCGATCTGCAGCCAGGCATTGCCCGGGCGGAAGCCTGCCTCCTTGAGACGGTCGAGAGCCAACACGCCGCCGTCGCCGGGGTCGTCGTCCTCGGGAGCCGGTACGCCCCGGACGAGCGACGTGTCCGCGCCGCTCAGTTGGAACACGCGCTGCGCCACGTCGAACCAGCTCACGATCTTGCCGTCGCCGGTCACGTTGTACGTCCCGGTGGCCGCGCCGAGGTCAAGCAGGTGGTTGATGGCGGCGACGAGCTGGTCGGCGAACGTCAGGCGTCCGTGGCGGTCGCGGATCACGGTCGGTGAGGTGCCGCGCCGGGCGGCGACCGCCATGTGTTCGACGAAGCTCTCCGTCCTGCCCATCACCCAGCCGGTGCGGATGATCAACGCGCGGGGCACGGTGGAGGCGATGAGTTCGCCGGCGGCGAGCGCCCGTCCCCGGGCGCTGTCCATGCTCAGCACGGCGTCGTCACCGTGGATGGGGGCTGCGCGCTCGAAGATCGGGTCGCTGGTGAGGTGGACGAGGCGCATGCGATGGCGGCGGGCCACGTCGGCCAGGCGCTGGAACCGCTCGGCGGCCTGGTGCCATGGGTCGGGGCGCTGGGGGGAGTCGGGGGTGCCGGTGGCCACGTCGCCGTGGGCGCTGAGCAGCACGTCGTACGCGGAGAGGTCCACTGAAGAGGCCGCACGCGGGGCGAGCTCGGCGGTGGTGATGCCGTCGGCGTGGGGGAGTTCTGCGAGGATGGCCCGGCCTAGGGGCGTCTCGGTGCCGGCGACTAGGGTGCGCCGTGGAGCCATCGGGGTTGCGAGCGCGAGGGGCGGGTTGAGGGTGTCGCGGTGGGCCACGACGGCCCGGGCGCGGGGGATGGGCCACTCGATGCCGAGAGCGGGGTCGAAGAGGTCGACGGCGCCCGCCCGGCTGCGCCCCTCGGGGGTCCAGTGCTGCTCCAGCAGGTAGGTGTACGTGCTGTCGTCCTCGAGGGTCTGGTGGGCGGTGGCGACGCCGCGTGGGACGAAGACGGCGATGCCGGGGTGCAGCTCGACGGTGAAGGTGCGGCCGAAGTGTTCACCCTCCCGCAGGTCCACCCACGCCCCGAAGGCCCGCCCGCGCTCCATCCCGACGATTCGGTCCCATGGCTCGGCGAGGAACCCTCGCGTGGTGCCGCGGTTCACGACGTGGGTGACGTTGTACTGCACGGGGTCGAAGTCGGGGAGCCCGAGGGATGTCATCTTGGCGCGGTGCCAGCCCTCCTTGAACCAGCCGTCGTCGTTGGGCTGCAGCCCTAGGTGGATGACGAGCAGCCCGGGGATGTCGGTGGGGCGGATGGAAAGTTCAGCCAAGGCAGCGGTTCCTACTGGATGGATCAGGACAGGGCTTCGACGACGGCGCGCGCGATTTCGTCCTGGGTTTCGGCGGTGAGGGTGTCGCCGTCTCCCGCGCCGGGCTGGCCGACGTTGATGAAGGTGCCGTCGACGGCCTCCACCGCAGCGCGGATGTTCTTCGCGTGGAGCGTGAGCCAGTACGGGGCGGGCGAGTCGCCGGTGACCGGGTTGATTGCGACGAGTTCCGCGTCGGGCAGCGCCTCGCGAAGCGCCGCGAAGTAGTCCGACGGGGCATCGTCGAGCGCGTAGTCGCCGTCCGCCGTGCCGCCGAAGGTGACGACGAGTTCGGGCTGGGCCTGCGCGATGAGGTCCACCGAGCCGCCGAACCGCGAGCAGGGTTCGAAGTCGCAGCTTCGCGGGGCTGACAGATACCCGCGACCGGGAGAGGCGAGGTTGACCACGTCGCCCCAGCCGAGTTCCTCTGCGGCGGTGGAGACCCAAGCCTCCTCACCGAGGGAGAAGGAATCGCCGATCACCACCACGGTGTTGCCGCTGGTTGCCGCGCTCTCGGATTCTGTCGGCTCTAGCGAGGGGGCGTCGCTCGTCGGCTCTTCGTTCGGCGCTGCAGAGGTTGGCTCGCTGCTTGGCTCTGGAGTGGGCGCCGGGGTGGGTTCGGCCGACGGAGTTTCGGGTGAGGAATCCGGCGCCACAGGCGCTCGAGTAGGCGCGGGCTCGGCCGGGACCGTACGGGTGGACAGGAGGGCGGCGGCGCTCAGAACGACCGCGAGGACGGCGAGGACGACCAAGCCGATGATGCTCAGCTTGCTCAAGTCGCGGGTGAAACGCATTGCCTGTCTTCCTGTCGCGATTCAGCGGGTGACCGGTTTGAGGTTAGTCTAGGGCGCGTTGCATCGTTCTCTATCGCGGCGAACGAGCGCGTCTGGATGGTGAACCCGGCCGTTGCCGGGCGTGTGTACACACAGAGGGAATTGGTTGATGGAGCTCCAGCAGTACTTGCAGATCGTTCGTCGATACTGGAGGAGCACACTGGCGACGGTCCTCGCCTGCATCGTCCTGGCTGCGCTCTTCACTCTGTTGCAGAAGCCCACTTACACGTCCACCTCATCGGTGTTCCTCACTGTGGAGAGCGGTGGCACCGCGGGTGAACTCTCACAAGGCGCCACATATGCAGAGCGTCAAGTCACCTCTTATGTGAGCGTGGCGACCACTGCACTCGTCCTGGATCCAGTGATCCAGGAACTTGAACTCGACAGCACGCCCGCGAGGCTAGCCGGCAAGCTGAGCGTCTCGGCACCGGCGTCGACGTCCATCATCAAGATTGCCGCCGAGGACGATTCGGCCACAGGAGCGGCTGAGCTGTCCAACGCCGTTGCCAACAGCCTGCTGAACGCCGTTGATGAACTCGCGCCCCCAGGCCCAGAAGGCAATCGGCTCGTCAGCGCCACAGTTATCGACTCCGCGCTCATCCCCGCTTCACCGTCCGCGCCGCGCCCTGCATTGAACTTGGCTTTGGGTGGCCTGCTCGGCGTGGTGCTTGGCCTCGGGCAGGCAATTCTCCGGAGTGTGCTGGACACGCGTGTCCGCACGACCGATGATGTCGCGGAGATTACTGAAGCTCCGGTGCTCGCTTCGATCAACACGATTGACACGTCTGCCGATAGGGCAGCGCCGGTCGACGGCGTGGCATGGGCGAACGCCGAGGCTTACCGGCGGTTGCGCACCAACGTCGGGTTTGTCGGGTTAGGAGGCGAACGCCGCTCCTCCATGGTCGTCACCTCTTCGGTCGCGGGGGAGGGTAAGACGCAGACCGCGACCAACCTCGCGCGCGTCTTGGCTGAAGCAGGCGAATCGGTACTGTTAGTAGACGCTGACCTGCGACGCCCGCAGGTAGCTAACCGCATGCGGCTCGACAGCCAGTTGGGGCTTTCGGACGTGCTTACCGGGCGGGGCAGACTCCAAGAGCTCGTCATCAACGTCATTCCGGGACGTTTGGCCGTGCTGCCAGCGGGCACGGTGCCTCCAAATCCCTCGGAACTGCTGGGTAGTGAAGCCATGGCCCATTTACTCACGTCCGTCGAGCGACAGTACGATTACGTAGTCTTCGACGCACCTCCCCTCCTGCCCGTCACAGACTCTGTTGTACTCGCCGCGCAGGCGGGCGGAGCCGTGGTGGTGGTACGCTCCGGTGTCGTTAAGACAACACAATTGGAGGGGGCAGTTGAACTCCTCAGGGCCGGTGAAGTGACGATATTCGGCATTGTTCTGAACGATGTCCCCCTGTCAAGAGCCGATGCATATGCCGGATACTACTCTTCCGTACATGACGAGGGCGTGGCTTGGAAGTGAGGCCTGCGAGCGAGGGAACTCGGCGACTTGCGATTGAGTGCCGCTCTGAGCGATCTGGACACATCGCCTTTGAGCTTACCCGCGTCGACACGCCACGAGTCAAGCGCCGCAAATCCTTGTGCGTGCCACGGAGAGCCTGATGGCGCCATATTTCGCTGCCATATTGGTGACGGTGGGTCTCAGCCTGGTGGCAGAAACGGTCCTCGGTAGCGAAGGACGGGTGGTCACATCGAGGCGCCTCAACCTTCGTTACATCGCCACTTTCTGCATGACGACCGTCACCCTCGTGCTTATACTGATGGCGGGTCTGCGCTGGATGGTGGGTACTGATTACGGCCAGTATGAGCGCAATTACGTAGAATACAGGGATGGTTTCCTCACATCACTTATAACATTTGATGAGCCAGGTATTCGACTCCTGGCCGTGGCCGCCTCTTGGATCAATGATGATCCAGCCATGATGTTCTTCTTAGCGGCAGTCATCACTGTTGGACTGGCTTTGAGGACTTATCTACGTAACACAGACGGGCCCATCGCATTCGTTCTGAGCCTATACATCCTCTCGGCCTCGTGGCACACCTCGTTCAACGCTGTCCGGCAGGCCTTGGCCATCAGTCTGATCTTTGCTGCGCACCGTTATATCATGCAGCGGCGATTCCTTGCCTATTCGGTCGTCGTAGCTCTCGCGACTTCGTTTCACCTGAGCGCCGCCGTGGCCATCCTGCTCTACTGGATACCCTTTCGAAAGATCCGCATCTCAGGGGTACTCTGGATCGTTGTGGGCACGGCGATGAGCTTCCTTGCCGCAGAGCAAATTTTGCGATTCGTCCTCGAAATCACGGGATTGGGCGTGACAGCCTATGTTCTGCGAACTGTCGATCCGGTGCGTGTCCTTATCGCCCTCGCGCCGTTGGCTCTCTACGCATCATATTCGCCCAAATCGACGGATGATAGCAAGACTTGGTTCTACCGAAACCTTGCTGTATGGCACGCCGCAATATCAGTCCCCTTTTCTACTAGCGCCTACCTATACCGCTACACCCTCTATACGATGATCTTCATGCCCCTTGCGCTTGCAGCACTCACAGAGTTCAAGCAACCCCTGTTGCGTCAGTGGGCACGTGTGGGGATCATTCTGTTATTCGGGGTAGTCTGGTATTACGAAGTATCTCAAACTCCAGACCTTAATCCCTTCAAGTGGATATGGGATCGGCCTTGATCGCAGACTCCAAGCGCAATGTGCTTCTTCAGAAATCCGAAGTCGAGCCACCAGGTGGTGACGTCCGCATGAACACCATGCCTCTTGTTTCAATCATCGTGCCCGTATATAACACTGAGAAATACGTAGCTGACTGCCTAGCATCCTTGCTTGATCAGACTTGGACAGATCTGGAGGTTCTATGCGTGGATGATGGGTCGACTGATTCGTCGCTCAAGATCATCCACGCTATTGCGGCCCGCGATCCGCGATTAGTCGTCATAACTCAGCCTAATGGGGGCGTCAGCTCTGCTCGTAACAGCGGATTGCGGCGCGCAAAAGGGACATATGTAGGCTTCGTCGACTCTGATGATACGGTGGATTATACGCTTATTGCTAGTTTGATGAGCCAGATGGGGCCCAACTGGGACATCGTGATCGAAGGTGCTAGACGTCCGGAGTCTGTCGTTGGGATTAAAGAGAAGGCCGATTTTGCGTCGAGGGTGCTGAGAAACGAGCTCCTTAATTCGCCGTGCGGAAGGCTCTATCGACGTTCGCTCATTGAGGAGTCCGGTCTGATTTTCGCTGAGGAGACCTCGTTGGGAGAGGACTTGCTCTTCAACGCCAGCTACCTAAGCCGTGCGCGAGGGGTAAGAACAATCTCGGGAAAGCGATACTTCATAAGGGAACGAGAGGGGTCCCTGACGCGGTCGTTTCGACCGAGCAAATTTGAAGAACTGATGTACGTACATGATGCGCTGAGGAGGATTCTTGAATGGGCCGCTTCTGCGCGAATGGATTCCGTCCTGAACTATCTTCGAATAAAAGCCCTTGCCTCTAGTCTGGCCTCAGCTCGCGCATCGAGAGTGATCAGAGATCATCGCGATATGTTTGCCCGGGCTAAGGCCATGAGGGAGTCGTATCCGCACCTGCCTGTCGACCTCGGAGACCCGCAAATGAGGGCAGTAGGCTGGGTGTACGCCCGACTCGGCCTGGTGCCACTTACCTGGCTTGTGGTGCTCAGCCGTTGGTTGCGGGAACTGACTCGGCACATTCTCAGATCAAAGTTTGTCAGTGCTGAATTGGGACGCCGCTCAACTAATAGCATGACGCGTGTGGAAGAACTGTAAGAATGAAGAGGATCCCAGCTATGAACATACGAGAACAAGTAGTAGCCGTAGCTCCGGAGTGGGCACTGAAGCGCGCGCGTTCAGTGTTCAAGGCGCTGGTAGGTCGCAGGGTGCAGCGTTACGATGCGACCCTCTTCAGGCGGTACCGTCTCCGTAGAGTCACCGGCGCCAACCTCTCCCAGCTAGAAGGTAAACTCACTTTCCACGCTCATGCGATCGAGAAGGGCCTTAGTCACAGTGTACTCCGTCCTCATTTCGGTCGTACGGCACTGACGCAGTTGGCCTTCGCGATGGAGGAATACTCTCGACAGGGGTACGGTAGAGAGCGTCGTACCTACAAGAACGCCCTATCCGCGATTGGCGCGTACGCGCAAGCTCATCGTGAGCTCGGTCTAGAGCCGTCCCTATTGAGTGAGATCTTCGACGAAGTAACCCTTGCTTACGCAGAGTCAAGTTCGGACGACCTCGCGGGGGTCACGGTCTTGGAGGGATCCTCGAAGAAGGACAACGGAGTAAAGAACTTCAAGGCCCTTTTCGAAGGTCGGTACAGCGTCCGTGAGTTCGCCGATGGCCCTTTGAGCGTGGAACGGATCCTGCCTGCTCTGAACTTGTCACGAAAAGCGCCATCGGTGTGTAACCGTCAAGCCTCACGGGTAAAGATCGTTACCGATGCAGTGCTGATTGACAAAGTTCTGAAGATTCAAGGGGGAATGACCGGCTACGCCACACCGCCAGCACTGTTGGTGGTTACAACGGATCTGGCAGCATTCTTGGAGCCCACCGAACGAAATCAGCCTTTCATTGATGGTGGAATTTATACTATGGCGCTTCTCCTGGCACTCGAACATGAGGAGCTCGCAGCCTGCCCCCTGAACGCCATGATGACGGGTCGAAATGAGGATAGGGTGAAGAGCCTTCTAGGTATTCCTGTTAGCGAGCGCCTGATCGTTTTTCTCGCTGTCGGGGAGTTTCCTCGAAGCGTGAAAGTCCCGATGTCGTTCCGGTTGCCAGTCGATGATGTTGTCCGGTTGCCAGTCGATGATGTTGTATCGCACATTAGCGAGTGATCGGTCGTCTTTCGCGGCGGGTGGCCCGATTCCGGTCGAAACGTCCACCCAATTCGGTCCTATGTTCTCACAGTTCCGTCCTGAGTGAGTTTCTGAATCACCAAGTGCCACCTACCGACACGTGGATCTAATCTCGCGACCATGCCAGCAGTCAGAGGAGTTACATCGCGATGAACACAGCGTCTTTCCCGCCAGATCATAGAGGCAAAGAAGTCCTAATATCTACCCTGTATCCCCTTGGTGGGAACTATGGCGGCCTAGCCCAGGCCTACGCGCTTCAAGAAGTTATTCGGGGCCTCGGTTTCTCTGTGCGCACCATTGACTCGGCGGGGAAATTCAGTTCAGGCCGCGTGGCGGCGCGAAAGATTCGTCGGCTTCTTCGCGAGCGTATCACGCGCCAGCAATTACCTCTTGAGCTAGATGAGACGCGGACCGCGTCAGTGCAGGAGTCTACACGCCGCTTCGTCCGGGAAAGAATGCGTACGATCGATCTATTTGGGCTCTCGCGCGCGCGTCGAGACGTCACGCTGCAGCAGACGCACGCGATCGTCGTAGGAAGTGATCAGGTATGGCGGGGGGGATACGCCGACGTTCGGCAGCAGCTCTTGGACTACGCCGTGGGCCACGACCTCATCCGGATGTCTTACGCAGCTTCGTTTGGCGCAGATCATTTGGTGCGCTATTCACCACGGCTAATTGCTCAGTCAGCGCGCTTGGCTCGGGCTTTTGACGCAATCTCTGTCAGGGAAGACACGGGGGTTGATCTTTGTGCCCGGCATTGGGGAGTGCAAGCTGATCACCACGTCGACCCAACGTTACTTCTCAAGGTCGAGGACTACAGATCATTGATAGAGACTAGCCCCGAACCGGTCACGCGCCGCAGTGGTGGCATATTCGTGTACGTACTCGACCGCAGTGAAAGTGCGAACGCAGTTGTCCATGACCTGGAGAGAAGCCTTGGTCTCGAATCGTTTGATATTCTGCCGCCACCAGCGCGTAGCTTAACGTCGTTCGATCGGCAGCCGGGCCGTTTCAGGATGAAGCCTGTAGAGGCATGGTTGGCTGCTTTCGCGGACGCTGATTACGTCGTCACCGACTCTTTTCATGGAACGGTCTTTTCCATCATTTTCAACAAACCTTTCATCGCGCTCGGTAACCGCTCGCGCGGTCTTGCGAGGTTTCGATCTCTTCTTGCGTCGGTCGGTCTTGAGGAAAGACTCTTCGATTCGGAGTCCTTCCCCGGCACGCTGCCGCCAGATCCCGACTGGTCGCGCGTGAACGAACGCGTAGCGGCAGGCCGAGAGCTCGGACTCCATTACTTGATGAGGCTATTAAATGATCGTCGCTGTAGTTGATCAGAACACCTTTGCTCTCATGGTGACGCGTCCCCACCTCCGTTTGTGTCTTAGTCAGCTACTTCGTCCGATGTTCGAGGCGGCGGTGAATGAAGGGTTTTAGTCGTCTTGCTTTGGTCGGCAGTCTTCTCGCCGTTGGGTCCGCTGCAGGAGCCCTATCCAAGTGGATCTTGGTTTGGTTGTCTGACCTTTTCGGCGGACCCTCGGCAGTAGGGGCGTATAGTCTTCTTTTGGCGGTTGGGACCCCGCTCTTCGTTGCGTCACAGTTGGGGCTGCGCACGATTTTGCTGACATCGCAAACTGCATGGCCTTGGCGCACTTATCTGACGCTGCGTCTCTTTGGCACGCTAGCCGCGGTAATCTGCCTCTGTCTCTTCGTGCTCGTCGTGCCAGCCATCCCGCTGAGCTTAGGGCTGGCTGTCGTCGCGCTCAAACTCTTCGACTCCATCGCGGACTTAGATTTCGCTCGCCTGCAGTATCATAACCATCTAGCGACGTTGGGCATACTTGGTGTAGCTGGAGCTCTTGTTTCGATCGTCGGCTCGATCTCTGCCGCTGCACTATTTCAGAGTGTGTTGGCGGCTGTTGTGGCGGCTGCATTAGCGTCTGCGGCGGTCGCAGTAGTTGCGACTGCGAGGGCGCGTCATTTGCCCTACTCCGCGAGCGCACCAGGGGGGTACCGCGCGATCCTGGGCGCCAGTATCCCGGTAACGAGTGCGCAACTGCTCGCTTCATTGTTGACGTATCTGCCCGTCTTGTTTCTCAGCATGTGGGGCGATCTCGCGACTGTAGGCATTTACGCCGGCGTTGCGTATGTGCTTACGGCTGCGGACTTGATGGGGTCGACGCTCGCCAAGTTGATGATATCGCCGTTGATGGAAGTGGCCAAAAATTGCGGGAGAGCAGCAGTCGCATCCACCAGCAGGCGGCTCACGCTGCGAATCATGATTGTCGGGCTCGGGATCTGCGCCGCTCTGATGCAGTGGGGGTCCGGCTTCTTCAGCTGGGTCTACGGTCCTGAGTTCGCGCTTCCCTGGTACTCGCTGGCTTTGTTTGCGCTGGCGGCCATCTTCATCGTCATGTCGTACACATTGTCGGTCTCTCTGAACGTTTTGAACGCGTATCTGAGCGTCACTGTCTCATTCGCCGCCGCATGCATTGTAGCTGTCGTCGTAGGGTCAATTCTTCACTCTTTCGGCGTACAGGGACTCATAGTGGGCCCCATGATGGCGGCCAGCGGCGCCGCGACAAGAGCCTTACTAATGTTATGGAGGGTCACGAAGGCTTCTCGGTGAGGGCATTCGGGGCTCTTCACAATCGAGGGTGTAGGTAGCGCGTTCGGGGGTTGCGGCGTGGCGTCTGGTTGAAGGGGTCGAGGCCCTCCGAAGATGGAAGTTCTCACACTGCCCATCGGGAAGACCTCGACGTGTCCGACGCTACCTTCACGCGCCCTGATCTGACTAGTTTTTGCCGCCTCGACGGACTCGGGCTGGAGGTCACCGGCCAACGCCTCGAGCCCGAACGGGCGATCTTGGCTTGTCGGCCGGTCGACGCCGATGACTGGTGCCACGAGTGCGGTGGCCAAGGCCGCGCTCGGGGCACGGTGGTCCGGCGCTTGTCGCAGGTGCCCTTGGGGTGGCGACCCACGATCCTGCACGTCAGGCGCCGGCGATACCGCTGTATCGAGTGCGGCCGGGTGTGGCGTCAGGACCTCACGGCGGCGGCGGAGCCGCGCGCGAAACTCTCCCGCGCGGCGCTGCGCTGGGTGCTGGAGGGGCTCGTGGTCCAGCACCTGAGCATGTCGCGCATCGCTGAAGGTCTCGACGTGGCGTGGAACACCGCCAACGACGCCATCCTCGCCGAAGGCCGGCGCGTCCTGCTCAGCGACCCGGCCCGGTTCGACGGGGTCGAGGTGATCGGCGTGGACGAGAGATAGGGTGGATGCTGTCGCTCGCGCTGTGATCCAGTC
>NZ_FNGP01000004.1 GCF_900103275.1 Tessaracoccus oleiagri | reverse complement strand
AGGTCCGCAACCCGGTCGACGTGTTCCCCTACGGCACCCGCCCGGCCCGCGGATGCGATTTGGATCACACCGAGCCTTACCGGTTCGACGGCCAAACCCGAGGCCAGACCGGCATGCACAACCTCGGCCCCCTGTCGCGTCGTAGCCACCGGGCGAAGACCCACGGCGGCTGGCGACTCACGCAACCCGAACCCGGCGTGTTCCACTGGCGCTCCCCCGCCGGCTACGAATACCTCGTCACCGCCACCGGCACCACCAGAATCGGCACCCCACCACCGCGGCCCTCGCCATGGAGCATCGAACATGAGCCGGATCCCTGGGAGGATCCGCCGCCCAGCGATCCCACCTCGGACCAACCGCTCCAGCCCGAACTCATCGCCTGGGCCATCGCCCAACACACCCTCACCAACGCCGCCGCCTGACCGGGCGACGCTGTCCACACGCGGTCAGGCGACGAGGCGGGAGTAGTCCTCACGCAGGTGCGTCACATCCAGACCCAGCGTGGTCCACACGACCTTGACCCTGCGGTCCTCCCCGACGCCGAGGATCTGGGTGGAATGGTCCACCTCATAGCCGCCGCTGGGCAGCTGCTTGCCCTGCTCGATCGCGACGCCGAGCCCCTGGCCGATCTGGGTGATCAGGTCGAGGTCGCCGGTGAGACCGACGAACTTGTCGTCGACCCTCGACAGGTACTCCTTCAGCGCCTCGGGCGTGTCCCGAGCGGGATCGGTGGTGATGACGACGGGCGTGATCTGGTCGGCCTCGTCGGCCGGGAGGCGACGACGAGCCGTCGCCATGTCGGCCATGATTCCTGGGCACACGTCGGGGCAGTTGAGGTAGCCGAAGAACAGCGCGATGGCCTTGGTCTCCCAGCCGGCGCGGAGGTTGAACGGCTGCCCGTCCTGGTCGATGAGTTCGACGTCGGGCAACTCCCAGCCGTCCTGGAGGACCGTGCCGTGGAACCCGTCGTTGTCGACGGGGCCGCCCAGCGACGCCGCCGGTTCCTCATCCCTGGCGCACGCCGCCAACAACGGCAGCGCCAGAGCACCCGACAGCAAGTGCCTGCGGTGAATCACGCACGACTCCTCTCCACGCCCGAAGCGATCTCCCCGGAGAGCCTACGGAGCGCGGACAGATCGGTGGCCATGTCGTTGCCGTCCGACTTCATGCAGCTGATCAGGGCCGAGCCGACGATGACCAGATCGGCGTAGCTGCCGATCTCCGCCGCCTGGTCCCCGTTCGAGACGCCGAGGCCGATGCCGACGGGGATCGTCGGGTCCGCCTTGCGGGCGCGCTCGACGATGACCGGCCCGGCGTCGGACGTCTGCGCGCGGGCGCCCGTGACGCCCATCACGCTGGTTGCGTAGACCCAACCGCGCGAGGCCTGCATCGTCATCCGCAGGCGCTCCTCGCTCGACGAGGGGGCGATGAGGAAGATCCGGTCGGTGCCGTGCTTGTCGGTCGCCTCAATCCACTCGGGGCAGTCGTCCGCGGGCAAGTCCGGCGTGATCACCCCCCCGCCTCCGGCCGCGGCCAGGTCGCGGGCGAACGCGTCGACCCCGTACGCCTCGATGACGTTCCAGTAGGTCATGACCATGGGCATCGCGCCGAGCCGGGCGACCGCCTCCACCGCCTGCAACGCGTGCTTCGTGTGCACGCCACGGGCGAGCGCCTTGGTGTTGGCCCGCTGGATGACGAGACCGTCCATCAGCGGATCGGAGTACGGCATGCCGATCTCGACGATGTCGGCGCCGCGCCCCTCGTCGCCCTCGACGATGGCCTTCATCGCCTCGAGGGAGGCGTCGACGCCCGGGAAACCGACGCTGTAGTAGCCCACGAAGGCGGGTCGGCCCTCGTCGAGGCAGCGCGCGACGACCTGGCCGGAACGCCCGAGACGTTCCGCGGAATCGAACTGGCTCATGTCATGCTCCCACTACGTGATCGGGCTGGCCGCTCAACTTGAACCAGTCGAAGGCCGTGCCGGTGTCCTTGTCCCCGCGGCCGGAGAGACAGACGAGGATGCGCGGACGCGCGTTGGGGTCCTCCTCCGCGATCCGTCGTCCGATCCGCAGCGCTCCGGCGAGGGCGTGCGCCGACTCGATCGCCGGGATGATGCCCTCCGTCCGGCTGAGCAGCTTGAAGGCCTCCATGGCCTCCTCGTCCGTCACGACCTCGTAGCTGGCCCGGCCGGTGTCGGCCAGCCACGCATGCTCGGGACCGACGCCCGGATAGTCGAGCCCCGCGGAGATCGAGTGGGATTCGATCGTCTGCCCGTCGGCGTCCTGCAGCACGAAGGTGCGGGCGCCGTGGAGCACGCCCGTCGTCCCCTCGGTGATGGTGGCCGAGTGGCGGCCCGACGCGATGCCCTCGCCGCCGGCCTCGAAACCGACCAGCGCGACCTCCTCGTCGGGGATGAAGTCGTAGAACTGGCCGATGGCGTTCGATCCGCCGCCGACGCAGGCGACGACGTAGTCGGGGAGCCCATCGTGGGCCTCGAGCATCTGCGCCCGGGACTCGGTGGATATCACCCGCTGCAACTCGCGGACCAGGTACGGGAAGGGGTGCGGTCCCCCGACGGTGCCGATGAGGTAGTGCGTGGTGTCGACCGTGGTCACCCAGTCGCGCATCGCCTCGTTCATGGCGTCCTTGAGGGTGCGGGAGCCCGCGGCCACCGCGTACACCTCGGCGCCGAGCAGCTGCATGCGGGCGACGTTCAGCGCCTGACGCTTGGTGTCGACCTCACCCATGTAGACGCGGCACTCGAGCCCCATCAGCGCGGCGGCGGTGGCGGTGGCGACGCCGTGCTGGCCGGCGCCCGTCTCGGCGATGACGCGGGTCTTCCCCATCCGCTTCGTGAGCAGGGCCTGCCCGAGGACGTTGTTGATCTTGTGCGCGCCCGTGTGGTTGAGGTCCTCGCGCTTGAGGTAGATGCGCGCGTTGCCGGCGTGCTTCGAGAAGCCGTCGGCGACCGTGATCGGGGTGGGCCGCCCGGAGTAGTCGCGCTGGAGCCGACGGAGTTCCTCGCCGAAGCTCGGATCCGCCTGGGCGTCGGCGAACGCCTTCTCGAGCTCGGACAAGGCCGCCTGCAGCGCTTCGGGGACGAAACGGCCACCGAAACGGCCGAAGTGCCCCTTGGCGTCGGGATAGGAAGTCATGCGGTTCAGCCTATCGCCCCCGCGGAAGGGCGCCCGACTTCTACCGGGCAGCGGACGCGAGCGCGGCGACGGCGCGCTCGGGGTCGCCGTGGCGCACCAGCGCCTCCCCGACGAGGATGGCGTCGGCCCCCTCGTCGCGTACCTTGGCGGCATCCGCCGGCGTGAAGATGCCTGACTCGGCCACGCGGACGACGCCGTCGCCGATGCGTGCGGCCAGCCGGCCGAAGTTGGCGAGGTCCACGTCGAGGGTCTTGAGGTCCCGGTTGTTCACGCCGATGAGCTCGGCCCCCGACGCGAGCGCCCGGTCGACCTCCTCCTCTGTGTGCACCTCGACCAGCGGCGTCAGGCCGAGGTCCGAGGCCAGCCCGAGGAACCGAGTGAGTTCCGCGTCCGTCAGCGAGGCGACGATGAGCAGCACCAGGTCTGCACCGTGGACCCTGGCCTCCAGGAACTGGTACTCGTCGACCATGAAGTCCTTGCGCAGGACAGGGATCCCGACGCGCGCGCGGACGGCGTCGAGGTCGGCGAGCGAGCCACCGAACCGGCGCTCCTCGGTGAGGACGGAGATGGCCGCGGCCCCACCCTCGGCATAGCTGTGGGCGAGCGCGGCAGGGTCCTGGATGTCGGCCAGGTCGCCCTTCGAGGGCGAGCGACGCTTCACCTCGGCGATGACCGAGAGGTCGCCGCCGCGGAAGTGCGGCATGGGGTCCAGCGTGGGACGCAGGTCGTCGAGCGCGGCCTCGAGCTCGCTCAGCGGAACGCGGGCACGACGCCGGTCGAGGTCCTCTCGGACCCCGGCGACGATCGACTCCAGCACGGTCACGGCTGGCCCAGGCCCATGGCCTTCATCACGACCGTGGCGATGATCCCCAGCAGCACCACCGCGCCACCGACCCCGATGACCACCCAGTTCGGCCCCATGAAGATGCCGATGGTGACGATGATGAAGCCGAGCGCGCACACTGCCGACCCCGTCCATGCCGCGGGGCTGCCGCCGTGATGGTAGTACCTGGGAGTAGCCATCTGAGTCCCTTCCTCGAAGACGTGGGCATTCGGGCGAAACACTATCGTGAATCGCACCGTGCGGTCAGCCTAGTCTTGTCGCCGTGTCAGACCTGTATCCCGAACTGGCCCCTTGGTACGCCGCCGAGGCCCGCGACCTGCCGTGGCGCCGCCCCGACTTCTCCGCCTGGGGTGCGTTGCTGAGCGAGATCATGCTCCAGCAGACGCAGGCGTCGCGCGTCGCCGCCGAGATCGACTCATGGTTGGAGGCCTGGCCGACGCCGGCGGCCTTCGCGGCCGCTCCGACCGCCGAGATCCTGCGCCGCTGGGGCAACCTGGGCTATCCCCGCCGGGCAGTGCGCCTCCAGCAGGCGGCGCGCGTCATCGTCGAGAAGCATGCCGGCGAGGTGCCGCCCGACGTGGACGCGCTGCTCGCCCTGCCCGGCGTCGGGGAGTACACCGCACGCGCGGTCGCGGTGTTCCACTTCCGGCGACGGCACCCGGTCGTCGACACCAACGTGCGCCGCGTGGTCGCGCGTTACCGTCACGGGCTCGCCAACCAGGGTCATCCCCGTCGGCGGGACCTGGCCGAGACGGAGGCACTCCTCCCATCCGACGAGGAGCGCGCCGCCCTGGTGAGCGCCGCCCTGATGGAGCTGGGCGCCCTGGTCTGCACCTCCCGCTCCCCGGCGTGCGACCGCTGCCCCCTGGCGGGCAGCTGCGCCTGGCTGCGGGCCGGCCGCCCCGACAACGCGCCGTCGAGGCGCACCAGCCAGCCGCGGTTCGAGGGCAGCGACCGGCAGGCGCGCGGACGCATCATGGCCGCGCTGCGGGCCGCCGACCACGCGGTCCCCCGTCCGGAGTTGCGCTTCGTCTGGGCGTCCGAAGACCAGCGCGAGCGGGCGATCGCCGGCCTCGTAGCCGACGGCCTGGCGGTCGAGGAGGAGGGTTCCCTCCGGCTCCCCTAGCCCGACTGCCGTGCCCCGCCGCGGCGGAGCCGGAAGTGCGCCACCGCCGCGAAGAGGGCACCGGCGGCGAGCAGCGGGAGCCCGAACTGCCACGTCTCGGCCTCGATCTGCGTCGCCAGCAGCAGACAGCTCGCGATTCCGAGCACGGGCAGCACCCGCGGCACCCGGAAGTGGACGTGCTCGACGTGGTCCCGGCGCAGGACGAGGACCACCGCGTTGACCGCGATGAACACCACGAGAAGGAGCAGCACCAGCGTCGAGGCGAGCACCTCGATGGAGCCGATGAGCGCGAGGACCAGCGAGAGCGCCGTGGTGACGAGGATGGCCGTCCACGGCGTGCGCCGGTTCGGGAGCACCCGGCTCAGGAAGCCGGGCAGCAGCCCGTCGCGGCTCATCCCGTACGTCAGTCGCGAGGTCATGATGCCCGTGAGGAGCGCGCCGTTGCCGACCGCCACGAGAGCGATCACGGAGAACACGACGGGTGGCACGCCCCCGGCGGCCCGGACCACCTCCAGCAACGGCCCCGAGGACGCGGCCAACTCCGACGTCGGGATGACCGCGCTCGCCGCGACGCCCACACCGACGTAGACCAGCCCGGCGACGACCAGCGCGCCGAACAGGGCTCGGGGGTAGGACCGGCTCGGGTCATTCGCCTCCTCCGCGACGTTCACCGACGTCTCGAACCCGACGTAGGAGTAGTAGGCCAGCACCGTGCCGGCGAGCACCGCGGTGACCGGGCCGTCGGTGGCGGTGCCGAGTTGCACGAGACGCGACGGGTCCCCGTCGCCCCTCGCGATGACGAGCGCGCCGACGACGATTACCAGCAGCAGGCCGCCCACCTCGATCACGGTGGCCACCATGTTGACCCACATCGACTCGCGGATGCCGTACGCGTTGAGCGCGGCCAGCAGGAGCAGGAAGACCGCGACCGTGATCCGCACCGGCGCGGTCAGGAACTCGCCCAGGTAGTCGCCGGCGAACCCGAGCGCCAGCGCACCCACGGAGACGATGCCGGCGGCCAGCATGCAGAAGCCGACGAGGAACCCCACGAACGGTCCGAAGGCCCGCTTCGCATAGTGCGACGACCCGCCGGCCCGCGGGTACTTGGTCGCGAGTTCCGCGTACGACCCGGCGGTCAGCAGCACCATGAGCAGCGCGACGATCAGGGGCACCCACACCGCGCCCCCGGAGGTCGCGGCGATGGTGCCGATGAGGATGTAGACCCCGGCGCCGAGCACGTCGCCGAGGATGAACAGGAAGAGCGAGGGCGTGGTGACAGCCCTGCGCAGCGGCGTGGTCGTGGTCGAAGTGGTCATGGAGCGCAAGGCTAGGCCCGCAGCGGGTCGCAGCAGCCCCGCCGGGTCAGGGGAGGGTGGGGTCCTCCCCCGCGTCCATCCGCTTCCAGGGGTCGTCGGCCGGCTCCCGGCGACGCCGCGTGCTCGCCCATCCGGGCCCGCGGAGCGCGATCACCACGCCGGAGAGCGCCACGACGAGGAAGGCGAGGACGAACCACGGCTCGGACAGGAACGCCAGGACGGCGCCGAGCACGGCGAGCAGGACGACGAGCGCCCCGATGACCCGAAGGCCCCAGCTGTGCAGCATGAGGGACAGCGCGACGCCGGCCACCGCGGCCCAGCCCACGCCGGAGACGGCCGCCGACTCCGCCGCGTTGCCCCCGATGCCGGCCACGAGCGCACCCGTCGCGCCGGCCAGCGTGGCCGGCCAGCGGCGCGTCAGCGCCACGACTCCGCCTTCTCCACCGCGGTCACGACAGCCCGGGCCTTGTGGGCGCACTCGGCGTCCTCGAGTTCCGGCACCGAGTCCTTGACGATGCCCGCCCCCGACTGGACGTGCGCCACACCGTCCTTCACCACGGCGCTGCGGATCGCGATCGCCACGTCCGCGTTCCCCGCGAAGTCGAAGTAGCCGACGACGCCGCCGTAGACGCCGCGGCGGGTGAGCTCGAGACGCTCGATGATCTCCATCGCCCGCACCTTCGGCGCGCCCGACAGCGTGCCGGCCGGGAAGCAGGCGAGCACCGCGTCGAGGGCCGAGCGGTCCTCCCGCAGCGAGCCGGTGACCGCCGCCTCCAGGTGCATGATGTGGGAGTAGCGGTGCACGTTGAGGAACTCCTCGACGACGACCGTCCCGGGCCGGGAGATCCGGCCCAGGTCGTTGCGGCCGAGGTCCACGAGCATGATGTGCTCGGCGCGCTCCTTCTCGTCGGCCTGCAACTCGTCGGCGAGCGCCTTGTCCTGGTCCGGGGTCGCGCCCCGCGGCCGGGAGCCGGCGATGGGGCGCGTGGTCACCACGTCGCCGTGGACGGTGACGAGTGCCTCCGGTGAGGCGCCGACGACCGAGAACCCGTCCAGCGCGAGGTAGTACATGTAGGGACTCGGGTTGGTCACGCGCAGGGCGCGGTAGATGTCGAAGGGGGCGGCCTTCGTCGGGATGTCGAAGCGCTGCGAGACGACGATCTGGAACGCCTCCCCCGCCTTGATCTCCTCCTGCGCCTCCCGCACCAGTCCGCAGAACTCCTCCGAGGTCCGCTGGCGCCGCACGTCCGGGGTCCGGCGTTCCCCGGGGAAGGCGGTGAGCGGCCGGCGGGGTTCGAGCACCCGCTGCTTCATCCGCTCGATCGCCGCGACCGCCTGCTCGTAGGCCCTCTCGACCCGGTCGGGTGAGTTGTCCCAGTTGATCGCGTTCGCGATGAGCCACAGCTCCCCGAGCTGGTGGTCGAGGACCGCCACCTCGCTCGTCAGGAGGAAGAGCAGCTCCGGCAGCCCGAGGTCGTCGACGGTGTCGCTCGGCAGGTGCTCGAGACGCCTCACGATGTCGTAGCCGAGGAAGCCGACGAGCCCGGCGTGGAAGGACGGCAGCTCCGGGTCGGGCTCCGTGGCCAGCTCCGCGAGCGTCTGCCGGAGGACGTCGAGCGGGTCGCCCTCGGCGGGCAGGTCCGCGAGTTCCCTCCCCGTCCACCGCGCCTCGCCGTCGCGGGACGTGAGCACCGCGTCGGAGCGCACCCCGATGATCGAGTAACGGCTGATCACCCCCGCCTCGGCCGATTCGAGCAGGAAGGTGTTCTCGCGACCGCCACACAGCTGGTCGTAGAGCGCCACCGGAGTGAGGTCGTCGGCGATCATCTTCGTGTGGACCGGGATGACCCTGCGCCGCTGCGCGAGCCGCGCGAACTCGTCGGCGCTGATCACGAGAGCTCCTGGAAGAAGCACGTGCGGTTGCCGGTGTGGCACGCCGCACCCGTCTGGTTGACCTTCACGAGGACGGTGTCACCGTCGCAGTCGACGAGCACCTCCACCACTTCCTGGCTGTGGCCCGACGTGTCCCCCTTGACCCACAGCTCGTCGCGGCTGCGCGACCAGTACGTCGCCCGCCCGGTCTCCAGCGTGGCGCGCAGCGCCTCCTCATTCATCCAGGCCATCATCAGCACCTCGCCGGTGGTGGCCTCCTGGGCGATCGCGGGCACGAGCCCCTGGTCGTTGAACTTGATGTCGGGCATGGCCCCATTTAACCGCAGGTACGCTGGGCCCCATGACTTTCGCCCGCCGCCAGCGCGCCCAGCTCGTCGACCTGCTCCGGGAGGTCGGCCCGTTCGCCGAGACCGCCTGCGAGGGTTGGCAGACCCAGGACCTCGCCGCCCACCTCTGGATCCGCGAGCACAAGCCCGCCGCGCTCCCGGGCATCGGCATCAAGGCGCTCTCCAATGTGACGGAGCGCATGCAGCGCCACGCGCTCCACGCGAAGGGCTACCTGCCGATCCTCGAGGACCTCGAGTCGCCGAGCTGGTACATGGCGCCCCTCGACCCGCTGGTGAACGGGGTCGAGTGGTACGTCCACCACGAGGACGTGCGCCGACCGCGGGGCGAGAAGGTGGAGCTCAGCGACGGTGAGGTCCGCGGCCTGGAGAAGGTCGCCTTCGCCCTCGCCAAGAAGGCGCAGCTGGAGTCCGACCACCGCCTCGTCGTCACCCCGACGGGCGGGTCGCCGCGCCGATTCGGCAAGGGCTCCCGCACCATCTACGTGGAGGGCCCCGCGAACGAGCTCGTGCTGCACTTCTCTGGCAGGGAGGCCGACGTCGTCGTCACCGGCGACGACGTCGACCGCTACCGGGAGTCCTTGCGCGGGCTCTGATCCCGGTCAGCCGGCGAGCTTCTCGAGGATCAGCTCCCGGACCTTGGCGGCGTCCGCCTGGCCCTTCATGGCCTTCATCACCTGTCCGATGAGGGCACCTGCCGCCTGCACCTTGCCGTCGCGGATCTTGTCGGCGACGCCCGGGTTGGCCGCGATCGCCTCGTCGACGGCGGCGGACAGCGCACCCGTGTCGGAGACGACGACCAGTCCGCGCCGCTCCACGACCTCGGCCGGCTCGCCCTCGCCGGCGAGGACACCGTCGATGACCTGTCGAGCGAGCTTGTCGTTGACGATCCCCTGGTCGACGAGCGCCTGCACCGCCGCGACCTGCGCCGGGGTGATGGCCAGCTCGTCGAGCTCCACGCCCGACTCGTTGGCCCGGCGGGACAGCTCGGAGACCCACCACTTGCGTGCCGTCGCCGGGGTCGCCCCGGCGGCCACCGTCTCCTCCACCAGACCGAGCGCCCCCGCGGAGACGATGCCCAGGAAGTCGATGTCGCTGAAGCCCCAGTCCGTCTGCAGCCGTGCCCGGCGCTGGGCCGGCGGCTCGGGCAGCGTCGCGCGCAACTCCTCCACCCATTCGCGGCTCGGGGCGATCGGCAGCAGGTCGGGCTCCGCGAAGTAGCGGTAGTCGTCGGCGTCCGACTTGGGCCGCCCGGAACTGGTGGTGCCCGTCGACTCGTGGAAGTGGCGCGTCTCCTGCACGACCGGCTGCCCGGACTCCAGGACCTCCGCCTGACGGACGATCTCGTAGCGGACCGCCCGCTCCACCGAGCGCAGCGAGTTGACGTTCTTCGTCTCGGTGCGGGTGCCCAACCCGGCCGCGCCGAGCGGCGCGATGGACACGTTGGCGTCACAGCGAAGCGACCCCTGCTCCATGCGAGCGTCCGAGATGTCGAGCGCCTTGACCAGTTCGCGCAGGTGGGCCACGTAGGCCCTGGCCACGGCCGGCGCCTTCTCGCCCGCGCCCGTGATCGGCCTCGTGACGATCTCGATCAGCGGCACGCCCGCTCGGTTGTAGTCCATCAGCGAGTACGAGGCGTCGTGGATGCGGCCCGAGGTACCGGCGTGCACCGACTTGCCCGCGTCCTCCTCCATGTGGGCGCGCTCGATCTCCACCCGGTAGGTCTCGCCGTCGACGTCCAACTCCACCCAGCCGTCGAATGCGATCGGCTCGTCGTACTGGCTCGTCTGGAAGTTCTTCGTCATGTCGGGGTAGAAATAGTTCTTCCGCGCCATGCGGCACCACTGCGCGATGTCGCAGTTGAGCGCGAGGCCCAGCCTGATCGCCGACTCCACCGCGCGCCCGTTGATGCTCGGCAGTGAGCCGGGCAGGCCCAGACACACCGGGCACGTGTTCGTGTTCGGCTCGGACCCGAACTCGTTCGCGCAGCCGCAGAACATCTTGGTAGCCGTGTTGAGCTCGACGTGCACCTCGAGCCCGATCGCCGGTTCGTACTTCTCCAGCACCGTGTCGAAGTCCACGTCACTCACCCTTCGCTTCCGGGGCCCGGTCGAGCAGCGACCCGCCCCACTCGGCCTCGAGGTCGCGTTCCAGCGCGCCGCCCACGCGGTACAGGCGCGTGTCCTCCATCGTCGGGGCTATCACCTGCAGGCCGACGGGCAGCCCGTCGTCGGAGAGCCCGATCGGGAACGACGCCGACGCGTTGCCGGCGAGGTTCGACGGGATCGTGCAGAGGTCCGCCATGTACATCGCCATCGGGTCGGCGACGCGCTCGCCGATCCGGAACGCCGTCGTGGGCGTGGTGGGCGAGACGAGCACGTCGCACCGCTCGAACGCGGCGCGGAAGTCCTCGATGATCAGCGTGCGGACCTTCTGCGCCTGGCCGTAGTACTGGTCCGCGTAGCCCGCGGACAGCGCGTACGTGCCGATGATGATGCGGCGCTTGGCCTCCTTGCCGAAGCCGGCCTCGCGGCTCAGGCTCATCACCTCCTCGGCCGACCTCGTGCCGTCGTCGCCGGCGCGGAGCCCGTAGCGCATCCCGTCGAAACGGGCGAGGTTGCTCGACAGCTCCGCCGGCTGGATCAGGTAGTAGGCCGGCAGCGCGTAGGTGAACGCCGGGCAACTGATCGTCACCACCTCTGCGCCGAGCGCCTCGAGCCTGCGTACGGCCTCGTCGAAGCGCGCCATCACGCCCTCGTCGTAGCCCTCGCCGCGGAACTCGTCGACGATGCCGACCCTCAGACCCGTGAGGTCATCGGTGGCGGCCGCGTCCACCAGCCCGGAGTGGTCGAGGTCGAGCGACGTGGCGTCCATGTCGTCGTGGCCGGCGATCACCTCGTGCAGCAGCGCCGCGTCGGTGACGGTGCGCGCGCACGGCCCCGGCTGGTCGAGCGAGGAGGCCATCGCCACGACCCCGTAGCGGGAGACGCCGCCGTAGGTGGGCTTGATGCCGACGGTGCCGGTCACCGCGGCGGGCTGGCGGATGGAGCCGCCGGTGTCCGAGCCCAGGGCGAGCGGCACCAGGTGCGCCGCTACCGCCGCCGACGAGCCGCCGCCCGAGCCACCCGGGATGCGGTCGGTGTCCCAGGGGTTGCGCGAGGGCCCGAAGGCGGACGTCTCAGTCGACGATCCCATGGCGAACTCGTCCATGTTGGTCTTGCCGACGATCACCAGACCGGCCTCGCGGAGGCGGCGGACCACGGTCGAGTCGTACGGGGGCACCCAGCCCTCGAGCATCCTCGACCCGCAAGTGGTGGGCATGTCGACGGTGCAGAAGTTGTCCTTCACGCCGATCGGGACGCCGGCCAGCGGGCCCATCTGCTCGCCCGCGGCGATGCGCTCGTCGATCGCCCGGGCTGCTGCCAGCGCACCCTCGCGGTCGACGTGGAGGAAGGCGTTGAGCGTCGGGTTGAGCTCGTCGATGCGGTCGAGGAAGGCAGTGGTGACCTCCACGCTCGACGCCTCACGGGCGGCGATGAGGCGGCCGAGCTCGGCCGCGGACTTCGTGATCAGCATCAGTCCTCGCTCAGGATCGCCGGTACGCGGAAGCGGTTGTCCTCCGCCGCCGGTGCCCCGGACAGCGCCTGCTCGGGGGTCAGGCTGGGGCGGACCTCGTCGGCGCGGAACACGTTGGTGCGCGGCACCGCGTGCGTGGTGAGGGCCACGTCGTCGCCGGCTACCTCGCCGACCTTCGCCATGGACTCCAGGATCACGTCGATCTCCGGCGCCAGGTCGCGGCACTCCTGCTCAGAGAGCTGGATGCGCGCAAGACCCGCCAGCCGCGCGATGTCTTCGGGCGTGACAGCCACGATTGCGCTCCTTCAAAGGGGTTGATGTCTTGGGGAAGCCTACTGGCCGGTGAGCATGAGGTAGAACATGCGCCCGAGGAAGAAGAGCCCGACCGCGATCGCCACCGAGACGATCGGCACGACGACGCGCATCATGCGCTTGAACCTCGTCGAGTGCACCTGCCGGGGGCCTCGCCCGAACACGGGGCGTGCGCGCAGCGGGGCGTCGCCGCTCAGGTCCAGGTCGGAGAACAGTCCCATGTCGGCCGAGTCTAGCCCCGGTCCTGCGAGACGAGCTCCGCCGCGCGACGCAGTTGCTCAAGCTGCCACGTCACGTCGGCCTGCGACCAGCCCGCCATCCCGCAGGCGGTGCCGAGGGCGAGCGCGTCCGTCACCCCCACCTCCCGGGTGACCCGCCGGGCGTTGTCGACGAGCCGGTCCGCCGGTTGCCGCTCCGCCGAGGCGGTGTCGACGACCCCCAGCACGAGCGACCGTCCCCGGTCCAACCAGTCGCCCACCTCGTCGAGGTCGACGAGCGCCGCGTCCACGTAGGCCGCGGTGAAGCCCGCGCGCTCTGCGACGTCGAGCCAGCGGCCGCCCGCGCAGCAGTGCAGGAGCGCACCCGCGAAGGGGGCGAGGCCGTCGCGGAGTTCCGCGTCGTCGACGCTGCGGTGCCTGGAGAAACCGGAGGCCGTCGGCACCCTCCCCTCGCGGACGGCGACGAGGGCGGGCTCGTCGACCTGCCACGCCACCTCGACGCCGGGGAGCCTGCGTGCCAGGTCGGTACGCAGCCCCTCCACCCCCTCGAGCAGTGCCTCCCCCAGTTCGCGACGCGCGCCCCGGTCGGCGAGCAGCTTGTCGCCCGTGGGTCGTTCGACGGCGGCGGTCAGGGTCCACGGGCCGGCGACCGCGACCTTCAGCGTCCCCTCGAAGCCCTGCAGCAGTTCCTCGGCGTCGTCCAGGTCCCGGCGCCAGGCCGCCCGGGCGCGCCGGTGCTGCGCGTCGCCGTGGTCGGTGAGGCGCCACCCGGCCGGCTGGAGGTCGAAGGCGAGTCCGTCGATGAGGCCGAGGGCGCGCCCGATCATCGCGGACCCGGGGCCCCGGGCAGGGAGCTCCGGCCACGGCGTCAGTTCGGGGAGGGCCTCGGTCATCGCGGTCAGGGCGCCCCGGAAGTCGGCTCCCGGCAGCGAACCGCCGGCCGTCACCCGCATCCGCGCGCCTCCGCGATCACCGCGCTGCCCACCACGCGGTCGCCGTCGTAGGTCACGACGGTCTGCCCGGGCGCCACGCCGGAGGCCGCCTCGTCGAACCTGACGAGGAGTTCCTCGCCCACCACCTCGATCTCGGCGGCCATGGGCGTCCCGTGGGCGCGGAACTGCGCCTCGCCCCGCCATGGGCCGGGGACGGGATCGAGCGTCCACGTCGGGCGGATCGCGCGCAGTTCCCGCACGGCGAGCTCCTCCCTGGAGCCCACGACGACGGTGTTCGACTTGGGCTCGATCCTCAGCACGTAGCGGGGATTGCCCGCGGGTGCCGGGACCTTCAGGTCGAGCCCCTTGCGCTGGCCGACCGTGTAGCGGTGGTGGCCCCTGTGCTCGCCGAGCACCGCGCCCTCCGCGTCCACGATGCTGCCGCGCTGCTCCCCCAGGTGCTTGCCGAGGAAGCCCTGCGTGTCCCCGTCCGGGATGAAGCAGATGTCGTGGCTGTCCGGCTTCTTCGCGACCCCGAGCCCGAGCTCGCGGGCCTCCTGCCGGACGACCGGCTTCTCCACGTCGTTGAGGGGGAAGAGGCAGTGGGCCAACTGCTCCTGGTTCAGCATGCCGAGCACGTACGACTGGTCCTTGGCTGCGTCGGCCGCCCGGTGCAGCGTGACCCTGCCGTCGGCGCGCCGCTCCAGCCGGGCGTAGTGGCCGGTGGCGACCGCGTCGAAACCGAGCTTCATGCCGCGCTCCAGCACCGCGGCGAACTTGATC
This sequence comes from Tessaracoccus oleiagri, assembly GCF_900103275.1. Classification (GTDB taxonomy): domain Bacteria; phylum Actinomycetota; class Actinomycetes; order Propionibacteriales; family Propionibacteriaceae; genus Arachnia; species Arachnia oleiagri. The sequence continues at coordinate 335,234 of NZ_FNGP01000004.1, read as the reverse complement.
TTCTCGTTGCACCGCAGGCAGGGGTTCGGTGTGCGGCCGGCCGCGTACTCGGCCACGAAGTCCTCTACGACGTCGCGGTGGAACTCCTGGGCGAAGTCCCACACGTAGAACGGGATGTCGAGCTTGTCCGCCACCCGGCGGGCGTCATGGGAGTCCTCGAGCGAGCAGCAGCCGCGCGCCCCGGAGCGGTAGCTCTCGGGGTTCTTCGACAGCGCCAGGTGCACGCCTGTCACGTCGTGGCCCTGCGCCACCATCCGGGCCGCGGCGACCGCCGAATCGACGCCCCCGCTCATCGCGGCCAACACTCGCATGGCGCCCTCCTTCCGGCTGGCGAGTCTACCCGCGCGTCAGCGGAACGCCGACTGCGCGAGCGGCACGGTCTCCTCCAGCACCGCCAGGAGCCGCTCGACGTCGCCCGCGGTCGTGGTCCAGCCCATCGAGAAGCGCAGGGTCGACGAGGCCTCGGCCTCCGAGCGGCCCATGGCCAGCAGCACCTCCGACGGCTGGTGGACCCCGGCCCGGCAGGCGCTGCCCACGGAGGCGTAGACCCCGCGCTGGTCGAGCAGGAACAGGAGGTCGTCCGCCCGGGTGCCGGGGAACGTCGCGTTGACGATGTGGGGCGCGTGCGGCGCGGCGTGGCTGTTCACCGTCGCTCCGAGCGCTCGGAGGGCCTCGGCGATCCGGTCGCCGAACGCGCCGAGCCGCGCGGACTCCGTCGCGAGCTCCCCCGTCGCCACGGTGGCCGCCGCGGCGAACGATGCCGCGAGCGCGACCATGCCGGTCCCGGAACGCACCTCGCGCTCCTGCCCCCCACCGAGCCCGACGGGCGCGGGCCTCACCTCCCGGCGGGCCACGAGCGCCCCGATGCCGACGGGTCCGCCCACCTTGTGCGCGGAGAGGCTCAGCATGTCGACCCCGGAGCCGCGGAAGGACAGCGGCACATGGCCCAGCGCCTGCACGGCGTCGGTGTGGAACCAGGCGCCGGATGCCTGGGCGAGGCGCCGGAGCTCCTCCACAGGCTGCACGATGCCGGTCTCGTTGTTCACCCACATGACCGACACGACCGCGACGTCGTCCTGCAGCATCTCGGCCGCGGCGTCGACGTCGACCAGGCCCGCATCCGTGACGGGGATCAGCTCCGCGCCGCGGTCGCGGGCGCCCAGGACCGCCGGGTGCTCCACCGCCGAGACCAGCAGCCGTCCGCCCCGCGCCCGTCGGCCCCCGAGCACCGCGATCGAGTCGGCCTCCGAGCCGCCGGAGGTGAAGATGACCTCGCTGGGATCCGCGTCGATGGCGGCCGCGAGCTCCTCGCGCGCCTCCTCGAGCCGGGCCCGGGCGCGCTGTCCGGCGCGGTGCAGCGCCGACGGGTTCCCCGCCACCGCCAGTGCCGCGCGCAGCGCCTCCGCGGCCTCCGGCCTCAGCTGGGACGTCGCCGCGTGATCGAAGTAGACTCCGTGCTCGCTCATCGCTGACCAAGATACGCCGCACCGCCCACGGTCCCGGCTTTCCGCCGCGGCTCTGGCAGGATGACGGATGGAACGGGTTCGCGCGAGGAGACTCATGACGCTCTACACCAGCGCACCGCTGGGAGCACGCATCGTAGAAGACGGTGCGCGGTTCTCCGTCTGGGCACCCTCCGCCACCAGCGTCAGGCTGGTCCTCGTCACCGACCGCCCCACGCCCTCCGAGCTCGACATGCACCGCTCCGACGACGGCGTGTGGACCCGGTTCGTGCCGGGCGTCCGGCCCGGGCAGCTGTACGGGTTCCGGGCCGACGGCCCGTGGGAGCCGGAGCAGGGACAACGCTTCAACCCGCACAAGTTCCTGCTCGACCCGTACGCCCGCGCCATCATCGGCGGCGTCGACTTCCGCGGCGACATCCGCGGCCACCGCCGCGACGCGCCGCACATCATGGACACCAACGACTCGCTGGGCTCGGTGCCGCTCGGCATGGTGGTCGCCGACACGCCACCGCCCGCGCCGGTCGCCAGGAGGCGGCCCATGTCGGAGTCCGTGATCTACGAGATGCACCTCCGGGGCTTCACCAAGCTGCACCCCCATGTGCCGGACCACCTGCGCGGTTCCTATCTCGGCATTGCGGATCCGGCCGTGGTGGAGTACCTGCTGGGCCTGGGGGTGACCGCCGTGGAGCTGCTCCCGGTGCACCACTTCGTCTCCGAGCCGTTCATCGCGTTGAAGGGGCTCCGGAACTACTGGGGGTACAACACCCTCGGGTTCTTCGCCCCGCACGCGATGTACAAGGCGCACGGCATGGCCGGCGACCAGATCACCCACTTCAAGCAGATGGTGAGCGCCCTCCACGAGGCCGGCATCGAGGTCATCCTCGACGTCGTCTACAACCACACCGCCGAGGGCGGCATCGACGGCCCGACACTGTCCTTCCGCGGGCTCGACCAGCGCTCCTACTACCGGATGAGCAACGACTACGGCTCCGACTACGACGTGACCGGGGTGGGCAACTCCGTGAACACCGCCCATCCCATGGTGCGGCGCCTGATCATCGACTCCATGCGCTACTGGGTGCAGGAGCTGGGCGTGGACGGCTTCCGGTTCGACCTTGCCACCGCCCTGTTCCGCGACTCCGAGCACCACGTCGTGAAGGACCACGAACTCCTCCGCTCGATCAACGAGGACCCCGCCTTCCAGGACATCAAGCTCATCGCCGAGCCGTGGGACATCGGCCCCTTCGGCTACCAGGTCGGCAACTTCGGGGCCGGCTGGAGCGAGTGGAACGACAAGTTCCGCGACCACGTGCGCGACTTCTGGCGCGGCCACGCCGGAGGCGTCAACGAGCTCGCCACCCGACTGGCAGGTTCTCCGGACATCTTCGACCGTCCGGACCGCGGCCCGCAGGCCAGCGTCAACTTCGTCACCGCCCACGACGGCTTCACCATGCGGGACCTGGTCAGCTACGACGTGAAGCACAACCAGGCCAACGGCGAGTCGAACCGTGACGGGACCGACAACAACCGCTCCTGGAACCACGGCTGGGAGGGCGAGACCGAGGACGCGGGCATCAACGCCCTGCGGCGCCGCCAGGTGCTCAACTTCCAGGCGACCCAACTCCTGGCCGTCGGCACGCCCATGATCGTGGCCGGCGACGAGTTCGGCCGGACGCAGCGCGGCAACAACAACGCCTACTGCCAGGACACGCCGGTGTCGTGGGTCAACTGGGACATCGACGACGAGTGGCGCGTCGTCCAGGACAAGGTCAGGGCGCTGATCGCCCTCCGACGCCGGCACCCGGTCCTCCGCAGCGACCGCTACCGCTACCACCGGGAGCTCGTGGACCCCGACGGGGAGCCGCTGTCCCGGATCGACCTCACGTGGGTGGACCGCGACGGCGCGCTGATGAGCCCCAACGCCTGGAGCGACGGGTCGCGCCAGCTCCTCGGGATGTACGTCTCCGACCTCGAGTCGGCGTTCCTGGCCTGGTTCAACGCCGGCGCGGGCGAGGAGGAAATCACGCTGCCGGGGCCCGAGTCGGCGCGCGGCTGGGAGGTCGCCTGGTCGTCGGCGGACGGCTCCGAGCTCACCCCCGGCCCCTACGGGCCGTACGAGGTGGTCACCGTGCCGGCCCGCAGCGTGCTGCTGCTCGCGGGCGACGTGGCGCGCACCGCCGCCGAGCTGGAGGCCGCGAAGGCGGCCGTCACACCGCCGGCGCCCGCCGATCTCGGCGAGTGACTCGACTGACGCACCCCGCCCGGTAGGCTGCTGGGCGTGGAGTTCCCTCACAAGCGCCTGAATCGTACGCCCGGCGGCTTCGGTCGCATCCCGGTCACCGGAATCAGTCCCGTCATCGAGTGCGGCACCTACCCGGTCAAGGCCGTCGTCCATGAACGGCTGCGCATCACCGCCAACGTGTTCCGCGAAGGGCACGACGCGGTGGCCGCCTCCGTCATCCTCACGTCCCCCTCCGGCCGCCAGCGCCGCATCGACATGCGCCAGATCGAGCCCTTGGGCCTCGACATCTGGGAGGCGCACGTCCGCATGGCCGAGGAGGGCGAGTGGAGCTACCGCGTCGAGGGCTGGTCCGACCCGTGGGGCACCTGGGTGCACCACGCGGAGAAGAAGCTGCCGGTCGGCGTCGACGTCGACCTGGTCTTCATGGAGGGCCGTGACCTGCTCGAGCGGGCGGCCACCCACGCCGACCAGGTGGGCGTCCACGGGGCCGCGCAGCTGCTTCGTGGCGCCGCCGACTCCATGTCCGAGGCCGCGAGCGACGCGGACGAGGTACTCGAACTCGTGACCTCGCGGCCCATCATGCGGGCCATGGCCCGGTTCGGTCCCCGCGAGCTGGTCTCGCCGTCGGCCGAGTACCCGATCCGCGTGGAACGCCGCCGCGCGCTCTACTCGTCGTGGTACGAGTTCTTCCCGCGCAGCCAAGGGGCCTGGCAGGACGAACAGGGCAACTGGCACTCCGGCACCTTCGACTCCTCGCACGAACGCCTCGAGGCGGCGGCCCGGATGGGCTTCCACATCGTCTACCTGCCGCCGATCCACCCCATCGGCAGCGCCTTCAAGAAGGGCAAGAACAACACCCTCGACGCCACCGACGCCGATCCGGGATCCCCGTGGGCGATCGGATCCGCAGCCGGTGGCCACGACGCCATCCACCCCGACCTGGGCGACTTCGACGCGTTCGACCGCTTCGTGCAGAAGGCCCACTCGCTCGGCCTCGAGGTGGCCCTCGACTTCGCGCTGCAGGCCTCCCCGGACCACCCCTGGGTGCAGGAGCACCCGGAGTGGTTCACCACCCGCATCGACGGCACCATCGCGTACGCCGAGAACCCGCCGAAGAAGTACCAGGACATCTACCCGATCAACTTCGACAACGACCCCGTCGGGATCTACCACGAGTCGCTGAGGCTCCTGAAGTTCTGGATCGACAAGGGCGTCACGGTCTTCCGCGTCGACAACCCCCACACAAAGCCCGTGGACTTCTGGGACTGGCTGTTGAAGGAGATCCACGCGGACCACCCGGAGGTCATCTTCCTGGCCGAGGCCTTCACCCGCCCCCAGATGATGGCCACTCTCGGCAAGGTCGGCTACCAGCAGTCCTACACCTACTTCACGTGGCGCAACACCAAGTGGGAGCTCACCGAGTACCTCACGGACCTCTCCACCACCATGGCGGACTACTACCGGCCGAACTTCTTCGTGAACACGCCGGACATCAACCCGTTCTTCCTGCAGTCCGGCAATCCGGCCGCCTTCTCGATCCGCTCGGTGCTCGCGGCGACAATGTCGCCCTCGTGGGGCGTCTACTCCGGGTTCGAGCTGTTCGAGCACGAGGCCAACGCGCCCGGCCGCGAGGAGTACCTCGACTCCGAGAAGTACGAGTTCCGCCCGCGCGACTTCGACGCGCAGCCCAACCTCAACCTGCTCATCGGGCGCCTGAACGAGATCCGCGAGGAGCACCCCGCGCTGCAGCAGCTTCGCGACGTGCAGTTCCACCACGTGCCGCACGAGGAGATCATCGCGTTCTCGAAGACCGACGGGGACGACGTGGTGCTCACCGTGTGCAGCCTGTCGCCGGACCACGACGTGTACTCGGAGGTGTACCTCGACTTCGAGGCGCTCGGCTTCGACCGCGACCGGCCGGTCGTCGCCCACGACGAGCTGACGGGCGAGGAGTACCAGTGGGGCGAGCGGAACTTCGTGAAGCTCTACCCCGCGCAGCCCGCGCACATCCTGAGCCTGCGGCAGTGACCATGGAGGCCGCACTCTGGGACCTCGTCGAGAACGCCCGCTGGTTCGGGGGTCGCGGCCGCGAACCGCGGCTGCTCGGGGTCCGTCCCCTGGAACCGGTCGCCGACGTGCGGTCGCTGCTGGTCGACGTCGGCTACGCCGACGGCCAGCAGGAGACCTACCACGTCCCGGTGGTCGAGTCGGAACGCCCCGCCCTCGTGGAGGCGGTCGACGACGGGCTGAAGCTGTGGGAGGCGTTCACCGCCGGCTCCCCGGACCTGGTGCTGCTGGGCACCGGCCCGGCGCCGACCGCGGCCCGTCGCTTCGCGGGCGAGCAGTCCAACACCAACGTCTTCTTCGACAACGGCACCCTCCTGAAGGTGCTCCGACGGGTCGAGCCGGGCGGCGACATCGAGGCCGAGGTGCTCGGCGCGCTCAAGGGCAGCGGGGCGGCGCCGGAGCTGTACGGGACCTGGAAGCACGGCGACGTGGGCCTGGGCATCCTCGTCGAGGCGCTGGCCGACCCCCACGACGGCTACGACATGGCGGTGGAGCACGCCTCCGCGGACCGTTCGTTCGCCGAACACGCGCACGCGCTCGGCGTCGGGCTCGCGACGGTGCACCAGCGGCTCCGCGAGAGCCTCGGCACCGGGACCACCGACCCGACCCGCCTGGCCGCCACGTTCACGTCGCGCTACGCCGCGGCGGCCGCCTCGGTCGAGCAGTTGCGGCCCTTCGGGGATCGCACCGAGCGCACGTTCGGGGCGTTGGCGGGCGTCACCGTCCCGACGCAGCGCATCCACGGCGACTGCCACCTCGGCCAGACGCTGTTCAGCGCGGGCCGCTGGCGCTACGTCGACTTCGAGGGCGAGCCGATGAAGACCGTCCCGGAGCGACGCGAGCTCGACTCCCCGCTCAGGGACGTCGCCGGGATGCTGCGCAGCTTCGAGTACGCGGCGGAGGCCGGGGCGGCGGACGCCGACTGGCTCGCCGGCGCCCGGCGCGCCTTCACGGCCGGATACGGGCTCGAAGAGCCGACGCGGGACCCGCTGCTCACCGCCTACGAGCTCGACAAGGCGATCTACGAGGCGGTGTACGAGGCGCGGTTCCGCCCCCACCTGCTGGACGTGCCGCTCTCCGGCATCGACGCGCTGCTCGGCTCCGCGGGCTGATCTTCCCCGGCCCGACCTCGTGTGAAGGGGCAGGGCGCTAGATTGGTGGACAGCACCTACGACTAGGAGATGTGATGGCGCACGACAAATTCGGCGGCCTGGCCGGCTGGGACTTCGAAGGCTTCCACAGCGGTGGCGACACCGAGATCTGGAAACGGCTCGGCAGCCACCTGGTCACCGTCGAGGACGACGAGCGCGGCACGCTGACCGGGGTCCGGTTCGCCGTCTGGGCGCCGAATGCGCAGCGGGTGCAGGTCGTCGGACCGTTCAACTGGTGGACCGGCGACGACATGGAGCTGATCCCCGGAACGGGCGTCTGGGCGCTGTTCGTACCCGGGCTCGGCGAGGAGACGCTGTACAAGTTCAAGATCCAGGACCGCTCCGGCCATTGGCACGAGAAGGTCGACCCCGTGGCCAAGTTCGCCGAGCAGGCCCCGGCCAACGCGTCGATCGTCTACGAGTCGAAGTACGTCTGGTCCGACGACGACTGGATGGCCCGGCGGCGGGCCTCCCAGGCCCACCAGGAACCGATGAGCATCTACGAGGTGCACCTCGGCGGCTGGCGCAAGGGCAAGTCCTACCTGGAGCTCGCGGAGGAACTCGTCGAGTACGTCACCTGGCAGGGCTACACGCACGTCGAGTTCATGCCGCTGGCGGAGCACCCCTTCGAGCCCAGCTGGGGCTACCAGGTCACCGGGTACTTCTCCCCCACGTCGCGCTTCGGCAAGCCCGACGACCTGCGGTACCTGATCGACCGGCTGCACCAGGCCGGCATCGGCGTGATCATGGACTGGGTGCCGGGCCACTTCCCCAAGGACGCGTGGGGCCTGGGTCGCTTCGACGGGACCGCCCTGTACGAGCACGAGGACCCGCGCCAGGGCGAGCACCGCGACTGGGGCACCTACATCTTCAACTACGGGCGCAACGAGGTGAAGAGCTTCCTCGTCTCCAACGCGCTGTACTGGATCAAGGAGTTCCACGTCGACGGGCTCCGCGTGGACGCCGTCGCCTCGATGCTCTACCTCGACTACTCCCGCGAGGAGGGCGAGTGGGTGCCGAACCAGTTCGGCGGACGCGAGAACCTCGAGGCCATCGACTTCCTGCGCTACGTCAACCGCCACCTCTACGAGCGTGAGCCGGGCATCCTGATGATCGCCGAGGAGTCCACCAGCTTCCCGGGCGTGACGAAGCCCGTCGACGACGGCGGCCTCGGCTTCGGGTTCAAGTGGAACATGGGCTGGATGAACGACACCCTCCGCTACCTCGAACTGGACCCGGTCTACCGGCAGTACGAGCACAACCTGCTCACGTTCGCGATGGTCTACGCCTACTCGGAGAACTTCATCCTGCCGATCAGCCACGACGAGGTCGTGCACGGCAAGGGCTCCATGCTCAACAAGGTGCCCCAGGACGACTGGCGCAAGTTCGCCACGCTGCGCGCCTACTACTCGTTCATGTGGAGCTTCCCGGGCAAGCAGCTCATCTTCATGGGCTGCGAGTTCGGCCAGCGGCCCGAGTTCAACGAGTCCGTCAGCCTCGAGTGGTGGGTGTCCGACCTGTGGGGCCACGGCGGGCTCCAGCGGCTGTTCCGCGACCTCAACCTGGTCTACCGCGAGCACCCGGCGCTGTGGCGGCTGGACAGCGACCCGGCCGGCTTCTCGTGGATCAACGCCGACGACCCCGGCCACAACACGCTCAGCTGGGTGCGCAGCGACGAGGAGGGCAACCACGTCGCCTGCATCACGAACTTCTCGCCCGATCCCCTCCAGGACTACGAGATCGGCCTCCCCACCGACGGCACCTGGACCGAGATCCTCAACACCGACGCCCCTGCCTACGACGGTTCCGGCCAGTACGGCAACCTCGGCGCCGTGCACGCCAAGGCCGAGCCGTGGAGCCACTTCCCGGCGCGCGCGACCGTGACCGTGCCGCCCCTGGGTTCCATCTGGCTGCGCCGCAACGCCGACTGAGATGCGCGACTTCAGGGTCGACGTCCACGTCGGTCAGGGAGGCACGGGGAAGCTGACCTGGTCGGAGCAGACCGTGGACCCGCCGACCCTGGAGCGCGGCATCAGCGTCGCCGCCGACGACGCGATGCTGGCGCACAACCTGCGACGGCTCACGGTCGAGATCCCGGCCGACGACTTCCCCGCCCGGATCGCGCTGCACCGCGCGGGGTTCCGGCAGGAGGGCCGGCTGCGCCAGGCGCTGGTCATGCCGTCGGGAGAGCTCGGCGACATCCTGGTCTACGCGCGCCTGGCCACCGACGTGGTCTACGGGGCGATCGGCTTCTCCAGCGTGATGGACACGGTGCTGCCGACCAAGCGCGTCATCGCCCACGCGCTGTTCACGAACGTCGTGGGCCAGGTGCTGCTCCTCGAGACCAACTACAAGACCGACTGGGAGCTCCCGGGCGGTGTGGTCGAGCCCGGCGAGTCGCCCCGGATCGGCGCGCAGCGCGAGATCCAGGAGGAACTCGGCATCACGGTCGAGCTGGGCCAGCCGGCCATCGTCGACTGGATGCCGCCGTACCTCGGCTGGTCCGACGCGATCGAGTTCCTGTACCACGGCGGGACGCTGCCGCACCCCGTGGCGGAGTCGGTGCGCGTTGCGGACCGCGAGCTCCGGGCGCTGCACTGGGTGGAGCCCGACCGCGTCGGCGAGTTCGTGACGGAACTCTCGGCGAGGCGGATCCTCAAGATACTCTCGGGCGAGACCGGCCACACGGAGGCGGGCTACTGAGCCGTCGAGGTCAGCTGAGCTGCGCCGCGCGCCCCGGCTCGATGCGGTGCAGCAGGGGCTCGCCGGCCAGGTGCCGCTCGATCTCGTCGACGACGCTCCGGCCCTGCAGGAACCTCGCCTCTGTGGTGGCGCCGGCCACGTGCGGGGTGAGGATCACGTTGGGCAGACCGTAGAGGGGCGACGAGGCGGGCAGCGGCTCCTCGTCGAACACGTCCAGGCCGGCCCTGATACGACCCGAGAGCAACTCGGCCTCCAGCGCCGCGCCGTCGACGATCGCCGCGCGCGCGGTGTTGATGAGCACGCCGCCGTCGGGAATGAGCCCCAGCTCGCGGCGACCCACCATGCCCTGTGTCTCGGCGGTCACCGGCGCGTGCAGGGCGACGACGTCGCTCGCCATGGCCTCCTCCAGGGTCCCCAGCCGGACGCCGAGGTCGGCGGCACGCTCCTGCGGGAAGTAGGGGTCGTAGGCGACGACGTCGTCACAGCCCAGCCCACGGAGCATCCGCAAGTGCCAGATGCCGACGCGGCTGAGGCCCACGAGCCCGTGCCGGACCGCCTCGATCGACCGCCCGTACTCGGGATCGCGGCTGGCGGAGTAGTCGCGCGTCGACTGCATCCCGCGGTCGTAGGTGTGGGTGTGGCGGAGCAGCATCAGCGAGAGTGTGAGCGCGAACTCGGCCACGGCCCTGGCCATCGGGTCGCTGCCCGCCTGGGTGACGTGCACGTCACCGGCCAGGACCTCCTCCGTGAGGACGGCGCGCCAACTCCCCGCGCTGTGGGCCACCAGCTTCAGCCGGTCGCCGTCGAGCCGTTCCAGCATCGGCGTGCCCCAGCCGGTGACCAGCACGTCGTACTCCGAACACAGCGACTCGGGCAGGCGCTGCGCGTCTTCGAGGCAGTCGACGCGGGCGAGGCGGTTGAGCCGCGCCCACGTGGGCCGGTCGAAGAGGACGGCGCGGGTGGCGGCGTCGAGCCCGACGAAGACGCGGGCACCGTTCGAGGAGGTCATGGGCCTACCCTAGAAAAGCCTTTCACCAGCGTCAACGCCGACTCGCCGCGCTCAGAAGAGGACGGTGGAGAGCCTGCGGCGCGCCTTCAGCACGAGCGGGTCGGTCCGTCCGATCACCTCGAACAGCTCCAGGAGCCGGACGCGGACCGCCTCCTTCTCGTCGGCGTCCGCCGTCGCGGCGAAGTCGAGCAGGCGGTCGAGCGCCTCCTCGTAGCGGCCCTGGATGACGTCGAGGTCCGCCGCGTCGAGCTGGGCCTGGAGCCCGCCGCCCGCAGCCGCCGCGCGGATCGCGTCGGGATCGAATCCGAGGGAGCGCTCCAGGAGCGCGGCCTGGGCCCGGCCGGCGACCACCTCGGGGTCGCCCGGGGTCTCGGCGAGGAGCTTGTCGAACTCGCGCACCGCGGCGGCGTAGTCGCCGGCCTCCAGCGCGGCATCGGCCGCCTCGAAGCGGGGGTTCGCGACGTGCTCCGCGCCCTGCGCCCCTCCCCCGGCGGCGGCGATCGGCTCCGCCCGGCCGGTGATCCCGTTCGCGACCGCGGCCTGCGACACCTGCGAGAGGAGGTCGGCGATCTCGTCACCGCCCTTCGTTCCCTGGAACAGCGGCACCATCTGGCCGGCGAGGAGTGCGATCACCGTGGGCACGGCCTGCACGCCGAGCGCCTGCGCGATCCGGGGCTCCTGGTCGACGTTGACGCGCGCCAGGAGATAGCGGCCCTCTCCTGCGTTCACCGCCGCGGCGAGCGCCTCGCTGACCGGGCCGCCGTTGGGGTCGCGGGGCGAGTAGAACTCGACGACCACGGGGTGCTGCATCGAGCGCGACGCCACCGTCTCGAACTCGGCCTCGGTGAGCTCGACCACATAGCCGGAGCCCCCCTCCGCAGTGGTGGCCTGCTGGGCCAGGCCGGAGAGGTCGACTGCGCCGGGTCGTGTGAAGTTCTCAGAAGTCATGTGTCTATCTTCGTCTGCCCCGCGCGGCAGTTCAACCGCAATAGGATGACGCCATGGCACATCCACGCGCGGGGCAAAGGGCCCAGGAATCAGACCTGATCGACGTAGACGAGCTCGTCGCGGCGTACTACGACCGTACGCCGGACCCGGCCGACCCCGACCAGATGGTCGTGTTCGGCACCTCCGGGCACCGGGGGTCGAGCCTCGACACGAAGTTCAACGAACTGCACATCGCAGCCACGACGCAGGCGATCGTCGAGTACCGCGCCGCGCAGGGCATCGACGGGCCGCTCTTCATCGCCAAGGACACCCACGGGCTCTCGATCCCCGCATGGCGGACGGCCATCGAGGTCCTCGCCGGCAACGGGGTCGAGACCCTTGCCGAGCGGGAGGACGAGTACACGCCCACCCCGGCGTTGTCGCGCGCAATCATCCGGTACAACCGCGAGCACGAGGCGCAGGCCGACGGCATCGTCGTGACGCCCTCGCACAACCCGCCCCGGGACGGCGGCTTCAAGTACAACCCGCCGAACGGCGGCCCCGCCGACACGGACGCCACCAAGGCGATCGCCGCCCGCGCCAACGCACTGATGGCCGACCCGTCGGGCATCCGCCGCGTCGCCTACGAACGCGCCGACGTCCACCGCTACGACTACCGCACGCCCTACTGCCGGGAGCTGGGCACCGCCCTCGATTTCGACGCGATCAAGGCGGCCGGCCTCAGGCACGGCGCGGACCCGATGGGCGGAGCCGCGGTCCAGTACTGGGAGTTCCTCGCCGACATGGGCCTCCCCATCGAGGTCGTGAACGCGACGGTCGACCCGCGTTGGGCCTTCATGACGCTCGACACGGACGGCAAGATCCGGATGGACTGCTCCTCTCCCGACGCGATGGCGTCGCTCGTCCAGCAGCGCGACCGCTACACCGTCGCCACCGGCAACGACGCCGACGCCGACCGGCACGGCATCGTCACCCCGGATGCGGGCCTCATGAACCCCAACGCGTACCTCGCGGTGGCGATCAACTACCTCTACAGCCATCGCAAGGGCTGGAGCCCCGATGCGGGGATCGGCAAGACGCTGGTCAGCTCGTCGCTCATCGACAAGGTGGCCGCGAAGCTGGGGCGGCGGCTTGTCGAGGTTCCGGTCGGCTTCAAGTGGTTCGTCCCCGGGTTGATGTCGGGCGACATCGGCTTCGGCGGAGAGGAGTCCGCCGGCGCGTCGTTCCTGGACATGGAGGGACGCACCTGGACCACCGACAAGGACGGGATCCTGCTCGCGCTCCTCGCATCGGAGATCATCGCGGTCACGGGCCAGACCCCCAGCGAGCACTACGCGTTGCTCGAGAGCGCGTTCGGCAGGTCCTTCTACGCCCGTGTCGACGCCGACGCGGACCGGGAGCAGAAGGCGCGGCTGGGCCGCCTCAGCCCCGACGACGTATCCGTCCGCGAGCTCGCGGGAGAACCGATCACCGCGGTGCTGTCACACGCCCCCGGCAACGGTGCCGCCATCGGCGGCATCAAGGTGACGACGCAGAACGCCTGGTTCGCGGCCCGCCCCTCCGGCACCGAGGACAAGTACAAGATCTACGCGGAGTCGCTCGTCGGCGCGGACCACCTCGCGCAGGTCCAGGCCGCCGCGCGGGACCTCGTCGACGCCGCGCTCGGCTGATCAGTAGTCCGCGTCGGCCTTCTCGCTGGGCCGCATGGTCCGGCGGAGGCCGGCGCGCTGGATCACGCGCTGGATCGTGAGGTCGCGCTCCTCGGGCCTGCCCACGAAGCGGATGTCGCGCAGGCCCTGGTCCTGGGCTGCGGATTCGAAGGTGAAGTGCCCGTAGTTCCAGATCTGGCCCGCCAGCGGCCGGTGCAGCGAGATGTCGAGGATGCGGGTCATGGGCATCGTCGCGAGCATCTGGTTGAAGACCCCGTGCACGCGGAAGACCCGCATGTTGGTGACCACGAATCGGTCCATGTGCACGACGTGGATCTTCCAGATCGAGGTGAGGAACGCCGCGAGTCCAGCCGCCAGCGGCAGCCAGAAGAAGCGGCCCGCCGGGATCATCAGCGCGAAGATCGGCGTGCTGGCGGCCAGCAGCAAGTACCAGCCGATGCTCGCGGCCCAGTGCTTGCGCACCTCGTCGACGATGATCTCCCCCTCGTCCACGAGCAGGTGCCGTTCCACCTGCGGCTCGAGCAGTCTGGCGAGCATCGCCCTAACTGGCCAGGCTCGTGAAGAACCTGCCCAGCGCCTCGAACGCGCCGAAGAAGGTCTTGACGGCCTCGGCCGCGGCCTCGGGGCGCGTGAACAGGTAGAAGACCACGAACGCCGCGACGAGCACGAGCAGCACGCGCTTGATCCAAGAAACCACAAGTCCTCCTACGATTCGTCGAACATTCTGCCAAGCCTGGCCAAGAGTTCTTCGCCCGGCGCGCCGAGGAGCGGGATTTGCCACCCCGCCGCCGAGGCGCGCGGCGCCGTGTGGAAAGCTCGTGCCATGGAGAATTCTGATCTGTTCATCTGCATCGACCACGTCGGCATCGCCGTCCCGGACCTCGACGAGGCCATCGCCTACCACGCCGAGAAGTTCGGCTGGCGTGAACTGCACCGCGAGGTCAACGAGGAGCAGGGCGTCGCCGAGGCCATGATCGGCACCGGCGAACAGGGCGCCGAGAACGCGAAGATCCAGCTGCTGGCGCCGCTGAACGAGGAGTCCACGATCGCGAAGTTCATCGACAAGAAGGGACCCGGCCTCCAGCAGCTGGCGTACCGCGTGGCCGACATCGACCACGTGAGCGAGGTGCTCCGGAGCCGCGGTGTCCGGCTCCTGTACCCGGAGCCCAAGCGCGGCACGGCCGGGTCGCGGATCAACTTCGTGCACCCCAAGGACGCGGGTGGCGTGCTCCTCGAAATCGTGGAGCTCGCCAACTGAGGATGTTGGGCGAGGCCCGCTAGGCTCACAGTTACGAACCAACCGAAGGAGCCTCGCGATGGTGGATCCGTCCCGCGACCTCGAGTCCGAAGAGACCGGCCTCAACCTCTTCGACGACAAGGCGACCGCCGCCGGCAGCTTCCCGACCTCGATGCTCGGTTACGACCGCCACGCCGTGGACACCTACGTGCGCGAGGTCGAGCACCAGGTGAGCGACCTGAAGCAGCGGGAGCGGGCACTTCGTCGGGAGATGGCGTTCATCCGCGCCGAGGTCGGCGAGACGGACTTCGAGCGCCTCGGGATGCACGCCACACGGCTGCTGAAGGCGGCCGAGGCGCAGGCGCGCGACATCGTCGAACGCGCCGAGCGCGAGGCCGAACGAATCGTCACCGAGGCGCGCCGCTCCGCCAGTTCCCTGAGGGAGTCGGCGCAGCAGGAGGCGGACGACATCCGGCTCACCGGCCTTGCCTCGCTGCGCCAGCTGCGCAGCGAGCAGGCGGCCGCCGGGCAGAACGCCCTCGCCAAGGCCCGCGCGGACGCGGAGCGCACCGTCGAGCAGGGCAGGACCCAGCGGGACGCACTCCTCGCCGGCGCCAAGACGGAGGCCGCGGGGATCGTGGAGGCCGGACGCGCGGAGGCCACGCGACTCCTGGCCGCGGCGGAGCGCGACGCATCCTCCATCCGCGAGGAGACGCAGCGCGAGGCCGAGCGATCGCTCGCCGAGACCAGCCGCGCCGCGCACGAGGCCGCCGAGGCGGTCGCGCGCCAGCTGCGGGCGCACGAGGAGGAGGCCGAGCGTGCCGCGGCTGCGCTCGCGGAGGCGAGGGACGAGGCGGCATCGATCCGCCAGGGCGCCCTGGCCGAGGCCGAGGAGCTGCGCGTCGGCGCCCACCGCGAGGCGGAGATGATCATGACCCACGCCCGCAACAAGGCGGCGGAGGTCCTGAAGCAGCTCGAGGAGCGCGTGGAGTGGCGCAAGGAGCAGTTGCAGCGCTCCGTGAGCACGCTCGAGGCACGGAAGCGGACGGTCCTCGCACAGCTGGCGAACCTCCGCGCCCTCGCCGAGCAGTCGCACAAGGAGTTCGCTCCGGAGGCGGACCTCTTCGACGAGGAGGCCGACGAGCTCGCGCCCCAGCTTCATGAGCCGGAGTCGGACGAGCCCACCGACCGGGTCGCCCACGACGAGACCACGATGATCGTCACGCCGCCCAGAGAGGCCGGTCCGGGCTCCGGCGATTCCCGCTGACCGAACGGGCGCTGATACCTTTGGCCGGGTGAGATTGGTGATCGCCCAGTGCCAGGTGGACTACGCAGGACGGCTCACAGCACATCTGCCGATGGCCAAGCGCCTCCTCCTGGTCAAGGCCGACGGGTCCGTGTCGGTCCATGCCGACGACCGTGCCTACAAGCCCCTCAACTGGATGAGCCCCCCGTGCTCCATGGTCGTGCGCGAGCCCGCACCGGAGTCGGCCGACCTCGGGTTCACCGAGGAGTGGGTCGTCACGTCGCGCGACGGGGACACCCTCCACATCAAGCTCGGTGACGTCTTCCTCGACACCGACCACGAACTGGGGGTCGACCCCGGGCTGGTCAAGGACGGCGTCGAGGCGCACCTGCAGGTGCTGCTCGCGGAGCACCCCCACACGTTCGGCGAGGGCTGGCAGCTCGTGCAGCGCGAGTACATGACCCCCATCGGCCCCGTGGACCTTTTGCTGCGCGACCACACCCAGCGCTACGTCGCGGTCGAGGTGAAGCGGCGCGGCGAGATCGACGGGGTCGAGCAGCTCACCCGCTACCTGGAGCTCATGAACCGCGACCCGCTCCTCGGGCCGGTCCGGGGCATCTTCGCGGCCCAGCAGATCAAGCCCCAGGCGAGGACGCTCGCCCACGACCGCGGCATCGAGACGATGCTCGTCGACTACGACGCGCTGCGTGGGATGGACAATGCCGAGGACCGGCTCTTCTGATGGCCAAGCGCCACTCCAAGCACCTCCGGGCGCCCCGGCCGCTCCTGATGGGCCAGGACGTCCGCCGGAAGCACGTGCGCGGCACGGACTACCTCGTGCGGAACATCCGTGCCGGGCAGTCGCAGAAGGACTATCGTTGCCCCGGATGCAACCAGCCGGTGCGCCGCGGCACCGCGCACGTCGTCGTCTGGCCGGAGACGCCGCCGCTCGGGCACGAATCGGGCGTCGAGTCGAGGCGCCACTGGCACACGTACTGTTGGGAGCGAATTTGAGTATCAACTCGGTGGCCGTCGGTGACGGCCCCATCGAGGTCGTGTTCATGCACGGGCTGTTCGGCCAGGGCAAGAACTGGACCACGGTCGCGAAGGCGATCGGCGACCTCGCGACGTCACACCTCGTCGACCTCCCCAACCACGGCGAGTCCAGTTGGACCACCGGGTTCGACTACGACGAGCAGGCGGAGATCGTCGCCGACTGGCTCCGGGACACCTTCGAGGACCGCCAGGTGGTGCTGGTGGGCCACTCGATGGGCGGCAAGATGGCGATGCGGCTGGCCATCCATCACCCGGACCTGGTCGCCGGCCTCATGGTCGTCGACATCTCCCCCGCGCGCAACGAGTCCGCGCTCTTCTTCACCTCCCTGGTCTCGGGGCTCCGCAGCCTCGACCTGGACACCGTCGCCAGCCGCGGCTACGCCGACCAAGCCCTCGCCGAGCGCATCCCCAACGACACGATCCGCCGCTTCCTGCTGCAGAACCTCCAGCGCGCCGGCGACCGCTGGACCTGGAAGGCCAACCTCGACATGCTCGGCGACGAGCTGCACGCCATCAGCGGTTGGCAGCCCATCGAGGGCAGCTACGACGGCCCCGTCGTGTGGGTGATCGGCGGCAAGTCGGACTACGTCAAGCCCGAGCACGACGCCCCCATGCGCGAGCACTTCCCCTCGCTGAGGGCCATCACGCTCAAGCGGGCGGGCCACTGGGTCCACTCGGAGGACCCGGAGTCCTTCGTGGAGGTGCTCCGGGCCTTCCTGGGCCGAACCGAGTTCTAGCCGACCGTCACGCCCTCGATGCGGGCCTCCGCGATCGGCGACGTGCCGTCCCCGGCGTCCACGCCCTGGGCCGCGATGCCGCGCACCACGTCGAGCCCCGCCTCGTCCATCTGGCCGAACACCGTGTAGGCGGGGTCGAGTTGCGAGTCGTCCCACACGAGGAAGAACTGGGAGCCGTTGGTGTCGGGTCCGCGGTTTGCCATGGCGACGGTGCCGCTCGTGTACTCCAGGTCGTCGCTGACCTCGTCGGCGAAGACGTAACCGGGTCCGCCGCGACCCGTGGCGCTCGGGTCGCCGCACTGCAGGATGAAGATGCCGTAGTCCGTCAGCCGGTGGCAATCCGTCCCGTCGAAGTAGCCCTGCTGGGCCAGGGACAGGAACGAGTTGACCGCGCACGGGGCCTTCTCGCGGTCGAGCGTGATCTCGATGTCTCCCGCGGTGAGCTGGAGCGTCGCCGTCGTCGTGCCCTTGTTCGCCACGTCGGTGGACGGCGGCGGGTCCACCGGCTTCACCGGCTGGCCGTCCTCGGGGTACTCACAGGAGGCAGCCCGGCTGGCCGGCTCGGCCCCGATGCCTGATGAGTCGTTCGCGTCGGAACAGGCCGAGAGGGTCAGGGTCAGGAGGGCCGCGACGAGGACGGCCGGCTGGTTCATGCGCACCAAGGCAGCATAGCGGTCGCTACATTTGGGGGCATGGTCACGCTTTCCAAGATCTACACCCGCACGGGCGACTCCGGCTCCACCCGGCTCTCCGACAACTCCGAGACGCGCAAGACCGACCTACGGGTCGAGGCGTACGGCCACGTCGACGAGGCCAACTCCGCGATAGGCCTCGCGGTGGCGCTGGGCCTGCCCCAACGGGTCGTCGAGATGCTCGGCGTCGTCCGCAACGAGCTCTTCGACGTCGGCGCGGACCTCTCCACCCCCCTGCACCCCTCGCCGAAGTGGCCGCCGCTACGGATCGTCCAGCAGTCCATCGACCGGCTGGAGGCGTTCTGCGACGAGCTGCAGGCCCCCCTGCCCGTCCTGCGGTCCTTCATCCTCCCCGGCGGAACCCCGGGCGGCGCCCAGCTGCACGTCGCGAGGACCGTGGTGCGGCGCGCGGAACGCACCGCTTGGCGCGTCGTCGAGCAGTACGGGACCGAGCCCAGCGAGGAGGAGTCGGCCGGCGGGGTGAACCTGCTGGCAGTCACCTACCTGAACCGGCTCTCGGACCTGCTGTTCATCATGAGCAGGACCGCCAACGGCACCGACGGCGAGACGCTTTGGGTGCCCGGCACCGACCGCGAGCCGCCCCGCGGCCGGGGCTGAGGCTCAGCTCGGGCTCTCCGTGCCCCTGGGCAGGTACGCACCCGGGGGCGCGGACTCGAGCCAGCTCATGAGCGCCACCGCGGAGTCGTTGGACATGGCGAGGTTGTACTCCCGCCCCGTGGCCGCGTCGCTGACGAGCACGATGCAGGAGTCGGCGTAGAGCGAGACCGCCTCGATGGCCCGCGGCGCCCGCCGGCTCACGTAGTGCGTGCGTCCCCGGCGGAACACGAACTTCGGGCGGAGCGACAACGAGAAGGAGCGGAACCACTGGAGCTGGTCGCCGCGGTAGCGCGCCAACCCCAGGGACCACCCGACGCCGGTGTCCTTCCCCAACTGCAGCGCGCAGTCGAACACCCCACCCAGGCCGTGGAGCCAGCGGCGGCGGGCGTAGAGGACCATGAACGGGAGCAGCACGAACAGGACCAGCGCCAGGCCCAGCCACAGCAGCTCCCACCACATCGTCCGACTCCTCCAATCGGTTCAGGGCAGCCTCCACCGAAGTGGAAGCCGCCCTGATCCCAGAAACCGTAACCCTACCGCGCTGCCTTCTCGGCGGCCGCGAGCTGGGCCTTGAGGAGATGCATCCGATGCTGCTCCTCCTCCGTCGCCTCACCATTCTGGTGCTTCAGCGTCAACCCGTCCAGCTCGGCCTGGGCGTCCCGGGCCGAGATCTCCTGGCCCATCCTTGCCTCCTGGGCCAGGACCGACACCCGCCCCTCGGCCACCGAGATGAAGCCGCCGTCGACGAACAGCGCCTCCTGGCGGCCGTCGGCCGTGACGATCTCCACCCGGCTGGGCACGAGCAGCGCCAGAAGCGGCTCGTGCCCCGGGAGGATGCCGATGTCGCCCTCGACGGTGCGCGCGATGAGCTGCACCGCCTCGCCGGACCAGACGACCTTCTCGGCCGAGACGACCTGCACCTTCAGCGGATCGCGATCCACGATCAGCGGTCCTTCTGCATCTTCGAGTAGTTCTCCATGACCATGTCCATGCCGCCGACGTTGAAGAACGCCTGCTCCGGGATGTGGTCCACGTCACCGCGGCAGATCATCTGGAACGACTCGATGGTGTCGGCCAGCGGCACGGTGGAGCCGGGGATGTTGGTGAACTTCTCGGCCATGTAGGTGTTCTGCGACAGGAACTGCTGGATGCGACGCGCACGGTTGACCGTGATCTTGTCCTCCTCCGACAGCTCGTCGATGCCGAGGATGGCGATGATGTCCTGCAGCTCCTTGTTGCGCTGGAGGATCTGCTTCACCTGCACGGCGGTGTCGTAGTGCTCCTGCCCGACGTACTGCGGGTCGAGGATGCGCGACGTCGACGACAGCGGGTCCACGGCCGGGTACAGGCCGCGGGAGGCGATCTCGCGGGAGAGCTCGGTCGTGGCGTCCAGGTGCGCGAACGTCGTGGCCGGAGCGGGGTCCGTGTAGTCGTCGGCCGGCACGTAGATGGCCTGCATCGAGGTGATGGAGTGGCCGCGGGTGGAGGTGATGCGCTCCTGCAGCTGCCCCATCTCGTCGGCCAGGTTGGGCTGGTAACCCACCGCGGACGGCATGCGGCCGAGCAGCGTGGAGACCTCGGAACCGGCCTGGGTGAACCGGAAGATGTTGTCGATGAAGAGCAGCACGTCCTGGTTCTGGACGTCGCGGAAGTACTCGGCCATGGTCAGGGCCGAGAGCGCGACGCGCAGGCGGGTGCCCGGCGGCTCGTCCATCTGGCCGAAGACGAGCGCGGTGTCCTTGAGGACGCCCGCCTCCTCCATCTCGAAGATGAGGTCGTTGCCCTCACGGGTCCGCTCCCCCACGCCGGCGAACACCGAGGTGCCGCCGAAGTTGTGGGCGATGCGGTAGATCATCTCCTGGATGAGGACCGTCTTGCCGACGCCGGCGCCGCCGAAGAGGCCGATCTTGCCGCCCTTGACGTAGGGGGTCAGCAGGTCGAGGACCTTGATGCCGGTCTCCAGCATCTCGGTCTGCGACTCGAGCTGGTCGAACTTCGGCGGGTCACGGTGGATGGGCCAGCGCTCCGTGATCTCGATCGTCGACGGGTCGACGTTCAGCACGTCGCCGGTCACGTTCCACACGTGGCCCTTGGTGATGTCACCGACGGGCACCGAGATCGGGCCACCGGAGTCACGGACCTCCGCGCCGCGGCGCATGCCGTCGGTCGGCTTCAGGGAGATCGCCCGGACGATGTTGTCGCCGACGTGCAGCGCCACCTCGAGCGTGATCGTCTGCTTGGTGCCCATCACGTCGGTGTCGACGTGCAGCGCATTGCCGATCTCGGGGAGCTGATCAGCCGCGAACTCGACGTCCACCACCGGTCCGATGACACGAGCGACGCGCCCAACGGCCGCGGACTGTGCAGTAGTTGCAGTCATTTCCTACCTCATTGATTTCAGGCTGATTCGGACAGCGCAGAAGCGCCACCCACGATTTCTGTGATTTCCTGCGTGATCTCCGCCTGGCGCGCCTGGTTGGCCTGGCGCGTCAGCTGCTCGATCAGCTGCTGGGCGTTGTCCGTCGCGGACTTCATCGCCTGCTGCCGGCTGGCCAGCTCCGAGGCACCGGCCTGCAGGAGCGCAGTGTGGATGCGGTTGCTGACGAACAGCGGGAGCAGCGCGTCGAGCACGGTCCGGGCGTCCGGCTCGAACTCGTAGAACAGCGGCTCGTCGCCGTTCGCCGACGCCGGGGCCTCCTGCTTGCCGTCATCGTCGACGACGACCAGCGGCAGGAGCCTCGTGGCGCGCGGCGTCTGCTTCAGCATGGACTCGAACCGCGTGGAGACGATGTGGATCTCGTCCACGCCGCCCTCCTCCGTCGGGGTCAGGAACCGCTTCACCAGCTCGTCGGCCACCGTCTTCGCGTCGCGGGCGCTCGGGGACTCCGAGAACCCGGTCCAGCTGGCGGCCACCTCACGGCCACGGAACTCGTGGTAGGCGAGGCCCTTCTGCCCGGTGATGAAGAGGTCCACCTCCTGGCCCTCTTCCTCCTCCAGGTACGTGCGCACCTGCTCGCCGAGCTTCAGCACGTTCGCCGAGTAGGCGCCCGCGAGGCCGCGGTCGCTCGTGATCACGAGCAGCGCCGAGCGCCTCGGCTTCTCGGCCTCGACCAGCAAGGGGTGGTCGAGGTCGTAGGCCGAGGCCAGCATGGAGACGGCCTTGGTCAGCTCCAGCGTGTAGGGCATGGCGGCCCTGGCGGCCGCCTGCGCCTTCACGATCCGCGACGACGCGATGAGCTCCATCGCGCGGGTGATCTTCTTGGTCGCCGTGACGGACCTGCGTCGCTGCCTTAGCTCCCTGAGACTGCTGCCCACGATCAACCCCGCTTCTGGCGGACGATCTTCTCCTGATCGATCTCAGACTCGTCGATGGCCTCGACCTCTTCGTTGCCGAGCAGCACGCCGCCGTCACCGGTGCGGAAGAGAGGCTTGAAGTCGTCGAGCGCCTTCAGCGTCGCGTCCTTGTCCTCGTCGGAGAACTGCTTGGTCTCGGCGATGTCCTGCAGCACCGTGGTGTTGTGGCGCAGGTGCTCGAGGAACTCCTGCTCGAAGCGCAGCACGTCGGAGACGGGCACGTCGTCGAAGTGGCCCTCGTTGCCGGCCCAGACGCTGACGACCTGATCCTCCACCGGGTAGGGCGCGTACTGGCCCTGCCTCAGGAGTTCGGTGAGGCGCGCGCCGCGCTCCAGCTGACGACGCGAGGTGGCGTCGAGGTCGGAGGCGAACATGGCGAAGGCCTGCATGTCGCGGTACTGGGCGAGACCGATCTTCAGCGAGCCCGAGACCTGCTTCATGGCCTTGATCTGCGCCGCGCCGCCGACTCGGGACACCGAGATGCCCACGTCGATGGCGGGACGCTGGTTGGCGTTGAAGAGGTCCGACTGGAGGAAGATCTGCCCGTCGGTGATCGAGATGACGTTGGTCGGGATGTAGGCCGAGACGTCGTTCGCCTTGGTCTCGATGATGGGCAGACCCGTCATCGAGCCGCCGCCGAGCTCGTCGGAGAGCTTCGCGCAGCGCTCCAGCAGCCTGGAGTGCAAGTAGAAGACGTCACCGGGGTAGGCCTCACGGCCCGGGGGACGACGCAGCAGCAGCGACATGGCGCGGTACGCCTCGGCCTGCTTGGTCAGGTCGTCGAACACGATGAGGACGTGCTTGCCCTGGTACATCCAGTGCTGGCCGATGGCCGAGCCGGCGTACGGGGCGATGTACTTGAAGCCGGCGGGGTCGGATGCCGGGGCGTGGACGATGGTGGTGTACTCCATCGCGCCGGCCCGCTCGAGCGTGCTCCGGACCTCGGCGATCGTGGAACCCTTCTGGCCGACGGCGACGTAGATGCAGCGGACCTGCAGCTTCGGGTCCCCCGACTCCCAGTTGGCCTTCTGGTTGATGATCGTGTCGATCGCGATCGCGGTCTTGCCGGTCTTGCGGTCGCCGATGATCAGCTGGCGCTGGCCGCGACCGATCGGGGTCATCGCGTCGATGGCCTTGAGCCCGGTCTGCAGCGGCTCGCGCACCTCCTGGCGGTCCATCACGCCGGCAGCCTGCAGCTCGAGGGCGCGTCGTCCGTCGATGCCGGCGATCTCGCCGAGGCCGTCGATCGGGTTGCCCATGGCGTCGATGACGCGACCGAGGTAGCCCTCGCCGACGGGCACGGAGAGCACGTCGCCGGTGCCGTGCACGACGGACCCCTCGTCGATGCCCTCCGAGTCGCCCAGCACGACGACGCCGATCTCGCGCTCGTCGAGGTTCTGGGCGATGCCGAGGGTCCCGTTCTCGAAGCGCAGGAGTTCGTTGGCCATCGCCGAGGGCAGGCCTTCCACTCGCGCAATGCCGTCGCCCGACGTGACAACCCGGCCAACCTCAGTCTTGCTGGCGCCTTCCGGCTTGTACGCCGAGACGAAGTCGTTCAGCGCACTGCGGATCTCGTCTGGACTGATGGTCAGTTCAGCCATTGGGTCCTACTTTCGCGTTAAGAGTTGATGAGCTGGCGGCGGACGTCGTCGAGCCGGCCAGCGACGGTGGATTCGTAGACGTCGTGCCCGATGGCGACGTCGATCCCGCCGATGACGGAGGGGTCGATGTCGACCTGGAGGGTGACGGGGCGACCGACCTGCGCCGACAGCGCGTTGCGCAGGCGGTCCAGGCGACCTTGGTCGAGGGGGCGTGCGACGGTGACCTTCGCCACCACGACGTCGGCGAGCTCGGCCGCGGTCTCGAGGTAGTCCTCGACCGTCGCGGAGAACGTGCGACGGTGACCCTGCACCGCGCGTGACGCGAGGAGCCGCGTGACCGGGTGGGCACGCTCGCCCAGCAGCCGGTCGACGAGTCCGCGCTTGGCGTCGAGCTCGTAGGCTGCGCTCCGGAGCGTCGTGGTCAGCTCTGCCGAGCCGGCCGCCGCGCTGCCGATGCCGTGCAGTTCGGTCGTGACGCGCTCCAGGGAGCCCTCGTCACGGGCGCTCTGCAGTGCCGCGACCACGCCTTCGCGCTCCAGTCCGCGCCGCAGTTCGACGGGGCTGGACGAAGGTGAGCCGACGACCCGCTCCAGGACGGACATCGCCTCCGGCCCGATGCGGGAGCCGAAGAGGCGACGCGCCAGCTCCAGCCGCTGCTCGGGACGTGCCGAGGGGTCGGACAACGAGCGACGCAGCATCGGCTGCCCGGCGAGCACGTCGCTCACCGCGAAGAGTTCGTTCGCTGCGTCGAGCATGGTCATCGGGCCGCGCCCGCCTGCTCGAGCTCGGCGAGGAAACGATCCACGGTCCGCATGGCTCGCTCGTCGTCGGTGAGCGCCTCGCCGACGATCCTGCTCGCGAGTTCGGTGGCCATGCCGCCGACCTCGCCGCGCAGTTCGTGCACGAGCTGGGAACGCTCGGCAGCGAGCTGCTGGCGTCCGGCCTCGAGGATGCGGTCCGACTCCTTCGTGGCGCGGTCGCGGGCCTCGGCCAGGATCTGCGCACTCTGGTTCTTGGCGTCCTCGCGGATGCGTGCGGCCTCTTCGCGGGCCGACGCGAGCTGGTCCTGGTACTGGGCCAGTGCCGCCTCGGCCTTCGCCTCGGCCACTGCCGCGCGCTGGATGCCACCCTCGATCTTGGAGGATCGCTCCTCGTACATCTTCTCGAACGCGGGCACGATGGCCTTCGCGACGATCAGCCAGATGATGAGAAGAAGGACGATGCCGGCGATGACCTCAGACCAGTAATGGGGCGCCAGGGGACCCAAGGTCGCCTGGGGTACCCAAATGGTGGGATTCATTGCGTGGGCCTCAGAGAACGAAGGCGAGCGCGATCGCGATGATGGCCAGTGCCTCGACGACGGCGAAGCCGATGAACGCGGTGCTCATCATCGCGCCGCGGGCCTCGGGCTGGCGGGCGGTGCCGTTGATGACCGATGCGAAGATCCAGGCAACACCGAGCGCCGGCGCGATGGTCGCAATCGCGTAGCCGATCATGTTCAGGCTGCCGGTGATTTCGAGGAGGGTCATTTCTTTCCTTTCGGATGGCTACTTGGGGGTTTTCCCAAGGAGTCGGTTTGCTTTAGTGCGCCTCTGCGATCGAGGTCGACACGTACTGGGCGGTCAGGACCGTGAAGATGTAGGCCTGGAGCGCTCCGATGAAGAGCTCCAGCATCAGGATGATGATCGAGAACAGGAAGCTCACGCCGCCGGCCACGTTGTAGAAGAGGTTGTCGGCGTAGGTGAGGAGGAACCCACCGCCGACCACGAACACCAGCACGACGAGGTGACCGGCGAACAGGTTCGCGAAGAGACGCAGCGCGAGCGTGATGGGGCGGGTGATGAACGTGGCCAGGAACTCCAGCGGGACCACAAGTGGGAGCAGGTAGCCGGGCACGCCCTCCGGGATGAGCGCCTTCTTCAGGAAGCCGGGACCCCACTTGTGGAAGCCGGCGCCGACGTACACGCACCATGACACCAGCGCCAGGCCGTAGGCGTATCCCACGTTCGAGAACGTCGGGTACATGAAGAAGAAGAACTCGCCGAACCAGTTGTTCACCAGCAGGAAGGAGAACAGCGCCAGCAGGTACGGCAGGAACCGGCGGTACTCGGAGTGGAGGATGTCGCGCGCGATGCCGTTGCGCACGAACTCGTAGACGTACTCGAAGAAGAACTGCGCCCGCCCGGGCTGGACCTTCAGCTTGCGGGACCCCAGGTACCAGAAGAGGATCACGAGCAGGGCGCCGATGACCGCCTGCAGGAGTGGCTTGTTCACCCAGTCCGGGAGGACACCCGGCCAGACGGAACCCCATTCGAAATCGTGGGTGCCCGGTGGGGTGTATCCGCCGCCTTCGAGCGGAACGAGTCCAATCGTCACTACACGCTCCCGTATCGCTTATAGATCAGGTAGATGCTACTGATCAGGCCCACGATGAGGCCAACCGGCAACAGCCACGAGGTATTCAGGAAGTGGTCACCAACCCAGCCCAGGCCCCCGTAGAAGATGATTCCCGCGAGGATGTAACTCAGAACAGCCATGCCGTCCTCCCGTCCGCTGGGAGACCGGTCGTCTTCCTGCTTCGGTGGAGGTGTGGTGCCCATGTCGGGAGTGAGCCTAGCAGGAAATCCACTGAAGGCGGATTCGCGCCCGGGCCCGCTCAGGGGTCGTAGACCGGCACCCGCTGGCGGCTGGCCACTACGACGACGCCGGTGACCCAGGCGAGCACGGTGGCCGTGACCGAGGCGACGAGCCAGCCGTCGGAGATCCGCGGCGCCACCTGCTCGAGCGAGAGGATCCCCCACAGCCCCGCCGCGATACCGATGACGCGGACGGCGTAGCTCGTCAGCACGAGCCCCAGCCCCTGCGTGGGCTCCAGTTCGGTGGCCACCACCTCCAGCGCCTGCCCGACGGCGTAGAAGATCACCACCGCCGCGAAGCCGAGCGCTGCCGTGAGGAGCGCGTCGGCGCCGTCGAACGCGAATGCCAGCCCCATGACGGCGAAGCCGGCCAGGTGGGAGAGCACCAGCGCCCCCAGCATCATCTGCCGCGCCCGCACGGTCGCGGCCGTGACCTCACCCCTCCTCGCCACCGGCGGCCACCTCCTGGGTCCGTATCGGACGCACCGTCCACACGAGCACGACGAGCAGCACGGCCAGCACGACCCAGGCGACGGTCGGCGACTCGGTGAGCCCGATGGCCACCAGTCCCCCGCTCACCACCGCGGTCCACGAGTACATGAGCAGGACCGCGCCGCGGATGCTGTGGCCCCTGTCCACCAGTCGATGGTGGATGTGGGCCTTGTCCGGGACGAACCAGTACTGGCCACGCATCGTCCGGCGGATGTAGGCGAGCGTGAGGTCGAGGAACGGCAGCAGCAGCGCGGCGAACGGGAGCAGGATGGGCAGCAGCGCCGGGAGCACCTCCGTGCTGCCGCCGGTGAGCGCCGCAGGGTCGAGCTGGCCGGTGAAGGAGATGGTGCTCATGGCCATGAGGAGGCCGAGCAGCATGGCCCCGGAATCCCCCATGAACATCTTGGCCGGGTGCCAGTTGTGCAGCAGGAAGCCGAGGCACACGCCGAGGGTGGCCACGGTGAGCAGCGAAGCGGTGGTGGCGCGGACGAGCTCCTGCTCGTACGCCAGGAAGTAGGCGTAGGCGAAGAAGGAGCCCGAGCCGATGGCCACCACGCCCGCGGCCAGCCCGTCGAGTCCGTCGACGAAGTTCACCGCGTTGGTGCACAGGGCGATGAAGAAGACCGTGATGAGGATGCTCGTCGCGTCGTCCAGCGCGATGATGCGGTCGGGCAGCGGGATCCAGTAGATCCGGACGCCCTGCAGGACGGCCACCCCCGCGGCGAGCACCTGGCCGCCGAGCTTCACCAGCGCGGGAAGGTCGTACTTGTCGTCCAGGACCCCGACGAGGCAGATGACGAGCCCCGCCTGCATCACGGCGAACGCGTCGTGGGCGACGATGGGGTGCCGCCCGAGGAAGGGCATCCCGACGGCGAAGAGCAGCGCAACCGCGAGGCCGAGGAACATGGCGACCCCGCCCAGGTACGGGATGGGCACCGTGTGCACGTCGCGGCTGCGCACTCGCGCGTAGGTGCCGGTGCGGACGGCGACGTGCCGGAACAGGCCGGCGGTGAGGAAGGTCACCGACGCCGCCACGAGCAGCGTCAGCAGGTACTCACGCATCCGGGGCGGGCTCCGCCGCGGGAGCGCCCGCGGCTTCCTCGCCCTCGACCGATGCGTCCGCGTCACCCACCGCCTCGTCGGAGGCGTCGACCGGCGCCTCGGGAGTCGGGTCGGGCCGCCTGACGGTGTCCACGACCTCCCTGAGCCGTTCGAGGCTGAGGACGCCCTCGCGGAGGACCACGCCGCCCTCGTCGCCCGAGAAGTCGACGATGGTCGACGGCACCATGCCGGGGGTGTCGCCTCCGTCGAGGTAGACGGCCACCGAGTCGCCCAGCTGCGCCCGCGCGTCGGTGCAGTTCGTGGCGGCGGGCTGCCCGCTGAGGTTGGCCGAGCTCACGGCCAGCGGGCCGGTGCGGCGCAGGAGCTCACGTGCACCGTCGTGGTCGGGGACGCGGATCGCCACGGTGCCGCCGGTCTCGCCCAGGTGGAAGCCGAGGCTCTTCTGTTCCTTCAGGATCAGCGTGAGCGGCCCCGGCCAGAACGCGGCGGCCAGCTCCTTGGCGCCGGCCGGGACGTGCGCGACGAGGGCGCGCAGCATGGAGCGCTCGGCGATCAGCACGGGGGGCGGCATGTCGCTCCCCCGCTGCTTCGCCGCGAGCAGCCCCTGGACCGCGGGCTCAGAGAACGGGTCCGCCCCGATCCCGTAGACGGTATCGGTGGGGAGCACGATGGCCGCTCCCTCCGCGACGGCCGCTACGGCGGCCTCGAAGCCTTCCTCGGTCAGCTGGAACTCAGTCGTCACGGCGTCCATCTTGCCACGTCGCCGCCGTCCGACTGCCCGCGCAGCGCGGTGGCGTACCTGTCCCGGCCGGTGAGGTCCACGTGGCCCCGGACGTCGGTGAAGCCCGCCTCCGTCAACAGCGCGAGCACGGCCGGCTGGTGGGTGTCGTCGTGCTCGACGACGAGCGCGCCCCCGGGGCGGAGCAGCCGCTGCGCGACCACCGCCACCTCACGGATGCTGGAGAGGCCGTCCTCCCCGGCGAACAGGGCCTCGTCGGGGTCGTGGCCCACCACGTCGGGCGGCAGCACGCCGCGCAGTCGGGTCGGGACGTAGGGCGGGTTCACGACCACGAGGTCGACGCTGCCGTCGAGCTCGCCGAACGCGTCCCGCATCCCGCCGATCCCGACGGTGACGGGCATCCCATCGAGGTTCTCACGCAGATAGGCCTCGGCGCGGGTGGATCGCTCGTTGGCGAAGGCGTCGACGCCGGCGACCTCGCGGACGATCGACCGGATGATGGCACCGGAGCCGGCGCAGAGCTCGACGACCCGCCTCGCTGCGCGGGGGCGTCCGGCGAGCCAGTCGATGGCCCATCCGGCGACGAGCTCGGTCTCGGGTCGCGGGATGAAGACCCCGGGCCCGACGCGCAGCGTCTCGTGCCGGAAGTGTGCCTCACCCGTGATGTGCTGCACGGGTTCCCCGGCCTCACGACGGGCGACCATCGCCCCTGCGCGAGCCAGCACGTCGTCGTCGACCTCCCACATCGCCAGCAGGCCGCCCACGGTGGTGCCGGCCGCATGGGCCAGCAGGATGCGGGCATCGGCGCCGGGGCTCGGGAGGCCCGCAGCGGCGAGGCGTTCGGCGTAGGCGTGCAGCGCGTCGGACGGACGCGTCACTTGCCCACACCGGCGAGGCGCTCCGCCAGGTCCTGTTCCGCCAGCGCGTCCAGCACCGGCGCCAGCGCGCCGTCGAGCACCTGGTCGAGGTTGTGCGCCTTGAACCCGATCCGGTGGTCGGTGATCCGGTTCTCGGGGAAGTTGTAGGTGCGGATGCGCTCGGAGCGGTCGACCGTGCGCACCTGCGACTTGCGGTTCTGGGACGCCTCTGCAGCCGCCTGCTCCTCCGCGATCGCGATCAGCCTCGCCCGCAGCATGCGCATGGCCGACTCCCTGTTCTGGATCTGGGAGCGCTCGTTCTGGCAGCTGACCACGACCCCGCTCGGGAGGTGGGTGATGCGGACGGCGGAGTCGGTCGTGTTCACGCCCTGGCCACCGGGGCCGGAGCTGCGGAACACGTCGATGCGGAGGTCGTCAGGGTTGATCTCCACCTCGTCGGCCTCGATGTCCGGCGACACGAGCACACCGGCGGCGGAGGTGTGGATCCGGCCTTGCGTCTCGGTGACGGGGACGCGCTGGACCCGGTGGACCCCGCCCTCGAACTTGAGGCGGCCGTAGGGCGTGAACTCCGCACCGCTGCCGCCCTTGATGGCCAGCGTGATCGTCTTGTAGCCACCGAGGTCGGTCTCCTGGGAGTCGAGCACCTCCACCTTCCAGCCAGCCTGCTCGGCGTATCGGCTGTACATCTTGAACAGGTCGCCGGCGAAGAGCGCGGACTCCTCGCCCCCCTCACCGGACTTGATCTCGAGGATCGCGTCCGCGTCGTCGTTGGGGTCCCGGGGGGCCAGGAGCCGCGTGAGCTTCGCCGTCGCCGTCTCCAGCTGCGCGTCGAGCTGCTCGACCTCCGCCGCGAACGCCTCGTCCTCGTCAGCCAGTTCCCGCGCGGCGTCACGGTCCGCCAGGAGCCGCTCGTAGTCGTGGATGCCCTCGACGATGGGCCTGAGCGCCGCGTACCGGCGACCGACCTTGCGCGACTTCGAGAGATCGCTCAGGACCTCGGGGTCCGCAAGTTGCTGCTCGAGCTGGTGGAACTCCTCCACGAGCGGTGCCGCGTTCTCGAACACGTGTGCTTCTCTCCTGATCGGCGGGCTGGAATGGAAAAAGGACGCTGGTGGGATTCCAGCGTCCTTTCCTGTCGACGCTGCGCGTCGCCGGATGGTTCAGACCTGACCCCGGCGACGCTCCGCGTCGCGCGGGGTCACCTCCCTGCGAAGGCCGCAGAAGGTCTCGACCTGCCTCGCTTCGCTTCGGCGCTCGACCTGACCCCGGCGACGCTTCGCGTCGCGCGTGGTCACTTCTTGGCGTAGCGGCGCTCGAAGCGGGCCACACGGCCGCCGGTGTCGAGGATCTTCTGCTTGCCCGTGTAGAACGGGTGGCACTCGGCGCAGACGTCGGCGCTGAGCGAGCCGCTCTTGTTGGTGCTCTTGGTGGTGAACGTGTTGCCGCACGTGCAGGTGACGGTCACGTCCTGGTACTCGGGGTGGATACCCTGCTTCATCTGAATTCTCCTTAGCGTGTTTTCCCCGGGTCGCGGAGGGTCCCGCGTGAACCGGCACGGCTATCGATTATGCCTCGGCGGCACACGATAACCAAGTTGGACGGTCAGCCCTCGGATGCGGGCGTGGTCTTGAGCACCGACAACAGGAACTCGTGGTTGTTCTGCGTCTTGCGCATCCGCGACAGGAGCGTCTCGAGTGCACCGGAGTCGTCCAGGCCGGAGAGCGCGCGGCGGAGCTTCCAGATGATCGTGAGCTCGTCGCGGCCCAGGAGCAGGTCCTCGCGGCGGGTGCCGGAGGCGTCCACGTCGATCGCGGGGAAGATGCGCTTGTCGGCCAGCTCGCGGCGGAGGCGCAACTCCATGTTGCCCGTGCCCTTGAACTCCTCGAAGATGACCTCGTCCATCTTTGAGCCCGTCTCGATGAGCGCGGTGGCAAGGATCGTCAGCGAGCCGCCGTTCTCGATGTTGCGCGCGGCGCCGAAGAACTTCTTGGGCGGGTACAGCGCGGCCGAGTCGACGCCACCGGAGAGGATGCGGCCGGACGCGGGCGCCGCGAGGTTGTAGGCGCGGCCGAGCCTCGTGATGCCGTCGAGCAACACGACCACGTCATGGCCCAGCTCCACCAGCCGCTTCGCGCGCTCGATGGCGAGCTCGGAGATCATCGTGTGGTCCTCCGCAGGGCGGTCGAACGTGGAGGCGATGACCTCACCCGAGACGGTGCGCTGGAAGTCCGTGACCTCCTCCGGGCGCTCGTCGACGAGGACCACCATGAGGTGCACCTCGGGGTTGTTCGCCGCGATCGCGTTGGCGACGGCCTGCATGACCATCGTCTTGCCCGCCTTGGGCGGGGAGACGATCAGTCCTCGCTGGCCCTTGCCGATGGGGGCGACCAGGTCGATGATGCGGCCGGTGTAGGCGTTCTGGGCGGTCTCCATGCGGAGCCGCTCCTGCGGGTACAGCGGCGTGAGCTTCGCGAACTCCGGCCGGTTCTTGGCCTTCTCCGGGTCGTCGCCGTTGATGGAGTCGATGCGGACCAGCGGGTTGTACTTCTCGCGACGCTCGCCCTCCCGGGGCGAACGGATGGCGCCGGTGATCACGTCGCCACGGCGCAGTCCGTACTTGCGCACCGACCCCATGGAGAGGTACGCGTCGTTCGACCCCGGCAGGTAGCCGCTGGTCCGCACGAACGCGTAGTTGTCGAGGATGTCGACGATGCCGCTGATGTTGGCGAGCACGTCGCCCTCGGCGACCTGCGGCTCGCTCTCCATGCGCTCCATGCCGCCCGCGCCGCCACGACGGCGGGTCTGGCGGTCGCGGTTGCGGCGACGCCGGTTGCGGCGCGACCCGCCCTGCTGGTCGTCGTCGTCATCGAAGTGCGGGGTGGGGTCGTTCTGCGGCTGGGCGACCGGCTGCTGCTTGGCCACGGGCGCCTCGCCCATGGCCGCGGCGAGGAGCTCGCCCACCTCGTCGATCGTCTCTTGCGGCACCGACTGCTCCCGCTCCCCGCGGTTGCGGCGGCGGCGGGCGCCGCGGGACTCCCGCTGGCCGCCACTGTTCCCGTCGCGACGGGTCTCGCCGGACTCGGGCGAGCGTTCTGCGGCGGCCGGCTTCTCGTCGGAGCGCGCCTGCTGGGGCTCGGCCACGGGCCGGGTCCGCTCGGGCGCCTCGCGCTTGGTCTGCTCGTCGGCGGCCGGCTGGGCGTCGCCCCGCGCGGGCCGCTCCTGCGTGCGCCCGTTGGCGGCACCGTTGCGGCCGCCCTCGATCGCCGCGATGAGTTCGGCCTTGCGCATTCCGGAGATGCCCTTGATGTTCATGCCGGAGGCCATGGATTTGAGGTCAGCAAGCTTGAGGCTGGCCAGGGATTCGGTCACGAAGTGTCCTTCCGCACGCCTCAAAGGGGCGTGGCCGGGTGATGATCTGTCGGTCCCCGGTTGCGTTTTTCAAGGTGGGTTTGGCCCTCACGCACACGCAATTCCCACGGGAACCTCGCAACAGCCTAGCACCCGCCCGCCCTGCTGCCCAAGCGGGACACGGAACGTCAGCGGCGCAGTTCCACTCCGTGCCCGAGAGCCAGGTCGCGAACGACGAATCCGTCGTGCGCCACCGAGTCCCCCGAGCGGAGCTGTTCCGGGGTGCCGATGGCGAACACCGTGGGACCGGCGCCAGAGATCGCGGCAGGGACCCCAGCGTCGCGAAGCCCCAGCATGAGCGCGTGGCTCGTGGGCATGAGCTCGGCGCGGAACGGCTGGTGCAGGCGGTCGGTGGTCCCCCGGAGCAGCAGCTCGGGGCGGGACCCGAGTCCCAGCACGAGCGTTGCGGCCGCAGCGGCCTGCGCCACCGCGTCCGTCCGTGAGATCCGCTCCGGCAGCACGGCCCGGGCGCCCTTGGTCGGCACCTCGAACTCCGGGATCCAGACCCGGACACGCAGGTCCGGCGCGACGGGCAGTTCGTGGATCGCGACCTGGCCGTCCTGGATCCAGCCGAGGGTCGCGCCACCGAAGACCGCGGCGGCGGCGTTGTCGGCGTGGCCCTCCAATAGGCTGGCCAGTCGGCCGAGTTCCGTTCGGTCGGGGTCGCCGCCACGGGCGATGCCCCATGCGAAGGCGAGGCCGGCGACGATCGCGGAGGCGGACGAGCCCAGTCCGCGCGAGTGCGGGATCGTGTTGTGGCTACGGAGCACGAGCCCGGGCAGCCGCCCTTCGCCCCACTCCTCCAGCCCGCGGCGGATGCTGGCGACGACGAGGTGGGACTCGTCCAGCGGCACCTGTCCCGCGCCCTCCCCCGTGACCTCCAGTTCGACGCCGCTGCCCCGGACCTCGAGTTCGAGTTCGTCGTACCAGTCGATCGCGATGCCGATGCAGTCGAAGCCGGATCCCACGTTGGCCGTCGTGGCCGGGACCCGAACCCGCAGCCGCATCAGGAGCCTTCGATGCGCATGAAGCGCACGTTGGGCCCGACGAAGTCGGCGGCCTTCAGCTCGGAGACCACCGCAGCGAGGTCGGACTCGACGGCCTCGTGGGTCATGAAACCGAGACGTGCGGAGAAGCCGTCGCGGCGCTCCAGGCCCTCCAGGTAGGACTGCTGCACGGTCTGCACCGAGACGTTGTGCGAGGCGAAGACCGCGGCGCACTTCGCGAGGATGCCCGGGCGGTCCTCCACCTCGAGGGAGATGAAGTAGCGCGTCCGGGTGTCCCCGATGTCGGAGACCTGTCGCTGCCGGTAGCTGGACGACGACGTGGTGCGGCCGCCGCGGACGATGTGCCGCGCGACGGTGACCACGTCGCCCATCACCGCAGAAGCGGTCGGCGCGCCACCGGCGCCGGGACCGAGGAACATGAGCTCGCCGGCTTCCCTGGAGGTCACGAAGACCGCGTTGTAGGCGCCGGACACGCTCGCCAGCGGGTGGGTGAAGGGCACCATCGCGGGGTGGACCTTCACTGCCACCTGGTCGCCGTTGGTCCGAGCCACCGCGAGCAGCTTCACCGTGCAGTTCATCGCCTTGGCGGACTGGATGTCCTGCTTGGTGATCTCGGTGATGCCCTCGCAGTACACCTGGCTGCCCTTGACGTCGCTGTGGAAGGCCAGCCCGGCCAGGATCGCGGCCTTGGCGGCGGCGTCGTGGCCGCCGACGTCGGCGGTGGGGTCGGCCTCCGCGTAGCCCAGGCCCTGGGCCTGGCGGAGGGCCTCGTCGAACTCCAGCCCCGAGGTGACCATCTTGTCGAGGATGTAGTTCGTGGTGCCGTTGACGATGCCCATGACGCTGTTCACCTCGTCGCCGACGAGCGACTCGCGCAGCGGCCTCACGATCGGGATCGCGCCCGCGACCGCAGCCTCGAAGTAGAGGTCGGCGTTGTTGTCGTCGGCGAGGATCGAGAACTCGGCAAGG
Organism: Tessaracoccus oleiagri; assembly: GCF_900103275.1. GTDB lineage: Bacteria > Actinomycetota > Actinomycetes > Propionibacteriales > Propionibacteriaceae > Arachnia > Arachnia oleiagri. Next base: position 300,249 of record NZ_FNGP01000004.1, on the reverse strand, counting down.
TGCTCGGCGAGGAGGGCCTTGTTGGCGGTGACAACCGAGGAACCGCGCGACAACGCGCGGCGGACGAGCGCTCCGGCCGGCTCCATGCCGCCCATCACCTCGATGACGACCGAGGAGCGGTCCACCACGGACTCGAGGTCGTCCGTCAGCAGCGCCGGGTCGATCCCCGGGCGCTCCTTGGTGAGGTCGCGGACCCCGACGCCGACGAGTTCCAGACGCCGCCCGACGCGAGCCTCCAGCTCTCCCGACTGCTCGGCCAGGATGCGGGCCACCTGGCTGCCGACGACGCCCGCGCCCAGCAGGCCCACCTTGAGGGAATCAGACATGGTCACTCTCCAACATCGAGTCGCATGAGGTCGTCCAGGGTCTCGCGCCGCAGGAGCACGCTGCTCCGGCCCTCGCGGACGCCGATCACCGGGGGCCTCGGGACCTGGTTGTAGTTGCTGGCCATCGAGCGGGCATAGGCGCCCGACCCCGGCACGGCGATGAGGTCACCGACGGCGACGTCGGCGGGCAGGAACACCGAGCGGATCAGGATGTCGCCGCCCTCGCAGTGCTTCCCGACGACGCGGCACAGCACCGGTTCGGCGTCGGAGGTCCGGTTGGCCAGCGCCGCGGAGTACTCCGCGGCGTAGAGGGCGGGCCGGATGTTGTCGCTCATCCCGCCGTCGACGGAGATGTACGTGCGGGTCCGGCCGCCCTCCAACTCCACCGCCTTGACGGTCCCGACGGTGTAGATGGCGACACCCGCGGGCCCGCTGATCGCCCGGCCGGGCTCGATCGACAGGGACGGGCGGCGCAGCCCGAAGGCGCGGCACTCGTGGTCGATCATCTCCTCGAACGCCGCGGCGAGCTCCGTCGTCGGCTTGGGGGTGTCCGCCTCGGTGTAGGCGATGCCGAACCCGCCGCCCAGGTCGAGTTCGGGGAGCTCGACGCCGGTCGCGGTCTTGAACTGGTGGGCCAGCTTGAGCGTGCGGCGGATGGCCACCTCGAAGCCCATCGTCTCGAAGATCTGGGACCCGATGTGGCTGTGGATGCCCTCGAGGTCCATGTAGGGCGAGTGGTGGCAGCGCACCAGCCCGGCGAGCGCCTGGCCGCCGGTGATCGAGAGGCCGAACTTCTGGTCCTCGTGCGCCGTGGCGATGTACTCGTGGGTGTGCGCCTCGACGCCGGTGGTGACGCGGACCATCACCTTCGCCCGGTGTCCCCCGGCCTCGCACGCCGCCTCGATCCGCTCGATCTCGTGGAAGGAGTCGACGATGATCCTCCCCACCCCCTGCTCGAGCGCGAACTCGATCTCCTCCGCCGACTTGTTGTTGCCGTGGAAGCCGAGCCGCTCCGCGGGCATGCCGCCCGCGAGCGCGATGCGCATCTCGCCCATGGTGGTGACGTCGAGGCTCAGCCCCTCCTCCGCCACCCAGCGGGCGATGGTCCTGGTGAGCAAGGATTTGCCCGCGTAGTAGATCTTCCAGCCCGGGAACGCCTCACGGAAGTCGGCGCAGCGCGCGCGGAAGTCGGCCTCGTCGATGAAGTACGCCGGCGTGCCGTGCTCAGCGGCGAGATCGGTGAGCCTGGCACCGCCCACGACGATCCGTCCCTGCTCGTCTCGGTGCGTCCCGGTGGGCCAGAGCTTCTCCTCCAGCGCGTTCAGGTCGTCGGGCCACTGCAGCCACTGCGGCTGCAGGCCTGAGTAGTCGGCGTGGATCGAGCCGGCGATGTGCGTATGGGTCATAGTGGCTCAAGCCTGCCAGAAGTTGCCTAACCGACGCTCACGTCGACCGTCTGGTGGCCACGCAGGCGGAGGTTCACGGGGTCGTCGACGGGCTCCCCGTCCGCCAGGACCTGCAGGCCCGAACAGTGCGAGGCGAGGCAGTCGCCGTCGAAGCGCACCCCCCAGAGCGTGAAGAAGTGACCGAGGGTCGCGACGTCGTTGCCCTCCCCCTCCAGCCAGACGACGCCGTCCGCGTCGTGGGTGTGGACGACCGCCTGGACCGCTCGCACCCCGTCGACCCCGATCTTCGCGGGCACCGGCACCGGCCGGCCGGCGACCTCCACGGAGAGGTCGAGGACCCAAGGGTCGGTGTCCTCCCCCAGCGGCCGGCGGTCCAGCCCCGCGGCGTCGATGTACGACACCGCATCACGGGGGGCGTCCCACGGCGGCGCCGACTCGCGCATCACCGCCGGCTCCGGGTCGGGGCGGGACACGCACGCGGCGAGCAGAAGGACCGACACCAGGACGAGGACTTTCCGCACCCGCCCAAGGTAGCCGAATCCACCGGGGTGAAATGTTTGCTAGTGTTTCCCGGGTTCGGTTGTTGCACAACCGCCAGCCCCCGTAGCTCAGGGGATAGAGCACCGCCCTCCGGAGGCGGGAGCCGAGGTTCGAATCCTCGCGGGGGCGCAGTTGACCCGGTTGGAGTGGCTGTGACGCGAATCAAGTACATGGTGCCGGTCGCGCTCGCAGCCCTCTTCCTGGCTTCGCGGGCCCTCACCTACGTGCTCTGGCTGCGGCCGGACGTCACCTTCGTCGCCAACGACGTCTCCTACTACGGCTACCACCTCTACCAGCTCGAGGCCGGCGCCGACGACGTCATGCGCGAGTACCCGCCACCCGCCGTCTGGGTCCTGCACGCGCTCTACCGCCTCGGCGGCGGCTGGCAGACGTGGTTCGGCCTCTACGCCGGCTTCTTCCTCGCGCTCGACGCCGTGGTCGCCATGACCCTGTACCGCAAGGACAACTGGCGGGCGTCCCTGTTCTGGATCCTGTTCACCGGCGCCAACGGGGCGATCGTGTGGTTCCGCTTCGACCTGCTCCCCGCCGCGCTCGTCGCCTGGGCCTGCCTGTGGCTCGCCGGCAGGCCGCGCGTGGCCGGCGCCATGGTGGGAGTGGGCGCGGCCATCAAGTTCTGGCCGGCCCTGCTCATCGCACCGATGCTCGCGCCGGATCCCCGGCGACGCCCAGCGCTCGACCGCCTCCTCGGCTTCCTCGCCGCCGGACTGGGCCTGGCCGCGATCTCGCTCGCGCTGGAGGGTTGGCGACGCAACACCGATCCCCTGACCTGGCAGGGCGACCGCGGCCTGCAGATCGAGTCGATCCCGGCCACGCCGCTGATGTGGCTGCGCACCTACACCGACACCCCGTCGTGGGACATCAAGCTCTCCCAGTTCAACGCGCTCGAGATCTATGGTCCCGGGGTGGACGCCATGTTGGCCGTCTCGTCCGTGCTCACGGTGCTGTCGATCCTCCTCACGCTGGGGCTGACGGCGCTGCTCATCCGGCGCCGGGCCGGCACCAGCTCGATCCTGCTCGCCATCCTCGCCATCGTCCTCGCGACCATCGTCGCCAACAAGACCCTCTCGCCCCAGTACGTGCTGTGGCTGGGCGGGCCGGTCGCCGCACTGTTCCTGCACGCCGACTCGGCGTGGCTCAGGCGGCACGTAGGGGTGATCGCCTGGTCCCTCATCGTCGTGGGGCTACTGACGCAGTACACCTATCCCTGGGGCGCCTACGGGATCATGGCGATCCCGCTCGGTTCCGGGCCCGAGACGTCGGTGCTCGTGCTGCGCAACCTCCTCCTCCTCGTCCTCACCGGCTACGTCAGCGTCCTCGCCGCCCTGTCCACGCGGACGGGTGCCCGCCCCGTCTACCGATCGGAGCGCCCCCAGCATCCGGTTTCAGAATTGGCTAAGCTCTGAACAGCAGCCGCAGGAGTCTGCGGAGAACCACTCACGAAGGGGATGTGGCAGAGCCACACGCACAGATGTCTACAGTTGATTCCAGCGATGATTTCGGCGCCAATGCTTGGTTGATCGACGAGATGCGGGAGGCTTATCAGGAGGACCCACAGTCCGTCGACGAGTCCTGGCGGACCTACTTCGCCAAGGAGAGCGGGGGCGGCGCCACCGAGGGCGCGAAGCCAGTCGAGAAGCCGACGCCCAAGGCCGCCGAGCGCCCCGCGGTGAGATCCGAGGAAGAGACGGTACCGCAGCCGAAGCCGGCCACCAAGGCATCCCCCAAGCAGGCCGAGCCCCAGAAGGTCCCGGCAGCGGAGCAGAAGCCCGCGAGCAACGTGCCGAAGACCGAGAGCGTCAAGGTCTCCAGCGAGTCGCCCGCCCAGCCCGGGTCGGGCGCCGGCCTCTCGGCCAATGCACCGAACCCGTCGGTGCGCCCCGAACCCTCGGCGAACGAGCCGAAGTACACGGTCCTTCGCGGCGCCCCGATGCGCACGGCCAAGAACATGGACGCGTCGCTGACGGTCCCGACCGCCACGTCGGTCCGCTCCGTCCCGATGAAACTCGTCATCGACCAGCGCACCAACATCAACGACTTCCTCCGCACCTCGAAGGGCGGCAAGGTCTCCTTCACGCACCTCATCGCCTACGCGATGGTGCAGGCGCTCAAGGCGCTCCCGTCGATGAACAACGCGTACGAGGTCGTCGACGGCAAGCCGAACCTGGTCGAGAACCCCATGATCAACCTGGGCATCGCGATCGACGTCAAGAAGAACGGCCAACGCCAGCTCCTCGTCCCGAACATCAAGGGCTGCGAGTCGCTGAACTTCGCCCAGTTCTGGTCCGCCTACGAGAAGATCGTCTCCAAGGCGCGCAACAACGAGCTGACCGTCGACGACTTCGCGAAGACCACCGCCTCGATCACCAACCCCGGCGGCATCGGCACCAACCACTCCGTGCCGCGGCTGATGAACGGCCAGGGCATGATCCTCGGGGTCGGGAACATCGACTACCCCGCGGAGTTCCAGGGGATGTCGCAGACGAAGCTCACCGAGCTCGGCGTCTCGAAGATGACCACCCTGACCTCCACCTACGACCACCGGGTCATCCAGGGCGCCGAGTCGGGCGAGTTCCTCAAGGTCATCCACGGCCTGCTGCTCGGCGAGAACAACTTCTACGACGAGATCTTCGAAGCCCTCCGGATCCCCTACGAGCCGCTGCGCTGGTCACCAGACGTCTCCGCGCACCGCGACAACCAGGTGTCGAAGCACGCCCGGGTTCTCGAGCTCATCAACGCCTACCGGACCTTCGGCCACTCCGTCGCCGACGTGGACCCGCTGGAGTACCGCGCCCGCTCGAACGAGGACCTCCGCCTCGAGACCCACGGCCTCTCGATCTGGGACCTCGACCGCGAGTTCGCGGTCGGCACCTTCGGCGGGGAGCCCCGTCGCTACCTGACGCTGCGCCAGATCCTCGCCACCCTGCAGAACTCCTACTGCCGCACCCTGTCGGTGGAGTACATGCACATCGGCGACGGCTCGCAGCGCGCCTGGTTCCAGGAGCGGATGGAGCGCCCGCACAGCCCGCTGACGCACGAGGAGCACATGCACGCCCTCGACAAGCTCAACGAGGCCGAGGTCTTCGAGACGTTCCTCCAGACCAAGTTCGTGGGCCAGAAGCGCTTCTCGCTGGAGGGTGCGGAGTCGCTCATCGTGCTCCTCGACGAGATCGCCCAGAACGCCGCCAACGACTCCCTCGAGGAAGTCATCATCGGCATGCCGCACCGCGGACGGCTGAACGTGCTCGCGAACATCGTCGGCAAGAAGTACGGCCAGATCTTCCGCGAGTTCGACGGCACCACCGACACGAGCGGCACCGGCGACGTGAAGTACCACCTCGGCAACGAGGGCACCTTCGTCGCGAGCAATGGCCGGACGATCCGCGCTTCAGTGGCCGCCAACCCGTCGCACCTCGAGGCCGTGAACCCGGTGGTCATGGGCATCGCCCGGGCCAAGCAGGACGTCCTCGGCACCGACGACTACCCGATCCTCCCGCTGCTGCTGCACGGCGACGCGTCGTTCGCGGGCCAGGGTGTGGTGTTCGAGACCCTGCAGATGAGCCAGCTGCGCGGCTACAAGGTCGGCGGCACCATCCACGTCGTGGTCAACAACCAGGTGGGCTTCACCACCGCCCCCGTCGAGAGCCGTTCGTCGACCTACTCCACCGACGTCGCGAAGGCCATCTCTGCCCCGGTGCTGCACGTGAACGGCGACGACCCCGACGCGTGCGTCCGGGCCGCGAGGATCGCCTTCGAGTACCGCCAGAAGTTCAACAAGGACGTCGTCATCGACCTCGTCTGCTACCGCCGCCGCGGCCACAACGAGGGCGACGACCCGAGCTTCACCCAGCCCAAGATGTACGACCTCATCGAGCAGAAGCGGTCCACGCGCCGTCTCTACGCGGAGTCGCTGATCGGCCGCGGCGACATCTCCGTCGCCGACGCCGAGGACGTCATGAACCGCTTCCGGGAGCGCCTCGAGGGCGTGTTCCGCGAGATGCGCGAGAACAAGGACGCCATCGACGACGACTACCGCAAGGTGCCCTACTACCCCACCAAGCCGACCGACCGGCTGACCGAGATCAGCCCCGAGGCCATCCAGCGGATCGCCGAGGTCTACTCCGAGTTCCCCGAGGGGTTCACGGTGCACCCCAAGGTGCGTCCCCAGCTGGAACGTCGTGCGAAGGCGATGCTCGAGGGGCCGATCGACTGGGCCACCGCCGAGATGCTGGCCATCGGCTCGCTCCTCATGGAGCAGCGGCCCGTGCGGCTGGCGGGGCAGGACTCGCGACGCGGCACCTTCTCGCAGCGGTTCGCCGCGATCGTCGACCGCGTGAACAACGAGGCGTGGGTGCCGCTCAAGCACCTCACGGACGACCAGGGGACCTTCGACGTCTACGACTCGCTGCTCAGCGAGTACGCCGCCCTCGGATTCGAGTACGGCTACTCGGTGGCGCGTCCCGACGCGTTGGTCATGTGGGAGGCGCAGTTCGGTGACTTCGCCAACGGCGCACAGATCATCTCCGACGAGTTCGTCGCCTCCGGCGACGCGAAGTGGACCCAGAAGTCCGGCGTCGTGCTCCTCCTGCCCCACGGCTACGAGGGCCAGGGCCCGGACCACAGCTCGGCCCGGATCGAGCGCTGGCTCCAGCTGTGCGCGGAGGGCGCGCTGGCCGTCTGCCAGCCGTCCACCCCGGCGAGCTACTTCCACCTGCTGCGCCAGCACGCCTACGTCAACTGGCACCGCCCTGTGGTCATCGCCACGCCGAAGTCCATGCTGCGCAACAAGATGGCCATGTCGTCGCCCGACGAGTTCACCTCCGGCCAGTGGCGCCCCGCCCTCGACGACCCGACGATCGAGGACGCGTCGAAGGTGGAGCGGCTTATCCTGTGCTCCGGCAAGATCCGCTGGGAACTGGTGTCGCGCCGCGAGAAGCTGGGGTTGCAGGGCAAGGTCGCGATCGTCGCCCTCGAGCGGCTCTACCCGCTGCCCGCGGAGGAGCTCGCCGAGATCCTGGAGCGCTACCGCCACGTCTCCGACGTCCGGTTCGTGCAGGACGAGCCCGAGAACCAGGGCGCCTGGCCGTTCATGGCCATGCACCTCCCGGGCGCCGTCAAGGAGCACCTGCCCGGGTACCAACTGGACATGAAGCTCGTCTCCCGCCCGTGGTCGTCCGCGCCCTCCGTCGGCTCGGTGAAGCGCCACCTGGCGGAGGAGGACGAACTGATGAAGGCCGCGCTGGAGGACTGACGTGTATTTCACCGATCGGGGTCTTGAGGAACTGGTCGACCGTCGCGGGGAGGAGGAGGTCTCCTTCGAGTGGCTCGCCGAGCAGTTCCGCACCTTCGTGGACCTGAACCCGGAGTTCGAGACCCCGGTCGAGCGCCTCGCGTCCTGGCTCGCCCGTCTCGACGACGAGGAGGACTGATGGCCCCTGAGCCATCACTGCTGGCTGAGGAGTTCCGGCGGTTCGCCGGTCAGGACCCCGAGGGCTTGTGGTTCGGCCCCGGCCGGGTCAACCTGATCGGCGAGCACACCGACTACAACGAGGGCTTCGTCCTCCCCTTCGCGATCGAGCAGCGCGCGGTGGTCGCCGCGGCCCGGCGCGACGACGGGCGGTTGGTGCTGCGCTCGCTGGAGGTCTACGGCGACGTCGACCTCGCGCTCGACGGACTCCGCCCCGGCGGCGACGCGGGGTGGTCGGCCTACCTCGCCGGCGTGCACTGGGCCCTCTCGCGGGCCGGGCACGAAGTCGGGGGCGCGACCATGGTGCTCAGTTCCGACGTACCCCTGGGCGCCGGCCTGTCCAGCTCCGCCGCCATCGAGTGTGCGGCGATGGCCGCGCTCGTCGACCTCTACGGCCTGGACGTGGCGGCGCTGGACAGGGCCAAGCTGGCCCAGGTGGCGGAGAACGCCTACGTCGGCGCACCCACCGGAATCCTCGACCAGGCGGCGAGCACCCTGTGCAAGGAGGGCCATGGGCTCTTCATGGACTGCCGCACGCTGGAGACCCGCGACGTGCCGCTCCCCCTCGCCGACCACGGGCTCGAGATCCTCGTGCTGGACACCCGGACACCGCACAGCCACGTCGACGGGGAGTACGGCGCGCGCCGCGCCGCCTGTGAGGAGGCGGCCCGCCTGCTGGGTGTCCCCGCGCTCAGGGACGTGACCGACCCCGCGGCGGCGCTCCAGCAGCTCGACGACCCGCTGCTGCGGAAGCGGGTCCGGCACGTCGTGACCGAGAACCAGCGGGTCCTCGAGGCGGTCGCAGTGGCCCGGGACGGGGACCTGGAGCGTTTGGGCCCCCTGCTGGACGCGTCGCACGCGTCGATGCGCGACGACTACGAGATCACGGTGCCGACGGTGGACCTCGCCGTGGACGTGGCCCGTGAGGAGGGCGCCCTCGGCGCACGCATGACCGGAGGCGGGTTCGGTGGCTGCATCATCGCCCTGGCGCCGTCCGGGGCGGGTGATCCGATGGGTCGGCGCATAGCGGAGGCGTTCGCGATCCGCGGCCACGCCGAGCCGCGCTGGTTCGTCGCGTCCCCGTCGGCGGGCGCCGGTCGGCTCGCCTAGCGGCCGCGGTCCATCGCGAGTCTGGTGGCGGGCAGGATGGCCGCGACGCCGGCGACAACGGTGACCACCAGCAGCGCGGCCATGCCGTAGCGCTGCGCGGCGTCCTGGGTCTCGAGGAAGCTGCCGACGGTGAAGGCGTTCAGGAGCGCGGTGGCCACCAGCAGGCCCCAGGCCCATGCGAAGCGCCGGTAGGCGGCCCAGGTGACGGCGAGCATCATCGCCCCGTAGACGATGAGCATGACCCCCACCCCCAGGCCGAAGCGGCTGAACTGCGACGCGATGGCGGCGAATCCCGCGACTACCGCCGCGAGACCCATGAGCCCGGTTAGAGTGGTCGCGAGACCGAGGCTCACCGGCTGGAAGAGTCGTTGCGGCGTCGACGTCATGGAGCAAGCATGGCGTAGTGGCAACGGGTCAGCAACCTGGTCGATCCGGTTCGTCCCCTTGTTGAAACCGCACTGAGAGAGTATGTTTCAGTAGCTCGACTTCTACGCGAACCCCCCACGAAAGGAAGTGCAATCGAATGGATTGGCGTCATAAGGCTGCGTGCCTGACGGAGGATCCTGAGCTCTTCTTTCCTGTGGGTAACACCGGTCCCGCACTCGCGCAGATCGAGGAGGCCAAGAAGATCTGCCAGCGCTGCGAAGTGATCGACCAATGTCTGGCCTGGGCCCTCGAGGCCGGGCAGGACCACGGCGTCTGGGGCGGCATGAGCGAGGACGAGCGCCGCGCCATCAAGCGGCGCAACGCGCGTTCCCGCCTGCGCAACAGCTAGCCCGCCGCCTTCTTCCGCAACTGGTCGAGCGGCAGCTCGATCACTGCCTCCGTGCCGGGCCCCTCGTCGCACGGCCTGAGGTCGAACGACCCGGCCATGTCCCCCACGAGCGTGGTGATGATCGAGAGCCCGAGGCTCGTCTGGGCGCCGAGGACGAAGTCGTCCGCCAGGCCCACCCCGTCGTCGACGATCCGTATCGTCAGGTGGTCGTCGGTGCGCTCCGGGATCACGGTGACGTGCCCGGAGGAGCTCTGCAGGCCGTGTTCAATGGCGTTCTGGCAAAGTTCGGTGACCACCATGGACAGGGAGGTCGCCGCGTCCGCGGGAATGACCCCGAAGCTCCCGACGCGCCGCGCGACGACCGTGCCGGAGGCAGCGGCGAGGTCGCCCACCATGTCGAGGATCTTGTCGCAGATCTGGTCGAAGGCCACGTCCTCCGTGAGCGACTGGCTCAACGTCTCGTGCACCACGGCGATCGAGCTCACCCGACGCATGGCGTCGCGGAGCGCCTCCTTGCCGTCGGCGGACTCGAGCCGCCGCGACTGCATCCGCAGCAGTGCCGCGACCGTCTGCAGGTTGTTCTTCACGCGGTGGTGGATCTCGCGGATGGTGGCGTCCTTGGTCACCAGCATGCGGTCACGTCGCCGCAGGTCCGTGGTGTCCCTGCACAGCACCAGCATGCCGGCGGAGCTGCGCTCGAGCCACAGGGGCAGGAGGAGGAACCGCATCGACGCGTTGCGCTGCTCTATCTCGAACTCGAGGCTCAGCGTCCCGTCGAGGTCCTTGCCCACCGTCTGGCCGACGGACTCCACGCCCTGCCGCAGCGAGCGCGTGAGGTCCCGGAAGTTCTCCCCCTCGATGTCCCCGAGCGCGCCGAGGCGGCGGAAGCCGGTGACCGCGTTGGGGCTCGCGTAGGAGATCACGCCGTTGGGCAGCACGCGCAGCACCCCGTCGGCCACCTTGGGGGCCAGCGCCTTGTCGGTCGGCTGCATCAGCGGGAACTCGCCGCGCTGCAGCATCTGGGTGAGGATGTCCGCGATCTCCAGGAAGTTCTCCTCCAGCGCGCCGGTGGCCCGCACCCCCATCTGGTTGGTGTGCCGCTCGACCACGGCGATCGGGCGCTCGTTGCGCAGCACCGGGATGGCCCACACGTCGACCGGTATCCCGGCCGAGAGTGCGTTGTCGCTCGTCTCGGCGATCTCGTGGGACATCCAGGCGACGACGACGGGATGGTCCGCCTCGTGGCCGATCCGTTCGCCGACGACGTCGTCCTCCAGCGCCGTCGGGCCGGTCACCGGACGGATCTGGGCCTTGCACTCGAAGGTCTCCGCCGTCTCGTCGGTGGGGAGCCAGAGCACCAGATCCGAGAAACTGAGGTCCGCGAGGAAGTGCCACTGCCCTTCGAACGCTTCCAGCCATTGCTCGTCCGACAGGCTGTGGGCATCTTTCATGGGGCCAACTGTGCCACAATGGGGCGTTGCACCCTCAAAGCCAAGGAGTAGATATGGGCAAGACTGGACGCAAGCGCCGCGCTCGTCGCAAGAACAAGGCGAACCACGGCAAGCGCCCCAACAGCTGAGGTCCGCGGTCGGCCGCAGCCGGCCGCAGCGCCGACACGAAAGCCCCCGGAAGCCGGGGGCTTTTCTTCATCCCTGGAACTCAGGTGCGCTTGATCCTGAGGCTCATGACCCGGGACACCAGCGTCTCGGGCGGGTGCACCGCGCGGTGGGCGCGCTTGATCATCTCGTTGATGGTGGCTTCGATCTCGAAGTTCTCCATACATCGCTCGCAGGCGTGCAGGTGGTGACGGATCGCGTCGGCGTCCGCGTCGGGCATCTCGCCGTGCAGGAAGGCGTGCACCTGCGTGAGCGCGGCGACGCACTCGTCCATCTCGTCGTGCCCGTGGGCCGCCTCACTCACCGTCGGCCTCCCTCCGGCTGCGGCCGATGCCCCGCTCGGCGGCGTACTCGGCGAGCGACTCGCGGAGCTGTGCGCGGCCGCGGTTCAGCCGGCTCATGACCGTCCCGATGGGCGTGTCCATGATCTCGGCGATCTCCTTGTAGGAGAAGCCTTCGACGTCGCTCAGGAGGACGGCGACGCGGTAGTTCTCGCTGAGTTCGGCGATGGCGTCGGCGACGACGCTGTCCGGCATCGACTCGAGCGCCTCCATCTCGGCCGACCGGAGGCCGCGCGAGTCGTGCGACGCGGCGCTGGCCAGCTGCCAGTCCTCGACCTTCTCGTCGCTGCTGATCCTCGGCGAACGCTGGGCCTTGCGGTAGTGCGAGATGTAGGTGTTGGTGAGGATCCGGTAGAGCCAAGCCTTGAGGTTCGTGCCCGGCTGGAACGAGTCCTGCGCGGCGAAGGCCTTGGCGTACGTCTCCTGGACGAGGTCCTCGGCGTCGGCGGGCTTCCGCGTCATGCCGAGCGCGGCGCCGTAGAGCCGATCGACCAGGGCGAGGGCCTCGGTTTCGAACGCGTCCACGTCGTCGGCGGGCACCGACGTCTCCAGATCAGCCTTCGCGTTCATCACCCCGAACAATAGCGCGCCGACGACCCGGGCCAGGCGAAGGTCCGGCGAGAGGGCCGTGGGGGCGATCATGCCCTCCCTAACGCCTCTCGGCGTCGATCTATTCCGCCAGCGGCTCGATCAGTTCCGGCCCGTCGTTGCCCACGGTGCTGACCGCCCGCGAGACCTTGTGCGGGCGTGTCAGGTCCGGCTGGGCGAGCAGCGAGACCGCGCGGTACCCGTCGGTCATGCCGGGGTCGAGCCAGTCCGCGACGGCGTCGGGGGGCACCGTCATCGGCATCCGGTCGTGGACCCAGCCGTACTCGTCGGTGGCCTCGGTGGTGAGGATGGACGTGGTGCGGATCCAGCCCTGGTCCGTGCGGTGGAACTCGAAGATCCCGGCCATCGCGAGCGAGCCCTTCCGGGCCCTCATGAAGTAGGGCTGTTTGACCGTCCGCCGGCCGTGCGGCTCCGAACGCCACTCGTAGTAGCCGAGCGCCGGCAGGATGCACCGCCTCGCCCTCACCGCACCACGGAAGGAGGGTTTCTCGTTGACGGTCTCGACGCGGGCGTTGATGAGCCGCATCGGCTTCTCGCTGCGCCAGGGCGGGATCAACCCCCACGCGCTGGTCCCCAGCTCCCGGCGCAACCGCCCGTCCCGTTCGTCGACGAAGACGGTGGCCACCGGGTCCGTGGGCGCGATGTTGTAGCGCGGTGCGGCGACCTGCTCGACGTCGCCGACGAACTCGATGTCGAACTCCTCGACGAGCTCATCGGGATTGGCAGAGGCTGCATATCTTCCGCACACGTTGTCACCTTAGCCGGGTAGTCTCGGCACATGAGTCTTCTGCGTTTCGCTGCACGATCCATGTTCGCCAGCTACTACATCGTCGACGGCATCAAGGCCGCCACGAAGCCTTCGGAGACTGCGCCGGAGGCCGAGGCATTCACCAAGAAGGCGGTTCCGCTGGTCCAGCGCATCGCGCCCGCCTCCTACTCGTCGAGCATCCCCGAGTCCGCCGAGACCTGGGTCCGCCTGAGCGGGATCGTCAAGGTCGTCGGGGGCGCGATGTTCGCCCTCGGCATCGGCCGCCGGCTGGGTGCCTTCCTCCTGGCGAAGGCGACGGTCATGGACATCGCGATGGCGTGGCCCTCGAAGGACGCCCCGGCCGACGAGCGCAAGGCCGCGCAGAAGGAGGCCCTCAAGCACGTGGCGCTCCTGGGCGGCGCGCTGCTGGCCTCCCGCGACCTGCAGGGACGCCCCAGCCTCGGCTGGCGCGCAGAGCAGAAGTCGAAGCTGGCCGCCCGGCAGGCCCACGAGCTCGGCGAGCGCGCCGGCAAGATGACCAAGCGCGCCAAGCGCCGCGCCAGCAAGCTGGCCAAGGAGATCGGTCGTTGATCGTCTCCCTCCCCCATGCCCCCGAAGGGGTGCATGGTCGGGTCGTCGTGCCCGGATCGAAGTCTGAAACCAACCGTGCCCTCGTCATGGCGGCCCTGGGCGATGGACCCAGCCACATCTCGGGCGCGCTCGCGTCACGCGACTCCGCACTCATGATCGACGCGCTCCGCGCGCTCGGCGTCGGGGTCGACGACCTGGGTGGCGGACGGCTCATTGTCACTCCCGGACCCGTCACCGGTGGAGCCACCATCGACTGCGGTCTCGCCGGCACGGTGATGCGGTTCGTCCCGCCGCTCGCACTCCTCGCGGACGGACCCGTCCGGTTCGTCGGGGACCCACACGCCAGCGAGCGACCCATGGCCGGGCTCCTCGACGGGCTCCGCCAGCTCGGCGCCGGCGTGGACGCCGACCGGCTCCCGTTCACGGTGACGCCCCCGGAGCAGTTGCGCGGTGGCGACGTCACCATCGACTCCTCCGCGAGCAGCCAATTCGTGTCGGGCCTCCTCCTGGTGGGGGCACGCCTTCCCGGGGGCCTCACCGTGCGGCACGCAGGTGACACCCTGCCGTCGCGGCCGCACATCGCGATGACCACGACCATGCTCGCGGACCGGGGGGTGCGCGCCCGGGAGCTCGACGAGCGCACCTGGCGGGTCGACGAAGGCCCGGTGCGGGCGCTGGACAGCCAGGTGGAGCCCGACCTCACCAACGCGTCGGTCTTCCTGGCGGCCGCGGCGGTGGCGGGGGGCCGGGTCTCCGTCCCCGGCTGGCCCGCGACGACCACGCAGCCAGGGGCGCTCTTCCTCGACGTGGCTCGTCGGATGGGCTGCGAGGTGGAGACGGCCGACGGTGTGGTCACCCTGGGCCGCGGCGAAGCGCTCCGTGGCATCGACGTCGACCTCCACGCGGCCTCGGAACTCACCCCGGTGGTGGCCGCCCTTGCGGCGGTCGCGGAGGGTGGGACCACCATCCGCGGCGTCGGACACATCCGAGGGCACGAGACGGACCGGATCGCGGCCCTCGCGACGGAGCTGACGAGGGCCGGCATCGCCGTCGAGGAACGGCCGGACGGACTACGGATCACGGGCGGCACGCCGTCCCCGAGCGTGTTCGAGACCTATGCCGACCACCGCATGGTGCACTTCGCCGCCCTGCTGGGCCTCGTGGCGGCGGGCTCGTCGGTCACGGACATGGAGTGCGTGTCCAAGACCATGCCCGACTTCCCCGACCTGTGGTCGGCGCTGGCGTGAGCATCTACCGCGACGACCACGAGGGCTTCGACCGCCCCCGCCGCCGCACCCGGCCCAGGACCAAGGACCGGCCCAACTACGCGGACGCCCCCGTGGCGCGCGTCGTCGCGATCGACCGCGGCCGTTATCGGTGCATGCTCGAGGACCGGATCGTCACCGCTGTCCGGGGCCGCCTCATCCCGAGGAAGGGCGTCATCGTCGGGGACAACGTCCGGCTCGACGGGGACGTCTCCGGCGAGGAGGGCACGATGGCGCGCATCGTACAGGTCGAACCGAGGTCGACGATGCTGCGCCGCTCCGCCGACGACGCGGACACGTTCGAGCGGCCGATCGTCGCGAACGCCTCGCAGCTCATGATCGTCACCGCGCTGGCCGACCCCACGCCCCGCGTGGGGATGATCGACCGGATCCTCGTCGCCGCCTACGATGCCCGGATCCAGCCGATCCTGTGCCTCACGAAAGCCGACCTGGCATCCCCCGACGAGCTGAGGGAGGCGTACGAGCCGTTGGGCATCCCCATCGTCGTGACGGACCCCGAGGCCGACCTCGACCCGATCCGGCACCTGCTCGAGGACGAGGTGACAGTGCTCGTCGGTCACTCAGGTGTGGGCAAGTCCACCCTCGTCAACCGCCTCGTCCCCGGCGCCAACCGGGTGACCGCCGAGGTGAGCGAGCTCACCGGCAAGGGCCGCCACACCTCCACTTCCGCCATCGCCATGGAACTCCCGACGGGCGGCTGGATCATCGACACCCCCGGGGTCCGCTCCTTCGGCATCAGCCACGTCGAGCCGAGTTCGATCGTCGGGGCCTTCCCCGACCTGACCGCCTTCGTGGACGACTGCCCCCGCGGCTGCACCCACGGATCGGCCGAGCCGGAGTGCGCGCTGGACGCGGCGGTCGAGGCCGGCCGCCTCTCGCCGGAGCGCCTCGGCAGCTTCCGTCGCATGGAGCGCGCCTTCTCCTGACCCTTGTTGGCGGACCACCCGCTCGGGTACCGTCGGAACGTGTCCGAGGCGCGGGTGGGGCCCAGAAGACTGATCGCCGTCCTGGCGATGGCGTTGGTCGCCGTCGTGGGCGCGGTCGCGTGGTGGCCCCGCGGGACACCGGACGCCGCCGAGCCCCTGCCGGTGTCCACCGGTTCGGTCACGTCATCGCCATCTCCCACCACGGATCCGACTCCCTCGCGGACCGGCCCGGTCACCGTCGCCTCCCCGACCCCGTCGGCGTCGCCGGCACCGTTGCCGACGCCGGTGGGCAGGTACAGCCCTCCCCCTTCCCCTTCGGCGACGCCCGCTACCACGCAGCCGGCGGCCGGCACCGGTGTCGCCGGGCAGCAGTGCGCCACCCCCGCGTCGTCCTTCGTGCCGACCCGCTACACGATCGAGCGGCTCGGCGTGCACGAACGCGTCATCGCCATGCCCACCACCGGCAGCGGCCAGGTACCGTCCCCGCCGAAGAACGACCGCCGGTCCGCCGGTTGGTGGAGCGACGGGCCGAGGCCGGGGGCGGGGAAGGGCAAGGCCGTGATGACCATCCACACGTACCGTCCGAGCCTGCGCCCGGCGCTGGGCAACGAGCTGTACCGGGGCGGGAGATCCGCGCTGCGGCCCGGCGACATCATCAAGCTCCACGGCAGCGGCGGCCAGGTGGCCTGCTACCGGTTCACGGAGGCACCCAAGATCTGGGTGCGCGACTACGACCCGTCCTCTCGGCTGATGGTCGACCCGAACGGGGCACCTTCCCTGGTCATCGTCATCTGTTGGGACTTCAACGGCCGCACCGGCGACTGGGACTCCCGGGTGATGTTCCAGTTCGAGCAGGTCTGAGTCAGGCCAGTTCGAGGTCCGTCTCGCACGTCTCCGCGTCGGCGCCTGTCGAGACCGGGCCCGTGGCCGAGCGACCGTCGTACTCGACGGTGATCCGCCCGGTGATGTCGCGTGGGAGCCACAGGCCCGCGAACCCGTTGTCCTGGGTGGTGACCGCGCCCTCGAAGACCGTGGCCCCCGCGTCGTCGACGATAGTCACGTCGAGCTCGGCCGAGCGGAGCTCGCCGACGCAGGTCGTCAGGCTGTGGAAGCCGCAAGGGTGCGTCCGGCTCACGTACGGGGCGATCGAGAGGTAGAACTCGTCCTCCGGCAGCGGGACGGTCGTCTCCCGCTCCGTCTCGAGGTCGGTGACCACCACGTGGTCCGCGCGGACCGAGGCGATGAATTCATCGCGGCGATCCTCGAGCGGCGTCGCCTCGAGTTCATCCACGAGGGCCCGCCCGGTCACGCCGTCGAGGCCGAGCTTCGCGAGGACGTCGACCTCCTGGGCCGCGGTCGCCCCGTCGGCGGGCGCGTCGGGGGAACACCCCGTGACCGTGAGGAGTGCGAGTACGGCTGCGGCGGTCAGCAACACCGGTTTCTTCGGCAACTTCATGCCCCAGACGGTAGCAAAGCGTCACCTCGGTGCGTCGCCCGGGGGCGGATCGGCCGCGTGTCCGTCGACCACCTTGCGCAGCAGCGCGGCGAGTGACCGCCGCTCCTCCTCGTCGAGGCCCCCGAACAACTCCTCGGCGGTGGCGTCCCGGCGGGCCTTGGCCTCCTCCAACTGGTGGGAGCCGGAGTCGGTCACGGTCAGCACCTTCGCCCGGCGGTCGTCGGGATCCGCCGCGACACCGACCAGTCCCGATTCGACGAGCGCGTCGACCACGTCGGTGACGGCCCGCGGCGTGATCCCAAGGGTCTCCGCCAACCGCGCGGGCCGGATCGGGCCGTCGGCGATGTGGCGCAGTGCTCGCAGGTGGTGCGGGGGCATGCCCATGCCCCGGGCGCCGCGGCGCAACTCCCGGACCACATGCAGCATGAGCTCGCCCAGTTCCACGGCAGTCGTTCCCATGCCGGGAATGCTATCAGCCGTCCGTGAGTTATCATCATAGTGAAGTAACCTCATATTCACCCTCATCGACGAAGGGATGCCCATGGCCTACGACCACCCGGAGCGCGGCGCGCTCCGCAAGCGACCCGAGGACGTCGCGCAACTCCGGTCCTCCCCCGTCGACGCCGTGCGCGTCCTGCGGCTGTTCCGCCCGCACGTCGGCGCGATCGGCGCCGTCGTCGGGTTGATCGTGCTGACCGCCGGGCTGACCGTGGTCCAGCCCTTCCTTGTCCGGCGCACCGTCGACGACGCCATCCCGAGCCAGGACGTGCCGCTGCTCGTCCAACTCGTCCTCGCGATGGTGGCGGTGGCGATCGTGACGCAGGCGGTGGGCGTCGTCCAGACCTGGATGAGCGCCCGCGTCGGGCAGCAGATCATGCACCGGCTCCGGATCGACGTGTTCGGGAACCTCCAGCGCCAGTCGATGCGCTTCTTCACCACCCACCGCAGTGGCGAGGTCCAGTCACGACTCACCAACGACATCGCGGGCATGCAGTCCGTCGTGACGACTACCGCCACCTCGATCGCGTCGAACCTCACCATGTCAGTGGCGATCGTCGCCGCCATGCTGGCCCTCAGCCCGGTGCTGTCCCTGCTGTCGCTGCTCGTCCTGCCGCCGGCCGTCTGGCTCACGCGCAAGGTCGCGCTCACCCGTCGCGCGGTGACCGACAAGCAGCAGCGTGCGCTGGCCGACATGCAGCACACCGTTCAAGAGACGTTGTCCGTCTCTGGCGTGCGGCTCTCCAAAACGCTCGGCGCCCAGGAGCGGGCGCACCAGGAGTTCTCCACGGTCTCGCACCAACTGATCGAACTCGAACTCGAGTCCCAGCTCGCGGGCCGCTGGCGGATGGCGACCATGCAGGTGGTCTTCGCCATCATCCCGGCCCTCGTCTACCTCGTCGGCGGGTTGCCCGCCACGTCGGGCGGCATGACGATCGGCACCCTGATCGCGTTCACCACCCTCCAGTCGCAGATCTTCCGCCCCATCACGGGGCTGCTCAACGTCGGCGCCCAGTGGGTCGCCTCGATGGCCCTGTTCTCCCGCATCTTCGAGTACCTGGACCTCGAGCCCGAGGTGCCCGAACCCGCCCGGCCCCGCGACGACGAGATCCGCGGGGCCCGCGTCGAGTTCCGTGGCGTGACCTACCGCTACCCCGGCAACGACAGGGACGCGCTCAGTGGAATCGACCTCGTCGTACCGGAGGGCCACACGGTGGCGATCGTCGGCCACACCGGATCGGGCAAGTCCACGCTCGCCTCCCTGCTGGCCAGGCTCATGGACCCCGACGAGGGCGCCGTGCTCCTCGGCGGCGTGCCGCTCACGCAGATCTCCGCCCGCGAGCGCGCGAGGCGGGTCGGCATCGTCTCGCAGGAGACGTACCTGGCGCACACCACGGTCCGGGAGAACCTCCGCCTGGCGAAGCCCGGTGCGAACGACGAGGAGTTGTGGAGAGCCCTCGAGTGGGCCAACGTGGACCGATTGATCGCCGCCCTGCCGGAGGGGCTGGACACCGTCGTCGGAGCACGCGGGCACCGCTTCTCCGGCGGCGAGCAGCAGAGACTCACCCTGGCCCGCACCCTGTTGGCCGACCCCGACGTGCTCGTGCTCGACGAGGCCACCAGCGCCCTCGACAACGAGACCGAGCGGGCGGTGCAGCGAGCCGTGGGCGCCGCGGGACGGACGAGGCTGGTCATCGCGCACCGGCTCTCCACCATCCAGGACGCGGACCAGATCCTCGTACTGGACGAGGGCCGACTCGTGGAACGGGGCACGCACGCTTCCCTCCTCGCCGACGGTGGCACGTACGCGCGCCTCGTGACGGTCGGCGAGGGCGTACGATCCGCCGCCTGACCCGCGCCCCCGCTCGTCGGTCCACCATTTGTCCGAATGGTGGGCCGATTTTGTATTTGCTGGAATGCATGTATTAGCTTGTACACATGAACAGCTACCTGGTGCGCAATCGTCACCTCGACATGGGTTACATCTGTTCTTCCATGTGTTGTCGCTGACCCGATGACCTTCCGCGGCGCGGGATACGTCGATCCCGAACGCCGCCAGGCTCTCCCCATTCCGGGAACCTGCCACACTTCCGTCTGAATTCGCAGTTCCACCGCGTCGACGGCCCATTCCACCGAAACACCCGACGGGGTTTCGTGCGCCATTTTCCAACAAATCCACTTTCGCTTTCGCGTACCCGAAACAAGGATCAAACACCAATGAAGAAATCACTCGTCTCGCTCCTCGCCGCCACCGGTCTCGCCCTCACCGCGGGCTGCAGCGGAAACGCCCCGGCCGCCGAACGCAGCGCGGAGGAGAAGCCGGTCCTCAAGGTCGCGGGCACCGGGGTCAGCTACCCGCATTCGTTCAAGGAGGGCGACGAGCTCGTCGGCTTCGACACCGAGGTCATCGAGGAGGCCGCCACGCGAGCCGGGTACGAGGTCGAGTTCAGCACGATGGACTTCCCGGGCCTCCTCGGCGCCGTGAACTCCGGCAAGATCGACACCACGGCCACGAACCTGACGTGGACCGAGGAGCGGGCCGGCCTGTACGTGTTCAGCACCGCCTACGCCTTCGACGGGGTCGGCCTGTCGGTCCACGAGGACGACGACACGGTCACCACACTCGCCGACCTCGAGGGCAGGACGATCGCCGCCGGCACCGGCACGACGAACCTCGCGGCGGTGGAGGCCTGGATCGAGGAGAGCGGCGTCGACGCGACCATCCGCCCCTACGACACGGCCCAGAGTGCCTTGCAGGACACCCTCGTCCGGCGCGTCGACGCGCTCGCCCGTCCCTACGGTTCCGCGGTCGCACAGCGGGAGAAGCAGGGCCTGGAGCTGAAGCCGATCGGGGAACTGCTGACGTTCGAGCAGACCCGCTTCCCGTTCGCCGACAACGAGCGCGGCCGCGAGCTCGCCGAGGACATCTCGGCGTCGCTGGAGGAGATGCTCGCCGACGGCACCCTCGCGGAGCTGTCCGAGAAGTACTTCACCTACGACCGCACGGTCGCGGACGAGCGCTTCGCGGAGCCGACCCCGACGGAGCTCACCCTGCCGGAGCAGTACGGTGACGCGCCGTCCGCCAGCCCGTCCAACTGACCCGACCCGCGACGAACGACGAGAAGAGAGGGTGGCGGTCCGATGAGGTTCGACCCGGCCTACATGTGGGAGGCACTGCCGGAACTGGTGCGGCACCTGCCGATGACCCTGCTGCTGGCCGTCGTGTCGATGTGCTTCGCCGTGCTCATCGGACTGCTGCTCGCCCTCCTGAGGTTCGGCCGCGTCCCCGTGCTGAACCAGTTCGCCGTGGGCTACATCTCGTTCTTCCGCGGGATCCCCACCCTGGTCCAGCTGTTCCTCATCTACTTCGGACTCCCGACCGTGATCCCGGCGGCCTCGGCGATGGACGCGGTCACGGCGGCGATCCTCGGACTGAGCCTCAAGCAGGCGGCCTACCTGGCCGAGATCTTCCGGGCAGCCCTCGCCTCGGTGGACCGGGGCCAGTACGAGGCGGGGCTGTCCACCGGGCTCACGCCGTTCCAGATCTACCGGCGCTACATCCTCCCGCAGGCGAGCTACAACGCGCTGCCTGCCACCGGCAACATCTTCATCGGGCTTATCAAGGAGACCTCAGTGGTGTTCACGCTCGGAATCACCGAGCTCTTCGCCAGCGCGCAGATGTATGCCGCCAACAACTTCCGCTATTTCGAGACCTACCTCGTCGTCGGCCTCGTCTATTGGGCGGTGGTCGTGATCGTCGGATTCCTCCTGTCCCGGCTCGAAAAGCGGCTGGGCCTCCCCTACCAGAGGTGAATGACATGAAAATCGATGTCCATGGCATCCACAAGAATTTCGGCACCAAACCCGTGCTGCGGGGCATCGACCTCCGCGTCGCGCAGGGAGAGGTCGTGGCCGTCATCGGCCCCTCCGGGTCAGGGAAGTCCACCCTGCTCCGCTGCCTGAACCTGCTCGAGACTCCGGACTCCGGCACGATCAGGATCGGCGACGCGAGCGTCGACGCCGCGCGGATCGGTCGAAGGGAGGCGGCCCGGCTCCGCTCGAAGACGGCCATGGTGTTTCAGAGCTACAACCTCTTCCGCAACCGGACGGTGCTGCAGAACGTCAGCGACTCGATCACGCTCCGCCGTCGGGCGAGCAGGACCGAGGCAGAGCGCACGGGACGGGAACTGCTCGAGCGCGTCGGCATCGTCGACGAGGTGGTGCGGCAGTACCCCGCGACGCTGTCGGGTGGCCAGGCGCAGCGCGTCAGCATCGCCCGCGCACTCGCGGTGGAGCCGGAGGCCGTCCTGTTCGACGAGCCGACGTCCGCGCTCGACCCGGAGCTCGTCGGCGAGGTGCTGTCGGTGATCCGCGACCTCGCCGACCAGGACACGACCATGGTCATCGTCACCCACGAGATGGGCTTCGCGGCCGAGGTCGCCGACCGCGTCGTCTTCATGGACGAGGGCAGGGTCGTCGAGGAGGGCCCCGCGCGCGACCTGATCGGGAACCCACGGCACGCGCGCACGAGGCAGTTCCTCGGGCAGTTGGGCGACCGGACGGTCGCCGAGCCGCGCAAGCCCCGCGGCATCGGCGAGCTCGACGAGCTCTACCTCGAGTCGATGGTGGCCGGCTGACATGGGTGTGCACGAGATCCGCCCCCTGGAGGGGCTCCGCGTCGTGGAGTTCACGCACTTCATTGCGGGGCCGAGCGCGGGGCAGCGCCTCGCCGAGCTCGGCGCCGACGTGATCAAGGTCGAACCGCCCAAGGGCGACCCCACTCGCCCGGGACCGGGCAACGCCAACGCCAGCCACTTCCTGGCCTTCAACCGCGGGAAGCGCTCAGTGGTCCTCGACCTTCGGGACCCGGACGACGAGGAGGCCGCGCGCAAGCTCGCCGCCGGCGCCGACATCGTCCTGCACAACGTCTCCGCGGAGTCGATGGCGCGGCACGGCCTCGACGGGCCCTCCATCCGCGCGCTCAACCCATTGGTCATCTACGGCTCGGTGCGCGGCTTCCCGTCGAACACCACCCGGGCCGGCCAGAAGGGCTTCGACGGCATCGGCCAGGCGGAGTCCGGCATGGTGTGGGTCAACGGCACATCTGAGAGCGGCCCCCTGAAGCTGCCCTACGCGCCGGTGGACACGGCGACGGGTGACGCGCTCCTGCAGGGCATCCTCGCCGCCGTCATCAAGCGGCTGCGGACGGGGCAGGGGTCGGAGATCGAGGTGTCCCTGTTCGAGGGCGGCATCCACCTCCAGCAGGCCGCGTGGTCGAAGTTCCTCCAGAGCGGCCGGAGCCCCGAGCGCATCGGCAACCTCGAGGCCGACGTCGCACCGGCGGCCGAGATCCTCGCGGTCGTGGACGGCTTCGTCATCATGTCGGCGTACCTGCCGCCGCACTTCGCCGCCCTGTGCCAGCTGCTCGGCATCGAGGAACTGCTCGACGACCCCCGCTTCGCCACCAACGACACACGGCTGGCGCACCAGGTGGAGCTGCACGACCTCATCCAGGCGGCCGTCGATCGTCAGGGCTGGACCGTGCGGGAGGCCGGCGAGGCGTTCGAGAGCATACGCATCGCGCACGGGGTGGTCCGGAGCTACCGCGACATCCTCGACGACGACGCCATCCACGACAGCGGGCAGCTCGCGGAGGCGACGCGCCCCGACGGGACCACGTACCTGGCGCTCAATGCGCCGTACCGCGTGGCGGGCGAACAGCGCCCGAAGCAGTCTCCCCCGACCCCGCGGTTGGGGGAGCACACCGCGGAGGTGCTCGCCGAGATCGCCCGCGGCGAGTGGGACCACAACCAACGACACGTCGCCTGACCACGGGCGGAAGGAGCACGACCCAATGACCGACCATGCACACGAAACCGTCCTCGTCGAGGATCGGGGCGACGTCCTCGAGATCACCATCAACCGGCCCGCGAAGCTCAACGCGATCACGCAGGACGTCGTCGACGGCCTGGCGCTCGCCTATGAGCGGTTCGAGCTCGGAGCCTGGCGCGTCGCCGTGCTCACGGGCGCCGGCAACAGGGCGTTCAGCGCCGGGGCCGACTTCAACGATCCGCCCACCAACGACTCCCCCGCCTACCCGAACTTCGGCACTCCGCTGACGAAACCGATCGTGTCCGCGGTCGAGGGCTACGCCGTCGGCGCCGGTTTCGTGCTCAGCCAGTCCACGGACATCGTGGTGGCCGGCGAGAGCGCCCGCTTCGGCTACCCGGAGGCGAGGATCGGGGTCACCGGCGGCGGGGCGACGTTCCTCACCACGCGCGTCCCCACCAAGGTCGTTGCCGACCTGCTGCTCACGGGCCGCTTCTACGAGGCGCCCCGCGCGCTCGCGGCCGGCCTGGTCAGCGAACTGGTGCCCGATGGTACCGCCCTCGGCAAGGCCCGCGAGATCGCCTCGCTCATCGCCGCGAACCACGCCGATGCGGTGACCGCGCTGAAGGCGCTCATCGACCGCGACACCCAGCGCTCGACGATCGAGGGCGCCCAGCGCGCGAGCCTCTGGACCGCCAACACCCAGGACCGCAGCCGGCTGAGGGAGAGCAAGGGCATCAAGGGCCGCTGATCAGCGCCACCGGACCCGACGGCCGTGGGCCTGTGCCCAGCCGACGGGTTCCCCGTCGAGCGCGACGAGGAACGTCCCCCAGGCCGGCGGCTCGCCGAGGCCGGGCGACCGCTCGTCGACGCCCTCGACGACCCGCGCCCCCTCGAACGACAGCCAGCGCGCGCCACTCGCCACGATCGCGTCGATGACCGCGCGCCGTTGGCCGCGGTCGAGGTAGGCCATCATCGCCGAGTGGAACACGACGGGCGTGGCGCCCGGGGCCGCCCGGCGGAGTTCCGCGACCAGCTCGCCGACCAGCGCCCTCGGCGTGTCGGTGACGTCGGCCCGGCGGACCTGCGGCGGGTCGTGGGCGGCGATCCTCAACGCGCCGGCGAGCCGTTCCTCGCGGTCCTCCTCGTCGGGCCAGACGAGGCTGCGCAGCCAGCGGCGCGTGTCCTCGCCGCGCGGGTCCAGCGGGTGGGCGTCCACGCCCCTGCGGGCGGCCACCTCCAGCTCCGCCGGGTCCCCGGGCAGGGCCCCCTCCGTCCCGGCGTCCAGGACCGGCGCGGTCGGCGTCGCCGCACCTGGCCGGCGGACCGGGCCGGCGTCGTACCGGTACGCGTAGCGGTCCGGCAGCAGGCACAGGCCCGCCGACGTGCCCAGTTCGAGCAGCGCCACGGGCTGGGGAAGCGACGCGAGGACGGGGGCCAGCACGGCCAGCCTGCCCGGTTCGTTCGTCTGCGTGGTGCGGCTGGTCACGATGCCGCGCACGGCGTCCCAGTGCTCGTCCAGCCAGTCGCGGAACCCCGGTCCCGGCGAGGTGGGTCCCGAGAGGTAGCGCACGGCGGCGAGCAGGCGGTTCGGCTGCCGCGCCTGGCCGGGCAGGGCCGCGAGCCGTGCCGACACCTCGGGCGTCTCGGCGATCCACAGGCAGAGGCGCTGCCACGTGGGCGACGTGGCAGCCGTCTCCGCGGCGAACCATCGGTAGAGCTCGTCGATCGGCGTGCGCTCGAAGTAGTGGCCCTCTCTCATGCCGCACACGCTATCCCGCCCCGATCCCGCGAGGACGGACTGCGCCAATACCTGCTCGGGACGCGCGTCACAACCATCGTTTGTATCCTGAGACCAGTCAGGTGGCGCCCAGGGCGACCGCACGTACGATCGCAGCCCGTGCGGTGGTACTTCCCGCCGCCCTCGATCGGGAGGTCGCCCATGCTGCCCTTGACCAGCCGTTTCTCCGCCGTCCCCGAGGCGAAGGACCTGTATCGCCCGGACAACGAGAAGGACGCCTGCGGCGTCGCCTGCGTCGCGACGATGCGCGGCCACGCGGGGCACGACATCGTCGCGCTGGGGCTCGAGGCACTCATCAACCTCGACCACCGCGGCGCCGTCGGCGCCGAGGAGGACACGGGCGACGGGGCGGGCATCACCACCCAGCTCCCGGACCGGTTCCTGCGCGCCCGCTTCGGGGACGTCCTGCCCGCCGCCGGCAGCTACGCGGCGGGCTTGGCATTCCTGCCGCAGGACGCCGACGAGCGCGCCGCCACCGTCGAGACCATCCAGGCGCTCGCCGACGACGAGGGCCTGGTCGTCCTGGGCTGGCGCGACGTGCCGGTCGTGGACGGGCTCGTGGGCCCCTCGGCCGCCGCGACCCAACCGTGGTTCGCGCAACTCGCGGTCGCCCTGCGCGACGCGTCGGACGCCGTCGGGCTGGAGCGCCGCGCCTTCGCCCTGCGCCGCCGGGTCGAGCACGCGACCGGCGCCTACTTCCCGTCGCTCTCGTCGCGGACGATCACCTACAAGGGCATGCTGACGCCGCACCAGCTGCGCGACTTCTTCCCGGACCTCAACGACGAGCAATTCGAGAGCGAGATCGCGCTTGTGCACTCCCGGTTCTCGACGAACACCTTCCCCGCCTGGCCGCTGGCGCAGCCGTTCCGTGTGCTGGCGCACAACGGCGAGATCAACACCGTCCGCGGCAACCGCAACCGCATGCGCGGCAGCGAGGCGAGCCTCGTCACCGACGCCTTCGGGGACGACTTCGCACGGCTGCTGCCGGTCTGCACCCCCGGCGCCTCCGACTCCGCCACGCTGGACGAGGTGCTCGAGCTGCTGACCATGGCGGGCCGCTCGCTCCCCCACGCGCTGATGATGCTGATCCCCCAGCCGTGGGAGCGCGACGAGGACATGGACCCCCGCCTGCGGGACTTCTACCGCTACCACGCCATGCTGCAGGAGGCCTGGGACGGGCCGGCCGCGATCATCACCACCGACGGCTCCCAGGTCGTCGCCACGCTCGACCGCAACGGCCTGCGCCCCTCGCGCTACTGGGTGACCGACGACCAGCTGGTCGTGATCGGCTCCGAGGCGGGGGTGCTGCCGCTGGACCCGTCGACGATCATCGCCAAGGGGCGCGTCGAACCGGGATCGCTGTTCAGCGTGGACGTGCGCGCCGGGAGGATCGTGCCCGACGCGGAGGCCAAGGCGCGCGTCGTCTCCCTGCAACCGTGGGGCGACTGGGCCGACCGCCACCAGCTTCCCCTTCGCGACCTGCCCGCCCGGGAGCCGGTGCGGCACACGTCGGCCTCGGTGGTCCGGCGGCAGCAGACCTTCGGCTACACCGAGGAGGAGCTGCGCATCCTGCTGGCACCGATGGCGGCCAAGGGCGCCGAGCCGATCGGGGCCATGGGCTCGGACACGCCGATCGCGGCGCTCAGCGACCGTCCCCGTCTCCTGTTCGACTACTTCAAGCAGATGTTCGCCCAAGTCACCAACCCGCCGCTCGACGCCATCCGCGAGGAGATGGTGACGGCGCTGGGCGTGCGCATGGGCCGCGCCGAGAACGTCCTCCACGAGGGCGAGCCGAGGGTCCGCCAGATCCTCCTGGACTCGCCCATCATCGACAACGGCCAGATGGCGAAGGTGGCCGCCCTCGGCCGGACGGAGACGACGCGGGACCTGCGGTCGGTCGTGCTCCGCGGGCTCTACCCCGTGGCCGACGGCGCCGCGGGGCTGCGCGCACGGCTCGACGAGCTGTGCGACGAGGCGGTCCGGGCCGTCGACGACGGTGCCGCGGTACTGATCCTCTCGGACCGCGACTCCAACCAGTTCCTGGCCCCGATCCCCTCCCTGCTGCTGGTGAGCGCCGTCGCGCACCACCTCGTGAGGGAGGGACGCCGCACCCGCGCCGCACTGGTGGCCGAGACCGGCGACGTGCGGGAGGTGCACCACGCGGCCGTCCTCATCGGCTACGGTGCCAGCGCGGTGAACCCGTACCTCGCCATCGAGACCGTCGAGGACCTCGCCGCCCGCAGCGTCATCAACGGCGTGACGGCCGAGACCGCCGTCGCGCAGCTGGTCAAGGGGCTCGCCAAGGGCGTCCTCAAGATCATGAGCAAGATGGGCATCTCGACGGTCGCCTCCTACCGCGGCGCGCAGACGTTCGAGGCCGTGGGTCTCTCGAGGGAACTGGTGGAGCAGTACTTCACGGGCACCGTCACCCGCCTGGGCGGCATCGGCCTGGAGTCCATCGCCGACGGGGTCGCCGCCCGCCACGCGCTGGCCTACCCGCGCGACGGTTTCCGCCCCGCCCACCGCAGGCTCGAGATCGGCGGCGAGTACCAGTGGCGCCGGGAGGGTCCGAAGCACTCGCTGAACCCCGACTCGGTGTTCTGGCTGCAGCAGTCGACCAAGCGCGAGAACTACGAGGAGTTCCGCCGCTACAGCGACCTCGTCGACGACCAGTCGCGGGGGCTCCTGACGCTGCGTGGACTGCTCGACTTCGCGCCCGCCGAACCCATCGACATCGACGAGGTGGAGCCGGTCTCCGCGATCGTCAAGCGCTTCATGACGGGTGCGATGAGCTACGGCTCCATCTCGCTGGAGGCGCACGAGACGCTGGCCATCGCCATGAACCGCATCGGCGGCATGTCCAACTCGGGCGAGGGCGGCGAGGAGCCGGAGCGGCTCTACGACCCCGAGCGGTCCAGCGCGATCAAGCAGATCGCCTCCGGCCGCTTCGGCGTCACCTCGGAGTACCTCGTCCACGCCCGCGACCTGCAGATCAAGATCGCCCAGGGCGCGAAGCCGGGTGAGGGTGGCCAGTTGCCGCCGCAGAAGGTCTACCCCTGGATCGCGCGCACTCGGAAGTCGACGCCCGGGATCGGCCTCATCTCCCCTCCCCCGCACCACGACATCTACTCCATCGAGGACATCAAGCAGCTCATCCACGACCTCAAGTGCGCGAACCCGTCGGCGCGGATCAGCGTGAAGCTGGTCGCCGAGGACGGCGTGGGCACGGTCGCGGCCGGCGTGGTGAAGGCGAAGGCGGACGTCGTGCTCGTCTCCGGTCACGACGGCGGCACCGGCGCGAGCCCGCTGAACTCCCTGAAGCACGCCGGCACCCCGTGGGAGCTCGGCCTGGCGGAGGTGCAGCAGACCCTGATGGCCAACGGCTTGCGCGACCGCGTGACCGTGCAGGTGGACGGGCAGCTGAAGACCGGCCGCGACGTGGTCGTCGCCGCCCTGCTGGGCGCCGAGGAGTTCGGGTTCGCGACCGCCCCGCTGGTGGCGACCGGCTGCGTGATGATGCGGGTGTGCCACCTCGACACGTGCCCGGTCGGTGTCGCCACCCAGAACCCGGAGCTGCGCGCCCGGTTCACCGGCACCCCGGAGGTCGTGGTGACGTTCATGGAGTTCATCGCCCAGCAGGTGCGCGAGCACCTCGCTTCGCTCGGCCTTCGGTCCATCGACGAGGCCGTCGGCCGGGCCGATCTCCTCGTCCCCGTGGACCCGTCGCTGCACCCGGAGCAGGCGGGGCTCGACCTCGCGCCGCTGCTGGCCTTCGACGAGCGCTCCCCGGCCGAGACCCGCCGCTGCTCCACCAAGCAGGAGCACGGCCTCGAGGGGACGCTCGGCGACCGGCTCGCGCGGCTCGCGGCCGAGGCCATCGACCGCGGCAACCCCGTCCGGATCGACGAGCGCATCACCAACGTCGACCGGACGGTGGGCACGCTCCTCGGCCACCGGCTCACGCTGCGCCACGGCGGCGACGGGCTCCCCGACGGCACCATCGACGTGCACCTCACCGGCAGCGCCGGGCAGTCGCTCGGCGCCTTCCTGCCGCGCGGGGCATCGATCACCGTCCACGGCGACGCCAACGACTACGTCGCCAAGGGCCTGTCCGGTGGCCGCGTCGTGGTGACGCCCCCCGAGGGGTCGCGCTTCGTGGCGAGGGACCAGGTGATCGCCGGCAACACCGTCGCGTACGGCGCCACGTCGGGCACCCTCTACCTCGCCGGCCGTGCCGGCGAACGCTTCGGGGTCCGCAACTCCGGCGCGACCCTGGTGGTCGAGGGCATCGGTGACCACGGCTGCGAGTACATGACGGGTGGCGCGGTGTTCGTCCTCGGGCCCACGGGCCGCAACCTGTGCGCCGGCATGAGCGGCGGCAGCGCGTTCGTCCTGGACCTGGACCGCGAAAAGCTCAACGCGAGCGCCGCCTCCGACGGGTCCCTGCTCATCCGGGCGATCACCGAGGAGCACCGGCCGTTCGTGTTGGAGGTCCTCGCCGACTACGCGGAGGCGACGGGCAGCGCGCAGGCCCGGGAGCTGCTCGCCGACCCCGACATGCTGTTCCTGCGGCTCAGCGAGATCGTGCCGACCGAGTTCGAGCGGGTCATGACGATCCGCCAGTCGGCACTCGACCGAGACATCGACCCCGACTCCAACGAGGTTTGGAACGAGATCCTGGAGGGCTCCCATGGCTGATCCGCGTGGCTTCCTGAAGAACCGGGAGCGCGAGCTCCCGTCGCGCCGGCCGGTCCCCATCCGGCTCCTGGACTGGCGCGAGGTGTACGAGGACCGCGAGAAGGGCGACCTCGGCCGCGTGGAGCGCCAGGCCTCGCGGTGCATGGACTGCGGCATCCCCTTCTGCCACAAGGGGTGTCCGCTCGGCAACCTGATCCCGGAGTGGAACGAGTTGGTCTACCGAGGCGACTGGCGCGACGCGTCCGAGCGCCTGCACGCCACCAACAACTTCCCGGAGTTCACCGGGCGGGCGTGCCCGGCGCCCTGCGAGCCGGCCTGCGTGCTCGGGATCAACCAGCCGCCGGTGACGATCAAGGACATCGAGGTGTCCATCGTGGACCGCGCCTTCCAGGAGGGCTGGATCACACCCCAGGAGCCGGCGCGCCTGACGGGGCGCACGGTCGCCGTCGTCGGCTCGGGCCCCGCCGGGCTCGCAGCCGCGCAGCAGCTCACCCGAATCGGGCACACCGTGGTCGTCTTCGAGCGCTCCGACCGCATAGGCGGGTTGCTGCGCTACGGCATCCCGGAGTTCAAGCTCGAGAAGCGCCACGTCGAGCGGCGCCTGGAGCAGATGGAGGCCGAGGGCACCCAGTTCCGCACCGGCGTGGAGGTCGGCGAGGAGGGCGACGTGACGCTCGACGAACTCCGTGCCCGGTTCGACGCCGTCGTGCTCGCGGTGGGGGCCGGCGTGCCGCGCGACCTCCGTGTCACGGGACGGGAGCTCAAGGGCATTCATTTCGCCATGGAGTACCTGACGCAGGCGAACCACGCGGTGGAGGGCGACGAGGTGCGCGGCCAGATCACGGCCGAGGGCAAGGACGTCATCATCATCGGCGGCGGCGACACCGGCTCCGACTGCCTGGGCACCGCGCTGCGCCAGGGCGCGCGCTCGGTGCGGACGCTGGCGATCGGCAAGGAACCGCCGAGCGGCCGCGACGAGCACCATCCGTGGCCGACCGTGCCGGTCATCCTCGAGGAGAGCGCCTCCGCTGAGGAGGGCGGCGTGCGCCAGTTCCTCGCCTCGACGACGGAGTTCCTCTCCGACGGCACCGGGCGCGTGGCGGGCATCAGCGTCGCGAGAACGCGCTACACGGAGGACGGCCGCCGCCTGCCCGAGCCCGGCACGGAGGAGATCCTTCCGGCGAGCCTCGTGCTGATCGCGATGGGGTTCGCGCGGCCGGAGACCGACGGCCTGGTGAAGGGGCTCGACGTGGACGGTCGCGGCAACATCGTCCGGACGCAGGACTGGGAGACGTCGGTCCCCGGAGTCTTCGTCGCGGGGGACGCGGGGCGCGGGCAGTCGCTCATCGTATGGGCCATCGCGGAGGGCCGTTCCTGCGCCGCTGCCGTCGACCGCTGGCTCGCGGGCTCGACCCAGCTGCCGAGCCCGGTAACGCCGGGGACCGCGCCGCTCACGCTCTGATCGCGCGGCCCCTCACGGCGAGGGACACCAGGAGTTCCGCGCCGAGACGGGCCGCGTCATGGTCGGCGAACTCGGCCGCCAGCCGCCTGGAGGCCGCCCGTCGTCCGGGTGAGTCCATCACGCGCCGGACGACGGCCCTCAGCCACCACCCGGGGCGGCGGGCCGAGCGCAGCCGGGCGCCGACGCCCGCCCACGCGACCCTCGCGCCGATGTCGGCCTTCTCCTCGGAGCTGCCCGCCTGCACGACCGGGACGCCGGCGGCCACGGCCATGGTGACGCCGGTGTAGCCCCCGTTGGTGACGAACAGGTCCGCCTCGCCCAGTGCGGCACCGTAATCCACCCAGCGGAGGGCGCTGACGCGTCCCGGCCACCGGTTCCAGGGGCCGTCCGCCACCCCGCCGACGAGCACGTCGAAGTCCTCCTCGACGAGCGCCCGGCACATCGAGAGCACGAGCTCCCGCAGGTCGGCGCGCATGGTGCCCTGCGTGACGAAGGCGAGCCTGCGCGACCGCGCCGCACGTCGCAGGCGTTCCGGCACCGGATCGCCGACCGCCAGGGCCGGCCCCAAGGCGCCGACGAACCGGATGTGGTCCGGCAAGCCGCGGCGCGGGTACTCGAAGCCCGGCACGCAGCCCTGCAGGTGCAGCGCGTCGGACATCACCGCCTCCTGCCAGTTCCCGAGTGCGGGCAGGCCGGCGGCGGCCCGCAGCGGCTGGAGGTCCCGGAAGACGGGACCGAGGAGCACATGGTCGACGAGCCGCTGGACGTTGCGGTTGCGGTGCCGACCCAGCGGCCCAGGCAGCGGGGCGAGTCCTGAGCCGAACGGAGGGGTGTCCTCGTCGCGCCAGAGCAGTGGGCCGTCGCCGAACGTGGCCCAGGGCACGCCCCGACGTGCGGCCAGGACGGCGGCCGACGGCATCAGGGTGTCGGAGAGGACCGCGTCGATCGGGACGTCGGCGAGGAGCCGTCCCAGTTCTTCCAGCTGGGCCGCGGCCGGCCCTACGACGAGTTCACGGTAGATCGACCGGATCCGGCGCAGTTCCCCGGCCGGCCGTTCGGCGACCCCGGTCCCCGGCGGCAGGGCCGACTGGGCGAGGAACCGGGCCCCGCAGCGATCCGCCTCCGTCCGGTACGACTCGGCGGCGTACCACAGCACGCGATGACCGGCCGCGGCGAGGCCGGCGACGAACTTCGAGGCGTTGAGGGTGTGGGCGGTGATCGGGGTGCTCGCCACGAGGAAGGTCCTCGTCCGCGGCCCGGCGTCAGTCACGCCGCCCACGATAGTTCACCAGGCGTTCCGCGGTGCGGACCGCCGTCGGTGGGCACAGACGGACTCGAACCGCCGACACCCTGCTTGTAAGGCAGGTGCTCTAACCAACTGAGCTATGCGCCCGGCCCGCCCACAATATCGCCGCCGAATCGGACGCGCCAATCCCGGCGTCCGAAAGCCCCTCGTCGGGACGCAGTAGCCTTGAACGCGTCGCAAGGGCGAGGAATCGGAAGAGGTGTGGATGTCGGAGGAACCGTTGGGTCCGCGCCGGGCGCACCCCTCCAACGACGTCGCCGCATTCAACGAATCCGACCCGTTGGCCCCCCGGCGCGCCGCCGGCGCGCCACGCAGGGCCGCGCGACCCCGCCGCACCGTCACCGCCCGCCCACCGAACCCCTGGCTCGTGGTCGCCCTGTTCGCGGTCCTCATCCTGGCCGGCATCGCTGGGCTCTACCGGTACTTCGGGGTCCATCCGCCGGCCGGCGACGTGCCGACGTCCCTCCCCACCCCAACGGCGGCCGACGGCCCCGCCTCGCCCGCCCCGTCGCCGCCGGGCGTGCGGGAGGTCGTGGGCGACACCGCCGTCACCGTCCCCTCCCACTGGCGCCTCTACGCCGACGAGCTGACCGAGGGCGACCGTCGCCTGATCCGTGTCATCGACGACGCGACCGACGTCCGGCTGCAGGTGGCGACCCTGACCACGGTGGGCACCGACCTCACCGGCGCGTGCAGGGCGCTGATCGACGACCAGGGCGACGAGTACGCGGTGGACTTCGAGGTCGTGCCACGCTACGTGTCCATGGAGGAGGGCGCGGTCGCGGTGACCTGCGGGTTCGTGGGAGCGCGCGAGGGCCAACCGGAGACGAGCGTCATGTTCACGATGGTGCAGCGCGAGGCCGACGCGCACACCCTCGTCCTGCGGGTCATGGGTCCTCGCGGACTGCCTGCCGACGCCCCCGCGGTGCGCGAGGTCTCGGCGATGGGCTGCGAAGCCGCGGCCGCGTTCGGCCACCCGTTCCCGCTCTGCTGAGCTACTCCCCCTGGCCGGGGCGACGGCTGAGTTCGTCGGCCACCGCCCGCAGCTTCAGCCACCACTGGTTCCGTGGTCGCTGGTTGTCCCAGTCCATCTCCTCCATCACGTGCCGGGCGGGCGAGAACAGCCCGTCGACGCCGGACTCGGCCGCGGCGTACTCGCTGCGGCCCGCGGCAAGCTGTTCGTCGAGGTAGGCGATGCCGTGGTAGGCCAGGCGCGTGGCGTTGATGCGGTCGAACGGGCTGGGCACGTCGCCCTGCTGGATGTGGCCGATGATCGCCTGCCGGACCGTGAAACGCCCGTGGCCCTCCGCCTCGAACATCTTCGCGATCACGTCCGAGGTGTAGTGCTCGCTCGTCTCCTCGCCCATCACCGCCAGGTAGAAGGAGCGACCAGTGTCGAACGCGTCCACCAGGGCGGCGATGTCGTCGGCCAACTGGGGCAGCGAGACGCCCGTCTCCGGCAGGTACACCTTCTCCGCGCCGCCCGCGATGCCGCCCAGCAGGGGCAGGAACCCGCAGGTGCGGCCCATGGTCTCGACGACGAACGCGCGCTTGCTGGCCGAGGCCGACATGCGGACCATGTCGATCGAGTCGACGACGGTGTTCAGTGCCGTGTCCGAGCCGACGGCCATGCTCCAGCACGGGAGGTTGTTGTCGATGGACGCGGGGATGAGCGCGATGGGGATGTTGAACGCCGGATAGCGTCGGCGTTCCCGCTCCAGCATGTCGACCGTCGCGTACGCGTGGAATCCGCCGGAGATCAGGATGGCGTCGATGCGGTGCTCCTCGAGCTGCCGGGCCATCAGGTACAGGTCCGCCTCGGTGGGCACGTAGCGTCGGGTCCCGAAGGTGGCACCCCCGGTGTTGGCCATGCCCTCGACGTCGCTCCACTGCAGCTCGCGGAAGTTGCCCGACACGAGGCCCGGAACCCCGCCCTGGACGGCCAGCATCGTGTAGCCGCGGTCGAGGCCCACCCGCACGGCGACGCGGTCGATCTGGTTCATGCCCGGCGCAAGTGCGCCGGCGTGCATCACGGCGATGCGCCTGCCGTTGTCCTCGGCGACGGTGGGCCGCGCCTCGATGAGCGTGCGGTAGATGGAGATCATCTGCTCGAAGCCGGGGCCCCTGCTCGCGACCGCCGTCTGGTAGTCGCCGTCGGCGACGTGCCTGGCGATCTCCCGGGTGGCGATCACCGACGGCATGAGCGGCCTGCGGACCACCTCGTCGTGCGAGACGCCGACCAGCACGGGCTCCGTCTGCTCGTCGGCATCGATCACGGCGCGGACGGCCTCCACCCCACAGGCGGTGGCCATCCACCGGTCGTAGGCGGACGGCTTGCCGCCGCGCTGCACGTGGCCGAGGATCGTGATCCGGGGCTCCTCCCCCGTGCGCTCGAGGATCACGTCGTGGATGCGCTGGGCCGAGATGGGCCGGCCCTCGCGGTCCGCCGCGCCCTCTGCGACGACGATGATCGAGTCGCGGCGCCCGGCGGCGCGGCCGCGCTCGAGCGTGTCGACCATCCGGTCCTCCCACCCCTCGCGCGGCGGCGACTCGGGCAGGAAGGTGTAGTCCGCACCGCCGGCGACGGTGGTCATCAGTGCCAGGTAGCCGCAGTTGCGGCCCATTACCTCGACGATGAACGTGCGCCGGTGCGACTCTGCCGTCGACGAGATCGCGTCGATCGCCTCCGTGATGCGGTGCAACGCGGAGTCGGTGCCGATCGTCATGTCGGTGCCGATCATGTCGTTGTCGATGGAGCCCACGAGCCCGACCAGCGAGAGGTGGCGGTGCTCGTCGGCGAGTTCACGGCTGATCCCCCCGGAGGCCACGAGTTCCTCCAGGAGGTCGCCCCAGTGGAGCTTCAGTTCCCGCGCGCCCGTCAGGGAGCCGTCGCCGCCCAGCACGATGAGGCGGTCGATGCCGGCCGAGGCCAGGTTCCGCACCACCTGGCGCTGCCCGTCGCGGGTGTGCATGGCGGCGGACCGGGCGGTGCCGATCACGGTCCCGCCACGGTTGAGGATGCCGGAGACGTCGCTCCAGCCCAGCCTCGAGATGTGCTCCCCGCCCTCGAAGGCGCCCTGCCACCCCTCCCGGATGGCGAACACCTCCACGCCCTCGCGGAGGCCGGCCCGGGCGATCGCCCGGACCGCGGCGTTCATGCCCTGCGCGTCCCCGCCGGAGGTCATCACACCGATGCGGGTCGCGCAGGTGGCCGTCACTTTCGGTTGCCCTTCGGGCGGACCACCCTCGTGGCCTGCCAGTCGCGCGCGACGTTCGCCGTCGAGGTGAGCGTCAGACCTGCGATGGTCACTCCCTCGGCGACCGATGCCGCGTCGATGTATCCGGGGCGGCCGACCTTCGGGGTCAGCAGCCAGATGTACCCGTCGTCGGCGAGGTCCGGAAGCGCGTCGACGAGCCCGTCGACCACGTCACCGTCCTCGTCGCGCCACCACAGGATCACGACGTCGACCGCCTCGACGGCCTCCTCGACCATGTCGGCGTCGATGATGTCCATGATGTCGTCCCTCAGAGCCTGGTCGACGTCCTCGTCCCAACCAAGCTCCTGCACCACCATGTCGGCGTTGAGGCCGAGCAGCTCCGCGCCGCTCTGGCTCTCCATTGATCGCTCCTTGCTGTTCGTGTTAACCACGTGGCCAAGCCTGCCAGATGCGGAAGTTTCGTGCACCACCTCCCCCGGGTTCCGGTCACCCTCGGCAACGACTTGACGAACCCGCCTTTTCCGCCCAAGCCCTTGACCGCCATGTGAACCCGCTTTAGGGTTCAACATAGAGAAGCTTTTCTCCCCCCGCACAGCCGCGGACCACTCCCCCAGAAAGGTCCATCACCGATGCATTGGATTCGAAGTCTCGCCATCGGCGCCTTGGGCGCAGCGCTGGCGAGCACCGCCCTCGTGGCGCCGGTCTCGGCCGAAACGCCCACCTCGCCCGTCATCGAGGACCTCGGCGCGCCGATCACCACCACCCGCAACACCCAGTCCACCGCCGGCCACTGGGTCGACGGCCGCCCCGTCCTCTACATGGTCTCCAGCCAGGCCGAGCAGACCTTGCAGTTCTCGGTGATCGACATTGCCACCGGCCAGCAATTGCGGCAGATCGCCGTGGACGGCATCTCCCAGTCGCACAACATCCTCCTCGGGCCCGACGGCAAGGTATACATCGCCTCCTGGAGTCCCACCGGGAACCTCATCCGCTACTCGCCCGGCGCGGACGTCGTCGAGGACCTCGGGCAGCCGATCCCCGGCGACACCGTGATCACGTACCTCGAGACCGGGGAGGACGGGCTCATCTACGGTGGCGGGTACCCGTCGGGCGAGGTCTTCAGCTTCGACACCAACACCGGCACCTTCACGAGGATGGGCGTGGCCGTGGAGGGCGAGCAGTACGCCAGGAGCATGGCCTACGTCCCCGAACTCGACACGCTCTTCGTCGGCACCGAGGGCAGCCGCATGCACATGGTGGCGATCAACGTGGCGACGGGCGAGAAGACCACGATCCCGTCGCCGGAGTGGGCCACCACCGAGGCCCGCCACTACCACCTGCACTACGCGAACGGTCTCCTGTTCTCCTACACCAGCCCCTCGCTCGACTGGCACGTCTACGACGTCGCCGCCGGGGAATGGATCCAGAACATCGACCGCAACGCCCAGGGCGGCATGGCCGGCCCCGATGCCGACGGCAACACCTACTTCGTGCAGCTCTCCAAGGGCCTCACGCGCTACGACACCAACACGCGCGAGGTCTCGCACACCGGTTGGAAGCAGGGCCTGACCTCGGCCGACGGTGCCGCCGGCATCTCGTTGATCGATCTCAAGGATCCGGCCTGGCCCGGGGAGACCGTCGTCGGCATGGACTCCCGCGGCATCCTCTGGAAGTGGAACCCCGCGACTGGCCAAGGTACCAAGGAGCAGGCGGAGTCCCCCGCGTTCGGTGTCACGATCCGCTCGCTCAGCCACATCGACGGCAGGATCTGGATCGGCGGCAGCTCCGGCGCGGTGACCGTCGACGCCTACGACATCGCCACGGGGACGTTCGCGAACTTCCAGGGAGGGCCCACCAACCGGGTCGACGCCTGGGCCGAGGTCGACGACAAGGTCTACTTCAGCACGTACCCGCAGGGCTCGGTGTACGAGCTCGACCCCAGCCAGCCGTACGTCTGGGGACGCAACCCCGACGACATCTTCGGGGTCGCGAGCCAGCAACAGGAGCGGATCTACGCCCTCGAGGTGGTCGACGAGACGTCCATGGTCGCGGGCACCATCGGTGGTCGTGACATCAACACCGGGATCCTGGTCCACTACGACACCGCCACCGATGTGCGGACCGACCTCGGGGCGCCCATCCAGGGCCTCAGCAACGCCTCGCTGACGCACCGCGACAAGCTGCTCGTCGGAGGTACCAGCATCGAGGTGCTCGGCGGCGAGTCCCCGCACCCGGGGGCACGGCTGTTCATCATGGACCTGGACACCCGCGAGCTGGTCTGGGACGGGGCGCCCATCGAGGGGGCCCGCGACTACGTCGAGCTCACGATGGACGACGAGGGCTTCCTCTGGGGCCTGACGTCGCAGGGCATCGTCTTCAAGTTCGACCTCGAGACCAAGGAGGTCCTGGGCCAGGTCACCGTCGGCGCCGCCGGCGGCATCTGGGGCATGGGCACCCTCGAGTTCGGGCCCGACGGCCTCCTCTACGGCGCCACCGCGCTCGGCGAGGTGTTCGTCGCCGACCCCGAGAGCCTCGAGACCAAGAAGATCACCGACGGCGAGCACGCGGTCCTCGACGCCGACGGCCGCCTCTACTTCGGCCGCGACGGACACCTCTACCGGGCCACGCCCGAGGAGAACCCCTTCCCGGACACCACGGCACCCGTCGTCGAGCCGATCGACCTCACCCTGGTGAAGTCCGGCGAGCAGGTGCGGATCCAGGTGGAGGCGACCGACCTCCGCACCCTGACCTACACGGCCGCCGGACTGCCCGAGGGGCTCACCATCGACCCGGACACCGGGCTCATCTCGGGGGCCCACGACTGGGTCGGGACCTCCCGCGTCACCGTGACTGTGGAGGACTCGCGCGGCAACGCCACGGAACAGAGCTTCCGGCTCGTCGTGGAGGGCCCGCCCGCGCGACGTTGACCGTCGGTACGAGCAAACGACGCGGGGCCGAGGATCACTCCTCGGCCCCGCGTCGTGTTGCGGTGGGTCAGGCGTCGCCGCCGGCATTGCCGGAGGTCCCGGCAGTGACGTCCTGGATCTTGTACTGCTCGGCTGCCCGGGTGGCCCACTCCTCCGGGACCTCACCCGCCGCGGCGAGACGCTGCAGCACCCGGACCGCGATCGACGGGCCGTCGATCTTGAAGTAGCGACGGGCCGCCGCACGGGTGTCGGAGAAGCCGAACTCGTCGGCGCCGAGCACCGAGTAGTCGGCGGGCACCCACTGCCGGATCATGTCGGGCAGCGTCGTGGTGTAGTCGGAGCTGGCGACGACGGGCCCGGGAGCCCCCTCCAGCTTCTGCTCCACCCACGACTTGCCGTGGTCGGCGAAGGGCTCGTCGAACGACTTCCGCTCGAGCTCCAAGCCCTCCCTGCGGAGTTCGGTCCACGAGGTGACGGACCACACGTCGGCGACCACCCCGAAGTCCTTCTTCAGGAGCTCCTGGGCCTCGAGTCCCCACGGGACCGCCACGCCGGAGACGAGGATCTGTGCGCGGCGCGCGTCCTCACCGACGCCCTCGAAGTCGCCCTTCCGCAGCAGGTACATGCCGCGCAGGACGCCTTCCACATCGAGGTCCTCCGGCTCCTTCGGCTGCACGATGGGCTCGTTGTAGACCGTGAGGTAGTAGGAGACGTCCTCCGGCTGCTCGCCGTACATCCGCTCCAGGCCGCGGCGCACGATGTGCGCGATCTCGTAGCCGTAGGCGGGGTCGTAGGCGACGATCGCCGGGTTGGTCGACGCGATGACCGGCGAGTGGCCGTCCATGTGCTGGGTGCCCTCACCTGCGAGCGTGGTGCGTCCGGCGGTGGCGCCGATGTAGAAACCGCGGGCCAGCTGGTCCGCCGCCGCCCACATGCCGTCGCCCGTGCGCTGGAAGCCGAACATCGAGTAGAAGACGTAGATCGGGACCATCGGCTCGCCGTGCGTGGCGTACGACGTGCCGGCCGCCGTGAAGGCCGCGACGGACCCCGCCTCGTTGATGCCGGTGTGGATGATCTGCCCGTCCTTGGCCTCCCGGTAGCTGAGGAACAGCTCGTGGTCCACCGGGGTGTAGTTCTGGCCGTGCGGGTTGTAGATCTTGATGGTGGGGAAGAACGCGTCCATGCCGAAGGTGCGCGCCTCGTCGGGGATGATCGGGACGACGCGCGGGGCGAACTGCTTGTCGCGCATCAGGTCCTTCAGCAGGCGGACGAACGCCATCGTCGTGGCGACCTCCTGCTTGCCCGAGCCCTTGCGGGACGATTCGTAGGCCTTGTCGCCCGGCAACGAGATGAACTTGCGGTCGGCGCGGCGCTCGGGCAGGTAGCCGCCCAGCTCGCGGCGACGCTCGTGCAGGTACTTGATGCGGGGATCGTCCTTACCGGGGTGCACGTACGGCGGACGGTACGGGTCGGACTCGAGCTGCTCGTCGCTGATGGGCACCTGGACGCGGTCGCGCAGCGACTTGAGGTCGTCGAGGGCGAGCTTCTTCATCTGGTGCGTGGCGTTGCGGCCGGCGAAGTGCTTGCCGAGGAAGTAGCCCTTGATCGTGTGCGCCAGCACGACGGTGGGGGCGCCCGTGAACTCGGTCGCGGCCTTGTACGCCGAGTACACCTTGTGGTAGTCGTGGCCGCCGCGGCTGAGGCGCCAGATGTCCTCGTCGCTCCAGTCCTTCACCATCGCGGCCGTGCGGGGGTCGCGCTCGAAGAAGTGCTTGCGCACGTAGGCGCCGTCGTTGGCCTTGAAGGTCTGGTAGTCGCCGTCGCTGACGGAGTTCATCAGGTTGAGCAGCGCACCCTCGGTGTCGTTGGCCAGCAGCGGGTCCCAGCCCCGGCCCCAGACGACCTTGATGACGTTCCAGCCCGCGCCGCGGAAGAACGCCTCGAGCTCCTGCATGATCTTGCCGTTGCCGCGGACCGGGCCGTCGAGCCGCTGGAGGTTGCAGTTGATGACGAAGGTGAGGTTGTCGAGTTCCTCGTTCGCCGCGAGCTGCAGCGCGCCGCGCGACTCGACCTCGTCCATCTCGCCGTCACCGAGGAAGGCCCAGACGTGCTGCTGGGAGGTGTCCTTGATGCCCCGGTTGTGCAGGTAGCGGTTGAACTGGGCCTGGTAGATGGCGTTGATGGGCCCGAGGCCCATCGACACGGTCGGGAACTCCCAGAACTTCGGCATCTGGCGCGGGTGCGGATAGCTGGGCAGGGCGCGCAGCTTCCCGTCGACGTAGTGCGAGTGCTCCTGGCGGAAGCCGTCGAGGTCGTCCTCGGTGAGGCGTCCGGCGAGGTAGGCGCGCGCGTACATGCCGGGGCTGGCGTGGCCCTGGAAGTAGACCTGGTCGCCGCCGCCGGGGTGGTCCTTGCCGCGGAAGAAGTGGTTCATGCCCACTTCGTAGAGCGTGGCGGAGGACGCGTAGGAGGCGATGTGGCCGCCGACGCCGATGCCGGGGCGCTGCGCGCGGTGCACCATGATGGCCGCGTTCCAGCGCAGCAGGCGGCGGATGCCGCGCTCGAGGTCCTCGTCGCCGGGGAAGGAGGGCTCCTGGCCCACCGGGATGGTGTTGACGTAGTCCGTACCGGTCAGCGACGGGACGCCGATCTGGCGCTCGCGGGCGCGTTCCAGCAGCTTCAGCATCACGTAGCGGGCCCGGTGTCGGCCGCCCTCGTCGATGACGCCGTCGAGCGACTCAAGCCATTCCAGCGTTTCCTCAACGTCCGTGTCCGGGAGGTTCGTGGGTAGACCGTTGAGGATTGGTCCAGCCTCGTTCTGGGTCACGTCTTGTCCTCTCTCTGGCGCCGGTGCGCCAAACTGCGCGATGCAGGCAAACTTGGTCGCCCCCTAGACTATCCCCCTCCCGGCAGGGGTCCGCACACTCCGCTGATATGCGGTGCACGATCCGGGGAGGGCTCAGGCCCGGAGCCGGAACGGGATGGGAATACCCCCGCAGCAGCAGACTCCCCGTACGCGCGTCCCTCCCGGACCGAGCGACGCGGCGGCCCGGCCACAGGCAAGGAACCTGGCGAGTACGTCGGGGATGCCGCGCACGACCCCCCGCTCCGCGACGATCGCTCGCACGGCGGCGGAGCAGGAGCGTCCACCATGGGCGACGAGGTGCGCGCAGGTGAACCCCTTGTGCGGCGACAGATGGCGCTGGTAGGCGCGGATGCCGAGGTCGACGGCCAGTCTGGGAACCATGGCGAGGCTGTGGAGGATTTCCATGCCTCACCATAGATCCGGCCCGGTCCAGCGGATCGGACGGCAACATGCCGAAAGGGGCCGGCGGCCGCACCCGAAATGGTGTGGCCACCGGCCCTTTGGAGGGTGCAGGTCAGACCGCTCGCCAGAGGCTGGCCACCGCCTGGCCGCCGCCGATGCACATCGACGCCAACCCCCACTCGTGCCCGTGGCGACGTATGTTCTCGATCGTCCGGGCCGTGATGATCGCGCCGGTCGCCCCGATCGGATGCCCCCAGGCGATGGCGCCGCCGAGGGGGTTCACCTTCTCGGCATCGAGGCCGAGGTCGCGGACGATCGGCACCGCCTGGGCCGCGAACGCCTCGTTCAGCTCGATCCAGCCGATGTCGGACGCCGCCAGGCCGTTGCGGTCGAGGATCTTCTCGATCGCGGGCTTCGGGGCGTAGCCCATGATCTCCGGGGCAATCCCGACCTTGGTGAAGTCCACCAGCTCCGCCAGCGGCTTCAGACCACGCTCGGCGGCCACGGAGGCGCGGGTCAGGACGAGGACGCACGCGCCGTCGTTGATCCCCGAGGCGTTGCCCGCGGTGACGGTGCCGTCTGACTTGAACACCGGGCGCATCGCCGCGAGCTTCTCGATGGTGAGGCCCGCGCGCGGGTGCTC
Organism: Tessaracoccus oleiagri; assembly: GCF_900103275.1. Lineage (GTDB taxonomy): Bacteria > Actinomycetota > Actinomycetes > Propionibacteriales > Propionibacteriaceae > Arachnia > Arachnia oleiagri. The sequence goes on along the minus strand of NZ_FNGP01000004.1, from coordinate 257,384 downwards.
GTCGGTGTCCACGACGGTGTCGCCGCGGCGCGAGCTGATGGTGACGGGGGTGATCTCCCCCGCCACCGCCCCGGAGGCCAGGGCCTCCTGCGCCCGCCGCTGGGACTCGAGCGCGAACTCGTCCTGTTCCTCGCGGGTGGCACCGTAACGCTCGGCGACGTTCTCGGCAGTGATGCCCATCGGCTGGCGGCTGAACGGGTCGGTCACCATGGAGTAGGTGCCGTCGAGCAGTTCCCGGTTGCCGAGCGTGGCGCCGTTGCGGGCCGAGAAGTCCATGAAGGGCTGCGCCGACATGTTCTCCGTGCCGCCGGCGACGACGATGTCCGCCTCGCCGACCATGAGCTCCATCGCCGCCAGGCCGACGGCCTGCATGGCCGATCCGCACAACCGATTGACGGTCATGGCGGTGGACTCGACCGGGGCGCCCGCCTCGATCGACACCCGACGCGAGATGTAGGCGTCATGGCCGGTGGCGCCGACGCAGCCGATGATCCACTCCTGCGGGTCGTCGGCCGTCAGGCCGGACCGCTCCAGCGCGGCCTTGGCCGCCGTCGCGCCAAGCACGTGGGCGGGCACTCCGGCCAGCGACTTGCCGAACGCCCCCACCGGGGTGCGTGCGTAGCCGAGTACGACGACCGGGTCTTCGCTTCGCTTCATCGTGTGCCGCCCGCTCAGTACGAGGTCCAGGCGCCGTCGATCGGGTACGAGCACCCGCTCATCGACGCCGAGGCTGGACCGGTGAGGAACAGTGCGAGCTCGGCCACTTCTTCGGGCTCGATGAGCCGCTTGACGTGGGCGCGGGCCAGCATGATCTTGGCGACCACCTCGTCCTCGGGCATGTTGTGCACCTTGGCCTGGTCGGCGATCTGCTTCTCGACGAGCGGGGTGCGCACGTAGGCGGGGTTCACCGTGGTGCTGGTGACGCCGTACGGGGCGCCCTCGAGCGCGACGACCTTGGAGAGGCCCTCGAGCCCGTGCTTGGCGGTGACGTACGCCGACTTGAACTCCGAGGCGCGCAGGCCGTGGGCCGAGGAGAGGTTGACGATGCGTCCCCAGTTCTTCGAGTACATGTGCGGCACGGTCTGCCGGATCAGGTACCAGGGGGCGTGCAGCATGACGCGCATGATCAGCTCGAACCGCTCGACCGGGAAGTCCTGGATCGGGGCGACGGTCTGGATGCCGGCGACGTTGACGAGGATGTCGATGTCCTTGGGCAGTTCGCCGATGGCGTCGTAGTCGGAGAGGTCGCAGGTGATGGGCTCGATGCCCTGCACCTCCGCCTCGAGTGCGGCCAGGCCCTCGGCGTTCATGTCCACGGCGACGACGTGGGCGCCCGCCTCGGCGAGCTTGATGGCGGTGGCGCGGCCGATGCCCGAGGCCGCCCCGGTCACGAGCGCCCGGCGCCCGTCGTGGTAGTTCTCGTAGATGCTCATGGTGTTGGTCCCTTTCAGACGAGGCCGGTGGCGTAGTAGAGGCCGATGATGACGAAAACGGCGAGTGTCTTGATGATGGTCATGGCAAAGATGTCCTTGTAGGAGGACTTGTGGGTGAGGCCGGTGACGGCCAGCAGCGTGATCACCGCGCCGTTGTGCGGGAGGGTGTCCATGCCGCCGGAGGCCATGGATGCGACCCGGTGCAGGACGTCCATCGGGATGCCCACCGCGTTGGCCGCGTCGACGAAGGTGTCCGCCATCGCACCGAGGGCGATGCTCATGCCTCCCGAGGCGGAACCGGTGATGCCGGCGAGCGAGGTGACCGTGACGGCCTCCCGCACCAGTGGGTCCGGGATCGCGGTGAGCCCCTCGGCGACGATCTTGAAGCCGGCGAGCGAGGCGATCACGGCGCCGAAGCCGTACTCGGACGCGGTGTTGAGCGTGGCCAGGAGCGAACCGGCGATGGCCGGCTTGACGTCCTCCGTGAAGTGCCGGCGGATCGTCCCGAAGGCCGCGACGACCACGAACAGGATCGCCAGGAGCAAGGCACCGAGGACGGACCAGATCGCCACGTTCGCCGCGGTCGCGACGGTCACCGGCTTCGGCTCGCCGACCACGGTGGACTGGAACGTCGTCTCCTCGCCGAACAGGCGCGGGATCAGGTTCGTCAGCACCAGGTTGACCACGCCGACGATGAGGAGCGGGGTGAGCGCGAGCAGCGGGTGGGGAAGCTTGTCCCCCTCGCGAAGGTGCGCGACGGGCTCGTTGATGTGGCCCTCCCCGTAGCCCTCTCCCTTGGCCGCGGCCTTGCGTCGCTGCCGTTCGAGGTAGAGCATCCCGACGATGAACACCAGGATGCCGCCCACCGTGCCCAGGATGGGTGCGGCGTAGGCGGTGGTGCCGAAGAACGTGGTGGGGATGATGTTCTGGATCTGCGGCGTGCCAGGGATGGCGTCCATGGTGAACGTGAAGGCGCCGAGCGCGATGGTGCCGGGGATGAGGCGCTTGGGGATGTCGCCCTGGCGGAACATCTCGGCGGCGAACGGGTAGACGGCGAACACCACGACGAACAGCGAGACGCCGCCGTAGGTGAGCACCGCGCCGACCAGCACGATGGTCAGCATCGCGTTGCGCGCGCCGACGACCTTGATGACCGCGGTGACGATGGATCTCGCATACCCCGAGATCTCCATGAGCTTCCCGAACAGCGCCCCGAGTAGGAACACGGGGAAGTAGCTCTTGATGAACCCGACCATCCGGTCCATGAACAGCCCGGAGAAGATCGGCGCCACCAGGTCGGGTGCGGTCAGCAGGACCGCGCCCATCGCCGCGATCGGCGCGAAGAGGATGACGCTGTGGCCCTTGTAGGCCATGAACATGAGGAAGCCGAGCGCGGCGATGACGACGACCAGCGAATAGAGCGTCATACCGCGGCCGCCTCCGCGCCGACGAGCTCGATGTCGAAGGACGCCTCGGTCTTCTCGCGCACCTCGTCCTCGGAGACGCCGGGGGCGAGGCGGCGCAGGACCAGTCCGTCCCCGGTCACGTCGAAGACGGCGATGTCGGTGATGATGCGGTCGACGACGCCCACTCCGGTGAGCGGCAGCGAGCACTCGCGGACGATCTTCGGGGTGCCGTCCTTGGCCACGTGCTCGGTCATGACGATGACGCGACGCGTGCCGGCGACCAGGTCCATGGCGCCGCCCATGCCCTTGACGAGCTTGCCGGGGATCTGCCAGTTGGCGAGGTCGCCGGTGCCCGACACCTGCATGGCGCCGAGGATGGCGGCGGCCATCTTGCCGCCCCGGATCATGCCGAAGGAGGTGGCGGAGTCGAAGATCGCGGCGCCGGGGAGCAGCGTCACGGTCTGCTTGCCGGCGTTAATGAGGTCCGGGTCCTCGTCGCCCTCGTACGGGAACGGGCCGGTGCCGAGGATGCCGTTCTCGCTCTGCAGGATGACGCGGACGCCGTCGGGCAGGTGGTTGGCCACCAGCGTCGGCATGCCGATGCCGAGGTTCACGTAGTCGCCGTCGGTGAGTTCGGACGCCGCGATCGCGGCCATCTCTTCACGTGTCCAGCTCATGGTCAGACCTCCTGAAGCACGGCCGCGCGGGGACGGACGGTGCGCTGCTCGATGTCGGTGGGGCTGACGGCGCGCACGACGTGGTGCACGTAGACGCCCGGGGTGTGGATCGCGTCGGGATCGATGCCGCCGTGCCCGACCAGTTGCTCGGCCTCGGCGAAGGTGACCTTCCCTGCCATGGCAGCCAGCGGGTTGAAGTTGCGGGCCGTGCGACGGTAGACGAGGTTGCCGTCGAAGTCGGCGGTGTGGGCGTGCACGAGGGCGACGTCGGCGACGATGCCCCGCTCGAGGACGTACGTCTCGCCGTCGAATTCGGCTGTCGGCTTGCCGTCGGCGACGATCGTCCCAACGCCCGTCTTCGTGTAGAAGCCGGGGATGCCGGAGCCGCCGGCCCGGAGGCGCTCGGCGAGCGTGCCCTGCGGCACGAACTCGACGTCCAGTTGCCCGTCGATGTACTGCTGCATGAACAGCTTGTTCTCGCCGACGTAGCTCGCGAGCACCTTGCTGATCTGGTTGTTCTCCAGCAGCAGGCCCAGGCCCTTGCCGTCGATGCCCAGGTTGTTGGACACGATCGTGAGGTCCTTGACCCCCACCTCGCGCACGACCTTGATCAGGTCGGTGGGAATGCCGCACAATCCGAAACCGCCGACGGCGATGGTCATCCCATCGCGGAGGATCTCGGCGAGCACGGGCGCAATGTCATCTCTGACCTTCGCCATCTCTGGCCCTTCTGTTGTTGTTGGGGGGGAGATGGGCAACCATCCGGAGCCACCCGACGACGTCGTTCGGTCCTCCAACTGGTTGCCTCACGCAGAAGGCTATTGACCGGACAACCCGGGGTCTACGGACGAAACGACACCATTGGGCCCCGCCTCGTTGGACGTTCCTACAACGCGTAGGAGGACGGGTCGCCCAGCTCGAGGGCCCAGGTGATGGCCACCACGTCGTCGGCGTCGTCGAGCGCCGCGAGGGTGAGGTCCTCGTACCTCCGGAGGCGGTAGCGGACCGTGTTCACGTGGACGGTGAGCGCCTCCGCCGTGCGCTGGACGCTGTGCCCGTTGGCGAGCCACGCGCGGACGGTGGCGAGAATCTCCTCACCGAACGCGCCCTGCTCGAGCACGGGCGCGAGGAACTGTTCGTAGTACGCCTGCCAGACGTCGGGCCGGGACACCGCCGCCAGCCGCCACCCGAGGTCCTCCACCGACTGCACGCCGTCGCGCCCGAGCCGCTGGGCCAGCTTCAGCGCCTGCCGCGCGGTCCGGTCCGAGCGGGGCAACTCGTCGGGGCTCACGAACGGCCCGAGGCCCACGGGTACGCCCTCGATCTCCGGGCGGGTGACGACTATGCCGAGGCACTGACCGGCCTCCGCGACGACCAGCGCGCGATGCGTGCCGCGGGAGCCCCGGGCCTCCAGCCGCTGGCGGACCGACTCCGCGTGCGCCCCCGCGGGGAGCTCGGCGCGCAGCGCGGCGTACTGCCGCCCCGGATCGATGCCCAGCTTCACCGCCTCCGCAGGCACGTCGCCCGCCAGCAGCCGGTGCACGAGTTCGATCCTGCGTTGGGCGTTGCGGAGCGCGGCGTCCACCTCGAGGGCGTGGTACTCGGTGATGATGCGGGTGGTGAACGCGTCACCGACCCCCCACATGACGCGGGAGCCGCGGACCGTGAGCTGGGCCGGCAGCCCGAGGGAGACCGCCAGGTCGACGAACCGCTCGTTGATGAGGGAGATCGAGATCCGGAAGCCGCGCACGATGTCCTCGACCGGGACGCCCTCCTGGTAGCGCTCGTAGGCGGTCTGGGCGGCGTCGTCGAGCGTCTCCGGCCTCGGGACCAGTTCGTGCTGGAGGGCGTTGAGCGCGGTCCGGAGGTTGCGCGCCACCGCCGAACGGAGCGCCTCCCTAGTGATGCGCTCGTAGCTCTCGACGTCCCGGTAGATGTGGGCGCAGGTCTGCTCCGCGAGTTCCTCCAACGAATCGCGCAGGCCGTCCAGAAGCCGGCCGAAGGCGGGCGTTGCCGGGATTGCCTCCACGTCTCCTCCTCGTCGAGTGGTCCGCTCCGCGTCGGACGCGGCCTGGTCGCCGGCGATCCTACCGGCGCCGGGGTCGCCTGCGCCGCTCACGGCGCGGTGGGCCGCAGCTCGTAGGCGCAGATCGCGGCGGCGGCCGCCACGTTCAGCGAGTCGACACCGCGAGCCATGGGGATGGTGACGCGCACGTCGGCCTCCCTCTGCCAGGCATCCGGCAGGCCGTGTCCCTCGTTGCCGAGGAGCAGCGCGAGCCTCCCGCCCGGCGGCACGGTCTCAAGCGGCACGGCGTCGTCGCCGAGCGTCGTGGCCACGAGCGTGAAACCGGCCTCCCTGATGCGGCGCAGGTCGGTCGTGTCGTCGTCCATGCGGCGCCATGGCAGTTGGAGGGCCGAGCCCATGGAGGCCTTGATGCTGCGTCGGTACAGGGGGTCCGCGCAGGTCTCGCTCACGACGAGGCCGCCCCACCCGAGCGCCGCGGCGATGCGGACGATCGAGCCGAGGTTGGCGTGGTCCACCAGGCCCTGGGTCACGACGAGGCGGTCCGTCGCCAGGAGCTCCGCCCACGACGGCGGGGCCGGCCGGTGGAACGTGCCGAGGGCGCCCCGATGGACGTGGAATCCGCTGACCGCCTCGATCATGGCCTCGGTCCCGACGTAGCAGGGGACGTCCGGGAAGCCGTCCAGCACGTCGACGAGGGTGGTGCGCCAGCGGGGAGTGAGGAGGAAGGCGCTGGGACGGCAGCCCGCCTCCACCGCGCGTCGGATGATCTTCTCCCCCTCGGCCACGAAGAGCCCCCGCTCGGTCTCGAGCCTCGTGCGGAGCTGCGAGTCGCGGAGCCGGGCGAACTCCTCGAGCCGCCGGTCCGCCACGTCCTCCATCGGGATCAGTAGGGCCACGGTCAGCCACCCTACCGCCGGCGCCCCGCTCGATTGATCCAGGTCATGGAGCGCACCGGCGATCGCTCGTAGCTTCGAGGCATCAGCAAGCGTGAATGAAAGGGAAGAACCATGAACAGGATCCACCAGTGGGTGCGCGGGAGGTGGGGGGTGCCGGCCGTCTCGGGCCTCCTCATCGTCGCGTCCTGGGTCGTCGACCGTGCGGGCACGGACGCCGTCCTCACGGGGCAGTGGTGGCTGGACGCCGCCGAGCACGCCACGGGCTCGCCCGTCTTCACCGTCGCGGATGCCCTGATGCTCGCCGCCGCGATCGTCGCCGGCTACGGCATCGCGGTGAAGGCGGTGCGGGGCCTCCTGCTCCGGCAGCTCAGCATCGACCTCCTCGTCTCCGTGGCGGCGATCGGCGCCATCGTCATCGGCAACTTCTGGGAGTCGGCGGCGGTCACGTTCCTGTTCGCCATCGGCCACGCGCTGGAGGCCGCCACCCTGAACAAGACCCGCTCGGCACTCGCCGAGCTCATCGCGGTGGCGCCGGACAGCGCGATCGTCATGCGCGACGGCGAACAGGTCGAGGTCCCCGCGTCCGAGGTGGGCGTGGGCGAGGTGGTGCTCGTGAAGAACGGGGCGAAGGTGCCCGTCGACGGGACGGTGGTCGCCGGGACCGGCGCGATCGACGAGGCGTCGATCACCGGCGAGTCGATCCCGGTGGAGAAGGCGGAGAACGACCGCGTCTTCGCCGGCACCGTCTCCCGCGGCGGCTTCCTGCAGGTCGTCGCCACGGGCGTCGGCGCCGACACCACCCTCGCGCGGATCATCCACCGGGTCGAGGAGGCCCAGGACGCCAAGGCGAGGACCCAGGCGTTCATCGACCGGTTCTCCACCTGGTACACGCCTGCCGTGTTCCTGCTCGCGCTGGTGACCGGGCTGGTCACCCAGGACGTCGTCCTCGCCCTGACGCTGCTGGTCATCGGTTGCCCCGGTGCCCTGGTGATCTCCATCCCGGTGGCGATCGTCGCCGGCATCGGGCGTGCCGCGAGGAACGGCATCCTCATCAAGGGCGGCGAGTACCTGGAGGCATCCGCGAGGATCGACGTCGTCGCGCTCGACAAGACCGGCACCCTCACCGAGGGCCGGCCCGAACTGACCGACGTGGTGGTGTTGCAGGCCGGTCATGACCGCGCCGACGTGCTCCGGTGGGCGGCCGCCGCCGAGGCAGGCTCCGAGCACCCACTCGCCCGCCCCGTGCTCGAGGCTGCGGCGGCGGAGGGCCTCGCACCGCGCGGACTCCCCACCGACGTCGAGCCCGTCCCCGGCAAGGGCATCGTGTCGCACGTCGACGGGCATCGGGTGCTGATCGGCAACGTCCCGCTGCTGGACCAGTTCGGCATCGCCCCCCACGCCGAGGCCGCCGAGGCCGCTCGCACACTGGCCGCCGAGGGCCGTACCCCGATGATCGTCGCCGTGGGCAGCAGCGTCGTTGGCGTCATCGGCGTCGCCGACCGCATCCGGGAGGACGCCGCCGAGATGGTGCGGCGCCTCCACGGGGCCGGCGTCGGCAGGGTGGTCATGCTCACCGGTGACACCCGGCTGGTGGCGGAGGCCGTCGGCAGGGCCGCGGGAGTGGACGAGGTCCACGCCGGGCTGCTGCCCGAGGACAAGCTCGAGCGCGTCGCGGAGCTCCAGAGCCAGGGACACACCGTCGCGATGGTGGGCGACGGTGTGAACGACGCCCCGGCGCTGGCCACGGCGGACATCGGCGCCGCGATGGGTGCGGCCGGCTCCGCGGTGGCCGTCGAGACGGCGGACATCGCGTTGATGGGCGACGACCTCCTCAAGCTCCCGGAGGCGATCGGGCTCGCGAAGCGCACGGTCCGCGTCATGCGACAGAACATCGCGGTCGCCCTGGTGACAGTCGTCGCGCTGCTCGCGGGGGTCTTCGCAGGGGGTGTCACGATGTCGGTCGGCATGCTCGTGCACGAGGCGTCGGTCCTCTTGGTCATCCTCAACGCCATGCGCCTGCTGCGCCACGTCGACGGCCGTCCCGACGCGACCGCGTCGCGACGAGCCACGGTCTCCGCCCCTGCGCAGGAATCCGTCGCCGGCTGAAGGATCAGGAAACCCTTCCCTCGCCGCCGCCCCCGGAGGATAATCAGCCCAAGGGGGTGGCGGCATGCGTCTGGTGCGGCCCGAGGAACCGGCTGTCCTCCGCGCGGTGGGCGCGAGGCTGACGTGGGAGCTCGCGCGCGCCTGGTCCCACAAGCGCACGCGCGGGCCCGAACCGGACGCCGTGCTCCGTGAGCCCGAACTGGTCGAGGCGCTGCTCGCCATGACCGACGGGACCTGCGCCTACTGCGAGCGCCGTCTCGAGCCCCAGGGCTCCGACTCGGCGCTCGTCGCGCACCATCGCCCGGCCTGGGGCGCAGTGGGACTCGCCGGTGACGTCGACCTCGAGTCGTACTGGTGGCTGACCTACGAGTGGTCCAACCTGTATCCCGCCTGCGCCGACTGCGTCCGCGCCCGCGGCACCCGGTTCCCGGTGCAGGGACGCCGCGCCAGGCAGGGACAACCGCTGACCGTCGAGTCTCCCCTGCTCCTCGATCCCGCGCTCGACGACCCGAACGAGCACCTGCGGTTCGAGACCAACGGCACGGTGACCCCGCTCACCGAACGCGGCCGCGTGACCTGCGACATCTTCGCGCTCAACCGCGACTTCCTCGTCAAGGCGCGGCTCTCGGTCCTCGAGGGCGTCGACGACGGGATCTCGTTCCCCTCGCTGCGCGTCCGCCCGGGCCCGGAGACCTCCGGTGCCCCGGCCCCGCCGCCGCACTCCGCGCCGCTGCCGGGAGCCATGCCGCCTCCCCCGGCCCCGCCGCCGTCGAGCGCGCCCGTCTACGACCTCACCGCCCACATGGGTGGAGACGAGCGCGCCCAGTACTTCGGCGCCACCCGCTGGATCGAGCGGGTCGAGATCCGCAACTTCCGCCCCATCCGGGACCTGGAGCTGGACCTCTCGCGCTCCACCAGCGACCGGGGCCCGTGGACCGTGCTGCTCGGCGAGAACGGCAGCGGCAAGAGCTCGGTGCTGCACGCCATCGCCCTCACGCTGATGGGCGGCGACCAGCGGCGCCGGCTCGGCATCGACGCGCGGAAGTTCCTGCGCCACGGCGCCCGCAAGGGGCTCGTCGAGGTGTACCTCTCCGGGACGCCGGAGCCGCTCAGGCTGGAGTGGTCGCGCGGCGACACCGTGTTCACCGGTCCCGAGCCGGTGCCCGCCCTGCTGCTGGGCTACGGGGCGACCCGGCTCCTTCCGCGGACCCCCTCCCCCACCCCCGACGAGCGGGTGGTGCGCGTGGACAACCTGTTCGACCCGCTCGCGCCGCTGACCGACCCCAGCTCCTGGCTCCTGTCGTTGGACGCGGACACGTTCGCCGACGTCGCGCTCGGCATCCACGAGATGCTGGCGCTCGACCCCGACTCCTCGCTCGTCCGGGACGCGGACCAGGTGTTCCTCGTCCAGGGCCGGGCGCGATCGGACCTCGCGACGCTGAGCGACGGCTACCAGTCCATGGTGGTGATGGCCTGCGACATCCTTCGCAGCGTGTTGCGGATGTGGGACCAGACGGCGCTCGCGGAGGGCATCGTGCTGATCGACGAGATCGGCGCCCACCTGCACCCTCGATGGCGGCTCCGCATCGTGTCCGCGTTGCGCAACCTCATGCCGCGCGTGCAGTTCGTCGTCACGACCCACGACCCGCTGTGCCTGCGCGGCGTCGTGGACGGTGAGGTCGTGGTGATGCGGCGCAACAGCGACGGCGAGATCGTGACGCTGACCGACCTGCCGCCTGTCACCGGGATGCGGGTCGAGCAGTTGCTCACCTCCGAGCACTTCGGGCTGGGCAGCACCGACGACCCCGAGGTCTCGGAGCTGTGGGAGAACTACTACCGCCTCATGGCCGCCACCCACCCGAGCGAGGAACAGCGTCGCCGCCTGGACCGCGTGCGGACTCGGCTCGACGAGCTGGAGCAGTTCGGCACCACGGAGCGGGAGCGCCTGCTGCTCAACTCGGCCTCCGAGTACATCGCCCAGCGCCGCGAGACCGGCGACCAGGTGGCGCCGACGAGCGCCGAGGTCACGGCCACGCTGTCGCGACTCTGGGACGAGCGCCTCCCCGGCGGTGGATGATGCGACGGGTCCGCAGGCCTCCCCCGCCGCCCAGCCTCGCGTCGGAGGGCGCGCTCAAGGAGCGCGAGGCCGCCCTGCAGTTCTACGCGAACTGGGACGGCGTCGCGAAGTACGACAAGTACAAGGCGTACAAGGCCCCCGACGTGCGGGCCTCGCTCGAACAGGCCTTCGGCGGCAAGTGCGCGTACTGCGAGACGTACTACGCGTCCACGCAGCCCGTCGCGATCGAGCACTACCGGCCGAAGGGGGAGGTCACCATAGGTGGGAAGCGCGTGCCGCCCGGCTACTACTGGCTGGCGAGCGACTGGGCGAACCTCCTCCCCTCCTGCACCGACTGCAACAGCCCCCGCAAGCAGGACCTCCCCGGCGAGGAGGGGCCGCTCACCGCCGGCAAAGCGAACGCCTTCCCCCTCGCCTCCGAGTCCACCCGCGCCACGGCGCCCGGGGCCGAGAAGTCGGAGCGTCGCCTGCTGCTGCACCCGTACCTCGACCACCCCGAGAAGCACCTCGAGTTCGTCTGGGGCACCGGAACCGTGGACGACGGCTGGGTGCGCCCCAGGAACGGCAGCGCCAAGGGCGCGGCGACGATCGCCGTGTGCGCCCTGCAGCGCCGGGGGCTGCGCGCGGCCCGTCGTGACCGGCTGCTGCTCCTCCTGGCGCATCTCGAGTCCGTGGTCGACGCCCGCAACAACGTCGCGCGCCACCCCACCGACACGGCCCTGCTCCACCAGTACACGCGTCGCCTCGCCGAGGTGAGCCGCTTCGTCGACGGCCACGCCCCCTACAGCCTCATGTGCCGACAGGTCGTCGCGGTCTACCGGCAGAAGCTCTTCGGACCTCCGGAAGGACCACCATGACCACCGAGGAACCCATCGCCCCGCCATGGCGTGCGACATCGTCATGAAGGGCGGGATCACCAGCGGGGTGATCTACCCGCGGGCAGTGGCCGAACTGGCCCGCACCTACCGGCTGAGCCGCGTCGGCGGTGCATCCGCCGGCGCCATCGCGGCCGCAGCGGCAGCCGCCGCGGAGCTCGGCCGGGCCACGGGCGGCTTCGAGGAGCTGGACCGGATGCCCGCCGACCTCGCCGAGCCCGGTCCCGACGGCCGTTCGACGCTGGCGTCCTTCTTCCAGCCCACGCGTAACGGGGCCCCGCTGTTCCGGCTGATGTCGTCGGCGACCGAGCGGGCGGGCGGCTCCCCCATCCCGGCGCTCGTCGGCGGACTCCTGCGCAATTTCTGGGTGGAGGCGCTGCTCGGCGCGCTCCCCGGGGTGCTGGTCGTCGTGCTCAGCGCGCTCGGCGACGGGCTGGCCCGCGGGGTGGGCGTCGTGGCCGGCCTGCTGCTGGCCGTGCTGGGGGTCGGCTTCGCGACCGTGTTCGGCGCGCTCAGGGCCGCCGGCCGGGTGGCCGGTGACGGCTTCGGCCTCTGCACCGGGATGGAGGGCGTGGACGCCGGTGACGCGAAGCCGCTGACGCCCTGGTTGCACGACAAGATCCAGGCGCTGGCCGGGCGCGAACCCGGCACGGGGCCCGTGACCTTCGGCGACCTGCGACGCGCCGGCATCACCCTGCGCGTGATGACGACGAACCTCACCCGCCACCAGCCCATGGCGATGCCTTGGCGGACGCAGGAGTACTTCTTCGATCCCGACGAGTTCCGCGGGCTGTTCCCGGGTGAGTTGGTGGACTGGATGGTGGCGAACCCCCCACCGCTCTCCGACGAGCCGGGCCGCAGCTTCGAGACGCGGCTGCGACGGGCCCAGGCCGGGCGGCTGCGTCCGTGGCCGGCGGCCGACGACGTGCCAGTGATCGTCGCCACAAGGATGTCGTTGAGCTTCCCCGCCCTCATCACCGCGGTCCGCCTCTATGCCGTCGACTTCACGCAGCCGTCGAACTGGGAGGCGTCCGACGCGGCGGCGAGGTGGCGCAGCGCCAATCCCGGCGGCGCCGTCGACGAGGCGCTCTCGTCCCTGCCCGCGCCGGCGTTCTCCAGCGTGTGGTTCACCGACGGTGGCCTGTGCGCGAACCTGCCGGTGCACTTCTTCGACAGCCCATTGCCGAGGCACCCAACATTCGCGTTCAACCTCGGGCCCTTCCCGCCGGGGACGGAGAAGTCCACGAACCAGGCGGAGAACAGTTACCTCCCGACCAGCAACCTCGGCGGGCTGCAGCGGCCTTGGTACCCCCTCGGCACGCGGGGCGTGGGTGCCTGGGCCGGCTTCCTGTTGCTCATGGTGCACACCGCACGGGAGTGGGTCGACGGGGCGCAGGTGGTCATGCCCGGGTACCGGGACCGGATCGTCACCGTCTTCCATGACGATAAGGAGGGCGGCATGAACCTCTCCATGCCGGCGCCGGTGGTCACGGACCTCGCCGAACGCGGGCGCGAGGGCGCGGCCAAGCTCGTCAGTGCGTTCGCAGGTACCCCGGGATCCGGCACCGCGAAAGGCTGGGACAACCACCGCTGGGTGCGGTTCCGCACCGCGACGTCGGGGCTGGCCCAGTGGCTGCGGCAGTTCGCCGAGGCCTACGAACACGATGAGCCCGGCACGACGCCCTACCGCGACTTCGCCGGACCCGACGCGTCGGCGCCGCTCCCCTCCTACAAGGTCACGCAGGCCCAACGCGCCGAGTTGAACCGGCGGACGGGGCAGGTGATGGACCTGGCCGGTCAGTGGAGCGACGACGTGCTGGAGGGTTCGGCACCGAAGCCCGCGCCCCTGCTCCGGCTGGTCCCCGACGATGGCACCGCCGCCGGCCTGGAGGAGCGCGCGGACTGATTCAGGCCCGGCGCTCGCGACCGAGCTCGTGGGCCAGCGCCGGGGCTAGGTGCGGGAACCGGAAGGTGTGCCCCAACCCCTCGAGCGCGGTCGGCAGCACCCGCTGGTCGGCGGTCGCCAACTGTTGCGTCCCCTCCCGGCCGAGCAACACCGTCGGCGCGAACTCCGGCACCGGCAGCGGCGTCGGCCGGTGCAGCACCTCACCCATGACCCGCGTGAAGTCGGAGTTCCGCACGGTCCGTGGCGCGACGCCGTTGACCGGTCCGGCGACCCGCTCGTCGAGGATGGCCCGCACGTAGATGTCGACGAGGTCGTCCAGCGCCACCCAGGAGAACCACTGGTGGCCGTCGCCGATGCGTCCGCCGAGCCCCAGGCGGAAGAGCGGCTGCAGCACGCCGAGCACCCCGCCGGAGGCGCTCAGCACGATGCCGGTGCGGACGTTGACCACCCTCGCCACGTCCCGCGCCGGCTGGCAGGCGTCCTCCCACTGCACCACCACCTCGGCGACGTAGCCCTCGCCCGGCTCGGAGTCCTCGGTGAGCACCTCCTCGCCGCGGTCGGCGCCGTAGTAGCCGATGGCCGATGACGAGACCATCGCCGTCTGCCCTGCCCTGTCGCGCACGAGTTCGGCGAGGCGACGCGTCGGCTCCACCCGGCTCTCGCGAAGCTTGCGCTTGTGGGCGTCGGTGAAGCGACCCGCGATCGAGCTGCCGGCGAGATGCACCAGCACGTCCACGTCGTCGAGCAGTTCGGGGGCAGGGTCGTCGGGGTCCCAGCGGCGCTCGTCGGGGCCGTGCGGCAGGCTCCGGACCAGCCGGATGACCCGATGCCCCGCGGTGGTGAGCCAGGCCCGCAACTGGGTGCCGATCAGGCCCGAGGAGCCGGTCATCGCCACGGTGACCCGGCGGTCGTCGCCGAAGAGCCGCGAACGGCCGAGCGCCGCGAGGTCGGCGCGCAGGCGGTTGGTGCGGAACGTGAACATGGGCTCGAGGACCGCGTCCGGGACCCGCGCGCTCACCCGGTCGATGACCCGGGTGTGCCCCTCGGCCTCCTCGAAGCGGTGGTCGTGGACCCAGCCGGTGAGCTGCCGGTAGGGCGCGGAGGTGGCGCGGTCGAGGAACCGCCGGTGCTCGACGTAGGCGCCCGGGTCGTGCTTCGCCACCCACTTCGGCAGGACGGCGAGGTCGGGCGCCGGCGACGGGAGCGCCGGCCGCAGGACGGCCACGCCGTCGCGCACGTTGTCGGCCTCCCTGACCACGCGCATCCCCATGAAGGGCGGCGTCAGGCGCGTCATCGCGCCCGGCGAGGTGAACCACCGCCAGACCTCGGCGAGCGGGTACTCCACCACCTCTGAACTAGTGAACGTCACGGGGCACCCCTCACGTCGGCAGCTTTGCCCCAACTCTACGTCCGCCCACGGCAACTCGGTGCACGATCAGGTGCCTGACGAGGCATTCCACCTAGGCTGACGGCATGAGCACCGCCAGTGACGTCATCCTGGGCCTGGACGTGGGAACGACCGCCGCCAAGGCCTCGCTGTTCTCCCTCGACGGGGTCCTCCGGCTGACGGTCGGCGTCGAGTACCCGATGCTCAACCCGGCGCCCGGCTGGCACGTGCAGGACCCCGACACCATCGCGGCCGGGGTGCTCGACGCGCTGCGGGAGGCGGTCTCCCGCGTCGACGCCGGGCGCATCATCGGCATCTCGGTGAGCACCGCGATGCACGGCCTCATCGGCCTCGACGCCGACCGCCGCCCCGTCACGGAACTGCTGACCTGGGCCGACTCGCGCGCCTGGCTGCAGGCGGAGGCGCTGAACGAGCACGCCACCGGCCCCCGACTCCACTACACCAGCGGCACCCCGACGCACCCGATGTCGCCCATGGTCAAGCTGCGCTGGTTCGGGGAGCACCACCCGGACATCCTGCGCCGCACCGCCCACTGGACGGGGCTCAAGGACTGGTTGCTCGCGGTGCTCACGGGACGCGTCGTCACCGAACTCTCCACCGCCTCGGGCAGCGGACTGCTGGACATGGAGGCCCGCGCCTGGAACGACGAGGCGATCGAGCTCACGGGGATCCGGCCCGACCAGCTGCCGCCCATCCTCGACACCACGGACGTGCTCCCCCTCTCCGCCGAGGCCGCGGCGCGGATCGGCCTCCCTGCGGGGCTGCCGGTGGTGGTCGGTGCCGGCGACGGACCGCTCGGCAACCTGGGCACCGGCGCCATGGAACCCGGCAAAGCGGGCCTCTCCATCGGCACCAGCGGCGCGGTCCGCATGGTGGTGCGCAACCCGGCCGTCGTCTCCGGCCTCTTCTGCTACGCCCTTACCCGAGACGTCTGGGTCGCCGGCGGCGCGGTCAGCAACGGCGGCATGGTGCAGCGCTGGCTCACCGAGACCTACGCCCCCGGGGCCGACGACGCCGAGGCCGCCCGTCGCGCCGCGCACGTCCCCCCGGGGGCCGACGGCCTGGTCATGATCCCCTACCTCGTGGCCGAGCGCGCGTCGCTCTGGGACGCGGAGATCCGGGGCGCCTTCCTGCACGTCCGCCAGGCGCACACCCCGGACCACTTCATCCGCGCGGGCATCGAGGGGGTCGCCTTTCAGCTGTGGACGATCCTGCGGCGGCTCCGGATGATCAACCGCGTCGAGGAGATCCGCGCCACCGGCGGCGTCTTCCGCTCGCAGGTCTGGCGCGACGTCGTCGCCGGCGTCCTGAACCGGCCGTTGACCGTGACCGCGGCGGAGGCGGGCACCGGCCTGGGTGCGGCGATCCTGGGCGCGACGGCCCTCGGCGTCGTGCCCGACCTCGAGGCCGGCTACCGGCTGCTGCGCGGCGATGCGGTGGAGACCCACGTCGAGGTCTCCGACGCCACGCGCGCGGTCTACGAGGAGATGCACTACCGCGTGCCGCAACTGTTGCAGCGCTTCGGGCGGCTCGGCTCCGACCTCCGCTGATCCCGCGACACGCCCCCTCCGGCCGGGTTGCCCGGATCGGGACCGCGGGTAAAGTTCGGCAGCGTGTCTTCCGCCGCCTTCGAGCATCTCTCGCCCGCGTACCCGCAGCGCGCCGCCTGGGGGACCGCGTCGAGCCTGCGCGCCTGGCAGACCGAGGCGCTCGAGCAGTACCACGCCGGCGAGCCGCAGGACTTCCTCTGCGTCGCCACCCCCGGCGCGGGCAAGACGACCTTCGCGCTGAAGGTCGCCAAGGACCTGCTGGACGCCCGCAAGATCAAGCGCATCATCGTCGTCACCCCGACCGAACACCTCAAGGTGCAGTGGGCCGACGCCGCCGCCCGCGTGGGCATCCACCTCGACCCCGGCAACAACGCCAAGCGCGGGAGGTCGAAGGAGTTCGTCGGCTCCACCATGACCTACGCCGGCGTCGCCGTGCGGCCATGGGTGTACGAGGGCATCTGCCTCAGCCAGGACACGCTCGTCATCCTCGACGAGGTGCACCACGCCGGCGACAGCCGCAGCTGGGGCGACGCGCTGCACGAGGCCTTCCACTACGCCGCCCGGCGCCTCCTGCTCACCGGTACCCCCTTCCGCTCCGACGAGCACCCCATCCCGTTCGTCACCTACGACCTGGCCCACGACGGCGCCCGGATCAGCCGCGCCGACTACACCTACGGCTACGCCGACGCGCTTAAGGACCACGTCGTCCGGCCGGTGGTGTTCATGACCTACGGCGGCCCGATGCGCTGGCGCACCAAGGCCGGCGACGAGGTGGCCGCCAACCTGGGCGAGCCGCTCACCAAGGACATCACCGCCCAGGCGTGGCGCACCGCGCTGGACCCGAAGGGCGAGTGGATCAGCGCCGTGCTGTCGGCGGCCGACAAGCGCCTGACCGAGACCCGCCGCCACATCGCCGACGCCGGCGGGCTCGTGATCGCCTCCAACCAGACCCAGGCGCGCGCCTACGCCCGGGTCCTCCAGTCGATCACCGGCGAGAAGCCCACCGTCGTCCTGTCCGACGAGGCCGGCGCCTCCCAGCGCATCGAGAAGTTCAGCCAGTCCGACGAGCGCTGGATGGTGGCGGTCCGGATGGTCTCGGAGGGCGTCGACGTGCCGCGCCTCACCGTCGGGGTCTACGCCACCGCCACCCAGACGCCGCTGTTCTTCGCGCAGGCCGTCGGGCGCTTCGTGCGGCTCCGCCGGCGCGGCGAACTCGCGACGGTGTTTCTGCCCACCGTGCCGGTCCTGCTCGGGCACGCGGGGTCCATGGAGCGCCAGCGCGACCACGTCCTCGGTCGCCGCTCGCAGGATCCCGACGAGGGCCTCTGGGCCGAGTCCGAGGCGGAGATGGAGGCAGCCAACCGCAAGGAGTCGGCCTCCGACGCCCTGCTCGGCGAGTTCGAGGCCATGGAGTCGTCGGCGACGTTCGACCACGTCCTCTTCGACGCGCAGCAGTACGGCATGTTCGCCGAGCCCGCGTCCCAGGACGAGCAGGACTACCTCGGACTGCCCGGCCTCCTCGACGCCGACCAAGTGAAGACGCTGCTCGCCGAGCGGCAGCGTCGCCAGGTCAAGCGCCGGGAGCACCAGACCAAGCGCGAACCGCAGGTGGCGCTGCACCGCGCCATGGCCGATCGCCGCAAGCAGCTCAACTCGCTGGTGGCCCAGTACGCGCGCATCCGGGCCGTCCCGCACAGCCACGTCCACGCGGACCTGCGCCGACAGTGCGGCGGGCCGACGCTGGCGCAGGCGTCGAGCGAGCAGGTGGAGGAACGCATCGCCATGATCACCGAATGGCTCCGGTCGTAGAGCTATAAGCTGACGCAATGATTTCCAATCCCCAGCGGTCGGCGAGCGCGCCCACGCCCGTGCAGCCGGTGCGCGGCAAGGCGGGCCTCGTCAAGCGGTTCCGCGCAGTCAGCAGCGAAATCAACACCGCGACGATCGCCGCCCTCGACGCCCGGCACCCCTGGTTCACGCGACTCGACGCCGACTCGCGCTCCTGGATCTCGATGGTGGCTCGCACCGGCATCGACGGGTTCGTCACCTGGCTCGCCGGCGAGCACTTCGACCCCGAGTCGATCTTCGAGGTCGCGCCCCGGCTGATGGCGCGCCGCATCTCGCTGCGCCAGACCGTCGACCTCGTCCGCACCACCACCGAGGTGGTCGAGGAACAGATCGGGCAGCTGCTCCCCCGCAACGACCGTCCCGCGCTGCAGCTCGGGATCCTGCAGTACTCCCGTGAGGTCGCCTTCGCCGCCGCCGCCATCTACGCGCGCGCCGCCGAGGCCCGAGGCGCGTGGGACTCGCGCATCGAGGCCTCCGTCATCGACGCCGTCGTGCGGGCCGAGACCGACGAGTCCGTGCTGTCCCGGGCCTCGACCCTGGGCTGGGACACGGAAAGCAAGGTCACCGTCGCCATCGGTGGCGTGCGCCCCGACACCAACATCGACGTGCTCCGCCGCGCGGCGGGCAAGGTGGGGCTCGACATGCTCGCCAGCCCGCAGGGCGAGCGGCTGGTCTGCATCTTCGGGGGCCGGTCGGTGACCTCCCCCGTCGAGACCAGCCACGCCATCGACAAGCTCCACCACTTCTTCGCCGAGGGGCCCGTGGTGATCGGCCCCGTCGTCGACTCGCTGGCCGAGGCCTCCCAATCCGCGCGCGAGGCGGCCTCCGGCTACCGCGCCGCGAGGGCGTGGCCGGAGGGGCCGACGACGCTCCTGTCCGGCGACCTCCTGCCCGAGCGCGCGTTGTCCGGCGACGGGCACGCCCGCCGGATGCTCGCCTCCGAGGTGTACGGGGCGCTCGCGTCCAACAAGGAACTGCTCGAGACGGCGGTCAGCTTCCTCGACCACGGTTCGTCGATGGAGGCCACGGCCCGGGCCATGTTCGTCCACCCGAACACCGTCCGCTACCGCCTCAAGCGGATCACCGAGATCACCGGCTACAACCCGGCGAACTCCCGCGAGGCCTACATCCTCCGGATGGCGATCACGCTCGGCCGGCTGCAGAACACACGGGCGTGATTTCACGGTGTCGCACAACGGGCGCGCCCCGCTGACCTCGTCCTCGGCCGGAGTCCTTGTCCGGTTCCCACAAGCCGCCCTGCGGCTTTTTCGTGGCAACCGATCCGACCTCGGCCCACCCCGCTCGGGCAGAGTGTAGGGGTGCTCGCAATCGTCGCGCCCGGTCAGGGCGCCCAGACCCCCGGCTTCCTCTCTCCCTGGCTCGAGTCGGAGGAGTTCGCCGCCACCCTCGCCGGGCTCTCGGAGGCCGCCGACCTCGACCTCGCCCGCTACGGCACGGAGGCCGACGCCGACACGATCCGTGACACCGCGATCGCCCAGCCGCTCCTAGTGGCCGCCGGCATCGCCACCGCCCGTGCGCTGGACGCCGGCTGCGACGTGGTCGCCGGGCACTCCGTCGGCGAGCTGGCCGCCACCGCCCTGGCCGGCGTGCTGAGCGAGACGGAGGCCATGCGCCTCGTCGCCGTGCGCGGCCGCGCGATGGCCGAGGCCTCCGCCGCCCGTCCCACCTCCATGACCGCGATCGTCGGCGGCCAGGTCGACGAGGTGCTCGCCGCCATCGAGGCCGCCGGCCTCACCCCCGCCAACAACAACGGGCCCGGCCAGATCGTCGCCGCCGGCACGGTCGAGCAGCTGCAGCAGCTGGCGGAGAACGCCCCCCGCCGCGCGCGCCTCGTTCCGCTGAGCGTCGCCGGCGCCTTCCACACCGTCCACATGGCGCCCGCCGTCGACGCGCTCCGAGAGGTGGCCGCCGCGATGACCCCCGCCGATCCGCAGGTGCGCATCCTGTCGAACCGGGACGGCGCCGTCGTCGAGCGCGGCCAGGAGGTCCTGGAGCGGCTGGTCAACCAGGTCGCGAACCCCGTCCGCTGGGACCTGTGCATGGACACGCTCCGCGAGCTCGGCGTCACGGGTCTCCTCGAGCTCACCCCCGCGGGTACGCTGACCGGCATCGCCAAGCGCAACCTGAAGGACGTCGAGCTCTTCAACCTCAACACCCCCGACCAGCTCGACGACGCCCGCGCGTTCGCCGCCCAACACCACCACGGCTGAGGAGTCACGAATACATGCCGATCACCATCTCCCAAGGCGCCCAGTACAGCCGCATCCTGAGTGTCGGGGGCGCCCGCGGCAGCCGCGTGGTGGACAACGAGGAAATGTGCACGATGATCGACTCCACGCCGGAGTGGATCGAGCAGCGCACCGGGATCCAGTCCCGCCGGTGGGTCGCTGAGGGTGAATCCGCGCTGACGCTCGCGGAGGAGGCCTCCCGCAAGGCCATCGAGCGCGCCGGGCTGACCCCGTCTGACATCGACACCGTCATCGTCTCCACGGTCTCGCACTACCTCAACACGCCCGCCATGGCCACCATCCTCGCCAACGACCTCGGCATGGGCGATCCCGCCGCGTTCGACATCTCCGCGGCCTGCGCGGGGTTCTCCTACGGCGTCGGCATGGCCGACTCGCTCGTGCGCGGCGGCACCTCGAAGCACGTGCTCGTCGTGGGCAGCGAGGTGCTCAGCGAGTACCTCGACATCTCGGACCGCTCCACCGCCTTCCTGTTCGGCGACGGGGCCGGCGCGGTCGTCGTCGGCCCGAGCGACGAGCCCGCGATCGGCCCGACCGTGTGGGGCTCGGACCCCGCCGGCCACGAGGTCATCGTGATCGACGACTGGCGACAGATCGAGGGCGACCACGCCTACATCCACATGGACGGCCGGACCGTGTTCAAGTGGGCGACCACCGAGATCGCGAAGAAGGCCCACGAGGCGCTCGAGCGTTCCGGGCTCACCCCCGACGAGCTCGACGTCTTCATCCCCCACCAGGCGAACAACCGGATCACCGATTCGATGTTGCGCCACCTGAAGCTCCCCGAGGACGTGGTCGTGGCTCGCGACATCCACCACATGGGGAACACGTCGGCGGCATCGATCCCGCTGGCGATGGAAGCCCTGCTCGATTCCGGGCAGGCGAAGAGCGGCCAGACCGCGTTGATCATCGGCTTCGGCGCGGGCTTGGTCTTTGGTGGCCAGGTCATCACCCTGCCCTGATCGAATACCGAAAGAAAGGAGCCAGCAATGGCCAGCACCGAAGAGATCCGCACGCAGCTCGCCGAGATCGTCAACGACCTCGCCGGCGTCGCAGTGGAGGACGTCCAGCTGGACAAGTCCTTCGTCGATGACCTGGGCGTCGACTCGCTGTCGATGGTCGAGATCATCTACGAATGCGAGGACAAGTTCGGCGTCGAGATCCCCGACGAGGACGCCAAGAACCTCAAGACCGTCGGCGACGCCGTCGCCTACATCGAGCGCGCAAGCAACTGACCGCGCCAGGTGGGGCGGCGTCCGTCGCCCCACCCCACCTCCCCAGTCTTCCCGTCCCCCTCAGGAGCACACCATGTCGACAACCGTTGTGATCACCGGCCTCGGCGCCACCTCACCGCTCGGCGGCGATATCGCGTCCACCTGGGAGGGCATGCTCGCCGGCCGCTCCGGCGTGCGCAAGCTGCAGCAGCCGTGGGCTGAGGAACTGCCCACCCGGATCGCCGGTGAGGCCGCGGTGGACCCCACCGAGGTGCTGGACCGGGTCGAGGCCCGCAAGCTCGACCGCTCCGCGCAGCTCGCGATGGTCGCTGCACTCGAGGCCTGGGCCGACGCCGGCTACGGCCTCGGGGAGGACAACCCCGTCGACCGTGACCGCCTCGGCGTCACCGCCGCCACCGGCATCGGCGGCCTGCAGACGCTCGTCGGGCAGTGGGACGTCATGAAGGAGAAGGGCCTCCGACGCGTCTCCCCCTTCACGATCCCGATGCTCATGGCCAACGCTCCCGCGGCCAACATCGGCCTGAAGGTCGGCGCCCGCGCCGGCATCCACACCCCGGTCTCCGCGTGCGCCTCGTCGAACGAGGCCATCGCGCTGGCCGTCGACATGATCCGCCTCGGCCGCGCCGACGTGGTGCTCGCGGGCGGCGCCGAGGGCGTCATCCACCCCTTCCCGATCGTCTCCTTCGCCCAGATGCAGGCCCTGTCGCGCCGCAACGACGAGCCGGAGCGCGCCTCGCGCCCCTGGGACGTCGACCGTGACGGCTTCGTCCTCGCGGAGGGCGCCGCCATGCTCGTCCTCGAGACCCTCGAGCACGCGAAGGCGCGCGGCGCCAAGATCTACGGCACCGTCGCCGGCGCCGGCATCACCGCCGACTCCCACGACCTCGTGCAGCCCGACCCCGACGGCTACGGCCAGTCGCAGGCCATGATCAAGGGCCTCCGCGAAGCGGGCCTCAGCCCCCGCGACATCGTCCACGTGAACGCGCACGGCACCTCCACGCCGCAGGGCGACGTCACCGAGGCCGGCTCCATCCGCACCGCGCTGGGCGACGCCACCGACGACGTCATCGTCACCTCCACCAAGTCGATGACCGGGCACCTCCTCGGCGGCGCCGGCGCGCTGGAGACGGTGGCGAGCGTGCTCGCGCTGCGCGACCGCCTCGTGCCGCCGACGATCAACCTCGAGAACGAGGAGCCGGGCCTCGGGATCGACATCGCCAAGGAGCCCAGGAAGCTCCGTGACGGCGACCTCGCCGCGGTCAACAACTCGTTCGGCTTCGGCGGCCACAACGTCGCCGTGGTGGTCACCAACGAGAACGTCACCGACTGACACCCGGGCAGACGAAGTCCCGCCCCCGCCAGGTTCGGGGGCGGGACTTCGTGCGTCCCGGGGAGGTCGCTCAGACGACCTGGTGCAGCCAGCGCACCGGTGCGTCCTCGGAGGCGTGCCGGAAGTACTCCAGCTCGTCGTCCCAGGGCCGGCCGAGGAGCGCGTCGAGCGCGTGGTAGAGGTCGCCGCTGGCCGCGGCGTGGCGCAGGCGGTCCTCCGGGACGAGGATGTCCCCGTGGACGCCGGTGATGGCGGAGAACGAGCCGAGGCTGGGCGTGTACATGAACCGCTGCCCGTCCGCACCGGGGGTCGGCTCCTCCGTCACCTCGAAGCGGACGCGCCCGAGCCGGGAGAGCGCGCTGGCCAGCTTGGCACCCGTGCCGACGCGACCGACCCAGGAGAACTCGGCGCGTTGCGCACCGGCCTCGGCGTGCTGGTCGGTCCAGTCGAGTTGCGCCTGCGCGTCCAGCGCGGCGGCGATGGCCCATTCGACGTGCGGGCGCAGCGCGGCCGACGTCGAGTGGATGAAGATCATGCCTCTCGCCGCGTGGCTGTTCGTTCGGTTCATTTTTCCTCCTGGTCGGCTCTGATTGCCTTCCCCTGCGATCAGTGACCAGGTAGTAGCCCTTATCTTGCCGGAGCGGACGCGGGTAGACAACCCGTATAGGGTGAATCCATGCTCCCTCTGGACTTCGTCATCAAGCGCCGCGACACGATCTCGCAGGTGCGCGCCACCAGTTCCGGTGTCTACTGGTTGGCGGGTATCGCGGCCGAGGACGGCCGCATCACGGTGCGTCGTCGGGTGGACGGCGAAACGGTGGACGTCACCCCCGACGCGTCGGTGCGCACCCGCGTCATGGAGTACGGCGGGGGCGCGTTCGACGCCGAGCTGGGGACCGTCGTCTTCAACGACGACCGCACCAACCAGATCTTCATCCTCGACGAGCAGGGCGCCCGTGCGCTGACCCCGCCCCAGAGCCGCTACTTCTACGGCGGCCTGCACCTCCACCTCGAGGACGGCGTCGTCGTGGCGGTCCGCGAGGACCACGACGCCACCCCGGAGCCGAAGAGCGAGGTCGTGGCGATCCCGCTCGACGGCGGGGACGACGTCGTGGTGGCGACGGGCGCCGACTTCTACGCGGGCCCCCGGATCCGCGACGGCGTGGTCGCCTGGCAGCAGTGGGACCACCCCTACATGAGCTGGGACACCTCGTCGATCTGGACGGCGCCGCTGGACAACCCGGAGAGCCCGCACTGCGTCTTCGCCGCCGACGGGGTGAGCGCGCAGCACCCGATGTGGCTCGCGCCGGGCGTACTGGCGTACACCTCCGACGAGTCGGGCTACTGGAACTGGCACGTCGTCGAGGGCGACCAGCGCCGCTCGTGGATGGTCGACCACGACTGCGACACCCCGGTCTGGGTGCTGGACCGGCCGTCGGCCGTGGCGGTCGACCGCGACGTCGTGGCCGCGATGGAGATCGTCGGCGGCTACGGCCGGCTGGCGCTCTGGCAGCCGTCGAACGGCGGCGTCACCTATCCGCTGCCGGGCACCGTGTGGATCAACTCGATCGCCACGTACGACAGCCGGATCTACGTCATCGCCGACTTCGCCGACCGCCCCTCCGAGCTGATCGAGCTCAGCCCCACCGGCACGACGACGGTGCTGGCCGGCGGCGAGGAGACGACCTGCATCGCCAAGCCCGTCTCCCACCGGACCGGGCTCGTCCAGACGTGGTTCTACGCCCCGCCCGGCGTCGAGCGCCCACCGCTGATCGTGAAGACGCACGGCGGCCCCACGACGCAGGCCACCGCGTCGTTCGACGAGGAGGTGCAGTTCTGGCTCTCGCGCGGGTTCGCCGTCGCCGACGTCAACTATCGCGGCTCCACCGGGTTCGGCCGCGAGTACCGGGACGCGCTCAAGCTGAACTGGGGCATCGCCGACGTGGAGGACGTCGTCGCGGTCGTGGAGGACCTCGCCGAGAAGGGCCGGATCGACCGCGACCGGGTGGCGATCAAGGGCGGCAGCGCCGGCGGCTACACCACGCTGCAGGCGCTCGTCACCACCGACGTGTTCGCCGCGGGCCTGAGCCGGTACGGGATCGGCGACCTGGAGACGCTGCTCCAGCACACGCACAAGGCCGAGTCGCGGTACCCGTTCTCGCTGGTCGGCCCGTGGCCCGAGGCGGAGGCCACCTACAGGGAGCGCTCCCCCATCCACCACCTCGACCGCCTGCGCACGCCGATGCTCATCCTCCAAGGGCTGGAGGACAAGGTCGTGCCACCGCAGCAGGCCTACGAGATGGCGGACGCGGTGCGCCGGGCGGGCAAGCCGCTGGCGGTGGTCACGTTCGAGGACGAGGGACACGGTTTCCGAGCGCTCGCCGCACGGCGGGAGGCGCTGGAGGCCGAGGTCAGCTTCCTCGAGCAGGTCTTCGGCCTGCCACTCAGCGAGGACGTGCCGAAGCTGCAGATCGAGAACCTGTAGCCCGCGCCGATCGGGAACGGGTCAGCCAAGTCAGCCAACGAGCCGGTCAGACGCGGGGCGGGGTGCCCCGCTCATTGGAGCTCTCACGCCCGTGCACGTCGCGGTCTCCCGTGCGGTCGGCGTCCAGGTCGTGGTCCGAGTCCGCCGCTGGATCGCCGTGCTGCGGGCGATCCTCGGCCCTGGGGTCGCGGCTCACCGCGTCGTGATGCCGCTCGGCCCGCTCATCTGACTGGCGATCGGCATCGGGGTCGAGCGCTGCGGCACGAGCCTTCTCCTCGTCGACCTGTGAGCGCAATCTCTCTGCCTGCTCCGCGCGGCGACGCGCCTCCTGCTCCTTGCGGTCGGCCTCGGCCTTGGCGCGCACCGCCTCTGCCTGTGCGGCGAGGGCATCCGCTTCCCGCCGGCGGGCCTCGATGTCCTGCTCCTCCGCGTGGTGTCGCAGCTGTTCTGCCTGTCGGCGGTTCTCCACCTCCCTACGGGCCTGCTCCTCGCGCTGCTGTCGCTGGCGAACAACCAGCAGAATCACGGCGATGATGACGATGAGCACCACCACGGCAATGACGATCCACATCCAGGTTTCCATCGAAACTCCCGTTCATAGAGGTGAGCCTGACTCTAACCGTCGAAGACCGCCAAACGGGCGGTTCCGCGGACACAGGTCGGGTGCTTCGAGGACGTAGACGCCACTGGGCCATTGCGGCTCCTCAAGTGGATGGCAGCGGGATCAGCTTATGGGCGCAGAGTGACACTTCCGCGTCGCTCAAGCCACCTGCCTCCGGTGCGATTCACCCGCCGACGTTGGCGGGTGGATCAGACCCAACGCAGGTGAACGCGACTATGTCGGCTTCTGCGAGCTCTTCGCGCGAGGCGATCAGGAAGTCACGCGGCGGGGCGGGCGCCGAAGATCGCGGTGCCGACCCGGACCATGGTGGAGCCGTGGGCGATGGCGAGTTCGAAGTCGCCGGACATCCCCATGCTCAACTCGTCCCACCGCAACTCGGGCACCTTCGCACTGAGGTCCGCCTGGACGTCGCGCAGGCGGCGGAAACACGCGGCGACGCGTTCCTCGTCGGGCGAGTTGATGGCCATCGTCATCAGGCCCCGCACGTCGAGCGCCCGGAACTCGCGGAGCGCCGTGGCGAACTCCACAGCCTCACCGGGCGCGATGCCGGACTTCTGCGGCTCGTCGGAGGTGTTCACCTGGACCAGGACGGGTAGCCGGCGCCCCGCCTCGGTGAGGCGGCGGTCGAGCGTCGCGGCGAGGGAGAGCGAGTCGAGCGAGTGCAGTTCGTCGGCGTACTCGACGACCAGCTTGGCCTTGTTGCGCTGGACGTTGCCGATCATGGCGAAGCGCGCGTCGGGCAGTTGCTGCTTCTTCTCAGCAAGCTCCTGCAGCCGGTTCTCCCCGAACAGCGTGAGCCCCGCGCCCATCACCTCGGCGATCGCGGACACGGGGTGGAACTTGGACACCGGCAGGAGCCTGATCTCCGACGGGTCCCGCTCGGCCCGCCTTGCCGCGTCGGCGATGCGAGCCTGCACAGCGTGCAGCGCCTCGATCACGGCCATCGCGCCCCCAGCGAGATGACGCCGAGCGCCGCCAGCACCGCGAAGACGAGGGCCAGTCCGGCGTAGCGGTCGGTGACCTCGGCCGGCACCCGTTCGTAGCCCACCGACTCCCCGATGGCCTCGTAGGTCTGGCGCAGCTCGCCCGCGGACTCCGCGGCGTACTTCGTGCCGCCCGAGATGCGCGCGATCTCGTTGAGCTCGTAGTGGTCCACCGGCACGCGCTGGCGCTGCCCCATGTCGTCCACGACGTAGCCCGAGTCGGTGCCGTAGGCGATGGTGTGCACCGGCACGCCGCGGTCGGCGGCCGCCTGCGCGGCACCGGCCGACGAGCGGCCCATGTTGGTGGCCCCGTCAGAGAGGAGGACGATGACCGCCGGCGCGCCCCGCTCCGGGTCGTCGGGGTCCGGCGGCACGAGCGCCAAGGAATCGAGGGACGCGTAGATCCCCTCGCCGATGGCCGTCGAGGGCGCGAGGCGCAGTGCGTCGATGGCCCGCTCGGCGGCGCCGCGGTCCACGGTCGGCGGCACGGCGAGCTGGGCGGTGCCCGCGAAGGTGACGACGGCGACGTTGAAGCCCGGCGGCAGGGTGGCGATGAACTGTTTCGCCGAGTCCTTCGCCGCCTCGAGACGGTTGGGCTCGATGTCCTCCGCCTCCATCGACCAGGACACGTCGATCGCGACGACGACCGTCGCCCGGTCGCGTGGCTGGTTCGCGTAGTCCATCGGCACGGCCCACGCCACGATCAGCGAGGCGACACTGAGCAGCGCCAGCAGCACGGCACCGTGGCGCTTCCACGCCGGGTCCTTCGGGACGACGAGCCGCAGGCGGTCGTGCGGCCGGCGACGGCGGCTCTGCGCCCGCGACGCCAGCAGCAGGTAGATCGCCGCGATACCGGGGATGACCAGCAGCGCCCAGAGCCGGCTGGGGTACATGAAGTCGAGCGCGAAATCGGTCACTTGGGCCACCTCGCCGCCATCATCACGGCGCCGAGCGCGGCGATGATCGCGAACCCCAGCGCCGCGAACGCGTACTGCGCGGTGATGGGCTTCTTCACTTCCTCGTAGCCGAAGGTGCTCTCGAGGTCCTGGTAGGCGTCCCGCAGCGACTCTGCGCTGTCGGCCGTCTCGGCCCGGCCGCCCGTCGCCTCGGAGATCTGTTGCAGCGCGGCGAAGTCGGGCGCGACGCTCTCCCGCTTCCCGTCGATGTCGACATAGCCGTTCTCGGTGCCGAAGGCGATCGTGTGGATCGGGACCTCCTCCTCGGCGGCGCGCGCCACGGCCTGGGCCGGGTCCGCGCCGTCGGTGTTGCTCCCGTCCGAGAGGAGCACGATCATCGCCGGGGCCGGCTCCTCGCCGTCGGCCGGTGGCGGCGCGAGCGCGATCGCGCCGAGCGCCTCGTCGATGGCGCCTCCGATGGCGGTTCCGTCGGCGAGTTGCAGGGCGCCGAGCGCGCGGCTGAGCGCGCCGCGGTCCGTGGAGGGAGGCATCCGCACGGAGGGGGCACCGTTCAGCGCGACGAGCGCGACGTTGTAGCTCTCCGGCAGCTCGTTGATGAACAACTGCGCCTCCGACTTCGCCGCCTCCAGCCGGCTCGGCTCCACGTCGGTGGCCTGCATCGACTGCGACGTGTCGACCACCATGATGACCGTCGCGCGTTCCCGGCGCTCCATCTCCGTGCCGAGCGGCTGCGCCCAGGCGAGCGCCAGCGCGACCAACGAGGCGAGCGCCATCGCGACGGCGACGTGCCGGGTCCAGCGGCGCTGGCCGCCGACCACGCGGTTCAGGACGCCGGTGTTGGTGAACCTCAGCGAGACCCGCTTCTTCAGCCGCAGCAGCACCAGGTAGACGACGATGAGCAGCG
This sequence comes from Tessaracoccus oleiagri, assembly GCF_900103275.1. Lineage (GTDB taxonomy): Bacteria > Actinomycetota > Actinomycetes > Propionibacteriales > Propionibacteriaceae > Arachnia > Arachnia oleiagri. Next base: position 228,433 of record NZ_FNGP01000004.1, on the reverse strand, counting down.
GCAGGGCCAGCAGGGACCACAACCGCTGCGGGGACAGGAACTCGGGCAACCAGTCGAACACCTACTTGCTCACCCCCTGCGGCGGCTTGTGCAGGAACGAGGCCGTGCGCCGGTAGTTCAGCACGAACCGGGCGATGTCGGTCACCCAGTCGCGGTCGGTGCGCAGCTGGATGTGCCCGGCGCCCGCGCGCCGGATCGCGATCTTCACGCGCTCGCGCTGCGCCTGGGTCGCCGCGTTCATCCGGTCGCGGGCGGCGTCGTCGGAGGTGTTGACGTAGCGGGCGAAGTTCGTCTCGGGGTCGCGGATCAACATCTCGCCGACGTCGGGGAAGTCCATCTCCGCCGCGTCGAGCACCTCTATGCACAGCACCTGGTTGCGGACGGCGAGTCGTCGGATGGACCGCTCCCACGGAGGCGGCACGCTGGGGTCGAGCTCCGCCTCGCCGGGAGTGAGGAAGTCGGACACCACGACGCGCATCCCGCGCCGGCGCTGCAGACGGGCCAGCTGCTCGATCCCCTCGGCGAGCTCGTATTTCGTCTCCACGTTGTCGGGGACGATCGGCTCCTCGAGCATCTTCCGCAGCATCCCGTACAGCGCCGTGCGGCCGCTGCGCGCGGGGGTCCGCTTCACCTCGTCGGGCTTCATCAGGAGGCCCCCGAAGCGGTCACCCATCCGTTGGCTCAGGAAACCGATCGTGGCGATGGCGGCGATGCCGAGATCCCGCTTGGTGATGCCGGCGGTGCCCCAGTTCATCGAGGGCGTCACGTCCAGCAGGGCCCAGATCTCGAGCTCGCGGTCGGCCATGGTGTCGCGGACGTGCGGGACGGTGGTGCGGGCGGTGACCGCCCAGTCCATCTTGCGCACGTCGTCCTGGCCCGGCTGGTAGACACGGGCGTCGTTGGTGTCGGTGCCCGGCCCGGGCAGCAGCCCCATGTGGTCGCCCTGCAGGAAGCCCTCGAGCCGGCGCACGATCGTGAGCTCGAGCCGACGCAGCGCCGCCTCGGGCGCCAGCCTGTTGAGCGGGATCGACGGACCCGTCGGCACCCTGAGCACCGACGTGGCCGCACCCACGTCCTGCGGGGCCTGGAACTGCGGGAAGGCCACGGCCGTCAGCGGCGTCCGGGCTCGTGGGCGTGCTGGTCGCGGGCGGCCGCTCGCTGCTGGTCGTTCCACACGGGGGTGGGCGCCGGGACCATGGCGACGATCCGCTCCACCACGTCGAGCGGGTTGACGTTGTCGGCGACCGCGTCGAAGCCGAGCACGAGTCGGTGAGCCATTACGTCGCGGGCCACGGCCTGCACGTCGGTGGGCAGCACGTAGTCGCGTCCGTTGATGAGCGCGAGCGCCCTTGCGGCGGCGACGAGGCCGAGCGTCGCGCGCGGCGAGCAGCCGATCTGGATCACCGACTCGAGGTCGGGCATGCCGAAGTCCGACGGCTCACGGGTGGCGAGCACGAGCCGCACGATGTACTCGGCGACGAGGTTGTGGACGAACACGTTCGACGCCATGTCCTGGAGGTGCCGCACGACCTCGGGACCCAGCACGCGCTGCGCCGTGGGCGGGGTGACGGACATCCGACGGAGGATGTCGAGCTCCTCGTTGCCGCGCGGATAGGGGACGTCGACCTTGAGCAGGAAGCGGTCGCGCTGCGCCTCGGGCAGGGGGTAGACACCCTCGGACTCGACGGGGTTCTGCGTCGCGATCACGATGAAGGGCTTCGGGGCCGGGTAGGTCTTGCCGCCGATGGAGACCTGCTTCTCGGCCATGAGCTCGAGCATCGCGGACTGCACCTTGGCGGGCGCGCGGTTGATCTCGTCGGCGAGGACGAAGTTGACGAACACCGGCCCGAGCTCGATGTCGAAGGTCTCCGACTGCGCCGAGTAGATCCGGGTGCCGACGATGTCGGAGGGCACCAGGTCCGGGGTGAACTGGATGCGGGCGAAGTCGCCGCCCACCACATCGGCGAAGCTCCGCACGGCCAGCGTCTTCGCGACGCCCGGGACGCCCTCGAGGAGGCAGTGGCCCTTGGCGAGGAGCGAGACCATCAGCTGCTGCACCATGTGCTCCTGGCCGACGATGACCCGCTGGACCTGGCTGATCGCCATGCCGAGCAGCTTCGCTGCGTCACCGACGGTCTGGGGCAGAGCGCTCGGCTCAGCTGGCGTATTGCTCACGCGCTGTACTCCTTGTTCAGGGTCCGACTGGAGCCACGATACCGCGAGCCCCAACCGGACGCCCCGTGCTTGTGAAGTGTGGTGAGATGGGGGTGATGAACGAGGAAGACGAGCTGTTCCGGGGCCATCAGCCGCTCACGGACGAGGACCCCACGCGCGTGGGCACCTTCTGGCTCGACTCCCGACTGGTCGAGTCGCCCGCCGGCGTCGCCTACGCCGCGCACGAGGACGGCGGCGACGCGGTCATGCTGCTGCTGCTGAACGAGGGCGCGGCGCAGGACCCGGCCGCGCGATCCCGCTTCTCGGGCGAGATCAACGCCATGCACGTCGACACCGTCGTCGCGCGCGGCGGCGAGGGACAGGACGAGGGCAGGATGAAGATCCGGTTCCGCCCCGCAAACGACGACCCCCAGCTCGCGCACCTCGCCCCCCCGGCGCCCTGGGCGGCGCTGGCCTTCGACGGCACCCGGCAGGCGGTCGCCGAGGCGGCCCGCGTGTTGCACGCGGTCGATCTCCTCACCACTCCCCCGCTCGGCCGGCCCGCCGGCCCCGACTACCGGCTGCACTGGATCCACCGCGGCGAGCGCGGCGCCACGCGCGTCTGGCCCCTGTCCTGGCCCGGCCGCCGGGACCGCGCGGGCTGGATCAGCATCCTGGTCTCCTGGCTGCTGATGCTGCTCCTCACCGCGCTGGGCCTGCTGCTCGCGATCCTCATCTTCCAGAACGCGCCGCTGGTGTCCCCACCTCCCCCGATCCCGAGCGAGGCCACGGAGTCGGGCGGCGGCAGCGGATCGCCGACCTCGGGCTCACCCTCCGACGGCGGGGGCGCCACGCCCGACGAGTCCTTCACGCCCACCATGGAGCAGACCGGCGACGAGGAGGGCGAGGGCGGTTCGCCCAGCCCCAACCGTCGCCTCTGAGCCGCCGATGCGAGGATGGGGGCCATGACCGAACGTCGCGTCGTGCCGCTCGACCTGCCGCTGGTGACCCCGCACGAGTGCTCGCTCCAGGTGCGCCGCGAGGCCATCGCCTCGGTGGAGATGTTCCGCGAACTCTCACCCGAGCAGGTGGCCGATGTCGAGTCCAGGTGCGGCGCCCGCGCGATCAGCGAGGGTGAGGCAGTCTACCTCCGCGGGGAGCCCGCGGACCGCGTGTACTTCGTCGCCCACGGGATCGTCAAGACCACCCGCGACGCGCCCGACGGTCGGGAGACCATGCTGGGCGTCCGGACCAAGGGCGACTTCCTCGGCGCCATCCCCGAACTCGGCTACGACCGGCACGTCGAATCCGCGTGGGCCATGACCGGGGGCTGCCTGCTGTCGCTGGGTTCCGACGACTACGCCCGCGTCATGCGGGACCATCCCGCCGTCGCGCTCGGCACGGTCCGGGTCCTCGCGGACCGGCTCGCGCAGTCGCAGACCTCCGTGCACATGCTGTCGGGGGCGGCCCTGCAGCAGCGCCTGGCCGCCATCCTGCTATCGCTGGGCGCGAAGGTCGGCCGGAAGTGGGAGGGCGGCGTGCTGCTCCAGATCCCGATCGGGCGCGAAGACCTGGCCGCGATGGCCGGCGCCGCGACGGAGTCTGTCAGCCGTCAGCTCAGCGCGTGGAAGAAAGCGGGCATCATCGACTCCGGCCGCCGCTGGGTGGCGATCATGAACCTGCCCGAGCTGCGACGGCTGCGCGCCGGCTCCTAGGCATGGCGCACTCGACGTGCCCCTGCAGCCGCACGACGAGCGCTCTCGAGGTCCGATTACTACCGGGGGTATCAACGTGGGGCGTGCGGGGCTCGAACCCGCGACCCAGGGATTATGAGTCCCCTGCTCTGACCGGCTGAGCTAACGCCCCGCTGACCCAGCGAATTCTAGCCATAGTCCTACGCTGGCGGGCATGGCACGCGATCCGCATCCCTCCTTCCCACTCGCCGACGACGGACGCTCGCAGCTCCAGCGCATGCGGGAATCCGACTGGTACGTCGCCGACGACCCCGAACTTGCCCGACTGACCATGCGGGCCCAGCAGCTGTCCGCCCAGTACGAGCGCCTGTGGCCCGACGATCCCGCCGCCGCCCACGACGTACTCGCGCAACTGCTCGGCTCCCTCGGCCAGGGCTCCGAGGTGCGGCCCCCGCTCCGGGTGGACTACGGGGTGCACCTCCACCTCGGCGAGCGCGTCTTCGTGAACTTCGGTCTGGTGGCCCTCGACGTGGTCGACATCACGATCGGCGACGACACCCTGCTCGGCCCGGGCGTGCAGCTGCTCACCCCGGTCCACCCGCTCGACCCCGAACCGCGACGCGCGAAGCTCGAGGCGGCAGACCCCATCAGCATCGGGTCCAACGTCTGGATCGGCGGCAACGTGACGGTGATGCCCGGCGTCACCATCGGCGACAACTCGGTGGTGGGTGGGGGTGCGGTCGTCACGAAGGACGTCCCGGCGAACGTGGTGGTGGTGGGCAACCCGGCCCGCGTCGTCAAGGAGTTGTGACGCCGACGGAGTCCAGCCAGCGGGCGACGCCGGCCGGCCCCTCGCAGAGCACGTCGGCCCTCGCCACGAGCTCGGGTCGCTCGTCCGAGCCGGACACGACGACGAGGCCGGGCCGGCCCCGTCGCTGCAGTTCCGCCACGACGTCGAAGGCCGGCACGTCGCCGAGGTCGTCGCCCACCATCGCGACCGCTGTGGCGCCCGTCTCCTCGACGAGCGCGGTCAGCGCGTCGCCCTTGGTGCCGCGGTGGGTGCGCAGCTCGAGCACCTCCTTGCCGGGCTCGACCTCCAGCCCGAAGCGTTCGGCCACCTCGAGCACCCGGTCCCGCACCCGCTCCAAGGTCCCCGCCGCGGCCCGGCGCGTGTGCACGCCCACCGCGTGGGACTTGTCCTCGATGAAGAGGCCGGGGAACTCGTCGGCGAGAGGCCCCAGCGCCGCGATGGCGTCGCGGACGGCCTGCGGGGGCTCGGGGACGTGCCGGCCGGTCGCGTCGAGCCGTTCGGCGCCGTACTGGCCGAGGATCACCAGCCGACCGAGCACCTCGTCGTCGAAGCGCCCGAGCCGGCGCACCTGGTCGACCGGGCGCCCCGTGATGATCGCGACGTGGCCGATGCGGCCGACGAGGTCGGCCACCGCGCGCCGCGCCTCCGGATGGACGTACGCGGTGTCGGGATCGTCGACGACGTCCGAGAGCGTGCCGTCGAAGTCCAGCGCCACCAGGACCCGCTCCGGGGTCTCGAGGGCGGCCGTCAGGAAGAGGTTCTCGTGGTCGGTTCCGATCGCGTCCATGTTCCCACCCTGCCACGAATGCCCCGTTTAGTAGGGTGGGAGAAACTCCAGGAGGATCAATGACCGCTTCTTTCGTCGTCGTCGCCAACCGTCTGCCCGTCGATCGGGTGACGGACGAGTCCGGTGAGGTGAGTTGGAGAACCTCCCCGGGCGGCCTCGTGACGGCGCTCGAACCGGTCATGCGCTCCCACGGCGGAGCCTGGGTCGGGTGGCACGGCGCGCCCGACGAGGAGATCGACGGCTTCCACCACGACGGGTACGACATCGTACCGGTCGCGCTCAGCTCACAGGAGCACGAGGAGTACTACGAGGGCTTCTCGAACGCCACCCTCTGGCCGCTCTACCACGACACCGTCGCGTTCCCCGAGTTCCACCGCGAGTGGTGGCTGGCGTACCAGCACGTCAACCGGCGGTTCGCGGAGGCGGCCGCCGCGGTCGCCGACGAGGGCGCCACCGTCTGGGTCCAGGACTACCAGCTGCAGCTGGTGCCTCGGTTGCTCCGAGAACTGCGGCCCGACCTCCGGATCGGGTTCTTCCTCCACATTCCCTTCCCGCCCACCGAACTGTTCTCCCAGCTTCCGTGGCGCACCGACATCATCGAGGGCCTGCTGGGCGCGGACCTCGTCGGCTTCCAGGTGGCCGGGGGCGCGCAGAACTTCCTCCGCCTGGTGCGCAACCGCACCCCGCACCCGGTCGAGCAGGGGCGGGTTCGCGTCAGCGACTCGCACTCGTGCGTGGCCCGCGCCTACCCCATCTCCATCGACACGGCCGGCTTCGCGGCGCTGGCCGAGGAGCCCGAGACCATCGCCGAGTCCGAGCAACTGCTCGCGGACCTGGGCAACCCGAAGCGCATCTTCCTGGGCGTCGACCGGCTCGACTACACCAAGGGCCTGCGCCAGCGGATCCGGGCCATGGGCGAGCTGTTCCACGAGGGCAAGCTGGACCCGACCGAGACCGTCTACCTGCAGGTGGCGACTCCTTCGCGGGAGCGGGTCGGCGAGTACATGCGGCTGCGCGACGACATCGACCTGCTCGTCGGCCGCATCAACTCGGAGATGGGCTCCGTCGGCCACCCGCCGATCGTGTACCTGCACAAGGGGTTCCCGCGCCGCACCATGGCCGCGATGTACCGCATCGCCGACGTGATGCTCGTCACCCCCTTGCGCGACGGGATGAACCTCGTCGCCAAGGAGTACGTCGCCTGCCACCCGGGCAACGGCGGGGCCCTGGTGCTCAGCGAGTTCGCCGGCGCCGCCCGCGAGCTTCGCCAGGCGTACAGCGTCAACCCCTACGACCTCGACGGGATGAAGGGCGTGTTCATGCGCGCCCTGAACGACCCCTACCGCGAGCGGTCGAAGCGGATGCGCGCCCTGAAGAAGCAGGTGAGCACCCACACGATCGACCGTTGGGCCGACAACTTCCTCGGCGACCTGGCCTCGGTCTGAGTCCTGGGGAAGGCGAGAACCGCGCCAAGACACGGTGCATCCGCCCCACGTCCATCCGTGCTGTGGGATTCGTCCACCGGTCCGGCGTCAAAGATCCACGGAGTTGGGCAACAGCACCAGATCGCGCACGACGACGTTCCGGGGGCGCGTCAGCATGAACAACACCGCATCGGCCACCTCCTGCGGGTCCATCAAGCTGCCGTTGGCCAGTGCGTCCGCGAGCTTGGCTGGCGGCCAGTCGTCGACCAGCGCGGTGCGGACGGGTCCGGGCAGCACCGCCCCCATGCGGATGCCGTGCTTGGACATTTGACGACGCGAGGTGTGCAGGAATGCCTGCACTGCGAACTTCGACGCCGTGTACACAGGTTCCCAAACCACCGGCACGACGCCCGCCACCGAGCTGGTGAACACCACATCGCCCGTTCGCCGCTGGATCATGTGCGGCAGCGAAGCTCTGACCAGGCGAAACACGGATTTCACGTTGAGGTCCATGAGCCGATCCCAGGCGTCCGGATCTCCCTCCGAGACGTCGCCACCGATGTAGATTCCCGCGTTGGCGTGCACAATGTCCAAGGCCCCGAACTCCTGCACCACGCGCACGGGTAGTGCGTCCACGTCGGCAGGGTTGAGAAGTTCCGTGACGAACGGCACAGCACGCTCCCCCAGCTCGGTGCAACGAGCGCCGAGTGCGTCCTCGTCGCGGTCCACCAGCGCGACGGTGGCACCTGCGTCGATCAGTGTGCGCGCGCAGGCGAGGCCGATCCCCGATGCTGCGCCGGTGATGACGGCGAATTTGTCTGTGAGGTGTCCCATTGTTGACCCTTCCACTGGGAATCGGTTGAGTGCCAGCGCCGAGAGCCCAGAAGTGGCTCTGCGACGGATGCGGTCGGCTGGTGATCAGCCCTTGAGGTTCAGATGGACGAGCACTCGGGCGCCGGCGGCGGCGGTTGCCCCGATGATGGTCAGCCGCAGCCAATTGCCGAAGTTCATCATCGGGACCTCGGCCATCGCGACGGACTCTGCCATGACGACGGAAGCACCACGCGGCAGCCAGTTGATGCCGTCCGGCGAGACCTCTGCAGTGAGACGGAGATCGGGATGGGCGCCCTCGACCTGCACGAAAAACACGGCCTCGCTGGCCCATCCAGCTTCGTAGGGCAGCGTGACGTAGTCATCGTCGATCCGGACCCGCCTGGTGAGGACAGAGGTGTTTGTGGTCAGCATGTCGGTCCTTTCACTCGGTCGAGTAAACGACGGAATCGAGAAACAGGTGAACGGATCTGTCGGTGTCGGTCTCGACGAAGAACACCGGGTTGATCAGGTTGTCGATCGACTTGTAGCGATCCTGCAATGTCGGGGCGAGCCCCCTCATGTTGAAGATTCGGTCCATCGACTGCAGTTCGATGTACTCGCGCTTGTCGACGTCAACCGTGAGGCGCAGGTAGAGCCAGTTGAGTTTGTCCGGGCTCTCGTTGTAGAGCAGGTCCTGCTCACCACCCGGCAACCACTGGTATCCGTCGCCCGAGCCGTCTTCGTACCGACGCCCGTACCACTGGTTGTCGATCCCGACCTTGCACCAGCCGTCCTCGATTCCGAAGTTCCAGTCCTTCTGCGTCACGCCTTCGGAGACGCGGTAATACTGCCAGCGCTTCACCGGCTTCCCACCCAGCGCGTTCACGTAACGCACGCCGGGCATGTAGCGGTGTTCACTGTCCTGTACGTCGAAGAAGAACCCGAACGCACGGATGTCCTCCTCGCCGAGCCCCACTCGGTCCTGCGCCGGACTGTACGAGTACCAGGCCTCGATCTGGATCTTTGACGGATCACCGAATCGCGAAAGCCGCTTGATGACGAGGCCCATGCTCCCGGGGGCCGGCGGCTCGGTGTGCGGTGCAGCGTTGGGAGCGGTCGTCAGCTTGAGGGAGTAGGTGCCTTCCATGGAACCGTGTGAGGCGCCGAATCGCATCGCCGCGGAGCTGAGCATCGCGGGCGCCCAACTGGTGAGGTCGACCACCGACTCGAAGGACTCGTAGTTGTCGTAGACGAAATTCGGCGTGAGGTCCAACCAGCCATTGAATCCGCGGTCGAAGTCGTCATAGGTAATCACTCGTGCGAGGGGGTTGAATCGTTCAAGGTCCCGTTCATAGCTGATGTGTTTGTCCATGGGTCCTCACCTGTCGTTTGCGGTACTTGGCCTTTTGTTCACGTCGTCGAAGTCCACGATGGCCCCCTGCGAGATGAGTCGCTCTCGCAGAAGTGCCAGATCGACGTCGACAACTCGTTTGTCCTGCGTCGCAGAAGCAAGAGCCGCTGCGGTGCCCGCGCCCTGTCCCATCGCCATGCAGGTGGCCATGACCCGCGCAGAGCCGAATCCGGGTCCGTCCGCGCTCAGGCACCGACCCGCGGTGATGACGTTGACGCTCCCCCTCGGCACCAGGCAGCCCAGCGGCACGTTGTACGCCCGCCGGGGAACGACGAACTCAAGCTGCGTCTGGTCGATGGAATCCGCCTCGTGAATGTCGATCACGTGCGCCCCCTTGGCGACGGTGTCCGGGAAGGCTTTCGGGTTGAGGATGTCGTCGCGTGTGAGCGTGGTCTCTCCCACGATGTGATGCGTCTCACGCACTCCGGTCTGAATGCCCGACTTCGCAAGCCATGCATCCTTGAACTCGGGAAACTCTCGCCGCAGCACCTCGATGATCTGGTGGAGCTTCTCGCGCAGGCTGCATTCGGTGCGCGTGAACCACTCCGCGTCGCTCGCGTCCGTGCCTTCGCGCAGCAGGTTGATGCTGACCATGCCGTCGTGGAAGAACCAGTTGATCCACGGGCCCCCGAAGACCGGGATCTCCCCTTCCCTGTGGAGTTCGGCGAGGCGATTGCGGATGGTTTCGGAAACGGGAAGCACCCCGCCTTCCGCGTCGCCGAACAGGTGCTGCAGTGCATCCGTATCGACTCCCCCGAGTTGGAACCAGAGCGAGGCGGGTTGGAGGACATCGGTCTTCACGGTGGGCAGGCCAGCGGCGCGCACCAAGTCGGCGTCCCCTGTGCAGTCGACGAACACGCAGGCGCCGTAGGCAACCCTTCCTGTCTTGTTCTGGACGACGGCATGCGTGACCCGCCCGTCCTCCACCACGGCGTCGGAGAGCCAGGAGTGGTAGAGCAGTGTGACGCCACTCTCGAGCAGCAGTCGCTGCGCTGCGAGCTTCATCAGCTCGTCGTTGACGGGCCAGTTGCCGCTGTCACGCCCCAGATCTGCGCCACCGAGGCGTGACGCACGCGTCATGAGTTCCAAGGGAATGCCCCCGACGTGTTGGCGACCGTTGTGACGGAACTCCGAGATCGGCGTCACGAGTGCGCTCGTCGCCATGCCGCCCACAAAACCGTAGCGCTCGATCAGTAACGTCCGGGCACCGTTGCGTGCCGCCGCCGTCGCCGCGATGATCCCCGCTGGCCCTCCGCCGCAGACGATCACGTCGTAGTCACCGAGTACAGGCGTGGCCCGCGCGGGTTCGGTTACGAACAAGGTCTGCCTCTCTGATTGGAACACCTCTTGACTCGATCACGTGAGCACGCTCGGTCTGGTGTGGGCGGGCCGGGAACCGACCCGCCACACGAGACACGGTTGACCTACTCGGTGAGGTAAACCGTGCTGAAGTTGATGAACTCGGTCGGCGGAACGGTCAGCCCCTGCACGTTGTCGCGGTAGGCTACGTTGACCTTGGTCGAGAAGAGCGGAATCGCCGGAGTGTCCTCGGCCATGATGTTGACCACTTGCTGGTACAGATCAAGGCGAACCTCGGGATCACTCTCTTGCTGGGCTTGGGTCATCAACGCATCGAGTTCAGGATTGCAGTAACCCAAGCGTGCTGCGGCGCAGCTGTACAGGCGGTTGAGCGTGTAGTCCGCGTCGCCGGTAGGAGTCTGGTTCGGCTGGAAGTCCATGTACCAGTCCATTCCTGTGAAGGCAGCCAACCAGGACGCGGCATCCAGGCCGCGCGGCTCGACCGTCACGCCGATGTCCTTCCAACCCGAGATGAGCGCCTGCGCTAGAGCGTTGTCGGTCGCGTTCGCGAGGCTGAAGATGATGTCGACCGTGAACCCATCGGGGTACCCGGCGTCTGCCAGAAGCTTCTTGGCGCCCTCCGGATCGTAGGTCGGCATGTTCTCGGCCGGCACACAGCCGAAGGCGGCCGCTGGGCAGAACGAGTCCATGACCTCCCGGCTCTCGCCATAAAGACTCTCCACGATCGTCGGGAGGTCAAGCGCCATCCACATCGCCCTGCGCACGTCAGGGTTGTCCAACGGGGCCCTGTCGTTCATGAACCACACGAAGTAGTAACTGAGGGACTCGAACTGCTCGAGCGTCACGTCAGGAATCGCTTCGACCGTTTCGAACTGGTCGTAGGACACATTCTGTACAGCTTGGGCCTGATTGTTCGAGAGCGCGGTCAGCTTGCCGTTGGCATCGGTGATCTGCTTCATCGTCAGCGTCTTGAGCTTGGCCTTCTCACCCCAGTACGAGTCGTTGCGCTCGAACTTGAAGAGATCGTTGGGGACGTAGTCAGTGATCACGAAGGGCCCCGTGCCGATGGGACGTGCCCAGTATTCGTCATCTTCGGCGGTGGCCTCGGCGTGCGAGAACTCCCCCTTGCCGATGAGCACGAGTGAGAGCACCCCGACCAAAGTGCCGGTGGGCGCGCTGGTCGTCAGGATCACGGTGGAGTCGTCCGGCGCTTCGATGCCGGTGATGATCGAGAGCACTGCGTGCAGTGCCTGTTTTTGGGCCAGGTAGCGTTCAAGCGTCCCCTTGACGTCCCCCGAAACCAAGGGTGTTCCGTCGCTGAAGGTGACGCCTTCGCGGATCTTGATTTCCAGGGTGGTGGGAGTCGTCCACTCCCATGATTCCGCAAGGTGGGGTTGGGGCTGGGCCTCATTGTCGAGGGTCACCAGCGGCTCGAGTGTCTGCTTGAGAGCGATGTTCATCCCGATCTCCAGGGGAGCCTTCGAGATGTCGGAGCCGGCCCAGCCATAGTTGGGGACGAAGGTGAGGTTCTGCTGGTCGTCGGGCAGGGCAGCGCCGGCTTCCCCTTCCGGAGGATCAGTCTCGCTGCTCCCGGAACAGGCCGTGAGTGCTAGACCGACCATGAGGGCTGCTGCAGCGGCCTTCATCAGCCTTGTGCGGATGGATCTCATTGCGTTCTCCTTCGATCGCTTCGTACTGAGATGGGTGTGTCACGCTGAAGTCCTCCGGGCGCCAGTGAACACTTTGGGGCTGATGGGCTCATGTGGGCTCCAGCCAGGGTCGTACCACCGGCACCGCGGCCAGCAGACGCTTGGTGTAATCGTCCTGGGGGTTGTCGAAGAGCTGATCGACTGTGCCTTGTTCGACGACGACGCCTCGGTTGAGGACGAGGACACGATCACAGAGGTGCTCTATGACTGAGAGGTCATGCGAGATGAAGAGGTACGACAGATCCAGGTCGGCTTGCAGATCCTCCAGCAGGTTGAGGACCTGTGCCTGCACCGAGACGTCCAGCGCGCTGACGGCCTCGTCGCAGACGATGAGTTTGGGCCTGAGCGCGAGTGCGCGCGCGATGCCGATGCGTTGACGTTGGCCCCCCGAGAATTGATGCGGGTAACGATCTGAGTAGTCGGGGTTGAGCCCTACGCGATCCATGAGCGCCTTCGCTTCGGAGGTCCACGCCCCGCGGGGCACGACGCCAGGGTGCACACGCCACGCCTCGGCGATGATGTCCCGAACGGTCAGGCGTGGATTGAGGGAGGCGTACGGATCTTGGAAGACCATCTGCATCTCGCGTCGGATGCTCTTGAGCTGGCGCCATGAGGCGCGGGCGATGTCCTTGCCTTCGAACTCGATTGAGCCGTCGCTGGCCTTTACGAGACCGATGATTGTGCGAGCGATTGTCGACTTCCCGGATCCGGACTCCCCGACCAACCCGACCGTCTCACCTTGGTGGAGGTCGAAGCTCACATCGCTCACCGCGACGTTGTCTCCGATGTGCCGCATGAGGACCGACGAACGGATCGGGTAGGCGACACGAAGATTGCGCACCTTCAGCAGAGGTGTGGAGTCGGCCATCAAAGCACCTCCTCGGAGCGGTGACATGCCGCTTCGTGCCCGGCTTCCCAACCTTCGGGCCGACGCAGCATCGGGACGTCCGTTCGACACACGTCGATCGCGAACTCGCAGCGAGGGTGGAAGGGACAGCCACTTGGCACTGCCAAGAGGTTCGGCGGCGACCCGCTGATCGGCGTCAGCCGCTGGCCGCGTGCCCCCTCGCTGGGGATCGACTCCAGCAGACCCTTCGGATACGGGTGGGCGGGATGATCGTAGATCTCCCGGATGGATCCGGTCTCCACCACCCGGCCGGCGTACATGATCGCCGCGCGTTGCGCCACGTCCGCCACAACCCCGAGGTCATGGCTGATCAGGATCAATCCCATCCCTGTCTCCGCTTGGAGGTCCGCGAGCAGGTCCATGATTTGTGCCTGCACCGTCACATCCAGGGCGGTGGTCGGCTCATCCGCGATCAGCAACCTCGGCTTCAGTGCTATCGCCATCGCGATCATGATGCGCTGTCGTTGCCCACCGGAGAACTGGTGCGGGTAGTCGCGGATCCGGGTTTCTGCGTTGGGGATGCCCACACGCTTCAACAGTTCTAGTGCCTTCCCCAACGCTTGCCTCTTGTCCATGCCCCGGCGTCGCCGGAACGGCTCGGCGACCTGGTCACCGACGCGGAACACTGGGTTCAGGGAGCTGAGCGGATCCTGGAAGATCATCGCGATCTCCGTCGCGCAGAGCTTACGGACCTGCTTGACCGGTTCGGCGGCGATGTCCCGTCCGCCGTACCAGATGCGCCCTCCAACGATCGACCCGGCGGGCTGCGGGAGTAGCGCCATGACAGCTTGGGCCGTGACCGATTTGCCGGACCCCGACTCCCCCAGGATGGCCAAGGTCTCACCGGCTCGCACTTCGAAGCTCACCCCGTCGAGCGCACGCAAGACTCCCGCCGAGGTCGAGAACTCCACCTCGAGCCCTTCCACCCTCAGCAGCGGCGGATCGCCCTCGAGCGAATCCACGCGCGCGGTCGCGGGCTCGGTCATCAGGCACCCCGCAGCGTCGGGTCATAGAAGTCGCGCAGGGCATCGCCCAGAACGCCCGTGGCGAGGACCAGACCGGCCAGCGCAATGCCGGGCAAGGTGGATATCCACCACGCCGACGTGAGGTAGGCGGTGCCTGCTTGAATCGTGCTGCCGAGGCTGGGCACACCGATCGGCACACCGACGCCGAGGAAGGACAGCGCCGCCTCAGCGAGGATCACGTGCCCGAACTCGACCGTCGCCACGACCAGGATGGGGGCCACACAGCCGGGAAGCAGCGTCCGCACGATCAGGTGGAAGTGCCCGGCGCCGAGCGCACGGCCCGCTTCCACGAACTCGCGGTTCTTCAGCGCGAGCACCTGGCTGCGGGTGACTCGGGCGAAGACGACCCAATTCGCTATGGAGAGGACGATGATGATGTTCGTCAGACCTTGTCCGAGCACGGAGGCCAGCAGGATCGCCAACAGGATCGCGGGGAAGGCGAGTTGAACATCCGCGATCCTCATCAGAACGGTGTCCATCCAGCCGCCGAAGTGTCCCGCCAGGAGACCCACGGTGACTCCAGCCAGCCCTGCGAAGATCAATGTGCTCGCACCCACCGCAAGCGAGACGCGCGCGCCCATCATCATCTGTGCGAAGAGGTCCTGGCCGATCTGGTCGGTGCCGAGGAAAGCAATGGAGCCGTTGCTGAGGGTCGTGCCCGGCGGTTTGAGCCGATCGACGAGCTCTGTGCGGAGCGGGTCGAACCCGTAGATGACCGGAACGGTGATCGCACCGATGACGTAGAGCCCGATGATGATGATCGGCACGGTGATGCGTATCTTGACCCCGCGCCGAGCGCGTCGCGCACGCTGCATGGTCTGGGTGGCGGTTGTCGGCGTGGCGATCGGCGTCGTCGTGATCATGGGCGGCAGGGCTGCGGTCATCGCGAGTTCCTCACCCTCGGGTCAAGGAAGCCGTAGAGCAGATCGACGAAGAGGTTGACCAGCACGAAGGCCACGGCGATCACGACGACGCAGGCCTGAACCGTCGCGTAGTCCCGGACGCCGATGGAGAAGACGAGAAGCCGCCCGATGCCGGGGAAGCTGAACACCGTCTCGGTGATCACTGCGCCGCCGAGGAGCGTGCCGAACTCGAGACCGACGAGCGTGACCACTGGTATGAGCGCATTACGGATCGCGTGCGGGAAGATGACCGTACGCTCGCTGAGCCCCTTCGAACGAGCAGTGGTGATATACCCTTCGCCCATCACCTCGATCAGTCCGCTACGGACCATGCGGGTGAGGATCGCGATGAAGGGAAGCGCGAGGGTGATGGTGGGCAGGATGAGGCTCTGGGGGGAATCGAGTCCGGCGCTGGGCAGCCAGCCCAGTTGTCGAGAAAAGACCAGCATCAATACGATCCCGATCCAGAATCCCGGAAGGGACTGTGTCGTCAGCGACAGGGTGGTCACTGCTCGATCGCTGAAGCGGTTGACGCGCAAGGCCGCGAGCAGGCCGAGCGGGAAACTCACGCCGACGGCGAGCAGACAGGCCAGGAGCGCCAGGAGCGCAGTATTCGGGAGCACCTGCGCGATGAGGTCCATCGCCGGGACGAACTGCGTGTAGGAACGGCCGAAGTCGCCAGTCAGGGTGTTACCCACGTACTGGAGGTATTGCGCGATCAGCGGCTGATCGAGCCCCATCTCCGCACGCAACGCGGCGAGCTGCTCCGGCGTCGCGGTCTCACCCGCCATCAGCAGCGCGGGGTCGGCCGGGACCAAGCGCACCACGACGAACACGACCGTGACCGCCCCCCAGAGCACGAACACAGCCAGCAACAGGCGCCGGGCGACGAAACCGAGCATTCTTACCTCCGGACAGGATCCACGTTGATCTGAAACGGTCTCGGATTCCTCAGTTCCGCTTGACATTACCGTTAATGTACAGTCGCTCATCCGGACCTTCATGTCAACAGTTGCGGCCGAAAAATACTGAAGCCGCTTGTTGATCCGGACATGAGCTCCGTCAAGGCCAGCAGCGCCGGCATCCTCCTAAAGCATGAGGATCGCCTCTTGACGAAGATGATCGGTAACGTTAATGTTGCCGGCATCCGGAGGTCATGGCGGATCCCGGCGAGAACACGAGGAGCTCCGTGCCCGGCACCGACACCACCCACTTGGCCGACGGCCTCCGTGACGCAATTCGGAGCAGCGACGTCGTCCTGTCGAAGTACAACGCGCTCCCAAGGTTGTTGAGCGTGGACAACTTCAACAACGGGCTCCACGGGTGGGTAGAACTGGGAGGGAACTACAACGGCCGCGGTGACCTCGAATCGATGGACCGGCACTTCCGCGACTTCCGGCCACCGCAACTCTCGAACGCGAGCTTCTTCGACGTCGGGACGCACGGCGGCATGAGCGGCACCTACTCCATGAAGCTCGCGACGCGGGCACATCGAGGCCATACTGCGACGGCCATCCGCAGGCTGACGATGAGCGGGCGCGGGCTATTGCAGATCGAGGCTCATCTCGCCTGGAAGACGGAAGCGAATCTCTCGGGCACCGAGGAAGAGGCCAACACCTACGGGGACATCACGTGGGATGCCAATTCCCACCCCTCCGAAGCCCAGTTCGGTGCCTTCACCGTCGCGACCGACCTCTGCACCGACGGCGTCAGGTATCACAACGTGATGCGGTTCGTGAACACCGATTGGGATGGACATCTCGTCCAGCGCTGGGCATACCCAGTCGTACCGGAGCCCACGCCACACGAGCGCCACGTCGGAAGACACGATTACGAGTACGCCGCGGACTTCACGGCACCCAATCCGGACGACTGGCGGTTCGTCGACACCGAGCGTGTGGAAACCTGCTACAACGAGGTGCCCACGAAGATCAACTGGCACTACCTGCGGTTCCTGATCGACACAGAGACTCGCACGAACGTGGAACTCCAGTTCAACAACCAGACCATCGACCTACGAGACGTCCCTGTGCCGCCCTACGCGGAAAAGTACGAGTCTCTGGAGAACCTCCTGAACTTCTACTTCTCCGTCCGCACACTGAGCGGTGTGCGCAACTTCCTCTTCCTCGACTCCGTCGTGATTTCGGCAGATTGGTGAACGTGAGCATGCGACAGTCCCAGAGCGCGGTCATCGAGCGCGGCTTTGAACTCGACGGCGCCCATGCGACAGAGCCGTTCGAAGTCGCGTGGGCCGCTGAGGCCCGGTGGTTCATCCATTTCCTGACCGAGGCACCCGGAAGTCGGGTCGCCTTCCAGTCGCAGGTTTCGCCGGACGGAATCAACTGGATCGACCACGAGAGCTCGGAGCCTCTGGAGTCTGAGGCAGTCGGGCTCCTCTCCATCCCGGTGGCCAACTTCGGTCACTGGCTACGTCTGCGCGCGACCCAAATCAGTGGCGACGATCGCCCGCTGGTTCGGATCTATCTCCAACTCAAGGAGTAGCTGGACAGCATGGAGCAAGCTGGTGATTCTGGACGCCCCCGACGGACGCTGCAGAGTGTCGCCGATGCCGTCGGACTGTCTGTCAACACCGTCTCCCGTGCACTCAACGACAAGTCTGGAGTGAGCGAGAAGACCCGGCGTTTGATCAAGGCCGAGGCGGAGCGGATCGGCTACGTGCCGAATGTGCACGCACGTTCGCTGGTACTCGGCCTTCGGAAGACCATCGGAGTCATCCTTACCGACCTCGCCAATCCATTCTTCAACGACCTCGTCAGCGAGATCGAGAACCAGGCAATCGCAGCCGGGTACACCCTGCTTCTACTGTTGTCCGACGAGGATCCCGAGCGCGAGCGGACGGCCGTCAATACTGCCCTGAGCGCGGGCGTCGACGGGATAATAGGTGTGCCGGTGCAGGGACCGACAAATCCGTGGAGCGCCGTCGTCAATGCCCACATTCCCCTGGTTCTGGTGGCCCGGGAACTCCCTGGCTTCCAAGTCGACCTGTACTCGACGGACAACGTGGCTGGCCGACGGATGACGACGGAGACCGTGCTCCGGTCGGGCGCCAAGGACATCGTACTGATCGAGGAAGATCTCAAGATCTCCACCGTTGCGCACCGCATCGAGGGCTTTCGCTCTGCAGTCGAGGCCGAAGGCCTTCGGTTCCATCCCGATCAGGTCTCCATGGTGCCCTCCCGCCGCACTCGTCGGGGCGCGTCACTGTGGCGCGGCGAAGATGCCTACCGGGTCGCGCGTGACCTTCTCGAAACCGGCCGGACTCCCGATGCCTTCTTGGCCGGCAATGACTACTTCGCCCTAGGGCTCTACGCTGCGCTTCGTGAACGTCGTATCCGCGTGCCCGAGGATGTGCTCGTCATTGGCTGGGGGGACTATCCATTCTCGCGTTTCCTCGATCCGCCGCTCACGACGCTTCGTCTGCCCGCCGTGGAAACGGCCCGGCGGGCGACCTCCCGACTGCTCGCACTGATCGATGGCAGCGCCACAGCCGAAGTCGTCGAGCAATACTTGGCGCCCGAGCTCGTCCACCGAGCATCCACCAATCACTGAGCCGAGCAACGAGGGGCTTCCGGATGTCTGGAACGTACTACGCAGAAGCGGCACGACAGGTCCCCATAATCGCTCACGTCGATGTCCTGGTGGTTGGCGGCGGGCCATCCGGTATCGCGGCCGCCGTGGCCGCGGCGCGGAGTGGGGCGAAGACGTTCCTCGTGGAGGAGAGCGGCGGGTTCGGCGGCATGTGGACTCAAGGTCTCGTCACCACGCTCGCGGGCTACAACTCGTGGCTCCAACCCGACCGAGTACGGGTAGTCGACGGCATTGGAGGTGAGTGGCTTCGCCGGGCTACAGCCGCTGGCGGCGCCACCGACCACGATGGTTGGGTGATCAGCTCCGACCCTGAGGTGATGAAGCTTGTCGCCGACGAGCTTCTCGAGGAAGCCGGAGTTGACTTCCTGCTCCACGTGCTCGCCACTTACCCCATTGTCGAAGGGGATGTGGTGAAGGGCTGCCTCATCGAGACTCGTGAGGGTCGCGAGGCCATCCTCGCGGCAGCCACGGTCGACGCCACCGGCAACGGAGACATCATCGCACGGTCCGGTCAGGACTGGGTCAAGGGCCAGACGCTGCAGCCGATGACGATGCCCATGTACGTCGGCCCTGTTCGCACGCTGCCCGGCATCGACCCCAATGCCCCGGCGCATGTCCGTGTGGGTCCGGAACCGAGCGACCTGGACGACCAGGGACTCATTGATTCGCAGCTTTCGCGATACGACGTGCCCATCGACCGACAAGCGATGCGCGCAGCCCGAGAGCGAGGAGAACTGCCCGTCTTCGGGGGACCTTGGTGGGGAGGTATGGACAAGGAGACAGTGTGGGTCAACGCTGTCCGCATTGTTGGCGACGCCACTGACAACCGCGATCTCACCCGTGCTGAAGTGCAAGGGCGGAGAGACGCGCGATCGCTCTTCGAGTACTTCCGCGACAACGTTCCCGGTTTTGCAGCCGCGCGGCTCCAGCAGACCAGCCCGACGATCGGCATCAGGGAGACCCGCCGGCTACTCGGCGTCACCACTCTCACCGGCGCGGACGTTCGCGGCGGTGCACGGCAGGAAGATTCGATAGCGATCGGCGCATGGCCCATCGACGTCCACCCGACTGGCGAGGCGGCAGGTGCGCATGTCATGTTCGTCCCAGCGCCCTTCGGGATCCCCTATCGTGCTCTCGTACCGGCCAACACGGACGGACTGCTCGCCACTGGCCGCTGCATCTCCGCAGATCGCGAGGCGTTGGGCAGCATCCGGGTGGGGGCCACATGCACCGCCACAGGGCAGGCTGCGGGGGTTGCGGCTGCCCTCAGCGCGCGCCACAGCCTCGCACCACGGGCGATCGACCCACATGAACTGCGTCGTTCACTGCGGGAGCAGGGCGCACTGGTGGACGTTGAAGACCTCCAAGAGCCCCGGGCCCAGTCACGGGCTCAATGAGTCCGGCCCTCAGAAGATCGGCTTGCCCCCGGTGACGCCCAGCACCGTCCCTGAGACATAGCTGGCTTCATCGGACGCGAGGAACACGAAGGCAGCGGCCACCTCGATCGGGTGGCCGGCGCGGCCGAGCGGGGTGTCCGCGCCGAATCCCTCCACCTTCTCGGGCGGCATGGTCGCAGGGATCAGCGGCGTCCAGATCGGGCCCGGCGCCACCGCGTTGACCCGCGTGCCCTGGGCCCCGAGCTCGGCGGCCAGGTTGACCGCGAGGTTGTTCAGCGCGGCCTTCGTCGCGGCGTAGTCGAGGAGTTGTTCCGACGGGCTGAACGCCTGCACCGACGTGGTGATCGTGACCGACCCGCCCTTCAGGTGATCTTCGAGCGCCTTGATCAGCCAGAACGGGCCGAACACGTTCGTCTCGAAGGTCCGGACGACCTGCTGGTCGGGGAACTCGTCGATCTCGTCATGGGCCATCTGGTAGGCCGCGTTGCACACCAACGTGTCGACGCCGCCGAGGAACTCCACCGCCTTGGAAGCCAGTTCCTGGTTGGCCCGCGCGTCACGCAGGTCGGAGGCCACGGCTTCCGCCCGCCGCCCCTGCGCACGCACGAGCTCCAGGGTCTCGCGGGCGTCGTCCTCCTCCTCCGGCAGGTGCGCAATGACGACGTCGGCGCCCTCCTTGGCGAAGGCGACGGCAACGGCGCGGCCGATTCCGGAGTCACCGCCGGTGATGAGGGCGCGCTTGCCGGTGAGCCGCCCGCGGCCGACCCAAGAGGTTTCCCCATGGTCGGGCTGGGGATCGAGTTCCGCGGTCCGGCCGGGCCACTCCTGCTGCTGGGACGGGATCTTGCTGAGGTCTGCTGCCATCGCACCATCTTGGCCCGCCACGGGGTCAGGACGTGGGCCGGCAACTTTCTCGGTGACCCTCGGTCGACTCCCCGGAGAAACGAAAACCGCCCTGGCGACAGGGCGGTTTTTCTTCGTGGCTCCCCGGACTGGACTCGAACCAGTAACCCTTCGATTAACAGTCGAATGCTCTGCCAATTGAGCTACCAGGGATTGGTGGCTGACCACGCAAGGTGAAACCTTAGCAGACCGTTTTTCGCGACGCTAATCCATGCCGTACTCGCGCTTGATGCGGTCGGTCTCCTGCACGACGAACTGCCTCGTGGCCTCGTCCTCGAGCGAGGCGCCGCCGCTGGTGACCGCGTAGAAACGCACGGAGTTGGACCCGTCCAGGGGCCGCCGCGCGACGAGGCGCAGCTCCCCGGGCTCGAGGTCGTAGTGGAACGTCGCGACGGTGGACGCCTGGACGCGCTCCTGCACCAGTTCGGGGAGGCTGCCCTCCGAGTCGAGGACCGCGGTGTGCTTGCCGCCGCCCATGTCCCACCACCGGAAGGTCTGCGTCTCCCCCCGCCAACTGCCGCGCTCGACCTCGTGCCAGCCGAGCACGTGCCATTCGCCGTCGCGGAACTCCGCCAAGTGCTCGGCGGTGCCGACGAGCCGCACGTCGCGGCCGCTGGCCTCCGCCAGGATGCGGGGTTTGCCACCGAGCGCGTCGGCCAGATCGGGGTCGTACGTAGCCATGGGGCCATCTTGCAGCATGTGGACAAATAGTGTTGTCCGTTCCCGACTGCCCACAGCCGAGGCCAGACCGGTGCGCGTCGGTCCCGCCGGCTGGTGTGGTGGCGGCATGATCGACTTTCCCGAGCTGAGGCTCACCCTGATGCAACAACAAGCCCTTGGGCTCCTCGTCGCCGCCGGCCGCGATGCGCAGCGCCTCCGGCTCCTCTCCCCCGCCCACCCGCTCCTCCGCCTGGTCGTCGCCCGCGGCCGCGTCGCGGAGCAGGTCCTCTGGCAGGCGAACCTGCGGCTCGTGATGCGCCTGGCACTCGACGCCGCGCGTCACCGGGGCGACGACGTCGACGACCTGTTCCAGGAGGGGTGTCTGGGCCTGCTCGACGCGATCCGCCGCTTCGACCCCGCCCTCGGCTACCGCTTGACCAGCTTCGCCCACGAACACATCAACCGGCGCATCTGGGCCACCGAGGCGCCGAGCGTGTGGCTGAGCTCCTCCCGCTACCACCGTCGCCTACGACGGCAACTGGAGGACGGCGACACGTCGATCAGCAGCCGCCGGGCCCGTGTCGCGCTCGCGCAGCAGGTCGATTCCGACGTGCTCCTCAACCTCCCGGATCCCGACGACCCCTTCGCGCGCGTCGACGACTCCTGCGTGGAACTGCTGGAGCTCGCCGAGGAGCGCTACCGCCCGCTGCTGCGCATGCGCTTCGGCTTCGGGGGCCCCGTCCGCCAGCAGGAGGAGATCGCCGCCCACTTCGGCGTCTCGAGGTCGACGGTGTCGCGGTGGGAGGGCCGGGCGCTGGAACAGATCCGCGAGGCGCTCGTGCCGCCGGTCAGCCCAGGCTCATGAGCGTGAGACGCTTGCGCTCCATCTCAAGTTGGGTGAGCTCCGCGAACTGCGCGCGGTAGGCGGTCTCGTCCTTGGTGGGGTCGGTGCGCTGCAGCCGGGACTTCAGGTCGCCGATGATCCGCGCGACGCGCGCCAGCTGCAGCCGGGACGAGTGGACGAGCGAATAGTTCTCGTCGGGCTCACGCAGGAGCGGCTCCACGAGCAGTGAGATCAGGAGCTGGCGGGTCAGTTCGGTCGGCGCGGCCGCGCGGAGCCCGTCGTCCCAGTTCGCCGCCAGCGGCACCGACCGGATCAGCCGCATCACCGCGGCGTAACCCGGGTGGGTGAAGTCCGTCGCCTGCACGCCGTTCCAGTCCGCGTCGAACGTCTCGGGGTGCTGCAGCATCAGCTTGAGCGTGTCCCGCTCGAGCCGCAGCGCGCGGTCGTCGGGGCTGGGCCAGTCGGCCGTGGTCTGCACCACCGGCTCCGGCTCCGGGGCGGGCGCCTCACGCGGCCCGCGACGGTGCTGCACCTCCTGGCGGACCTCGTCGACGTCCATGCCCAGGATCTGTGCGAGGTCGCGCAAATACTGGTTGACCAGCGACTGGTCGCGGATGGAGGCGACGAGCTCACCCGCCTCCCGCGCCGCACCGACCCGGCCCTCCGCCCGGTCGAGGTCGTAGTTCTTGGCGATGTTCTCCATCACGAACCGGTACAGCGGGACGCGCCGCGCGACGAGCTCCCGCACCGCCGCGTCGCCCGACTGGATGCGCAGGTCGCAGGGGTCAAGACCCGACGGCTCGACGGCCACGTACGTCTGGGCGACGAAGTTGTGGTCGCCCTTGAACACCTTGAGCGCGGCGGCCTGACCGGCGGCGTCCCCGTCGAAGGTGAAGATGACCTCACCGTGGAGGCCGCCCTGTGCCCCCAGCAGCCGCTGCAGGACGCGCGCATGGTCGTCGCCGAAGGCGGTGCCGCAGGACGCCACTGCGGTCTCGACGCCGGCGATGTGGGCGGCCATGACGTCGGTGTAGCCCTCGACGATGACCGCCTGCGAGCGCTTGCCGATCTCCTTGCGCGCCAGGTCGAGCCCGTAGAGCACGTGCGACTTCTTGTAGACGAGCGTCTCGGGGGTGTTGATGTACTTCGCGGGCAGCCGGTCGTCGTCGTAGATCCGGCGGCCGCCGAAGCCGAGCACCGACTGGGCGGAGTCGCGGATGGGCCAGAGCAACCGGCCGGTGAAGAAGTCGCGGCCGAACTCGCGGATCAGCCCTGCGGCCTTGAGCACCTCGTCGTCGAAGCCCTTGGCCCGCAGCGTCTGCCGCAGCGCCTGTCCGTGCTTCGGCGCGTAGCCGACACGGAAGTGGAGTGCGTGCTCACGCGTGAAGCCGCGGGCGTCCAGGAACACGCGCGCGGTGAGCGCCTCCGGAGTCTCCAACTGGGCGGCGTAGAAGTCCTCGGCGGCCTGGTTGGCCTCGAGCACCCGCTTGCGGAGCCCCGGCTTGGACGCGGGCTGGCCGTCGTCCTCCAACACCAGCTCGACGCCGACGCGGTCGGCCAGCGTCTGCACCGCCTCGACGAACGTGAGGTTCTGCTGCCGCTGGAGGAACGTGATGACGTCGCCACCCTCCCCGCAGCCGAAGCAGTAGTAGAAGCCGCGCGACGGGGTCACCTGGAAGCTGGGCGTCTTCTCGTCGTGGAACGGGCACAGGCCCTTGAGGGAGCCGCCGCCCGCGTTGCGGAGCATGACGTACTCGCCGACGATCTCGTCGATCCGGGACCGCTCGCGCACCCTCGCGATGTCCTCGTCCCTGATCCGTCCTGCCACGAACGCAATAGTAGCCGGATGCCAGCGGTCGGGCCGGGCGGTGGGGTCAGGTCTCCCGCGGTCGTTCCCGGAACCACTTGTGCGCCAGGTCCGGGCCGTCCCAGACCTTGATCACGCCCCACGCGACGGCGGCGATCGGCACGGCCAGCACGGCGCCGAGGATGCCCGCGACCACGGTGCCCACGGTCAGCGCGAGCAGGATGACGAGCGCGTGCAGCTGCAGCGCCCGACCCATGACCACGGGCTGCAGCAGGTTGCCCTCCAGCTGGTTCACGCCCACCACGATCGCGACGACGATGAGCGCGTTCACCGGCCCGTTGGCCACGAGCGCGACCAGGGCGGCGATGGCTCCGGCGAGCGTGGCGCCCACCAGTGGGATGAAGGAGAACAGGAAGACCACGACCGCGAGCGGCAGCGCCAGCGGCACGCCCAGGATTGCCAGTCCCACGCCGATGGCCACGGCGTCCACCAGCGCCACCGTGGCGGTGCCCCGCACGTAGGCGCCCAGCGTCTGCACCGTCTTCTCCCCCATGCGCTCAGCGCGGGCGTACGACTCGCCGCTGAAGGGCCGCAGGAGGAACTGCCAGATGGCGGGTCCGTCCTTGAGGAAGAAGAACAGGACGACGATCATCAGCAGCAGGCCGGTGATGAACGTCGCCACCACGCCGACCCCAGCCAGCGCCCCGGCGCCGAACTGGGCCGAGGAGACGAAGTCGATGACCTGGTCGATCACCTCGTCGAGATCCGGGAGGTCGAAGGCGAAGGGCAGGGAGTCGACCCATGCGAGCAGCTGCGTGAAGCCCTCCCGCGCGCTGCCCGCGATCTCGTCCCACTGACCGCTGACCGCCCATGTGACGAGGGAGCCGACGCCACCCAGGAGCAGCAGGATCCCGAGCAGTTCCAGCGTGGCGATGAGCGCGTCGGGGAGGCCGCGCGCACGCAGCCATCGGGTGAGAGGCCAGAACGTGCTCGCGAAGATGAGCGCGAGGAGGATCGGGATCGCGACGGTGCTTAGGATCGTCATGCCCCAGATGGCGGCGGCCACCAGCGCGAGCACGATGATCAACTGCAGCGACCTCGTCGCGAAGCGTCCGAAGTCGTCCGTCCACGCGCCGGTCTCCCGTCGCGGCGGCTCCACGACCACCACCGGGTCGGGCCTGCGCTCCAGCGCGGCCAGCCGCTCCTCGGTGTACTGGTCTCGCCGCCATCGTCCGAACATCACGCCATCCTGCCGTTGCTGGAGCTCACGCGGCCCATTCTGGCACCGCGTCAGGCGCCCCGGCCGATGCCGCGCGGCAGCTTCCGCGGGTCCCAACCCAACAGGCGTCGCGCCTGCTCGAAGGCGAAGCGGTCGGTCATGCCCCCTACGTAGGTCACCGCGCCGCGCACCAGGTCCTCGGTGCGGTACTCGTCGGGCATCTCCGACGGCTGCTCGAGGTAGAAGCTCACCAGGGAGCGCAGGATCTCCACCACCGTGTGCGACTGCCGCACCGATTCGGGGCGCGTGTAGATCCGTTCGTAGTTGAACCTGCGGAGCTCGGCCAGCGCGGCGGCGCGGTCGGGGTCCAACCCGACGCGGCCGGTGGCGGTCGTGGTGTCGATCACGCCGTTGATGAACGTGGCCAGCTGCTGGCGTCGGGTCACCCCGGCGACCTCGCGGACCTGCGCCGGCACGTCGTCCGGCGTGACGATGCCCGCGTGGATCGCGTCCTCGAGGTCGTGGGCACAGTAGGCGATCCGGTCCGCCCAGCTGACCAGTTCGCCCTCGATCGTCGACGGTGCGGGGCGCGACCAGGAGTGGTTCCGGATGCCGTCCAGCGTCTCCGCGCACAGGTTGAGGCCGGCGAGCACGACATCGGCGCCCCACGGGCCGTGGTCGTAGCCCTCGGGGATGAACTCGTCGAAGGCGTCCTCGGAGGCGTGGCCGCCGGGTCCGTGCCCGCAGTCGTGGCCCAGCGCCATCGCGTCGGCCAACGTGACGTTCGCCCCGATGCCCCGCGCCATCGCGACGGCGCACTGCGCCACCTCCAGGGCGTGCGTGAGCCGGGTGCGCTGGTGGTCGGTCGGGTAGACCACCACCTGGGTCTTCCCTGCCAGTCGGCGGAAGGCGGTGGAGTGGACGATGCGGTCGCGGTCGCGCTCGAAGCACGTGCGGAAGCGGTCGGGCTCCTCCTGCCGTGCCCGGTTCCCGGCACCGACGGCGAAGGTGGCGGCGGGGTCGAGCGTGGCCCGCTCGATCTCCTCCCGCTGCTCGCGGAGCCGCGGCCCGACGAGACGGATGCCCGCGTCGGAACCGGCGTGGGCGGTGACGATGTCCTCGTCGGCGTGGCCGTGCATGGTCCGTGCCCACAACCGGGCGCGCGGCATGGGCTCCACGTGCTCAGCCACCGCTGGTGTCCAGTTCTGCCTCGCCGAGGTCGAGGTCCATGCCGCTGGTGTCGTCGTACCACCCATGTGGCACGACCACCTTGCCGCGCGGACTCCCCTGGCGCCCCCGGGGCGTGCCGAGCTCGCTCTCGGGGAACTCTGCGTCGGCGTCCAGCAGCCCGACCAGCTCGGTGAGCTCCTCCATCGAGGAGACCATGGCGAACCGTCGGCGTAGCTCGCCCACGGGATAGCCCTTGAAGTACCAGGCCATGTGCTTGCGGAGGTCGACGATGCCCCGCTCCCCCATGATCCCGGTCAGCAGCTCGGCGTGGCGCAGGATCATCCGGCCGACCTCACCCAGA
This sequence comes from Tessaracoccus oleiagri, assembly GCF_900103275.1. GTDB lineage: Bacteria > Actinomycetota > Actinomycetes > Propionibacteriales > Propionibacteriaceae > Arachnia > Arachnia oleiagri. The sequence goes on along the minus strand of NZ_FNGP01000004.1, from coordinate 201,506 downwards.
CGGGGACGGCGACGCTCGGTGTCGCCGGCGAAGGCGGCGGCGAGGTCGCGGAACAGCCACGGGCGCCCCAGGCAGCCGCGACCGATCACCACGCCGTCGCACCCGGTCTCGCGCATCATGCGCAGCGCATCCTCCGCCTCCCAGATGTCGCCGTTGCCGAGCACCGGGATGTCGACGGCCTCTTTGAGCTCGGCGATCCGTTTCCAGTCCGCCTCGCCCGAGTAGGCCTGCTGGACGGTGCGCCCGTGGAGGGCGATCGCGGCCGCGCCCTCGTCCTGGGCGATGCGCCCCGCGTCGAGGAAGGTCTCGTGGGCCCGGTCGATCCCCACCCGGGTCTTGATCGTGACGGGCACCCCGTACTCGTCGGCCGCGCGCACCGTCGCGCGCACGATGTCCCGAAGACGGTCGCGCTTGTACGGGAGGACCCCGCCGCCGCCCTTGCGGGTGACCTTGGGGACGGGGCAACCGAAGTTGAGGTCGATGTGGTCGACGGCGTACTGCTCGATCAGGATGCGGGCCGCGTCGGCCATCGGCTGGGCGTCCACGCCGTAGAGCTGGACCGACCGGGTGGCCTCCCCGGGGTCGAACTGCAGCATGTCCTTCGTCTTGCGGTCGCCGACCACGAGCCCTCGGGAGGTGATCATCTCGCACACGTAGAGTCCCGCTCCTTGTTCGCGACAGAGCTGCCGGTACGCGGCGTTGGTCACCCCGGCCATGGGCGCGAGCACCACGGGAAGGTCCACCACAACGGCGTCGCGGCGGCTCGGTGCGTGCAGGCGCAGGGGGGCGACCATGTTCTCCTTCTCCGGGTTCGGGACCAACGGGATTCTACGCGAACCTCCCCACGTGCCCCGCCGGCCGGAGGCGGAGTTGACAAGACGTATACCCCCCGGGGTATCTTGTATTGACCCCCTGGGGGTATCCACGTATATAGGAGGAACCACATGTGTGCACGAGTCACCTGCAACGTCTGCAACAAGCCCACGTGGGCCGGCTGCGGTCAGCACGTCGAGTCCGCCCTGGCGGGCGTCCCCCAGTCGGAGCGCTGCCAGTGCGCCGCCGGGAACCAGCGCTGAAGGAGCGAACATGCTGCTCGAACGCATCTATGACGAGGACCTGGCGCAGGCCAGCTACGTGATCGGCTGCCAGGCGCACGGCATTGCGCTCGTGGTGGACCCGCGACGCGACGTCGACGTGTACCTGGAGATCGCCCGCAAGAACGGGATGCGGATCACTGGTGTCACCGAGACCCACATCCACGCCGACTACCTGTCGGGCACCCGCGAACTCGCCGAGCGGACCGGGGCGCGCATGTACGTCTCGGACGAGGGCGGCCCGGACTGGACCTACGGTGCGGGATTCGACGACGCGGTGCGCATGAAGGACGGCCACGAGATCGTCCTCGGCAACATCCGGGTCCGCGCGGTCCACACTCCGGGCCACACGCCGGAGCATCTCTCCTTCCTCATCACCGACGGCGCCCAGGCGGACGGCCCCGGGTACATGCTCACCGGGGACTTCGTCTTCGTCGGCGACGTCGGCCGCCCCGACCTCCTCGACCAGGCCGCGGGCCGCGTCGACACCCGCTTCGGCGGTGCGCGCGCCCTGTTCGCCAGCCTGCGGGACCGCTTCCTGACGCTCCCCGACTACGTCCAGGTGCTGCCCGCCCACAGCGCGGGGAGCGCCTGCGGCAAGGCGCTCGGCGCGATCCCCACCTCCACCGTGGGCTACGAGCGCGCGTTCTCCTGGTGGAACCGATACCTGGCCGAGGACGACGAGCAGGGATTCGTCGACGAGCTCCTCGGCGGGCAGCCCGACGCCCACGCCTACTTCGCCCGTATGAAGGCCGCGAACCGGCAAGGCCCTGCCCTGTTGGGGGAGCTTCCGGCACTCGAGGAGCAGCCGGCGGATCAGCTGCGCGCCGCTCTCGCGGACGACGAGGTGATCCTGGTCGACACCCGTGACCAGCACGCGGTGCACGACGGCACCGTGGCGCGGTCGCTCAACATCCCCGGGGTGGCCAAGGCCGCGAGCTACGGCGCCTGGGTCTACGACCCGAGGAGGGAGACCCGGCCGCTGGTGGTACTCGCCCACGACGCCGACGAGGCGTCCGACTTCCGTGACCACCTCGTGCGGGTCGGGATCGACCGGGTCACCGGCTACACCCGTTCCGTCGAGGGACTGGACCTCGTCCGTCCGCCACTGGTCCAGCCCTCCGAACTGGACGGCATCGAGGATGCGCTGCTCATCGACGTCCGGAACAAGACGGAGTACGCCGATGGCCACATCCCCGGCGCGCACCAGCTCGGCGGCGGACGGATCCTCTGGCACCTCGACGAGCTGCCCCGCGACCGGCGCATCGTGACGTACTGCGAGACCGGCGTACGGAACAGCGTCGTCGCCAGCGCGCTGCGCCGTGAGGGCTTCGACGTGGTGGAGCTCGAGGGCTCCTACGCCGCCTGGTCCCGGAGCGTCGTCGAGGGTCGAGCGGCCTGACGGTCCGCGGGCGCATCATTGAAACGCAAGGAGAACCCATGAATGTGACGAGATCCCTCATTATCGGTGCCGCCATCGCGCTCATCACCGCCACGGCCTGCAACAGCACGCCCGGTGCTGGCCGGGCGGCGACCGCGGAACTCGATGAGCAGTCGATCGTGCTCGACGTCCGCACCCCGGCGGAGTACGCCGAGGGTCACCTCGACGGCGCGCGGCTGCTGGACCTGACCGGCGGCCAGTTCGAGGCCTCGCTCCCCGAGCTCGACCCGGACGCCGAGTACTTCGTCTACTGCCGATCCGGCAACCGGTCCAGCCAGGCGGTGGCGATGATGGAGCGGGCCGGGTTCACCGACGTGACCAACCTCGGGTCCGTCCAGCAGGCGGCGGACGCCACCGGCCTCCCGATCGTCGGCTGATTCAGCCCAGGCGCTCCAGCTCGAACAGGACCGCGGACGACGGCTGCAGGATCGGCGCCCGGAGTCCCGCACCTGCGAGCTGGGCGCCGGTGAGCACCACCTCCGGCAGCCGCAGCCACGGCACCTGGAGCGCCTCCGGCACCGGCTGGCGGTTCACGGTGCGCACGGCGTAGCGGGCTTCCGGGTCCAGTCCCGGGAACCGCAGCAGCCCCGTCGACCCCGTGGGCGTCACCTCCTTCGCGGCCAGCGAGTAGATGGCACGTTCGGGCGTCACGATGCCCTTGAACCAGTGACCCTCGACGTCGGCCCGCACGAGCGTCCCCCGGAGGAGGGTCACGCGGTTGCGCTTGTACCAGTCGATCCACCAGCGGAGTTCGCGCAGTTCGTCGTCGGTCGCCTCGGCGAGGTCCCACTCGATGCCGAGGTGGCCGAAGACGGCGGTCGCCGCCCGGTACGCCAGGTCGTGGACGCGCCCGGTGACCCGTGAGCGGCCCGAGGCGATGTGGCTGCCCTGCAGCGCCGGCGGCACCATCTGGGAGGTCCACCAGAGCATCCGCTGCCGCTCGTCGGGGTCGATGTTGTCGGACACCCACACCCGCTGCGCCCGCTCCAGCACCTCGAGGTCGATCCGGGCACCACCCGAGGAACAGGACTCGAACTCGATGTGAGGATGGCGGGCGCGCAGCTCGTCGAAGAGCCGGTAGTAGGCCCGGGTCTGCGCAGCGACGGCCGCCCGCCCCGCGGGGGCGGTCCCGGCGTCCACCAGGTCGCGGTTGTGGTCCCACTTCACCGCGTCGATCGCGTACCCGGCGAAGATCGCGTCCAGTTGACCGAGCACGTGGTCGAAGGCGCCGGGGACGGCTAGGTTCAGCACCTGCTGGTGCCTCGCAGGTATCGGCAACCGGTCGTCGAGCTGCATCACCCAGTCGGGGTGGGCGCGGGCCACGTCGGAGTCGAGGTTGACCATCTCCGGCTCGGTCCAGAGCCCGAACTCCATCCCGAGTTCCTTCACGCGGTCGACGAGCGGGTGCAGCCCGTCGGGCCACACCTCCTCGCTGACGACCCAGTCTCCGAGCCCCGCCCGGTCGTTCCGGCGGTCGCCGAACCAGCCGTCGTCCAGGACGAACCGCTCCACGCCCAGCGCCGCGGCGCGCTCGGCGAGGTCCAGCAGGCGGTCGAGGTCGTGGTCGAAGTAGACGGCCTCCCAGACGTTCAGGGTGACGGGCCGCTCGGGTGCGGGGTGCACGTCGAGCGAACGGAGGTGCCGGTGGAACCTGGCTGCCTGGGCGTCGAGGCCGGCGGCGTGGTTGAAGTACACCCACGGCGACGAGTAGCTCTCGCCGCGACCGAGCCGCCCTTCCCCGGGGAGCAACAACTCCCCGCCGCCCAGCGTCTGGGCGCCGATGAAGTCCCGCTCGACGGTGTGGATGTGGTTGCCGCTCCAGGCCGTGTGGACGGCCCAGACCTCACCGTCGGAGTAGCCGAATCCGGGCGTGCCGACGCTGAGCACGAACGCCGAGTCCGCTCCCGTGCGGCCATGCCGCCCCTCTCGACGGTGGGCCCCGACCCCCAGCGCCCTCCGCTGGGGCATCCGTTCCGCGCCCCATCGGCCGGCGAAGTCCAGCGCCTCGGATGCCCGCGAAGGAACCGGCATCCGGGGCGTCAGTTCCTCGACCGTGTAGGCCTCGGCAGCGATGTTCGTGAGCTGGGCCCGCATGCGGACGAGCCCGCTGGCGAGCAGTTCGACCGTGATCCCCAGCAGCAGGTCGGCAGCCCGCGCCTCGTACTCGACGAGCGCGGGGCCGCCGGCGACGAAGCCCTCCACCGCGGCACCGTCGACCCGCACCGCCTCGACGCGCCACGCCGGGCTCCAGTCGCGGCCGTCCCGGGAACCCACGAGCCCGGGGGTGCCGGTCCAACCGAAGCGGGCCTCCGGGAGGACGCCCAGCCGGAGGGGCTCGTCGAGCGAGTTGCCGGCGAACATCCACGCCGCACCGGCCGTCAGGGCGTCGAACCCCGCCTCGTCCACCGGCCCGAGTGGGGCGCCCCAGTGGACGACTTCCGGCAGCCCGTCGTCGCCGCTGCGCAGCAACAGCGCCACCCCGGCCGTCTCGAGTGCGATCTTCGTGTCCATCAGGCCTCCAGGATCCCGAGCCGCTGCAGCTCGCGCCGCAGCCGTGGTGCCGACGTGAAGAGTACGGTCACGAAGCCGAGCGCGGCGGCCGCATCGGTGTTCGGGCTGCTGTCGTCGACGAAGACGGTCCGCTCGGGGACGAGGTCGTATCGCTCGGCCAGGCGGCGGAAGATCGCCGCGTCGGGCTTGATCAACCGCTCGCGACCCGAGACCACGACGGCGTCGAGGCGGGCGATCGCGGGGGCCGCCCCCTCGGCGTGGTGGAACGTCTCGGCCGACCAGTTGGTGAGCCCCACCAGCCGCAGCCCGGCGGCGCGCAGCTCGTCGACGATCTCCGCGACCCCCGGCACGGGCCCGGTGAGCGACCGCTCGAAGTTGTCGTAGTAGCCGCGGAGCGCGTCGCCCAGCGCGGGCCCCTTGCGCGCCGCGAGCGCGACCACCTCGGCGATCGGCACCCCGCGGTCGGTCATCGCGTTGAGCAGCGGGAAGTCGATCTCGGTGGCGAAGCGCTGCCATTCCTCCCGCGACATCGAACCGGCGAAGGGCAGGTAGGGGTCCCAGCCCACCAGGACGTTCCCGAGGTCGAGGACGACCGCGTCGATGGCCGGGCGGTTCGGCGTCGCCACCGGACGCACCTCAGAACTCATCGGGTCGGAGGTAGGCGCTGGGTTCGTCGACGGCCTTGAGGAAGACGGGGGTGAGCAGCATCTTGGCGTCGTACCCGGAGAACGCGTAGCGGTAGGCGCGGACGTTCTCCCACCTGCTGAGCAGCGCGCACAGCCCCTGGTCGTCGATGTTGCGGAGCACCTCGACGAAGACGTTGCCCTCCTTCGCGCGCCAGAACTCGGCGACGGACTCGATTTGCTGGAGGAAGGCGTCGTCGACCTCGACGAATCGGCTGATGGCGAACATGGGTCCATTCAACACCACGCCCGACTTGCCCCGTCGCTGGCGCTAGTTGATAATGATTCTCATGCCTTCGAAACTTCTGCCGCTGCTCCTCCCCGCCGCGCTCACGCTCGCGGCCTGTGGAGCCGAGCCGGCCTCGGACAGCGACCGCCCGCAGGTAGTGGTGAGCTTCTACGCGCTCGAGTACGCCGCCGAGCAGGTCCTCGGGGACGCCGCCGACGTGCAGACGCTCACCCAGCCGGGTGTCGAGGCGCACGACCTCGAGTTGAAGCCCAGCCAGATCGCCGACCTGGGCAGCGCCGACCTCGTCGTGTACCTCGACCAGTTCCAGCCCGCGGTGGACGAGGCCGTCGCCCAGTCCGGCAACGAGAACGTGCTCGACGTGACCGAGGCGGCCGACCTGATCGAGGCGGACGAGCACGCCGACGAGGACGAGCACGCCGACGAGAGCGAGGACGCACACGCGGACGAGGAGGGGCACGAGGACCACGGCGTGCACGATCCCCACTTCTGGCAGGACCCCCTGCGCGTCGCGGCCGTGGGTGACGCCATCGCGGCGAAGCTGGCCGAGTCGCACCCCGACCTCGCAGACCAGTTCGAGGCGAACGCGGCCGGCCTCCACGAGGAGATGGAGGCGCTCGACGAGGAGTTCCGTTCTGGGCTCGAGGAGTGCTTGCGCCGGGAGTTCGTCACCACCCACCAAGCGTTCGGCTACCTTGCGGACTCCTACGACCTGACGGAGATCGGGATCGCCGGCGTGAACCCCGAGGGCGAGCCGTCGCCGGCGCGCATCGCCGAGGTGCACGAACTGGCCCGCGAACACGGCGTGACCACCATCTTCTTCGAGACCCTCACCTCCCCCGCCGTGGCAGAGGCCATCGCCGGCGACCTCGGGCTCCGCACCGCGATCCTCGACCCGCTCGAGGGCGTCAGCGAGAACTCCCCCGGCGAGGACTACCCTTCGATCATGCGCGCGAACCTCGAAGCCCTGAAGCAGGCCAATGACTGCCGGTGACCTCCTCGTCGAGGCGAGGAACCTCTACGTCTCCTACGGGGGCATCCCGGTGCTGCGCGACGTCAGCCTCGAGGTGGCGCCCGGCGAGGCCGTCGGCCTCCACGGCGGCAACGGGTCGGGCAAGTCGACGCTGATCCGCACCGTCGTGGGCCTCATCCCGCACGTCTCCGGCGAGTTGCGGCTGTTCGGGCAGCCCGTCGGCCAGTTCCACGACTGGAAACGGATCGGCTACGTGCCCCAACACTCGGCGATCAACGTGCCCAACGCCACCGTGCGCGAGGTCGCGTCGTCGGGCCGGCTGCCGCACCACGCGCCGTTCGGCTGGCCGAACCGCGCAGACCGGCGGGCGATCGACGAGTCGCTGGAGTCGGTCGGGCTCTCGGACCGGGCCGATTGGCCGTTCGCGGCGCTCTCCGGCGGCCAGAAGCAGCGCACGCTCATCGCCCGCGCGCTGGCCACCGAGCCGGACCTGTTCGTGATGGACGAGCCCATGGCGGGCGTCGACCTCCACTCGCAGGAGGGCCTCGGACACCTCCTCGGCGACCTCGTCCACGGCGGTGCGGGCCTGCTCGTCGTGCTGCACGAGATCGGCGCGGTGGAGCTCGACCGCAACGTCACCCTGTGCGACGGGCGGGTCACCGACGTGCACCACGACGCCAACCCCGCCCACGCCACGCCCGAGCCCGAGCAATCGGTCTTCGGCCTCCAAGACACCCTGGGAACCTGACATGATCGAGATCCTCGCGCTCCCCTTCTTCCAGCGTGCCCTGATCGCCGCCATCCTGAGCGGGCTGCTCGCCCCTTCCGTCGGCACCTACATCGTGCAGAAGCGGCTGAGCCTGCTCGGCGACGGCCTCGGCCACGTCGCCATCATGGGTGTGGGTCTCGCGCTGATGACCGGGCAGTCGCCGCTGCCGGTGGCCGTGGTCACCGCGGTGGTCGGTGCCGTCGTCGTCGAGCTGCTGCGGCAGTCCGGCAAGACGTCCGGCGACCTCGGCCTCGCGATCCTGTTCTACGGCGGGCTCGCCGCCGGCGTCCTGATGGCCGGCGTGGCCGGTCAGGGCGCGGCCGGGCTGAGCAGCTTCCTGTTCGGGTCGTTGACCACCGTCACCGCCACGGACATCGCGATCATCGTCGCCCTCGCCGTCGTGATGCTGGCCCTCACCATCGGGCTCGCGCCGCGGCTGTTCGCCGTCAGCGTCGACGAGGAGTACTCCCGCGTCCTCGGGCTGAGGGTGCGGCTGCTCAACCTGCTCATCGTCGTGCTCGCGGCCGTGGCCGTCACGATCTCGATGCGGACCGTCGGGCTGCTGCTGATCTCCGCCCTCATGGTGATCCCCGTCGCCACCGCCCAACAGCTGTTCGTGAGCTTCCGCGGCGCCTTCTTCGGGGCCATGGGGATCGGCGGGCTCGCCGCCGTGATCGGCACGTTCGCGTCGTTCTTCCTCGACACCGCCACTGGCGCCACGATCGTCGTGACGGCGATCCTGCTGCTGGGCGTGGCCTGGGCGTTCGGCCGCTACGTGAAGCGCACCGACCGGTTCATCCCCTACATCGAGGACCACGGCCAGCACCCGCACATCCCGGCCGAGAACCACGACGACGAGTTCGCCGCCCACCTCCGCGCCGGCAACCTCATCCAGCACGGCGACCACTACGACTACATCCACGACGGGCACCGTCACGCCCGCCACGGGGACCACTATGACGAGCACTAGACGCAACACCTGGCAGCGCGCCGCCGTACGGGACTTCCTCGTCGGCTGCGACGACTTCAAGACGGCCCAGCAGGTCCACGCCGAATTGCAGGGTTCCGGCGACCGGGTCGGACTCGCGACGGTGTACCGCGCGCTCCAGTCGATGGCGGACGCCCACGAGGTCGACATCGTCCGCACCCCCGAGGGGGAGGTCGCCTACCGCGCCTGCACCCCAGGTCACCACCACCACCTGGTGTGCAGGGAGTGCGCGTTCACGGTGGAGATCGAGGCCGAGGCCGTCGAGGAGTGGGCGGGCTCGGTGGCCCGTCAGCACGGCTTCACCGACGCGGGGCACGAGCTCGAGATCTTCGGGCTCTGCGCCGACTGCTCAGCGCTCGAAGAACGGTAGGGAGCGCAGCGCGCGGTCCAGGTGCCACGTCGCGAACGCCACGATGATCGCGTCGACGCGCTTGGCCACCTCCCGGTCGCTGCCCTCCGCCGTCGCCCAGTCGCCCGAGAGCAGCGCGCCCATGTGCCGCTGCGCCTGCGGGTCGAACCGGACCGAGCTCGGCTCCTTGCAGTTCGTGCAGCTCGCGCCCCCGCCGTGCGGGGCGAACCAGCCCACCTCGGCCTGGCCGCAGCCGCTGCACTCGCCGATCGAGACTCCGTAGCCGGCGGTGGCCAGCGCCCGCAGCAGGTAGGAGTCCACGACGAGCGCGGCCGGGTGCCTGTCGGTCTCGAGCGCGCGCAACGCGCCGAGCAACAGCTTGTACTGCTGCTGCGACGGGCTCCCCTCCTCGGCGACGAGCCGATCGGCGGTCTCGACGAGCACTTCGGCGGCGGTGAACCGGACGTAGTCGGCGCCGAGCTTGCTCGGGTGGATCGCCTCGCACTGGGCGATCACCTCCAGCGACCCTCGGCCCTGGGCGAACTGCACGTCGATGTGGTTGAAGGGCTCCAGCCGACTGCCGAACTTCGACGAGCTGCGGCGCACCCCGCGCGCCACCGCGCGCACCTTCCCGTGGCGCCGCGAGAGCAGCGTGATGATGCGGTCGGCCTCGCCCAACTGGTGGGTACGCAGCACGACGGCTTCATCACGATAGGTGGGCACCCGTCCAGCTTAGGTCGCTACCCTTTGACCATGCCCGAGCCTCGCCGACGCCCGACCCCGCACCCCAGCGGCGCGCAGCCCCCGAAGATCCCGGCGAAGGCGCTGCCCCGGCACGTGGCGATCGTGATGGACGGCAACGGGCGGTGGGCCAAGCAGCGGGGGCTCAATCGCACTGACGGGCACGCGCGCGGCGAGGCGTCGCTGCTGGACGTCATCCACGGCGCCATCGAGGTCGGCATCAAGTACGTCTCCGCCTACGCCTTCTCGACGGAGAACTGGAAGCGCTCCCCAGACGAGGTGAGCTGGCTGATGGGCTTCAACCGCGACGTGATCCACCGGCGGCGCGACGAGCTGAACGACCTCGGCGTGCGGATCCGGTGGGCGGGGCGGAGGCCCCGGCTGTGGGGCTCGGTGATCCGGGAGCTCGAGACCGCCGAGGAGATGAGCCGGCACAACGACACCATCACGCTCCAGTTCTGCGTCAACTACGGGGGCCGGGCGGAGATCGTCGACGCGGCCAGGGAGATCGCCCGCCAGGCGGTGGCCGGGAAGCTGGACCCGGAGCGGCTCACCGAGCAGCGGTTCGCGCGCTTCCTGGACGAGCCCGACATCCCCGACGTGGACCTGTTCCTGCGCAGCTCCGGGGAGCAGCGCACGTCGAATTTTCTCCTGTGGCAGTCCGCCTACGCGGAGATGATCTTCATGGACCGGCTCTGGCCCGACTTCGACCGCCGCGACCTGTGGGCGGCGGTCGAGCAGTACGCCACGCGCGAGCGGCGGTTCGGCTCGGCCTAGTCCTGCCCCCGTCGCGCGCAAGACTGGGGCCATGACACGACGAATCCTGATCACGGGCGCGACCGGCGGGGTGGGCATGCTGCTCGCCGAGCGGCTGCGCGACGAGTACGACATCGTCGAGCACGGCCGGACCCCGAAGAACGAGCGCCAGGAGAAGACGCTGCGTCGCGCCGACCTCACGGACTACGACGAGGTCCGCGCCCTCATGGACGGCATCGACACCGTCGTCCACATGGCGGGCTCCGCCTCCCCCGAGTCCAGCTGGGTCGACGTGCTGCAGGCCAACATCATCGGCTTCCGCAACGTCCTCGAGGCCGCACGGGAGGCGGGGGTGCGACGCTTCGTCTTCGCCTCCTCCAACCACGCCATGGGGATGTACGACCGGCACGAGGAGTGGCCGGTCTACCCGCACCAGCTCCCCCGCGGCGACTCCCTCTATGGGGTGTCCAAGATCTTCGGCGAGGCGCTCGGCCGCTTCTACCACGACGAGCACGGGATCGACTTCATCGCGCTGCGGATCGGCTGGGTGAGCGCCGATCCCCTGACCGTCGACGAGGACATCCTGCGCGCCATGTGGCTCAGCGAGGACGACACCGTCGAGGTGGTCCGACGGGCCATCGAGGCCGAGGTGCGGTTCGGCCTCTACTACGCGGTCTCCGACAACCCCAACCGCCGCTGGGACATGACCAACACGATGCTCGAGCTGGGCTACCGCCCCAAGGACTCGTGGACCGACCGCGACCACGCCCGCGAGCGGGTCGTTGAGGGCGGGGCCCCGACGCCGGACAACTGGCCCGAGGGCTCCTGATCAGCGGCCCCGGCCGAGCCAACCCCGTCGCGGCTTGCGGACGGCGCGCGGCTCCCACTGGGTGAGCGGCCGGCCCGTGTACACCTGCCGGGGCCGGTATATGCGCTGGTTCGGGTTGGCGTTCACCTCGCGCCAGTGGGAGATCCAGCCCGGCGCGCGGCCCATCGCGAACATGACCGTGAACATGTTCTCCGGGATGCCGAGCGCGCGCAGGATGATGCCCGAGTAGAAGTCGACGTTCGGGTACAGCCTCCGCTCCGCGAAGTAGTCGTCGGCCAGGGCGGCCGCCTCCACCTCGCGGGCGATGTCGAGGAGCGGGTCGGTGATGTGCATGCGGTCGAGCAGGTCGTCGGCCGCCGCCTTCAGCACCTTCGCGCGCGGATCGAAGTTTCGGTAGACGCGGTGCCCGAAGCCCATCAGCTTCACGCCCGACGTCTTGTCCTTCGCCATCCGCACGAAGTCGTCGACGGAGAAGTCGCCGTCGTGGATGTCCTGCAGCATCTCGATGACGGCCATGTTCGCGCCGCCGTGCTTGTGCCCCCACAGCGCCGCGACGCCCGCGGAGACCGACGCGTAGAGGTTGGCGCCGCCCGAGGCCACCATCCGCACGGTCGACGTGGAGCAGTTCTGCTCGTGGTCGGCGTGCAGGACGAGGAACATGTTGAGCGCGTGCGCGGCCTCCTTCGTCGGCTCGTACTCCCGGTATGGCTGGGTGAACATCATGTGGAGGAAGTTGTCCGCGTAGGGCAGGTCGAATCGCGGGTGCACGACAACCTGGCCGAGGGACGCCTTGTAGGAGGCGGCCGCGATGGTGCGGATCTTCGACAGCAGCACGGCCGTGGCGCGGCGGAAGCTCGCCTCGTCGGCGATGTCGATCTGCGGCAGGTCGTACATCTGCAGCGCGTTGATCATCGCGGACAGGATCGCCATGGGGTGCGCGTCGGAGGGGAACCCGTCGAAGAGCTTGCGCATGTCGCGGTGCAGCGACGAGTTCTCGGTGAGGAGGCTTCGGAAGTGCTCGCGCTCGGTCTCGTCGGGCAGCTCCCCGAAGATCAGCAGCTCGGCCACCTCGATGAACGACGAGCGCTCGGCGAGGTCCTCGATGGGGATGCCCCGGTAGCGCAGGATGCCCTGCTCCCCGTCGATGAACGTGATCTCCGACTCGCAGGAACCGGTGTTGCCGAAGCCGTCGTCGAGGGTGATGAGCCCCGTGTCCTTGCGCAGTCTGGAGATGTCGATCGCGCGCTCGCCCTCCGTCCCGGTGACGATCGGGAAGGTGTGCGACGTGCCGTCGACGATGAGTTCTACTGTTTCAGCCACGGTGACCTCCTTTTGCCAGAAACCTAACCTGCCGCCAGCGTCCCACCGCCCGCGCCTCGGGTTAAGGCGGTGGAATGGGGGCTTGCCGGACGGCGGGGCGGTGCTATTGTGGCCGCGTGGCACGTCAGCTTCTCCTTGTCTGCCGCAGCGAGGCCCAGTCCTAGAGATACAAGCCGGCCTCCTCGCTGCGGTGACCTTCGTGCGCTGGCGCATGATCCCCAGAAGGAGAACCCCCGAATGACTCGCCCCCAGCCCAAGCCTGTTCAGCAGCCCACGCCCATGCCGGTGCACCGGTACACGCCGTTCGTGCCCGTCGACGTCCCCGACCGCACCTGGCCCACCAAGCGCATCGAGAAGGCGCCCCGCTGGCTCAGCACCGACCTGCGCGACGGCAACCAGGCCCTGATCGACCCGATGACCCCGAGCCGCAAGCGGACCATGTTCGAACTGCTGGTCTCGCTCGGCTACAAGGAGATCGAGGTCGGTTTCCCGTCGGCGTCCCAGACCGACTTCGACTTCGTGCGCCAGCTGATCGAGCAGGACCTGATCCCCGACGACGTGACGATCTCGGTGCTGACCCAGGCCCGCGAGGACCTGATCGAGCGCACCGCGCAGTCCCTGGTCGGCGCGAAGCGCGGCACGATCCACATGTACAACGCGACGGCGGAGCTGTTCCGCCGGGTCGTGTTCCGGATGAGCGAGGCCGAGACGGTCCAGCTCGCGGTCAAGGGCACCGAGACGGTGATGAAGTACGCCGACAAGTACCTCACCGACGTGGAGTTCGGCTACCAGTACTCCCCCGAGATCTTCACCCAGACCCCCACCGACTTCGCCGTCGAAGTCTGCAACGCCGTCGGCGACGTGTGGCAGCCGTCGGCCGAGCGGGAGATCATCTTCAACCTGCCGGCCACCGTCGAGCGCTCCACGCCGAACACCTACGCGGACCAGATCGAGTACTTCATCCGCCACGTGAAGAACCGTGAGCACGTTGCCGTGTCCCTGCACCCGCACAACGACCGCGGCACTGCGGTCGCGGCCGCGGAGCTGGGGCAGATGGCCGGCGCCGACCGCGTCGAGGGCTGCCTCTTCGGCCACGGCGAGCGCACCGGCAACGTCGACCTGGTCACCCTGGCGCTGAACCTGTACACCCAGGGCGTCGACCCGATGGTGGACTTCTCGGACATCGACGAGGTGCGCCGCACCGTCGAGTACTGCACCGGGCTGCCCGTCCCCGCCCGGCAGCCGTACGCGGGCGACCTCGTCTACACCGCCTTCTCCGGGTCCCACCAGGACGCCATCAAGAAGGGGCTCGAGGACCTCGAACGCCAGGCGGCGGAGCAGGGCAAGTCGGTCCACGAGATCGGTTGGGAGGCCCCCTACCTGCCCATCGACCCGTACGACGTGGGCCGCACCTACGAGGCCGTGATCCGCGTGAACTCGCAGTCCGGCAAGGGTGGCATGGCGTACCTGATGAAGTCCGAGTTCAAGATGGACCTCCCCCGGCGCCTGCAGATGGAGTTCTCGCGGGTCGTGCAGTCGCACACCGACACCGTCGGCGGCGAGATCACCCCGCGCGAGATCTACGACATCTTCACCGACGAGTACCTCACCGAGGGTGACTGGTCGCTCGAGAAGGTGGCCTCGACGGACCAGAACGGCGTGTTCAAGCTGACGGCGGTCGTCAACGACGACCACGGCAAGGACGTCGTCTACGAGGGCGAGGGCAACGGCCCGGTCTCCGCGTTCGTCGACGCCATGACGCGCGCCGGCCTCCACATCCGGGTGCTCGACTACCACGAGCACGCCCTGACCGCCGGCGAGGAGGCGCAGGCCGCGTCCTACGTCGAGTGCGAGGTCGGTCCGGAGAACGAGGCTCAGGTCTTCTGGGGCGTCGGTGTCGACCCGAGCATCACCAACGCCTCGCTGAAGGCCATCCTCAGCGCCGTCAACCGCTACATCCGGTCGCGGGCGCAGGCGAAGGTGGCCTGAGCGGCCCCGGCCGCCGGGCTTGACGATGTACGGCCAGGGTGGGCGCGCGAGCGTCAGCAGCTTCGCCAAGGACGCGTCCGTCCGTTCGCACAAGGTGGCCCGCGGCACGGCCCGGCGCGTCGCCTCCTACGGGGCCCCCTTCGTGCGGGACATCATCGCCTACCTGGTGCTCGCCGTCCTGGGGAGCGTCGTCGTCGTGGCGGTGCCGGTGCTGTTGCAGCGGATCATCGACGACGGCGTGACCCCCGGCCGACGCGACGTCGTCGTGACGCTCGGACTGGTGGTGGCCGCCCTGGCAATCGCCGACTCGGCACTGACGATCGTCACCCGGTGGGTCAGCGCACGGATCGGCGAAGGGCTCATCCTCAACCTGCGGTCGGAGGTCTTCGCGCACGTGCTGCGCCAGCCGATCGCCTTCTTCACTCGGTCGCAGACCGGCGCCCTCGTCAGCCGGCTCAACAACGACGTGATCGGGGCGCAGGCGGCCTTCACCTCGGTGCTGTCCGGGTTCGTCGGCAACCTGGTGCTGCTGGTGCTGGTCCTGGCGGCGCTGCTCTCGATGAGTTGGCAGATCACCATCCTGGCGCTGCTGCTCGTCCCGCTGTTCCTGGTCCCCGCGCGGCTGATGGGGCCGAGGTTGTCCGCGCTCACGCGTCGCCAGATGAACCTCAACGCCAGCATGCAGACCCGCACGACCGAGCGCTTCAACGTCGGCGGCGCGCTGCTCGTCCGGCTGTTCGGCCGACCGGCGGTGGAGAACGCGGAGTACGTCGCCAGCGCTCGAGGAGTGCGCGACGCGGGGGTCGCAATCGCGGTCAACCGCGTGATCTTCATGGCCGGGCTCGGGCTCGTCGCCTCCCTCGCGACGGCGCTCGTCTACGGTTTGGGCGGGCTCATGGCGGTGGCCGGGCAGCTGTCGGTGGGCACGCTCGTGGCGATGGCCGCGCTGCTGGGCCGGCTCTACGCTCCGCTCACCGCGTTGTCGAACGTGCGCGTCGACATCATGACCGCGCTCGTGTCGTTCGAGCGGATCTTCGAGGTGCTGGACCTGGAGCCGTTGGTCGCCGAGGCCGAACGGCCGACGGACATCCCGCGCGGTCCGGTGGGGGTGCGCGTCGAGGACGTGACGTTCAGCTACCCCGCCGCCGACCAGGTCTCGCTGGCCTCGCTGGAGACGCGTCCCGAAACCACGGTCCCCGAGGGGCAGACGGTCCTGTCGGGCGTGAGCTTCGAGATCCCCGTGGGCTCCGTGACGGCGCTGGTCGGTCCCTCCGGCGCGGGCAAGACGACTCTGACGTCCCTGGTGGCCCGGTTGCACGATCCGACGAGCGGCACGGTGAGGATCGGCGGGGTCGATCTGCGGGAGGCTTCCTCGGAGTCGCTCCGTGCGGCGGTGGGCGTGGTGACGCAGGAGGCGCACATGTTCAACGACACCATCCGCGCCAACCTGCGCTACGCCCTCCCGGGAGCCACCGACGAGCAGCTCTGGGCCGCGCTGCGGGACGCCCAGATCGCCTCGCTGGTGGAGTCGTTGCCCGACGGCCTGGACACCGTCGTCGGCGACCGCGGTCACCGGCTCTCGGGCGGCGAGAAGCAACGGCTGGCACTGGCCCGGCTGCTCCTGAAGTCTCCTGCGGTCGTTGTGCTCGACGAGGCCACTGCGCACCTGGACAGTGAGTCCGAGGTGGCGGTCCAGCGGGCCCTCGACGAGGCGCTCACCGGCCGCACCTCGTTGGTCATCGCGCACCGACTCTCCACCGTTCGGGGCGCGGACCAGATCGTCGTGCTGGACCGCGGTCGCGTGGTTCACCACGGCACGCATGAGGAACTGCTGGCGGCCGGCGGGCTCTACCGCTCGCTCTACGAGACGCAGTTCCGCGAGTAATGCATCGGGCTCACCGGAGCGCCGGTGCCGCCGAGGTCGCGGGCTCCGCAGGTTCGGGGTGCCATGGGTCGTCGTCGCACGGGTGCCACGGGTCCGGCTCTGGTTCTGGGCAGACTCGTCCCTCCGCCGGTGGTGGTGGCGTCATCTCTTGGAGCGTGAATCGGCGGTGTTGTCGTGGCCGCCGGGCCGGGTCGACGTGCTTGGGCAGGACGAAGATCGGTCTGCCGGTGGCCTCGTCGATCGTGATCTGCCACTGCCACTCCGGCGCTCGCTCGGGGTCCGGCTCCACGAGTCGGTGATGGTGCGCGCACAACAAGACCAAGTTTTGCAGCGACGTGTCGCCGCCCGCCCACCACGGCTGGATGTGGTGCGCCTCGCACGCGGCGGGCCGGGCGGTGCAGTGCGGGAACACGCACCCCTGATCACGGTGGGTCAACGCGGTGCGCAGCGCTTTGGGGACGAGCCGGTACTCCCGGCCCACGTCCAGCGGCTGCGACGCCGAGCCCAGGACAAGCGGGATCAGGCCCGCATCGCAAGCCATCCGACGAGCCTCCCCCGCCGAGACCGTCTCACCGCCGAACCCGAACACCCCCGCGGCGCCGAGCCCGTCGGTGAGCATGGACAGCGGCATGGTGATCTGCACATGCGGGCGGTCCCCGCCCTGGGCCGGGACGTCGCCCGAGGCGGCGGCGATCGCCGCCAGGCGCAGCAGCGCGTCCGCGCGCCTGGCCTCCGGGCTGGGCACCTCCCTCTCGTCCATGTACGACGAGGCGGGCGGCATGAGGGCATCGAGCTGCGCCTGCAGGAGCGCGGCGTCGGCCGTCGGGAGTTGGCCGGTGAGCCGCATGGAGCCGTGGTGGTCCGGGGTCATCCGCAACCCGCGGCCGGCTTTTGCGAGCCGCTCCTCACGGGCGAGCCGTTGCGCTTCCACGTCTTCCGCGCCGTCGGGGTCGTAGAGTTCCCACATCCGCAGCGCCGCGAGGCGCAGCTCGGCCGGGCCAAGCTCGTCGCAGTAGCCGAGCAACTGCCGCTGACACCCCTCCAACTGGGTACGCCCCAACGCGACGGGCAGCCGCTTCAATCCAGTGACGATCGCCTCGGCCTGCGCCACCGAGATCGAACCCTCGGCCAGCGCCTCGGCTAGGATCCAGAACCGGTCCGCCAAATCTGCGCCCAGCTTCAACACCCCAGCGGCCTGACTGCTCGTGCTGCGCGGCGAGTTCCGCACCTGGTCCACCGCCGCCGCAGCCCCGGCCAGCTGTGCCTCCCCCACCAACGCCAGCCGCAGGCCCGCGAGCCGCGCCTCCTCGACCTCCAGTTCCGCCAACACCCCCTTCACTTCGGCGGCGTCCTCGTCGGTGGTGATTCTGAGCGCGCGCAGATCCAGCAGCGCGGCATCAATCGCGCCTCTCAGATTCCGCAGCGTTTCGCTCATGTGAACTATTAGATCAGGCGCCTCTGACAATCTTCTCGCCGGAGAGCGCCCCTCCCTGAAAAATCTCCGAGAGCAACGTCTCCGCTCCCGCTACGGAGCCGAACATGATCGCTCTGATTCCTAGTCGGCTCACGATCTCCCCAGACGGTCAAGAGAGTTCGGCGACGTCTTCGACCGCGAGCGAGTTCCCGGCCATGGACGTCCATTTGCCGTGGACGTTCTGGTACGCGGCCTGGACGGGATTCAAGAGGCTCGCAGGCGTCGACTCGTAGGTCTCCAGGAACATGACGTACGACTCTCCCTCGCGTAGGAGAACGCCCCCTTCAGTGAGGTACGCCGTCTTCCCGAGCGTCCCACCGAGTTCCTTAACCTGGACTCTCTCACTTTCAATGCTGGACCCCTTGAGCACTCGCTGAACCTGCACCTCATGAACGGTGAACACCATCACAGAGCGCGTGTCCCGCTCGGAGCCGTTGGGGCTCAACTCGGGGTCGTCAGCGGCCGCGCCGGTCGGTTCGCTCGCGATGTCCAGTTCCCTGACGGCCGAGGAAATGATTTCGCCTTCGATGACCAGGTCAGCCGCCTCCTTCAGTTCCGAGACCGACTCGAACGCGGGGTAGGAAGCGTTGTAGAAGACTTCGGCAGCGGGCGTCGCGCATCCTGACAGTGTGAAGAGCGCGGTCGCCAACACAGCGATGAATCCCGACCGCATCGTCCTTCGTTCTCCTGCGTTTGCCGACTCTGGCCCTTCACCAAGTACTGGCGGCCTGTCCGTGCATTCTGCGCTCCCCATCACTGATCCCTCACCTCTCGGCTGTCGCGGTGGGTGATCTGTTGGAGTTCGCTCGGGAAAATGAGAGTTCCGCACGAGGGACATGTCTCCTGAACGAGATCGATGTCCACAAGCGCTCCTGCGAGGTCTCGGCGCCCGCGGAAGGCCGCGACTGCCCCCAATAGATAGCGAAGCGTGTGGTCGATGGAGCACTCGTCGAGTCGTCGAAGGGCAAGCTCCGTAGCGTCCCGAAGAGCGTCACGGTAGGCGGATTCAAGGTCCTCAGGTACGACCTGTGCGTAAGTCTCGATGAGGCCGAGCACGATCAGGTACTCCACTGCATTCTGCATCGGCGCCAGCTCGGCCATAGAGACCAAGTAGGGAGCCGCTGCGTACGCGGCGTCAAATGTCGTGTCGTCTGAACAGATCTCGGGCCACATCTCGTTGAACACTGCCATCTCGGACGGCGCATCGAGCAAGGTTAGGAGTGCGTCGCGGACCCGCTGGGCCCCGGGGCCATTACGAGTCCCGAGCGTCGCCCAACGAGGGTTATCCAGCGGTACCGCCGAGCGGTGATCAGCCATGCCCTCAGTCTGCCCGGCTTTCGCCGATGTCGTGCGATGCCTAGCCCCTTCCTGCCCGACCCCCGCCGGGGGGAAGGAACCTCGATCAGCGTAGAACCGGATGTCGCAGGGTGCGCTAAAAGCCACGGAAGATGCCGTCAGCGTCCGCGTTGTCGGCGAAGTCGCTGAAGTCCATATTCGCCAGGGATAGGTTCGCAGTGATCGGCTCGATCTCTCGCGGGATGGCGCGGAAGGTGCGCCCGACTTCCCCGCCGAACTCGTTCAGGTCCAAAAACAGGATAGTGCCATCTCTCATGGACTGCTCATCGGCCACTGCGACGGCGCTCAAGTAACCCTCGCGCGCGAGGCGGACAATTTCGTTGGGCGTGAGAGCGCTGAGTTCGGGTGCCTCCACGGGCGTCAGCAGGGCACCATTGCGCCAATCGTCCCCGGGGTAGATCGCGGTTGCTGCGTCCAGGGCGCGGTGCCAAGCATCCTGGCTGGAATAGTCGGTGCGGATCAGCAGCAGGCCGAGGTCCGGGCCGTCTGGGAGTCTCATGCGCCGACCATATGGCCAACCGCCATGGTCCCGCAGCCAGCATGCGAATGTTGAGCCACGCCCCGATGTAGCTACACTTGTAGTCATGAACATCGATGACTCCATGGCCCTACGGGATGTGAAGAACCACCTCTCCGAGGTGGTCGATCAAGTTGAGCGGCAGCACAACCGGATCGTCATCACTCGCCACGGCAAGCCTGCGGCGGTAGTCATGAGCACGGAGGACCTGGCTTCGCTGGAAGAGACTCTCGAAGTTGTGAGCCGGCCAAAGCTCATCGGCCAGGTCCGCGACAGTCTGGCCGAACTCGTCAGCGGTGAGGCCGAAGTCCTCAGCAAAGAAGACATCCTCGGATCCCTGCGCGCATGATGGCCAAGCAGTACGAGATCGCTTGGACGCCCACGGCCAAGCGGGCGCTGCAGCGGCTACCGGAGAAGGCGGCCACCGCAGCCATCGAATTCATTTATGGGCCGGTGGCGGATGATCCCCAACCCGTCGGCAAGCCACTGCGTTTCGAACTTGAAGGCCTCCACAGCGCACGCCGAGGAGATTATCGGGTCATTTACCGGATCGATCATCGGGTCACGATCGTCGCGATCGAGCACCGTGCGGACGTCTACCGCTGACGCACCACAGCGGCATGAGCGTGCATCCGTGTGGCGGTCTCGGTCACGTGGATGAGCGACCCAGTCAGGACCCCGCGATCCCTCCCACCCTTCCAGACCTGGCCCCAGGCCGGCTTCCTGCACGTACGCCCACCCGCCTGGCGCGACGGACACTCCAGTTCCGAAGGAAACCCACCCGCGACCCAGAATTCTCCGCGGATGTTGGACTCCCCCTCAGCCTCACAGGGCGAACATCGCCCAGTGATTTAGGACATGCCAGTCGGCAGACACGTCTCCGTCACTCTCAGCTCACCAGGGAAACCGGTTGTACTCCGCGTCCTCGTCCCCAGCGAGCAGCTCATCGAACGTGGAGGCGCGTGACACTGGGAGCGCAACTACCTGCTGTCCAGCCTGCTCATTCAGGTTGTCAATGGCGAACTTAGTCTTGTACAGAGCGTGGTCACTCAAGTTCCGCGCCCCGCGGAGTAGCCAATCCCAGGAGTGCACTGCAATTCTGGCCTGCTCCTCAGTGCGCGCCCTCGAGGCCTGTCGCTCGGCTGAGGGGTCATCACGGCCAATGATGACCAGGCCTGGAGCGCGCGTAGTGAGGCCGTGGTACCCCTTCTCAATCTGCGTGTAGCTCACATTGCGGGTGAGCCATTCCCGCCAGTCCTCGACCTGCTCTATCGCGTGTCGCGTCTGTTGTGCGAGTTTGCCTTTCTTGGTCAGAATTTGGTGCCGCGCACCCTCAATTTCAACCGTCAGCCACTGAGGACCAACGCTGTTGATACCTAGGATGAGAAAGTCGGGGACATGCTCCGCACCAAGGCGCGGCTTCGGAATGACGAAAGTCTTCCATCCTCCGACAACGGTCGAAGCTAGCAACTCGGGATACTGGGTCAGCACCACTTGCAGCGGCTCCTCCCGCCGCTCCCCCGATTCGAGCAACTCTTCGAGCGCGCGAATCGCCTCCGGCGTCGGTATGTGGCTATTCAGTTCGTACTGCGACAGGAGACCGAAGTTGTCTAGGTTCGTTGAGGTTGACACGGTCGAGTTGAGTACGGAATCACCGGCGCTCTTGACGGCCGCCTCATATTGGGGAGACCCGACGCGCGCCACCATTTCGAGGTGGTTCGGCCATGCGCTCCGAACTGGCTTCAGCTTCATAAAGATCCGGCCACTGTCCTGGATGGTCGATATGACCCTCCGTTCGCCCTCCCGCCAACCGGCACAAGAAACAACATCGCCGACCTCGGGCTTCAGATTCCGCAGGCCGCGAACTGTCTTGAGGATGTACCTCGACTCAAACCAGGCGCTTACCTCTTCACTTGTATCTGTGAGAAGTGATTCGGTGCGTGAAACACCCAGCTCGTCCTCAATGTCCCGGAGCACCGCGGGGATTCCGTCAGCGGATCGAAACGCGAGTCTCAACTCGGTGCATAGTCGGTAGCGCAGCACCACTGCCGCCACGGGGGCTGGCAGCGAGACAGGGAGGTCCACTCCGAGGCTCTTCGCGGCGCTCAACTGTTGGGCCGAAGGCCCTGATGCTTGACGTTCGAGGCTGTCAGCAACCAACTGCCAGCGGGGTACCGTCGTCATAGAACCGCTTCGTTCATCATTCGCACACCCTATCGGGCTGTCGACGGCGCTCGAAGAGTAGACATGGAGGCGGGCCAACCGCTTCGTCAGAGCCATGCCTTCAGTGCACAGGCCAGCTAGAGCGTCCCAACCACCAGGCGGCACCTGCCAACTGCTGCCGACACCAACCAACTCGGCCTTCATGCACGGATTGCTCGCATCGCGAGCGTGTGCACCACGAACGGCAATCGAGGGCGGTCGTGTTGGGAACCTGCAGCCCTACGGCCAACCCCCGCACATCGCGGCTGGACAGTGAGCCAGAACCTCCGCCCCGACCAACTCGGACCGCGAGCTATTCCTTCTTCCTGAGCGGCTAGAGCCCCTCACACCTGCGGTCGAACAAAGACCAGCCGGTCTTCAGGATTCTGTAACTTAAGGTGAATGCCTGACCAACGCGCTGCAAGTCACCGCCCGCGGCGAACACCGCCATACCTCCGGCTTGGCGCTCAACCAGCGAGCTGCGGGTCATGACGGCCCAACCCAACGCGTGCGCATCTCCGCTGAGCTGCTGCCACAACGGCCTCACAAGAGCCGCACGTACGGGGTCATTCAGAACCTCGGATGCCGACCACGCGATGACATCTGTCAACTCCAAGGTCTGCCTCTCTGTAAGAGTTGACGTCTTCCGCCAGAGCTGGCGTGCGTCGTCTCGACGTCTTTGCATGTGGGCCATGCTCCGCTGCATCTGCTGCCGGTCACTTACATCATTAATGAGCGGCATGTACTCGGCGGCATGCTGCAACGCGCGGCGATACCACTCATCGATCACCCGCAGCGCACGTTGCTGTCGCTCAGCGCGGTCGTCCGGCCCTAGGATCCACAGCGCTTGGCTAGCGCCGACCAGACCGCCGCGGAGAACGGTGAAGTGAGAACTCGGGTAGATGTCCTTCGCCTCGATCGCTGTTCTCGCCAAGTTCAGGTGCTGGGTAGCGGCGACAAGCGACTGTCGGGCGATCTCGGATGGTGGCATCCATCGCCAGATGGCATCATCTAGAGCTGCTTCACTTCCCCGCTCAGGTTCCTCCACGCATCGTGACCGCACACGCCAAGCTTCGAGGGTTGAGAATGTCGCCGTCATCCGTTCGAGCGCGCGGCGATCGCTGTCAGAGAGCGCAATCATTCCCCCAGTGTCGTACATGCGACTGGTGGGACCCACCCATCACGGCGGCCCGCTCGCGATCTCCGCTACCAGCCACACGAGGATCGATCAGATCGAACGGTCCCTAGGCGCTCTGAGCTGTGGGTCGAGGCGGTCGTCGGCGAGGGAAGCATTGGGAGAAGGCAGGTGCCGTTCGTCGATGTCAGCGACGTATCGGTTCCAGCCGACGCCAGCCTGAAACCTTGCTACCCAAACCCTTGTGCCCCAGGGTTCCTCGCGCCTCGCCCTGCCCCTGCACCAGAGATCAGTAATGCCGTCGGGGAGAACAAGGTCTAGGACAGACTCGAAGGACCCATCTTCATAGGTGTCCGAGAGTCGGCAGAAATACGATTGAACCCGATGGCTGCGGCCAAATAGGAAGAGGTGCCTCTCGTCCGCGGGCTCGGCTCGCAACTTCGCGATGTTGTCCAAAGCCCAGGCGGCTGCGAGTAGTTCAGCGCAGACCTGATGCAGTTCGCCTATCCGTGGTGGGATCGAACCACTTTCTGACTGCGACAGGCCGTCCCTCTTGGCTTGAGCCCATCTACTCATGAGCTTCTTGTCCGGTGGTGAAGTCACTTCGACAATGCCCCGGCGCCGTTCTCCACCAGGATAAGTCCACGCCCCGTCAGGCTTGTTGTTGCCCGCTCCGGCGTCGGCGAGGAAGATGCTGACGCCAAGGACCTGCTCCAGGATGCGGAACGCAATCTCCTCCTCACGACTGGTCGTCGACCCGGCTGCATTATTCACCTTGCGACCATAACTCACAGGCCCCAACCCCGTCTCCGGGGGTCAGTACTGGGCATCCCCAAGCACCCGCACATCGGCATGACCGAGCGCTCGGCCATTCGATACGACGACGAACGCAGCAGCTCCGTGGCACGCCTCACCAGGACGCATCATTGCTCCGCAGGGCTCCACAAAGCGCCGATGCAGTGACCGCCACCAAAGAGCCCGACTCCGAGATCACGCCGAGGCGTCAGAATCCCAGACGGCCCAAGTGCTTGGGATCGCGCTGCCACTCCTTGAGCACCTTCACGTGGATCTGCAGGTGCACCGGCGTGCCGAGCAGCTTGTTGATCTGCTGCCGGGCGGCGGTGCCGATCTCCTTCAGCCGCTCCCCGCGGTGCCCGATGATGATGCCCTTCTGGGAGTCGCGCTCCACGATGATGGAGGCGAACACGTCGATGAGTGGCTTGTTCTCCGGACGGTCGGCGCGCGGGATCATCTCGTCGATCTGCACGGCGATGGAGTGCGGCAACTCGTCGCGCACGCCCTCGAGTGCTGCCTCGCGGATGAGCTCGGCGATCAGCGTCTCCTCCGGCTCGTCGGTGATCTCGCCGTCGGGGTAGTACACCGGGCCCTCGGGCAGGAGGGAGAGCAGCACGTCGGCGACGACGTCCACCTGCTCGCCGGAGGTGGCCGACACCGGCACGATCCCACCCCACTCGATGCCCATCTCGCGTCCGACCTCGTCGATCGCGGCCATGTGGGCCAGCAGCCGGTCCTTCTTGACGAGGTCAATCTTCGTGGCCAGGGCGACGAGCTTCGGACGGTTCTGCAGCGCGGCGATCTCGCCGAGGATGTGCTTGTCGCCCGGGCCGATCTTCTCGTTGGCCGGCAGGCAGACGCCGATCACGTCGACCTCCGCCCAGGTGTCGTAGACCAGCGCGTTCAGGCGCTCACCGAGGAGGGTCCGCGGCTTGTGAAGCCCCGGGGTGTCGATGAGTACCAGCTGCCCGTCGGGGCGCGTGACGATGCCGCGCACCGCGTGGCGGGTGGTCTGCGGCTTGGACGACGCGATCGCGATCTTCTGCCCGACGAGCGCGTTGGTCAGCGTCGACTTGCCGGCGTTCGGGCGCCCGACGAAGCAGGCGAAGCCCGAGCGGTGGGTCTGGTCAGTCATCTTCCACGTCCTCCTGGTCGTGTTCGTGCAGTTCGTCCTCCGGCAGGAGCCGGACGAGGACGGTGCCGATCTGGTGCCGCCGGCCGACGGCGCGGTCGGCGATCATCTCGATGCCTTGGTACACCGTGCGCGACCCGGGGATCGGCACGAGGTTGAGTTGCTTCGCCATCAGGCCCCAGACGGTCTCGACGTCCTCGTCGTCCAGCTTGAGCCCGAACAGCTCGCCCACCTCGTCGAGCGGCAATCGGGAGGACACGCGGTAGTGGTCGTTCCCGATCTTCTCGACGCGGTCCACCTCGGTGTCGTACTCGTCGACGATCTCGCCCACGATCTCCTCGAGGATGTCCTCGATCGTGGCCAGCCCCGACGTGCCGCCGAACTCGTCCACCACGACCACGAGGTGCGAGCGGGTGCGCTGCATCTCCTTGAGGAGCTCCGCTGCTGACTTCGAGTCGGGGCAGAACGTCGCCGGACGCATGATGTCCTCGACCGTCTCACCCCGCTCCGCGTCCGGGTAGTCGTAGATCCGCTTCGTGACGTCCTTGAGGTAGACGATGCCGAGGATGTCGTCGAGCCCCTCGCCGACGACGGGGATCCGGGAGAAGCCCGAGCGGAGCGCGAGGCTCAGCAGTTGCCTCAGGGTCCGGTCGCGCTTGATGAACACCATGTCGGTGCGCGGGACCATGACCTCCTTGACCAGCGTGTCGCCGAGCTCGAACACGGAGTGGATCATGCGCGACTCCCCCGCCTCGATCAGCGCACTGGCCTCCGCCGCGGAGACCATGTCGAGGAGCTCCGCCTCGGTGGTGAACGGCCCGTCGGCGAACCCCTTGCCGGGTGTCAGCGCGTTGCCGATCAGGATCATGAGCTGCGCCACGGGGCTGAGGACGCTGGTCAGCACGCTCGTGAGCGGCCCGAACAACTGCAGGACCCGCACCGGGTGCTGCCGGCCGAGCGTGCGCGGCGCGACACCCCAGAGGATGAACGAGATGAACAGCATCACCCCGACGGTGATCAGCACCCGCACCCAGTCGGTGTCGAAGTAAGTGAACGCCACCATCGCCACGATCGTGATCGAGGTGATCTCGAGCGCCATGCGGGCGAACATGATCGAGTTGATCGTCGGCGCCGGGTCCTGAGCGATGAGCAGCATGCGCTCGCTGCCGGGCACTTCCTCCTCGACGAGGCGCTCGGCGCGGCCCTTCGTCGTGACCGCCGCCGCCATCTCGATCGCGGCGAGGATGCTCGCGAACACGGCGCACAGCAGCGCCAGGCCCAGTTCAATCCATTCGGACTGTGACACCATTACCCATTTCAGTCAGGAACTCGCAGTTTATCCCGCTGGCTTGGCCAGTCGCCACACGATGCCGATCGCCAGCACGACGAGCCCGCCGGCCACGGACACGACCGGGAGGGTCACCACCAACACCAGGCACAGCACCGCGCCCACCACCTGCCACGCCTTCGGGTACCGGCGCGCGTCGGGCTCCTGGGTGTAGGCGGCGACGTTGGCGATGAAGTAGTAGAGCAGCACGCCGAACGACGAGAACCCGATCGCGCCGCGCAGGTCGGCCACGAGGACCACGACCGTCAGGAGCACGCCGAGCGTGATCTCGATGCGGTGCGGGGTCTTGAACCGCTCGCTGGTGCGGTTGAAGAAGCCCGGCAGGTCGCCGGTCCGAGCCATGGCGAGCCACGTGCGTCCGATGCCCGACAGGAGGCCGAGCAGGGCTCCGGCGCTGGCGGCGGTGGCACCGGCGACGAGCACACCGCGGGCCACGGCGTTGTCGTCGACGAGCAGGGCGAGCGGCGCGGTGGACTCGGCGATCTGTTCCGGCCCGACGAGCACAAGCAACGAGACGGCGACGAGGACGTACAGCCCCAGCGTGAACAGCAGTGCGGTGATGATGGCGCGGCGGATGTTGCGCTCCGGGTCGACGACCTCCTCCCCCATCGTCGCGATCCGGGCGTAGCCCGCGAAGGCGAAGAACAGCAGACCGCCGGACTGGAGGATGCCGTAGAGCGACGCGTCGCCCCACCCCTCCGGCGCGGACCCTGGCGCCGACACCCAGCCGGTGCCCAGCGCCGTGATGATGCCCACGAGGGCGATCGCGACGAGCACCTTCGCCACCTGCGCGGTGCGGGTGGCGCCAAGCACGTTCACCAGGACGAGCACCCAGATGATGCCGACGGCGACGGGCTTGGTCCAGCCCTCCGGCGCCCAGTACGCGGAGAACACCATCGCCATCGCGGCCGCGGACGCGGTCTTGCCGACGACGAAGCTCCACCCCGCGAGGTACCCCGGCCAGGGGCCCAACCGCTCCCGCCCGTACACGTAGGTGCCGCCCGCCGACGGGTACTGCGCCGCGAGCTGCGCGGAGCTCGTCGCGTTGCACCAAGCCACCAGGGCCGCGAGCGCCAGGCCGACGAGCAGCCATCCGCCGGCCGCCTCCGCGGCAGGGCCCCAGACCGCGAACACGCCGGCGCCCACCATGGAGGCGACACCGATGGCGATCGCGTCGCCGAGGCGCAGCCGGCGCGCCAGTTGGCTCACTTGGCCCGCTCGATTTCCCAGGCGGCGATGATCTTGTCGTTGAGGCCGAACATCACGGCCTTCTCCTCGGGCTCCGCGTGGTCGTGGCCGAGCAGGTGCAGCAGCCCGTGGATCAGCAGGTACTCCGCCTCGGCCCTCGGCTCGCGCCCGTTCTCGGCGGCCTGCCGCTCGGTCACCGCCGGGCAGAGGACGATGTCACCGAGCAGCCCGAGGGGCGGCTCCTCCCCTTCCTCGGGGGCGCGCAGCTCGTCCATCGGGAAGCTCATCACGTCGGTGGGCCCGGGGAGGTCCATGAACCGCTCGTGGTAGTCGGCCATGGTCTCCTCGTCGACGAGGACGATGGAGAGCTCCGCCTGCGGGTGGATGCGGAGCTGGTCGAGCGCGAACCGGGCGAGCGCCACGAGGCCCTGCTCGTCGGCCTCCATCCCGGACTCGTTGTTGAGGTCGATCACCGTGCGCGTCCCTTCCTGGCTTCCTGGGCGGAGTCGTACTGGTCGTAGGCGGCGACGATGCGCCCCACCAGGCGGTGGCGGACCACGTCGCGGGCGGTCAGGTGACAGAAGGCGATGTCCTCCACCCCGTCGAGGATGTCCTGAACCATCTTGAGCCCGGAACGGTGGCCGCCCGGGAGGTCGATCTGCGTCACGTCGCCGGTCACGACCACCTTGGAGCCGAAGCCGAGGCGGGTGAGGAACATCTTCATCTGCTCCATCGACGTGTTCTGCGCCTCGTCGAGGATGATGAACGCGTCGTTCAGCGTGCGGCCGCGCATGTACGCCAGCGGGGCCACCTCCACCACGCCCGAGGTGAGCAGCTTCGGCACCGAGTCGGAGTCCACCATGTCGTGCAGCGCGTCGTACAGCGGCCGCAGGTAGGGGTCGATCTTGTCCGTCAGCGTGCCGGGCAGGAAGCCGAGCTTCTCCCCCGCCTCGATCGCCGGGCGGGTGAGGATGATGCGCGTGACTTCCTTGTTCTGCAGCGCCTGGACCGCCTTGGCCATCGCCAGATAGGTCTTGCCGGTGCCGGCGGGTCCGATGCCGAACACGATGGTGTGCCGGTCGATCGCGTCGACGTAGCGCTTCTGGTTCAGGGTCTTGGGGCGGACCGTCCGGCCACGGGAGCTGACGATGTTCTGGGTCAGCACCTCCGAGGCGGCGACGTCGGGCTCCTCGGACATCTGCACCACCCGCTCCACGGTCTCGGGGGTGAGGCCCTGCCCGGTCCGGATGATGGCGACGAGCTCAGAGATGATTTCCGCCGCCTGCGTGACGGCCTCGGTCGGGCCCGTGAGCGTGATCTGCTGTCCCCGCACGTGCAGGTCGGCGGTGAGTTTGGCCTCGAGCATGCGCAGGTTCTCGTCGCCCGGCCCGAGCAGGCTGATCATGTCGATGGACGGGGGAACGTTCACTACCCGGCTGCCGGGCAGCTCATGGAGTTGACTCAGGGGTCGGCCTTTCGACTCGGCGCGCGGCGGATCTCACCGGGCCGCTCCCAGCTTAGTCGTCCAGCAGGGACTCCTCGGTGATGATGTGCATCGCGGCCTCCTCGGCCGAGGCGGCGCCGCCGCTGAAACCGACGTCGCGGCCGACGGTCCCGTCGCCGTGGACCAGCCGGCCGGCGCGGCTCGCGCCCACCTGCCGGTCCTCGTAGAGGGGGTTCCACTTGCCGTCCAGCTTGTGCGGGTCGTGCTCCGGCAGCTCCTGCTTGATGCGCATCTCCAGCGTTTCGCCCTGGCGCATCTCGGCCGGCGTGTTGCCGAATCCCTGCGCGGGGCTCCAGGCGTCCGGCGCAACATAGCCCTCGTCCAGGACGTCGTCGACCCCTCGGTCGATGAGCGTTTCACTGGCTTGCAGCTGCTCGACGTGGAACTCGTCGCGGTCCGTTGCTTCGTTGCCTTCCATGACCCAAGTTTGCCACCAACTCCGTGCGATCGGAGCGCAGGGCTAAGATCCTCCGGGTGAGCACCCCGACCTTCGCCCAGCGCACCGCAGGACCATACGACCTGATCGTGGCGGCTTTCGTCGGCCTGCTGCTGATCTCCAACGTGGCCGCCGTGAAGCTGATCCAGTTCGGTCCCGACGTGGAGGTCCTCGGTTTCCCGGTGCTGCCGATCATCACCGACGGCGGCTTCATCCTGTTCCCACTCACCTACGTCATCGGGGATGTGCTCGCCGAGGTCTACGGGCTACGGGGGGCGCGCCGGGCCATCGTCATGGGGTTCGTCATGGCGTCGATCGCCTCGCTGACGTTCCTGCTCGTCGGCATCGCGCCGGCGGCGGCCGACTGGCCCAACCAGACCGCCTACGACGCCATCCTCGGATTCGTGCCGCGCATCGTCGTCGCGAGCCTGGCCGCCTACTTCGTCGGCCAGTTCCTCAACGCCTGGGTGCTGGTGTGGATGAAGACCCGCCGTCGCGACGGTGGGCTGTGGGCCCGGCTGCTGGGCTCCACCCTCGTCGGGCAGGCCGCCGACACCACGATCTTCTGCCTCGTCGCCTTCTACGGCGTGCTCACGGGCGGCAGCATGCTCAACTACATCCTCGTGGGCTTCGTCTACAAGGTGCTCGTGGAGCTCCTCGTGATGCCGATCACCTACCGGGCCGTGAAGTTCGTCAAGCGGCGCGAGCCCACCTACGCCGACTCCGCGCCGGTCACCGACGACGTAGACGTCTAGGCGGTCGCCGCGCCCGCGTAGAAGCGCCCGAGGAACTCGTCGCGGTAGGCGTGGAAGTCGCCGGTCCGGATCGCGGCGCGGATGTTGTCCACGAGCCGCACGGTGAAGCGCTCGTTGTGGATGGTGGCCAGCGTCGAGGCCAGCATCTCCTTGCCCTTGAACAGGTGGTGCACGTAGGCGCGCGTGTAGTGGCGGCACGTGTAGCAGTCGCAGCCCTCCTCCAGGGGAACGAACGAGCGCTTGTGCCGGGCGGTGTTGACGTTGTAGCGGCCGTCCGCGGTGTAGATGGCGCCGTTGCGGGCCACGCGCGACGGGTTCACGCAGTCGAACGTGTCCCCGCCCATCTCGATCGCGGCGAAGAAGTCGTCCGGCTCCGACAGCCCCAACATGTGGCGCGGCCGGTCGTCGGGAAGCTCCTCCACCATCCACCGGGTGATCTCGCCGAGCCGTTGCTTCTCGAGCGCGCCCCCGAGGCCGAACCCGTCGAACCGCTGCCCGTCGACCTCCAACTCCGCGAGCCCGCGGGCCGCGCGCCGGCGCAAATCCTCGTACTGCGCGCCCTGGACCACCCCGAACAGCGCCTGGTACGGCTTGCCGACCCGCTCCTCGGTCAGCCTCCGGTGCTCGGCGAGACACCGGACCGCCCAGCGGTGCGTGCGCTCCACCGAGGCCTCCTGGTACTCGCGGGTGTTCATCAGCGTCGTCAGCTCGTCGAAGGCGAACATGATGTCTGCGCCCAGTTCGTGCTGGATCCGCATCGACACCTCGGGCGTGAACCTGTGGGGATCCCCGTTCAGGTGCGACTTGAACGTCACGCCGTCCTCGTCGACGAGCGCCCGCCGCGTCTTGCCGTCCGCGATCACGTCGTCGTCCTGCAGCCCCTCGGTGTCCATGGCCAGCACCTTCTTGAAGCCGGCGCCCAGGCTCATCACCTGGAAGCCGCCGGAGTCGGTGAAGGTGGGTCCGGGCCAGTTCATGAACCGGCCGAGGCCGCCGGCCTCGTCGACGACGTCCGACCCCGGCTGGAGGTAGAGGTGGTAGGCGTTGGCGAGGACGGCCTGCGCCCCGAGATCCGCCACGGCCTCCGGCAGGACCGCCTTCACCGTGGCCTTCGTGCCCACGACGATGAACGCCGGGGTCTCGATGTCCCCGTGCGGCGTGTGGATCACGCCGGTGCGGCCGGGGGCGCCGTCGATCCTGGCTCCCACCTCGAAGGAGAAGCTCACAGCACCTCCAGTTGGCCGAGCGCGACGGCGCCGGCGGTGGAGGTGCGCAGCACGTGGTCGCTGATCCGCACCGGCACTGCACCCGCCGCGACGAGCATCTCCAGCTCGGCCGGCGAGATGCCGCCCTCGGGACCGACCACCACCGCGACGGAGGCGGCGTCGGGTGCGGCGTCGCGGAGGTGGACCTCCGCCTCCTCGTGCAGGACGAGGACCGACTCGACGTCGGCGAGCTCGCGCAGCAGCGTCTTGTTGGTGACGAAGGCGCACTCCGGGATCGTGAGCCGACGGGACTGCTTGGCCGCCTCACGGGCGGTGGCCTCCCACTTGGCCAACGACTTGTCGGCACGGTCGGCGCCCCAGCGCACGATGGAGCGGTCGGACTGCCAGGCGACGATCCGGGCGGCGCCCAGTTCGGTGAGCATCTGCACGGCGAGCAGCGACCGGTCCCCCTTGGCCAAGGCCTGGACCGCGACGGTGCGTCGCCTGGGCGTCGGCCCCTCGACGATGCGCTCCACCCGAACGACAAGTTCGGACTTGCCGCTGGCGACGACGGGCCCCTCGGCCCCCAGCCCGCGGCCGTTGGCGACCAGCACGCACTCCCCGACCTCGATGCGCTTGACCGAGGCGTGGCGCGCCTCCTCGCCCACGACGCGCAGCTCCCGGCCCACCTCGAGCGCGTCGAAGTCGGCCAGGAACAGCGCGCTCGTCACGACAGCCGGTCCTGCAACCAGCCGAGCAGGCCGCCCTTGCCCTTGTGGGCGATGGCCTCGGGGTTGATCTCGTCCCGGGACTCGGCCAGCTGGCGCAGCAGGTCGCGCTGGTGGTCGTCGAGCCGCGTCGGGGTCTGCACGAGGAAGGTGACGCCGAGGTCGCCGCGGCCGCCGCCGCGCAGCTTCGGCACGCCGCGCTCCTTGATGGAGATGCGGGTGCCGGACTGGGTGCCCGCCGGCACCTCGACGGCCACGGTGCGGTCCTCGACCGCCGAGTTCTCCCACTCCGCCTCGAGCGTCGCGAGGTCCACCGTGGTGCCGAGCGCAGCCGCGGTCATCGGCAGCTTGACGACCACCTCGAGGTTGTCGCCCTCCCTGCGGAACGTCTCGTGCGGGAGGACGTTGATCTCGACATAGAGGTCGCCGGCGGGGCCGCCACCGGGGCCCACCTCGCCCTGCGCCTCGAGATGGATCCGGTTGCCCGTCGCCACACCGGCCGGGATGCGGACCGAGATGTTGCGACGGGAGCGCACGCGCCCCTCACCGGAGCACTCGCTGCAGGGGCGCGGCAGGATCGTGCCGTAGCCGCGACAGTTCGGGCACATCTGCGAAGTGCGGATGTCGCCGAGGAAGCTGCGCTGGATCTGCAGGATCTCGCCCTGCCCGTCGCAGGTGGGACAGGTGACCGGCTCGGAGCCCGGCTCGCCGCCGCTGCCCGTGCACTTGGGGCAGACCACGGCGGTGTCGACCTTGATGGGCTTGGTGACGCCGAAGACCGCCTCGTGCAGCTCCAGGTCGGCGCGCACGAGCGCGTCCTGGCCCCGGCGGACCCGCGACCGGGGGCCGCCCCTGCCGCTCTGCGTGCCGAACATCGCGTCGACGAGGTTGGTGAAGTCGAAGCCGCCCGCGAAGCCGCCGCCGAAGCCGGAGAAGCCGGCGCCGGCCCCGTTGGCGTGCCTGGGGTCGCCGCCGCGGTCGAAGATGGCGCGCTTGTTCGGGTCGCTCAGCACCTCGTAGGCCTCGCTGAGTTCCTTGAACTTGTCCGCCGCGCCGGCATCGTCCTGGGCGACGTCGGGGTGCACCTTCATGGCTCGGCGGCGGTAGGCCTTCTTGATGGCCTCCGCGGACGCGTCCCGGTCGACGCCGAGGATGGCGTAGTAGTCCTTCGTGCTCACAGTGTGTGAATCAACCTTCCATGAGGAAACGGCTCACGTAGCGCGCCACGGCACGTACGGAAGCGATGGTGGCGGGATAGTCCATCCGGGTGGGGCCCACGACGCCGAGGCTCGCGGCCCGCTCACCCGCAGCACCGTACCCGCTGGCGACGAGGCTCGTCGACTGGAACCCGTCGGCGGTGTTCTCCTCGCCGATCCGGACCGTGACGTCGTCGCCCGCCGCCTCGCCGAGGAGCCGCATCAGGACGACCTGCTCCTCGAGGGCCTCGAGCAGGGGCCGGAGGTCGCGCTCGAACCGGGCGCCCGCCAGGTTCGGCACGCCGGCGACCACCACCTGCGACGTCGGCTCCGCGGCGAGCAACTGCAGGGTGGTGGCGACGATGCTGGCCGCCATCGGGCGGTACTCGGGCCGGATGGTCTCCAGCACGTTCGCCAGCGCGTCGGCGGCGTCGTCCGGGGCGCGGCCGATCACCGCACCTACGATCTGGGAGCGGAGTTCCGCGATGGCGTCGGGGTCGAGGTAGCCGACCTCGACCACCCCCTGGTCGACGCGCCCCGACGCGGTGACGATGATCACCATCACGCGCTCGGGGCTGAGCGTCACGAGTTCGGCGTGCCGGATCTGCCCGCGCTGCGTGACCGGGTACTGCACGATCGCCACCTGGTGCGTGAGCTGCGCGAGGAGCCGCACCGTGCGCGCGATGAGGTCGTCCATGTCGAGCGTGCCGTCGAGGAAGGCCGAGATGGCCCGTCGCTCGGCGGGCGACAGCGGCTTGATGCGGGCCAACTTGTCGACGAACAGCCGGTAGCCCTTGTCGGTGGGGATGCGGCCCGCGCTGGTGTGGGGCTGCGTGATGTAGCCCTCCTCCTCCAGCAGGGCCATGTCATTGCGCACCGTTGCGGCGGACACGTTCAGCTGGTGCCGTTCGACGAGGGCCTTGGAGCCCACCGGCTCCCGGCTGGCGACGTAGTCGGTCACGATCGCCTTCAACACCTCGAGCTTGCGGTCGTCGAGCACAGCCACCTCCTCTGGCACTCACATTGGGCGAGTGCCAGCTTACCCCTCCCTGCTCGCTGGCAGAAATGGCGAGCGACGACAATGGGCGCGGCCTTGGCCACCGACCCTATGCTGACCCCATGGACATCTCGTGGAAGCCAGTCGCCGACCGGGTCTGGTACACCGTCACCCAGCCCCACGACGCCAACGTCGTCTGCATCGCCGGCGACGAGCGCGCGGTCCTCGTGGATGCCGGGGGTTCGGCGGAGTCCGGCGACTCCCTGCTCGCGAGCGCCCGCGAGCTGGCCGGCGTCCCGCTCGACCACGTCATCGTGACCCACCACCACGACGACCACTGGCGCGGCCTGGTCGGGATGGAGGGCGTCGAGTCCATCGCGCACGAGAACGTCGTGACCGACACCGACGGCGAGTTCCAGCCCAGCCGGACGTTCAGCCTCGCCCTGCCGCTCAACCTGGGCAACCGGTTCCTCGAGATCGTCCACTACGGCCAGGCCCACACCCGTTCCGACGTCGTGGTCGTCGCGCAGAGTGCGGGGGTGGTCGTCGTCGGCGACCTGCTCGAGAGCGCCGGTGACCCGCAGTTCGACGAGACCTCGAAGATCGGCGGCTGGCCGCAGGTGCTGGACGCCGTCGTCGGCGCCTCCCGCCGCGACACCGCGTTCGTCCCCGGCCACGGGGAGCCCGTCGACCGCGAGTTCGCGCTCCTGGCGAGCGGCGACATGGCGATCCTCTTCTCGACGGTCGAGAACCTCATCCGCTCCGGCGTGCGGCGCGATCGTGCCTTCGAGGCCGCCGAGGAGTGGCCGCTGGCCGAGGAGACGGTGCGCCGCGCGATTCCCATGATCTACGACGAGCTGGAGGCCGAGGGCGTCGTCCCCCGCACCCAGCTGCCGCTCAGCAGCTTCTGACTCAGAACACCCACTCCGCGGTGGCGCGCTCCCAGATCTCCGGGGTCCGGGCGATCATCAGCCCGCGCCCGCGGGAGCGCACGGTGTAGTCCTCGCCGTCGAGCATGCGCGCCACCCCGCCGGTCTCGGCAAGCATGAGGCTCCCCGCGAGGTGGTCCCACGGGTGCGCGTTCGCGAAGTACATGAAGTCGAGCTCCCCCGACACCACGGCCGGGTAGTCGAAGCAGGCCGCGCCGAAGCTGCGGACCACCGGGTTGAGGCTGCCGCCGGCGGTGAAGCCGAGGCGGCGTCGCTGCGACGAGGCACCCTGCGGCAGGTCGTGGCGTCGCCGCCGGTCCAACGACTCACCGTTGAGCAGCACGTCGCCCGCCCCCTTCTCGACAGTGTAGAGCCGCTCCACCTGGGGCTGCCAGATCCAGCCGCGCGTCGTCTCGCCGCGGCGCAGCTCGGCCAGCATGACGCCGTGCTCCTTCTTGCCCTCGACGAAGTTGCGGGTGCCGTCGATCGGGTCGATGACGAAGGCGTGCTCGGCGTCGCCGAGCGAGTCCAGGACGGAGCTGCCCAGGAACACGCCCTCCTCCCCCACGACGAGCGCGTCCGGGTAGACCCCCAGCAGCAGGTTGGTCAGGTACTCCTCGGACTCGCGGTCCGCCACGGTGACGAGGTCGCCGGGCCGCTTCTCCTCCACGTCGCCGCCGGCGAGTTCCCGGAAACGGGGGTTGACGACCGCGTCCGCGGTCTCCTTGAGAAGCTCGGCGATGCCCGGGGTGTCCATGCCCCCAACCCTATCCAAGACTCACAGGTGGTCCTGGGTGACGAAGTCGATGAGCGTCTCGACGATGGTGTTGAGCTGCGGCTCGAGGTCTCGCCAGCTCTCCACCCGGCCGAGGATCGCCTGCCAGCCGCGGGCGATGTCCGCCTGGTCGTCGTGGGGCAGCCCCAGCGCGGCCAGCGTGCCCTTCTTGAAGTCGACGTCGCGCGGCACGTCCGGCCAAGCCTTGCGCCCGATCCGCGCCGGCTTCACGGCCTGCCAGATGTCGATGAACTCGTGCCCGAGGATCTTCACGGTGTCCGCGTACCCGGCGGCGTAGACCTGCTTCGTGATCCGGGACTCCTTGGAGCCCGGGACCAGGTGGTCGACGAGGACGCCCAGCCGCCTGCCGGGCTCGGGCCGGAACTCCTCGACGATGGCGGGCAGGTCGTCGATGCCGCCCAGGTACTCGACCACGACCCCGACGTGCCGCAGGTCGGCGCCCCAGATCTTCTCGATCAGCTCGGCGTCGTGCCGGCCCTCGACGTAGATGCGGCTGGGCAGCGCGACCTTGGCGCGCTCGGGGGTCTCCCCCACCCTCGAGCCGGAGGCGGTGTACTTCGGCTTGGCCGTGCCCTGCCGGAGCGGCGGGCGCAGCGCCACGGGTTCGCCCTCGAGCAGGAAACCCGGCCCGAACGGGAACCCCCGACGCTTGCCCCTGCGGTCCTCGAGCAGCACCACCCCGTGCTCCCAACCGACGACGGCGCCGACGTAATCGTCGATCTCGACGACCATGTCCAGCTCCGCGGGGACGTCCCTGGTCTTCTTGAGGTGCGCCTTCTGCCAGCCGGGGGCGAGCACGTCGCGGGAATAGCGGTCCATTCGTACGAAGTTATCGCAGCTCCAGTTTCCTGCCCACCGACACGACGGTGCGCCAGACGAGGACGGCGGACAACACGTAGGAGATCCAGAAGACGGACATCGGGATCCCCATCCCGTCCGGGTCGTTGATCATGTCGACCAGGGGAAGCGACCAGCTCCAGGTCTCGGTTAGCGGGGCGTAGCTGGGCGGGATCAGGAACGCGACGATCGCGATCACCTGGAACGCGGCGTAGACGATCAGGAAGGTGATGACCGGCCCCATGGCGCCGGTGCGGTTGATCCAGGCCTCGCTCCCGACCGCCACGGAGAAGTAGTACTGCACGATCGTGGAGATCAACAGCGCCAGGAGGTTCAGGCCCAGGAACCACACGAACCAGGGCGCGCTGCCGAAGAGTTCCCGGAACCCCGACCAGAACAGTTCATAGGTGATCATGCCCAGCTCGACCGCGGTCGCCAGGCAGACGAGCAGCAGCACCATCGCCCAGAGCACAGCCGCCACCGTCACCAGCATGGCGTAGACGAGCTTGGCACCGACCAGTGTGGATCCCCTCACCGGCAGCGTGTGGGTGAGGTAGCCGCGGCGGCCGAACGACGACCGGTAGAAGTCGACGGCGAGGTAGATCTGGACCCCGAAGGCGAACACGAGGGCGATCGTGAACGCCACACCGAAGGGGAACATCGCCACGACCGGCGAAATGAGCGCCAGCCCGTACGCGACGGCGGCGATCAGCAGCGCGATGAGCGCCGCGAGGCCGAGCGGTCCACGAGTCCGTAGGAACTCGTGCTTCATCAGTTTTCCGACCATCGGTACACCTCTCTGAATAGCTGGTCCATGCTCTTGCCGTGCTGCTCGCGGAGGTCGTCGACCCCGCCCTCGAGCAGCACCTGCCCGTACCGCATCATGAGGACGCGGTCGAGGATTGGCTCCACGTCGCTGATCAGGTGGGTGGAGATCAGCACCAGCGAGTCGGGTTCCAGGTGGCGCACGACGGCGCGGAGGATCACGTCGCGGGCCGCCGGGTCCACTCCCGAGATGGGCTCGTCGAGGAGGAACACCCTCGCGTCGCGGGACATGGCGAGCGCGATCTGCGCCTTCTCGCGCATGCCCTTGCTCAGCTGGGACAGCTTCATGGCAGGTTCGAGGCGGAAGAACTTCAGCAGGTCGTCGAACTTCTCGCGGTTGAAGTCCCCGAAGAAGTCGGCATACATGTCCGCGCAGCGGCGGATGCGGTCCCCGTCGGCGAGGAAGCTCTGGTCCGGCAGGAAGCTGACCAGGGCCTTGGACTCGGGACCGGGGCGGTGGCCGAGGATGGAGACCTCGCCGTCGTACTGCAGCATCACGCCCGCGAGCACCTTCAGCAGCGTGGTCTTGCCGCAGCCGTTCTCGCCCATCAGGCCGACGACCTGGCCCTGGCCGAGCGAGAAGGTGAGGTTGTTGAGCGCGGGGAACCTCCCGTAGCGCTTGGTGAGTGATTGGACCTCGATGGCCGTCATCTATGCATTCCCTTCCAGGTCTGGCCAGCGGTTGGTGAGCAGCTTCCTGGCGCCCTCGAGGCTCATGCCGAGCCCGCGCGCCCGTTGGATGAAGTCGTCGGCGCTGCCGGCCGCGACGGCGTCCCTGAGTTCGTCGATCCGGGCGGTGTCGTCGGTGACGAAGCGCCCGACGGTCCGGTCGGGGACGGTGATCCCCTGCCGGTCGAGCTCGGCCAGCGCCCGCTGCATCGTGTTCGGGTTCACTCCCAACTCCACTCCGAGGTCCCGCACCCCGGGCACCCGTGTGCCCGCCGGCCACTGGCCCGTGACGATGCGTCGTGAGCACTCGTCGACGAGCTGTAGCCAGATCGGTGCCGAGCTGTTGAATTCCAACGCCCACACCTCCTGTATTGCTGTATTAGGTACTTAATACAGTAGTACAACGCGCGTGCGGCGTCAACGCCGGCGTGGGCGCTGTCGGTGGTTGGATGGATGTCAGTCCAGGAGGTCGCGCACGATGCCGTCGGCCATCAGCCGCCCGGCCTGCGTGAGGGTCAGGCGCCCGTCGCGGACGAGCCCCCATCCGGCGGCGGCGACATCGGGGACCCGGGCGCGTTCGGATTCGGTGAGGACGTCCAGCGGGAGCCCCTCGGCGAGCCGCAGTTCCAGCAGCACGCGCTCGACGCGACGGTCCTCGGGGGTGAGCCGCTCACGGCCCTGCGCCGGCGACTCCCCGGCGAGGATCCGCTCGGCGTAGGCCGCCGGGTGCTTTCGGTTCCAGAAGCGGACGCCGTCGACGTGCGAGTGCGCGCCGGGACCGATCCCCCACCAGTCGCCGCCGCGCCAGTAGGCGAGGTTGTGGCGGCACTCGCCCCCGGGACGCGCCCAGTTGCTCACCTCGTAGTTGGCGAAGCCCTGGGCGGCGAGGAACTCGTCGGCCACGAGGTACTTGTCCGCCAGGTCGTCCTCGTCGGGCATCCCGACGAGCCCCCTGCGCACCTGCATCGCGAGCCTCGTGCCCGGCTCGACGATCAGCGAGTAGGCGCTCACGTGGTCGACCGGCGTGCTGGTCACCGCGTCGAGGCTGCGCTGCCAGTCGGCGAGGCTCTCGCCGGGCGTGCCGTAGATCAGGTCGAGGCTCACGTGCTCGAATCCTGCGTCGGCCGCCCAGCGGGCGGCGTGGAGGCCCCTGTCCGGGGTGTGGGTGCGCTCGAGGACGTCGAGGACGTGCGGGACGGCCGACTGGAAGCCGAGCGAGATGCGCGTGAACCCGGCCGAGCGCAGCGTCCGGAAGTAGTCGGCGTCAACGGAGTCGGGGTTGGCCTCGGTGGTGACCTCTGCGCCGTCGACGAGGTGGAAGCGGTCCGCGATGGCCTCGAGGAAACCGGCCAACTGCCTGGCAGGCAGCATGGTGGGCGTTCCGCCCCCGAAGAAGATCGTCGACACGTCGGCTCCCCCCACCACACGGCGGGCGAGGTCCAGCTCGCGCAGCGCCGCCTCCAGGTAGGCATCGGTGGACATGCCGCCGAGCTCGGACGGCGTGTAGGTGTTGAAGTCGCAGTAGCCGCACCGCGTCCGGCAGAACGGCACGTGGACGTACAACGACAGGGGTCCGTCGAGGCGCACCCCCGCAGGGAGGGCGCCGTCGGCGGGTACCGGTTCGCCGTCGGGCAACTGGGATGGCACCGGGGGCTCAGTCCCTCTTCGTCGGCTCCGAGGTGGACAGGGCGGCGACGAAGGCTTCCTGGGGCACCTCGACCCGGCCGACCATCTTCATCCGCTTCTTGCCCTCCTTCTGCTTCTCGAGCAGCTTGCGCTTTCGGGAGATGTCGCCGCCGTAGCACTTCGACAGCACGTCCTTGCGCATGGCGCGGATCGTCTCGCGGGCGATCACCCGGGACCCGATGGCCGCCTGGATGGGCACCTCGAACTGCTGCCTGGGGATCAGTTCCTTGAGCTTGGACGCCATCTCCAGCCCGTAGTTGTACGCCTTGTCCCGGTGGACGATCGCCGAGAAGGCGTCGACCGGGTCGCCGTGCAGGAGGATGTCGACCTTCACCAGGTCCGCCGCGGCCTCGCCGTCGGGCTCGTAGTCCAGCGAGGCATACCCCTTGGTGCGCGACTTGAGCTGGTCGAAGAAGTCGAACACGATCTCAGCGAGCGGCAGGGTGTAGCGGATCTCGACGCGGTCCGCGGACAGGTAGTCGAGCCCCAGCTGGATGCCGCGACGGTTCTGGCAGAGTTCGAGGATGGTGCCGATGTAGTCGGAGGGCGCCAGGATGGTCGCGCGGACCACCGGCTCGTACACCTCGTCGATCTTGCCCGCCGGGTACTCGGAGGGGTTCGTCACGGTGTGCTCCGAGCCGTCCTCCATCCGGACCCGGTAGACCACGTTCGGGGCCGTCGAGATGAGATCCAGGTTGAACTCGCGCTCGAGTCGCTCCCGGACGATCTCCATGTGCAGCAGCCCGAGGAATCCCACCCGGAAGCCGAAGCCGAGCGCGCCCGACGTCTCGGGCTCGTAGGTGAGGGCGGCGTCGTTGAGTTGCAGCTTGTCGAGGGCCTCGCGCAGCTCGGAGAAATCGTCGCCGTCGATGGGGTACAGCCCGGCGTACACCATGGGGTTGGGCGGCTGGTAGCCGCCCAGGTCCTCGGTGGCGGGGCGGGCGGCCGTGGTGACGGTGTCGCCGACGCGCGACTGCCGCACGTCCTTCACGCCGGTGATGAGGTAGCCGACCTCGCCGACCCCGATCGCGTCGGACTTCACCGGCTCGGGCGAGATGACGCCGACCTCGAGCAGTTCGTGCTGGGCGGTCGTCGACATCATCAGGATCCGGTCGCGGTTGCGCAGCTCCCCGTCGACCACGCGGACGTAGGTCACGACGCCGCGGTAGGTGTCGTAGACGGAGTCGAAGATCAGGGCGCGCGCGGGCGCGTCGGCGCGGCCGGTGGGTGCGGGGATCCGCTCCACCACGGCGTCGAGCAGTTCCGGGACCCCGACGCCGGTCTTGCCCGAGACCCGGAGCACCTCGGACTCGTCGCAGCCGATGATGCCGGCGATCTCCGCCGCGTACTTCTCGGGGTTCGCGCCGGGCAGGTCGATCTTGTTGAGCACCGGGATGATCGTGAGGTCAGCGGCGAGCGCGAGGTACAGGTTCGCCAGCGTCTGGGCCTCGATGCCCTGCGCCGCGTCGACCAGGAGGATGGCTCCCTCGCACGCCTGGAGCGAGCGGGACACCTCGTAGGTGAAGTCGACGTGCCCGGGGGTGTCGATCATGTTGAGGACGTGGGTCTCGCCGTTGACGTCCCACGGCATCCGGACCGCCTGCGACTTGATCGTGATGCCGCGCTCTCGCTCGATGTCCATGCGGTCCAGGTACTGGGCCCGCATCGAGCGGTCGTCCACGAGCTTGGTCAGTTGCAGCATGCGGTCGGCGAGTGTTGACTTGCCGTGGTCGATGTGCGCGATGATGCAGAAGTTGCGGATGATCGACGGATCGGTCCTGCCGGGTCGGGTCATGCACCAGTCCTTGGGAAATGGAGGGAGTGACATGCCATCATCCCACTTCGGCCGCGAGTACGCGAGTCCGGCCGATTTGAGGGGCTTCGGCCCAGCAGTGTACAGTTGACCGTCGCGTCCAGTTGACGCCAACACCGAGTTCGTAAAGGAGCCCTCGTGGCAAACATCAAGTCGCAGATGAAGCGGAACAAGACCAACGAGGTCGCGCGCCTTCGCAACAAGGCCGTCAAGTCGCAGATCCGTACCCACGTCCGCAACGCCCGCCTCGCGATCGCCGAGGGCGACGCAGAGAAGGCCTCGGAGCTCACCCGCGTCGCGAACCGCGCCCTCGACAAGGCCGTTTCGAAGGGTGTCATCCACTCGAACCAGGCTGCGAACCGCAAGTCGGCCCTCTCCTCGGCCGCCGCTTCGCTCGCCAAGTAGTTCCACACCGCGCTTCACAGCGCCTCGGCGTACTCGGTAGCCGAGGCGCTGTTTTGCGTGCTCAGCGCCGCGTCTCGCGCTCGGCGAGGACGCCGAGGACCATGGCCTCCAGCGCGTAGTCGGGATCCGTGGCCGCGCCCTTCACCTCCGCATCCGCCTTGGCGATCAACTGGATCGCCCTCGCCACCCCGCCGGTGGACCAGAGCCGTGCGTTCTTCGCGTAGTCCTTGACCTTGAAGAACGGGATGCCGAGCTGCTTCGCCAGGTCGGCGTCGGACATCCGACGCCCCTGCGCCTCCAGGTACTTGCCCATCGCCCGGAAGTTGCTGCCCATGGCGGACGTGACCAGGACGTGCGGCGCGCCCGTGCCGAGGGCCCAGCGCAGCCGCTCCATCGCCACCGACGGGTTGCCGGCCATGACCGCGTCGGCGACGTTGAAGCTCGTCACCTCGGAGCGGCCCGCGAAGTAGCGGCGGATCAGGGGCACGTCGATCTCGTCGCCCTCCGCGTCGGCGACGAGCTGGGACACCGCGCCGACGATCGTGCGGAGGTCGCTGCCCACGGCGTCGACCAGGGCCTGCGCCGCCTCCTGCGTCATGCGGAGACGCTGCCGCTTCGCCTCGGCCGCCGCGAACTTCCACACCTCCCAGGGCTTCATCGCCGCCACCGTGACGGTCTCGACCTTCGCCTTCTTCAGCTTGTCGATCAGGCCCTTGCCCTTGTTGCCGCCCCCGTGGACGAGGATGAGGCACAACTCCGGGCCGGGATCCGCTGCGACGGCGACGAGCTGGTCCACCACCTCCGTCGGCGTGGCGCCCACGTCCTCGATGACGGCGACGATGTGGCTGGAGAACAGCGACCCGCCGACGACCTCACCGAGGATGGCGTCGCCCAGCTGGTCGGCGCTGACGGTGTTGACGTCAGCACCAGGCTGCTGCACCAGCGCCTGCGCCTTGCGTTCGGCGACCGCCCGTTCGGCGAGCATCGACTCGGGTCCGGTGACCAACAACGCCCTGCCGAAAACACTCACGCGCTTAGCTTGCCACCTGCGACGGACAAAGTTCGACTCCTAGACTGCCTGCATGGAACCAGTACGCATCGCCATCCTCGGCGCAGCCGGGATCGCCCCAACGGCGATCATCAGGCCCGCCGCCAAGAGTCCCGACGCCGAGATCGTCGCCGTCGCCGCACGGAACCGGGACACGGCGGAGGCCTTCGCCTCGCAGCACGGAATCCCAACGGTGCTGCCGGACTACGAATCCGCCCTCGCCGACGACTCCGTGGACGCCGTCTACATCCCGCTGCCCAACTCGCTGCACGCACCCTGGACCATCCGGGCATTGCGGGCCGGCAAACACGTGCTCGTCGAGAAGCCGTTCGCCAACAACCACGCGCAGGCGCTGGAGGTGGCGGAGGTCGCCGCCGGCATCGACCGCGTGTGTATGGAGGCGTTCCACTACCGGTACCACCCGCTGTGGGCGGAGACCAAGCGGCTCCTGGCCGAGATCGGTGATGTGCAGCGCGCGGAGGCCACGTTCGACATCCACCTCCCCGACCGCAGCAACATCCGTTATGACTACGAGCTCGGGGGCGGCGCCCTCATGGACCTGGGCTGCTACCCGCTGCACCTCCTGCGAAGCCTGCTGGGGACGGAGCCGGAGGTCGTCGACGCCGGCTACCGTCCGGCGCCCGACGCGCGGGTCGACGAGGCGCTGTGGGCGGAGCTTCTCTTCGGCGACGTGCCGGCACGGCTCGCCTGCTCCCTCCTCGAGGACCAGGAGGTCGTGGCTGCGACGTTCACCGGGACGGAGGGGACGCTGCACGTCGAGGGCTTCGTGAAACCGCACGAGGGCAACTCCATCACCCTGACCACGGCGGCGGGGGAACGGTCGAAGCAGTTCCCGCTCGACTTCACCAGCTACGACGCGCAGCTGCAGGTCTTCGTCGAGGCCGTCCGGGGCGGCGGCGACGTCGTCACCGGCCCCGAGGACTCGGTGGCGACCATGCGCGCCATCGACGCCATCTATGAGAACGCCGGTCTTCCGCTGCGCGGCGCGTGAACCACCCGCCCGGAAGGGCGCGGACAGGGCCGGGGGCCGGCGTCGGTTGGCGACGCCGGCCCCCGGCCGGTTCGTTTCAGCAGCGCCGGTCAGTCGCCGGTCTGCGGAAGATGG
Organism: Tessaracoccus oleiagri; assembly: GCF_900103275.1. Lineage (GTDB taxonomy): Bacteria > Actinomycetota > Actinomycetes > Propionibacteriales > Propionibacteriaceae > Arachnia > Arachnia oleiagri. The sequence continues at coordinate 156,829 of NZ_FNGP01000004.1, read as the reverse complement.
ACCACCGGCCGACGGGTCGGCGTGACCCCCGGCGTGGTGGGCCGTTCGACCACCGTCGGCAGGACGGTGGGCGTCACCGATGGCGTGGGTGACTCCGACACGGACGGCGTGACCGACGGCGTGGGCGACTCCGACACCGAAGGCGTCACCGACGGCGTGGGCGACTCCGACACCGAAGGCGTCTCCGACGGCGTGGGCGACTCCGACACCGAAGGCGTCACCGACGGCGTGGGCGACTCCGACACCGACGGCGTCACCGACGGCGTGGGCGACTCAGATGGCGTCGGGGTGATCGACGGCGTGGGCGTCGGCGATTCCTCCACCTCCGCCGCGTAGCAGGCGATCACGTGGGAAATGTCCTTCCCGCTGGCGTGCTCCAGCACATCACCCTCTGACGGTTCGACGTAGACGTCGTTGGCGGAGTCATCCGCCCCGGCCTTGAGTATCACTCCGACCCAGAACGATCCGTCGGGTGGCGCTCCCACCGTGAACGATTCCCGCTCCGTGTCATCCTTCGTGCAGGTGACGTCGACGTAGCCACGGTCCTCGAAGTAGTCCTCCCAGTAACCGGGCTTGTTCGCGTCCGGGTCGAACGGCACCGTCTCCGCGAATGCTTGATTCATCGCGAAGGCCCCCCCGAGACCCACAATGATGGCGGCAGCGCTCGCCAAGTATTTCCCCATTGGTTTCTCCCCCCATAGAAGAACGGACCCCGATCTGAGGTCCCCCAACCGTGCTGCCAGCTTACTTCGATAGAAGTTCATCGCAATGGGCCTGCCCGTGCCCGCCGCGGTGGGTCATCCCCCGGACCGGCGCACCGCCAGTCCATCGGCCGACACCTCCACGGTGATCGTGCCCTCCGTGTCCGTACGGGCCACCACCATGCCGAGCTCCTGCACCAGCGCGAGCGCGCCCGGTGCCGGGTGCCCGTAGGCGTTGCCCTCCCCTGCACTCACGACGGCGAGCCGCGCACCGGTCTGCGCCAGGAAGTCGCGATCCTGTCGCGACGAGCCGTGGTGGGGCAACTTGAGGACCTCCGCGCGCAGCCCCAGACCGAGAGCATCCGCCTCCGATCGGGCGCGACGTTGGCCGTCCGGCTCCGCGTCGCCCGGCAGCAGGAGCCTCGTCCCGGCACGCTCCGCAAGGCCGACGACGGAGGCGTCGTTCTCCGCGGCGGACTCGCCCTCGGTGACGCTTCGTCCCGGCATCGACGGCTGCGCTGCCGCGACGGTGGTCCACACCAGCGACCCCACGGCGATCCGCTCCCCCGGGACCGCCGGGCGGAGCGTGGCGTCGCCCGCGACCGCCGCCACGGCTGCCGCGGCGTACGGCGGCGAGGCGAGCGGGCTCACGAGGACGAGGGGTGGCCGGTAACGCCGCACCACCGCCTCGAACCCGCCGATGTGGTCGGCGTGGTAGTGCGTGAGCACGACCATCGACAACCGCCGGACCCCGAGCGCGTCGAGACAGTCGAGCACCGGGGCGGGCTCCGGACCGGAGTCGACGAGCACCGCGGTATCGCCCTCGGCGCGCAGGACGGTGGCGTCCCCCTGCCCCACGTCGCAGAAGGCGAAGTCCCACTCCCCCGGCCAGCCGGGCGGAGTCGCCGGCAGCAATGCGGCGACCGTCAGCAGGATCACGGCGAGCAGGCTCGATCCGGCGCGCCGCAGCACGGGCCCCGCGAGCGGCAGCAGCGCCGCCGACAGCGCGATCACCATGAGCAGACCGAGCGCACCCGGAACCCAGGCGACCGTGGCGTTCGGGAGGGCCGCGCCCATCCCGGCGATCCAGAGGATCGGCTGCGACGCCCAACCCGCGGCCCACCCGACGAAGGCGCTGAGGGGCGGCAACGGGGTCAGGCAGGCCGCGGCGAAGCCGAGGACGGTGGTGGGGCCGACGAATGGCCCGGCGAGGACGTTCGCCAGGACCCCGACGAGCGAGATCTCACCGCTCAGCCACGTGACGATGGGCTGAGTGGCGACCTGTGAGGCGAGTGCGATGGCGAACGCCTCGCTGACCCAACGCGGCGCCCAGTTGCACATGGCGTCGATCCACGGTGGGCCCAGCACCACGATGCCGAAACAGGCGGCCACCGACAGCCAGAAGCCGGGCGCGCGGCTGAGCCAGGGGTCCAGCACCATCAGGACGCAGACGGCCACGCTCAGCGCGCGCACGCTCCGTCGCCGTTTGCCCGCGCCCGTGGCCGCCACCGCGACCAGTCCCATGACCGCGGCCCGCTGCACGGACGGTTCGGGCCCGCAGACCACCACGAACATCCCGACGCACCCGGCTGCGACGATCCGTACCGCCCATCCCCGCACCCCGACCGTCCTGAGCACCGCGAGCACCACGCCCAGCATCAGCGCGAGGTTGGCGCCGGAGACCGCCATCAGGTGCGTGAGACCGGTGGCCTTGAACTCGTCCGCCATCGCCTGGGTGACCCTCGACGTGTCGCCCACCACCAGGGACGGCACCAACGCCCGCTGGGGCGCCGGCGAGCCCGCCACCGCCTGCCGGAGGCCCTCGCGCAGGCCGGCCGCCAGGGCGTCCAGCGCCCCGGGCCCGGAGGAGAGCCGCGGGGAGGAGCGGATCCGCACGAACGCCACCGCGCTGTCCCCCGGCTCGGCGGCGGCGAGCTTCGCCGTCGCCACGTAGACCGCTCCCGGCTGCAGCTCCAGCAGCTCGGCCGCCAACTCGCCGCTCGCGGAGAGGACGACGGGCAGCCGCTGACCCACGCGTTCGCCGCGGCCCTCGACCCAGCGCGTCTCGGCGAGCGCCGTGGCCGAGGGAGGCATCGGCGGCCGTGCGGGCCGGGGTCTGGGCTCGGACACGACGCGGAACGCCACATCCACCACCGCCCCGTCGTCCGCCAGCGCGGCGAGGGAGGAGCCGCCGCGCTGCCCCGCGAGGAGGCCCGAGGAGACGGCGAGCAGTGCGCAGGCCATCAGCCCCACGACGAGCGCCGTGTGGCGGCGGAGGGCGGCCGCCGCCACACCGGAGACGACCGCCACCAGCACCGTGGTAACACCGTCGCCGGACGTCCCGGCGAAGGCGCCGCCCCACGCCCCCGCCGCGACCGGGACCAGTCGCCAGTCGTGGAGCGTCACACGGTGACCAGCGGCTCGAGCTTGGCGAACGTCTTGGGGCCGATGCCGCTGACTTCCTGCAGCTCCGCCGTCGAGCTGAACTGGCCGTGTTCCTCGCGCCAGGCGACGATCGCCTCGGCCATGACCGGCCCGACGCCCGGCAGGGTCTCCAGCTCCTCCCTGCTGGCGGTGTTGAGGTCGACCTTCCCGCCGGAGGATCCACCTCCGGAACCGCTCACGGGTTGACCCTCGACCCGGCTCGGCTGGGAGTCGCTGCCCACGACCACCTGCATCCCGTCGGCGACCGGGGCCGCGAGGTTCAGTTCGCCGGGGAGCGCTTGCGGCGCGAGTCCTCCTGCGGCGGCGATGACGTCAGCGACGATGGCGCCCGGCTCCACCGTGACGACGCCCGGGGAGACGACACCGCCCAGCACGTGCACGCGGAGCGGGCTGATCGAGGGAGCGGGTGACGGGCCCTCAGCGGGCGGCAGCGGCGCGGCGACGGGTGCCGGGGCCGGAGCGGTGACGGTCTCTGCGGAGGCGCGGCTCCAGGTGAAAGCGACGACCAGCACGGCCACGAGCGCCACCGTCGCCAGCGCCACCAGGTGGGTCCGCGTCAACTCGCGACGAGGACGCGACGCGACCGGATCGGGCTGCGCGGGGAGGTCCTCGGGCTCCGGCTCCTCGAGCGCATGACGGGGAGCGGTGAGCGAGGGCTGACCGGCGCTCAGGTAGGCGAGCCGGGCGCGTGCCAGCTGGTCTGCGTGGGCAGTTGTTCGTTGCCGCATGTCCCAGTGATGGCCACGAAGGCCTCGACGCGTCCGCCGACGCCAGCCGGCTGTGGAGAATGCACTCCGGCCCCGCGCCGTCGCGCGGGGCCGGAGTGGGTCAAGCGGTCACTTCCCGGGGACGAGGCTCACCATCTTGGGGAGTTTCGCGATCACCTTGACGACTTCCCGGCCGGCTAGGCTCCGCTGGACACCGGCGTCGGCGAGCGCGAGCTCGACCGCGGTCTCCTCCGCGATGTCCGCCGGGACCTCGAGCTTCGCCCGGATCTTGCCCTGGATCTGCACGACCATGGTGACGGTGTCCTCCGCGGCGAGCTGGGGATCGGACTCGGGCCAGCGGCTGTTGGCCACCGAGGGCTCCTTGCCGAGCATCTCCCACATCTCCTCGGCCACGTACGGCGCAACGAGCGACAGCGCCTGGGCGACGAATTCCGCGGCCTCGCGCACCGCGGGATCGGCCGGGCCGCAGCCGGAGTCGATGGCCTTGCGGGTGGCGTTGACGAGCTCCATGATGCGCGCCACCGCGACGTTGAATCGCCCGTCACCGACGAGCATGTCGATCTCGGCGATGCTCTGGTGGGTGGACTTGCGCAGCGACCGGTCGCCGTTGGCGAAGTCCACGCCGGGCTCGCTGGTCACGTCGGCGGCGAGCCTGTGGGCGCGCTGCAGGAACTTCAGCGAACTGGCCGGGGACAGGGCGGCCCAGTCGATGTCGTCCTCCGGCGGTCCGGCGAAGATCATCGTGACGCGCACCGCGTCGACGCCGTAGTTGTCGATCTGCTGGCCCAGGTCCACGCCGTTGCCCAGCGACTTGCTCATCGCCTTGCCGTGGTTGATGACCTGACCCTGGTTCAGCAGGCGCTGCATGGGCTCCTTGAAGGGCACCATGCCCATGTCGTGGAGCACCTTGGAGAAGAAGCGCATGTAGAGCAGGTGCAGGATCGCGTGCTCCACGCCGCCGACGTACTGGGCGACCGGCATCCAACGGGCGACGTCCTCGGGACGGAACGGGCCCTCCTCGTAGCCCGGCGAGCAGTAGCGGAAGAAGTACCAGGACGAGTCGACGAACGTGTCCATCGTGTCGGTGTCGCGCTGGGCCGCGCCGCCGCACCGCGGGCAGGTGGTGTTCACCCAGTCGGTCGCCGCCGCCAACGGCGAGGTGCCCTTGGGCGCGAGTTGGTCGCCGCGCAGGTCGGGCAACCTGACGGGCAGCTGCTCGTCGGGGACCGGGACCTCGCCGCACTGCTCGCAGTGGACGATCGGGATGGGGCATCCCCAGAAGCGCTGGCGCGAGAGCAGCCAGTCGCGGAGGCGGTACTGGACGGTCCCCACGCCGCCGTTGTCGGCCTCGAGGTGGGCGATCATCCGGCTGACGCCGGCGGACTTGTCGGTGAGCCCGTCGAGGATCCCGGAGTTCATGTACGCGCCGTCGCCGACGGTCGCGACCCCGGTCTCGGCGGGGTCGGTGCCGTCGACGTCCAGGACGGTGCGGACCGGCAGGTCGAACTTGCGGGCGAAGTCGAGGTCACGCTGGTCGTGCGCCGGTACCGCCATGATGGCGCCGGTGCCGTAGTCCGCCAGGACGTAGTCGGCCGCCCAGATCGGGAGGCGTTCGCCGTTGACGGGGTTGATGGCGTCGACCCCCAGCCAGACGCCGGTCTTCTCGCGCTCGGTGGACTGGCGCTCGATCTCGGAGGTCCTCTTCACCTTCTCGACGTAGGCCTCGAACTCGGCGCGCTGCCCGTCGGACACGAGCTCCGCGGCGAGGTCGCCGTCGGGAGCCACCACCATGTAGGTGGCGCCATACAGGGTGTCGGGTCGGGTGGTGAACACGGTGATCGGCGTCTCGCGGCCCTCCACCCGGAAGTCGACGTGGGCCCCCTCGCTGCGCCCGATCCAGTTGCGCTGCATGGTGAGGACGTGCTCGGGCCAGCCGCCCTCGAGCTCCGACATGTCGTCGAGCAGCCGGTCGGCGTAGTCGGTGATCTTGAAGTACCACTGGCGGAGCTTGCGCTTGGTCACCTCGGTGCCGCAGCGCTCGCAGGTGCCGCCGACCACCTGCTCGTTGGCCAGGACGGTCTGGTCCTTCGGGCACCAGTTGACGAAGGATTCCTTGCGGTACGCGAGGCCGCGCTCGTGGAAGCGGAGGAACAGCCACTGGGTCCAGCGGTAGTACTCCTCGTCGGAGGTGTGCAGTCGGCGGGACCAGTCGAGGCTCAGCCCGTAGCGCTTGAACGAGGACGCCTGCGTCTCGATGTTGGCGTAGGTCCACTCCGCGGGATGGGCGTTGTTGCGGATCGCCGCGTTCTCGGCCGGCAACCCGAAGGAGTCCCAACCAATCGGGTGGAGGACGTCGAAGCCCTTCAACCGGAGGAAGCGCGAGACCACGTCGCCCATCGCGTATGCCTCCGCGTGCCCCATGTGGAGGTCGCCCGAGGGGTAGGGGAACATGTCGAGGACGTAGCGCCGCTCCCGGGAGCCGTCATCGAGGGGCTTGTAGGTCTCGTCCTTCTCCCAGAACGCCTGCCACTTCTCCTGCGCGGCAACCCGGTCGTAATGCTCTCGACTCACGCTTCTCCTCCAAATGCGTACTGCCGGGTCAATATACCGCGCCTCGCCCGGGAGGTGGCCGCCGCCCGCCGGGCGTGGGCTCAGGCGAGGAAGGCGTCCAGCTCCGAGGCTGTGGGCGGCTGTGCACCGGCACGGGTGCAGACGAGCGCCGCCGCACCGACCCCGTACTCGAGCGCCTCCTGGGTGTTCGACCCGTCGTAGCGCGCAAGGAAGCCGGCCGTGAAGGTGTCGCCTGCGCCGACGGTGTCGACGACGTCCACCCGCCTACCCGGGGCCCGGGCCAGCTCCCCGTCGGGACCGACGGCGACCGCCCCCTCCGCGCCCAGGGTGACGATGAAGAACCCGAGGCCGTAGCGCCGTGTCCACTCGCTCGCGGTGACCAGCGGGTCGACCCCGTCGTCGCTGAGCCACTCCAGGTCCTCGTCGGAGGCCTTCGCGAACCCGTCCGTGCGGCCGACCAGCGAGAGCAGTGCGTCGATCTTGGTGCGGTACTCCCCGCGGTCGGGTATGACGGTGGGACGGACGTTGAGGTCGAAGCTCTTCGGGTTGGGAATGGTCGACAGGAAGGCGTAGAGCGGCTCGAAGGAAGGCTCCATCACGGTGCCGATGGAGCCGAAGTGGAGCCAGCGGTCGGCGGGGATGGCGGGGAACTCCTCCGGCCGCCAGTTGCAGTTGGTGGTGGCGTGGGTGTGGAAGGCGTAGCTCGCCTTGCCGTCGTCGGCGATCGACACGACGGCCAGCGTCGTGGGGTCCGAGGTGCGCACCGCGAGCTCCAGCCCCACGCCGTGGTCCTCGAGGTGCTCCGCCAGCTGCCGGCCGAAGGCGTCGTCGCCCAGCCGTCCGAGGAAGCTCACCTCCCGGCCGAGCCGGCCGAGCGCGGCGGCGGTGTTGAGCGGGCTGCCACCGGAGCGGGCCACCCAGGTGCTGGCGGAGGACGAGCTGCGCTCGACGGGGATGAGATCGATCAGGGCTTCGCCCAGAACCACGAAGGACATAGGCACACGATAGTCAGTCCTCATCCCATCGTGACGGAGGGATCGCGAGTTGTTGCATCGTCCGGATCATGGCGCCGAGCGGGTGCCCCTGCTCCAGCTCGTCGAGCTCGACGAGGCACTCGCTGGTCAGGGCGCCCTCCCCCGACAGCCAGCAAGCGAGCGCCAGCAACGCGGTGACGTTCGGGAGGCACTCCGGCGGCGCCTGCGTCCGGGCCTCCACCAACACGTCGCGCAGCGCCGGGGCCGTGGGCACGGACATGCGGGCCAGCACCTCCGCGAAGCACTCCTCCTCCCCCAGCAGCCCGGCCAGCAGCGCGGTCTCGGGCTCGTCCCGGTCGTCCTCCTCGAGGAAGGTGGCGAGGAGCGCGAGGCGGGAGCCGGGGTCCAACCCCGGCACGACGTCGCGGGCGTGCTCGACGCATTCCGGGCAGGGATCCCACTCGCCCAGCTCTGCGACGACCTCCTCCCTCGTCCTGCCGAGCGGAACCGCCCGCCAGACGGCGTCCGCCGTCACGGGCGAGACGCTGGGATCGAAGGGGAGCTCGTCCAGGAGGAGGCCCGCGACGACGTCCCAGGATCGGACCGAGTCGGTGGCGACCACCATGGGGGCACCACCCATCTGGAACGCGAGTTCCTCGACGGCGCGGACGTAGTCCAGCGGGGTGTGCGAGTACAGCATCAGCACCCATCGTCCGTCCACGCGCGCGGGCGACGCGCCGGCGCTGAGGATCTGGGCGAGCAGGTGCTCCGGCGAGTCGATGAGCACGTCCGCGTCCACGCGGGTGCAGAACTCCACCCCGTTGCCCAGCAGGTGCAACATGACCAGCGACTCCTCGGGCTCGAAGCCCAGCATCACGGCGGGCAGGGACAAGAGGTCGTTGCGGGTGACGACTCGGATGGTGTGTTCGGTGTCTGTCATGCCCGCACTGTGGTCACGAGCGCGGCGCGGTTCCCGCGCGATCCGGCGCCTGTGGACAAACGCACGAAGTACGCTCTGTGGTCATGAGCAACCAGGAGTGGAACCAGAACGGGGAGCCCCGCAATCCTTGGGCGCAGCAGGACCCGGAGTGGCGTCCCACCCAGTTCCGTGACCACACCGGGCGCGACCCGCGGCAGCCGTTCGGCGACCGACCGGTCATGCCCTCCCTCCCGGACCTGCAGCCACCAAGGAAACCCGTCTGGCCATGGGTCCTGGGCGTCCTCGGCGTGATCGCGGCGTTGCTGGTCTTCCTGCTGCTGCGGCCGGGGCAACCCGAAGCCGTCCCGTCGGAGCAACCCCCGGCGAGCGCCTTCCCGAGCCCCTCGCTGACGGGCAACGCCCTCCCGTACGAGGGCAACGGCACCGGCGTGTTCGAGGTGACCGCCCACCGGTGGACCGACACCGGGGTGGAGGTGGACTACCGGATCACCTCCGACGAGGGCACGCGGCGCTTCACGTTCTTCATGTTCGACAACGAGACACGCCAGAGCTACGTGCCCGACGTGGACCGCGTGATCGAGGTGTCGGAGGGCTCCCCCGCGACCGGCACGGTGACCTTCTCCATGCCGCGTGGCGACGCGTCGTTCGTGCTCACGACCGTGACGGGGCGGGCGATCACGGCACTGCCGATCAGCGGCTAGACCGGGTGGACGGGCGGGGTGTGGCTGGCCCGGGTGCGCGCCTCGTGCTCGTCCTGGGCCTCGGGGTGGAACCGGCTGAGCAGGACGACGCCGTAGATGGCGACCGCACCCATCGCCGCCATGCCGACACCGGGCAGCAGCCCGAGTTGCGAACCCTCGCCGAGCACGATCAACCCGAAGAGTACGGCCACGAACGGGTCCACCGTGGTCATGGTCGCCACGGTGATCTCCGCCGGCCCTGACGCGTAACCCTGCTGGATCATCCAGGCGCCACCGACGAACCCGGTCAGCATCATCGCCACCGTCAGGATGACCTGCGGGTCGAGGAGCGGGTTGTCGTAGCGGATGATCAGGTCGGCCGTGGCCTTCAACATCCCCGTGGCCATGCCGTAGAGCGTGGCGCCGATCGACGACCAGAGCGTCGCCTTCAGCCACGGGACGGCCCTGGGAGCGAGCGCTGCGAGGCCCAGGCAGATGGAGACGACCACGACGAACGTGATGACAAGGGGCACGGTCCGCGCCTCCTGGTTGCCCGTGGCGTGCGTGGACGAGATGAGCGTGAACCCCACGAGGCCGACGAGCGTGATGACGACCGCCACCCACACGTTCGGCGGGATCCTGTGCTTGTGGACCCAGGACGACAGGATCACGGACCAGGACACCGCCAGGATGCCGACGGGCTGGACGACGGCCACGGGCGCCAGCGTCAGGGCCGTGAAGTTGATGGCCGCCCCGATGAGCACGCAGAGCAGGCCGAGCGCCCAGCGAGGGATCAGGAAGAGCCGGAACAGGCCCGCGAGGGAGAGCCTGTTGTCGGAGGCGTGCCCGCCGTGGTCGAAGGTCGACCGCACCCCGAGGCTCTGCAGGATGGCCCCGCCCGCGAAGAGGAACGAGCCGATGACCTGCAGCAGGATCGCGACGGGAATCAACTAGCTCTCCTCAGACGTGCGGCGGCCCCACCGGCCGAGGAAGACTCTACGCCCGGTGGGGTCGATGGGGTACACGCCGAGGCGCGATCCCGATCGCCGACGGCCATCAGTCCGAGTAGACGATGACCTTGTCGCCGACCTTCGCCAGGTCGAACAGGCTCGCGACTGCCGCCTTGTCGCGCACGTTCACGCAACCGTGCGAGGCCCCGTTGTAGCCGCGGGCGGCGAAGTCGGCGGAGTAGTGCACGGCCTGGCCACCGCTGAAGAACAGGGCGTAGGGCATCGGCGTGTCGTACAGCGACGAGACGTGGTCGCGGGACTTCCACTGGACGGAGAACGTCCCCTCCCTGGTGGGGGTCATCTCGGACCCGAAGCGCACGTCGACGATCATCTTGACGTCGCCGTCGACCACCCAGGCCAGCTTGCGCTCCTTCTTGGAGATGCAGATGGCGCGACCGGTCGTGCAGCGCTCGTCGAGACGCAGCGAGGACGGCTTGGCGGACGGGAAGATGTTGTTCAGCTCGTCGGAGGTGGGCTTCCTGGTCATCTCGTGCACCTTGTCGAGGGTGCGCTGGTCGACGGCACCGGTCACCGGGAAGCCGCGCTTCTCCTGGAACCCGGAGATGCCGCTCTTGGTCTGGTCGCCGAAGATGCCGTCCACCTTGCCGGCGTACCAGCCGATCTGGCGGAGCCTGGCCTGCAGGTCCTTCACCGCGTCACCCTTGGCGCCGGGTCCCAGGATGGTGGGCCCGGGCTTCAGGACGTTGTACATCTCGTCGTGGGTGGGCGTCTCGGTCATCGCCTCGAGCCGTTCGAGGGTGACGGCATCGATGGCACCGGTGACGGGCAGGCCCCGCTTGGCCTGGAAGCCCTCCACGGAGGCCTGGGTGGCCGGTCCGAACGTTCCCGTGACGGGCCCCTCGAACCACTGGAGCTGCAGCAGTCGGTGCTGGATCGCGCGGATGTCGTCGCCCTCGTCACCGCGTTCGAAGAGCGCCCGCGGGGTGGGCTCGGGCGTCGGGCTCTCCGGGGCGGACGGGGTGGGCGTCGGGTCGGCCGGCGTCGTCGGAGCGGGCGTCGTCGGGGTGGGATCGACGGTGGGGCTTGGCGCCGCGGGGGCGGGCTCCGGGGCGGCGGTGTCCGTGGGGACGGGGTCGGCCGGCTGGCTGACCGGCGGCGCCACCGGCGCGCGGGGCGTCGTGACGGGCTGCGTGGCGCACCCGGATGCGCCGATCCCTACGAACAGCGCAACGACAATGCTCGTGAGCGCATTGCGAACTCTCATGACGACCTCAATCTCGCAGGTTGGGGAAGAAGGATGCAGGTCCAGGTGGCCTTGCATCTCTACTACGCATGGGGTGCGGGGTCAGGTTGTCAAGAATTTTCCGGATTCGGAGCAGCCACGCCGAGTCGTTGCACAACCGTGATCAGCGCGGCGCGCAGGGGCTCGGCGCGCGCGGTGAAACCCCGCTGCAGGCGCACGTATTCCGCCCGCCCCGCGGCCGTCTCCACGGGGATCGCCGGGTACCCCCAGTCGGTGAGGTCGTAGGCGGATGCGCGCATGTCGACCACCCGGATGTCCCGGGCGAGCCGGAAGGTCTCCAGCAGCAGCGACGACGAGACGGCGGGCCAGAGCTTGCCGGCCCATTTGTAGAGGTCCATGTTGACGTGGAGGCAGCCCGGCTGGTCGAGGTCCGCCTGCCGCTCCCTCGTCGGCGCCAGCAGGTTGAGCGGCCTCGCGGGTGGGGTGAAGAACCGGAACGCGTCGTAGTGCGAGCAGCGGCAGCCGACCTCCTCGACGATCCGGGCGAGCTCCTCACGCGGGTAGCGCAGCGGCAGGTAGGGGTGCCGCGCCTGCCCGTCCTCGAGCCGGTACACCATGGCCCACTCGTGCATGCCGAAGCAGCCGAACCTGGGTTCCTTGCCAGCGGCCGCGGTCAGTAGCCTGGCGGCGGTCTCGACCGTCCCACGACGTCGGGACAGGAGGTGCGCCTCGTCGAGCCTGGCGGCGCCGACCTCGACGACGTAGGTGGGCTGCGGCCAGGTGCCGTCGTCCTCCACCGCGGTCCCCACGCCGGGGTGCCACTGGGCGAGGTGCGAGGGCCGGAGGTTGTAGTAGTGGAAGAGGAAGTCGTCCACGGGGTGCTTCTCTGCGCGGTCACGGCGCCGCACCACGTCGGCCAGCTCGGCGCGGACCTCCTCGCGATGCGCCTCGGCCAGTGGACGCCACCGCTCGGCGGGGAGTGTCGCGGGTGGTGTGCTCATGGCTGGGGCGGGGCCTCCGACTGCAGGCGCTCACGGATCCCTCGCCAGCCGGGCAGCGCAGCATCCATGACGGCGCGGAAGCGCGGGCCATGGCCGCGCTCGACGAGGTGCGCCAGTTCGTGCACCAGGACGTACTCCAGTTCGTCCGGCGGCCGTTGCACGAGCCAGGTGTTGAGGGTGATGTGTCGGCTCACGACGTTGCAGGTGCCCCAGCGGGAGACCATCATGCGGTAGCGGTAGGCGACGGGCGCCCGCCCGACCCGTTGCTCCAGCGCCGGCGCGATCGCCTCCACCCTGGCGCCGATCTCGCGACGGCGGAGGCGCTCCACCGCACGTTCCGCGGCCGCGTCGTCGGGCGCGACGATGTGGACCCGGCCCTCCCGGACCTGGGCACCTGCGCGACTGCCGTGCTCGCGGACGACCTCCAGCCAGCGCCCCCACAGCCGCACCCGCCCGCCGTGGCGCAGGTGGTCCGCGGGGGCCCGCCGGGCGTCCTGCCGGTCCTTCTGCTCGACGAGCCACTGTCGGTGCTCGCGGACGAAGTCGCGGAGCCGCTGCTCCGGGGCCCGCGACGGTGCGCTGAGCCGCACACTGCCGTCGGGGCGCACTCCCAGCCGCACGCTCTTCACCGGGCCCCGGCGAAGCTCGACGCGGAGCCCGTCGACGTCGAGCATCGAGATCCGCGCACTCCTCACGTCGCACACGGTACCGCCCGCATCCCGATTTTTCCTTTTCCTCCGGCATGCGCTATCGTTCATCGGGTCACAAAACGACACAAACCTGGGGCTATGGCGCAGTTGGTAGCGCGCTTCCATGGCATGGAAGAGGTCAGGGGTTCGAATCCCCTTAGCTCCACCCCTCCCGACGGGGCCCGGCAGGAATGCCGGGCCCCGTCGCCGTTCAGGATCCTAGAAGCACTTCGCGGATGGCCGCCACCGTCGCCTCGTCGAGCGCGACGAGCGCCACGCGACCAACCTGTGACGGCGAGGCAACGATCGTCTCCACCGCCGCCCGGATGGCGTCCTCCTTGGGCCACCCGTAGATGCCGGCGCTGATCAGCGGGAAGGCGATGCTCCGCGCCCCCAGTTCGTCGGCCTCCTCGAGCGCCCTGCGGTAGCACGACTCGAGAAGGCGACGGTCACGCTGTCCCGCCGCATGGTTGGGGCCCACGGTGTGGATGACCCATTTCGCCGGGAGGTTCCCTGCCGTGGTCCAACCGGCGTCCCCGGTGGCCAGCCCCTGCGGGAAGCGCCGGATGCAGTCGTCGAGCACCGCCGGGCCCCCGGCACGGTGGATGGCGCCGTCCACGCCCCCTCCCCCGCGCATGGCGTTGTTCGCGGCGTTGACCACGGCGTCCACGTCCTGCTTCGTGATGTCCCCGAGCACGGGGATGATGCGCTGCACGTCCATGAGGCCCAGTGTGCACCGGCTCAGAGCCGGGTGAGCACCTCGTCGAGCATGGCCTCGGTCAGCTTCCCGGTGAAGGTGTTCTGCTGGCTCACGTGGTAGCTGCCGACGAGGCGCACGGGGCGCCTATCGCCGGCCCCCAACAGCGCCTCGGCGCCGTGGCCGAACCTCGGCTTGGGCACCGGCACCTCCCAGCCCAGACGGCGGGCGGCGCCCAGCGCCGCGTCCCAGCCGATCGAGCCGAGCGCCAGGATGGCCCGCACCCGCTGCTCGGCGAACCGGAGCTCCCGGTCCAGCCACGGCGCGCAGGTGGCCTTCTCCGCGGGCGTGGGTTTGTTGGCCGGGGGCGCGCACCGGACCGTCGCGATGATGCGCACCCCCGAGAGCCGCAGGCCGTCGCCCGCCGCGGTCGCCGTTGGCGAGTTGGCGTACCCGGTCCGGTGCAGGGCGGCGTAGAGCCAGTCGCCGGAGCGGTCCCCCGTGAACATCCGGCCGGTCCGGTTCGCACCGTTGGCCGCCGGGGCCAGCCCGACGATCAGCACCTCGGCGTCGGGGTCGCCGAAGGACGGCACCGGTCTGCCCCAGTACGGCTGGTCGCGGAAGGACGCCCGGCGCCCCGTGGTGGCCACCTCCTCACGCCACTCGACGAGCCGCGGGCAGGCCCTGCACACCGAGACGTGAGCGTCCAGGTCGCGCTGGTCGGACGCGGCGCCGGCGAGGCGGGCGACGTCGTCGGCGTCGTGCGCGGCCTCGGTGTCCGGCCCGGCGGGGTCCTCGGGCCAGCCCGTGCCGGGCGGCACCGGCGACGGGAACCGCTGGCCGGTCAGCGGGTGCGGATCGAGGGATGCCATGGGGCGACTCTGCCACGGCCGACGGTCAGTCACCCGGCGGGCGCCGCTGCGCGTCGCACCGACGTCCCGCGCCCACCTGTCGCCCCGGCCCAGCCCAGGACCGCCCCCGCGGAGAGGACGACGGACGGGAACTCGTAGAGGTGGTCGATCACCGAGTGCACCCCCAGCGCGGTCCAGGCCACGACCGCCACCACGGAGCCGGCCCTGGAGCCGAGGCAGGCCAGCCGCAGGCCCGAGAGGAGCACGGCCGCGAACAGGACGCAGCCGACCAGCCCCAGCTCGGCCCCGACCTGGAGGACGGACGAGTGCACCGTCGCGAGGTCGGGGTCCGACGACGCCAGGGCCGAGTACTCCCGGAAGGCGCCCGGGCCCGCGCCGACGAGCGGCTGCGTGCGCCAGAGGGCGATCGCGTCACCCCACAGGGTGTGCCGCGCCGCGCTGAGGCTGCTGCTGGCGGCCAGCCCGTCGGGCCACGAGTCGAGGCTGCCGAGCCAGGTGACGGTGGCCGCTGCGATCGCCAGCAGCCCGGCCGCCGCCGCGACCACCGGGCGACGGCGTGGCCCGTCCCCGCGTCGGGCGACGACGGCGACCAGCACCACGAGCGGCAGGGCCAGGGTGGCCGCCGCGTCCGACCGAGCGGCCAGCAGCAGCCCGACGGCGGCGACGGCGGCCGTGAGCCCCGCGCGGCCGGGCGCGCCCCGCGTCCCGCGCGGCTCGGTCACGAGGACCAGGCCCGCGAGGGCCACGAGTTGGACGCCGACGGCGGCCTGGGCATTCAGGTACATCGAGCCGGCCACCAGGAGCCACAGACCCGCGCCCGCCACCGCGGCGAGCACCACCAGCCTGTGCCGCAGCTCGGCGGCCACACGCCCGGCCACCACGCCCGCCACGAGCAGCAGCGGGGACAGGAGATACGGGGAGCCGAGGTCCAGCGGGCTGCCGGTCCTGAGCAGCGCGCTCGACGCCCAGACGAGCCAGACGCCCACGCAGGCGACGAACAGCGGGAACGCGCGGCGCTCGCTCATCCGCGTGCCAGGTCGGGCGCCAGGACGTCCAGCAGCAGGTCGTGCAGCCTCACGTCCACCGAATGGGCGGCGCCCAGCCGGCAGATGGCGCCGACCTGGGCGTCGAGCTCCCCGGTGGTACCTGCGGCGAGGTCGCGCTGCATCGAACTGGTGGCGGTGGCCGGCATGCGGTCGGCGAACGCCATCACCCGGTCGACGGTCCCCCCGTCGAGTTCGACGCCCGCGGCGACGGCAACTGCGAACACCTCCTCCATCAGGGCGCGCAGGGAGCGGCGGTGCGCGGTCCGCAGGGCGCCGAGCGGCTGCGACGTCAGCGCCCCGAGAGCGCCGAAGCAGGTCACGAACATCGCCTTCTCCCACAGGTCCAGCCACACCTGCGGGTGGACCCGGCTCTCGATACCGGCCGACGTGAGCTCCCGCGCCAGCCGGTCGGCCAGCGGGTGGGGCGTCCCGTCGAACGTCCCGAACACGTAGGACGCCGGGCCCCCGCGGAAGTCCACCCGCCCGGGGCCGACGTGGTGGAAGAAGCCCCGGACCACTCCGGGCCAGGTGCGGTGGCGCCCCACGACCTCGGCGACCCGGCCCGGCGCGTCCACGGCGTTGAGCGTGACGGCGACGGGGGCATCGGGCGCCCCGGCGAGGAGTGCACGCAAATCGGTGTCCCGGGTCGCCTTGACGGTGAGGAAGATCACGTCGCAGTCGCCGAGCTCGGCAGCCGACCGCACCGCGGACACCGGGCGCCCTGCCGCCCCGTTCAGGACTAGGCCCTGGTCGCGGAGCGCCTCGAGCGTCGCTCCCCGCGCGACGTAGGCCACCTCGTGGCCCGCTTCGAGGAGCCTCCCGCCGAACCAGCCACCCACGGCACCCGCCCCGATGAACGCGATCCTCATGACCGCAGTCTAGGGCCGCCCGAGAAGTGGTCGGGCCCGGCACCTGGTGGTGCCGGGCCCGGTGGCTGGTTCAGTAGGGACGGTGCAGGTCGAGGCGCTGCTGGTATCGGCGCTCGCGCAGTTCGCGGTCGAGGAGTTCCCGGTTCGCGAGGCCGTCGCGGGCCGCCGTCGGCCGGCCGGTGCCCCATTGGATGAGCCACAGCCCGACACGCAGTGCCACGCGATCGAGGATCGACGGAGGCTTCTGGGCCGACGACACGGAAACGACGTGCACCAATTGGTCGGTCATTTGGGTGTGCATGATGAATATCTCTTCTTCAAAAGTGCGTCGCTTTTTCGGGCGCGACGAAATGGCATGCCGAAGCAAGAATGGGGTACCTGGAAAAGGCGTGCCAGCAGTGCCGCCGTCGGGCGGGTGTGTGCTGGAAGGAACTGGGCGAGCGCTGGGCGGCTACGCGGCGAGGACGGAGACGACCCCGCGGCTGCCGAACGGCGCCTGCGTCTTGTTGCGAATCAACATGGGACCTCTCCTTTCTTCATCGAATCCGGGACAACCTTAAGCCGCCGCCGGACAAGAAGTCAACAGCGGCGGCAAAAGAATTTCGCGACTTATTTCCGGGGGCGCTCCGGACCGACTATTTCCTGCGTTCCCTGACCGCGGCGGCGAGTTGGTCGACGCCCGAGTCGTCCTTCGTCGAGGCCACGGCGGCCACGTCGACCCCGGCCTCGCGGAGCACCTTCGCCGTGTCCTCGTCCCAGGCCAGCACCATCGTGCCGTTGCGGGGAAGGAGGTTGAGCGCGCTCCGCGCCACGGAGGGCGAGGTCAGCAGGATGGCGTCGTAGCGTGCGTTCTCCCAGCCGTCGAGGACCCAACCGGCCACCTCCTCGAGGTCGACCATGTGGTAGACCGGCATGCGCTGGACGTCGTAACCCTTGGCGCTGAGCCCGTCCTGCAACCGGGTGCTGAGGTCGTCGGCGCACGGGATCACGACGCGTCCGGAGCCTTCGGGGAACAGGTCGATGAGGCGCTTCGAACTGGCCGTGCCCTCCGGGGACAGGTGGACCTCCAGCCCGAGTTCCTCGAGCAGTTCTCGCGTCGTGGAACCCATGGCGGCGATCTTCTTGTCCTTCGGGATCTCCCAGCCGAACTCGCGCACCGCCCAGATCGTGTGCGCCGACGGGAACAACACCCAGTCCGCGTCGTCCATGAGGTTCGTGGCCCCGTCGAGGATCGTGGCGATCTGCAGCGGGGCGGTGTCGATGCTGATCCCCCGCTCCCGGAACGAGGAGGAGAGTCGGCCCTCCTGCCGGGGCAGAAGGATGTGCGGGGCGTCGGGCCCCAGTTCGTCCAGGGTGCCGGTCTCCTCGTCGTGCTGGGCGGAGAACCGGACGTCGGCGAGCGCCTCGGGCGAGAGGAACTCCATCACGCCGCGCTCCAGGAACGCCTGCGCCATCCGCTCGCCGGCACGCTTGGCGTGCAGGAGCGACGTGGGCATACCGATCTCGAGCTGGATGTAGCGGCTTCCGTCGACGCTCGTCGCGGCGGCCTTGAGGTTCAGGATCGAGCGCCGCGACACGAGCGCGCCCACGGGCATGCGGTAGTCGGCACCCAGCCGGAACAGGAAGTCACGCTCGGCGGCGACGCAGATGCGGGTCTCGAGGTCCTCGAGCGCGGCGAGCGCCTCCATGACGTCCCTGTCGGCCGCGCGGCACTCGATGGACTTCGCCCCCTGCCCGGGCGCGGGGAGGATGTCGAGGAACTCGGCCACCTGGTCGATCATGCCGGTGCGCTGCAGCGCCGACGCGGAGAGCACCACCGCGTCGAGGTCGCCCGGCTGGACGCGGGCGAGGCGTTCGGCCATCGTGCCCCCGACGTCGACGAAGGTGAGGTCGGGCCGGATCCGCCTGATCTGCGCGATGCGCCGGAGCGACGTCACGCCCACGCGGGCCTGACGCGGCAACGCGCGCAGCCGGAGGCGGTTCCGCGACACCAGCGCGTCGCGCCAGTCGTCGCGCAGCGGTACGGCGGCGATCACCAGGTCGGGCTGGCGCTGCTCCCCGATGGGGATGTCCTTGGTCGAGTGGACCACGGCGTCCACGGATCCGTCGCGGAGTGCCTGGCGCAGCTCGGCGGCGAACTGGCCCCGGAACGACAGCCCGTCGTCCATGTGGTTGGCGTCCGGCTCGGCCGTCGTCACGGGCACCACCTCGACGTCGTGGCCCAACGCCCGCAGGCCCTCCGCCACCTGGTTGGTCCGTGCCTTGGCGAGATCAGTGCCTCGCGTGCCCAGCCTCAGCTTCACCGCTGATCCTCCTTACGAGTTCCTTGTTCAAACCTTCTCATGCCTCGCCGGGATCATTCGCGCGGGGCAGGACTATCAGCAGTGCCGATCACGTCGTCAGGACGATCTTGGCCGATGTTGTACGTCACCAGGTACCAGCGTCCATGATCGTGCCGGAGTTCGCACCAGTGGGCGTTGCGCAGCGTCCCGAGGCGGTTGCCGAAACCCTCGATGCCGAGCAGCCGCGACACCAGCAGCTGGGTGAAGTAGCCGTGCGAGACGAGCAGGACCGTGCCCTCGGGATGCGCCGCGACGATGTCGCCCACCACGGCCTCGGCCCGGTCGCCCACCTCGGCGGCGGTCTCCCCCGTCGACGAGCGGCGATAGTCCCGGCCGGCGAAGTACAGCTCCTGCTGGCCGGGGAACTCGAGGTGGATCTCGGCGGCGGTGCGGCCCGACCACGACCCGACGTGGATCTCCCCCAGTCGCTCGTCGAGGCGCACCGGCAGCCCCTTGGACTCGGCGACGACGCGGGCGGTCACGGAGGCGCGTTTGAGGGGCGAGGAGTAGATCGCGTCGAAGTGCTCACCGGCCAGCGCCGCGGCCGCTGCCCTCGCCTGCGAGATTCCGCGGGCGTTCAGTTCGACGTCGGCCTGGCCCTGCATGCGTCGGTCGCGGTTCCACAGCGTCTCGCCGTGCCGCAGGACGATCAGGCGGGTCACGACGCTTCCGGGAGCTCCAGGTCGATCTCCGGGCAGTCCTTCCAGAGCCGCTCCAGGTTGTAGAGGACGCGCTCCTCGTCGTGCTGGACGTGGACCACCACGTCGATGTAGTCGAGCAGCACCCAGCGATTCTCGCGGTCGCCCTCGCGGCGCGCCGGCTTACGGCCGATCTTCAGGAGCTGCTCCTCGATGGCGTCGACGATCGCGCTCACCTGGCGTTCGTTCCCCGCCGAGCACACGAGGAACACGTCGGTGATGTTGAGCTGCTCGCTGACGTCGAACGCCACCACGTTCTCGGCCAGCTTCGCCGAGGCGGCGCGGGCCGCCTCCCGGGTGGTCTCGAGGGCTTCGTCAGTTGCGGTCACGCGGTACTCCAGATTGGTCTTGGGGGTAGAGGCCTCGTTTGGCGATGTACTGCACGATCCCGTCGGGCACGAGGTACCAGATGGGCTCGCCCTGCCTCGAGCGCTCACGGCAGTTCGTCGAGGAGATCGCCAGCGCGGGCACCTCGAGGAGGGTGACCGCCTTCGGCGGGAGGTGCTTGAGGTCGTCGGCGGTCATGGGCACGCCCGGGCGCGTCACGCCGACGAAGTGGGCCAGGTCGAACAGTTCGTCGGCGCCCCGCCAGGTGAGGATCTGCCGGACGGCGTCGGCACCGGTGATGAAGAAGAGGTCGACGTCCTCGCCCCGCTCCCGGCGCAGGTCCTTCAGCGTGTCGACCGTGTACGTGTTGCCCGGCCGGTCGATGTCCACCCGGGAGACGGAGAACCGCGGGTTCGACGCGGTGGCGATCACCGTCATCAGGTAGCGGTCCTCGGCGAGCGACACGTCGCGGTGCGACTTCTGCCAGGGCACGCCGGTGGGGACGAACACGACCTCGTCGAGCCCGAACTTGGCGGCCACCTCCGAGGCGGCCACGAGGTGGCCGTGGTGGATCGGGTCGAAGGTACCGCCCATGACGCCCAGCCGGTAGCGCTTCTCGCGCCCGGCGCGGGCTATGCCGAGCTCGGTGGAGGTCACTTGCTGTTCGGGCGACCCATGCCCATGGCGACGACGATGCCGAGGGCGGTCAGCAGGACGGCGAGCGAGATGATGCCCGTCAGGATCGGGGGCAGTCCGCCGGTGGCCTCGGCTTCGAGCAACACAAGATTCATGCGGGTGATCCTAGCGAATCACGCGCGCGTCTGGCCCGAGCCTTCGATGATGTACTTGGTGGAGGTCATCTCCGGGAGCCCCATCGGGCCCCGCGAGTGCAGCTTCTGCGTGGAGATGCCGATCTCCGCCCCGAACCCGAACTCGCCCCCGTCGACGAAGCGGCTGGACGCGTTGACGAGCACGGCGGCGGCGTCGATCTCCGCGGTGAAGCGGGCGATCGAGTCGCGCGACTCGGTGACGATCGTCTCGGAGTGGCCGGTGGTGTGCGCGCGGATGTGGTCAATGGCCTCGTCGATGGAGTCCACCACCTTGGCGGCGAGGTCGAGCGAGAGGTACTCGCCGTCGAACTCGTCCGGGGTGGCCGGCACGACCTCGTCGGAGAAGCGCCGCACGTCATCGCCCCCGTGGACGGTGACGCCCGCGCCCCGCAGCGCCTCGAACGCCCTCGGGAGGAACTCGTCGGCGATGTCCCGGTGGACCAGCAGCGTCTCGGCGGCGTTGCACACGCTCGGCCGCTGGGTCTTGGCGTTGAGGAGGATGTCCAGCGCCTTGGACTGGTCGGCCCCGGCGTCGACGAAGACGTGGCAGTTGCCGGTGCCGGTCTCGATGACGGGGACGGTGGATCCGTTCACCACAGCGTTGATGAGCCCCGCACCGCCGCGCGGGATCAGCACGTCGATGTAGCCGCGGGCCGTCATCATCTCGGTGGTGACCTCGCGACCACCCTCGACCAGGTGGACGGCGTCGGGCGTGACGCCCGCGGCCTCGAGGCCCTTGCGGAGGGCGCGGACGGTGACCCGGTTGGACTCCAGCGCCGAACTGGACCCACGCAGGAGCGCGGCGTTGCCCGACTTCAGTGCGATCCCTGCGGCGTCGGCAGTCACGTTGGGCCGGGCCTCGTAGATGATGCCCAGCACCCCGAGCGGCACGCGCACCTGCCGCACCGAGACACCGTTGGGGAGTCGCCAGCCACGCACCACGTCGCCCACCGGATCGGGCAGCGCCGCGAGGTCCCGCAGGCCCTGCACCATCGCGGCGACCCGCGCGGGCGTGAGCTTCAGGCGGTCGACGATCGACTCCTCCGTACCGGCCTCCCGGGCGCGGGCGACATCGGCCTCGTTGGCCGCGATGAGCTCCGCCTCGGCCGCGGCCAGGGCGTCGGCCATCGCGTGGAGGGCGCGGTCCTTGGTGGCGCGGTCGAGCGTCGCGAGTTCCTGCGCGGCCCTGCGGGCGGCTACTGCCTGATCCATGAACGACATGCCCCAAGCTTAGACAGCCACCGACCGTGCGGGCCCGGGATGTCCGTGGCCTCAGGCCGCGGCCCCGACGGCCAGCGTCTCCGCCGCCCGCGCCAGCCGCAGCCGGCGGTGGAGGTAGTACGCCAGCGAGACCGACGCGAGCACCGTCATCGTGCCGGCGGAGACGCGCATCGCCCATTCCACGGCCAGCAGCCCGTAGCCCAGCCAGAGGGCCTGGGCGGCGAGGTTCAGGACCAGGTAGTCCCGGGAGACGCCGAACAGGTCCGAGGCGCGATGCATCACCCTCAGCTGGGCGAGCTGGCCCATCGTCGGTGCGAGGGTGATGACGGCGCCGAAGACGACCGGGCCCATGGCCACGTTGAGCGCGATCATGGCCACGCCGCCGAGGACGGGCGGCAGGAACGTGCGCAGCATTCCCGCGCCCTCGGACCGGGCCACCGCGACGAGGATCGTCGCCTGCAGGAGGCCCACGGCGGCGGTCGGCCAGGTGATGGCGTGCTGCTCGGTGAGGTAGCCGTGGGCGGTCCAGGCGACGGCGCTCAGCAGGCTCAGTTGCCACAGTTTCGTCGAGACGCCGGTGGTCACCCGGGTACGCAGGATCCTTGCCAGTTGGGGCACCGCCGTCGATGTTCCCACTGCTGCCGCAAGCCATGCCAAGAGCCCGACGATATCCATTTTTCACGCTTCCGAAACAAGGGCAGGAACGCACCTGCCGCGAGAACAATAGGGCCCCGTCGACGCCACGCCAAAACGGGCTGTCAGTGGGTGGTTCGGCGCGGCACTAAGCTGGCCCGGCAGCGTGGAAGGAGCGCCTTGTTCCGCCTGATCCTCTGGCCCGTCCTGGTGCCGTCGTTCCTCTTCTCGGTGGGTACCGGCGCGGTGCTCCCCATCCTCGTCCTCGCGGCGCTGCAGCTCGGTGCCGGCGAGGCGCTGGCGAGCGCCCTGGTGGCCATCGCCGGCGCGGCCGCGCTCGTCTCCACGGTGCCGGTGGGCATGTTCATCGACCGGGTGGGCGACCGCCGCGCCATGGCCATCGCGACGACGAGTGCCGCCGCCCTGACGGCCGTCACCGTGGTGGCGATGGCCTGGCCGGGCCGTTGGTCGTTGCCGCTGTTCATCCTGGCGCTCGTGCTGCGCTCCCCCGCCGTCACGGCCTTCGGGCTGGCGCGGCAGGCCGTCGTCGCCGACGCGCTCCCCGTGCACCAGCGGGGGCAGGCCATGACGGCGCTCGGCGGGACCATGCGCGCCGGCAACCTCGTCGGGCCGCTGGCGGGCGCGCTCCTGCTGGTCTGGCTCCCGCTGTGGTCGGTGTTCGCCTTCTCCGTGCTCACGTCCGTCGCGGCGACGGGGCTGCTGTTCGTCCGTCGCCTGAACGCCTCCTTCGACGACACGGCCCGCCGAGCCCGCGAGTCGCGCACGCCCCAGGAGCTCGAGCAGGGGATCCGGTGGGGCGCCGTCACGCTCGCGGGGGTCGCGATCGTCACGCTCGCGGCCGCCCGCGTCGGGCAGCCGATCCTGATCGCGCTGTGGGGCACCCGGCTCGGTTGGAGCGAGGCGCAGATCTCCCTCATCGTCGCGGTCGGGGCCGCCGTGGAGATGGTGCTCATGTTCCCGGGCGGCTACCTGAAGGACCAGCTCGGGCGTTCGCTCATCCTCATCGCGTGCCTCGTGGTCTACGGCGCCGGGTTCCTCCTGGCGCCCCTGTCCCCCACCTCCACCGGATTCGTCGTGGCGGTCGTGGTGATGAGCGTCGGCAACGGGCTCGGGGCCGGCATCAACATGACGATCGGGGCGGACCTCAGCCCCAACGTCGGGCGCGCGAAGTTCCTGAGCATCTGGGCCATGTTCACCCAAGGCGGCCAGCTCGGCGGACCGCTGCTGATCTCGGGGCTCCTCCTCGTCGCATCCCTGCCGGCCGCGATGAGCGCCGTCGGTTGGATGGCCTGGGCGGGGGCCGCGTGGACCGCCGCGTTCGCCCGTGCGCTGCGTCTGCCTCGCGGGGCGCGCTGAGCCCGCTCAGAGCAGGATGAGGAGGTCCCGGTGGACCACTGGCCCATGCATGCCGAGCGCACCGTCCGCGTCGCCGGAGGCCAGCGCGTCGAGGAGCTCGTGCGACCCGTGCCCGGCGAAGCCTCGCGCCACGACGAGGTCGTCCGGCCCCACCACCTCGATGGGATCCCCCTCGGCGAACGCCCCCTCGACCTGCGTCACCCCGACGGGGAGCAGGGACGCGTGGCGCTTCGTGATGGCCCGCACGGCGCCGGCGTCGACGTGGACCCGCCCGCGTGGCTCGGCCGCGTGGGCCAGCCACAACAGCCGTCGCGGCCGGCGCTTGCCCGAGGGCGTGAAGAACGTGCCGACCTCCTCGCCGCCGATCGCCTCCTCGAAGCGGTCCACGTGGGTCAGCACCACCGAGATGCCCGCGGAGGTGGCGATCTCGGCTGCCTGCAGCTTCGTCCGCATGCCCCCGGTGCCGATCTTCGACCCGACCCGGGAGGTGTCGACGGAGAGGGACGCGATGTCGTCGACCCGGTCCAGCCTCGTCGCTCCCGGCGTGTCCGGGTGTGCCGTGTACAGGCCGTCGACGTCGCTGAACAGCAGCAGCGCGTCGGCCCGCACGAGGTGGGCGATCAGCGCGGCGAGCCGGTCGTTGTCGCCGAAGCGGATCTCGTGGGTGGCGGTCGTGTCGTTCTCGTTCACGACGGGGATGACGCCCAGCCGGAAGAGCCTGGAGAAGGTGTTGAGCGCGTTGCGGTACGTGGTGGGCCGGAGCACGTCCTCGACGGTCAGCAGCAGTTGCGCGATGATGGCGCCGTGCTCCGCGAACGCGTCGCTGTAGTGCCGGATCAGCATGCCCTGCCCGACGGCGGCCGCCGCCTGCTGGGTCTCGAGGTCGCGCGGCCGCCTCTTCAGCCCCAGCGGACGGAGTCCCGCCGCGATCGCGCCCGACGACACGAGGACGATCCGCTTGCCCGAGCGGTGCAGTCGGGCCAGGGCGGCGGCGATCTCGGTCACGCGGACCTCGTCGAGGTGCCCGTCGGGGCGGGTCAGCGACGACGAACCGATCTTGACGACGATCCGCTTGGCGTCCGAGACCTCAGTCCTCATCGTCGGTGGGGAGTCCTTCCAGCGCGTAGTCGATCCCGGCGTTCCTCGACGCGTGGTAGTCCGCGTCCCGCTCGCGACGCCGTGCGGCGGCGGGACGCTCGGACTCGAGCCGCTGGTCCTCCCCGCGCCGGCTGAGGAGCTCGGCACCGGTCTCGATCTGTGGTGCGAAATCAAACACTACTGCGTCCTCGCCACCGATCGCCACGGCGTCGCCCGCGACGGCCCCCATCTCCAGGAGCTTCGCCTCGATGCCGATGCGGTTGAGCCGGTCGGCGAGGTAGCCGACGGCCTCGGCGTTGTTGAAGTCGGTCTGCCGGATCCAGCGCTCGGGCTTCTCGCCCCGGACGCGCCACACGAAGCCGCCCTCGCCGTCGCCCTTCTTCACGATCGTGAACTCGCCCTGCCCGGACTTCGCGCGACCCACGGGCTTGGGCCGGATGACCGGGCGCGGCTCCGCCGCCGGCAGGGCCGCCCGCCTGGCCTCGACGATCTCCGCCATGGCGAACTTCAGCTCGTTCAGGCCCTCACCGGTCTTCGTCGAGATCGCGAAGACGCGGTGCCCCGCGCGCTCGAGGTCGGGGCGGACGATCTCCGCCATCTCGGGCGCGTCCGGGAGGTCGACCTTGTTGAGCGCGACGAGGCGCGGGCGGTCCTCGAGACCCCCGTGGGCGGCGAGCTCGCCCTCGATGATCTCGAGGTCGCCCACCGGGTCGCGGCCGGGCTCGTAGGTCCCGAGGTCGATGACGTGCACGATGGCCTGGCAGCGGTCGATGTGGCGCAGGAAGTCGAAGCCCAGTCCCTTCCCCAGCGAGGCGCCCTCGATCAGGCCGGGGACGTCGGCGACGGTGTAGGTCACGTCTCCCGCCACGACGACGCCAAGGTTCGGCACGAGCGTGGTGAACGGGTAGTCGGCGATCTTGGGCCGAGCCCGTGAGATGGCGGCGATCAGCGACGACTTGCCGGCGGACGGGAAGCCCACCAGACCCACGTCGGCGACGACCTTGAGCTCCAACTGGATCTCGCGCGCCTCGCCCTCCTCGCCGAGGAGCGCGAAGCCGGGGGCCTTGCGGGCCGACGAGGCCAGCGCGGCGTTGCCCAGCCCGCCCTTGCCGCCGAGCACGGCGACGAACTCCTGACCCTCCTCGGTGAGGTCCGCCAGCTGTTCCCCGGTCTCGAGGTCGGTGACCACGGTGCCGCTCGGGACGCTGAGCACGATGTCCTCGCCCCGCGCGCCGTGCCGGAAGTCGCCCTGGCCCGGCGCACCGTTGGATGCACGGCGCACGGACTGGCGGTGGAACTCGACCAGGGTGGTGAGGCCCCCGTCGACACGGAAGATGACCGAGCCGCCGTCACCGCCGTTGCCGCCGTCGGGGCCGCCCAGCGGCTTGAACTTCTCGCGCTTCACGGAGGCGCACCCGTGTCCCCCGTTGCCGGCGGCCACGGTCAGTTTCACTCGGTCTACGAAGGACGGGATTGCCATGGGATGAGCCTAACTGCGCGGGCCGGTGATCGGCGGAAAACAAAAGCGGCCCTCGCGGGGCCGCTTTCGGTGAGTGTGTGGTGTCAGGAGACGACGCTGATGACCCTGCGGCCACGCTTGACGCCGAACTCGACGGTGCCCTCGGCGAGCGCGAAGAGGGTGTCGTCGCCGCCGCGGCCGACGTTGTCGCCCGCGTGGAACTGCGTGCCGCGCTGGCGGATCAGGATCTCGCCCGCACCGACGACCTGGCCACCGTAGCGCTTGACCCCGAGACGCTTGGCGTTGGAGTCGCGGCCGTTACGGGTCGAGGAAACGCCCTTTTTGGATGCCATTTCTGTACTCCCTCAGCTCTCGATGCCGGTGACCTTGACCTGGGTGTACCGCTGGCGGTGACCCTGGCGCTTCTTGTAACCGGTCTTGTTCTTGTACTTCATGATGCGGATCTTGGGACCCTTGGACTCGCCGAGGACCTCGGCTGCCACGGTGACCTTCTGGAGACCCTTGGTGTCGGAGGTGACCTTGTCACCGTCGACGACCAGCAGGGGCTGCAGGTTGACGGTACCGCCGACCTCTTCGGACACCAGGTCGATGTCCAGGATGTCGCCAACAGCAACCTTGTGCTGGCGTCCGCCATTGCGCACGATCGCGTACACGCCTGACCTACCTTCTTAACAACTTCAAGCTCTGGATCGGTGCGACGCGCCCGGATCGACGATCCTGCGCCAGCAATGCACCGAGGGACAACTTTACGTCCTGACCGCGAACGGGTCAAACCGGGGAGCTAGGTGGTGATGACCACCGGAACGATCATAGGACGACGGCGCAGCTTCCGGGAAACCCAGGCCCCGATCGTGCGGCGGACCACCTGCTGCAGGCGGCGGGTGTCGTCGACCCCGTCGCGCAGCGCCTGCTCGAGCGCCTCGTAGATCTGGCGGTGCACCTCGTCGAAGACCGAGGGGTCCTCCGCGAAGCCGCGGGCGCTGATCTCGGGCCCCGAGACGACCTCGCGGTTGTGCGTGCTGACGACCGTGACGATCGAGATGAAGCCCTCCTCACCGAGGATGAGCCGGTCGTTGACGGCCTCGCTCACGTCGCCGACGGTGGTCCCGTCGACGAAGATGTAGCTGGCGTCGACCCTGCCGACGATGCGGGCGCGCCCCTTGGCCAGGTCGACCACCACACCGTCCTCGGCGATGACGATGTTCTCCTCCGGGATGCCGGTGCGGGCGGCGAGCTTGCCGTTGGCGACGAGGTGCCGCACCTCCCCGTGGACGGGCATCACGTTCTTGGGCTGGATGAGGTTGTAGCAGTAGAGCAGCTCCCCCGCGGAGGCGTGCCCGGACACGTGCACGAGCGCGTTGCCCTTGTGCACGACGTTGGCGCCGAGGCGGGTGAGCCCGTTGATCACGCGCCCGACGGAGTTCTCGTTGCCGGGGATCAGCGAGCTCGCGAGCAGCACCGTGTCGCCGGGGCCGACCTCGATGTGCTGGTGCTCCTGGTTGGCGATCCGGCTCAGCGCGGCCAGCGGCTCGCCCTGGGAGCCGGTCGAGATGATCACCACCTCGTCGTCGGCGTACTTGCCGAGGTCCTTGAGCTCGATCATGACGCCGGCGGGCACCCTGAGGTAGCCGAGGTCCCGGGCGGTGGACATGTTGCGCACCATCGAGCGGCCGACGTAGACCGCCTTGCGCCCGTGCTTCACCGCCTGGTCCAGCACCTGCTGGACGCGGTGCACGTGGCTGGCGAAGCAGGCGACGATCAGCTTCCCGTTCGCCGCCTGGAACACGCGGTCCAGCGCCGGCTCGAGGTCCACCTCGTGCGTCGTGAACCCGGGGGTCTCCGCATTGGTGGAGTCGACGAGGAACAGGTCCACGCCCTTGGCGCCGAGCCGCGCGAAACCCCGGAGGTCCGTGAGACGGCCGTCGAGCGGCAGCTGGTCCATCTTGAAGTCGCCGGTGTGGAGCGCGACGCCGGCCTTGGTGCGGATCGCCACCGCGAGGGCGTCGGGGATGGAGTGGTTGACCGCGAAGAACTCGAACTCGTACCCGCCCGCGCGGACCACATCGCCCTCCGCCACGTCGAAGAGCTTGAAGTCGCGGAGCCGGTGCTCGCGCAGCTTGCCGGCCACCAGCGCCAGCGTGAGCTTCGAGCCGTAGATGGGGACGTCGGGGCGCATCTTCAGGAGGTAGGGGACGGCGCCGATGTGGTCCTCGTGGCCGTGCGTGAGGACGAGCGCCACGATGTCGTCGAGGCGGTCCGACAGGTGGTCGAGGGCGGGCAGGATGAGGTCGACGCCCGGGTGGGTCTCCTCCGGGAACAGCACGCCGCAGTCCACGAGGGCGATCTCGCCGTCGATCTCGAACGCGGTGGAGTTGCGCCCCACGTCGCCCAGCCCACCGAGCGGGATCACACGCAGGGTGCCGGGCTTCAACTTGGGTGGGGTACGGAGTTCACTCATAGGGGTAAGGCTAACCGACAATAGACTGTCCCCATGATCAACACAGTTCGCCTCGCCATGCCCGCCGAGGCCGTCGACATCGCCCGCATCCAGCGCCGCGCGTGGGGCGAGGACCCCGCCCTCAAGGTGATGCTGAGCGAGGTGCCGGCCGACCAGGCGAGCCGCATCTGGCACCAGGCCATCACCCGCCCGCCGCTGGCGAAGATGCGGGTGCTGGTGGCGATCGGCGAGGACGGCATCGTCGGCTTCGCGGTGACGGCACCCTCCGACGACCCGGACGCAGGCCCGGCCACCGGGCAGGTCCAGGAGTTCGTCGTCGACGTGAGGAACCGCGACACCGGGCACGGCTCCCGGCTCATGAACGCGGCCGTGGACACGCTGCGCCAGGACGGCTTCGAGACGGCGACGATGTGGGTGCCGTCCCAGGCGGACGACCTGCGCGACTTCCTCGTCTCGGGCGGCTGGGCCACCGACGGCGCGCACCAGGAGGCGACCACCGAGAGCGGTCAGGCGAGCCTCAAGCTCATCCGCCTCCACACCGACATCAGTCCCGCACCAGCTGACCCCGCATGATCGTGTCGCCGGAGTGGCGCGGCTCGTCGTCGAAGCGCTCGTTGGAGAGGTCCACGATCACGTAGCCGGCCTCGATGAGGGACGGGTCGACGATGAACCTGCCGACGGTGTCGGCCGGGAACACGCCGATCGACACCATGCGCTGGCCGTCCGAGTTGATCAGCCACACCTCGACGTACCCGTCGGGGTTCGCGACGCCGTCGGGAACCTCCACCGAGAGGCTGTAGCCGGTCTCCCGCTCGCGCAGCTCGGCGGTGCCCAGCGTCTCGTCGGGGCGGTCCAGCGGGGTCAGTACCGCCCGCAGGATGGTCTCCCCCAAGTCGTCCAGCGCGCCGAGGGCCACTGCGCCGGCCACGCCCAGCGCGATGCCGGCCAGCATCCCGGCGCCACCGAGCAGCAGACCCCTCCGGCCCACGCCACCCGGGGCCGGAGCGGGCGACGGCGGCGGCTCCACCTCGATGCCCGTGGCGGCGGCGATCGCCTCCCACGTGCCCGCCGACGGCTCCGACCATGCCGGTTCCGCCGTGGCGGCGCGGCGGAACCGCTGCGCGACCTCGTCGAGCGAGTACTCGCGGTCCTCAGACACCGGAATCCACCTCCTCGAAGATGCCCCTCAACTTCTCCAGGCCACGCCTCACGTGGCTCTTCACCGTACCCAGCGGAAGCTGCAGCGCAGCGGCGACGTCCTCGTGAGTCCGGTCCTCCAGGTACACCATCCTCAGCACGCGCCCCCGGGGGTCGCCGAGCGCATCGAGCGCGTCGCGCACGACCACGGCGTCCACGACCGAGTCGAGACCGGCTGGTTGGCCCTGGTCCGAGCGCATCCCCTCGCTGTGCATCGCCTCGTCGTTCCGGAGTCCGCGGCTGCGGGCCCGGAGCGCATCGATCACCTTGAGCCGGCAGATGCCGAGCAACCAGGCGGGGAGGGACTCGTCGGTGGCCCGCAGGCTGGCCCGCGAGTTCCACGCGGCGATGAAGACCTGCTGTGTCACGTCGTCCGCGTCGGCCACCGAACCCAGTGCCGAGCGGGCGACGGTGTGGACGAGGCGCGACCAGCGGTCGAACGCCTCGCGCAGCGCGAGCGGATCGCCCGCGGCCAACCGTCCGGCCAGCACACCCACGGGGGTGAGGTCCTCGACGATCATGGCAGTCAGTGTGACACACTCCCCTTCGGTACCACAGCGAAACGGGGTCGGCCCCCGTGCCGCCGGGGGGCGGCACGGGGGCCTGAGGGGGGACGGTGATCAGGCACGGACCCTGCTGCGGAGCACCACCCGGCCGGCCACTGCCGCCACCACGGCGACCACACCGACCGCGAGGGCGAGCGGCGCAGTGGGCAGCGGCTCGTCGGAGACGCCGGTGCTGGGGAGCCCAGCGTGGTCGCCGATGCCGACCGTCTGCACCGCGAGCGCGAGGTTCTCGTCGTCAAGCGAGCCCCAGGCGTACACGATGGTGTTGTTGCCCTCGGTGAGGGTCACGTCGGCGGGGCCGAGCACCACGGTGTCGGTGCCCGCCGCGACGACGTCTGCCGAGACGGTGCCCGCGGCGATGTCCAGCTTGGCCTCCTCGGGGTTGGCGAGGGCCGTCACCACCGGGGAGCCCCCCGCACGGACGTCCACCTCGGGAGCGGCCGCCACGTGGCGAACAGTGAGGCGCGCACCCTCGGCGGAGGCGGCGGTGTCGTTGACGAACGGCGTCAGCACCGGGGTGCCGTCGGCCTTCAGGTGGGCGACCACGGTGATGTTCGCGCCCGCGGGCACGGTGACGTCGTTGGCCTCGATGACGGCCTCGCCGTCCGCGCCGGCGCCTGCGGCCACGACCTTGAGGTCGTACTCGCCCGCGGGCAGTTGCTGCGGATCGGTGAGGGTGCCGGGCGCGAAGTCCTTGAGGAGCTCGTCGCCGTTGGCGTAGACGTCGACGGTGGCCCCGGGGACGCCGTGCAGGACGGAGACGGTGGCGGTGTGGTCGTCGGCTGCCGCGGTCTGGGCCAACGCTGCCGAAGCGGATACGGCGAGGGATCCGGCGACGAGGAGTCGAAGGAGTTTCATGACGATGTCCTTTCGGTGGAAGGGGTGCTGGTCACCCCCGACACCAAGCACTTCGTCGGAACTCCCCCGTTCGGATGCACCTTCGCCGAAGTTTTTTTCCGGCGATCCGTCCGCCGCGCCTACAGGCCGATGATCGACTCGATGCCGAGGGTGAGCCCGGGGTTCCGGACCACGTGCCGGATGCCGGCGACCACACCCGGCATGAACGACGCGCGGTCGAACGAGTCGTGGCGGATGGTCAGCGTCTCCCCGGCCGTACCGAGCAGCACCTCCTGGTGCGCCACGAGCCCCTGGAGCCGGATGCCGTGGACGTGGATCCCGTCGACGACACCGCCGCGGGCCCCGTTGTCCTGCACGGTCGCGTCGGGCACCGGGCCGAGGCCGGCGGCGGCCCGTGCGGCGGCGACGCGCTGCGCCGTCGTCGTCGCGGTCCCCGACGGGGCATCCGCCTTGTTGGGATGGTGCAGCTCGACGATCTCGACCGACGGGAAGTGCGGGGCCGCCAGTTCCGCGAACTTCATCATCAGGACGGCGCCGACGGAGAAGTTCGCCGCCACCACCACGCCCACCTGGGGGTGTTCCTCGCACAGTTCGCGGACGCGGGCGAGTCGCTCCTCGGTGAAGCCGGTGGTGCCGATGACCATGTGCAGGTTCCGCGAGAGGCACCACTCGATGTTGTCCATGACCGCGTCGGGGTGGGTGAAGTCCACCACGACCTGCGCGTTGGCGATAGTCTCCCGGGGCTCCCTGATGTCCGAGCCGCCAACGATGGTCATCCCGGGCGCCTCGCCCACGGCCCGCACCACCTGGCTGCCCATCTTGCCGCTGACGCCGAACACGCCTACTCGAATCTCGGTCATGGTTGCCTCCGTGTGGTGGGTCGGGCGCCCGGGCGGGCCTCTACCCCTTTTGTATCGCTAACGCGGGAATCCCGCCAGACCAGCACCGCGAGCGGACCGCGGTGGGAACGGAAGAGGGGCGGCGCACCGCGCCGCCCCTCCCCCGTCGATCGTTCGTGGAGGTCACTCCTCGTCGGAGGCTTCCTCCGCCTGCGCCTGCTCCTCGTCGAGGACCGGGATGAGCGACAGCTTGCCGCGGTCGTCGATGTCGGAGATCTCCACCTGCAGCTTCTGCCCGACGCTCACGACGTCGTCCACGCTCTCGACGCGCTTGCCGCCGGCGAGCCCGCGGAGCTTCGAGATGTGCAGGAGGCCGTCCTTGCCCGGCAGGAGCGAGACGAACGCGCCGAAGGTCGTGGTCTTGACGACCGTGCCCAGGTAGCGCTCGCCCTTCTCCGGCATGGTGGGGTTGGCGATCGCGTTGATCTGCGCCACGGCAGCGTCCGCCGCCTCGCCGCTGGTTGCCCCGACGTAGACCGTGCCGTCGTCCTCGATGGAGATGTTCGCGCCGGTCTCCTCCTGGATCTGGTTGATGATCTTGCCCTTGGGGCCGATGACCTCGCCGATCTTGTCCACCGGGATCCGCACCGCGATGATCCGCGGAGCGAAGGGACTCATCTCGTCGGGCGTGTCGATCGCCTCACCCATCACGTCGAGGATGGCGTGGCGGGCGTCGCGGGCCTGGAGCAGCGCCTTCTGGAGCTCGACGGCGGGGATGCCGTTGAGCTTGGTGTCCAGCTGCAGCGCGGTGACGAAGTCACGGGTTCCGGCCACCTTGAAGTCCATGTCGCCCAGCGCGTCCTCGGCGCCCAGGATGTCGGTGAGGGCGATGTACTTCGTCTCCCCGTCGATGTCCTCGCTCATGAGGCCCATGGCGATGCCGGCCACGGGGGCCTTCAGCGGCACGCCCGCGTTGAGCAGCGACAGCGTGGAGGCGCAGACCGAGCCCATCGACGTGGAGCCGTTGGAGCCCAGCGCCTCGGAGACCTGGCGGATGGCGTAGGGGAACTCCTCGCGCGTCGGGAGCACCGGGATGAGCGCGCGCTCGGCGAGTGCACCGTGCCCGACCTCACGACGCTTCGGCGAACCGACGCGGCCGGTCTCGCCGGTGCTGTACGGCGGGAAGTTGTAGTTGTGCATGTAGCGCTTGGTGCTCTCCGGGGAGAGCGTGTCGATCTTCTGCTCCATGTCCAGCATGTTCAGCGTCGAGACGCCGAGGATCTGGGTCTCGCCGCGCTGGAACAGCGCGGAACCGTGCACGCGCGGGATCACGGCGACCTCGGCCGAGAGCTCGCGGATGTCCGTCACGCCGCGGCCGTCGATGCGGACGCCCTCGGTGAGGGTCCGGTGACGGACGAGCTTCTTGGTGAGCGCCTTGAGCGCCGCGGAGACCTCGTTCTCACGGCCCGCGAAGCGTTCGGCCAGCTGCTCCTGGACGTCCTGGCGGATGGCGTGGGTGGCGTCGTCGCGGTCCTGCTTGCCGGC
This sequence comes from Tessaracoccus oleiagri, assembly GCF_900103275.1. GTDB lineage: Bacteria > Actinomycetota > Actinomycetes > Propionibacteriales > Propionibacteriaceae > Arachnia > Arachnia oleiagri. Next base: position 122,933 of record NZ_FNGP01000004.1, on the reverse strand, counting down.
GATCGTCATGGCCTCGGCCACCCGGTCGCGGGCGAGTTCCTCGACGGCGGCGAAGACGTCGTCGGCGTAGTCGACGAACACCGGGAAGTCGTAGGTCTCCTTGGGGAGCTTCGCGGCCAGTTCGGCCTGCGCGTCGCACAGCGCCTTGATGAAGGGCTTGGCGGCCTCGAGGCCCTGGCCCACGACCTCCTCGGTCGGAGCGGTCTTGCCGCCGCGCACGAGTTCCCAGGTGGCGTCCGTGCCGCCGGCCTCCACCATCATGATCGCGACGTCGCCGTCCTCGAGGACGCGGCCCGCGACGACCATCTGGAACGTCGACTTGGCGACCTGCTCCACCGTCGGGAAGCCGACCCAGGTGTCGTCGATGAGCGCCACGCGGACGCCGCCGATCGGGCCGGAGAACGGCAGACCGGCCAGCTGGGTGGACATGGAGGCGGCGTTGATCGCGACGACGTCGTAGAGGACGTTCGGGTTCAGCGCCATGACGGTCACGATGACCTGGACCTCGTTGCGGAGCCCCTTGATGAAGGCGGGGCGCAGCGGGCGGTCGATGAGGCGGGCGGCCAGGATGGCCCCCTCGCCCGGGCGACCCTCGCGACGGAAGAACGAGCCGGGGATCCGGCCGGCCGCGTACATGCGCTCCTCGATGTCGACCGTCAGGGGGAAGAAGTCGATGGCGTCGCGGGGGGTCTTCTGCGCGGTCGTCGCCGACAGCAGCATCGTGTCCTCGTCGATGTAGACCGCGGCGGCGCCGTCGGCCTGCTGCGCGAGCTGGCCCGCCTCGAAGCGGACCACGTGCTTGCCATGGGAGCCGTTGTCGATCACGGCTTCGGTGTACTCAATACCTGCCACGTGCAGGAATCCTTTCGTTGGGTGCCGCCCAACACTGATCAACCGCCGTGGGGTACCCGGTCTTCGATCGAAGCCCGCGGGGGCCTTCAGGGCACCCGAGGGCCACTACCGAGGACCAGAGTCACTCCCGGTGGGGCGGCATTGAACAAAGCTTGTCATGCGGTTGTCGGGACCCACCTTACCTTGAAGGTCCACTTCGGCACAGAATCGGGCGAACCGGGCCCGGACAAAGAAAAATGCGGGCACCCCGCCAGGGGTGCCCGCACTTCTCGGTGACTCAGCGACGAAGGCCCAGACGGGCGATCAGTGCGCGGTAGTGCTCGATGTCCTGCTTGGCGACGTAGTTCAGCAGGCGGCGGCGCTGGCCGACCATGAGCATCAGGCCACGGCGGCTGTGGTGATCGCCCTTGTGCTGCTTGAGGTGTTCGGTCAGGTGAGCGATCCTCTTGCTCAGCAGCGCGATCTGCACGTCGGGCGAACCGGTGTCGCCCTCGGTCGTCGCGTACTCTTCGATGATCTTCTTCTTCTCAGCGGCGTCCATAAATGGGGCTCCTCTCGGTTCGCTGCACGGCGCCCCAGTCGCGGGTGCGGTCGGGGCTCTTACGGGGCCGTGGCCGATCTACGGCAACCGGGTAACCCTAGCATCCGCAGACCCGCCGACCCAAGTCACCATGACCCGCTAGGCTTTGGGGCAACCGCAAGTCGTAGATCCGAGGAGGGGTCATGTCGATCGAAGTCCGCGCCGTGCAGGAAGCTGATCTGCCGCGACTGCGCGAGTTGCAGGCCCGGCCGGAGCTGGGGCTCGTCGACACGCACTTCGCCGCCCAACAGGCGGGTGAGCTGATCTTCGCGGTCGCCACCGAGGGCGACGAGTTGCTGGGCACCGCGCTCCTGGACCTGGACGCCGAACAGTGGTCCCCCGAGTTGCGCAACATGTACGTCTACCCGCACGCCCGGCGACGGGGTGCCGGTCGCGCGCTGTCCACGTGGATCGAGGAGCAGGCGCGCCAGCGGGGTTTCGAATCGGTCTACCTCGCGGTGGACCCCAACAACGAGAAGGCGATCCCGCTCTACGTGTCGCTGGAGTACCACCCGACGGGCGAGCACATCTTCGTCGAGACCCATGAGGTCAACCAGGTGGGCGAGGGCGTCGAGCCGTCCACGCACTACGCGGTCTACAAGAAGTCGCTGACGGCCCGCTGACTCAGCGGACCTCGTCGGCGGGGGCGACGAACGTGTTGCAGTCGCCGAACATCGTCGCGGCGAAGCCGCGCTCGGTCCACAGCTGACGGGAGGCCGACACGCCGTGCGTCGACGGGAGCTCCTCCGGCGGCAGGAACATGTCGTCGCCCACGCTGCGCGCAGCCGCGACGATGAGTCCCCGCTCCCGGTCGGTGTAGCCCACGGATTCCGACACCGAGGTGATGAACGACGCCGCGAGGCAGTCCGCCTGCGTCTCGAGCCTGCGGCTGACCTCGAGCTCGCGCGCCTCGTCGGTGGCCTTGCGCTGTTCGTAGACCCTCTGGATGAGGATCCCAGTCCGGCCCTGGACGTTGTGGGCGTACTCGTGGGCGAGGACGTAGTCGACGCCGGCGAGGTTGAGTCCGCCCAGCTCGGCGACGTCCGAGGAGAGGTAGATGCCTTGGTTGGCCCCGCAGTAGAACGCCCCCGGCAGCTCGAGCTCGCCGCAGGGGGTCGTGCCCTCCGCGGAGTAGACGAGCACGCGGGGCTGGTAGGCCTCGAACCCGGAGGCCTCGAGCGCCGGACCGAAGGTGCGGGTCAGGCACTCGGACATGTCGCTCGACCGGCGCTGCAACTGGGCGGCGTCGGACAGGTTCGTGACGTCTGCCGGCTCACAGCGGACGGGGACGGGGACGGGCTGTCCGTAGAACGCGCTGTCCGTGAGGACCGAGGGGTTGTCGCGGGTGTCGACGATCTGCGTCGGCCCCTCCCCCGTCGCGGGGACCGCATAGTCCTCGTTCACGTACGCGACGTCTTCGCGCGCAACCTGCTCCGGCACCCCGAGCCCTCCGCGCGTGAGGGCGAAGTAGCCCACCATGAGGGCGACGACGACGATCGGCAGCGCGAGCCACCAGGCGGACCCACTCCTGCGTCGCGGCGGCTGCTGCCAGGGCTGGTAGCCGGGCGGAGGATGGAGCGGCGCCTGGTGCGGCGACCCGTAGTGCCCCCACGCGGGACCGGGCCGCCCCGTGTATGGCGGAGGCGCGGCGTGCCGCGGCGCCACGGGCATCCCGGCGTGCGTGTGACCCCAACGAGGACCGAAGGAGCTCGGGCCCACGTACGCCCGGCGAGGGTACGGGCCGTGGGTCTGGGGGGGAGTCACATCGTCCACGGTACCTCCCCGGTGCGTCACGACCACCATCGTGAAGATCCGGCCAGTCACCTGTGAGATAGTGAGCCGGACGTTTTCCCGCCCTAGGACCCGCCTTGCACAAGTACCTCTCCCTGCTCCTGAGCGCCGTGTCCGCAGTGTTGCTGCTCGCCGCCACGGCACCCGCCGCCCGGGCCGAGTCGCAGATCGACCAGCTCCAAGTGACGGCCCGACTCGCCGAGGACGGCAGCCTGGCCGTGCAGACGACCCTCACCGGGGCGGACCTCGGCGAGGAGGTCACCCAGCGGATCGCCAGGACGGCGCCGCTCGGCGACCTGCGGGAGTTCGAGTACTCCATCGACCGGGTCAGCGTCACCAGTGGTGGTGCGGAACTGGAGCACGACGTCGACGAGTCGTCCGCCGCCTGGACGATCTCGTTCGACCCGCGCCCCGCCGGCGGCGAGCCCGTCACCATCAGCTACATCGTCGACGGCACCGTGCACACCCCGGCCGGGCAGTCAGCGTCGAGGCGCTTCTCCTGGCCCGTCGTCCAGGGCTTCGACCTCGCCATCGGATCGGTGTCGGGCAGCACCCAGTTGATCGCGTCACCGCCGGACTTCGAGTGCCGCGCCGGCGCCCCGTCGGCCCTGCGCACCTGCGCGCTGTGGAACATCGACCACCAGTCGATCGGCACGCCGACGTTCCAGGACGGGCCGCTCGCGCCGGGAGACGTGGTCGTCGTCGCCGCCAGCCAGCCCGCCGACGCGGTGGCCGACTCCGCCAGCATCCGCGCGCTGTGGACGCTCGACCGGGCCTTCGCGCTGAACCTCGGCACCGCGCTCGCCTCCCTGGTGGTCCTGCTCGTCGGGGGCCTCGCCCTGTGGTGGTGGCACCGGCGCTCGGGCCGCGACGCGGACACCCGCAGGCCCCCGACCCTGATCGGCGAGTTCCACCCGGTCGGCGAGGGCATCAGCGAGTTCCGCCTCGCTCGCGACATCCGCCCCGGCCAGATCGGCACGGTGGCCGACGAGACGGTCGACCCGGTCGACATCACCGCCACGATCATCGACCTCGCGGTCCGGGGCTACCTGCGGATCGACGAGTTGCGCGTCGGCGGCGGCGTGGACTGGACGTTCGTGCGCCTCGACAAGCCCACCGACGAACTGCACCGCTACGAGGCCCTGCTCCTGGACGCGCTGGCGCCCGCCGCCGGCGAGCAGGTGTTCGTCTCGCGGATCCAGGAGGCCGTGGGGCCCATCGTCGACTCGCTGCAGAACGAGCTCTACGACGACGTCGTGGCCCACAGCTGGTTCTCCAAGCGCCCCGATGCCGCGCGCACGGACACCCGCACCGTCGGCGCCACGCTCCTCGTCATCGGGCTCGCGTTGACCGGGGTGCTCGCCTGGCTCACCTCCTGGGGCCTGGTGGGGGTGGCGGTGGTCGCGATCGGCGTCGCGTCCCTGTTCGTGGCGCCCGAGATGCCCCGCCGCTCGGCCAAGGGCTCCGCGCTCCTCGCCGGACTCCACGGATTCGCGGCCATCCTCGCCCTCCAGCGCACGGACACCTTCCCGAAGGGCCGTGAGCTCGACGAGATCTCCCAGCTCCTGCCGTACGCGGTGGTGCTGGGCGGCAAGGACCGCTGGATCCGCGCCATGGTGGCCGCCGACCGCGACGACACGCCGGACCCGGACGCGCTGCACTGGTACCGGGCGCCCGCCGACTGGCACCTGCAGCAGCTGCCGCAGTCGCTGGACGCGCTGATCGCCTCCATCCAGGGGCACCTGTTCGGGCGCTGACCGGGACGGAAAAGGGCGGGGCCGGCGATCGCGCCGGCCCCGCCCTCTCGTTCCCCGCTCAGGACTCGGGCTGGATGATGTAGTCGTCGTAGTTGGGTTCCTTGCTGATGACCCCGTACTTCACGGACAGCTCGCCGTAGGTGCGGATCGCGTCGGTGTCGAGGCCGGGCCGGAACGCGGCGAAGTTCATCTTCTCGGCGATGGCCGGGTCGACGTTCACGTAGTCGATCGCGGCCTGGCGGAGTTCGTCCTCGTTCTCGGTGGCGTACTCGTTGGACTTGGACATGCCCCGCTGGAAGGCCTGGACGATGTCCGGGTTCTCCTCGGCGAACTCGGCGCTGGTGATGTAGTAGCCCAGCGTCGAGTCCGGCAGCGCCTCGGTGAAGTTGGCGAGGACGTTGCGGTAGCCCGCCTCGGTGGCGAGCGTGCGGAACGGCTCCACCTGCCAGATCGCATCCACGTCGCCGCGCTCGAGCGCGCCGCCCATGTCGGAGAAGTTCATCGGCACCCACTCGATGCCGGCCGGGTCGATGCCCTGCTGCTCCAACGCGTACGGGATCGTGATGTCGCCGAGGTTCTTGGTGGAGTTCACGGCGATCTTCTTGCCGGGCAGGTCCTCGGGGCCGGCGATGTCCGAGTCCTCGAGCACGAAGACGCCCGACGTGTCCTGGCTGGGCTCGGAGTACGTGCCGCAGCAGTTGACGACGAAGCGGAGGTCGAGCCCCTGGTCGATCGCGGCCAGGTCGGAGACGACGTTGGCGTAGCCGATCTGCGACTCGCCGTTGACGACGCTCGGGATGATGGCGGAGCCCGACTCCGCGATCTTCACGGTGACGTCGAGGCCCTCCTCCTCGAAGAAGCCCTTCTCGATGCCCAGGTGGAGCGGCGAGGAGTCGGCGGTGGTGATGTGGTAGACGGTCAGCTGCGCGTTGCCCTGCTCGTCGGTCTCGACCGACGGGCCGCCCGAGCAGCCGGCGATGAGGAGCGTGGCCGCCGACACGGCGCCGGCCAGCGCACGCAGCGAGGTGGTTCTGGACATGGTGTCTCCTTCTCAGATGACGTATTCCGGCCCTTGGGCCGTGGGCTTGGCCACCACGAGGTGGCGGATGGTGGCGAAGATCTCCGCCCGGAGTTCCCCGAACTCCGGCAGCGCCTTCGTCGTGAGCTGGTTGCGCTCGGCGGGGAGGTGGACGTCGACCAGCTTCTCGATCCGGCTCGGCGACTTGGACACGACCGCGACCCTGTCGGAGAGGTAGACGGCCTCGTCGACGTCGTGCGTGACGAAGAGGAAGGTGGCGCCGCTCTCGTGCTTCACCTTCAGCAGGAGGTCCTCGAGGTCGGCGCGGGTCTGGGCGTCGACGGAGGCGAAGGGCTCGTCGAGGATCAGCACCTCGGCCCGGTACGCGAGGGCGCGGGCGATGGCGACGCGCTGCTGCATGCCGCCCGAGAGCTGCCACGGGTACTTCGCGTCCTCCCCCTTGAGCCCCACGGACGCCAGGGCGTGCTGGACGCGGTCGTCGACCTCGGCCTTGGCGATCCCGGCCGAGGTGAGCGGGAGCGCGACGTTCTTCGCCACGGTCAGCCACGGGTACAGGGAGCGCGAGTAGTCCTGGAACACGGGCGCCAGTTCCCGCGGCGGACCGTCGACCAGGCGACCGTCGAGCGTGACCGAGCCCTCGGTCGGCCGGAGGAGGCCCGAGATGCAGCGGAGCAGGGTGGTCTTGCCGGCGCCGGAGGGACCGACGATCGTGAAGAACTCCCCGCGGTTCACGTCGAACGTCACGCCGTCGAGCACGTGGGTCGCGCGGGCGCCGCGCCGGGTGGCCGGGTAGGTCTTGGTGAGGTCGCGTACTTCGAGCAGCGCCATGTCAGTGGTCTCCTTGTCGGTGAAGGCCCTTGTCCCACGCCAGCAGGCGGTGCTCGACGAGGCCGAAGAGTGAGTTGAGGATCACCCCGAGCACGCCGAGGAGCACGATGGCGCCCCAGACGGAGGTTTGGTTGAACGAGTTCTGCGCCGTGATCAGCACGTAGCCGATGCCGGTGTTTGAGCCGGTCATCTCACTGGTCACCACGAGCACCAGCGACAGCGGGAGCGCGATCCTGATGCCGGCGGCCGCCCGCGGCAGGACGGACGGGATGACCACGCGCCACTGTTTCTGCCAGCCGCGGATGCCGAAGCTGCTCGCGGTGTCCCGCGCCTCCTGCGAGAGTTCGCGCGCCCCGTCGATCACGTTGAGCAGGATCGGGAACAGCGTGCCGAGCGCGATGATGAAGATCTTCATCTCGGAACCCAGCCCGAAGACCACCATCGCGAACGGGATGAGCGCCGTGGCCGGGATGGCGCGGACGAACTCGAGCGACGGCGTGAGCGCGGTCCGGACCAGTCGGCTCTGCCCGATCAGCAACCCGAGCACGAAGCCGCCCACCACCCCGATGGCCAGACCGGCGAAGAGGTTGACCATGCTGGAGGCGAGGTGGCGACCGCCGTCACCCACCACCCAGTACGTCCAGACACCCTCCAACACGTCCTGGAGCGGGGGGAAGTAGATGGACCCCGCCTGGTCCGAGGCGATCCACCAGGCGACGAGCGCCAGGACGGCGCCGAGCGCGGACAGGACCCATGGCTTCCAGCGGTTCATCGGTGCGCCCCCCTGACGGACTCGTGCCAGAACAGCAGCCTGGTCTCCAGCAGTTTGAACAGCGCGGAGAGGGCGTAGCCCAGCACGCCGATGATCACGACGTAGGCGTACATACGCGGCATGTCGCCGACTCCCCTGGCTGCGCCCAACCCGGCGCCGAGGCCCGGTACGCCGATCAGCAGTTCCGCCGTGATGCAGAAGATCAGGACGGTGGAACTCGCGATCCGCACGCCGGTGACCAGCCGCGGCAGCATGGACGGCAGCATCACGTACTTCACCTGGTCCGCGCGGGAGAGCCCGAACGAGCGGGCGGTCTGGAGCCCGACCGGGTCCACGGCGCCCACCGCGGCGACGGCCGCCACGAGCATCTGCCACAGGCCCGCGTAGGTGGCGAGGAAGACCTCGGTGGGCTTCCCGGATCCGATCATGAGGACCGCCAGCGGGATCATGGCGATGGAGGGGATGGGCCGCAGGAACTCCACGATCGGGCGGAAGAACGCCGACGCCGAGGCGAACCGCCCCAGGATCGTGCCCAGCACGGTGCCCGCCACCACGGAGATGAGCAGGCTGATGCCCCAACCGGTGAGGGTGTCGGCCACCGCCTGCCAGACGCCCGCCTCCAACAGCATCCCCAGCAACTGTCCGAGGATGACCGTGGGCGGCGGGGCGTAGCGCTCCGGGAACAGCCCCCCGCGCACGGCGAGCTCCCAGAGGGCGAGCAGCGCCACGATGGTGGCGAGCGGCAGCCACAGTTGCGCCGCACGTCGACTGCGCATCAGTTTCTCGGCGCGCTGCACGGTGATCGTCATCGCCCACCTCCCGCGAGCTCGGCGGCCCTGCGGGTGAGCAGGGCGCGGTCGACCTTGTTGGTCTGCGACAGCGGAAGGGAGTCGACGACGAAGATGCGGCGCGGGTGCGCGAACGGCTCGACCTTGGTGAGCGACCACTCGCGCAGCGCCTGCTCGTCGATCGTGGCGCCGGCGGCCGGCACGACGAACGCGACCGGCCGGGAACCCTTGACGTCGTCGGCCAGCGGCACGACCGCGGCCTCGCTCACGTCGGGGTGCTCCTCCAGCGCGAGTTCGATGCCGCGGGGGTAGACGTTCTCACCGCCGGAGCTGAACATGTCGTCGCTGCGCCCCGTGAAGTAGAAGAAGCCCTGCTCGTCGCGTCGGAACTCGTCGCGCGTGTGGTAGAAGCCGTCGGCCGTGATCGGCGAGGGGATGTCGGGGCGTCGGTAGTACTCGGTGAAGAGCGCGCCCGTCCGGATCTCCATCACGCCCTCGTCGCCGGACTCGCGGCCCGAGTGGTCCACCAACCTGATGTCGACGGCAGGGTTCGCCACGCCGACGGAACCGGTGGGGGTGGGGATGCCGTCGGGGTGCGGCGCGAACGCCACCGGACCGGACTCGGTGGTGCCGTAGCCGAAACTGATCCGCACCCCTGGGAACACCTCGCGGAGTTGGGCGAAGAGGTCGTCGGAGGCGGGCGCGGATCCCATGTAGATCTCGCGGACGCTGCCGAGGTCGAGCGTCTCCAGCAGTTCGCGTTCCTTGAGGAGCAGCGCGAACATCGGCGGCACGCCGGTCAGGCGGGTGGGACGCTCGTCGGCGATCGCACGCAGGAAGAGCCGCGCGTCGAAAGTGGGGAGCAGGACGGTGCGGGAGCCCGCCAGCACCAGCGCCTGGACGTTGGCGAGGGCGTTCATGTGGTAGAGCGGTGCGGCGACGAGGCTACTGACGTCGTCGGAGTGCTCGCCGAAGTTCGACAGCCCCTGCGCGAGGACCCACAGGTGGGAGTCCTGCGAGAGGACGACGCCCTTGGGCATCCCCGTCGAGCCCGACGTGTACAGGATCATCGCGGCGTCCGAGCCGTCGCGCTCGTGACGCGGCCGCCACTCGGTGCCGCCGGGAGCCGCGATGTCGGCCAGCGGGGCCGAGGCCACCTCCACGGAGGCGGCGGCGAGCCGGCGGGGGTCGTCCACGAGCACCACGGCGCTGCCCGAGTTGATCAGCACGTGGTCGAGGACCTCGCCGGGGAACTTGTGGCTCACCGGTACGGCGACGAGCCCGGCGCGCAGCGTGCCGTAGAACGCCAGCAGCCAGTCGATCGAGTTCAGGCCGAGGATCGCCACCCGGTCCCCCGCCGCGAGACCGCGGCCGAGCAGCCGGTCGGCGACCGCGTCGGCCCTCGCGGCGAGGTCGCCGAAGGAGATCCGCTCGACGCCGTCGTGGCCGTAGCAGCAGATCGCCTCGGCGGCGGGATCGCCGGTCGCGATCGCGTCGCCCTGGTTGCGGTACGGGAAGCCGTCGATCATGTGCCGTCGCTCCTCGCCGCGGATGCCAGGAAGGTGCCCCGCGCGATCGCCACGACCTTCCCGCTGGCGTCCACGGCCTCGGCCTCGGCCGTCGCGATCTGCGATCCGGGCTTGATCAGCCGGCCCACGACGCGGATCGGTCCGATGGCGGCACCCCGGAGGTAGTTGACGCTGAGGTCGATGGTCGGGACCGGCTTGCCCACGGTGCCGATCAGCGAGAAGTCGGCTGCCGCGTCGAGGAGCGCCGCCAGGATCCCGCCGTGCACGGCCGGGGGCTCGACGGTGGTGCGCCACTCGGGGCGCGCGTCCACCTCGAAGGTGACGGTGGTGGCGGTGAGGTCGGTGACCCGGATGCCGAGCCACGAGTTGTAGGGGCTGTCGTCGATCCAGCCCTGGACGACCTCGAGTTCCGGTAGGGCCATGTCAGGCCTCCAGCCAGGGGTCGACGACGATCTTCCCGAACACCTGGCGCCCCTCGAGGCGGCGGAAGGCGTCGACCGCGTCGTCCAGTCCGACGACCGAGTCGATCACCGGGTGGAAGTCGCCCTCCTCGACGTAGCGCAGCAGCGACTCGAAGTCGGGGGTGTCGAAGCCGTTGCTGCCGATGATGCGCAGCTCGAAGCTCCAGATGTAGCGCAGGTCCTCCGTGGGGTCGAAGCCGGCGGTGGCGCCGCAGACGAGGATGGAGCCGCCGCGCTTGGTGGACCGCAGGGTCGGGTGCCAGGTGTCGCCGCCGGTGTTGTTGACGATGACGTCGAAGCCGCCCTCGTAGCTCGTCCGCGACGGCTTGCCGAGGTGCTCCTTCGTCCAGGCGTAGAAGTCCTGCTCCCGGTAGTTGATGAACTCGTCGGCGCCCAGCTCGAGCAGCTGGCGGCCCTTCTCGTCGGAGCCGGCCGCCGCGACGACGTACGCCCCGAGCCGCTTGGCCAGGAGGACCGAGGCGGTGCCGACACCGCCGGATGCCCCGAGGACGAGGACCTTGTCCCCGGCCTTGATGGTCTGCTTGTCGACGATCATGCGGTGCGCGGTGCCGTAGGCGACGGGCAGCGCCGCGGCCTCCGTGAAGCTGACCGCGTCCGGCAGCCGGATCAGCTGGCCGGCCTCCACCAGCGAGTACTGCGCGAGTCCCCCGTCAACGACCTCGCCCATGAGCTTGCCCTCGGAGTTGATGGGGTGCACGAGGACCCGGTCACCGATCTCCCAGCCCTCCACGCCGGCGCCGACCTCGTCGACCTCACCCGCGATGTCGAGCCCCGGCACCACCGGCATCGGGATGGTGATGCCCGGCATGCCCCGCAGCGTGAAGATGTCGTGGTAGTTCAGGGACGAGGCCCGGACCTTGACGACGACGTGACCCTCGGTGGCGATGGGCCTGGGGTGGTCCTCCACGACCCTCAGTGCCTCCACGTTGCCATGCTCGGGGATGGTTACGGCGCGCAATTTCGTGCTCCTTCTTTCGTTGCTCGGTGGTCAGCTGACGGTCCAGGCACCGCCGGGCCCGGAGACGGTGAGGGACAGGGACGGCTGGTCGGCCCGCGCCACCGGGAGATCGGTGCCGAGTGCGGCGTAGCGTTGCCGCACCCAGTCGGGATCCGGGTGGGCCACGAGGAAGTCATCGAGCGCCGCGGCGGCACGGACGGTCTCGGCGGGCGTCGGGGTGGAGCCCCAGTCGATCAGGAACGGGATCACGCCGGACTCCTCGGCGAACAGCGGCCGCGTGAGCCGCCACTCGAGCAGGTTGCCCTCCGTGTCCCGTCGCTGCCCACCGGCGAGCGGGCCGAGGTCGAGCCCCAGGTCTGCGGCGCGGCGCAGCGCGTCGTCGGGGTCGGAGGGGTGGATCGCGAACGTCGCGACCACGGGGGTGATGACGCGGTGCAGGTTGAACATCCGCGTCTCCCCCGGGACCGCGATGTCGGGGTCGAGCCCGATGAGCTCGAGGTAGGCGCCACCGCCGAAGGTGACCAGGTAGTTCCGGGTCCCGAACTGTGGATGCACGCCGCCGGCCTGGGGGGCGACGCCCGTGGCTTCCTCGAAGTCTCGGACGGTCGCGGCGAGGTTGTTCGTCGCGACCACGACGTGATCCAGGTTCAGGGGTGTGGACATAGTCATTCCTAGGAAGGTTTTCGGGTGGGCGAGCGTCAGCCGGCGTAGGGGCCGCAGGGGCGACAACACGAGGGCGCCGCGGTGCACGCGGTGCGCTGTCGGTTGGCCTGCGGCATGGGTTCGGCTCCCTCGAAAGCTGTGGTTGCTAGAACCTACAACTTCCGGGCCCGCGGGGTTATTCCGGATTCCAGAGAATGGACGAACAATTTCCGGCGGTGCCGGGCCTAGTGGCCCAGGAGGATGCTGCGGGCGTCGTCGATGTCGTGGCGCATCTGCTCGATGAGCGGGCCGACGCCCTCGTACTTCACCTGCCCGCGCAGCCGCTGCACGAAGTCGACCACGACCTCGGCCCCGTAGAGGCTGAGGTCGTCGCGGTCGAGCACGTGGCTCTCCACCCGTCGCTCTGCCCCGTCGAAGGTGGGGTTCGATCCCACGGAGATGGCCGTGGGCATGGGGGATCCGCCAGGTATGTCGACGCGCGTCAGCCAGCCGGCGTACACCCCGTCGGCGGGCACTGCCATGTCCGGGCTCACGAGCAGGTTGGCCGTCGGGAACCCGAGGTCGCGACCACGCTGGTCCCCCACGACCACCAGTCCCCGGAACTGGAACGGTCGGCCCAGGTGCTCCGCCGCCAGCGCGACGTCGCCGCCGGCCAGTGCCTGGCGGATGGCGCTGGAGCAGGTCGTCTCGTCATGGATCGACTCGAGCTCGAGCGCCTCGACCTCGAATCGGCCCTCGCCCAGTCGGCGCAGGGTCTCGACGTCGCCGGCGGCGCGGTGGCCGAAGCGGAAGTTGATGCCGATCACCACACGGCGGGGCTGCAGCGGCAGCAGGAACGTCTCGACGAAGTGCTCGGGGCTCATCCTGGACACGGTCTCGTTGAAGCGGACGACGCGCACCTCGTCCGCCCCCGCCTGGCGGAGCAGCTCGATCCTCGTCTGGAGGTCGGTCAGGAGCTTCGGGGCCCTGTCGGGCCGCAGGACCGAGACGGGGTGGGGCCAGAACGTGACCACGATGAGGCGGTCCAGCCCGCCCGCGCGGGCGTGTTGCAGCACCGCCTGATGACCGCGGTGCACCCCATCGAAGTTCCCAATCGCGACGACGCTCACCGGTTCACCCTAGAGCAATCTCGTCGTCCGGGCCCACCAGAACGGTCACGGGGATGGCCCGCTCCCCCTCGGGCGCGTACAGCGCGAGCAGCTGCCCGCCCGGGGACAACAGCCCGGTGACCGGGCCCCGCACGGCCACGTCGAGCGCCCGCCCGAAACGGACGTCCCTGGTCTGCGCCTCGTCGAGCGTGACCACCGGGAAGCTGCGACGTGCCGCCTCCGCCATGGTCATGAGTTCGGGTGCCTCGTCGCCGAGGACGACGGCGTCGTCGATGTCGAAGTTGCCGATGCGCGTCCGGCGCAGCGCCGTGAGGTGCCCGCCGACGCCGAGCGCGGCGCCGAGATCGCGGGCGATGGCCCGGATGTAGGTTCCGCTGGAGCACTCCACGTCGATGTCGACGTCGAGGCAGGCCCCGTCGGGGCGCAACCCGAGCACGTCGAGGCGCGACACGCGCACGCTCCTGGGCCGCAGTTCGACGGGCTTGCCCTCCCGGGCCAGGGCGTAGGCCCGCCTGCCGCCGACCTTGATCGCGGAGACGGTGCTGGGCACCTGCTGGATGTCGCCGCGGAGCGGTGCGCAGGCACGGTCGATGTCCTCGCGGGTGAGCCCGGAGGCGTCCGCGACGGCCTCGACGACGCCGTCCGCGTCGTCCGAGTCGGAACGCTCCCCGAGGCGCACGGTGGCGAGGTAGCGCTTGTCGTGCAGCGCGAGGTGGCCGAGCAGCCGGGTGGCGCGGCCCACCCCGAGGATGAGCACGCCGGTGGCCATGGGGTCGAGCGTCCCCGCGTGGCCGATCTTCTTCGTGCCGAGGAGACGGCGAAGCCGCCCGACGACCTGGTGGGAGGTGGCCGCCGACTGCTTGTCGACGACCACCACCCCATCGAGGCTCACTCGAGCGGCTTCTTGTACGGGTCGGCCTCGCCCGCGTAGCGCTGGCCCTCGCGCCGGGCGGCCGCCTCGGCGTCGCTCGCCTGGGCGCGGGCGAGGAGGTCCTCGATGTGGCGGGCCTCCTCCTCCGTCGCGTCCAGGACGAAGTCCAGCGTCGGCGTGTACCGCAGGCCGAGCTGTTGACCGACCGTGGTGCGGAGCATGCCCTTGGCGGACTCCAGCGCAGCCGCGCTGTCGGTCCGGGCCGCCTCGTCACCGAACACGGTGTAGAACACCGTCGCCTCACGGTTGTCGCCGGTCAGCCTGACCTCCGTGATCGTGATGAATCCCTTGCGGGGGTCCTTCACGCGGCGGTCGAGCGCGGACGCGATGATCGTCTTGATCTGGTCCGCCAGCTTGGCGTTGCGGGGGTTGCTCATCACACGCGCTCCTGTTCCACCATCTCGAACACCTCGACGATGTCGCCGATCCTGATGTCGTCGTAGTTGTGCAGGGTCAGGCCACACTCGAAGCCCTCGCGCACCTCGGTGGCGTCGTCCTTCTCGCGCCGCAGGGACGCGATGGACGTCTCGGTGACGACCACGCCGTCACGCAGCAGGCGCGCCTTGGCGTTGCGCTTGATGGTGCCGTCGATGACCATACAGCCCGCGATGTTGCCGATCTTGGACGAACGGAAGATGTTGCGGATCTCGGCCTGGCCCCGGACGACCTCCTTGAAGATCGGCTTGAGCATGCCCTTGAGCGCCGCCTCGATCTCGTCGATCGCCTGGTAGATGACCGAGTAGAACCGCAGGTCGACGTTCTCCTGGTCGGCCATCTGCGCCGCGTGCGGGGTCGGCCGCACGTTGAAGCCGATGATGACCGCCTTCGACGCCGCAGCCAGCGACACGTTGGTCTCGGTGATCGCACCGACACCGCGGTCGATGACCCGCAGCGACACCTCGTCGGAGACCTCGATCTTGCTGAGGGCATCCTCCAGCGCCTCGACCGAGCCCGCGCCGTCGCCCTTCAGGATGAGCAGCAGTTCCTGCGTCTCGCCCTTCTCGAGCTGCTCGAACAGCTGGTCGAGCGTCTTGCGGCGGCTGGACTTGGCCTGTTGGGCTGCGCGCATGCGCGCCTCCCGCTTGTCGGCGATCTGGCGGGCGACGCGGTCGTCCTCGACGACCAGGAAGTTGTCACCGGCACCGGGGACCGACGTCAGGCCGAGCACCTGGACGGGCATCGACGGCGGCGCCTCGGTGATGTTCTCACCCAGGTCGTTGATCATGGCGCGCACGCGGCCATGGGCCGAGCCGGCGACGATGGAGTCACCGATGTGCAGCGTCCCACGGTGCACGAGGACCGTCGCGACCGCGCCGCGGCCCTTGTCGAGGTGCGCCTCGATGGCGACACCCTGCGCGGGCATGTCGGGGTTGGCGCGGAGGTCCAGCGCGGCGTCGGCCGTGAGGACGATCGCCTCCAGGAGCTCGTCGAGGCCCTGGCCGGTGAGCGCCGAGACGTCGACGAACTGCGTGTCGCCGCCGTACTCCTCGGGCACGAGGCCGTACTCGGACAGCTGCCCGCGGACCCTGGTGGGGTCGGCGGCCGGCTTGTCCACCTTGTTGACGGCCACGACGACGGGCACTTCGGCCGCGATCGCGTGGTTCATGGCCTCGATCGTCTGCGGCATCACGCCGTCATCCGCCGCCACCACGAGCACCGCGATGTCCGTCGACTTGGCGCCGCGGGCACGCATGGCGGTGAACGCCTCGTGACCCGGGGTGTCGATGAAGGTGATCTTGCGATCCTGGTCGTCGACGTTGGCCTCGACCTGGTAGGCGCCGATCTTCTGCGTGATGCCGCCGGCCTCGCCGGAGACCACGTTCGACTTGCGGTAGGCGTCGAGCAGCTTGGTCTTGCCGTGGTC
This sequence comes from Tessaracoccus oleiagri, assembly GCF_900103275.1. Lineage (GTDB taxonomy): Bacteria > Actinomycetota > Actinomycetes > Propionibacteriales > Propionibacteriaceae > Arachnia > Arachnia oleiagri. Next base: position 106,990 of record NZ_FNGP01000004.1, on the reverse strand, counting down.
GACGTGGCCCATGACGGTGACCACCGGCGGGCGCGCCGCCAGGTCGTCCTCGTCGCCGAGGTCCTCGCCGAAGTCGACGTCGAAGCTCTCCAGCAGCTCGCGGTCCTCGTCCTCCGGGGAGACGACCTCGATGTTGTACTCGAGCTCGGCGCCCAGGATCTCCAGCGTCTCGTCGGAGACGGACTGGGTGGCGGTGACCATCTCGCCCAGGTGGAACAGCACCTGCACCAGGGACGCCGCGTCCACGCCGATCTTCTCGGCGAGGTCGGTCAGCGAGGCGCCGCGACGCAGACGGATCGTCTCGCCGCCGCCCTTGCGGACGCGCACACCGCCGATCGCCGGGGCCTGCATCTCGTCGAACTCTTGACGACGCTGCTTCTTCGACTTGCGACCGCGGCGACCTCCAGCGCCACCGCGACCGAACGCGCCCTGCGTGCCGCCACGGCCGCGGGCTCCGCCGCGTCCACCGGGTCCGCCGGGACCGCCCATCGGCGGGCCGCCGAAGCCGCCGCCACCACCGCCGCCGGGACCACCGGGACCACGGCCGCCCGGGCGGCCACGGCCGCCGCCGGCGGGCCGTGCACCACCGCGAGCGGGCGCTCCGCCGATGGCGGGATCACGGTGCTTGGGCATCATCGCGGGGTTGGGACGCGGCATGCCGGAGGTGCCGCCGGGACGCGGCATGCGGTTCTGGTCGCCACCGGGCGCGCCGGCAGGGGCGCCGGGACGCGGGCCGGGGCGCCGCTGGTCGCCGTCCGGGCGGGGGCGGCGCTGCTGCGTGCCCATGCCCTGACTCGGCGCGAACGGGTTGTTGCCCGGACGGGGCGTCCCGGGACGGCGCGGTCCGGGAACCGCTCCGGATCCGGGGCGGGGGCCGGGGGCCGCCGCAGGACGCGAACCGGGCGCGCCGGGTGTCCCGGGACGAGGGGCTCCCGCGGCTGGGCGTGCTTCACCGGGCTTGGGCGTACGCGGCGCCGGGGCCGCGGGGCGCGCCGACGGGGTGGCCGGGCGCGGCGCCGGGGCGCCTGGCTTGGCGGCCCCTGGCGCGGGCGCTGCGGGTCGCTGCTGCGGCTCGGCCGGCTGGGCCGCCGCGGGCGCTACCGGAGGCTCCGGCTGGGGCTGCGGGGTGGGTGCGGGGCGCTGCTGCGGCTCGGCCGCGGCCGGCTTGGGGGCGGGCGCCGGGGCCGCCGGCTTGGCCGCCGCGGCCTTGGGCGCGCCGGGCTTCGGGGCGGCGCCCCCCTTGGTCTTGGCACCGAAGTGCTCACGAATCCGGCGCACGACAGGAGCCTCCAGCGACGACGACGCGCCGCGGACGTACTCACCCTGGTCGTTGAGCCAGCTCAGCAGGTCCTTGCTGGCGATACCGAATTCTTTTGCGATCTCATGAACGCGAGGCTTAGCCACTACTCTCCTTCAAGGGGCCCAAGCCTCAAGCGGCCGGGACCGGTTAGTTGTTGCTCATCGTTGGTAACTCATCGAGTGGTCATGAGCGTTAGCCCACCTTCTGGGTAGTGCCCCGACGGGTTCGGGGCAGGGGAACGAGCGGTCCTTGGACCGTTGGTCATTCTAACGCGTCGCCACCCCTCCGACGCAAACCCCTGTTTCCTTGTGGCGCTGCGCGCGACGTTGTAGGCTCTATGGAAAACCTTCTCTACAGGAATGGGTATGGGGTTCTTCGAAGACCTGGCACTCGACGAACGCCGGCTGGCGCTCGACTGCGACGTGGTGGTCGGCCACTGGACGGCACGACCGGAACTCGACGCGTCCCCGGAGGCGCTGCTGGCCCTCCAAGCCCGTGGCGGGATCGACTCGGCCGTGGTGGCATGCGCCGAGGCGGTCTGGTACGACGAGGAGCGCGGCAACCGGCGGGCCTCGGCCCTGGCCCGGGAGCATGGCTGGGTGCCGTGCCACGCCGTGAACCTCCGCGACACCTACGGGATCGGCGAACGGCTCGACGGATGGGTCGAGTCAGGCGTCCGCGCGATCCGGCTGCCGGGCTCCACGCAGGGCATCAGCCCCTCCACCCCCGGGTACCGGAAGACGGTGACGGAGGCGGCGGCGCGGAGGCTCGTGATGCTGGTGGAGGGCGACTTCACCGCCGTCCAGGCCGCCTTCCGGGGGCTCGGCGCCAAGGCGGTCTTCCTCGACGCCTCCTACTACGAGTTGGCCGACTTCCTCCTCGTCGCGCAGGAGGAGCCGGCGTTCGTGGTGTCGACGCGCCGGATGCTCGGCCCAGACTCCTTCGAGATCATCTGCGACGAGGTCGGCGCGGCCCACCTGACCTTCGGGTCGGGGACGCCGCTGCAGGACCTCGAACCCACCGTCTGGCGGCTGCGTGACGCCGCGCTCTCCCCCGCCGACTTCGACGCCGTGGCGGGCGGCACCCTGCGTTCCCTCCTGGAGGCATGACCATGCACAACTACCCGACCATCGCCGACGCGGCGGGACGCAGACTGGGCGAGGAGGAGGAGTCGGCCGTGCTCCGCGTCCTGCGCAGCGGCCATCTCTGGCGCGTCGACGGCGCGGAGGTGGTGGCGCTCGAACGGGAGTTCGCGGCCTTCACGGGCAGCGCGCACGCAGTGGCCGCCGCGACGGGTTCGGGCGTGATCCACGCCGCCGTGGCCGCGCTGGACCTCGAGCCGGGCGACGAGATCGTGATGCCGCCGATAACCGACGCGGGCAGCCTCGTCGGGGCGCTGGCCCAGGGCCTGGTTCCCGTGTTCGCCGACGTCGACCCCGTCACCGGCTGCCTCACGGCCGAGAGCGTCCGGGAGGTGCTCGGGGCGCGCACCCGGGCGGTGATGGTCGTCCACCTCTTCGGCGGGGCCGCCGACGTCGAGGGCATCGTGGCATTGTGCCGCCCCCATGGGATCCGCGTCGTGGAGGACTGCGCGCAGGCGTACCTGACCCGCACCCCGGGCGGCGCCCTGGCAGGCACCGTCGGGGACATCGGGTGCTTCAGCCTCCAGCAGTCCAAGCACATCACCACCGGCGACGGCGGGCTCCTCGTCACGGACGACGCCGAGCTGGCGCGGCGGGCCGCCCTCTTCACGGACAAGGGCTGGCCGAGGGACACCGGCGAGCGGACCCACCTCTTCCTGGGCCTCAACTACCGCATGAACGAGCTGACGGCCGCCGTCGCTCGCGTCCAACTGGGGAAGGTGGCGTCGGTGGTCGAGGACCGCAGGGCGATCGCCGAGGCGTGGTCGACGGCGATCGCCGCCCCCGGCGTCACGGTCCCGCACCACACCGGCCACAGCTACTGGCTCTACCCCATCGTGGTCGACGCGGCGACGGCCGGCTTCGACAACCGCCGACTCGCCGAACTCGTCAACGGCACCGGGCTCGGCGCCTCCGCGGGCTACCTCCAGCGGCCCCTCTACGCGAACCCCGTCATCGCGCAGCGCCGCACGTTCGGCGCCTCCGGCTGGCCGCTCACCCTGTCGGACCGTGGCGCGCCCCACTGCCCGGCGGCCGAGCGCCTCATCGGGGAGACGCTCGTGACGGTCTCCATCAACGAGAACTTCACGCCTGACGACGTGCGCGCGTCCACCGAGTCCCTGCGGTGGGCGATCGCGGAGGCGGGGTCCACCCGTGGCTGAGCTGCACCCACTGGCCCGCGTGGCGCACGTCGTCGACGTCCACGCCCACGTCGGCCCCTACTTCTTCCACATGGGCCAGCGCGACCTCGCCGCCAGCCAGCGGCTGTGCGATCGCTGGGGCATCACGCGCCAGCTGGTCTCCCACGCGCGGGGTGTCTTCCACGACGCGCGGGAGGGCAACGAGGAACTCGCCCGGGCGCTCGAGGGCCACGACACGTTCCGCGGCTACGTCGTGATCAACCAGCGCGACCTCGACACCGCGGCGCGCGAGCTCGACCGGTGGCTCCGGCCCGACAGCCCGTTCGTCGGCGTCAAGGTCCACACCCACTACCCGCGCACCACCATGGCGTCGCCCCAGATCCGCGACGCGCTGCGGTTGCTGGACGAGCACGCCGCCACGCTGCTCATCCACACCTGGGGCGACGACGTCCTGCAGCTCGCCGCGGCGATGCGAGGCCTCGATCGCATCAAGGTGATCGCCGGCCACATGGGCGCCGACCGCTGGGACCTGGCCTGCGAAGCGGCCACCGCCAACCCGAACCTCTACCTGGAGCCGTCGTGCTCGGTAGCCCTGGCGGGCCAGATGCGCCACGTGATGCGGCACGCCCCCCGCGGGCAGGTCCTGTTCGGCACCGACGCGTCACTGCTCGACCCGGTGGTCGCGTTCGGCCAGGTCGCCGCCGCGGATCTCGGCGCCGACGAGCTCGAGGACGTCATGTGGCGCAACGCCGTTGCGCTATTCGGCGACTCGCTCGAGCTCGGCTGACAGCGACGGGTCGAGTTCGGCCCCGGCCCCGAAGGCGCGCGTCACGGCCCGACGTCGCACGGCGAGCCCGAGGCAGCCGGCGTGCACGTACGCGCCGCGTCCGGGGGCGCGAGGCTTCGTCCCGTCCACCACGACGTCGCCTCGGCGGACGAGCCGACGCAGCGCCGCCTGGTCGTCGACGGTCCGGCATCCGATGCACGTGCGCTGGGGCATGCCTGCAAGGTAGCAGTTCACAGGAGAGCCGGGTCGCGTCCACAGCCGAGTCACAGCTCGGGGCGACACGCTGGTGGCATCGAACACCACGTTCCTGAAGGGAAGTGAAGAGCCATGAAGAACAAGCTCATAGTGGGCGGCGCGACGGCACTGGCGCTGGTCGGGGGTGCCTGGGGCGTCGCCCAGACCGCGAGCGCCGACGAGGAGTCCACGCCCACGCCGTCGGCCAGCGCGGAGGCGCAACCGGGCAACGGTTGGGGTCGCGGGGGCCAGGACGGGTTCCGGGGCCACATGCGGGGCCACGGCGCGATGCGCGGCGGCGCCGACCTCGGCTCCCTCGCCGAGAAGCTCGGCGTGGCGGAGGACGACATCGAGGACGCCATGGAGGCGGTGCGGGACGAGTTGCGCTCGACGATGCAGGAGGGCGGACCGTTCGGGATGAGCGACGAGGACCGCCAGTCCCACCAGGACGCCATGGCGGACGCCCTCGCCACCGAGCTGGGCATCGACGTCGACACGGTCAAGGCCGCGTTGCAGGAGATGCACGACGAGCGCCAGGCCGCCCGCGACGCGGAGACCGATGAGGTGCTCGACCAGGCGGTCGAGGACGGCAAGCTCACCCAGTCGGAGGCCGACGCGGTGCGCAAGGCCGTCGAGGAGGGCATCGTCGGCGTGCGCGGCGGCCGCTGACGCCACGCAAGAAGACGCAGGGCCCGGGCAGTGTGCCCGGGCCCTGCGTCGTCGCGCCGATTTCAGCCCTGCGTGTCGGGCTGGATGTCGATGCGCCAGCCCGTGAGCCGGGCCGCCAGGCGCGCGTTCTGCCCCTCTCGGCCGATCGCCAGTGAGAGCTGGTAGTCGGGGACGACCGCCCGGCACGCCTTGCCTGCCTTGTCGGTGATGACCACGTTGAGGACCTTCGCCGGCGAAAGCGCCGCGGCGACGAACTTGGCCGGGTCCTCCGAGTAGTCGACGATGTCGATCTTCTCGTTGCCGAGCTCGTTCGTGACGGCGCGGACCCGCTGCCCCATCGGACCGATGAAGGCGCCCTTGGCGGAGACGTCGGGATTGTTGGAGGCGACCGCGATCTTGGTCCGGTGCCCGGCCTCCCGGGCGATCTCCTTGATCTCCACCACGCCGTCGGCGATCTCGGGCACCTCCAGCGCGAACAGCTTCTTCACCAGGGCCGGGTGGGTGCGGGACACGACCACCTGGGGACCGTGCGCCTCCCGTCGGACGCTCACGATGAAGACCCGGAGCCGGCGCCCGTGGGTGTACTCCTCCCCCGGCACCTGTTCCGCGAGCGGCATGATCGCCTCGAGCGTCCCGAGGTCCACGCGCACCGTCTTGGAGTCCCGGTCCTGCTGGACCACACCGGTGACGATGTCGCCCTCGACGCCCGCGAAGTGGCCGTACTTCTGGTCATCCTCCGCCTCGCGGATGCGCTGGGTGATGACCTGCCGCGCCGTCGAGGCGGCGACCCGGCCGAAGTCCTCGGGGGTGTCGTCGAAGTAGCCGATGATCTCGTCGTCGTCGCCGAACTCCGGCGCGAGGACCGAGACCTTGCCGGTCCGGCGGTCGATGTCGATCTTCACGCCGCGGAGCGCGTGGTCGGTCTTGTTGTAGGCGTTGAGGATCGCGTCCTCGAGCGTCTTGAGCAGGTACTCGGTGGGGATGTCCCGGTCCCGCTCGATGGCGCGAAGCGCCGCCATGTCGATGTCCATGCCTAGCCCTCCTTGCGGTTCAGCTCGACCTGCACCACGGCCTTCGTGACCTGGTCCAACGGGATCCTGCTCACCTCGCCCTTCACGTCGAGCGCGACGGAGTCGTCCTCGGCGCCGACGATGCGGCCCAGGACCTCCTGGTCCCCGATCCACAGCTTCACCAGCCGGCCGGCGTTGCGCCGGTAGTGCTTGGTCTCGGTCAACGGCTTCGAGACGCCGCGCGAGGACAGCTCGAGCGTGAAGGGCTGCTCACCCACGGCTGCGCTCTCGTCGAGCGCGGCCGAGACCGCCTGCGATGCCGCCGCGATGTCGTCGAGGAGGGGCCCCTTGCCCTCGGGCCCGTCACCGTCCACGGTGATGCGCAAGATGGCGCGTTTCCCGACCGGAGTCACGTCGAGAGCGTCCAACTCCAGTCCGTGTGCCGCGAGGATGGGTTCGACCACCTCGACCAAAGCTCGTTCCTGCATGCTTTCTCCGTATCCGGTTGTGGGCCTCAATTGTGAAGCACAAGCATACCTATAGGCTGGGCGCCATGCTTCTCGCTCGGCGCTCCGTCATGCTCGGCGCGGCGTTGGGCCTGGTCGGCTGCGCGGGGGACCCGACGATCCTCGTGCCCGAGGGGACCGCACCACGGGTCCGCGAACCCGACGAGCCGGTGCAGGCGCCCCTCATGGCACGAGCCGCGTCACTCGCCGCGGGCGTCCTCGAGCAGGTGCGCTCGGCGCAGTCCGGGTCGTGGCGCGACGCCGCGACGGCGCAGTGCGAGGCGCAGCTCGCCCGTTTCAACTCGATGAGCCCCTACGCGGAGCCGGACCCGATCTTCTCCCCTCCGGCCGCGTCGGCCACGGACCTCGGCGGGGCGGTATCGACGGCGACCGCAGGCCTGGTGGTGTGCGCCGACGAGGCGGACACCGTCGCGGACCGCCTCCTGTTCCTGTCCGCGGCCGCGGCGACCGCGGGGTTGGCGGACACGTCCTCGGTGCCCGCGGAGGGCGGCTCGCCCGCCTTCGTCGAGACGCTCGACGGCCAACGCCAAGTGGCGCTCCGGCACGCGTGGGCACTGGTCCACGGGCTCGAGGTCGGGCTCGGGAGGCTGGCCGCGGAGGAGCCGCTCCGTGCCGAGCTGGGGGCCCGCCTCGCCACGGCCAAGGCGCTCCGCAACGAGATCCGCGACGGCTTCGACGGCGTGGCGCCCTCGCAGCCGGCGGCCTTCGCGCTGCCCACGGCCATGAGCGACGTCGCGTCCATCCGGGAGGGCTGGGGGGCGCTGGAGGTGCGGCTGTTGGAGGGGCTGGTGCTGCTGGCGGCCGACGAGCCGGGCGGCGAACCGTTGTGGCCGGAGCAGGTGGCGCAGGCGCAGGCCGCCGGGGGACGGATCCCCCGGTGGCCCGGCTGGGACTGACCCGTCAGCGGCCGACGAGCGCCACCACTTCCGCCACCGCATCGGCCAGGGCCACCTCGTGCTTCTCCCCGGTGCGACGCGAGCGAACCTCGACCACGCCGTCGGCGAGCCCGCGGCCCACCACGACGATGACCGGCATGCCCATGAGCTCCGCGTCCTTGAACTTCACCCCGGGGCTGGCCTTCCGGTCGTCGACGAGGACGTCGATGCCGTGCGCCTGGAGCGCCTCGGCGAGCCGGTCGGCCTCGTCGAACACCGCCTGGTCCTTGCCCGTGGCGAGGACCTGCACCTGGTAGGGGGCGAGCTCGACGGGCCAGCACAGGCCCAGTTCGTCGTGGGTGGCCTCGGCGACGGCGGCCACGGCGCGCGAGACGCCGATGCCGTAGGAGCCCATGGTCACGGTCACGAGCTTGCCGTTCTCGTCGAGGACCTTGAGGCCGAGCGCCTCCGCGTAGCGGCGGCCGAGCTTGAACACGTGGCCCATCTCGATGCCGCGCGAGAGCTTCAGCGGTCCTGAACCGTCCGGCGCGGGGTCGCCGTCCAGCACCTCCGCGACGTCGAGGACGCCGTCGACGGTGAAGTCGCGGCCACAGGTCACGCCGGAGAGGTGCTGGTCGACCACGTTCGCGCCGGTCACCCAGTGCGAGCCGGTGACCACCCGGGGGTCGGCGAGGTAGCGGATCTTCGTGGTGGACTCCTCACCCAGCACGCGCTCGCCACCGGCCGTGACCGGCCCGATGAAGCCGACGGGCAGCTGCGGGTACGCCTTGAAGTCGTCCGCGGTGAACGGGACGGCCTCGGCGGGCGTCAGCGCCGCCTCCAGGCGCTTCTCGTCGAGCGCACGGTCGCCAGGGATCGCGATGGCGAGCGGGTACCAGGTGCCGTCCGGCTCGGTGACCCGGTACATCAGGTTCTTCAGCGTCCGGCCGCCCTGCCAGGGCTGCTCGGCCGGGTGGTTGGCGTTGAGCTGGTCCACCAGTTCCGCGATCGTCCCGGCGCCGGGGGTGTCCAGCACCGCGATCTCGGGCGCCGCGTCGAGCGGCAGCGCGTCGGGTGCGGCGATCCGCACGGCCTCGACGTTGGCGGCGTAGCCCCCGTCGGTGTGGGCGAAGGTGTCCTCGCCCACCGGCGACACCGCCAGGAACTCCTCCGACGCGGAGCCGCCCATGGCACCCGCCATGGCGGAGACGACGACGTACTCCAGCCCCAGCCGGTCGAAGATCCGCTCGTACGCCTCGCGATGCGCCCGGTAGCTGGCGTCGAGGCCGGCGTCGTCGACGTCGAACGAGTAGGAGTCCTTCATCACGAACTCACGCCCGCGCAGCAGGCCCGCCCGGGGCCTGGCCTCGTCGCGGTACTTGGTCTGGATCTGGAAGAGGCTGAGCGGGAGGTCCTTGTACGAGTTGTACAGGTCCTTGACGAGCAGCGTGAACATCTCCTCGTGCGTCGGACCGAGCAGCATGTCGGTGTGCTTGCGGTCCTGCAACCGGAACAGGTTGTCGCCGTAGTCGGTCCACCGGCCGGTGGCCTCGTAGGGCTCCCGCGGCAGCAGTGCTGGGAAGTGGACCTCCTGCGCGCCGATCGCCTCCATCTCCTCACGGACGATCCGCTCCACCTTCTGCAGCACCTTCAGCCCCAGCGGCAGCCAGGAGTAGATGCCGGGCGCGGCGCGCCGGATGTAGCCGGCGCGGACCAGCAGCCGGTGGCTGGGCACCTCGGCGTCGGCGGGGTCGTCGCGGAGGGTGCGGACGAACAGCTGCGAGAGTCGAGAAATCACGGGGGCAACTCTAGCCCGTCGCCCACCTAGTAGTGCACGGTGGACAGGGAGCCGATGGTCTCGAACCCGAGCCTCTCGTAGGTGCGCAGCGCGGCGGAGTTGAAGTCGTTGACGTAGAGCGACACCGTGTCGAACTCGCGCATGACGATGCGCAGCATCTCGGACAGGGCGGGGACCGCCAGCCCCTGGCCGCGCAGTTCCGGCTTCACCCACACGCCCTGGAGCTGCACCTGTCCCTTGTGCTTGGGCCCCAGGTCCGCCTTGAAGATCACCTCGCCGTCGACGACGATCCCGTACGCGTCTCCCTCCCGCAGCCGGGACAGCACGAACGACTCGTACCCGGGTCCGTACTTGAACGGCGAACTGCCGATCTCGTCGGTGTACATCATGACCGACGCCTCGAGGTAGCTCTCGAACACGTCCTCCCCCAGCCGGTGCACGCGGGGATCGCCGTCGGCGACCACGGGCCGGTCCAGCACCATCAGCGGCTGTCGGCGGCGCACGTTGCTCACCGAGCCCCACTGGTCGCGCCACCGCTCGGCGAGGCCGATGAACAGGCCCAGCGCCGGGAAAGTCGGCCCGACGATCGAGGTGGCACGCCGGAAGGAGCCGAGCTCGTGCACGAAGTGCGGCAGCGCCTCCGAGTCGTTGCCGGTGACGAAGATCGTTCCGCCGTCGAGGCAGAGCGCGGAGATCTCCGTACCCCGCTGGAACGCGTGGATCCGGCCGAGCCTGCGGCGGTCGATGCCGAACTGCGCGATCTTGGAGGTGAGGAACAGGTTCTCGTGCGGCGACGCCTCGAGGAACTCCATGACCCGGTCGCGGTCCCTCGAGTCGAGGGTGCGCAGCTGGCCGGTCATGGCGACACTCTAGTGTCGCGCCCGCGCGTCAGGAGACCGAAACCTGAGGTTCGCCGATCTCGCCCATCTCGGCGGCGATGCGTCGCGCCTCGTGGACGAGCGTCTCGACGATCTCGGCCTCGGGCACGGTCTTGATGACTTCCCCCTTGACGAAGATCTGGCCCTTGCCGTTGCCGGACGCGACCCCGAGGTCGGCCTCGCGCGCCTCGCCGGGGCCGTTCACGACGCAGCCCATGACCGCGACGCGCAGCGGCGCCTGCAGGCCCTCCAACCCCTTCGTGACCTCTTCGGCCAGGGTGAAGACGTCCACCTGGGCCCGGCCGCACGACGGGCAGGACACGATGTCGAGTTTGCGCGGGCGGAGGTTGAGCGACTCGAGGATCTTGGTGCCGACCTTGACCTCCTCGACCGGCGGGGCCGACAGGGAGACACGGATGGTGTCGCCGATGCCCTGGCTGAGCAGCGCACCGAACGCGACGGAGGACTTGATGGTGCCCTGGAACGCCGGGCCCGCCTCGGTCACGCCGAGGTGCAGCGGGTAGTCGCACTTCTCGGCGAGCAGCTCGTAGGCCCGGACCATGACGACGGGGTCGTTGTGCTTGACGGAGATCTTGAAGTCGTGGAAGCCGACGTCCTCGAACAGGGACGCCTCCCACAGCGCGGACTCGACGAGCGCCTCGGGGGTGGGTGAGCCGTACTTCGCGAGCAGCCGCTTGTCGAGGGAGCCGGCGTTGACGCCGATGCGGATCGAGATGCCGGCCTCACTGGCCGCCTTCGCGATGTCGGCGACGCGGTCGTCGAATTGCTTGATGTTGCCGGGGTTGACCCGGACGGCCGCGCAGCCGGCCTCGATGGCCGCGAACACGTAGCGCGGCTGGAAGTGGATGTCGGCGATGACCGGGATCTGCGACTTCTTGGCGATGATGTGCAGCACGTCGGCGTCGTCCTGGCTGGGGACGGCGACGCGGACGATGTCACAGCCGGAGGCGGTCAGCTCGGCGATCTGCTGCAGGGTGGCGTTGATGTCGGTGGTCTTCGTGGTGCACATGGACTGCACCGAGATGGGGGCGTCGCCACCGACGGCCACCTTGCCGACCCGGATCTGCCGCGTCTTCCGCCGGGGTGCGAGTACGGGCGGAGGGGATGCTGGCATGCCAAGGCTCACGGTCATGCTGTGCAGTTTAGTCGGATCGCCGCTAGAACAAACTCACGGGCGAGATGATGTCCGCGAGGATCAGGACGGCGCCACCCAGCACGAGGAAGCCGCCGACGACGAAGATCATCGGCATGGCCTTGGCCGTGTCGACGGGGCCCGGATCCGGTCTGCCGAGGAGCCGGTGGGCGCGGCGCTTCAGCCACTCGTAGATCGCGCCCGCGATGTGGCCGCCGTCCAGCGGCAGCAACGGGACGAGGTTCAGGAGCGCGACGAACAGGTTCACCGAACCCAGCAGGGAGAACCACGTCGCGACCTTGCTCTCGACCGGCAGCTGGTCCGTGACGCCGATCTCGCCGGCCACGCGGCTGGCGCCGACGATGGAGATGGGGCCGTTGAGGTCACGGGGACGGCCCATCACCAGGTCCTCGGCGACGTTGTAGATGCGCACGGGGAAGCTCAGGAGGGCGACCGCCGACTGCTGCGTCATGGTCCACATCTGCCTTGCCGTGGCCACCGGCCCCGCGCGCTGGAGCTCAACCGTCGGCGAGACACCGAAGAAGCCCGCCTCGACGTAGGCCGTCGGGTCCAGCCGGTCGGGCAGGTGGTTCAACTGTGTGCGCACGGTCGGCAGGTCGACGCGTTCGCCGTCGCGGATGACCGTGACCCGGGCCTCCCCGTCGCGGTTCTCCCGGATGAGCTCGCTCATCTGGTCCCAGGACTGCAGCGCGACCCCGTTGAAGCTCGCGATGACGTCGCCGACCCGGACTCCGGCCTCCACGGCCGGGGTGGGTGGGTCGTCGGGGCCGCACGTGCGGTCCTCGCTGTTGGCGGCGATGACGCACTCGCTCACCGCGGAGACGGTGAGCGTGGAGACGTACATGCCGTGGATGGCGTTGACGCCCAGGAAGATGAGGAAGGCCAGGACGATGTTCATCATCGGGCCGCCGAGCATGACGACGATCTTCTTCCACGTCTTCTGCTGGTAGAGCAGGCGGCCCTCGTCGGCGGGGGTGATCTCGTCCCACTCGACGGACCGGGCGTCGTCGGCCATCCGGGTGAGCCAGTTGCGCTTCTCCCCCGGCCTCGCCGGCGGGTACATGCCCACCAGCCGCACGTAGCCCCCGAGGGGGATCCACTTGAAGCCGTACTCGGTCTCGCCGCGCCGCGTGGACCAGATCCGCTTGCCGAACCCGACGAAGTACTCCGTCACCTTGACGCCGAACAACTTCGCGGGGACGAGGTGGCCGATCTCGTGGAGGGCGATCGACGCCATGATCAGCGCGAAGAAGAGGATGCCGAGCGCGATGACCAGCAGCACCTCGGTCATCGACGTGCCCCCGCCAGTTCGGCGGCGCGGGACCGGCCCCACGCGTCGGCCGCCAGGACCGCGTCGACGGTCAACGCCTCGTTTGGGACGTGCCCGTCGGCGAGGTGCTCGTCGAGGCAGCGGGCGATGGTCTCCGTGATCTCCAGGAATGCGAGGCGACCGTCACAGAAGGCGTCCACGCACGACTCGTTGGCGGCGTTGAACACGGCCGGGGCGGTGCCCCCCGCCTTCCCGGCCCTGCGGGCGAGCTCGACCGCCGGGAACGTGGCCGAGTCCAGCGGCTCGAAGGTCCAGGTGCTCGCCGTGGTCCAGTCGCACGGGGCGGCGGAGCCCTCCAACCGCTCCGGCCAGGTGAGCGACAACCCGATCGGCATCCGCATGTCCGGGGGCGACGCCTGCGCGATCGTCGACCCGTCGAAGAACTCGACCATCGAATGGACGATCGACTGCGGGTGGACCGTGACCACGATGTCGTCGAGGTCCACGTCGTACAGCAGGGCGGCCTCCAGCAGCTCGAGCCCCTTGTTGACGAGGGTGGCCGAGTTGATCGTGACGACCCTGCCCATGCTCCACGTCGGGTGCGCCAGCGCCTGGGCGGGGGTCACCTCGTGGAGCTCGTCGCGGGTCCGGCCGCGGAAGGGGCCGCCGCTAGCCGTCAGCACGAGGCGACGCACCTCGTCGCGCCTCCCGCCGCGCAGGGCCTGCGCGAACGCCGAGTGCTCCGAGTCCACGGCGACGATCTGCCCCGGCAGGGCGGCCTCGGTGACGAGGCGTCCGCCGATGACGAGGGACTCCTTGTTGGCCAGCGCGAGCGTGCTGCCTGCGCGCAGCGCGGCCAGCGTGGGCTCGAGCCCGGCGGCGCCGGTGATGGCGTTCAGCACCACGTCGCACTCCATGGCGGCGAGCTCGGTGGAGGCGTCCGGCCCGAGCAGCAGCTTGGGGAGCCGGTACTCGCCCTGCGCCCAGCCCCGCTCCGCCGCCACGGCGTAGAGCGCGTCCATCAGCTCGCGCCCCTTCGAGGCGCGCGCCAGCGCCACCACGGACGGCCGGAACTCGACGATCTGGCGCGCCAGCAGCTCGATGTTGCCACCGGACGCCGAGAGGCCCACGACGTCGAACCGGTCGCGCCTCGTGGAGATCACGTCGAGTGTCTGCGTACCGATGGAGCCGGTGGAACCCAGGAGGACGACTTTTCGCACCTGCCCAGTGTTCCACGCGGGCCAAGGGGTGGGCCAAGAACCTTCGCGAACCGGCGGTGGATGACCGGGCGCGGGGTGATGATGGAGCATGGAATCTGTCTGGTTTGCCACCCATCAGCCAACGACCGCAGAGACGCAGCCGCTCGAAGCGGGGACACACTTCGACACCCTCGTCGCGGGGGCCGGCCTCACCGGGTTGACCACCGCCCTGCTCCTCGCCCGGGCCGGCCAGAAGGTGGGCGTGCTAGAGGCCCGCAGGATCGGCGCCGTGACCACCGGCCACACCACCGCGAAGGTGTCGCTCCTGCAGGGGCTGACCCTCTCGGACGTCCTCGCCCACCAGAGCGAGGAGGTGCTCCGCGCGTACGTCGACGCCAACCGCGAGGGTCAGGCGTGGCTCCTTCGACTGCTGGACGACCACGGCGTCGACTACCAGCGGCGGACCGCCTACACCTATGCCACCACGGACGACTCCCAGGGCGCGCTGCGCGCCGAGCTGGACGCCAGTCGCCGCGCCGGGCTCGACGTCGAGTGGCTCGAGGAGACCGAGCTGCCGTTCCCGGTGACGGGTGCCATCGCGCTTCGCGACCAGGCCCAGATCCACCCGCTCGAGGTGCTCGACGCGCTGGTCCGCGAATTGCGGGAACACGGCGGCACCGTCGTCGAGGGGGTCCGCGTCACGGACGCGAACCTGTCCGGCTCCAAGGGGCCCCTCCAGGTCGCCACCCCGCAGGGCGAGGTCACCGCGGACCGGCTCGTGCTGGCCACGGGCACCCCGGTGCTCGACCGCGGCGGGTACTTCGCCAAGCTCGTCCCGATGCGCTCCTACGCCACGGCACACCGCGTCGCGGGCGGGACGACACCGCGCGGCATGTACCTGAGCATCGACCAGCCGACGCGTTCCCTGCGCACCCTCCCCGTCGGCGACGAGGAGTTGCTCATCGTGGGTGGCAACGGGCACGTCGCCGGCCGCCACTCCTCCACCCAGGACCTGGTGGACGACCTCGGCGCGTGGACACGCGAGCACTTCCCGGGCGCGCAGATGACGCACGCGTGGTCGGCGCAGGACTACATGGCGGCCGACCGGGTGCCCTACGTGGGCGTCCTGCCGCGGGGCGGTGGCCGGATCTACGTCGCCACCGGGTTCAACAAGTGGGGCATGGCCAACGCGGTCGCGGCGGGACTGAACCTCAGCGGGCAGATCCTCGAGGGCCACATGCCGTGGGCGGAGACCCTGAGCCGCCGCAGCACCACACCCGCCTCCATCGTCAGCGCCCTGAGCCCCAACCTCCAGGTGGCCTACGAACTGGCGAAGGACTGGGTGCAGGCCGAACTGCAGCACCTTCCGGACAGCGCCCCCGAGGAGGGTCAAGGTGTGGTCGGTCGATCGGGCGGGAAGCCACATGCCGTCTCGACGGTCGACGGGGTGACCTGCAAGCTCTCGGCGGTCTGTACGCACCTGGGCGGGATCGTGCGCTGGAACGACGCGGAGAAGTCCTGGGATTGCCCGCTGCACGGGTCACGCTTCGCTGCTGACGGGAAGCTGCTCGAGGGGCCGGCGGTCCACGACCTGCCGCGGGCGGACTGACCCGGGCGCCCCCTCAGGATCGCCGGTTCGGGGTATTGTGCGAGACGAAGCCGTGTGTTTTGATGCCTTGTGCCCACACGCGCGCGTGCCTTCCACCATGCCCTCGCCAACACCGCAGTGGCCCTCCTCGGAACGGCCTTCCTGTGGTTCGCCCCACGTTCTGGGCCTATCTGGAAACGCGCTCTGTCCTAGTGACCTCGTGGCTCGGCGGCGCGTACATGCTCGCCATGGCAGTGAGTGGCGTCCCGTTCGGGAGCATGATCGATCGGCACCACAAGCAGCAGGCGATGCTGGCCTCCGCAGCCGGCAGCACGCTGCTGTTCGGCCTCGCCTGGCTGGTCTACGTGCTGGCGCCCACCTCGGAACTCACCAGATCGGACAGCCCCTGGTTCTGGGTCTTCGCCGCCTGCGTACTGCTGGGCGCGCTGCTCGTCAACCTACGTAGCTTGGCGCTCGCCACCCTCGTGACCATGCTCGTGGAGCCCGACCGCCGCGCCAATGCCAACGGGATGGTCGGCGCCGTCAACGGAGCCATGATGCTGGTCACCGGCGTGGTGTCCGGGCTCGCCATCGGGCAACTCGGCATGCACGCCGTGCTGGTGATCGCGTTCGTGACCGTCGCCGCCTCGCTGCTGCACCTGGCATTGCTCAGGATCCCGGAGGCGGAGATCGTCCACGCTGAGGGCACTCCGAAGGCCGTGGACTTCCGTGGGGCGTGGCTGGCGATCATCGCGGTCCCCGGTCTCGTCGGGCTCATCGTCTTCTCGACCTTCAACAACTTCCTCGGGGGCGTATTCATGGGCCTGCTCGACCCGTACGGGCTCACCCTGATGTCCGTCGAGGCCTGGGGCATTCTCTTCGGGCTCAGCTCTGTCGGCTTCATCGTCGGCGGCGCACTCATCGCCAAGTTCGGGCTCGGCGCGAAGCCGTTGCGCAGCCTGCTGCTCGGCTGCCTCGGCATGTGGTTCATCGCCGGCGGCTTCACGCTGCGCGAGCACGTGTGGCTGCTCGCCCTCGGCGTCTTCGCGTACATGGTACTGATCCCCGTCATCGAGGCGGCGGAACAGACGCTCCTGCAACGCGTCGTACCTCTCGCCAAGCAGGGGCGCGTCTTCGGGTTCGCGCAGGCCGTCGAGGTCTCAGCAGCTCCGGTCAGCGCGTTCCTGATCGGTCCGCTCGCGGAGTTCTGGCTCATCCCATACGCCGAGTCGCGGCAAGGTGTGCGCGCGTTCGGGTGGCTGCTCGGCGACGGAGACGCCCGGGGCATCGCGCTGGTCTTCGTCCTCGTGTCGGCGGTCGGGCTTGTCACCACCGCCATGGCGTTCCTCACCCGCACGTACCGACGGCTCAACGCCGCGTACCTCGAGGGCGACGTGAACGCCGGCATCGTGCCGCCCGAGACCCTCGGTGACGACGGCGTGCCCGGACCGCACGTGCTCGGCAAGGGACATACTCAAGCCTGAGCACGTGGAATGATGGGGCCATGTCGCTCGCAGCCACTCCCCCGCCCGGCATCCGCGTCCCCGACCCGATCGCCCGCTGGGCCGACCAACGGGGCTACAGCGTCGACGAGCTCATCTGGCTGAGCGAGATCGGTGGCATCACTGCGCGCCTCCGGAGGGACGACGACCACCCGACGCTCTACGCCAAGTGGGTGCCCTACGGCGACTGGACCAGCGACGACGCCATCGACGAGGCCGAACGGCTCTCGTGGCTCTCCGGCAGGTTCCCGTCCCCGCGGATGGCGGACTTCCAGGACCTGGACGAGGGGTCCCTCCTGGTGACGGTGGCGCTCAGGGGTGATTCGGCGGTGTCGGAGCGCTGGAAGCGGGAGCCCGCCACGGCGGTGCGCGCCATCGCCGAGGGCTTGGGCCGGCTCCATTCGCTGGACCCTTCGGAGTCCCTGTTCGGGGCGCCCGAGTGGATCGGGGACCAGGACGACGTGGACCATCCCGTCATCATCCACGGCGACGCGTGCGCCCCGAACACGATCCTCGGCGAGGACGGACGCTTCGCGGGGATCGTCGACGTGGGACGCCTCGGCGTGGGCGACCGCTGGGCCGACCTGGCGATCGCCTCCTGGTCCCTGGAGTGGAACTTCGGCCCCGGGTTCGAGGAGGAGTTCTTCGCCGCCTACGGCGAAGCGCCGGACCCCGACCGGATCCGGCGCTATCGCGACCTGTGGGAACGCTGAGGCTCAGACGATGCCGAACGCCTTCATGGCGTCGGCGACCTTGACGAAGCCGGCGATGTTGGCGCCCGCGACGTAGTCGCCCGGCATGCCGTACTCCTCGGACGTCTCGGCGACGGTCTCGTGGATGCCGACCATGATCTCGGTCAGTCGCTGCTCGGTGTACTCGAAGTCCCAGGCGTCGCGCCCGGCGTTCTGCTGCATCTCGAGCGCGGAGGTGGCCACGCCGCCCGCGTTCGCGGCCTTCGCGGGGCCGAACAGCACGCCGGCCTCCTGGAAGGCGCTGACGCCCTCCGGGGTGGTGGGCATGTTGGCGCCCTCGGCGACGACGCGGACGCCGTTCTTGATGAGCGTCAGTGCGTGGTCGCCGTGCAGCTCGTTCTGGGTCGCGCAGGGCAGCGCCACGTCCGTCGGGACGTCCCAGATGCCGCCGTCACGACCGAGGTGGGCGGAATCGCGGCGCGCGACGTAGTCGGCGACGCGGCCCCGCTCCACCTCCTTGATCTGCTTCAGCAACTCGAGGTCGACACCGGCCTCGTCGACGACGTAGCCCGACGAGTCGGAGAAGCCGATGACCTTGCCGCCGAGCTGGTGGACCTTCTCCACGGCGTAGATCGCCACGTTGCCGGACCCGGACACGGTGACGGTCTTGCCCTCCATGGACTCGCCGTGGGACTTCAGCATCTCGTTGGCGAACACCACGGTGCCGTAGCCGGTGGCCTCCTTGCGGACGAGCGAACCACCCCAGGTGAGCCCCTTGCCTGTGAGCACACCGGACTCGTAGCGGTTGGTGATGCGCTTGTACTGCCCGAACATGTAGCCGATCTCGCGCCCGCCCACGCCGATGTCGCCGGCAGGGACGTCGGTGTACTCGCCCAGGTGGCGGTACAGCTCGGTCATGAAGGACTGGCAGAAGCGCATGATCTCGCCCTCGGACCGGCCGTGCGGGTCGAAGTCGGACCCGCCCTTGCCGCCACCGATCGGGAGACCCGTCAGGGAGTTCTTGAAGATCTGCTCGAAGCCGAGGAACTTGATGATGCCGAGGTAGACGCTCGGGTGGAACCGGAGGCCGCCCTTGAACGGGCCCAGTGCGGAGTTGAACTCGACGCGGAAGCCGCGGTTGACCTGGACCTCGCCCTTGTCGTCGACCCACGGGACGCGGAAGATGATCTGCCGCTCGGGCTCGCAGATGCGCTCGATGACCTTCGCCTCGAGGTACTCGGGATGCTTCCGCACGACCGGACCGAGCGACTCCAACACTTCGCGGACGGCCTGGTGGAACTCAGCTTCCCCCGGGTTCCGCGCCACCACGGTGTCGAAGACACCCTCCAGTGCTTGTTCCATCTCGATTTTCTCCTATCGGTTTCGGACCAGCGGAAGCATAACTGCACCCTTGCCGGTGATTGCGCCAGACAACCGGGGGGTCCGAATGGCGGACGCGGTCATGGGAGCGCAGGTTGGGCTGCCGTCGCGGCGAGCTGGCCGCAGGCCCCGTCGATCTCCCGGCCGCGGGTGTCGCGCAGGGTGACCGGGACCCCGCGCCGCTCGAGGGTGGCGATGAACGCCCGCTCGTCCTCCTTGCGCGACGCCGTCCACTTCGACCCGGGCGTCGGGTTCAGGGGGATGAGGTTGACGTGCACCCAGCCCCAGTCGCCGCGGCGCTTGAGGACGTTCGCCAGCTGCTGCGCATGCTCCACCGAGTCGTTGATGTCGCGCATCATGGCGTACTCGATCGAGACGCGCCGCTTCGTCGTCTGGGCGTACTCGAAGACGGTGTCGACGACCTCGTCCACCTTCCAGCGGTTGTTGATCGGCACCAGTTCGTCGCGCAGTTCGTCGTTGGGCGCGTGGAGGCTGAGTGCCAGCGTGAGGGGCAGGCCCTCGTCGGTCAACTGGCGGATCTTGGGCACCAGTCCCACCGTGGAGACCGTGATGCCGCGGGCGCTCATGCCGAACCCGTTCGGGCTCGGCTCCAGCATGGTGCGGATCGCGCCCATCACGGCGTTGTAGTTCGCGAGCGGCTCCCCCATGCCCATGAACACGACGTTGTTGAGGCGTCCCGTCGTCCCGGGCACGACCCCCGACGCGAGCGCCTGGTCGGCGGCGAGGACCTGGGCGGTGATCTCCGCCTGTGAGAGGTTGCGCTTCAGGCCGCCCTGGCCGGTGGCGCAGAACGGGCACGCCATTCCGCAACCGGCCTGGGACGAGATGCAGAGCGTCGTGCGGCTCGGGTAGCGCATCAGGACCGACTCGAGGAGCGAACCGTCGTGCAGCCGCCAGAGGGTCTTCACGGTCCGGCCCGCGTCCGCGGTCTGCTGCTTCACGTGGGTGAGCAGCGGCGGGAACAGCTGCTCGCCGAGCTCCCCGCGGATCGCCGCAGGGATGTCGGTGAAGTTCTCGGCGTCGCTCTCGAGGCGGTCGAAGACGTGCCGCGAGATCTGGTCGGCGCGGAACCGCGGCAGCCCCATCCCGACGATCGCGTCACGGCGCTCGTCGAGGGTCAGGTCGAGCCAGTGCTTCGGGGGCTTGCCCTTCCTGGGCGCCTCGAACACCAGGGGAAGTTGCTTCATCTACGGTCCCATCGCGAGGTTGAGCACGAACCAGCCGACGGGGAAAGCCATCAGCATGGAGTCGAGCCGGTCCATGACGCCGCCGTGTCCCGGCAGCCATTTGGACATGTCCTTGATACCCGCATCGCGCTTGATCAGCGACTCGGTGAGGTCCCCGACAGTAGCAGCCACGGAGACGAGGACGCCAAGCGGGATGCCGACCCACCAGTCGATGTGAAGGACCCAGATCGCGGACGCCACGCCCAGCAGCGAGGAGAACACCACCCCACCCGCGAAGCCCTCCCAGGTCTTGCTGGGGCTGATGCGCGGGGCCATCTTGTGCCGGCCCAGCAGCACGCCGGTCGCGTACGCGCCGGTGTCGGAGGCGACCACGCAGATCAGGACCGCCCAGATGCGCGCGGGGCCGTCGGCCGCCGCCATCATCAGCGCGACGAAGACCCCGATGAGCGGGATGTAGGCGATGAGGAGGCTGCTCGCGGCGATGTCGCGGATGAAGCCCTCCGCGTGGCCGCGGAACAGTCGCCCGATGAACGCGGCGAGCACCGTGCCGCCGAGGCAGGAGACGATGAACGTCATCGACGAGATCCCCAGCTCGGGGCTGGCGGTCACCCAGTACCCGCCGACCACGCTCAGCGCGGTGCCCGCGATGATCGGGACCGTCTCGGCGAACATGTTCTTCCGCGCCACCGCCCGGCTGATCTCCACCACGCCCAGGCACAGCATGAGCGCGACGTAGACGATGAACAGCCAGTTGAACCACAGCAGCCCGACGACGATCGGCGCCAGCAACGCCAGACCCACCCCGACTGCGGCCGGGAGGTCCCGGCCTGCCTTCGAGGTGGTGGGCAGGGCTGCCGACTCTGGCATCAGACCTCGAGGAGTTCCTGCTCCTTGTGCTTAAGGAGGTCGTCGATCTGGTCGGTGAACTTCTTCGTCTGCGCGTCGACCGACTTCTCCGCGCGGGCGAGGTCGTCCTTGCTGATCTCGCCGTCCTTCTCGGACTTCTTGAGCGACTCCATCGCCTGGCGGCGGGCATTGCGCACGACGATCCGGGCGTCCTCGGCCTTGCTCTTGGCGAGCTTGATGTACTCCTTGCGGCGCTCCTCGGTGAGCTGCGGCATCACGACGCGGATGGAGTTGCCGTCATTGCTGGGGTTGACGCCGAGGTCCGCCTCGCGGATGGACTTCTCGATCGCCCCGATGGAGCTGCGGTCGAACGGCGTGATGAGCATCGTGCGGGCGTCGGGCGAGGTGAACGTCGCGAGCTGCTGCAGCGGCGTGGGCGCACCGTAGTACTCGGCGTTGAGCTTGCTGAACATCGCCGGGTGGGCGCGGCCGGTGCGGATCGTGGCGAGGTCCTCACGGGCGTAGTCGACCGCCTGCTGCATCCTGCCAGCGGCGTCCTTCTCGATGTCGGCGATCATGCGTGATCGGTCCTTCCTTTTCGTTAGCGGGAGACGAGAGTCCCGATCTCTTCACCAGCGATGACGCGGGCGATGTTTCCGTTCTGGGAGAGATTGAAGAAGATGAGGTCGAGGTCGTTGTCACGGGCCAGCGCGATGGCGGTGGCGTCGGCGACCTTGAGGTCCTCGGCGAGGAACTGGTCGTACGTGAGGCGCTCGAACTTCTTGGCGTCGGGGTTCGTCCGGGGGTCGGAGTCGTACACTCCGTCGACGCCCTGCTTGCCCATCAGGAGGACCTCGGCGCCGATCTCCAGCGCACGCTGGGCCGCGACCGTGTCGGTCGAGAAGTACGGCATCCCGGAGCCGGCGCCGAAGATCACGAGGCGACCCTTCTCCAGGTGCCGCTCGGCCCGACGGGGGATGTAGGGCTCGGCGACCTGGCCCATGGTGATCGCCGTCTGGACGCGGGTGTTGATGCCCTCCTTCTCGCAGAAGTCCTGCAGGGCGAGGCAGTTCATGACGGTGCCCAGCATGCCCATGTAGTCGGCGCGGTCGCGGGCCATGCCGCTCTGGGAGAGCTCGGCGCCGCGGAAGTAGTTGCCGCCGCCGACGACCACGGCCACCTGGGTGCCGGAGCGGACGACGTCGGCGATCTCCTTGGCGATCTGCGCCACGACGAGCGGATCAACGCCCAGCTTGCCGCCCCCGAACACCTCGCCGGAGAGCTTGATCAATACGCGTTGGAACGCCTGGGTCATGGATTCCTCCCGATATGGCTGTGCGCCGCCAGGCGAACCTGCGCGGCGCACGCCACTCTACTGTGTTTTGGTTTTGGCTCAGCCCTGGACGGCGAAGCGGACGAAGCGCTTGACGGTCATGCCACCGGCCTGGAGCGCGGAGCCGACCGACTTCTTGTCCTCCCAGACGGCCATCTGGTCGACGAGCGCGACGTCCTTGAAGAAGCCACCGAGGCGACCCTCGATGATCTTCGGGATGGCACCCTCGGGCTTGCCCTCCTCGCGGGCGGTCGCCTCGGCGATGCGTCGCTCGTTGGCGATGACGTCCTCGGGGACGTCGTCGCGGGTCACGAACTGCGGCGACATCGCGGCGATCTGCATGGCGACCTGGTGCGCCAGCGTCTCGTCGCCGCCCTCGTACTCCACGAGCACGCCGACCTGCGGGGGCAGGTCCGACGCGCGGCGGTGGAGGTACAGGTGGGTGGTGCCGTCGAAGTTGGCGACCGCCGCGAGCTGGATGTTCTCGCCGATCTTCACGCCGAGCGCCGAGACGGCCTCCTCGACGGTCTGGTCCCCGATCTTCGCGGCCTTGGCGGACTCCACGTCGGTGGCGCCCGAGGTGGCGACCGCGTCGACGATCTGGTCGGCCAGGCCGACGAACTCCGCGTTCTTGGCGACGAAGTCGGTCTCGGCGGCGAACTGGATCAGGATGCCGTCGCGGCCCGCGACGATGCCGTTGGTGGCCTCGCGGTCGGCGCGCTTGGCGGCCTTCGCCAGTCCGGAGATGCGCAGCAGCTCAACAGCCTTGTCGTAGTCGCCCTCGGCCTCGGTCAGAGCCCTCTTCGCGTCCATCATGCCCGCGCCGGTGGCGTCGCGGAGCTTCTTCACGTCAGCGGCAGTGATAGCCATAAAACGTCAATCCGTTCTCGGTAGTGGGTTACTTGGTCTCGTCGGCGGGGGCGTCGGCAGCCTCGTCCTGCGAAGGAGCGGCTTCCTCTGCCGGGGTCTCCTCGGCAGCGGCCTCCTCGGCCTGCGGGGCCTCAGCAGCGGCCTCCTCGGCCTGCGGGGCCTCGGCGGCCTCCTCCTGCTCGGCGGGGGCCGCGGCGTCGGCGCCCAGGAGCTCGCGCTCCCAGTCGGGCATGGGCTCGGCGACGACGGTCTCGTCCCCGGAACGGCCCTGCGAACGCTCGATGAGACCGTCGGCGACGGCGTCGGCGATGATGCGGGTCAGCAGACCCACGGAACGGATCGCGTCGTCGTTGCCGGGAACGGCGTAGTCGACCTCGTCCGGGTCGCAGTTGGTGTCGAGGATGCCGACGATCGGGATGTTCAGCTTGCGCGCCTCGTCGACCGCGAGGTGCTCCTTCTTGGTGTCGACGATCCAGACGGCCTGCGGGGTGCGGGCCATGTCGCGGATGCCGCCCAGGGTCTTGGAGAGCTTGGTCTTCTCGCGCTCGAGCTGGAGCAGTTCCTTCTTCGTCAGGCCGGACGCCGCGACGTCGGAGAAGTCCATCCCCTCAAGCTCCTTGAGGCGGGCGACGCGCTTGGCGACGGTCGGGAAGTTGGTCAGCATGCCGCCGAGCCAACGCTGGTTGATGTAGGGCATGCCCACGCGGGTGGCCTGCTCGGCGATGGCCTCCTGGGCCTGCTTCTTGGTGCCGACGAAGAGGACCTGGCCCCCGCGCCCGACGACACCCTTGACGAAGTTGTAGGCCTTGTCGATGTAGGTCAGCGAGAGCTGGAGGTCGATGATGTAGATGCCGTTGCGCTCGGTGAAGATGAAGCGCTTCATCTTCGGGTTCCAGCGACGGGTCTGGTGCCCGAAGTGCACGCCGTTCTCGAGCAGCTGGCGGGTGGTGACGACGGCCATGGCCGTTCCTTTCGCGGTCGGCGCGCGGCGCTCGACCTGAAATCGGGTGGGCGCGGAGCCCACGGTGGTTGGTTTCCTGATGCGCTGGATGCCACAACCCGCCGGAGCGGGACCACAGGGACAACCGGGCGGGGCCCGAAAGCGCATGCGAAGTCACCCGCGTTTGCGGGTGCGTGCCTGATTCTAACGCGACGGCGCCCCCGGACACCAACCGGGCGTTGTCCACAGGGCCGCGCCGGTGACGCACGTCGGGGACGGGACGTCGCCATCACTGGGCATGAGACTACTCCTCGCGCTGGCGGCCGTGTGCCTGCTGCTCCCCGGCACCGCCTTTGCCGGCCCGGGCCTCGTCCTGGACGCCCCGGTGGACGGACCGCCCGTGAGGGGGTTCGACGGGGGCACGAGCCGATACTCGGCGGGTCATCGTGGCGTGGACCTGCGGGCGGCCACCGGCGGGCCCGTGCGGGCGGCGGCCGCGGGCCGGGTGCACTTCGCCGGAGTGGTCGCCGGCCGGCCGTCGGTGTCGGTGGACCACGGCGGCGTCCGCACCACCTACACGCCGGTGCGGGCGACGGTCTCCCCCGGTCAGGCCGTGTCCGCCGGCGACGTGCTCGGTTTCGTGGTCGGCGGCCACTGCGACGGGCAGCCGTGCCTCCACTGGGGCCTCACGGACGGGACCGACTACCACGATCCGATGGCGTACCTCGCGCAGCGACGGGTCCGGCTGCTGCCCCGCGGGAGCCAGCCGTCGGCCCGCGCGCCGCTGCCGGCGGCGGAGATCCCGGGCCCCGGAGGCCGTCCTCCCGTCGAGGGAAGGCTCTCGTCCCCGTTCGGGATGCGGGTGCACCCAGTCACCGGCGTCCTCAAGCTCCACGACGGCACGGACTTCGCCGCCCCCTGCGGGACGCCCGTGCGCGTGCCGTGGGCGGGCGAGGTCATCCGCGCCGATGTCTCCCGCGGTTACGGGTACCGGGTCCACGTCCGGCACGACGACTCGCTCGTCACCGCCTACGCGCATCTGCCGCGGTTCGAGGTGCGGGTCGGGCAGCGCCTCTCCGCCGGGGCGCGGGTCGGCGAGGTGGGCAGCACGGGCTACTCGACGGGTTGCCACCTGCACTGGATGGCGTGGCGCGACGACGGCGTGGTGGACCCGATGGCGGTCCTGGGTTGAGGCGGCGCACGACGGCCGCCGGCGGAGCTGCGCCGGCGGCCGTCGCTTCCGGGCGCTCAGCTGATCAGCGCCGGCCAGGTCACCGGCCCCACGGCCCCGTCGCGGTAGAGGCCGTGGTCGCCCTGGAACGCGACGACCGTGGCGTGGGTGCCGGTCCCGAACGAGCCGTCCACGACCATCTTGTGGCCGGTGCTCACCAGCTCGAGCTGGAGGGCTGTCACCGCGCTGCCCGTCGCGCCCTGAGGGAGGGTCGGCAGGAGCGCCTCCCACGTGATCGGGCCCACCACACCGTCGGCGACGAGGCCGCGGGAGCGCTGGAAGGCCAGGACCGTCGACTTGGTGCCGGAGCCGAACTGGCCGTCGACGACGATGCTGTAGCCCCGTGCCTTCAGGGCGTACTGGAGTGTCACGAAGGCACCGTTGCGGGCCCCCTCGCGGATCGTCGGGAAGGAGCTGGTGTTCACGGCGTTCATGCCGCCGTAGCGGGTGGCGACGTAGTTCGACCAGGCCATCCGCTGGGGGTCGGCGTGGACGGACGGCCGTTCGTAATAGATGCGCACGGCGATCGCCGCCGCGTCGGCCGTGCTCGTCTCCTTGAGCTTCGTGTAGGCGTACGACTCGGTGCCCCTGAGCTCCTTCCCGACGAAGTCCAACTGCAGCTGCAGATTGCTCCAGTGCAGGCCGCGCGAGTCCGCATAGGCGAACAGCGCGTCGCGCCGCGCACCCTCCCATTGCGCGATGCCGCGGCCGGGCCCGCCGCCGTACTGCACCGCGGCGGGGTTGATCGGGTCGCCGCCCGATTCGACGATGAAGTTGCCGATGAGCCCGGAGGCCTGGGCGCGGGTGAGTCCCTTGTTCCGGAAGAAGCTGTACGCGATCTCGCTGTTGTTGGCCGCGGCCTGCGCGGGCGCAGCGGTGGCGAGGGCTCCTATTCCGAGGAGGGCGACGACGAGGGCCGCGACGGCGCGGCGGAGGGCAGTGGGCATGGCACGTCCTTTGTGCTCGGGGATCTGCGCCAGAACCTAGGGGGCCGCCGCACCGGCACCCGTCGGCCGGGTCTGCCGGCGGCCGTTACCGGACACACCGGAGCAGGTTCCGCAGGGACGACGCGGTCAGGCCCTCGGGTGCGCCTGGCGGAACGCCTCGCGGAGGCGTTCCGAGCTGACGTGTGTGTACACCTGCGTGGTGCCCACCGAGGCGTGCCCCAGCATCTCCTGGACGCTCCGCAGGTCGGCGCCGCCGTCGAGCAGGTGGGTGGCCATCGCGTGCCGAAGGCCGTGCGGCCCGATCTCGGCACCCGGACCGGCCGCCGCCGTCGCCCCGTGCACGACGCGGCGCGCCACCCGCGGGTCGAGTGGCCCCCCTCGCGCGCCGAGGAACAGCCGGTCGGGGCTCTTCTCCGTCGCGATCTCCGGGCGGCGTGCCAGCCACGCGTCGACGGCCCGGGCCGCGGGCACCCCGATCGGCACCACGCGTTCCTTGCCGCCCTTGCCCATGACCCGGACGACGCGCCCGTCGAGGTCCACGTCGGCCGTTCCGATCCCCACCAGTTCCGAGACGCGGAGCCCACTGGAGTAGAGGAGCTCCACGATGGCGAGGTCCCGAGCAGCGACCGGATCGTCCGCGTCCGCCAGCCGCGCCGCCGCGGCCTCCATCACCTCGTCCACCGCCGACCGGGTGATGACCTTGGGCAGCCGTCGCCCACGTTTGGGCGCCTGCAGCCGGGCGGCGGGGTCGGCGTCGACGAATCCCTCCCGCCGCGCCCAGCCGAAGAAGCCCCGGATGCAGGCCACCCGCCGCTGGACGGTCGCGGACGCCACCCCGCCGGAGGCCATCCCCGCGAGCCACGAGCGCAGCGCGGCCAGGGTCACCCGCCGCGGGTCCGGGGCGTGCGCGGCGAGGTCGCGCAGGTCCCCGAGATAGGCGCGGACCGTGTGCTCCGACAGGCCCCGGTCGGCTCTCAGGTGCTCCTCGTACTCGGCCAGCAGGCCTTCCCAAGCGCTCATCGGTCCGAGACTACGTCCGCGCACGGCATAATGTCCGGAGCGAAACTCTTTCCTAGGATCGGACACATGACTGAGCTCAACACCGGCGGCAAGGTGCTCCCCATCACCCGTTGGGGCGCCCCCGTGATGCATCGCAAGACCAGGCCGGTGGAGCAGTTCGACGGGCAGTTGCACGAACTGGTGCGCGACATGTTCGCGACGATGGAGGCGGCGGAGGGTGTCGGCCTCGCCGCCACCCAGGTCGGGGTCGATCTGGCGGTGTTCGTCTATGAGTGCCCCGATGAGGACATGGTCGTTCGGCGCGGCGTCGTGTGCAACCCCGTACTCCACCTGCCGGAGGGGCAGGACCGGGTGTTGGACTCGTCGGAGGAGGGGTGCCTGTCGCACCCGGGCGGTTACGCCACCGTCTCGCGTCCGAACGTCGCCCGCTGCACGGGCCAGGACGAGCACGGCAACGACATCGAGGTCGTCGGCACCGGACTGCTCGCGCGGTGCCTCCAGCACGAGACCGACCACCTGAACGGCACGGTGTACGGCGACCGCCTCTCGAGCCGCGTCCGGCGGCAGCTGGACAGGGAGGTCGCCGAACTCGCGTGGCGCTACCCGGACGACTGGCCGGTGTCCCCCAAGAACAAGGCGGCCACTCCGCCCGGGGACTCCTCCTCGGCCGAGTAGCCGCGAGCCCGGGACCGGGCGGGTCTGCGGGGGCTGCTAGCGTCACGCCCGTGAAGATCGACCGGATGACCTTGGTGATTCTCGGCGCGCTGGCGCTGTCCATCGTCCTGCCCGTGCGCGGGCAGGCCGCGGAGGTCTACGACCTCTTCACGAAGGTCGCCGTGTTCGTGCTGTTCTTCGGCTACGGAGCCCGGCTGAGCACGGAGGAGACGCTCGCGGGCGTCCGGCACTGGCGGCTGCACGTCACGATCCTCGCCTGCACGTTCGTCGTGTTCCCCCTGCTGGGCGCGCCCATGCTCCTGCTCCCTGACGGGTTCGTCTCGGACGCCGTCCGCGCCGGCCTCGTGTTCCTGTGCCTCGCGCCCTCCACCGTGCAGTCGTCGATCAACATGACCTCGCTCGCGGGGGGCAACGTCCCGGCCGCCATGATCTCGGCCACCGCCTCCAACGTGTTGGGTGTGGTGCTCACCCCGCTGCTCGTGATGCTGCTGCTGCCGACGAACGGCGGAGGCTTCTCCTGGCAGATCGCGCTCGACGTGTTCGTCCAGCTCCTGCTGCCGTTCTTCCTCGGCCAGATCTCCCGGTTCGCCACCGCGCGGTTCATGGCCCGCAACCGGGCGCGGCTCAAGCTGCTCGACCAGTTCGTCATCGTGTTGATCGTCTACGGGGCATTCTCGGACATGTTCGCCACGGGGAAGTGGCGCCAGCTCGGCTGGAACGAGTTGCTCGTCACCCTCGGGTTCACCCTGCCGCTGCTGGCGTTCATGCTGTGGTTCACCTGGAACCTCTCCCGCTGGCTGGAGTTCGACCGCCCGGACCGCATCGCGATCATGTTCTGCGGGACCAAGAAGTCACTCGTCACGGGCGTGCCGATCGCGGCCGTGCTGTTCCCCGCCGCGACGGTGGGCATGCTCGTCGTGCCGCTGATGATCTACCACCAGGCGCAGATCATCACCTCCAGCCTGATCGCCGCGCGACTCTCGGCGTCGGCGACGAGGGAGGACTGAGAG
This sequence comes from Tessaracoccus oleiagri, assembly GCF_900103275.1. GTDB lineage: Bacteria > Actinomycetota > Actinomycetes > Propionibacteriales > Propionibacteriaceae > Arachnia > Arachnia oleiagri. Next base: position 77,746 of record NZ_FNGP01000004.1, on the reverse strand, counting down.
GGTCACCCACCGAGCGACAGGCGGCGGCCCTCGACCGCGCCGTGACGGCCGGTGGCCACCTCGTCGCGATAGGGGCCCTCGACGAAGCGGGGCGCCATCGCGGCACCGCGGAGGAACAGCGCCCCTTCGTGGTCCGTGCGGGCCTCCACGCCGTCGACCAGCTCGAGCGGTCCCCCGTCCGACGAGATGGCGATGGGGAACAGGTCGGGCAGCGCGTAGACGTTGACGACGCGTGCCGCCCCTGCCGACCGCAGGGACGCGGCCTCGTCGTACGGCGCAGGCTCCTCCCCGCCGACGATGACGGTGCCGCCGGGCCGCGCATCGCGGAGCCTGCGCCAGTCGCGTACCGCCACGACCGCTCGACCCTGGCGCCGCACCTGACGAGCGAGCCACCGAGCGCGTGAGGAGGCACGGACCACCGGGCGTCCGCGGGCGATGGCCGCGAGCATCACGACGAGCGCGTCGGTGAGGACCGGCCCTTCGCCGTCCAGCAGGGCAGCCAGTCCCCCGACGCCCGCGGACAGGGACCCGACGGTGTGGACCACCCCGAGTGGCTCCTCGCGGCGGCCAGCGGGGAACAGGGTGAGCGCAGCCGCCTCGTCGTCGGGCGCGAACCGTCGTTTCTGGGCGCCGCCGACGTGGTCGATGGAGACGATCTCGGGCCACACGTCGTGCTTCGGGAGTCCCATGCGGTCGCGGAGCCACTTCGGGCCCCTGAGCGGCCACGCGAGTCCGGACGCGGCGACGGTGGTCCTGGCCGCCGAGGCCTCGAGACGGGCGCGGACGAACTCGTCGCCGGCGCGGGGATCGATCAGGTCGACCCTGGTCCCGGTCCCGACGGCGGCAAGGACCATGGCGACGATGGCCGGTCCCGGCGCACCGACGAGCGCCACGGAGCGCTCACCCCGGGCACGCAGCCCACCGGCGTAGCCCCAGACGAGTTCGGCGAACTCGTCGCCCCCGATGCGGTCGGCGCCGAGGAACACCGGCGCGTCGTCCCTCGTCGCGAGGGAGTCGAGGATCCCGGCGAGCACCGGCTACTGCTGCGGGCGATCGAAGCCCGGCCCGTTGTCGTCCAACCCGGGCTGGTGCTCCGCGTCGCGCTGGTGCTCGGGCTGCGGCTGGACCGAGAGCTCGGCGTCGCCCTGGAACTGCTCGGGGACCTGGCCGAGCTGCGGCGTCGGGCTGGCGCCCCCGACGCCGGGAGCGGTGCGTCGCGGGGCGACCCCGGGGTTGTCGAGCTGCTGCGCCTCCTTGATGGCCTTCTGGACGGTCTTGTCCGAGAGCTCGCGGTCTCGCTGGGCCTGGCGCTCGATCTCCGCGTGCACGTCGATCTTCTCGGGCGCCCGGAACTGCTGCGCGGCCTCGGACACGTAGCGGCGGACCTCCTCCACACCCTCGCCGCCGGCGCGGCCCAGCCCCTTGAGCGCGTCGTTCAGCTCGCTCGGGATGACCCACACCTTGTTGGCGTCGCCGCGGGCGAGCTCCGGCAGCATCTGCATGTACTGGTACGCCAGCAGTGCCTGGTCCGGTTGCCCGGCGTGGATCGCCTGAAAGACGGTGGTGATGGCCTGCGCCTCGCCCTCCGCGCGCAACATCTGCGACTGCCGCTCGGCCTGCGCCCGAAGCACCTCGGCCTCGCGCTCGCCCTGCGCGCGCAGGATCGACGACTCCCGGTCGCCGCCTGCCTGCAGGATCTGGGACTGGCGCTGGCCCTCGGCGAGCAGGATCTGCGCGCGCTTGTCGCGCTCGGCGCGCGCGCCCTTCTCCATCGCGTCACGGATGGTGGCTGGGGGTTCGATCGAGCGCAGCTCGACCCGGTTCACCTTGATCCCCCATTTGCCCGTCGCGTCATCGAGGACCGCGCGCAGCCGCTGGTTGATCTCCTCGCGCGAGGTCAGGGTGGTCTCGAGGTCCATGCCGCCGATGATGTTGCGCAGCGTCGTCATCGTGAGCTGCTCTATCGCCGCCCGGTAGTCCTGCGCCTCGTAGGCGGCGCGGCGCGGGTCCACGATCTGGAAGTAGATCACGGAGTCTATGGACACCATCAGGTTGTCCTCGGTGATCACTCCCTGCGGCGGGAATGGCACGACCTCCTCGCGCATGTCCAGGACGTAGCGGACCTGGTCGAACAGCGGGAGGATGAGGTGCGGCCCCGGCTCCAGCACGGTGCGCAGCTTGCCGAGGCGCTCGACGATCGCCACCTGCTGCTGGCGGATGATCTTGAGGCTCATTGCGAGCAGGAGCACAACGAGGATGACGAGGGCGACGAGTACGTATTCCACGGCCGTTCCTAACTTCAGTGTCTTCGCGGGAGTTGGTGTGGTGAGACGGGATGGACGAGCAGCGTGATGCCCTCGATGGCGAGCACCTCGACGGTCTCCCCCGCCTCGATGCGGACGTCGGCGTCGAAGGGGCGGGCGTCCCAGAGCTGCCCCGCGACGCGCACCTCGCCGCCCGCGTCGGTGATCTCCGTGGTCGCCCGCCCGCCCGAACCGACGAGCTGGTCCAGCGCCGAGCGGTAGCCGGGCGACCGCCGGACCCTGTCCAGCAGCGTCGGCCGCAGGAAGGCCAGGGTCAGGACCGCCACGACGAGCCCGACGACGACCTGCAGCCACACGAGCCCCGGGGCGACGAACCACGTCACCCCTGCTGCGAGGGCACCGGAGGCGAGCATCAGCAGGGTGAGGTCGAGCGTGAAGAGTTCGGCGCCGGCCAGAGCGATGGCGAGGAGGCCCCACCCGGCCCAGCCGTTGTCCCTCAGCCACTCCAAGAACGCGTCCATCTAGGCCCCCCGGGCACTCCAACGGCCGTCGTAGGTGACCTGCAGCGGAGCGTCGAACGCCGCGCTCAGGTTCTGGCTGGTGAGCGTGTCGCGCAGCGGGCCGGCGGCGACCACCCGTCCTCCGTTCAGCAGGAGGCAGTGGGTCACGCCGTCGGGAATCTCCTCGACGTGGTGCGTGACGAGCACCGTGGCCGGGGCCGCGGGGTCGGTGAACAGGTCGGCCAGCGCCCCGACGAGCGCTTCCCTGCCTGCGAGGTCCAGGCCACCGGCGGGCTCGTCGAGCAGCAGCAGTTCCGGGTCCGTCATCAGCGCGCGGGCGATCTGGACGCGCTTGCGCTCGCCCTCGCTGAGGGTGCCGAAGGTCCGGTCCGCGAGGTGGTCGATGCGGAACTGGGCGAGGAGTTCGTCGGCGCGCTCGAAGTCGAACTCGTCGTACTCCTCGCGCCAGCGGCCGACGATCGCGTAGGCCGCGGAGACGACGAGGTCGCGCACCTTCTCCCCGGCCGGTATCCGCTCCGCGAGCGCGGAGGAGGTCAGGCCGATGCGCGGGCGGAGCTCGAACACGTCGACGGCGCCCACGACCTCACCGAGGAGTCCGACGATGCCGTCGCTCGGGTACAGCTGGGCCGCGAGCAGCTGCAGCATGGTGGTCTTGCCGGCCCCGTTGGGGCCGATCACCACCCAGCGCTGGTCCTCGTCGATCCGCAGGTCGATATCGTCCAGCAGCACCGCCTGACCACGAGTGACGGTGACTCCTGCCAATTCTGCGACCGCTGCTGTCATGCGGTCAGCCTAGCCGAGCGCTCAGGCGCCCGTGGAGTGGAGGCCGCCGTCGACGTGGACCATTTCGCCGGTGGTGGCGGGGAACCAGTCGGACAGCAACGCGACGACGGCGCGGGCCGCCGGACGTGCGTCCTTCGGGTCCCATCCCAGGGGCGCGCGCTCGGACCAGATGTCGTTGAAGGAGCTGGCGCCGGGGATCGCCTGCTTGGCGAGGGTGTCGATCGGGCCGGCGGCCACGATGTTGGAGCGGATCCCTTCGGGGCCCAGGTAGCGCGCGAGGTAGCGCGAGGTCGACTCCAGCGCGGACTTCGCCACCCCCATCCAGTCGTAGGCCGGCCAGGAGACCGTCGCGTCGAAGGTGAGGCCGACGATGGAGCCGCCGTCGCGCATCATGGGCTTGGCCGCCATGGCCAGCGACTTCAGCGAGAACGCCGAGATCTCCATGGCCTTGGACACGTCCTCCCACTGGGTGCTCAGGAAGGCGCCGCCGAGCGCGGTCTCGGGGTTGGCGAACGCGATCGAGTGCACGACGCCGTCGATCCGGTCATCGAAGTGGGGCTCGAGGGTCGCGGGCAGGGAATCGAGGTGCTCGGGGACGGTGACGTCGAGTTCGATCACCGGGGGTTGCGGGTCGAGGCGCTTCGCCACCCGGGTCGCCAGCCGCAGCGCGCGGCCGGCGCCCGAGATCACGACGTTGGCACCCTCCTGCTGTGCGATGTCGGCGACGACGTACGCGATCGAGGTGTCGATCGTCACGCCGGTGACCAGGATGTTCTTGCCTTCGAGGATGCCCATGTTGGAGTGGTTGCCTTTCTTTCAGTGACCCATGCCGAGGCCGCCGTCGACGGGGATGACGGCGCCGGAGATGTAGCCGGCGTGCTCGCCGGCGAGGAACAGCGCGGCGCCGGTGACGTCGTCGACGTGGCCGAGCCTGCCCGCGGGGATGCGCCTGGTGTACTCGGTGATCACGTCCTCGCCCAGCACGGCGGTCATGTCGGTGTCGATGAAGCCGGGGGCGATGACGTTGCAGGTGATGCCGCGGACGCCGAGTTCGCGGGTGAGGCTGCGCGCCATGCCCACCAGGGCGGCCTTCGAGGACGAGTAGTTGATCTGGCCGGGGTTGCCCATGAGGCCGACGACGGAGGAGAGCAGGATGATGCGCCCGAAACGGGCGCGCATCATGGGCCGGGAGGCTCGGCGCACGACCCGGAAGGTGCCCGTGAGGTTGGTGTCGATGACCTGCTGCCAGTCGTCGTCCGACATGCGCATCAGGAGGGTGTCCTTCGTGACGCCGGCGTTGGCGACGAGGACCTCGACCGGGCCCAGCTCCTTCTCGACCGTCTCGAACGCGGCGTCGACCTGCGCCTGGTCGGTGATGTCGCACACGACCCCGAGGACCCCGTCCGGCACGCCGCCGGACCGGTAGGTGGCGGCCACGCGGTATCCGGCGTCGCGGAACGCTTCGGCCATGGCCCGGCCGATCCCCTTGGATCCGCCGGTGATGAGCACTGCTCGGGAGTCAGACATAGCCCGCAACTTACCGCAGCCGCGCGGGCCCGGTTCTGTCGAAAACGCACAGGGTTCTCCCTTCGCCGCTGGAGTACGCTGGCTCGCATGGCATCCGATGGGCACGTGATCACGCGCGCTCCCCGCGGTCGCACCCTGGACCTCGAGGAACGGCAGAAGCGCTACGCGATCACGATGGGGATCCGCACGCTGTGCTTCTTCGCGTTCCTGTTCGTGCCCGGATACTGGAAGCTCGTCGCGCTGGCCGGCGCGGCGTTCCTGCCCATCATCGCCGTCGTGCTGGCCAACTCCAGCAACCACCGTCCCCTGCCCGAGCCCGAGCCGGAGGGCGACGACGCCCTGCCTGCGCTGCCGCCCGGTGAGATCATCCCGGGGAGCGTGGACCCCGAATGACGAGGAGGATGTTGCTCCGATGGGGAGCGCTGCTGCTCGTCGTCGCCGTCCTGGCGGTCGTGTTCGTGCAGCTCGGCGAGTGGCAGCTCCGGCGTCTGGACGAGCGCCGCGCCACCAACGCACGGGTGCTGGAGCACTCGCAGCAGCAGCCGCAGCCCTACGCGCAGGTGATGGACGAGACCATCGACGACGAGGACCAGTGGTACCCGGTCACCGTGACCGGCACCTACACCGGCGAGACGTACCAGGCCCGCTACCGCAACCAGGACGGCGCCGGGACCGAGGTGGTCTCGGTGCTCGAGGCCGACGACGGCCGGCTGGTCCTGATCGACCGCGGCTTCATCCCCCGCCCGCAGGGCCAGCCCGACCCGGCGCCGCCCGCGCCCCCGACGGGCGAGGTCACCGTCCAGGGCTACGTGCACCGCAACGAGCGCGGCCGCGACAACGCCATCACGCCCCACGAGTTCAACATCCGGCTCATCAACTCCGAGGCGATCGGCGCGTCGCTCGGCGAGGAACTCGTCGACGGCTACATCACCGCGCAGTCGTCGGTGCCGGAGGACGACCCCTTGCTGGTGCCGGTGGCGCTGCCATCGCTCGACGAGGGACCGCACCTGAGCTACGCGTGGCAGTGGTTCTCCTTCACGCTCATCGCCGTGATCGGCGTGGTCGTCCTCATCCGCGCCGACATCCGCGACCGCCGGAAGGCGGAGCGTCGCCGCGCCCGGCTCGCGCAGCGCCGGGAAGCGGAAGAGGCGATCGCCGAGCCCGCCGACACGTGAGCGCCCTCGCCGCCGTCGTCGACTGGCTCCGTTGCCCGCACTGCGCGGCGGCGCTGCACCTCGACGGCTCCAGCCTGCGCTGCTCGCAGGGACACGCGTTCGACGTCGCCAGGCAGGGCTACGTCAACCTGCTCGGCCGGGCCGCGCCCCGCAACGCCGACACGGCCGAGATGGTCGCCGCCCGCGACCGGTTCTTGCGGGCCGGGCACTACTCGCCGATCGCCGACGCGGTCGCCGACGAGCTGCGGGGCGCCCGGCGGGTGCTCGAGGCGGGTGCCGGCACCGGCCACTACCTCGCCCACGCCCTCGGGGCCGACGCCCTCGGGCTGGCGGCCGACGTGTCCGTCGCCGCCGCCCGCCGCGCCGCCCGCACCCACCCGCGGGTGGCGGCGATCGTGGCCGACACCTGGTCCGGGCTGCCGGTGGCCGACGGTGCGGTCGACGCGGTCCTGTGCGTCTTCGCGCCCCGCAACCCGGGCGAGTTCCGGCGAGTCCTCGACGACTGCGGCCGCATCGTCGTCGTGGTGCCGGAGCCCGGCCACCTGGCCGAGCTGCGGCAGGCGCACGGCCTGCTCGACGTCCCGGACGACAAGGCCGACCGTGTCGCGTCCGCCCTGGGTGGCGAGGCACGGCGCCGCCACGTCCGGTTCCGCCTCGACCTGGACGCCGAGGCGGCGACGGACCTCGTCGCCATGGGTCCCAACGCCTTCCACGCCAGCCCCCGGCTCGCGGCCTCCTCCGTCACCGTGGACGTGTCGGTCCTCACCATCACCGGCCCGGGGCGTTCGCCGTTACGCTGAGCCCGTGACAGCTTTCGCCTACGGCCTGGGCACCCTGGGCCGGGACATGCTCGCCGCCATGGTCTCCCTGTTCCTGATGTTCTACCTCACCGACGTGCTGGGCATCAGCGGCGCGGAGCTCATCGCCGTCACGGTCGTGATGGTGGCCATGCGCATCTTCGACGCGGTCAACGACCCCTTCATGGGGATGATCGTCGACAACACCCGCTCCCGCTGGGGCAAGTTCAGGCCGTGGATGGGGTTGGGCGCCCTGCTCTGGGCGGTGGCCGGCGTGCTGATGTTCACCGACTTCGGCGTCACCGGCTGGGGATTCGTGGCCGTCTTCACCCTGACGTACCTGGTGTTCGAGGTGGCCTACACGATCAACGACATCTCCTACTGGGGGATGCTGCCGTCCCTGACGAGGGACCAACGGCAGCGCGAGCGGATCGGCGTGGCGGCGCGGATCTGCGCGAACGTCGGGCTGTTCTCCGTCGTCGTCGGCATCGTTCCGCTCACCAAGTGGCTCGGTGAGCGGACCGGCTCACTCCAGCAGGGGTGGTTCTGGTTCGCGGTCCTCGCCGCCGGCGGCATGCTCATGTTCCAGGCGCTCCCGCTGGTGTTCGCGCGGGAACAGGTCCTGGTGGACTCCGGCAACACGGGGCTGAAGGGGCTCTGGCGCGCCATCGTCGCGAACGACCAACTGATGTGGACCACGCTCGGCATGACACTGTTCATGACCGGGTACACCCTCACGACGTCGCTCGGCCTCTACTACTTCAAGTACGTCTTCGGTGACGAGGACGCCTACTCGACGTTCGCGCTCGTCCTCGGGGTCACGCAGATCGCCTCGCTCGCGCTGTTCCCGCTCGTCAGCCGGTACGTGCGCCGGTTCCGCATCCACCTGGGCGCCACCGCGATGATGGTGCTCGGCTACGTCGTCTTCTACTTCGCCGACGGCGACCTCGGCATCGTCGCGGTGGCCGGCGTGCTGCTGTTCGCCGGCCAGGGCGCGATCCAGCTCCTGATGGTGATGTTCATCGCCGACAGTGCCGAGTACGGCCAGTGGAAGCTGGGCAGGCGCAACGAGGCCGTCACGTTCGCGCTCCAGCCGTTCATCTACAAGTTCTCCAATGCCCTGGCCACGGGCGTCGTCGGCGCCACCGTCGTCGTGAGCGGGATCTCGGACGCCGCATCGTCCGCCGACCTCGACGCCGATGGTCGCCTCGTGATCAAGGTGGCGATGATGGGGCTGCCGCTGGTGCTCGTCGTCGTGAGCTACCTCATCCTCCGCGCGCGGTACCGGCTCGACGAGGTCACCTACGCCGACATCGTCGGCGAACTGAGGCGACGCGAAACTCCGCTCCACTGACTGCCCCGCGCCGACCGCCGAGCCAATACGCTTGGCGCATGCGCAAGTACTCCCGGCAAAGCCGCCTGAGCGAGATCATGGACCACCCCATCGGCCGGGACGTCGTCGACAAACTCATCCTGCACACCGCGCTGCCCCGCTGGCTGCCGCACGTGCTGGGCCGCCTCAAGCTGCGCACCATCGACCTCCTGCTCCGCCCCATCACCGGCGGCGGGTTCATGGACGTGATGATCGGCATGGTCAACCAGGTCACGGGCGAGCCCTCCCTCGAGGGACCCGACGAGCACCCGTGGTGGCGCAGCGCCGTCTTCTACCAGGTCTACCCGCGCAGCTTCGCGGACTCCGACGGCGACGGCCTCGGCGACGTGCGGGGCATCATCGGCAAGCTCGACTACCTGAGCGACCTGGGCGTGGACTGCATCTGGCTCTCCCCCATCTTCGACTCGCCCAACAAGGACATGGGCTACGACATCCGCGACTACAAGGCGGTGCTGCCCGAGATGGGCACCCTCGACGACGTCGACGAGTTGATCGCAGGCTGCCATGAGCGCGGCATGAAGATCATCATGGACCTGGTGGTCAACCACACGAGCGCCGAGCACGAGTGGTTCCAGAAGGCCATCGCCGACCCCGACGGCATCTACGGGGGCTACTACTACCTTGTGGCCGGCACCGAGGACAAGCCGCCGACGAACTGGCAGTCGTTCTTCTCCGGGTCGACGTGGCGCTGGATCCCCGAGGCGAACCTGTGGGCGCTGCACCTCTTCGACGAGTCGCAGATGGACCTCAACTGGAACAACACCAACGTCCGCCGTGAGGTGGCGGAGATCGTGCAGTGGTGGTTGGCGCGGGGCATCGACGGGTTCCGGATGGACGTGATCAACTACATCTCCAAGCCGGACTACCTCCCTGACGGGCATCCGTACGTGGGCGAGTTGCTGGAGTTCACCGGCATCGAGCACTACCTCTACGGCCCACGGCTCGACGAGTTCCTCGCCGAACTGCGCCGCGAGGGGTTCACCCGGGAGGACGGGTCGGTGGCCGTCATGATCGGCGAGACGCCCGGCATCGGTGTCCAGGCGGGCCGCCTGCTGAGCGGCTGGTCGAGGAAGGAACTCGACCTCATCTTCAACTTCGACGGGCTCGAGCCGCCCGGCATGACCCGCTGGCACGACTACGTCTACGACCTCAACTACCTGGCGAAGTTCTGGTCCAACTACAACGCCAAGATCGGCGAGGGCGACTGGGTGAGCCTGTTCGTCGAGAACCACGACAACACCCGCATGGTGAGCAAGGTCTACCCCGACGCGATCCACCAGCCGCGCACGCGCGTGGCGGTCGCGAAGCTGATCGGCACGATGCAGCTCACGATGCGCGGCACGCCGTTCGTCTACCAGGGCCAGGAACTGGGCGCCGTGAACGAGCCGTTCGACTCGCTCGACGAGCTGCGCGACATCGAGTCGATCAACCGCTACGCGTCGCTGCGCGAGATGGGCAAGACCGAGGAGGAGGTGTGGAACCACATGATGGTGGGTTCCCGCGACCACTCGCGGACCCCGATCCGGTGGACCGAGGACCAGGACGACTCGAACGCGTGGCTGCCGGGCCACGAGCGCACGCCGGGCTTCTCCGTCGAGGCGCAACGGGAGAACCCCGACTCCGTCTACTCCTGGTACCGCGACCTCATCGCGCTGCGGCACGAGCACACCGCGCTGTCGGTGGGGCGGCTCGAGGTCATGCACCACGAGGACGACGTCTTCGTCTACGTGCGGCGCGACGCCGCGTCGAGCTGGCTGGTGGAACTGAACCTGGGCGCGAAGCCGCGCCCGAGGCCGCCGGTGCGGGCACAGGTGACCCCGGTGATCGGTGAGCGGGGCGCGACGATGACGCCCTGGGAGGCGACGGTGAGCCGCATCCGCGACTGAACCGTCGGTTCAGGAGAGCAACGCGCCGAGCACGATCGCCGCGCTGAGCGCGATCTCGATCATCCCCAACGGCAACGGCTTCCACCTGAGTGGGGGTACGACGACCGCCCTGAGGAGTGCCGCGCCCAGCACCGCCACCCACCACCAGCCGGCCACCCCGGCGGCGGCGAGGGCCGCGGCGAGCAGCGCCGCGCCCACGTGGTAGCCGATGGACGCGACCAGGTACGTCCGCGAGCCCCGTTCGCGCAGGTTGGTCTTGACGAACAGGACCGTGCCGAAGAAGTAGGCGAACACCAGCACCGCGGCTGCGGTGACCTCGGGCCGGTCGTCGACGGCCGAGGGATGGAGGTAGCGCGCCACGGGCACCATGAGGGAGGCGGCCGCGATGGTGAGCAGCCCGCCGATGGTGGCGCGCTCTCGCCGGCGGCTGGCCAGCCACAGCGCGGGCACCATCAGCGGCAGGAAGGCGAACGCCCACGGCAGGGGGCGCAGCCCGACGAGCAGGAGGGTCGCGAGACCGGCGAGGGCCGACGCGCAGGCGTAGACCAGCAGCGGGCGCACGTACTTCGGGCGTTGCCGGGGGGCCGCCTTCAGCCAGCCGGAGGCGGCGTTGAAGGTGAAGTACCCGAGCATCCAGAACACGAACAGCGTGAGATGACCCCATCCGAGGGCCGAGGCCCGTGCGGCACCGACGAGGCCGAGCAGGAACGGCACCACCAGCATCGCCCACGCCCCGTGCTGCTTGGGGATCCAGCCCTTCGACCTCATCCGGTCAGGCTATCGGCCGCGCTCCGGCGCGGGCGGGCGACCCCGCTCAGGCGGAGGGGTTGCAGTACTCCCGGGCGTCGCCGGCCAGGAAGTACCAGTCGGAAGCGGGCACCTCGGGCCCAAAGGGAAGCAACCGTGTCTCCCCGTACACCCGGACGCACCGCCCCGCGGTCCCGGTGGCGGTCACCGCGGCGTGGTAGCGGTACTCGCCGCGGTCCAGCGCCGCCTCCCCGCCGTCGGTGAGCAGCATCGCCACCATCGGCACGGGACCGGACGCGGTGCCGTTCCCGCCGACGGTCATGGCGCACGTCGTGCCTCCGGCGGCCGCCGAGTAGAAGACGTCGACCCGGAGCCGGCCCAGCTCCGTGGTGGCACCCAGCCCGTCGCGATCCACCAGCGCGTGCGACGCGACCAGGTCCCCGAAGCAGTTCGCGGCCACCCCGGCCGTCGCGGCGGCGGGCGGCGCACCGGCCGCAGCGGAGGCGACGACGAGCGTCGCGACCAGGGCGACCGGGCGGAACTTCACGCGCGCCACTGTACCGGCGCGACGAGCACCGGGCTCATCGGTAGTGCCCGCCGAGGTGCTCCAGCGCGGGGACGCCCTCGGCGAGTTCCACGGACTCCACCGTGGCCCGCACGAGCAGCCCCCAGCCCGCCGACGGCGGGTACGGGTCCACCAGCCGTGCGCCCACCCAGGCGGAGCAGCCCGCGAGCCGGGGCCCGTGGGGCGCGTCGGTCCAGTCCCCCGTGCGGAACACCCCGCCCGGCGACGGGGCGACGCGGGCGAACACGTCGGCGATCCAGCCCTGGCCCGGCCCCAGTACGTTCACCGTGGCGTACCCGGTCTCGCGGAACAGCTCCCACCAGTCGGCGTCCTCGTTGACCAGCGCGACGAGCTCCGCGGGTTCGCCGTTCGCCACCAGCAACGACGAGATCGTCCACCCGTCGCGTCGGCCGTCGGCCGCGCTGGTCCAGATGCTGACCGGTGCGGGCAGGCGGCCCCGGAGCCGACGGGCCGGCTCACGCTCCTCCGGGGGCGGCAGGAAGGGATGCGAACTGTGGATCGTCATGTCCCCAGTCTCCCCCACGGATCAGGCGAGCTGGATGAGCTCCGCGTACTCCTCGCTCCACAGGTCCTCGACGCCGTCGGGCAGCACGAGCACCCGGTCGGGCTCCAGCGCCTCGACGGCGCCGGGGTCGTGGGTGACGAGGATCACGGAGCCGGCGTAGGTGCGGATGGCGTTGAGCACCTCGGCCCGCGAGGCGGGGTCGAGGTTGTTCGTCGGCTCGTCCAACAGCAGCACGTTCGCCGCCGAGACGACGAGCATCGCGAGCGCGAGGCGGGTCTTCTCGCCGCCGGAGAGCACCTTGGCGGGCTTCTCGACGTCGTCACCGGTGAAGAGGAACGAGCCCAGCACCTTGCGCACGTCGGTGTCGTTCAGGTTCGGGGAGGCCGACTTCATGTTGTCCAGCACCGAGCGCTGCACGTCGAGGGTCTCGTGCTCCTGCGCGTAGTAGCCGAGCTTGGCGCCGTGGCCGTAGAGCACCTCGCCGCTGGAGGGTTCCTCGATGCCGGCCAGGATGCGCAGCATCGTGGTCTTGCCCGCGCCGTTCAGGCCCAGGATGACCACCTTGGAGCCGCGGTCGATCGCGAGGTCGACGGCGGTGAAGACCTCGAGCGAGCCGTAGGACTTGCTGAGACCGTCGCCGCGCAGCGGGGTCTTGCCCGACGGCGCCGGGTCCGGGAAGCGGATCTTGGCCACCTTGTCCTGGGTGCGCTCGCCCTCGACGGAGCTGAGCAGCTTCTCCGCGCGCTTGGCCATGTTCTGCGCGGCGACGGCCTTCGTCGCCTTGGCCCGCATCTTGTCCGCCTGCGCCATCAGCTGGCTCGCCTTGCGCTCCGCGTTGGCGAGCTCGCGCTTGCGGCGCTTCTCGTCGGTCTCGCGCTGCTGGAGGTAGCGCTTCCAGTTCATGGAGTAGATGTCGATCTCCGCGCGGTTCGCGTCGAGGTGGAACACCTTGTTGACCACGGCGTCGAGGAGCTCCACGTCGTGGCTGATGATGATGAGCCCGCCTGGGAAGCCCTGCAGGTAGCCGCGCAGCCAGGTGATGGAGTCGGCGTCGAGGTGGTTGGTGGGCTCGTCGAGGAGCAGCGTGTCGGCGTCGGAGAAGAGGATGCGGGCGAGCTCGATGCGTCGCCGCTGGCCGCCGGACAGCGTCTTCAGTGGCTGCCCCAGGACGCGTTCGGGGAGCCCGAGGTTGGCGGCGATCCGCGCGGCCTCCGCCTCGGCGGCGTACCCGCCGGCGGCCTGCAGCTGGTTCTCCGCCCGTGTGTAGGCGGCCATCGCCTCCTCGCGTTCCGACTCGCTGCCATCGGCCATCCGCTCCTCGGCCTCACGCATGCGACGCATCACGTGGTCGAGTCCGCGGGCGCCGAGCACCCTGTCGCGGGCGAGCTGTTCGGGGTCGCCGGAGCGGGGGTCCTGCGGGAGGTAACCGAGCGTGCCGGAGCGGACCACCTGCCCGCTCGCCGGGATCCCCTCCCCCGCCAGGATCCGCGTCAGCGTGGTCTTGCCGGCGCCGTTGCGGCCGACGAGGCCGATGCGGTCACCGGGAATCACCTGGAACGAGATCGGCGACAACAACAAGCGGGCCCCTGCCCGCACCTCAATATCCCTGGCCTGCAACACGAGGGACAAGTCTACGCCCACCGGCGAAGGGCACCGGCCATCGCTTGGACCCGCCAGACAAAGGCACCCTGTGCGTTTCTGATGCCGCACAGGTTGCCCCTGCTCGGCGAGGGATGCCGTGCCGTCACCCCGCATGCCGGGGATGTGCGTGCCTCAGCGGCGACGGCCCTGCCGCAGCACGTCGACGGCGAAGATCACGATGGCGACCCAGACGAGCACGAAGCCGGCCCAGCGCGACGGGGGCATGGGCTCCCGGAACACCAACCAGCCGATCAGGAACTGCCAGATGGGGCTGAGGTACTGGATCATGCCCAGCGCCACCATGGGGAGGTGTCTGGCAGCAACGGCGAAGAGCAGCAGCGGAACAGCGGTCACGATGCCGGTGCTGGCCACCAGCAGTCCGTAGCCGTCCGGTGTGACGGTGGTCTGCCCGGCCCAGGCGACCCACACCAGGAACGCGAGCGCCAGCGGAGCCGTGGTCGCGGTCTCGAACGCCAGGCCGGGAATGGGCCTGACCTTGCCTCCGACCAGCTTCTTCACCAACGAGTAGGAGCCGAACGTCAGGGTGAGGATCAGCGCGATCCACGGGACCTCACCGTAGGCGACCACCATCACGACGACGGCCGCCGCCCCGAAGATGAGCGCCACCTTCTGCAGGGGCCGCAGCTTCTCGCGGAAGACCAGGACTCCGAACCCCACGACCGCCAGCGGGTTGATGAAGTAGCCGAGCGCCGCCTCGATGGTGCGTCCGGCCAGCACGCCCGCGACGTAGGTGGACCAGTTCGCGGTGATCAGGACGCCGGCGAGTGCCATCAGTCCGGCGATCCTGAGGTCGCGCCAGATGGCGCCGAACTCATGGAAGGTGCGCGTGACCGCCAACAGCAGGAGGCAGAAGACGAGGCTCCACAGCACTCGGTGCGCGACGATCTCCAGCGCCCCCGAGCGGGCGAAGAGCACGAAGTAGATCGGGAAGATGCCCCACACGAGGTAGGCGGTGAACCCCGTCGCCCAGCCCACCCGCAGATCTCTCGTCACGAGCCGTGAGCATATCCCAGTGGACGCGGAAGAGCCCCGCCTGGGCGGGGCTCTCCGGACAACCTCAGAGGTTGTAGCCGATCGATCGCAGCTGCTCGCGGCCGTCGTCGGTGATCATGTCGAGCGTCCACGGCGGCAGCCAGACCCAGTTGAGGGTCACGGAGTTGGCCAGCCCGTCGAGGACGTATCGGGTGTCGTACTCGATCTTGTCGGTGAGCGGACAGGTGGGCGACGTGAGCGTCATGTCGAGGGTCACGTTGCCCTCGGCGTCGACGTCGACGCCGTAGAGGAGGCCGAGGTCGACGACGTTGACCATCAGTTCGGGGTCGACGACGTCCTTCATCGCCTCCTCGATCTCCTCGACCGTCGGCACCGCGCTGGGCGCGCCGACGTCGGGGAGCTCGTCCTTGACGAGGTCGCTGGGTCGGGGTTCGGTCATTACTGCTCCTTCGCTTGGGCCTGGAGGATGGCGTCACGCACGGCGGACCATCCGAGGAGGGCGCACTTCACGCGCGCCGGGAACTTGGCGACGCCGGCGAACGCGATCGCGTCCTCGAACCTGTCCTCGTCGGGGGTCAGCTCCCCCTTCGACTGCATCACCTCGAGGAACTCGTCGTGCAGGGCGAGCGCCTCGGTGACGGGCCGGCCGATGACCAGGTCCGCCATGATGGACGTGGAGGCCTGCGAGATCGAGCAGCCCTCCGCGTCGTAGGACACGTCGCCGACGGTGTCGCCGTCGAGGTGGACGCGCAGGGTGAGCTCGTCGCCGCAGGAGGGGTTGACGTGGTGGACCTCCACGTCGAACGGCTCCCGGAGTCCGCTGTGGTGCTTCTCCCGGTAGTGGTCGAGGATGATCGTCTGGTACAGCTCGTCCACGTTCATGTCAGCCCCTGAACTTCGGCGCGAAGTAGTCGCGGGTGAACACGAGCGCGTCGGCGAGCGCGTCGATCTCGCCGTGCGTCGTGTAGAGGTAGGACGAGGCCCTCGTGGACGACTGGTGGCCCAGCCGACGGTGCAGCGGGCGGGCGCAGTGGTGCCCGCCGCGGATCGCGACCCCGCGGGAGTCGAGCAGCTGCATGACGTCATGCGGGTGCACGCCCTCGAGGTTGAACGAGATCGCGGAGCCGCGCTCGATCGCCTCGGCCGGGCCCAGCAGCGTGAAGCCCTCGATGGCGGTGAGCTTGCCCAGTGCGTACGCGGTGAGCTCGTGCTCGTGCGCCTCGATCCGGTCCATGCCGACGCCGGTCAGGAAATCGACGGCCGCGCCGAGCCCCACGGCCTGCGCGATCGGCGGGGTGCCGGCCTCGAAGCGGTGCGGCGGTGCCGCGAAGGTCGACCGCTCCATCTCGACGACCTCGATCATCTCGCCGCCACCCAGGAAGGGCGGCATCTCGGCCAGCAGGTCGTAGCGACCCCAGAGCACGCCGATGCCGGTGGGCCCGCACATCTTGTGGGCGGTGAAGCAGACGATGTCGGCGCCGAGGGCGACGACGTCCGTGGTCTGGTGCGGGACGGCCTGCGAGCCGTCGACCACCATCCGCGCGCCCACGGCGTGGGCCTTCGCGGCGATGTCCGCGATGGGGTTGCGGGTCCCGAGCACGTTCGACACCCAAGTGAGGCTCACGATCCGGGTCCGCTCGTTGATGAGCTGCTCCGCCTCCGCCTTCTCGAGGTCCAGGCGGCCGTCACCGGTGATGTCGAACCAGCGGAGCCGGGCGCCGGCGCGCTCGCAGAGCAGCTGCCACGGCACGATGTTGGAGTGGTGCTCCATCACGGAGATCACCACCTCGTCACCGGGCCCGAGCCCGGCGCCGAGGGAGTGGGCCGCGAGGTTGAGCGCCTCGGAGGCGTTCTTGGTGAACACCACCTCCTCCGGGCGCCCGGCCCCGATGAACGCCGCCACCTTGGCCCGCGCGCCCTCGAAGGCGTCGGTCGCCTCCGCGCCCAGCATGTGCATGGCGCGGGCGACGTTGGCGTTGTGGAGCCGGTAGTGGTCGGCGACGGCGTCGACGACCACCTGCGGCTTCTGCGACGTGTTCGCCGAGTCCAGGTAGACCAAGGGGTGATCCCCCACCCGGCGGTCGAGGATCGGGAACTGCTCCCGCAGCGCGGTGACGTCCATTCGGATGCTCCAGTTGGTGGTGGTGATCAGGCGTTCGCGATCGCGGACACGTACTGCTCGTAGCCCTCGGCCTCGAGCTTCTCGCCCAGCTCCTTGCCGCCCGACTCGACGATCTGGCCGCCGACGAAGACGTGGACGTAGGTGGGCTCGATGTAGCGCAGGATGCGGGTGTAGTGCGTGATCAGGGCCACGGCCTTGTCGCCGGCGGCGGCGTACTGGTTCACGCCCTCCGCGACCACCTTGAGCGCGTCGATGTCGAGGCCGGAGTCGGTCTCGTCGAGGATCGCGGCCTTGGGGTTGAGCAGCTGCAGCTGCGCGATCTCGTGGCGCTTCTTCTCGCCGCCCGAGAAGCCCTCGTTCACCGAGCGCGCGGCGAACGACTTGTCGAGCTGCAGGTTGGCCAGCGCCTTCTCGACGTCCTTGACCCAGGTGCGGACCTTCGGGGCCTCGCCGTCGAGCGCGGTCTTCGCGGTGCGGAGGAAGTTCGACACGGACACGCCCGGCACCTCGACGGGGTACTGCATGGCCAGGTACAGGCCGGCCTTGGCGCGCTCGTCGACGCTGAGCTCGGAGAGCTCGACGCCGTCGAGGGTGACGGAGCCCGAGGTGATCTCGTACTTCGGGTGCCCGGCGATGGCGTATGCGAGGGTGGACTTGCCGGAGCCGTTGGGGCCCATGATCGCGTGGATCTCGCCCGGCTTGATGGTGAGGTTCACGCCCTTCAGGATCTCCTTCGGGCCGTCCTCGGTCAGGACGTTGGCGCGGAGGTCGGTGATGACAAGGGTGGACATGTGTCAGGTTCTCCTGTGGTGGTGCTTAGAAATCTGTGGTGGTGGTGGCGGTGTCGACCTGGATCGAGTCGCCCTCGACGCGGACGGGGAAGACGCGGACCGGCTCCGTGGCGGGCAGGTTGAGGACGCGGCCGGTGGCGAGGTCGAAGCGGGAGCCGTGCAGGTAGCACTCGATGGTCCCGTCCTCCACCTCGCCCTCCGACAGCGGCACGTTGCCGTGCGAGCACTCGTCCTCGATCGCGAACAGCCGGCCGTTGTGGCGGACGATGGCGACGCTCAGGTCGTCGTCGATCTCGATCGACAACGGCATGTCGTCCTCCAGGTCGGCCACTTCCGCGACGGTGACGAAGCTCATGCCTCGCCCTGCGCGTGCTCGAGCAGCTCGAGCTCCTGCTCGACCCGCTCCAGCATCTTCTCCTCGATCTCGTCGACGTCGATGCGGCGGATGATGTCCCAGAAGAAGCCGTGCACGACGAGACGGCGCGCCTCCCGCTCGGGGATGCCGCGGCTGCGGAGGTAGAACAGCTGGAGCTCGTCGAACCGGCCGGTGGACGACGAGTGCCCGGCACCCGCGATCTCCCCGGTCTCGATCTCCAGGTTCGGCACCGAGTCGGCCTTGCAGCCCTCGGTCAGCAGCAGGTTCTTGTTGGACTCGTAGGTGTCGATCGACTCGGCGGCCTTGCGGATCAGCACGTCGCCGATCCACACGGCGTGCGCGCCCTTGCCCTGCAGCGCGCCGCGGTAGTCCACGTTCGACTTGGTGTGCGGCTCGTTGTGGTCGACGAAGAGGCGGTGCTGGATGTGCTGCTCACCGTCGACGAAGTACAGGCCGTACCCCTCGAACTCGCCGCCGGGGCCGGCGTAGCGGGAGTTCTCCTGCAGCCGCACGACGCTGCCGCCGAGCGACGCGGTGACCGCCTTGACGTGGGCGTCGCGACCCACGAGGACCGAGCGCTGGCCGCCGTGGATGGCGCCGTCGTCCCAGTCCTGCAGGGTGACGAAGTTCACCTTCGCGCCGTCGCCGACCAGGACGTCGGTCTTCTCCGCGTAGGTGGCCAGCCCGCTGTAGCGCAGGATGATCGTCGCCTCCGCGAACTTGCCGATCCGGAAGATCACGTGCCCGAAGACGATCTCGCCCGAGCCCTTGAGGTCGAGCCGGATCGGCTCCGCGGAGGTGAAGTTGTCGGGGATGTCGACGACGAGCGCACCGTCGGTGGAGTTCGCGTGCGCGAGCGCGGCGACGCGGTCGACGGGGGCCTCGACGGACAGCGCCCGCGCCTCCTCCACGCCCACGACCCGCTGGGTCACGCCCTCGGGGAACGCGCACTCCCACTCCAGGTGGGAGTCGTGCGGCCCGTCGGCGTTGAAGAGCGCCTTGAGCTTCTTCACCGGGGTGAAGCGCCAGATCTCCTCGCGGCCGGAGGGCACGGGGTGGTCGGCGACGTCCCAGGACGGGGTGGGGTGCAGGTGGGACTCGACCGTCTCGAGGGCCGAGGCCACGTTCGGTGCGTCAGTAACTGTGGTCAATTGTGATTCCTTCGTGAAGACTCGTCTGGGGTACGGCGGCGGTCAGCCGACCGCGCCTTCCATCTGCAGCTCGATGAGGCGGTTCAACTCCAGGGCGTACTCCATCGGCAGCTCGCGCGCGATGGGCTCGACGAAGCCGCGGACGATCATGGCGGTGGCCTCGATCTCCGTCATCCCACGACTCATCAGGTAGAAGAGCTGGTCCTCGGAGACCTTCGAGACGGTCGCCTCGTGGGCCATCGACACGTCCTCCTCGCGGATGTCCACGTAGGGGTAGGTGTCCGAGCGGGAGATGGTGTCGACGAGCAGCGCGTCACACATGACACCCGACGACGAGTGGTGCGCGCCGGGCTCCACCTGGACGAGGCCGCGGTACGACGAGCGGCCGCCGGCGCGTGCCACGGACTTGCTCACGATGGAGCTGGACGTGTACGGCGCGCAGTGGACCATCTTGGAGCCGGCGTCCTGGTGCTGGCCCTCGCCGGCGAAGGCGATGGAGAGGGTCTCGCCCTTGGCGTGCGGGCCCATCAGGTAGACGGCCGGGTACTTCATGGTGACCTTGGAGCCGATGTTGCCGTCGATCCACTCCATGGTGGCGCCCTCCTCGCAGACGGCGCGCTTGGTGACCAGGTTGTACACGTTGGTCGACCAGTTCTGGATGGTGGTGTAGCGGCAGCGGGCGTTCTTCTTCACGATGATCTCGACGACCGCGGAGTGCAGCGAGTCCGAGGAGTAGATCGGCGCGGTGCAGCCCTCGACGTAGTGGACGTAGGCGCCCTCGTCGACGATGATCAGCGTCCGCTCGAACTGGCCCATGTTCTCCGTGTTGATGCGGAAGTAGGCCTGCAGCGGGATGGTGACGTGGACGCCCTTCGGCACGTAGATGAAGGACCCACCGGACCACACGGCCGAGTTGAGGGAGGCGAACTTGTTGTCGCCCACCGGGATGACGGTGCCGAAGTGCTCCCTGAACAGCTCCGGGTGCTCCTTCAGCGCGGTGTCGGTGTCGAGGAAGATGACGCCCTGGCGCTCGAGCTCCTCGTTGATCTTGTGGTAGACCACCTCGGACTCGTACTGGGCGGCGACGCCGGCGACGAGCCGCGCCTTCTCCGCCTCGGGGATGCCGAGCCGGTCGTACGTGTTGCGGATGTCCTCCGGCAGGTCCTCCCAGGTCTGGGCCTGCTTCTCGGTCGAGCGCACGAAGTACTTGATGTTGTCGAAGTCGATGTCGGAGAGGTCGGCGCCCCACGTCGGCATCGGCTTCTTGCCGAACAGCTTCAGCGACTTCAGGCGGAGGTCGCGCATCCACTGCGGTTCGTTCTTCATGTCCGAGATGTAGTTGACCACGTCCTCGCTCAGGCCGCGCTTGGCGACGGAGCCGGCTTCGTCGGAGTCATGCCAACCCCACTGGTAGTTGGAGAGAGCCTCGATGTGCTCGTCCTGGGTGGCACCGGTGCCCGGCACCTGCGGTGCAGTCTGGGTCATGGATTCACTTTCTCTTCGGAATGGGTGTGGGTAGTGGTGCCGGGATGTGCGTGGTGCACATGCCGTCACCGTGACCGATGGTGGCCAGCCGCTGGACGTGGGAGCCCAGCAGTCGCCCGAATAGTTGGGTCTCGACCTCGCACAGAATCGGGTATTCCGCCGCGATGTCGGCGATCGGGCAGTGGAACTGCACGACCTGCTGTCCGCCGCGCACGGGGCGCAGCCCCGCCGCGAAGTTCTCCGCCTCCAGCGCGTCGACGAGGAGCTCGGCCGACGGCCGTTCCGGTTCACGCTCGCGGCCGGCGCGGAACCGCTCCTCGATCACGGCGACGCGTTCCTGGGCGAGGTCCCGGATGTCCGACTCGCAGAGCCGGCGCATCGCGGCAAGCGCGATCTTGTCGTAACCGTGCTGGAACTCCGCCCGGCCCGCGTCCGTGAGGACGAAGACCTTGGACGGGCGCCCGCGCCCGCGTGGGCCGTAGACGCGCTCCTCCCGGGAGACGAGCACGCCCTCTTCAAGGAGCGTCGCGAGGTGGCGACGGACGGCCGCGGGGGTGAGGTCCAGGGCGTCGGCGAGCATCTTCGCCGTCTGCGGCCCGTTGTGCAGGATCAGGTGCACTACCCGTTCCCTCGTCGGGGCGTCCATCGGTTCTCCTTGAAAGAATAACTAAACGTGATCCTTTCCAATTTTGTCACGTAATTCAAGCAAGGCTCCCCTAAGTGCCCGGCGGGCGGACGCCTCGGTTCCTCAGCCGGCGACCGCGTCCTCGCCCTGGGCGGGCCAGATCTCGTCGAGCAGGTCCGCGGTGGTCACGACCCCGAGGATGCGCGGCGGGCCGTCGTCGGGAACGACCACGGCCAACTGGTGCTTGGCCGACCGCAGGATCTCGAGGGTTTCCTGCAGCGTTGCGGACTCCGGCACCTGTGGGACCTCGCGCGAGAGCCGCCTCGCCTCGCCTGCCGGGTTGGCCAGCAGCGTGTCGCGCACGTGGACCAGCCGCAGGGGCCGTCCACCCGTCGCGCCCGGATCGGGCCGCAGGAGGATGCGGAAGTGCCCGGACTCGCGGGCGGCGCGCTGCACGTCGGCGACCGTGGCGTCGTGGTCGACGGCGCTCGCCGGGGCCCGCCTTCCCTTGACGAGCTCACCGACCGTGGCGTAGCCGAAGCGGATGATCCGCGAGAGCTGGGCCCCGGACGCCTCGTCCAGGGCGCCGGCCTGGGTGGAGTGCTCGACGAGGCCGTGCAGCGTCGCGGCGTCGTAACCGCCGGCCGCCGCACGATCGACCGGCTCCACCCCCGTACGTCTCACGAGCGCGTTCGCCATCGTGTTGATCCACAACAGCAGCGGCCGGAGCAGCGTGACGAACCAACCGGCGGGCTGGGCGACCAGCCGCGCTGCGGGCTCGGGGTGCGCGATGGCCCACGACTTGGGGGCCATCTCCCCGATCACGAGGTGGAGGAACGTCACGACGAACAGCGAGAGCACGAAGGCGGCCCCGTCGGCCACCGCCGTCGGGAGCCGGAGCAGTTCCAGCAGGGGCACCATGGCGTGGTGGACGGCGGGCTTGGTGATCGCGCCGAGCGCGAAGGTGGCGGCAGTGATGCCGAGCTGGGCGCCGGCCAGCATGAGGGTCAGCTCGTTCATGCCCCTCAGCGCGGCCCGCGAGCTCCGGCTCGTCTCCGCGGTCGCCTCGAGCCGATGGCGGCGTGCGGCGAGGAGCGCGAACTCCACGACGACGAAGAAGGCGGACACCGCGATGATGACGACGGTGAGCACCGTGACGACGTACCAGGGCATCAGGCGTCCTCCCCCTCGCTCGGCTCGTCCTCGACGAGCTCGACCCGCACGAGACTCGGCACGTGGCGGTCGACCTCCTCGACGGTGAGCCGCAGCCGGCGCTGCAGGGGCCGGTCGCCCTCCGCGTAGTCGCCCGGGTCGACGGGGAGCTCCACCTCGTGGGTGGACCCCTCCTCGGGGAAGTCACCCACATGGGCGATCAGCAGCCCGGCCAGCGTCTCGTAGTCGCCCTGCGCGACGTCGTGGCCGATGGCGCGCTCCACCTCGTCGAGGTGCGTGTCGCCGTCGATCACCCACACGTGTTGCGCGGTGGGCGTGATCTCCTCCTGGTCCTCGGCGTCGTGCTCGTCGGTCAGGTCGCCGAGGATCTCCTCGGCCAGGTCCTCGATGGTCAGGATGCCGGCGAAGCCGCCGTACTCGTCGACCACGCAGGCGAGTTGCTCATCGCGGGCGCGGAGCTCCTGCACCGCGTCGGGGAGCGCCATCAACTCGGGCAGCACCACCGGCTCGCGCATCACCGAGGAGACCGGGGCGTCGTCGGGCAGCGCGTCGTCCAGGAGGTCGAGCATGTGCACGACGCCGACCGGGCTGTGGCCCTCGTCGACCACCGGGTACCGGGTGTGCTCGGCGGCCATCAGTTCCCGGATCGCCGCGACCGTCGTGGTCGGGTGCACGACCCCGGCCCGGGACCGCGGGATCATCGCGTGTGCGACGTCCTGGTCCGGGAAGTCGAGCATCCGGTCGAGGGTGAGGAACTGCTCGTCGGTGAGGTCCCCCGTCTCGCGGGAGGCGGACACGATGTGTTCCAGGTCCGCGGCCGTCGCGGTGGAGTCGACGTCGTGCACGGGCTCGATGCGCAGCAACTTGAGCAGCGAGTTGGCGGACCAGTCGAAGAAGCGGATGAGCCAGCCGAACAGCGCCAGGTAGATCCTCGTGGACCGCGCCAGCGCGAGGGCGGACGGCAGCGGGGCGGCGATGGTGTAGTTCTTCGGGAACAACTCGCCGAAGATCATCTGGACCACGGTCGAGATGGCCAGCGCGAGGACGGTGCCGACGGTGATGCTCACCTCCCGCGGGACGCCCACTCCCCCGAGCATCGTGCCCAGGGAGGAGCCGACGAGGGGCTCGGCCACGTAGCCGATCATCAGGCCCGTGACGGTGATGCCCAACTGGGCACCGGAGAGCATGAACGACGTGCGCTGGGTGATCTCGAGCGCGCTCCGTGCGCGGGCGTCGCCGTCGGCCGCGGCCGCGCGCAGTCGGGCGCGATCGACCGACATGTAGGCGAATTCCTGCGCCACGAAGTAGCCGTTGGCCGCGATGATCAGGGCGATCACCACGAGGCCGAGCAGGAGGGTGAACACCGCGGCGGTCACGAGGCGACTCCGCTCGCTGCGTCAGGGGGTCCGGAAGGGCTCGGTTTGGAAGGCTCCATCGGGGGTAATCACACCTCGTGGCTGTGCCGCAGTGGCGGCGCGGGCAGTTCCGGTGAGTATAACGCGGGCCCCGAACCTCCTCCCTTTTCGGCGGCAGGCGGCTTCGGGGGCACTGCGCGGATGCCCTAGGGTTGTGCAATGACCATCGCCTTGTCCGCCAGGGACCTGCGGCTCAGTTTCGGCGCCAGGAAGGCGCTCGACGGGTTGTCACTCGAGGCGGAGTCGGGCCGGGTCACCGCCCTGCTGGGCCCGAACGGCGCGGGCAAGACCACCTTCATCCGCTGCGCGACGGCACTGCTCACCCCCGAGTCGGGCGAGCTCTCCGTCTTCGGCCACGCCCCGGGGAGCAACGAGGCCAGGAACCTGGTCGGGCTCATGCCCCAGGCCACCGGAGCGTGGGCCGCGGTCACACCGTCGCGGCTGCTCGGCTACCTCTCGAGGCTCTATGCAGACCCGCAGCCGGTGGACGGAATGATGGCGCTGCTGGACATCGACGAGTTCGCGGGCACGCCCTACCGCCGCCTCTCCGGGGGACAGCAGCAGGCCGTCAACCTCGCGGGCGCGCTGATCGGCCGACCCGCGCTGGTGTTCCTCGACGAGCCCACCGCCGGCCTGGACCCCCGTGCCCGTAAGACCACCTGGGACCTGATCCGACGGGTGCGCGACGCGGGCGTGGCGGTGCTGCTCACCACGCACAACATGCAGGAGGCCGAGGAGCTCTCCGACCACGTCGCCATCGTGCACAAGGGTCGGGTCCGCGCGCACGGCCGGGTCGGCGACCTCACCCGCGACACCGGATCGCTGGAGGAAGCCTTCCTGTTCCACACCGAGGAGACGAGTTGAGCCTGGACTTCACACCCCGCCCCGTACCGGCCGCGCGGGGTCGCCAGCTGCGCGCGCACGCCGCCATGGAGGCCGGGCTCATCCTGCGCAACGGCGAGCAGCTGATCCTCGCGCTGCTGTTCCCCATGGCCGTGCTGATCGGCGGCCGCTACCTCGCCGACCGGGTGGGCCTCGGCTTCCAGGAACTGGCCCCGTCGGTGTTCGCGATGGTCATGTGGTCCTCGGGGCTGACGACGCTGGCGATCTCGACCGGCTTCGAGCGGCGGTACAACGTCCTCGAGCGGCTCGCGGCCACGCCCCTGGGCAAGGAGGGGATCCTCGCCGGCAAGGGACTCTCCATCGCCCTCATCACCCTGGGCCAGGTGGTCCTGCTGGCGGCGACGGCCCTCCTGCTCGGCTGGCGCCCCGTGCTCGACCCGCTGGCCGGCCTCGTCGCGCTGGTCGTGGCAGTGCTGGCGATGGGCGCGTTCACGGGCCTCGGGCTCGCGATGGCAGGCTCGCTGCGGCCGGAGACGACGCTAGCCCTGGCCAACGTCGCCTACCTCGCCGGACTCCCCCTGGGCGTCCTGCTTCCGGTGTCCGCCCTGCCGGCCTGGTCCCAGTTGCCGGTCTCCCTCCTGCCGACCGCGGCGCTCGGTGAGACGTTCCGCGCGGCGAGCCGCGGCGACGTCCTCTTAGTCCCCATACTTGTCACGGCGGCCTGGTGCGTCCTCGCCGCATGGCTCGCCCGAAAGGTATTCCGATGGACCTCCTGATGGCCAAGCGCGAGAAGGCCGCGCGCGTCTGGTTGTGGATCTCGCTCGTGGCCAACATGGGGATCGTCGTCACCGGCGCGATCGTCCGGCTCACCGGCTCGGGCCTCGGCTGCCCCACCTGGCCGCGCTGCACCGACGAGAGCTTCGTCCCGCACGGCGAGCTCGGCATCCACGGCGCCATCGAGTTCGGCAACCGCCTGCTGACCTTCGTCCTGATCGTCGCCGCCCTCGGCGCCTTCGTGACGGTCTGGCGGGCGTTCGGCCGCGCGTCGCAGTTGTGGTGGCTCACGCTCGCGGTGGGCATCGGGATCATCCTGCAGGCCGTGGTCGGCGGCATCACCGTCTGGGTGGACCTCCACCCCACGCTCGTCGGGATCCACCTGGTCCTCTCCGTGGTCCTCATCGTGCTGTGCGTGAGGGCACTCGTACTCGCCTACCGGCGGGCGCCCGTCGTCGTCAGCGGCAGGCTCCGCGCCCTCACCGTCGTCACGTTCGTGGCCGCCATGGTCAGCATCGTGATCGGCACGCTCACCACCGGCGCCGGCCCGCACGCCGGCGACGCGGACGCCCCGCGCAACGGGCTCGACATCGAGTCCATCGCGCGCGTCCACGCCCTCAGCGCGTGGCTCGCCCTCTTCCTCAGCGCAGCGTGCGTCTACGTGTTCCACCGCGCACGGCTGCAGTACCCACAGCGCGTGAGCGCCGTGCTGTTCGGCACCGTGCTCCTCCAGGGCGTGATCGGCTACGTGCAGTACTTCCTCGGGATCCCCATCAGCGTCGTGTGGATGCATATGGTGGGACTCGTCCTCCTGACCGCCGCTGTCGCCTGGCAGCTCTTCTCCACGAAAGCCGAGACCCGATGACGCTCCCCGCCTTCGCCGACTACACCGCCCAGCGCTACCGCGCCGAGATCGATGACGCCATGCGCCACCAGCGCGACGCCCTCGCCGCGCTGCGCGACGATCCTGCGCCGGCGACGGTCGCGAACGTGCTCCAGGCGTGGGAGGAGGCGAGGGCCCCGCTGAACCTCGTCCTCTCGACGTTCTACACCGTGCGCTCCTCGGACGCGACGGACGAGATCGACGCCGTCGCCGACGCCATCGCGCCGGTCCTGGCCGCCCACAACGACGCGATCCAGCTCGACCGCGGGCTCTACGACCGGCTCGTCTCGCTGCGCCGGCGCATCGACGACGGCGAGGTCGCCGCGGACGCGCAGGACGACTACCACCTCGACGAGCTGCTGCGGGACTTCGAGCGCGCCGGAGTGGCGCTGGGCGACGCCGAACAGGAGCGGCTGCGAGAGCTCAATGGCCGTCTGGCGGAGCTGTCGTCACAGTTCCAGCGGCTGAACCGCGAGGCCCGCAACGCCGCCACGCTCAAGGTGGACGCCGACGAGCTCGCCGGCCTCTCCGACGCCGAGGTCGACGCCCTCCGCGTCGATGGCGGGTATGCGATCGAACTCGTCAACACCACGCAGCAGCCCATCGCGGCACGGCTGGAGGACGCGGGCCTCCGCCGCCGCCTGCTCGACGCCTCGCTCGACCGCGGGCTGGGCGAGTTCGACACCCGCGAGGTACTCGTCGAGACGGCCCGGGTCCGCGCGGAACGCGCCGCGCTCCTCGGATTCCGCTCGCACGCCGACCTCGTCGCCGCCGAGGGCACCGCGAAGACCACCGAAGCCATCGAGTCCATCCTCGTGCCGCTGGCGCGGGCGGCGCTCGACAAGGCCCGCGGCGAGGCTCGCGAGCTTGCCGAGAAGTACGCGGAACTCAACCCGGGCGCGGAGTTCACCGCAGCCGACTGGACCTTCGTCGAGGGCGCGCTGCGCAAGGAGCGCTTCGCGTTCGACGAGTCGGAACTCGACGAGTACCTGACCGTCGAGCGTGTCGTGCAGGCCGCCTACGACGCGGCCACCGACCTCTACGGCATCACCTTCCGGCTGCGGGAGGACCTCTCCGGCCACGTCCCGGACGCCCAGGTCTACGAGATCGGCGACGCCGACGGCTCGCCGGTGGGCCTCTTCCTGATGGACCTCTGGGCGCGCCCCACCAAGAACGGCGGCGCATGGATGACCCAACTCGTCGAGCAGTCCGACCTGACCGGTGACCTGCCGGTGGTGACGAACAACTGCAACTACCGGCGGGCCGTGCCGACCGTCACGTGGGACGAGGTCATCACCATGTTCCACGAGTTCGGGCACGCGCTCCACGGGCTCTTCGGCAAGGCCAAGTACGCCTCCCGTTCGGGCACGGCCGTGCCGCGCGACTTCGTCGAGTTCCCCAGCCAGGTGAACGAGCACTGGGCGTGGCAGCCCGGGCGCGTCCTGCCGGCCGAATGGCTCGAACGGCTGAAGTCGGCGAACGAGTTCGGGCTCGGCTACGCGAAGGCCGAGGCGCTGATCGCGGCCGTGCTGGACTTCGTCTGGCACACGACCCCGCTCGAGGACCTCCCCGCCTCCGCGGAGCAGGTCGCGAACTTCGAGGCGGCCGCCCTGGACCGTCACGGCCTCCGCGACGAACTCGTGCCCCCGCGGTACCGCACCCAGTACTTCGCACACATCTGGGGCGGCGGCTACGCCGCGAGCTACTACGGCTACACGTGGGCCGAGGTGCTCGACGCGGACGCCGTGGCCTGGTTCGAGGAGCACGGCGGCGGCACCCGCGCCAACGGCGACCACTTCCGGGCCACGCTGCTGGGGCCGGGCGGCGGCGTCGACCCCATGGAGACCTACCGGGCCTTCCGCGGGCGCGATCCGGAACTCCAGCCCCTTCTGGACCGGCTCGGACTTACGCTGGGCTGACCAACCCCACGGAGGTCGCATGTCCATGAAGGACACTCTCGCCCGCTACCTGAGCAGCCAGCGCGAAGCCCTTCTCTGGAAGGCGACGGGCCTCAGCGAGTACGACCTCCGCAGACCCCTCACCCCGACCGGGACCAACCTGCTCGGGCTGGTCAAGCACTGCGCCCTGGTGGAGCACGGCTACCTGGTGGAGAGCATGGGCCGGACCTCTCGTCTCGCCCTGCCCCGGGTGGACTTCGACGCGGATCCCAACGGCGACTTCGTCGCCTGCCCGGACGAGACCGCCGAGTCGCTGATCGCCCTCTACCGTGCGGTCGGCGACGAAGTGGAGCGCTCCGTCGTCTCGCTCGATCTCGACGCTCCGGGGCACGTCGAGTGGTGGGGTGACTCCGGTGACACGACCTTCGGCCGGCTGCTGGTCCACGTCCTGGCGGAGGTGGCCCGGCACGCCGGGCACGCCGACATCCTGCGCGAGGCCGTAGACGGCGCGGCGGGACTGACCGACGGCAACACCAACCTGTGGGAGCCCGAGGGCGGGTGGGAAGCGCACGTCGCCCGGGTCACCGAGCTGGCCGAGGGAGCACGTCACGACTAGCCATGCCGGCCTCAGCGCATCGTCGTCGCGAAGACCTTGCCCTCCGGGTCCAGGTGGGCGAGGATCTGCGAGGCGATGGCCGCGAGTTGCGGCACCTGGGCCGGTTCGAGTTGATCGAAGATCAGTTCCCGCACCTTCTCCACGTGGCCGGGGGCCGCGCGAACGACCGCGCCCCACCCCTCCTCCGTGAGGATCACGTCCTTCGACCTCCTGTCCTCGGGGCACGTCCGGCGCTGCACCAGCTTCTTCCGTTCGAGCCCGGTCAGCACCCGCGACAGCCTCGGCAGGGTCGCGTGCGTAAGCGTGGCGAGGGCCGAGGTGTGCATGTAACGCCCCGGAGACTCGGACAGCGACGCGAGCGTGAAGTACTCGAAGTGCGTCAGCCCCGCGCTCCGGACGAGATGGGCATCAAGCGCCGCCGGCAGCAACTCCAGCATCGCGGCCAGCCGCTGCCACGCCGCCTGTTCCTCATCGGTCAGCCATCTCGGCTCAGACATTGGTTCCTCCCCGATAGTTGCACCTTCAACTATCTTCCGCTAGCGTATCACTTGTACCTACAACTAACAGGAGTACATCATGACCTCCTTCACCATCTTCGGCACCGGCAACATGTCCCAGGCGATCTCCGGCGTCCTCGGCGCCGGCGGCGCGTCGGTCCAGTACATCGGCAGCCAGGACCAGAACGCGACCGTGGACGGCGACATCGTCATCCTCGCGGTCCCCTACCACGCGCTGCGCGAGATCTCCTCGCAGTACGGCGCCCAGCTCGAGGGCAAGGTCGTCGTGGACATCACGAACCCCTTGAACTTCGAGACCTTCGACTCGCTGCTCGTCCCCGCCGACGGTTCCGCCGCCGCCGAGCTCGCCGCAGCACTGCCAAACTCCAAGGTCCTCAAGGCCTTCAACACCACCTTCGCCGGCACCCTCGCCGCGAAGACCGTCGGCGACAACAAGACCACCGTGCTCATCGCCGGTGACGACGTCGACGCCAAGGAGCGCCTCGCCGCCGCCGTCCGCGCCGGTGGCCTCGAGGCCGTCGACGCCGGGGCCCTCTCCCGGGCCCGCGAGCTGGAGGCCCTCGGCTTCCTGCAGCTGACCCTCGCCGCCAGCGAGAAGATCCAGTGGACCGGCGGCTTCGCCCTCGTCCGCTGACCCGACCACACCCCATCGTCAACCCGAACGAACGGAAAACATGAACAAGAACTCCCTCACGACCGTCGGCCTGGCCGTCCTCCGCATCGCCCTCGGGCTGATCTTCGCCGCCCACGGGTGGCAGAAGTTCAACGAGTGGACGATCGCCGGCACCACCGCCGCCTTCGGCGACATGGGCATCCCCATGGCCGGGATCGCCGCCCCGCTGGTGGCCACCGTTGAGCTCGTGGGCGGCATCGCCCTGATCCTGGGCGTCCTCTCCCGTCCGGTCGCGCTGCTGCTCGCCCTCGACATGATCGGCGCGTTGCTGATGGTGCACCTGCCCTTCGGCATGTTCGTCGCGAACAACGGCGTGGAGCTCGTCCTCGCCCTCGGCGCCGGTGCGGCTGCCATCGCCCTGATCGGCCCGGGCGCGTTCTCGGTCGACAAGGTGCTGTTCGGCCGGACCGACTCCAAGGCGCGCGTGCTCGCGGCCTGACCGGGAGTTCCCCCTCACCGGGCGGGGGCCGTCACCGATCTGGTGACGGCCCCCGCCCGCGTCTCGTCAGCGTCCGTAGCGCAACGGGTTCGGGCGGGCCTGCACCTCGGCGCCGATGCGCAGGTCGTCGGCGACGTGCCCGATACCCCGCAGCGTCAGGAGCGCCGCGACGACGCGGTCCCGGATGGTGTCGGGAGAGAGCGTGTTGAGGTAGATCTTGGTGGCGCCCTCGAAGCCGGCCAGCGTCGAGATCCGCCACTTGAGCATGATCCGCCAGGGCATGGGGGTCACCACGTCGATCGGTCGGTAGTGCCACTCCTCGTTGCAGGGGACGTCGGGCCCCGTGGCGGCCTGCATCGCGTGCAGCATGTCGGACACCCCGGAGATCTCCACCGACTCGTGCTCCCACGGATTGGAGTGCTCGGACTTCGAGTAGATCTCGATGGTCGGGTACCTGTGCCCGAACCCGGCGAACGCGATCGCGTGCTCGTTCTCGGCGATGTACAGGTTCCGCATCGCGGCGAAGTTCGCGCCCACCTCGTTGAAGACGTTCGGGTCGGCCCTCAGCCTGGCGAACGCCGCCTCGTGCTGCGCGCCCCGCTCGTCGATGGCCACCAGCTGCTTGTGCAGGTGGTCGAACGACGCGCCCGCGGGCCGCAGCCAGTTCTGGAAGACGGCCACGTAGCGGACGTACCGGTTGACGTCGTAGAGCCGCCTGACCGAGTCGACGGTGAAGCGCACGAACTGCACGTGCTCCTCCCTGGTCAGGGACCCCGACGACGCCAGCTGGCCCTCGTCCTCGGCGCCGTCGACGAAGTGCCGCCTGGCGATCACGACGTCGTGTCCCCCGCCGAAGAACCCGGACGCGTGGTCGAGCAGTTCCTCCGTGCCCAGCGCAGCGATCTCCTCAGGCTGCCTGCCGGCCGCCCGCAGCTTGGCCCGGACGACGTCGAGGACGTGCGTGAGCCCCGCGGGCTCGGCGAGATAGGCCTCGCGACGAGCACGGATCCACGGTGGCAACTCGAACCCGTAGTTGCTGTGCCAGTAGTCGAAGCTCAGGATCTCGAAGAGGTTGGGGACCCTGCGGAACTCGGCGACCGTGTCGAAGAGCTGGTTCGCCGGGGTGTGGTCGTGCTGTTCCCACGCCCCGTCCACGCGGACGAGCCGGGACTTCTCGGGCGGCGTCTCGAGGTAGCGCTCCTCGCAGAACGCGCAGTGCCGGCCCGCGGCCGCGGGGTCGACCGGCCTGGTCTCGCGCGGGACGACCCCGGTCGGACGGTGGCTGCGCGCGGGCACGGTCCACACCTCGGTGCCGGTGAACGGGTTGAGCTGCTTGACGGTGCCGTCACTGAGCACCCTCAGGAAGTCGGGATCCCGCGCAAAGCTCTGCATGGGCAGAGCCTAATCAGAACAGCAGCGGGTCGATCGCGATCGCGAGGAACAGGATGGCGAGGTAGCTGTTGGACCAGTGGAAGAGTCGCATCGCCTTCAGCTGCGCGCCCTCGAGCCCACGCCGGGCCCGGCGGAGTAGCTGGAGCGCCTCCCACAGGAACACCGCGCCGGCGACCGCCGCGACCACCGGGTACAGGGGTCCGGTGGGCGCCACCGGCCACAGCAGCAGGGAGACGGCGACCGTGGCCACGGAGTACGCGAGGATCTGCGTCGCCACCTTGGGCGCGGTGCGGACGACCGGCAGCATCGGCACGCCGGCGGCGGCGTAGTCGTCCTTGTAACGGAATGCCAGCGCCCACGTGTGCGGCGGGGTCCAGAGGAAGACGATCGCGAACATGATGAAGGGCGCCCAGTCCACGGAGTTCGTCACCGCGGTCCAGCCGATGAGGGGCGGGAAGCAGCCCGCGATGCCGCCCCAGACGATGTTCTGCGCGGTGCGCCGCTTGAGCCACATCGTGTAGACGAAGACGTAGAACGCGTTGGCGCCGAGCGCCAGCACGGCGGAGAGCCAGTTCGCGCCAAGCCCCAGCACCAGGGTGGCGAGGACGGCGAGCACCGCGCCGAACACGGTGGCGGGGACGGTGTCCACCTGGTGCCGCGGCATCGGACGGCGGCGGGTGCGTCGCATCACCTCGTCGATGTCGCGGTCGAGGATGCAGTTGAAGGTGTTGGCGCTCGCTGCGGCGAACATGCCGCCGACCAGAGTCGCGATCGACACCCCGAGCGGCGGCAGGCCCCCCGCGGCGAGGAACATGGCCGGCAGGGTGGTCACGAGCAGCAGTTCGATGATCCTCGGCTTCGTCAACGCCACGTAGGCCTTGATCACGTCCAAGGCGCCAGCGCGCGTTGCCTCCACAGTTGTCACCGACACACGGCCTCCTCCACAAGCTCCGCGTAGTCTACCCGCAAAATACGAAACCCCATCCCTTGCGATTGGCATTAGGCTGGTCCGCGTGGCTCAACGCAACGTGATCGACGACTTCACCAACCCGCTGCGTGACCCCGAGGACCGACGCCTTCCCCGCATCGCGGGACCCTGCGCGCTCGTCATCTTCGGGGTCACCGGGGACCTGTCGCGCAAGAAGCTCATGCCCGCCGTCTACGACCTGGCCCACCGCGGCATGCTGCCGCCCGGGTTCGCGCTCGTCGGCTTCGCCCGGCGCGACTGGGAGGACCAGGACTTCGCGCAGCAGGTGCACGACTCGGTCAAGGAGAACGCACGGACCCCGTTCCGGGAGGACGTGTGGGAGCAGTTGCTCGAGGGCATCCGCTTCGTCAGCGGCACCTTCGAGTCGGACGACGCGTTCCTGAAGCTCAAGGCCACGCTGGACGAGCTCGACAACGAGCGGGGCACCGGCGGCAACCACGCCTTCTACCTCTCCATCCCCCCGTCGGGCTTCGGGCCGGTGATGCAGCAGCTGCGCAAGCACGGGCTCACCGAGGACCACGGCGACAACTGGAACCGGGTCGTCATCGAGAAGCCGTTCGGGCACGACCTCCAGTCGGCGCGCGAACTTGACCAGGTGGTGTCCGCACTGTTCCGTCCGCACGAGGTGTTCCGCATCGACCACTACCTCGGCAAGGAGACCGTCCAGAACATGCTGGCGCTGCGGTTCGCGAACCAGATGTTCGAGCCGCTGTGGAACAACCACTACGTCAGCCACGTCCAGATCACCATGGCGGAGGACATCGGCATCGGGAGCCGGGCCGGATACTTCGACGGCATCGGCATCACCCGCGACGTGATGCAGAACCACCTCCTGCAGCTGCTCGCGCTGGCCGCGATGGAGGAACCCACCAACTTCGAGGCCGGACAGCTCCGGGCGGAGAAGACGAAGGTCCTCGCGGCCGCCCACGTCCCCGTGGACTACGCGCGGTCCACCGCACGCGGCCAGTACGCCGCGGGCTGGCAGGGCGGGCAGGAGGTCGCCGGCTACCTCCAGGAGCAGGGCGTCGACCCGGGCTCACGCACCGAGACCTTCTCCGCCGTCCGCGTCGACATCGACAACCGCCGCTGGGCGGGCGTGCCCTTCTACCTCCGCACCGCCAAGCGGATGCCGCGGCGCGTGACCGAGGTCGCGCTCAACTTCAAGAAGCCCCCGCACCTCCCGTTCGCCCAGACCGACACCGTCGAACTCGGCACGAACGCGCTGGTGATGAGGATCCAGCCGGACGAGGGCGTGACGCTCCGCTTCGGCGCCAAGGTCCCGGGGACGCAGATGGAGATCCGCGAGGTCTCCATGGACTTCGGCTACGGCGGCTCCTTCACCGAGTCCTCCCCCGAGGCCTACGAGCGGCTGATCCTCGACGTGCTGCTCGGCGAGCCCCCGCTGTTCCCGCTGCAGGAGGAGGTCGAGCTGAGCTGGAAGATCCTCGACCCGGTGCTGGACTACTGGGCCTCCCTGCCCGAGCAGCCCGAACAGTACGCCGCCGGTACCTGGGGTCCGAAGTCCGCCCACGACATGATCGCGCGCGACGGCTTCGCGTGGCGTCGTCCGTAAAGGAGTACCAGTGATCATCGACCTGCAGAACACGAGTTCCCGCGAGATCTCCGCCGAGCTGACGAAGGCGCGTCGGGGCGCGGGAGCCAGCGGTCTCGTCCTCACGCTCATCATCTCCACCACGGACGAGCACTTCGACGCCGCCATCGAGGCGGCGCGGGCGTCGGCGACGGCGCACCCGTCGCGCGTCATCGTCGTCACCCACGTCGACGACGACCAGGCCCGACTGGACGCCAAAATCCAGGTGGGCGACGGGCTGCCCGGAGACCTGGTGGTCCTACGACTGCACGGCCCGCTGCAGCAGCACGCCGACTCCATCCTGTTGCCGATCCTCCTCCCCGACTCGCCGACGATCGCCTGGTGGCCCAACGAGGGCCCCGACGATCTCGCGGCCGACCCCATCGGCCAGCTCGCCGACCGGCGCATCACCGACGCCGCCGGCTGCCAGGACCCGCAGCAGGCGCTGCTCAACCGCGCGCGCCACCACGCCGCCGGCGACACCGACCTCACCTGGACCCGGCTGACCCGCTGGAGGGCGCTGCTCGTAGCGGCGGTCGACCAGGTCCAGGCGGACGTGACCGCCGCCAAGGTCGTGTCCGCGCCCGACAACGCGCCCGCCACCCTGCTCGCCGCGTGGCTGAGCGTGAAGCTCGGCGTCCCGGTCGAACGGGTCGACGGCGCCCGCGTCGGCGTCAGCGAGGTCCGGCTCACCACGACCGAGGGCGACATCATCATCGAGCGGCCGGCCAACGGCACCGCCAACTACTCGGTCCCCGGCCAGCCCCCGCGGAAGGTCGCGCTGCGCCGTCGTCCCCTGACCGACCTCCTCACCGAGGAGCTCGAGCGGATGGACCCCGACGAGGTGTTCGAGTCGACGGTGGCATACCTCCTCGCCAGCAGCGAGCGTGCTTGATGTACACCCGCGTGGTCCGGATGCCGGAGCCCCCGGACGTGGCCGACGTCGTCGCCGAGCGACTCCTGGAACGGATCATCGACCTCCAGGCGACGCGCGACAGCGTGCACGTCTGCCTGACCGGCGGGCAGACCGCCAATGCGATGTACGAGCGCTTCGCCGACCTGGCAGCCACCTCCGACCTCGACGCGACCAAGCTGCACCTGTGGTGGAGCGACGAGCGGTTCGTGCCCGCCACGGACCCGGAGCGGAACTCGCTCCAGGCGATCGAGCGTCTGGCGCGCACCATCCCCATCCACTCGGCGCACATCCACATGATGGCGGCGAAGGACGGCCGGAAGGACGCGCACGAGTCGGCGTCGGAGTACGAGCAGGAGCTCGACGACACCACCTTCGACGTGACGCTGCTCGGCCTCGGCGCCGACGGCCACTGCGCGTCGCTGTTCGCCAACCATCCCAGCTTCGACCTGACGACTACGCGACGCGTGATCGGCGTCGAGGACTCCCCGCGGGAGCCCTCGGAGCGGATCTCGTTGACGTTCTCCGCCCTGAACCGGTCGCGCGAGGTGTGGTTCCTCGCCACCGGGGAGCGCAAGGCAGAGGCGGCTGCCGCCTGCCTCGACGGGGACGACGCCCGCCCGGCGAGCCACGTGCACGGTGAGCGAGCGACCGTCTGGTTCCTCGACGAGGCCGCCGCCGGCCATCTGTCGCCGCAGTTCAACTGCGAACTCTGACACGAAGACGAGGGGAGCCGCCGGAATCGACCGGCGGCTCCCCTCTCATGTGCTCAGGCGGATCAGTAGATGATCTCCCCCGCGGCCCGGCGGGCGCGCAGCGCGAGGATCGCCTCGTCGAGGATCGCCGCGGCCTCGGCGTCCGACCGGCGCTCCTTCACGTACGCGAGGTGCGTCTTGTAGGGCACGATCTTCGGCGGCGGCGGCGGGTTCTCCGAGTCGGTGTTGGACGGGAGACCGCAGCGCGGGCAGTCCCACGACTCCGGGATCTGGGCGTCGAGCGCGAAGGCCGGGCGGGTCTCGTGCCCACCGGCGCAAAAGTAGGAGACGCGGTGACGCGGGGCGGAATCCCCGCGCTCGGCTTCTCCCATCGGTCCTGCGCCGACACGGCTTCCGCGAATGGCGTTGCCACCTGCCACAGCTTTACTCCTTTGTGGATTCGGTTATAGGGGAACGGATTGGGTCAGGTCGCTCAGAGGGATTCGGCGCGATACACCAGCAGCAGGGCGACGATCGCCAGCAGCCAGAGCAGCCCCACCACGAGCGTGATGCGGTCGAGGCGACGCTCCGCGCGGGAGGCACCGCCCATCGACGTGGACATGCCACCCCCGAACAGGTCCGACATGCCACCCCCACGGCCCTTGTGGAGGAGGATCGTTGCCCCCAGGAGAATGCTCAGGAAAACCAGCACCCCGGACAAGACGTTGACCGGCAGAGACATGAGAGGGACAATCACGGGCCCAAGTTTAACCGACGGTCCATCTTTTTCCACATCGGCGCCGGCCCCTCCACGAGCGGCTCCGGAAAGAGGAAACGGCCGCCGGGAGAACCCCGGCGGCCGCCTCCGTGCAGTGTCGGATCACGCGGGCAGGTCGTAGAACCGGACGATCGCCGCGAACTCCTCGGCCTGCAGGCTCGCGCCGCCCACGAGGGCGCCGTCGATGTCGGGCTGTGCCATGATCTGGGCGATGCTGCCCGCCTTGACGGAGCCGCCGTACTGGATGCGCACGGACTCTGCGGTGGCCTCGTCGTAGAGCGACGCCACCTCCTGGCGGATCGCCCCACACACCTCCTGCGCGTCGTCGGGGGTGGCGACCTCGCCGGTGCCGATGGCCCAGACGGGCTCGTAGGCGATGACGAGGCCCGCGACCTGCTCGGCGGTGAGGCCCTCGAGCGTGCCGCGCACCTGGGCGAGCGTGTACTCGACGTGACGCCCCTCCTTGCGGATGTCGAGGCCCTCGCCGACACAGATGATCGGGGTCATGCCGGCCTCGATCACCTTCTTCGCCTTCGCGCCGATGACCTCGTCGGTCTCGCCGAAGTACTCGCGGCGCTCGGAGTGCCCGACGACCACGTACTTCACCTGGAGCTTGGCCAGCATGTCGGCGCTGATCTCACCGGTGTAGGCGCCGGAGTCGTGCTGCGAGACGTTCTGCGCGCCCAGCTGCAGCGGCATCCGGTCGCCGTCGATCAGGGTCTGCACGGTCCGCAGGTCGGTGAACGGCGGGATGACGACCGCGTCGACCTTCTTGCCGTCGAACTGCTTGTCCGCCAGCGTCCAGGCGAGCTTCTGGACGAGTCCGGTCGCCTCGACGTGGTTGAGGTTCATCTTCCAGTTGCCGGCGATGATCGGCGTGCGCGCCATCTACTTCTCCTCTTCAAGAACTGCGATGCCCGGGAGCTCCTTGCCCTCCAGGAACTCGAGGGAGGCGCCGCCGCCCGTCGAGATGTGGCCGAACTCGTCGTCCGAGTGGCCGAGGACGCGGACGGCGGCCGCGGAGTCGCCGCCGCCCACCACGGTGAGCCCGTCGGTCTCGGTGAGCGCCTTGGCGACCGCCGCGGTGCCGCGGGACAGCTCGTCGATCTCGAACACACCCATGGGGCCGTTCCAGAAGACGGTCTTCGCGCCCTTGATGGTCTCGGCGAACAGGGCCTCGGTGGCCGGGCCGATGTCGAGGGCCTGCTGGTCCGCGGGGATGTTGTCGATGTCGACGACGGTGACCTCGGTCACCGTGCGGGCGCCGAAGTCCATGCTGTCGGCGACGCGCGCGTCGACCGGCAGGACGATGGTCTTCCCGGCGGCGCCGGCCTGCTCGAGGTAGCGGGCGCAGGTCTCGACGTTGGACTCGTCGAGCAGCGACTCGCCCACCTCCTTGCCCTGCGACTTGAGGAAGGTGTAGGCCATGCCGCCGCCGATGACGAGCGTGTCGGCCACTCCGAGGAGGTTGTCGATGACGGACAGCTTGTCGGCCACCTTGGCGCCGCCGAGGACGACGACGAACGGACGCTCGGGGGTCTCGGTGAGGCGACGCAGCACCTCCACCTCCTTCGCGACCAGGTAACCGGCGGCGCTCGGGAGGAGCTTGGCCACGTCGTAGACCGATGCCTGCTTGCGGTGCACGACGCCGAAGCCGTCGGAGACGAAGATGTCGCCGAAGCGGGCGTACTTCTCGGCGAGCGCCTTGCGCTCCGCCTCGTCCTTCGACTCCTCGGCGGGCTCGTAGCGCACGTTCTCGAGGAGGGCGACCTGCCCGTCGGCCAGCGCCGCCACGGTCGACTCCGCGGACTCACCGACCACGTCGCCGGCGAGGGCGACGTCGGTGCCGAGGAGCTCACCGAGCCGCTTGGCGACGGGTGCGAGCGAGTACTTGGGGTTGACCTCGCCCTTGGGGCGGCCCAGATGCGCCATGATCACGACGCGCGCCCCGGCGTCGCGGAGCTTCGTCAGCGTCGGCAGCGCGGCGCGGATGCGGCCGTCGTCGGTGATGGCGTCGCCGTCGAGCGGGACGTTGAAATCGCAGCGGATCAGCGCCCGCTTGCCGGTGAGATCACCGAGTTCGTCGATGGACTTCAATTCTGGGCCTTCCCTGGAGTTGGGTCGGTCGGCGGCCCCGAGGGACCGCCGACCGTGGATTGGTGGTGGATCAGAGCTTCGAGCCGACCAGTGCGGTCAGGTCGACGAGGCGGTTGGAGTAGCCCCACTCGTTGTCGTACCAGCCGACGACCTTGACCTGGTTGCCGATGACGCGGGTCAGGCCGGCGTCGAACACGCAGGAAGCCGGGTCGGTCTCGATGTCCTTGGAGACGATCGGGTCCTCGGTGTAGACGAGGACACCCTTGAGGGGGCCCTCCTCCGCAGCGGCCTTGACGATCGCGTTGACCTCTTCGACGGTGGTCTCGCGGGAGGCCTCGAAGGTCAGGTCGGTGGCGGAGCCGGTCGGGGTGGGCACGCGCATCGCGAAGCCGTCGAGCTTGCCCTTGAGCTCGGGGAGCACGAGGGAGACGGCCTTGGCCGCACCGGTGGTGGTGGGCACGATGTTGAGGGCCGCGGCGCGGGCGCGACGCAGGTCCTTGTGCGGGCCGTCCTGCAGGTTCTGGTCTGCGGTGTAGGCGTGGATGGTGGTCATCAGGCCCTTCTCGATGCCCAGACCGTCGTTCAGCGCCTTGGCCATCGGAGCCAGGCAGTTGGTGGTGCAGGAGGCGTTCGAGATGATGTGGTGCTTCTCGTTGTCGTACTGGTCGTCGTTGACGCCCATGACGACCGTGATGTCCTCGTTCTTGCCGGGGGCGGAGATGATGACCTTCTTGGCGCCGGCCTCGACGTGAACGCGCGCGGCGGAGGCGTCGGTGAAGCGGCCGGTCGACTCGATGACGACGTCGACGCCCAGCTCGCCCCAGGGCAGCTTGGCGGGATCCTTCTCCGCGTAGACCTTGATCTTGTCGCCGTCGGCGGTGATGGACTCCTCGTCGAAGGTGACCTCACCCTGGTAGCGGCCGAGGATCGAGTCGTACTTCAGGAGGTGGGCCAGCGTCTCGTTGTCAGTCAGGTCGTTGACAGCGACGACGTCGATATCAGCACCCGCAGCCTTCAGAGCGCGGTAGTAGTTACGGCCGATACGGCCGAAGCCGTTGATGGCAACCTTAACGGTCATGTGGATGATTACCCTTCAATTTCCTTACGCAGCGCGCCACGGAAGATCCCGGCGGCACACATCGCGTTGAACGGACAGGTTCATCCTAGCGATTAGCCCATGGCGGACAACAGCAGGGGGCAACCTTTAGCCATCTTCACGCAGGTCTGCGGGCAGCGCGGACTCGGTGTCCGGCACCCCCAGCT
This sequence comes from Tessaracoccus oleiagri, assembly GCF_900103275.1. Lineage (GTDB taxonomy): Bacteria > Actinomycetota > Actinomycetes > Propionibacteriales > Propionibacteriaceae > Arachnia > Arachnia oleiagri. The sequence continues at coordinate 37,408 of NZ_FNGP01000004.1, read as the reverse complement.
CCTGCGCGACCTTGTCCGCCGTCGCCAGCAGACGCCGGATCCGGCCGGCCACCGCGTCCTTGGTCAGGGGCGGGTCGTGCAGCTTGCCGAGTTCCTCGAGGCTCGCCTGCCGGTGCTCCAGCCGGAGCGTTCCGGCGGCCAGCAGGTGGTCCGGGACCGACTCCCCGAGGATCTCCAGCGCGCGTTCCACCCTCGCGCTGGCCGCCACCGCGGCCCGCGCCGACCGGCGCAGGTTCGCGTCGTCGAAGTTGGCCAGCCGATGGGCCTGCGCGCGGACCTCGCGCCGCATCCGGCGCTCCTCCCACAGCAGGCGGGCCTCCTGCGCGCCCATGCGCGTGAGGAGTTCGGCGATTGCCTCGCCGTCGCGGATCTGCACGCGGATCAGGTTCCGGGCCTCGCGGGACTTGGAGGTGATCCCCATCCGCCGGCCCGCGCCGACGAGGGCCAGTGCGGCCTCGGCGCCCGGGCAGGTGATCTCGAGGCTCATGGAGCGGCCGGGCTCGGTGAGGGAGCCGCGGGCGAGGAAGGCGCCCCGCCAGACGGCCGTGGCGTCCGCGATGGAGCCGCCGACGATGGCCGGCGGCAGGCCGCGCACGGGGCGTCGCTTTGCGTCGACGAGTCCCGTCATGCGGGCCAGCTTCTCCCCGTCGGCCACGACGCGCAGCGTGTAGCGGGGGTTGCGGTGGATGCCTGACGGATTGATCACCATCAGCTCGGAGGAGGCGTCGTAGAGGTCGGCCAGGAAGGTGCGCAGCCGGCGCGCGGCCGCCGCGGTGTCGAGTTCGGCCTCGATGACGATGCGCCCGCCGACGAGGTGGAGGCCGCCGCCGAACCGGAGCATGGCGATCGCCTCCGCCCTGCGGACGTCGGCCTGCGGCGTGGCGACGGAAGCGAGCTCCGCCTTGAGTTTCTGTGTCAGCGCCATGCGCTGGTCACCTCTTCCCTTCTCCGAGCACGTCGGTGAACACTTCCGCGAGCCGGTTGGTGTCGTGGGTCGCGGTGCCGTCGCGCGAGGCGACGTCCGCCACGACGAGTCTGCCACCGAGTGATTCGATGTACTCGGGCACGTGCGGATCCTCCGCGACGAATCGCGGGTCCGCGATGACGACGTCAAACCGTACCCCAGGTGCGTGATCCGCGAGCAACTCGATGTGGCGCGACGCCGAGAACCCCGACGTCTCGTCGGCCGGGGCGATGTTGAGCACCAGGATTCGCCTCGCCTCGGTCTCGACGATGGCGTCGCGCAGGTCCGGCACGAGGAGGTGCGGGATCACGGACGTGAACCAGGACCCGGGGCCCAGCACGATGGCGTCGGCGTCGCGGATCGCCTGCACCGCCTCCGGGCGAGCGGGCGGCCGGTCGGGCACGAGCCGTACCGCCTGCACCTCTGCCCAGGCCTTGGCGACCGTGGACTGCCCCGTGAGCGTGTTGACCTCGTCGGGCGCGAACGGGTCGAGGCCGACGACGTCCGCCTCGATCTCGAGCGGGACGGAACTCATCGGCAGCACGCGGCCGCGCACGCCCAGCAGGTCGCCTACCATGTCCAGGGCGGCCACCTCGTCGCCGAGCTGCTGCCACATGCCGGCGATCAGCAGGTTGCCGATCGCGTGCCCCGCAAGGGGGCCGTCGCCGCGGAACCGGGCCTGGAGCACGCTCGCCCAGGTGCGGCCGTGCTCGTCGTCGCTGCAGAGGGCAGCCAGCGCCATCCGCAGGTCGCCGGGCGGGAGGATGTTGAACTCGTCGCGCAGCCTGCCGGACGACCCCCCGTCGTCGGCGACCGTCACCACGGCGATCAGCCGCTCGGTGACCCGGCGCAGCGCCGTGAGCGTCGCGGACAGGCCGTGGCCGCCGCCCAGCGCCACGACCCGGGGGTGGGTGGGCAGCGTCATTCCTTCCCCATATCCCGGTGCAGCACCGTGGCCATGACGTCCTTGTCCCTGAGTCGCCGCGCGAGCTCCTCCCCCATCGCCGTGGAGCGGTGCTTGCCGCCGGTGCAGCCGATGGCGACGGTGACCTGTCGCTTCCCCTCGTTGAGGTAGCCCGGGCTCACCGTCTCGAGCACGTCGATCATGTTGCCGAGGAACGACTGCGCGGCCTCGTGCTTCAACACGTACTGGGCCACGTCCCGGGACAGCCCGGACTTCGGCCGGAGTTCGGGGATCCAGAACGGGTTGGGCAGGAAGCGCACGTCGAAGACCAGGTCCGCGTCGATGGGCAGCCCGTGCTTGAAGCCGAAGCTCATGATGGTGACCGCGAGCTGGTCGGTCCGCTCGGAGCCGAAGTGGTTGGCGATCCGCTGCACCAGTTGCCGGGCGCTCAGCCGGGAGGTGTCCACGACGATGTCGGCGGCGGCCCGCAGGTCGGCCATCAGGTGCCGCTCCTTGGTGATCCCGTCGATCAGGCGCCCATGTCCCTGCAGCGGAAGGGGGCGGCGGCTCGACTCCTGCCGCTGCACGATGACGTCGTCGTCGGCCTCGAGGTAGACGAGCGCCAGCTTGCTGGTGTGCGCGCGGAGCGTGGCGATGGCGTCGGGGAGCTGTTCGAAGAAGTCACGGGTCCGGACGTCGGCGACGACCGCGAGCCGGTCCATGCCGAAGCCTGTCACCGTCTCGGCGAGCGAGGGCAGCATGACGGGCGGCAGGTTGTCGACGACGTACCAGCCGAGATCCTCCATCGCGTGCGCGGCCGTCCGGCGACCGGCGCCGGACAGACCCGTGATGATCGCGACTTCACTCACCATGCCGGACAGCCTAGCGGCGAACGCGAACCCGGCTTCCCGCATCGGCCGAGTCGGCGGACCGCTCGACCAGGCCCCGGGCGTGCAGCGCCTCGCCCGTCGTCTGCGCGTAGGCGACCGCGCCGACGATGGCGGGGATGAGGAGCCCGACGACGCTGCCCTCCCGCCCCCGGGCGCGAGCGGCCTCCCGCGCGTCGGCGAGCGAGCCCATCAGGTACGGGATGGACCGGACCATGATGGCCACGGCCAGCGCCACCTGGTTGGGGTCCACGCGCACCCACCGGAGCGGCCGCAGGCCGACGGTGAGCGCGTCCAGGAGGTCGGGGGTGCTGGTGGTGAGCGTCAGGAGCCGGGAGGCCAGGACCGCGAGCAGCACGTTGCCCGGAGAGGTGATCGCCTGCTCGAACCGGAACGTCAGCAGCTGGTAGCCGACCAGGACGGCCAACAGGATCCACAGCATCGAACCGACGTTGAGCGCCCGCGTCACCGGGATGCCCGACGAGCGCAGCAGGGCGAGGACCAGCGCGATGCTGCCCAGCGTGAGCCACCACTGCCACCAGAACAGCGCCGGCAGCGTGACGGCGAGCAGCAGGAGGTACTTCCAGCCGGTCCCGAGCCGGAACAGCCAGCCGTCCTGCGGCTGGTAGAGGCCGAGCAGGCTCGCGTGGACGTTCACGCCATGAGCCTGACGTAGTGGTCGATCGCCGGCCCGGGTTCGTCGTCGGCGACGATGCGTCCGCCGTCGACGACGATGACGCGCTCGGCCGTGCGAGCGAACCCCATGTCGTGGGTGGAGAAGACCACCTGTTGGGGCAGCCCCTCGAAGACCCTCTCCAACTGCGCCCGGTTCCGCAGGTCGAGCAGCGTCGTCGGCTCGTCGGCGACGATGATCCGCGGCTCCACGGCGAGCACGCTGGTGAGCGCGACCAGCTGCCGCTCCCCTCCCGACAGGTCGTAGATCGACTGGTGGGCCACGTGGCCGAGGTCCCGCTCGTCGAGCAGTTGTCTCGCCCGTTCGAGGCGCTTCGCGCGGCCACGGACGGTGGCTCGGAGGCTGAGTTCGATGTCCTCGACGGGGGTGGACATCAGCAGCTGCGAGAGAGGATCGGTGAAGACGAAGCCGACGATGCCCCTGACCTGCTTGCCGGCTGTGACCGTGTCGTGGCCGTCGACCCGCACCGTGCCCGCGGTGGGCTGGCGGAGCCCGTTGAGCAGGCGCAGCAGCGTCGACTTCCCCGACCCGTTCGCGCCGACGACCGCGATCCTGCGCTCGGAGAGCTCCAGCGTGATGCCGTGGAGCAGGACCTTCCCCGGGTCGTCGCGGCGGATGCCGGGGACGACCACGGAGACGCGGTCGAGCTCGATCATCGGCGGAGCAGCCTGGGGAATGCCTTGTAGACGGCGTAGGCGACGAGGACCGCGACGATGGACTTGAGGACGTCGCCCGGCCAGTAGGTCAGGTCCGCCAGCCACACCTCACCGAAGGTGCTGCCGGTGGCGCGGGCGATGCCGAGGGTGCCGAGCGGGTAGGTGACGAGCACGCGGGACGCGACCAGGACCAGGAACAGCCACACGGGGGTCAGCCGGGTGACGCCGCGGCGCGTCACGAGGCGGGCGGCGTAGCCCACCACGACCACGGACACGAGGAACGCGACGAGGTAGCCGGCGGTCGGTCCCGCCCAGACCCCGAGGCCGGCCTTGCCGCCCGCGAAGACGGGCAGGCCGGCGGTGCCGACGAGCAGGTAGAGGCCGACGGCGGCGGCGCCGAGCCACGGGCCCAGGCACAGTGCCGTGAGGGAGATCGCCAGCGTCTGCAGCGTGATCGGCACGCCGAACCCGCCGACGGGGATGGCGGGCATCAGCGACATGGCGGCGATGAGGGCCGCGAACACCGCCACGTAGGCGAGGTCGGAGGCGTGGAAGGTGCGGGCGCTCGGGGCGGCGACAGCGGTCATGGGTGTCTCCTCGTTCAGGTTCACGGCTATTCAACACCACCTTTTGAACAGTGTTCAAATCGCAGCGTCAGGCATGCGAGTCGAGGAACTGGAACACCTCGGTGTCGTCCACGCCGGGGAACGTGCCCGGCGGGAGCGCCGCCAGCAGGTGGGCGTGCGTCCGGGCGCTGGGCCAGGCATGCCCGGCCCACCTTCGCGTCAGTTCCTCGGGCGCACGCCGGCAGCAGCCGGGGTCGGGGCACCCCGAGACGGACTTCTCCCTGGTCTCCCGTCCCCGGAACCACTTCGAGTCCTTGTAGCGCACACCGATGCAGGTTGAGAAGATGCCCGAGTCCGCGTACTCCACGCGGGCCGTGCACCAGTACGTGCCGTTGGGGGTGTCCGTGTACTGGTTGAACGCGTTGAACTTGTCGGACACGTCGAACACCTGCCGCGACGTCCAGTAGCGGCACACCGGCTGGCCCTCGATCGCCCCGAGGTTGTCCTTCGGGAAGGTGACCCCGTCGTTCTCGTACGCCTTGTAGATGATCCCCGACTCGTGCACCCGCTGGAAGTGGACGGGGATGTCGAGGTGCTTCGTCGCGAGGTTCGTGAAGCGGTGCGACGCGGCCTCGTAGCTCACGGCGAACGCGTCGCGCAGGTCCTCGACCGCGATCTGCCGCGCGGCCTTCGACTCCTGCAGGTGCCGGACCGCCGGGCCCTCCGGCATCAGCAGCGCGGCGGCGAAGTAGTTGGTCTCCACCCGCTGCCGGAGGAACTCGCCGTAGCTGCGCGGCGGCTCGTGGCCGAGGATGAAGTGGCCGAGCGCCTGCAGCAGGACGGATCGCGGCTCGTGGTCCCTCGTCCGCGCGATCGGGAGGTAGATCCGCATGTGCTTGAGATCGGTGACCGAGCGCGTCGAGTGCGGGAGGTCGTCGGCCTGGTGGAGCGTGAAGCCCAGGTGCTCGGTGATCTCGCCGATGAGGTGCTGGGAGAGCGGTCCCGACGTGTAGCCCACGCGCTGGAGCAGCTTCGCGGCCTCGGCCTCGAGCTCGCCGAAGTAGTTGTCCCGCTCGCGCATCTCGTCGCGCAGCTGCGCGTTCGCCCGTCGGGCCTCCTCGGGCGTGGCGATCCGCTCCGCGGCGTCGCTCGCCAGCTCCTTGTGCAGCCGCACCAGCGCCTCGAGGACGTCCATCGGCATCCGGGGCGAGATCCGGACCGCCGGCAACTCCCTCTCCCGCGCCAGCGGTGAGTGCATGTATCGCTCGAGCTCGATCTCGAGCTGGGCGCGACGGCTCGGCACCGGGGCGGTGAGGTCGTCCAGCGTGGCCCCATAGATACGGGCGAGCCTCTGGAGGGTGGAGAGCCGCGCCTCCCGCTTCCCGTTCTCCAGCAGCGAGAGCTGGGAGGCCGCGATCCCGGACCGTTCGGAGACCTGGGCGAGCGTCAAGCCCTGCTCCTTGCGGAGGTGCCTGAGCCGACGGCCAAGCGAAAACGGGTCGAAAGCCCCCGACTCGGAGGGCAGTTCGAGTGTCGGATCATCGTCGATCGTCATGAAATTCACGGTAACAGAATTTTCGCGTTTTTTGACCCGGAATTTCTATACCAATTGTGGTGACGGTGCCGGATCGTAGTGGCAGGAGGGACCCGGCGCAGGGGCTGGGCCCACAACGGAAGGAACCACCGATGAACGCGAAGTCCGCAGAACTCCTCGAGCACGACTGGACCCACAACCCCCGCTGGGCGAACGTCCGCCGCGACTACACCGCCGACGACGTCGTCCGCCTCCGCGGCACGGTCCAGGAGGAGCACACGCTGGCCCGTCGCGGCGCCGAGATCCTGTGGGACAAGATCCACACCGAGGACTACGTCAACGCGCTCGGCGCGCTGACCGGCAACCAGGCCGTCCAGCAGGTCAAGGCCGGCCTCAAGGCCATCTACCTCTCCGGCTGGCAGGTCGCCGCCGACGCCAACCTCTCGGGGCAGACCTACCCGGACCAGTCCCTCTACCCGGCCAACTCGGTGCCGCAGGTCGTCCGCCGGATCAACAACGCGCTGCTGCGCGCCGACCAGATCGAGCACTCCGAGGGCATCCGCACGGTCGAGGACTGGCTCGTCCCGATCGTCGCCGACGCCGAGGCCGGCTTCGGTGGGCCACTCAATGCCTACGAACTGATGAAGTCGATGATCGCGGCCGGTGCCGCGGGCGTCCACTGGGAGGACCAGCTGGCCTCCGAGAAGAAGTGCGGCCACCTCGGAGGGAAGGTCCTCATCCCCACCAAGCAGCACGAGCGCACGCTCAACGCGGCCCGCCTCGCCGCCGACGTCGCCGACGTCCCCACCGTCATCGTCGCCCGCACCGACGCCGAGTCCGCCACCCTGATCACCTCCGACGTCGACGAGCGCGACCAGGAGTTCATCACCGGCGAGCGCACCGCCGAGGGCTTCTACAAGGTCCGCCCGGGCATCGAGTCGTGCATCGCACGCGGCAAGGCGTACGCCCAGTACGCGGATTTGCTGTGGATGGAGACCGGCACGCCCGACCTCGAGGTCGCCCGCCGCTTCGCGGAGGCCATCAAGGCCGAGCACCCCGACCAGCTGCTGGCCTACAACTGCTCGCCGTCGTTCAACTGGCGCAAGCACCTCGACGACGCCACGATCGCCAAGTTCCAGCGCGAGCTGGGCGCGATGGGCTACAAGTTCCAGTTCATCACGCTCGCCGGCTTCCACGCCCTCAACTACTCGATGTTCGACCTCGCCCACGGCTACGCCCGCGAGGGCATGACGGCCTACGTCGAGCTCCAGGAGCGCGAGTTCGCGGCGGAGGAGCGCGGCTACACGGCCACCAAGCACCAGCGCGAGGTGGGCACCGGCTACTTCGACGACATCGCCACGGCGGTCAACCCCGAGAGCTCCACGACGGCGCTCAAGGACTCGACCGAGGCCGCACAGTTCTGACCATGACGGATTGAGACCAGGAGAACACCATGACGACCACCGACCAGACCCGGTTGATCGAAGAGACCCACACGCGCCTCGGTGACCTGTGGGTCGACCGCAAGCTCGTAGAGTTCCTCGACACGGACGCCCTCCCCTGCGCCGGCGTCGACAGCGACCAGTTCTGGGAGGGGTTCGTCGAGGTGTTCGCCCGGTTCACCGGCCGCAACCGAGAGCTGCTCCGGGAGCGGGACAGGCTGCAGTCCGCCATCGACGAGTACCACCGCGCCCGTCCGGGGCGGCCGGAGGCGGACGACTACGAGGAGTTCCTCCGCTCCATCGGCTACCTGTTGGAGGAGCCGACGGACGTCGCCGCCACCACCGCCGGGGTGGACCCGGAGATCGCCGAGATCGCGGGCCCGCAGCTCGTCGTGCCGGTGATGAACCGGCGCTTCGCCATCAACGCCGCCAACGCGCGCTGGGGCTCGCTGTACGACGCGCTCTACGGCACGGACGCGATCGCCGAGGATGACGGAGCCACCCGCGGGCGGGGTTACAACCCCGTCCGCGGCGCCCGGGTGATCGCCTGGGCGAGGGACTTCCTCGACCGTTCGGTCCCGCTGTCGTCCGGGTCGCACGCCGACGTGGTCCGCTACGAGGCGGGCCGCCGGTTCCGGGCCACGCTGGAGTCCGGGGAGGTCGTCGGGCTCGCCGACGAGACCGCCTACGCCGGCTTCCTCGGCGAACCGGAGTCGCCCGGTCACGTCCTCTTCCGCCGGAACGGCCTGCACATCGACCTCCAGATCGACGCCGGCCACCCGATCGGGCGCGACGACAAGGCGCACGTCGCGGACATCGTCCTGGAGTCCGCCGTCACGGCGATCATGGACTTCGAGGACTCGGTCGCCGCGGTCGACGGCCCCGACAAGGTGGTCGGCTACCGCAACTGGCTCCGTCTCAACGACGGCACCGCCGCCCAGGTCATGTCCAAGGGCGAGCGCGCCTTCACGCGCACCCTCGACCCCGACCGCGTGTTCACCACGCCCGAGGGCTGCAACCTGCGGCTCCCAGGCCGGGCGCTGATGCTGTGCCGCAACGTCGGCCACCTGATGACGACGCCGGCCGTCCTCGACGCCGACGGGCGCGAGCTGCCTGAGGGCATCCTCGACGCGCTCGTCACGACCCTCTGCGCCATCCCCGGCCTGTCGGCCTCGAACAAGCGGGGGAACTCCCGCGCGGGCTCGATCTACATCGTGAAGCCGAAGCAGCACGGCCCCGACGAGGTCCGCTTCACCACCGAGCTCCTCTCGGCGGTGGAGGACGTCCTGGGGCTCGCTCGCAACACCATCAAGGTCGGCATCATGGACGAGGAGCGCCGCACCACGGTCAACCTCGCCGCCTGCATCAAGGAGGCCGCCGAGCGGATCATCTTCATCAACACCGGCTTCCTCGACCGCACGGGCGACGAGATCCACACGTCCATGGAGGCCGGCCCGATGATCCGCAAGGCGGAGATGAAGTCCGCGACGTGGATGCGCGCCTACGAGGACTGGAACGTCGACGTCGGCCTCGCCACCGGGCTCCCCGGGCACGCGCAGATCGGCAAGGGCATGTGGGCCAAGACCGAGCTCATGGCCGACATGCTCGAGGAGAAGATCGGCCACCCGTCCGCGGGCGCCAACACCGCATGGGTGCCCTCCCCCACCGGCGCGACGCTGCACGCGACGCACTACCACCTGGTGGACGTCCGCGAACGGCAGGCTCAGATCGCCCGCTCGGGACGGCGCGCCACGGTGCGGCAGCTGCTGGAGATCCCACTGGCGGAGGTGGCGGACTGGACCGAGGAGGAGAAGCGCAACGAGGTGGACAACTCCTGCCAGTCGATCCTCGGCTACGTCGTCCGCTGGATCGAGCAGGGCGTGGGCTGCTCGAAGGTGCCGGACATCAACGACGTGGACCTCATGGAGGACCGGGCGACGTGCCGGATCAGCTCCCAGATGCTGGCCAACTGGATCCGCCACGGCGTCGTCTCCGCGGAGTTCGTCGTCGACTCGTTCCAGCGGATGGCGAGGGTGGTCGACGAGCAGAACGCCGGTGACCCGAGCTACCTGCCCATGACCCCGGGCGAGGGCGAGTCGTTCGACGACTCCATCGCCTGGTGCGCCGCACGGGACCTGGCGCTGGAGGGGACCCGGTCGCCGTCGGGCTACACCGAGCCGATCCTCCACGCCCGCCGTCGCGAGTTCAAGGCCCGACACAGCATCCTCTGACCCTCGGGTCCCGACGACGGCCCGGTGGCCGAGCACCCCATGCTCGGCCACCGGGCCGTCACCTCAGAGCTCGGTCACCTCGCCGGTGGTGAGGTTCACCGCCTCACCACCGGAGCCGGCGACGGCTGCGTGCACGGACGCCGCCAGCCGCAGGCCGAAGCCCGGCACCTCCGCGATCTCCTCGACGGTGGCGGCCCGCAGCTTCTTCATGCTCCCGAAGTACTTCAGCAGGGCCTTCCTGCGCACGTCGCCGAGGCCGGGGACGCCGTCGAGGATCGACTCGATGACCGCCTTGCCGCGCCGCTGCCGGTGGAAGGTGATGGCGAACCGGTGCGCCTCGTCGCGGGCGCGCTGCAGCAGGTACAGCCCCTCGGAGGTGCGCGGCAGGATCAGCGGGTACTCCTCGCCGGGCAGCCACACCTCCTCGAGTCGCTTCGCCAGCCCACACAACGCGATGTCGGCCGTCAGCCCGAACTCCTCGAGCACCTGGGCCGCCGCGTTGACCTGGGGCGCGCCGCCGTCGACGACGATCAGCGCGGGCGCGTAGCTGAACCGCCTGGCCGAGCCGGTGGTGGCGTCCACGAGTTCGTCGTCCTCCGACGCCCTCAGCCGGCGGAGCCGGCGGGTGAGCACCTCGCGGATGGCGCGGACGTCGTCGGAGCCCTCGAAGCTCTTGATGAGGAAGCGCCGATATTCGGAGTTGCGGGCGAGCCCGTCCTCGAACACCACCATGGAGCCGACCACCTCCTCGCCCATCGTGTGCGAGATGTCGTAGCACTCGATCCGCAACGGCGGCGCGGCCAGGCCGAGCGCGTCGGCGATCTCCTCGAGCGCCTGGTTTCGGGTGGTGAGGTCCGTGGCGCGCTTGAGCTTGTGCTGGTCGAGTGCGAGCTGGGCGTTCTTCACCGCGGTGTTGAGCAGCGCCCGCTTCTCGCCGCGCAGCGGCACACGGATCTCGACGCGCGCCCCGCGCCGCTCCCCCAGCACCTCCGCCACCGCGGCGTCGGCCTCGACCGAGCTCAGGATCAGCGGCGGGATCTGCGCGTCCTCGGCCGCGTACAGCTGGCCGAGGAAGAGTTCCATGAGTTCCGTCAGGGGCGTGTCGTCGAGGCGGTCCGCCACCCAGCCGCGCTCTCCGAGGATCCGGCCGTCGACGACGTGGAAGATCTGCACCGCCACCTGGTTCGCGTCCTCGGCGAACCCGACGACGTCGGCCCGGGTGCCGTCCATGAACACCACCGACTGCTTCTCCTGCACCTTCTTCAGCGCACCGAGCGAGTCGCGCAGGATGGCCGCGCGCTCGAAGTTGAGCGCCTTGGAGGCGTCGTACATCTCGCGCTCGATGCGCCCGATGATGGCGCCCGTGTTGCCGCCCATGAAACTCATGAAATCGGCGACGATGTCACGGTGCTCCTCCGGGGACACGCGGCCGACGCAGGGGGCGGAGCACTTGCCGATGTCCCCCAGCAGGCAGGGTCGCCCGTCGCGGCGGGCACGGTCGAAGACGCCCTTGGTGCAGGAGCGCATGGGGAAGACGCGCAGGAGCAGGTCGACCGTGTCACGGATGGCCCAGGCCTGGCCGTAGGGGCCGAAGTAGCGCGTGCCCTTCTTCTTGGCGCCGCGCCCGACGAACACGCGCGGGAACTCCTCGGAGACGGTGAACGCGAGCCACGGGTAGGACTTGTCGTCGCGGTACTTCACGTTGAACCGCGGGTCGAACTCCTGGATCCACGTGTACTCGAGTTGCAGCGCCTCGACCTCCGTGTCGACCACGGTCCAGTCCACCCGCGCCGCGGTCCGCACCATCGTCTGGGTCCGGAAATGCTTGGAGCCGAGGTCGACGAAGTAGGAGCTCAGCCGGTTGCGCAGGTTCTTCGCCTTGCCGACGTAGATGACGTTGTCGAACGCGTCGAAGAACCGGTAGACACCCGGTGAGGTAGGGATGTCCGCCGGTCGGGGACGGTACGACGCGGGGTCCGCCATCTACAGCATCTCCGCCAGGAAGCGGCCGGTGGCGGACTCGTCGATCCGGGCGATCTCCTCGGGCGTGCCGGCGCCGACGAGGGTGCCGCCCCGGCTGCCGCCGTCCGGGCCCATCTCGATCAGCCAGTCGGCCGACTTGATGACGTCCAGGTTGTGCTCGATGACCACGACGGTGTTGCCCTGGTCCACGAGCTTCTGCAGCACCGCGAGCAGGCGGCGGATGTCCTCGAAGTGGAGGCCGGTGGTGGGCTCGTCGAGCACGTAGAGCGTTCGGCCGGTGGACCGCTTCTGCAGCTCGGCGGCCAGCTTGACGCGCTGCGCCTCGCCGCCGGAGAGGGTCGTGGCCGGCTGCCCGAGCCGGACGTAGCCCAGCCCGACCTCGTTGAGGGTCTTCAGGTGCCGGGAGATGATGTTGAACGAGGAGAAGAACTCCACCGCCTCCGCGATCGGCATGTCGAGCACCTCGGCGATGGACTTGCCCTTGTAGTGCACCTCCAGCGTCTCGCGGTTGTACCGGGCACCGTGGCAGACCTCGCAGGGGACGTACACGTCGGGCAGGAAGTTCATCTCCACGCGGATGGTGCCGTCACCCTTGCACGCCTCGCAGCGGCCGCCCTTCACGTTGAACGAGAACCGGCCGGCCTGGTAGCCGCGGACCTTCGCCTCCGGGGTCTGCGCGAACAGGTTGCGGATCTTGTCGAACACGCCCGTGTAGGTGGCCGGGTTGGACCGCGGGGTGCGGCCGATCGGCGACTGGTCCACCTGGATCACCTTGTCGATGTGCTCCAGCCCCTGGATCTTCTTGTGCTTCCCGGGCACGGCCTTGACGTTGTAGATCGCCTTCGCCGCCGCCGGGTAGAGGATGCCGTTGACCAGCGACGACTTGCCCGAGCCGGACACCCCCGTCACGGCGATGAGCCGCCCGAGCGGGAAGTCGACGTCCACGTCGCGCAGGTTGTTGTGCCGCGCTCCCTTGACCGACAACTTCTTGCCGTTGCCGGTGCGCCGGACCGCGGGCATCTCGATGCTCTGCCGTCCCGACAGGTACTGGCCGGTCTTCGAGTCGGGGTTGGCCAGGAGCTCTTCGACGGTGCCGGAGACGACTACCTCGCCTCCCAGCTCGCCCGCGCCGGGGCCGATGTCGACGACCCAGTCCGCGGCGCGGATCGTGTCCTCGTCGTGCTCGACGACGATGAGCGTGTTGCCCATGTCGCGGAGCCGTTCGAGGGTCTCGATGAGCCGCAGGTTGTCGCGCTGGTGCAGGCCGATGCTCGGCTCGTCGAGCACGTAGAGCACGCCGACGAGACCGGACCCGATCTGCGTCGCCAGGCGGATGCGCTGCGCCTCCCCGCCGGAGAGCGTCGCGGCGGCGCGCGACAGTGTCAGGTAGTCGAGGCCCACGTCGAGGAGGAACTTCAGCCGCGCGAGGATCTCCTTGATCACCCGCTCGGCGATCTTCGCCTCGGTGGGCGTCAGGTCGATCCCGCCCAGGAATGCCGCGGCGTCCGCGATCGAGAGGCCGACGAGCTCGGAGATGTTCTTGCCGTGCACCGTCACCGCGAGCGACGACGGCTTCAACCGTTCCCCGTTGCAGGTGGAGCAGGCGATCTCCCGCATGTACGCGCCCCAACGGTCACGGGCGGAGTCGGTCTCGGCCTCGTCGTGGCGACGGCGGATGAAGGGAACGATGCCCTCGTACATCTGGGAGAAGCTGCGCTGGCGGCCGAACCGGTTGCGGTACTTCACCACCACGGCCCCAGGGACGCCGTGCAGCAGGATCTTCTTCGCAGAGGCAGGGAGCTTGCGCCAGGGGGTCACCATCGAGAACCCGTGCTCCTCCGCGAGCGAGGTGAGCACGTGCTCGTAGTGGCCGCGGATGTGCGCGTTGTTCCACGGCGCGATGGCCCCCTCGGCGAGGGAGAGGTCCTCGTCGGGCACCAGGAGCTCGGGGTCGGGATCGAGGACGGAACCGATGCCGCTGCACGCGGGGCACGCGCCCCACGGCCCGTTGAACGAGAACTGCCGCGGCTCGAGCTCCTCGATGTGGACGTCGTGGTCGTTCGGGCAGCCGAGCTTCTCCGAGTACCGCTTCTCGCGCTCGGGATCGTCCTTCGGGAGGTCGACGAAGTCGATCGTGACGATGCCGCCCGCGAGGGTCAGCGCGGTCTCCACCGACTCCGTGATCCGCTGCTTCGCGGTGGGCTTGACCACCGCCCGGTCGACGATCACCTCGACGTCGTGCTTGCGTTTCTTGTCGATCTCCGGCAGGTCGGTCAGCTGGTACAGCTCGCCGTCGATCCGGACGCGCGCGTAGCCGTCGCCGAGCAGCTGCCGGAACAACTCCGCGAACTCACCCTTGCGGCCGCGAACGAGCGGCGCGAGGACTTGGAACCGGGTGCCCTCCTCCAGCGCCATCAGGCGGTCGACGATCTGCTGCGGCGTCTGCTTGCCGATGGGGGCGCCGCAGACCTCACAGTGCGGGACGCCGATGCGGGCGTAGAGAAGGCGCAGGTAGTCGTAGACCTCCGTGATGGTGCCGACGGTGGAGCGCGGGTTCCTGCTCGTCGACTTCTGGTCGATCGACACCGCCGGGGAGAGGCCGTCGATGAAGTCGACGTCGGGCTTGTCCATCTGGCCCAGGAACATGCGCGCGTACGAGGACAGCGACTCGACGTAGCGGCGCTGCCCCTCGGCGAAGATCGTGTCGAACGCCAACGACGACTTCCCCGAACCGCTCAGTCCGGTGAAGACGATGAGCGAGTCACGGGGAAGGTCTATCGAGAGGTTCTTCAGATTGTGCACACGCGCGCCGCGCACCACGAGCCGTTCATTCACAACTCGCAATACTATGCGCCCCCTCCGACAACACGACTTTTGGTAGGTTTGCACACATGACCGAGGCGGCGACGTTCGTCGAGGTGATCGACGCGATCCGTGAGCAGACCGCTCACCTGCTCGGCACCACGATTTCGTACGACGAGGGCGATTGGGCTGCACCCACATCGCTGCCCGGGTGGACCCGTTCACACGTCGCCGCGCACCTCGTCGAGGACGCCAACCGCATGCTGGCGCTGCTCCGGCGGATCGAGACCGATGCCGGCGAGGGCATGCACCTCACGCCCGCGGACCGCCAGCGGGCCCTGGAACGTCGCGCGCTGGACGCGGGCCTGACGCTGCAGATCCAGCTCGACGAGAGCTCGGGACAGCTGCAGCGGGCGCTGGCCCGCCTCGAGGACGAGCACCGGCCGGTGCGACTCACCGACAGCTGGCGACTGCCCGCCAGCGTCCTGCCGCTGGTGCGCCTGCGGGAGGTCGTCGTCCACCACTTCGATCTGGTCGGCCACGAGGCCCTGACCATCGCGGATCCGGTGACCACGTCGCTGCTCGAGCTCGAGATCGGGCGCACCCACGTCCGCGACCTGCCCTCGATACTCCTGGTGACGGACGAGGGGTTCTCCGCCCGCATCGGCGCCGACGAGGGCGACACGTCCACTGTGATCGGCCCCGCGCACGACCTCCTGGTGTGGCTGGCGCGCGGCGTGGTCACCCCCAACATCAGCGGCGCCCACGGCATCCAGTTCGACCCGGGCGCCCACGCGCAGCGCGCCGTGGCCGGAGACCATCGCCCCTAGCCGGTTGACCCTCCCCTGCGTACGCTTCCAGCTAGACGGGGAGGAACGATGACGAACCTGGGCCGGCCGCGCGCAGCACGTCCTCCGCAGCGCGGGCTCAGCACCATCGCGATCGTGTCGCTGGTCGCCACCGCCGTCATCGTCGTGCTCGGCATGGTGGCGCTCATGCTGTGGCCCGGGGGCACGCCGACCCCCAGCCAATCCGCCTCCCCCGGTCCCGGCGACCCGGCCACTCGTCCCTCCACCCCGACGGCCCCGGCCTCCCCGAGCGCCAACCCGCATCCGCCCGGCAGCTGCGTGTTCCTCTCCGGCACCCCGGAGGACCCGCGCCTCCAGCCCGCCGACTGCGCCGCCGACGGACGCGACGGGATCGTCTACGAGGTCGTCGCCGCGCACGAGGGGATCGGCACCTGCGGCGAGTCGATGACCCAGTACACCGAGTACCTGGGCGACGTGACGACCGTCACGCTCTGCCTCGCGGAGGTGCTCGTCGAGGGTGGCTGCTACGCCTACACCGACCAGCTGGCGGCGGTCCGCCGGGTCGACTGCCCGGACGGGGACTTCCGCGTCGCCCAACTCGTCGAGGAGGCCGGCGCGGAGTGCGGACCGGGCGAGGACCAGTTCAGCTACGCGGAGTGGAATCGCACCTACTGCCTGGACTCCGCCTCCTGACCCTTGGATTGTCGTAGGTACGTTCTAATCTTGGTGCATGCGTCCTATCGAGGAGTTGCAGCGCCAAGTCGCGCCGCTCACCGTCCACTCCGACTTCCAGCCCTCCGGGGACCAGCCGAGGGCCATCGACGAGCTCGAGCGGCGCATCAGGGCCGGCGAGAAGGACGTCGTGCTGCTGGGCGCGACGGGCACCGGAAAGACCGCCACGATCGCGTGGCTCGCCGAACGGCTGCAGCGGCCGATGCTGATCATGCAGCCCAACAAGACGCTCGCCGCGCAGTTCGCCGCCGAGCTCCGCGACTTCTTCCCGGAAAACGCCGTCGAGTACTTCGTCTCCTACTACGACTACTACCAGCCCGAGGCGTACCTCCCGCAGACCGACACCTACATCGAGAAGGACTCCTCGCTCAACGAGGAGGTGGAGCGGATGCGGCATGCGGCGACCAGCTCGCTCCTCACCCGCCGCGACGTGATCGTCGTCGCCACCGTCTCGGCCATCTACGGCCTCGGCACGCCCGAGGAGTACCTCGAACAACGCATCACCCTCAGGGTGGGCGACGAGATGGACCGCGACGAGCTGCTGCGGCACCTGGTGCACATCCAGTACGCCCGCAACGACATCGGCGGTGGCCGCGGCACCTTCAAGGTGAAGGGCGACACCCTCGAGGTCTACCCGATGTACGAGGAGAACGCGGTCCGGATCGAGTTCTTCGGCGACGAGATCGAGCGCATCGCCACCATCCACCCGATGACGGCCCATACCATCCGAGAGGAGGACGAGATCTACATCTTCCCCGCCTCCCACTACGCGGCGGGCCAGGACCGGATGGAGCGGGCGATCGCCGGGATCGAGGCCGAACTCGTGGCACGCCTGCAGGACCTGGAGGCCGAGGGGAAGCTGCTGGAGGCCCAGCGGCTGCGGATGCGCACCACCTACGACCTGGAGATGATGCGCCAGATCGGCACCTGCTCGGGTATCGAGAACTACTCCCTCCACATCGACGGCCGGCTGCCCGGCTCGCCGCCGTCGTGCCTCATCGACTACTTCCCCGAGGACTTCGTGCTCGTGATCGACGAGTCGCACGTCACCGTGCCGCAGATCGGCGGCATGTACGAGGGCGACGCCTCCCGGAAGCGCACGCTCGTGGACCACGGCTTCCGGCTCCCCACCGCGCTGGACAACCGGCCGCTCCGCTTCGACGAGTTCGAGCAGCGCATCGGCCAGACGGTCTACCTGTCGGCCACCCCCGGGCCCTACGAGATGCAGCGGGGCAAGGACGCGGTCGAGTTGATCATCCGTCCCACCGGCCTCGTCGACCCGGAGATCGTGCTCAAACCCACCAAGGGCCAGATCGACGACCTCATCGGCGAGGTGCAGGCCCGCGTCGCCCGCAACGAGCGGGTGCTCGTCACGACGCTGACGAAGAAGATGGCCGAGGACCTGACCGACTACCTCGTCGAGGCCGGGATCCGTACGCGCTACCTGCACTCCGACGTGGCGACGCTGCAGCGCCTCGACCTCCTGC
Organism: Tessaracoccus oleiagri; assembly: GCF_900103275.1. Lineage (GTDB taxonomy): Bacteria > Actinomycetota > Actinomycetes > Propionibacteriales > Propionibacteriaceae > Arachnia > Arachnia oleiagri. The sequence continues at coordinate 19,717 of NZ_FNGP01000004.1, read as the reverse complement.
GGGACCTCCGTCGCGGCGAGTTCGACGTGCTCGTGGGCATCAACCTCCTGCGGGAGGGCCTCGACCTCCCCGAGGTGTCCCTCGTCGCGATCCTCGACGCCGACAAGGAGGGCTTCCTCCGCTCGGAGCGCTCGTTGATCCAGACGATCGGCCGCGCGGCCCGCAACGTCGGCGGCCAGGTGCACATGTACGCGGACAAGATCACCCCGTCGATGCAGGCCGCCATCGACGAGACGAACCGCCGCCGCGACATCCAGGTGGCCTACAACCTCGAGCACGGGATCGACCCGCAACCGCTGCGCAAGCGGATCGCCGACGTGTCCGAACTGCTCGCCCGCGAGGACGCCGACACGAAGGAACTGCTGGGTGCGAGCAAGAAGCTGGACACGTCGGCCATGGCGGAGCAGGAGCTGGCCAAGCTCATCGAGGACCTCACCGCACAGATGCACCAGGCGGCCTCCGAGCTGCAGTTCGAGCTCGCGGCGCGTCACCGCGACGAGATCCACGACCTCAAGAAGGAGCTCCGCCAGATGATCGAGGCCAACCGCTGACCACGGCCGCCGGGATGGCTTATGCTTGCCCGTGTCGCGGGAGAACCGGCTCAGCCGGTGCCGAAGGAGCAACCGCCCCGGAAACTCTCAGGCCCCCGGACCGCGACGGACAACGACTCTGGAAAGAGGCCTCCCGGCCCGCCGACGGATGAAATATCTCAGGCACCAAGGACAGAGGGGGCACCGACGACGCAGTCGGGTGCCGGAAAGTCCGGGCCCGGTGGAGGGATCACATGACCGAGTTACGACAGACCCCGCTCCACGAGTTCCACGTGGCCAAGGGCGCCAGGATGGTGCCGTTCGCGGGCTGGGACATGCCCGTGCAGTACCCGACGGGGCTCATGAGCGAACACAACCACACCCGTGAGGCTGCGGGCCTGTTCGACGTGAGCCACATGGGCCAGGTGCTCGTCCGTGGCGAGTCGCCCGAGGCCGTGGCGGCGGCCCTCGAGACCGTCACCCCGGCGAGCGTCGCGGGGCTCCAGCCGTGGCGGCAGCGCTACGGACTGTTCACCGACGCGTCCGGCGGCATCCTGGACGACTTCATGTTCGCCAACCACGACACGCACTTCTACCTCGTCGTCAACGCCGCCCGCACCGACCACGACCTGGGTGTGCTGCGATCGGTGGACGGGATCGAGGTCGAGCATGTGACCGACCGGGCCCTGCTGGCGCTCCAGGGACCGCTGGCCGAGGAACACCTCGCCCGGCTGGTCCCCGCGGTCACGGAGATGGTGTTCATGGACAACCGGGTGCTGGACTGGGAGGGCCACGAGCTGTGGATCTCGCGCTCCGGCTACACCGGGGAGGACGGTTTCGAGGTGTCGCTGCCCGAGGGCGCCGCCGTGGCCTTCGCGGAGGCGCTGCTCGCCGACGGCGCGGTCTGGCCCATCGGCCTCGGCGCGCGCGACTCGCTGCGGTTGGAGGCGGGCATGCCGCTGTACGGCCACGACCTCTCCCCCGAGATCACCCCCGCGAAGGCCGGGCTGGCCTGGTCCGTCCCGAAGGTGCGCCGGCCGGGCGGCAGCCGGGAGGGCGGCTACCCGGGCGCCGACGTGATCGGCCCCGAGCTCGACGACGGCCCGTCGCGCGTCCGCGTCGGCCTCCGCCCCGAGGGACGTGCGCCGGTCCGGGAGGGCGTCGAGCTCTTCGCCGACGAGACCTCAACCGAGGTGCTCGCCGTCGTCACCTCCGGCGGCTTCGGGCCGACGGTCGGCGGCCCCATCGCGATGGCGATGCTGCCGGCCGGCACCGAGCCGGGCAGCACCGTGTTCGCCGAACTCCGCGGCAAGCGGATCCCCCTGACCGTCACCGATCTTCCCTTCGTCAACCTCCACTACAAGCGCTAAGGAGCACCCCATGATCAAGTACACCGAAGAGCACGAATGGCTCTCCCTCGCCGACGGCATCGTCACCGTGGGGATCACGCAGTACGCGGCCGACGAGCTCGGCGACATCGTCTTCATCGAGCTCCCGGAGGAGGGCGAGGAGGTCACCAAGGGTGACGAGATCGTCGTCATCGAGTCCGTCAAGACGGCCTCCGACATCACGGCCCCGCTCGACGGCCAGATCACCGAGGTCAACCAGGCGGTCGTCGACGACCCCGCCACCGTCAACGCCGACGCCACCGAGGCATGGTTCTTCCGGATGAGGGTCACCGACGAGGCCGCGTTCGACTCGCTCATGGACGAGGCGGCCTACAAGGAGATGATCGGCTGATGTGGCAGCCCACCGGCTACAACCCAGATGACTTCGCCAACCGGCGGCACATCGGCCCGTCGCCCGAAGAGATGGAGACGATGCTGGCGACGATCGGCGTGGGCTCCCTCGACGAGTTGATCAGCCAGACCGTTCCAGCGAGCCTCCGCCAGTCCGACGACCTCGGCTGGGAGCCGATGACCGAGGGGCAGCTGCTCGGCCATCTCCGGGCGGTCGGCGCGAAGAACAAGGTCATGACGTCGATGATCGGGCAGGGCTACTACGGCACCGTCACTCCACCGGCCATCCAGCGCAACATCTTCGAGAACCCGGCCTGGTACACCGCCTACACGCCGTACCAGCCGGAGATCTCCCAGGGCCGGCTAGAGGCGCTGCTGAACTTCCAGACCATGGTGAGCGACCTCACGGGGCTGCCCGTGGCGAACGCCAGCCTCCTCGACGAGGCGTCCGCCGCCGCCGAGGGGATGGCTATGGCACTGCGTCAGACCAAGGGACGCAAGCACCGGTTCTTCGTCGACGAGCAGCTCCACCCCCAGGTCATCGCCGTCATCCTCACCCGGGCCCGGCCGCTGGGCGTGGACTGCGTGGTGGGGCCGATCGAAGAGCTGCCCGCCGACGAGGTGTTCGGCGCCGCGCTCGCCCACCTCGGCACCCACGGCGAACTGCGGGACCTGACCCCGCAGTGCGAGGCCGTCCACGCCGCCGGCGGCATCGTCGTCGTCACCTCGGACCTGCTGGCGCTCACGCTGGTCAAGGAACCGGGCGCGATGGGCGCGGACATCGTCGTGGGGTCGGCCCAGCGCTTCGGCGTGCCGATGGGCTACGGCGGCCCGCACGCCGCGTTCATGTCGTGCACCGACGCCCTGAAGCGCACCATGCCGGGCCGACTCGTCGGCGTGTCGGTGGACTCCGCCGGGCGACGTGCGTACCGGCTCGCGCTCCAGACCCGCGAGCAGCACATCCGGCGCGAGAAGGCGACGTCGAACGTCTGCACCGCCCAGGCGCTGCTGGCGGTCATGGCCTCCATGTACGCCGTGTTCCACGGGCCCCGCGGCCTCAAGGCGATCGCGGAGCGCGTCCACCTCTGGACGGTCACGATCGCCGAGGCACTCCGCGCCGGCGGTTTCACGGTCGAGACGCAGGAGTTCTTCGACACCATCACCGTCAACGTCGGCGAGACCCAGGCCGACGTGCTGATGGCGGCCGAGCGTCGCGGGATCAACCTGCGCCGCATCGGAAGCGACCGCATCGGGCTCTCCGTCGACGAGACCACGGACCGCGACGTCGTCACCCGCCTGCTGCGGGCGTTCGGCATCGAGGACGAGCCGGCGTTCTCCGATGCCCCGTCGATCTCCGACGGGAAGCTGCGCTCCAGCGAGTTCCTGACGCACCCCGTGTTCCACATGAACCGGGCCGAGTCGGAGATGATGCGCTACATGCGCCGCCTGTCCGACCGCGACCTGGCGCTCGACCGCGCGATGATCCCGCTCGGCTCCTGCACGATGAAGCTGAACGCCGCCGTCGAAATGATGCCGGTGTCGTGGCCCGAGTTCGCGGGCCTCCACCCGTACGCCCCCGCCGACCAGGCGGAGGGCTACCGCGAGGTCGTGAGGGACCTCGAGGCGAAGCTGTGCGAGATCACCGGATACGCCGCGTTCTCCATGCAGCCCAACTCGGGCGCCCAGGGCGAGTTCGCCGGCCTGATGACCATCGCGTCGTACCAGCGCGCCCAGGGCGAGGACCGGGACGTGTGCCTGATCCCGACGTCCGCGCACGGCACCAACCCCGCGTCGGCCAGCATGGCGGGGCTGAAGGTGGTCGCCGTGAAGGCAGCCGACAACGGCGACATCGACATCGAGGATTTCCGGGCGAAGGCCGAGGCCGCGGGCGACCGGCTGTCGTGCGTGATGGTGACCTACCCGTCGACGCACGGCGTCTTCGAGGAGACGATCCGCGAGGTCGCCGACATCACCCACGCCCACGGCGGCCAGGTGTACATCGACGGGGCGAACATGAACGCGCTCGTGGGGCTGGCGAAGCTCGGCGAGCTGGGCGGCGACGTCAGCCACCTGAACCTGCACAAGACGTTCGCCATCCCGCACGGCGGTGGCGGTCCAGGCATGGGCCCCATCGGCGTCAAGCCCCACCTCGTGGAGCACCTGCCCAAGGACCCCGCCACCGGCGAGGAGGGCGCGGTCGCTGCTGCGCACTACGGCTCGGCGTCGATCCTGCTCATCTCGTGGGCGTACATCCTGCTGATGGGCGGCAAGGGCCTCACCCAAGCCACCCGGGTGGCGATCCTGAACGCGAACTACATCGCCGCCAGGCTGAGGGACAAGTTCCCGATCCTGTTCCAGGGCGAGTCCGGTCGGGTGGCGCACGAGTGCATCCTCGACACCCGCGTGTTCGCCTCCTCCGGCGTCACCGTCGACGACGTCGCCAAGCGGCTCATCGACCACGGGTTCCACGCACCGACCATGTCGTGGCCGGTCGCCGGCACCCTCATGGTCGAGCCGACGGAGTCCGAGACGCTCTTCGAGCTGGACCGGTTCTGCGACGCGATGCTCGACATCGCGCGCGAGGCGGAGGAAGTGGCGTCGGGGAAGCTGACCGTCGATGAATCGCCATTGCGGCACGCCCCGCACACCACCGAGGACCTCGTGGCGGAATGGGACCGCAAATACAGCCGCGAACAGGCGTGTTTCCCGGCGGGCGCATTCCGTGTCGACAAATACTGGCCCCCGGTGGGCCGTATCGACAACGCCTACGGCGACCGGAACCTTGTTTGCACCTGTCCCCCTTGGGGAGACGAGGCCTGACGTCAGGCGCACCCCGACACGCCGGTGACTAGCAAAATAGCGCGGTTATCCGCGTGTGAACGGGCTTACCGCTAACGTTTGTATCCCGTATCAGGGAAGGAGTTAATCATGGCCCGAATTCTATGGATCATCATCGCGATCATCCTCGCGATCTGGCTCATCGGCCTGCTCACGAACATCGGTGGCGGTCTGATTCATCTGCTGCTCATCGTCGTCGTGGCGCTGGTTATCTACAACCTCGTCGCAGGCCGAAGGGTCTAGCGCCGAACAACAATACGGTGGCCCGGCCGCGTCCCCAATGGGGCGCGGCCGGGTTTTTTTTGCCTGCCCGGTGGGCTCAGGACCCCTGGTCGGTGCTGGCCACGATCCGGTCGAGGGCTGCCTGCACCTGGGCCTCGGTCTCCGCGAGGCTGCCGCTGGAGTCGATGACGGTGTCGGCCACCCGGAGTCGCTCCTCGCGGGTTGCCTGGGCGCGGATCCGGGCCATCGCCTCGTCGCACGAGTAGCCGTTTCGTGACATCAGCCGGCGCAACTGCTCATCGACGGCGACGTCGACCACGATCACGTGGTCGAAGCCGCCGACCAATCCGGCCTCCACGAGGAGCGGGATGACCTGCACGACGAGCGCGCCTGCCGGGGCCGCAGCCTCCAGTTCCTCCGCCCGGCGCCGGACGAGCGGGTGCACGATGGCGTTGAGGTCCGCCCGCGCTGCGGGGTCGGCGAACACCAGGCTGCCGAGCCGGGCCCGGTCGAGGGAGCCGTCTGGCTGGAGCACGCTCGAGCCGAAGCGTTCGACGATGGCATCCAGGCCCTCGGTGCCCGGCTCCACCACCTCCCGCGCCAGCACGTCGGAGTCGACGATGACGACGCCGCGGGCCTCGAGCATGCGCGCGACGGTCGACTTTCCCGACGCGATCCCTCCGGTCAGTGCAATCCGTGGCATGGGATCATCCTGCCGCAACGACGGCGACGGCGCCCCTCGCTGGTGCGAGGGGCGCCGTCGTTCATCGGCTTCGGCCGGGGTCAGCGACCGCCGGTGAGCTTGTCACGAAGGGCCTGCAGGGCCTCGTCCGAGGCCAGCGAACCCTCGGACGGGGTCTCGGCCACGTACTCCGCGCCGACGGAGGCCGGGACCTCGCGGTCGCCGCTCTCGGCTTCCTCGACCTGGCGCTTGTGCGCCTCCCACAGGGCCTGGGCCTGGGCGTACTGGGCTTCCCAAGCAGCGCGCTGCTCCTCGTAGCCTTCCTTCCACTCGTTGGTCTCCGGATCGAAGCCCTCGGGGTAGATGTAGTTGCCCTGGTCGTCGTAGGACGCGGTCATGCCGTACAGCGACGGATCGAACTCGTCCGCGGCGATGTCTACGCCCTCGTTGGCCTGCTTCAGCGAGAGGGAGACGCGGCGGCGATCGAGGTCGATGTCGATGACCTTGACCATGACGTCGTCGCCGACCGTGACGACCTGCTCCGGGATCTCGACGTGGCGCTCGGCCAGCTCGGAGACGTGGACCAGGCCCTCGATGCCCTCACCGACGCGCACGAATGCACCGAACGGAACGAGCTTGGTGACCTTGCCGGGCACGATCTGGCCGATCTGGTGCAGGCGGGCGAAGGTCTGCCACGGGTCTTCCTGGGTGGCCTTGAGCGACAGGGACACGCGCTCGCGGTCCATGTCCACCTCGAGCACCTCGACGGTGACGGGCATGCCGACCTCGACGACCTCGTTCGGGTGGTCGATGTGCTTCCAGGACAGCTCCGAGACGTGCACGAGGCCGTCGACGCCGCCAAGGTCGACGAACGCGCCGAAGTTGACGATCGAGGACACGACACCCTTGCGGATCTGGCCCTTCTGGAGCTGCGTGAGGAAGGTGTGACGGACCTCGGACTGGGTCTGCTCGAGCCACGCACGACGGGAGAGGACCACGTTGTTGCGGTTCTTGTCGAGCTCGATGATCTTCGCCTCGAGCTCCATGCCGACGTACGGCTGGAGGTCACGGACGCGACGCATCTCGACGAGGGACGCCGGCAGGAAGCCGCGGAGGCCGATGTCGACGATCAGGCCGCCCTTGACCACCTCGATGACGGAGCCGGTGACCACGCCGTCCTCTTCCTTGATCTTCTCGATCGTGCCCCAGGCCCGCTCGTACTGCGCGCGCTTCTTGGACAGGATGAGACGGCCTTCCTTGTCCTCCTTCTGCTGGACCAGGGCCTCGACTTCATCGCCGACCTGGACCACGTCGAACGGATCGACGTCGTGCTTGATGGAGAGTTCCTTGGAAGGAATAACGCCTTCGGTCTTGTAACCGATGTCGAGCAGGACCTCGTCCCGGTCGACCTTCACAACGGTGCCGGAGACGATGTCCCCGTCGTTGAAGTACTTGATGGTGGCATCAACAGCCTCGAGGAAGGCTTCCGGGCTGGCGAAATCGTCAACCGTGACGGCCGACGCCTCAGTGGGAGAGGTCATGTAGTAGGGCTCCGATTGGATGGCTTTTCTGGTCTCTGCGGCCCAGTCGCTAATCGGAACTAACAACGCGCTGACCCTACTCGGTCCGAGGGACAGCAGGCCACAGTGCTGTCCAAGCCTATGCGACTCACGCGCGCGGGTCAATCCGCGGCCACCCGGATTTGAGGTTCTCGTTATACTCCGCTACGTGAGCAACCGGAACCGCGTGCTGGTCATCGTCGCCGCCGTCGTGGCAGTCATACTAGTCGTCGTCGGCGGACTGTACCTCGCCCGGCCCGCGCCGACGCCTGACACCGCCGGGCTGCCCAGCCCCGGGCCGGTCACCAGCGCGCCCGAGTCCGGGTCCCCCACCAGTTCCGCAGCCGCACCAAGCGCGGACGCGTCGTCGGCGCCCGCCGCGCAGTACGAGTGCACCACCGCGACGGAGGGCTTCGAGCCGGTCCGTTACACCTTCGAGGGCGGGCTCACCGTGGACGAGAAGGTGCTCGCGCTCGGCGAGGACGAGAACGGCAACATCGCGGCGCCGCCGCCCGCGGAGAAGCGCACCGCCTCCTGGTGGAGCAACGGTCCGAAGCCCGGCCCCACCGAGGGCAAGGCGGTCCTGTCCATCCACACGTACCGCAACGGCGGAGCGCTGGGCAACGAGATGTACGAGGGCGGCGAGTCCCGGCTGAAGCCCGGCGACCTCATCAAGCTCTACTCCTCCGACGGCGAGGTGGCCTGCTACGAGTTCACCGAGGCGAAGAAGGTGTGGGTCGACGAGTACGACCCCGACTCCGACGTGATGATCGACTTCGAGGGCGCCCCCGAGCTCGCCATGATCATCTGCTGGGACTTCGACGGCTCGGCGGACGAGGACGCCGGCGAGGACCCCTGGAAGTCCCGGGTCTTCTTCTACGGCTCCCTGGTCTAGTGGGCCGCCGTCTCCCAGTTGTCGCCCACCCCGACTGACACCGCCAGCGGCACCTTGAGGTCGGCGGCCCCCGCCATCGCCTCGGAGACGAGCGACGAGAGGGCCTCGGCCTCGCCCGGGGCCACCTCCAGCACCAGCTCGTCATGGACCTGCAACAGCACCCGGCTCCGCAGTGCCGAGCGCTCCAGCGCCTCGTCGACACCCAGCATCGCCAGCTTGATGACGTCGGCCGCCGACCCCTGGACGGGTGAGTTCAGCGCCGCCCGCTCAGCCATCTCACGGCGCTGCCGGTTCGACGACGTGAGATCCGGCAGGTAGCGCCGTCGGCCGAGCATTGTCTCCGTGTAGCCGCGGCGCCGCGCCTCGTCGACCACATCGGCCAGGTAGCGCTGCACGCCCCCGACCCGCTCGAAGTAGTCGTCCATCAGCTCGCGGGCCTCGGCCACGGAGATCTTCAGCTGGTTCGACAGCCCGAAGGCGCTGAGCCCGTAGGCAAGGCCATAGTTCATGGCCTTGATCTTCGCGCGCATCTCGCCCGTGACCGCCCCGGGCTCCACGGCGAACACCTTGGAAGCCATCTCGTTGTGGAAGTCCCGTCCGGACTGGAAGGCCGTGATCAGCCCCTCGTCACCGGACGCGTCGGCCATCAGCCGCATCTCGATCTGTGAGTAGTCGGCGCTCATCAGCGACTCGAAGCCCTCCCCCGGCACGAAGGCGGTGCGGATCTGGCGGCCGAGCGACGTGCGGATTGGGATGTTCTGGAGGTTCGGGTCCGTCGACGACAGGCGCCCCGTCGCCGCGATGGTCTGCTGGTAGGTGGTGTGGATGCGGCCGTCCTCGCGGATCGCGGCCATCAGCCCGTCCACCGTCTGGCGCAGCCGGATCTGGTCGCGGTGGGCCAGCAGGTGACCCAGGAACGGGTGCTCGGTCTTCTCGTAGAGCCCGGCGAGCGCCTCCGCATCCGTGGTGTAGCCGGACTTCGTCTTGCGCGTCTTGGGCATGCCCAGCTCGTCGAACAGCACCGCCTGGAGCTGCTTGGGCGAGCCGAGGTTCACCTCGTGGCCGAGCACCTCGAAGGCGGCCTGCTGGGCGGCCGCGACGGCCCGGTCGAACTCGTCCCGGAGCCGGCGCAGCCGTTCCTCGTCGACGGCGATGCCGGTGCGCTCCATCCGGGACAGCACCTTCATCAGCGGCTGCTCGAGCGTCTCGAGGAGGCGGAGCTGGTTGCGCTCGTCGAGCCGTTCGCGGAGGACTGCGGCGAGGTCGAACACGGCCCGGGCGCGCAGCAGGGCGTCGTCGGCGGTGACGTCGTCGCCGAAGTCGAACGCGAGCTGGTCCCCGTCGCCCGCCTGCTCCGTCGCGAGCTCACGCTTGAGGTAGCGCAGGACGAGGTCCTCGAGCCGATGGCTGCGCTGGTCGGGGTGCAGGAGGTAGGCGGCAAGCATCGTGTCGCAGGCGACGCCGTCGAGTTCCCAGCCACGGCCCGCGGCCCCGAGCATCGGTCCCTTGGCGTCGTGGACGAGCTTGGCGCAGCTCGCGTCCGAGGCCCAGGCCGCGAAGGCGGCGTCGTCCTCGGGGGTGAAGCTCGCCGTGTCGAGGTAGGCGCCCTGGCCGTCCGGCGCGGCGAGGCCGACGCCGGTCACGTCGCCGGTGCCCGAGCCCCAGCGGCCGACGAAGTGCACGCCCAGCTCCCCCGCGCCATGGCGTGCCAGCCAGTCCGCGACGGCGCCGGGCGCGAGCTTCTCGCCCTCGACGACGAACTTCTCGTCGGTGACCTCCTCGTCGGCCCCGTCGGAGAGTTCCCCGAGGCGTTCGCGCAGGACCCGGAACTCCAGCGCGCCGAACAGTTCCCCGACCTTCGCACGGTCCCACTCGGTCCTGATGAGCTGCGACGGGACGCAGTCGATCTCCACGTCGCGCACCAGCGCGTTCAGCCGCCGGTTGCGGCGCACGTCGTCGAGCCGCTCCCGGAAGCTCTCGCCGGCCTTGCCGCGCACCTGCTCGGCGCGGGCGATGAGGTTCTCCAGCCCGTCGTGCTCCGCGAGCCACTTGGCGGCTGTCTTGGGCCCTACCCCTGGCACGCCGGGGAGGTTGTCGCTCGTCTCCCCCACCAGGGCCGCCAGCTCCGGGTAGCGCGCGGGCGTGACGAGGTACTTCTCCTCCACGGCCTGCGGCGTCATCCGCGCCAGGTCGGACACGCCCTTGCGCGGGTAGAGCAGCGTGACGTGCTCGTTGACGAGCTGCATCGCGTCCCGGTCGCCGCTGACGATGGCGACGTCGTAGCCCTCGGCGGTGGCCTGCGTGGACAGGGTGGCGATCAGGTCGTCGGCCTCGAAGCCGGGCTTCTCGATGAACACGATGTTGAGCGCCCGCAGCACGTCCTTGATCAGCTCCACCTGGCCGCGGAACTCGTCGGGCGACTTGCTCCGGTTCGCCTTGTACTCCGGGTACGCCTCCGTGCGGAACGACTCCCGCGCCACGTCGAACGCCACGGCGATGTGGGTGGGCTTCTCGTCCCGCAGCACGTTGATCAGCATCGACGTGAAGCCGAAGACCGCGTTGGTGTGTTGCCCGGTGGTGGTGGAGAAGTTCTCCACGGGCAGCGCGAAGAACGCGCGGTACGCCATCGAGTGGCCGTCGATCAGGAGAAGTCGGGGGTTGCTCACCCGCCCGACTCTACCTAGGCCGGGGCGTCCCGCGCAGCCTCGTCGAGCAGCTCCGCCGCGTGCTCGAGCGCGGCGGCGGTGTCCGACGAGCCACCCATCATCCGGGCGAGCTCCGCTACCCGCTCGTCGCCGACCACCTCGCGGACGTCCGACGTGGTCACGCGTCCGTCGCTGGACTTGTGGACGACGAAGTGCTGGTCCGCGAAGGCCGCCACCTGCGCGAGGTGGGTCACGACGATGACCTGCGAGGCGGTCGCGAGCCGCTGCAGTCGTCGCCCGATCTCGAGGCCGACCGCGCCGCCGACGCCGGCGTCGACCTCATCGAACACGAACGTGTGCCCGCCGTCCGCCCCGGCCAACACGACCTCGAGCGCCAGCCGCACGCGGGAGAGTTCGCCGCCCGACGCGACCTTGCCCAGCGGGCCCGGGGCTGCGCCCGGGTTCGCGGAGAACATCAGCTCGACGCGGTCCGCGCCGTGGGTGCCGAGCGGCGCCTCTCCCACCTGGAACTCCAGGCGGGCGTGCGGCATGGCGAGCGCCGCGAGTTCTCGGTGGGCCTGGTCGGCCAGCGACGCGGCCGCCTCGCGGCGCCGCGCGGTGATGCCGGCGGCGAGTTCACGGAGCTCGGCGTCCAGGGCCGCCACCCGGCCCCGGAGTTCGACGATGCGCTCGTCGGAGCCGTCGAGTTGGGCGAGACGGAGCGCCGACTCCTCCGACCAGGCCAGCACCTCGTCGATCGTGGCGCCGTACTTCCGCGTCAGGGTCGCGAGACGGGCGCGGCGCTCCGCCACGGCCTCGAGCCGTAGCGGGTCGTCGACCAGGTCCGCGAGGTAGGACGACACGTCGGCCGCGAGCTCGTCGACGAGGAGGCTCGCCTCCTGGGCGCGCCCGGCGAGCGCCCTGGCCTGCTCGTCCCTGTCCGCGAGCGAGGAGAGCACCTTCCTGGCCTGGCCCACGAGTCCCACCGCGCTGGGTGCCTCGTAGTCGTACTCGTCGCCGCTGAGCGACGCCTGCGCGGTCCCCGCGAGCTGGCGCAGCTCGTCGAGGTCCTGGAGTCGCCGCTGCTCGGCCTCGAGCTCCGGGTCCTCGCCCGGCCGGGGCTCGACGGCGGCGATCTCCTCGAGCCCGAACCGCAGCATGTCGGCCTCGCGGGCGCGCTCCATCGCTGCGGAGTCCAGTTCGCGCAGTTCCGCGGCGGCCTGCTCGCGCTCCCGATAGGCGTCGCGGTAGCGGTCGAGGCCCGGCGGCCGCGCGTGCGCGTCGAGGAGTTCCCGCTGCCTGTCGGGGGACGCGAGCCGGAGCTGTTCCGACTGGCCGTGGATCGTCGCGAGCTCGAGCGCGGCGAGGGTGGAGATCGGGGCCGGGGCGCCACCGACTACGGCGCGGGACCGGCCGTTGGCGGCGATCTGCCGCACGGTGACGAGCTCGTTGTCGTCGACGTCACCGCCCAGCTCCTTCACGGCGTCACCCACCGTGTCGTCGACCTGCCAGCGGCCGCGCACGACGGCCCGTTCTGCGCCGCGCCGCACGATGCCGGCGTCCGCGCGCTGGCCGAGGAGGTGGCCGAGGCCGGAGACAATCATCGTCTTGCCCGCCCCCGTCTCACCGGTCAGCGCGACGAGGCCCGGGCGGAGCTCGATCGCCGTGCCCGCGACGACGCCGAAGTCGCTCAGCGAGAGTTCGAGCAGCACGTCAGCGCCTTCCCCAACCCTCCACCGGCAGTGCGAACTTCTTCACGAGCCGGGTGGTGAACGGTTGCTCCGAGAGGCGGAGGATCTTCATGGTGTGTTGCGACGAGGTGATCGTCACCTTGTCGCGGGGCGCGAGTTCGTAGCTGGTGCGGCCGTCGCACCAGATGATGCCGTGCGGCCCCTCCTCGGGCTGGACGAAGTTCACCGTCGAGGTGGGGCTCAGGACCATGGGACGGTTGAAGAGGGCGTGGGCGCTCAGCGGCACCACGAGCATCGCCTGCACGTCGGGCCAGATGACGGGGCCTCCGGCGGAGAAACCGTACGCGGTGGACCCGGTGGGGGTGCTCACCAGCACCCCGTCGCAGGACCAGCGGCTCAGCGGCCGGCCGTCGATGCTCACGAGGACCGTGATCATCCGCTCGCGGGCGAGCTTCTCGAGCGAGACCTCGTTGATGGCGGGCGAGCGCCAGCGTTCCTCCCCGTCGCGGTGGACGAGGACGTCGAGCACGAGTCGTTCCTCGACGGCGTAGCGCTTCTCCGCGACGGCCATCGGCAGGGTGTGGATGTCGGAGGGCTCGAGTTCGGCGAGGAACCCGACGTGCCCGAGGTTGACACCCAGGACCGGCACGTCGAGCGGGAGCGCCCAGGCGGCGGCGCGCAGGATGGTGCCGTCGCCGCCGAAGACGATGGCCAGCTCGGCCGGGGTGTCGGCGTCGAGGGGATGGACCTTGGCGCGGTTGATCCGACCGTTGAGCCGGTCGAGGTCCTGCGGCCAGACCCTCGCCTCGAAGCCCAGTTCCGCGAGCGCGTCGATGACCGACGCAGCCCCCTCCTGCGCTTCTTCCTTCTCCGGGTGCAGGAACACCGCTACCGTACGAGTCACGGTGCCTACCCTAGCGGGGTGCAGGGCGCCCGGGGAGCGCCCCGCGTCCGCCATGGGGACCGGTCAACCAAGCACCACCCGGGCATAGTTGGGCTGCCACATCTGCTCGATGACGGCCTGGATCGGGTCCCCGAGGTCGGCACGCGCCAGCCCCTCCTCCTCGGCCGTCCGGCAGACCGCGACGGCCACGGTCGCGGACACGGTGCGGAGCTGGTTGACCGATGGCAGGAGCGAGTCACCCGGCGCGACGGCGTCCTCCATGAGCGATGCGACGGCCCGGGCGGCGGCGATGACCATGCCGTCGGTGACCCGGCTCGCCTTGCTCACCGAGACGCCCAGCCCGAGGCCGGGGAAGACGAGCGCGTTGTTGGCCTGCGCGATGCGGTACCGCGTGGTCCCGCGCACGACCGGGGCGAACGGCGACCCGGTGGCGATGAGGGCCTGCCCGTCGGTCCACGCCAGGATGTCCTCGGGCTTCGCCTCCGACAAGGGGGTCGGGTTGGACAGGGGCATGATGATGGGCCGCGGCGCGTGCTTGTGCATCTCGCGCACGATGGCCTCGGTGAAGGACCCGGGCTGGGCTGAGGTGCCGATCAGGGTCGTGGGCCGCGCCTGCCGCACCACCTCCTCGAGGCCGATGCGCCCGTTGTCGCTGGCCCAGCCGGCGACCTCGTCGGCGCCGCGCGCGAACGGCTCCTGGAAGTCGCGCATGCGGTTGCCCTCGACGAGCAGTCCGCGGCTGCCGAGCGCCCAGAAGCGGTCGTTGGCCTCCTCCCGGCTCAGTCCCTCCTGGACCATCACGTCGCGCATCACCTCGGCGATGCCCGCACCCGCGGTACCGGCACCGTGCACGACGACGCGCTGGTCCCGCATCCGGCCGCCGGTGCGCTGGACGGCGGCGAGGACCGCCGCCAGCACGACGGAAGCCGTGCCCTGGATGTCGTCGTTGAAGGTGCACAGCTCGTCGCGGTACTGCGTGAGGAGCCGGTGCGCGTTGGCGGCGGCGAAGTCCTCGAAGTGCAGCAGCGCGTTGGGGTAGAGCCGGGCGACCGTCTTCACGAACAGGTCCAGGAACTCGTCGTACCTGTCCCCGCGGACGCGGGCGTGCCGCTCACCCACGTAGTTCTCGTCGTTGAGCAGGCGCAGGTTGTCGGTGCCCACGTCGAGCACGACGGGGACGCAGCGGCGCGGGTGGATGCCGGCGGCCGCGGTGTAGACCGACAGCTTGCCCGTCGTGATGGCGATGCCGCCGACGCCCTGGTCGCCGATCCCGAGGATGCCCTCGGAGTCGGTGACGACGACGATGTCGACCTCGTCCGGCCCCAGGCCGTAGTTCTTGAGCGCCTCCTCCATCTCCTCGGGGCGGTCGATGGAGAGGTAGACACCACGCGGACGGGAGTACCACTGGCTGTACTGCTCGATCGCCTCGCCGATGGTGGGCGTGTACACGATCGGGAGCATCTCCTCGAGGTGCTCAGCCAGGAGCCGGTAGAACAGCACCTCGTTGCGGTCCCGCATGTGCGTGAGGAAGACGTTCTTCGCCAAGTTGGTGGGCTGCTCCTGGTACTGCGAGTAGACGCGCCGCACCTGCGCCTCCAGCGATGCGTAGCCCGGCGGCAGCAGGCCGATGAGCCCGAGCGCCCTCCGCTCGTCGTGGGTGAAGGCTGTGCCCCGGTTGAGCATCGGGCGGTTGAGGAGCTGGTAGCCACGCACTCGGATCGGGATCTGCTCACCGTTGTCCAGTTGGAGGTACGGGGGGTCGATCGCTGTCATGGCGTTCAGTCTATTGGGACGGGCTCCGCCCCCGCTGGAACAGCACGAAGTACTCCACGTTGCCATGGGTGCCCGGCAGGGCGCTCTCCGACCGCCAGCGCGCGATCCAGCCGAGCCGGCCCGCCTCCGCCTCGACGCCCGCGACCGCGGACTCGCGAAGGCCCGGATCCACGACGATGCCCTCCGACAGTTGTCCCCTGCCCACCTCGAACTGCGGCTTCACGAGCAGCAGCGCAGGGCCCGAGCACACGGCGAACAGCGGCTCGAGGAGCAGCTTCAGTGAGATGAAGCTCACGTCGCCGACAACCAGGTCGACAGGGACGCCGTCGAGGTCGGCCAGCGTGAGGTCGCGGAGGTTGAGGCCCTCCCGCACCACCACGCGCGGGTCGTCGCGGATCTCAGGGGCCAGTTGCCCGTGGCCCACGTCGACCGCGTAGACCCGCCGGGCGCCGCGGTCGAGGCACACCTGCGTGAAACCGCCGGTGGACGCGCCGGCGTCGAGGACGCGCGCGGGCACCGGCAGGCCGGACGCGTCGAGTGCGCCGATCAGTTTGTGCGCGGCCCGCGAGACCCACGGCTGCGTGGCCACTTCGAGCCGGTGCGACTCCGTCACCGGTGTCGACGCCTTCCGGACCACTTCGCCGTCCACGCGCACGTCGCCCGCAGCGATCAGCCCCGCTGCCTGGTTGCGTGATCTCGCGAGTCCCCGGTCGACGAGCGCGACGTCGAGCCTCACCCGACGCCCGGGATGCCCAACTGGGACACGTCGGTGTTGTTCAGCACACCGGAGAGGAGCTCCTGCACCTGCCCGAGCCGGACCAGTTGCTCCTCGACCGGCGCCTGCTCGACGTCCTCGAGGCTCTCCATCGCCTGGGCGACGAGCTGCTGCCGCTTCACCACCGACGGTGCCGCGTCCAGCGGCGTCGACATCAGGGGACCTCCGTCAGCTGGTCGAGCGCGCCGCCGAGCCCGGCGCCGTCGTGCCACCGCAGCTGCAGGAGGGCCCAGAGCGCGTCGAGCTGCTGGTCGCGGCCGGCAGGCGTCGTGTCGAGATGGGCCGTGGTGCCGACGAGGGTTGCGCGCTGTGTGCCGCAGATCACCGTGTCGCCGTCTCGCCGAGCCACCCGGGCCGGCTGCAGCAGCGCCGACACGTCGTGGCCGATGGCGGTGGGCCGGTAGTCACGTTCGGCGTCGGCCAGGTCACGCTTGCCGTGGGCGCCCGTGAACACGAGCAGGGAGTCCATGCCGACGTTGTTGGCGCCGAGGATGTCGGTGTCCAGCCGGTCACCGACGAAGATGGGGCGCTGGGCGCCGAGCCGTCGGACCGTCTCCTCGAGCAGCGGCGGGTAGGGCTTGCCGGCGATCTTGGGGGTGATGGTGACGCAGGCCTGGATGACGGCCAACTGCGTGCCGGCGCCGGGCACGAGCCCGCGGTCGGTGGGGCGGGTGAGGTCGGGGTTCGTGACGAACCAGTCGGCCCCGGCCTGGATGGCGAAGGCCCCCTCCTCCAGCAGACGCCAGTCGATGCGCGGGTTGTAGCCCTGGACCACGGCCACGGGCCGGTCGTCCTTCGAGGCCACGACGGTGTACCCGTCCGCCGTGAGCTGCTCGGCCAAGGCCTCCGTGCCGACCGCCAGCACGCGCGCGCCCTCGGGCAGCTGCTCGGAGAGCATGTGCAGGGTCGCCATGGTGGAGTTCACCACGTCAGGCTCGGAAGCCTCGATGCCGAGCTCGACGAGGTGCGCCGCCACGGTCGCCGGCGTACGGGCCGCGTTGTTGGTCACGAAGCCGACCCGCAGGCCCTCCTCACGCAGTTCGTGGATGGCCTCGGGAACGCCCGGGACCGCGAGCGGACCGAGGTAGACGACCCCGTCGAGGTCGAACAGCGCGGCGTCGTATCCGTTGGCCAGCATCACGCGCGGTCCCCCTCTTCCGTCGTCCCCGTCGCCGAGTTGGTGTCGGGCTCTAGGCCCCACAGTGGCTCCTGCACCGAGTCGGCCACCTCTTCGTCCTGGACGATCGGCTCTTCGGCAGACTCGACGTCCGCGATGGCTTCGTCGTCCTCGATCCCCTCGACGTCGATCTCCTCGTCGTCGAACTCGTCGTCGGCTGGCGCCTTGTCCTCGGCCACCTGCTCCTCTTCGGCCGCTGGCTCGTCCTCGGGCTCCTCATCGGCGAAGGACTCGGGGAGGGTCACACCGTCGAGCTCCGCCACGCGATCGGCGGTGTCGAGCAGGCCGTCCCGGTCCAGTTCCGCCGCCTCGACGAACGCCTCCCTCGCTCCGGCCTCGTCACCCTCGGCGAGGAGCAGGTCGGCATAGGCGTACCACATGCGTGCCCGCGCCTGGTTGGGCCCGGCGTTCCGGCCGAGGGCACTCTTGAGGAGGCGGAGCCCCTCCTGACGCTGGCCGAGGTCCGCTCGTACCCCGGCCTCGACGATCAGCGCCTCGATCTGGAGGGTCAACGGTGCCTGCTTGGAGTCCAGGCCGGCCAGGACCTCGAGTGCGTCACGAGGACGCCCCAGCGCACGCTCGCAGTCCGCGATCACTGGGATCAGCTCATCGCCACCCGACATCCGGCGGATGGCCCGGTACTCGCGCAGCGCGACGGCGAACTCGCCCGCCGCATACGCGGTCTCGGCGGCCGCTTCACGGACGATGGGCAGCCTCGGCGCGAGCTGGCGCGCGGTCTCGGCGTGTTCGAAGGCGAGCTGCGGGTCCTCGTCGATCAGCTGGCCGGCAGCCCAGATGTGCGCGGCGACCTGCTCCGCGCGGGCCCTCGACAGGCCGCGCAGTTCGGCGCGCACGCCGAAGGCGAGCGCGCGTTCGTCGAATCCCTCGGGGATCGGGGGGCCGACGATGCGCTCCCGCGGCTCCCGTTCCTCGGCGTTCCTGTCGTCGCGGCGGTCCGGGCGCCCGGTGCGTTCCCGGGAGTCGCCGCGGCGCTCGTCCCGGTCGAAGCGACGCGGCCCGCCCCTGTCGTCGCGACGGTCGGAGCCCCGACGGTCGTCCCGACCGCGGAACTCACGACGATCACCGTCGCCGCGGTCGTCGCGGCGGAAGTGGCCACCATCCCCGCGACCGCCGCGTCGGTCGTCACCCCGACGATCGAATCCGCGCCGGTCGCCCTCACGGCGTTCGCCGCGGTCGGGTCCGCCTCGATCATCCCGGCGCTGGTACCCACGACGCTCGCCGCCCTGGCGGTCTTCGCGACGGTCGGAACCCTGACGCTCGTCACGGCGCTCGAACCTGCCCCGGTCGTCCCGGCGGTTGAAGCCCCGGCCCTCGTCGCCCCGGTTGTCTTCGCGGCGGTCGGAACCCTGACGGTCGTCACGGCGCTCGAACCTGCCCCGGTCGTCCCGGCGGTCGAAGCTCCGCCTCTCGTCCCCACGACCGTCCTCACGGCCAGCACCTCCGCGATTGTCGCGGCGGTCGTCGCGCGCGCGGAACTCACGGCGTTCACCGTCGTTTCGGCGATCACCACTCTGTCGCCCGGCGAAGCCGCGGTCGTCGCGGTTGCCGTAGCTGCGCCCGTCGCCGCCCTCACGACGGTATCCCGAGCGCTCGCCCTGGGCACCGGTTCCACGGCCAGATCCACGCTCGTTGCCGCCGGACGAGCGGCGGTCCCCGCGCGCTTCGTCACCGCGTCGACCGCTGTCATCACGGCGTCCGAATCCGCCACCTTGGCCCCTACCGCCAGAACCGCCCCGGTTCCCGCCGTATCCGCCGCGGCCGGCACCGGACCGTCCGCCGCGCTGTCCGTCGCCCGCGCCGCCGTCGCGCCAGCGGGGCCTGTCGTCGCTGTTCTCAAGCATGAGCCAATCTTCCCATCTGGAGGCAAGGAGCGTGAAAAGTCCGTTGAAGCACAAAACCCCCGATCAGAATCCTGATCGGGGGTTTTGTGTAAGAAGTCCGGCGGCGTCCTAGTCTCCCACAGCGTCCCCGCTGCAGTACCATCGGCGCTGAAGAGCTTGACTTCCGGGTTCGGAATGTTGCCGGGTATTTCCCCTTCGCTATGACCACCGAAACACTATGGAGATAGTGATCGGAACTATTGAATTGTAGTTCCCGACCGTCTCTCGGGAACCTCACAGTGGACGCGTAGCATCTTTGTAGAAAACAAGCCCTCGGCCTATTAGTATCGGTCAGCTCCATGCCTTTCAGCACTTCCACATCCGACCTATCACCCGGTGGTCTGCCGGGGGCCTTACCAGATTATTCTGTGGGAGCCCTCATCTTG
>NZ_FNGP01000005.1 GCF_900103275.1 Tessaracoccus oleiagri | reverse complement strand
GCCCACTGCAGCGCCAGCAGGAAGATACCGAGCACGAACGGCAGCAGCAGGGTCACCTGCACGGAGCCGCTCAGCCCACGCTCACCTCGTCGTCGCACGCCCCCATTCTTAGCCGGTCGGCCGGGTCACGCGAGCACCCCGTCGGCCGCCTGTGGACAACTCGGACGAACCAGCCGAACAAACGAAGAGGGGCCGCCGGTGATGAGCACGGAGATCAGTGCACCACCGGGAGCATCTCCCGGGCATCGGTGTACGAATAGCCGCAGAGCTCCAGGAGGTCGATGGTCATCGATCGCATCTGGGCCAGCACCACGGTGGGGGAGAGCCTGGCGTAGACCGTCACAGACGCCGACTTCTCGCCCACAGCGACGATGTCGCGCACCTTCGCAGTCGGCACTCGACCGGCGAAGAGTTCGCTGGCGCACTCGTCGACCACCTGCGCCAGGTCGTCGAGGAGGTCGAGATACTCCGGCGGCATCTCCTCGTCGCGGGCCAGTGACACCCATGCCCGCCGCGCAAGGACGCGCATGTTGCGGCAGAACCGGTCCAACGGAACCACCAGGTCCGAGATCTGCGACATCTCACGGCGCCGGCCTCGCAGGAACGGCGACACCCGGACCACCGCCATGCCCTCCTCCGCGGCCTCAAGGAGCCGTGACAGTTCCTCCTCGCTCGCCCTGGCGCGCGCGAGGCTCGCCTTCGCCTCCTTGGCGTCCCGGACGCGCAGCGCATGGGCAAGGCCCCGCAACGTGCCCGTCGCCTCGTGGAGCACCTGGGCCGCGATGATGCGCGGCTTCTGGACGGGCGAAGTGGGCACGAACAACGCGAAGACGAGGGCGACGGTGCAGCCGATCACCGCGTCGAGCCACCGGTTGAAGCCGGCGTCGACGTTCGGGAGCACGGTCATGACGGCGGCGGCCTGCAGCCCGGCCTGCATCGCCATCAGTGTCCGCTGCCCGAGCCAGATGCTGACGCTCATAGCGACGGCCACCGCGAGCATGATCTGCCACACCCCGGTGCCGAAGAAGAAGATGAAGACCTCGCCGAGGAAGACGCCGATCGCCACGCCGATCGCGATCTCGAGGATCCGCGACACTCGCTGCCCGAAGCTCAGCCCGAGGCAGACGATCGCCGCCACCGTCGCCAGGAACGGTGCCTCGTGGCCCACCACCTCGTGGGCGAGCCACCAGGCGATGCCGCCCGCGACGGCGACCTGCAGGATCAGGAACAGCTGGCTGCGCCAGCGCGAGACCCGGCGCCGCTGCGAGCGCCAGCCGCGCCGCGCCGTGCGCTCGCTGACGTCGAAGGCACGCAGCGTGGCGCGCTGGATCGATTGCTGCCAAGTCTCCGCGCCCGCCATGACACGTATCCTGCCCGACTGGCGGGGACCCGCGGGTCACGTGCCGAGGGTTGCCTTCGGGTCCAGGACGACCTTGACGCAACCGTCCTTCTTCTTCTGGAACATCTCGTAGGCGCGGGGCGCCTCGTCGAGTGGCAGTCGATGCGTGACGAGGTCGTCCACTCCCAGCGGGTCGGCGGCGTCCTCCACCAGCGGAAGGAGATCGTCGATCCAGGCCTTGACGTTGCACTGGCCCATCCGGACCTGGATCTGCTTGTCGAACAGCGTGAGCATCGGCATGGGGCTCGCGGCGCCGCCGTAGACGCCGGAGAGCGAGATGGTGCCGCCCCGGCGGACGAGGTCGATCGCCGTGTGCAGGGCCGCGAGCCGGTCCACGCCGGCGTGCTCCATCATCGCCCTGCCCGCCGCGTCGGGCAGCAGGCCGACGGCCTGGTGGGCCAACTTCGCGACGGGTGACCCGTGGGCCTCCATGCCGACCGCGTCGACGACCGCGTCCGGTCCGCGGCCGCCGGTGGCGTCGCGGATGGCCTCGATGGCCGGATCCCCGTAGTCGAAGACCTCGATCCCGTGCCTGGCCGCCATCGCCCGTCTCTCGGGCACCGGGTCGACGGCGAGGACGCGCGCCCCCAGGTGCCGGCCGATTCTGGCGCTCATCTGCCCGATCGGCCCGAGCCCGAGCACGGCGAGGGTGTCGCCCTCCGTCACGTCCGCGTACTTGACCGCCTGCCAAGCCGTGGGGAGCACGTCGCTCAGGAAGAGGTAACGATGGTCGGGAAGCTCGTCGCCCACCCGGATCGCCCCGAAGTCGGCGTGCGGCACGCGGAGGAACTCCGCCTGCCCGCCGGGCACCGACCCGTAGAGCGCCGAGTAGCCGAACAGGCGTGCCCCTGTGCCCTGTTCGCGGACCTGCGTGGTCTCGCACTGGCTGTGCAGGCCGCGCTCGCACATCCAGCAGCGTCCGCAGGCGATGTTGAACGGGATCACCACACGGTCGCCCACCGCGAGCCCCGAACCGGGTCCGGCCTCCACGACGCGGCCCATCGGCTCGTGTCCGATGATGTCACCCTTCGCCATGTAGGGCCCGAGGACCTCGTAGAGGTGGAGGTCCGAGCCGCAGATGGCGGTGGACGTCACCTCGATGATGGCGTCGGTGGGCTCCCGCAGCACGGGGTCGGGGACCGTCTCCACGCTCACGCGCCGCTTGCCCTGCCAGGTCAATGCCTTCATGGTTGCCTCCTGTCCGCCGGGGACCGCTAGTCCCAGAACGTCGTGCGGTCGTTGCGCAGGGCGCGTTGCCTTGCGTATTGGTGCACCTCGTCGAGCAGCTTCTCCTGCCCGAGGAAGGCCTCGATCAGGTCCTCGAACACCTGGGGGTCGAGGCCCAGCGCGGGGGCGTGGTCGCGGAGCGTCTGCCACACCCCGAGCTTCCCGTGGATGGCACTGCGCATGAGGTCGGCCTCCAGCAGCATGGTCATCGGGGAGCGCTCGAGAATCTTGCCGTTGCCCTTCAGCCGGCCGATCCGCTCGCCGGCCCAGGCAGCCGCCTGCCGGTGCGCCTTCCGCTGGAAGCCGAGGTCGTCGATGAGGTTGCGGAGGAAGGTGCGCTCGGCCCGGATCTCCTGCGCGAGCCTGGCGAGCTGCGGGTAGACGGGGGTGTCGACGAAGTCCTCCGCCATCCGCTCGGCGCGGTTCGCCCCCGCGGTGGCGCCGGTCAGGTGGTCGGAGAGGTAGAGCTCGAGCAACTCCTTGGAGAACTGCTCGCGCACGTCGTGCGCCGTCTCCACCTCACCGCCGGCGCTGCCCGCCTCGGCTCCCCGCTCCGCAGGCTCGCCGAGCACGGGCAGGGGCGCGTCATCGGGGGAGCGCGGCAGCAGCGGCGGGGAGGGGTGGCCGACCCCGGCCACCATGCCGTCGAGCAGTTCGGTGAGCGCCTCCGCCGCCGTGTGCAGGGGGCGCCAGCCGAGTTCGTCGACGGCCCGGTTGTTGTCCATCATCGGCACCTGCATCGCCATGTCGATCCAGCCCGCGTCGGCCGCCACGAGCCCCGCACTGTGCGCCGCGGCGACGGCGCCGCGGACCGCGGCCGGGGGCAGCTCCACGAACCGCCCGTGGTCGACGATGTCGGCGAGTTCCTTCGGCCCGAGGATGTCGTCGGCGCAGACGTTGAACGCGCCGGGGGCCCGCTTCACGACGGCGGCAGCGTAGGCCCGTCCGGCATCGTCGGCGTGGAGCGCCTGCAGCACGAGACCCTTCGGCAGCGGCAGGGCCAACGGCTTGGCCAGCTTCAGAGCCTGCACCGGAACCTTGCTGCCGAGGAAGTAACGCTGGATCTCCGACGCCGCCTCCGCCTGGAAGATCAGCGCGGTTCGCAGGCGCGTCACCACCACCTGCGGGTGGTCCGCCGCGAACTGGTCCAACACCCGCTCCTGCGCCGCCTTGTCCGCGCTGTAGTGCGAGGAGTCGACGCCGTCGGTCGCCCAACCCTCGTCCCGACGCACGACCTCGCCGCGGCTGCGCGCCTCGTCGGGGGAGTAGGCGCCCACCGAGGACGCGCTGACGAGGTGCGGTACGCCTGCTGCCGCGACGGCAGCGGCGACGCGCTCGGTGCCTTCGACATTCACGCGACGCAGCAGTTCCCGTCTGCTGTTCGGCTGGATCAGCCAAGCCAGGTGGACGACCGCGTCGGCGCCGCGGAACACGTCGGTCAATTGCTGCACCACGTCATCGGCGGTGCTGGCGGCGGCGATGTCCACCGACTCCCAACGGCATCCCGAGTAGGGCTCGACGTCCTCGCCCGGGAGCCGCCGGGCGACACCGACGATCTCGCTGACCTCCCCGGTGTCCCGCAGGGCGCGGAGCACGGCCGTGCCCACGTTTCCGGTGGCTCCGACAACGACGACTTTCATGGCATCTCCCGGGGGGTGATCGTGGACGGGGTCCGAGGGTCCAGGGCGGCCGATCGGTGTCCTCGACACTACGTCGCGCCGGGTTCACGTCTCCGGTGCCGGACGACGCGCTCCAAGTCCGGTCACGATTGCGTATCACGCAGCGTCCCGACAGGACTGGGAGCGCCGCCACCGGTTAAGGTTGGGCATCGCACCCGACCCTCAGGAGTAGCCCATGCGCGCTCGCCAACTGCTCACTCTTCTCGTCGCGCTGGCAGTCGTCCTCGTCGCCGCGTGCACGCGGCCCGAGTCCCCGCTGCCGATCGACGAGCAGGAGCCGAAGGTGCTGAACGTCGGGGCCACGGGGGAGCCCGACGGCATGGACCCCATCACCGTCACCGGCGCGGGTACGCCGTTCGTGCTCCTGTACAACGTGTACGAGACGCTGGTGAAGCTCGACCCGGAGAAGCGGCCCCAGCCGCTGCTCGCCACCGAGTGGGTGGTCTCCGAGGACGGCCTCCTCTACACCTTCACCCTCGACCGGTTGGCCAAGTTCGCGGACGGTTCCCCGGTGACCGCCGAGGCCGTCGTCAGCAGCTTCCAGCGCATCCTCGACGGCGACGCTCACGGCCAGATCCTGGCCGACTTCGCTCCGGTCGAGGAGGTGCGGGCGGTGGACGAGCGCACGGTCGAGATCGAACTGAACACCCCGTCGAACCAGTTCCTGATCGCCCTGTCGACGCCGTCGGGCATCATCGTGAACCCCGCAGCCGACCCCGCGACGCTCAACCAGACGCCTGCCGGTTCGGGCCCCTACGTCCTCGGTGAGTGGGAGCCGGGCCAGCTGGTCAAGCTGACGCGCAACACGAACTACTGGGGCACGCCCACGCACTTCGACGAGGTCAACTTCCGCTACTACGCGGACCCGAACGCCATGAACACGGCGATGCTCTCCGGCCAGCTGGACATCATCTCGAATCTCACCGTCCCGCAGGCGATCACGCAGTTCGAGGACTCCGAGGACTTCGTCGTCCTCGAGGGCTACACCGACGGCGAGGTCGTGCTCACCTACAACCACGCCAACCCCGCACTGGCCGTCAAGGAGGTCCGCCAGGCGCTGAACCACGCCGTCGACCGCCAAGCGGTGGTCGACGCCGCGTGGGGCGGAAAGGGCGAGTTGATCGGCTCCATGGTCCCGCCGACCGAGCCTTGGTACGAGGACCTCAGCGACTTCTACCCCTACGACCCCGAGCGCGCGAAGGAACTCCTCGCCGAGGCCGGCTACGCGGAGGGGCTCACCCTGCGGCTCCGCGTCCCCACGCTGCCCTACGCGCCGCTGGCGGCGCGCTCCATCCAGGCCCAGCTGCGTGAGGTGGGCGTCGAGGCCGCCGTGGAGGAACTGGAGTTCAGCACGTGGCTGGAGCAGGTCTTCGCCAACAAGGACTACGACATGACGATCGTGGCCCACGTCGAGCCGGGGGACCTGCCGATGTACGCGATGCCGAACAACTACATGAACTACGACAACCCGGTCTTCAATGAGCTCATCGCGGAGGCCGACCGCGGGACGCCGGAGGAGTTCGTCGAGAAGCAGAAGGAAGCCGCCCGGCTGCTCACCGAGGACGCCGCCGCCAACTGGCTCTGGCTGCTGCCGAACATCATCATCACCACTCCGGAGATCTCCGGCGTCCAGGAGAACCAGACCTCGCTGGCCTTCGACGTGACGACCATCGCCTCGTCCCAGTGAGCGTGCCGTGAGACGCGTGCTCATCAGGCTCGCGTGGTTCCTGGGCAGCCTGCTGCTCGCCTCGTTCCTGATCTTCGCGGCGACGAACGCGCTGCCCGGCGACATCGCGAACTTCCTGCTCGGTACCAACGCGCGGCCGGAGGAGGTCACGGCGCTGCGGGAGCGGCTCGGCCTCAACCGGCCGTTCCTCGTGCGCTACCTCGAGTGGCTGGGTGGCGTGGTCGTCGGCGACTTCGGCACCTCGCAGATCACGGGCCGCCCGGTCACCGAGATGATCCTGCCCCGGCTGGAGGTGTCCGCCTGGCTCGTCGGCCTCGCGACGATCGGGTCGCTGTTGATCGCGCTGCCCGTCGGCGCCTACGCCGCGCTGCGTCGCCGCCACCTCGACGGGGTGGCGGTCTCGGCGGTGTCGCAGTTCGGGCTCGCCGTGCCATCGTTCTGGGCGGGGATCTGGCTTGTGGTGCTGTTCGCGGTGCAGTTGCGCTGGTTCCCGGCGGGCGGCTACGTCTCGTACTGGGACTCGGTCGGCGAGTGGGCGCTGCACCTGGTGCTCCCGGTGGGTGCGCTCTCGATCGTGCAGGCGAGCGTGATCAGCCGTTACGTCCGCAGCGCCGTCATCGACGTGCTCCACACGGACTACTTCCGCACTGCCCGGGCCATCGGCTGGTCGCGGATCGGTGCCCTCTGGCGCCATGGCCTGCGCAACATCTCGATCTCGCTGCTCACCGTGATCGGCCTCCAGGTGACGACCCTGCTCGTCGGCGCCATCATCATCGAGCAGGTCTTCGCGATCCCGGGCCTGGGCTCGCGCCTGCTGCTCGCGGTGACGCAGCGGGACCTCGTCATCGTGCAGGGCATCGTCCTCGTGCTGGTCTGGGCGGTGCTGCTCATCAACTTTCTCGTCGACGTGGCGTACCAGTTCCTGGACCCCAGGCTGAAGCGGGCCGCGGCATGAGGGGCTCGTCGCTCTGGGCGGGAGCGTTCCTGATCGGCCTGGTGGCGCTCACCGCGGGCGTCGCCCTGTTCTGGACACCGTTCGACCCGACGGCCAACGGGCCCCTGCGGCTTGCGCCCCCAGGCTGGCCGCACCTGCTGGGGACCGACGCATTCGGCTCCGACGTGCTGTCGCGGCTCATGGCCGGGGCCAAGGTCGTGCTCCTCGTCGGCGTGCTCTCGGTGGTGGGGGCCGCGGTCGTCGGCGTCCCGGTGGGTATCGCCGCGGCGATGCTGCCTCGCGCCTGGGGCGAGATCCCTGCACGCCTGTCCGACATCCTCTACGGCTTCCCGGCGCTGCTGCTGGCGATTCTGTTCGCCGCCGCGCTGGGCGGCTCGACCTGGACCGCGGTCATGGCCATCGGCATCGCCACCATCCCCGCCTTCGTCCGCATCGCCCGCGCCGGCACCCTCGAGGTGCTCAGCCAGCCCTACGTCGAGGCCGCCCAGCTCGCGGGGCTCGGACCGCTGGCCATCGCCCGCCGCCACGTCCTGCCCAACATCGCGCCGCTGGTGTGGGTGCAGGCCTCCGTGAGCTTCGGCATCGCGATCCTGTCCGAGGCGGGCCTCAGCTACCTCGGCCTCGGCAGCGGGCCGGACTCCCCGACCTGGGGCCGGATGCTGCGCGAGGCCCAGGACCACCTGTTCTCCACGCCCATCCTCGCGCTGTGGCCCGGTCTGGCGGTCGCCTTCGCCACGCTCGGCTTCAACCTCCTCGGCGACGGCCTCCGGGACGTGCTCGACCCCCGGCTCCGGGAGCGCGCATGAGCTTCTTGGAAGTGGACGACCTGACCGTGCGGTTCGGCGACACCGTGGCGGTGGACCACGTCGGCTTCGCCGTCGAGGACACCGGCCGTCTCGGCATCATCGGCGCCTCCGGATCCGGCAAGTCGGTGACGTCGCTCGCCATCGCCGGCCTGCTGAGCGAAACGGCACGCGTCACCGGCAGCATCCGCCTCGACGGGCAGGAACTCGTGGGCCTGCGCGAGCGCGAGTACCGCGAACTGCGGGGCAGCAAGCTGTCGATGATCTTCCAGGAACCCATGACCGCCCTCGACCCCACGATGCGCGTCGGGCGCCAGATCGCGGAGGTCATCGCCCTGCACGAGCGCCGCTCCGGCAAGCGGCTGACCGTCGAGGCGGAACTGGCCCGGGTGGGCATCCGTGACCCGCAGCGGGTCGGCGAGTCCTTCCCGCACCAACTCTCCGGGGGCCAACGCCAGCGGGCGCTGATCGCCATGGCCATCATCAACCGGCCCGGCCTGGTCATCTGCGACGAGCCCACCACCGCCCTCGACGTGCTGGTGCAGAAGCAGATCCTGGGGCTCCTCGACGAGGTGCTCACCGACCGGGCCGCGCTGTTCGTGTCGCACGACCTCGCCGTCGTGCGGGAGGTCTGCCGCCACATCATCGTCATGGAGCACGGCCGCATCGTGGAGCAGGGCGACGTCGACGACGTCATCGCCACCCCCGAGCACGAGTACACGGCGCGCCTCGTCGCGGCCGCGAGGGGGACGCTGTGAGCCTGATCGAGATCCGCGGGGGAGCGGTCACCTACACCCGCCGCGGCGTGCCGTTCGTGGCGGTGCGCGACGTCGACCTCGCCGTCGAACCGGGCGACAGGGTGGGGATCGTCGGCGGCTCGGGCTCGGGGAAGACGACGATCGCGCGCCTCATGCTCGGACTCGTCCGCCCCTCGGCCGGCGACGTGCTGTTCCGGGGGAGGTCGATCGTCACCGGGTCGCCCGACGAACTGCGCAGGTCCGCTTCGCTGGTCTTCCAGGACCCCAACTCCTCACTCGACCCGCGGATGCGCGTCGACCGCATCATCGCCGAACCCCTGCGCCGACGGGCGACCCCCGTCGAGATCGAGGAGGCGCTCGCGTCGGTGGGCCTCGACCCGCAGCACGCGAGGCGGTTCCCCCACCAGCTCTCCGGCGGCCAGCGGCAGCGCGTCGCGATCGCCAGGGCACTCGTCGCAGACCCCAAGCTGCTCGTCGCGGACGAGCCCGTGTCCGCGCTCGACGTGCTCGTGAGGGGCCAGGTGCTCCGCCTCATCCGCGACGAGGTCACCTCCCGCAACCTGGCGCTGGTCATGATCAGCCACGACCTCACGGTGGTCCGCGAGCTGTGCAACCGGGTCTGCGTCGTCCACGACGGGCGGATCGTCGAGGCGGGCCCGGTCGAGGACGTGTTCCAGCGGCCTCGCGACGAGTACACCGTGCGCCTGCTCGAGGCCACCCTCTCCCTCTGACGGACGCGTTGCGGAGAGCCTTGCCGAGCGGGCTAGCATTCCACCTTGTGAAGGCACTGCTACTCGAAAACATCCATCCCGAGGCCGAGCGGGTGCTCGCCTCGCGCGGCTTCGAGGTCCAGACCCACTCCACGGCGCTCGGCGCCGACGAGCTGGTCCAGGCCCTCGACGGCGTGGACTACCTCGGTATCCGTTCCACCACCGACGTGACCGCCGACGTCATCGCGCAGGCGCCGTCGCTGCGGGCCATCGGCGCCTTCTGCATCGGCACGAACCAGATCGACTTGGACGCCGCCGCGGAGGCCGGGATCGCCGCCTTCAACGCCCCCTACTCGAACACGCGCTCCGTGGTCGAGCTGGCCATCGCCGAGATCATCTCCATGGCGCGCCGCCTGACCGAGAAGAACGCCAACATGCACGCCGGGCTCTGGGAGAAGACCGCGACCGGCTCCCACGAGGTCCGCGGGCGCACGCTGGGGATCGTCGGCTACGGCAACATCGGCGCCCAGCTGTCCGTCCTCGCCGAGGCGCTCGGCATGCGCGTCCTCTTCTACGACATCGCCGACCGGCTGCCGCTGGGCAACGCGCGCCGCGTCGACACGCTCGAAGAGCTGCTCAAGCAGTCCGAGACGGTGTCCGTGCACGTCGACGGCAGGGTCGAGAACACCAACCTGTTCGGCGCCCGAGAGTTCGCGCTGATGCCGCGCCGCGCGCTGTTCCTCAACCTGTGCCGCGGCCACATCGTCGACCACGAGGCGCTCCACGACGCGCTGGCCAGCGGCCACATCGCGGGCGCGGCGATCGACGTGTTCCCGCAGGAGCCCAAGAAGCGCGACGCGCACTTCGTGTCCAAGCTACAGGGCATGCCCAACGTGATCCTGACCCCGCACGTCGGCGGTTCGACGCTCGAGGCGCAGGTGGACATCGGCCGCTACGTCGCCGGCAAGCTCGCCGACTACGAGCAGACCGGCTCCACGTCGATGTCCGTGAACTTCCCCGACATCGCCGCCGGCCCCTTCCAGGCGCACCGCATCGTGCACCTGCACCGCAACGTGCCCGGCGTGCTCGCGAGCCTGAACTCGATCTTCGCGTCCAGCGACCTCAACATCGGGGCCCAGTCGCTCGCCACCCGCGGGCAGATCGGCTACGCCATCACCGACGTGCAGGGCGCCCCCCAGCCGGGCATGCTCGACGAGCTGGCCCGCATCGACGGGACCCTGAGGGTGCGACTGCTGGGCTGACTCAGTCGGTGCCGAGGTACTCGAGCACCTGCTCGTGCAGCAGCCCGTTGGTGGCCAGCGCGCCCGGCCCGCGGACGCCGTCGGTGCCGTCGAGGTTGGTGAAGCGCCCGCCCGCCTCGCGGACGATCACGTCGAGGGCGGCCATGTCGTAGAGCTCCAGCTCGGGCTCGGTGGCGATGTCCACCGCTCCCTCCGCGACGAGCATGTAGCTCCAGAAGTCGCCGTACGCGCGGGTGCGCCAGCAGTCCCGCATCAGGTTGACGAAGCCCTGGCCCCGTCCCGAGTCGACCCACCCGTCGATGGACGAGTACGACAGGGAGGCATCGCGGATCGCGGGCACCCTCGAGACGTGCAGCTGGGTGGCGTTCAGGATGTTGCGGCCCGTGAAGGCGCCGCCGTTCTTGGAGGCCCACCAGCGCCGACCCAGCGCCGGCGCGGAGACCACCGAGGCGACGACCTCGCCGTCGTCCTCGAGCGCGATGAGCGTGGCCCACACCGGCACCCCGCGCAGGTAGTTCTTGGTGCCGTCGATGGGGTCGATGATCCAACGACGGCTCGACTCGCCGGAGGAGCCCATCTCCTCGCCGAGGATCCCGTCGCGTGGGCGCGTCCGCGAGAGGGTGCGCCGCAAGGACGTCTCCACGGCGGTGTCGGCCTCCGTGACGGGCGTGTTGTCGGGCTTCGAGTTGAATTTGAGGTCCTGGGCCTTGAAGCGATTCATCGCGAGGGAGTCCGCGTCGTCGGCCATGACGTGGGCGAGGCGCAGATCGTCGTTGTAGCTCGAAACCATGGCCCCAAGGCTAGTGGATGGGTCTTGAACGACGGCGAGCGTGGGTAGAATGGCGGATTGTGGCTCAGGAAGATCTCGTAACCCGTCTGGAAGCGCTCGGCCGTTCGCTCGAATCGATCGAGGCGGTGGCCGACCTGCCCAAGCTCAGGGCGGAGATCGATGACCTCAGCGAGCAGGTCGCCGCGCCGGACCTCTGGGACGACCAGGAGAACGCGCAGCGCGTCACCTCCCAGCTGTCCGCGAAGAACGCCGAACTCGAGCGCCTCACCGAGCTGCGCACCCGCGTCGACGACGCGGACATGATGCTCGAACTCGCCCAGGAGGAGGGCGACGCCGACACCGTCGCCGAGGTCGCTGCGGAACTCGATCGGCTGCAGAAGGACATCCAGGCCCTCGAGGTCCGCACGCTCCTCTCCGGGGAGTACGACTCCCGCGACGCGCTCGTCACCATCCGGGCGGAGGCCGGGGGCGTCGACGCCGCCGACTTCGCCGAGATGCTGCTGCGCATGTACACCCGGTGGGCGGATCGCCACGGCTACAACGTCGAGATCTACGACACCTCGTACGCGGAGGAGGCCGGCCTCAAGTCGGTGACGTTCGCGGTGAAGGCGCCGTTCGCGTACGGCACTCTGTCGGTCGAGCAGGGCACCCACCGGCTGGTGCGGATCTCGCCCTTCGACAACCAGGGCCGCCGGCAGACGTCGTTCGCCGGGGTGGAGGTGCTCCCGGTGACCGAGGAGACCGACCACATCGACATCCCCGAGGCCGACATCCGCGTCGACGTGTTCCGCTCGTCGGGACCGGGCGGACAGTCGGTCAACACCACCGACTCCGCCGTGCGGATCACCCACCTGCCGACCGGGCTCGTCGTGAGCTGCCAGAACGAGAAGTCCCAGCTGCAGAACAAGGCGGCGGCGCTGCGCGTGCTCCAGTCACGGCTCCTCGAGCGGGCGCGGCAGGAGCGCGAGCAGGAGATGAACGCGCTCAAGGGCGACGGCGGCAACTCGTGGGGCGCCCAGATGCGGTCCTACGTGATGAACCCGTACCAGATGGTCAAGGACCTGCGCACCGAACACGAGGTCGGCAACCCCTCGGCCGTGTTCGACGGTGAGATCGACGACTTCATCGACGCCGGCATCCGCTGGCGGAAGCGGGCCGAAATCGCGTCCTGACCTCGCGTGTCAGGTTTCCCGAACCTTGACGCCGGTCGTAGACTCTCCCCGACCCCACTGAGAATTTCTCAGCTTCCCCACCGTGGTCGGAGATTGTCTGCGTGATCAAGTTCGAGGACGTAACCAAGTTCTATCCAGGGCAGGAGACCGCTGCCCTGCGGAACATCAACCTGGAGATCGACAAGGGCGAGTTCGTCTTCCTCGTCGGCCAGTCCGGCTCGGGCAAGTCGACGTTCCTGCGCCTCATCCTGCGCGAGTACCGGCCGACGAAGGGCAACCTCTACGTCGCCGGCAAGAACCTCGCGACCCTGAACCAGTGGAAGGTGCCCCAGTTGCGCCGCCAGATGGGGATGGTGTTCCAGGACTTCCGACTGCTGCCGGGGAAGACGGTCTACGAGAACGTGGCGTTCGCGCTCCAGGTGATCGGCAAGCCGAACAAGCTGATCCGCCGGATCGTCCCCGAGACGTTGGAGCTCGTGGGGCTCGCGGGCAAGGGCGACAGGCTGGGTGAGGAGCTCTCCGGTGGTGAGCAGCAGCGCGTCGCGATCGCGCGGGCGTTCGTCAACCGGCCGAAGATCCTGATCGCCGACGAGCCGACCGGCAACCTCGACCCCGAGACGTCCGTCGGCATCATGAAGCTGCTGGACCGGATCAACCGCACAGAGACCACCGTGATCATGGCCACCCATGACGCGTCCATCGTCGACCAGATGCGCCGTCGTGTGCTGGAGCTGCGCAATGGCGAGCTCGTGCGCGACCAGTCCAAGGGCATCTACGGCACGGCTTAGGAGTAAAGAACCACATGAGGCACACGCTGCGCGAAACCTGGTCCGGTCTTCGCCGAAACCTCGCGATGACCATCGCGGTGGTCGTCACCGTCGGGGTGTCGTTGACGCTGTTCGGCGCCGGGCTGCTGACGGCGTCGGAGGTGAACCTGGTCAAGGGCAGGTGGTACGACAAGATCGAGATCTCGGTGTTCCTGTGCACCGAGTACTCCAGCGGTGGCAACTGCGAGGCGGGCAAGGGCACCACTGAGGCGCAGCGGGCGAGCATCCAGCAGACCCTGGAGGCGAATCCGGAGGTCGAGGAGGTCTTCTACGAGTCCAAGGACGCGGCCTTCGAGGAATTCCAGCGCGTCTTCGCCGATTCCCCCATCCTCCCCTCCCGCACCGCGGAACAGATGCAGGACTCGTTCCGCATCAAGCTCGTCAACCCCGAGAACTACCAGGGCGTGGTGAGCGAGGCGAGCGGGTTGCAGGGCGTGCAGAACGTCCAGGACCTCCGCGGCGTCCTCGACCCGATGTTCCGGGGCCTGTCCGCCGTGCAATGGGCGACGATCGTGATGAGCGCGTTCCTGCTGCTCGCCGCAGCCCTGCAGATCTCCAACACCATCAGGATCGCCGCATTCACGAGGCGGCGGGAGATCGGGATCATGCGCCTCGTCGGCGCCTCGAACCTCTACATCGTGCTGCCGTTCCTCCTCGAGTCACTGGTCGCCGGCCTCATCGGCGTGCTCATCGCGGCGCTCGCGCTGTCGGTCGGCTACTACTTCATCGTCGTCCAGAACGCCCAAACCTTAATCACTGCTTTACCCTGGATTGGCTGGTCCGACGTTTTGACTGCCATTCTGATCGTGGCAGTAGTAGGAATTGCACTGGCGATCATTCCCACGTTGTTCGCAACTCGCAAATACGTACAGATCTGACGAAAGGAATCAGCGTGAGCCGGGAACTTCCCCCCAGACCCGTCCGCTTGACCATCCGATCGATGCTGGCCTCAGTGGCCGTCATGGCGGTAATCGGCACGATGGCCCCGAACGCAGCAGCCGACCAGCTCGACGACGAGCGCCGGCGCGTGGGCAACGAGATCAGCCAGCTGGGCGACCAGCGCAGCAACCTCCAGGGCCAGATCCAGAGCCAGGGCGCCGCCGTGGCGGAAGCCAATGCACAGAATCTCGCCGCCATCCAGGCGCTGCAGGAGGCGGAGGACCGACTCGCGGAGGCGGAGGCGCAACTCGCCGCCGCGGAGTCGCAGCTCAGGGCCGCCGAGGAGCTCGACGCCCAGCGCGCCGCCGAGTTGGAGGCCGCAGAGATCGCCCTCGCGAAGGCCAGGGCCGACGTCGCCGCCGCGCAAGCCGCGTACGACTCGCTCAACCGCCGCATCGACGAGGAGATCACCATCGTCACGCAGCAGCAGGGGCCGCTCGTCAACCTGGCGCTCCTGCTGACCGACACATCCGCAGCGGACCTCAACCACCGCGCCCAGCTCGGCACGACCCTGTTCGATGCATCCGCGTTGGAGCTCGACGAGGCCGAGCGCCTCCGCTTCGTGCTCGACGAGGCCAACGCACGTGCCGACGCCGCGGAGAAGGCGGCCGCGGAGGCACGCCGCATCGCGGCCGAGCAGCTGGCCGCCTCCCAGGCGGCGCGACAGAAGGCCGCCGACCTCAAGGCCCAGGTCGCCGCGCTGGTCGAGGAGCGGAACGCCGCCGCGGACGCCGCATCTCAGGCGCTGGCGCGCGAGCAGCAGATCCAGGCCGACATGGAGGCGGAGAACGCCGCCGTCGAGCAGCGCATCCAGCAGCGCATAGCGGAGGCGAACAAGCTCGACTCCCAGATCGCCGAGCGCAACCGGCGCCTCGAGGAGGAGCGCCGACAGCGCGAGGAAGAGGCGAAGCGCCAGCGCGAGGCCGAGGCGAAGCGCCAGCGGGAGGCCGCGGCGAAGGCGGCAGCCGCGAAGAAGGCGTCGCAGCCGGCCAAGAAGACCACCACGACGCGCACCAGCACGTCGCGCTCCCAGAGCCGCCCCGCGCCGAAGCCGGCGGCCGCCAGCACGTCCAGCGGGTTCGTGATGCCCTCGGGTGCCCGCATCACGTCGCGCTACGGCATGCGGGTGCACCCGGTCACGGGCATCTACAAGCTGCACGACGGCACCGACTTCGGGGCTTCCTGCGGCAGCCCCATCCGGGCCGCTGCTGACGGCGTCGTGACGGAGCGCTACTACAACGCCGGCTACGGCAACCGGCTGATGGTCGACCACGGCCGCGTGAACGGCTACAACGTGACCACCGGCTACAACCACGCCACCCGCTACACCGTCGGTGTGGGGCAGCGGGTGAAGAAGGGGCAGACCATCGGCTACGTCGGCTCCACGGGCTACTCCACCGGGTGCCACCTGCACCTGATGGTCTGGGAGAACGGCCGCGTCGTCGACCCGATGGCCCGCTGGTTCTGAGCCGTTCTGCCATACTGGGCCAATGCCCAGGAAGACCGGTGAGGCGATGATCGCCCAGAACAAGAAGGCCCGTCACGACTACCACATCGGCGACACCTTCGAGGCCGGGCTCGTACTGACGGGCACCGAGGTGAAGTCGCTGCGCAAGGGCCGGGCCACGCTCGTGGACGCGTACGCGACGATCGACGGGGGAGAGGCCTGGCTCATCAACGCCAACATCCCCGAGTACGAGTTCGGGTCCTGGCGCGGCAGCCACGCCGCCAGGCGGACGCGGAAGTTGCTCCTGCACAAGAAGGAGATCGCGAAGATGGCCCGCGAGCTCGAGGGCGCGGCGACGACGCTCATCCCGCTCTCGCTCTACTTCAAGGACGGCTACGCCAAGGTGGAGATCGCCGTGGCCACGGGCAAGAAGGACTGGGACAAGCGCCAGACCATCCGCGAGCGGGAGGCCGACCGCGAGGCCCAGCGTGCCATGGCCCACCGGAATCGCTATCGGCGTTGAGACAGGCTAAAATGGATGCACAACTCAACAGGGGGTGACCGGTTTCGACTTGGGACGGTAGTCGCAAGGGAAGCGGGCCGAGGATCCACGCTTATCTCGTTAACGATGCATGGAAACCAATAAGTGCCAACAACAACCGCACTGACTTCGCTCTCGCTGCCTGATCAGCGATCGAAGGGTCAACCCGGACGAGCCTTCGGTCCGGGACCTGGCCTCATTTAGAGGGCTTGCTGCCCAGCTTGTGTTTCAGGGGCTGGGTGGGACTTAACTGATACTGGGTCCGTTTGCGACGTGCTGACGCGAGTGCAAGGACCGAGAAGACGCCATCGTCAGCTGCGCCCGGAGAAGACTTGCTTCGCCGCTTAAGGACGCGGGTTCGATTCCCGCCACCTCCACCCCTGCGCTCCGTACTCGGGCCGCGACCCTTCAGGGCGCCCCGGCTACGGAGTTTTTCTTTTCGCGCGTCCAGCCCCGCGCCGCGTCGCCGCGGCAGCCTCTAGAGTGGGTGCCATGGACAAGCTCGGACCTCCTCGCGCCGGCCAGCTGCTGATCGCGGCCGACCCCGGCAAGGGCGGGTTCTTCGACCGGAGCGTCGTCCTCATCCTCGAGCACAACGAATCGGGCACGCTCGGCGTCGTGCTCAACCGCGTGAGCGAGATGGACGTGCCATCCCCGCTGGCCGACTGGGCACCCCTCCTGTCGCCGCCGGCGGTGCCCTTCGAGGGCGGGCCCGTGTCGGAGCAGGCCGTAGTGGCGTTGGCGCAGCTCGCCAACGCGCAAGCCGGCCCTCCCGGGTGGAAGCCGCTGTTCGACGACGTCGGCATCGTGGACCTGGACACCCCCGTCGAGCTCGTGGAGGGCGCGTTCGCCCACGTGCGCATGTACGTGGGCCTGGCCGGCTGGGAGGGCGGGCAACTCGAAGGCGAGTTGATCCGCGGCTTCTGGGTGCGCACGAAGGCCCGGTCGGAGGAGGTGTTCGGGCTGCCCACCGGCCTCTGGCGCCGCGTGCTGCGTCGTCTCGGGGGAGCGTCCGCACGGTGGTCGACCTGGACCGGCACTCCGATGTTCAACTGAGTCGCGACTGACCCCGGACCATGATTGACTGGCGTCGCCAAAACGAGGGAGGCCTGGGTGTCGGACGAATTGCTCGAAGACGAATTGCTGGCCCCGCAGGTGCTGCGGGACGCTGACGAGACCACCGAAACCCCGTCGGACACTTGGCGGTTCTCCCATGGCTTCGCCGACGCGCGGCAGGCCGTGCGCATCTGGGTCGACCGGGAGAGCCGGCGCCTGGAGCGGGTCCGCGTGTCGCCCCGTTGGCGCGACCGGCTGGCGGGTCGGCCCTTGGCCGACGCCTTCGGCGAGGCCTTCTTCCTGGCGAACGTCCGCTTCGGCACGGAGGGGGACCTGCGGATCCCCGACGAGGAGCCGGTGGACGTCGAGTACAACGGCACCTTCGACCAACTCGAGGAACGCTTCGCGTCGCTGACCGACCGCTTCAACGAGTTGGAGGCGCGCGCCCCCGAGAACGTCCGCTGGGCGGATTTCGAGGGGCAGCGGGTGACCGCCTCCAGCGCCGGCGGACGGGTCACCGTCACGCTCTCCCTCGCCGGGCTCACCGAACTCGTCGAGATCGACCGGTCGTGGCTGGCCACCGCGGAAGCGGGCGAGATCGGCGAGCACGTCCTGGCGGCGCACCGGCGTGCCTATGAACGCTACGTGCCGCCCACCTTCGTCGCGGGGGAGCGCGAGGAGCTCGCCGCCGAGTTCCGCTACCTCCAGGCGGCGCTGCACTCGCTGATGTCGAGGGGGATCGCATGACGGACCACGACCGCCAGACCCAGCCGATCGAGGACGACGTGCTCGACCAGGCACAGCAGGAGGCCCAGCTCCACTACCGCGCGGTGGCGCGACGCAAGGACGAGCGCAAGGACGCTCGCGGACCGGTGCCGCTTCCCGGCGGCTCCACCGCCGGCGGCGCCCCCGCCGGTGCTGTCGCGCCGGGTCCCGCCGCCATGCCCGCACCGTCTCCCGGCATGGGTGCGCCGGCGGCCGCGGCCTCCGCCGCCTTCGGCGCGGCAGCGGCACCGACCCCGTCGGAGGATCCGGTGCGCTTCGGCGACGAGCAGTTGACGGCCTCCCAGCCGACCGCCCCGGGTGAGGACCCGTGGGGCGCCTACGACAATCCGGACAACGTCCCCGGGCTGGCCCTTGACGACGAGGACGCCCGGGAGACCGCCTCGCCCGCCGGCATGGCGCTGCGGGGATCGGGGACGCGCGGGCGCAAGGACGCGGGCGGCGGCATGGCGCCGTTCGTCCCGATGGGCGGAGGCACCGGTGC
Organism: Tessaracoccus oleiagri; assembly: GCF_900103275.1. GTDB lineage: Bacteria > Actinomycetota > Actinomycetes > Propionibacteriales > Propionibacteriaceae > Arachnia > Arachnia oleiagri. Next base: position 248,162 of record NZ_FNGP01000005.1, on the reverse strand, counting down.
TCCTGCCACGACCCTGCCCGGGGCGACGGTCGGGGGCGTCGGCGCCTCGTCGGGTCTCGCCGCCCAACAGCCCGCCCTCACTGTGCAGGCCGCGCTCTCGGCCGCCCAGCAGGGCAACCTCCCGCTGAACCTCGTCCAGGGCCTCGGCGCCGCCAGAGCCAGCGGCGCGCTGATGTCTCCCCCTGCCACCGGGGTGCTGGCCGCGGGCGCCGGTTCCGGCGCCGGGATCGACGGGGCCACCCTCGACGAGACCATCCGCCGCCTCGGCATCGACTCCGACCAACCCTTCGTCGTGGGCCCCGACGGCAACCTCTACCCCAATCCCTACTACGTCCAGGCGGGCACGGCCGGTCCGCTGCGCAGCTCCGCGCCCGCGGCCGCGGACCTCGACGGCGACGGTGTGGTCAGCGACTGGGAACGCACCCGTTGGGAGGCCGCCCACGACCGCACGGGCGGGTCCAGCACGACGGGCGGTGGCTCGTATCCGGGTGGCGGCGGGGGCGGTTACACGACCACCGGCGGCGGGTCGGTGTCGTCCCCGTCGGCACAGGGCGGCAGCGCAGACGGTGGGGGCTGGTCCTCCGGTGGCGGCGGCGTCTCGGGCACGGGGTGGTCCGGGGGAGGCGGTTCGCACTCCGGCTCGGGTACCGGCGGTCTCTCCGGCCAGACGGCTGGGGGCCCGTCCTACGGGAGTCCCGGAACCGGCGGCTACTCCGCGGGCGGCTACTCGTCGGGCGGGTCCGCGTCCGGCCAGGACTACTCCGTGCGGACCGACGAACTCCGCGACGAGTCGCAGGAGTGGGAGGAGATCGCGGAGCGCCAGGGACAGCTGGCGAAGGACGTCGAGTCCCTTCCCGATCCCGCGCCGACATTCGGGGTGCTGAGCGCCATGGTGCGGCCCTACGCCGCAGTGCAGGACGCCTCTGCGGAGTCTGCGCAGGAGGCCGGGACGGAATCGCAGTACACCGCCGGGGGCCTCGACCAGAACGCGGCGAGTTACGACGCCAACGAGGACGCGGGCTCTGCCATCGCCGGAAGGATCAACGACTGATGAACGAGTACGCAGGGATCCAGGCCGACGCGGCGAAGATCGACCAGCTCGTGAACACGGCGTTCGCCTTCGACCTCATCGAGATGCAACTCACGATCGCCGCCTCGGCGGCGCTGCTGTTCCCCATGCCGGGCCTGGCCGCCGCCATGGCCGCGGGTCCCCGGATCCACGCCGCCAAGGCCGAATGCGATGCCGCCACGGCGACGATCCATCGGGTCACCGACGGCTGGCTGGCCAAGAGCAGCGAGTCGCTGCGCCTGCTCGCCGAGAACGAGCGACGCTGGAGCGAGATGGCGAAGGAGGCCGAGTCGATCGGTGAACAGATCCGCGCCACGCAGGGGCTCAGTCGCGACAGCTTCTGGACCGGGGACGCGGCAGAGCAGAAGCAGGCATTCGGGGAGGATCTCCGCCGTCGCCACGTGCAACTCACCGAGGCCATGGCGAAGATGCCCGGCACGCTCTCCGGGGCGGAGCAGCTGACGAGGATGATCTTCATGCTGGTCGGCTCCACCCTGAAGCAGACGGTGCTCGGCGGGGGCACCATGGCCATGCGGGCGCCGTTCCCCAGGCCTGCCGGGTTCGGTCTGTGCACCCGGACGCCGATGTTGGCTGGGCTGCTGCGCGGCAAGGCGGCCTACCTCGAGGCGGTGGCCTCGGGCTTCCCATGGAAACCGCAGGAGTTCGCGCTGACCGCGAGCATGGTGGGCGTCAGCCAGCAGATCAACGCCAGCCGGGGCCGGGGACGCACCGGCGGCTGACGCTTCCCTCCTCGTGTGGACCCGCCCGCTAAGCTTTGCTGCACAGGAGGTGGGTCTTGACCGAGCCCAAGCGGATTCTCATCGTCGATGACGATGCTGCCCTGTCCGAGATGCTGCAGATCGTGCTGCGCCAGGAGGGCTTCGAGACGGTTCGCGCGGCCAGCGGCGACGCGGCCCTGACGGAGTTCCGCCGGTCCAGGCCCGACCTCGTCCTGCTCGACCTCATGCTCCCCGGCATCGACGGGGTGTCGGTGTGCCGCGCCATCCGGCAGCACTCCGGCGTCCCGATCGTCATGCTCACCGCCAAGTCCGACACCGCCGACGTGGTCGCGGGGCTCGAGGCGGGGGCCGACGACTACGTGGCGAAGCCCTTCAAGGTCAAGGAACTCGTCGCACGGATCTGGACCCGGCTACGGCGCGCCGCCGACGACGGCGAGGACATCCGCCGCATCGGCGACCTCACGATCTCCGTCTCGGCGCACTCCGTGAAGCGAGGCGACCAGCTGCTGCCGCTCACCCCGCTGGAGTTCGAGTTGCTGCTCGCCCTGGCGAAGCGCCCGGCGCAGGTGTTCACCCGCGAGGAGCTCCTCGACGAGGTCTGGGGGTACCGCAACGCCGCCGACACGAGGCTCGTCAACGTCCACGTCCAGCGCCTCCGCGCGAAGGTGGAGAAGGACCCGGAGAATCCGGAGATCATCATCACGGTGCGGGGCATCGGCTACCGTGCGGGCGAACCAGTCGCCGACTGAGCGGCGTCGCCGGTTGCGCAGCCTCTGGTGGTCGTCGCTGCCGGGGCGTGTGCTCATCACGACCGCCGTCTCCACGCTGGCGGTGCTCGGGCTCGCCGGCTACATCCTGCTGGAGATGGCCGCCGGCGGCATCGTCGACGCGAAGCGCCAGGCCGCGGTGAACGAGGCTGTCGGCGTGCACGCCTTCATGCAGCAGCAGCTCCGTGCGCCGGAGTCGCGCAGCGTGGCCGTGTCCGAGGCGCTGAACCGCCTCGCGGACCAGGCCGGCGCTCAGACCACGCAGTACATGATGGTCATCCAGGCGCCGACGTCGACGCTGGTCTCCCGCGGGATCACCGCGGAGTCGGTCCCCGCCGACCTGGTCGAGACCGTCACGGCGCGGGACGGTCTGTTCATCAGTCCGACGAGCGTGCGGTGGACCGACCCGGAGGTGGGCGACGAGCCGGGGCTGGCCATAGGCACCACCCTCGTGACCGCCGGTGGCGACCGGGTCCCGGTGTTCTACGTCTTCCCCATGACGTCGGAGCTGCAGGTGCTCCAGGTGCTGCAGTCCGCCGTGGCCGCCACCTTCGTGCTGCTGGCTCTCGCCATCGGGCTCATCGTCTACCTCGTCACGTGGCAGGTGGTGAGCCCGGTACGACGGGCCAGCGTCACCGCCCTGCGGCTGGCGTCGGGCCAGCTCGACGAGCGCATGAAGGTCAAGGGCTCCGACGAACTGGCCTCGCTCGCCGAGTCGATGAACCAGATGGCCGAGGAACTCCAGGCGCGGATCCGCCAGCTGGAGAGCCTCTCGGCGGTGCAGCGGCAGTTCGTGAGCGACGTCTCGCACGAACTGCGCACCCCACTCACGACGATCAAGATGGCGGCGGACATGCTCTACGAGTCCCGCGACGACCTCGGCCCCTCGGCACGCCGGACGGTGGAACTCATGTGGTTCGAGATCGAGCGGTTCGACGTGCTGCTCGCCGACCTGCTCGAGATCTCCCGCTTCGATGCCGGTGCCGCGGTGCTGGCGCTCGACGACCATGACCTGGCGGCCATCGTGGCCGACGAGATCGAGGCGCACCGGCCACTCGCCGAGCGGCAGGGGATCGAGATCCGGCTGCGTCGCACGACCGAGGACGCCACCGCGGAGATCGACGCCCGACGCGTACGCCGGATCCTGCGGAACCTGCTCAGCAATGCGATCGAGCACGGGCGCGGACGACCGGTGGACGTGACCGTGGCGGCGGACGAGGACACGGTCGCCGTGACCGTGCGCGACCACGGCGTCGGCTTCGAGGCGGAGCAGTCGGCACAGGTGTTCGACCGCTTCTGGCGCGCCGACCCCTCCAGGACACGGGTCGTCGGCGGTTCCGGGCTCGGGCTCGCCATCTCGCTCGAGGACGCCAAGCTCCACCGCGGCTGGTTGTCGGCGTGGGGACGGCCTGGCCGCGGAGCCCAGTTCCGGCTCACCCTCCCGCGCAGCCGCGACCACAAGGTGCTGGCCTCCCCGCTGCCGGTGGTGCCGGTGGACGACCAGGGGAGCAGACGATGAGGGTCTTGGTCATGTTGCTGGGGCTCCTGCTCGCCGGGTGCGCCCAGATACCCAGCAGCGGCCCCGTCGAGGAGGTCCCGATGCCCGCGGAGCCGCCGGGCATCGACATCGCACCCCAACCGCCGCAGGAAGGAGCGGACGGCAACCGGATCCTGGAGGGATTCCTGCTGGCGATGGCCGACCCGGAGTCGGACTACTCCGTGGCCCGGCAGTACCTCACCGCCGATGCGGCGCGAACCTGGCGGCCCGAGGAGTCGACGGTCGTCTACCACGGCGCGGTCGTCGAGACGCTCACCGGGTTCGGGGTCTACGGGGAACGGGTCGGCGAGCTCGACCACCGCGGCCACTTCCTCGCGGGGGGAGGCGCCATCCAGCACGACTTCGGGCTCGTCGAGACGGACGGCGAGTGGCGGGTGGGCAACCCGCCCGCCGGCGTCCTGGTGAACCGCTACCTGTTCGAGCGCTTCTACTCCCAGCTCACGATCTACTTCATGGATCGCACCGGCTCGCACGTCGTCCCTGACCTCGTGTCCGTGCCGGAGTCCCTCGTGTCGCCGGCCCGGATCGTGGACGCCCTGCTGCACGGCCCGAGCCAGCCGCTGGCGGGAGCCGTCGTCAACGCGATCCCGGTGGGCGTGCGGCTGGGCCTCGAGGGGGCGACCATCGACGACGAGGGAGTCGTCACCGTCGACCTCCGCGGGCTCAATCCGTCGATGAGCGACGAGGCCCGCCGGAGGATGGGCGCCCAGACGCTGTGGTCGCTCACCGCCATCCCGCGCGTCACGGGGCTGCGCATCACGCAGGACGGCAACGCCTTCGACCTGCCCGGGCAGAGCGCCGACGGTGTGCTCGAGCTCGCCACCCAGCAGGGTTACCAGATGCTCACCCGTGCGGTCGTCCAGGACCTCTTCGGTGTGAGCGCCGAGACCCCGGGGCGGTTCACGGAGGGCCAGGGCTTCGCGCCGCTGCGCGCCGACCTGCCGCGCGCCGCCGAGGTGTCGATCCCGCTCGACGGGAGCCAGCTCGCCATCGTCGCCGCCGACCGGCGGAGCGTCCTGATCGGGCCGCGCGACGGCTCGCTGGAGGTGGTCACCGGCTACCAGCGCATCCGGGACACCCAGTTCGTGCTGGGCCGGCTGTTCGCGCTGGCGGACGACGAGGAGGGCAACACCCGCGTGATCTCCGTGGGCCCCGGCGGTGACGTCTCCGAGGTGACGGCGGAGCTGCCCGAGGGCATGCGGTTCCACGGCCTGTCCATCGACCAGACGGGCGTCAGCGCCGCGGTGGTGGTGGAGGTGGGGGAGGAGACCCGGCTGGGACGCATGACCCTGTTCCAGGGGGTCCGACTCGACAAGTGGCGCGAGCTGCCGGTGCTGTCCCCCGGCGGGGCCCCCGTCACGGCGATCACCGACGTGCAGTGGAACTCCGAGTCCACCCTCGTCCTCGCAGGCTCCGCGGACGGCCAGCAGGACGTGTTCGTGGTGCGCGCCGACGGCTCGGAGATCGAGGAACTCGGTGGCGTGGGCGCGAACATCACCCAGGTCGCCGCCCTGCCGCGGCCCGGCGGCGGGCTGATCGCGCTGCGCTCCGGCAGCGGGGAGGTGTGGCGCTACTCGTCGCCCAACCGCTGGAGCAAGGCCGACGTGACGGTCGCGTCGATCTCCTACGCCGGCTGACCCCACCGGGGGCTGTGGACTGTGCACGCGGGGCCGGCCACGCGCCCACAGTGGGGCATGCGAATCATCGACGCCCTCGCCGACCTCCTGCTCGGCGCCCAGTGCCCCGGATGCGACGAGGCGCGCTGGGGCTTCTGCCCGTCGTGCTGGGACGCCCTCGACCAGCCGCCGTCCCTGGCGCCAAGGTTGGACGGCCTTCCCATCGTGGCGGCGAACGACTACCGGCCCATCCTGAGCTCCGGCATCCCGAGGTACAAGGACGACGGGGCGCTGCACCTCGAGCGCGCGCTGGCGATCCGGCTGGCGGTCGCGGTGGCCGCCCTCGGCCCGCCGGGCGACGCGATCCTGGTGCCGGTCCCGTCGCGCCCGGCCGCTGTGCGCAGCCGAGGCTTCGACCACGGCGCCCGCCTCGCCGGACGCGCGGCGCGGTTGCTTGGTTTGGGCAGTCGAAGGGTGCTCAGGCGGACACGCCGGGGCGCCGACCAGCAGGGGCTCGGGGCGGGCGCGCGGGCCGCCAACACGTTGGGCACCATGCGGGCGGGGCACGTCCCCGGGCCGGTGGTCATCGTCGACGACATCGTCACCACCGGCGCGTCGCTGGCGGAGGCCAACCGCGCGCTCCTAGCCGCCGGCTGCCGCGTGCTGGGCGCTGCGGTCATCGCCGATGCGGACGGAAACTGGCCGGTAGTCCGCCCACCCGTTGGGGCAAGGCGGTAACGTTGGCACATGGAGAGCCGCAGCGGTCCAGCAAATAGCTGAAAGCTGCGGTCTCGTGCTTTCTACCCCAAGGAGGAGCCATGGACGTCGTCGTCACGGGTCGTCACTGCACGATCAGCCCGGAAATGAAGGAGCAGGTCGCGGAGCGACTGAGCACCATCGAACGGTTGCGTGATCGGCTGATACGAGCCGAGGTCGAGTTCCAGTCGCGAAGCGCCACCAAGGATCCGGAGGATGCGGTCGTGGTGCAGGTCACGCTGAGGAGCAAGGGACCGGTCATCCGCTCCGAGGGTCGTTCCTCGGACAAGATGGTCGCGTTCGAGGGGGCGCTCGACAGGCTCAAGACCCAACTGCGCAAGGCGGCTGACCGTCGCAAGACCCACCGCGGCCTACGATCCCCGAACGGCGAGCTGCCCCGCTTCGAGGCGCCCGTGCCGGAGACCGACGAGGACACCGTGCCCACGCACGAGGTCGCCGGCCTCGTCGTGAAGGGTGACGGACCGCTCGTGGTGCGTGAGAAGGTCTTCGAGGCCACTCCTCTCACGCTCGCGCAGGCGCTGGACGAGATGGAACTCGTCGGGCACGACTTCTTCCTCTACGAGGACGCCGAGACGGGCCGCCCGTCGGTGGTGTACCGCCGCAAGGCGTACAACTACGGCGTGATCCACTTGGACGTCTCCAAGTAGGCGCAGCTACGCGAGGACGGCCCGGGGCTCCACCGCCCCGGGCCGTCCTCTGCTTGTCCGTACAGCCTTGCGCCCGGGCGCTAGGATGGCCGAGGCAAACATTTGCGACCGAAGGACGTACGACGTGGGTTTCATGGACTTCCTGAGTGGCCTCGGCTCCTCCGCGCAGCTGAAGAAGCTGCAGAAGGTGGCTGACCGGGTCAACCTGATCGAGGAGGACTTCCAGGCGCTCAGCGACGCCGAACTCAAGGAGGAGACCGCGAAGTTCCGGGAGCGGCTCGCGGACGGCGAGTCCCTGGACACCCTGATGCCGGAAGCGTTCGCGGCCGTGCGCGAGGCGTCCGTCCGGGTGAGTGGCAAGCGTCACTTCGACGTGCAGCTCATGGGCGGTGCCGCGCTCCACTGGGGCAACATCGCCGAGATGAAGACCGGTGAGGGCAAGACCCTCGTCGGCACCCTCCCCAGCTACCTGAACGCGCTCACGGGCAAGGGCGTGCACATCGTCACGACCAACGACTACCTCGCCAAGTACCAGTCCGAGCAGATGGGCCGCATCCACCACTTCCTCGGGCTGCGGGTTGGCGCGATCCTGGCGTCCATGTCCCCGGCCGAGCGCCGCGAGGCCTACGCCGCGGACATCACGTACGGCACGAACAACGAGTTCGGCTTCGACTACCTCCGCGACAACATGGCGCTCCGCAAGGAGGACATGGTGCAGCGCGGGCATCATTACGCGATCGTCGACGAGGTGGACTCCATCCTCATCGACGAGGCCCGGACGCCGCTCATCATCTCCGGCCCGGCCCAGGACTCGAAGGACTGGTTCCCCGTCTTCGCCCGCATGGTGAAGTCCCTGCAGCGCGACCACGACTACGAGGTCGACGAGAAGAAGCGCACCATCTCGATCCTCGCGTCGGGCATCGAGAAGGTCGAGGACCGGCTGGGCATCGACAACCTCTACGAGTCCGCGAACACCCCGCTCATCTCGTACCTCAACAACGCCATCAAGGCCAAGGAGCTCTTCAAGCGCGACAAGGACTACGTCGTGGCGGGGGACGAGGTGCTGATCGTCGACGAGCACACCGGCCGTACCCTCGAGGGCCGCCGCTACAACGACGGCCTGCACCAGTCGCTGGAGGCGAAGGAGGGCGTCCGGATCAAGGACGAGTACCAGACGCTGGCCACCATCACGCTCCAGAACTACTTCCGCATGTACGACAAGCTCGCGGGCATGACCGGCACGGCCAAGACCGAGGAGTCGGAGTTCCAGAAGATCTACGGCCTGAGCGTCATCCAGATCCCCACGAACCGCCCGATGGTCCGCATCGACCAGCCCGACCTCGTGTTCCGCACGGAGGAGGCCAAGTTCAAGGCGATCATCGACGACGTCGTCGCCCGGCACGAGGATGGCCAGCCCGTCCTGATCGGCACCGCCTCCGTCGAGAAGTCGGAACTGCTGAGCACCATGCTCAAGCGCGCCGGGGTGCCCCACAACGTCCTGAACGCGAAGTACCACGAGAAGGAAGCGTCGATCGTCGCGGAGGCGGGCCGCAAGGGCGCCGTCACCGTGTCGACGAACATGGCGGGTCGAGGCACCGACATCATGCTCGGCGGCAACCCCGAGTTCCTCGCCGATCTCCAGCTGCGCAAGCTGGGGCTCGACCCCGTCGAGACCCCCGACGAGTACGAGGCCCAGTGGCCCGACACGCTGAAGGCGCTCGAGGAGCAGGTCAAGACGGAGCACGACGAGGTCGTCGAGGCCGGCGGGCTCTATGTCGTCGGCTCCGAGCGCCACGAGTCGAGGCGCATCGACAACCAGCTGCGCGGCCGCTCAGGTCGTCAGGGCGACCCTGGCGAGTCCCGGTTCTACCTGTCGCTCAGCGACGACCTGATGCGCCTGTTCCGCCCCGAGCTGCTGGAGCGGGCCATGCTCATGCTCAACGTGCCGGACGACGTCCCGATCGACTCGAAGATGGTCTCGAAGCAGATCGAGGGCGCCCAGAAGCAGGTCGAGAGCCAGAACTTCGAGATGCGCAAGAACGTCCTCAAGTACGACGACGTCATGAACCGCCAGCGGCACGCCATCTACGGCGACCGGCGACGGGTGCTCGACGGCGCCGACGTGTCGCCGCAGCTCCGGGAGACGGCGGAGAAGGTGGTCAGCGACGTGGTCGTCGAGCACACCACCGGGATCCCGGAGGAGTGGGACCTGGAGCAGATGATCACCCAGCTGCGCACCCTGTACCCGGTCTCGATCACCGTGGACGAGCTCGACGAGGACCTCCCGGACCAGTCGGAGATGGTGCGGATGTTCGCCGAGGACGTCTCCCGCGCCTACGACGCCCGGGAGGCGGAGATCGGCGAGGACCGGATGCGCGAGCTGGAGCGCCAGGTGCTGCTGACGGTCCTCGACCGGAAGTGGCGCGAGCACCTCTACGAGATGGACTACCTCCGCGACGGCATCGGCCTTCGGGCGATGGCGCAGCGCGACCCGCTGACCGAGTACCAGCGGGAGGGCGGCGACATGTTCAAGGCCATGATGGACGCCTTCATGGAGGAGGTCGTCGGGTACCTGTTCAACCTGGAGATCCCGAAGCCGCAGCCGGACACGTCGGGAGTGCAGCTGATCAGCAGCGGCGACGGGCAGGATCCCGTCGCGCTCGCCAAGCAGGTGGCACTGGCGAAGGGACTCGAGCAGAAGGCGCCCGAGAACCTCACCTACTCCGCGCCCTCCGAGACCGGGGAAGTGGTCAAGACCAAGGAACCGGGTCCCGCCGCGGGCAACAAGCCCGGCCGCAACCAGCCCTGCTACTGCGGTTCGGGCAAGAAGTACAAGGCCTGCCACGGCCGTTCAACCGTCAGCGCCTAGCACCAGGAAGTCCGAGCAGCCCCAGTCGGAGCGGTTGTCGAGGCGCAGTACGCAGACGAGCCACCGCGTCCCCAGCGAGATCCGGATGGACACCTCGACCGCCGTCGGCGACGGCATCTGGGATCGCAGGCCGCCCATTTGCGAGCGCGTGAAGCGGCCGGAGGTCCGCAACGCCACCAGCCGTTGGAAGGAATGCGGGTCCAGCCGGCTGCGCAGGTGGTGGAGGGGGCGGCGGCCCATCATGGCCTCCACGACCGCGACGGCCAACTGCAGCGCCTGGTGCGGCGGCCGCGGCCCCGGCTGCGCTGCCGGGGGGCGAAGCACGGGCTGCGGGGCGGTGATCCGGGAAGTGAGCATGCCCACACGCTAAGCCGCCGCGGCGCGCCGGGACCAGCAACTACGAACAGTAGGACAACACTGGTTTCGCGGGCGTCCGTCAGCCGCCGAACATCAACAGCAGACCGCCGACGGTGAACGCGACCATCACCACGAGCAGTGGCAGTTGGTGCCGCGCGGTACCCACCGTCGGAGCACGCAAGGCGATGTCGTGCGTGACGAGGACGCCGAGGATGTGCCCGCCGACGATGAGCAGCACCTGGGTCCACGCGACGACCGCGGGAAAGGCGAAAAGCGTCACGTCGGGTGCCGCCTCCACGAATCCGAACAGGTTGTGGCCGCGACCCAACGGGTCGTTGAACCAGATCGCGGTGCGCTGCCCCTCGAGGTAGAACATGGTGCCGTAGTGGGCCGAGCAATAGCCCACGACGAGCGGTACGAGCCCGGTGGAGTACCGGTCCATCGTCGCGCGCAGCGAGGCGCCGTCACGCAGCGGCCGGCAACCGATGGCATACAACGCCCAGACGAGGCCCACCGCGGAGAGCAGCCCGGCGGTGCCGAGCAACCAGGCGGGAACGGCGCTGTCCTGCGTGGCCCGCACCCAGGCGGCGGAGTTCGAGAGCGCGTCGAACGCCGTGCCACCCAACAGCACGACCGCGACGGCCCACGTGCCTGACGGCGGTGCCCAACTCGCGAGGTTGCGCAGCGGACCGAGGCGGTGGATCACGCCATCGCGACGGCGCCACGGCGACATTCGGGCGACGGTGGACGCGTAGACCTCGAAGGGCTCCGCCCTCCCGATCCACGCCGTCGAGCGCAGTGCGCCTGCGAGGACCCAGACCAGCCAGATCGCCGCGGCGGCGCGGAGCACGGGCAATGTCACCCCGCCCGGGACGACCAGCTCGAGGAACAGGAAGGCCAGCAGCGCGATGGCGCCGGGGACGCGGCTGCCCCGGTCGTCGGTGTGCCTCACCGTGGCACCGCGCCACGCGAGCAGGGAGCGGACCGGGCTGGTGGCCGCGTACACCTGCCCGAACGGCAACGACACGACCACGAGGCCCACCCACAGCCACACGTAGATGAAGCCGACCGCCGGGTTGTCGATGCGGTCGGCGCCGAGGACCAGGGCAACGGCGGCCAGCAGCCACACGGCACCGACGAGGACGCGGAGCCCGAGGGCCACCGGGGGTGAGTCGACGAAGCGGGTCAGCCGTGGCATCGGGGTACCGGTGTCGTCGTCGTAACGGGGCCGACGCCAGGCGAACAGCAGGATCCAGAAGGTGAGCAGGAGGACGGCCCCGGCGCCCGCCAGCACGGCCTCGAAGGGCAGCGGCAGGTCGGAGCGCGACGCGATGCCGTGCAGCGGCGTCACGAGACGATGAGGTTCATGTAGACCTGACCGGCCTGGTGGCTCTCGATCTCGTAGCTGCCGGACATGTCGGCCTCGAAGACCTCCTCGACGGTCTCGCCGGCCGGGGTCACGATGTGCAGCTCGTAGCCGTGCACGTGCAGTTCGTCGTCCACTGCGCTGGTGATCCTGAGCGTGACCTCGGCCCCGAGGTCGACGTGCTGCTCGAGTGGCTGGGCGATGCCGGCCTCGGGCACGTCCAACTCGACGGTGACGGGGTCGGCGGTCGGTGCGGTGCACCCCACCGACAACATCGCGGTCAGAAGGACCAACAGTCTGCGCATTTCCACCTTTCCGGGTCCGAACCTACCGAATTTCGGGCAAGCATGCCCGTACGCTGGGGACCGTGCAAGGGCAACTAGTTTTCATCCCGGTGGCCTCCGACGAACTGGACGTCCTCGTGGGACGCGTTCCGGTGGAGAACCGGCGGGCGTACACCGTCACCCCCGACCTCCTGGAGGAGCTCGGCTACACGGCCGACATGGCGGAGGACGCGGAGTACGCCGCGCTGGTCCTCGCCTCCGTCGCGGGCCTCGTGGAGTTCGGGGAGCGCGTCGTCGTCGTGGCCGATGTGGATCCCGCCCTCGTGGAGCCGGGGGAGGACTCGCCGAACGGGGAATGCCTCCTCACGCGGTGCCCCCCGGAGTCGATGACCGCCTGGTTCGTGGACGCCCCCGGCGTAGACTTGCCGGAGGTGCGCAAGGGCGCCAGCATCGACGAGGCCTGGGACATGCCCGAGGTGCAGGAGCTCCTGGCAGAGCACGACCTGCTCTGGAACGACGTCGCCGAGTACCGAAGGAGCCAGTGATGCCGAGGGCCATCTGGAAGGGGTCGGTGAGCTTCGGGCTCGTGTCCATCCCCGTCAAGCTCTACAGCGCCACCGAGGACAAGGACGTGTCCTTCCGCCAGGTCCACGCCGAGGATGGCGGACGGGTGCGCTACCAGCGCGTGTGCGAGAAGTGCGGCAAGAAGGTGGAGTACTCCGAACTGGCCAAGGGGTACGAGGCCGACGACGGCCGGATGGCCATCCTCACCGACGAGGACTTCGAGAACCTGCCGCTGAAGACGCTGAAGTCCGTGGACGTGGTGCGGTTCGTCGACGAGGAGGACGTCGACCCCACCTACTTCGTCAAGACCTACTTCCTGGAGGCCGACAAGATCGGCGCCAAACCCTACGTCCTGCTCCGCGAGGCCCTCGCCCGTCGCGACAAGGCGGCCCTGGTGAAGGTCGCCCTGCGCACCCGCGAGTCGCTGGCCCTCGTGCGCGCGAGCGGCGATCTCCTGCTCCTTCACACCATGCTTTGGCCGGACGAGCTGCGCGACGGGGGATTCGCCGAGCCCCCCGAGAACGTCACCGTGTCGGAGGACGAGATCAAGCTGGCCGACCTGCTCATCGACCAGCTCGAGGGCGAGTTCGACCCGACCCTCTACACCGACGCCTACCGGGAGGCGCTGCTCAAGGTGGTCAACGCCAAGCTGGAGGGCGTGCCGGTGCCGGAGGGCGAGGAGGAGCAGGCCACCGGGGGCGACGTGATCGACCTCATGGCGGCGCTCAAGGCCTCCGTCGCGGCCATCGAGGAGCGACGCAAGGCGAAGGCCGCCAGCTGAGTCAGCGGGTCAGCCACACGTTGGCGCGCCGCTCGATGCCCTCGAAGGCGGAGATTACGAAGGGCTGCACCTGCTGCTCGACCTTCTTCCCCACCAGAGGGATCTTCACGCGCAGGTCACCCTCGTAGTTGCCGACGGTCCGATCGGCGCCCTCGGGGGTGAGCAGCCCCACAGCGTCGGCCTCGACCGGCATGCCCGGCACCCGCACGTCGACGTTCCCCGGGATCGACCCGTCGGCGCGGGGCTCGGAGAAGCGCATCGTCAGCGTCAGCTTCACGGTCCGGCCGATCACCGACGCCACGTTGCCGGGAGTGGGGATCTCCATGTCGAGCTCGGTGCGGTCGCCGAGGATGCGGATGTCGTGCGCCGTCGCCCCGGCGTGCTGGGCCACGTCGGCGATGAACTCCTCGTTGCGGAGGAGGTCCAGGACCTTGTCGGGGGAGGCGGGGAACGTCTGCTGGAAAGCGAGCTTCATGCCACCATCCTAGTGAGGCCGGGTCCTAGGATGACCACATGCGGATTGACTTGCACACCCACTCGAACGTCTCCGACGGCACCGACTCGCCGACGGCCCTGGTGCACAAGGCGATCGAGGCGGGGCTGGACGTCATCGCACTGACGGACCACGACTCGTTCGCCGGCATCGCCGAGGCGCTGGAGGCCGGCAAGCGAACGGGTCTCAAGGTGCTCGGCGGGCTGGAGATGTCCGCGAAGTACGACGACGAGTCCGTGCACCTCCTGGGCTACGGCTGCGACCCGCGCAACCGCGACCTGGCCGACGAACTCGCGCGCATCCGGGCGGCGCGCGTGGACCGGCTGCCCCGCATGGTCGACAACCTCCGTGCCGCAGGGATCGACATCCGCCTGGAGGAGGTGTACGAGCACGCCGGCGACGCCGCCGCGGTGGGGCGACCGCACGTCGCCGACATCCTGGTGCGGAAGGGCGTGGTGCGGCACCGCAAGGAGGCCTTCGACACCTGGATCGGCGTCGGGATGCCCGGGTACGCCGACCGTTACGCGTGCCCCCTCGAACGGGCCATCGACCTGGTGCACGGCGCCAAGGGCGTGGCGGTCATCGCACACCCCTGGTCGCGCGAGTCCAGGGCGGTGCTGACGGCGCCGGTGATCGAGCGACTGGTGCGCGAGTACGGCCTCGACGGGATCGAGGTCGACCACGTGGACCACGACGCGCACACCCGCGAACTCCTCTTCGAGATGGGGGGACGGCTGGGCCTGGTCAGGACCGGCTCCTCCGACTACCACGGCCTGGGCAAGCAGCACAACGACCTCGGCTCCAACGTCACCCGCCCGACGGCGTACAACGAACTCGTGGCGCGGATCCGGCGCCGCGGCGGGCTGGTCTGAGCATCGCGCGGGGGCCGCTAATCTAGGGTCCTATGACCGAAGAAGCCCAGTTCGACCCGGAAGCCTCCCTCGCGCGCTCCACCGCCCGCAGCCTCGAGATCGAGGGGGAGATCCGCGAACACCCGGAACGATTCCGCATCCTCACGGGCGACCGCCCCACCGGTAACCTCCACATCGGGCACCTGTTCGGCTCGCTGGAGAACCGGGTGCGCCTCGCGCGTGCCGGGGTGGAGACCTTCGTGCTCATCGCCGACTACCAGGTCATCACGGACCGCGACGGGCTCGGCCCCATCCGCGAGCGCGTCTACTCGCTGCTGACCGACTACCTCGCCGTCGGCCTCGATCCCGATCGCGTGACGTTCTTCACGCACTCGTCGCTGCCCGAACTGAACCAGCTGATGCTGCCTTTCCTGGCGCTCTCCACCGACGCGGAACTCCGCCGAAACCCGACCGTGAAGGCCGAGCTGGACGACACTCAGGGGCGCCCCATGTCCGGGCTGCTGCTCACCTACCCGGTCCACCAGGCCGCCGACATCCTGTTCTGCAAGGCGAACCTCGTCCCGGTCGGCAAGGACCAGCTGCCGCACCTCGAGCAGGCGCGGGTCATCGCCCGGCGCTTCGACGAGCGGTTCGGCCGGGCGGACGAGTCCCGCCCCGTCTTCCCGCAGCCGGAGGCGCTGCTGAGCAAGTCGGGAACTGTCCTCGGCCTCGACGGCACCAAGATGTCGAAGTCGAAGGGCAACACGATCGAGCTGGGGTTCACCGCGGACGAGACCGCCAAGCTGATCAAGCGCGCGGTCACCGACTCGGACCGGCACATCACCTACGACCCGGCCAACCGACCCGAGGTGTCGAACCTCGTCAACATCGCGGCACTCGCGAGCGGCCGCGACCCGTACGACGTCGCAGCGGAGCTCGGTGACGCCGGCGGTGGCGGGCTGAAGAAGCTGGCCACCGAGGCCCTCAACGAGTACCTCGCCCCGATGCGCGCCCGTCGCCAGGAGCTCTTGGCCGACGAGGGCTACCTCAGCGGCGTCCTGTCGCGCGGCAACGAGCGGGCGCGCGAAATCGCGGTGCAGACACTCGACGAAGTGCGCACCGCGATGAAGATGGTCTACTGATCGCCCTTGACCTCGACGCCGTCGACCACCCGGCGGCGGCGTCGACGGGGCTTGCTCGGCCGCTCGGTGCGCTCCGCGCGCCGACGCTCGCGATGCTGCTGCGGCTTGGCCTCGGCCTCGTGGCGGGCGGGCTTCGGAGGGACGATGCGTCCCTTGGTGCCCTCCGGGATACCGAGGTCCGAGTACAGGTGCGGCGATGAGGAGTAGGTCTCGACCGGCGTCGGGATGCCGAGGTCGAGCGCCTCGTTGATCAGCTTCCAGCGGTGGAGGTCCGCCCAGTCGACCAGCGTCACGGCGACGCCGGTGTTGCCTGCACGGCCGGTGCGGCCGATGCGGTGCACGTAGGTGGAATCGCTGTCCGGGCACTCGTTGTTGATCACGTGGCTGACGCCCGTGATGTCGATGCCGCGCGCGGCCACGTCGGTGGCGACGAGGACCCGGATCGTGCCCGCCCGGAACTTCTTCAGCGACCGCTCGCGGGCGGCCTGGTTCAGGTCACCGTGGATGGACGAGGCCGCGAACCCGCGGTCCACCAGGTCGTCGGAGAGCCGCTGCGCGGCGCGCTTGGTACGGGTGAAGATCATGATCTTCTCCGCATCCTCGGCCTGGATGATCCGGGCGATGACCTCGGGCTTGTCGAGGTCGTGCGCCTGGTACACGAACTGCTTGATGTCCGGGACGGTCGCCTGCGCGTCCTCGCCCTCGGCACGGATGTTGATGGGACGGTTCAACCGCGAACGGGCGAGCGTCAGGATCGGCGCCGGCATCGTCGCGGAGAACAGCATGGTCTGGCGGGACCTGGGCGTCTTGTCGAGGAGTCGCTCGACGTCGGGCAGGAAGCCGAGGTCCAGCATCTCGTCGGCCTCGTCGAGCACGAGCACCTGCACCTCGGAGAGGTCCAGCGCGCGCCGCTGCACGAGGTCGAGCAGCCGACCCGGGGTGCCCACGACCACGTCGACGCCCGTGGCCAGCGCGCCGAGCTGGTCGTCGTAGCTGGTGCCCCCGTAGATGGTCAGGACCCGGGTGCGGAGTTGCTTGCCGGCCACGGCGAGGTCGCGGCCCACCTGCACGGCGAGCTCGCGCGTCGGGCAGATCACCAGGCCCCGGGGCTTGCCGTGCGACGGCTCCTCCTCGGCGAGGTGCTCCATGCGGTGGAGCATGCTCACGCCGAACGCGAGCGTCTTGCCGGTGCCGGTGCGGGCCTGGCCGATCAGGTCGGTGCCCCCCAACGCGAGCGGGATCGCGAGCGTCTGGATGGGGAAGGGCCTGATGATGCCCACTTCCGCCAGCGCTTCGGCGATCGGCTCGGCGACGCCGAGATCCAGGAACGTGTCTTGTGCTACCTGCTCAGTCAGGATCAAACCTCTTGCTCGGGCGGACGGGATGTGTCCGCGACGCCTGATCCTATCAGGGAGCGACTCGGCCGGCCCTATACTGCGCCGAAGCCCACCGGCCGTGCGTGCGCGGAGCCGAGCTCGATGAACCCGACGCGCCGTGCGGGCACGAGGACCTTGCGTCCCTTCGTGTCGGTGATCTCCAGGATGCCGTCGTCGGCGAGGGCGGACTTCAACTGCGCGCCGAGCTCCTCGGCGGAGGCCTCCGTCTCGAGGCTGATCTCACGGGCGACGTCGGCGATGCCGAGCTTGATCTCCATGCAATGTTCCCTTCGTTCATGGTTCACCCTAGCGCGGCGGGGCAACCTGGAGTCGCGCCACGACGGCGGTGATGTTGTCCTTGCCGCCGGCCTCGTTCGCCCACGCGACCAGGCCCTCGGCCACGGCTTCGGGCCGCGGGTCGGTCGCGGTGTGGGCGCTGACCAGCCCGCACATGGCCTCCGGGGAGCTCGCGTAGTTCCAGAGCCCGTCGGTGCACAGCAGCAGCCATCCGTCGGTCGCCGGCTGGAAGGTGGTCACCGAAGGGGTGACGTTGGTGGCGCTGCGCCCCAGCCACTTGGTGATGGCGTGGGCGTGCGACGACTGCTCGGCGTCGTCGCGGGACATGCCCAGCATGATGCGCGCCTGGGCCATGGAGTCGTCGGTGCTCAACAGTCGGCAGCTCCCGTCGTCCCCGACCCAGTAGGCGCGGGAGTCGCCGACGTTCGCGATGGACACCGACTCGGGGGAGACCTGTGCGGCGATCAGGGTGCAGGCGGCCGGCTCGTCGCCGACCCTCGCCCCGAGCACCGCGCGGTTCGCCTCGACGAACGACTGGACGAAGGCGACGTTCTCGGGGGTGCCGGCGGAGAGCTTCTCGACGAGCGTGGCGATCACCGTCTCCGTGGCGACGAGCGACGCGAGCTCGGATCCCGCGGCCGAGGAGACGCCGTCCGCGACGGCGATCAGGGCGGCCCGCCCGGGCGACTCGCGGACGGCGATGCAGAAGGCGTCCTGGTTGGTCCGGTGGCGCGTGCCCACGTCGCTGCACCCGGCGATCCAGCTGGCCGGGGTGCGCGTGTAGTGCGCCCGCTCTGACCTGGACATGGGCTCCTCCTGTGACTTCCGACCGGACGAACTTACCGCCTCCCCGGTCCGCGGGCGAGGAAGACGCCGACGAGGCCGCAGCGCGACCGCGGCGGTGCGGTTTGTCGGTGGTGTGTGGTTGCATGGCGGGCATGTGGAGACTGCTGCCCCCGGACCCCGTGCGCGTTCCCGATCCCACTCCCCGGCAGCGGGAGGCGGCGGCACCAAGGCCGGGAGTGACCGTCGTGGTGGGGGGCCCGGGGAGCGGGAAGACCGAGACCCTCGTCGCGGCGGTGGCGGCCCGGGTGCGCGAGGGCGCCCCCCTCGCGGAGTTCGCGGTGCTGGCGGGTTCCCGGTCGGCCGCCCAGGCCGTCCGGCGGGACGTCGTCGCGCGCGTCGGACGGGCGCAGGCGTCGCCCACCGTGACCACCGTGCATGGGCTCGCGCTGGGCCTGCTTCGGCAGTTCCAGCCCGCCGACGAGGTGCCCTGGGCGCTGCTGCGCGCGCCGCAGCAGGAGCAGCGGATCCGCGACCTGCTCGCCAGCCCCCGGGTCGCATGGCCTGAGGAACTCCGCCCCGCCCTCGGCACCCGGGCCTTCGCCCGCCAGCTCAGGGAGGTGCTGGCCAGGGTGCGGCAGCGCTCCTGGGACGAGGAGCGGCTCGCGGCGATGGCGGTCGAGCGGGGCGACGCGACCCTGGCCGCGATCGCGAACTTCCTCGACGAGTACCTCGCGGTGGGCGACCTGGAGCACACCCTCGACTACGCGGAGCTCGTCTACCGCGCCCGGCTCCTGGTGCGCGACGAGGCCGTCGCGGCCTCGCTGCGCGACCGCTTCCGCGGCGTCCTCGTCGATGACGCGCACGACCTCGACCTCGCCCAGGCGGCGTTCCTGGGCGACCTCGCCGGGCTCGGCCTGCCGCTCGTGGTCTTCGGCGACCCCCAGCAGGCGGTGAGTGGTTTCCGCGGGGCGGACCCCGAGGGCATGCTGCGGCTCCTCGAGTTCCACCCCTCCACCCGGATCGACCTCGACGTGGACCACCGGCACGGCACGCAGGTGGCCGAAGCGCTGGAGTCGTTGCGAACCCGACTCGACGCGCGGCTCGCCCCGGCCCCGGCAGCCCCGCGCTCCACCGAGCCCGGGAGCGTCACGGTGCGCATCTACGACGATCCGCCCTCCGAGGCCGCGCACGTCGCCGACGAACTCCGGCGCGCGGTGGCCGACGGCGCCGATTGGGGGGACCTCGCGGTGATCATGCGGGCAGGGAGGGCCCAGCTGGCGCCCATGACCCGAGAGCTGCTGAGGCTCGGGATCCCGGTGGAGGTGGCGGCCGACGAACTCGTCCTCGCGGAGGAGGAATCAGTCGTCACCCTGTTGCTCGCGCTCGACGTCGCGGCCTCGGGCGGCGCACCCGATGCCGACCAGGCACGGCTCCTCCTCAGCTCGCCGCTGTGCGGGCTGGACGCCATCGCCCTGCGCAGGCTCGGGCGTTCGCTGCTCGCACGGCACGCGCAACTCGGCCATTCCGACCAGCTCCTCGGGCGCTGCCTCGCCGAGCCGCAGTTGCTCGAAGGGCTCCAGGTCCCCGAGGCGAAGGCGGCCGCAGGGCTGGCTGTGACGCTGC
Source organism: Tessaracoccus oleiagri (assembly GCF_900103275.1). GTDB lineage: Bacteria > Actinomycetota > Actinomycetes > Propionibacteriales > Propionibacteriaceae > Arachnia > Arachnia oleiagri. The sequence goes on along the minus strand of NZ_FNGP01000005.1, from coordinate 228,199 downwards.
GCCACGCCGCGGAACAGCTCGGACAGGGCCAAGAGGTCCAGCACGTGCTCTGGCAACTGTGGTCCTCCACGGACTGGCCCGAGCGCCTCCGCGCGACCGCGATCGAAGGGTCACGGCGAGCCAACCACCATCTGGACGCGGTGGTCGAGCTGTTCGAGCGGGCGTCGCGCGAGCCGGTCCGGCGGGGGGCAGCGGGCGCCCGGACCTTCATCCGCGAGCTCGCGGGCGAGGAGATCCCCGCGGACACCGGGCGCGAGCTCGCGGCCCGCGGGACCGGCGTCACGCTCACCACGGCGCACCGGGCCAAGGGACGGCAGTGGCAGCGGGTGTGGGTGGTGGGTGTGCAGGAGGGCAGGTGGCCGCGCCTCACTCCCGGCGGCCTGTTGCTGGACCCGGGGCGGGTCCTCGACGGCTCGCCGCGGACACTCGGCGAGCAGCTGCGGGAGGAACGTCGGCTCTTCCACCTCGCTTGCTCGCGGGCGGCCACGCACCTCCACGTGAGCGGGGTCCGGGGGGCCGAGGGGGAGGCGAGCGAGGCGTCGCGGTTCGTCCACGAGCTCGGCGTCGTCGCCGAGTTCGTGCCCGGGCGGCCGGCCCGGCCCATGACCGCGGCCTCGCTCGTCGGAGAGCTCCGGGCCGCGGCGGCCGACGTCGAGCAGCCCGAGACGCTCCGGCGCGGCGCGGCGCGGCGCCTGGCCCACCTGGGGGAGCGGGGGCTGCACACGGCCCGTCCCGAGGCCTGGTGGGGACTGGCGCGCCCGACCACGCCCGCGCCGCGCCCCGACGGGGCGATCTGGCTGAGCGGGACCGCGTTGGCGGAGCTCACCGGCTGTCCCCGGCGCTATTTCCTCAACCGGCGCGCCAAGGCCTCACGGCCTCCCCAGTCGCGGGCCTCCATCGGCGACGTCGTGCACCTCATCGCCAAGCACGCCCAGCTCGACGGCCTCGGCCTGGCGGACATGCGAGCCGAACTCGGCAAGGTCTGGGATCGCATCCCGTTCGAGGCGGAGTGGCTGAGCGCGTCGGAGCGGGTGGAGATCGAGGCCGGGCTGGAGCGCCTCGCCAACTGGTTGGCCGAGCACGAGCGGGACCTGCTCGCCGTCGAGCAGCGGTTCGACGTCACCATCGAGGTCGAGGGCCGCCAGGTCGTGCTCCACGGCTTCGCCGACCGCATCGACCTGCTCGACCGCGACGGGGACCGGCCACGCCTGCGCATCGTCGACTTCAAGACCGGCCGCACCCGGCGCACCGCCGCCGACGTGGCCGACGACATCCAGCTCGGGGTCTACCAGTTGGCCGCAGGCGAGGGGGCCTTCGACCACCTGGCGCCGGGCGTGCGCGACGTGGAGGCTCCGGCCCTGGTGTTCCTCCGGCACGCCGTCGGCGAGTTCCCCGCGGTGGTGGAGCAGTCCACCCTTGCCGCCGTGCCCGAGTTGAAGGACGAACCGCTCGAGGTGGGGCCCACGTGGGTCCATGACCGGATCGCCCAGGCGGTGCGGACGTTGGAGGTCGGCGACTTCCCGGCCACGGAGAACCCCGCGTGCAACTACTGCCAGTTCAAGGCCGGGTGCCCGGCGTTCGTGAAGGAGATCGGCCGATGAGGCTGCGCACCACGGAGGACCTCTGCGAGGCGATCGGCATCCGCTTCAGCGACGAGCAGCTCGCCGCCATCACCGCACCGCTGGAGCCCGGTGTCATCATCGCCGGCGCGGGCACGGGGAAGACGACGGTGATGGCGGCCCGCGTCGTGTGGCTGGTGGGGAGCGGCCAGCTCCGGCCCCACGAAGTGCTGGGGCTCACCTTCACGCGCAAGGCCGCCGCGGAGTTGGCCGAACGGATCCGCGGCGCCCTGGCGCGCGCGGGCGTCCGCTCCGACGATCCCGACGAGGGCATGGAGGTGGTCTCCACCTACGACTCGTTCGCCGCTCGCCTGGTGGGGGAGTTCGGGTTGCGGGGAGGGCTGGACACCGAGCCGGTGATGATCACCGGGGCCACGCGGTTCCGGTTGGCGGAGCGCGTGGTGCGGGGCGCGCGCGGACCCTTCCACGCGCTGTCCCGGCTGAGCCACCACTCCATCCCCGAGCGGGTCCTCGGGTTGGACGCCGAGATGCAGTCGCACCTGGTCGGGGTCGAGGAGGTCGCGGCCTTCACGTCGCGGGCCGAGCAGTGGTTCCGCGACGCGCCCGGGTACGGCAAGAAGGTCGTCAAGCCCTACGCGAAGATGCTGGAGGCGGCCGCCCAGCAGCAGGAGCGGCTGGAACTCCTGCGCCTGGTGGCGGACTACCAGGAGCTGAAGCGGGAGCTGGGCGTCGTCGAGTTCGCCGACCAGCTGCGGACGGCCGAGCAACTGGCTCGCACGGTCCCGAGCATCGCCGCGGAACTGCGGCAGCGCTACGCGGTCGTGCTGCTCGACGAGTACCAGGACACCTCGTCGGCGCAGGCGAAGTTGTTGACGAGGCTCTTCGCCGGCCATGCGGTCACCGCCGTCGGGGACCCGTACCAGGCCATCTACGGCTGGCGCGGCGCGGCCGCCAGCAACATCCTCCAGTTCCCGGCCGACTTCGGCGATGGATCGGCGGGCGACTACACCCTGTCGGTCAACCGCCGGTCGCAGACCCGGATCCTCGACGTCGGCAATCGGCTGGCCAGCACGATCCCGGGGGAGAAGGGCGTCGCCCTCCGCGCCCCGGGGGGCACGGGCCCGGGATCGGTCGAAGCGGCCAGGTTCGACACGGAAGAGGCGGAGATCAGGCACCTCACCGAGCAGGTCGTCGCGCTCGGCGCGGGCTCCCGGTGGTCCGAGATCGCGGTGCTGTGCCGCCGCAACGCGACGATGTCCCCGATCTTCTCCGCGCTGCGGGCCGCCGGTGTCCCCGTCGAGATCGTGGGGCTGGGCGGGCTCCTGGGGCTGCCGGAGATCGTGCCGGTCGTGGCGACCATGCGCATCCTGGACGACGCGACGGCGAACCCCGCCGTCGCGGCGCTGCTGACGGGCGCGCGGTGGGGGATCGGCCTGGCCGACATGGCCGCGTTGGGACGGCGCGCCGAGGAACTCCTCGGCGACCGGACCGGCGACGGTGGAGCCGGTCTCTCGGATGCGCTCGAGCAGACGGTGACCGGGTCCGACCCGGGAGAGGTCGTCTGCCTCCTCGACGCGGTCGCCGATCCTCCCGCCGACCTCAGCCCCGAGGGCCGCCGGCGAATCCAGAGGTTCCACGAGGAGTTGCAGCGGCTGCGCGCCCACGCCACCGAGCCCGTCGCCGACCTCGTGCTGCGCATCATCCGCACCCTCGGTCTCGAGGAGGAGCTGCTGGCACAGGGCGAGGAGACGACGCAGTTGGGTCGCTTCGTCGCCGCGTGCACCGACTACGTCGCCGTCGACGGTGACGGCTCGCTGGCCGGCCTGATGGCGTACCTCGACGCCGAGGAGGACCGCGGGGTCGGACTCGAGCAGGCCGTGGTCAGCGATGAGAACTCCGTGAAACTGCTCACCGTGCACCGGGCGAAGGGCCTCGAATGGGACCACGTGTTCCTCCCCGGACTGTCCGACACCGTGTTCCCGGCGCAGTACCGAAGCGGCTACTGGCCGCTCAGGGCGGCGACCCTCCCCGCCCCACTGCGCGGCGACGCCGAGAGCGTGCCGCAGCTCGCCGAGTTCACCGAGGAAGGGCGCAAGCTGTACGAGGAGGAGGTCCGGACCGACCACGGGTACTCCGAGGACCGCCTCGCGTACGTCGCCGCCACCCGAGCTCGGCACCACCTCGTCGCCACCTGCCACCTGTGGTCGCCGGGCGCGAAGCGCCCCCGTAAGGAATCACGGTACTTCCGGGTGATCTGGGACGAGGCGGCCGCCCACGGGCAGACGCTCGACGAGGTGACCGACCCCGAGGTGAACCCGATCGAGAAGGTCCTGGCCACCGCTCCGTGGCCGACGAAGGCACCGCCCGAGGCGGTCGAGGCGCAGCTCGCGGCCGCGGAACTGGTCAGGGCCGCCGTCGGCACCGACGACGAGTGGGTCACCACCTCCGGCGCGCTCGCCCCCGAGGTGGAGGCCGCGTTCCGGGACTGGGACGAGTCGGCCGCCCACGTCATCGCCCACCGCGACCGCGGCGCGGCACGGGTGGTGCGGTTGCCGCGCGGCCTGTCGGCCACCGCGCTGATCGCGCTCCGTGACGATCCCCAGGCGTTCGCCGAGGGGCTGCTGCGGCGCATGCCGCGCCGGCCCTCCGGGTCGGCGCACCTGGGGACCCGGTTCCACGAATGGGTGCAGCGACGCTTCCAACTGCCCGGCGGGTTCGACGAGTTCGAGCGGCACGAGGCACCGCTGGAGGAGCTGATCTCGGCATTCGAGGCCGGCCGGTTCGCGCACCGCAGTCCGATCGCCGTCGAGGTACCGTTCGCCATGGTCGTCGGCGACTACCAGCTGCGCGGCAGGATGGACGCGGTGTACGAGTGGGACGGCGACGACTTCGACGAGATGGTCGTCGACTGGAAGACCTCCCACGGAGAGGCCGACGAGCTCCAGCTCGCGGTGTATCGTCGCGCTTGGGCCGAGGCCCGCGGCCTGGACCTCGAGCGGGTGGGGGCAGCCTTCTACTACGTCCGCACCGACCGGCTCGTCCTCGCGAAGGCGTCGCCCAGTCTCGTCGACGAAGCACTCTCACTCTGAAGGGAGCCCCGTGCGCTGGAAGCAACCATCGAGCCTGTTCCGGACCCCGGGCGACGGCCAGGGCCCGACGGCGGTGCTGGACGTGGGTCCCGACGGCGACGTGGCGCTCGAGCCGTCGCCGGGCGAGAAGCCGCGGGAGGGCGACATCCTCATCGGGCTCTACGACGGCACCGTCTGGTACGCGCGGCCGGTGCCGACGACGCCCGCTGCGGTGACGAACTTCCGCGCCACACCCAACGAACTGATCGCCACGGCGTCGTCGCTGGTGCGCTGGCACGCCTCCGGCCCGAGGTGCGAGCAGTGCCACGGCCCCACGGTCATGGAGTTCAGGGGCCAGCGCCGCCGCTGCACCGAGTGCGGCGCGTTGCTGTTCTACCGCACCGACCCGGCCGTGATCGTCGCCATCACCGATGAGGACGACCGCCTGTTGCTCGCACGGCAGCGCGCCTGGCCCGAGGGACGGGTTTCCGTGATCGCCGGCTTCGTGGAGCCCGGGGAGTCCCTGGAGCAGGCTTGTGCCCGTGAGGCGATGGAGGAGGTGGGCCTTGCGCTGACGAGCATCAACTACTTCGGCAGCCAGCCGTGGCCGTTCCCGCGTTCGCTGATGCTCGGCTTCACCGCCATCGCCACAGACCCGGGTGCGCTCGCGGTGGACGGGGAGGAAATAGTCGAGGCCAGCTTCCTCACGAGGGAGGAGCTGGCCTCGAAGCTGGGGGCGGGGAGGATCTCCCTGCCGGGGCCGGCGTCGATCGGGCGGGCCCTGATCGACGCCTGGCGCGGTTAGGACGACTGGTGCAGTTTCGACGTCTCGTCGTGGATGTGGCTCGCAACCTCGGCGAGCTTCTCCCGGTGGGCAGCCGCGTGGTGTGCACAGAAGAGCAACTCGCCGCCGCTGCGCAGGAATACGCGAAGGTAGGCCTGGGCTCCACAGCGATCGCAACGATCCAATGCTGTCAGCGTCGGGTCCGTCATCGTTTCAGTCATGTCGACCTCCTTCACAAGGGTTGTGTCCATAACAACGTACCCGGTGGGTCATAAATTCCCAGCACCTCCGGCCGCATTTCGCTGCGGGCTAATCGGTCAAGGGTCGGATAAGGTGGCGCAGTGCAGTCCTCCTCACACAGCAAGCAGCAGCGGTCCCGCGAGTACGAGGCGAAGAACCTTCTCGTCCTCGAGGGGCTCGAAGCCGTCCGCAAGCGCCCCGCCATGTACATCGGTTCCACCGACACCCGCGGCCTCATGCACTGCCTCTGGGAGATCATCGACAACGCCGTCGACGAGTCCCTCGCCGGCTACGGGGAGACGGTCGAGGTGGTGCTGGGCGGCGACGGGTCCATCACGGTCCGCGACCAGGCGCGCGGCATCCCCGTCGACATCGAGCCCAAGACCGGGCTGAGCGGCGTCGAGGTCGTCTTCACCCGACTCCACGCCGGCGGCAAGTTCGGCAACTCCTCGTACAACGCCACCGGCGGTCTGCACGGCGTCGGCGCCTCGGTCGTCAACGCGCTCAGCTCCCGCCTCGACGTCCAGGTGGACCGCGGCGGGGCGACGTGGGAGATGAACTTCCGGCGCGGCGTCCCCGGCACCTTCGATGGGGACGGCCCCGACGCCCCCTTCACCCCCGGCGGCACGCTGCGCAAGGTCGGCCGCGTCGCGAAGGGCAGGACGGGCACCCGGGTGCGGTACTGGCCCGACCGCCAGATCTTCCTGCACGACGCGGAGATCAGCCTCCAGCACCTGCAGGAGCGGGCTCGGCAGACCGCCTTCCTCGTGCCGGGGCTGGCCATCGAGGTGCACGACCTGCGCGGCGACGAGCCGACGCACGAGAACTTCCACTTCGTGGGCGGCATCACCGAGTTCGCGGAGTTCCTGTCCCACGACGCGCCGGTCACCGACGTCCTGCGGCTCCAGGGCCGCGACACGTTCACCGAGACCGTGCCGATGCTCGACGAGAACGGCGCCATGACGCCCACCGACGTGGAGCGCGAGCTCGAGGTCGACATCGCGGTGCGCTGGGGCACCGGCTACGACACCGCCGTGAAGAGCTTCGTGAACATCATCGCGACCCCGAAGGGCGGCACCCACGTGCAGGGGTTCGAGCGGGGCCTGCACCGCGCCTTCACCCGGTCGCTCGAGGGCACGCGCCTGCTCAAGAACGGCGAGGAGGTGATCAAGGACGACTGCATGGAGGGGCTCACGGCGGTGATCACCGTCCGGCTCGCCGAGCCGCAGTTCGAGGGCCAGACGAAGGAGGTCCTCGGCACCCCGCCGGTCTCCCGACTGGTGGCGCGCATCGTGGAGCAGGAGTTCTCTGAGTTCCTCACCACGACCAAGCCGGCGCTGCGCCCGATGGCCCGCACGCTGATGGAGAAGGTGGTCAACGCGTCGCGGACGCGCGTGGCTGCGAGGGCCCACAAGGAGAACCAGCGCCGCAAGACCGCGCTCGAGTCGTCCACGCTGCCGCCGAAGCTGAAGGACTGCCGCAGCAGCGACGTCGACTCCACCGAACTCTTCATCGTCGAGGGCGACTCGGCGCTCGGGACCGCCAACGTGGCCCGCAACTCCGAGTTCCAAGCACTGCTGCCGATCCGGGGGAAGATCCTCAACGTCCAGAAGGCGTCGCTCGGCGACATGCTGAAGAACGCCGAGTGCGCCGCGATCATCCAGGTCGTGGGCGCCGGGTCCGGCCGCTCGTTCGACCTCGACAACGCGCGCTACGGCAAGGTCATCTTCATGGCGGACGCCGACTCCGACGGCGCCCACATCCGCACGCTGCTCGCGACGCTGTTCTTCCGCTACATGCGTCCGATGGTCGAGGCCGGCCGCGTGTACTCCGCGGTCCCGCCGCTGCACCGCTTCGAGCTGACGAAGCCGAAGCGGGGCTACGACAAGTACATCTACACGTACTCCGACGCCGAGTACCAGCGCACGGCCGCCGAGCTCACGAAGAAGGGCATCACGTTCAAGGAGCCGCAGCGCTACAAGGGCCTGGGCGAGATGGACGCGCACCAGCTCAAGGAGACGACGATGGACCCCCGGCACCGCACGCTGCGCCGGCTCACCGTCGACGACATCGAGGCGGCCGAGCACGTGTTCGAGATGCTGATGGGCAACGACGTCGCTCCCCGCAAGGAGTTCATCGTGGAGGGCGCCTACAACCTCGAGAGCGACCGCATCGACGCCTGAGCCCATGTCCGGCGTAGCGTGGTGACCGTCCGATCGACGAGGAGGTTGCCATGCCCGCGAAGTGGAGCGCGAAGCGCGAACGCCAGTACGAGCACATCAAGGAAGGCCTCGAGGAACGCGGCGAGGACGAGGACACCGCCAAGGAGATCGCCGCGCGCACGGTCAACAAGGAACGTGCGAGGGCGGGGGAGTCCGAACAGGCCAGCAGGTCGTCCACCGACGACATCTCGTCGGGGCGCCGCGGTGGCCTCCGGTCGCACAAGGGCCCCGGCGGACGCACCCGCGACCAGCTCTACAACGAGGCGCGCCAGAAGGGGATCGAGGGCCGGTCCAAGATGAACAAGGCCGAGCTCGAGAAAGCGGTCGACGGGCGCTGAGCCCCGCCCCTCAGAGCAGCTGCTCCAGGAGGCCGGTGTCGACGTCGTACATGAACCCTCCGACCTCCGCGCGGTCCTTGATCAGCGGATGGCTGCGGATCTTCGCAACGTCGGCGTGCAGCCGCTCGATCTGGTGCGGCGACGCGCCGAAGGTGACCCAGCTGGTGTCCGACCCGATGCGCTCGGTCAGCACCTGGTGGATGTCCTTCTCCGTGCTCGAGGCCATCGCGCACTTGGTGTGGGGGACGACCAGGATGCGCGTGACGCCCAGCAGGTGGACGCTCATGATGGCGCCCTTGAGCATGGTGTCGGACACCTGGCCGCCCGGGCTGCGGAGGATCTTCGCGTCGCCGTGCCCGAGGCCGACGAGGTCGAGCGGATCGATGCGCGAGTCCATGCACGTGATCATCAGGACGCCCTTCCGGGCGATGCCGTCGAACCCCGCGTGGGGGAAGTCCTCGGCGTACTTGCGGTTTGCTTCCAGCAGGTCTTCGAAACTCACGTGCTGAAGATTACCCGCGGGCGGTGTCCCCGAGAGTCCTGCGTCCAGCCATGGCGGCGATCGGTTGGGTGGCTGGGGTGCCGGATCCGTCCCGCCGGCCGTTGGGTTCGGGCAGCGTGATCGGGCTGCCCGACGCCGCCGAGGCCACCATCGGTCGGGGCCCGATCGCGGCTGCGATGAGCCGGTTCTCGCCCTTCAGGAACCGGTGGCAGCGGACCCCGCCGGTGGCCCGTCCCTTCGCCGGGTACTCGGACATCGGTGTGACCTTCACCAGTCCGGCCTCCGTGCCGGGCAGCGAGTCCGACGAGCCGCTCACCGTCACGACGTCGTCGGTGGCCGGGTCGACCGCGCCGAACCAGACCACCCGCGCCCCGGTGGAGAGCTTGATGCCGGCGACGCCGCCGCCGGTGCGCCCCTGGGGCCGCACGAGCGACGCGGGGAAGTGGAGGAGTTGCGCGTCGGAGCTGATGAACGCCAGGTGGGGGTGCTCGTCGGGGAGCTCCACCGCGCCGACGACCTCGTCGCCGTCATCGAGCCGGATGACCTCCCACGAGTCCTTGGAGAGGATCTCCGCCTTGACGCGCTTCACGATTCCGGCGGCGGTGCCCAGAGCGAGGCCCGGGGAGCTGGGATCGAGCGTCACCACGGCCAGCGGCTGCTCGTCTCCGGCCAGCGGCCACAGCTCGGTGGCGCGGGAACCGCCCTGCAGGTTCGGGGCCTGGGCGGTCAGCGGCACCGTCGGGAGCTCGATGGCGCGGCAGCGCAGCACGCGGCCGCGGCTCGTGACGACGCCGAACTCGCCGTGGGCGGTGGTCAGGCACGAAGAGACGATCACGTCGTGCGCCGACCGGCCGCCCGCAGGTAGCGGGGCGTCGGTGTCGGTGCGGGCGACGAGGCCGGATCCGCTGAGCAGGACGCGGCAGGGCGCGTCGGGCACCTCGAGCGGTGCCACCTGCGTCGGCGACCCGGAGGACGCGAGCAGCACGGTCCGTCGGGGCGTGCCGAACCGCTTGGCCACGTCGTCGAGCTCCGTCACGAGCACGTGGTCGAGCTCGGCGGGGTCGTCGAGGATCTCCCGCAGACGCGTGATCTGCTCGCGGAGCTCCTTGGCCTCCTTCTCGAGCTCGATGGTCGAGAACTTGGTGAGGCGGCGCAGCTGCATGTCGAGGATGTAGTTGGCCTGCGTCTCGGAGAGGTCGAAGGCACCCATGAGCCGGGAGCGCGCCTCGGCGACGTCGTCGGAGCTGCGGATGATGGCGATCACGTCGTCGATGTCGAGGATGGCGATCATGAGGCCCTCGACGAGGTGGAGCCTCGCCTCGGCCTTGTCGAGCCGGTACTCGGTGCGGCGGCGGATGACCTCGCGGCGGTGCCCGAGGTAGACCTCCAGCATGTCCTTGAGGCCGAGGGTGCGGGGCTGGCCCTCCACGAGCGCGACCGCGTTGATGGAGAAGGTGTCCTCGAGCTTCGTCTGCTTGTAGAGCTGTTGCAGGAGGGCCTCGGGGTTGATGCCGTTCTTCACCTCGATGACGAGGCGGGTGCCCCGTTCGAGGTCGGTGAGGTCCTTGACGTCGGCGATGCCGGTGAGCTTCTTGTCGCTGACGCCCTTCTTTATCTGCTCGATGATCCGCTCCGGGCCGATCATGTAGGGCAGTTCGGTGATGACGATGCCCTGCCTACGGGCGGAGACCTTCTCGATCCGGGAGGTGGCGCGGATCTTGAACGACCCGCGGCCGGTCTCGTAGGCGTCGCGGATGCCGTCGAGGCCGATGATCTTGCCGCCGGTGGGGAAGTCGGGGCCGGGGATGTGCAGCATGAGCTCCTCGACGGTGATGCCGGGGTTCACGATGAGCTGCCGCAGGCCGGCGACCACCTCGATGAGGTTGTGGGGGGCGATGTTGGTGGCCATGCCGACGGCGATGCCGGTGGCGCCGTTGACCAGCAGGTTCGGGAAGGCGGCGGGCAGGACCTCGGGCTCGACCTCCTTGCCGTCGTAGTTCGGCTTGAAGTCGACGGTCTCCTCGTCGAGGCCGGTCGTCATGGCGACGGCCGGGGTGTCCATGCGGCACTCGGTGTAGCGCATGGCGGCGGGCCCGGCGTCGAGGGAGCCGAAGTTGCCGTGCCCGTCGACCAGCGGCAGGCGCATGGACCACGGTTGGGCGATGCGCACCAGCGCGTCGTAGATGGCGCCGTCGCCGTGGGGGTGGAGGGCGCCCATGACCTGCCCCACGACGCGGGCGCACTTGACGTGGCTGCGGTCGGGGCGGATGCCCATCTCGTCCATCGAGAACAGGATCCGCCGCTGGACGGGCTTCAACCCGTCGCGGGCGTCGGGGAGGGCCCTGGAGTAGATGACGGAGTACGCGTACTCGAGGAAGCTGGTCTCCATCTCCGCGGTGACGTCGATGTCGACGATGTGCTCCTCGTCGACGGTGTCGTCGTCAACCTTGGCCACGGGTTCCTCCTAGAAGCTGATGATGTCCAACTTCCGTAGCTTATCGGCCAGCCCGTCGCCGTCGGGAGCGCGAAACTCCGGCGCGGTGGTGGGATTCCAGCGATGCTCGCCGTCCTCGAGCCGGATGCCGTGCGCCAGCACCGCCTCGCCGGGGGACAGTTCGCGGATCGCTCGCGCGAGCACGTGCTCCGGCTGGAGCTCGGCGAACTCGGCATAGAGCTCCGGGTCGTGCTGCCCGTCGTCCCCGACCAGGAGCCAGCGGATGTTGGGCAGGTCACGGGCGAGTTCGCGCAGCGCCGTGCGCTTGTGGTCGGTGCCGCTGCGGAACCAGCCGGTGTTCGTGGGCCCCCAGTCGGTCAGGAGCATTGCGCCGTGGGGGATGCCGTGCCGCTTCTGGAACCGGCGGATCATCGGGTAGGTGTTGAACGCGCCGGTGGAGACGAAGATGATCGGCGCCCCGGGGTTCGCCTCCAGCATCTGCTGGTACCAGCGGGCCATGCCCGGGATCGCCTGGCGGGCCTGCTCGGTGAGCACGAACGAGTTCCACGCGGCGAGGAACGGGCGGGGCAACCAGGTGGAGAGGATGGTGTCGTCGATGTCGGAGACCACCCCGAACGTGATGTCGTCGCCGATGATCTGGACGCTGGCCACGGCGGACGCCCCGTCGGAGCCCTGGACGGTGACGCTGTGCCACCCGGGCTCGAGACCCGGGTTCTTGATCCGCACGTCGATGTAGCCGCCCCGGTCGGCGCGGACGGGCACCGTGGTGTCGCCGAAGCGCACCGAGGCCGCCGCGTCGGCCTTGCTGAAGGCGATGAAGTTGCGCCAGCCGCGGCGGTAGAGGAGCGCGTTGGCGGCCTGCACGATGCCGAACTGCTTCGACGGCTGCAGGACTATCCGGGCCAGGACCCTGATCTGCTCGCTCGTGCCGTAGCCCGTGTAGGGACGTACTGATTCCTGCCAGCCGCGGCGCTTCAGGACTCGGTTGATCACCTTCTTGAGGCGATCCTCGATCCGGGCGCCGAAGAACGGTCGGGTTCGCATGCGCCCAACCTAATGCAACACCCGAGTCGTCGGCATCCGGCCTATGATGTTCGGGTGACTGTTCGCCCCGACGTTTCCGCGGTCCTGCCCCCGACCCTTCTCGAGGAGGTCGCCGATTGCGGCTTCTACCCGTCGCTGGTCAGCCAGGCGCTCGCCGGCGCCGTGGGACGTCGTGAGGTGATCGGCTACCTCGTGCACCACGAGGCCACCTTCGCCGGGCACGAGGTCAACAGGCACATGACGGTGCTGACGCTCGTCGAGGGGGCCCTGATCATCTGCCACGCCGACGAGGGTGAGCAGGGGCGCGCCATCGTCACGACCGAGCTGGTCAAGCTGGGTGCCATCGACTCCGTGGTGCTCACCCAGTCGGTCGCGGACCCCGCGGCCCGCAAGCCCGGGCTGGCGGAGGCGTGGCTCACGGTCACCTGGGGCGCCACCCGGCGGATCGACGTGGGGCCCGGGGCCTGCGAGGACCCGAACTGCGACGCCGACCACGGGTACACCGGTGTCTCGGCGTCCGACGACTACGTGTTGCGGATGAGCCGCGACGCGGACGGCCAGGAGAGCACGCAGAAGCTCGTCGAGTTCGGGGGCCTGCTCCAGGGAGTCGTGGGTTGAGCTCCGACTTCGTGCTGGCCGACTACCACGGCAATTCGCTGAACAACCTGATCCCGAGCCTGCTGGCACGCCTCGACGGCGAGACCCCCACGATCAAGGTGCCGGAGGCCTCGCGCTACGTGGTGGTGCTGGTCGACGGGCTCGGGTCCGAACAGCTCGACCGCTTCGCCGACCACACCGATCGGCTCGCCGGCATGCGCCGCCAGCGGCTCACCTGCGGCGTGCCGTCCACCACCGCGACCTCGCTGACCAGCCTCGGCTGCGGTGTCACCCCGGGCCTCCACGGCGTCACCGGGTACACCTTCTACGAGGAGGGCTGCGACGCGGTGGTCAACGCCCTCACCTGGGAGGGCGGCCCCGAGGACATCGAGTCCTTCCGCCAGGTGCCCACCCAGTTCCGCCGCATGCGCGCCGGTGGCCGCAGCGGCGCCACGGTGACGCTCGGCCGCTTCGACGGCAGCGCCCTGACCCAGCTCGCATTCTCCGGGGCGGAGTCCTACCCGCGGGAGGACGAGGACGAGGTGGAGCGCACGGTCGACCTCGTCTCCGAATCGCTGGAACGTCACGAGATCGTCTACTGCTACGAGCGGCTGCTGGACCACCGGGGCCACGGCTACGGCGTCGGCTCCTGGCAATGGCTCGACCAGCTGGGGGCCGTCGACGACCTCGTCAGCGGGCTCGTCTCGCTCGCCTCGGAGGACGTGTGCGTCCTCGTCACGGGCGACCACGGCATGGTCAACGTGCCCGCGGACCACCGCCTCACGATCGAGGAGGTGCCCGCCCTCGACGGCTTCCACCACGTCGGTGGCGAGGGACGCTTCCGGCAGCTCTACACCGACGACCCGCGCAGGCTCGCCTGGGCATGGCGCTCCGTGCTGGGTGAGCGGGCCGAGGTGCTGGTCAAGGACGAGGCGATCGAGGCGGGCTGGTTCGGTGAGGTCGTCACGGACCCGACGCGCGCCCGCATCGGTGACGTGGTCGTCGCCATGAACGCCGACTGGGCGCTGATGTCGACCACCTTCCCAGGCGAGTTCGGCCTCGTCGGCATGCACGGTTCCCTGACTCCCGAGGAGATGTACGTCCCGCTGCTCCAGGCCGGCGGACGGGAGTGAACCGCATCCGCGTGGCCATGATCGTCGACGACTTCTTCCCGTCGTCGGGCGGCATCGGGCGCTCGGTGCAGACGCAGTTGGAGGAACTGACGGCCCTCGGCCACGAGGTGACCCTCATCGTGCCGGACCGGTTCCTGGAGAAGCCGCGCCTCGGGCGCACCATCGAGACGCCGACGTACTACCTCAACGGGTTGCCGGCCCACCTCAGCATCCTCCACCACGGCGACCGACGGGCCCGCCGTCTGGCCTCCGACACCAAGTTCGACGTCGTCCACACCCACACGGAGCGCGGTGCGCTGATCCTCGGCGCCAAGATCGCGAAGCTCCAGGGCATCCCGCACCTGCACAGCTTCCACGCGAACATCGCCGGGACCCACCAGACGGTGCACGCTGCGGTGTTCGGGACGCTGCTGTACCAAGGACTCATCATCCCCTCGCTCCGGCGGGCGGCCGGCCGGCCCCACAAGAGCCCCCGGCTGCCGAGCATGCGCGAGGAGACCGGCGGCCTGGCGGCCCGTCTCGACTGGGCGGGGTTCGCCGCGATCGCCGCGCAGGTGGACGGCTACACGGTGCCGTCACCGTTCATGCGCGACCTCATCGACACCTGCGCCCCCGAGCCGCTGCACGGCTACGTGGTCCCCACCGGCGTCAACCGGACGATGCTGGGCGCCATCCGCGAGCAGCGCCGGGACCGCATCGACGGCGGCACCCGCTTCATCTCCGTCGGACGGCTCGCGAAGGAGAAGCGCCTCGACGTGATGCTTCGGGCCTTCCGTCGCGCAGGCGTCCCCGACGCGGAACTGGTCTTCGTCGGGGACGGCGACCAGCGGACCAAACTCAAGGCGATGGCCGTCGGGCTCCCCGTCGACTTCCGCGGCCACGTGCCCAGCGTCCACCGGATCGCCTACGAGCTCGTCAACGCGGACGCCCTCGTGCTGGCCAGCTACCGTTTCGACTCACAGGCACTGGTGATCACCGAGGCGGTGGCCGCCGGGCTGCCGGTGCTCTACTGCGACGACCGGCTCACCGTCGGTCTGTCGCCCGAGAGCGCCCTGCTCACGGGGCCGGACGTCAAGTCCATGGCCGAGGGCTTCCGCGCGCTCGCGGACCGGGAGCGCCGTGAGAAGATGAGCCGCGCCACCGCCGGTCTGCTGCCCGGCCTCATGCCCGAGCGCACCGCGGACGCGACGGTGCAGGCGTACCAGGAACTGATCGAGAGGAAGATGCGTGGCTGAACTGGTCTTCCACACCGGCCCGATGGATTGCGGGAAGTCCACGCTCGCACTGCAGATGGACTACACGCAGTCCCAGCACGGCAGGAAGGGTCGTCTCTTCACCCGGCAGGACCGATCGGGACGCCCGGCGGTCACGTCGAGGCTCGGCCTGGCCCGCGAGGCACTGGAGGTGGACGACTCCTTCGACTTCTGGACCTTCGTCATCCGGGAACTCACGACCGGCAAGCGCGTCGACTACCTCATCTGCGACGAGGCACAGTTCTACCTGAGCGAGCAGGTGGACCAATTGGCGCGGATCGTCGACGAGTTGCAGATCGACGTCTACGCCTTCGGCATCCTCTCCGACTTCCGCACCAAGCTGTTCCCGGGATCCCAGCGGCTCGTGGAGCTCGCGGACCGCACCGAGACGCTACCGCTCGGGCCGCTCTGCTGGTGCGGGCAGAAGGGCACCCACAACGCCCGCACGATCGGCGGCCAGATGGTGACCGAGGGGTCCCAGGTGGCAGTGGGCGACACGGTGGGGGACGACGAGATCCGCTACGAGGTCCTCTGCCGGCTGCACCACCGGCGCAAGGTGACGAAGGCGAAGGCGAAGGCGACGTTGTCCCCCGATCCGCTGCCGTTCGACAACGAGGACTGGGCCTAGTTCGTCGGGCCGCCGAACATGATCTCGTCCCAGCTGGGGACGTGGGCGCGACGCCGCTTCCGCGGCTTGGGCCGGGGTTCCTCCTCGGCCACCTCTTCCACCAGGGAGTCCTGGACCGGCTCCGTGATCGGCTCCTGTGCAGGCCGGCCACCAGCCGTCTGCTGCTTCGCGGGCGCCGGCGGTTCCTCGTCGGCGACGACCGGGGTGACAGCCGGCGGCTCGTCGGCGTCCGTGTCCTCGTCCTCGGCCTCGTAGGCGTCCTCGGCGACGGGAGCGATGGGCCCGGCGGGCTCGTCGAAACCGGTGTAGATGCGGACGGAGTCCTCGCTGATGCCGCTCAACATGTCGTAGAGGGCGTCCAGCTCGGAGGTGTCCTCGAAGTCGTCGTACATCCCGTGGGCGGTGGGGACGTCGTCGCCGGGGGCGTCCGGCACGTGCGTGCGCTTCTCGCTGGTGGCGCGGATCAGGGCGAGCTCGTCGTCGAAGTCGACGGTGGGCTCCTCCTCCTGCGGCGCGCCCGGCGCCTGCTCACCGATCATCCAGCGGGCGTCGGTGTTGTCGGCGATGCTGAAGCGCGCCTTGTGGTCGAACACGAACTCGGCCGTGCGGGCGCCGGCGTCGTCCGCGAGCGTGCCCACGACGCGCCAGCGCAGGTCCTCCTGGCGCCACGAGTCCCACTCGATGCGGTCGGCGTCGATGCCGCGCTGCTGCAACCGTTCCCGGACGAGCTCACCGAGGCGCCGGTGGCTGCTGCCCTCGCCGCGTCGGCGCACCGTCGAGGCGAGCGCCCGCGTGACGATGTGCTCGCGCTCCGCGAGGACCGGGCCGGCGAACCCCTCGATCGCGGACTCCTCGACGCCGGCCTCGACCGCGACCTCGGCCAGCGTCGCGCCGGAGCGGATGCGTGCCTGGATCTCGCGGGGGGTGAGTGCACTGTTCATCGATGGAATCTCCCAAGTGAGCCGGTTCCGGCACAATCTACCAGCGAACACGCGTTCTCAGGGGGGAGCGGAACCTTGGTTTTCCCCGTGGGTGTGGTACACATATGCGCGAACCCCGACCGAAGGAACGCTAGATGGCAACCGATTACGACGCTCCCCGCAAGACCGAAGAGGAATTGCCCGAGGACTCCATCGAGGAGTTGAAGACGCGCCGCAACGACAAGAACTCCGGCAAGGTCGACGAGGACGAGGTCGAGGCGGCCGAGTCGTTCGAACTTCCGGGTGCGGATCTCTCGCACGAGGAGCTCACGGTTCGCGTCCTGCCCCGTCAGGCGGACGAGTTCACCTGTGCCTCCTGCTTCCTCGTGAAGTCCAAGACCCAGCTGGCCGAGACGCGTGGGCAGGAGATGTACTGCGTCGACTGTGTCTGACGCGGCACATCCCCAACCGCAGCACTACTTCTTGAGGTCCAGGAGGCTCCTGAGCTTCCCGGGCGCGGCATGACCCATGCGGCTGACCCAGCGGCGCTGGACGAACCTGTTCATCGTCAGCTGGGTCACGCCCACGCCGAGCCCGCTCGCGGCCGCCCAGATGATGGCGGTGGCCAGCGGCGCCTCGGGATCGTTCAGGTCCGGCGGATCCTCACCGGTGACCAACTCCCACACCTTGGTGATCAGCTTCTGCGCGACGAACGTGGCCAGGGCGCCGAGAATGCCTGAGTAGACATTCCAGATCGCCTTCTCCGTGATTTTCATAGAGGTCCTCCTGGGGCCCATTATGCCGGTGGAAGGTACATTTGCATTCGTGACATACGAAGAACGTGTCCCTGCCCCGGCGCTCTGGTGGGTCATCGGCCTCGGGATGGTCGCGTCCATCTCCATCGCCGTCCTCGCCTACGTGGACCTGTGGGTGGGCCTGCTGTTCTCCCTCTTCGCCGTGGCGGCCGTGGTGGTGGGGCTCCTGAGCTACACGCTCCGCATCACTGTCGCCGACGGCGTGCTCACCGTCGGCCGCAACCGGCTGGAGGGCGAGTACGTCGGTGAGGTGGCCGCCCTGCGCGGCCCCGACGCCGACCGGATCCTCGGTCCCGGCGCTGACCAGCGCAACTTCCTCGCCACCCGGCCGTACCTCCGGGACGTCGTCCGCATCGACCTCGCCGACCCCGCCGACCCCCACCCGTCCTGGCTCGTCGGCACGAGGCGCCCCGACGAACTGGCCGCCGCCGTCCGCCGTATGGGGGAGGGCGACTGATGGAAGTGCCCATCATCGGGATCCCGCCCGTCTACGCGCACCCCGGCGACGCCGGTGCGGACCTGCTCGCCGCGGAGGCGGTGACCCTGCAGCCGGGGGAGCGCCGGCTCGTCGGGACCGGTGTCCGCGTCGCGCTGCCGGAGAACACCGTCGGCCTCGTCACGCCGCGGTCGGGGCTGGCCGCCCGCGCGGGCCTGAGCATCGTCAACGCGCCCGGCGTCGTCGACTCCGGGTACCGGGGCGAGATCAAGGTGGCGCTGATCAACCACGACCCGCGCGCCCCGATCGAGATCCGCGAGGGCGACCGGATCGCGCAGTTCGTCGTCGTCCCGTTCGTGACCGCCACCTTCGTGCAGGTCGACTCCCTCGATGCGACGACCCGAGGCTCGGGTGGGTATGGTTCTACTGGCGGAAGCCAGATGTTGAGTGGAGCTTGAGAACTGTGATTTTTGGACGCAAGAAGCGCCAGGAGACCGACCAGGTCGCCGAGGAACGTCCGTCCGACGCCGCCGAGGCGGCTGACAGCGAGGATGTAGCGCAGGATGCGGCACCGTCGTCGGTGGAGCACGGCAACGCCGAGGCGATGGCGAAGGCCGAGGCCAAGTGGCTCGAGTGGGACGAGGAGTTCCAGCGCGAGGAGGGCCCCTTCGACATCGAGGAGGTCGACCTCGACGCCGACGACGTGAAGCGGCTCGACCTCGGCTCGCTCGTCGTCACCCCGTTCCCCGGGATGAACCTCCAGCTCAGCGTCAACAAGGAGCAGGTGCCGCAGGCGATCATCGTCAGCGACGGCGACTCGGCCATCGAGGTCGCGCTGTTCGGGGCGCCGGCCCGCACCGCCTACATCCCTGAGGTGCGTCGCGAGATCATCGCGGCCAGCCAGGGCAAGAACGCCCGCACGACGATCCGGAGGGGCCCGTTCGGCACCGAGATCGCGCGCGCGTTCCCCGTGCAGACCAAGGAGGGCGGGGTCGGCATGCAGATCAGCCGCACCTGGCTCGCGGAGGGGCCGTCCTGGGTGCTGCGCGGCGTCGTCTTCGGCAAGGCGGCACTCGAGCCCCAGAACGAGGACGCCACCATCACCCTCACCGAGTTCTTCGCGAACCTCGTCGTCCGTCGCGGCACCGCGCCGGTGGCGCCCGGCGCGGTCATTCCGTTCACCATTCCGGAACCGGAGCCCAAGCAGGAGTCATGAACCAATCACTCGGAGGCCGCCTGAAGCGGTGGTTCCTCCCCGATCCCCAAACCGTGCGCGATCCCTTCCAGGGAATGGACGCTACACCGATCGCCTCGGCGGCGCCGCGTACCCGCGTCACCATCGCGGGACGCGCCCACGGACTGCGCACCAACCCGGACACGGGCTGGTTCGAGGCCGAACTCACCGACGCCACGGGGACCGTCCGGATCATCTGGATGGGCCGCGGCCACCTCGAGTGCCTGCACGAGGGAGCGCTCATGAGTGCCTCCGGACGGCTGGCCCCCGAGGGCGGCGAACTGGTCCTGTTCAACCCCGAGTTCTCGGTGTTGCCGGACTAGTCCTCCGGGTTCTCCGGCTCCTCGTCGCGGGGCGCGAACATCTCGCCGAGGTCGCCCTCGGCGATGTCGGCGGTCAGGAAGAACAGCTTGTCGCCCGCCTCCAGCACGGTCCCGGGCTCCGGTGGCGTGGGCGACGTGCGCCGCACCAGCGCGACCAGCGCGACGTCCTCCGGCAGCTCGACGGACCCGAGGGTCGCCCCCACGAACGGGGACTCGGCCGCCAGCGTGACCTCCGACAGGTGCGTGTCGGACTCCTGGAACGTCAGGATCCGGACCAGGTCGCCCGCCTCGACGGCCTCCTCCACCAGCGCCGCCATCAGTCGCGGCGTCGACACGGCCGCGTCGACGCCCCACTGGTCGTCGAACAGCCACTCGTTGCCGGGGTGGTTGACCCGGGACACGGTGCGCGGGACCCCGAACTCGGTCTTGGCGAGCAGCGAGTGGACGAGGTTGACCTTGTCGTCGCCGGTCGCCGCGATCGCCACGTCGAACCGCTCCAGCCCGAGTTCCTCGAGGCTGGCCAGCTCGCACGCGTCCGCCTGCAGCCAGTGGGCGCCGAGGACCGAGTCTGGCTTGATCGCGGCGCTCTCGCGCTCGATCAGGGTCACCTGGTGGCCGTTCGCGATCAGCTCCCGTGCGATGGAGCGGCCCACCTGGCCCGCGCCGGCGATGGAAACGCGCATGTCAATGCCCCTTCGGAGGATTGCCGAGGATGATCTCCACGTTCGAGGTCTGCTCCACCTCGCACGCGGCGAAGACCAGGTCCCCGTCCTGGAACACGGTCTGGTCGGTCGGGACCATGCCGCTACCGAGTCGGCTCAGGAACGGGATCACGCACCCGGCCGCATGGGCCAGGTCGATGATCCGCCGGTTGACCCAACCGCGGTGCACCGCCACCTGGAGGAGGCGGGCCTGCCCCGACGGGTCGCGCCACACCGGCTCCGAACCCTCCGGCAGCAGCCGGCGCAGCACCTGCCCGGTCGTCCACTTGACGGGCGCGACCGTGGGGATGCCGAGCCGCTCGTAGACCTGCGCGCGCCCTTGGTCGTAGATTCGGGCCACGACGTTCTCGACCTTGTAGATCTCCTTGACCACGCGCGCGGCGAGGATGTTCGAGTTGTCGCCGCTGGAGACGGCGGCGAAACCGCCGGCGTTGCGGATCCCCGCGGCCTCGAGGACCTCACGGTCGAAACCGACTCCCTTGACCGTCAGGCCCTTGAACTGGGGACCGAGGCGTCCGAAGGCTTCGGTGTGCATGTCGATGACGGCCACCGAGTGCCCTCGCTTCTCGAGGCCCACGGCGAGCATGGCGCCCACGCGCCCGCATCCCATGATCACGATGTGCATTCGCTCTCCTAGTATCGGTTTCACGCTATCACCGATGAGACGAGGAACATTGTGTCTGTGGAGACGGTCCTGGGCGACGTGGCGCACGGCGGGGTGGTCGTGGCGCGCATCGACGGGAAGGTCACCTTCGTCACCGGGGGCCTGCCGGGCGAACGGGTCCTCGTCGACGTACGGGAGCGGGGCACCCGCTTCGACCGGGGCGTGGTCACCGAGGTGCTGGATCCGCATCCGCAGCGCGTGGTGCCGCCGTGCCCGGTCGCCGGCGTGTGCGGTGGCTGCGACTGGCAGCACGCTGACGCCGACCTGCAGCGCGAGCTGAAGCGGCGCGTCGTGGAGGAACAGCTCCGCAGGCTCGCCGGGATCGACTGGGAGGGCGAGGTGGTCGAGGTGCTGCCGCGGTGGAACTGGCGCACGCGGATGCGCTACCGCGTCGCAAACGGCAGGCCCGGGCTGCGCGCGAAGCGCAGCCACGACCTGGTGCCGCTCCCCGACGAGGGGTGCCGCATCGCCGTCACGCAGGACCCGGGCGAACGTCCGGGGGCCGGGGAACTGCAGGTCGTGGACGCCCACTCGGGGCACGTCGAGATCGTCGACGGGCGGGTCGCGGGCGAGCCGGTGGTGACGGAGCGGGCGGGCGGCCGTGACTACCGCGTCGCCGCCGAGGGCTTCTGGCAGGTGCACCCGCACGCGGCGGACGTGCTCGTCGACGCCGTGCTGCGCTCGCTCGAGCCGAGGGCGGGGGAGCGGGCGGTCGACCTCTACTGCGGGGTGGGGCTGTTCGCCGGGGCGCTCGACGGTCGCGGCTGCGACGTGCTCGGCGTGGAACTGAACAAGGAGGCGGTGGCGTACGCGCGCCGGAATGTGCCGGGCGCCCGGTTCCAGGCGGCCTCCGTGGACCGGTTCCTCGGGCGCCTCCCGAAGCGCGCGGACCTCGTCGTGCTCGATCCGCCCCGCAAGGGCGCCGGCAGGGCCGTGGTCGGGGCGGTGGCGGCCATGGGACCGCGCGCGATCAGCTACGTCGCCTGCGACCCGGCGGCGCTCGCCCGGGACCTCGCGTTCTTCGTCGCCGCGGGCTACGAGGTCACCCGCGTCGAGGCCTACGACCTGTTCCCGCAGACGTACCACATCGAATGCGTTGCGACCCTGACCCGGAATAGCCCACTACACTGACCCGTGAATGATGTAGCCGCGACAAGGAGTGCGATGAGCGTCAACAGTTTCGGGGCCAAGGCGAGCCTCGACGTAAACGGAACTTCCTACGAAATATTCAGGCTCGATGCTGTGCCTGGGCAGGAGAAGTTGCCGTACAGCCTGAAGGTATTGCTCGAGAACCTTCTCCGCACCGAGGACGGTGCGAACATCACCCGCGAGGACATCGAGTTCCTCGGCAGCTGGGATCCGAACGCGGAACCGGACCACGAGATCCAGTTCACGCCGGCGCGCGTGATCATGCAGGACTTCACCGGTGTGCCGTGCGTGGTGGACCTCGCGACGATGCGGGAGGCTGTCGCCGACCTCGGTGGGGATCCCTCGCGGATCAACCCCCTCTCCCCGGCGGAACTGGTCATCGACCACTCCGTGATCGCCGAGGTCTTCGGCATCCAGGGCGCGTTCGAGCAGAACACCGACATCGAGTACGAGCGCAACCGTGAGCGCTACCAGTTCCTGCGTTGGGGCCAGACCGCGTTCGACGACTTCAAGGTCGTCCCGCCGGGCACCGGCATCGTGCACCAGGTCAACATCGAGCACCTCGCCCGCGTGATCTTCCCGCGCACGGTGGACGGCGTGCTGCAGGCCTACCCGGACACCTGCGTCGGCACCGACTCCCACACCACCATGGTCAACGGCCTCGGCGTCGTCGGCTGGGGCGTGGGCGGCATCGAGGCAGAGGCGGCGATGCTGGGCCAGCCCGTGTCGATGCTCGTGCCCCGCGTCGTCGGGTTCAAGCTCTCCGGCGAGCTGCAGGAGGGCACCACCGCCACCGACCTGGTGCTCACGATCACCGAGATGCTGCGCCAGCACAAGGTCGTCGGCAAGTTCGTCGAGTTCTACGGCGACGGCGTCTCCGCCGTGCCGGTCGCGAACCGCGCCACCATCGGCAACATGAGCCCGGAGTACGGCTCCACCATCGCGGTCTTCCCGATCGACGACAAGACGATCGACTACATGCGCCTGACCGGCCGCGACGAGCAGCAACTCGCCCTCGTCGAGGCGTACGCCAAGGAGCAGGGCCTCTGGCACGACCCGTCCCGCGAGCCCGTCTACTCGGAGTACCTCGAGCTCGACCTCGCCACGGTCGTCCCCTCCATCGCCGGCCCGAAGCGCCCGCAGGACCGCATCCTGCTCGACCACTCGAAGAACGCCTTCCGCGAGGCGCTCGAGGTGTTCGCCCCGGACGCGAACGGCTTCGAGAAGGTCGACTGGGACAAGACCGTCGCGGACACGTTCCCCGCCTCGGACCCGACAGGCTCGAACCCGACGGACACCGACGACTCGCAGCAGCCGGTGCACTTCGGCGACGACGGTGAGCACGACCGTGAAAAGGCCGGCGTGCCGGTCAAGTTGGCCGCGGGAGAGGAGTTCAACCTCGACCACGGTGCCGTCACCGTCGCCTCCATCACCTCCTGCACCAACACGTCCAACCCGAGCGTGATGATCGGCGCGGGTCTCGTCGCGAAGAAGGCGGTGGAGAAGGGCCTCAACCGGAAGCCGTGGGTCAAGACCTCGTTGGCGCCCGGGTCCCAGGTCGTCACCGACTACTACGACAAGTCCGGACTGACGCAGTACCTCGACGCGATCGGCTTCAACCTCGTCGGCTACGGTTGCGTGACCTGCATCGGCAACACCGGCCCCCTCATCCCCGAGGTGTCGCGCGCGGTCAACGAGCACGACCTCGCAGTGACCGCGGTGCTCTCGGGCAACCGCAACTTCGAGGGCCGCATCAGCCCCGACGTGAAGATGAACTACCTCGCGTCCCCGATGCTCGTCATCGTCTACGCGCTGGCCGGGACCATGGACATCGACCTGTTCAAGGAGCCGATCGGTCAGGACAAGGACGGCAACGACGTCTACATGAAGGACATCTGGCCGTCCGAGGCGGAGATCCAGGAAGTCATCGACTCCTCCATCTCGGCCGACATGTACACGACCCGCTACGCGGACGTGTTCAAGGGCGACGAGCGCTGGGCCGCGCTCCCCACTCCCGAGGGCGACATCTTCGAGTGGGACGAGGAGTCCACCTACGTCCGCAAGCCCCCGTACTTCGAGGGCATGACCCGCGAGCCGACTCCCGTGGGGGACATCTCGGGCGCCCGCGTCCTGCTGAAGCTGGGCGACTCGGTCACCACCGACCACATCTCGCCGGCGGGCTCCATCAAGGCCGACTCCCCGGCGGGCAAGTACCTCACCGAGCACGGCGTCGAGCGCAAGGACTTCAACTCCTACGGCTCGCGCCGCGGCAACCACGAGGTCATGATCCGTGGCACCTTCGCCAACATCCGGCTCCGCAACCAGATCGCGCCCGGGACCGAGGGAGGCTTCACCCGCGACTTCACCCAGGCCGACGCTCCGGTCACCACGGTCTACGACGCCGCGATGAACTACATCGAGCAGGGCGTCCCGCTCGTCGTGCTGGCCGGTAAGGAGTACGGCTCCGGCTCGTCGCGCGACTGGGCGGCCAAGGGCACGGCGCTGCTCGGGGTGAAGTTCGTGATCGCCGAGAGCTACGAGCGGATCCACCGCTCCAACCTCATCGGCATGGGCGTCCTCCCGCTGCAGTTCCCGGAGGGCCAGAGTGCCGACTCCCTGGGGCTCACCGGTGAGGAGACGTTCTCGGTGGAGGGCGTGACGGAACTCAACGAGGGCCGCACGCCGAAGACGATGAAGGTCACCGCCACCTCGCCCGAAGGCAAGGAGACGGCCTTCGACGCCACCGTCCGCATCGACACCCCCGGGGAGCGGGCGTACTACCTCAATGGCGGCATCATGCAGTACGTGCTGCGCAGCCTCGTCGACGCCTGAGTCACCTCCGTCCCGCGGGCCGGTTCCCTCCTCCGGGAGGGGCCGGCCCGCGGGCGTCCCCAGCCCTTGAGTTTGTCGGAGATGGGGTCTTTAATTGGACGCATGTTCGACAACGACGAGGTGATCCGGGTCTACGTACCGCCGGGCTGGCCCGGCAGCGTGCGGCCGCCGGGCTCGCCGGGCTGGCTGAAGTCGGCGGAGGCGTACCTGCTGGATGCCTGCCCCTCCGAGTACCGCGGCTACGAGGTGTTGCGTCGCCACCCGGTCGTCCTGGCCCGTCTGGCGCACGGCCACGTCGAGGCCCAGTTGGCGGCCACCCGGGAGTCCGCTGCGAACGCGCGTGCGCAGCTGGCGGAGTTCGTCGACCCCTCCACCGCGACGAGGGCGGTGGAGGTGTTGCTGGCCGAGGAGGCCCGGCTCGCCCGCGTCCTGCGAGGGGTGCACCTGGTGGAGGAGGCGCTGCGCGACGTGCGGTTCGTGCCGAAGCTCTGAGTTGCGCGATGGGCCATTTGAGTGAGGGCCGCCTATGATGTTTCCCATGTCCCTCCTCGAATCCATTGCCGGTCCGCGAGATCTGCGTGCGCTGTCGCGGGCACAGTTGGAGCAACTGGCCGAGGAGATCCGGGCGTTCCTCATCACGAACGTGAGCCGTACCGGGGGACACCTGGGGCCGAACCTGGGGGTCGTCGAACTGACGATGGCGATCCACCGCGTCTTCAACTCCCCGTACGACCCGATCATCTTCGACACCGGCCACCAGAGCTACGTCCACAAGATCCTGACCGGCCGTGCCGACCAGTTCGCCACCCTGCGCCAGCAGGGCGGGCTCTCGGGGTACCCCGAGCCGGGGGAGTCCGAGCACGACTGGGTCGCCAACTCGCACGCCTCGACGTCCTTGTCATGGGCCGAGGGGATGGCCAAGGGCTACGCGCTGCGAGGTGAGGACAGGACCGTGGTAGCGGTGATCGGCGACGGCGCCCTCACCGGCGGCATGGCATGGGAGGCGCTCAACAACATCGCCGCGGAGCCCGAGCTGCGGCTGGTGATAGTCGTCAACGACAACGGGCGCTCGTACACGCCGACGGTCGGCGGCCTCGCCAACCACCTGGCAGGGCTGCGCACCGATCGTCGCTACGAGGAGACGCTCAGCGTCATCAAGCGCGTGGTCAACAAGATCCCCATGTTCGGCCGCCCCATGTACGGGCTCATGCATGGCTTCAAGACGGGCGTGAAGGACGTCGTCGCGCCCCAGGACCTGTTCTCCGACCTCGGCATCAAGTACACCGGCCCCATCGACGGCCACGACATCGCGGCGCTGACGAACCGCCTCGAGCAGGCGCGCCAGTTCGGCAGCCCGGTGATCGTCCACTGCATCACGCAGAAGGGCAAGGGCTTCCGCGCGGCGGAGGAGCACGAGGAGGACCGCTTCCACGCCGTCGGCCAGATCAACGACGTGACCGGTGAGCCGCTGTCGGCCACGCTGCAGGCCACGTGGACCGACGCCTTCGCGGAGACGATGGTGCAGCTCGGCGCGAAGGATCCCCGCATCGTCGCGCTCACCGCGGCGATGCTCCACCCCACGGGTCTGACCCGCTTCGCCGCCGCGTTCCCCGAGCGGACCTTCGACGTGGGCATCGCCGAACAGCACGCGATCACCTCGGCGGCGGGCCTCGCGAAGGCGGGCCTGCACCCGGTCGTGGCCATCTACTCCACCTTCCTGAACCGTGCGTTCGACCAGCTCCTCATGGACGTGGCGCTGCACCGCTGCGGCGTGACCGTCGTGCTCGACCGCGCGGGCGTGACGGGCGCGGACGGGCCCAGCCACAACGGCATGTGGGACATGACGCTCACGGGGATCGTCCCGGGGCTCCAGTTGGCCGCCCCCCGCGACCAGGCGAGGCTCGAGGAGACGCTTTCGCGCGCCGTCACGGTCGACGACGCGCCCACCGTCGTCCGCTTCTCCAAGGAGCGGCTCCCCGACGAACTGCCCGCGGTCGCCCGGCGGGGTGACGGACTCACCGCGGTCGACCTGCTCCACCAGGACCCCGAGGCCCGGACGCTCATCGTCGGGTACGGGCAGTTCGCGGGGCTCGCCGTGCGGGTGCACGACATGCTGGCCGCGCAGGGGATCCCCTCCACGGTGGCGGACCCCATCTGGGCGCTTCCCATCAGCCCCGAGCTGGTCTCGTTGGCGGACGAGTTCGACCACGTGGTGACCATCGAGGACAACCTCGTCGCCGGCGGACTCGGGCAGCGGCTGCGTGCCGAACTCGCGGCGAGCGGCGTGGAGGTCACGATGCAGCACTTCGGCATCCCGCAGGAGTTCCTCGCGCTCGGCAGCCGTCCCCAGGTACTCGACAGGCTCGGCCTCACGCCCAAGGCCATCGCCCAAGAGGTGCTCAGGGCCGTCCTGGCGGAGGCGGCACCCGAGCAGGTGCACGCCCGACACCAGGGCTAGTCGCCCAGCACCTCGTCGAGCAGCGCCGCGACCAGTTCCGCCTGCCACGGTCGCATTCCGGCATGTTCGAGGACGGTCTCCGTCGGACGCTCATGAGCCCACAGGACCCGTTGCAGGGCGGCGGGCGGTGTGAGCAGGCTGGGTTGCAGCCCGATCTCGCAGGCCAGGTCGTCCAGCGCGGGCCGGGCAAGGGCCCATCGCTCCGCAGCCTCGGGCCGTAGCTGGTCCCAGTTCTTCGGCGACGGCACGCCACCGTGCGAAGGGGGACGCTTGCTGGGGTAGCGGCTCTCCGGCAGTTCGCTGGCGCGGTTGAGCCCGTTCAACCAGTTCTGCAGATAGCGAGAGCCGGGGGGCCGGGAGAAGCCGGGGATGCCGAGGAGAGCCCCACGGTCGGGGAAACCGCTCCCGGCCAGCATGCCGGCGTCGACGATGGCCGCGTCGGGCAGGATGTGGCCCGGCGGCCGGTCGCGGCGCTGCGCGATGGCGTCGCGCTCCTGCCAGAGCTCGCGCGCCAGGGCGAGCCCACGCGTCGTCCGGATGGACGCGACGCGGGACAGGCGCCGCCACGGCTCCGGGCGGGGGTCGGGGGTGCGGGCGAACTGCTCCAGCTCCCAGGCGAATTCCTGCTCCGCCCAGTCGCTCCGGCCCATGTCGCGCAGTTGGCCGTCGAGCACGTCGCGCAACTCCAGGAGGAAGTCGACGTCGAGGGCGGCGTAGGTGAGCCAGGACGGCTTCAGCGGCCTCGTCGCCCAGTTCACGGCGGAGTGCGCCTTCCGGAGTTCGACGCCGAGCTCGGCGGACAGCAGTGCCCCGAGGGACACCCCCGGCTTGCCCATTAGCCGTGCCGCGAGTTCGGTGTCGAAGATGCGCGCGGGGACGACTCCCGCCTCGTACATGGACGGCAGGTCCTGGCTGGCCGCGTGGATGACCCACTCGGCCTCACCGGCGGCCGTCACGAGCCGTCCCAGCTGTTCCCGGTCGAAGCGGGTCGGGTCGATGAGCCACGTGCCGGCGCCCTCGCGGCGGAGCTGGAAGAGGTACGCGCGCGGCCAGTAGCGGTAGCCGTGGGCGCGCTCGGCGTCGAAGGCCACGGGCCCCTCGGCCCGCCGCAGTGCGTCGAGGCACGCGGAGAGCCCCGACTCGTCCTCCACCACCGGCCGGAGCGGTTCCCGGCTCTCGTCGACGAGGCTCATCGCGGCGCCAGCATGGAGACGCCCGCGGGGAGAGGCGGTTCCCCGGCGACGAGGCCGAGGAGTTCCTGCCACGCGAGCAGGTGCGGGGTGAGCGGGTGGTGGTCGTCGAGGAGCGGGGTCCACGACGAGCGCAGCTCGACCTCGGCGGTGTCGGCGTCGCCGGCCATCTCCCCGAACGAGCGGCCGTAGGAGGCGGTGACGGTCCCGGCCAGCTGCGTGGCGTCGCAGCCGTGGGCGCTCAGCGCATCCTCGAACCACGACCACGCCACCTCGGGCAACAGGGGGTCCGCCACCATCTCGAGGTCGACCTCGGCGCGGGCGTACGTCACGAGCCGGAAGGTACCGTGCCAGGCGTCGTTGCCCTGCGGGTCGTGCAACAGGATGAGACGGCCCGAGCTCACGGTCCGCTCGTCGTCGCGGAGTTCCCCGGCGATCGCGAGGGAGTGCGGGGCGATCCGCTGGGGGGAGCCGATCTCGTCGATGCTGAGCTCCCGCCTCCAGCGCATCCGGCGGAACTCCTCGAGCGCACGGTGGAACGCCTCGGGAGCGAGCGGCGTTACCTTGGACACGAGTACGACTGTACGAGCAAGCCGCCCGGGAGGCCGGCTTTGACGCGCCGCCCGGGGAAGAGTCAGACGGTGAACGCGTCGATGAAGCGGTCGAGTGCCAGGTCCGGATCGGCCGAGGCGTAGGCCTCCATGGCGACGACCCCGGTGTACCCGGCGCCGTGCAGGGCACGCGCGATGGCGGGGTAGTGGATCTCGCCCGTACCCGGCTCGCGACGGCCCGGAACGTCGGCCATCTGGATCTCGCCCACCCAGGGCAGGGCCTCGAGCGTGAGCTCGACGAGGTTCCCCTCGCCGATCTGGGCGTGGTAGAGGTCGAGGTTGAGGCGCAGGTTTGGGTGGTCGACCGAGCGGACCAGTGCCAGCGTCTCGCCCGCGCGCGCGAACGGGGTGCCGGGATGGTCGACGGTCAGGTTGAGGTTCTCCAGCGTGAACACGCGGCCGGCGTCCGCACCGAGTTCCGCGAGCGCTTCGAGCGTCCTGGCCGCGGCGAGCCAGTCGGCACCCGAGGTGGAGTGCCGCGGTCGGACCGGTAGCCCGTTCGGGGCGAGCCCTGTGCCGTGCACGTTGAGTCGGGGGACGTCGAGGCGCTCCGCAGCCTCCAGCGCGAGCCGGGCGGTGCGCAGGAGCTCCTTGGCCCCGTCGGCGTCGACCAGTTCACCGGTCAGGTAACCGGTCATCGACGTGACCGGGACTCCGGTGGCGACGATGGCGTCCAGGTCCTTCGTCGACCAGTCCCACATCTCCGCCTCGAGCCCCTTCGCGCGGATGCGGGGGAGCCGCTCCACGAACGGGAGGTCCGTGTACAGCATCTCCGCGCACGCGGCCAGCGTGAACGGGCTGATGCGCGCGGTGCTCACCGCTCGTGCAGCTTGATGCTGACGGAGTTGATGCAGTAGCGCAGGTCCGTCGGTGTGTCGTAGCCCTCGCCCTCGAAGACGTGGCCCAGGTGCCCGTCGCAGTTTGCGCAACGGACTTCGACGCGGGGACGTCCGGGGATCGAATTGTCCTGGAGGTAGCGGACGCGGTCCTCGGCCAACGGTGCGAAGAAGCTCGGCCAGCCACAGTGCGAGTGGAACTTCTCGCCGCTGGTGAACAGCTCCGCGCCGCAGCCCCGGCAGCTGTATGTGCCGGCGGTCTCGGTGTCGGTGTACTCGCCCGTGAACGCCCGCTCGGTGCCCTGCTCGCGCAGCACGTGGTACTCGAGGTCGTTCAGCTGCTCGCGCCACTTCTCGTCGGGCAGCTGGAAGGGCGCGATGTAGGTCTCTTCGCTCATGGGTACCGATTCTAGGCGGCACGCCAAGGCCGGTGCGCGGCGAGACCGCGGCGTGGCCACCGCTCAGCCGCGCCGCTTCCGGGCGCTGAGGAAGTGGTAGTCGGCGTCGACGACGACCGGCTGCGGGTGCCCGTCGAGGAGCTCCATCGCGCCGAAGGCGTAGCGGGCGAGGATCAGCTGGCTGAGGTGAGGGCTGCCGCCGATGGGCTTGGTGATCGCTATTGCGCCGGCCTTCTGCGCGGCGAGCGCGTGCGCCCGGTATGCGGGGCCGGGGGCTAGGAAGGTACCGCCGACGGCCACGAAGCGTCGGCCCTGGGCGCGCAGTGCGGCGACAGCGGCGGCGGTGGCCGACCCGTCGCCCTCCTCCACGGCCAGTTGCACCGGGAGCCGGTGGTGGGCGGACCACTGGCGGGCCCGCCGCGAGAGGAGCGCGGAGCCACGGGCGTCGCCGCCGGCCCGGGCGACGAGCACGAGACCGTCGAGTTCGAGCGCGGACCGTGCGTGCAGCGCCTCGCGCACGAGTTCGTCGAGGATGTTGAGCAGCTCGGTGGCCGGGCCGATCGGGCGCGAGACCAGCGACATGATGCCCCGTGACTTGGCTTCCTCCACCGCGACGTCGAACTCGGGCGCGTAGGCGGTGGCGGACCGGAGGTCGAGGGGCACGAACACCGCCTCGTGCACGCCGGCTTCGGCGAGACTGTCCAGCGCTTCGTCGAGGGTGGGCCGGGTGCCGAGCTCGGCCAGCGCGATGGGGAGGTCCGGGCGCCGGCGCTGCAGGAGTTCCTTGATGGTCTGCAGCGCCTGGCTCACGTCCGGGTTGCCGGTGGTGGTGTCAGCGAGGATGACCGCCGGTGCTGCCATGTTCGCCTCCTCCAGTTCCAGCCAACTGGTGGGTGATGGCGGGTTCGAACCGCCGACCTCTTCGGTGTGAACGAAGCGCGCTACCACTGCGCCAATCACCCAGCGAAGAGAAACTCTAGCGCAAGGTTGCCCAACACCGCGAACTGGAGGCCGAGCCGTGTCGCCCACGCGTGATGGAGGACCGCCATCCCCGGTTCCTTTGGGGTTCACCGTCGGTTCAACCGTCGTCCACGCGGGATTCAGGCGCCGTTCACGCTCGATTTGGCTTTCGCCGAAATGCTGCGCTATTGTTCTCAACGCGTCGGAAACGGCTCCACCCGGGACTGACGCACTGCGGACGTGGCTCAGTTGGTAGAGCATCACCTTGCCAAGGTGAGGGTCGCGAGTTCGAATCTCGTCGTCCGCTCGGAGAAGTCTCTCCCAGCTCCACATGGGGAGGTTGATCCCCTCCGGTGGAGTGGCCGAGAGGCGAGGCAACGGACTGCAAATCCGTGTACACGGGTTCAAATCCCGTCTCCACCTCGGGCGGTTGGCGCAGTGGTAGCGCGCTTCCTTGACACGGAAGAGGTCACTGGTTCAAACCCAGTATCGCCCACCATCACGTTCGGCCCCGACTGCGCGGTTCCACCCGCAGTCGGGGTCGTTTTCGTCTCCGGGGGCCCACGAGCGGCCGACGATCACGTTTCTCGAAGATGGATGCGGAATGAAGACGATGTTGGGTGCGGCCGCGTGGTTGGCCGCGGGAGTCGGGCTCGGCGTGGGGGCGCTCGCCGGGTTCACCACCTGGACGTTGAACGGGCCGCGGCGTCCCTGGCCGAACTACACCTTCACCCCGTTCGAGATGAGGGTCCACTCGGACGACGTCGCCTTCACCGCCGCCGACGGTGTCGCCCTGGCGGGCTGGTGGCTCGACCAACCGGAGTCCTCCACCGTCGTCATCTGCGCGCACGGGCACCGCGGGAACAAGTCCGACATGTTGGGGATCGGCTCCGGGCTGTGGCGGGCCGGCTACAGCGTGCTGCTCTTCGACTTCCGCGGCAACGGGGACTCCGGCGATGGTCCACAGTCCCTCGCCCATCACGAGCAACGGGACCTGACCGCGGCCGTCGACCTCGTGCGCGAGCGGCGCCCGGACGCCCGGATCGCTGTGGTGTCGTTCTCGATGGGCGCTTCCACGACCATACTGGCCGCCGCGGACGACCCCCGAATCGAGGCCATCGTCGCCGATTCCCCGTTCGCGACGCTGAGCGACGTCGTCGCGACGCGCTATCGTCGCCACCGCTTGCCGAGCGAGCCGCTCATCCCGGTGGCCGACCTCGTCAACCGGCTCCGCTACGGGTACGCCTTCGCCCAGGTTCGCCCACTCGACAAGGTCGATGCCCTCTCGCCCCGACCACTCCTGTTGCTGCACGGGACCGCCGACAAGGTGATCCCCTACGACCATGCGTTGCAGCTCGCCGAAGCCGCCGCGCCGGGGCCCGTCGAGCTCGTCGCCTTCGACGGGGCGGACCACTGCGGCGGCTACTTCACCGACCGGCCGGCCTACATCGCGCTGGTGTCAGACTTCCTTGAGCGCTCGCTGGGCACCCGCCCAGCGACGGACAGGGCCTGACGCGGGAGCGAAGAACTCCGCACACGCCTGGTCCACCAGGTCGATGGCGGCGTCGTCGATGTCCAGGTGCGTGACCCAGCGCATGGTGCCGTACCCGTCGCCGAGGATGATGCCCCTGTCGGCCAGGTGGCGGCGGAACGCGCTGACATCGACGTCCTCGTGTGGAGTCATGAAGACCATGTTCGTCCGCGCCTCGCCGGCGCCGAGAGGGGGGAAGGCACTAAGAGCCCGGGCAAGCCGGTCGGCACGTCGGTGATCGTCGCCCAGCCGGGCCACGTTGTGCTCGAGGGCGTAGATGCCCGCAGCGGCCAGCACGCCGGTCTGACGCATTCCGCCGCCGAGCATCTTCCGGATGCGCCGGGCCTTCTCGATAGTCTCCCGGGGTCCCGCGAGCAGGGACCCGACCGGAGCGCCGAGGCCTTTGGAAAGGCACAACGAGACCGTGTCGAACCACCCCGCGATCCAAGCGGGATCACGGCCGCTGGCGATGGCCGCGTTCATCATGCGTGCACCGTCGAGGTGCGTCGCGAGCCCGTGGGCGCGGGCGACGTCGGTGGCCTCCTGAAGGTAGCCGTCAGGGAGCACGCTGCCGCTGAAGGTGTCCTCCAGCGTCAGGAGCCGTGAGACCGGGTGGTGGAAGTCCGCCGGCTTGATCGCGCCGACGATCGCGTCCAGGGCGATCGTCCCGTCGGCCTCGTTCGGCAAGGGTTGCGGCTGGATCGAGCCCAGGACCGCGGCGCCGCCGCCCTCGTTCCGGTAGGTGTGGGCGTGCTGCCCGACGATGTACTCGTCGCCCCTGCCGCAGTGGGCCATGAGCCCGGCGAGGTTCGACTGGGTGCCGGTCGGGAAGAACAGTGCGGATTCCTTGCCGAGCAGCTCGGCGGCCATCGCCTCCAGCCGCTTGGTGGTGGGGCAGTCGTCGTAGACGGCATCACCAACCTCTGCGGACGCCATGGCTGCTCGCATCGCGCGGCTGGGCTTGGTCACGGTGTCGGATCGAAAATCCGCTCTGGAGGTCACCCGCGTCATCCTATTGCGTCGTCATCCTTCCGCGAGGAGCTGAGGCAGGGTGGCGAACTCGTAGCCGCGCTCGCGCAGGTCGTCGATGATGCCCTGCAGGGCGTCGGCATCGGGGGTCGAACGGTCGACCGGGTGTGCGCCGACGTGCATCAGCACGATGGCACCGGGCCGGAGTCCGTCGAGTATGCGTTGCCGCACCACGTCGGCCGTGATGCCCTCGGTGGTGCCCTTCCAGCCGACGGTGTCGATCGTCCACCGGATCGGGATGTACCCGGCGTCGTTCACCACCCGGATGTCGTAGTCCGTGCGGTCGCCGTAGGGGAATCGGAAGAGGGGAGCCGCGGCTCGCCCGCCCGCGGCGATGATCGAGTCCTCGGCCCGCCGCAGTTCTTCGCGGATCCCCTCGTCGGGGGTCTTCGAGAAGTACGGATGGGTGTCGCTGTGGTTGCCCACGGGGTGACCGGCGGCGACCATGGCGGCCACGTCGTCGGGGAAGGCCCTCGCGAACTGGCCGGTGACGAAGAAGGTGGCGGGCACGTCGTTGTCCGCGAGGGTGTCGAGGATCGGGGCGACGGCGGAGTTGTCGGCCCCTCCGTCGAAGGTGAGGGCCACGACGGGCCGCGCCACGTCGAAGCGTTCGATGTCCTGACCGCGCCAGCGGCGGACCAGGTCCGCCGAGGGTGGCGGGGCGGTCGTGGGCGTCCGGGTCGTGGGGGCCGGGGCGGCCGAGGGGGGAGTGACCGGTTCCGAAGTCGTCCGGCTCGGGGCAGGGGAGGAAACCGTCGGCGACGGCTCCGGCGGCTCGGCGGTGGCCGTCGGCGCGGCCGGCGCGGGCGACGAGACAGGAGGGGGAGGGGAGGAGACTTGGGCGACCGGGCTCGCCGGAGACGGGACCAGGGGTGCGGGGGCGCAGGCGGCGAGCGCGCAGGCGAGCGCCGCCCAGCGGAACGGTGACGATCTCATGTCGGCTCCTGGGACTACGGACCTCTCTTCAATTGTCCGCCCGGCGGGGCCTCCGAGGAGATAACGTTTTGGCAACACCGCCGCTCAAAGGCCTGCAACAACGGGGGCAACAAGTGGCACCTTGGGCGGCGACCTCGTTTCATTCTGAGAAACTCTGCGTCAAGATCCAATCCGGATCGCGCTTGCGGACGTTTCTCAAAGGAGTAGAACATGAAGCGCTCTAGGACGCTTTCACTCGGTGCCATCTCGGTCCTCGTGCTCGGCCTCGCGGCCTGCGGCGGCGGCAGCGGCGACGGTGCCGCCAGCCCCGACGCCACGGAGAACGGCGGCGGCGAGGCCTCCGGCGGCAAGACCATGCGCCTGTCGCTCAACCAGACCGAGGAGCACCCCTCGACCATCGCCCTCGAGTCGTTCAACGAGCGGCTCGCGGAAGCGACCGAGGACCGCTGGAGCATCGACGTCTACCCGAACGAGACGCTCGGCGCCCAGCAGGAGGCCCTGCAGATGGTCTCCAACGGCTCCGTCGACATGGCCATCGTCTCGGGCACCCAGCTCGAGAACCTCAACGAGGACTTCCTCGTGTTCAACATGCCGCTCGCGTTCGACAGCGTCGACCACCAGATGAGCGTCATCCAGGACCCGGAGATCGTCGGCGACCTCTTCACGTCGCTCGAGGACTCGCAGTCCATCACCGTGCTCGGCGGCTTCACGCAGGGCACGCGCTCGGTGTACAACACCGAGGGCCCGATCGAGACGCCCGCGGACCTCGCCGGCAAGAAGCTGCGCGTGCAGGAGTCCGACCTCCACCTGGCGATGGCCAAGGCCCTCGGCGCCGAGGGCACCCCGATGGCCTACGGCGAGGTCTACACCGGCCTGCAGTCCGGTGTGCTCGACGCCGCCGAGAACAACGAGGTCTCCTACTACACGGTCAAGCACTTCGAGGTGGCGCCCTACTTCTCGCGCACCAACCACCTCGTGGGGCTCGACTACCTGATCATCAACACCGACGTCCTGGCCTCGATGTCCGAGGAAGACCGCGCCACCTTCGACGAGGAGTGGAAGGCCACCATGGACGAGCACGTCCAGATGTGGAACGAGAAGACCGACGAGGCGGTCGCCCAGGCCGAGGCCGGCGGCGCGCAGTTCAACGACGTCGACACCGAGGCCTTCGCCGAGGCGCTGGCCGGGCTGCAGGACCAGTTCCTGACCACCGACTCGCAGAAGGCCCTCTGGGAAGCTGCGCGCGGCGGCGCCTGATAGATCCCCATCCCGTGCGGTGGTGACGGTCCAGCCGGGCCGTCACCACCGCATCATTGGAAGGAAACACATGACTGCAGTCAAAAAGGCGGTCGACAAGCTGCTCGCGGTCCTCGTCGCATTGCTGTTCGGCGTGCTGACCCTGGTGGTCGTCTGGCAGGTGTTCGCGCGCCAGGTCCTGAAGTCGGCACCCG
Organism: Tessaracoccus oleiagri; assembly: GCF_900103275.1. Classification (GTDB taxonomy): domain Bacteria; phylum Actinomycetota; class Actinomycetes; order Propionibacteriales; family Propionibacteriaceae; genus Arachnia; species Arachnia oleiagri. Next base: position 191,860 of record NZ_FNGP01000005.1, on the reverse strand, counting down.
CGTGGACCGGCGAGGCCGCGAACTACCTCTTCGTCTGGACGTCGATGATCGGAATCGCCTTCGTCTTCGGCGAACGCGGCCACATGGCGGTCACCTTCATCGCCGAGCGCGTCCCCAAGGCCGCTCGCTACGTCACCGCGGTGCTGATCCAGCTCATCATCATCGGCTTCGCGGTCCTGGTGCTGATCCTCGGAGGCTGGAGGAGCGCCGAGAACGCCTGGCTACAGAACTCGGTGTCCCTCCCGCTCAACATCGGTTGGACCTATGTGGTCATGCCCATCGCGGGTGTCTTCATCGTCTTCTACGCGATCATCCACATCATCGAGGACCTGCAGGGCAGGGGCCCCCTGACGGTCGACGACCCCACGAAGGCCCTGGAGCCCGAGCTGCCGGTGATCGCCGACGAGACCGTCGTCACGATGCTCGACGAGGGCCCGCAGGACACGACCACGAAGCTCGACGAGATCGAGGAAGAGAACGCCGAACGGCAGCCGCGTCGTGCCGGTGAGGCTGACCAGGAAGGGGGCCGCTGACCATGGATGCAGCAACGCTTGCCACGATCGTGCTGGTCGCGGGCGTCGTCATCGGGATCGTGATCTCGCTGCCCATCGGCGTGACCATCGGCGTCCCGTCGTTCCTGGCCATGATCGTAGTGGTCGGGGACATTTCGCTCGCCGCGGAGAACTCGGCGTCGCGGATGTTCACCGGCATCAACAACTTCACCCTGCTCGCGATCCCGTTCTTCGTCCTCGCGGGCGTCATCATGAACAAGGGCGGCATCGCCGGACGCCTGGTGGACGCCGCAAAGGTCATGGTGGGCCGCATGCCCGCCGGCCTCGCCCAGACCAACGTCGCCGCGAACGCCATGTTCGGGGCGGTGTCCGGCGCCGCGGTCGCGGCCGCCGCCGCCGTGGGCCAGGTCATGCACCCGCGCCTCGTCAAGGACGGCTACAAGCCTTCCTGGGCAGCTGCGGTGAACGTCGCTTCGGCGCCCGCCGGCATGCTGATCCCGCCGTCCAACACCTTCATCGTCTACTCGCTGGTCTCCTCCACCTCGATCGCCGCGCTGTTCATGGCCGGCGTCGGTCCGGGCCTGGTCTGGACGCTGGCCGTGGCCCTCGTGGTGCTGTTCACGTACAAGCGCAACCGCGTTGCCGACGCGGCGGCCGACGTGCACCCGACGTTCAAGCAGGCCGTGCTCGTGATCTGGCGGGCCATCCCGTCGCTGCTGATGATCTTCATCGTCGTCGGCGGCATCCTGTTCGGCTGGTTCACAGCGACGGAGTCCTCCGCGATCGCGGTCGCGTACTGCTTGGTGCTCAGCTTCGTCTACGGGACCGTCAAGGTGCGGGAGATCCCCGGCATCCTCATCGACGCGGGCCGCACCACGGCCATCGTCATGCTGCTGGTGGGCGTCTCGTCGATCCTCTCGTTCGTGATGAGCTTCGCGCAGATCCCGCAGATGATCTCCGAGGCGCTGCTGGGGCTCACCGACTCGCAGACCGTCATCCTGATCATCATGATGGTGATCCTGCTGTTCGTCGGCACCTTCATGGACCCGACCCCCGCCATCCTGATCTTCGTGCCGATGTTCATCGGCATCATCGACCAGTTCGGCATCGACCGGGTCCACTTCGGCACGATGATCGTCTACAACCTCTGCGTCGGCGTCATCACCCCGCCGGTGGGCAATGTGCTCTTCGTCGGCACCCGGGTCGCGGGCATCCGGCTCGAGCCGGTCATCGGCAAGCTGCTCTGGTTCCTGATCTCGATCATCATCGGCCTCTTCATCGTGGTCTTCGTGCCCGAGATCTCGATGTGGCTCCCGACCGTGCTCGGCCTTGTCTGAGCCATCCATCACCCGAAGGGGCGGTGTCGCTGCGGCGGCGCCGCCCCTTCGCGTCGGTAGGCTCCAGTCATGACCGACATCCGCAAGAACGAAGAAGCGCACCGGTACGAACTGCTGGTCGACGGCGAAGTGGCTGGCTTCAGCGAGTACCGCCAAGGCGTGGACAACGTGGTGGAACTGCCGCACACGGTGGTCGACCCCGCGCACGGCGGCAAGGGCTACGCCGGCGAGCTCACCCAGTTCGCACTCGACGACATCCGCGACCTGGGCGCCAAGGTGGTGCCGTCGTGCTCCTACGTGGCGCGCTACATCGAGAAGCACGACGAGTACAGGGACCTGCTGGCCTGACCCCACCGGCCCGGGTAGGCAATAATGGCAGTCGGCACCTTCGCCGACCGCCTCGACTACCAGGAGAACCAACATGAGTGGCGTCATCACCGTGCACCGCAACGAGACCGCGGAAAGCGTTGAGTTGACGACCACGACGACGGGGCTCGACCTCTTCGGCGACGACCGCTCCGTCGTGGCCATGAAGGTCGGCGGGCAGACCCTGGACCTGCAGCGCGAACTCAACGACGGGGACGTCGTAGAGCCCGTGCTCATCACTTCAGACGAGGGCCTGTCCATCCTCCGCCACTCCGCCGGACACGTGACCGCCCAGGCACTGCAGGAGATCTTCACCGAGGCCAAGCTCGGCATCGGGCCGCCCATCACCGACGGGTTCTACTACGACTTCCAGACGGAGCCGCTGACGCCCGAGGACCTCAAGGCCGTCGAGAAGAAGATGGGACAGATCATCAAGGCGCGCCAGCGCTTCGTCCGCCGGGAGGTCACCGACGAGGAGGCCCGCGCCGAGCTGGCCGGCGAGCCGTTCAAGCTCGAGCTCATCGCCGACAAGGGCTCGGCCGACGAGTCCGACGGGGCCTCCGTCGAGGTCGGCGCCGGGCAGCTCACCATCTACGACAACGTGAACCGCGACGGCTCGGTGGCGTGGAAGGACCTCTGCCGCGGACCCCACGTCCCGCACACCGGCTACATCCAGGCCGTCTCACTCATGCGTTCATCTGCCGCCTACTGGCGCGGAGACCAGCGCAACGCCAGCCTCCAGCGCGTCTACGGCACCGCCTGGGCGACGAAGGAAGACCTCAAGGCCTACCTGACCCGTCTCGAGGAGGCCGCCAAGCGCGACCACCGCAAGCTCGGCAACGAGCTGGACCTCTTCAGCTTCCCCGACGAGATCGGCTCCGGCCTCCCGGTGTTCCACCCCAAGGGCGCCATGATCCGGATGGAGATGGAGGAGTACAGCCGCAGGCGACACGTCGAGGCCGGCTACTCGTTCGTCAACACGCCACACATCACGAAGTCGAACCTGTTCGAGACCTCGCGGCACCTCGAGTGGTACGCCGAGGGCATGTACCCACCCATGCACATGGACGAGGAGCGCGACGCCGAGGGCAACATCACCCGCCAGGGTGCCGACTACTACCTCAAGCCCATGAACTGCCCGATGCACAACCTGGTGTACTCGAGCCGCGGCCGCTCGTACCGGGAGCTGCCGCTGCGGCTGTTCGAGTTTGGGCACGTGTACCGCTACGAGAAGTCCGGCGTGGTCCACGGACTCACCCGGGCCCGCGGCTTCACGCAGGACGACGCGCACATCTATTGCACCCGCGAGCAGATGAAGGAGGAGCTGACCTCGCTGCTCACCTTCGTGCTGGACCTGCTCAAGGACTACGGCATGGAGGACTTCTACCTCGAGCTCTCGACCAGGGATCCCGAGAAGTCCGTCGGCGACGACCAGACTTGGGAGGAGGCCACCCGGACGCTCGCCGAGGTGGCCGAGGCCTCCGGTCTGGACCTCGTCCCGGACCCGGGCGGCGCCGCGTTCTACGGGCCGAAGATCTCCGTCCAGGCCAAGGACGCCATCGGCCGTACCTGGCAGCTGTCGACCATCCAGCTCGACTTCTTCGAGCCGGAGCTGTTCGAACTCGAGTACACGGCCCCTGACGGTTCCCGCCAGCGGCCGGTGATGATCCACCGCGCACTGTTCGGCTCGATCGAGCGCTTCTTCGGCGTGCTGCTCGAGCACTACGCCGGCGCCTTCCCGGCGTGGCTGTCTCCCGTGCAGGTGCTGGGCATCCCGGTCGCGAGCGACTTCAACGACTACCTCGACGGGGTGCTCGGCAAGTTGCGTGCCGAGGGCATCCGCGTCGAGCTGGACGCTTCCGACGACCGCTTCGGCAAGAAGATCCGCAACGCGCAGAAGGAGAAGTTCCCGTTCATGCTGATCGCCGGCGGGGAGGACCGGGACGCGGGCAGCGTGTCGTTCCGGTACCGCGACGGTTCGCAGCGCAACGGCGTACCCGTCGACCAGGCGGTGGCGGAGATCGTCGAGTTCGTGCGGTCCCGGTCCAACCAGCCGCCCTCGGCGGGTGCCTGATGGCGCAGGAGGACAGCTCCGACTTCGCCGGCGTCCCTGACTCGTTCCAGCGGCTGTGGACCCCGCACCGGATGGTCTACATCGACGGTGAGGGCAAGCCCCGCGACGACAAGGAGTGCCCGTTCTGTGCGTCGCCGGCCCGTGACGACGAGGACGGGCTCATTGTCCACCGGGGCGAGCACGCCTACGTGGTGATGAACCTCTTCCCGTACAACCCGGGCCACCTGCTGGTCTGCCCGTACCGCCACTACGCGCGCTACATCGACTCCACCGCGGAGGAGACCCGGGAGATCGCCGAGCTCACGCAGCAGGCGATCCGGGTACTGGAGCGCGTCAGCCGGCCGAGCGGCTACAACGTCGGGATCAACCAGGGGGCCGTGGCGGGGGCAGGCATCGCCATGCACCTCCACCAGCACGTCGTGCCACGCTGGCAGGGGGACGTGAACTTCCTGCCCATCGTCGGCCAGACGAAGGCCGTACCCCAGCTGCTCTCCGACGCACGCGAGCGGCTGGCCGCCGCGTGGGGCGATGTCCGTCCCTGAGCGGATCTTCGCCCTCGGCGGCCGGCTGCCCGTGGCGGCGGCGGACGCGTTCGCCGGGGCGGTGGCGCCGCTGGCGGGGTCGCTGCCGATCCGCCCGCTACAGCAGTGGCGGGACAACGTCGAACGCGTCACCGGCACTCGCCCCGGCGCCGCGCTGACGCGTCTGGTGGTCGAGCGCTGGATGCGCAACAACCTCTGGTCCATGTCGCTGGGGCGCTGGTCCGACGCGCAGGTACTGGCCCGGGCGTCCGTCAGCGACGAGGAGGTCGACCGCCTGCGCACGTCCCTGGCCGGGAACGGGCTCGTCCTCGCCCTGCCGCACATGGGCTCCTGGGACTTCGCCGGCGCGTGGTGCGCCCGCGTCGGCATCCAGGTGGTGAGCGTCGCCGAGCGCCTGCCGAGGGGGCTGTTCGAACGGTTCCGCGACGCGCGCGCGGCCATGGGGATGACGATCTACGCCACCGACGAGCCCGACCTGTTCAGGAAGCTCTCCGACGACGTCGCCGCGGGCCGCCTCGTGTGCCTGCTCGCCGACCGGGACCTGAGTCGCCGCGGCGTGGAGGTGACGTGGCCGAGCGGCCTGCGCTCGACGATGCCGCCCGGCCCCGCGCTGCTGGCCCGCCGCACCGGCGCCGACCTGCGCGTCACGACCACCCACTTCGGCCGCCGGGACGTCCGGATCGCCGTGTCGGAGACGATTCCCGTCGACGGGGGAGCCGCGGCCACCACCCAGCGGCTCGCCGATCGGTTCGCCGCCGCGATCGCCGCCGACCCGGCCAACTGGCTGGTGCTGCAGCCGCTGGTCCGATGAGGATCGGGCTCGTCTGCCCGTACTCCCTGGATGTACCGGGAGGGGTGGCCACCCACGTCCTCGGCCTGGCGCGCTGGCTGGCGGGAGAGGGACACGACCCCTTCGTGGTCGCGCCTGGGGTGGATCCGGTTGACGCCGGTGTCGAGGTGCACCTCGTCGGCCCCGCCGTGGGCCTGCGCTTCAACGGGTCGACGGCGAACCTCGCCCTCCGGCGCCCGCAGTCGCGTCGTGCGGCCGAGTTGGTCCGTTCGGCCGAGGTGGTGCACGTCCACGAGCCACTCACCCCGGGCATCGCCTACGCGGCCGGGAGGGCGGCCCGCCGGCTGGTGGTCACCCACCACGCGCACTGGTCCGTCCCGGCGTGGGCCGGCGCGGCGCTGCGACGTCGGGCAAGGGCGCTGGGGGAGCGGACCAGCATCGCGGTGTCCCCGGCGGCCGCCGTCACCGCGCGGGCGGCGACGGGTGTCGAGCCGCTCGTGATCCCCAACGCCATCGAACTGCCGCCCCGCCGCGAGTCCCGGCCCGCGGCGCCACCAGTGGTGCTGTTCGTCGGACGCCGGGACGATCCCCGCAAGGGCTTCCGCGTGTTCGAGGGCGTGGCCTCGGAACTGGCCGCGGAGGCGCGCTTCGTCGCGGTCGGCCCCGGGCGCGGCTCGGATGCGTCGGTGGAGACGCACGGCCAGTTGTCCGCTGCGGAGCTCGCCGGATGGCTCGACTCGGCGTCGGTGGTCGTCGCGCCCAACCTCGGTGGGGAGTCGTTCGGGCTCGTCCTCGTGGAGGCGCTCGCCCACGGCTGCGCGTTGGTCGCCTCGTCGCTGCCGGCGTTCCGCGAGGTCGTGGGCGACGGGCCGGTGGTGGAGTGGTTCCCGCCGGGCGATGTGCCGGCGGCCGCCTCCGCGGTGCGGAGCATGTTGTCACACGGACGCGGCGGGGAGGCGGCGCGGGACATCGCCCGGCGCTTCTCGTGGGAGGCTGTCGGGCCCTCGGTGCTGCGCTGCTACCGGCGGGCGCTGCTCGGCTAGGGTGGAGAGGTGCAAGAGCAGGAATTCGACACGGACCGGGTCCTGACCGTCCCGAACCTCCTGTCCTTCGCGCGCCTCGCCGCCATCCCCGTGTTCACATGGTTGATCGTCGCCGAGCACAACGTGGCGGCCGTCATCATCCTGGCGGCCTCGGCGGTGACCGACTGGTTCGACGGGTTCCTCGCCCGCCGCCTGCGGCAGCGGACGCGTCTCGGCGCCCAGCTCGACCCGGTCACGGACCGTCTCTACATCCTCGCCACGATCCTCGCGATGGCGTACCGGGACATCATCCCCTGGTGGTTCGTGGCCGTGCTGCTGGCCCGGGACCTCATGCTCTTGGCGCTGCTGCCCGTCATCCGACGCGTAGGCAGGGACTCCCTGCGGGTCAACTACGTGGGCAAGGCCGGCACCTTCGCGCTCCTGCTGGCGTTCCCGCTCATCCTCCTCGGGTCGCCGGACGCGCTCGACGTCTCCGTGGCCCGCGTCGCAGGCTGGGTCATCGGACTGGTCGGCGCGGTCCTCTACTGGGCGGCGGGCTTCCTCTACCTGCGGGCGACCCGGGAGCTGGTCCACCACTCCAGGCGGTCGCAACTCGGGCAGGAGTAGCGGTGCGGCGCCCCGACGAGTCCATGAGCCTCCTCAGGAACCTCACCGAGGGGGCGCTGGAGCCGGAGTACCGGACCACGCGGGCCCCGCGGCGGACCGGCTGGGTGACGCTCGTGTCCATAGCGCTCGTGGTGTCCCTCCTGACGTACGCGCTGATCCAGACGTTCGCCACGCGCGACGTCCAGGCCGCCGAGCGGGCCCAGCTGCTCGAACAGATCGCCGAGGCCCGCGAGCGCCAGTCGTTGGTCGCCCAGGACCTCGCCGCCCTCGAGAGCGAGGTCGGCGACCTCACGTCGCGGTTCCTTCCGGACGAGGAGGGCCGTCGCGCGCTGGCCGAGGCGGAGCTGCTGTCCGGCGCCGTGCCCGTGGAGGGCCCCGGTGTCGTCGTGGTCGCCGACGATGCGCCCGACGCCACCGACTCCCAGGGCCACGTGCTGGACTCGGACCTGAACTACCTGGTCAACGGGCTGTTCGAGGCCGGGGCGGAGGCCGTCGCCGTCAACGGCCACCGGGTGACCACCCTCACGCCGATCCGCTCCGCGGGCGCCGCGATCACCGTCGACTACGTCTCCCTGAGCGCCCCCTACGTCGTCGAGGCCATCGGCGACCCCGACCTGCTGCCGGCACGCTTCGCCAACACCCGCGCCGCCGCGTGGTGGCAGTACCTGCGGCTGAACTACGGTCTTACACTCGAACTCACACCGTCCGACGACGACCTCACCCTCCCGGCGGACCCCGGGATGGGTCTCCGCTACGCAGAAGGGGGCTGACCGCCATGTTCGCTGTTCTCGGGTTGGTGGCGGGCATCGTCCTGGGGTTGCTGCTCCAGCCGACGCTGCCCCCGGTGCTCGCACCGTACTTCCCGATCGCGATCGTGGCCGCGCTGGACGCCATCCTGGGTGCCACCCGGGCGTACCTCGAGGGCAACTTCAGCGACCGGGTCTTCCTGGTCAGCTTCCTGTCGAACGTCTTCATCGCGGGGTTCATCGTCTTCGTGGGTGACCTCATCGGCGTGGGCTCGCAGCTCTCCACCGGCGTCGTCGTGGTCCTCGGCATCCGCATCTTCACCAACGCCGCCGCGGTCCGGAGGGCGATCCTGCATGCCTGAGAAGCCCCACCGCTCGCCAGGGAAGGTGCTCGCGGACTTCCTGCGTCCCAGCAAGGGCCAGTTGATCGCCGGCATCGCGCTCTTCCTCACCGCGCTGCTCATCACGTGGACGCTCCGTTCGCAGGCGCAGCAGCCCGAGTTCGCGACGGCGCGGCAGGCGGACCTCGTCCAGTTGCTGGACAGCGTCACGGGGCAGAGCCGACGCCTCGAGCAGGACCTGCGCGAGCTGGAGGAGACCCGTGACGAACTCCTGAGCGGCGCCGACCGGGCCGAGGCGGCGCGTGCGGACGCGGAGCGGCGGTTGGAGCAACTCCAGATCATCGCGGGCACGGTCCCCGCGGAGGGGCCCGGTGTCCGGATCACCATCGAGGATCCCGACGGGAACCTCACGTCCGAACTGATGCTCAACGCCATCGAGGAACTCCGCGACGCCGGCGCGGAGGTCATCGAGCTGAACGACACCGTGCGGGTGGTGATGCGCACCGCGTTCACCACCGATGACCAGGGGCGTCTCGTGGCCGGGGGTGAGGTGCTCGAGGCGCCGTACGCCATCGACGCCATCGGCGACCCGGCGACGCTGGAGGCGGGCGCCAGGTTCCGCGGGGGCCTCGTCAGCGAGGTGGAGGGCACCCGCGTCGGGGGCACGGTGACCATCGTCCAGGAGGACGAAATAAAAATCGACGCCACTGTGACCCCATCGGGCAACGAGTTTGCCCGTCCTCGATAGAGTGGGCCCAGCGATAGGGTTCATCCCTTGGGTTCGTGAGGAAAGGGACTTCGATGAGGTGCTCCAAGTGCGGGACCGAAAGCAGCGAGTCGGCGAAGTTCTGCAGCAACTGCGGAGCGCCACTCGACCGGACGGGTGACACCACATCCACCTTCGCGGTCGTCGACGACACCACGGAGTTCCAGGCCCTGCCGAAGGTGAGCACCGAGGCGAGCCACGGCCTCGCCCCGGGCAACGCGCTGCTGATGGTGCGCCTCGGCACCGGCGACGCCTCCCGCTTCCTGATCGACAGCGACGTCACCACCGTCGGCCGGCACCCCGAGTCCGACATCTTCCTAGACGACATCACCGTCTCCCGGCACCACGCGAAATTCGTCCGCGTCGGCGGCGCCCTCTACCTCGAGGACCTCGGCAGCCTCAACGGCACCTACATCAACCGCACCCTCATCGACGGGCGCGCGCAGATCCGGGCCGGCGACGAGATCCAGATCGGCAAGTATCGGGCGACGATCGCGCTGGGTGACCCCGGGGCCGCCTAATGGCACCAGGCGCGCGCACGATCGGCCGCGTGCTGGAGATGATCCGGGCGGAGTTCCCCGACATTTCCGTTTCCAAGCTGCGGTACCTGGAGGCGGAGGGACTGATTTCCCCGGATCGCCAACAGCCGTCGGGCTATCGGCGGTTCAGTGAGCGGGACGTCGAGCGACTCCTCTACGTGCTCCGCGCCCAGCGGGACCGATACCTGCCGCTGAAGGTCATCCGTGAGGAACTCGAGGCGATCGACCGCGGCGAGGATCCCGTGACGGTGCAGGAGGCCCCACCCGCCGAGCAGGCCCAGCCCGAGCCGCGGCCTGGCCCGTCCCGCAACGGCCAACCCGCCCAGCCCGGCAAGCTGCTCACCCGACGCCAAGTCCTGCAGGAGTCGGCGCTCGGCGAGGCCTCGTTCATCCACCTCGAGCGTCTGCGCCTGGTGGCCCCCCGCCATGGCTCCCAGCTGTACGGGCGTGAGGCCGTCGCCGTCGCCACGGCCGCGAAGCGCCTGGCGAACTACGGCATGGACCTTCGGCAACTCAAGGTGATCCAGCAGGCGGCGATCGCGGAGGCGGCCCTGGTGGAACAGGTGCTGGAGCCCTTCCGGCGCCGAAACGGGGCACCGGCCGACACCGTCGCCGACGTGTACCGTGTTGTACTACAGGCCCACGCCGCTCTACTGCATGGACAGATCAATGGATGACTCACACCCTTACGACCGCGGGATGGTCGACCTCGAGGTACTCGGAATCCGGGTCCTCGGAGGCGAGGACTCGCCCGTGCTGCTGCTGAACGAGAGCGGTGGCCACCGCCTGCTGCCGATCTGGATCGGACACGTCGAGGCGGCGGCGATCGCGCTCCAACTGACCGACGACCAGGCCATCGAGCGCCCGCTCACCCACGACCTCCTCGCCGAGGTGATCCACGAGTTCGCCGGCGAGGCCACGGGCCGCGCCATCATCACCGAGATGGACGAGGGCATCTTCAAGGCCCGGATCCGGGTGCTGGACCTCGACGTCGACGCCCGGCCCAGCGACGCCGTCGCGCTGGCGCTCAAGCTCGGCTGGTCCGTCCAGTGCCCGCGCGCGCTCATGGATCAAGTTGGGGTTGAGGTTGACGAGCTGCCCAGCGACGAGGTCGACGAGTTCCGCGCGTTCCTCGACTCAGTCAACGCCGACGACTTCTCTGAAGAGGAAAACGGCTAGTCAGCGCCACTTCATAATCCAGGCCCCGTGCCGGGGAAATCCCGCCCGAAAGGGTTAGACTGGTCACAGGCCGATCACGGGGGGTGGCCCGTCGGCGTGTCCGGGGATGGAACCTCGGCGGCGACGGATAGCGTTCCCCACAGGTCGTGACGGAAAAGAGGAGATCGTGGCAGAGATGCAGGACACCTTGTTCGACGGTGATTACTCGCCGCTGCCCAGCGATCAGGGATTCCGCGGCCCCGTCGCCCACCGCGTCGCCGGCATCACCTATCGCCAGCTCGACTACTGGGCCCGCACCGGACTCGTCGTCCCCTCCATCCGCAATGCCGAGGGCTCCGGCTCCCAGCGCCTCTACTCGTTCCGCGACATCCTGCTCCTGAGGGTCGTGAAGCGGTTCCTCGACGTGGGCATCTCCCTGCAGCAGATCCGTGTCGCGATCGACCACCTCCGTTCCCGCGGCGTCGAGGACGTCAGCGAGGTGACGCTGGTCAGCGACGGGTTCAGCGTCTTCGAGGTCACCAACGCCAACGAACTGTTCGACCTCTCCAAGGGCGGCCAGGGCATGTTCATGATCTCGGTCAGCTCCGTCTGGAAGGAGATCGAGGGCACGCTGATGACGCTCCCCACCGAGCGCGCCGACGGTCCGGACGCCCCCGAGCACCCCGGGGACGAGCTCGCGGCACGGCGCCGCGCCCGCGCGGTCTAGTCAGCGATCCCCGGGGCGACTAGGGTCGGAGCGTGAAAGCCACGCTCGACAAGGTCCTCAAGTGGCCGCCGATCGCGCACCTGCTCGCGGCCAACACCCGCTTCAACGTGCGGTTGGGTCCCCAGTTCGCCGGCGCCGTCACCTACTTCTCGGTGCTCTCCCTGGTTCCCATCCTCATGTTCTCCTTCGCGATGCTGGGGATGACGCTCACCGTGCTGCGGCCGGACATGCTGGCCAGCGTGCAGCGGGAGATCACCGAGCTCCTCAGCGGAGGCACCGGCGACCTGGGGGAGCAAGTGGCCGGCGTCGTCGAGAACGCCCTCAACAACTGGCGCGGCATCGGCATCTTCGCGCTCCTGACCGCCGCCTACTCCGGTTCGGGATGGGTCGGCAACCTCAAGAAGGCCGTGCGGATGATCTGGCGCGAGGTGCCGATCGACGAGGAGCGCAAGGTCAACCCTGTGCTCAACATCGCCTCCAACATCGTCATCTTCCTCGGCCTGCTGGTCGCCCTGCTCCTGGGTATCGCCGTGGCGCAGGGCGGCTCGAGCGCCTCCCGGCTGGTGGTCGACTGGCTCGGGATGGGCGACGTGCCCGGCATCGGGCTGATGCTCCGGCTCGCCAGCATCGTGATGACGTTCCTCGCGAGCTGGGTCCTGATGGGATTCCTGTTCCTCGTGCTGCCGGACGAGCGCGCGAGGTGGCGAACATGGCTCGTCGGGGTCACGATCGGGGCGGTGGGGCTCACGATCCTGCAGCAGCTGGCGGGCACCCTGATGGGACTATTCGCCGGCAACGCCGCGGCCGCGCTGTTCGGCCCCGTGATCATCGCGATGCTGCTGATGAACCTGCTCGCCACCATCGTGCTCATGACCGCCGCCTGGATCGGTGTCGACACCACCACCCAGGGCGACGTGGCCACCGCGCACAACCTCGCCGCGGAGGTCGCCGCCGCGAGGTCGGCGGAACTGCTGGCGTACGCCAGGGAGCTGGAGCCGGGTCCCGCGATGGTCCGGCAGGAGGTCGCCGAACGCGGCGTGCGCGCCGGGCTCGGGGTGGGCTACGGCGTCGGCGCCGCGACGGGCGTGGGCCTGGGGGCCGTCGTCGCGGCGACGGTGGCGCTCGTCGCCAGGCTTCTGGGCCGCCGCTGAGACCGGCAACCACAAAGGAGGCGCACCCCGATGGGGATGCGCCTCCGCGGTGGGTCCTGCCTCAGTGGGCCTGCGCCGGGGCGGGCACCTCCTGGCCGATGGAGGTCAGCATGTCGGTGTACCACTCCTGGGTGATGTCGAACGCCTTGCCGCCCTTGATGCGGTCGAAGGCGATCGCGGACAGCACGTCGCCGTTCTCCTCGTCGTGGCCGATCACGCCCGGCTCACCGCGCAGGGCGGACTCGACGGCGAGGTCGGTGCACTGCTTGATCAGGGCGAGGTCGGCCTCGTTGGCGGCGGCGGAGCGGGAGTAGTAGCCGGACTTCTGGATCATGACCTTCTCGGCACCCAGCTTGTCGGCGAACTTCGAGCCGAACCAGGCACCCGGGTTGATCTTGTCCAGCTTCACGTGGCCGAACGGATCCCTCGGGACCTCCTCGCCGGCCGCCTCCATCTCGGCGACGATCGAGTCCAGGCCCGCGCCCTCCGACAGGAAGATGGTGACGTTGCCCACCTCGTCCATGACCTTGTTGAGACGCTCGGACTCCTTGGCGATGTCGATGACGCCCTCGGGGACGTACACGCCGTGCACGTCCCACGCCTCGCGGGAGAGGCCGATCTCCGGCAGCCACTCCTGCGTGTCGAGCCACTCGCGGTACTTCTGCGCGGTGGCGGCCGTGAGCCAGCCGCAGTGGCGGCCCATGACCTCGTGCACGATCAGCATGCGCGAGCCGGAGTTGTGCTCGGCGACCACGTTCTGCGCGAAGCGGGCGCCCATCTCGGCGGCCGTCCAGGCCCCGAGGGACTGCTTGATCGGGATCACGTCGTTGTCGATGGTCTTCGGGAGGCCGACGACGGTGAGGCCGTAGTCGTGCTCGGCCAGGAAGGCCGCGAGGTCGGCGGCGGTGGTGTTGGTGTCGTCGCCGCCGATGGTGTGCAGCACGTCGACGCCGTCGGCCTCCAGGCGGTCGGCCGCCACCTTCAGCGGGTCGTCGCCCTCCTTCACGAGACCCCGCTTGACGAGGTTCTTCGCGTTGGTGAGCTTGACGCGCGAGTTGCCGATCGGAGAACCTCCGAACCGGTGCAGCAGGCTCGCGTTGGCGCGGACCTTCTCGTCGACGACGATGTAGTCGCCCGTCAGCAGGCCCTGGTAGCCGTGCTTGTAGGCGATGATCTCCACCTCAGGGGCGAGCTCGGTGTAGCGCTCGATCAAACCGCCGATCGCGGATGAGAGGCACGGCGCGAACCCACCGGCGGTGAGAATGGCGACCTTCTTGACCATGAAGAGTCCTTTCGTTCGAACTGCGCTGCCAAGCCTATTCCAACTTCTCCACAGCGTGCCGCGCGGGTCAGCCGTTGGCCCTTCCGGTTGCGAGGATGGGCGGCATGCGCGGACAACGTGGACAGGCGCCGGCAATCGAGGCGGCCGTGATCATCCCCGGCCTGGTGCTGCTCGTGGGCCTGGTGGTGGTGCTCGCCCAGGTGTCGTTGGCCCGGCAGGAGCTGCGTGCCGTCGCGGGCTCCGCGGCCCGCGCGGCGGCGCTGGAGCGCACGCCGGCCGCGGGGGAGCGGGCTGCGGGCGACATCGTCGAGGCGGGACTGGAAAGCGAGCGCCTCCGGTGCCTGCGGCACTCGTCAGCCATGGACATGGCCGGCCTCGCCGCCCCGCTCGGTGTCGAAGCAGAGGTCCGGGTCACGCTCCGCTGCGAGCTGTCGCTCCGCGACGTGACGCTGCCGTTCGTACCGGGAGGAGTAGAACTGACGGCGGAGGGCTTTTCCCCTGTCGATCGCTACCGTGCAAGGTAAGCTCCCGCACATGGTCAGTGAGCGCAGAATCGGACAGTTCCAGGTGTCGCCGATCGGGTTCGGCGCGATGCCCGTCTCCACCGGCCCGGGCCAGGGCAGACCCGTCGAGGACCCGGTCGCGACGGTGCACGCCGCCCTGGACGCAGGCATCACCCTGATCGACACGGCGGACATCTACGCACCCAGCTGGGACCAGATGGGCCACAACGAGCGCATCGTCGCGGAGGCGCTCCGCCGCTACGACGGCGACACCAACGACATCGTCGTGTGCACGAAGGCGGGCATCACCCGCGCCGAGGGCGAGCGCTGGGGCCGCAACGGCACCCCGGACTACCTGCGTGAGCGCGCCGAGCGCGCGCTCGAAGCGCTGGAGGTCGAGCAGCTGGACCTGTTGTACCTCCATCGTCCGGACCGTTCCCTCGCGTACGCCGAATCCATCGAGGGGCTGGCGACGCTCCAGTCCTACGGCATCATCAACGAGATCGGCATCTCGAACGCGAGCGTCGAGGAGATCGAGGTGGCGCTCGACGTGTTGGGGGAGGGCGGCCTCGCCGCCGTGCAGAACGAGTTCTCCCCTTGGTTCCACCACACCAGCAGGCAGGAGCTCGAGTTCTGCGGTGAGCACGGCATCGCGTTCGTCCCCTACTCGCCGGTGGGCGGCATGCGCAGGGCCACGGCTCCGCTCGACGAGAAGTTCCGCAGCATCCACCGCGCCTCGGAGGAGCTCGGGATCAGCACCCACCGCGTGATCCTCGCCTGGGAGCTGTCGCTGGGCGACCACGTCATCCCGATCCCCGGCGCCACCCGGCCGGAGTCCATCACCGACTCCGCCCGCGCCATGACGGACGAGATCCCCGAGGAACTCCTCGCGGCCATCAACAAGGAGGTGTTCTGAGTGGCACGGTACTACGACGTCCACCCGGTGAACCCGCAGCCTCGCTCCATCGCCCAGGTCGGCCAGATCATCAGGGACGGGGGGCTGGTGGCGTACCCGACAGACTCGTGCTTCGCCCTTGGCGCGGCGCTCGGCAACACGGCGGGCATCCAGCGCATCAAGCAGATACGGCAACTCGACGACAAGCACCACTTCACGCTCGTGGTGGACGACTTCGCGAAGCTCGGCCAGTACGTCGAGATGGACAACTGGGTGTTCCGGATGGTGAAGGCGTCGACCCCCGGGCCCTACACGTTCATCCTGAAGGCCACCCGCGAGGTGCCCAAGGCGATGCAGCACCCGAAGAAGCGCACCGTCGGGGTCCGCATCCCCAGTCACCCCACCGCGCACGCCCTGCTCGCCGAACTCGACGGCCCCATGCTCAGCTCGACGCTGCTGCTGCCCGGCCGCGAGGACCCCCTTGTCGAGGGCTGGGAGGTCAAGGAGTTGTTGGACCACCAGCTCGACGCGGTGCTGGACTCCGGCGACTGCGGCGTGGAGCCGACGACCGTCGTCGACCTGACGGGTGACGAGCCGGTCATCGCCCGCGTGGGTGCGGGCGACCCGTCGCCGTTCGAGCTCTAGTCGCGGGTGAAGGGGATGGCGCCCTTGTAGCGCATCTCCTGGCCCTCCAGATACTTGGTGGGGCCCTGGATGGCGCCGAGGATGGCGAACACGAAGTAGACGGCCGTGGCGATGCCGAACATCGCACCGAGCCAGCCGGAGAACATCGACGCGCCCCCCGCGATGAGCAGACGGGTCAGCGCCATGTTGAACGTCTCCTTCAAGTGCTTGTCGTAGAGGGGCTGCTTGCCCTTCTCAACGAAGAAGAAGATGAGGCCGGCGATGGGGAAGAAGGCCGAGAGCCAGGCGTTCAGGCGCAGCATGGTCACGTGGCGCTGCCGGTCCGGCGGCGGTGCGTTGTACCCGTAGCGCTGCGGCAGGTGACGCCCCGCGAACGGGTTGTACGGGTCCGATCCGTAGCTCGTGCCGTAGATGGGATCCTGCCGCGGCTGCTGCTGGCGGGGGTCCGCGTAGCGGCCACCCGCGAACGGGTTCTGCGGTCCGGTCACCGGCTGGGGACCCCAGTCCGGTTCGGAACCGCCGGTGGCTCCGTAGGGGTCGTTGTCGTATGGGTTGTTGGTCATGCGTCCCTCCGCCTAGTGACCCCTCCATGATACGCGGACGATCCGGGGGTAGGCTGCACGGGTGCAGCAAGGGTTTGATCGCGCGAAGTACCTGGCCATGCAGTCCGAACACATCGCCGCGAGGCGGGCGCAGTTCGGTGGAAAGCTCTACCTGGAGTTCGGCGGCAAGCTGTTCGACGACATGCACGCCTCCCGCGTGCTGCCGGGGTTCACGCCGGACAACAAGATCGCCATGCTGGAGACGCTCCGCGACGACGTGGAGGTCATCGTCGTGGTGAGCGCCAAGGACCTCGCCGGCAACAAGCACCGCGCGGACCACGGCATACCGTACGAGTCCGATGTACTACGGCTGATCGACGGTTTCCGGGGGCGGGACCTCCACGTGGGCAGCGTCGTGATCACCCAGGCCACCGAGGACAACGCCCAGGCCCGGGCGTTCCGTCGCAAGCTCGAGCGGCTGGGGCTGCGGGTGTACCGGCACTACCCGATCAAGGGTTACCCGAGCGACGTCCGGCACATCGTCAGCGACGCCGGGTTCGGCAAGAACGACTACATCGAGACCGAGCGCGACCTCGTCGTCATCACCGCCCCGGGCCCCGGCAGCGGGAAGATGGCCACCTGCCTGTCGCAGCTCTACCACGACCACCAGCGCGGGCTCCGGTCCGGCTACGCCAAGTACGAGACGTTCCCGATCTGGAACCTGCCGCTGGACCACCCGGTGAACATCGCCTACGAGGCTGCGACGGCGGACCTGGACGACGTGAACATGATCGACCCCTACCACCTCGCGGCGTACGGCGAGCAGGTCGTCAACTACAACCGCGACGTCGAGGTGTTCCCCGTCCTCAACCAGTTGTTCGAGACGCTGATCGGGAAGTCGCCGTACAAGTCGCCCACCGACATGGGCGTCAACATGGCGGGCTTCTGCATCAGCGACGACGAGGTGTGCCGCCGGGCGTCGCAGCAGGAGGTCATCCGTCGCTGGTACAAGGCGGCCGTCCACGAGCGGGCCGAGATGCTGGAGCCGCACGCCTCCGAGCGCATCGCCCTGCTGATGAGCCAGCTGGGCATCGCACTGGAGGACCGGCCCGTGGTGGTGCCTGCCAACAACGTGGCCCGCCGCACGAAGGCGCCGGCTGCGGCGATCGAGCTCCCGGACGGGCGGGTCGTGACGGGCAAGACGTCCGCGCTGCTCGGTGCCTCGTCCGCGATGCTGATCAACGCGCTCAAGGTGCTGGCGGGCATCGATGACGAGATCCAGCTCCTGTCGCCGGAGTCGATCGAGCCGATCCAGCAGCTGAAGACCGGCATCCTCGGCAGCCAGAATCCCCGGCTCCACACCGACGAGGTGCTCATCGCGCTCGCGGTGAGCGCGAACGCCGACGACAACGCCCGCCGGGCACTCGACCAGCTGCGGCACCTGCGCGGCTGTGACGTCCACACGACGGTGATCCTCGGATCCGTGGACGAGGGCATCTTCCGACAGCTGGGCATCCAGGTCACCTCCGAGCCCGTGTACCAGACGAACAAGCTCTACCGGAAGCGGTAAGCCTTTGCCGACCCTGCGGGCTGGCCTCCGATAGCTACTGCCATGATGGCCGGGAACACGGCGTGCTGGAGGGAGCGGGGATGCGACGAGCGCAGCCAAGCACGTGGCTGGCAGGTGCAGCCGCCGCCGCGATCGCGCTGACGGCCTGCGCGTCACCGGACGCGGTGCCGGCGGCCCATCCGCCGCCCCCGAGCCCCGAGGTCGTGACCGCCACCGCCACGGCGACGGCCACCGTCACGGTGACTGCCGCCCCGGACGGCGAGGAGTCGACATCGGATGCGGCGACCTCCGCGTCGCCGACTTCGGTCGCCTCCCCGTCCTCCAACGGCTCGGCGGGGGAGGGGCGCCTCGCGGCTGGCGTCCTGGCGCAGCTGCCCGTCAAGGGGCGCGCGCCGAAGACCGGGTACGACCGGGCAATGTTCGGCCAGCGCTGGGCGGACACCGACCGCAACGGCTGCGACACCCGCAACGACATCCTGGGCCGCGACCTCACCGGCGTGACGTTCAAGCCCGGCACCCGGGGCTGCGTGGTGCTGAGCGGCACCCTCGCCCCGGACCCGTTCACTGGAGCCACGATCGGATTCGTGCGCGGCAACGACACGTCCAACGCCGTCCAGATCGACCACGTGGTCGCCCTCTCCGACGCCTGGCAGAAGGGCGCCCAGCAGCTCGACGAAGGCACCAGGACGCTGTTCGCGAACGACCCCCTCAACCTGCTCGCCGTCGACGGCCCCGCCAACGCGCAGAAGGGCGACGGGGACGCCGCCACTTGGCTGCCGCCCAACAAGCCCTTCCGTTGCGAGTACGTCGCCCTGCAGGTGGCGGTGAAGCACCGGTACCGGCTCTGGCTGACGCAACCCGAGCACGACGCGATCGCGCGGGTGCTCGAGAGCTGCCCCGGCCAGCGGCTGCCCGGCGACGCATCCCGCTCGCCCTCTCCTGCGCCCCCGTCGGCGGTGCCGACCTCGGCGGCTCCTGCACCGGCCAAGTCGATTCCCGCGAAGGTGGTCGCGCCCTCTGTCACAGCGCGGCCACCGACTGCCGCACCCGACGCGCCCGCGCCCGTCACCGAGGCCCCCGCGCCGGTGCAGGCCGTCGCGCCGCCGCCCGTCGAGGACGTCCACTACAAGAACTGCACCGCGGCCCGGGACGCAGGCGCGGCTCCCGTTCTGGCCGGGCAGCCTGGATACGGGAAGCATCTCGACCGCGACGGCGACGGCATCGGCTGCGAGTAGGTGAACCTCCCGCCGCATTTCCGTCGCGGCTGGTCGGGCGGCGTGCAAAGCTGGGCCCATGAGTACCCAGGATTGGAACCGTACGCCGGGAGCCGGCGAAGAAGTGGACGCGCGCCAGGTCGAGGACGCGCACGTGAGGAAGTCCGAGGAGGACGCCAACCGCACCAACCCGGAAGTCGATCACGACCCGGAGTCGGAGCGCGTCTCCGAGGAAGAGGTGGAGTCCTTCAAGACCTGGGAGAAGGACGAGCAGGAGAACCCCCGCTCGTACTGATCTCGCCCAGACACGAGGTGCGGCCGGTCGCTTGACGCGACCGGCCGCACTTGTTGTGGTTGGAGGACTTCACGGGCGCCGGGCGCCGGTGGAGGTCCTAGTCGTCTTCGCCCTCGGCTTGCGAGGGGCGGTTGGTGTGTGGATCACGGGAGAAGTCATAGGCCTCGTCCCGTCGGTCCGACACATCGTCGGGCAGATCGTCCGGTTCCCCTTCCGCCTGCGACGGGCGGACCGGGTTGGGGTCCGGGTGACTTCGTGCACCTTGCGTCATCTGACCTCCTATCCACCACCGTCCAACGGTGGTCCAGGAAGTTCAAGCCTAGCTCGCAGGAGGCCCCAAAACGCAGGAACCGCGGTCAACTACTGAGGGCGGTCCGGATCCTCGCCCTCGGCCTGGGACGGCCGGTTGCTCTGGGGATCGTCGGACGTGGTGTCCGGCTCGAGGACGGAGTCGGTGCCCTCGTGCGCGTCCCCCTCGGCCTGTGATGGGCGCGTCGGGTCCGGGTCCGGATGGTTCTCGTGCTCGGTCATGATGCTCCTCTCGGTCCACCGGAGGCCCTGCGGCCCGCCGGGGCGGCCAGCCTAGTCGGGCGGCAGACCATGCGAGGCGGTTCGCCTTCGAGCAGTGCCGCTCCCGCCGCCGGCCAGGCCGTAAGGTTGCGGCATGGGAGCAACGGCACGTGAGGCGCACCCGCCCGTGAACCCGCTGATGCGGGCGATCCTGGGCCTCTTCGCCGCGCCCCGGATCAACATGCGGGAGGACTACGAGAAGGTCCGTCGCGCCCAGCGGGCGCTGTCCTGGGTGCCCCGGGATCCGGAGCGGATCTTCGACCAGTCGGTCACCGCGCACGGCGGGCACCAGATCCCGTTGCGCATCTTCCTGCCGCGGACCGCCAGCCGCAAGGGCGTGCTGCTGTTCTTCCACGGCGGGGGTTGGACCATCGGCGACATCGACACGTACGCGGGAACCTGCCGCACCATGGCCGACCTGACCGGCCAGGTCGTGTGCTCGGTCGACTACCGCCTCGCGCCCGAACACCCGTACCCGGCGGGCCTGGAGGACTGCCTCGAGGTGGCGGAGACGATCCTCGGCCACCCGGAGCTCGCCGAGGTCGACGGGCCGGAGGACATCACGCTGATCGGCGACTCGGCGGGCGGGAACCTCGCCGCGGCCGTCACGTTGGCGCTGCGGGCGCGGGGGAGTGCGCTGCCGGCGGCCCAGATCCTGCTCTACCCGGTCACGCAGTGGGACCACGACCCGCGGACCTCGCCGTTCCCGTCCGTGGCCGAGTACGGCACCGGTCTGCGGTTGACGGCTGCGGAGGTGAGCGACTACGTCGCGATGTACCAGCCGGACCCGGAGCTGCGGTCGTCGCCGCTCGTCTCGCCGCTGCTCGCCGACGACCTGTCCGGGTTGCCGCGCACGCTCATCCTCACGGCGGAGTACGACCTCCTCCGCGACGAGGGCGAGGCCTTCGGCGCGGCACTCCGGGCCGCCGGCACCCCCGTCCGGGTCGAGCGCGTCGACGGGGCGCTCCACGGCTTCATCGCGCTGCCGCGGATCTCCCGCCATGTCGGGACCGCGTACGACGTGATCAACGACTTCCTCGACGGCGGCATGACGCAGACCCGGGAGCTCGGCAGCCCGTCGGCAGGCACTCGGCGATGAGGCTGGGGGCTGCGGCGGCACGTCGGCCCTGGGTCAGACTCGACAACGCCGCCAACATCTTCCTCGCGGCCCGCAGCGACGTGGACAGCAAGGTCTTCCGCCTCGCCGCCGAGCTCGACGAGGAGGTGGACCCGGCGACGCTGCAGGAGGCGCTCGACCGCGTATTCGCCCAGTACCCGCTGTTCCAGGCGGTGCTCAGGCAGGGAGTGTTCTGGTACTACCTGCAGCAGTCCGAACTGCGGCCGGTCGTCGCCGAGGAACAGGGCCCGCCGGTCCAGCACCTCTACCACCACGAGCGCCACGAACTGCTCTTCCGCGTGCTGTACCGGGGTCGGCGGGTGTCGCTCGAGGTCTTCCACGCGCTCACCGACGGGACGGGGGCGTTGTGGTTCTTCGAGGACCTGCTCACCGAGTACGTCGGGCTCCGGCACGTCGACGAGTTCCGCGCCGCCGCCAGCGACGTGAAACAGGGGTTCACCGTCGACGCCTTCACGCACTGGTTCCGGAGCGGCTCGGGCTCGGTGCCGTTCGAGGAGGACGCCACGGCCGCCGTCGAGTCGCGGACCACGGAGCTGCCCCCCGAGGCCGAGGCTCCGGCCGGACGGGAGCAGCGGAGACGGCGTCACCGGCGGCGCGACGTCCTCCGCATCCGCGGCACCCACACCCCGGACCTGCGCACGCGGGTCGTCGAGCTCACGATGCCCGTGAAACCGGTGCTGGCGCTGGCGCGGACGGAGGGGGTCTCCCTCACCATCTACCTGCTGGCCGTGTTCTTCGAGGCGATCCGCGCGACCCGGCTGCCGGCGGGGACGACACGGACGATCACGTGCTCGGTGCCGGTCAACCTCCGGCAGTTCTTCCCGACCGAATCGGGGCGCAACTTCTTCGCCACCACCATGCTCGCGCACACCTACACCGGCGACGAGGAGGAGGACTCGGTGTCGGCGGTCTGCCGCGAGCTCGATCGCCAGTTCAAGCAGGTGCTCACCAAGGACGGGCTGGCGCGCAAGATCCGCCGGCTCGTGCGGTTCGAGCGCAACCCGGCGCTCCGCGTGGTCCCGCGGCCGCTGAAGGACCTGATCCTGGCGACGGTGAACTCGTGGGGCAATCAGGGGATCACGCTCGCGATCTCCAATCTCGGCAGGGTCGCCCTGCCCGAGCCGGTGGCGGTGCACGTCGGCCGGCTCTACCTGCAGGTGGCCGCGGTCCGCCCCCAGTTCGGGGCGGTCAGCCACGGGGACCTCCTCACGGTCTCGTTCACTGCGCCCTTCGTGGAGACCGACTACCAGGCGGCCTTCGTCCGCCACCTCACCGGCGCCGGGGTCCCCGTCGAGGTCAATGCGAGCCGCGTGACCGCCGGGGAACTGGCCGAAGTGGCCGGACCAAGAGCCGGCCGAGGGGAGGCTGGACGATGAGGCGTTGCGCCTCCTGCGGCGGTTCGATAGCGGGGGAGTGGACGCAGTGTCCGCTCTGCCGGGTGCGGCTCGAGGCCGGCCCGGACGAGGCGACGGGGACGCCCGAGGTCTTCCCGCCGGTGCCCCTGCGGTTCGACCGCCGGCAGCTGTGGGCGGCGGTCGTCGCGCTGTCCGTGCTGGTCGTCGTGGCGTCGTTCGCGGCGCAGTCCCTCGTGCCCGACCTCGTCGCCCCCGTGAGGACCGTGTGGCTGTCGGTGGCGGTGGTCTGGCTCGTGGTGGTCGCGGCCGTGCAGCGGCGTCGCAACGTCGGCAGCCTCGTCGGCTGGCTCGTGGTCCTGCTGTCGCTGGCCGCGGTGGCATGGAACGCGATCGACGGGCCGGCCTACTGGGCCACGACCTGGGTCATCCCCGCCATCTGCACGACGGCCAACCTCGCCCTTGGCGTCGTGGTCTGGATCATCCGGCAGGACCCGACGGAGCACCTCGCCAAGGCGGTGCTCGTCGCCCTGTTCGGCCTGGCGCCGGGCCTGTTCGTCCTGTTCGGCTGGGTGGTCACTCCGGTGCCCGCGCTGGTCTGCGTCGGGTTCAGCGTGCTCGTCCTCGTGTTGATGGTCGCCATCAGGCCGCGCCAGCTCGGTGCCGCGCTGCATCGTCGGCTGCACATCTGAGGCTCAGGGCCGGAGTGTCATACGGAAGTTGACGAGCTCCACGTCGCCGGCTCGGACGCGCTGCCGGGCCGTCACAAGGAATCCGTGGCGCTCGAAGAAGGGTCGCGCAGTGAGGCTGGCCTCGGTGGTCACCTCGTCCACGCCCGCTGCGGCGGCGTCCCGCAGCAGGCGGTGGAGCAGCGCGGTCGCCACCCCGCGCCGACCGTAAGCGGGGGCGACGTACAGCATCCCGATGTGCCCGGCGCCGTCGATGTCCGCGAACCCGGCCACGGCACCGTCGTACTCCGCGACGTAGGTGTGCGTGGCGACCCTCGCCGCGTGCCAGGTGTCCACGTCCCGGTCGTCGCGCCGTGCCCACGCCTCGACCTGCGCGGGGGAGTAGTCGGCGGCAGCGGTCACGGTGACAGCTTCCAGGAACACGGCCAGGGTGGGTGCCACGTCAGCGGCTACGTAGGGACGGATCTCCATGAATCCGGTGTAACACGAGGGACGGCCGTCATGCAGGCGCTATTGACAGGGGGAGTGGCCGGGTATAGACCTGAGCTACTTGGCCAGAGGGACGGGGGACCCATGGACGGCTCGGGTGGTCTGCGTGTGCGCGTCGAGAGACGGATCCGTGCGGGGAGAATCGTTGGGAGGCTTCGGTCCACCGTCTGGCTCGTGGTCGTCGCGCTGGTGGTGGCGGCCGGCGTCCAGTTCGCCCCGTCCGCGCATGCCGACGCGTTGTCGGCGCCGCCGATCCGCGGTCCCGTGAACCGCACCAGCACGACGATCAGCGTCGTGATCGACCGCGTCGCCGAGTCGATGGGCGTGTGCCAGCCGGACATCGGTTACGAGTTCAAGGGCGGCGCCTATGCCGACTGGTACGACCACGGCGGGTTCCCAAACGCCCCCTGCGACGACCCCGATCCAGGGTTCAAGTTCTCCGGCCTCGCTCCCGGCACCACCTACACATTGAGCGTGCGCGCGTACCGGATCGTCGACGGGGCCAAGACCGATTTCTCCCCGGCATCGAGCGTCACCGGCACGACGCTGGGCGATCCTGCGCCGTCTCCCAGTCCGTCACCGACTCCGTCGCCCTCGCCCTCGCCGTCACCGACGCCGACCGCGTCACCGACCCCGACCCCGACACCCGAGCCGACGACGAACCCGCAAGGCATCTCGGCACTATCGCTGACCGGTCCGACGAACCTGACCACCTCGTCGATCAGCGTGAAGCTGTACCGCTCGCCCGAGTCGGGTGGCGTGTGTCGGCCGGACATCGGCTACGAGTTCAGCAGCGGCGGTGCGTGGTCCGACGTTGGCGGCTTCAGCAGCGTGTGTGATCGGAACTACGCCGGTTACAAGTTCTCCGGCCTGGCGTCCGGCACCTCCTACACGCTCCGGGCGCGCGCCTACCGACTGGCCGAGGGAGTGAAGACCTATTCGCCGGAAGCCCAGCTCGTAGCGTCCACGTCCGGCGATCCGGCGCCCTCGCCGACGCCCAGCCCGAGCCCGACTCCGACGATCGAGCCGAGCCCGACTCCGACGATCGAGCCGAGCCCGACCCCGACCGTCGAGCCGAGCCCGACCCCGACCGTCGAGCCGAGCGGCATCTCGGCACCCGGTCTGACGGGACCCACGAACCGCACGTCCTCGACGATCAGCGTGAAGCTGTTCCGGTCGCCGGAGTCCGGTGGGGTGTGCCAACCCGACATCGGCTACGAGTTCAGCAGCGGTGGTGCCTGGGTGGACGCAGGGGGCTTCACGAGCGTCTGCGACCGCAACTATGCCGGCTACAAGTTCTCGGGCCTGGCGCCCTCGACCGTGTATGTCCTGCAGGCACGCGCGTATCGGCTCGTCGGGGGAGTCAAGACCTACTCGACTGTGGCGGAGCTCGTCGCGTCCACGTTGTAGGGGCGAGCACCTAGGATTTCCGCATGCACAATCACTTCGACGAGCAGGCCGCCACGTGGGACGAGGACCAGTCCAAGGTCGACCGTGCGCGCACCGTGGCCGAGGCGCTGGTCGGCGCCGTCCCGCTGCGGGGCGACGAACGCCTCCTCGAGTACGGCGCGGGGACCGGGCTCGTGGCGCAGGCGCTGGCGGACACCGTCGGCACGATCACCCTGGCGGACTCGTCCGCCGGGATGCGCGAGGCGATGGCCAAGAAGATCGGCGCCGGGGTACTGCCGTCGACCGCCCGCATCTGGGATCTCGACCTCACCTCCGACGACGTGCCCCGGGAGCGCTTCGACGTGATCGTCAGCAGTCTCGTACTGCACCACATCAAGGACCTGCCCCGGGTGCTCGCGGGGTTCCATGAGCTACTTGAGAGAGGCGGCCACGTTGCGATCGCCGACCTCGACCAGGAGGACGGCTCCTTCCACGAGCACGTGCACGACTTCGACGGACACAACGGCTTCGATCGCGCGCAACTGCAATCCGACTTGCTGGCAGCGGGGTTCGAGAACGTGCGCTTCGCCGAGGCGGGTGAAGTGCAGAAGGAGGGCCGGGCGTTCGGGCTCTTCCTGGCCACCGCTGTGAAGCCCTGAAGCCCAGACGGCGGCGGCCGGCCTACTATCGGTGCAGTCCGTTATGAACCGAAGGGTTCTCTAACCAACTATCCGAGGAGAGGCGGCGCAGCCCTATTTGCCGTGAGCGGTGTCTGAGCTCGAGGAAGACGGACCGACCACGCTATACGCTGTTAGATATGGAGCCGAATCTAACATCGTCTAGCGGCGTGCTGAAGAGCCCTTACACGCCAGGGGCGGGAATCAGGCCCCGCGCGCTGGCGGGCCGATCCGCCCTCCTTGAGGATGCCCGGGGCGCGCTCAGCGGCGTCAGGATGTCGGGGGAGCCCGCCTCACCGATCACGGTGTTCACCGGTTCCCGTGGACTGGGCAAGACGGTGCTGCTGCACGCCATCCGGGAGCAGGCCGAGCAGGCCGGGTTCGCCGCCGCGCACATCGCGCTGGACAAGTCCCCGCACGCCCTGCAGCGCATCGCCCAGCAGGTCGGACGAGCCGTCGCCGGCGCTGCGGGGAGCAAGACGATGTGGGAGCGGATCGGGGAGCGGCTCGCCCAGTTCTCCGTGGAGCTCTCCGCCGCCGGCATGGTGAAGCTCGCCTCCAGTTGGCGCGCCGACGACGCCCCACCCTCGGTGGTGCGCGACCAGCTTGCCGAGGTCGTGGTGGAGGCCGCCGACCTGGCCCGCGCCCACTCAGGTGCCGGACTGCTGCTGACGCTAGACGAGATCCAGGACTGCCCGAGCGGCCAGCTTGCCGGCATCGCGCACCTGATTCAGGACGCTGGTGCCGAGGAGGCCCCGCTGGCCGTGTTCATCGCCGGCCTGGCCCACACCCCGGAGACCCTGATGGCGGCTGCCTCGTTCACCGAACGCTTCCACTACGTCGAGCTGGAGCGCCTCGACCCGGGTGCGGCGCACCTGGCCCTGGTCAACCCCGCCGCGGAAGCCGGCGTGACTTGGGCGCCGGACGCGGCACGACTGGTCCTCGACGAGGCCGCCGGCTCCCCGTACTTGATCCAGCTGCTTGGTCACACCACCTGGCAAGCGGCCGCACCCATCGGCCCGAGCCGACTCGAACCCGAGCATGCCCGCACCGGCCTGGAGCAGGCGCAGAGGACCCTCAACCAAGGCTTGTTCCGCGGGCGCTGGTTGCTGGCCAGCCCTGGCGAGCGGGAGTTCCTCGCGGCGGTGGCGGGCTGCCTGACCGGAGACCAGGCGGCTGCGATGAATGAGGTGGCGGCCCTGCTGGGCAAGACCACCAAGCAGCTCAGCACCGTGCGGCAGCGGCTGATCGACAAGGGTATGGTCGAAGGACGCGGGCACAACCGGATCGGGTTCACGATGCCCGGCTTCGAGCGGTTCGTCTTGCAGCAGGACCCCGATGCGGGGACCACGCAGTGAGCGGGCACGACGGGTTTGCTGCGGCAGTTCATGGATCCGCGGCCGCCGCGATGGGGGATCGTGTACCCGGCACCAAAGTGCGCGGCCTTCGCTACGTCCCGACGCAGCAGGGTCCTCGTGAGATGACATAATGCCGCTTATCGGACTTATATGAGGTAGCCGCATCTGGTCGACCTGTGGCCACTACCATCCGACGGCGGTCAGACGTAGCCTCTCTCCATGGGGGGAAGTTCAATACGGTGGCCAGTGGCTGCCGTCATGATCCTCGCGGGTGCCGTGCTCCATGCGGTGGCCGTGTTGATCGTATGGCGTCCCTGCGCGACGGAGATGTTGAACGGCAGTATCCTCATCGGCTTCCATTACTACCGGGACTTCTCTGCGGCCTGCGCCGTGGCCATGGACACGGCACCCATATATCCGTTGCCGGCCCCGGGCGACGCTTCCGCCTCTGGTTACCTCGCCGTTGCTGCCGCAACGCTGTTCGCGCTCTCGTGGTTGGTGATCCTGCCGGCGCTGGAGGCCGATTGGTGGGTCAGTGTGCTGACGACCGCGCCCGCTGTGCTCATTCTGACCATGCTGACCCAATTGCTCGTGCTGTCGCTCGATGCTGGCGCGACCGGCACGCTCTACCCGACGCCGTGGCTGCCGCTCGTGGCGGAGCTTGCCGTGCCGGTCGCCCTCTTGATCCTGGGCTACGCCCACGTCCCGCGAGCGCTGCTGGTGAGGGCGGGAATCGTCGCCCTCACTGCGACGGCGCCAGGTCTCATGCATCTCTTCGGCGTCTACTTCTTGGCGGTCTTGGCGAGCGACGCCAACTGGGACACACCTCCCGGTACCGGCTTGGTCGTGTCGACGCTGAGCATCGCCGCCGCGGTCGGCGTCTTGGTGCTCTGGCGGGACGGCCGCGCGAAGTCGCACGCGAAGTAGGAGTGCTCCCCCGAGGGCACCCGAGCGCAGCGCGCGGGCGGACTCAGCGAATTGCCTAGTCAGCGCTCATTGAGCGTTCTTCTTAAGTCCGATCCGGAAATTTTTACGGAGGACTTGATAAAGAGGCCAAAAAAATGTAACTATGGTCCCGACCGCAGCGAAGGATACATCCAGACCGGGTCACTCGCGCGAAGTTCACTCCCCCAATCCTTCCGCAGATAGGAACTTCAATGATCAACTACCTCTTCGCTATGATCGACGCCCGCTTCGGCGGCAGTCGCGACCGCGGCGCCACGGCCGTGGAGTACGGCCTTTTGGTGGGCCTCATCGCCGTCGTTATCATCGTGGCTGTTACCGCTCTCGGTGGCACCTTGCAGGGGCTTTTCACCGATGTCAAGGATGCCCTGCCGGAGCCGACTTCCGGCGCCTCGGCGAGCACTAACGCCGGCTAGTCTCCCGAATATTTCGGTCGTCGCCAGCGCCGACTCGCTGGCGACGACCGTGTCGCCACGGCGACCCCGGTACCACTGAACTCCGAGGACTGATTTATGCAGCACATCAGGGGACATGACCGAGGAGCCTCGGCGGTCGAGTTCGCCCTTGTCGCACCCGTTTTCATCGCGATGATCTTGAGTGTCATCGCGTTCGGACACGCGTTCTTCGTCCAATCAGTGTTGTCGAACGCCGCACGAGACGGCGTCCGTGTGATGGCTTTGCAGGACACAAGCAACAACCGCGATCCGGTAGCGGAGGCAAAAAAGCGTGCCGTCGCGTCGGCGGCTCCTGGGGTGATCATCTCGGAGAACCAGGTCAGTGTGATGCCAGCAAACTGTGAAGCCGTGGACACCTCGGGCCCACTAACGGCGACCGTCACGATCAAGTATCCGATGCAGCTCCTGGGCCGAGTCGGTCAGATCACCCTCACCGGGAAAGGCACCATGCGATGCAACGGTTGAACGGGCATCCGCGCGAACGCGGCGCTGTCGCAGTCATCGCCGCGATAGTGCTGGTCATCGTGATGTCCATGGCCGCGTTGGCAATTGACGTCTCCGCGATGCACGTGGACCGCCAGCAACTTCAAACAGGTGCAGACGCTGCGGTGCTCGCCGTCGCGCAGGACTGCGCGCGAGACAGATGTTCAGAGGCCACTGCCACGACCGAGTTCCTGGCTGGCGCAAACATCAACGACGGGAATGCCGAGGGCACCATCCTGCAGATCGATGAGACGGCCGGCACTGTCACGGTCGAGACCTCCACCATTCGTGACCACTACTTTGCACCTGTGCTTGGCTTAGAAAGCACGCCGATCGCCGCTCGTGCGAGTGCCCGCTGGGGTTATCCCACCGGCGGCATCGCCGTACTCCCGCTTGCATTTTCTTGGTGTGAATTGGCCGAGCAGGTCGGGGTTACGGTGATCCGTGATTCTGAGACTGATGAAGTAGTGGGGGTCAACATTCCGTCGGACACGCCGGAGAGCACCATCTACTTTACGAAGGCGTCGGCCACCGACTGCACGGGCCCATCGAACAACTTGTTACCTGGCGGATTCGGCTGGCTCACGCCCAGCGCCACCAGTTGCAACAAGACCGAGTCGGTCATCGATGGCTGGATCGGCTCGGACAGTGGAAACAACGTGCCGTCCATCTGCACACCTGAGGCCTTCAACAAGTGGTTGGGCCAAACGATCCTTCTTCCGATCTTCGACGAGGCCAAGGGCACGGGTAGCAGTGGACAGTACAAGGTCTTCGGATACGCAGCATTCACGCTCAAGAGCTACTATTTCGCGGGCCAATTCAAGCCGCTCAACCCGCCGTGTGGCGGCGAAGAGCGCTGTATTCGCGGTAGCTTTGATCGCTTCGTCGACCTCAACGAGTACTTTGACTACAGCCCGAGCGGTCCACGACTCGGTGCTGCGGTTGTGGCGCTGACGGAGTGAGGATGCCATGTCCCGTCGATTGATAGCCAGCCTCTTGGCGCTGGTTTCCGCCGTTGTGGCGGGCCTGCTCGTGTTCACCTACGCCCAGGGCGCCGATAGTCGGGCAATGGCAGAGCTGGCCCCGGTGCCTGTCTTGGTGGTGACACAGCCGGTTCCCGCCGGAACTCCCGCAGAGGCCATGGCTGACTACGTCGCGGTGAAAGAGGTCCCAGAATCCTCTGTGACCCCCGGCGGGGTCGCTTCACTGGGTGATGTCGCCGGCCAAGTGACCGTCGCTCCCCTGGTTGCTGGTGAGCAACTGTTGGCCGCGCGCTTCGTCTCCCCTGAACTGGCTGATGCTCCGGCCTTCGAGATCCCCGATGGATTGCACCAGATCAGCATCCAGCTCGAGCCGCGCCGAGTCCTGGGTGGGCACCTCGCCGCGGGAGAGACGGTCGGTGTCTTCACGAGCGTCGAAGGGGAGACCGACCTTGTCCTCCACAAGGTGCTGGTGACCCGAGTTTCCGGTGGCGCAATTGAGGCGACCGATGAAGAGCCTGCTCAGGGTCCCGCGGAGAGCCTCATGGTCACGCTGGCTGTAAACGCCGCCGACGCTGCGAAGATCGTCTGGGCTGCGGAGTACTACCCGATCTGGCTCACGCTGGAGCCCGCCGACGCACCGGATGACAATCCGCCGGTCGTCACTGCGGAGAACGTGTTCCCATGATCCGCATCGTCCTCTCCGGCGTCGCTCCGGACTTCGAACAGCGGTTTGCCCAGGTGACGGGCAACTCGTGCCTCTCGCTCCCCCAGCCCAAGACTGGCGGAGCAAGCGCGCTAATGAATCTCCTCGAGGGCCTGCCGCCACCGGATCTTGTCGTTTTGGACGCGCGGACCGATCCCAACGCCGCGCTGGATCTGTCGCGCGAACTCACGCGTGACTATCCCGTGAGCGTTTTGCTCATCGCCGCAGAGCCAGAAACGCTGGGGCTGGCGGCCATGCGCTCGGGCGCGTCGGATGTGATCGGCGGCAACGCCGATGTTGAGGAGATTCGTCGCTCGATCGAGTCCACCATGCCCGCCGGTGCCCGTCGCGCCGAAGGCTGGACGCCGGCGCCGGAGGCACCCGCAGCGCCACGACCCACGGGGCGGGTCATCACCTTCGCCTCGCCGAAGGGGGGCGTGGGCAAGACTTTGACCTCCACCAACCTCGCCGTGGCGCTGGCACAAGCTGCTCCGGGATCGACGGTCCTCGTGGATCTGGACCTCCCCTTCGGCGATGTGGCGACGGCCCTCAGTCTGACCCACGAGTTCTCGGTGGCCGACGCCGTCGACGGCCCCGCGAGCCGGGATGCGATGGTCCTCAAGACCTACCTCGCACGGCACGCGTCCGGGCTCTATGCACTCCCTGCGCCCGACCACCCCGCC
Organism: Tessaracoccus oleiagri; assembly: GCF_900103275.1. Taxonomy (GTDB): domain Bacteria; phylum Actinomycetota; class Actinomycetes; order Propionibacteriales; family Propionibacteriaceae; genus Arachnia; species Arachnia oleiagri. The sequence continues at coordinate 160,284 of NZ_FNGP01000005.1, read as the reverse complement.
GCCGCCGAGAAGATCACCGCCGAGCAGATCCGGCACCTCTTGGAGATGCTTGCCACTGAGTTCGCCTACGTCGTCGTCGACACCTCCCCCGGGCTGATGGACCAGACCCTCGGCGCACTCGACGCCACCACAGACCTCGTCCTGCTCACCGCACTCAGCGTGCCTGGGGTGCGCGGGCTGCGGAAGGTGATCGACACCCTCAACGCGCTCAAGATGTTCTCGGCCAGGCGACAGGTGATCATCAACTTCGCCGACTCGGGCGGGGGCATGTCGAAGGCCGATGTCGAGGCGACACTCGGCGGACCGGTCGGGGGCACACTCCCCCGCTCCAAGGCCGCGCTCGCCTCCATCAACGTCGGCATCCCACTCATGCAGTCGGCCAAGCGTGACCCGCTCGTCAAGGCCCTTCGCCGGCTTGCCGGCGTCTTCATGGGTGACAAGGTGGTCGCCCGATGAGCCTCCTCGAACGGCTCCGGGCCGCCGAGGCACTACCCCCGGGCCTGGATCCGACCCCGGCCAGCCACAGCCCCGCCCCGGTGACGCCTGCCTCCGCCGTCGGACCGGGGACCGGCGCCGAACCGTCCGCCGCGGCAGCGAAACAGTCGCCCCAGGCGAAAGGCGAATCGGCGAAGGTCGCCGAGAGGGCACCCGCCGATGATGCCCTGCGCAAGCTCAAGGACAAGACCGCCAGCACGCTCTTCGAGCGAATCGGAGCCCGGCTCAACGACCCATCGCTCAGCGAGGAGCAACTCCACGCGCTGGTGCAGGCGGAGCTGAACGATGTCGTGGAAGAGGCCGCACTCCCCCTGAGTGCCGATCAGCGACGCCGGCTCACGCTCGAGGTCCGGGACGACGTCCTCGGCTATGGTCCGCTGCAGCCGTTGCTCGATGACGAGGCCATCAGCGAGATCATGGTGAACGGGCACGAGATGGTCTACATCGAGCGCGACGGGCGACTGCAGCGCGCCGATACGCGGTTCGCCTCCGAGGAGAGCCTCCGCAGGGTCATCGAGCGCATCGTCTCCCGGGTGGGCCGCCGTATCGACGAGTCTTCCCCCATGGTCGACGCGCGGCTTCCCGACGGCTCGCGCGTCAACGCGGTGATCCCGCCGCTCGCGTTCAACGGCTCCTCGCTGACCATCCGAAAGTTCAGCCGCGACCCTCTCAAGGTCGACGACCTCATCCGCTTCGGCACCATCACCCCCGAGATGGCGGACCTGTTGCACGCCTGCGTCGCCGCCAAGCTCAACATCATCGTCTCCGGCGGCACGGGCACGGGTAAGACCACGCTGCTGAACGTGCTGTCGTCGTTCATCCCCGACGACGAGCGCATCGTCACGATCGAGGACGCGGTCGAGCTCCAGCTGCAGCAGGAACACGTCGTCCGCCTCGAGTCCCGGCCCCGGAACATCGAGGGCAAGGGCGAGATCACCATCCGCGACCTCCTCCGGAACTCGCTCCGTATGCGCCCCGACCGCATCGTCGTCGGTGAGGTCCGCGGCGGCGAGAGCCTCGACATGCTCCAGGCCATGAACACCGGCCATGACGGCTCCCTCTCGACGGTGCACTCCAACTCCCCCCGCGACGCCGTCTCCCGCCTCGAGACACTGGTCCTCATGGCCGGCATGGAACTCCCCCTGCGCGCCATCCGCGAGCAGATCGCGTCGGCGGTGGACCTCATCATCCAGCTCACCCGCCTCCGGGACGGCACGCGACGAGTCACCGCGGTCACCGAGGTGCACGGCATGGAGGGCCAGACCGTCACGCTGCAGGACGTGTTCGTCTTCGACTACTCCGCGGGCGTGGACAGCAACGGACGCTTCCTCGGGAAGCCGAAGGCCACGGGTATCCGTCCCCGGTTCAGTGAGCGGTTCGAAGAACTCGGGATCAACCTTCCGGCGGGTCTGTTCGGCCGCCCCGACGGGAGCGTCCGGTGATCGACATGCTCCTGAGCCCGGTCAACCTGGCGGTGTTCTCCGCGGCGCTGTCCGTCGCGCTGGTGGTCTACCTCGTCGCCGCGCCCAAGCCTGTGCGCGTCCCCATTGAACGGCGACGCCCGGGCCTCGTCCCGGAACCGTCCGCGCTCGAGAAGGGGGCGGCGGCAGCCACGGCGCTCATCGAACGTGCCCTTCGCCGACGCGGCACCCCACCTGGTGCGTCGATGATCGAGCTGGCCGGACTCAAGATGCGCCGCCAGGACTTCATCTTCCTGGTCGGGGTTGGCGCGGTCGTCGGGGCGGCGCTGGGACTCCTGCTCGGCAGCATCCGTCTGGCCGTCGTCTTCGCGGGCATCGCGCCGGCACTGGCACGCGTCTGGCTGGGCATGAGGATCAGCAGGCGCCAGAAGCAGTTCGCCGAGCAGCTCGACGACTCGTTGGCACTGATGGCGTCGAACCTCCGCGCCGGACACAGCCTTGCGCAGGCGCTCGCGTCGGTGGCGAGCGAGTCCGAGAGTCCCACGTCGGAGGAATTCACCCGGGTGGTCAACGAGACGCGCGTCGGCCGTCCGCTCGTCGAATCGCTGATGGACACGTCGGCCCGCATGGAGAGCGAGGACTTCGCCTGGGCGGCGCAAGCCATCGGCATCAACCAGGAGGTCGGCGGCAACCTCGCCGAGATCCTCGACCAGGTCGCCAACACCATCCGGCAGCGCAACGAGATCCGCCGCCTCGTCGCCACCCTGAGCGCCGAGGGCCGGCTGTCGGCCATCATCCTCATGGCGCTGCCGTTCGTGGTCACGGGCTTCCTCATGCTCACCAACCCCGGCTACCTCGCGCCGTTCACCGAGGGCATCATCGGGCCGGCGCTGATCGTCCTGGGCATCATCATGCTCATCATCGGCGGCATCTGGCTGGCCAAGACCGTGACGATCAAGTTCTGAGGCCGGCGTGAACGAGATCATCCTTGCCGCGTCGTTGCTGGCGGCGCTCGCCGTGGGCACCGTCGTGTGGACGGTGGCAACGATCGTCGATCCGCAACGGAAGCAGTTGCTGGCCAACCTGCAGCGCGGCCCCGTCGCACGTGGCGCCACTGCCGAACCCGTGCACGGTCCGCGACCGAACCCGCTGCCCGCCCTCGCCCGGCGGCTGACTCCCCCGGTGATCGTCAAGATGCTCGAGCGCCAGTACCTGCTGGCAGGCCGCCCGATGGCGTGGCCCATCGAGAAGCTCCTCGTCCTGAAAATGGTGTGGATCCCGGTCGGCATCCTGTTCGGCTACACGATGATCAACGCCTCGGAAGCGCCGCTGATGAAGCTCATCTTCGTCATCGTCCCCATTGTGGTCTACTTCCTGCCCGAGCTGTTGTTGAACAGCCACGGCCAGAAGCGCAACGAGACCATCGAGCTCGAGCTCGCCGACACCCTCGACCAGATGATGATCTCCGTCGAGGCCGGCCTCGGCTTCGACGCCGCAATGTCGATGGCCGCGAAGAACGGCAAGGGGCCGCTGGCCGAGGAGCTGAAGCGCACCTTCCAGGACATCCAGATCGGCCGCTCAAGGCGGCAGGCCTTCGAGGCGCTGACGCACCGCACCACCGTCGCCGACCTGCGTCGCTTCGTCCGCGCCGTCATCCAGGCCGACGCCTACGGCATCTCCATCAGCGACGTGCTGCGCACCCAAGCCAGTGAGATGCGCCTCAAGCGCCGACAACGCGCCGAGGAGAAGGCGCAGAAGATCCCGGTCAAGGTGCTCATGCCGCTGATGCTCTTCATCTTGCCCGTGCTGTTCATCGTCGTGCTCGGGCCGGCGGTCATGGGCATGGTCGAGGCCTTCGGCGGCATGTGATCGGCGTGGACCTCCTCATCCTCTTACTCACAGCGCTGGCGTGCGCGCTCGTCGCCGCAGCGGTCACTCCCCTGCTCCGGCGCGAACTCACCAGTCGGGGCTGGGTCGCCTGGCTGCACGTCCCCCTCGCGGCCGCGGCCGGAGCCGGAGCGGCCGCGCTCGCCGAGACGACGCCCGAGTTGGTCGCATTCGCCGCGGCGGGAACCGTCATAGCGTTGCTAATGGTGGTGGACCTGCTCGAGCACCGGCTGCCGGACCGGCTCGTCGCCCCGGCCTGGCTCGCGCTGGTGCTGCCGCTTACGTTCACCGGGGACTGGAACGGTCTCGGCCGCGCGCTGCTGGCATCGGTGACGTGCCTCGTCGTGTATTTCGCGCTCGCATGGATCTCCCCCGCAGGGATGGGACTCGGCGACGTGAAGTTCGCCGCGGTGGTCGGCACCTTCCTCGGCTGGTTCGGTTGGTCTCACGTGTTGTGGGGCACCCTGCTGGCGTTCGCGCTCAACGCCGTGGTCTCGCTGCTCGCACTCATCCGCGGCAGGCGTGGCTCCGAACTCCCGTTCGGCCCCCTGATGGTCGTCGGCGCGATCCTGGCCGTCACGTTTCGCTGAGCCCATCCTGACGTAATTCAAGATTCATCGACTCGTAACCTGCGGCACCCGAAGCCGAAACCTGAGCCCAATTGGATGGCCTCCATGAGCATTCGTGATCTCCTGCCGTTCCTGGCTCCCGTGCACGGCAACCGTTCGTCGCTCACCTGCAAGATGAAGTGCGGCGACGCCTGCTTCCATGAGGTGCCCAACACCTCCGCCAACGAGTACTTCGGCGACGTGGTCGCCTCCGTCTCGCGCCGCGGCCTCCTCAAGGCCGGCGCCGTCGTAGGCCTCGCCGGAGCCTTCGGCGCCGTCATCACCTCCCAGCAGGGCACGCCCGCGCTGGCCGCGCCGCGACAGGCGTTCGACTTCGAGGCCATCGCCCCGCAGACCACCGACTCCGTCTTCATCCCCGAGGGCTGGGAACAGGACATCGTCATGCGCTGGGGCGACAAGCTCTTCTCCTCGGCACCGGACTTCGACCCGCAGCGCCAGACCCGCGCCGCCCAGGAGCAGCAGTTCGGCTACAACTGCGACTTCCTCGGCTTCTTCCCGCTCGACCGCGGCACCGAGCTGATGATGGTGAACCACGAGTACACCGACGAATACATCATGTTCCCGGACTTCGTCGAGGGCGTCTCCACCAAGGAGCAGACCGACGTGGCGCTCGCCGCCCACGGCCTCTCGATCGTCGCCGTGGCGAAGGAACACCGCAGCGGCCGCCTGACGCCCATCGTCGACCACCGCCTGAACCGCCGCCTCACGGCCTTCTCCGAGTTCGAGCTGACCGGTCCGGCCGCGGGCCACGACCTCCTGCGCACCTCGGAGGACCCCACCGGCACCAAGGTGCTCGGCACCCTCAACAACTGCGCCGGCGGCCTGACCCCGTGGGGCACCTGGCTGACCGCCGAGGAGAACTTCAACCAGTACTTCGCCAACGCGAACTCGGTCACCGACCCGGCCGAGCGCGCTCGCCTCGCCCGCTACGGGCTCCCGGGCGGCTCCACTGAGCGTCGCTGGGAGGAGCACTACGACCGCTTCGACATCGCCAAGGAGCCCAACGAGGTCAACCGCTTCGGCTGGGTCGTGGAGGTGGACCCGTTCGACCCCACGTCGACCCCCAAGAAGCGCACCATGCTCGGCCGGTTCAAGCACGAGGCCGGCACCGCCGTGATCTCCGCCGACGGCCGCGCGGTCGTCTACTCCGGTGACGACGAGCGCTTCGACTACCTCTACAAGTTCGTCTCCGAGGGCAAGGTGGACGTCGACGGCGGCGCCGCCGGCAACACCGACCTGCTCGACCGCGGCACCCTGTACGGCGCCCGCTTCACCGGCGACTCCCCCGCCGCCGAGATCGACGGCACCGGCAAGCTCCCCTCCGACGGCGCGTTCGACGGCAGCGGCGAGTGGATCCCGCTGGTGACCAACGACGTCTCGCACGTGCCCGGCTTCACCGCCGCGGAGGTGCTCGTCTACACCCGCCAGGCGGCGGACCAGGTCGGCGCCACCAAGATGGACCGCCCGGAGGACGTCGAGACCAACCCGGTCAACAGGCGGGTCTACATGGCGCTCACCAACAACACCCAGCGCGGCACCGCCGGGCGGGCGGGCGTCGACGAGGCGAACCCCATCACCGCCAACAAGCACGGCCACGTCATCGAGATGGTGGAAGCCGGCGACGACCCCGCGGCCACCACGTTCGCGTGGAACATCCTGCTGCTGTGCGGTGATCCGAACGATCCCAGCACCTACTTCGCCGGCTTCGACAAGTCGCAGGTCTCCCCCATCTCGTGCCCCGACAACGTCGCGTTCGACTCCGTCGGCAACCTGTGGGTCTCCACCGACGGCAACAAGCTCGGCGCCCACGACGGCCTCTACGAGGTCATCGTCGACGGCGAGCAGCGTGGCCGTGTCCGTCAGTTCCTCTCCGTGCCCAAGGGCGCGGAGTGCTGCGGCCCAGTGATCACCGACGAGCGCGTCAACATCGCCGTCCAGCACCCGGGCGAGACCGACGACTCGACGTTCGTCAACCCGTCGTCCAACTGGCCCGACGGTGGCAACTCCATCCCTCGCCCGTCGGTCGTCAGCGTCTGGCGGAAGCTCCCCGGCAAGCCGGACTTCGCGGGCCAGGGCAAGCCGTCCCACGCGGGCGAGAAGGGCAAGCCGGCGCACGCACAGGGCTGACGCCGGCAGGAAACGACGGTGGGCCCGGGATTTCTCCCGGGCCCACCGTTTCGCGTGCGAAGGTGAGCGTCAGAGGTGGATCATGTGGCCAGCGAGGCCGTGCACCGTCTCCATCAGCGCCTCCGACAGGGTCGGGTGCGCGTGGATGTTGCGGCCGATCTCGTCCGCGGTGATGTCGTAGGCCTGCGCCAGCGTCAGCTCGGGGAGCAGCTCGGTCACGTCGGGCCCGATCATGTGGGCGCCGAGGATCTCGTTGTAGTTGGCGTCCGCGACGATCTTCACGAAGCCGACGGCGTCACCGAGGCCCCACGCCTTGCCGTTGGCGGAGAACGGGAACTTCGACACCTTCACGTCGTAGCCCTTGTCCTTCGCCTGCTGCTCCGAGTAGCCGAAGGAGGCGACCTGGGGCTGACAGTAGGTGGCGCGCGGGATCATCTCGTAGTTGATCGGGTACGTCTCGGCGCCCGCGATCGTCTCGGCCGCGACGATGCCCTGCGCGGAGGCGGTGTGCGCCAGCATGAGCTTGCCGGTGCAGTCGCCCACCGCGTAGATGCCCTCGACGTTGGTGCGCATGTACTCGTCGATCTTGATCGCGCCGCGCTCGGTGAGCTCGACGCCGGTGTTCTCCAGCCCATAGCCCTCGACGCGGGGCGCGAAGCCCACGGCGGAGAGGAAGCGGTCGGCCTCGAGCACCTGCTGCTCGCCGCCCTGCGCGGGGCTCACCGTGACGCGGACGCCGGAGCCGGTGTCCTCGATGTTCTCGACCTTCGTGGAGGTGAGCACCTTGATGCCCATCTTCTTGTACGCCTTGGCGAGCTCGGCGGAGATCTCCTTGTCCTCGGTGGGCACCATGCGGTCGAGGAACTCGACGATGGTGACGTCGGCACCGTACTGGCGCAGCAGGTAGGCGAACTCCGTGCCGATGGCCCCGGAGCCGCCGACGATGATGGAGCCGGGGACCTCGTCGGCGAGGATCTGCTCCTTGTAGGTGACGACGTTGTCGGAGAGCTTGGTGCCGGGCAGCAGCTTCGTGGTGGCACCGGCGGAGATGATGCACGTGTCGAACGTGATGCGCTGGGACTCGCCGTCGTTGCCGGCGACCTCGATCGTCTTGGCGTCGACGAAGGTGCCCCAGCCGTGGATCTCCTGGATCTTGTTCTTCTTCATCAGGAAGTGGACGCCCTTGGTCATCCGCTCCGACACCTCACGGCTGCGCTTGAAAGCCTTGTCGTAATGGAAGGTGAACTCCCCCTCGATGCCGTACTTGTCGGCCTCGTTGGCGAGGATCTGGGTCAGTTCCGCGTTGCGCATCAGCGCCTTCGTCGGGATGCAGCCGACGTTCAGGCAGACACCGCCCCAGTACTCCTTCTCGATGATCGCAACTTTCTTGCCCAACTGGGCGGCGCGAATGGCGGCGACGTAACCACCTGGGCCCGCGCCGAGGACAACCGTGTCAAAGTGAGAGCTCATGCGGCCAACTCTAGCCCTCCCCGCCCGGTGCCATCACGTTGCTCCAACGGCTTGGTTTATCTCATAAATGAGATTACAGTCGTCAGAATGATGAGTGCAACGAGTGAGACCATCGGTCGGCTGATCCACGACGCCCGCATTGCCCGGGGCTGGTCGCAGCAGCGCCTGGCCGACGAGTTGGGCACCGCCCAGAGCGCCGTCCACCGTATCGAGAATGGGCAGCAGAACCTCTCGTTGAGCATGATCAACCGTCTCGCCGAGGCCCTCGAGATGCCGCTGATCCAGTCCGCCACCAAGGGCGCGATGAACTTCCGCATCGAGGGCCCGACGAAGCTCTCCGGCGAGATCGAGGTGCGGTCGTCGAAGAACGCCGCAGTGGCGCTGCTGTGCGCGTCGCTGCTGAACCGGGGCACCACCACGCTGCGCGGCATCGCGCGCATCGAGGAGGTCGACCGCATCAGCGAGGTGCTCGCCTCGATCGGCGTCGAGCTCACCTGGACCGGCGAGGGCCGGGACCTCGTGATCCGCCGCCCCGAGCGGCTCCTCCCCGAGACGATCGACGTACGCGCGGCCAAGCGCACCCGCTCGATTCTCATGTTCCTCGGCCCACTGATGCACGAGTTCGACCGCTTCGAACTTCCCTATGCCGGCGGCTGCGACCTCGGCCAGCGCACCGTCCACCCGCACATGGCGGGTCTGGGCAAGCTCGGCCTCTCCGTGGTGGCCACCGACGGGCAGTACCACGCCACCGTCGAGAAGCTCGACGACCTGAAGCGCAGTGTCACCCTCATCGAGCGCGGCGACACCGTCACCGAGAACATCCTGATGGCCGCGGCCCGCACCCCGGGCACCACCATCATCCGCAACGCCTCCGGCAACTACATGGTGCAGGACCTGTGCTTCTACCTGCAGCGCCTCGGCGTGCAGATCGAGGGTATCGGCACCACCACGCTCCGCATCGAGGGCCTGGAGGACATCGACGTCGACGTCGAGTACGACATCTCCGAGGACCCCATCGAGGCCATGAGCCTGCTCACCGCGGGCATCGTCACGAAGTCCGAGATGACCGTCCGCCGGTGCCCCGTCGAGTTCCTCGACGTGGAGCTCGCGGTCCTCGACGAGATGGGCCAGAAGCTCGAGATGAGCAACGAGTACCTGAGCCGCAACGGCCAGACCCGCCTCGTCGACATCACCCTGTACCCGTCCGAGCTGACGGCGCCGATGGACAAGATCCACCCGATGCCGTTCCCGGGCCTGAACATCGACAACTTGCCGTTCTTCGCCGTGATCTGCGCGGCGGCGGAGGGGCAGTCGCTGATCTACGACTGGGTCTACGACAACCGCGCGGTGCACCTGTCGAAGCTCGCCGACCTGGGCGCGAACATCCAGGCGCTCGACGCCCACCGGCTGCTGATCATCGGCCCCACCAAGTGGCGCGGACGCCAGATCCAGAGCCCGCCGGCACTGCGCCCCGCGGTCTGTCTGCTGCTCGCCGCGCTCGCCGCACGGGAGACCACGCACCTGATGGACGTCTACGTCATCAACCGCGGCTACGAGGACCTGCCCCAGCGCCTCAACAGGCTCGGCGCGAAGATCAACGTCTTCTGGGGCGACGCGGACGACTAGCCCTCAGCGGACTCGTCGCGCCTCGAAAGTGAACCGGGGCGCGACGATGTCGTCCTGGGCGCTCACCAGCCGGAGCTCGCGGGAATCCTGGGCGGTCGTCGCCTCCAGCACCGAGTAGACGATCGAGGCTGTGGCACCGAGCGCCTCCGCGAGGTCGCCCGAGCGGAGCCAATGGGTGAGGAACATGGCGGTGGTGAGGTCGCCGGAGCCGGTGAAGGTGCGGTCGAGGATCGGGGTCGCTACCTCGAAGACCCCTTGGTCCCCCACCGCCAGCATGCGCAGCGCGTCGAGTGCGAGGTCGTCGGCGAACACGGACGTCACCATGACCACCTCCGGCCCGCGGCTGCGAAGCTCCTGCGCGGCGTCGATGATGTCCTGCAGCGTGCTCGTCTCACGGCCGGTCAGGAAGTGCAGTTCGAACAGGTTCGGCGTCATGACGTCGGCCTTGGCCACCACGTGGTCGCGCCAGAACTCGGGGATCCCGGGGCGCGCGTAGAAGCCGCGGCCGAAGTCCCCCATGACCGGGTCGGCGCAGAACAGTGCCTCCGGGTTGTGCCGCTTCACGGTCGCCGCGGCATCGAGGATCACCTGCCCGACCTCGGGGGCTCCGAGGTAGCCGCAGAGCAGCGCGTCGACGTGGCGCATCGCGTCGCGCTCCTCCACGCCGCGCACCACGTCGCGCACGTCATCGGGCGCGATCAGGGGTCCGCGCCAGTTCTCGTAGCTGGTGTTGTTGGAGAAGGTGACGGTGTAGACGGGGATCACGTCGACGCCGGATCGCTGCAGCGGGAACACGGCGGCCGAGTTGCCCGCGTGACCGTAGGCGACGGCGGACTGGATCGAGAGCACTGTTGGCATTCACACATCTTGGCACGGGTGCATAATGGGGCGCATGGCTGCCCGAAGCGAGTACCTGAGCCCCCGGTTCATTCCGCTCGCTCACCGCGGCGGCTCCTTCCTGCCGGCCAACCTGGGCATCGAGAACACGCTGCGCGCCTTCGAGAACGCGGTCGCGCTCGGCTACGACTACCTCGAGACCGACGTGCACGTCACCCGGGACGGGCACCTGATCGCGTTCCACGACGAGAACCTGGCCCGCGTCACCGATTTCGACGGCACGCCCAGCGAACTCCTGCTGGAGGAGGCGAAGGAACTGCTCGTGGGTGAGCGCGAGGAGATCCCCACCCTCGACGAGCTGCTGGAGCGCTTCCCCGAGGTGAAGTTCAACATCGACATCAAGACCCCCGGCGCGACGGAGCCGCTGTCGGCCACGATCGACCGGCACGGCGCGCAGCACCGGGTACTCGTCGGGTCCTTCTCGTCCGCGCGCATCCACCACTTCCGGAAGCTGCAGCCGACTGTCCCGACCGCCGCGTCGCCGAAGGCCGTGATGATGCTGGCCGCGGGCCTCATCACCACGCAGGGCGACGTGTACCAGGTGCCGCTGCGCTACGAGTCCGGGCTCGTCAAGGTGGACCTCGTCACCCCCCGCACCATCGAACTCGTCCACCGCGCCCGCAAGAAGATCCACGTGTGGACCGTCGACGACGACTCGACGATGCACCGCCTCATCGACTGGGGCGTCGACGGCATCATCACCGACCGGCCCGAATTGCTCAAAGCAGTCCTGCGCATGCGGGGCATGTGGTCTACTCGGTGAGGAACATCTGACCCCGCCCGGGCGTTATGTTCGTGAGAGGAGGTAACCATGGCAGATCACGCACTACGCGGCGTCGGGCTCGGCTCGAAGACCTTCGAGGACGAGCAGGGCATCGAGTTCGCCGAACGACAAGTGCTCGGGTTCGACTGCCCCAACGGGCATCACTTCGAGGTCACCTTCGCGATTGAGGCAGACCTCCCCACTTCCTGGGAATGCAAGAAGTGCGGCAAGGAGGCGGTCCGCTCCGACGGTGTCGTGGGCGAGGAGAAGGAGGTCAAGCCGCAGCGGACCCACTGGGACATGCTGCGCGAACGCCGCTCGATCCCCGAGCTCGAGGACATCTTCCAGGAACAACTGAGCAAGAAGCGCGAGTCGGACGTCGAGTACTGACCACCGGTCGCAGGATTCACGCGGCGCCGCCCTGAAGGGCGGCGCCGCTTGTCGTCCCACCACAAGCTGCTGTCCCGAGATCGGTGCCGAACGCCACCGTCGCGGTGTAGCCTCCGATCAGAGTCGAGAAGCTGGCTCAACCACCGGCGGGTGGTGGAGCAGCGAGCGACTCTCTTTTTGTTTCACCTCCCGCCGTTCCCGAATCAGTGTTCGGCGGCGGCGCCGCATGGAGGTGAACGAGTCATGAGGTCATTCGGTGTCGAGGAGGAACTCCTCATCGTGAAGGCGCACACGCTCGTGCCCTACCCGATCGCGCAGGAGGTCGTGTCCACCCATATGGAGGATCGTCCCTCCCGTCTCATCCACACCGTGGAGACCACCCGCACCGAATGGCCGATGCCTTCGGACCACGTCCTGGTGACGGGGCTGCACCAGGAGCAACTGAAGGTCGTCGGTCCCCCGGTGGACACGTTCAACGAGCAACTGGAGGCGATTCGTCGCGGCCGTCAACTGGCCGACGCTGCGGCGACCGAGTGGGGGGCACGGGTGGTGGCGCTCGCCTCGCCGCTCTCCTCGCAGCAGCCGCACGTCACCACTGACCCGCGCCATCGGGCCATCGGGAGCAGGTACGGCCTCCTCGCCCGCGAGCAGTTGAGCTGTGGCTTCCACATCCACGTCGAGGTGGACTCCGACGACGAGGGTATCCACGTGCTCGACCGGAGCCGGGTATGGCTTCCCGTACTCCTGGCCATGAGCGCGAACTCGCCGTACTGGAACGGCACCGACTCGTCGTTCGCCAGCTATCGCTACCAGAGCTGGTGCCGTTGGCCCACCGCTGGGCCCTGCGAGCCCTACGGCTCGATCGCCGCCTACCAGCGCAGGGCCGAGGCCATGATCCGCTCGGGCGCAGCACTGGACCGGGAGATGCTCCACTACGACGCGCGCCTCTCCGAGCACTACCCGACGGTCGAGGTGCGCGTGGCCGACGTCTGTCTCGATCCCCGGGGTGCGGCGGCGCTCGCCACGCTGGTGCGGGCCTTGGTGGAGACCGCGGCCAACCAGTGGCGCGCGGGTGAGCCGGCCCCTCCGGTAGGGGCGGCCGAGTTGCGGGCCTGGAGCTGGCGGGCTGCACACGACGGCCTGGCGGGACAGCTCATGGATCCCAGGAGCGGGGCGGAGCGCCCGGCGGAGGAGGTCGTGGCGCGGTTCCTCGACCACGTCGGCGAGGCGCTGGAGGAGACCGGCGAGTGGGGGCTCGTCGTTCCGGTTGTCGCGGACCTGCTGCTGAACGGCACGGGTGCCGACTGGCAGCGCCGGGCGTACGCCGAGCGCGCCGACTTCCGCGACGTGGTCGAGGTGGCCCTGTCGATGACGCACGAGGAGGGACCACCGCCGCAGGAGCCGGCGGCCGCGCTCATGCCGCGCATCGCGTGAGCGGACTCGCCACCTTTTCAGTCGAGTGACAGGTCGCCGGCGGCGATGATCTCCTCGGCGATGTCGACGATCCTGCGGTTGCGCTTCTGGCTCTCCCAGCGCAGGAGGTTGAGTGCGGTCTCGTGCTCGATGGAGTGGCGCCCGATGAGGATGCCGAGCGCCGTGGCGATCTGCCGGTTGCTGGCCAGCGCCCGCTCCAGTTGCTCGGTGCGCTGCTGGCTGAGTGCCAGAGAGGTGGCCAACGCGGCGAAGGTGGCGGCGACCGTGCCCTCGTCGGAGGGGGCCGGTCCGAAGGCGGCCACCCCGTCCGAGTAGACGTTGAGGCCGGCCACCGTGCGTTCGCCGTCGAAGAGGTACAGGGGTCGGGCCAGGATGCTGCGGACGCCCAGGCTGCTGGCCTCGGCCGCGTACTCGGGCCACCGGTCCTCCTTCGTGAGGTCCTCGACGACGTAGGGCCGGTGGTGCCGGATGGCGTCGAGGCATGGACCCGCGGAGGTGGCGATCTGGAACTCGTCGAGTCGTTCGGCGGTGGCGTCGCTGCTCACCAGCGAGCGGAACCGGCCCGATTCCTGGACCGTGATGGTGCACCACTTGGCGCCGTCGACGAGGTCCAGCGTGGCGTCCGCCACGGCCTCCGCGAGCGGGCGGTGGTCCCGCCGCAGTCGTTCCGCGGTATCGCTGAGCCGCGCGACCACGCGGACCAGCGCGCCGGGCTCGTCGGGTGCCGGTGCCTCAGGGCTGGCGTCCATGGTCGCTCTCCGTTCCTTCGTCGTGGTCGACGACTGTTCCCTCGATCACCATCGGGTCCCGGCCGGCGCCGCCGGGCTCGTCCGCCACGACGTCGCCCCTTATCGACACCGTCTGGGCCCCGCCACCGACCGGGCGCGCCATCTTCCCCAGCCACCAGCCGAACGCGCCACGCACAAGGGGGCGGGTGAAGGGCAGCAGGAAGAGCAGCCCCACCAGGTCGGAGATGAAGCCGGGCAGCAGGAGGAGCGATGCGCCGGCCACCACGAGCCCGGTGTCCGCCAGTTCGCGGCCGCCGCCGTGACCGGTCAGCACGGCCCGCTGGACGGACTCGATCGACTTCCGGCCCTCGCGGGCGAACAGGACGAGGCCGAGCGCCGACGTCGCGGCCATGATCAGCAGCGTCCACCAGCCGATCTCGCCGGCGACCCAGATGATCGCCGCGACCTCAAGGACGACGAGCAGCACGAATGGGGCGACGACCAGGGCGAGGATCGTCGACGGTGAGAGTCCCCTCCCCCGCTCAGCCACGTCGCAACAACCGACCCACTTGGGCGATGCGGTGCTGGACGCCCCACAACGTCGTGCGGATGAGCGCCTCGATGACGATGTTGCGGTTCATCTTGGAGTCGCCGAACTCACGCTCGACGAACTCGATCGGGACCTCAACCACCTTGTAGCCGTGCTTGATGGCGCGCCACACGAGGTCTATCTGGAAGCAGTAGCCGGCCGACGCCACCTCGTCGAGGTCGATCCCGCGCAGCGTGTCCGCCTTGAACGCGTTGAACCCGCCGGTGGCGTCCTTCACGGGGATCCCGAGCCACGCCCGCGTCCACAGCGACCCGCCGCGGCTGATGAACTCGCGCGACTTCGGCCAGTTCACGACCGCACCGCCGGGGACCCAGCGGGAGCCCTTCGCCATGTCCGCGCCCTTGGCCAGCGCCTCGAGCAGCCTCGGCAGCTGCTCGGGCTGGTGGGAACCGTCGGCGTCGTGCTGGACGAGCACGCCGTAGCCGTGCTCCAGTCCCCAGTCGAAGCCGGCCAGGTAGGCGGCGCCCAGGCCCTGCTTGCCGGTGCGGTGCATGACGTGGACGTGGTCGTCGGTCTCGGCGAGCCGGTCGGCGATCTGTCCGGTGCCGTCGGGCGAGTTGTCGTCGGCGATCAGCACGTGCGCGTCCGGGACGGCCTTGCGAAGCCGGTTGGTGATCGACTCGATGTTCTGCGACTCGTTGTAGGTCGGAATGATCACCAGCACGTCGCCCAGCGCGGACAGGTCAGTCGCCATTGGTATCCCCTTCTCGGTTGGTCCACCCAAGCTTACCCGCGCGGCTGCCGTGGCGCGGGGCCACCAGGGCCACGACGAATGCCGCCGCGGCTACGACCAGCGCGGCGCGGGAGACGATCGGGCCGACCGTGACGGCCGGGCTCACGCGGTACCGCAGCGGGGTCTCGATGATCCGGGCCGCGCCCGTGAACTCGGCGGTCGGCGCGTGCTCGCCGCCGCGGGCGTCGACGTAGCCGCTCACGGAATTGAGCGTGGACACGACGAACTCGCGACCCAGTTCCTTCGCGCGGATCCGGTTCATGTTCCACTGCTGGGCGATCTGGAACGTGCCCGAGTACGTGTTCTCGTTCGACTGCGACACCAGTACCTGCGCGCCCCCGCGCACCGTGTCGTAGACGGTGTCGTCGTAGGCGAGTTCGAAGCAGATCACGTCGCCGACGAGCAGCGACGGGTAGCGCTCCGTCGGGGCCTCCACGACGCCGGCCTCCTCCCCCGGGATCCCCTGCCGTCCGATCTGCTCGAGGATGGGCAGCCTCGGCAACAGGAAGTCGCGGAACGGGATCCACTCGCCGAACGGGACGAGGTTGCGCTTGTGGTAGACGTCGCCGGGCCCCCGCTCGGGGTCCCACCAGATGCCGCTGGTCTGCCGGCTGTCAGGCAGGTCCGTCGGCAGCGTCACGGCCCCGACCAGGATCGGCACCCCCGCGAGCCGGGCGGCAAGGTCCACCTGGGTGCGGGCCGTCGCGTCGAGGTACGGGTCGTGGTCCGTCGCGCTCTCGGGCCAGACGACGAAGTCCAGTGCCCGCCCCTCGGTGCGCGCCTGCGCCAGCGCCAGCACCGTGGAGCTGAGGGCGTTGTTCGTGACGGCCCGCGGATAGGCGGCGGTGCCGTACTCGTGCCGGTTGACGTTGGGCTGCACGACCGCCACCTGCACCGTCTGCTGCGCGGGCGGGGGCGGGATGAGCAGCAGGAGCCCTCCGACGACGAACGCCACCCCGATCGCGACGGCCGCCCGGACGCGCGACCGGCGCTCGAGCAGGAGCAGGAGCCACTGCGCCACCAGCGCGACGAGCAGGGACACGCCGGCGGCGCCCACGAAGCGGAGGTACCCGCTGAGCGGCTGGTCCGTGGTGGTGAAGGCGAGGCGCGTCCACGAGAAGCCGCCGAACGGGACGTTGCCGCTCGCGAACTCGATGCCCACCCACGTGGCCGCCACCCACAAGGGCCAGAGCCGCAGCCGGCTCACCCGTGAGATGACCAGCCCCGCGAGGGCGTACCACAGCGACGTGAAGACGATCAGCCCCACCGCCACGCCGGCGCCGAGGACGCCGATCCACGAGATCGTCAGGGTGTTCATCGCGATGCCTGAGAGGAACCCGTAGAGGGCCGCGGCGCGCTTGCGCCGCCGGGACGTGAGCCACGTGAACCCGGCGATGCCGACCAGCGTCGCCGGCCAGAGCCCCATGGGGGGCTGGCCGAGACCGATCAGGAGCCCCACGACCACGGCGAGCAGGGCGGACAACCAGCGCGGCAGGTCAGGGCGTCGGGTCACGGGGGAAGCCTACCCGGCCCTCCCGCGGGGTCCCCGCGGCTGTGCCAGTATGTCGGGCGTGACCACACTCATGGCGTTCGACACCTCGTACCTCTACTTCCGCGCCTACTTCGGCGTCCCGACGACGTTCGTGTCGCCCGAGGGGCACCCGGTCAACGCGGTCCGCGGCACGTGCGACTTCATCAGCCGGCTCGTCACCCAGTACTCCCCCGGCGTCCTCGCCTGCGCCTGGGACGACGACTGGCGGCCCGGCTGGCGGGTGGAGCTCGTCCCCAGCTACAAGACCCACCGGCTCGACACCGCCGGTGGCGAGACCGTCGAGGACGACCTCGAGCGCCAGGTGCCGTGGGTCCGGGAGGCGCTCGAGGCGGTGGGGCTGCCCATCGTCGGCGTGGCCGACCACGAGGCCGACGACGTGCTCGCCTCCCTCGCGGCGCAGCACGACGGGACCTGCCTCGTCGTCACCGGCGACCGGGACCTGTTCCAGCTGGCGGACGACACCACCAGCGTGGTCTACGTCGCGCGCTCGGTCGCGAACCACGAGCTCGTCACCCCGGAACTCCTGGCGCAGAAGTACGGGCTCACCCCCGGCCGCTACGTCGACTTCTCGGTCCTCCGCGGCGATGTGTCCGACGGGTTGCCCGGCGTCAAGGGGATCGGCGAGAAGACCGCAGCCTCGCTCGTCGCGGAGTACGAGAGCCTCGAGGCCATGGTGGCCGCGGCCGCGGACCCCTCGTCGACGATGAAGCCCGCCATCCGGCGCAATCTGCTCGCGGACCCCGACTACCTGGTGAGGGCGCACAGGGTCGTGACCGCGGTCCCGACGCTGGCCCTGCCGTCGCTCGAGCGGCGCCCGGTCGACTGGGATGCCGTGGAGGAGCTCACCGGCCGGCTGTCGCTGGGGGGCTCGCTGAAGCGGCTCGCCGAGACCGTGTCAGCGGTCGGCGTGGAGCAGGTAGAGGGCTGAGCTGGCCAGCAGGTTCGCGCCCAGGTTTCCCGCGCGGTGGGCGTGGCCCTTGGCGTCGAGCGGGATGCGCCGGTCGATCTTGAACCCCATCGTGGCGAAGAGCGGCTCGAGGTCCTTGATGGACGTGTAGTGCAGGTTCGGGGTGTCGAACCACTCGAAGGGCAGGTCCTCCGAGATCGGCATGCGGCCGCGCAGCAGGCGGAGGCGGTTGCGCCACTGCACGAAGTTCGGCATCGAGACCACGGCGTGCACCGCGATCCGGCGGATCTGCGCCAGGACCTCCATGGGCTTGTGCACGGCCTGCAGGGTGCGCGACAGGATGACGACGTCGTAGGAGTCGTCGCCGAACTCGTCGAGCTGGTGGTCGATGTCGAGTTCGATGACGCTCACGCCGCTCCGGATGGCCTTGAGCACCTGGTCGGGCTCGATCTCCACCCCGGTGCCGGTGCAGCCCTTGTCCATCAGCCGCCGCAGCAGTTCGCCGTCGCCGCAGCCCAGGTCGAGCACGCGGGACCGCTCCGGGACGAGCTGGGTGATCAGGTCGTAGTCGGCGCGGGCGTTCATCGGCGCTCCCAGGCGCGGTCGAGGAACGCGCGGATCGTGGCGTGGTAGGGCTCGATCTCGAGCAGGAAGGAGTCGTGGCCCCAGGGGGACGGGATCTCCCGGAAGGTCGTGGGGAGCCGCGCACCCTCCAGGTGGCGGACGATGCGTCGCGAGTCCTTGGTCGAGTACCGCCAGTCGGAGTCGAAGCTCATCACGAGGAAGTTCACCGGGTCCTCCGTGACGAGGGCGAGGGCGTCGGGGTCGGCGAACACGTCGAAGTAGTCCATCGCGCGCGACAGGTACAGGTAGCTCAGGGCGTCGAACCGCGACAGGAACCGCTGCCCCTGGTACTCGAGGTAGCTCTCCACCGCGAAGTCGACGCCGAAGTTGCGCGTCAGTTCGCGCGACTGCGCCTGGCGGCCGAACTTCTCCGCGAACGCCTCCTCGGACAGGTAGGTGATGTGCGCCATCATCCGGGCGACGGACAACCCCCGGTCCGGCGAGGTGCCGTGCTCGTGGAACCTGCCGTCGTGGAACTGCGAGTCGCGCATGATCGCGTGCCGGCCCACCGCGGAGAAGGCGATGTTCTGGGCGGTGAGGCGCGACGACGCCGCCACGATCACCGCGTTGCGCAGGTCCTGGGGGTGCGACAGCGCCCAGTCGAGCACCTGCATGCCGCCGAGCGAACCGCCGACGGCCGCGGCCCACGTCTCGATGCCGAGGTGCTCACCCAACCGTCGGTGGACCGCGACGAAGTCCGACACCGACAGCAGCGGGAAGTCGAGCCCGTAGGGCTTGCCGGTGGCCGGGTTGGTGGACGACGGGCCGGTGGTGCCGCTGCAGCCGCCCAGGAGGTTGGAGGCGACGACGAACCAGCGGTCGGTGTCGACGGGTTTGCCGGGGCCGATGAGGTTGTCCCACCAGCCGGGCCGCGACGCGCCCGCGTGGTACCCGGCCGCGTGGGCGTCGCCGGTCAGCGCGTGGCAGATGTAGACGGCGTTCGAACGGTCGGAGTTGAGCTCGCCGTAGGTCTCAAAGGCGACGTCGACCTCGTGCAGCACGCCCCCCGACGAGGTGACCAGCGGCCGGGAGTCGTCGAAGAGTCTCGCGGTCTGGGTCTCGACGGTCCAATGCACCGGACCATTATCGCGGGTCTCAGACAATGGGCCGCTCGTCGCGCCGCTGGCTGGACGCGAGGTCGCGCACGCACAGCGTGCCGGCGACGACGGCCGAGGGCATCGCGAGGACGGCACCGCCGGGCACGATCGACGCGAGGTAGCAGGGGAAGGCGAAACCCAGGGTCATGAGCGGCCGCCCGTCGAGGGCCCGCTTCCGCTCGTCGAAGCTCCAACCGCGGGCGTCGGCGGCGAAGCCGGTCAGCTCCACCGCGAGCGCCCTGGAACCCCGGACGGCGACGAACACCGCCGCCGCCACGCTGCCCACCACGGGGATGAGCCCGATCAGCACCGCGACGGCGGAGGTGGCGAGCGCCATGCGCAGGGTGCGTGCCGCGTCGCCGACGCCCTTGCGCACCTGCTCGGTCAGGCGGAGTTGCACCTCGCCGCCGATGCCGCCCAGGGACTGCTCGGTCGTCCTCCAGATCTGTTCGTAGAACGGGCTGCCGACGAGGAGGGTGACGGTCACGAAGCTGACGATGCAGAACACGATGATGGCGATGGCCAGGGCGAGTCCCAGGGTGATCCGGAGCCCCTCCCGAAGCAGGTCGGACCAGGGGTCGGCGAAGCCGGTGAGCGCGGTGGCCCACTCGTAGGTGTTCGAGATCGACCACCAGATCAGCAGGAACATCAGCGCGCTGACGATCACCGCCGGCAGGGCGCCCAGCAACATGAGCTTCGGCCGCCGCGCCCACGTGGCCACGCCGGCGGCGAAGAACGAGAAGCCGCGGGCGAAGTCCTTCGCGAACTGCATCCGCTCAGCTGGTCCTCGGCTCGTCCGCATCCGCGGGTGCGGACGCCTCCGACGCGTCCTGCTCGCCGTCGCGCATCGCCTCCTCGGAAGCCTCCACCGCGCCGGGGAAGCGCTCGGCGAGGTACTCGAAGAAGTTGATGGCCGTCGTGATGGCGATCGTCACGTCGTTGCGCAGCTGCTGGTCCGTGACCCCGAACTCGTGGTCGGTGGTGTAGTCGGCACCGAGGATGAGCTCCCCGGACTCGTCCTGCACGCACAGCGCTCGCGGGAACGGCTGGGAGACGTTCCACTCGTTCACCGCGGCAAGGGCCTCGCCGAGCTGCTCGGGCGCCAGCCAGGCCTTCCAGCGGGCGTTGAAGGAGAACGCGATCGGGTCGTTGTCGGGGCCGGAGACGCGGAACCAGCAGGGGTTCCCCTCGAAACCTGCGACGAGGTCGCCGTCCGGGTCCTCGCCGTAGTTCACCTCCAGCGCCTCGAGCGCGGCCTCGACGCGCCGCGCGGTGATCGGGCCGAGCGTCGCCGCGTCGGCGCCCTGGAGATCGTCGGTGTCCCCGAAGATGGGCATGATGTCCCCTTTCGCTGGTGTGCCCCTAGCCTATGCCCCGCCGAGTCAGTTCGCTGTCCGTGAACGAGCGCGGACAACGCTCCATGCCCCGCGGATCGCCGCTAGCTTGTGGCCAAACGAACCCAAGGAGGGGCCCATGACTCGTCATCTCGAAACCCTTGCCGTGCAGGCGGGCCAGGAGCAGGCGGACGCCGCCACCAACGCCCGCGCGGTACCGATCTACCAGACCACGTCGTTCCTCTTCGACGACACCGAGCACGCCGCGGACCTCTTCGCGCTGCGCAAGCCCGGCAACATCTACACCCGCATCACCAACCCGACGCAGAGCGTCTTCGAGGAGCGGATCAACGCCCTCGAGGGCGGCGTCGGGGCCCTCGCGGTGGCCTCCGGGGCGGCCGCGGTGACCTACGCCGTGCTGAACGTGGCGGCGGCCGGCGACAACATCGTCGCGCTCTCCACCCTCTACGGCGGTACCTACGCCCTGCTGGCGCACACCCTCCCCCAGTTCGGGATCGAGGCGCGCTTCGTCGACCCGACGAAGCCGGAGGAGCTCGCGGCGCAGGTCGACGAGCGCACCAAGGCGGTCTTCGGGGAGATCATCGGCAACCCCGCGATCAACGTCATCGACGTCGACGCGTGGTCGGCCGCTGCACACGAGGCGGGCCTCCCGTTCATCCTGGACAACACCGTCGCGACGCCCATGCTGACGCGGGCGTTCGAGCACGGCGCGGACATCGTCGTCCACTCCGCGACGAAGTACCTCGGCGGCCACGGCACCACGCTCGGTGGTGTCATCGTCGACTCCGGCAACTTCGACTGGGCCGCGCACTCCGAACGCTTCCCGAACCTGACCCAGCCCGACGCCGCCTACCACGGCGCGGTGTGGACGGAGGCCGCCGGGCCGGCCGCCTACGTGATCCGCGCCCGCACGGTCCTGCTGCGCAACACCGGGGCGGCGATCTCCCCGATGAGCGCCTTCCTGCTGCTGCAGGGGGTGGAGACGCTGCACCTGCGCATGGAGCGCCACAGCGACAACGCCCTCAAGGTGGCCCGCTACCTCGAGGGCCACGACGCCGTCGCCTGGGTGAACTACCCGGGGCTCGAGTCCAGCGCCAGCCACGAGGTCGCGAAACGCATCCTCGTCGACGGGAAGTTCGGCGGCATCCTGTCCTTCGGGCTGAAGGCGGGCCGCGAGGCCGGCTCGAAGTTCGTCGAGTCGCTGGAGCTGTTCAGCCACTTGGCCAACATCGGCGACGCCAAGTCGCTCGTCATCCACAACGCGTCGACGACGCACTCGCAGCTCACCGAGGAGGAGCTGGAGCAGGCCGGGGTGCCCGCCGAGATGGTCCGGCTCTCCATCGGCATCGAGAACGTCGACGACCTGATCGCCGACCTGGAGCAGGCGCTGGCCAAGGCAGCCGCCTGAGCCGACGTGAAGGGGTGAGCGCCTCGGAGGAATGGGGGACCTCCGAGGCGCTCACTCGTCTTCCACGATGGTGATTACTTGGCCTTGCCGGACAGTGCCACGTCGGTGATGTCACTAGCGGTCACGGTCACCAGCTGCGGCTTGACCCCGCGTGCCGTGGACGGGTCGGACAGCGAGACCTTGTAGCGACCGGGCTCGAGTTTGAGCGACGCGAACCAGCCGGTGCCGTCGGTGACGACGGTCCTCGTGGACTCGTCGGCCAGGTTCGTGATCGTCAGCTGCGCCTGGTCGACGGACTGGCCGTCCAGCAGGTAGCGGCCGGCGATGATGCCGTCCGTGGCCTGCGTCTTCCAGGTCATCTCGGGCACGGACGCCTGCTCGGCGAAGACCTCCGCAGTGAGCCGATCGGCAAGGGCGTCGCGTTCGGCGTCCTTGACCGCCTGCGACGTGGAGGCCGTGGCATCGAGGCTGACGTTGGCGTAGCTGTAGCCGGACCAGCCGAGGCCGTATCCCACGACGTCCTTGGCCTGCTGGACGCTGCTGTCGATGTCGTTGAGGTACAGACCGGGACCGGAGACCATGGTCCGGCCAGACTCCTGCTGCACCTGCGCCAGGAACTGGTTCCACGTGTCGAACATGACGGCCTGGTCATCCATCCACTCACGCTTGTAGTTCATCGCGGTCACCGTGTCGATGATGCCCTCGGTGGCCCACCCGTACCAGTCCTGCATCACGTTGCTGTACGGGCGGGTGCCCTCCCAGGAACCGTATTCGGAGGGGCCGTAGGAGTAGGTGATGCCGTTGATGGACAGTCGGTCCGTCGGGTCGGTGTCGTACATCGTCGTGTAGATCTTCCGCACGAGGGAGGACACCTGGTCGCGGCGCCAGTCGGAGAACTGCTCGTCGGTCGGGGCCGGGACGTCGGTGCGTCCCGTGGCAGCGCGGAAGCGGGCCAGGGAGACGTCCGAGTAGCCCCAGTCGTTGACGAAGGTCCCGCCGTCGGTGACGTTGTAGTCGGGGTAGCGCACGTAGTCGAGGTTGATGCCGTCGATGTCGTAGTTCTCCTGGATGGAGCGGATGCCGTCGACGATGTACTCGACGACGCCCGGGTTGGCCGGGTCGACGAACGAGTTGTTGCCGACCTTCTCGACGCCGTCGAACCGCTTGTTGAGCCAGCGGTCCGCGCCCTCGGCGGTGAAGCCGTTGGTGTTGTAGGCATGGGTCGGGTCGGCGGGCGCGGTCGCGGAGTTCCACAGCGTGTTCACGTTCACCCACGCGTGCACTTGCAGCCCGGCCTCGTGGGCCTGCTCCACGATCTCGGCGAGCGGGTCGAACGGCTCGGGGGCGATGAACGCCCCGGTGCGGGGGTAGTTCGCCTCGTTGCAGAAGCAGTCGAAGCGGCGCACCGTCTGGACGAGCAGGACGTTGGCGTTCACGTCCAGCGCGTCGTCGACGAGCTTGCTCACCTGGTCCGCGTTGTAGATGCCGGGGTTGAAGGCATCCACCCAGTACGAGCGCCATTGGGGAGTCGACTCGGCCGACGCCTGCGGCGCCCCGAGTCCGGTCAGGGCCAGCGTCAATGCCAGCATGGTTACTACGAGTCTCTTCATTGTTCTCTCCTTCGAGGGTCGGGTGAAGAGTTCCTGCGAGCGGCCATGTCGCCCGAGGTCTAGGTGGAGCCGCGCCCTTGGGGGTGTCCGGGGCGGTCGCGCACGGCCCGCAACGTCACCTCGAGCGCCTGCTGGGAGGCGGCGAAGGTCCGTTGCGCGAGACCGACGAAGATGCAGTCGATGACGACGAGCTGGGCCAGCCGGGAGGCGGTGGCGCCGGAGCGGAACACGCTCTCCCGCGCCGCCGTGAGGAGGGTCAGGTCTGCCTCGGCCGCGAGCGGAGAGCCGGCGTTGTTGGTGACGGCGATGGTGGTGGCACCCGCATCGTGGGCGGTGCGCACCATGTCGAGGGTGTCGGCGGTGCTGCCGGAGTGCGAGATGGCGAGCGCCACGTCGCCCCGCTTCAGCAGAGCGGCGGAGGTGAGGCCGAGGTGCGCGTCGCCGTAGTTGACGGCGACGCGGCCGATGCGGGTCATCTTCTGCGCGAAGTCGGCGCCGACGATGGCGGAGGCGCCGACCCCGTAGACGTCCGTGCGGGAAGCCGCCGCGAGCGCGTCGATGACCTGTTCCAGGATCTCGATGTCGAGCAGGTCCGAGGTGTCGCGGACGGCCTGCGCGTCGAGGGCGGTGATCTTGCGCACCACCGAGCGCAGGTCGTCGCCCGCGGCGATGTCCCCCTGGGGCTCCTCGGGACGGTTGCGGACAGCCTTGTCGGCTGCGAGGGCGAGCTTCAGCTCCGGGTATCCGGGCAGCCCCAGCGACTTGCAGAACCGGATCACCGAGGACTGCGAGGCCTGTGCGATGTCCGCGAGCTGGGCGATGGGCAAGTTGGAGCGTTCCGCCGGGGCCTCGAGGATCGCCTCCGCGATCCTGCGTTGGGCGCCGGTCAACTGGTCGAGTCGACCACGGAGACGGGCGGTGATGTTGGGTGCGTTTCCGGAACTCACAGGCTCCCCTCCTGGATGATCTGGACCAGTCGGATGTCGGATCCTGACGCGGAGCCGGGCGTCGGCCACGGGGACGGCGGGGTCAGGCTGCCGAGCACGACCGGGCGATCGGCGCCCGTCGCCTGCTGGATCGTCCCCGGACGACCCGTGGCGGACAGGAAGCCCAACAGCGCGAACAAGTAGGCCTCCTTCGCGTCCGCGTCGAGGCCGAGCTCGGTGGTGGTCAGTAACGGGACGTCGAGGTGTGCGCGCAGGCGTGCGAGCAGCGCGGGGTTGCGGAGCCCGCCGCCGGAGGCGACAACCCTGTCGACCCCCGCGGCGTTGATCGCCGCGGCGACGGTGATGGCCGTCAGCTCGGTCAACGTGGCGAACAGGTCGGGGACGCTGGGGGCTTCCGTTCCCAGACGCTCCGCCACGTAGCCAGAATGGAAGTACTCCCGGCCGGTGCTCTTCGGCAGTGGCAGCCCGTAGTACGGATCGGCGAGGAGGCGACGCAGGGCGGCCTCGTCCACTCGGCCGCTCGCCGCCGTCGCCCCGTCACGATCCGCCGGTTGGCCGAGGAGTTCGAGCGCCGCTGCGTCGAGGAGGCAACTGGCGGGGCCGGTGTCCCCGCTGATCACTGGCGACCCGGTGCCGACGACGGTGATGTTGGCGATCCCGCCGAGGTTCAGTGCGGCGGTCGGTTCGTCGCCCAACCAGAGGGCGTCCAGCGTGGACGCCAGCGGCGCACCCTGTCCTCCGGCGGCGATGTCGGCGCTTCGGAGGTCGTTGATCACAGGGGTCCGCGTGGCCTCGTGGATCCACGCCGCTCCCCCGACCTGCAGGGTGCCGCGGGCGCGGCCATCGACGACCCAGTGGTGCAGCGTTTGCCCGTGGCTCGCGATGAGGTCCACCGGGCCGAACTCCTGGATGGCCCACGCCGCCGCCTCGCCGAGCGCCTGTCCCGCCTCGGCGTCGAGGCGGCACCAAGTGCCCACGTCACTACGGTTCGGCGGCAGGACGGCCAAGAGGTCCGCGCGCAGTTGGCCCGGCCAGGGCCGTTCCCCATGGGCGACGGGGCGCAGCTCGAGCACCTCGTCCCTCGTGGTGAACTCGGCGACGGCGAGGTCGATCGCATCAAGTGAAGTGCCGGAGATCATCCCGAGGACCCTCATGACGGATCCTCCAGGGGCGGGTCGGCCACCCGCCAGGCGGCGTGCCAGGCGACGAAGCGCTGCCGAAGCTTGAGCTCCTTCATCGATCTCCTCGAGCGTGCGTACTCCACCGGCCGTTTGCGGAATTTTATTCCGTGGTTCGAACCTTGCTCGGAACCGTACACCATCGCTCGGTCCGTTTGGACCCTCTTCGAGTCCGAACGTGACAGTGCCCGGAAGCCTGGGCTTCCGGGCACTGCTGGATGAGGGTCACTCGCCGGACTCGTCGTCCTCCGTCTCGGCGGTGATCTGGTGATGGCCGCTGCCGCGGGTCACGGAGACCTTCCGCGGCTTCGCCTCTTCAGCCACCGGGATGGTGAGCGTCAGCACGCCATCGTTGTAGTCCGCGGTGATGCGGTCGACGGCCAACCCGTGGCCCAGAGTGAGCTGGCGGGCGTAGGTGCCGTAGGAACGCTCACGGGTGAGCCACTCGATGTCGTCGCCCTGCACGTCGATGCTGCGTTCGGCGCGGACCGTGAGGGTCCGGTCCTCCACGTCGATGTCGATGCTCTCGGGGTCGACCCCCGGGAGGTCGATGCGGGCGACGAAGGAGTCCTTGCTGCGGAACAGGTCGAGCGGCATCGCGGCGATCGCAGGGCTGCGGAGCGTCGAGTTGAACATGCGTCCGAGCTCGCGGAACGGATCGTACTGCGTGGTCATTCGTATCTCCCTTCTACGGATGGTGGTTGGTGGTTGGACCATGAGTTGAGTCTAGCACACTCAACTCAGTTATTGAGTCGACCACGCTCAATCTTTTCTGGAGCGATATCCCATTGATTCCGGCAGGTGCCTCGTCCACGATTGGAGGGGTCGGATCCTGGAAGGAGCGATTGTGGCGATCCTGCTCGATCCCCCCGTTTGGCCCGCCCACGGGACGGAGTGGGCGCACCTCGTCTCGGACGTCTCCTACGAGGAACTCCACGACTTCGCCCGGCGCGCGGGGCTCCCGAGTCGCGCCTTCGAGCGCGATCACTACGACGTCCCGAAGGAGCGCTACCACGAGCTGCTCGCCCTCGGTGCCCAGCCGGTGCGCTCGACGGAACTGGTCCGCAGGCTGGTGGACAGCGGCCTCCGCCGCCGCAAGCACGAGGCGGGAGGAGCGGCCTGACGCGGGCGCGGCACCGATCGTTGTCCGCATGCGCCCACGTCGTGTGAGACTCGGGGGCATGAGAATCAGACATCAGGTGGTGGTCTTCGACGCCGAGGACCTCGCCGAGGAGAGCACCTTCTGGGCGGGCGTGCTGGGAGGCACGGTCGACGAGGACGACGACTGGCACATGGTGTTGGTGGACGGGCGTGCCACCATCGGCATCCAGCTGGCGCCGAACCACGTCAGGCCCGAGTGGCCCGAGGGGCAGCCGCAACAGGTGCACCTCGACCTGTGGGTGGACGACATCGACGCCGCCCACGAGGAGGTCATCGGCCTTGGGGCCCGCCTCCTGCAGGAGGCTCGTGGGGGTGACGAGCCCGACGACTTCCAGGTGTACGCCGACCCTGCCGGGCATCCGTTCTGCCTGTGCTGGTCCAAGACACACTGAGATGCCGGCGCAGTACCACTTCCTGAGCGAGTACCGGTTCCGGGGCGACCCGGAACGCCTGTGGGAGCCGCTCGTCGACGTGGAACAGTGGCCGGCCTGGTGGTCCTGGCTGAAGCGGATCGAGGTGCTCAGGCCCGCCACCGGCCCGGACGGGCTCGGGTCGTCGATCCGCAGCACCGTCCGCGCGCCGGCCGGCTACGGACTTGTCTACACCATCGAGGTCGAGTTCGTGGACCGCCCCAGGCGCATCGACATCACCTCGACCGGAGACCTCATCGGCGTCGGGCGGTTCCAACTGGGAAGTGGGCCGGAGGCCGTCGCCACGCTCGCCTTCACCTGGCTCGTGTCCACGCCGAAGCGCTGGATGTCGGCAGCGGCCCCGGTGGCGAGGCCGATGTTCGTGTGGAACCACGACCGCATGATGCGGGCCTTCGGTGAGGGACTGGCCGAGCGGTCCGGCCTCGAACTGTTGGAAGTACGCAACTCGTCGCTGCGCCCCGGCGACCCGGGCTTCCAGGTCATGCCGCCGGCGCCCGCGTGATGGGCGCCACTCCTACTCCCCCAGCCTGAGCCGCGCCTCCGCCAACTCTGCCTCGAGGAGGGCCACCCTGCGGCGCAGGTGCAGCACATGGCGCACGCCGGGCAGGGTCACGCCCTCGCCCGTGAGCTCCAGCACTTCCCGGAGGCTGGCGAGTTCGTTCAGTGAGTAGCGTCGTTGGCCGCCCGACGACCGGCCCGGGGAGACGACGTCGAGCTCGTCGAGCCGCCGCAGAGCCGCCGGCTGGATGCCCAGCAGTTCGGCCACCTGGCCGATCGTGTAGAAGGGCTGATCGGCGTGGAGTTCCGGCGGTGAGCCGGTGGCGTCGTGCCTTCTGCTCATGAGGCCCGCCTCACGGCGGGCTCGACCTCGTCGGGGAGGCCGTCGATGACGCACTGGGCGGTGTCCGCCCGCACGTTGGCCAGGTCCCTGCCGACCGGCAGTTCGGTGAGGCCGACGCTGCCGATGACCGGAGGTGTGGGCTCGACGTGGCACCTGCCCCGCACGACGTCCACCTCGAGCCCGATCGCCGTGCGCAGCATCTCGAACGGCACGGCCGCCGCCCAGGCCTGCGGGGAGCAAGACGTCGGGTACGGGACGGGCGCGGGTTGGTGGGCCCGGTCGAAGCCGCAGAACAGCTCGGGCAGTCGCCCGCGGAAGGACTCGAGCGCGTCGAGCAGTCCCTCGACCACCGTCATCGCGGCGTCCTTGTAGCCGTAGCGCGCCATGCCGGACGCGCCGAGCATCGTGTCGTGCGGCCACACGGAGCCGTTGTGGTAGCTCACCGGGTTGAACCGCCTCGCGTGCGAGGAGAGCGTGCGGATGCCGAAGCCCGTGAACATGTCGGGCGCCAGGAGCCGTTCGACGACGGTGCCCGCGGTCTCGTCGGGGATGATTCCGGTCCACAGGCAGTGCCCGACGTTCGACGCGACGGACCGCAGTTGGGCTTTGTCGGCGTCCAGGGCGAGCGCGTAGAACCCCTCGTCGGGCATCCAGAAGGCTTCGTGGAAACGCTCCTGCAGCCGCGCGGCGCGAGCGCGGAGTTCTGCCGCCGCCGAGGCGTTGCCGACGAGCACCTCCTCGAGGTCGGCGGCTGCCAGCATCGCGGCGTAGGCGTAGCCCTGCACCTCAGCGAGGGCGATCGGAGGGGCCGCGAGCCGGCCGTCGCGGTGGACCATCGAGTCTCCGCTGTCCTTCCAGCCCTGGTTCAGCAGGCCGCGGTCGCTGGTGCGGCGGTACTCGACGAAGCCGTCGCCGTCGAGGTCGCCGTAGCGGCCCAGCCACGCAACGGCGGCGTCCACCGCGGGCTTCAGCGGCAGCAGTTCACTGGGGGGGACGCCCCAGCGAAGGGCCATGCCGACGAGGGTGACGAAGAGGGGCGTCGAATCGATGGATCCGTAGTAGACGCGCTCACCGCCGAGGGCCAGTGACGCGTCGGTGCCGAGCCGGACCTCGTGCAGGATGCGGCCGGGCTGCTCCTCGCTCATGGGGTTCTCCTCGGTGCCCTGCAGCCGCGCGAGCGTGCGGAGGGTGCCCATCGCGAGTCTGGGGGCGAACGGCATGAGCATCGCGCTGGTGAGCAGCGAGTCGCGACCGAACAGCGCCATGAACCACGGCGCCCCGGCCGCCACCACGTCGTCCTCCGGATGGGCGGGGTCGGAGATCCGCAGTGCGCCAAGGTCGCGGAGGCTGGTCTCCAAGGACAGCGAGAGCACCGTGTTCTCAACCGCGATGTCCGCCACCTGGTCGCGCCAGTCGCGCATCCGACGGGCCGGTTCGGCCTGCTCCAAGGGCGTCTCGAGAGGGAACGACTGCGTGAGTTCGCTTCCGGCCACCGAGGGGCGGGCCTCGACGGTGACGTGCCAGGCGCCGCCGGCCGGGACGATCGCCTGGAACAACAGCGCCCCCGGCACCGTCCTCGCGCCCCGCGCCGCGACCCGGAGGCTGCGCTCCTGACCCTCACCACCCGAGCGGAGGGCGAGGGTCAGGCCGCCCTGGTCCGCCGAACTGTCGACGTCGAGGGCCCGTGGTGGCCGCCGCTCCTTCACCTCGAAGAGGTCCGCGAAGTCGGCCTCGACGTGCAGTGCCACGTCGACCCCGGCCGGCTCCTGGCCGTGGTTGTGGATGGTGATGTCCTCGCGGAGCCCCGTGCCGATCATGCGGTGGCGTTCCACGATCAGGGTGGGTTCGAAGTTGCCGGGGCGCGCCGGCAGGCGCCCGATGAAGCGGGCTTCGAACGGCTCGGCGGGGATGTGCGACAGCGGCTCCACCTCGGCGCCGTCGACGCGCAACTGCCACTTCGAGAGGACGCGCGTGTCGTGGACGAACAGTCCGTCGCTGTGGTGCGGCGTGATGTCGCCGTTGGTGCCCGAGACGCAGAACGTGGACCCCTCCACGAGGGTGACCTGCGTCTTCGGCTGGAACACGGGCTTGATCCCACGCGGGCGGGTGTGGCTGCTGTGCCGTTCCTGCGGCGCGGTGACCTCGGGCGGTGTGATGATGACCTCCTGCGGCGGACTAGAGATATCTTCCTGCCAGTGTTAGGCATAAAGTTACAACTGTGGTTGCAGGTATGGCAACCGCATCGACGCACATCACGACGGAAAGGCTGTACCTGCCACAGCACTTCGCATGACTTGGAGGTCGCGCATGTCTCTCATCACCGAACCGACGTTCGACGCACTGCACACCGACGGTGACTCGCTGCGCATCGGCGTGGTCGCGCCCCCCTGGTACTGCATCCCGCCGAAGGCTTACGGCGGCACCGAGGCCGTTGTCGCCGCGGTGGTCGACCAATTGGTGGCGCGCGGCCACCACGTCACCCTGGTGGCGTCCGGCGAGCCGGGCACCGCGGCCCAGCGCTACGTCCAGGTCTACGAGGAGCCTCCCTACGAACTGCTCGGCCACGACGTGATGCCGGAGCTCGTGAACGCCGCCGAGGCGCACGCGGCCCTTTCCGATCTGGACCTCGACGTGATCCACGACAACTCGGCGGCGGGGCCGCTGTCGGCACCGGCCCGGAAGTGCCCGACGGTCGTGACCACCCACGGTCCGGTCGCGGGGCCGAACGGCGACTACTACCGTCGGCTGGGCGCCACCGTCGAACTCGTGGCGATCTCGGAGGCTCAGCGTCGGCAAGCGCCCGACCTGCACTGGGCCGGGATGGTCCACAATGCCGTGGACGTCGCCTCGTTCCCCTTCAACCCCGACAAGTCCGACTACCTGCTCTGGATGGGGCGCTTCTGCCCGGACAAGGCGCCGGACCTCGCGATCGAGGTGGCGCGGCGCAGCGGGCGGCCGATCGTGTTGGCGGGCAAGCTCAACGACCAGCGGGAGCGGGAGTACTTCGAGAGCAGGGTGCGGCCGCTGCTGGGCCCGGACACGGACTACGTCGGTGAGGCCGATTCCCTGCTCAAGCGGGAGTTGTACGCCAACGCCGCGGCGTTGGTCTTCCCGATCCAGTGGGAGGAGCCCTTCGGCATGGTGATGGCGGAGGCGCTCGCATGCGGGACGCCGGTCGTCGCGACCCCCCGGGGATCCGTTCCCGAGATCGTCCGGCCCGGGCACAACGGCTTCATCGCGCGCGACGTGGAGGGCCTGGTCGACGCCGTGGCGCGGCTCGACGAGATCCGACCCGCCGACTGCCGGGCGGACGCCTTGGCGAGGTTCGACCTGCCGGTCATGGCCTCGGGCTACGAGCGCGTGTTCCGCAGGGTCATCGGTGAGGGCGGGACGGTCGCCAAGCGGCTCACCACCGCCGCCTGACCCCGGCCGCGGGGACCCCTTGCGCAGGGGTCCCCGCGGCGGGACACTTCTAGGTGGACCGGTTGCCCCGGCCCGTGGAGGAGGTCCCCATGGCCAGCAGGCGCGACCCGGCCGCGACGGCCGCCGGCCCCGAGTTCCCGATCACCCCGGCGCAGGCCGACGCGTTGACGCCGCCCACCGCGTCGGAGCGGCTGGCGAGGAACCCCAAGGCGCTGGCGGCGCTGGCGCTGGCGGCGCTGGGCGTGGTGTTCGGCGACATCGGGACCAGCCCCCTGTACGCGCTGCAGACGGTCTTCAGCGCGGAGCACAACGCGGTGGAGCCGTCCCGGGAGGACGTGTTCGGGGTCGTCTCGATGGTGTTCTGGGCGGTGACGATCGTGGTCTCGTACGGGTACGCGGCACTGATCATGCGGGCGGACAACGACGGCGAGGGAGGCATCCTCTCGTTGGTGGCGCTGCTGCGCCGCCACCTGGGCCGGCGACCGCAGACGGTGGCCGGCGCCCTGATCCTCGGCGTCGTCGGCGCAGGCCTGTTCTACGGCGACAGCCTGATCACACCCGCGATCTCCGTGATGTCGGCGATCGAGGGACTCTCGGTCGTCGACGAACGCTTCCACTCGATCGTGCTCCCACTGTCTCTGGTCATCCTCGCGGGCCTCTTCTCGGTGCAGCGATTCGGTTCCGGCCACGTCGGGCGGTTCTTCGGGCCGATCATGGCCATCTGGTTCGTCACGCTCGCGGCACTCGGGATCCCCCACGTCCTGCGGAACCCCGAGATCCTCTGGGCGGTCTCGCCGCACCACGCGCTGGTGTTCGGGTTCAGCCATCCAGGCATCGCCTTCATCGCCGCCGGGGCGGTGGTCCTCACCGTGACGGGCGTCGAGGCCATGTACGCGGACATGGGCCACTTCGGACCGCGCGCGATCCGCCTGGCCTGGTTCCTGCTGGTGTTCCCGGCACTCATGGTGAACTACATGGGCCAGGGCGCCGAGATCCTTCGCAACCCGGCCACCGCGGCCAACCCCTTCTTCCTGATGGCGC
The DNA here is from genome assembly GCF_900103275.1 of Tessaracoccus oleiagri. Lineage (GTDB taxonomy): Bacteria > Actinomycetota > Actinomycetes > Propionibacteriales > Propionibacteriaceae > Arachnia > Arachnia oleiagri. The sequence goes on along the minus strand of NZ_FNGP01000005.1, from coordinate 127,499 downwards.
CCGAGTGGGCCCGGATCCCGCTCGTCGTCCTCGCCACCATGGCGACGATCATCGCGTCCCAGGCGGTGATCTCGGGGGCCTTCTCCGTGTCGCGGCAGGCAGTGCGCGCAGGACTGCTCCCCCGGCTGAACGTGCAACACACGTCGAAGGAGGAGGGCGGCCAGATCTACATCGGATCCATCAACTGGATCCTCTTCGTCGGTATCGCCACGTTGATCCTGGTCTTCCGCAGCGCGGAGGCCCTGGCCAGCGCCTACGGGCTCGCGGTGACCGGCACCCTCCTGATCGAGATGGGCGTCTTCCTCGTGCTCGCCCGTCTGGTCTGGGGGGTGGCGGTGTGGAAGATCGCTGCCGCTGTCGTCCTCGTCCTCGGAGTGGAGGCCGTCTTCTTCGCCGCCAACATGGCCAAGCTCCTCCACGGCGGCTGGCTGCCGCTGGCGGTCGCCGGCGCGGTCGTCACCGTGATGTTGACCTGGCGCTCGGGTTCGCGCATCGTTGAGGAGCGGCGCCGCGAGGCGGAAGGATCCCTGTCGGAGTTCATCGAGGAGATGCGTCGGCGGGCGCTACCGCGGGTGCCCGGCCTCGCCGTGTTCCCGCACTCGAACAAGGAGACGATCCCGCTGGCACTGCGCCAGAACGTCGAGTTCAACCGCGTCCTGCACGACCGGATCGCCATCGTCACGATCGTGAACGAGAACGTGCCGCACATCCGCCACGTCGATCGTGCCGTGGTGGACGACCTCGGCTACTTGGACGACGGCATCATCCACATCAGCTACCACGTCGGCTTCAACGACAGCCAGCACGTCCCCCGGGCGCTCGACTGGGCCCGGGACAAGTCACAGGAGGTCATCGATTTGGAGGAGTCCGACGCGCACTACTTCATCTCCACCCTCCGACTCACGAAGCGCGACGAGCCGACCATGCCTCGCTGGCAGCGGGCGGTCTTCCTCTGGCTCGCACGCAACTCTGCCGATCGCACGACCGTGTTCCACCTCCCCCGCGAACGCTCGGTCGTCATCGGCGGCCGGGTCGAGATCTGACGCGCGGGCGGGCGGAGACCTCATGCCCCAGTGGTTGGCCGCCGGCGGTGCCGGGTTGCTCGCCGGCTCGGCCCTGCTCCTCGGGAGCCTCATCGCCTGGTTCGTGGACGTCCCGCGGCGCATCGTTGCGGTCGTCATGTCGTTCGGTGCCGGCGTCCTCATCTCCGCCCTCTCCTTCGAGCTGGTGCTCGAGGCCGTGGACCAGGGCGGCGTGCTCGCAACCGTGCTCGGCTTCGCCGTCGGTGCGGTGGCGTTCGTCGGGTTCAACGTGCTCCTGGCACGCGCCGGCGCGCGACACCGCAAGCGCTCCGGTGGCCAGCAGCCCAGTGCCGACGAGGGAGGCGGGGCCGCCATCGCGCTCGGTGCGCTGCTCGACGGCATTCCGGAATCCATGGTGCTCGGGCTCAGTTTCCTGACCGGAGGCGGCCTGAGCGTCGCCATGCTCGGGGCGGTGTTCGTCTCGAACGTGCCCGAGGGGCTCTCCAGCACGGCCGGCATGAAGAAGGGCGGCCGCTCGCCCGCGTACGTCTTCGGGATCTGGGGCGGCATCGCGGTGGTCTCGGGGCTGGCGGCCCTCGCCGGCTACGCCTTGCTCGACGGCGCGGCCCCCACGACGATCGCGTTCGTCAACGCCTTGGCTGCGGGCGCGATCCTGGCGATGATCACCGACACGATGGTGCCCGAGGCCTTCGAGGAGGCGTCGCTGTACTCGGGGCTGATCGCCAGCATCGGCTTCCTCGTCGCCTTCAGCCTCCATGCGCTCGGCTGAGCACTGTCGGACGCGCATGGCACGCTGGTGGGCATGACTGAATCTCCCCGGATGCCCGGATCGTCGAGCCTGCACGAGGATGCCCTCGCAATCCTCCGGAGCCTGACGGGACGCGAGGAGGCGCAGTTCCATCCCGGCCAGTTCGAGGCCATCGAGGCGCTTGTCGCCCGGAAGGAGCGCGCCCTCGTCGTGCAGCGGACGGGTTGGGGCAAGTCGGCCGTCTACTTCATCGCCGCCCTCCTCCAGCGGCGCGCCGGAGCGGGACCGGCGCTCATCGTCTCCCCCCTGCTCGCCCTGATGCGCGACCAGGTGGCCGCCGCCGAGCGCGCCGGGGTGCGGGCCGTCGCGATCAACTCGGCCAACGCCACAGAATGGCGCGACGTCGAGCAGCAGTTGGCCGACGACACCGTCGACGTGCTGTTCGTCTCGCCCGAGCGGCTCGTCAACCCCAGGTTCCGCGACGAGCAACTGCCCCGGCTGGTGTCGGCGATGGGGCTCCTCGTGATCGACGAGGCGCACTGCATCAGCGACTGGGGTCACGACTTCCGACCGGACTACCGCCGTATCCGTGACCTCATCGCCGAGCTGCCTGCCGGCGTGCCCGTGCTCGCCACCACGGCCACGGCCAACGCCCGGGTCGTGGCCGACGTCGAGGAGCAGATGGGCGCCGGGGGCCGCAGCGTCTTCACTCTCCGTGGTCCGCTCGCGCGTGCGTCCCTGCGGCTGGGCGTGCTCGACCTCGGCACGACGTGGCGCAGGGTGGCCTGGCTGGCCGAGCACCTCGACTCCCTGCCGGGCAGCGGGATCATCTACTGCCTGACCGTCGCCGCGGCCGACGACACCGCCGCCGCCCTCGCCGCCGCGGGCCACGAGGTGCTCCCCTACTCGGGACGGACCGACGCCGCCGAACGGTTGCAGGTGGAGGAGGCATTGAAGGACAACCGGGTCAAGGCGCTCGTGGCCACGTCGGCGCTGGGGATGGGCTTCGACAAGCCGGACCTCGGGTTCGTGGTCCACCTCGGGGCGCCGAGCTCACCCGTCGCCTACTACCAGCAGGTGGGCCGTGCCGGGCGCGCCACGGAGAGCGCCGACGTGCTCCTCCTGCCGGGGCCCGAGGACCGGGAGATCTGGCACTACTTCGCCACCAATGCGATGCCCACGCAGGCGAGGGCCGACGCGGTGCTCGGGGAGTTGGCTTCGGCGGGAAGACCCCTCTCGGTGCCCGCACTGGAGGCCCGGGTCGACCTGCGGCGGACGCAGCTGGAACTCCTGCTGAAGGTGCTGGCCGTCGAGGGGGCCGTCGCCTACGAGCAAGGCGGATGGGTCTCCACCGGCCGCCAGTGGGTCTACGACCGCGAGCGCTACGAGCGGATCGCCGCCGCGCGCCTCGCCGAGCAGGAGGCGATGCTCACCTACCAGCGCGGCGAGTCGTGCCGCATGGCGTTCCTGACGCAGCAGCTCGACGATCCGCACTCGGCTCCTTGCGGCCGTTGTGACGTCTGCACCGCGGCGTGGTACCCCACCACCGTCACGGTCGAGCGCATGGAATCGGCGCGTGCGACGCTGGACCGGGTCGGGGTGCCGCTCGCGCCACGGGCGACGTGGCCGAGTGGCCTCGATCGGCTGGGCGTCACCGTGGAGGGGAAGGCCGTCAAGGGCAGGATCGCACCCGACGAGCAGGTGCTCGAGGGCCGTGCGCTCGCCCGCCTCACCGACCTCGGCTGGGGCGGTCGCCTCCGGGAGCTGTTCCGCAGCGATGCCGAGGGCCGTCCCGTCGACGAGGAACTCCCGCCCGAGCTCGGCGCGGCGTGCCTCCGGGTGCTCAAGGAGTGGGACTGGGAGCAGCGTCCGGTCGGTGTGGCGTGGATCCCCAGCGCCTCGAGGCCGCGGCTCGTGGGGACGCTCGCCACCGGGATCGCCACCGCCGGCCGGCTGGCGCTGCTCGGTCCGCTCTGGCTCGATCCGGCCGCAGGAGGGAAGGGTCCGGGTTCGGGAAACTCTGCCTTCCGGGTGCGCGACGTGTGGCAGCGGTTCGCCGTGCCGCCGGAGATGGGTGCCGCGCTCGCGTCGGCCCCTGGCCCGATCCTGCTCGTGGACGACCTCGCGGACTCGCGCTGGACCATGACGGTCGCGGGCCGGTTGCTCCGCCGCGCCGGGGCGCCGGCGGTGCTCCCCTTCGCCCTCGCATCGGTGGCCTGACGGATGAAGATGCCACTTCCCCTCCGGCCCGCAGGGTGAGAGAGTAGCCCGGTGATGCGCATGCCGGCTGGGGCCGACCTTCCCCGATGGAGTTCGATCCTGCGGGTCGGGCTCCTGGTCGTCTTCGCCACGGTGATGCTGTGGCTCGTGCTCTCCGTCGACATGCCGTCGATCGGCGAACTGCGCGGGTCGCTCGGTGAGTTCCGCTCGTCGCTCTCAGGCCTGGGCTGGCTGGCGCTGCCGGCGTTCGCGCTGGCGTACGCGGCCGTCGCGCTGACTCCGATCCCTGTGACCGTGATGGCGGTGTCCGCGGGGCTGCTCTTCGGGACCTTGCTCGGCAGCGCGGTGTCGGTCGTCGGCGTCCTCCTTGGGTGCTGGGGCGCCTACTGGCTCGCCCGGGTGATCGGCAAGGAAGCGGTCAGGCGGCTGCTGGGCCGACGTTCGGATCGCATCGAGGACCGGCTCGCCGATCATGGCTTTTCGGCCGTGTTCCTCTTCCGGGTGATGCCGGGCATGCCGTACTGGCCGGTCAACTACGGTGCCGGCGCGTTCGGCGTCACGCAACGGGACTTCGTCGTGGGCACCATGGTGGCCGCCGTGCCGGGCCAGCTCTCACTGGTGGCCATCGGCGCGTTCGCGGCCGAGCCGTCCCTGCTCAACGGGATCATCGTCGCTGCGGCTTGGGGTGTCGTGCTGGTCATGACGGTGTGGTCGTACCGGAGCCTCAGGGGCCTGTCGGACCGGGAACTCCCGGGCGCCAGCCTCGCCGCAGCCGGCGACGAGTGAGGGTCAGGTCCGACGAGGAGCCCGCCGCCAGCCGGCGCTGGTCTCCCCCGCTGGGCGACGCCGTAGCTGGATGATGATCCCTGCGACCGCGAGCACGAACCAAACCGCCGACCACCACCACTGCCCTGCCGGGAGGTCGCCGCTCGACATCGCTGCCCCGTCCGCGACCCCTACCAGCAGCATGGCGCCGCTGACGATGGCCGAGGCGCCGCCTGCGGCGCTGACGAGCACCAGCAGCAAGTAGGGCACCCGGGCCACCAATGCGATGACGGCGAGGAGCGCGGCGGTCCCGATCCCCACGACCGCTGCAGTGCCGGGGGTGGCGCCGACGGCGAGCGCCGCCCAGGTCCCGAGCCAGTAGCCGACGGACCCCACGGCCACCACGACGGCGAACGCGTAGAACGCATACGCCAGCCAAGCGAAGACGAGGGCGCCGACCACGGTGCCGATCCAGCTGCCCGGACCGTCGAGCCACGCTTCCCCGGCGACTGCCCCACCGATCGAGGCGCCGACGGAGAAGCCCACGAAGGCGCCCCAGAAGGCGATGACGAGACGCAGAGCGACTCCGCCCCGGAAGCACAGCAGCAGGCCGGCCAACAGGGCGAGGATCCCGAGCCAGACATCCGACATGCGCCGAGCGTACCGCCGCCCTCGGACGAGAAGCGTTTGACGGGGACTGAACGTTCCCTCTGCACAGGTCCGGAGCGTGGACGCTGGGTACTTGCGTGCCGTCTTACCTCGCATCCCTTCCCCGGCCTGCCGGTGGCGACTTACATTCGCGCTACCACGCATTCTCAGCAGAAGGGGGAACTGTATGAAGAAAATGCTCATCGCTGGGGCAGCCGCGCTCAGCCTCGTCGCAGTCAGCGCGCCATTGGCCGGGGCTGCCGAAGGGGGCGCGCCGGCCCTCCACGGCGTCGATGGCAAGACGTTCGGCAAGGTCGTGAGCGACCTCGCCAAGTCCAGCCCCGGCGCACTCGCCGACCACGTCAGCGGCCGCTGACCCGAGCCCGAAGGCCCCCGACCGCCCCGGCGGTTCGGGGGCCTTCTCGCGGTGATACGGAACGGGGTGGCGACGGCCCCAGCCAAGTGCCTTCGGTGTAGCGTTGCCGCTGCGCACGGAGTGGTGAGGTGGCGATGATCAGGGCTGAGGGGCTGACCAAGGAATTCGGTGACGGGGACGCCCGGGTCAGGGCCGTGGAGGGGCTTGAGCTGTTCGTGAACGAGGGCGAGGTCTTCGGCTTCCTTGGTCCCAACGGTGCGGGCAAGACCACCACCGTGCGCATGCTCACCACGCTGATCTCCCCCACCTCCGGCCGCGCCTGGGTCGACGACATCCCGCTCGGCAGCGGCCGGGACGGTGCTGTCCGGGCGAGGATCGGGGTGCTCACGGAATCGCCCGGGTTGTACGAGCGCCTCACGGCTCGGCGCAACCTGCAGATCTTCGCGGAGCTCTACGGATGCGAGCGGCCGCGCGAGCAGGTCGAGAAGTACTTGAAGCTCTTGGGCCTGTGGGACCGGCGCGACAGCGTCGTCGGGACGTTCTCGAAGGGCATGAAGCAGAAGTTGGCGATCGCGAGGGCACTCGTCCACGAACCCCCGGTCCTGTTCCTCGACGAGCCGACGTCCGGGCTGGACCCCGAGGCCTCGAAGACGGTGCGCGACTTCATCGATTCGCTCCGCGGTCAGGGCCGCACGATCTTCCTCTGCACCCACAATCTCGACGAGGCCGAGCGGCTCTGCGACCGGGTCGCAGTGTTCCAGCGGCGACTGATCGCCGTCGACACCCCCGGTGCGCTGCGTGCGCGCGTCTTCGGGCGGAGGACCCGGGTCCAACTTGCGCCGGGCAGTGACGCGCCGAGCCTCGCCGCCGTCCTGTCCGCCGTGCCGGGTCTCGGTCCGACGGAGACTGATGTCGGTCCGGAGGGCAGGCCGGGCTTGGTCGTGACGGTGGGTGAACCGGAAAGCCAGAACCCGCTGATCGTGAGGACGCTCGTCGAGCACGGCGCCGACGTCGAGTACGTCACCGAACTCAGCCACTCCATGGAGGAGGTCTACCTGCGCCTCCTGCACGGCGCGCCGCAGGAGGAGGTGTCGGCCCGATGAGTCCAATTGGGACGATCGTGCGGAAGGAATGGGCCGAGGTGCGCAGCAACCGGCTCGTGCTGTCGGTCGTCGTGGTCATGCCGCTGGTGATCACCGCGATCCCCGTCGTCATGCTCGCCGTGATGTCGCGGGTCGGCATCAGCGAGGCCGACTACGCCGAGTTGGGCCGGTTGTTGGAGGACCCACGGTTCGCGGGGTTGAGCCCCACGGAGGCGATGCAGTCAATCCTTGCCTCGAACATGCTGGTGCTGTTCCTGCTGATGCCCGTGATGGTGCCGCTCACGATCGCCACCTACAGCATCGTCGGCGAGAAGATCACGAGGTCGCTGGAGCCGCTGTTGGCGACCCCCATTGCGACGCATGAACTGCTCGCCGGCAAGGCCCTGGCCGCCGCCATCCCCGGAGTGCTCACCGCGTGGACCAGCTACGCCCTGTTCCTCGTCGGTGCCCGGATCTTCTCCGTGAGCGACCGCGTCTTCGCGATCTTCATCGACCCCATGTGGCTGGTCGCGCTCCTCCTTCTGGCGCCCCTCCTGACGGTGATGGCGGTGGCGGTAGGCACCATCGTGAGCAGCCGCACGACCGATCCGCGGGCGGCCGAGCAGTTGGGCAGCTTCGTGGTGCTACCACTGCTTCTCCTGGTGATCGGTGTGATGACCGGTTTCCTCCAGCTCGGCGCCGCGCTGTTCTTGGGTGCCGCAGGGCTCGTCGCACTGGTCGACGTGGTGCTCGTTCCCCTAGGCGTGCGGCTGTTCCAGCGCGAGACGATCCTCACTTGGTGGAAGTAGCGACAAGCGGCCTGACCCGGACCGGTGCGGGGCTAGGATGGCGGCCACTCAAGTGACGCTGGAGGAACCCATGTCCGAGAAGTCCGAAGTCCAGAACCTCGATGACCCCGGCGCGATGAACGAGCCGCCGCTCGACGTCACCCCCGATGCCCAGGACACCGGCCACGTCATCCACGGCGGTCCCCGGAACTACGGCGAAGAGGGCTCGGGCAGCGTCGACGAACTCCGGGACACCGACATCCACGACGAGGATGCGCCGGAGCGCTGACCCGGGGCGAACAGGCGGTTCCCACTGGGCCGTCAGGAACTGCCTCCTGATGGCCTCCGCGACGCTTAACCTGTGATCCTCATCACAGGGGGGAACCGATGAACAACACCAATTCGCGGCGTCTTGCCGCGATCATTGCGACGGGCGGACTGCTCGCTGCTTCTGCTATCGCTCCGACGGCCTCGGGGGCCCCGAGCGAACACATCGTCAACGAAATCAGCGACATGTCGTGCGTCTTCGAGACGGCGGAGACTGACCTCGTCTTCTTCGGCGCGTCCGCGTCCGCCGACGGCTCGGGCTCATTCATGTTCGTGGAGACGCTGGACTACGAACTCGTCCTGGAGGGCTTCGAGGGCAGCGCGACTTTCGGTGAGGACGGCACGTTCTCGGCCGAAGTCGAACTGATCGACGTGGAGACCGGCGAGCCGGCCGGCACGGCGACGGTGGAGGGTGTCCGGACCGTGTCCGGCGACCCGGTCACCGAGGAGGTCCGTGGCCGATCCGGCAACAGCTGGGAGGAGAAGGGCACCATCACCACCACCGACTACGACGTGGACATCACGTCGGTCACGGTGCCCGGTTACGAGGTGTTGGTGGGCGATGACGACTGCACATCGCAGGATCTCGCCTTCGACGTCAGGAGCACCAACCCTTCGGCACAGATCTACCGCGACAGCGGCTTCCAGACCGAGGTCTGCGAGCTCGAGGGCCTGGAGAACGGGGCCGTAATGCTGGAGGGCGACCTGCGAGAGCCGATGTTCGACGTCGTCATCGACGACGGGGTGAACCCACAGGAGAGCGAAGGCACGATCCGGTTGCGTGGCGGCTCCGGTGAGGCGACGACGGAACTCATCGACCTCGTCACCGGCGAACCGATCGCGGACCTGACGATCTCGGTCGACCTCGCCAGGAGCGGGACGCGGCAGATCGAGAGCGAGTCCTTCGACGGCATTACCTTCAGGATGGCAAGGACCACTTACGTGGCGACCATCGAGGTGACCACGAGCGATGGCCGCAGCGGCACTGCTGAGTGCGGTGCCGTCGAGTTCACAGAGACCATCATCATGCGGCCGGGATCCGGCGGCGACGACCACTGATACAGACGGCATGAGGGGCGGTTCGGGGCACCCGGACCGCCCCTCATCTTGCGTTCCGGATCAGCATGACTGGAGTTGGTGCTCCTCCACCCTGAGGTCGCCGCTCACGTCGGTGGACACGTCGCGTGGGTGCCAGGGGTCTTCGTCTGTCGGCTGCCATGGATCTGGTTCTGGGCAGACTCGTCCCTCGTCGGGTGGTGGGGCCGTCAGGTCTTGGAGGCGGAAGCGGCGGTGTTGTCGCGGCCTCCGGGCGGGGTCGATGTGGCGGGGTGGGACGAAGATCGGTCTGCCGGTGGCCTCGTCGATGGTGATCTCCCACTGCCACTCGGGGGCGCGCTCCGGGTCCGGCTCGACCAGCCGGTGGTGGTGCGGGCAAAGCAGCACGAGATTTTGCATCGAGGTGTCCCCGCCGGCCCACCAGGGCCGGATGTGGTGCGCTTCACACGCCGCCGGCCTGGCCGTGCAGTGCGGGAACACACACCCCTGGTTCCGGTGCGTCAACGCCGCCCGCAGGGCTCTGGGGACGAGCCGGTACTCCCGCCCTACATCCAACGGCTGCGAGTCGGACCCGAGGACCAGCGGGATCAGTCCCGCGTCGCACGCCATCCGACGCGCCTCCCCCGCCGACAACGACTCGCCGCCGAACCCGAACACTCCGGCGGCCCCGAGGCCGTCGGTAAGGAACGAGAGCGGGAGCGTGACCTGCACGTGCGGACGGTCCCCGCCCTGAGCCGGGACCTCGCCGGAGGCGGCCGCGATCCCGGCCAAACGCATCAGCGCATCCGCGCGCCGCGCCTCGGGGCTCGGGACCTCCCCCTCGTCCAAATAGGACGAGGCGGGTGGCATCAGGGCGTCGAGCTGGGCCTGCAGGAGCGCGGCGTCGGCCGTCGGGAGTTGGCCCGAGAGCCGCATGGAGCCGTGATGGTCCGGGGTGAGGCGTAACGCCCGCCCGGCCTTCGCGAGCCGTTCCTCCCGCTTGAGGCGGGTGGCTTCGAGTTCGTCGGCCCCGTCGGGGTCGAGCAGCTCCCACATCCGAAGGGCCGCGACGGTGAGCTCGGCCGGGCCGAGCTCGTCGCAGAAGGTCAGGAGATGCCGCTGGCACCGCTCGAGCTCCTGCCGGCCGAGCGCGGTCGGGAGTCGCTTCAGCCCGGTGATGATCGCCTCGGCCTGCGCCACCGAGATCGTTCCCTCGGCCAGGGCATCGGCGAGGACCCAGAACCGGTCCCCGAGGTCCCTCCCCAACCGCAGCACACCGGAGGCCTGGCCGCTCGTGGTGCGCGGCGAGTTCCGCACCTGATCGACTGCGGCCGCCGCCCCCGCAGCCTGGGCCTCGCCGATCAACTGCAGACGCAGCCCTGCCAACCGGGCCTCCGCCACCTCCAGCCGGGTCAGTACCGACTTCACCTCGGCGACGTCCTCCTCGCCGCCGATCCTGAGCGCGCGCAGATCCGTCAGGGCGGCATCGATGGCGCCCTCCAGACTCCGCAGTGAATCGCTCATGTGAACTATTCAATCAGGCACCTCTGACAGTCTTTGCGCGTCCACGCCCACCGCCAAGAAGATCCTTCGACCCTGGCTAACCTTGCCTCCATGACCCCGTCGGACCCTTCCCTCAGACAGCGCCGGATCACGATCCCGCCCTTCTCCGGTGATCTGATCGAGATGCGCCCTGGAGAGCGACTGACCATCATCGACGACGAGGGCGGACAGGTCGTCGACTTCTTCGCCGAGTCAGCCACCGAGCCCGACGAGATCCTCTCCAGCGGTGTCACGATCGACTGCAACGAGTCCCTCAGGCTGAACGTTGGGGACACGCTGTACTCGGACCGCTACCAGCCCATGTTCGACCTCATTGAGGACACCGTCGGTGAGCACGACCTGCTCCACCCCTGCTGTCGTCCGGAAATGTACGACCACTTCTACGACAACGGCGCGAACCACCCATCCTGCCTCCAGAACCTCAACACCGCTCTCGGACGCGACCGCGGGACCATCACCCCGGTCAATCTCTTCATGCACACGGTCATCCATCCCGACCTGACGATCTCCGTCGAGGAGCCCCTGTCCAAGGCCGGCGACCACGTCACCCTGGTCGCCCGGATGCATCTGCGAGTCGCGCTTGCTGCCTGCAGCGTGACCGAAAGCAAGTGCAACAGCGGTCGCTCCACTTCAGTCACCGCCATACTGGATCCAGTCGTATGACGATCGGCACGGTGCTCATCACCGGCGTCGGCCGCTCGCGAGGCATCGGCGCCGGTATTGCCTTGCACCTCGCGGAACAGGGATGGGACCTTGCCCTTGGCTATCTCCCTGACTACGACGACCGCGCCGGGCTTGAGCGCGGCCCAGACGACCCTCACGACATCGCTGAACGATGCCGGGCTGCGGGTGCCGACGTCGAACTGCTGCCAGGCGACCTCGCCGACCCCGACGTACCAGCGAAGCTCATCGCCGCCGCAAACCGACGTGGTGATCTGACGGGTCTGGTGCTCTCCCACGCTGAGAGCGTAGACTCCTCTATCCTCGACACGACCGTGGAGAGCTGGGACCGGCACTACGCGGTCAACACCCGAGCCTCTTGGCTCCTGATCAAGGCATTCGCTGAACAGTTGCCCGCGGCGGTTAGAGCCGCTCGTACCGGACGCATCGTCGCGTTGACGAGCGATCACACCGCCCACAACGTGCCCTACGGCTCAAGCAAGGGAGCTCTGGACCGGATCGTCATCGCGGCAGCGATCGAACTGGCTGCTCACGGAGTCTCAGCGAACGTGATCAACCCCGGACCCATAGACACCGGTTGGATGGACGACGAACTGCGGACCTTCCTCACCCAGCAGACACCGGCAGGCCGCCTCGGGACCCCCAAGGACACCGCCGACCTGGTCGGCTTCCTGCTTTCACCCGACGGCGGATGGATCACCGGCCAAGTGCTGCATTCCAACGGAGGCTTCGCAGCCAAATAGCCGCAATCCTGCGGTGCGGCATGAACATCTCAGTTCGGTGATTGCGATACACCTGCACAAGGGATCCGTGCCGTCGCCTCACACGCACTCGGCGGCATGACAAGATGTTGGGTCGCCGAGTACGCCTTTCCGGATGGCACTCCCAAAGGCGAGCAGCGGTCACCGGACTATTGGAAGTGACTCCGACCTGGAGCTCGCCAAAAAGCGCGATGAACTACGTGTGCATCGAACTAGTTGACGCCACGGGTTTTTCCGTCGACCCAAACCCGAAAGATGTGCAACACTTCGCCCAGGTTGAGCGGGCCGCAGTCGGCCTTGAAAATACTGCGGGAGACCCGCGCTACGTACCAGTCGTGTTCGCTGCGGATAACCTCCTGACCAAGGAACGGCTGGCCATCCTGTTGGGTCTCGTTGAGGTCGATCGAGACGCTCCATCCGGGATTGTCTAGCGTGGTGATCTTGACTCCGTAGCCATGTTCCCAATCACCGTTGGTCTGCGTCGCATACCAAGCCTGCAACCAAGTAAGCGTGCCGGGCGCCTGCTCATCCCAGAGGTCAGCCAGTGGCGGGGATGCTCGCTTGATCATGGCGAGAGCGTAACAGCCAGCGTGCGGCAGATCAGTGCGTCAGGGTAGGAGGTCGAGGTACTTCCTGCGGGCGGGAATCGCGTGGATGACCATCTCCTCGCCGCTTTCAAAGACGAGGACGACGGTCTCCAGCAGTCGCGCAGTGGTGTCGAAACCGAGGCGCAACTCCCGTTGCGGCGGCCCATCAGCGTCGAGCGGTTCGATCCACAGGGACCACTCGGCTGCTTGCACGGCGTCCTCGGAGGAGATGCCGTGCTTCAGCGCGCTGGCGTGGACCTTCACGCCGCGAAGCGGGCGAGCGCAGCCCGGATCGCCTCGGAGCGACTCATGTCGTGTTGTGAGGCGGCTGCATCCAGCGCTTCCAGTTCCTCGGCGGTCAAGCGGACAGCGACCACCTGCATCGGCTCGGCCCCGCGACCTGGACGCCCACGACCACGACGCTTCAACTCCTCGACGTCATAGCCGGCCTCGGCCTCATCCGCCCACTTCTGGATCTGCTCTTCACTCACCACATAGATATCGTATGACGAAAATGTTCCGCGTTCCAGAGCGGCACCGAGGGAAACCGGCTTCGTGTCCACCAACTTGTCTTGGGCCGGGAGGCGACCACCCCCCGCGCGGCCCGCGACCAAGCAGTATGTTCGCACGTCCGCCGCGTCTGCATCGTTCGCGCGCATCGACACGACCGCACCAGGAGCGGCATGACCGAGCGTCTCCAGCGGACATAGCGCCGTTCTCGTCATGCGAGTTGCCGGCGGGCGGGTATGGCATATTGCTGACTATGAGTGCAGACAAGTTCATTGCTCTGATCGGCGCGGCCGCGCGTGAAATCAAGGACGATTATGAGGCTGCACGAAAGCACGCGCGAAACAAAGACAGTCAACGTGCCGGCCATGAGGGCGAGGCGGCATGGGTCAATCTCATAAGCAAGTGGCTCCCCCTGGGCCAGATCGTGACGCGCAAGTACATTGTCGGGCCGAGCGGTGAGACGAACGAGATTGACTTGGTGATCCTAAGGCCCTACTTCCCACGATAGATACATTGAAAAACTGGGAGAGTACGACGATGGCGTTTTCGCTGGTCAGAGGCTACTTCACCGCTAAGTGACGTGCGTATGATGTGTGCTGCCTCCACACCAGAGTACGGCCTCACGACGTCAACCTACCAACTGCCCGATCGAAGGAAGGATCGGGCATCCGCGACCCGTGCGCACAGGACGCCTTCGCCATCGAAGCAGTCCCGGCCTCCACTTCTCCTTCTCTTGGCCTTCTGTTCGATCAGGTGGTAGTGGGGACCTGAGCGACGCCCGCCGGCCGCCCTGACGAGAGCCGAGGCCCGCCTTCGGCACTTCTCTGATTGAGGGATCCCGGCACCCCCGTTGCACGAGGCTTCTACGACACGGACTTCGCCGGTCCTATCTCAGGATCGTGAGCCACGCGGATGATCCACGGGATCAGTCGCACGAAAACCACCATGACGACCAGCTCGACCAGGGTCTGCGTGACGACCACGAGGGGCGCGAGGTCGAACGCCGCGGGCAGCGCGAGCACCAGCGGCAGCACGACGAGTGAGTTCCGGGTCGCGCCGCTGAACACGATCGCCCGTCTGCCCGGCACGTCGAGGCCCGCGACTCTGCCCGCCAGCATCCCGACCGGCACCATCACGGCGGCGAAGAGGACGTAGACCGGCACCGCGAGGAGCAGAGAGCCGAGCCGCGCGCTCACGCCAGCGATCTGCGAGGCGACGACGACCGCGAGCGTGGCGACCATGAGCGGCACCATCGCGCCCATGACCGCCTGTTCGACCCTGCGCGCGGCGCGCGATCTGGCCGCGGACAGCTGGGTCAGCGCCGCGCCCACGAGGGGCAGGGCGATGATGAGCACGAAGGCCTCGACGAACGGCGCGAACTCCACGGACCCCACGAACTCCGCTCCGACGAACAGCCATAGGTACAGCGGCAGCAGGAGCATCTGGGTGAGCATCAGCAGCGGGGCGGCTGCCAAGAGCTTCTCCTCGTCGCCGCCGGCAAGCCCGGCGAAGACGATCACATAGTCGATGCACGGGGTCAGCAGCACGAACAGCACGCCGACGAGGAGCACCTGGTCGTGGGCCACGATCCCCGACAGCAGCCAGACGACGGCGGGCACCAGCACGAAGTTCACGACGAGGATCGCGGCGAGGAAGCGCCAGTCGCGGAAGGCGTGCCCGATTCTGCCGAACGGGATGCCGAGGAACGTGGCGTAGAGCAGCAGCGCGAGCACTGGGTGGATCGCCAGCTCGGCCGGGTAGGCGACCACGGGCCAGGCCAGCCCGACGACGGCCCCGATCGCCAGCCCCGCGACATAGAGCGCGACCTGGTGCCGCTCCATCCATTCCACGCTCATCTGCATCTGTTCTCCCTCATCACGTGCAAGGGCGGGCAATCCCGCCTACAGAAAAACGTTAGACCTTGAACCCGGGTTGAAGGTCAAGCTAGCGAAGCATAGGCTCGAAGCATGAAGATCTCCGAGGTCGCCGAGCGCAGCGGAGTGCCGGCGAGCACGCTGCGCTACTACGAGCGCCTCGGCTTCCTCGCGGCGCGCCGGAGCCCGAACGGATACCGGGACTTCGACGAGGGCCACCTCGAGCGGCTCGACTTCATCGCTTCAGCCAAGCGGCTCGGACTCGAACTGCCCGAGATCCGCCGCCTCTTGGAGCTCGCCGACACGGGCACCTGCACCGGCGTCAAGGTCGCGCTGCAGCCGCTGCTGGCCGAGCAGATCGCCGCCGTCGAACGGCAGATCAGCATCCTGACCGTACTCCAGGAACAACTGAGCGCGGCGCAGGCCCACGTCGACGACTGCCCGGACAGCGACGAGCAGTGCCGGTCCGAGTGCGCGTTCCGGGCCTTCGCACGGACCGCGCCGGTGCCCGATCAGTAATAGCCAATAAGTCAGCCATTGCTGTATAGTTCAGTGCATGCTGACTATTGCTTCTCGCCTCGACGTCATGAACCGGCTGGGCCGGGCCATGGCGGACCCGACGCGCTCCCGGATCCTGATGACCCTGCTGGACGGGCCGAGCTACCCGGCCGTGCTCTCGCGCGAGCTGGAGCTGACGCGCTCGAACGTGTCGAACCACCTGACCTGTCTTCGTGACTGCGGGATCGTGGTCGCCGAGCCCGAGGGGCGGCAGACGCGCTACGAGATCGCCGACCCGCACCTCGCGGCGGCGCTCACGGCGCTGGTGGACGTGACGCTGGCCGTGGACGAGCACGCGCCGTGCGTGGACGCCGAGTGCACGGTGCCGGGCTGCTGCGGGACGGGAGCGGGCGCGTGAGCGCGGCGTGCGGCTGCGACGAGCCGGAGACCCGGGTCGGCGAGGAGGAGCGGGAGCGTCCGTGGTGGCGTGACCGCGGGATCATGGTCCCGGTGCTCTCCGGCGTCGCGTTCGGCACGGGCCTGGTCCTGGAATGGACGGGTGCGGAGATCCCGGCGCTGGCGGCGTTCTGGATCGGCCTGCTGCTGGGTGCGTCGACGTTCACCCCGGGCGCGATCCGCAAGCTCTTCAAGGGCAAGCTGGGCATCGGGCTGCTGATGACGATCAGCGCGGTGGGCGCGGTCATCCTCGGCTACGTCGAGGAGGCCGCAGCGTTGGCGTTCTTGTACTCGATCGCCGAGGCGCTGGAGGACAAGGCGATGGACCGCGCCCGTGGCGGGCTGCGGGCGCTGCTCAAGCTGGTCCCGGAGACCGCGACCATCCGGCGGGATGGCGCGTCCGTGGAGGTCGCCGCGAAGGATCTGGCCGTTGGTCAGCTGATGCTCGTGCGTCCGGGTGAGCGGATCGCGACCGACGGGATCGTCCGCACGGGCCGGTCGAGCCTGGACACCTCGGCGATCACCGGGGAGTCGATCCCGGTGGAGGTCGAGCCCGGCGACGCGGTGTCGGCCGGGGCGATCAACACTGCCGGTGCCCTGGAGGTCGAGACGACCGCGGCGGGCACCGACAACTCGCTGACCACGATTGTGGAGCTGGTCGAGCAGGCGCAGGCCGAGAAGGGCGACCGTGCCCGCCTGGCCGACCGCATCGCCCGTCCGCTCGTGCCTGGGGTGCTGATCCTCGCCGCCCTTGTTGCGGTCATCGGCTCGCTGCTGGGCGACCCGGAGCTGTGGATCACCCGCGCCCTCGTGGTGCTCGTCGCCGCGTCGCCGTGCGCGCTGGCGATCTCCGTCCCGCTGACCGTCGTCGCCGCGATCGGCTCGGCGAGCAGGTTCGGCGTGATCATCAAGTCCGGTGCCGTGTTCGAACGGTTCGGCGTGATCCGCCACGTCGCCGTCGACAAGACCGGCACCCTCACCCGCAACGAGCCCGCCGTCACCGCCGTCCTCACCACGGACGGCGTGACCGAGGCGCAGGCCCTGGCCTGGGCGGCATCCCTGGAGCAGCACAGCACCCACCCGCTGGCCGCCGCGATCACCGCCGCCGCACCCGGAGCCCCCGCCGCCCTGGAGGTCACCGAGCAGGCCGGGCACGGCATCGAGGGCACCCTCGACGGGGCCCGGGTCACCGTCGGCAGCCCTCGATGGCTGGACGCCGGGACGCTCAAGGACCAGGTCGCGGGCCTGGAGGAGCAGGGCATGACCGTCGTGATCGTGCACCGCGACGGCGTCCCGGTCGCCGCGATCGGCGTCCGCGACGAGCTGCGCCCCGAGGTCCCCGAGGTGGTCCGCACCCTCGCCGCCCAGGGCGTCGGGGTGACGATGCTCACCGGCGACAACGCCCGCACCGCCCGGGCGCTGGCCGCGCAGGCCGGGATCGAGGACGTGCGCGCCGAGCTGCGCCCGGAGGACAAGGCCGCCGCGATCAGCGAGCTGGGCAGGCACGGCTCGGTCGCGATGATCGGCGACGGCATCAACGACGCCCCCGCCCTCGCCGCCGCGGACATCGGCATCGCGATGGGCGCGACCGGCTCCGACGCCGCGATCGAGTCCGCCGACGTCGCTTTCACCGGCCACGACCTGCGGCTCCTCCCGCGCGCGTTCGACCACGCCCGCCGCGGCAGGCACATCATCAACCAGAACATCATCCTGTCCCTGCTGATAATCACCGCGCTGCTGCCGCTGGCCCTGTTCGGCGTGCTCGGCCTCGCAGCGGTGGTGCTGGTGCACGAGATCGCCGAGGTGATAGTGATCCTCAACGGGCTCCGCGCCGCCAGGACGAGGAAGACCGCCTCGTGAACGTGCCGGATGCCGTCGAGACGGCTGACGCCGGCGTCGCGGACGAGAAGGCCCCGCCTCCTCCCACCCGGCGGGCGGTCGGCGCAGCTCTCGCCGTCGGCGCGCTCGGCCTCGCTCTGGACCAGGGGACGAAGGCCCTCGCGGCCGCGCGGCTGACGCCGGGCGAACGGGTCCCGCTGCTCGGCGACTTGTTCGGCCTGTCCCTGGTCTACAACCCCGGGGCCGCGTTCTCGCTCGGCGCGGGATCGACGTGGATCTTCACGGCCGTCGGCGTCCTCGCTTCGGTGGCGGTGGTCGTGTTCGCCGTGCGGCTTCGGGGCTTGCGGTGGGGCCTTGCCCTGGGCATGGTCCTCGGCGGTGCGGTCGGCAACCTCGTCGACCGGCTCGGTAACCCGCCCGCGATCGGTCAAGGGCACGTCACGGACTTCCTCGCCTACGGGAGCCTCTTCGTCGGGAACGTCGCGGACGTCTTCGTGGTCGCCGGTGTCGGCCTGGTCTGCCTGAACCTCGCCTCGCCGAGGCCGGGCGAGAATCATCGCGTACGAAATGCCCAGCCGTGATGAAACTGGAACAGCTGAACATCGCCACCCACAGGAGATGTTTCGTCACGAAAGTGCGACCTCGGTATTCGGAGTCCGGTTCAGTTCTACTTCACCGAGTTCTTGCATCCGGCGGGGCGTATTCGATCGATGCTGGGGCCTACGTGCATTGATCAAGGCGCGTCGAAGCAACACTCATCGCGTGAAGCAGGGCCTCTATCGTTCCAGCTGGCAAACCGGGCAGAGGTGGCTCGATCGGTTCATGATCTTCTTCCGTACTATCTGCGTTCCGCAGCGCTCGCACGGGTGTCGAGCGATCCCATAGCCAGCCAGAAGGTGCACCCCGTAGCCTGCGTCCCACAATAGGAGCAATGAATTACGGGAGGTGTGACGAAGGGGTCTGAACTGTTCACCGGCGGATTCACGCCGGCGGGCGTGGTGACGTACAGTGCCTATGTTACGAGAACGGAGCCTCAGGACTTCAGCCTGAGAGGAACGGGCGCAGTCGAGGAAAGAGCCGGCCACAAGCGATCTACGGTCCAGGAAACCTCTGCCATCGACGGATGGACATTACATCCCTGCTGCGAAGACCCAGCTTCGACACCTCATTTTCGTTTGCCATCACATTCGAGCAGGTGGTCAGCGAAGATCCGGGTGATGTCCTCGCCTGTTCGCGCGTCAGCCGCAGCGCAGCTTTGCCGATCTTCTGGACGTGCACGTCGTGCACGACCGAGCCGAGCGCCTAGTCCAAGACCGAGACTCGGATCATTGTCCTGATGAGCGGGCGTCCGTCGCGTCCACTCACCTTCTCGGTACGGGCCGGAAGTCTTCCCCGCCATATTCGCCGCCAGATGATCTTGGCGCTGTAGTTTTGGCGCTCGGCGGTAGTTACGACGTCGAGTCAATCGTCCTCAGATTCCGGCAGAGTCGTGCTCACTCCGTCGTCGCGCTCGGCCGGTCGTCGGCAGAGTGCGCTTGCTCGGCGTCGCAGCAGTCTCCCTTGGCCTTCCAGATGGACATAGGACGGCGTCCGGCGAGGGTTCCGAGCAGCAGCGCGACGAACACGGCCGCGACGGACACTCCGGTCACGACGCCGACGTGCCCCTGGACCCAGTCAGACACCGAAGTTGCGACCGCGGCGACGGCATTGGTGCGGCCGAACGCTGAAGCGTCACCGGTGACGGCCGGGTACCAGTACCAGGCCAGGTAGGCCCCGGTGAGGATGAGCACGGCGGCGGTGACCCTGGGGCCATAGCGTGCCAGTGAGGCAATGCGTCGCGAGAGCGCCGTACCGGCAGCGGCAGCGGTGACGGCGACGAGCAGCAGGACGCTCGCGGATCCCGCGGCGTAGACGGCGAAGACGAGGAGCAGGCCGGCGAAGCTGGCTGTGGCCTGCGCCTGCGCGACGACGGCGAGGAACACTCCGAAGGTGCACGACAGCGACGCCGCGGCGTAGCCGACCCCGAAGACGACCATGCGTGCGGTGCTCGGCGGACGCGCCGTGACCCGGTTGGGGATGCCGGGCAGCCGGAGCGAGAACGAGCGACCGGCCAGCATCGCCGCGCCGAACAGGACGAGCACGACGCCGACGGCGAGCCCCAGTGCTGGAGCGGCCTGGATCAGGCTCCGCGCTCCGGCACTCACAGCGATACCCGCCAGCGCCAGCGTGCCTGCGAACCCGATCGTCACGGCGAGGCCTGCCCGCAGCGATCGAAGGAGGCGCACCGGGGCCGGGGAGGATGCGGCGTCGCCCAGCGCGTGGGTGATCCATGCCGGAAGCAGTGCAAAACCGCAGGGGTTGACCGGGGCGATCATTCCGGCAGCGAAGGCGAGGGCAAGGAGTCCACCCATGGCTCAGGCCCCGGCCTTTTCGAGCTCGCCGATGATCGTCTCAGCGTCGGGGTCGGTGGCGCGGAAAGTCACCCGGCCGTCGGAATCGACGATGATGAGCGTGGATAGCGCGGCGACGTCGAATCGCTGGGACAGGGTTGCGCCCTGGTCGATGGCGGCGGGGACGCGTTCAGCCTCGACGTATTTCATGAAGCCTTCGATAGTCTCCTTGGTTTCGCGCGGATCCATGTCGACGGCGAGGAATCCGGCACCGGTGCCGTTCGCTTCCGCGCTGGCGGCGGCCTCGCCGAGGGATCGGGCCCCGCCGACGCATTCGCCGCAGCCGACAGAGAAGAAGAACACCGCGGTGGGCTTCCCCGCGGCGGGCAGGCTGACCTGCCTGCCGTCGATGCTGGTCACGGCCGCGGGCGAGCCGACATCGGCTGTGGGCGCGGCGTCGTCAGATTTGCCGCAGGCGGTCAGGACCAGCGGTCCTGCGACCATGAGGCCTGCGAACGAGAGGGCCGCGCGGCGGGTGAGGGGGGTGGTCATAGGTTCTGGTCTTCCTTCGTGTCGGTGGCATGATCGGAATCAATGGTCGGGCAGCAGTCGTGGCCGGTGCGGTCGCTGCGGGTCCGGCGGTGGGCGGCGGCGAGTACGACGAGTACCACGAGCGCCATGCCGGTGCCTACCACCCAGGGGTTGGCGAGGATCCCGCCGAGGCCGGCGAGCACGCCGCCGGCGATGAGCAGCGGCAGACCGCAGCACAGTGCCATGAGGAGCACGACCCCTGCCCCGAGCACCAGGCCGCCGGGTCGGTCGTCGCGTCTGGTCGTCATCGGTGTTCTCGTTTCATTCGGGGCCCGGCTAGCAGCAGCGGTGGCAGCGGTCGGCAGTCTGGGCGTCGGCCCGGAGCCGGTCGAGCAGGTGGGAAGCGAGTTCGATGCCGATCTGATGGGCTTCGATCACCGGCACCGCTTGAGCCCCTGGGTGCTCAGCGAGCCATCCGGCGGCGTCGTCTGCAGATGTAAAGTAGTGCACCTGGTCGCAGAACGAGGAGCGGATCGAGGTGATCTGCTCCGGGTTCACCAGGGACACGACGGCGCTCGCGGGTTCGACGCGGGTGACGCCGGTGGCAGGGTCGACGTTGACGGCGACGACGATCCTCTCGCCGCTGGCCGGGGAGACAGACTCCACGCGGGCCGCCCGGTCGAGGAGGCCAGGGAAGACCAGGGTGTCCAAGGCGCACCAGGTGTAGAGCTCCTGACCGGCCACGGCGAATCGGTGCGGGGTCGGGCGCAGGGTGAGGCCCTGGCCGACGATGCGGCCCTGGTCGTCGTACTCAGTGTCGGGCACGGCGGCCAGCCCGTTGCAGACCTGCTCAGGGGTGCGGCCGGCGGCGGTGGCGAGCTGCTCGATCGTGACGGGGTCGCCGTCGACGAGCAGCCGCAGCAGCGGGACCAGCAGGCCGGGGTCGAGGCCGGTCTCCTCGGGCCTGTTGAGCCGATCGGGCAGTTGCGTGCTGAGGTCGGACATTTCGGTTTCCTCCAATTCTGAGTTCGGGCAGGTGCTGCTTCCGGGTCGGGTCAGGCGCAGCAGGACAGCTTCGAGACGTCGGCGGTGAAGGCCTTGGCGGCGATCCGGATGCCCTCGGCCATGGTCAGGTACGGGGCCCAGGCGTCGGCGACCTCCGCGACGCTCTTGCCGAGCACGTGGACTCCGGCAGCGGCGAGCTCTCCGGCGTCCTTGGCAACGGCGGTGAGGCCGAGGATCTCTCCGGTGTCCGCGTCGGCGACCATCTTGATGAACCCGCGGGTGTCCCGGTTCACCAGCGCGCGGGGCACGTACTCCAGCGGCAGCACCCGGCAGTCGCAGCGGATGCCTGCGTCGAGGACCTGCTTCTCGGTCATGCCGACCGCGCCGATGGCAGGCCCGGTGAACGTCACTCGCGGCAACCGGGCATAGTCCACCGACCTCTCGGCGTCGGCGAAGGCGTTCTCGGCGACCAGAGTGCCGTGGTGGGCGGCGACGTAGACGAATTCGGGGTGCCCGGTCACGTCGCCGGCGGCCCAGATCCGGGGGTTCGAGGACTGCAGCTGGTCGGAGACCACGATCTGCCCGGAGTCGCCGGTCTTGACCTCCACCGCCTCCAGGTTCAAGGCATCGGTCACTGGCCGGCGGCCGAGCGCGACCAGGAGCTGGTCGGCGCGGAACTCCTGCGAACCGCCGGACACGTCGGCGGCCACGATGACCTTCCCGTCGGCGCTGCGAGCCACGCTGGTCGGGACCGCTCGGCGGACCACCCGGATGCCCTCGTCGGCGAAGACCTCGGCCAGCGCCTTGGACACCTCCGGCTCCTCCTTCGAGGCCAGCCGGGAGCGCACCAGGAGGGTGACATTCGATCCGAGGCGGGCGAACAGCTGGGCCTGCTCCAGCGCCACGTATCCGCCGCCGAGCACCAGCAGCGACTCGGGGACCTCGGTCAGTTCCATCGCCGTCGTGGAGGTCAGGTACCCGGCCTCCTCCAGCCCGTCGATCGGCGGGGCCCAGGGATGGGAGCCTGTGGCGACCAGGTACTGGGCGGCCTCGATCGTCTCGACAGCGCCCTCGACAGACCGAACCTCGAGGACCGGCGCTTCAGGGGTGCCGGCGAACGCGGCTTCGCCCTGCCGTACGTGCCAGCCGTACGACTCGGCGACGTCCACGTACTTCTCACCCCGCAAGCCTTCGACGAGGTCCTGCTTCCCGCCGATCAGCGTCGGCATGTCCACCGGTCCCGCGGCCGTGGCGATGCCGGGGAACCGCTGCGAGGCGTCTACGGCAACATGCCGGGCATCAGCGGCGGCGATGAGCGCCTTCGACGGCACGCAGCCGGTGTTCACGCACGTGCCGCCGAAGGTCCCGCGCTCGATCATCGCCACCGACTTGCCGAGCGTGGTCGCGCGGATGGCGGCGGCGAACGCGCCGCCTCCGGATCCGATGATGGCGAGGTCGTACTTGGTAGGCATCGCTGCTCCTGTCAGTCCTTGGATTTCTGCTCCGTCTCAGCCATACTGGACCTTCCAGTACAGAGGAAGGTCAAGTGCGGCCGCGACACGGATGGAGGAGGCCATGAGGATCGGGGAATTCGCCGAGGCGGCCGGCACCACGGCGAAGACGCTGAGGTTCTACGAAGAGCAGGGGCTGCTCCCCCCGCCCGACAGGACGTCGTCGGGGTACCGCGACTACCCGCCGGACGCAATCGCGCGCGTCGACTTCGTCCACCGCGGCCAGGCTGCCGGCCTCACGCTCGCCCAGATCCGCCAGATTGTGGACATCCGCGACGCCGGCCACGCCCCGTGCGCCCACGTCCGAGACCTGCTCGACGCGCGCCTGCGCGACATCGAGCAGCAGATCGCCCAGCTCACCGCCTTGCGCGACACCATCGCCAACCTCCGGGACGACGCGGCGCACCCCGAGCCCGAGACCTGCAGCGCGGACCAGGTCTGCCGGTACGTATAGACAAGAGAGCCGCGACCGGCGAATCCGACAGACCGCTGTTCCAGGGCGCACGACGATGCGCAGTTGCGCAACGATGCTGCCCCCTTCAGGGATGGCGGCAGGGACGATGGCCAGAGGAGCCGTTCTGGCATCGACATCTCGGTTTGGTCGATTGGCGAGCACCACGTCAGGACACGAGGACAGACCGGTTCAGAAGGGCCGGATCTGTTCACTCGGGACTCGCCGAGCTAGCAGAGCTGACCGCGGTCCACCATCCACGGCGATGAGACTCGCTATATATCTATGTACAGCGGATCGAGCCGAACCCCACTGCGACCGCGGTCCGCCTGCAACTCGAGAGACGACCTCTCGACTAGCGTTTCCGCTGGCAGAGCGGGCAAGAATAGCTCGACCCGTTCATCAACTACTCCCGCACGATCGGCGTCCCGCAGCGCCTGCAGGGCCGGCCGGCACGACCGTAGGCATTCAGGCTGCGGGCAAAATACCCGCTGCTGCCGGCCACGTCGACATAGAGGGAATCGAACGACGTTCCGCCCTGAACGAGCGCTGCATCCATGACCTCCCGCGCGGCATCGATCAGCGCAGATATCCTTGGCTTGCTCAACGACGATGCCGCCGTCTCCCCGTGCACCTTGGCAGCCCAGAGCGCCTCGTCGGCGTAGATGTTCCCGATACCGGACACCACCCTCTGATCCAGCAGCACGCGCTTGATCCCGGTGCGCCTGGTCTTGATCCGCGCGACCGCTGCCGCCTGGTCGAACAGCGGATCGAACGGATCCCGCGCAATGTGGGCAATCGGCGAAGGCAGCACCGCACCGCCCTCGTCGTACATCAGATGCCCGAACGTGCGCTGGTCTTCGAACCGCAGATCATGGCCGCCGTCGGTGAAGGTGAACCGAGCCCGCTCGTGAGTAGCGACTGCCGCCTCCGGCGAGGTGATGAGCATCTGCCCGCTCATCCCCAGATGCGCGAGCAGCGCGTCCTCGCCGTCCAGGACCAGCCACAAGTACTTACCGCGTCGCGCAGTCCCGGTGATCATCGCACCGACCAACCGCACTGCCAGATCCCCCGGACCGCCCACATGACGGCGGGCCGCACGCGGATGCAGAATAGTGGCCGAGGCGATCGTACGGCCACGGGCATGATCGTCGAGTCCACGGCGCACGACCTCGACCTCAGGAAGTTCAGGCACGGCTAGCACCTCGCATGATCCGGGACCCGGAGTTACGGCGGTGCGCTACTGAGCATGTCGGGCCTGGTCAGACCGGGAAACGACTCGTTGACGTCGGGCCACTGTCCGGCACTGCCATGCGGGATCTTTGCGCGTGCGACTTGCTTCGACCCGCTTTACATGAATGTAGAAGGGGCCCGACTACCCAAGTGCGCTGACCGACCAACCGACGGTCCTGATAAGCGGCGTCTTAGCGGCTTTCTCGTGCAAGTTGACGCTGAGGAAGAAGGACATCCTGGACGCTCTTGAACAGAAGCGGATGATCAACTCGGTTGCGGGAACGTTCGGCAGCGCTTGGCCCGAGGTAATGACCGGGCCAGTTCCCTTTGGCCTCCTGAGCCAATCGACGGGGTTGATGCCTTCATCCCAAGATCCCAGAGGCGACTTCAGAACCCTCTATGATGATCTTGTTCATAGCGTCGACGGGTACGCTGTCGGACATCCGAGCGAAGAGTTGGACGCTCTCCTAATCGCCGACCGAGGATTCTGGAGCACGAGCTTCTCCGCACTTGCCCCCAAACTCCAACCCGATGGAACCTATAAGCATCTTCCTATGACTGCTTTCTTGGAGCACGCGCCGGGAAAAGAATTGGGCGGCTACCCACTTGTGCAGTTTCTGACATGGCTCTCAGCGCGCTGCAGCAGTGGCGTGTCCTCGCTGTCGGCTCTACGTCCGGTGTACGGTCTGGATCAGCAATCGGGGACTATGATTTTCTGGGAAGGTTCCATCTACCCTGAGCACATTCAGGCGAATCCGACCGTACTGCTCAACGAGTATGGGCATAGCAAGGTGCTTTAGGGCACAGTGCATGAGCGCATCTTCCGCGGCACGACGAGTCGCACGTCCACAGCGCCTTCCCCAGTTAACACCTAACCGATGCCTGCCGGAGGACGTCCGCTGTCGTTCCAAGGGGAGTTCGGGATGATGGTGCCGTCGCCCGCTCATCGGCATGAGCGCGCGCATCTCAAACGTTGCGCGGCGAGACGTAGCCCAGCATCCTGATGCGCCTTCCTGCGCTCCGATCGATATTCCTGGTCTGCTTCCCGCGGTGGCGTCACCACGTCGGCCGGAGCGGATAACCGCTCGAACCATCGGCAGCAGTGCGCACCGCAAGCACTTGGTGCAGCTGGACGTGGTTCCGCTCGAAGCTGAGCCGCGACCCGGCCATGTACAGGCCCCACGCTCGAGCGGTGGGCTCACCCACCTCCGCGACGCACGAGTCCCAGTTGTCGACGAGGTTGCGGCACCACTCGGTCAGCGTGCGGGCGTAGTGCGGGCGGAAGTTCTCCTCGTGCATCACCTCGAGTCCGACGTCCTGGATCTCCTTGATGATCGTGCCGGAGCCGGCCATTTCGCCGTCGGGGAAGATGTAGCGGTCCAGGAAGGGGCCCATGTCGGCCCGTCGGTTGTGAGGGAGCGTGATGCAGTGGTTGAGCAGCCGGCCCTCGGGGCGGAGGCGGTCGCGGAGGAAGGCGAAGTACGCGGCGTAGTGGCGCACGCCGATGTGCTCGGTGAGCCCGATCGAGCTGATCCCGTCGAACCCGCCCTCCGCGACGTCGCGGTAGTCGGCGTGGCGAACCTCCGCCAGGTCTGTGAGCCCCTCCTCCGCGATGGCCCCCGCAGCCCAACTCGCCTGCTCCCGGGACAGCGTCACTCCGAGGGCGCGCACGCCGTAGTGCTTCGCCGCGTGCCGGACCATGCCTCCCCACCCACAGCCCACGTCCAGCAGCCGCATGCCGGGTCGCAACCCGAGCTTCCGGCAGACGAGGTCGTGCTTCTCGGCCTGGGCCTCCTCGAGGGTCGCCGCTTCAGATGGGTACACGGCGCACGTGTAGGTCATCGAGGGGCCGAGGACCCGCTCGTAGAACGCGTTGGAGACGTCATAGTGGTGCGAGACCGCGGCGGAGTCACGCGCCTTCGAATGACGAAGCCCCAGCACGGCCCACCGCCACGCCGGCGGCTGCTCGATGCTCGGTGGGGAGGGCGGCCTCAGCAGGGAGGGGCCGAGTCGTCGTGCCAGGTCCAGCCCCTCTGATGGTGACGGAATCCTCAACTCGAGTCGGTCGCGCACCAACCTGAGGATCTCGTACGGGTCCCCCGGATGGACCCCTTCCAGTTCCAGGTCGCCGGACAGGTACGCGCGGACGAGTCCCAGTTCCCCGGGGGCGGTGAGGAGGAACGACAGCCCGCGCGGGCTGCGGAGCGCCAGACCCAATTCTGAGGCCTCTGGGCCGGCGGTGCTTCCGTCGTATGCGGTGAAGCGCACAGGGAGGGGCTCGCGGAGCAACGAGGTGACCACCTCCGCGATGGTCGGTGCATGGGCTCGATCGGTTTTCATCTCTGCTCCACTGCCTTCTCGTACAAACTGGTCAGCCGGTTGTCAGGGTCGTACTGGGACTTCACTGCGGCGAGGTTGGAGGCTCCGTAGAGCTCGTCGAACGCCTCTGGTGAGTAGAAGGCCTCGGAGTAGAGCGACTTGTGACCGCCCAGCGCCGTCACCTTCTCCTCGACCTCCCTGTTCGTCCTGCCCCGCGGGCCCCGTGGGTCCCCCGGCACGGTCCCCCAGAAACCGACGTTGACGTAGGTGGTGCCACTCACCATCGGGTAGGTGGGCCAGGGACGACGGCCCGGTTCGGCCTGCGCCCGCCACCGCAGTGGGCAGAGCCACACCGGACGAAGCCCGACGGCTTCGTCGAACCACGTCAGGAACTCCGACAGTCGGTCCACGGGCACCTCCACGTCCTGGATGACCCGCTCCCGAACGGGCCGGCCCGCGCGCTCGTCCAGTCGGTCGGTGAGGTGGAGACGACGATCGAGCGCCATGAGCCGGTGGTACACGTCGGAGCGACGCCAACGCCGCGGCCACAGCCGCCGCACGAGGGGGTGCTGTGCCCCGAAGGGCCTCGAGCACCAGAACCAGTCGGTGTCCCAGCGCCACAGGTAGTCGTGGAGGGTGAGCTGGTCGGTGCTTCGGCTCCTGATGGACCGGTAGTAGATTTGTTGGCCGGTGTAGTCACTGGGCGGGGCATCCAGCCTTTCCGTCCAGGTGGCGACGGTGAGATAGTACTCCCCCGGCTGGAAGGCAACGCCGTCCAGGGCGTCCACGCGGGTGCCCTGATGCGCACGGGTGGCGACGATCTCCTCCACGGCATCGGCGAGTGCGGAGGCATCGCGGAACGGCACGTGCCGCAGCGTCACGTAGCGCGGGACCTCCTCGAGTTCGATCAGGAGGCGGGTGGCGTACCCGAGCGAGCCGTACGAGTTCGGGAATGCGTCGAACAACGGCTCCCCCGGCCGTGTGGTCACGATCTCACCGGAGCCGGTGAATACGTCCATCTCGAGGACCGACTCGTGCGGCATGCCATTGCGGAAGCTCGTGGACTCGACGGCGAGGCCGCTCACGGCGCCGCCGAGCGTGATCGTTTTCAGTTGCGGGACGACGGGCGGTATGAGGCCGTGCGCGAGCGTCGCGTCGACGAGCCGCTCGTAGGTGCACATGCCCTGGACCTCAGCGGTGCGCCCGACGGGATCCACCGACAGCACACTGGTGAGGCCCGATGCATCCAGCCCCGGTGCCCCGGTACCCGATCTCGGCCGGAACAGGTTCGACGTGGGCTTCGCGAGCCGGACCGGCCGCCCGGCCGGTATGGCGTCGTATGACGATCGCAGCCTCGCGATGGCCCGATCATGGCCCTCGCGGGCGCGTGACGTGCTCACGAAGCCACGATAACCCGGGAGCCCCGGCTCCGCCGGACCTCGCTGCAAAGCGCCCGATGTGCTGCCTTAACTCCCGGGCTCGTCCGATGCCGCGGGCAGTTCCGGATCCAGCAACTGGCGGATGGTTTCGACCCCGTCGGTGTTCACGGAGTACCAGGTCTGTCGCCCCTGCCGCTCGCGGCACACGAAGCCGGCGTCGTACAGCGCTCCGAGATGGTGCGTGATCGTCGGCTGCGTGAGCCCCAGTCGGTCGGAGAGGTCGACGGTGGCCGTGCGGCCCCCGTCGGCGCGACGGATGAGGCTCAGCAGCCGTAGCCGGGCCGGATCCGCCAACACCTTGAGCGCGCGCGCCAACTGCTGCGCCTCGTCGGCATTCAACTCCGCCTGGAGCACGGGCGAGCAGCACAGATCCGCCACCGCCTGTCGGGGAACCACTTGACTCATAGACATACATCTATCATATCGACCATTGTCGATCAATCGACGGCCATCTATGAATCGGGGAAACGTGCAAGACTCAGCCGCCCTTCTAGTTTCGGTAGCCGGAGACGTGTGGGCAACACTCTCCAAGAACTGGCCGTATCTCGTGCTCAGCACGGTCATCGCGTCGTGGATCCAGACGTACGTCGACCAGCAGCACCTAGCGCATTGGCTGCGTCGACGGGGCTGGGTCGCCGTTGCGGCTGCCGTGGCAGTGGGTGCCTTGACGCCGTTCTGCTCCTGCGGGACCACGGCCATCGTGCTCGGTGCCCTGGCCTCCTCCGTGCCCTGGGCGCCAGTCGTGGCGTTCATGGCGTCCTCGCCCCTCACGAGCCCCTCCGAGTTCGTCCTGTCTGTGGGCCTCTTCGGGTCGCCGTTCGCCCTCACCTATCTCCTGTCATCGGTGGGCGTCGGAGTGCTCGGTGGCCTTGCGGCATGGTGGCTGGAACGCCGCGGCCTGCTCGACGGGCAGGCACGGATGAGCTCGATGCCGGTCCCCATGCCGATCGGTGCCAAGAGCCTCGGAGTGACGACGGAGCCGCCGTCACCGAGCGGTCGCTCGCTCCTCGCGCTCGCGGAACCGCGGACGCGCGCGGTGGCCCATGATCTCCGGGTCCGGCGTCTCGTCAACGCGCTCTGGTCGAACATGCGGAAGGTCGCGTTGTTCTTCCTCGCCTTCGCCTTCGTCGGGTACCTCATCATCCGCATCGTCCCCGCGCATTTCCTGACCGAATGGCTGGGGCAGGGCAACCCGCTGTGGTCCGTCCCGCTCGCGGCGCTGCTCGGCGTCCCCGTCTACCTCAACAGCGACGCATCGCTGCCGTTGGTTGCCGGCCTCGTCGAGGGCGGAATGAGCCCGGGGGCCGCCATCGCCTTCCTGACCACGGGCGCCGGCACCAGCATCGGCAGCATCACAGGCATGCTCGTGATCGCTCGTTGGCGGGTCGTCGCACTGGTGGTGGCCACGTTGTTCGTGACAGGCGTCGTCACAGGATGGCTTGCCGCATTCTGGCTATGACGTGCGTCGTGACATGTATTGATCCGGGCATGGAAACGGGGCAGTTCGAAGTCCTCGAACTGCCCCGCTCTGGCCTATCGGTCGGGCTGACAGGATTTGAACCTGCGACCCCTTGACCCCCAGTCAAGTGCGCTACCAAGCTGCGCTACAGCCCGCCGAGCCCTTGTGGGCCCGAGGAAGAACACTAGCGCATGCGCGCCGGTGCGTGCCAATCATGCCTCAGCTGAGCGCCAGCCGGAAGTGGTGCGCGGTGATCTCCATGCGCTCCTTGAGCAGGAACCGGTGCGTGTCGAACCGGTCCACCGCGGCGTTGAGTTCGACGGTGTCGCAGCGCAACTCCTTCGCCCGGGCCACGAGCATCCGGAACAGCCGGGTACCGTGCCCCTCGTTCCGGTGCTCGGGATCGGTGACGATCGCGTCGATGTAGAACCGTCGCAGCGCCGTCGTGGAGGCCATCACGCGCCACGCGGCAACCGCGAAACAGGTGTCGCCCTGGACCACCGCGGTGAATCGCAGTCCCTGGGGCGCGCCTTCGGAAAGCAACTGATCGAGCTTCGCACGATCGAGGTGGGGACGCAGCGACTGCAGCACCGGCAGGGCTCGGTCCCACAGCGGGTCCCCCAGCGACAACTCAATGAAGTTCGTTTCCGACATAGAAAAAGTCTGCCACTGGAC
Source organism: Tessaracoccus oleiagri (assembly GCF_900103275.1). Taxonomy (GTDB): domain Bacteria; phylum Actinomycetota; class Actinomycetes; order Propionibacteriales; family Propionibacteriaceae; genus Arachnia; species Arachnia oleiagri. Next base: position 96,685 of record NZ_FNGP01000005.1, on the reverse strand, counting down.
GGTCCCGGCCGTTCCCGAACGCTGCAGCCGCCCGAATTTCAGAACAGCACTTCGAAGCTCGCCGGTTGTGCCCGTACAATCTCCCGGCCGGCCCGGTAGGACGCCACCACCTGCGACCCGAAGCTCAGCGCCTCGTACCAGCTGGGCGCGTCGAGCACGATGAAGTTCGCCGGGTTGCCGACCTCGATGCCGTACCCGTCCAGGTGCAGCGTCCGGGCCGCGTTGTGCGTCACGAAGCGGTAGCTGTCGAGGATCTCGGCGTGACCCATCATCTGCGTCACGTACAGCCCGTTCAGCACGACGTCGCGGAGGTTGCCGGTGCCGAGCGGGTTCCACGGATCGACGATGTCGTCCTGGCCGAAGCTCACGTTCAGTCCCGCCTCCGTCAGTTCCTTCACCCGGGTCACTCCCCTGCGCTTGGGGTAGGTGTCCGTCCGCCCCTGGAGGTGGGTGTTGACGAGCGGGTTGGAGACGAAGTTGATGCCGCTCAGCTTCAGCAGGCGCAGCAGCCGGATGAAGTAGGCGTTGTTGTAGGAGTGCATGGCGGTGGTGTGGGAGGCGGTCACCCGCTCGCCGATCCCCGCCTCGTACGCCCGGGTGGCGAGGGTCTCGAGCCCCCGCGAGTCCTCGTCGTCGATCTCGTCGCAGTGCACGTCGACGAGCAGCCCGAACTCCTGGGCGAGCTCCACGGCGAAGTCGAGCGAGCTGACCGAGTACTCGCGCGTGAACTCGAAGTGCGGGATCGCGCCGATGGCGTCCACCCCCATCTCCGCCGCCCGGCGCATCAGCTGCCGACCGTCGGGGAACGACTCGATGCCCTCCTGCGGGAACGCCACGAGTTGCAGCGTCACGGAGTCCGCCAACTCCTCCCGCAGCTCGAGCAACGCCCGCAGCGCCGTGAGTTCCGGATCGGTCACGTCGACGTGGCTGCGCACGTACTGGATGCCGAACCGAGCCTGTTGCCTCACCGCACGCCGGACGCGATCCTTCACGTCCTCGACGGTGAGCGTCCGCTTGCGCTCGCTCCAGATCTCGATGCCCTCGAACAGGGTGCCCGACTCGTTGTACCGCGGCTCCCCGGCGGTCAGGGCCGAGTCCAGGTGGACGTGCGACTCGATGAAGGGCGGCAGCGCGAGGCGGCCACCGTGGTCGACGACGGCCTCGCCGGGGTTGGGGTCCAGGTGGGTGTCGATCTCGGCGAAACGGCCGTCGACGATGCGGATGTCGCTGGTCCCCTGCTGGTTCTCGATGCGTACGTTGCGGACGAGGAGGTTCATCGACGGACCGCCTTCTCGACGCTCAGCCCCACGAAGTAGATCGCCAGTGCGGCGGCCACCGCGTTGAGCGAGGTGATGCCCCACGTGACCGTCCAACCGACGATCGCGCCGCCGACCACTCCCGCGACGGCCGCCCAGACGACGGCGTGGCGGGGCCCGCTGCCCGGCCGGTACTCGTCGCGGTGCGCGAAGTAGCCCGCGATCAGGATCGCGCCGATGGGCGGCAGGGTGGCGTTCAGGAAGGAGAGCCAGCCCACGAAGTTGTCGTAGAGCCACAGCGCCAGCAGGGTGCCGAACGTGCCGGCGACGACGACCAGCGGCTTCTTGCTGATCTTGGTGATGTTCGCGTAACCGAGGCCGGTGGTGTAGAGCGCGTTGTTGTTGGTGGTCCAGATGTTCGCGCCGAGCACCAGCAGCGCCGGGATTGCGAGACCCTGGGCGATCATCACGTAGAAGATGTCGTCCTTGCCGGTGAAGGCGCCGCCGACGGCCCCGAAGCTGAACATCAGGGTGTTGCCCAGGAGGAACGCGACCACGGTGGTGACCACGGCCGAACGCGTCGTCTTCGCGAACCGCGTGAAATTGGGCGTGGCGGAACCGCCCGAGATGAACGACCCGACGACGAGCCCGACCGCCACCATCAGCGGCATGCCCTCGGACCTCGCGAACACCTCGGCGAGTCCCCCGCCGCCGTCGACGGCCAGCACCATGGAGTAGGTGCCGAGCAGCGCGATCAACGGGACGGAGATGAAGCTCACGATCTCGATGGCGCGGATGCCGTAGTAGGCGGAGGCGGTCATCGCGGCGCCCGCGACGAGCACGATCGGCCAGGCGCCGATGCCCAGGAGTTCCCCGGTCGGGATGGCGAACATCGCCACGCCCACGCCGAACCAGCCCATCTGCGTGAACGAGATGAGCGCCGACGGCAGGTAGCTGCCCACCCGGCCGAAGGACCGCTGGGCGAGGAGGTCGAAGCCCAGCCCGGTCTTCGCCCCGAGGTAGCCGAGCAGCCCGGTGTAGGCGGCGAGAATGGCCCCGCCGATCACGACGGCGGCGACGAAGCCGCCCAGGTCGAGCCCGTTGCCGAGACGGGCCCCGACGCTCATCGAGGCGGAGAAGAAGGTGAAGCCCAGCATGACAAAGCCGACGGCCCAGAAGGAACGTCGGCTTTGGAGTGGAACGGCTTCGAAGGAGAAATCGTCGTCGTGTCGTGGTTCGCGCGTGATGGTTTCGGTGCTCATAGTCCGCCCTCGAAAGTTGACCAAATTGCCGGAAGCATACGGCCGCAGGGAGCCGCGTCGCAACGCGAGCCGGAGAAATGGACACCCGGCGGCAACTCACGTGATGGAGGCTGGGCAGGATCGATCTATCGAGTTACGATAGGTAAGTCTCGTAACACGATAGGAGTGGGCAGTGCACAAGTGGTTGATCGTCGCGTTGAGGGTGATCCTCGTCTGCGGCCTGGCCGGGTCGCTCTTCGTGCAGGTCTGGATGGTGCCGCTGGTGGCCGTCGACCTCGCCGAGGCATCTGCGCCACCGGCGATACGTCTCTGGCTCCCGGTGATCCTCGTGGCAGGGATCGCGACGATCCAGGTCACGATGGTCTGCGTCTGGCGACTCCTCAGCATGGTGGCGCGCGGCACGGTGTTCACCCCGCGGGCCCTCCGGTGGGTCGATGTGATCATGGGCTCGGTCCTGGTCGCCGCACTGCTGCTCTTCGCACTCGGCGCCCTGCTCGCGCCGACCGACGTGCCGCCGGGCCTGGTGCTCCTCGTCGGCGGCGCGGGCGGCCTCGTGCTGGGGGTCGCGCTGCTCGTCGGCGTCCTGCGTGCGCTGCTGGTGCAGGCGTCGGGCCTCAAGCACGAGCTCGACGAGGTGATCTGATGCCCATCGTGGTGGACATCGACGTGATGCTGGCGCGGCGCAAGATGTCGGTCGGTGAACTCGCCGACCGCGTCGGGATCACCCCCGCGAACCTCGCCGTGCTCAAGAACGGCCGCGCGAAGGCGGTCCGTTTCACGACGCTCGCCGCGCTCTGCGAGGCTCTGGACTGCCAGCCCGGCGACCTGCTCCGCTGGGAGCCGGAGGAGCCCGTCGACCCCTCGGTGGACGCGTGACCCCACGGCCGGTCCCGTCCTGTGCTTGGCTGGAACCATGGCACACCGCAACGACCCCGACACGATCCGCCGACTCCTGACGACCCCCGGGCGCTGGGCGGTGGTCGGCCTCTCGGACAATCCCGAGCGCGTCGCGTACGGCATCGCGAAGTACGTCCAGCGGCTCGGCATGGAGATCGTCGCCGTGCACCCCAAGGCCGAGTCCGTCCACGGTGCCCCCGGCTACGCCAGCCTCGCCGACGTCCCGGGCCGGATCGACGTCGTCGACGTGTTCGTCCGCTCCGAGCTGGCCGGGGCGGTCGTCGACGAGGCCATCGCGGTCGGGGCGGGCGCAGTCTGGCTCCAGCTCGGGGTGATCGACGAGGACGCCGCGGCCCGCGCCGCTGCCGCCGGCCTGGACGTCGTCATGGACACCTGCCCCGCGATCGATGCGCCGAGGCTGGGGATCGCGTAGCGACTAGGTGCGCTCGCTGCGCTTCGCGCGGGCCCGCACCTCGACGTGCACCGGCGAGCCGCTGAAGCCGAAGTCCTCGCGGAGCCGTCGCTCGACGAAGCGCGTGTACTGCGGGTCGAGTTGGCCGCTGGTGAACAGCACGAAGGTGGGCGGGCAGTTGTGCGCCTGCGTGCCGAACAGGATGCGCGGCTGCTTCCCGCCACGGACCGGGTGCGGGTGCGCGGCGGCGAGCCGGCCGAGGAACGCGTTGAACTTGCCGGTGGAGATGCGGGTCTCCCAGCCCTCGGCCGCCTCCTCGATCGCCTTGCTGAGCTTGTCGACGTTCCGGCCGGTCAGCGCGGAGATGTTCACCGTCGGCGCCCACCGGAACGCGACGAGGTCGCGCTCGATCTCGCGCTCCAGGTAGTGGCGGCGCTCCTCGTCGGTCAGGTCCCACTTGTTGAAGGCGATGACGAGCGCGCGGCCGCCGTCCTCGATGGAACTGAGGATGCGGAGGTCCTGGTCGGTGATCGGCTCGGAGGCGTCGATCACCATCACGCACACCTCCGCCCGCTCGATGGCGGCCTGCGTGCGCAGGCTGGCGTAGTACTCGTGCCCGCTGGCCTCCTTCACCCGGCGTCGGATGCCCGCGGTGTCGATGAAGTGGTAGATGTTGCCGGCGACCTCGACGATCTCGTCGACCGGGTCCACCGTGGTGCCGGAGATGTCGGAGACCACGGAGCGCTGCTGTCCGGCGAGCTTGTTGAGCAGGGACGACTTGCCGACGTTCGGCTTCCCGACGATCGCGACCCGCCTGGGCCCGGACTGCTCGACGTAGGTGGAGGGCGGGGCCTCGGGCAGCACGTCGAGGATCGCGTCCAGCAGGTCCCCGGAGCCGCGGCCGTGCAGCGCCGAGACGGCGTACGGCTCCCCCAGCCCGAGGTTCCACATCGTTGCGGCCATGGCCTCGTGGCGCTGGTCGTCGACCTTGTTCGCGGCCAGGATCACCGGCTTGTTGGAGCGGCGCAGCACGCGCACGACGGCCTCGTCCTCGTCCAACGTGCCGACGGTGGCGTCCACGACGAACACCACCGCGTCCGCGGCGGCGATGGCGAGTTCGGCCTGCTCCGCGATCATCGCGGCCATGCCCTTGGCGTCGGAGATCCAGCCGCCCGTGTCGACGACGATGAAGTCCCTGCCGTTCCAGTTGGCGTCGTAGCTGACCCGGTCGCGCGTCACGCCCGGCTCGTCCTGGACGACGGCGGCGCGCCGCCCGAGGATGCGGTTGACCAGCGTCGACTTGCCGACGTTGGGGCGACCCACCACAGCCACCACGGGCTTGACGGCGGTCTCCTCCACCTCGGCGAGAAATTCTTCGGTCACGACGCTCCTCCACGGATCCCTGCTTGGCGACCGCCCATTCTATCGGTTACCTTGTTGCTGACCTATTGTCGACGATTGGACCTGCAGGTGTACCTCGCTCCGCGCGACTGAACCGCCGTCGAGCAACCGCTCCGGCGCTCAACAACGACCGCAGGAGCCACCATGCCCATCCATCTCAACGACCTCTCATTCGCGTTCGACCCGCAGGGTCCGGCGCTCCTCAGCGACATCACGCTCGGTATCAGCGCCCCAAGGGTCGGCATCGTCGGCCGCAACGGCTCGGGCAAGTCCACACTGCTCAGGCTCATCGCCGGCGACCTCTCCCCCACCCGGGGCACGATCACCGTCGACGGGCGCGTCGCCCGCCTGCGGCAGGACCTGCTGCAGGCGGAGGACCTCACCGTCGCCGGCCTCCTCGGCATCGACGGGAAGATCGCCGCCCTCGCCGCCATCGAGACCGGCAGCCTCGACCAGCACCACTACGACACCCTCGGCGACGACTGGGACGTCGAGTCGAGGGCGGAGGCGGTCCTCGCCCGCCGGGTGCCGTCGCTGGCGCTCGACGGTGCGTTGCACCGGCCGACGAGCACGCTCTCCGGTGGCGAACTGGTCCAGCTGGGCCTCGCCGCGCTCGAGCTGGAGGGCGCAGCGGTCGCGCTGCTCGACGAGCCGACCAACAACCTGGACCGCCGGTCGAGGGAGACGCTGTACGCTGCCGTCGCCTCATGGCCGGGCCAGGTGGTCGTCGTCAGCCACGACGTCGCACTGCTCGACCGGATGGACGCCATCGTGGAGCTGCACGGCGGCGTCGCGCGCGTGTTCGGGGGCAACTTCACCGACTACCGGGCCCAGCTGGCGGTGGAGGCCGCCGCAGCGGCCCAGTCCGTCCGCGCTGCGCACCAGAAGGTGCGCGCCGAGCAGCGGGAGCGCGACCACGTTCAGACCGCCATGGCACGCCGCGAGCAGCAGGGCAAGAAGGCGGCGCGGGAGAAGCGGGCGCCCGGGATCATCCTCAACACCTGGAAGGACCGGTCGCAGAAGAGCCGAGGCGCCGAGCAGATCCGCGCGGCGGAGAAGGTGGAGGCTGCGCGCGAGCGGCTGGCCGAGGCCGAGTCGCTGGTCCGCGACGACGCCTCCATCCGCATCCCCCTCGTCGACCCCGGCCAGGCCCGCGGGCGGCGCCTCGTCGAACTCCGCGACGCGGACCGGACGCTGGTCATGCAGGGCGGCGACCGTTGGGCACTCGTCGGTGACAACGGCGTCGGCAAGACGACGCTGCTGCGCGGCCTCACGCCGTTCACGCCGCGGGTCGGCCACCTCGACCAGCGGCTGGACCTGCCGCCCGGGACGGTGCTCGACGTGGTGCGCGGCTCCGCCCCGGACCGGCCCGCCCACGACACCCACGCGCTCCTGGCGCGGTTCCTGCTGCGCGGCGAGGTGGTGCACCGTCACGTCGATTCCCTCTCCGGAGGGGAACGGTTCCGGGTGGCGCTGGCGCGCATCCTGTTGGCGGACCCTCCGCCGGAGCTGATCGTCCTCGACGAGCCGACGAACAACCTGGACCTGGACTCGATCGACCAGCTGGTCGACGCGCTCACGGCCTACCGGGGCGCGCTGCTCGTCGTGAGCCACGACCAGTCGCTGCTCGACCGGCTCGGCCTCGACCGCGTGGTGGAGCTGACGAGGGAGGGGACGCTCGTGGGCTAGGAGGCCTCGTTGCGCACGACGTGGAAGGCCGGCTCCTCGTAGGGGTGCGCCCGGCGGAGCGCGGCGACGACCCGCTCGCGCAGCGCGCGCGGGAAGGTCAGCTCGACCCGGTTCTCCTCGACGAACTCGAGTTGCCCGACCGTCCCGATCGTCGGGTTCGCCTCGCCGACCGGCCGGAACTGGCCGGTGCCGCGGGAGACGAACGCGCACTGCTCGTACTCCCCGATGGCCCCGGCGCCCGCCTCGAAGAGCGGCCCCAGCACGGCCTGGGTGTCGTCCACCGGTACGTAGAAGACCAGCACGTCGAGGGGCTCAGCCATGGCGCGGGAACAGCCCCTCGATGCGGGCCACCACCTCGTCGGGGGTGAGGAACGTGGAGTCGATCACCGTGACGCCCTCCGCCGCGTCGGTGAAGTTGGACACCGTCGAGTCGTCGCGGTCGCGCCGCAGCACCTGGTCCTGCACCGCCTCGCGGTCGGCCTTCCCCGCGAGCTCGGCCTCGCGGCGGGCGACACGGGCGTCCGGGTCGGCGATCAGCAGGACGCGCACGTCGGCGTCCGGCGCCACCACCGTGGTGATGTCGCGGCCCTCGACGACGATCCGGCGGCCGTGCTCGTCGATGATGCGGCGCATCCGTGACGTCAGGATCTCGCGCACCTCGAGGTTCGTGGCCACCCGCGACACGGCGGCCGAGATGCGCGGCTCGCGGATCTCGGCGGTCACGTCGCGGCCGTTGATGGTGAGGGTGTTGCCGTCGCTGCTCGTGACGATGCGCAGGTCTGCGCCGCGCACGTAGTCGGCCACGCCGTCGTCGTCGACGTCCTCGGCGAGGACCCCGGCGGTGGCGGCGCGGTACATGGCACCGGTGTCGAGGTAGCCGAGGCCGAGCTTCGCCGCGAGCAGGCGCGACGTCGTCGACTTGCCCGAGCCGCTCGGCCCGTCGATCGCGATCAGGAGCGATTCCATCATGTCCCTTCCTTGGCGCCCGAGAAGGCCACCCAGCCGCGCGCCTCGAGCGTCTCGCGCAGCTGCTCCGCGACCTCGCTCTCGACGGCAATCGTGAGGTAGCCGATCTGGCGCACGGGGTCGTGCTGCAGTTCGAAGTCCTCGACGTTGAACCCGGCTTCGCCGATGTCGCCGAAGAGGTGCCCGAGCGCGCGGGGCTCGTCGGGGATCTCGACGGTCACCTCGCGGACGTCCAGAGGCTCCAGGCCGTGCTTGACGAGCAGCGCCCGGGCGCCCGCCTGCCCGAGGCCGAGGAAGGCCTCGAGCTTCTCCGGGTTGTCGAGGACGCTCATCAGGTACTTCAGGTCCTCGGCCACCTCGTCGAGCTCGGAGCGGATTGCGGCCGAGTTGGCGGTGATGATCTGCCGCCACAGTCCGGGGTCGGACCCGGCGATCCGGGTGACGTCGCGGATGCCCTGGCCCGCGAGCCTGAGGTTCTCCCCCGGCACGGCGCGCAGGTGCGACGCGGTGAGGATGCTCATGAGGTGCGGCACGTGGCTCACCTGGGCGACGGCCTCGTCGTGCTGCTGCGGGGCCATGACGATGACCCGGGCCCCGGTGCGCTCCGCCATGTCGACGATGGCCGAGATGCTCGCCACGGAGTTGTCCTCGACGGGGGTGACCACCCAGGTGCGGTCCACGAAGAGGTCCGCGCGGGAGGTCAGCGGCCCGGTGAACTGCGATCCGGCCATCGGGTGCGACGGCACGTAGCGTCCCGCCAGCGCCGGTGCCAGGTCGGCGACGGTGAGCGCGAGCGGGCTCTTCACGGATCCCACGTCGGTGACGACCGCGCTCGGGAACCGCTGCAGCGAGTCCACCACGACGGCGGGGATCACCGCGGGCGGGGTGGCGACCACGACGATGTCCACGTCGTCGCCCTCGGGCGCACCCACCTGCCCGGCCCCCATCCCGGCCGCGACGAGCGCGTGCGAGGCGACCGAGTCGCTGAGGAACACCTCGCAACCGGCCTTTGTCAGCGCGAGCCCGAGCGAGCTGCCGATCAGGCCCGCACCGATGATGAGCACCCTCGGCTCAGCCATGGAGCAACTCCTCCACCAAAGTCCGGTCGAGTCGCCGGAAGCGACGGCGCCGGTCGGTGGAGCGCTCGAGCAGCGCGACCTCGAGCTGGTGCGCGCCGAGCGGTGCCGAGGCGGAGAGTGACCCCGCGGCCAGTCGCACGGTGTCGGCGAGCGGCATCGTCGCGGCGTAGGCGCCCTCGATGTGGTTCGCGAGCCGCTCCGCGTCGCCGCCGATCACCGAGAAGGAGCGCTCGTCGTTGATCACGCCGTCGTAGCTGATCCGGTAGAGGACGTCCTCCTCAGCCTGCGCCGCCACCTCGGCGACGATCAGCTCCACCTCGAACGGTTTGTCCACCGACGACGCGAACGCGGCGCCCAACAGCTGCGAGTAGGCGCCGGCCAGGCTGCGGGCGGTCACGTCGGCGCGGTCGTAGGAGTAGCCGCGCATGTCCGCGTGGCGGATCCCCGCGATCCGCAGCGACTCGAACTCGTGGTAGCGGCCCACGGCCGCGAAGCCGATGTGGTCGTAGATCTCGGAGACCTTGTGCAGCGTCGAGCTGTGGTTCTCGGCGACGAACACGATGCCGGGCCCGGACTTGAGCACGGCCACCGAGCGACCGCGGGCGATGCCCTTGCGGGCGAACTCGGCCCGGTCCAGCATCTGCTGCTCCGGCGAGACGTAGAACGGCATGCTCACAGGGCGCCTCCCTTCGGGCCGCCGTGGCGCCGGGCGCGGGCGGCGACGATGTCCTCCGCCACCGCGCGGACGCGGTCGGGGTCCCAGCGGACCACGCCGTCGGCCGAGGCGCGCATCACGACCGGCATGACGCCCCGGGTCAGGTCGAGGCCCGAGGTGGCGGCGTCGTCGTCGGCCGCGTCGAACAGCGACTGCAGCAGCACGGTCACGGTGGTCAGTTCGTCGGCGTCGGGGTCGTGCAGCTTCTTGAGGGCGCTGCGGGCGTAGGCGGCGCCGGAGCCGAGCGCGGCGTGCCGGTGCTCCTCGTAGCGGCCGCCGGTGGGGTCGTAGGTGAACATCCGCCCCGCGGCCGCGGTCCGGTCCCAGCCGGCGAACAGGGGCAGGACCGTGAGCCCCTGCATCGCGGAAGGGAGGTGGGCGCGGAGCAACGCACCCAACCGGTTGGCCTTGCCCTCGAAGCTGAGGCGGGTGCCCTCGACCTTCTCGAAGTGCTCGAGCTCCACTTGGAAGAGCTTCACGAGCTCCTTCGCGACGCCGGCCGACCCGGCGATCCCGATGATCGACTCCTCGTCGGCGGCGAACACCTTCCGCACGTCGTGCAGGGCGATGACGTTGCCCATGGTGGCGCGACGGTCGCCGGAGATCACCACGCCGTCGGCGTAGCTCGCGGCGACGATGGTGGTCCCGTGCGGGCCGCCGGCGTCGGCGGGCACGCCGGGCGGCGTTCCCTCGGTCCGGAGCAGCTCCGCGAAGGAGGCGCTGCCGCCGGCCAGAAAGTTCGCCGGGAATCCCGGATGAGTTTCCATCGCTTCCTCACTTATAGTGGCCGACATGATGCGCGTCGTGCCGCTGGCAGTAGATCTCGTCTTCGTCCTCATCTTCGCGGCGATCGGGCGGGCGAGCCACGGGCTGAGCGCTCTAGGCATCCTATCCACCGCGTGGCCGTTCATGCTCGCCTGCATCACCGGCTGGATCGTCGTCGCCGCGCTGGGCGAGCGCGGGTTCGGGGTGCGCTCCGCGCTCGTCGTCTGGCTCGTCACCTGGCTGGGCGGGATCGCCATCCGGCTGACCGCGGGCGACACGGCCGAGACCGCGTTCATCCTCGTCGCCGCGCTCGTCCTCGCCCTACTCCTGTGGGGCTGGCGGCTGGCCTACCACTTCTTCCACCGGTCCCGTCGCCCCGCCAAGTGACGGCGGCACGTTGAGCGGGCGCGGGCCCGTGTAGTCGGCGCCGTACGCGCCGGGCGCGGGCCGCCGCTTGCGCATGGGTGCCCGCTGCCCCGGAGCCAGCCTGCGGCTGGTGAGCAGGAAGCCGGTGTGGCCCGTCGTGCCGTGTCCCGGGCGGATGGCCAGCCCCTCCGCGTGCCAGTCCCGGACGGTCGTCTCGGTGGCGTGCGGTTCCGTGAAGCCGCCGTGGGCGCGCAGGGTGTCGGCCACCCGGCCCAACTGGGTGGCGGTGGCGACGTAGCAGCAGATCATGCCGCCGGCGACGAGGCGCTCCCCCACCGCGTCGATGCACTCCCACGGCGCCAGCATGTCGAGGATCGCGCGGTCGATCGGCTCGTCCGAGATGGACTCCACGAGGTCGCCGACGGTCAGCGTCCAGGCCGGGTGCGGTCCGCCCAGGAAGGTCTCGACGTTGCGCCTGGCGACGTCGGCGAACTCTTCCCGGCGCTCGTAGCTGCTCAACCTGCCCTCCGGGCCGATCGCGCGCAGCAGCGCAAGGGTCAGCGCCCCCGACCCGACGCCCGCCTCCAGGACGCGCGCGCCGGGGAAGATGTCGGTCCACATCACGATCTGCGCAGCGTCCTTCGGGTAGATGACCGCCGCCTCGCGGGGCATCGTCACCATGAACTCGTGCAGCAGCGGCCGGAACGCCAGGTACTCCATGCCCCCCACCGACCGGATGGTGACCCCCTCGGGGCCGTCGATCAGGTCGTCGTGGGAGACGGCGCCCTTCGTGGTGTGCCACACGGCCCCGCGGCGCAGGACGAGCGACTTGCGCCGCCCCTTGGTGTCGGTGAGCGTGACGCGCTCACCTTCCTGCAGCGGGCCGGACTTCACTCCGGAGTATTGCAACTGGTCTCCTTGAGGGTTCGCCAGACGTAGGTCAGATCCGCGAGACTAGTGGTCTCGAGGGCGTCGGGCGAAATGTGCATGCGCGGATGCGGCGGCAGCTTCACGAACTGCGGCACCGCGAACACCAGGCCGCCGGCGTCGAGCGCGGCCCGGCTGCCCGGGACGGAGTCCTCCAGGATGATCGCGTCGAGCGGGTGGATGCCGAGCCGCTCGAAGGCCATCAGGTAGGGGTCCGGGTGCGGCTTGCTGCGGGGCACGTCGTCCGCGGTGATGATGAACTCGAACACCTTCGGCAGCCGCTCCTTGGCGGCGTCGATGATCTGGCCGTTGCTGGCCGTCACGACCGCCGCGCGGGTGCCGGTGCGGTCGAGTTCGTGCACGAGCGACCGCACGCCCGGGAGGAACGGGAGTTCCTCGCTGCGTATCCTCTCGGCGATCCTGCGGTGCAGCTCGTCGTAGAAGGCCTGCGTCTCGTCGGGGCGGCCGGCGGCCTGGGCCATCTGCTTCGCGGACAGGGTGGCCGGCTGACCGATCTTGGCGCGCATCATCTCGTCGCTCCAGATGACGCCGTACTCGGCCATCATCTCCTGTTCGGTCCCGGCCCAGATCGGCTCGGTGTCGACGAGGGTGCCGTCGAAGTCCCAGATGACGGCGGTGGGGGCTGCTGGACTAGGCACTGAAGTACTTCGCTTCCGGGTGGTGCAGCACGAAGGCATCCGTGGACTGCTCGGGATGGAGCTGCAGTTCCTCGCTGAGCTCCACTCCGATCCTAGAGGGGTCCAGCAGTTCCACGAGCTTCGCCCTGTCCTCCAGCGACGGGCAGGCGGGGTACCCGAACGAGTACCGGGACCCGCGGTAGCCCTGCTTGTGCAGCGCCTCGTCGCGGGTGCGCTCCTCGTGGCTGTAACCGAGCTCGTCGCGGATGCGCCAGTGCCAGTACTCGGCGAGCGCCTCGGTGAGCTGCACGGACAGGCCGTGGAGCTCGAGGTAGTCGCGATACGCGTTGGCCTCGAACAGCTTCGCAGTGGCCTTCGCCACCTCCGAACCCATCGTGACGAGCTGCATCGGGAGCACGTCCGGGCCCAGTTCGGCGGCCTCCTCCTTGTCGCGGAAGAAGTCGGCGATGCACAGCTTCCTGTCGCGCCGCTGACGCGGGAACGTGAACCGCGTGATCTCCCGCTCCGGGTCGTCGGGGTCGCCGACGATGAGCGTCTCGTTCTCGGAGTGGACCGGGTAGTAGCCGTAGACGACGCCGAAGTTGCCGAGCGACTCGGTCTTGATGCGGTCCAGCCACATCCTGAGTCGCGGCAGCGCCTCCTGCTCGACGATCTCCTCGAACGTCATCCCGTCGCGCTGCCCGCGCAGGCCCCAACGGCCCATGAACGTGGCCCGGTGGTCGAGCCACTCGAGGATGTCGGCCAGCGGGATGCCCTTCACGACGCGGCTGCCCCAGAACGGCGGGGTGGGGACGGGCAGCCCGCGGGCGACGTCGGAGCGGACACCCAGGACCGGCTCCTCGATCTCCACCAGCGACGTGGTCGCGGCCACACGGCGGGGCTTGGGTTCGGGCAGCTTGGCTCCGGGGACCCCCTGCTTCACGGCCATCACCGCGTCCATGAGGGCGAGGCCCTCGAACGCGTCCTTGGCGTAGCGCACCTCGCCCTCGAACAGCTCGCCGAGGTCGTGCTCGACGTAGGCGCGGGTGAGGGCGGCGCCGCCGAGGAGGACGGGGTACTTCTGGGCGAGTCCGAGGCGGTTGAGCTCGGCCAGGTTGTCCTTCATGACGAGCGTCGACTTCACGAGCAGCCCGGACATGCCGATGGCGTCGGCGTTGTGCTGCTCCGCCGCCTCGACGATGGCCTGGATGGGCTGCTTGATGCCGATGTTGATGACCGTGTAGCCGTTGTTGCTCACGATGATGTCGACCAGGTTCTTGCCGATGTCGTGCACGTCGCCGCGCACGGTGGCGAGCACGAGCGTGCCCTTGCCGGAGCCGTCGGTCTTCTCCATGTGCGGCTCGAGGTACGCGACGGCGGTCTTCATGACCTCCGCGGACTGCAGCACGAACGGCAGCTGCATCTGCCCGGAGCCGAACAGCTCACCGACCACCTTCATGCCGGCGAGCAGGTCGTCGTTGATGATGTCGAGGGCCGGCTTGTCGGCCAGCGCCTCGTCGAGGTCGGCCTCGAGACCCTTGGCCTCGCCGTCGATGATGCGGCGCTGCAGCCGCTCCGACAGCGGGAGTGCCGCGAGCTCGGCAGCGCGGGACGCGCGGGCCGACGCGGCCGTGACGCCCTCGAACATCTCGAGGAAGCGGTTCAGCGGGTCGTAGCCCTCGCGGCGGCGGTCGTAGATCAGGTCGAGGGCGACCTCCCGCTGGTCCTCGGGGATGCGGTCCATCGGGAGGATCTTCGCCGAGTGGACGATCGCCGAGTCGAGGCCCGCCTGGACGCACTCGTGCAGGAACACGGAGTTCAGGACGATGCGGGCGGCCGGGTTGAGGCCGAACGAGACGTTGGAGACGCCCAGCGTGGTGCGCACCCCGGGGTACTTCCGCTTGAGCTCGCGGATGGCGTTGATGGTCTCGAGCCCGTCGCGCCGGGTCTCCTCCGCGCCGGTGGCGATCGGGAATGTCAGGGTGTCGACGAGGATGTCGCCGACGTTCATGCCCCAGCGGCCGGTGAGGTCGTCGATCAGGCGCGACGCCACGCGCACCTTCCACTCGGCGGTGCGGGCCTGCCCCTCCTCGTCGATCGTCAGCGCGACCACCGCGGCCCCGTGCTCGCGGACCATCGGCATGATGCGGGCGTAGCGGCTCTCGGGGCCGTCGCCGTCCTCGAAGTTGACGGAGTTGATGATGCAGCGTCCGGCCAGCTTCTCGAGCCCGGCGCGCAGCACCTCGGGCTCCGTGGAGTCGAGCACGACGGGCAGCGTCACCGAGGTCGCCAGCCGGCCCGCGATCTCCTCCATGTCCGCGGCACCGTCGCGGCCGACGTAGTCGACGCACAGGTCGAGGACGTGGGCGCCGTCACGCGCCTGCGCCTTCGCGATCTCGATGCAGTCGTCGATGCGGCCCTCGAGGAGTGCCTCGCGGAAGGCCTTGGAGCCGTTGGCGTTGGTGCGCTCGCCGATGCTGAGGTAGCTGGCGTCCTGCGCGAAGGGCACCTCGACGTAGAGCGAGCTGGCCGCCTCCTCGGGTTGCGGGGTCCTCGGCTCGACGGCTCGGCCGCCGAAGCGCTCGACCAGCAGGCGGATGTGCTCGGGGGTGGTCCCGCAGCAGCCGCCGATGAGGCCCAGACCGTAGTCGTCGAGGAACGTGCCCAGCGCGTCGGCGAGCTCGTCGGGCTTCAGCGGGTAGACGGCGCCGTCGGGGGTGAGCTCGGGCAGGCCCGCGTTCGGCATGGCGGCGACGACGCGGCCGAAGCGGCGCGACAGGTGCCGAAGGTGCTCGCTCATCTCGGCGGGACCGGTGGCGCAGTTGAGGCCGATCGAGTCCACGCCGAGGGCGTCGAGGGTGATGAGCGCGGCGCCGATCTCGGAGCCCAGGAGCATGGTGCCGGTGGTCTCCACCGTGACGTTGACCAGGATCGGGAGTTCGATGCCGGCCTCGCTGCGGGCGCGTTTCGCGCCGATCACGGCCGCCTTCGCCTGCAGCAGGTCCTGCGCCGTCTCGATGAGGACCGCGTCGATGCCGCCGCGGATCATGGCGGCCACCTGCCGTTGGTAGGCGTCGCGCACGTCGGCGAACCGGACGTGGCCCAGAGTGGGGAGCTTGGTGCCCGGCCCGACGGAGCCGAGGACGAAGCGCGGCTTGTCGGTGTACTCGTCCGCGACGGAGCGGGCGATGCGGGCGGCCGCCTCGGCGAGCTCCTCCAGCCGGTCGACGATGTCGTACTCGGCGAGGGCGGCGAGGTTGGTGCCGAAGGTGTTCGTCTCCACGCAGTCGGCGCCGGCGTCCAGGTAGGAGCGGTGGATCTCGGCGACCACGTCGGGCCGGGTGACGTTCAGGATCTCGTTGCAGCCCTCGAGACCCTGGAAGTCCTCCTCGACCGTTAAGTCCGTGTAGCCCTGCAGCATGGTCCCCATCGCGCCGTCAGCGATGAGGACCTGTTTGCCGAGAACGTCTTGAAGCCGAATTTCCATGCAGGCCACCTTAACCCGCGCGGAACACGGCCCCGCCGCGGCGACGGCGCGGTGGACGCCCGCGCTACATTAGGGGAATGCAGTTCGAACCTCTGACCGATCTCCGCGACCCCGCCGTCGTGATCGCCTTCAGCGGGTGGAACGACGCGGCCAACGCCGCGAGCGATCTGGCGGAGCGCCTGATCGACGGACTGCCCGGCGACGAGATGCAGCCGATCGACGACGAGAACTTCTTCGACTTCCAGGCGACGCGCCCCGTGCTCAAGCGCGAGGCCGACGGGCCCTGGATCCAGTGGCCGGGCATCCGCCTGCGCCGCGTCCGGCACCCCGAGCGCGACATCGTGGTGGTGCTCGGCCCGGAGCCCAACCTGCGTTGGCGCAGCTTCTGCCAGCTGATGGTGGAGCGCCTCAGCGAGCTGGAGCCGACCCTGGTGGTGGCGGTGGGCGCGATGCTGTCCGACACCCCCCACTCCCGACCGTTCCCGCTCGGCCTGTACGCGGCCAGCGAACAGCTCCAGGACAGGCTCGGCTTCGAGACCTCCGACTACTCCGGTCCCACCGGCATCGTCGGCGTCCTCACCCAGGCGCTGGCGCAGGCCGGCCTGCCCACCGCGTCGCTGTGGGTCTCGGTCCCGCACTACGTCGCGAACCCCCCGAACCCGAAGGCCCAGCTGCAGCTGATGGAGCGGCTGGAGACGGTGCTCGGCGTGACGCTCGACCGCGGCGACCTCCACCAGCAGGCGGAGCAGTGGGTGACCGCCGTCGACGAGCTGGCCGGGCAGGACCCGGACATCGAGCACTACATCGAGCAGCTCGAGGAGGCGCGCGACCAGGAGGTCGTCGAGGAGAACTCCGGCGACAGGATCGCCGCCGAGTTCGAGCGCTACCTGCGGGGCCGCAACGACCGCTGATCGGCCTTCGGCAGCGTCAGTGGCTGCAGGCCCGCACGGCGAGTGCACGGAGCTCGTCGACCATGGCGTTCGGGTCCTCGGCCCGGTAGACCGCCGAACCGGCGACGAACACGTCGGCGCCGGCCTCGGCGCAGCGCTCGATCGTCTCGGTGGAGACCCCGCCGTCCACTTGGACGCTGATGTCGCGCGACCCGATCAGCTTGCGCAGCTGCCTGATCTTCGGGAGGACGAGGTCGAGGAACTTCTGGCCCCCGAAACCCGGCTCGACGGTCATCAGGAGCACCATGTCGACCTCGTCGAGCATGGTCGCCACCGACTCCACCGGGGTGGCGGGGTTGAGCGCGGCCGACGAGCGGGCCCCGAGCCTGCGCAGTTCCCGGGCCAGCCGGACGGGTGCCCGGGCGGCCTCGATGTGGAAGGTCACCGACTGCGCGCCGGCCTCGGCGTACTGGGGCGCCCACACGTCGGGGCTCTCGATCATCAGGTGCATGTCGAGCGGGAGGTCGGTGTGCTTGAGCAGCGACTCGACCACCGGCAGCCCGATGCTGAGGTTGGGGACGAAGTGGCCGTCCATCACGTCGACGTGGACCATGTCGGCATTCGAGATGCGGCCGACCTCGGAGGCGAGGTTCGCGAGGTCGGCGTTCAGGATGCTCGGCGTGATCTTCATGACCGCCAGCCTATCGCGGCGGCCTCCTCAGCGGGTTCGCCGGATGAGGGCGAGGAACATGGCGTCGGTGCGGTGGCGGTGCGGCCACAGCTGGACGAAGTCGCCGTCCGCCGCGTCGGGGACCTCCGGCAGGTGCGCGGGCGCGTCCAGCAGCTCGACGTCGTCGCGGGCCCCCATCACGGACGCGACGATGTCGCGCGTCTCGGCGCGGTGGGGCGAGCAGGTCGCATAGGCCACCACTCCCCCGGGCGCAACGGAGTCGATGGCGGAGTCGAGCAGGCCGCGCTGCAACCCACCGAGGACCTCGACGTCCGCCGACGAGCGGCGCCACCTGGATTCGGGGCGACGGCGCAGCGCCCCCAGTCCGGTGCACGGCACGTCGGCCATGACCCTCGCGAAGGTGCCGGCACGCCAGGCGGGGCGTGTCCCGTCGGCGACCACCACGGGCGCGTCCGGGTAGGCCTGGAGCGCACCACGAACCAGCGTGGCGCGGTGCTCCTGGACCTCGTTGGCGAGCAGCCAGGTGCCGGCCTCCCGGGCGAGCCCGGTCAGCAGGGCCGCCTTGCCGCCCGGGCCGGCGCAGACGTCCAGCCAGGGGCCGGCGGGCGCCGCCGCCCGGGACAACGCCAGGGCGACGAGCTGCGACCCCTCGTCCTGGACGCCGGCGCGCCCCTCCCGGACCGCCGGCACGTCACCGGGCGCCCCGGCGACGGTGGCGCCGAAGGGCGAGTACGCCGTCGGTTCCCCGCCCAGTTCGTCGACGGTGGCCAGCCCCGGGCGGACGACCAACGTCGGGACCGGGGCCACGTTGTCGGCGGCCAGCGCCGCCTCCAGTTCCCCGGCGGGCAGCACGTCGGCGAAGGCCTCCGCCACCCACACCGGATGGTGCCCGCGGATGGCGGCCGCGGTGAGTTCGTAGGCGCCGGAGGCGGCGTCGGCGAGCCACTCGTCGAGGCTGCGTCGGGCGATCTTCCGCAGGACCGCGTTCACGAGGCCGCTCACGCGGGCGCCGATCCTCTTCTTCGCCAGGTCGACGGTGGCGCCGACGGCGGCGTGCGGCGGGATGCGCATGCTGAGGATCTGGTGCGCGCCGAGGCGCAGCACGTCCACGACCGCGGGCTGGAGGGTACCGAGCCGGCGTCCGGCGGCCGCCTCGATCACCAGGTCGTAGCTGCCCATCAGCCGGCAGGTCCCGGACACGAGCTCGGTGACGAACGCCGCATCGCGGCTGGGGAGCTGCGCCGTGGCCAGGCGCTTGGACAGCGCGAGGTTGGCGTAGGCGCCCTCGGCGGTCACCTGCCGCAGCACGTCGAAGGCGACGGCGCGGCTCACGAGAGCACCCCGGACACGCCGCCGCGAGCCCAGTCGACGGCTGCCATCCGGCGCTTGCCCGGTGCCTGGACCTCGAGGAGCTCGACCGCCCCGTCGGCGGTGCCCGCGAACACCTGGCGCTTCGTGACGACGAGTTCCCCGGGGGCGGCGGACACCCCCTCCGCGACGCTCGCGCGGTAGAGCTTCAACCGGGTGCCGTCGAGTTCGCACCAGGCGCCGGGATCCGGCGAGCACCCCATGATGTGGTTGCGCACCTCGGCGGCGGTGCGCGCGAAGTCGACGCGTGCGTCGTCGCTCGTGAGCTTCGCGGCGACGGTGACGCCCTCCTCGGCCTGCGGCACCGGCTCGGCACCGCCTTCGATGGCGTCCATGACGCGGACGAGCTGGCGCGCCCCCGACACCGCGAGGCGGGCCAGCAGTTCGCCGGCCGTCTCGTCGGGCATGGGGACGGACTCGACCTCGTACACGGGGCCGGCGTCGAGCGCGCGGACGATCCGGAAGCAGGTGGTCCCCGTCTCGGCATCGCCCGCCATGATGGCCCGCTGCACCGGCGCGGCTCCGCGCCAGCGCGGGAGCAGGGAGAAGTGGAGGTTGACCCAGCCGCGGGCGGGGATGTCGAGCGCCGACTGCGGCAGCAGCGCCCCGTAGGCCACCACCGGGCAGACGTCGGGGGCCAGGTCCCGCAGCTGCCGCTGGAAGTCCTCGTCGCGGGGGTGCGCCGGCTTCAGCACGGGCAGTCCGAGCTCCACGGCCTTCGCGGCCACGGGCGACGCCGTGAGCCGGCGTCCCCGCCCCGCCGGGGCGTCCGGTCGCGTGATCACTCCGACCACCTCGTGCCCGGACGCCGCCAGTGCCTCGAGCGACGGCACCGCCACGTCGGGGGTCCCCGCGAACACCAGTCTCATTGCATGACCTCCGGATCGACCTGGTAGTGCAGGACACCGCCCTGCTTCTTGGCGGACCGGATGGCGGCCGCCGACTTGACCTGTGCGACGAACGCCCGCCCCTGCCGCAGGTCGGCGCGCAGCAGCGCCGCCCACCGTTCCGGCCCCACCTCGGTGGGCCCGAGGACCTCGGCCTCGTCCCAGGAAACATTACGCAGGAACGCGCGCAGGGGCTCCGGTTCGCCGGTGACGCGGGCTGTGCGCACCGTGGGCGAGAGCCTCGCCGAGGCGCGGTCGGCGAGCTCGCGCTCCGCGAGGGCCACCGCGTCGAGCCGGGCGAGCGCCTGGACCGCCGGGTGCAGCTCCGCGCCGACGATCAGCCCGCTGCCGCCCTCCGTCGCGGGCCGTACGAGCGCCAGTGCGTTGAGCCAGCGCCGCATGGCCTCCTCGGGTGCGCGGATGTCAGCCCGGGCGAGCGTCGCGTCGGCGTCGAGCACGAGGAGCCCGGCGTAGCCGCCGGGGACGCGCGGCTCGGCGCCCGGGGTCGCGACGACGAGGGCGGACTCGTCGGGGGCCTCGTCGCGGATGCGGTCCTGGGAGCTGTTGATCGCGAGGACCCCCGGGAACGCGCGGGCCAGCTCCTCGGCCGTGCGCTGGGCGCCCGGGAGCGGGGTGCGGAGCCTGGTGCCGTGGCACTCGCGGCATTCCCACCGCACCGGTCGGTGCCCGCACATGGTGCACTCGGGCTCGTCGCGGCGCCGGGCTCGGAGCATGGAGTCGCATCGCGGGCAGCGGGCGAGGTTGCGGCACCGTTCGCAGGCGAGCGCGGCGGCGTGGCCGGACATGGGCACCTGGACGAGGACGGGTCCCACGGGCAGCTGTGCGCGCAGGAAGCGGAACGCCGCGGAGGGGATGCGCAGCCTGGCCGCCGTGGGGTCGCGCTCGCGGTCCTGCTCGCTCACGGTCCGGACCGGCGCGCAGAGGCGGCGGAGCTCGGCCGGCGGGCGGCGCAGTTCGTGCAGCCACTCCCGCTCCACCAACGCGTGGGTGTCGACCGGGCGGCCGTGGCTCGCGAGGAGCAGCCCCGTGCCCTCCAGCGACGAGCGCAGGATCGCGACGGTGCGGGCGTGGAAGTAGGGGGCACGGAGTTCGACGTGCAGGTCCGAGCCCTCGTCGATCACGACGACCAGTCCGGGATCCGGCACCGGCGCGAAGACGGCGCTGCGCGTCCCCACGACGATGCGGGCCTGGCCCCGGACCAGGGCGAGGTAGTTGCGGTAGCGCGGCGACCGGCCGTGCTCCGCCGCGAGGGTGGCGACGGCCTGCGCGCCGAAGGCCGCCTGGAACCTGGGCAGCGCGCGGTCGAGTTCGCGGATCGTCGGGACGACCACCACGACGCCCCTGCCGGAGGCGAGGGTGGCGGCGGCGGCCTCGATGGCCCCCTCGACGAGGTCGGCGCGCCCCTCGACGGGTGCGGCCTGCCACGCGGCCCGCGGCGACTTCCCGTCGGCGAGCGCTGCCAGGAAGCCGTCGCCCGTCGGGTACTCCGCGAGGACGCCCACCGGCTCCGGCGCCAGCGGGGCCGGCCACTCCCGCTGCGGCGCCTTCTCGGTGGTGGAGTGGCGTGGGGGCACCGCGAGCCGGGCGACGTCCCACCAGACGCCCGCGTAGTGGTCCGCGACCGCACGGATGAGACGGTTCGTCGACGGGGTGAGGACGGGCTCCGACGAGACCACCTTGAGCAGCCGGTCCAGCTCACCGTCGAAGGCGCTGCTCTCGCCGAGCTCGACCACCCAGCCATCGCGCACCAGCCCCGCGAACCGGATCTTCACGCGGCAGCCGGGGACCACGGTCTCGGCGATCGCCTCGGGGACGGCGTAGTCGAACAGCCGGTCGAGGTGCGGGAGGGCGTTGTCGACGGCGACCCTCGCCACCCGACGCCCCGGCACCTCGACCAGCGGGACGGTCATCCTCAGCCCTTGACCGCGGCCGCCAGACGATCGGCGCGGTCGGTACGCTCCCAGGTGGCGTTCGGCACCTCGCGGCCGAAGTGGCCGTACACGGTGAACTCGCTGTAGATCGGGCGCAGCAGGTCGAGGTCGTGGATGATCGCGGCCGGGCGGAGGTCGAACACCTCGAGCACCGCCTCCTCGATCTGCGACTCCGGGACCTTGCCGGTGCCGAACGTGTCGATGTAGAACCCGACGGGCTCCGCCTTGCCGATGGCGTACGCCACCTGCGCCTCGGCGCGGTCCGCCAGGCCGGCGGCGACGACGTTCTTCGCCACCCAGCGCAGCGCGTACGCGGCCGAGCGGTCCACCTTGGAGGGGTCCTTGCCGGAGAAGGCGCCACCGCCGTGGCGGGCCATGCCGCCGTAGGTGTCGACGATGATCTTGCGGCCGGTGAGCCCGGCGTCTCCCATCGGGCCGCCGATCACGAACTTCCCGGTGGGGTTGACGATGATGCGGGGATCATGGCCGTCGAAGCCCAGCCGCTCGAGGACCGGCGTGATGACGAGCCGCTCGATGTCCGGGCGGATCTGCGTGTCGAGGTCGACGCCCGGGTCGTGCTGGGTGGAGACGAGGACGGTGTCGATCCCCTCGGGTCGGCCGTGCTCGTCGTAGCGGACGGTGACCTGCGTCTTACCGTCGGGGCGCAGGTAGTCCAGCGCCTCGCGCTTGCGCACGGACGCGAGTTCCTCGGCCATCCGGTGGGCGATCTCGATGGGCAACGGCATCAGCGACGGGGTCTCGTTGCAGGCGTAGCCGAACATGAGGCCCTGGTCGCCCGCGCCCTGTTGGGCGAAGGCGTCGACGCTGCCGCTGCGGCTCTCGATCGCGTGGTCGACGCCCTGGGCGATGTCGGGCGACTGGGCACCGATCGCCACCGACACGCCGCAGGACGCGCCGTCGAAGCCGACCTTCGAGGAGCGGTACCCGATGCTCGTTATGCGGTCGCGGACGATCTGCCCGACGTTGGCGTAGGCCTCGGTGGTGACCTCACCAGCGACCACCACGAGGCCGGTGGTGATCAGGGTCTCGACCGCCACGCGAGAGGTGGGGTCCTGCGCGATGAGGGCGTCCAGGACGGCGTCGGAGATGGAATCCGCGATCTTGTCCGGGTGACCCTCTGTGACTGATTCGGACGTGAACAGTCGGCTCATGATGGAGCTCCTTCTGCGGCCACAAGCCGCTCGTAACTTTTTGCGGTGGCAACAAGCCACCAAACCCGGCGACGCCGGGAAGTCTGTCAGATCAGGAGGCGGGGTCGGTGTCGTCGAACGGGTTGACGAAGCTGAATGCAGCCTCTTCCGACGGGCGCTCGGCCAGCTCGGCCTCCGGGTCGATCTCCGTGTACTGGAGCATCCCCTCGCGGATCTCGCGCAGCGCGATGCTGAGCGGCTTCTCCTCGGGGGTGGCCGGCACCATGGGGCCGACGTTCTCGAGCAGGCCCTCGCCGAGCTGCGAGTAGTACGCGTTGATCTGGCGGGCGCGCTTGGCCGCGAACAGCACCAGTCGGTACTTCGAGTCGATGTTGTCGATCAGCTCGTCGACCGGCGGATTGGTAATGCCTTCAGTAATGTTCAAGGTGACCTTCTGGCTAGTGGTGATCACAATCCCAGCAAGCTTACCAAAGCCTTCACCGTTTCCCCGACCGTGACGTTCTCGATCACGTGGTCGGCCTCGGAGATCGAGGCCATCTCCTCCCGGGCGGTCTCGAGGCGGCGCGCCCGTCCCGCCTCGTCCTCGGTGCCGCGACCGACGAGCCGGTTGACCAGCTCGTCCCAGGACGGCGGCGTCAGGAACACGAGCTGCGCCTCGGGCATCCGCTCCTTGACCTGGCGCGCTCCCTGCAGGTCGATCTCGAGGATCACGTGCCGCCCGGCCGCGATGGCCTCGTCGACGGGGCGGCGGGGGGTGCCGTATCGGTGGGTGCCGTGCACGACGGCCCACTCGAGGAACTGGTTGTCCGCCACCAGGTCGTCGAACTCCTCCGCGCTGATGAAGTGGTAGCTCTCCCCCGGGATCTCCCCCGGCCGCGGCGGCCGGGTGGTGGCAGAGACGGAGTAGAAGGGTTCTGAGTGCAAATGACGGAGCCGAGCGCAGACGGTTCCCTTACCGACTGCGCTCGGCCCCGAGATGATCCAGAGCTTGGCGGCATTCACCCGCGCAAGTCTAGGCGAAGAACTCCGAGAGCCGCTCGACCTGGTGCCGGCCGAGGCCCCGGATGCGGCGGTTGGCCGAGATCTGCGCCGACTCCAGGATCTCGCCCGCACGGGTGACCCCGACCCGCGGCACGGCCCTGAGGAGGTCGACGACCTTGATCCGCGAAAGCGTCTCGTCGCCCTGGGCCTTCTCGAGTGCCTCCATGAAGGAGAGCTCCTGGTTCTTGACCTGATCCTTGAGTTCTGCACGGGTGCGCCGTGCTTCGGTAGCCGAAGCCCGGGCAGCTGCCAACTGCTCGCTGCTTAGCTTGGGGATCGCCATGAAGATGCTCCAATCCGCCTCTGCGTGGTGCGTAGTTCGTTGTCACGTGGATAGTCCATTGTCATCGCACTGAGGTGCACTAACCGTAGTGCCTGACAGGACAATTACGATAGCAACTCTTCGAACCGCGAGAAAAGCTCTTCCGGTCCGCCCCCGATCACCTGCCGGCTCGCGGTTGGCAGGACGTTGCCGAGGGCGGCGCCGAAGGTGCGGGCGAGGTCACCCATCGTGGCTCCCTGCGCCCCGATGCCCGGTGCGAGGATCGATCCGGTGAAGCCCGAGGGGTCGCAGCCGAGGTCGTGGTGCGTCGCTCCGAGCACGGCGCCGAGGAGCCCGTCGTGCTCCGGGTTGAGGCGGTCGAGCTCGTCGAGGACGTGCTGCGCCACCGACGTGCCGGCGTCGGTGATCGCCCCCTGGACGTGGCCCCCGCCTGGGTTCGAGGTGCGTGCGAGCACGTAGATCCCGCGACCGTGCACCTTGGCCAGCTCGAACGCGGGCGTCAACGTCCGCACGCCGAGGTAGGGGCTGAGCGTGATGGCGTCGGCGGCGAGCGGGGCGCCCTCGGCGAGGTAGGCCGTCGCGTAACCGTCCATGGAGGAACCGATGTCGCCGCGCTTCACGTCGAGGATGGACAGCGCCCCCGCCTCGCGGATGTCCGCCAGGACCCGCTCGAGCACGGCGATCCCGGCTGAGCCGAAGGGCTCGAAGAACGCCGACTGCGGCTTGAACACCGCCGCGCGCGTGCCGAGGCGTTCGACGATGCCGCGCGCCACCCGCTCCAGCCCGTTCACGTCGGCGGCGACGCCCCAGGCGGCGAGCACCGACGGCATGGGGTCGATCCCCACGCAGAGGTTCCCGCGCGCGGAGACCGCCGCTCCGAGGCGCTGTCGATAGGTCATGAGGCTCCCCACTCCTGGATTCCACGGACGAGGGCGGGTCCCTCGTAGATGAAGCCGGTGTAGAGCTGGAGCAGCGCCGCGCCGGCGTCGAACATGCGGGCCCCGTCGCGGGGGGCCATGATGCCCCCGACGCCGATCACCGGTAGGTCCGTCTTCTTGGTGACCCGCTCGACGAACGCCAGTGCGCGCGCGGTCAGCGGCGCCCCGCTCAACCCACCGGCTTCGGACCGCAGCGCGGCGTCGGCGCCCGCGAGGCCTTCGCGCGACAGCGTGGTGTTGGTGGCGATGACGCCGGCCGCGCCGCAGGCGCTGATCACCCGGAGCGTGTCGGCGAGGGCTGCGGCGTCCAGGTCGGGTGCCAGTTTCACGAAGACGGGCAGGTCGTTGAGGGTCGCCGCAGCCGACGTGATGGCGGTGAGCAGCGCCTCCATCTCCGCCGCCGCCTGGAGGGAGCGCAGGCCGGGCGTGTTGGGGCTCGAGACGTTGACGGCCACGTAGTCGGCCACCGGGGCCACGGCTCGAAGGGAGGTGAGGTAGTCGTCGGTGGACTCCTCCAGCGGCACCACCTTGGTCTTCCCGATGGAGACCCCGATCGGAATGCCGAGGGCGAGGTTGCCGCGCGCGGCGCCGTACCCCCGCAGCCGGGCGGCGAGCGCCTCGGCGCCGGCGTTGTTGAACCCCATCCGGTTGACGATCGCCCGCGAGGCCGGGCCGCGGAACAGCCTCGGCCGCTCGTTGCCCGGC
The DNA here is from genome assembly GCF_900103275.1 of Tessaracoccus oleiagri. Classification (GTDB taxonomy): domain Bacteria; phylum Actinomycetota; class Actinomycetes; order Propionibacteriales; family Propionibacteriaceae; genus Arachnia; species Arachnia oleiagri. The sequence continues at coordinate 70,898 of NZ_FNGP01000005.1, read as the reverse complement.
TGCGGGCGGGCGGTCACGGTCCCCAGCTCGGCGAAACCGAACCCGAACCGTGCCCAGACGCGGGCGGCGATCCCGTCCTTGTCGAGGCCGGCCGCCAGCCCGACCCGGTTGGGGAAGCGGATGCCGGCGATCGTGACCGGATCGGCCTCGACGGCCCGCCGGGTGGCGGGGAGCGCGCCCAGTGCGTCGATCATCCGCTCATGGACGACCTCGGGGTCGACGCGGAACAGGCCCGTGCGCGCCAGCCGGTACCCGTCGCGCAGCAGCCTGGTCGGGATCCGCATGGCTCAGCGCCAGTCCTGCAGCGAGCGCACGTCGATCTCGCCCCGCTGCTTCGCCTCGATCCCCTGCGCGGCGGCCGCGAGGCCGGGCACGGTGGTGATCAGGGGGACGTCGGCGAGGACCGCGGCCGTGCGGATGAAGTAGCCGTCCTCCCGGGTGCTCTCCCCGGCGCTGCCGCCGTCGGGGGTGTTGAAGATCAGGTCGATCTCCCCCGAGGTGATCAGCTCGGTGATGCTCGGCCGCTGCTCGTCGGCGGTCCGCTCCGAGAGCTTGGTGACCTCCTCGACCTCGACCCCGTTGCGCCGCAGGACCGACGCGGTGCCACGGGTGGCCAGCAGCTTGAAGCCGAGGTCGACGAAGCGGCGCAGCGGCCAGATCGCGTGGCGCTTGTCGCGGTCGGCGATCGAGACGAACAGGGTTCCGCCGGTGGGCAGCGGCCCGCCGCCGGCCGCCTGCGACTTGGCGTAGGCGGTGCCGAAGTTGTCGGAGAGCCCCATCACCTCGCCGGTGGAGCGCATCTCGGGGCCGAGGAGCGTGTCGACGAAGGCACCGCTGCTGGTGCGGAAGCGGTTGAACGGCATGACGGCCTCCTTGACCGCGACCGGACCCCGCGGGTCCATCGTGCTGCCGTCCCCCTCGGCGTCCAGCCAGCCCTCGCTGCGCAGCTGCGCGATCGAGCGGCCCATCATCAGCAGGGCGGCGGCCTTCGCGAGCGACGTGTCCGTCGCCTTGGACACGAACGGCACCGTCCGCGACGCCCGCGGGTTGGCCTCCAGCACGTAGAGCCGGTCGGAGAGCAGCGCGAACTGGATGTTGATCAGCCCCCGCACCCCGACGCCCTCGGCGATGGCCAGCGTCGCCTCGCGGATCTGCCGGATGGCGGCGTCCCCGAGCGTGATCGGCGGGAGCGCGCACGCGGAGTCGCCGGAGTGGATGCCGGCCTCCTCGATGTGCTCCATGATGCCGCCGATGTAGAGCTCCTCGCCGTCGTAGAGCGCATCCACGTCGATCTCGACGGCGTCGCCCAGGAAGCGGTCCACCAGGACCGGCTTGTCCTCGGAGACCTCGGTGGCCTCCTGGATGTAGCGGGCCATCGACTCGTCGTTGTAGACGATCTTCATGCCGCGGCCGCCGAGCACGTAGCTGGGACGCACCAGGACCGGGTAGCCGATCTCGGCGGCGATGGACTTCGCCTCCTCGAAGGAGTGGGCCATGCCGTGCTTCGGGGCCGTGAGCCCGGCGCGTTCGAGCACGCGGCCGAAGGCGCCGCGCTCCTCCGCCAGGTCGATGGCCTCGGGGCTGGTGCCGACGATCGGCACGCCGGCGTCCTTGAGCGTCTGGGCGAGCTTGAGCGGCGTCTGCCCGCCCAGCTGGCAGATGACGCCGGCGACGGGGCCGGCCGCCAGCTCGGCGTGGTAGACCTCGAGGACGTCCTCGGCCGTGAGCGGCTCGAAGTAGAGCCGGTCGGCGGTGTCGTAGTCCGTGGAGACGGTCTCGGGGTTGCAGTTGACCATGACGGTCTCGTAGCCGGCCTCCCGCAGCGCCATCGTCGCGTGCACACACGAGTAGTCGAACTCGATGCCCTGCCCGATGCGGTTGGGGCCCGAGCCGAGGATCAGGACCGCCTCCTTGGTGCGCGGGGGCACCTCGGTCTCCTCGTCGAACGTGGAGTACAGGTAGGGGGTCAGCGCCTCGAACTCCGCGGCGCAGGTGTCGACGGCCTTGTAGACCGGGCGGATTCCCAGGGCGTGCCGGACGCCGCGCACGACGTCGGTGCTGAGGCTCCGCAGCGAGGCGACCTGCTGGTCCGAGAGGCCGTACCGCTTGGCGCGGCGCAGCAGCGCCGGGGTCAGGTCCTTCGCGGACTGCACCTCGCGCGCCACCTCGAGGATGAGCATGAGCTGGTCCAGGAACCACGGGTCGATCTTGGTGGCCTCGAAGACCTGCTCGACGGTGGCCCCGGCCCGGAGCGCCAGCATCACCTTTGCGAGCCTGCCGTCGTGGGGACGGGCGATCTCGGTGAGCAGCTCGTCGACGTCGCCGGGGTCGGACACGAAGTCGAATGGCGCCTTGGGATCTTCCAGCGAGCGCAGCGCCTTGCCGAGGGCCTCGGCGAAGTTGCGGCCGATGCCCATGACCTCGCCGACGGACTTCATGTGGGTGGTGAGCGTCGACTCGGCGGCGGGGAACTTCTCGAAGGCGAAGCGGGGGATCTTGACGATCACGTAGTCGAGCGTCGGCTCGAAGCTCGCCGGCGTCTCCCCCGTGATGTCGTTGGGGATCTCGTCGAGGGTGTAGCCGACGGCGACCTTCGCGGCGATCTTCGCGATCGGGAAGCCGGTGGCCTTCGACGCGAGGGCGGAACTCCGCGAGACGCGGGGGTTCATCTCGATGACGATCATGCGGCCGTCGTCGGGGTTGACGGCGAACTGGATGTTGCAACCGCCGGTCTCGACGCCGACCTCGCGGATGACTGCGATGCCGATGTCGCGCATCCGCTGGAACTCGCGGTCGGTGAGCGTCATGGCCGGCGCTACCGTGATCGAGTCGCCGGTGTGGACGCCCATGGGGTCGAAGTTCTCGATGGAGCAGACGATCACGACGTTGTCCGCCTTGTCGCGCATGACCTCGAGCTCGTACTCCTTCCAGCCGAGGATCGACTCCTCGATCAGGACCTCGGTGACGGGGCTCGCCGCAAGCCCGGCGCCCGCGATGGAGCGCAGTTCGCGCTCGTCATGCGCGAAGCCCGAGCCGACGCCACCCATCGTGAAGCTCGGCCGCACGACCACCGGGTAGCCGAGTTCCTCGGCGGCGGCGATCACCTCGTCCATCGTGTGGCAGATCTGGGACTTGGCCACCTCCGGCGCCCCGCCGGCGATGTAGTCCATCCCCAGGACGATCTCCTTGAAGCGCTCGCGGTCCTCGCCGCGCTGGATCGCCTCGACGGAGGCCCCGATCAGCTCCACGCCGTACTTCTCCAGCACACCGTTGTCATGGAGGGCGACGGCGGTGTTGAGCGCGGTCTGGCCGCCGAGGGTGGCCAGGACTGCGTCGGGGCGTTCCTTCGCGATGACCTTCTCGACGAACTCCGGCGTGATCGGCTCTACGTAGGTGGCGTCGGCGAAGTCGGGGTCGGTCATGATGGTGGCCGGGTTGGAGTTCACGAGGACGACGCGGTAGCCCTCCTCGCGCAGCACGCGGCAGGCCTGCGTGCCCGAGTAGTCGAACTCACAGGCCTGGCCGATGACGATCGGCCCGGAACCGATGACGAGGATCGAGGAGATGTCGGTGCGGCGAGGCATCAGGCATCCTTTCGCATGACGTCGACGAAGCGGTCGAAGAGGTAGTTGGCGTCGTGGGGTCCCGCCGCCGCCTCGGGGTGGTACTGCACGGAGAAGCCGACGAGGTCGCCGTCGCGCCGGAGCTCGAGGCCCTCGACCACTTGGTCGTTGAGGCCGACGTGGCTGACGGTCACCTCACCGTAGGGGGTCCCGACGCTGCCCTCGAGCGGCGCGTCGACCGCGAACCCGTGGTTGTGCGCGGTGACCTCCACCCGGCCCGTGGTCCGGTCGAGCACCGGCTGGTTGATGCCGCGATGGCCGAACTTCAATTTGTACGTGCCCAGGCCGAGGGCGCGGCCGAAGAGCTGGTTGCCGAAGCAGATGCCGAAGAAGGGGATCTCCGCGTCGAGTACGTCGCGCAGCACGGCGACGGGGCCGTCGGCCGCCGCCGGGTCGCCGGGACCGTTGGAGAAGAACACCCCGTCCGGCTCCACGCCCGCGATGTCCTCGTAGGAGGCGTGCGAGGGCAGGACGTGGACCTCGATCCCGCGCGCCGCGAGCTGGTTGGGCGTCATCGACTTGATGCCGAGGTCCAGGGCGACGACGGTGAACCGCTTCTCCCCCACCGCCTCCACGACGTACCCGGCCTTCGTGGACACCTCCGACGCCAGGTCCGCGCCGGTCATGACGGGTTGTGACAGCACGCGCTCCAGCAGCTGCGCCTCGTCGAGGGTGGTGGTGGAGATCCCGACCCGCATGGCGCCCCGGTCGCGGATGTGCCGCGTGAGCGCCCGGGTGTCGATGTCGGAGATGCCGACGATCCCCTGCTCGGCCAGGGCCGCGTCGAGGCTGCGGGTGGAGCGCCAGTTCGAGGGGCGCGGGGCCGGGTCGCGGACGATGAAGCCGGCCACCCAGATCTGGCCGGACTCCGCGTCGTCATCGTTCCAGCCCGTGTTGCCGATGTGTGGGGCGGTCATCAGGACCACCTGCCCGCGGTAGCTGGGATCGGTCAGCGTCTCCTGGTAACCGGACATGCCGGTGTTGAAGACGAGTTCGCCGAACGTCTCCCCCTCAGCGCCGAACGATTGACCACGGAACACGCGTCCATCCTCTAGGACAAGGATCGCTTCAGCACTCATGAGGTACCTCTCGTCAGGTGGCGGTGGGCTTGCGACGGACGGCCCTGGCGAGCAGCCCGTTCAGGAAGGCCGGCGAGTCGTCGGTCGACAGCCAGGATGCGAGTTCGATGATTTCCGAGATCACGACCGAGTCCGGGGTGTCGGTGTGGTCGATCTCGAACAGGCCGATGCGCGCGAGACAACGGTCGACGCGCGGCATCCGCTCAAGCGGCCAGCCGGCGTCGGTGGACTCGGCGATGCGCTGGTCGATGTCGCGCTGGTGCTCGGCCACTCCCTGCACGATGCCGACGGTCAGCTCACGGTAGGGGTGCTCGGCGTAGCCCTGCTGTTCCAACAGGGCGTCGGCAGGATCCTGGCCGCGCATGTCGGCCTGGAACAGGATGTCCAGGGCCGCCTTGCGGGCCTTCGTCTGCGTGGAGAACCGGGGGTCGACGTCGCTCACGCTCAGACGCGACCCAGGTACGAGCCGTCGCGGGTGTCCACCTTGACGCGCTCACCGGTGGTGATGAACAGTGGGACCTGGATCTCCTTGCCCGTCTCCAGCGTGGCGGGCTTGGTGCCGCCGGTGGAGCGGTCGCCCTGCAGGCCCGGCTCGGTGTAGGTGATCTCGAGCTCGACCGAGGCCGGGAGCTCGATGAACAGCGGGGTGGCGTCGTGGAGCGCGACTATGGCGGTCTGGTTCTCGAGGAGGTAGTCCTTGGCGTCGCCGACGGTCTCCGTCGGCACGTAGACCTGGTCGTAGGTGTTGTTGTCCATGAAGACGTAGTCGTTGCCGTCCATGTACAGGTACTGCATCTCGCGGCGGTCGACGGTGGCGGTGTCGATCTTGGTGTCGGCCGGGAACGTGCGGTCGACGATCTTGCCGGTCAGCACGTGCTTGATCTTGGAGCGGACGACGGTGTTGCCCTTGCCCGGCTTGTGGTGCTGGAACCAGACGACCTGCCACAACTGACCGTCGAGGTCGAGCACCATTCCGTTCTTGAAATCATTTGTCGAAACCATGAGAGCTCTCCTCGCGTAGTCCTGCAGCCAGCGTTGGATTCTACCGGCTCCGCCACGTCCCCGGGAAATGCGTCCAATTGGGCGGCGCGTCCAGCGCCGGATCGCGGCCCGGGCCTGATGACCCGACCCGCTTGTATTGTTAGTTTCACTAACGGTCGACCAGCGGCCGTGACGTGAAAGGAGCCACTCATGGGTCTTGGAGACAAGTTCGAGCACAAGGCGGAAGAAATGAAGGGCAAGGCCAAGGAGGGCATCGGCGAGGCCACCGACAACGAGCGCCTCGAGGCCGAGGGCAAGGTCGAACAGGGGCAGGCGAAGTTCAAGCAGGGCGTCGACGACGTCAAGGACTCCGCCGCGGAGGCCTTCAACGATGCCACTGATCGCCACAACCACTGATCACGGCGGAGACGGCGGGTACCCGGGAACGGGTGCCCGCCGTCTCTCATTCCTCCAGGAGGCCGAGCCGCACCGCCGCGGACCGGATGTGGGCCGACATGTGGTCGGACGCGGCCACGCTGTCGCGGCGGGCGATCGCGTCGAAGATCGCGCGGTGCTGCGTAGCCAGTTCATGGCGGAACACGGACCATTCCGGCATCCGCACGGACGCGTCGAGGATCGGCTTCCTCAGCGCCTCCCGGATCGCGGCGGTGAGGTCGCCGATGAGCGGGTTCTCGGCGATCGCGGCGATGGCGACATGGAACTGGGTGTCGAGTTCGTTGAAGGTGGCGAGTTCTTGCGTGGCGTCCATCTCGTCGAGGATCCGCTCCAGGCCAGCGAGCCCCTCGGCCCGCCAGTGCAGTGCGGCGAGCGCCGCCGTGCCGCCCTCGAGCGCGATGCGCGCGACGTAGAGGTCCTTCACCGAGGTGGTCGCGATCGCGAGATGCAACCGGAACATGCGCGACAGCGCCTCGGTCTGGCCCGAAGTGATCCGCGTGCCGCGGCCGGGCCCGGGCAGCGACTCGACGATCCCCTGCGCGCGGAGTTCGCGGATCGCCTCACGCACCGCCCCCCTGCTCACGCCGAGTTGGATCGCGAGGTCGCGCTCGGGGGGTAGTTGCATTCCGACCGGCATCTCTCCGTTGAGAATCGCCGTCTCGAGATATTCGAGGGCCGAACGGTGTGCCCTCGCGTCATCGATGGTCATCTCCCCATGATGCCAGCAAAATGCACCCCCGGTTGCTATTGGTCCAACCCAATGCCGTAGGTTCGCCCTATTAGGTAGTACCATCCGGAACAGGTGCCCTCGGGACACCCGTCTTCCGGACCGAACGATGGAGTTCTTGCGATGTTCCAACCGCAAATCGACCCGGTGGGCGGAAGCCTGCTCTGGTCAGCCCTGGTAGCCATGCTCCCGCTGCTGGTGATGTTCATCACCCTGGGTGGCCTGAGGTGGAAGGCGCACTGGGCCGGCCTCGCCTCCCTCGGCACGGCCATACTGGTGGCGATCTTCGCCTTCCAGATGCCCTGGGACCTGACCCTCCTCTCGGCGACGCAGGGAGCGGTCTTCGGCCTCTTCCCGATCACCTGGATCGTGCTCACGGCCATCTGGCTCTACCAGACCACGGTCGTGAGCGGCCGGTTCGAGGACCTCCGTGCCACGTTCCACCTCATCTCCGACGATCCGCGCGTGCTGGCGATCCTCATCGCCTTCTGCTTCGGCGGCCTCCTCGAGGCGCTGGCCGGCTTCGGCGCACCCGTCGCCATCACCGCCGTCATGCTGATGGCCGTGGGCTTCTCCGCGCTCCGCGCCGCCATGGTCGTCCTCCTCGCGAACACCGCACCCGTCGCCTTCGGCGCCATCGCCATCCCGATCATCACCGCGGGCAACCTGACCGGCATCGACTACCACCAGATCGGCGCCTACGTCGGTCACCAGACCCCCGTGCTCGCCTTCTTCGTCCCCGCCCTCCTCGTGCTCGTGGCCGACGGCTGGCGCGGACTCAAGCAGACGTGGCCGGCGACCCTGGCCATCGGCACCGGCTTCGCCATCGCCCAGTGGGTCTCCGCCACCTACCTGTCGGTGGAACTGGCCGACGTCATCGCCTCGCTGACCGGCCTGGCCGTCGGCGTGCTCCTGCTGCGCTTCTGGAAGCCGAAGGGCGGTGAAGCGGCGTCCGAGCGGATGCTCGCCGAGCGTCGCACCGAGAACACCGCGGCCGTGGCCGCCGAGGCCCCCGCGGGCGGCAACATCGGCGCCGGTCGCATCTTCATGGCGCTGTTCCCCTACCTGCTCGTCATCGTGATCTTCTCCCTTGCGAAGCTCGTCCCTGCGATCACCGCCTGGCTCGCCTCGACCGACGTCAAGATCCAGTGGCCCGGCCTGTACGGCAACCTCCTCAACTCCGCCGGCGAGCCGTCAGCCTCCGCCATCTACAACTTCCAGTGGCTCTCCGGGCCGGGCAGCCTGCTCGTCATCACGACACTGATCACCGCGGCCGTGTACCGCGTGGGTCCCAAGGCGCTGTTCGGTGAACTGTGGGCCACCGTGTACAAGCTGCGTTGGACGTTCCTCACCATCGGCTCGGTGCTCTCGCTCGCCTACGTCATGAACTTTTCCGGGCAGACGGTCACGATCGGCACCTGGATCGCGGGCGTGGGCACCGCCTTCGCGTTCTTCAGCCCGGTCCTCGGCTGGATCGGCACCGCCGTGACCGGCTCGGACACGTCGGCCAACGCCCTCTTCGCCACCCTCCAGCAGACCACCGCCGAGAACACCGGTCTGGACCCCATCCTGCTGGTGTCCGCCAACACCTCCGGTGGCGTGCTCGGCAAGATGATCAGCCCGCAGAACCTGGCCATCGCGGCGACGTCCGTGGGGCTGCTGGGCGGCGAGTCCATCCTGTTCCGCCGCATGATCTGGTGGAGCCTCGGCATGCTCGTCGCCATGTGCCTGCTGATCGGGCTCCAGTCCACGCCGGTCCTCGGCTGGATGCTCCCGAACTTCTGATCCGCCGCCCAGCGAAGGAGAACGATGAAACCCGGAGACGGAAAGACGGTGGCGCTGTTCGCCACCTGCATCAACGACACGATGTTCCCCACGACGCCCCAGGCCGTGGTGACGGTGCTGGAGCGGCTCGGCTGCAAGGTGGTGTTCCCGAAGTCGCAGACGTGCTGCGGGCAGATGCTCACCAACACGGGCTACTACGACGAGGCCGTGCCGAGTGTCCGCAACTACGTGAGGACCTTCGAGGACTACGACTACATCGTCGGGCCATCGGGGTCGTGCATCGGGGCGGTCCGCCACCAGCACCCGATGCTGGCCGAGCACGCGGGTGACAAGGCGCTCAAGTCGGTGTCGGAGGAGGTCGTGAAGCGGACGTACGACTTCAGCGAGTTCCTCGTCGACGTCCTGGACGTCACCGACGTCGGTGCCTACTTCCCGCACCGGGTGACGTTCCACCCCACCTGCCACTCGCTCCGCGTGGCCAAGGTGGGCGACCGGCCCATGCAACTGCTCCGGGCGGTCAAGGGGATCACGATCCTCGACCTGCCCGACGCCGAGCAGTGCTGCGGCTTCGGCGGCACGTTCTCCGTGAAGAACTCGGAGGTCTCCGTGGCCATGGCGACGGACAAGGCCCGCAATGCCGTGTCCACGGGCGCCGAGTACGTCGTGGCCGGGGACAACGCCTGCCTGATGAACATCGGCGGCGTCCTGCACCGGGGCAACACCGGCGTGAAGCCGATCCACCTGGCCGAGATCCTGGCCCAGACCGAGGAGGCAGCGATCGCATGAGCATCGACCACAGGACCGAGGGGAGCGTCGCGAAGCCGCGACTCACCCCCGCACCGCCGACGGGCAGCTACCTGGGCATGCCCGCCTTCCCGAAGGGGGTGAAGAAGGAGCTCGAGAACCAGCAACTGCGGCGCAACCTGCGCCACGCCACGACGACGATCCGCGGCAAGCGTGCGCTGCGCGCGGCCGAGGTGCACGACTGGGAGGAGCTGCGGGTCGCCGGCGAGCAGATCAAGAACCGCGTCGGCCGCCACCTGGACCACTACCTGGTGCAGGCCGAGGAGGCCATGACCCGCGCCGGGATAACGGTCCACTGGGCCCGCGACGCCGAGGAGGCCAACCGCATCGTCGTGGAGATCGCCAAGTCCAAGGGCACCGACGAGGTCGTGAAGATCAAGTCGATGGTGACCCAGGAGACGGAGCTCAACGAGGCGCTCGAGGAGGCCGGCATCGCCGCGTGGGAGACGGACCTCGCCGAGCTGATCGTCCAGCTCGGGCACGACCGCCCCAGCCACATCCTCGTGCCTGCCATCCACCGCAACCGCTCCGAGGTCCGGGAGATCTTCCTCGAGGAGATGGGCAACTGGGGCACCCCGGCGCCGCCGGACATCAGCGACGACCCGCCGGAGTTGGCAGCCGCCGCGCGCACCCACCTGCGGGAGAAGTTCCTCCGCGCGAAGGTGGCGATCTCGGGCGGCAACTTCATCGTCGCCGAGACCGGTTCGGTGGTCATCGTGGAGTCCGAGGGCAACGGGCGCATGTGCCTCACGCTCCCGGAGACGCTCATCTCGGTGGTCGGCATCGAGAAGCTCCTTCCCACGTTCGAGGACCTCGAGGTGTTCCTCCGGCTGCTCCCCCGGTCCTCCACGGGCGAGCGGATGAACCCCTACACGTCAATCTGGACGGGCGTGACCGAGGGCGACGGACCGCAGGACCTGCACGTCGTGCTTCTCGACAACGGCCGTACGAACGTGCTCGCCGACCCGGTGGGCCGCGAGGCGCTGCGGTGCATCCGCTGCTCCGCCTGCATGAACGTCTGCCCCGTCTACGAACGGGTCGGCGGGCACGCCTACGGCTCGGTCTATCCCGGCCCGATCGGCTCGATCCTCACCCCGCAGCTGCGCGGCGTCGCGAGCCCGATCGACCAGTCGCTACCGTTCGCCTCGTCGCTCTGCGGCGCGTGCAACGACGTCTGCCCGGTGCGGATCCCGATCTCGGACATCCTCGTCCACATGCGCCACAAGGTCGTCGAATACAAGCGCAAGACGCACAAGCTGCCCACGGGCGAGAGCCTCCTGTTCAAGGGCATCGGCTGGATGATGGGCAAGGGCCAGCGGCTGGCCGGCGCCCAGGTGGCCACGCAGGCGGCCGCCCGGCTGATGAAGCGCCGCAAGTACATCGGGCCGCTGCCGATCCCGGGCTACCCGTCGGCCTGGACCAACGCCCGCGACCTCCCCATGCCGCCGGCGCAGACCTTCCGCGAGTGGTGGGACGCAAGAGAGGAACAGAGATGAGCGCGCGCGAGGAGATCCTGGAGCGGATCCGCCGGGCCACGGCCGACATACGCGAGAAGGACCCGGTGAGGGATGTCCCGGTCGACTGGGCCTATGGTCGCCCCACGCCCGTGGGCGACGTGCTCGACACGTTCGTCGAGAACATCGAGGACTACAAGGCGCGCATCGTCCGCACCGGCGCCGACGGCACCGGTCGGGCGATCGTCGAGGCCCTCACCGAGCTCGGCGCGAAGTCCGTGCTCGTGCCGTCCGGTGTCCAGGACACCTGGGTGGCGGCTCTGGAGGCCGGGGGCTTCACCGTCGTCCGGGACGAGCCCGTGCTGAGCCACGCCGAACTGAACGAGGTCGACGCGGTCCTCACGGGCGCCCGGGTGGCCGCTGCGGAGACCGGGACCATCTGCCTCGACCACGACGACGACCAGGGTCGCCGCGCGCTCACGCTGGTGCCCGACCGGCACGTCTGCGTCGTGCGCGAGGACCAGGTGGTCTCCGACATCCCGGAGGCGGTGGCGCGGCTGCGGCCGGCGGTCGAGGCCCGGCGGCCCATCACGTGGATCAGCGGCGGTTCCGCGACGAGCGACATCGAGCTCGCCCGCGTGGAGGGCGTCCATGGCCCCCGCAACCTGTTCGTCGTGTTGGAGGCTCAGCCGAGCTCGCGGTAGGCGGACTCGAGCACGCGCTCGTCGGCCCCGGCGATGATCGTCGGCCGGCCGACGGCGCGCAGGCCCACCAGCCGGAGCGTGTTGCCACGCGCCTTCTTGTCGAGGCTCATGATCGCCCGCAGCGACGCGTAGTCCGCGCCCGGGTAGCGCAGCGGCAGCCCCAGGTCCGACAGCAACTCGTCGTGTTGGGCCACCACCTCGTCGGCGAGGCCGAGGAGGCTGCGGGAGACCCGCGCGATCCAGGCCATGCCCACCGAGATCGCCTCGCCGTGGCGCCACGTGTAGCCGGCGTGCGCCTCGATCGCGTGGCCCAGCGTGTGGCCGTAGTTGAGTGCCTCCCTGCCCACCCGGTCGCCGGAGGACGTGGCCTCGCGGAGATCCGCCGCCACGACCGCAGCCTTCACTGCGACCGCGCGGCGCACCAGCTCGGCGAAGGTGAGTGAGCCGGGCTCGAGGCGGTCGTCGCGGTCGGCGAGGTCCAGGATCGCGGGGTCGGCGATGAAGCCACACTTGATGATCTCGGCGAACCCGGCTCGCAGGTCCGCGCCGGGCAGTGACTCGAGCAGCCGGAAGTCGCAGATCACTCCGGCGGGCTCGTAGAAGGCGCCGACGAGGTTCTTGCCCGCCGGCAGGTTGATTCCGGTCTTGCCCCCGACCGCAGCGTCCACCATCGCGAGCACGGTCGTCGGGACGGAGACGTAGCGCACGCCGCGCAGCCAGGTGGCAGCGACGAAGCCGGCGAGGTCGGTCGTCGTGCCGCCTCCGATGCCCACGACCAGGTCGTTGCGCGTGAAGCCCGCCTCGGCGAGGCGGCTCCAGCACGTCGCCAGGACGTCCGCGGTCTTCGCGGCTTCGGCGTCCGGGACGGCAACGCGCAGGACGGGTGCGTCCACCAGAGCGGCCACCTCGTCGGCGAGGCGGGGCAGCGACTCGGGATGGATCACCGCCACGCGGCCGGCGTCCCCGACGAGCGCGGGCAGGCGCTCGAGCGCCCCGTGGCCGAGGTGCACGTCGTAGGGCCCGAGCTGGGAGGGCACGTGGACGGTGGTCACGCCATGCGCTCCGCGGCGAGCTCGTCGGCGACCTCGGCAGAGCCGCGGCCATCGGTCTCCACGACCTTGGTGGCCACCTCCTCGTAGAGCGGGGTGCGTTCGCGCATGAGCTCGATGAGTTTCCCCCGCACGTTGCCGAGCAGCAGGGGGCGGACGGTGTTCATGCCGACGCGGCGGGACGCCTGTCCCGCTGACACCTTGAGCCAGATCACCTCGTGGTCCTTGAGCGCCTCGCGGATGCGGGGGTTCATGACCGCGCCTCCACCCAGCGAGAGCACCTCGGTGCTCTCCAGCAGTTCGAGCGTCGCCTCCTCCTCGGCCTGCCGGAAGTAGGTCTCGCCCTCGTCGGCGAAGATCTCGGGGATGGTCTTCCCGAGCACCTGCTCGATCCGCTCGTCCACGTCGACGAACGCCATCCCGAGCTTCTTCGCGAGCCTCCGGCCGACGGAGGTCTTGCCGGCGCCCGGGGCGCCCACCAGCACGATGCTCATCGGATCTCCAATCCTCGGGCGGCGACGTCGGCGAGGTACGCCTCGGCGTTGCGCCTGGTCTCGGCGACGGAGTCGCCGCCGAACTTCTCGAGCGCGGCCTCCGCCAGCACGAGTGCGACCATCGCCTCGGCGACGACGCCCGCGGCCGGCACCGCGCACACGTCGCTGCGCTGGTGGTGCGCCCGTGCCTCCTCGCCGGTGGCGACGTCGATGGTCCGGAGCGCGCGGGGCACGGTGGCGATCGGCTTCATGGCGGCCCGGACCCGCAGGACCTCACCCGTGGACATGCCGCCCTCGGTGCCGCCGGACCGGCCGCTCGCGCGGGAGATGCCGGGCAGGATCTCGTCGTGCGCCAGGGAGCCGCGGCGGCGGGCGAGCTCGAAGCCGTCGCCGACCTCGACACCCTTGATCGCCTGGATGCCCATCAAGGCGCCGGCGAGGCGGGCGTCGAGGCGCCGGTCGCCCTGGACGTGGGAGCCGAGGCCCGGCGGAACCCGGTAGGCGAGGACCTCGACCACGCCGCCGAGCGTGTCGCCCTCCTTGTGGCAGGCGTCGATCTCGGCCTGCATGGCGGCGGACGCGTCGGGGTCGAAGCAGCGGACCGGGTCGGCGTCGATGGCGTCCAGGTCCTCGATCGTGGGCAGATGGTCCTTCGACGTGCCGATGCCGCCGAGCTCGACGACGTGGCTGAGGATCGTGATGCCAAGCGCCTGCTCGAGAAACGCTGCGGCCACTGTGCCGAGGGCGACGCGGGCCGCGGTCTCGCGGGCGGAGGCCCGCTCGAGGATGGGTCGCGCCTCGTCGAAGTCGTACTTCTGCATGCCGACGAGGTCGGCGTGCCCGGGCCGGGGCCGCGTCAGCGGCGCGTTGCGGGCCTGCTTGGCCAGCTCGTCGGCGTCGACCTCTCCGGGGGCCATCACCTGCTCCCACTTGGGCCATTCCGTGTTGCCGATCTCGATGGCGATCGGGGAGCCCAGCGTCTCGCCGTGGCGGAACCCGCCGAGGAGGCGCAGCTCGTCGGCCTCGAACTTCATCCGGGCCCCCCGGCCCGCTCCGAGACGTCGCCGGGCCAGGTTCCTCGCGATCTCCTTCTCCCCGACCCGGACATGGGCCGGGATGCCCTCCATCGTCGCGATCAGGGAACGGCCGTGGGACTCGCCGGCGGTCAGGTAACGAAGCATGTCGGCCATTCTTTCAGAGACCCTGCCGGCGGCCCAGCTCCCGCCCGGCTGCTGAACGGCAGGCCTCGAAGGTGACGCGGCGCCCGGTGAGCAGGAAGAACTGGTCGACCGCCTGCCCGGCGAGCAGGTCGAGCCCGTTGAGGTCCAGCAGGCCGGCGTCCTGCGCGGCGGTACCGAGCGGCGTGGGCCACGGGTCGTACACGACGTCGAAGACTGCCCCTGCGTTCGCCACCCAGCGCCGCGCGTGGCCCGTCGTGGCGGCCGCGGGCACCGTGCTGGCGAGGAGGTCGACGCGCTCGAGGTCGTCCGCGAGGACCTGCACGTGGGTGGCGACATCGAGGGCACGGGCGAGGTCGACCAGCGACGCGGCCCGATCCGGGTCGCGCACCAGCACCGTCAGTTCGCGGGTGCCGAGCCCGGCGAGCGCGAGGAGGATGGAGCGGGCCGTCGCACCGGCGCCGACGATGGCCGCGCGGCGCGGCACCAGATCGGTGTGGAGGCGCCACGCCAGCGCGAAGCCGGGGACGTCGGTGTTGTGGACGCGGGGATGGTCGCCCATCACCAGGGTGTTGCCGCCCCCCACGAGTTGGCTCGGCTCGTCGACCTCACCGTAGGCGAGGATGGCCTCCTTGTGCGGGGCGGTCACGCTCAGCCCCGCCCACTGCGAGTCGGCCAGGCGCTCCCGCACGAACCCGTCGAGCTCGCCCGCGGTCACGTCGACAGCCTCGTACGTCCAGTCGAGATGGTTCGCCTCGTAGCCGGCGCGGTGGATGGCGGGCGACAGGGAGTGCTCGGCGGGGTCACCGATGACGGCGCAGCGCATGGTTCAGCAGCGTCCGGTGTTGGCCTGGCACCACTGCTGGAACTTCACCACGTTGGCCTGGTGCTCCTCGTAGGTGTTGGCGAACAGCGTCTCGCCGCTGTCCAGATCCACCGTCACGAAGAACAGCGCGTCGGAGTCCGCGGGGCTCAACGCGGCGTTGATGGCCGTCTCGCCGGGGTTGTTGATGGGCCCTGGCGGGAGCCCCTCGTAGAAGTACGTGTTGTACGGATTGTCGGTGGCGCGCTGCTCGGCGGTCGTCGTGACCCCGCCGTCGCTCCCCGCGAAGTAGTGCACCGTGGAGTCCATCTCGAGCTTCATGCCGGCCTCGAGGCGGTTGTAGATCACTGCGGCGACGAGTGGCTGGTAGTCGGAGTTGTGCACCTCGCCCTCGATGATCGAGGCGACGGTCAGCACGGTCATGGGGTCCGAGCCCATTGCCTCGGCCCGCTCCACCAGGTCCACCCGGTTGGCGACGGTGTTGAACTGGCCCACCTGGGTCTGGAGGATCGCGAACGGGTCGACCGGCTCGGCCACCACGTAGCGGGCGGGGAACAGGAAGCCCTCCAGCTTCCCGCCGGCCCACTCGGGCAGCCCCAACTCGCCCGCACGTCCCGCTGCTGCCTGGATCTCCTCCAGCGGGACCCCCAGCTCGTCGTGGATGCGCTGCTGTTGCTCGGCGAGCGTGAGCCCCTCGGGGAACGTGATCCAGATGCGCTGGATGTTGGCCGGGTCCAGGAGCATCGCCATGGCCGTCTCGGCAGGAAGCTCCTTGCGGAGCTTGAATCGGCCGTACTGCAACTCGTTCGACTGGCCGGAGCGCTGGGCCACGGTGCGGAACTTCCGGACGGACTTCACGACGCCGGCCTCGTAGAGGATGTCGCCGATCTGGGTGATCCCCGCGCCCCGCGGGATCACCACCTCGACCTCCGCGCCGCCCTCGCCGACGTAGTCGTCGTCCGGGGTGACGAGGCTGGTGTACAGCTCCGAGGCCTTGGAGTAGGCGTACCAGCCGCCGCCGATCAGCACGGCCAGCGACAGCACGACGGCGAAGACGCCGCGCCCGTAGTAGGCCACCTGGTGCCAGTCCAGCGGCTTCTTCTCGTCCAGCCCAGCCATCAAACCTCCCGTTCCACGACTTCGCCCGCGGGCAGTCCCGTGCGGGCTTCCGCGTCGAGCGCGGCCTGCAGGATCTCCACGGCCGCGGCCTGGTCGATGATGCCGCGTTGGGAACGCGTGCTGCGACCGGCGCTGCCAAGACTACGTGAGGCAGCCGCAGTGGACATGCGCTCGTCGACGAGGCGGACCTCGGTCGGGGCGATCGAGTCCGCGAGCGCGCGCGCCCTGGCGATGACGAACTCGGCGGCCGGGCCGTACTCCCCACGGAGGTTGATCGGCAGCCCGACGTAGACGATGCCCGGCTCGTACTCCTCGACGACCGCGCGCAGGGCGCCCAGCTCGGCCGGGCCGGCCGTCACAGTCTGGACCGGGTACGCGAACGAGGTGCGCGCGCCGGCCGCGGCGATGCCGATCCGGGCCTTCCCCCAGTCGACGCCGAGCCTCGCGGAATCAGGCATCGACCACGGCGGCGCGGATGGCGGCGAGCGCCTCGGGGGCCTTCGACGCGTCGGCGCCGCCGCCCTGCGCCAGGTCGTCCTTGCCTCCGCCCTTGCCGCCCAGCGCACCGGAGGCCAGGCGGATCAGCTCGCCGGCCTTCAGGCCACGGGCGCGGGCCGCCTCGTTGGTCGCGACGACCACCGCCGGCTTGGCGTCGCCGCCGACGAGCGCGACGACACCGGGGGTGCCGCTGTCGAGCCGGGCCCGGAGGTCCGTGGCGAGCGTCCGCAGGTCGCCGCCGCCCACCCCGGGCAGCTCGGCGGCGAGCAGGTTCGTCGCGCCGACGTGCTCCAGATTGGCCAGCAGTGCGTCGGCGCCGGCGAGCAGCTTCTCCGACTGCAGTTGGGCGATGTTCCGCTCGGCCTCCTTGAGCTGCGCCACGAGCTTGGCGATGCGGTCGGGCAGCTGCTCGGGCTGCACCCGGAGCGTGTCGGTGAGCTCACGGACCAGTGCGCGCTCCGCGGCGAACTGGCGGAAGGCGTCGGCAGAGACGAGCGCCTCGACACGCCGCACCCCGGAGCCGATGGACTGCTCCGAGAGCAGGTTCAGCACGCCGATCTGGGCGGTGGAGGCGACGTGGGTGCCGCCGCACAACTCCCGCGACCAGGGGCCGGCGAGTTCGATCATGCGCACGAGCGGCGGGTACTTCTCCCCGAACATGGCCATGGCCCCGAGGTTCTTGGCCTCCTCGAGCGGCATGACGTGCTCGCTGACCGCGAAGTTGTCCAGGATCGCGCGGTTGGCCCGCTCCTCCACCTCGCGCCGCAGCTCGTCGCTCATCCCCTGCGCCGCGGAGTAGTCGAAGCGCAGGTAGCCGGGCTTGTTGTAGGAACCGGCCTGGGTGGCTCCGCTGCCGATGAGCTCACGGAGCGCGGCGTGCACGATGTGCGTGGCGGTGTGTGCCTGCGCGGCGCCGTGGCGCGCGACCGGGTCGACGAGCGCGTCGGCCAGCGCACCGTGCGACAGCTCGCCGGAGACGTTCACCTTGTGCACCACGAGCCCGGGGACGGGACGCTGCACGTCGAGGACCTCGAGGCTGAAGTCCGGACCGAGGATCTGGCCCTGGTCCGCGTCCTGGCCGCCCGCCTCCGCGTAGAAGGGGGTGGCCTCCAGGACGAGCTCGACGGTGGAGCCGTCCGCGGCGCGGTCGGTGACCTGGCCGTCGACGATGATGCCGCGGACCCTGGTGGCCAGCTTCAGGTCGTCGTAGCCGGTGAACGGCGTCTCGCCCTGCTCACGGAGCTTGCGGTAGGCCTCCTGGTTGGCGGCGCCGCCCTTCTTGGCCTTGGCATCCGCGCGGGCGCGCTCCTTCTGCTCGCGCATCAGCGCGTCGAACGCCCCACGGTCCACCTTGAGGCCCTGTTCCTGGGCCATCTCGATGGTCAGGTCGATCGGGAAGCCGTACGTGTCGTGGAGCTGGAACGCCTCCTGGCCGCCGAGCGTGGTGGCGTGGGCGTCCTTCGCCCGGGACACCGCGGTGTCGAACAGGACCGTTCCCGCCTGCAGCGTGCGGCGGAACGACTCCTCCTCGGCCGCGGCCGCCTGCGAGACGCGGTCCCACGCCTGGCTGATCTCGGGGTAGGACTCCTCCATGAGGGCCTTCGATACGGGCAGCAGCTCGCCGAGGACCGGGTCCTGCACGCCCAGCAGTCGCATGGCGCGGATGGCTCGGCGCAGCAGGCGTCGCAGGACGTAGCCGCGCGCCTCGTTGCCGGGCGTGACACCGTCGGTCATGAGCATGAGGGAGCTGCGGACGTGGTCGGCCACAACACGGAAGCGCACGTCGTCCGCCTCGTTGGCGCCATAGCGGCGCCCGGACATCTCGGAGGCCTTCTGGATGACGGGGAACACCTGGTCGATCTCGTACATGTTCGCCACGCCCTGCTTGAGGTAGGCGATGCGCTCGAGCCCGGCGCCGGTGTCGATGTTGCGGTGCGGCAGCGGGCGCAGCACGTCGAAGTCGTCCTTGGCGCGGACCTGGGAGAGCTCCTCCTGCTGGAACACCAGGTTCCAGATCTCCAGGAAACGGTCCTCGTCCGCGTCCGGTCCCCCGTCGGGCCCGTACTCCGGGCCCCGGTCGACGTAGATCTCCGAGCAGGGGCCGCCCGGGCCGGGGACGCCCATGTGCCAGTAGTTGTCCTTGAGGCCCCGCTCCTGGATGCGCTCGCGCGGCACGCCGACCTGCTGCCACAGGTCGATGGTCTCCTGGTCGCCGTGCAGTGCGGTAACCCAGATCTTCTCGGGGTCGAAGCCGAGCCCGCCCTCGGACTCGGGGTTGGTCACCAGCTCCCAGGCGTACTCGATGGCGCCGGCCTTGAAGTAGTCGCCGAAGGCGAAGTTGCCGAGCATCTGGAAGAACGTGCCGTGCCGGGTGGTCTTGCCGACCTCGTCGATGTCGAGCGTGCGGACGCACTTCTGCGCCGAGACGGCGCGCTTGAACGGCGCGGGCTCGTCGCCGAGGAAGTACGACTTGAACGGCACCATGCCGGCGTTGACGAACAGCAGCGTCGGGTCGTTGTAGAGCAACGAGGCGCTCGGCACCACCGTGTGGGAGTGGCGCTCGAAGTGCTCGATGAAACGGTTGCGGATGTCCGCTGTCTTCATGGTCCTAGTTCTCCGGGAGGTTCAGTTCTCTACGCAACTCGGCTTCACGTTCGGCCATTGCGGTGCGGAAGGTGGCGGTGAAGCGGCCCAGGTCGAGGGCCGCGTCGTCGCCGTGGGCGGCGATCTGCCTGCGCAGGGGCTCCGGGACGTACTCCCGGTAGATCCTCCTGCCGCGGAAGATGACGTACGAGGCGGCCGCGGCGCCGGCGCTGAACCAGAAGAAGCCCTTCACTGCCGGGTCCCCTGGATGGCCTTGCGCACGCCGTAGCTGAAGGCGGCGGTCTTGACGAGCGGCTTGCGGAACACTGCGCCCATCAGGTTCGAGAACTGGGCGGCGTCCTCGGACACGTCGGCCGCGTGGGCGGCGACCTTCCCCGCGTCCTCCGTGACGGTGCCGATCCGGTCCAGTTCGGCGTTCGCGCTGGCCACTGTCACCCGGAGGTCGTCGAGCAGCGGCACGGCGCGGTCACCGACCCGCCCCAGCAGCTCGCGCGCCTCGTCGAGGGTCTTGTTGAGCTTGATCAACGGCACCGCGACGAGCGCGACGAGGACGCACAACGCGATCGCGGCCACCATGGCGGCCAGTTCAGCGACGCTCATCGTCATCTCCTCGGGTCCTCGACGGCGTAACTCTATCCGAGAGCACTTCACGGATCGAACGGACGCGTTCGGCGATGTGCTGCTCCACGCCGTTGCTGGTGGGCTCGTAGTACACAGTCCCCACGAGGTCCTCCGGCAGGTAGGTCTGGGCCACGATGTTGTGCGGATAGCTGTGCGGGTACTTGTAGCCCTCGCCGTGCCCGAGCTTCTTGGCCCCGGAGTAGTGGGCGTCGCGCAGGTGCGCGGGAACGGGTCCCCCCTTGCCCGCCCGCACGTCGGCGATGGCAGCGTCGATCGCGGTGTAGGCGGCGTTCGACTTCGGGGCGGTCGCGGCGACGACGGTGGCGTGCGCCAGCGTGATTCTCGCCTCGGGCATGCCCAGGAGCTGGACGGCCTGGGCGGCGGCGACGCAGGTGGGCAGCACGTTGTTCGCCGCGAGTCCGATGTCCTCCGACGCGGAGATCATCAAGCGGCGCGCGATGAACCGGGGGTCCTCCCCCGCCTCGAGCATGCGGGCGAGGTAGTGCAGGGCGGCGTCGACGTCGGAGCCGCGGATCGACTTGATGAACGCGCTGATCACGTCGTAGTGCTGGTCGCCGTCGGGGTCGTAGCGCAGCGTGGCGCGGTCCACCGCGCTGGAGAGGATCGCCGGCGTCACCACCTGCTCGCCGAGGGCGACGGCGGACGCCGACGACTCCTCGAGGTAGGTGAGCGCCCGTCGGGCGTCGCCCCCGGCCATGCGCACCAGTTCCTCCCGGGCGGCGTCGTCGAGCTCGACGCGCCCGCCGAGACCCCGCTCGTCGACGAGGGCCCGCGCCACGAGCGCGTGGATGTCGTCATCGGTGAGCGGCTTGAGCCGCAGCAGGAGGGACCTGGAGAGCAACGGGGAGATGACCGAGAATGACGGGTTCTCCGTGGTGGCCGCGATGAGCGTGACGATCCGGTTCTCCACGGCCGGCAGGAGTGCGTCCTGCTGGGTCTTCGAGAAGCGGTGCACCTCGTCGATGAACAGCACTGTGGGGGTGCCCTTGTGCAGCGCACGACGTGCCGCGTCCAACTCCGCGCGGATCTCCTTGACCCCGGCGGAGACCGCCGAGACCTCGACGAACCGCGCACCCGACTCGCGGGAGACGATCGACGCCAGCGTCGTCTTGCCGACCCCTGGCGGGCCCCAGAGGAACACGCTCATGGACTGGCCCTCGACGAGGCGGCGCAGCGGCGAGCCGGGTGCCAGCAGGTGCTGCTGGCCGACGATCTCGTCCAAGGTGCGCGGCCGCATCCGGACGGCCAGCGGGGCGCCCTCGTCGCGCGCAGCGGACAGCGAGCCGACCGGCTGGTCGGTGTCGAGGTTGCCGAAGAGGTCGTACGTCACGCCCTCCAGCGTAGCCGGGCCCACCCCGCCGCCCGGCTCGGTGATCCGCCGATCGGTGAGCGTGGCCATCGGGGACGACCGACTACGGTGGAGGACATGCAGCTCTCGATCCTCGACCTCGTGTCCGTGTCCTCAGAACAGTCCGTGAGCGCCGCGATCGAGGCGTCGATGCGGGCAGCCGAGGTCGCGGACCGACTCGGGTACCGGCGGCTCTGGTTCGCCGAGCACCACAACACGGCCGCGGTGGCCTCGTCGTCGACGGCCCTCCTGATCGGGCAGGCGGCGGCGCGGACCGGCCGGATCACCGTCGGCTCGGGCGGCATCATGCTGCCGAACCACTCGCCGCTCGTCGTCGCCGAGGACTTCGGCACCCTCGCCAGCATGTTCCCCGGCCGCATCGAGCTCGGCCTCGGCCGGGCACCCGGCACGGACCCCGTCACGGCCAGGGCGTTGGCCCGTTCCAGCGCCGAGCCGCAGGACTTCATGGACAACGTCCGGCTGATGCAGACCTGGTTCGACTCCGGCCAGGTCGGCGGCATCACCGTCGGCGTGGCCAGAGGTACGCGCGTCCCGATGTGGCTGCTCGGCTCCTCCACCGCGGGGGCCACGATGGCCGCCATGCTCGGGCTGCCCTACTCCTTCGCGTCCCACTTCGCCCCCGACATGCTCGAGCAGGCCGTCGCCACCTACCGGGACCACTTCAACCCCGGGGCGCCCACCGCCCAGATCGAGCAGCCCTACGTCTCGATCGGGGTGAACGTGCTCGCCCACGAGGAACCCGGAGCGGCGGAGCACCAGTTCACTACCACGCAGAAGATGTTCCTCGCGCTGCGCCGCACCGGGGGCCGGCTCCCCCTCCAGCGGCCGGGCGCCTTCGACGAGGAGATCACCGACGTCGAGATCCAGATGATGGAGCACATGCTGCGCTACCGGGCGGTCGGGACGCCCGACGTGGTGGCGACGCGCCTGCGCGAGATCGCCGAGGCGACGGGCGCCGACGAGCTCGTCACCGTCACCTACGCCCACGACCCCGCCGTCCGGTTGCGCTCGCTGGAGCTCGTCGCAGAAGCCTGCGGGCTGGGATGACCACCCACTACCGCGCCGTCGTGATCGGCGCCGGCCAGGCGGGGCTCGCCGCCTCGCACGAGCTGCTCACGCGCGGACTGCGCCCATGGCACGACTTCGTGGTCCTCGACGCCAACGACGCCCCGGGCGGGGCCTGGCGGCACCGCTGGGACTCGCTGACCCTCGGCAAGGCCCACGGGATCGCGAGCCTCCCGGGGCTGCCGTTCGGTAAGGCCGACGAGACGGTGCCCGCGTCCGTGGTCGTCGCCGACTACTACGGCGACTACGAGCGCAAGTTCGGACTGCCCGTGGTCCGACCCGCGCCGGTCACCAGGGTCACCTCGCCCGACGGTCCTCGCCGCGGCCCCCTGCGCGTCGAGTACGAGCACGAGGGCGCCCGGGTGCTCACCACCGACGTCCTCCTCAACGCCACCGGCACCTAGGACAACCCGTTCGTCCCCCACATACCGGGCATCGAAGGCTTCCGCGGGAGGCAGCTCCACACCGTCGGCTACACCCGGGCCGAGGACTTCGCCGGGCAGCGGACGCTCGTCGTCGGTGGCGGTCTCAGCGCCGTCCAGTTCCTGCTGGAGCTCGAGCCGCACACCGAGACGCTCTGGGCGACGCGCCGGCCCCCGAACTTCACCGACCGCGGCTTCGACGCCGGCTGGGGCCTGGCCGTCGAGCACGCCGTGCGCGAGCGCACCTTCGCCGGGCAGCCCACCGCCTCCGTGGTGCGCACCACCGGCATCCCCCTCTGGCCGCCCTACGTCGACGGGGTGGAGCGCGGGCTGCTCGTGAGCAGGGGCATGATCGACCGCATCCTGCCCGACCGTGTCCGCTTGGGGGCGCCGGCCGGCGACCGCGCGGAGGGCCTCGGCCCGGCCGCGACGGACCGGCTCGTGCTGCCCGCGAGCTGGCGGCCCTTCCCGCCCGGCCACGAGGAGCCTGTGGACGTCATCTTCTGGAACACGGGGTTCCGCCCGGCGATGCGGCACCTGGCGCCACTGCGGTTGCGGGCCGCGGGCGGCGGCGTGCGGATGGCCGACGAGGTCACGGTCGCCGACGACGACCGCGTGTACCTCGTCGGCTACGGGTCCACGGCGTCCACGGTCGGGGCGACCCGCGCAGGCAGGCTGGCGGGTCGCCTCGTCGCGGAGCGGTGCGGGGATCAGCCCAGCGCGACCTTGATGACCGTGCCGCCCGGGGCCACCGAGCCGGTGGTCACGTAGGCGTAGCCGTCGCGGATGGCCACCCCGTAAGGCGCGAAGAGACCGTCGACCACGGTGGACACGCTGCCGTCGGACTCGATCCGGACGAGCGAGCCCATGACGCCGCCGAGCAGGCCGGTGTCGGAGATCTGCACCGCGTACAGGGTGTCGCCGTCCCAGGCGAGGTCGGTCACATTGGTGAGTCCGGTCGCGTAGGGCTCGAGCTCTCCGTCGCTCAGTCGGTAGACGGTGGAACCGCCCTGCGGGAATGGGAAGCCGGTGAGCTGCCCGATGTACCAGTGGCCGTCGGGGCCCTGCACGGTCGCCGTGGGTACGGGCTGTGCCGGGAACGGGTCCGGAGCGCCGGGGAACGGAGGATCAGTGAGGACTGGGTCCAGCACGGCCAGGACGTCGGTCACGCCGCCCTTCTTGGCGACGGCCAGGACGTCGTTGGCGCCGGCGTCGGTCACCACGAGGTTGCGGCCGTCCTCGGAAAGGTCCACGGGGTTGGAGTCGATGCCGCCGCCGAACGGGTCGTTCGCGGCCTCGAAGGCGAGCAGGTCGGCGCGGACGCTCACGTCGTAGCTCCGGCCCATGAGCTTCACGTCGACGACGGTGCCGAACAGGGCTCCGTCCTCACCGAGCGAGTCCCGGAACTCCAGGGAGCCGCCCATGCCCATCGCGACGGTCAGCGTCCGGCCGTGCACGAGCACGTCGAAGGGTCCGATGGCATCCGACGCGCTCACCGCCGACGGCAGCCCCTCCACGATCCGGCTCTGCTCGCCGTGGCGGGAGAGCAGCGTGATCGAGCCCGTGTCGTAGACGCAGGTCTCCCCGAACTCCGGGTGGTCGCCGCAGGCGCCGGACTCGCCCGCCGCGACGCCGGACTCGGCGATGTACAGGTCGCCGTTCGGCGCGAAGGACAGTTTCCTCGGGCTGTTCAGCCCCGTGGCCACCACCTCGACCGACGGGTCCGCCCCGTGGCTGTCGGCGGCGGCCGGTGCCGCAAGTGCGGCGGTCCCCAGCAGGGCCATCGATGCGATGGCTGCGGACGCGGTTCGTCGTAGCATGATCCCTCCCCAAATCAGCTGACGCCGCGGCGGTGCGCCCCGGCGCGCGCAACACACTATGCAGCGCGCACCGGGAAGGGAACCATGGGAAGATTCAACGTTTCGGGCCTCCCGTTGGGTGCTCCCGTCAGGCCTTGGCCTCCTTGGGTTCCGGCTTGAAGTCCACCCCGGCCTCCTTGCGCTGCTGGGGCGTGATCGGTGCCGGCGCCTGGGTCAGCGGGTCGTAGCCGCCGCCCGACTTCGGGAACGCGATGACGTCGCGGATGGAGTCGGAGTCGCTCAGGAGCGCGACGATACGGTCCCAGCCGAACGCGATGCCGCCGTGGGGAGGGGCGCCGTAGGCGAAGGCGTCCAGCAGGAAGCCGAACTTCTCCTGCGCCTCCTCCTCGCCGATGCCCATGACCTTGAAGACCCGCTCCTGGATGTCGCGGCGGTGGATACGGATCGAGCCCCCGCCGATCTCGTTGCCGTTGCAGACGATGTCGTAGGCGTACGCCAGCGCGTTCCCCGGGTCGGTGTCGAAGTCGTCGAGGTTCTCGGGCTTCGGGGAGGTGAAGGCGTGGTGCACGGCGGTCCAAGCGCCCTCGCCGACGGCGACGTCCCCTTCGGCCTGGGCCTCGGAGGTGGGCTTGAACAGCGGCGCGTCGACGACCCAGACGAAGCTCCAGGCTCCCTCGTCGCGCAGGCCGACGCGGTCGGCGATCTCGTTCCGCGCGGCGCCGAGCAGCCCCTGGGAAGCGGCTCGGCCCCCGGCGGCGAAGAAGATGCAGTCGCCCGGCTTGGCACCGGTGCGCTCGGCGAGGCCCGCGCGCTCCTCGTCGGAGAGGTTCTTCGCCACGGGGCCGCCCAGTTCGCCGTTCTCGTCGAGCGTCACGTAGGCGAGACCCTTGGCGCCGCGCTGCTTCGCCCACTCCTGCCAGGCGTCGAAGGTGCGGCGGGGCTGCGAGCCGCCGCCGGGCATGACGATGCCGCCGACGTAGGGCGCCTGGAACACGCGGAAGCTCGTGTCCTTGAAGTACTCGGTGAGCTCGGTGATCTCGAGGTCGAAGCGCAGGTCGGGCTTGTCGGAGCCGTAGCGGTCCATCGAGTCGCGGTACGTGAGCCGCGGGAAGGGCGTCGTGAGCTCCACGCCGATCAGCTTCCAGATCTCGACGATGACCTCCTCGGCCAGCGCGATGACGTCCTCCTGGTCGACGAAGCTCATCTCGATGTCCAACTGGGTGAACTCGGGCTGGCGGTCCGCACGGAAGTCCTCATCGCGGTAGCAGCGGGCGATCTGGTAGTAGCGCTCCATGCCGGCCACCATCAGCAGCTGCTTGAACAGCTGGGGCGACTGGGGCAGGGCGTACCAGGAGCCGGGCGAGAGCCGGGCGGGGACGAGGAAGTCGCGGGCACCCTCGGGGGTGGACCGGGTGAGCGTGGGGGTCTCGATCTCGACGAAGTCGTGGGCGTCCAGCACGCGTCGGGCCGCTTGGTTGACCTTGGACCGCAGCCGGATGTTGGCGCCGGGCTTGGGGCGGCGGAGGTCCAGGTAGCGGTACTTCAGCCGCGCCTCCTCGCCCACGGTGACACGCTCGTCGATCTGGAACGGGAGTGGCGCGGAGGTGTTGAGCACCTCGAGCGCTGAGATGGCAACCTCGATCTCGCCGGTGGCCAGGTCGGGGTTCTCGTTGCCCGCGGGCCGCTCCTCGACGATGCCCGTCACCTTGATGCAGTACTCGTTCCGCAGGTCGTGCGCGCCGGTGGCCTCGAGCAACTCGTCGCGGATGACCACTTGGGCCCTACCCGAGGCGTCCCGCAGGTCGATGAAGGCGACTCCGCCATGGTCCCTGCGCTTGGCCACCCATCCGGTGAGGACGACTTCCTGGCCGACGTGTTCCTTGCGCAGCGTTCCGGCCTGGTGCGTGCGAATCACGAGTATTCCTTTCGATCAGGCTGCATAGACGGTGCAGCTCCGCCGACGAGTGTACTAAACGCGCCCCGTGCCCGCTCCCGCGGACCCAGCCATTTTGGGTAGGCTTGCGTTGCGTATTCTCGGCATGCTTAGGTTAGGCTCGCCTAACGAAGGAGACGCATGAACATCTCACGCCGAACGCTGGTGTCCGGACTGGCCGGCCTCGCCACGATCGCCCTGGCGGCCTGCGCCGGCGATGACGCCGCCACTCCCGCGGGCGCGCCCGGCACGTCCGGGGGCGGGGCGGGCGACGACGCCGCCTCCTCCGACTCCGCCTGGCCGGTCACCGTCGAGCACATCTACGGGACCACCACCATCGAGCGGAAGCCGCAACGCGTCGCCACGGTCTCATGGGTGAACGCCGACGTGGTCCTCGCCCTCGGCGTCGTGCCCGTCGGGATGGACACCGACACTTGGGGAATGAATGCCAACAACTCCACGGACTGGAAGGACGCCAAGCTCGAGGAGTTGGGGGCCGGCTGGGACAGCGATGCCGCGCCGGCGCAGTTCGACGTCGCCAGCGGCATCGACTTCGAGGGGATCGCCTCCGTCACCCCGGACCTCATCATCGGCGCCTACTCCGGCATGACAGAGGAGGAGTACCAGCGGCTCAGCGAGATCGCCCCGGTCATCGGCCCCGGCGTGGCCGCCTACCAGACCCCCTGGCAGCAGTCGACGGAGATGATCGGCGCCGCGCTGGGGCTCTCAACGGAGGCCGCGGCCATGGTGGCGGAGACCGAGGAGGCGGTGCGCGAGGCGGGGGTCGGTGCCCATCCCGACTTCGGCAGGGTGACCGCCATCGCCGGCAACCTCGATCCCGCCCAGAACGTGATCAGCATCTACGGGCTCGGCGACAACCGGAGCCGCTTCCTCGAGATGGCGGGGATCCCCGTCGCCGAGTTCGTCGGCGCGAACGGCGGCTCGGACAACTTCTACTTCGAGTGGTCCACGGAGCGGGCGGACGAATTGGCCTCCGACCTCTTCTTCACCTGGCTGCCCGAGGGCACGGACGCCGGCGCCATCGCGGCGCATCCGCTGTTCGGCCAGATCCCCGCGGTGCGCGGCGGTGGCCTCGTGGTCCTGGGCAGCGACGCCGAAGTGCTTGCCATTTCCGCGGCCAGCCCCCTGAGCCTTCCCTGGGTGCTGGACAAGGTGATGCCGGCGTTCGCGGACGCCACGGCCCGCGTCCTCGCGTCCTGAGGCGACGCCCTTGTCCAACCGCCGCCGCTACGCAGTCGCCGCCCCGGTCCTGGTGGGAGTGGTCGTGCTGCTGGCATTCGGGTCGCTGGCGGTCGGGGCCCGGAGCACCGGCCCCGACGTGGTGTGGTCGGCCCTGACGACGCCCGGCACCGCGGACGGCGACCACCTCGTCGTGCTCGCCCGCCTGGCCCGGACGGTGGACGGGCTCGTGGTGGGCGCGTCACTCGGGCTCGCGGGGGCAACCATGCAGGCCATCACCCGCAACCCGCTCGCGGACCCCGGCATCCTCGGGGTCAACGCGGGTGCCTCGGTGGCGGTGATCCTCGCGCTGGCGCTCGGGGTCGGCAGCCTCCCGGGCATCGCCCTCGCGGCCACGGTGGGGGCGCTCGTGGCGTTCGTCGTCGTGTACGCCATCGCCGCGCTGTCCCCCGGCGGCCCCCAGCCGATCACCCTGGCGATCGGCGGCGCGGCGGTAGGGGCTGGGCTCACCAGCGTGGTCGCGGCCATCGCGCTGCTGAGGCCGGCCGCGCTGGAGCGGTTCCGTTTCTGGCAGGCCGGTGTCCTGGGCACGCGCGGGGTGGAGTCGGTGCCGGGGGTCGCGGTGTTCCTCGTCGTGGGCGCGGTCCTCTGCCTCGCCACGGCCCGGACCCTGAACCAGTTGGCGCTCGGCGACGACGTCGCCCGCTCCCTCGGCAGCCACGTCGCGGCAGTCCGCGTCCTCGCGGCCCTCGGTGCGGTGATGCTCGCCGGGACCGCCACCGCGCTCGTCGGTCCCATCGGCTTCGTCGGGTTGGTGGTGCCGCACCTCGTACGGTTGACCTGCGGTCCCGACCACCGCTTCCTGCTGCCGCTGTCGATGCTGGCGGGCGCGGCCCTCCTGCTCGGCGCCGACATCGTCGGACGGACAGCGGCTCCCCCGGGCGAGATCGCCGTCGGCATCATGACCGCGCTGCTGGGCGCCCCGGTGATGGTCGTCCTCGTCCACCGACGCGTGAGGGTCCGGCTGTGACGCGCCCGACCGTGTGGACGGCGACCTGGCTGGGCGCCGGGCTCCTCACCGCGCTCGTGGCCTCCGTGGTCCTGGGCCAGCGACTGATCGGGATCGCCGAGCTGCTCGCGCTCGCCTCCGGTGAGGCGGGCGGCGGGCTGGAATTCATCCTCTGGCAGAGCCGGCTGCCAGTGGCCGTCGCGGGCCTGCTGGCGGGCGTCGCGCTGGGCCTGGCCGGGGCGCTGTTCCAGTCCCTCCTCCACAACCCGCTGGCCAGCCCCGACGTGATCGGCGTCCAACTCGGGGCGTCGGCCGCCGCGGTGGCCGGCATGGTGCTGGGCGGGCTCGACGGCTGGGCGGTGTCGTTCCTGGCGCTGGCCGGGGCGGCGGTCGTGGCCTTCGGGATCTACGGGCTGTCCCACGGGGCGCGCGACGTCGGCGGCGCCCTGATCCTGCACGGCGTCGCCGCGGGCGCCCTGCTCGGAGCCGTGGTCGTACACCTGCTGACGAGGGCAGACGCCCGTCAGGTCGGAGACGTCTACCGGTGGCTCACCGGGTCGCTGAACTCCACCACGTGGGCGGAGATCGGGGCGCTGGGCCTCGGCCTGGCGGTGGCGCTCCCCCTCCTGCTCGCGGCCGGCCGCTGGCTGCGTCTCCTCGAACTCGGCGACGACGCGGCGTCGTCGCTGGGCGTCCCGGTGGGCGTGGCGCGGGCGCTCCTCGTCGGTCTCGGCGCCGCGCTCACCGGATTCACCGTCGCGGCGACGGGGCCCATCGCCTTCGTGTCGCTCATGGCAGGACCGCTGGCGCGGATCACGAACCGGGGACGTACGTCGTTGCCGCTGGCCGCGCTCTGGGGAGCGCTGCTGGTCACCGCCGCCGAGACCCTCAGCCACTCCGCCTTCGGCGGCACCAACCTGCCCGTCGGCGTCATCACGGGAGCCCTTGGCGCGCCCTTCCTCCTCTGGCTGCTCACGAGATCGCGGAGGCTCTGATGCACACCCTCGAGGCCCGGGAACTCACCCTCGGCTACGGTGGCGCGCCCATCGTCACGGACCTGTCCCTCGAGCTGCCGGCCGGCGCGGTCACCGCGCTCATCGGACCCAACGGCTGCGGGAAGTCGACGTTGCTGCGCGGCCTGAGCAGGCTGCTGCGACCCGCCGGTGGGCAGGTGCTGCTCGGGGGACGGGACCTGCAGGACTTCAGCGCCCGCGAGCTGGCGCGCCGCCTTGGCCTCCTCCCCCAGGCGCCCATCACCCCCGGGGGGATCACGGTCGGGGAACTCGTCGCGCTGGGCCGGGCCCCGCACCAGGGCTGGTTCTCTCGTTCCAGCACCGAGGACCGCCGGGCGGTGGAGGCGGCGCTGGAGGCCACCGGCACGTCGGCGCTGCGGGAACGGCTCGTCGACGAGCTCTCGGGCGGCCAGCGGCAACGCGTCTGGATCGCGATGGCGTTGGCCCAGGACACGGGCGTCCTACTGCTGGACGAACCCACCACGTTCCTGGACCTCGCCCACGCGCTCGAGGTGCTCGAGGTCATCCGGCACCTGAACCGGGAGAAGGGCGTCACCGTGGTCATGGTGCTGCACGACCTCAACCTCGCCGCCCGCTACGCCCAGCACCTCGTCCTGATGGCCGACGGCTCGGTCACCTCGGCCGGCGGCGCCGCCGACGTACTCACCGAAGCGCACCTCGCGTCCTCGTTCGGGCTCCGCGCCCGTGTCGTGGCCGACCCCGTGACCGCCACCCCCATGGTGGTGCCCATCGAACCCACCCCCGTCCACACGGAGATGACATGACCTCGAGAAGCCGCACCAGCCCCACCCTCGCCCTGGCGGGAACGGTGACGGGGGTGGAGGACCTCTGCCCCACCCTCCGCCGGGTGACACTGGGCGGCCCGGAGCTCGCGCACCTGGGGGTGGCCGGCCCGACGCTCGACCTGCGCCTCAAGCTCGTCGTCCCCGACGCCGGCGCGGACTTCGCCTCTGTCCTCGAGTGCCTGGCCGAGGTCCGGCCCGACGCGCCCGGCGGCGACGACGCGGGCTGGTACCGGCGGTGGCTGGCGCAGCCGGAGCACCGGCGTGGCGCCATGCGCACCTACACGGCGCGGGAGCTTCGGCACACCGCGTCCGGGACCGAGCTGGTGGTCGACTTCGTCCTCCACCTCGACGAGGTCGACGGCGAACTCGTCGGTGGTCCCGCGACGCTGTGGGCGGCTCGCGCGACCGTCGGTGACCCCGTCGCCGTCGTCGGCCCCAACCGGGCGGTCTGCGGGGCCGACTACGGCGGCATCGAATGGCGCCCGGGCAGGGCGCGGGAGGTGCTGCTCGTCGGCGACGAGACCGCGGTCCCGGCCGTGGCGGCCATCTGCGCCGAGCTGGCACGGCAGGACGACCACCGGACCTGGCGCGGACGAGCCCTCCTCGAAGTGCCCACCCGGGCCGACGCGCTGCCCATCGCCGCGCCGCCGGGCCTGGAGGTCGCCTGGCTGCCCCGCGACGGTGCGCCCCGGGGCAGCCTGCTGCCCGCCGCCCTGGCAGACGCGGCGCCGCCCGCCCGCCGCCTCCAGGTCGCAGTGGAGGACGTGGACCTGGATCGGACCATCCTCTGGGAGACCGGCTCGGGCAGGGCCGCCGAACGATACGCCTGGGTCGCGGGCGAGGCGGGAAGCCTGAAACCTCTGCGCCGATGGCTGCTCGGCCCGGCCGGGTACACCCGCGACCAGGTGGCGATCATGGGCTACTGGCGCGAGGGAATGGCAGGCTGAGGCCGCTTCTGCGCCGAATCGGCCACCTCGTCGGGCCCGCTCTGGCATAGTCGTCCCCGCCGGGGCGAAGGGGCCTCGGCCCTGCACCGGAGGACCAAGCAATGACGCCCACCACCACCGAACTGCTCGACGGCATCGTCGCGCGCGTGATCGAGACCGAGCGGCTCAGGACCGGGGTCCTGGAGCGCGAGGGAGACGACGCGGCGGCGGCACCCGAGGACACGGTGGTGTTCGTGCACGGGAACGTCTCCTCCGCGCTGTTCTGGCAGGAGACGATGCTTGACCTGCCCACCCACCTGCGCGTCATCGCCATCGACCTGCGCGGTTTCGGCGCGAGCGAGGTCCTGCCGGTCGACGCCACGAGGGGCCTGCGTGACTTCAGCGACGACCTGCACGCCGCGCTGGTCGCGCTCGGTCTCGGGGCGGTGCACCTGGTCGGCTGGTCCATGGGTGGCGGCGTGGTCATGCAGTACGCCCTCGACCATCCGGTGCTGTCCCTGACGCTGCAGGCCCCCGTCTCCCCGTACGGCTTCGGAGGCACGCGCCGCGACGGCTCGAGGATCACCGACGACGACGCGGGCGTCGGTGCGGGCGGCACCAATCCGGACTTCGTCGCCCGGCTGCGCGCCGGTGACCGAAGCGCCGACGAGCAGACCTCGCCCCGCTCGGTGTTCCGCTCGAGCTACGTCGCGCCCGGGTACCTCTCCCCGCATGAAGACGTGTGGGTCACGTCGATGCTCACCACGTCGACCGAGGAGGGAAACTACCCCGGCGACTCGCGCCCCAGCGACCACTGGCCGGGCTTCGCCGCCGGGGACACGGGCGTCCTGAACACCATGGCGCCGAAACACTTCAACGCCTCCGGGATCGTCGGCCTGGAGAGCAAGCCGCCGATCCTCTGGGTCCGAGGGACGGCGGACGCCATCGTGTCCGACACCTCATTCTTCGACATCTTCCACCTCGGGGCCCTCGGCATCATCCCCGGTTGGCCCGGCGCCGATGCCGCGCCGGCGCAGGAGATGGTGTCGCAGACCCGGGACGTGCTCGACGCCTACCGCGCCTCGGGCGGGGAGGTCGTCGAGATCGCGTTCGAGGGCGTCGGCCACTCGCCCCACCTCGAGCGGCCGGAGGACTTCCGTCGGGCGCTGCTGGGTCACATCTCCCGCTGACGCGCGGCGGGTCATCTACTGTGGCCCCATGGCCCTGCCCGCGATGCCCCACCCACACCTGATCGTGCTCCGCAGCACCGCGACGATCGTCCTCAGCGCACTCATCGCGCAGGCCGGCTGGGCGTCCGCCTTCCTCGGCGGAGAGCCGCGCTACCTGCGCCACCACCAGGTGGGCGCGCTGGTGACACTCGCGGTCTGCGTCGCCTCTGCGCTGGTGTACCTCCTGCTCCGGCGCTCGGCCGGGCCGGTCAACGTCGTCCTCGCGGTGCTCGTCGCGGTGCTGGCGGGCGTCCAGTACGCGCTCGGGGAGGCCTCCGCCGTCGCGGTCCACATCTTCCTGGGGATCCTGCTGGCGATGACGGGCACCGCGTTGACGTCGTGGACCTACCGGCACCGGATGCCGGTCGATTCCCCCTAGCGGCCGTCGACCGGGTCGCCGCCGAGCGGTCCGACAGCCGGAATGGGGCCGCCGTCGTCGGCGCCCGTGCGTCGCCAGCGGGCGATCAGGTTGCCGAGGTGGTAGATCAGGAGCGCAGCCGCGGCGCCCAGCACGATGGCGCCGAGCTGGAAGTCGCCCCACGCCACGTTGAAGCCGGCGATCGCGATCACCAGGGAGACTGCGCCGGTGTACTGGTTCACCGGCCGGGAGAAGTCGACCCGGTTGTCCACCCAGATCTTGATGCCGATGATGCCGATCAGCCCGTAGAGCGCCGTGGTGACTCCGCCGAGGACGCCCGCCGGGATGGAGTTGAAGAGGGCACCCACCTTCGGCGACATCGCGAGCAGGATCGCCGTCAGCCCGGCCACCCAGTAGGCGGCGGTCGAGTACACGCGCGTTGCCGCCATCACGCCGATGTTCTCGCCGTAGGTGGTGGTGCCGGAGCCGCCGAAGAAGCCCGCCAGCGTGGTGGCGGCGCCGTCGGCGATGAGGGCCCGCCCGGTCTGGCGGTTGACCGACGCGTCGGTCATGGTGGCGACGGCGCGGACGTGGCCGACGTTCTCCGCGATCAGGACCAACACCACCGGGAGGAACATCGCGATGACGCTCCAGGTGCCGGGGGACGCGAAGTCGGCGACGTGGAACTCGGGCAGCCCGACCCAGGCGGCGTTGCGCACCGCGGTGTAGTCGACCTCGCCCCGCACCACGGCCACGAGGTAACCGACAACGACGGCCAGGAAGATCGCGATGCGGCCGAGGAAGCCGCGGAACCAGACGCTGAAGAGGATGACGGACACGAGCGTCACCGTGGCGGTGAAGGGCGCCACCTCGTAGCTGCTCCACGCGACCGGCGCGAGGTTGAACCCGATCAGCGCGACGATGGCGCCGGCCACCACCGGCGGCATGAACCGGTCCACCCATTCGACGCCCACGAACTGCACCACGAAGCCGACCGCGGCCAGGAGGAGGCCCACCGCGACAATGCCAGCCAGCGCCGAACCCATCCCGCCGGAGGCGGTGGCCGCGGTGACCGGGGCGATGAAGGCGAACGATGAGCCGAGGTAGCTGGGCAGCTTGTTGCGTGTGACCACGAGGAACAGCAGCGTTCCGAGCCCCGAGAAGAGCAGCGTCGTGGCGACGGGGAATCCGGTCAGCACCGGTACGAGGAAGGTGGCGCCGAACATCGCGACGACGTGCTGGACGCCGATCGCCACCGTGGCGCCCCAGCCGAGGCGCTCGTCGGGGGCCACCACCCTCCCGGGTTCTACGGTGCGGCCGTTGCCGTGCAGGGTCCAGATGGGCATGCGAACTCCGTTGCTGGTTGGTGCGATCGGCGTCACGATAGCGGGAGCCGACGCACGCCGGAGCGTCGCCCCCGGAAGATGAACGCTACGGGCGGGGCGTCACTGGCCGGCGACGACCTGTGGTAGGCGATCGGCTTCCGGCGGCAACCACGACGAGGCGTCCGCGTGGACCTGCTCCCCCGAGCGGATGTCCTTGACGGAGTCCTCACCGAACCACACGTACGGGATGCCGCGTCGCTCGGCGAACCGGATCTGCTTGCCGAACTTGTCCGCCTTGGGCGCCACCTCGACGGCGATGCCGCGGGACCGCAGTCGGGCGGCGACGGCGATGGCCGCCTCCCGGCGATCCTCGCTGTCCACCGCGACCAGCACCGCGGACGGGACGCTGCGCGTCGCCGTGATCCGGCCCTTGGCGATCAGCGGCGCCAGGATGCGGGTGATGCCGAACGAGTAACCGACGCCGGGGAAGGTCACCTTGCCGTCCGAGGCGAGCGAGTCGTAGCGACCGCCCGACGCCACCGAGCCCAGCCTCTCCGAACCGTCCAGGAAGGTCTCGTAGACCGTGCCGGTGTAGTAGTCGAGGCCGCGCGCGATCTTCAGGTCCGCGACGACGTGCTCCGAGCCCGCGACACGCACCAGTTGCGCAAGCTCGGCCAGTCCCTGCTCCAGCAGGTCGTGCTCCACGCCGAGGGCGCGGACCTCGTCGACGAAGGACTCGTCGCTGCCCGAGATCCCGGCCAGCGCGACGCACCGCTGCGCGACCGACGCCTCCAGCCCCAGCTCATCCGTGAGGAGGTCGCGGACCGCGTCGGGCCCGATCTTGTCGTACTTGTCGACGCGCTGCAGGACGGCGGACGGCTCGTCGATGCCGAGGCCGCGGTAGAAGCCCTCGGAGAGCTTGCGGTTGTTGACGTGGATGGTCGCGGTCGGCAGGCCGAGCTCGTCGTGCAGCCGGGAGAACACGTCGAGTGCGACGAGCGGGATCTCCACATCGTGGTGCGCGGCGAGGGCGTCCTGTCCGACGATGTCGATGTCGGCCTGCAGGAACTCGCGATACCGACCCTCCTGCGGCCGCTCCCCGCGCCACACCTTCTGCACCTGGTAGCGGCGGAACGGGAAGGCGAGATGGCCGGCGTGCTCGAGCACGTAGCGCGCGAACGGGACGGTCAGGTCGAAGTGGAGCCCCAGCTCGGCGGTGTCGTCGTCCGCGGCGTGCAGCCGCTGGACGACGTAGATCTCCTTCTCGATCTCGCCCTTGCGCGCGAGTTGCTCGAGCGGCTCCACCGCACGGGTCTCGATCGACGCGAAGCCGTGGAGCTCGAACGTCTCGCGGACGATGTCCAGCACACGCTGTTCGACGATCCGCCCGGCGGGCAGGAATTCCGGGAACCCGGACAGGGGTTTGGGGCGCGCCATCAGTCCACCTCGAGGAAGCTGTCTTGCAGGTAGGGGTTGCCGGCGAGTTCGGCGTCGAGCGTGGTCTCCGCGCCGTGGCCCGGCAGGAGGGTGAGTGCGCCGTCGAAGCCGGCCTTGATGCGGCGAAGGGACTCGCGCATCTCGGTCATGCTACCGCCGGGGAAGTCGGTGCGCCCAATGGTGCCGGCGAAGAGCACGTCGCCCGTGAACACCACGCGCTGGTCGCCCGCGGTCACGTCCAGGACGGTGGAGCCCTTCGTGTGCCCCGGGGCGAGCATCGTGCGCACCCGGAAGCCGCCGATCTCCTGTTCCTCCGCCAAAGTGACGAGGTCGCGGACCGGCGGCAGTTCGTCGGTGCCGCCGAGCATCTGCGGCAGGAACTTCGCCGAGTTGGGGCTGAGGGCCAGGCCCGGGCGGGTGAGCAGCGGCTGGTCCGGCTCCGACAGCCACAGCGGCACCTCGTAGCGTTCGGCGAGCTTGTGGGCGTCGCCGACGTGGTCGATGTGGCCGTGGGTGCCGACGAGCGCCACCGGCGTCAGACCCAGGCGATCGATCTCCGCGACCACCGATTCCTCGCCCAGCAGGCCGGGGTCGACGACGATGCAGTCCGTCGCGCGATCGTGCTGGCGCACCAGGTAACAATTCGCTTGCCACGGTGAGACGGTCAGTCGGTGAATGAGCACAACAGCACCCTATCCATATAGATTGTGCGCATGAGCGAAGCACAAGCGCCCGCGGACTTCGGACGTGTCGACGACGACGGCACCGTCTACGTCCGCGTTGGTGACACCGAACGAAGCGTCGGCCAGATCCCCGACTCCACCCCCGAAGAAGCCCTCGCCTTCTACGTGCGCCGGTACGAGAACCTCGCCGCCGAGGTCCAACTGCTGGAGTCGCGTGTCAAGGCCCAGGCCATGAGCCCCGAAGAGGCCAAGCAGGCCATCCGGACCGCCAAGACGAATGTGGCCGAGGCGAACGCCGTCGGCAACCTCCCCGCACTGACCGAGCGCCTCGAAGCGCTGGAGGGCGAGCTGCCCGCGCAGATCGAGGCTCGCAAGGCCGCCCGCGCGGAGGCGAACGCGGCCGCCGTCGCCGCCAAGGAGGCGATGGTCCAGGAGGCCGAGACGCTCGCCGCCGGTGAGGACTGGCGTGGCGGGGTCGACCGGTTCCGGCAGCTTCTCGAGGAGTGGAAGCAGCTGCCGCGCGTCGACCGCGCGACCGACAACGAGCTCTGGCACCGGTTCAGCTCCGCCCGTACCACGTACACCCGCCGTCGCAAGGCGCACTTCGCGCAGCTCAACACCCAGCGTGACGAGGCGAAGGCCATCAAGGAACAGATCATCGCCGAGGCGGAACCGCTGGCGACGTCCACCGACTGGGGCGCCACCTCGGGGGCCTTCCGGGACCTGATGGCCCGGTGGAAGGCCGCCGGATCCGCGCGCCGTGCGGAGGACGACGCGCTGTGGGCCCGCTTCCGCGCGATCCAGGACCAGTTCTTCAACGCCCGCTCCGAGGCGCAGAACGCGGTCGAGGGCGAGCAGGGCGAGAACCTCACCAGGAAGAACGAACTGGTGGCCCAGGCGGAGTCCGACCTGCAGGGCGTCACCGACGTCGAGCAGGCCAAGGCCATCCACCGCGACTTCCTGGCCAAGTTCTCCGAGATCGGCCACGTCCCTCGCGGCGCGATGCGCGACATGGACGCCCGCGTCCGCCGGCTCGCCGAGAAGGTCGCCGCGCTGGAGGCCGAGGAGTGGCGTCGCACGGACCCCGAGGCGCGCAAGCGGGCCGAGGACACCGTCGCGCTGTTCGAGGGGCAGGTCTCCAAGCTGCGCGACGAACTCGCCGCCGCCGAGGAGAAGGGCGACGCCCGCAAGGTGAAGGACGCCAAGAAGTCGCTCGAGACCTACGAGTCGTGGCTCGCGCAGGCGCGCGAGACCCTGGCGGAGTTCCGGGCCTGACGACCCGCTGGCGCGCGGCCGGCTCCCCCGGCCGCGTCGCGCGCTAGCCCTGGGCCCTGTAGACGTCGAACACGCCGGGGACGCGCCGGACCTGGTTGATCACGTGCTGCAGGTGCGTCGGATCGGCGGCCTCGAACGAGATCTTGCCGTTGAACTCCTTGTCCCGGTTGGTGTTGATCGCGGCCGAGACGATGTCGATGTGCTGCTGCGACAGGATCGTCGAGATGTCGGACAGCAGGGCTGCGCGATCCATGCCCGTGATCTGCAGCGTCACCGAGAACCTCGCGTTCGGGTCCGCATCCCAGGCCACGTCGACGATCCGCTCGGGCTGCTCCAGCAGGGCCGGGACGTTGCTGCAGGTGCGGAGGTGGACGCTGACGCCGTCACCCTTGGTCACGAAGCCCACGATGTCGTCGCCCGGCAACGGGTTGCAGCACTTCGCGAACTTGGCGACCACGGAGTCGTCGCCGCTCACCAGGACCTGCGACGTGGCGGACGTCTTCGGGCCCTTGCGCGAGAAAGCGATGTCCTCGGTGACCGTGTCGATCGTCTCGTCCTCACCGCCGTGCAGGGAGACGAGCTTGTTGACCACGTGCTGGGCGCCCAGGTGCCCCTCGCCGATCGACGAGTAGAGGGTGGGCACGTCCTTCTGGCTGAGCTCGTGGGCGACCGCCGTCAGGTTCTCGAGGTTGAGCAGTCGCTGCAGCGGGACGCCGTGGCGTCGAAGCTCCTTGGCGAGGATCTCCTTGCCCTGCTCGATCGCCTCGTCGCGACGCTCGCGCGAGAAGTACTGGCGGATCTTCTGCTTGGCGCGCGAGGTGACGACGAAGCTCAGCCAGTCGCGGCTGGGGCCCCCCTCGTCGGTCTTCGCGGTCAGGATCTCCACCTTGTCGCCCTGCTGGAGCTTCGTGCTGAGCGAGACGAGGCGCCCGTTGACGCGGGCCCCGATGCAGCGGTAGCCGACCTCGGTGTGGACCGAGAACGCGAAGTCCACCGGGGTGGCGCCCACCGGCAGCGCAGTGACCTCGCCTTTGGGCGTGAACACGAAGATCTCGTCGGAGTTGATCTCGAACAGCACCGAGTCGAGGAACTCCGACGGGTCGTCGGCCTCCTTGCTCATCACGCCGAGCTGGTGCATCGCCCGCAGGCCGGCCTCCTCGGGGGTGATCCCCTCCCGGAGGTTCTGCTTGTACTTCCAGTGCGCCGCGACGCCGTACTCGGCCTTGCGGTGCATCTCGTGGGTGCGGATCTGCAGTTCCACGGGCTCCTTGTTGGCCCCGAGGACCGTGGTGTGCAGCGACTGGTACAGGTTGAACTTCGGGTTGGCGATGTAGTCCTTGAACCGTCCCGGGATCGGCTTCCAGGCCGCATGGGCGACGCCGAGCACCGCGTAGCAGTCGCGGACGTCGTCGACGAGCACGCGCAGGCCGATGAGGTCGTAGATGTCGCGGAAGTCGCGGCCGCGCACCATCATCTTCTGGTAGATCGAGTAGTAGTGCTTCGGCCGCCCGTACACCGTCGCGGTGATCTTCGCCTCAGCCAGCAGCTTCTGGAACTGGGCGATGAGCTCGCGGAGCGTCGCTTCGCGTTCGGGGGCCGCCTCCTGCACCATCTGGGCGATCTCGTCGTAGAACTTGGGCTCGATCACCTGGAAGCTCAGGTCCTCGAGCTCCCACTTGATGGTGTTCATGCCGAGGCGGTGCGCCAGCGGTGCGAAGATGTTCAGCGTCTCGGTAGCGATGCGGATCTGCTTGTCGGGGCGCAGCGACCCGAGCGTGCGCATGTTGTGCAGCCGGTCCGCGAGCTTGATCACGAGCACCCGCACCTCTTCCGAGGTGGCCATGATCATCTTGCGGATGGTCTCGGCCTTCGCCGTCTCGCCGTAGGTCAACTTGTCCAGCTTGGTGACGCCGTCGACCATGCGGGCGACCTCGTCACTGAACTCCTGCCGCACCTGCTCGAGCGTGTAGGCGGTGTCCTCGACGGTGTCGTGCAGCAGCGCCGCGACGATCACCGGCTCCGTCATGCCGAGTTCGGCGAGGATGGTGGCGACCGCGAGCGGGTGCGTGATGTACGGGTCGCCCGACTTGCGGGTCTGGTCGCCGTGGTACTGCTCGGCCGTGCGGTAGGCGCGCTCGATGACCTCGAGGTCGGCCTTCGGGTGGTTGGCCCTGACGATGGAGAAGAGGGGATCCAGCACGGCCGACTTCGGCCGGACCGAACCGAGGCGGGCGAGCCTCTGGCGCATCCGCTGCCACGGTTGCTGCTGTTCGACTACCTCACGGGTGTCCATGGGCACCTCCCTTCCTCATCTGGCGCCCAAGTCTACGCTCAGTCGACGAGCGGCTGCATCGTCTGCGGATCCGCGGGCGCCGCCCGCCGGACGACGATCAGCTGGTCGCCGGTCTCGATCCGGGCCACAGTCGAGTCGTAGAAGCGCCGCAGCGTGTCGTTGCGGATCACGCCGATGACGCGCTCCCCCACGACGGCCGACGGTGACTGGCCGACCTCGGTCGGGAGCGCCTGCCGCTGGTGCACCTCCAGCCCCTCGCCGCCTGTGAGCATGTCCTGGATGATGGCGCCCAGGTCCGGTCCGATGGCCGTGAGGCCCAGGAGCCGGCCGACGGTCTCGGAACTGGTCACGACGCTGGTGGCGCCCGACTGCTTGACCAACGGGACGTTCTGGTGCTCCCGCACCGCGACCACCACGTTGGCGTTCGGGTTCAGCTGACGCACGGTGAGCGTGGTGAGGATCGCGGCGTCGTCGCGGTCGAGGCTGATGACGATCTCGCGCGCCTTCGGCACCTCGGCGCGCCTGAGCAGGTCGCGGCGCGTCGCGTCCCCGAGGAAGGCGGCGAGGCCGTCGAAGTTCGCGTCGGCGATCGCGCTCTCCTTGCTGTCGATGACGACGATCGACTCGGGGGCCTCGCCCTGGCGCCGCAGCGTGTTGACCGCCGACCGGCCCTTGGTGCCGTAGCCGATGACGACGATGTGGTTGCGCATTTTCTTCCTCCAGCGGGAGTCGCGGATGGACCGGCTGCCCTCGTTGGCGAGCACTTCGATGGTGGTACCGACGAGCAGCACCAGGAAGCCGATGCGCAAGGGCGTGATCAGGATGGCGTTCAGCAGCCTGGCGTGCGGGGCTACCGGCGTGATGTCGCCGTAGCCGGTGGTGGTGACCGTGACCGTCGAGTAGTACAGGGCGTCGATGAAGCTGACCCCGTCGCCCACGTTGTCCGAGTAGGCGTCGCCGTCGAGGTAGACGATCAGCGTGCTCGCCAGCAGGATCAGCATGGCGAGCACTGCCCTGCGGGTGAGCTCCCGGAACGGCGACTCCACGATCCGCGGCAGGCTCACCAGCGTCAGGGTGTTCTCCCGGAGCTTGGCCATGTCAGGACCGTACCAGCGACGTCACCCGGTGGATGCCGCGCGCCGCGAGGAGCTCGCGCCCCTTCAGGAACTCCAGCTCGAGGACGACCGCGACGTGCACCAACTCGGCGCCCATCTGCGACAGCAGCCCGGCCGTGGCGCCGACCGTGCCGCCGGTGGCGAGCACGTCGTCGATCACGAGCACTCGCGCCCCCGGGTCGATGGCGTTGCGGTGCACCGTCAGGGTCTCGGAGCCGTACTCGAGGTCGAAGGCCTGCGAGTAGACATCTCCGGGGAGCTTCCCCGGCTTGCGGACCGGGACGAAGCCCGCGCCGAGTTCGAGCGCGACGGGAGCGGCGAACATGAAGCCGCGCGCCTCCATCCCGACGACGACGTCGATACCCTCCGGGGCCGCGGCTGCCAGCAGGTCCACGGCCATCCGGAAGTGCGACGCCGACGCGAGCAACGGCGTGATGTCCTTGAACACCACCCCCGGCTTCGGGAAGTCGGGGACGTCGACGATCATGTCGGCGAGGGACTGGTTCATCGCCCGCCCTTGCGATCGGCCCGGCTGGTGTGGGTCCGGCGCTGCTGCCGGGGCAGCGGGGCGACGGGCACGTCAGCCACGGCGGTGGTCGTGGTGGTGCCGGCCGCGTGGTGACCCTGGGCGCGGTACTCGGCCCGCGCGCGACGCTTCTCCATCTCGGCCCGGTGGGCCACCATCTCGGGCGTGCGCTCCTTGAACCAGGCGAGCAGCGGCGTGGCGATCACGATGGACGACACGGCGCCGGCGATCATGCCGACGAGCAGCGCGAGGCCGAGGTCCTTGAGCGGGTTGCTGTTGCCCACGACACCGGCGATGAACATGGCCAGCACCGGCAGGACGCCGATGACGGTCGTGTTCACCGACCGCACCAGGACCTGGTTGATCGCCAGGTTGGCCTGCTGCGAGTAGGTCTTGTTCGTCTCCGCGAGGTCCTTCGTGTTCTCGCGCACCTTGTCGAACACCACCACGGTGTCGTACAGCGAGTAGCCGAGCACGGTCAGGATGCCGATCAACGTCGACGGTGTGACCGTGAAGCCCACGATCGCGTAGACGCCGAGGGTGACGACCATGTCGTGGGCGAGGGCGATGATCGCCGCGACGGACATGCGCCAGTCGCGGAAGTAGACGGCGATCAGGCCCATCACGAGGACGATGAACACGGCCACGGCGACCGCGGCGTCGCGGGAGATCTTGGCCCCCCAGGAGCCGCCGATGGTGTTGTAGGTGACCTCGTCGGTGGATGTCCCGACGAGCTCCGCAATGTCCGTACGCGTCTGGGTGATCTCCTGCGGGGTCAGCGAGCGCGTCTGGATGCGCACCGCGGAGTCGCCGATGGAGAACACCTGCGCGTCCAGCTCCGGCACTGTGAACTCGTCGGTGGCGCTCCGGATCTCCTCCACGGTCCCCGCCTGCACGGCGACGGGCGCCTGGAAGTCCGTGCCCCCGAGGAACTCGATGCCCAGCGAGAGTTGCCTGACCATCAGGACCAGCAGCGAGAGGACCACCAGGCCGCCCGTGATGGCGAACCACAGCTTGCGGTTGGCCATGAAGTCGTAGCTGAGCTTGCCCGTGTACAGGCGGTGCGCGATGCCTTCGCGTTCCTCCGTCTGGGTCATCATGCCTCCTTCCGGCGGACGCGACGGCCGAGCAGCTGCTGCCGCGACACACCCATGTGATCGGCGCTGAGGCCGGAGAGCTTGTGACCCTCGCCGAAGAACTTCGTCCGGGCGAGCAGCGAGACCATCGGCTTCGTGAACCAGAACACCACGGCGAGGTCGATCAGGGTGGTGAGGCCCAGCGCGAACGCGAAGCCCTGCACACCGCCCACCGCGAGCACGTACAGGACGAACGCCGAGAGCAGGGACACCGCGTCGGCGATCAGGATGGTGCCGCGCGCCTTCCTCCAGCCGCTCTCCACGGACGACCGCAGGCTGCGCCCCTCGCGGATCTCGTCGCGGATGCGCTCGAAGTAGATGATGAACGAGTCCGCCGTGACGGCGATGCCGACGATCGCGCCCGCGATCGCGGGCAAGCTGAGCGTGAACCCCA
Organism: Tessaracoccus oleiagri; assembly: GCF_900103275.1. Classification (GTDB taxonomy): domain Bacteria; phylum Actinomycetota; class Actinomycetes; order Propionibacteriales; family Propionibacteriaceae; genus Arachnia; species Arachnia oleiagri. The sequence goes on along the minus strand of NZ_FNGP01000005.1, from coordinate 27,544 downwards.
CCCCGGAGCCGAGCAGGACCATCGACGCGTACGTCATGCCCGCCGCCACGACGAGCGAGCCGAGCACCACGAGGCCCAGGCCGCGGTAGTAGATCAGCGCGTAGACCGCGACGATCGCGAGCCCGAGGAGGCCGGCGATCACGCCCACTCGCAGCTGCTCGCCGCCCAGCGTCGGGGAGACGCTCTCCACCTGTGAGGGCTCGAAGTCCAGCGGGAGCGAGCCGAACCGCAGCACATTGGCCAGGCCCTCCGCCTCATCGGGCGTGAACTGGCCCGTGATCTGCGCCTGGCCGGTGGGGATCGCCGCCTGCACGGTGGCAGCGGAGCGCACCTTCCCGTCCAGGACGATCGCGAACATGTTCGTGGGCTCCGGCTTGGACACGAGCGCCCCGGTGAGCGCGCCGAAGCGCTGGGCGCCGGTGCTGTCGAAGTCGAGCGTGACCGCCCAGCTCAGCTCGCCCTGCGGGATGCCTGCCGTGGAGTCCTCCACCGACTGCCCCTGCACGCCGACCGGGCCCAGCAGGTACTTGTAGACGCCCGCCTCGTCGCACACGACCTGCGCCTGGTCCATGGCCTGGGCCGGGGGCTCGTCGCACTGGTACTCCTGCAGGAGCTGGTAGTCCTCCTGCGTGGGCTGGTAGGCCAGCACCTCGTCGACGTCGAGCAGCACGCCCTTGCCGCCCTCGGGCCGGGGCAGCGGCGGCACGTCGGCCGTGCCCTCGTCGACCGGCGGAGTGGCGCCGACGACCTGCAGCACGGGCCGGAACTCGAGTTGCGCGGTGGCGCCGACGAGTTCCACGAGATCGTCGCGGCCGATGTTCGGGGCGGAGACGATGATGTTGCGGTCGCCCATGGTGGTGACCGACGCCTCGCCGACGCCGAGCCCGTCGACGCGTTGCTGGATGATGCTCACCGCGAGCGCCAGCGACTCCGCGTCGACCGTGGGGTTGGTGGCGGTGAGCGTGATGGTCATGCCGCCCTGGAGGTCGAGGCCCAGCTTGGGGGCCCAGGTCCGCGCGGTCGCCATCAGCGTGAACATGAGGGCGATGAGCACGGCTAGCGCCAGGAGTACGAGACCCGGACGCGAGCGGTTGGAAGATCTGGTGGCCACAGCAGAGTTACCTGCGGCCCTCAGCGCTTGTCGGTGTCGGTGTCGGGCCGATTCGGGTCGTCGATGACGGGCCCGTCCGTGCGGGGCTCGTCGCTGACGACGTCGTCGCGCGCGGGCTCGTCGAACATCGCGCGGAGCTCCTCGTCGGTCGCGACCGGGGCGTCCTGGACGTCGGCGTCGGCGTCGGTGACCACGGGGGCGTCGTCGAACTCGAACTCCTCCTCGTCGGCGGTTACCGCACGGGAGACGTGGCCCTTCAGCACCGTGACCTCGACACCGGGTGCGAGTTCGACGATGAACTGCCGCTCACCGGCGTGGACGATCGTCGCGAAGACGCCCGAGGTCAGCAGCACACGGGATCCCGGGGCGAGGCTGTCCACCATCTGCTGGTGTTCCTTCATCCGCTTCTGCTGCGGACGGATCATGAGGAAGTACATGATCGCGCCGAAGACGACGATCATCAGAATGATATCCATTGGAACTTACTTTCCGTGGCTTACAGATTTGTCGGCTTGGGGCGCAAGCCACCGCTCAGAATAGCCGACTCCGGTCGGTTCGTTGGGACTCGCCGGCGTCGAACAGCGACGTCTCGGTGCCCGCCGGGGCGGTCAGCCCCAGGTGGGCGTAGCCGGCGGCCGTCGCGACGCGCCCGCGGGGGGTGCGCATCATGAGGCCCTCGCGGATCAGGAAGGGCTCGGCCACCTCGGCGATGGTGTCGATCTCCTCACCGACGCTCAGCGCCAGGGTGGAGAGGCCGACGGGGCCGCCGCCGAACTTCCTGATCAGCGAGTCGAGGACCGAGCGGTCGAGTCGGTCGAGCCCGCGCTCGTCGACCTCGTAGAGCTCCAGGGCCGCCCTCGCCACTCCCCTGCTCAGCCTGGGGTGGCCCTTGACCTGGCCGAAGTCGCGCACGCGCCGCAGCAGCCGGTTGGCGATGCGCGGGGTGCCGCGGCTCCGCGAGGCGATCTCATGGGCGGCGTTGGTGGCGAGGTCGACGCCGAGCTTGCCCGCCGACGACGTCACGATGCCCGCCAGGTCGGCTTCGGCGTAGAAGTCGAGCTGGGCGGTGAAGCCGAACCGGTCCCGCAGCGGTCCGGGCAGCAGCCCGGCCCGCGTGGTGGCGCCGACCAGCGTGAACTGGGGCAGGTCGATGGGGATCGCGGTCGCACCCGGGCCCTTGCCGACGACCACGTCGACGCGGAAGTCCTCCATGGCGAGGTAGAGCATCTCCTCCGCCGGCTTGGAGAGCCGGTGGATCTCGTCGATGAACAGCACCTCGTGCTCGTCGAGTCCGGAGAGGATCGCCGCGAGGTCGCCGGCGTGCTGGATGGCCGGCCCGGAGGTGATCCGCAGGTTGACCTGCAGCTCGTTGGCGATGATCATCGCCAACGTCGTCTTGCCCAGCCCGGGCGGCCCGGAGAGCAGCACGTGGTCGGGAGCCGTGCCGCGGTGCCGGGCGGCGTCCAGCACGAGCGCCAGCTGCTCCCGGACTCGGGGCTGCCCCTCGAACTCGGCGAGGGCCCTGGGACGGAGCGCCGACTCGAAGTCGCGCTCCTCGATCGTGGCGTCCGGGTCCACCGGCGACTGGTCCGTCATCGCTTCGCCAGCGCAGACAGGGCGGCGCGCATGAGCTTGCCGATGCCGATGCCGGGATCCTCCTCGGCCAGCGGAGCCACGGCGTCACAGGCCTTCTCCGCCTCCTTGGTGGACCAGCCGAGGCCCTCCAACCCCTCGACGAGTTGGCCGCGCCACAACTGCTCGGCGGTCGCCGGCTGCGGCGCGTCGCCGTCGGAGCCGGCGTCGGCAAGGAGGAGGACCTTGTCCTTCAGTTCGAGGATGATCTTCTGCGCACCCTTGGGGCCGATGCCCGGCACGGTGGTGAGCCGTCGGACGTCCTCCGCGCTGATGACCCGGCGCAGTTCGCCGGGGCTGAACACGCTGAGCATCGCCGCGGCGACCTTCGGCCCCACCCCCGAGGCCGTCTGCATGAGCTCGAACGCATCTCGTTCCTCGGGCGTGCCGAAGCCCCACATCGTGAGGGAGTCCTCGCGCACCACAAGGCTGGTGTGCACCGTCATCCGGTCGCCGATGCGGAGGGTGGCTGCCGTGCCGGCGATGGTGTTGGCCCGGTACCCGACGCCGGCGACGTCGATGACGAACCACGTCGCGCCGGCCGCGACGACGGTGCCCGTCAACTGTGCGATCATCACTTCCCTTTCAGCGCGGCCACGGCGGCCGCATATCTGTTGGTCCTCGGGCCCCGCCAGGCGTGCGTCACGGCGATCGCGAGCGCGTCGGCCGCGTCCGCCGGCTTCGGAGGGCCCGCCAACCTGAGGATCCTGGTCACCATGAGGGTGACCTGCGCCTTGTCGGCGGTCCCCGAGCCCGTCACCGCGGCCTTCACCTCGCTTGGCGTGTGGTAGGCCACCTCCAGGCCGGCCCTCGCCCCGACGAGCGACGCGACACCGGCGGCCTGCATGGTGTCGGCCACCGAGTGCAGATTCTGCTGCGCGAAGACCCGCTCGATCGCCATCGCCTCGGGCCGGTACTCCTCGATCCAGCGCAGGAGCTCGGCCTCGATCGTGACCAGGCGATCGGGCGTGGAGCGCGAGGCCGGTGTTCGGATGACGCCGACGGCGACGAGGCTCGCCCGGCCGATCCTGGCGTCCACGACACCGACCCCACAGCGCGTGAGGCCCGGGTCGATGCCTATGACACGCACCCGCGCGCCCGTCAGTCCTCGGCCAGCGCGGCCTCGACCTCGGGGGTCAGATCGAGGTTCGTGTAGACGTTCTGCACGTCGTCCGAGTCCTCCAGCGCGTCGATGATGTTGAACACCTTGCGCGCGGTCTCGGCGCTGTCCACGGGAGAGTCGAAGGAGGACACGAACTGGACCTCGGCGGAGTCGTACTCGAACCCGGCCGCCTCGACGGCCTTGCGGACCTCCACGACGTCGTTGGGGTCGCTGATGGCCTCCCACTGATCACCCGCGTCGGCGACCTCCTCGAGGCCGGCCTCCAGCGCGGCTTCCATCACGTCGTCCTCGGAGAGGGTGCGGCCGCCCTGCTGCTTGGGCAGCGCGACGACGCCCTTGCGGGAGAACATGCGCTGCACCGAGCCGACGTCGGCCATGGTGCCGCCGTTGCGGGTGACGGCCACGCGCACCTCGGAGGCGGAACGGTTGCGGTTGTCGGTGAGGCACTCGATGAGCATGGCCACGCCGGCCGGGCCGTACGCCTCGTACATGATGGTCTCGTAGTCGGCGCCGCCGCCCTCAGCCCCCGAGCCGCGCTTGACGGCACGATCGATGTTGTCGTTCGGGACCGAGGACTTCTTGGCCTTCTGGATCGCGTCGTACAGCGTCGGGTTCCCGCCGGGGTCACCGCCGCCAATGCGGGCCGCGACCTCGATGTTCTTCACGAGCTTGGCGAACAGCTTGCCCCGCTTCGCATCGAGTGCGGCCTTCTTGTGCTTGGTGGTTGCCCATTTGGAGTGCCCCGACATGGCGACCTTTCGATCTGTGCTTGGTACGAACGCACAAAGCCTACCCCTGCCGCGCGGGATTCCCCGGCATCAACGCCAGATGCGGCGCCGCCCGCCCGCGGCGGGGCGCGGCGCGGCCTGCTCCCAGAGCCTGCGCCAGCGCGGCATGGAGGCCGGCACGACGTCGGGCGCCCCGAGGCGTCGCCGCTCGACCTCCCACCACGACAGCTCGCCCTCGCCGACGAGGAACTCGACGCGGGCCTGGATCTCCTGGGTCACCTCGTCGATGCCGAGGGTGCGGACGTAGATCGGCGCGCCGAACCGCACGGACACCTTGGGCCTGCGGTTCAGCCGCAGCTTCAGGGTGTCGGTCAGGCGGTAACCGCCGACGATGCCGACGGGCACGATCGCCACGGAGTGCTGGGCGGCGAGCTCGGCGGCCACCGTCGTGAACTCCCCCACCAGCCGGCCGCCGCGAGGCTCGTCGGCGAAGGTCACCACGTTGCGCCCCTTGGCCAGCGACTTGCTGAGCGACAGCGAGTTCGGCCGCAGCCGCCTCGGCAGCGCCATGTGGAGCAGCTGGTGGTCGAGCCGACCGGCCTCGTTCACGGCGAAGATGAACGGCGTCTCGAGGCCGATGAGCGCGTCGCGCCCGACGACCTCGAGTTCCACCCTGGGGGCGAACAGGCCGGAGAGGTTCAGCGCGCCGAGCTGCTGCCAGCCGAGCCGGCGCGACGGGCGCTCCACCTTGGGCGGTGCCCCGGCCGGGCGCACCCGGGGCGCGGTCCAGAGGGCGAGCAGGTCCGCGGCCAGCGTGAAGCGGGGCCGTGGGCGGCGACGGTCGTCCTGCGCCCAGCTCTTGAGTGACCTGCTCATCGCACGTCACCCAGCGGCAGGCCGGGGCCATGCAGGTACGTGATCGACGGCTCGCGGCCCACGGTGTTCGACGCGATCTCGAGCGCGTCGGCGTAGGTGCTGGCCGATCGGTGCCCGAACAGGTCCGCCGTCCGGCGGTTGCCGCCCACCCAGATCACGTCGCTGAGCGAACGGGTGGCCTCGGCGACGCGGTACCACGTCTGGAACGTCCGCAGCGGATGGTCGGCGAACTGCTTGCGGTAGAGGTCGACGTACCACTCGTCGGAGCAGGCACGCTCCTCGAAGTCGGCCATCCCGGCCGGGTCCACGGTCTCGGGGAGGATCTTCGCGAAGAAGTCGGCGGCGGACGACTGGCGGCGGTTGGAGAACCTGGGCGCCAGCGGATGGAACGCGATGGCGACGCCGCCGTCGCGGACGAAGGGGGTGCCGGTGTGGCTGCCCAGGCGACGGGCCAGCGCGTGGTGCGCGGCGTTGATGGGCGAACCGACCGGGTCGCCGTCGTCGAAGGCCCCGCCCCAGGCGCCGGTGACGACGACGTCGGCCCGGCCGACGACCTCCACGCCGTTCGCCGCCTGCCACACGGAGGCCGCCTCGTCGTAGACCTGCGCGGGGGCGCCACCCACGACGTCGACCACCGCGTAGTCCGCGGAGGGGGTCGAGTAGAGGCTCTGGCTGCCGGTCCTGGGCAGGGCGGCGGCGAGCTGCCGGGCGGCGGCGAACGCCAACTGGTCGGCGAGCTTCCACTCCCACTCGCGCTTGTGCGCGAAACGCAGGGCACCCGACAGGTGGGGCTGTCCCAGCACGGCCTGCACGGCGAAGACGTTCAGGCTCGAGTGGATCGTCTCGTGGACCCGCTTCGCGAATCCCCGGTCGGAGTCCGGGCTGCCGAGCCGGCGCAGGGTCGCGACGTCGGCGATCCCGGCGCTCAGCGGGCAGGGCTCACCGTGGCCGAACTGGGCGCCGATGGCGACCACGAGGTCGGACTCGGCGACGCGCCTGTTGACGCAGATCGCGTGCCCGTCGACCTCCCCGATCGCGACGGCGTCCTCGGAGGTGACGTCGTGGCTCTCGATCCGGCCGTCGGGCTGGAAGCTCGTGGCCACGCGGTCGCCCAGGACGCGGGTGATGTCGACGGGGTTCCAGCGCTTGTTGAGGCCGCCGCCCACCACGATGGCGACGTCGTCCACACCCGCCCGGGCCGCCAGTTCGAGGACCCGCTCGACGATGCTGCGCCGGACGTCGAAGCGCATCCGTGGGCGGGGGCGATCGGTGTCGAGGACGACGAGCGTGAGCTTGGTCGACGGGGTCAGCCGCTGCTCGAGCGGCTCCGTACCGGCGGGCGCCTCGAGCGCGGAGTCGATGAGCCGGATCGGGTTGGTCGAGACGTCCGCGTCCGCGGGGTAGACGACCTTGGTACCGAGACCGAAGCGGCTGAGGCGAAGCTGGTCGCCGGAGAACGTCAGGAGTGCGGGGGTGCGGTCGTCGACCTCGAGCACGAAACCTGGACGAGACATGTTGGTCCTTTCTACGCCTTCGGCATTTTCCAGCGAGGGATGGGGCTCATCGAGGGCCAGTCGATGATCGACCACCCGCGTTGCTTGGCGGCGCGCATCAGTCCGATGTCGGGGCTCACGGCGACGGGGTAGCCGACGGAGCCGAGCATCGGCAGGTCCACGTGGCTGTCGGCGTAAGCGTAGGACTGGTCGAGGTCGATGTCGTGGAGCGACGCGTAGTGCTTGAGCCACGACGAGCGGGACTCGCCGACCATCGGCGGCCCGCTGAGGAAGCCCGTGCAGCGGCCGTCCGCGTCGACGGCGAGGTCCGCCGCCACGATGGTGTCGAACAGGCCCTCGAACGGCCGGGTGAGCGGCCGGATGACGCCGGTGATCAGGATGGTCGTGTGCCCGGCGTCGCGGTGCTCGCGGATCCGGCGGATGGCGTCGGGCGACATCCGGTCCAGGATGAGCGGCGCGAGGCGCTCGTCGACGTAGCGCTCCAGCTCCCCCAGGTCCGCGCCCGCGTAGCGGCGGTAGATCGAGCGGAGGAACACACCGCGGTCGCGACGCTCGGCACCCAGGTACGCGGGCAGTGCGGCGAGGAGCTTCCCCATCTCCCCCACCCGGCTGAGCGGCGAGAGTTCGGGCATCTTCGTCCACAGGTACGTCTCGACGACGTTCGTGGCCATCACGGTGCCGTCCAGGTCGAACGCGGCCAGCACGTTGCCGGACGCCGGCTTCAGCGGGCGGAACGTGGCCGAGCGGTTCTTGCGGCGCTTCCGCGCGGCCTCCAGGCGGCGCACCGGGTCGGTGATCGCCGGGATGTGCACCTCCTCGAGGTAGTGCCGCCAGTCGAAGGACGCCGAGTCGAAGCCGAAGCGCTCACGGTCGTCCGGGTGGAGCGAGTTGTGCAGGGCCAGCGTGCTGTCGTCGACGAAGTGGAGCTCCGACTGCAGGTACTCGCCGTAGAGCGTCAGGTACTTGCCGAGGAACGAGAGCTGCTTCTTGGTGCGGTCGACGGCGGCCGCCATCGCGCGCACGCGCTTGCCGCGGGGCGCGAAGCTCAGCACCTTGTCGGCCGCCTGGGTGGCCTTCTCGCCGAGCCACATGCGGCGGGCGACGGGTTCGACGCCGGGGAAGTTCCAGGTGGCGAGCTCGGTGGAGCCCTGGCCCTCCGTGTAGGGGTGCGCCTCGAAGTACGCGCGCACGTGCTCGTAGATCCCGCGGAAGGTGAGCGGGTTCCGGGCGCCGGAGCTGCAGTGGTAGTACTCGGGGCTGCCGACCTCGGGCTCGGTGGCGCAGACCGCGACGATCGCGTTGACCACGAAGTCGCACGGGATGATGTCGATGACCGCGTCCGGGGACGCGGGGAACTCCGGCAGCTGGCCGCGGCCGTAGGCGAGGATGATCGGGTCGGCCATCTTGAAGCCCTCGATCCAGCCGGCGTGCGGGTACCGCAGCGACGACTCGACGATGGCGGGGCGGACCACCGAGACGCGGATGTCCTTGCCCATGTCGGCGACGACGCGCTCCCCCATCGCCTTGGCGAAGGTGTACACGTCGGTCCAGCCGAGCGAGCGGGCGCGCTCGGTGCCGGCGGCGACGAGCTCCTGCTTGACCCACTCCTGGCGGCGGCGCTCGGTGTCCTCCGAGGTGGTGAGGTAGCCGGCCTGCCGGTGCAGGGCCTCCGCCTGCTTGCGCAGCTTCGTGAGCTGCTCCGAGGAACGGGACCGGGCCTCGACGTGCTCGGCCATCCGCAGCGCCGCGGCGGCCTCCGCGTCGTAGTCGACCTCGTGCACGTGCGGCGCCTCCGGGATGGCCCCCCGGCGTCGGCCTGCGGTGTAGGCGGTGGAGACGTGTACGTAGTGCGGGATCCGCTCCAGGTTGCCGTCGGCGTCCGACGCGGACTCCAGGAAACGCTGCAGCAGTGCCTTGGTGCCGATGACGTTGGTCATGAAGGCCTGGTCGATCGGCGGGTCGAAGGACACGTCGCCGGCGCAGTGGACGAGCACGTCGATGTCGCGGGGCAGCTCGGGCACGTTGGGGAGGTCGCCCGAGATGACCTCGACGCGCTCCGCCATCAGCGCCTCCACCGAGCCTGCGGCCGCGACGAGGTCCTTGAAGATCTTCTTGCCCAGCAGTTGGGCGACCCGCTGGGCGGCCGTGACCGAGCCCTTGGGCCGTACGAGGACCGCCGTCCGCGTCTCCGGGCAGTCGTTGAGGAATGCCCAGAGCATCTGCTCGCCGATGAAGCCGGTCACGCCGGTCATGGCGATCTTCTTCCCCGCGAGCAGGTCGCGGAGGCGGCCGTCCAGCAGCGGCGGGACGTGGACGCGTTCGGCTACGCCGAACGTGGACGCCGGGGGCCTAGGCATGCCCGGGCCCTTCCGCGACCGCCAGCGCTTCCTCGATGGTGAAGCGCCCGACGTAGAGCGCGGTGCCGACGATCGCGCCCTCGACGCCGGTGGGCACGAGTTCGCGCAGCTGCCGGAGGTGGTCGAGGGAGGCGATCCCGCCGGAGGCGATGACCTTCTTGCCCGACCGCTCGGCCACCGCGCCGAGCAGGTCGATGTTGGGCCCGGTGAGCATGCCGTCGGCCTGCACGTCGGTGACGACGAAGCGCTCGCAGCCCGCGGAGGCGAGGCGGTCGACGGTCTCCATCCAGGGGCCGCCCTCGGTGGTCCAGCCGCGCGCGGCGAGGTTCTCGCCGCGGACGTCGAGGCCGATGGCGATCCGGTCGCCGAACTCGGCCAGGATCTCCTCGCACCACTCCGGCCGCTCGAGTGCCGCGGTGCCGATGTTCACGCGCCGGCAGCCGGTGGCGAGCGCGCGCTCGAGGGAGGCGTCGTCGCGGATGCCGCCGGAGAGCTCGACGTTCACGTCGAGCTGCTCGATGATGCCCGCGAGGAGGGCCGCGTTGTCGCCGCGGCCGAACGCCGCGTCGAGGTCCACGAGGTGGATCCAGCGCGAGCCGGCGTCCTGCCAGCGCCTCGCGGCCTCCAGCGGATCACCGAATTCCTTCTCCGTACCCGCCACGCCCTGCACCAGCTGCACCGCGCGGCCGCCCTGCACGTCAACGGCAGGCAGCAACTCCAAGATGTTCACGGGGCCCAACACTACTAGTTGGACGACAGCCAGTTCTCCAGCAACTTCAAGCCCGCGTCCCCGCTCTTCTCGGGGTGGAACTGGGTGGACACGACGTTGTCCTGCTCGACCGCGGCGACGAAGCGTACGTCCTCATGGGTCGAGTAGGTGGCGCCCCGCACGGCCTGCTGGACCGCGAAGGAGTGCACGAAGTAGAACCGTTCCTGCCCGATCCCCCGGAACAGCCGCGAGGACTGCTGGGCGTCGACGGTGTTCCAGCCCATGTGCGGCAGGCGTCGGGCCATCAGCCGGCTGACCACGCCGGTGTAGATGCCGATGCCCTCCGTGGCGGCGCCGCCCTCGGTGCCGGAGTCGAAGAGGATCTGGTGGCCCACGCAGATGCCGAGCAGCGGGCGCTCCATGCTCACCCAGCCGCGGATGTAGTCCACCCCGCCGAGCTCCGCGAGGTTCTGCATGCAGTCGGCGAAGGCGCCGACGCCCGGCACGACGAGGCCGTCGCAGGACCCGAGCTCCTCGAGCCGGGAGGTGACGCGCACGTCGGCGCCGACGTTGCGCAGCGCCTTCGCGGCGGAGTGCAGGTTGCCGGACCCGTAGTCGAGGATCCCGACGGTCTTGATCACAGTGCTCCCTTGGTGCTGGGGATCCCCTGCTGGCGGGGGTCGATCTCTACGGCCTCGCGCAGTGCACGCGCGAGCGCCTTGAATTCCGCCTCGACGATGTGGTGCGGGTCGCGCCCGGAGCGGAGGGTGAGGTGGAGGCAGAGGCCGGCGTTCAGCGCCAGCGCCTCGAACACGTGGTAGGTCATGGAGCCGGCGTACGGCACCCCGCTCCCGCCGATCAGCGCGTACGGCTGGCCGTCCGGCTCGCCCTGGCACGTCACGTAGGGCCGTCCCGCGACGTCGACGACGACCTCCGCGACCGCCTCGTCGAGCGGGACGACGGCGTGTCCGTAGCGGCGGATGCCCGCCTTGTCGCCGAGCGCCTCCTTGAGCGCCTGGCCGATGACGATTGCGACGTCCTCGACGGTGTGGTGGCCGTCGATGTGGAGGTCGCCCTCCGCCTGCACCTCGAGGTCGATGAGCGAGTGCTTCGAGAGCGCGGTGAGCATGTGGTCGTAGAAGCCCACACCGGTGCTGATGGTGGACTGGCCGGTGCCGTCGAGCTCGAGGGTCACGGTGATGCGTGACTCGCTGGTGGACCGGCTGTGGGTGGCGGTGCGTGCCATCAGGACTCCTTCTCGGGGTTCATGTCGTCGAGCGCGTCCTTCAGCGCCTGCATCTCCTCAGGGGTGCCGGCGGAAGCGCGCAGGTAGCCGTCGGGGCCCGTCTCCCTGATGAGGACGCCGCGGTCCAGCAGCCCCTGCCACACGGCGTGCCGGTCGCGGAACCGGCCGAAGAGGCTGAAGTTGGCCTGGGAGGGGACGACGTCGTAGCCGCGGCCGCGCGCCCAGTCCTCGAACGCGCGCGCCTCGGCGGCGAGTTCCGCCACCTTGGCGAGCAGCTCGTCGGCGTGGCGGAGCGCGACCCGCGCCACCGCCTGGGTCTGCGCGCTCAGGTGGTACGGGAGCCGCACGATCCGGCAGGCGTCCACGATGGCCGGGTCCGCGGCCATGTAGCCGACCCGCCCGCCGGCGAGTGCGAACGCCTTGCTCATGGTCCGGCTGACGACGAGGCGGGGGTGCTGGTCGAGCAGGCTGATCGCCGACGGCTCGGCGGAGAACTCCTGGTAGGCCTCGTCGACCACCACGATGGCCTCGGTCTGGCGGCAGATCTGGTCGATGGCCTCGAGCGGGATGCCGGTGCCGGTGGGGTTGTTGGGCCGCGCGAGGAGGATCACGGTGGGCTCGTGGATGTCGATCGCGCCGAGCACGAGGCCCGCGTCGACCGAGAAGTCCTCCCGCCGCGGGTAGGCGACGAACTTCGTGAGGGTGTTGCGGGCGTACTCGGGGTACATGGAGTAGGTGGGCGCGAACGTGAGGACCGTGCGACCCGGGCCACCGAAGGCGGTGAGCAGGTGCAGCATGATCTCGTTGGACCCGTTGGCCACCCAGATGTTGTCGACGGAGAGCCCGTGCCCGAGGTAGGCGGCGAGGTCCTGCCGGAGGGCGGTGGCCTCCCGGTCCGGGTAGCGGTTCAGCGTCGTAGCGGCCGCCACCACGGCCTCGGCCATCTCGCGGGCGACGGCCTCGGACGGCGGGTACGGGTTCTCGTTCACGTTCAGGACGGTGGGCACCACGATCTGCGGGGCCCCGTAGGGCTCCTCGCCGACGAGGTCGTCGCGCAGCGGCAGGGATTCGATGTCCATCACGCCTCCCCCCTGATCTCGATGGCGCGGGCGTGGCCGGGCAGGTTCTCCGCCCGGGCGAACCGGGCGACGCCGTCGGCGATCGCGGCGAGCGCGTCGGCCGAGTAGTCGATGACGTGGACGGTCTTCATGAAGCTGCGCACGGTCAGGCCCGAGGAGTGGCAGGCGCAGCCGGCCGTGGGCAGCACGTGTGTGGAGCCCGCGGAGTAGTCGCCGAGGGAGACTGGTGCGTAGTCGCCGACGAAGATCGCGCCGGCGTTGCGGACCCGTGCCGCGACGGCACGGGCGTCCCGGGTCTGGATCTCGAGGTGCTCGGCGCCGTAGGCGTCCGCGACGGCCACTGCTTGGGCGACGTCGCGCACCATCACGATCGCCGACTGCTCACCGGTCAGCGAGGTGCGGATCCGCTCCTCGTGGGCCTGGCCGCTCACCTGCCGGGCCAGCTCGGCCTGCACCGCGTGGGCGAGCGACTCGGAGTCGGTGATGAGCAGGGAGGCCGCCATGGGGTCGTGCTCGGCCTGGGAGATGAGGTCCGCGGCGACGAACGCCGGGTTGGCGGCGTCGTCGGCCACGATGGCGATCTCGGTGGGCCCGGCCTCGGAGTCGATGCCGACGAGGCCGCGCACCGCCCGCTTGGCCGCGACGACGTAGATGTTGCCGGGCCCGGTGATGAGGTTGACGGGGTCGCAGAGGCCCTCGACGCCGTGGGCGAACATGCCGATGGCCTGCGCGCCACCGACCGCGTACACCTCGTCGACGCCCAAGATGGCGCACAGGGCCAGGATGTTCGGGTGCGGCAGCCCCCCGAACTCCTTCTGCGGCGGGGAGGCGACCGCGATGGATGCCACCCCGGCCACCTGCGCGGGCACCACGTTCATGATGACGCTCGAGGCCAGCGGCGCGAGGCCGCCCGGCACGTAGAGGCCCACGCGCGAGACGGGGATGTTGCGCAGTCCGACGACCGCTCCCTCGGCGAGGCGGGCGGAGGGCCCGTCGGTCTCGAGCTCGAGCTGCTCCGCCACGGCGCGGCGGCGGGCGATGGAGGTCTCGAAGGCGCTGCGCAGGTCGGGGTCCAGCTCGGCCTCGGCGCGGGCGATGGCCTCCGCGGGGACGCGCAGGTGCTCCGGCGCGACGCCGTCGAAGCGCTGCGACAGCTCGCGCAGGGCCTCGGCACCGCGCTCGGCGACGTCATGGAGGATCGGTGTGACCACCTCGACGGCGCGCTCGACGTTGAATTCGGCGCGCGGGAGCAGGTCCCGGTACCGGCCGGAGATTGAGGTGAAGTCGACTACCCGAAGCACAGTTGTGCAGTTTACCGGGCCGCGTCGAGTGCCTCGTCGCCGTCCACGGAACGCTCGGGCAGGAACGCGGCCAGCAACATGATGGGGGTCACCGCCGCGAACGGCGCCGCGGCCAGCGCGGACAGGGAATGGAGCACCAGGTCCATCTGGACGAGGTCGCCCGGGCGGCTCGCGGCGAGGCGCTCGGTGAGTCCGGAGCCGCCGATCATCTCCCCCACCTGCCAGGCCACCAGGGACAGCACGATGGAGCCCACGAGGCTCAGGGCGACGAGGAGCCAGCCCCGCTGGTGGAACCACAGCCACGTCAGGACGCCGATGCCGAGACCGAAGACCACGACGATGATCGTGAACGCGGCGTCGCCGCCGATGACCTCCGCGTGGTCGCGCTCCGAGAGGACCGCGCGGAGGTCGTCGTCGATGCGGTAGTGGGCGCGGGGAGACAGCGCGGCCCACACGACGCCCGCGAGCACGCCGGCGGCGGTGCAGGTGATCAGCTGGGCGAGTGCGCGCCAGCGCGCGCGCTCCCAGATCGTGGCGGAGGCGATCCGGGCCATCAGTGGACCATCCTCACCGACGTGGGCCCCAGCAGCGCCTTGAGGTCCGCGAACAGCGGGGAGCTGAGCTGCACCGTGTACCCGTCGCCCAGCCGGAAGCGGGTCCGGCGCGAGGGCTCGCGAACCTCGAGGTGCACCTCGGCGGCGCCAGGATGCGCGGAGAGCACCCGCTTGAGCTCGGCGACCAGCCGCGGGGTGCAGCGCGTCGCGGCCATGGTGAGCAGCACGGGGCCGGAGGCGCCGTCGGCGTTGAAGTGCGGCGCGGTCACGTTCTGCGCGCGCATCCGCCCGCGGTCCTCCCCCGCCTCGACGACGCCCTCCACAGCGACGATGGTGTCCGGTTCCAGCATCGCCGAGACCCGCTCGTAGACCCTCGGGAAGACCGTGACCTCGATGGAGGTGGTGAGGTCCTCCAGCACGATCTGCGCGTAGATCGCGCCCGTCTTGTTGACGCGCCGGTTGACGCTCGTGATGAGGCCGCAGAGGGTCGTGTTGCCGCGGAACCCCTCCTCGCCGACGGTCGCGGCAATGGGGCGTTCGCTGTGCTCGGCGAGGACGTGCTCGAGCCCGTTCAGCGGGTGGTCGGACACGTACAGACCGAGCATCTCGCGCTCGAACCCGAGCTTGGTCTTGCGGTCCCACTCCTCCACGGGCGGGATCGCGACGTGCTCCACCGGCTCCGAGTCCGTCTCCATGCCGAAGCCGAACAGGTCGTCCTGGCCATTGGCGGAGTTGCGCTTGATGTCGATGATGGAGTCGACCGCCGCCTCGTAGATCGAGATGAGCGAGCGACGGGTGTGGCCCAGTTCGTCGAAGGCGCCAGCCCGGATCAGCGACTCGACGACGCGCTTCGAGCACATCTGCAGGGGCGCCTTGTCGAGGAAGTCGTTGAAGTCCTTGGCCGGGCCGAGCTTGTCGCGCTCCTTGATCCACGCGTCGACCACCTTGTCGCCGACGTTGCGGATGGCGCCGAGCCCGAAGCGGATGTCCTTGCCCACGGGCGTGAACGCGATCTCCGACGAGTTCACGTCGGGCAGCAGCACCTGGATGCCCATGTGCCGACACTCGGAGAGGTAGATGGAGAGCTTGTCCTTGTCGTCGCGCACGGACTGCAGCAGGGCGGCCATGTACTCCACCGGGTGGTGGGTCTTCAGCCATGCGGTCCAGTAGGAGATGACGCCGTAGGCGGCGGAGTGGGACTTGTTGAAGGCGTAGTCGGAGAACGGGAGCAGGATGTCCCACAGCGTCTTGACCGCAGACGGCGAGTAGCCGCGCTCGAGCATCCCGGACTCGAAGGTGACGAACTGCTTGTCCAGCTCGGACTTCTTCTTCTTGCCCATGGCGCGACGGAGCATGTCTGCGCCGCCGAGCGTGTAGCCGGCCACTCGCTGGGCGATGGCCATCACCTGCTCCTGGTACACGATGAGGCCGTAGGTCTCGTCGAGGATGTCGGCCAGCGGCTCGGCGAGCTCGGGGTGGATCGGCTCGACGGGCTCGCGCCCGGTCTTGCGGCGGGCGTACTTGTTGTGCGAGTCGGCGCCCATGGGGCCGGGCCGGTACAGCGCGACGACGGCGGAGATGTCGGCGAACGAGTCGGGCTGCATCGATCGCAGGAGCGTGCGCATGGGCCCGCCGTCGAGCTGGAACACGCCGAGGGTGTCGCCGGCGGCGAGCAGCTTGTACGTCTCGGCGTCGTCGAGCGGCAGCTGCTCGAGGTCGACGTCGATGTCCTTGTTGCGCTTGATGTTCGCCACCGCGTCGGCGATGACGGTCAGGTTGCGCAGCCCGAGGAAGTCCATCTTGATGAGGCCCAGGGCCTCGCAGCCCGGGTAGTCGAACTGCGTGATGATTGCCCCGTCGGACTCGCGCTTCATCAACGGGATGACGTCGATGAGCGGCGAGCGGGACATGATGACGCCGGCGGCGTGGACGCCCCACTGGCGCTTCAGCCCCTCGATGCCCATCGCGGTGTCGACCACCGTGCGCACGTCGGGGACCTTCTCGTAGAGCTCCCGGAACTCCGTGCCCTCCGCGTAGCGCGGGTGCTCGGCGTCGAACAGCTTGGGCAGCGGCACGCCCTTGCCCATCACGTCGGCGGGCATGGCCTTCGTGATCTGCTCGCCGACGGCGAAGGGCATGTCGAGGACGCGGGCCGCGTCCTTCACGGCAGCCTTCGCCTTGATGGTGCCGTACGTGATGATCTGGGCGACGTTCTCCTGGCCGTACTTGCGGGTGACGTAGTCGATCACCTCCGAGCGGCGGCGGTCGTCGAAGTCGATGTCGAAGTCCGGCATCGAGACCCGCTCGGGGTTCAGGAAGCGCTCGAAGAACAGGCCGTGCTCGATGGGGTCCAGGTCGGTGATGCGCAGCGCGTAGGCGCACATCGAACCCGCGCCCGAGCCGCGGCCGGGGCCGACCCAGATGCCGTTGCGCTTCGCCCAGTTGATGAAGTCCGCGACGACGAGGAAGTAGCCGTTGAACCCCATCTGCGTGATGACGCTCGACTCGAAGTCGGCCCGCTGCTGCACCTCGGCCGGGATGCCGTCCGGGTACCGCTCGTGGAGGCCGCGCTGGACCTCCTTGTGGAACCAGGACTCCTCCGTCTCCCCCTCGGGGACGTCGAACCGGGGCATGTACAGACCCATGCCCTCCTCGAAGCTCGTCTCGATCTGCTCGGCGATGCGCAGCGTGTTGTCGCACGCCTCGGGCAGTTCGCGGAACAGTTCGCGCATCTCCTGCGCGGACTTGAGGTAGTAGCCGGAGCCGTCGAACTTGAAGCGGTCGGTCTGCGCCTTCCGGGCACCGGCGGAGACACAGAGCAGCGTGTCGTGCGCGTCGGCGTCATCGGCGTGGACGTAGTGGAGGTCGTTCGTCGCCACGAGGGGCAGCCCGAGTTCCTTCGCGAGCTTGAGGAGGTCGTGGCGGACCTTCGTCTCGATCGAGAGGCCGTGGTCCATGAGCTCGACGTAGAAGTTGCCGGCGCCGAAGATGTCGCGGAACTCGGCGGCCGCCTCGACGGCGTTCTTGTACTGCCCGAGGCGCAGGAACGTCTGCACCTCGCCGGAGGGGCACCCCGTCGTGGCGATGAGACCCTTGCCGTACTCGTTGAGGAGTTCGCGGTCCGCGCGGGGCTTGTAGAAGAAGCCCTCCAGGGAGCTGCGGGTCGAGAGCCGGAAGAGGTTGTGCATGCCGGCCGGGTTTGCCGCCCACATCGTCATGTGGGTGTAGGCGCCCTTGCTGGCCACGTCGTCGCCCGTGCCGTCGCCGAACTGGACGCGCTTGCGCTCCGAGCGGTGGGTGCGCGGGGTCAGGTAGGCCTCGAGACCGATGATGGGCTTCACGCCATAGTTCTTGGAGGCCTTGTAGAACTCGTACGCGCCGTAGAGGTTGCCGTGGTCGGTCATCGCCAGCGCGGGCATGCCCAGGCTCTCGGCCCCCTTGAACAGGTCGTCGATCCGGGCGGCGCCATCCAGCATCGAGAACTCGGTGTGAGTATGCAGATGAACGAACGAGTCCGACACCCGAATTTCCTCCTAGCCCGTGGACGACACCCCACCTTACCGCGCCCGATCCGGGGTCGCCGGTCTAGGATTGCCACATGTTGGGTGGCGAGATCGTACCGGTGCGGCCGACGCCGATGTTGACCCCCTGGGGCGAGTTGCTCGACGAGGAGCACCCCCTCCCCGAGTACCCGAGGCCCCGTCTCGCGCGGGACGCCTGGCTCAACCTGAACGGCCGTTGGGACTTCGAGATCACCCCCGCGGACCGGCCCGAGCGGCCTGCGTTCGCCGGCAGCATCCTGGTGCCGTTCGCGCCCGAGGCCCCCCTCTCCGGGGTCGGGCGGGTGCTCCAGCCGGACGAGTACGCGTGGTACCGGCGGTTGTTCACGCTGCCCCGGGGCTTGGGGAGCGGTCGGGTCCTCCTGCACTTCGGGGCCGTCGACCAGGACTGCGAGGTGTGGGTGGACGGCACCCCGGTGGGCGGTCACCAGGGCGGTCACCTCCCGTTCACGATCGACGTCACCGAGGCACTCTTCCGCGACGAGCACGAGCTGGTCGTGCGGGTGCGTGACGTCACGGACACCAGCCACCGCAGCCGGGGGAAGCAGTCGCTCCGGCGCGGGGGCATGTGGTACACCCCGTCCTCAGGGATCTGGCAGACCGTGTGGCTCGAGTCCGTGCCGGACCAGCACGTGACCGCGCTCGACATCGTCCCGCTGCCGCAAGAGCAGGCCGTGGAGGTCACCGTCGGCGCATCGGCGCCCGGGCACGCGCTCGTCCGGGTCAGCGCCGCGGGCGACGAACTGGCTGTCGCCGACGTCCCCACGGGCGCGCGCACACGGATCCCGCTGCCCGGCGCGCGCCTCTGGTCCCCGGAGAACCCCTTCCTCCACGACGTGCGGGTGGAGCTGGGCGACGACCTCGTGACCAGTTACTTCGGCATGCGGTCGGTGGGGCTGGGGAAGGACCGGCACGGCAGGACGCGGCTGCTCCTCAACGGGGAGCCGTACCTGCACAGGGGCCTGCTGGACCAGGGGTACTGGCCCGACGGGTTGCTCACCGCCCCGTCGGACGAGGCGATGGTCAACGACATCCAGCTGGCGAAGGACCTCGGTTTCAACATGCTGCGCAAGCACGTGAAGGTCGAGCCGGCGCGCTGGTACTACCACGCCGACCGCTTGGGGATGCTGGTGTGGCAGGACATGGTCTCGGGCGGCGAGCGGCAGTCCAAGGGCGTGACGCATGTCCCCGTCGCCGTCCCGCTCCGCATCGACGACGCGCGACACGCCGTGTTCGGCCGGGCCGACGAGGAAGGGCGGGCCGCCTTCCTGCGCGAGCTCGACGGGACGGTCGAGCACCTGCGCAACCACCCGTCGATCGTGACCTGGGTCCCCTTCAACGAGGGCTGGGGCCAGTTCGACGCCAACGCGGTCGCCGACCGGGTGAAGGGCCTGGACCCGACGCGCCTCGTCGACCACGCGAGCGGCTGGCACGACCAGGGCGGCGGCGACGTGACGAGCCTGCACTCCTACCACCGCCGCTTCCGGCCCGACGACAAGGTCTTCGCCGGTGAGCGCGCCGCGGCGCTCACCGAGTACGGCGGTTACTCGCACCGGGTCCCGAACCACACCTGGGGGGACCGGGAGTACGGGTACAAGAAATTCGTCAACCGCGGCCACTTCGAACTCGCCTGGCACAAGCTGCAGCGCACGGAGGTCGAGCCTGCCATCGAGCGGGGGCTGTCCGCCTTCGTGTACACGCAGCTGAGCGACGTCGAGGACGAGACCAACGGGCTCGTCACGTACGACCGACGCGTCGTCAAGGCCGACCCCGAGCAGTTCCGGGCCACCAATGCCGCCCTCGAGGCGGCGTTCCGGCGCTCGCTCGGCGCGGGGCCGCAGACCGTGCACGTCGTCGAGCGCGAGATCACCGCGGTCACGCCCCTGACGCGCCCCGACGGACGCCTCAACCCGGAGGCGGTGGGCTGGATGCGCAAACCGCTCATCGTCACCGACGGGATCGGCGAGGGACTCCGCGGGCTCGGGCGCAACAAGCGCTGGGAGTACTGGGGCGTCACGACGCCCAACCACGTGGTCGCGCTCACCATCGCCGACCTCGACTACCTCGGCATCCTGAGCCTGTGGTTGCTGGACCGGGCGACGGGCGAGGAGATCACGAGCGAGGCCACGCTTCCCTTCGCCGGCGGCATCGAACTGCCGCCCACGCTCGGCGACGGCCGTGCGTTCGGCCGCAGCAAGAAGCTGCAGCTGCGCGTCGACGAGGTGCCGTCGGGCTCACGGCTGCGGGCGTCGAGCGACAGGGTGGTGTTCGACATCGTCGCCCACCGGCCCGAGGGCAGCGAGGCGCTCGGCGTCGTCGTGCCGTGGAGCGAGTCGCTGTTCCAGTACACCGTGAAGGACGTGGCGCGGCCCGCCACCGGTGCGATCTGGATCGACGGCGTCGCGCACGACCTGCCGAAGCCGCACTCCTTCGCCACCATGGACCACGGGCGCGGGCGGTGGCCCTACGACGCCCGCTGGAACTGGGGCGCAGGATCGGGGTTCGACGGCGTCCGACGGATGGGACTGCAGGTCGGCGGCAGGTGGACCGACGGCACGGGCGTGGTGGAGAACGCGCTGTTCGTCGACGGCCGGCTGCACAAGATCAGCCAGGAGCTGCGTTGGGAGTACACGCCCGGCGAGTGGCTGAGGCCGTGGCGGGTGGTCGGCGACGGTGTCGACCTGGAGTTCGCACCGTTCCACGTCCGTGACTCGGTGACGAACCTCCGGGTGTTGAAGTCCGAGACCCACCAGTGCTTCGGTGAGTGGAGCGGCAGCGTGCACGTCGCCGGCCGAGCCGTGAGGTTGGAGGGGCTCACGGGCTGGGCCGAGGACGTCCACAACCGGTGGTGATGGCAGCGCGAAGGTAGCGAGCGCTGCCGCGGTTCACCGTCGACCGATACGCACCTTCCACACCTCGGGGCCGTTCTCGAGGTAGTCCCAGGTGAACTCGTCCGCGTGCTCGGCCGCGAACTGGTAGTACAGCGGCTTCGGATCGTGGTCGTTCACCAGTACGAACGCCCCGTCCTTCTCCAACCCGAAGAAGGTGTTGAAGATGGTCGAGTGGCGCTGGGCCGGGGCGAGCCGGCGGACGTCGAGTTCCTGCGTTTCGGTCATGCGGAGCACATTACTACAAAGTATTTGTAATTAATATCCATCGTCAGGAGCATGTCAGGAGCCGACTTGACGCTACGCTCGGCGGGCCGCACACCTGGACGGAGTACCCATGAGGACCGACTACGACAGCTTCGCCGAGGACTACAACAGGGAGAACGAGACCAGCCTCCTCAACGCCTGGTACACACGGCCGGCGATGCTCGATCTCGTGGGCGATGTCCGGGGCAGGCACGTCCTGGACATCGGCTGCGGGGCCGGCCCGCTCGCTGCTGATCTCGTCGAGCGGGGCGCGCGTGTCTCCGGCTTCGACAGCAGCCCGGCGATGCTGGAGATAGCCCGCCGAAGGCTCGGGGACCGAGCTGACCTGCGGGTCGCGGATCTCGGTGAGCCGCTCCCCTACGACGACGAGAGCTTCGACGTGGCCTGCGCTGCCCTGGTGCTCCACTACCTGCGCGACTGGGAGGGGCCGCTGGCCGAAATCCGGCGGGTGCTCCGCCCGGGTGGCCGGCTCGTGGCCGCGGTCAACCACCCGCTGGCCTACGCGATGACGGAGCAGAAGTACTTCGGGATCGTGCAGCACGAGCTCCGGCACTCGTTCGCGGGCCGTGAAGCCAGCCTCTTCATGTGGCACCGGACCCTCCACGACATCTCGTCGGCGGTGAACGCCGCGAACCTGCGCATCGTCTCGCTCCACGAGCCACCGGTGGCCGACGACACACCGGAGGAACTGCTGCCCCCTTCCGGCGTCCGGCGATTCATCAGCTTCCTGTTCCTCGTACTCGAGAGGGAGGGCGCCACGGCCTGACGGCCGGCGGTTCCTCAACCCCATGGGCTGAGGAAGAAGGTGATTGGATTGATCCCGAGGCTGAGCAGCAGCCCGCTCGCCCCGAGGACCGCGGCCAGCAGCGCGGCGACGAAGCCGCGCAGGGGCGTGGGCCAGTTCCGGGTTCCCGTGCGCGACGACGACCAGGCGAGGACGGCGGCGCTGACGAGAGCGACGACGACCCCGACGAAGAAGGCGAGACGGTAACGGCCGGGATCCACTGGGTCGATCGCACCCTCCGCGAACACGGAACCGAAGCCGTACAGCATCGCGTGCGACACCACGAGGCCCCAGACGAGGACCCCCAGCCCGATGACCGTCAGGACGCTGAAGCCGAGGGCCCACCACATGGGCACCGACGGGTGGCCTGCGCCCTCGGGAGACCGGGTCATGGCGTCAGGCGATCGGGTGTCGCGCCGTTGATGGCATTCCTGATCACACGCGCGTCCCCATCGAGGAGGTCACGGGCGCGTTCGTGGGTGTTCGGCTCGATCTCCCATCCGTCGCCCGGGTAGCGGGGAATCACGTGCAGGTGGAAGTGGAAGACGCTCTGGAAGGCGAGCTCACCATCGCACAGCAGCACGTTGATGCCGTCCGGGCGGAACTGCGAGCGACGCAGCGCCCTGGCCAGCGCGTGGCCGACTCCCCAGATCCGCGCCCCGGTGCCCGGGTCGAGGTCCTCCAGCCCGACCATGTGCCCGCGCGGGACGACGAGTAGGTGCCCCGGCGTCACCGGGTAACGATCCATGAACGCGACCACGGCGTCGTCCGAGTACACGAGGCTGGCCTCGGCTCGTCCGGCGGCGATGTCGCAGAAGAGGCATTCCGCCGTCTTCGACTCCCGTGTCATGCATGAATCGTCCCAGCGTGCCGGGCCGGGCGCAATACCCGATGAGACCCGCGCATCACTGCGGGACGGGCGTGGCTAGGATTCCTGACTGACAAGGGCGCATGGGCGCCACCAAGGAGGATGTAGCGGTGACAGGGACGATCGAGGACGAGCGGACGCAGGATTGTGCCCCGGACACGGGGACCCTCACGTCGCCGCCCGCGCGTATCTCCGCACGCGAGATCCTGCCGGTGCCGGCGGCGTTGACGCTGCTCGGGCTGCTCGCCGTGTATCTCGTGGCCGAGTGGACCGGGAACCCGGTCAACGCGGTGGTGCTGGCGATCGTCGTCATGATCGCGCTGTGCCTGATCAGGGTGCCGGTGATGATCGCCCTCATCGCGTCGGCGCTGCTCGGCGGCCTGCAGGCCGGCCTTGGGATCGACGGCGCGCTCGGCGCGTTCAACGACAACCTCCTCATCGGCGCACAGGTGGGCCTCACGTACGTGATGGTGGGCGCACTCGCGGTCGCGCTCGCCCGCAGCGGCCTGCTCGAGGTGTTCGCCCGGTGGGTGAGCCGGAAGGCCGGCACCGACGAGGCGGCCACCGGACGTGGGGTGAAGTGGGCCCTGTTCGGGCTGTTCGTGGTCGCGTCGCTGCTCTCCCAGAACCTCGTGCCCGTCCACATCGCCTTCATCCCCATCCTGATCCCGCCGCTCCTCGGCGTGCTGAACCGGCTGAAGGTGGACCGCAGGGCGGTGGCTTGCATTCTCGCCTGCTCCATGAGCGCCAGCTATCTGCTGTTGCCCACCGGTTTCGGCGCGATCTACCTCAACGAGATCCTGCTGGCGAACTTCAACGACGTGGGCACGGCCTACGGGCTCAGCGGAACCGCGGACATGGCCCCCAGGGCGATGTTCTGGCCGGTCATGGGCCTCGTCGCGGGCATGTTCTTCGCGGTGTTCGTCTCGTATCGCCGTCCGCGGGAGTACCCCGAGCCGGTGGCCGGAAGCGCCGTGGAGGTCGAGGAGTCCTCGGCGCCCGTCTCACCGCGCCCCTTCCAGTTGGTCATGACGCTCCTCGCGCTCGCAGTCGCGCTGTTCTTCCAGATCGCGTTCGACTCGCTGCTCGTCGGCGCCATGGTCGGTTTCCTGCTCCTGACGGTCTCAGGGGTCTTCCGGTGGCGGGAGCAGGACGACGTGTTCACGACGGGTCTGCTGATGATGGCGCAGATCGCGGCGATCATCACGGTCGCCTCGGGGTTCGCCGGTGTCCTGACGGCGACGGGCCAGATCGATCCACTGATCCAGGCGTCGGCCGACTTCATCGGGGACAACCGGACGTTCGGCGTGTTCCTGATGCTATTCGTCGGGCTGTTCATCACCATCGGCTTCGGGGACTCCTTCGCCAGCGTCCCGATCCTTGCGCCGATCTACATCCCCTTGGCCGTCGAGCTCGGGCTCGGCCCGCTCGCCGTCATGGCGCTCCTCGGCGCGGCCGCCGCCCTGGGCGATGCCGGCTCCCCCGCCTCGACGATCTCGCTCGGCGCCACGTCGGGCCTGGCGGCCGACGGCAGGCACGACCACATCCGGGACACCGTGATCCCGACGTTCCTGCACTGCAACGTCGGCATGCTGCTGTTCGCCGGGGTCGCCGTCGCCCTGCTCTGAGCGGAATCGGCGGGAACCGGAGTGCAACAAACCGGGCGGCCGCTGGCGCATGAATAGAGTTGGCGCATGACCGTTCCCGTAACGCTTGCCATCCTCGGCGCCTCCGGCGACCTCGCCCACCGACTGCTGTTGCCCGGTCTCGGCACGCTGCTCAACACCAATCCCGAGTACGAGGTGACCCTCGTGGGTTGCGCGGTGGACGACCTGTCGCAGGAGGAGTGGCAGGAGCGCGTTCGCGGCGCGCTCGGTGGTAAGTGCCCGCGGGCGAGCATCGAGCAGGTCATCGCCACCACGCGCTACGAGCAGCTGGACCTCACCAATGCCGAGGCGCTGCGCAAGCTGCTGGACGGCCTGGGCGACGCCCCGGTGCTGTATCTCGCACTACCGCCCGCCGTCACCTTCCAGCTTTGCGAGGCACTCACGACGATCGAGCTCCCCAAGGGCCTTCGCCTGGGCCTCGAGAAGCCGTTCGGCTCCGACCTTGCGACGGCCCGCGAGCTCAACAAGATCCTCGCCCGTCTCGTGCCCGAGAACCAGATCTTCCGCATCGACCACTTCCTGGGGAAGTCGGTGGTGCTGAACCTCCTGGGCCTGCGTTTCACCAACCGCGTCTTCGAGCACGCCTGGAACAACCAGAACATCGAACGCGTCGAGATCACCGTCGACGAGGCCCTCGCCCTCGAAGGGCGTGCCGGCTACTACGACCGCGCCGGCGCGATGCGCGACATGATCCAGAGCCACCTGCTCCTGGTGCTGGCGCTGTTCGCCATGGAGGAGCCGCCGTCGCTGAACGAGCGCGACGTCCGCGACCTGATCGCACTCATGCTCCGCCACACGCACCTGTGGGATGACGACCCGGCGGCTTCCTCGCGTCGCGCCCGGTACACCGCGGGGAGCCTCCAGGGAGAGCAGATCCCGAACTACGTGGACGAGCCCGGCGTGAACCCGTCGAGGAACACCGAGACGCTCGCCGAGGTCACCGTCCGGATCAACACCGACCGGTGGTTCGGGGTTCCCTTCCGCTTGCGCAGCGGCAAGGCGCTGGGCGACGCGAGGAACGGCATCACCGTCGCCTTCCGGCCCGTCGACCACGTGCCCGAGGGCTTCACGCAGGCTCCGCCGAACGTGCTCAGCATCGGCATGAAGCCGGCCAACATCAAGCTGGGCCTCTCGACCAACGCCGAATCGAACCGGTTCGAACTGAACCAGTCGGTGCTCGCGACCGACCTCGCGGAGAGCCCGCTCAAGCCTTACGGCGAAATCCTCGACTCCATCTTCCGTGGCGATCCGCTCCTGACCGTCCGTGGCGACGTGGCCGAGGAATGCTGGCGGATCGTGGAACCGGTGCTCAAAGCCTGGCAGCACGGACTCGTCCCGATGGACGAGTACATCGCGGGCGGCGCCGGCCCGTCGAACTGGAAGGCGTAGCCATCTCCGTCGCGGCTCTGCGGGCGTGGCGCCGGTCGATCGGGACTCACGGCGCTACCGTGACGAGATGACGCAAGAACCCGACGCGACGCCGGCACAGCCCGGCTGGAAGCGCGCCCTCGGCATCGTGGGGATCCTGCTCCACCTCGTGGTCGGCTACTTCTACCTGACGGCGGGTCTGGTGGTGCCCGGGGCGTGGCTCGTGGTCTTCCTCCTGGTCTGGGTGGCCCTGCTGGTAGTGGCCATCCGGTTGTTCCGTCCCCGCCCGCTCCTGGTGCTCCTGGTGCCCGTGGTGGCGTTGGCCCTGCTCGTGGGTGGCGTTTCGGTCGGCGGGGCGCTCTTGGACTGGACGGCGTAGGCAGGCCTTTGACGCGTTCAGTCGTCCATGGCCTCGATTCCCAGCGCCTTCAACTCTGCTGCGTTCCTGCGTATCTGTTCGATCATGGCGGGGTCCGGCAGCGCAAAACCGGTGACTTCGCCGACGACGCGCAACGGCTCGCGCGTCCGGTACGACCTCGTCGGGTTGCCGGGGAACTTCTTGTCGGTGACGTTGGGATCGTCGTAGATCGGTCCGAGCGGCTCGACGCGATAGACCCGGGGTCGCCCGTCACCCTGCGCCAGTGCGGCAGCGAGCGGCGCGCCGAACTGAGAGGCCGTGAGGTAGATGTGGTTCGAGCGCTTGCCCGATCCGTAGTTGGTGTCCCACCCTGGGGTGAGCAGGTCGCCGGGTCGCAGGTCGGCTTTCGTGCCGTGGAAGAAGGGTCCGGGGTCGTCCGCCGGTTGCGGCGTCGGCCGAGGATCGCGGATGAGTCCGTCCAGCCGGTGCATCAGCACACCGATCCTGTCCGTCGCCGGCGGGACCCGGGGGTACCGATCGAGCACCAACCGGACCGTCGCTGTCATTCGTCGGGCGGCCGCATCGAGCATGTACTCGGCGACCACAGGATCCTCTCCGCGCCACGCCTCGGCGGCTCGTGCGGCATGCACCGCCGAACCGAGGATGTGGCGGACCTGACTTGCCTGCGCGAGGGGGTGCAGGAAGGCGGACGCGGCCGCGTCACCCGCAGCGGTGGCGGCGCTTGCGGCTGCCTCGGTGGGCGCCTCCCGTCCCGCACTGTGTGCCGCTGCCGCGGCGTCGCGCAGCCGGTTCGAGCGCGCGGCCCCCTCAGTGAACGCCCTCGCTGCCGCCAGCGCCTCGGCAGGGCGCTGGTCATGAGACAGGGTCTCCTCGACGATCGTCATCGTCGGCTCAGCGCAGGCCGTGGCGTACGCCGTCACCGCTCGAAGCTCGTCGATGGTCAGCTCGAAGTCCAAGGGGTACCTTCCCCGCGGCGGCCGTCGCGCGGCTCAGGCCGCCTTCAGGCTCGCGCGATTGAGCCGGCTCAGCGTTTCGTTGACGTCGGAGTACACGACCGTCACGTCGGTGATTCCAAAGCCGGCGAGCCGCTCGGTATGCATCGCGACGTATGCCTCCGCTTGTTCCCGGGTCTCGAAGAGGTAGATGCCCCCGGAGAGGCCTGCAGCCTGGTCCTCGATCCACACCTTCCAGATGAAGCCGGGCTCAGCGTTGATCGATTCAGCAAGGCCACGGAACGCCTCCGCCATCTCGGTGCCCCACGGACCCTGCATGGGAAAGTTCACCTGTACCAGTACAGCCATGACCGTCCTCCTCGTCGTGGTGGAGGTCACGCTACGCCGAGTGATCGAGGACGCACAAGACGGCTGCTGTGCAGTACGCGGCATCAGAGAAGCAGTTATCCACAGACGACATAAAGGCCTTCGGGTTGTCAGTGGTAGCCCGTAGAATTGTTCACATGTTCGAGATGGTGCCGATGACCAGCGCAGACGCGTTCGCCGCAGTCGCGCACGCACACGAACACCGCCGCGCGGC
>NZ_FNGP01000002.1 GCF_900103275.1 Tessaracoccus oleiagri | reverse complement strand
GAGCGTGTCAAGTTGTTTGTGTAAGTGGTCGACATTTCAGGGGTTAGAGGTAGGGCTGGATTCGGTCGGGGTAGGCGAGGGCGAGTTGGGCGAGGGCTCGTTTCCAGTTCGTGACGACCTGTCCTTCGACGAGTCGGGGTTCGGCTTTGCGTTTCGAGCCCTTCGGTAGGCCGCGTTCCTTGGCTCGGTCACGGGCGCGTTTGTCCTCGATGTTGCAGATCGCCAGCCAGAGCAGTTTCACGACCGCGTCGTCGGAGGGGAAGTGACCGCGGTTCTTGGTGACCTTGCGCAGCTGGTAGTTCAACGACTCGATCGCGTTGGTGGTGTAGATCACCCGGCGCAGCATCGGCGGGAACGCCAGGAACGGTGTGAACCGGTCCCAGGCATCGGCGAACACGCGCACGGTGTTCGGGTTCTCCTTCCCCAGCTCAGAGGCCGCGAACGCCTCCAACGCCGCTCGGGCTGCCGCCTCGTCGGCGGCTTCGTAGACGCTCTTCAACGCGGTCGCGACGGGTTTGCGGGCCTTGTAGTTCACGAACCGCATCGCCTGCCGGATCAGATGGACCACGCAGGTCTGGACGGTGGCTTGGGGCCAGGTGGCCTCGATCGCCTCGGGGAACCCCGTGAGGCCGTCGCAGCAGACGATCAGCACGTCCTGGACGCCGCGGTTGGCGAGTTGGGCACACACCCCGGCCCAGAACTTCGCTCCTTCGGTGGCTTGGAGCCAGATCCCCAGCACGTGCTTGATCCCGTCCATGTCGACACCGACGGCGATGTGGGCGGCCTTGTTCCGCACGTGCGCGCCGTCGCGGACCTTCACGATGATCGCGTCCAAGTAGATCACGGGGTAGAACGCCTCCAGCGGGCGCTGCTGCCACGCCAGCACCTCATCCAGGACCTCGTCGGTGATCTTCGAGATGGTCTCGCGGCTGATCTCCGTGCCGATCGTGGAGACGAGGTGGTGCTCGATGTCTCTGACGGTCATCCCACCCGCATACAACGAGATGATCATGTCATCGAGTCCGCCCAGCCTTCGGCTGCCCTTGGGGACCAGCATCGGCGTGAACGTCCCGTCCCGGTCGCGAGGGATGTCGAGGTCGACGTCACCGACGCTCGTGGCGACGGTCTTCGGATACGTACCGTTGCGGGAGTTCGGGAACACGTCCGCGTCGGGATCGCCCTTCTCGTAACCGACATGCTCGGTCAGTTCCGCTTGGAGACCGCGCTCCAGGCCCGACTTGATCATCTGCTGGATCAGGCCGTCCTTGCCCTCGAGCTGCACGCTGCCGGCATCGATGGCGGCATAGAGCTCATCCAGCACACCGCTGGCCTCGAGGGCCCGGACGCCCTCACGCTGCTCGCGGCGACGCTCCTCACGGGCGTGCTTATCCATCATGGTCATCAGTGTCTCTGCTTTCGTGTCAGGAGCCACCCCTTACACAAACCATCTGACACCACCGCCGGTCCTCGTCGCGGACGCGCCAAGACAGGTGTGGTGCTGGGACATCACCGACCTCCCCGGCCCCGGCAGGCAGCGGTTCAAACTCTTCACGATGCTCGACCTCTACTCGCGCTGCGTCGTCGGTCACCGTGTCGAACACCACGAATCGCGTGAGCTCGCGGCCGAGTTCATTCACGCCTGCCTCGCCAGCGAGGGCGTCTCCCCGCGGGTGATCCACGCCGACAACGGCCCGGCAATGCGCGCCAGCACCACCCGTGACCTGCTCACCCGGCTGCACATCACCGCCTCCTACTCCCGGCCGAGGGTCTCCAACGACAACCCCTACGTCGAGTCCTTGTTCAAGACCACGAAATACGACCGTCGCTTCCCCGAACGCTTCGGCTCCCTCGACCACGCCCGCGCCTGGGCCGAGGAGTTCTTCACCGACTACAACACCCGCCACCACCACGAGGGCCTCGCCGGGCACACCCCCGAACGCGTCCACGACGGCTCCTGGCCCACCCATCACGAGCACTGGCGCACCCTCAAGAACGCCTACGCCCAACGCCACCCCCACAGGCACCACCGGACACCCGTGACCCACGAACCCCCAGACACCGTCTGGATCAACCCACCACACCAGCTGTCCCAAACAGCTTGATTTATTCCGACGTAAGCAGGTGAATCGCACCCGAGGCAGGTGGCCCGTTCCGGCTCCGCCCGACGAGGAGCTACTGCCGCCGCGTCACGGGCACGGCCAGCCCCGTGACGAGCTGCTCCTCCAGCACCCCGGGGAGCGGGCCGACGTCGTACGCCTCCCAGAAGGGGGAGCCCAGGTCGTAGCCGCGGTCGCTAACCTTCTCGCGGAACTGCTCCCAGCCCTCGCTCAGCCCGTCGTACCCGCCCTTGTACTTCGCCGTGGCGATGGTGCCGGCGGGAAGCTGGGACGTGAACACGACGGTGTCACCGAACTTCAGGACCTCGTCGAGGCCCGTCTCGACGGGGAACCCCACCTCCAGCGTGACCAGCCTCCCGAGCGGCTCGTCGAACCGGGAGAAGGCGACGTCGTCGGGGCGGAACCGTCCCTCCTTGATCGCGTCGCCGAGGACGGTGAAGGCGCGGTCCATGAACTGCGTGAGCTCGTCGACGGGCACCTTGTCGCCGCGTACGACGACCGTCGGGCAGCCGGGGAAGTCCAGGATCTCGGGTTCTGAGATGCTCATGCGGCCAGCCTATTTCGTCGGGTAGCCCGCCGGGGACGTCGCCGCGCGCCCGATTCCTTGGCGGCCGCCCATGAGATCGGCCCTGCCGTCGGGTGGTTTCCGGCCGCTATCGTGTGCACCATGTTCAGCAAGGTATTGGTCGCCAACCGTGGCGAGATCGCAGTCCGCGCCTTCCGCGCCGCATACGAACTCGGGCTCGGCACCGTCGCGGTGTTCCCCTACGAGGACCGCAACGCCGACCACCGCGTCAAGGCGAACGAGTCCTACCTGATCGGGGAGGAGGGCCACCCGGTCCGCGCCTACCTCGACATCAACGAGATCATCCGGGCCGCCAAGGAGTCCGGGGCCGACGCGATCTACCCCGGCTACGGCTTCCTCTCC
The DNA here is from genome assembly GCF_900103275.1 of Tessaracoccus oleiagri. Lineage (GTDB taxonomy): Bacteria > Actinomycetota > Actinomycetes > Propionibacteriales > Propionibacteriaceae > Arachnia > Arachnia oleiagri. The sequence continues at coordinate 636,445 of NZ_FNGP01000002.1, read as the reverse complement.
GAGAACCCGGACCTCGCGCAGGCCTGTCTGGACAACGACATCATCTTCATCGGCCCCTCGCCCGAGGTGCTCACGATGGCGGGCAACAAGAAGCGCGCGGTCGAGGCCGCCAAGAAGGCCGGCGTGCCCACGCTCGCCTCGTCGGAGCCGGGAACGGACCCCGACGAGCTGGAGAAGGCCGCCCACGAGATCGGTTTCCCCGTCTTCATCAAGGCCGTCCTGGGCGGCGGCGGTCGCGGCATGCGCCGCGTGGAGGACCCGGCGAAGTTCCGCGACGAGCTCGGCGCGGCCATGCGCGAGGCGGACGCCGCGTTCGGCGACGGCACCGTCTTCATCGAGCAGGCCGTGGTCGGCCCACGCCACATCGAGGTGCAGATCCTCGGCGACTCGCAGGGCAACATCGTCCACCTCTTCGAGCGCGACTGCTCGATCCAGCGCCGCCACCAGAAGGTGATCGAGATGGCGCCCGCGCCGTTCTTCACCCAGGAGCAGCGCGACGCCATCACCGCCGACGCGGTGAAGTTCGCGCGCGCCATCGACTACACGTGCGCAGGCACCGTCGAGTTCCTGGTCGAGACGCAGGGACCGCGCGCCGGCGAACACGTGTTCATCGAGATGAACCCGCGCATCCAGGTGGAGCACACGGTCACCGAGGAGATCACCGACGTCGACCTCGTGCAGGCGCAGATGCGCATCGCCAAGGGCGAGTCGCTCGAGCAGATCGGCATCCGCCAGGAGGAGCTCGAGATCCGCGGCGCCGCGCTGCAGTGCCGCATCACCACCGAGGACCCGCTGAACGGCTTCCGCCCGGACACCGGCCTCATCACGGCCTACCGTTCCGCCTCCGGCGCCGGCATCCGTCTCGACGGTGGCACCACCGGTACCGGCGTGGAGATCTCGCCGCACTTCGACTCGCTGCTGGTGAAGCTCACCGCGCGCGGCCGCGACTTCGACGTCGCGATCAACCGGGCACGACGGGCGCTGGCGGAGTTCCGCATCCGCGGCGTCGCGTCCAACATCCCGTTCCTGCGTGCGGTCCTCGACGACCCCGACTTCGCGAAGCCGGGGATGACCACCGCCTTCATCGAGGAGCGCCCCTACCTCCTGAGCGCCCGCACCCCCGCCGACCGGGCGACGAAGCTGCTGCGCTGGGTGGCCGACGTCACCGTCAACCAGCCCAACGGCGCCGCCCCGACGGAGCTCGCGCCGCAGGAGAAGCTGCCGAAGATCGAGCTCAACGGCGACGTGCCCCCCGGCGCGCGCCAGCGACTGCTGGAGCTGGGCGCCGAGGGCTTCGCGGCGGACCTCCGCGCGGCCAAGGCCGTGCAGGTCACCGACACCACCTACCGCGACGCGCACCAGTCGCTGCTCGCCACGCGCGTGCGCACGCGCGACCTCGTCGCCGTCGCCCCGCACCAGGCGCGCATGCTGCCGAACATGTTCTCGGTCGAGTGCTGGGGCGGCGCCACCTACGACGTGGCGCTGCGGTTCCTCGGTGAGGACCCGTGGGAGCGACTCGCCAAGCTTCGCGAAGCCATGCCCAACCAGAACCTGCAGATGCTGCTGCGCGGCCGCAACACCGTCGGCTACACCCCGTACCCGACGGAGGTCACCGAGGCGTTCGTCCAGGAGGCGGCGGAGGTCGGCATCGACATCTTCCGCATCTTCGACGCGCTGAACGACGTCGAGCAGATGCGGCCCGCCATCGACGCGGTGCGCAACACGTCGGCGGTGGCCGAGGTGGCGCTGTGCTACACGTCGAACCTGCTCGACCCGGCCGAGAAGATCTACACGCTCGACTACTACCTGCGGCTCGCCGAGGAGATCGTCGGCGCCGGCGCGCACATCCTCGCCATCAAGGACATGGCCGGCCTGCTGCGGCCGGAGGCGGCGCGTCGCCTCGTCGGTGCCCTGCGCGAGCGGTTCGACCTGCCGGTCCACCTCCACACGCACGACACCACGGGCGGCCAGATCGCCACGCTCGTCGCCGCGATCGAGGCGGGGGTGGACGCCGTCGACGTGGCCAACTCGGCGATGAGCTCGACGACGTCCCAGCCTCCGATGTCGACGCTGCTCGCCGCCCTCGACGGCACCGACCGCATGCCCGACCTCGACCCGAAGGCCGTGCTGGAGCTCGAGCCGTACTGGGAGGCGGTGCGCCGCCTGTACGCGCCGTTCGAGTCGGGCCTGCCCGCGCCCACGGGCCGCGTGTACATGCACGAGATCCCGGGCGGCCAGCTGTCGAACCTGCGCCAGCAGGCGATCGCGCTCGGTCTGGGGGAGAAGTTCGAGGAGATCGAGCGCATGTACGGCGCCGCGGACAAGATCCTCGGCCGCCCGACGAAGGTGACCCCGTCGTCGAAGGTGGTGGGCGACCTCGCCCTGCACCTCGTGGCCGTGGGCGCCGACCCCAAGGAGTTCGAGTCGGATCCGCAGAACTTCGACGTCCCGGACTCGGTGATCGGGTTCCTGAACGGTGAGCTCGGCGAGCCCGCCGGCGGGTGGCCGGAGCCGTTCCGCACCAAGGCGCTCGAGGGCCGCCGCAAGCCGGTGCGCATCACCGAGGTGCCGGAGGAGTCGCTGGCCAAGCTGCAGCAGTCGGGTCGCGAGCGTCAGGAGACGCTGAACCACCTGCTGTTCCCCGGCCCCGCCCGCGAGTTCCAGCAGCTGCGCGACGACTTCGGCGACGTGTCGCTGCTGCCCACCGTGCCGTTCCTCTACGGCATGCGGCCCGGGCAGGAGTATGCGGTCACGCTCGAGAAGGGCGTCACGCTGCTCATGGGTCTCGAGGCCATCGGTGAGCCCGACAAGCGCGCCAAGCGGTCGGTCATGACCTCGCTGAACGGTCAACTCCGGCCGGTCCGGGTCCGTGACAACTCGCTCGAGTCCGAGGTCCCCGTCGCGGAGAAGGCCGACCCGAAGAACCCCGGCCACGTCGCCGTCCCGTTCTCCGGCGCGGTGACCCCCACCGTGGTGGAGGGCGACGCCGTCGAGGCCGGCGCCCCCGTCGCCACGATCGAGGCCATGAAGATGGAGGCGTCGATCAACGCGCCCATCGCCGGTCGCGTGAAGCGCATGGTCATCCGGGACACCCAGCCGCTGAACGGCGGCGACCTCGTCCTGGTCATCGAGCCGGCCTGACCCTCGCCCGACGCACGTTCGCCTGCGTTTCCTACGTTCACCAGCCTTCCTGCGCAGGTGAACGGGAACGCAGGCGCCTTCGCGTCCGGGTGGCTGCTCAGTCCCTCGCGCGGCGACGTTCGACGATCGGCTCCTGCGCTGCACGCTGAGCACCAGAGTGGTCAGCCAGACGCCGCGCGAGAATCCGGACGGCGAGATCCTCCGGAAGCAGATCACCGAATTTCAGGTCCTGGACTGCACGCTTGGACACGGCTGGCTCGACGAGGCCGAACTCGGAACCGAAACGCTGCACGGCCGCGTCGAGTGCATCCCTGAGTTCGGAAGCGGCAATGTCCCTTCGGAAGGACACGTAGTGGTTGGTGAAGGTGGACTGCTCGTCGCAGAGTCTCGGGGCGACCTGCTCCAGCGCAGCGTGCAGGAGGGCGTTGGCCCGGCCGCCAGCCCAGGTCCACCAGCGCGTGTCGTCGGGATCGTTGAGGACAACTGTGCGCGTCGGATCCACGCGATCCGCCCATTCGTGGCGGAGTTCCTGCAAGCGGGCAGACGCTCTCGCAGTCAGGCCGACGGCGCCTAGGTCGGCGCCCAGCAGTACCCGTCGCATGGCATCGACCAGCTTGCCGCTGAGCGGTATCGACGAACCGAGCCACCTCGCCATCCCGACGCCCTGGGCGGGCTCCACGTAGGCCTTCTTCTTCGCCCAGTCGACGGCGTTGACGGTCCATGCACGACCTGCCAGAGCCAGCCGGCGAGGGCCCATCACCTTCGCCAACAGCACCATGGGGTCTACCGTCCCGATCTCTGTTCGTCCGTGGAGGACTGCCACCTGAGGATTCGACGTGAACACGCTCATGACTTCCATGAAGTGTCGCCGACCGTACCGGCGCTCGGCCTCATTGCCGACCATGAGCATGTCGCCATCGACATGCAGGACGCCGCGCTCCACGAGCGTGTCGACGATCAGCTCCGACTCTGTCGCCGAGGACAGGGCCAAGCCGCCCAGCCAATCTCGCCAGAGGTGCCGACCCACCTGGCCTTCCTGCAATGCGAGTGCCAGCAGTTGTTGAGCGGCGATATGGGCGGGTGCTGGTGGCGGAGCGATCGTCTCAACCCATCCCTCGCTCCAGAGCAGCAGAAGGCCGGATGCGCGAAGGAGTTCATCATCGTCGACGGTGAGCACCGTCATGTTGCGTCGAGTGCCGGGGCGTCGTCCGGTACGACCGAGCCTCTGAAGGAATGAAGCCACTGTGGTCGGAGCGCCGACCTGGAGGACGCGGTCCAGATCGCCCACATCGATGCCCAGCTCCAACGTCGAGGTGGCAACTATGACGCAGTCCCTAGCCCCCGCGAACGCGGTCTCCGATCGCCGACGCTCCGTGGCTGAAAGGCTGGAGTGTGAGACATAGGTGTCGACGTCGAGGTCACCGAGCCGTACGCCCAGCCGTTCAACGGTGCGCCGGGAGTCGGCGAACACCAATCGCTTCTCTCCGCGGTGCAGCAGTGAAACGACTTTGGCTGCGTTGTCCACCGAGCCGACGTAGTCCAGTGCCACATCGGGCTCCGCCACCGACTCGGATGGGGGTGAGATCACTGTCCCTGCGACCCCAGACTGCAGGTTGGAGGCCTGGAGCCACTGGAGGAGAGCCCCAGGGTTCCCGACCGTTGCAGAGAGTCCGACCCTCTGCAGGGGCCGTTCGACCAAGCGGGTGAGCCGTTCCAGGACGGCCAGGAGGTGCCAGCCCCGGTCGTCGCCCGCGAAGGCGTGGATTTCGTCGACGATCACCGCTCGTACGTCGCCCAGGAGCGAGCGGGGATCCAGCGTGCTGGAGACGAGCATCGCCTCGATCGACTCCGGCGTCGTCATGAGGACGTCCGGCCGCTCTGCAGCCAAACGGCGGCGGACGCTCTGAGCGGTGTCTCCGTGCCGCACCGCTGCACTCCTACCCAGCCACTTCGCGTACGTATCGAGGCGCAGTTCCAGGTTGTTGAGGAGCGCCCGTAGGGGGCAGATGTAGAGGATCGACGTCCCGGTCCACGATTCCGCGGACATTCGGGTGAGCAGTGGAAAGACCGCCGCTTCGGTCTTGCCGCCGGCCGTCGGAGCAAGGAGCAAGGCGTCCTCGCCCGCGACGAGAGGCTCCGCCGCAGCGTCCTGCAACGGCCGCAGGTCCCGCCAGCCCAGGGTGTTGACGATGTGGTGCTGCACCGCCGGATGGAGCGCGTCAAAGCCGCTCATGTCAATCGGCGTCCAGCTCGATCTCGTCCAGCGATGCCGCTCCCCGGGCGGCGTTGCGCTCCACCGGGGTGAGCTCGCCGGCGTCGACGGTGAGCGCGTAGTGGGTACGTGGGTCGAAGTCCGGGAACTGGTCGACTCTGTCCAGCACGTCCCCGACCAGCTTCTTGAGGAACACCCGCGGTGCCACACCCACCTTGCCCCCGAGTGAGCCAGCCACGGCGTCGGCCAGATCGGCGATGTACCGGTCGTCGACCACTCGCCGGAGCCGTTCGAGATCCTCGACGCCGCCCGCGTAGAGGTCGCGAACTTTGCCGCCGAGCTCCACGAGACTCTCGCGAGTGAAGCCAGGCAGGCGGACTTGGACCGCGCGAGGGTTGTCGAAGCGAGCGTCGGTGCTGAAATCGGTGTGCAAACGTTGGGCCAGCGGTGGGAGGCGGCTGAGGCCGGCGGGCCCCTCGAAGAAGGCGGGGGTGCCGGTGATGAGCAGGAACAGTCCGGGATAGCGACCCGAGTCCACCTCGTCGATGAGCTGTCGGAGGGCATTGAGCGCCTTGTCGCGAACATCCCCGCGGACCCGCTGCAGCGTCTCGACCTCGTCGAGCACGACGAGCAGCCCCGGGTGCCCCGCGTCCTTGAGTACGGTGAGGAGCCCTTGCAGGAAAGCCATCGCGCCGAAATGGTCGAGATCGCCGCGAAGTCCTGCGGTGCGTTTCGCCGCGGCTGCGACGTGTGGCTGGCCACCGACCCAGGCGGCCAGCCCTTCGGCGGTAGCGCCGTCACCGGCTAGCGATGCAGCCCGGTAGGCGCGCAGCGCCTGTGCGAAGGCCGGTGTCTTGCTGGATACCGTCGCGAGCCGTGCCTCCAGAATCCGCTCGACGGCTGCGGACAGCTCGGAGTCCGAGGCATGCAGCAGGGCGGGGTTGGCCTCGGTGGCGTCGGATTCCAGGGTGAACAACCAACCGTCCAGGACGGAGCGAAAGGCGCTGGGCGGGACGGTGGCGGTGCGCAGCGATTCGGTGACCCTTCGATAGACCGTCTCAAGCCGATGCAGTGGGGTCTCCGTCTCGCTGATCTGTACCTCTGCCGTCGCCCAACCCATACGCAGCGCCCGCTCCGCAAGATGTCTGGTGAAGAAGGTCTTGCCGGAGCCATACTCGCCTCGCACGGCCTTGAAGACTGCCGACCCGCCGGACGCAGCCGAAAGCTCCGAGTCGAGCGCCGAACCGAACCTGTCCAGCCCTACGGCCAAGAGATCCAGCCCGTTCGCGGGCACAGTCCCACGGCGTAGTGCATCGATCACGTCGCGGCGACGGCGCGGGGAGACGTCAGCCATGGGGTCCTCTACCAATCAGAAGTGGTTGCCGCCGGAGGATCACGCGGTGTCCCGGCGGTCGCCAGCTATGCCTAGAGCGGCCTTGAGATCGATGGCGTGCTTCCCCGTGAAGGCAATCGCGACCCGACGGTGGTCAAGGATCACCGGAACCTCCACAAGGCCCTGTCCAGGACTCACCGAGACGGTGGCAATGACGTCCATCAACTCGTCTTCCTTCGTCTGCCTCGTGTACTTGAACATGGCGGCACAGAGTGGGCACAGTGCTATGGCGTTGGCGGTGTGGATCTGCTTCCGGCCACTGACGAGGCGCACGGCCTCGAAGTACCACAACCCATCGCTCGTCCGAAAAGGCAGCACCTTCCGGCAGGCCTGGCAGTGCATTTCGCCTGTTGGCCGAGTGTAGTGACCTCGTAGGTAGGCCCTCGACTCGCTACTCGCCTGCGATTGGGCGACTACCACGCTCCGCTCGCGCAGCGCCGTTGTGCGCAGTGGCGCCGTCTCGGCGTCCGCAGCGGCCACAGAGCTTCGCCGATCCGGGTCGATCGATGCGGCTTCAGGAAACCCGAGAGGCTCTGCATGTTGGCGAAGAAACGCCCTCATCTGTTCAATTGTAAACCCGAGGTCCCTCGCTTCACGGAGAACTTCGATCCCATCTTCATCCAAGCCCTCCTCCCGGAGGAAGTTGCTGACCCCTTCGAGCTTCTCGCGTCGTCTGTGGGCCTCGGCCCCGAAGTCGAGTCTGTGGACTAGCGACGCATTCACCGGGCGGACGCAATCTTCTGGGAGGTCATCAATAGTCATGTCGCAGGGAAGCTTGACATCACCATTCCGGTCCAGAATCCAAGCAGTCGTCTTGAGGGCTTGGGCCAGTTGCGAAGCCATGGGGTGCTTGGGCGCGCTCTTGTTAGCTTGGTAGGACGCGATCGCTTTGGAAGCGGGGGCCCTCGCCACGGTGTCCCACAACTGGCGGAGGAGAATGTGGTCCTGCGACTCCAGAATTTTGTCGAGGTCCGCAATCCCCCAATCGTACCGTTCCCCGTAGGAATTCTCGTTGTTGGATGTCCTCCAACTCCACGACAGCAAAGGATTGTCGTATACGTCCACCGGGCATATCTCGATCCGGGTCTTGGCGCCCGCCAGTTCTAGGAACTCCTCGATCTTGTCGACCTCGAGGTAGATGGCGGAGAGCGGGTAAGGGCCCTCGTCGTACGCGTAGCCGCCCGTGTCTTGCCAGAACAGCTCTGTTCGTGGGTAGAGACTCGACAAGCCGGTTTCGCGGAAGGGTAGATCCAGGAACGTCTCCTGGGGAGTCGCCCACCGCAGAGAGCCGTCCGATTGCTCAGCCAACAGGAACGGGACGTCCCCGAATTTCTCCCGTGCCAGACGCTGATTCCTCAGCCCGTAGCGCACGAACTCTCGGACATCGCTGAGATGGCCAGGATCGTGATCCGCTGGTGGATGGGCACGAGTTACAAAGGTTGATCGAGGGTAGCGCTCCAGCCTCTGCTCGAGCTTGGCGTTCAGGTCCCACCTTTTGACCCCAGCAGCCGTGTAGAAGAGCTTGAGGTAGTGCGCTCGAGCTTGGTCCTCGTCGTCATCGAAGTAGGCGAGACCTATGGGAACGCGTGTCTGGACTGTGTCTGCTCGGCTTGCAGGGAGGTAGGTCTGCGGTCCTCGGACGTGCTTCCTCTTTCCCCGTTGCACTAGCCGAATCATTGGGACCCCCTTGAGGTCCGCCCGGAGGAGCGCGGAGTTCTTGCTGCCGCGACCGATCAATTGATAGAAGTCGAGCAATGCTCCGTCAGACTTTGCTTCAAGCCAACGCAGCCATTCGTTGATTCGAGGCTGCTGAGAGTTTCCGATCTCACGAACCAGGCCTAATATCGAGTTGAGTTCGCGCCATCCAAACTCCATGGTCTCCAGAGAACTGAGAAACTTTCCAGCGCGCCCGTCACGATCCCGAATCCACCGGGGGGTGGGCTCCGTCGGCATTTGTGCGAGATTGAAAAGTGGCGGTAGGTCGGTGGGTTCGAGCCCATTGCGGAAGTCGCTGGGACTGGATACTAGCGTCCGAGCCGCGGCGAACTCTTGACTGCTTCCGCGCACCGGGGTGATGGGGAGATCATTGAATGCCTCTGCGATCATGTTGCGGATCAGGGTGTAGGGATGCGCAATAGAGTCTTCACCGTTGGGCATGGCTGCTAGGAAACGGTCATCCACGAGACCGTCAGCGCACAACCTTGGAAGCTCATCAACAATGAGCGCACCTATACCGGAAACAAGTCGAATATTGCCCGGGTCGTCGCGGACGCTATCGCGTGCGACCGTAGATGCGAAGGGTGCGTGTATGTGGAATCGAAGCCCGGAGACCTCTCTGGCGGCAGGGAAGTAGATCGAGACCTCGCCGCTCTTGAGAGCGGAGACCGACCACTGGTGGCCCGACGATCTCGCAGATCCGTCTTCGGCCCCCTGGACGCCCTCGCCGCGAGAAACGTTCGTCTGCTCAAGGCGGAACGCCGCGGCGACCCTCAATCTTTCGTGTCCCTCGCTCGTGGGGCCGACTAGGCGTAGCCAGTGGGACTCAACGAAGCTCTCACCCTCGGACTTTTGGATGCGAATGTGCCGATCGTCGATGGCTGTGCGTTCGATGATCCCTATGGTGCGGTCTGGTAGCTCATATGTGATCGTGCTGATGTCGTTGAGGAAGAGGAGAGTCTTTTCGTCAAGCTCCTGAAGCCCTCGCTCGATTTCTTCCCGTGCCTGCTTCGCAGGTTTATCCGGTCGGTCGAACGGGAAGGCAAAGGTCGTCATGCCAGGCGGAGCACTTCCTGGAATCTGCTCTGGAACAAAGAGGTCAGTGATGGCGAACGAGTACGGTCCGGACCACACTCGAGGCTGGGAGGTATAGGCGAATACGGCCTTGAAACCGACGCCAAACTTGCCGATTTGGGTGGGATCGTCCTTCTTAGTTGACTGGCCGATTCCGGTGATCGAGTCGATGTCCTGGAGAGTAAAGAGGCGCTTCCCGTCGTGCGAGACCTTCAGATGATCCTCGTGCAGAGCGAACTCGATCGTTGTCGCATGCGCGTCCTCAGCGTTCTGCAGGAGCTCGTATATGAAGTGCGCGTTGTCCGGGTACAGTTCGGACAGAAGACTTCTCAAGCCCTTTTCGAACCCGTTGGCACGCGCGGCTTGAACATAGCCGAGTCGTCTTATGCGGAGTTCTTCCAGCTCTGCATGCTCACTCATGGACCACCTCGACCGTGCCGGCGCACAGGAGTGTGCTCGTGATGTCCGTGCGCTCGATGGTTTTCCTCAGCCGCCTGATTCGAGTCTCGAAGTCGTCCTCGAGCGTACGTAGCTCGGATTCCCGCATCCGACGGATGTTGTCATGGGAAGCGGTTGCGATTTGGTCCTCCAGCAACAGGACGCGGGCCTGATGTGTTGTGACGAGTGAGGCCAATTGGTTCTCGACGTGGCTACGGGTCTGGTCGATATGCGAGGCACGGGCGTCCACCCATTCGGCGTAGTGGTGCTCGTCGAGGTCTTCAACGCTTTCCAGTGGCGCGCCGCTTGAGTCTGTAGCTGCCACCAGCAGATCGCTAAGCCCGTTCGAGAGGTGCTTGTCGCTGGTAGTGATCCGGACCTCGAAATCGTCCCGCGCGCCGAGGTAGGTCCAGGCATAGATGGCCACCGAGTGTTGGCCCATGGGGATGTCGTTGGCTCTCACCTGGAGACTAAAGGCGCTGTCCGGAGCAAACGGGCCCACATGTGCCGCTGCGGTCCGCACCAAGTCGTGGACGGGGGACAGCAGCTCTATGTCGCCGTCGACGGCGAGGGCAGGATCAAACGTGAGACGCCGCGCCTGGTCTCCGCCTATGTCGAGCCAGCGCTGCCAAGAGGAAGTTTGCGCGGAGTTCAGAGCATCGCAGTCCGCCTTCAGAGCTTCCCGAACGTCTCGGGTGGGACGAAGCACAGCGACAGGCCGATCGAAGAGCGAATCGGCACGCTCATACCCTCGGGACCGAAGATAGTGCTGCACCAGCCTGCGGAGCTGATCCGGGGCAAGCCAAAGGCTAGATGCTTGTTCGACGCCTTCAGCGTCGAGTCTTCTCAACGGTAGACCGAATAGGGCGCTCTCACGCTCTTCCAGCTCCTCCTGTTCCTGAATCCGACCGATCCTGTTGTCAGCCAATTGCTGGAGTCTTAGAGCGCGCTCAGCCTCCGACAGAGTCAGATCTTCACCGATCTTGCGGATTTCGCGGGTCAGATCGCCCAAAATGGCTTCGCTACCGCCGAGGGCGCGCTCAAAAACTCCGATCCGCACCAAGCAGCGCTCATAGATGTGAGCGTCCACGGTGCCGCTGACGATGAGATTCTTGATCGCGACCGTCTCGCTGCGCTGGCCGCGACGGTCGATTCTGCCGATCCGCTGTTCGATCCGCATCGGATTCCAGGGCAGGTCATAGTTGACCAGAGCGTCACAGAATTGGTAATCGAGACCCTCGGTTCCGACCTCGGAGGACAGGAGAACGTCGATGGCGTCCGGCTCGGTCTGCGGCTTGGCAAACCTGGCTCGCAGCCCGCGCCGCTCATCGTCAGGCACGCCCCCATGGACGACTCCGACCCGGATCCCAGCGCCAGAGAGGTGATCCAGGAGGTACCGCAGCGTGTGTCGGAATGTGCTGAAGACAAGTAGCTTGTTGTTGGGTAGCTGCTGCTTCTCGTTGACGTAGCTCAACAGACGGTCCAACTTCGGATCATTGGTCAGCTCGCTGGCACGCTTGGCGATGTCTCGAATCTCTGCGACGTAAGAACTGAGGGCGGATGCGTCCAGAAGCTCGTCGTCCGCGTCGGCTTCGCTGAGTTCCTCAGCATCCAGCTTGCGTTGGAGGAGGTCCTCAACGAAGGGTGCCAAGCCGTTGAGCGAGCTTGCTGCCTGCCGCTGGAGCGTGGAGAGAATGAAGTCCAACGACTGACCATGGCCCTTTTCGGTGGAGATGCGACCGGCGAGATCAAGCAGATCTGCATGCACCGCTGCCTGCTGAGGCGTGAAGTCGACTTCTAGAGTCTCCGGCTTGCGGGTGGTGAAGGACCCAATGTCCCGTCGGCGCGTGCGGTTGATAATGCCGGAGAAGGTGTTGAGTGACTGCGCGAGTCGCAGGGCTTTCACCCTGTCTCTGCTTTCGTTTGCTCCACTGACGAGGAGATCCCGGAGTTGCTGCGTCCGAGGATCTGCCCGTAGAACCCGAGTTCCCCAAGTGGTCTCCAATGCACGATCTAGAGCGTCCAGAGCGGTGTCCTGCCAGCCCTCGCCAGCGATTCGGATTGTGCTCTCTATTCGCGCCAGATCTGCATTGGGCTCTCGCATGAGATCAAACGTCTGGCCGTCCGCGAAAACGTCTGGACGCAACAGTCGGAGGAGGTTACGTAGGTCGTCGCTGCCTGTCTGGATAGGGGTGGCGGATATGAGGACGGCTGCTTCGGCCGAGTCCAGAAGGTGTTTGACGACTCTGTGGCTCCACGTGTCGCTGTTGCGAACGTGGTGGGCCTCGTCCACGATGACTAGGTCGAACTTAACGGGTGGAACGAGCGATATCAGGCCTGGACGGTTGCGGCGCGGCGTTTCCTCGCCGAGAAGCAGCCGCTCGTCCAGGAGCGAGTAGGGGAGGATCGCCTTGCTGAAGCGCGAAGGCCAGCGTCCCTCGGCTCGCGTCTCTTCAATGCAGTAGCGCAAAGTAGAGGGATCGAGGTGAACGAAGTCCTCGTCGAACCGTTTGAGCTCGGCCCTCCATTTGTTCTCTACCACCAGCGGCTTGGGGCAGATCACCAAGATGGAGTCCAGCTTCTGACGTGCCTGCAACTCCTTGATGATGAGACCCGCCTCGATGGTCTTGCCAACGCCCACATCATCAGCGATCAACAGACGAGGGCGATCCGCGTTGATCAGCTTCATCACCGGACGGTACTGGTAGGGCTCGTAGTCAATTCGCCCACTGTTCAGTGAGTAGAGCCGGCTCACCGAGGGATGGAGGACATGTGCGGCAGTCAGCCGTGCCTTCAGCTCGTCCGCTGACAATTCCTCACTGGTCTGAACCTCAATGGCCTCGACCTGGCTTGCGTAGTAGGTCTGGCGAGTGTTCCCATGAGAAACAGTCAGGCGGGCGGTTGAGCCTACGCCGTTTACCCGGGTCACCACGCCTTTCAACTCAGGACGTGCCTTAACCTGCACTTCGTCACCCGGGGCGAAACCCGACGCCGATTCCTCGGCGGAAGTGGTTGGGATCACAAGTTCCTGGCTCGGCCTGTTCGGGGCAGCCGGCGCGAGCGCCTTCAGCGCTTCGGATCTCGCTGCCACCAACCGGACCGTCTCGTCGCTGTCTGGCTCCAACGACTCGGCCAACAAGGCGAGAGTTTCAATGTCCCGGTGGATGCGATCGGGAGATGGCTGTCGTCCTGGCGCATCGTGGGCGTGCCGATTGCGCACGCTCGCAGCTTCTCTGAGTAGATTGCGGTCGTCCCATTTGACGAGGCTTCTGCGTCTGAATACATCCCAATTCTGGTCTAAGACTCGCAGGATGGCAGCGGTGTCGAGGTCCTCCAGACGGGTCCAGCCCTGTTCTCTCGCCTGGGCGCTCTGCTGGTAAGTGAGCTTGCCCAGCACATTGTCGGTCCACCAATTGGGGCCAAGCGTGGAGAGCTCTCGACGCAGAATGCGACGGAGCAGCGAGGTCAGCGTCGACAGATGCTCTCGCACGGGCTCTCCCTTGAGACGGTCTGGCGGTATCGTCAGAGTCTATCGAGGCCGGCCGACGGTAGCCAGCTTTGAAGCAGCGGTGGGAACGTCACGAGCGCACGCCGTATTGCTCGGCCAAGAGGTCGACGTCCAAGGTGACCGCTTGGGTAGTCGGATCCGTTGCGATGACAGGGTAACCCTCGACGTTCAGCACCTTCGAGACCTGGCTCATCACCATCGCCACCCTGTTTGAAGGCACCCCCAGCAGTGTGGCGACGCGGTTGGCGCTGAGGCGGCGGTCGGACGTCGAGGCGAGGGCCTCGATGAGGGTGGCGATCGCGTCGTCGGTCACGGCGACGCGGCCGACGAGCTTCTTCTGTGCGCGATAGGTGGTCGACTCCACCAAGGCTCGGCCGGCCCCAGCGCGGACACCGGGCTCCTGTACGGAGGAGAACAGAACTGGCTGCGGTTCGTCGGGCATCTCGGCCACCGCCGATGATGCCTCGACCAAGAGCGCGGGAGCACCTGTCAGGTCCCACCATGACGGCTCAGCCACCGGAGCTGCGGCCAGCGAGTGGGAGAGGGTCGACGGCGCCAGGATCGCGACCGGAACCACGACCTCGGCGGGGGCGGCGCCGCCGTGGTAGCCGGCCTTCAACGGTCCGTAGCGGAGCCGCTCGTTCACGGCCAGCACAGCCTCGTGCCCGTCGGCTAGGACGCGGGGGCCGGACACGAGCACCTCGTCGGGTGCGGCTGGAGTGGACGTGGAGCGGTACCGGCCGCCCAGCCCGGTGCCGCGCTGTTGGCCTCGGCGGCGTTCCACGACGTGGCCGTGGTCGCTGGTGAGCACCACGAGTCGCCCGGCGGCCCTCGCTGCACGGAGGAGGGGGCCGAGGTGCTTGACGGTCTCGGCGGTCCAGTCGGTGCCGCCGGGGTCGGTGCGGTCGAGGGCGTCGTCGATGGTGTTGAGTACGCACCCGACGAGCTTGTACCGGGCGGTGTCGGCGATCGCGAGGCGCACGTCGTCGGCGATCGCGAACCCTTGCCGCCCCGTGTCGAGCCCCTTCTTGTGGAACAGAGGCGCCTCGCCCAAGCCTTTGGCCGAGGTGAAGGCGGCGAAGTTGCGCCGCTCGGCGTCCTGCTGCCCCCTCGTCAACCGGCCAGCCAAAAGCGAGGAGCGGCTCATCTCCGTGACGCTGGGCAGCACGGACAGCGCTGGAGTCCGCCGGCTCACGCCCGGAATCAGGCACTCCATCATCCCGAACTCCACCTCGGTGGTGGCGTGCTCGAGGAGCTCGGTGGCGACGCCGGCGCTCATGCCGTCGAGGACCAGCAGCAGCGTCGGGTAGTCCTTTGCCAATGGGGCAACGATGTCTGGCAGCAATCGCTCCAGGCCGCGTACGCCGGTGAGCGAGTCATCACAACCCTCGCGCGCCAAGGCGGCGGCGAACTCCAGATCGTGCGCGTCGCGACGCTCCTCGACGGCGCGCAGCACCGCCTCGAGGGCTGAGGCGAGCCCGGGATCGTCCACGCCGGTCTCGGCGTCGTTCACGGCCGAATCCACCCAGGCGTCGACAAGCAGGTGGCGCTCGACCAGCGCGGCGAGCGCCATCGGCGCCTCGTCGCCGGCGGTGGCGGCCAGCCAGCGCACCAGCCGAACGCCCGCGCGGGCAGAGGCGACGCGGGCGTCGCCGTCGACGAGCTCATGGTCCGCGACCCGCGCCCAGGCCTGCTCTAGGGCGGAAAGGTCGCCGCCAGCGCCGAGGCGGAGGGCCTTGGCCAAGGTGCGGAGTCGGTGGGTGAGGCCGGAGCGCAGCAGGGTCGAATCCCCGGTCAGGTGTTGGGCCTGTGCGGCGGAAAGAAGGTCGTCGGCTTGGGCAAGGAGGGCTGCACCGGTCCTGAAGGTGGCGCTGGCGCCCAGCAGACCGGAGAGCACGACGCGCGAGAGACGGCCCGCGGCGGCGAGCGCCCCGCGCGGCACGGAGCCCCAACGGTGCTGGAGCCGTGCCAACGCGAGCTCGGCTTCGTGCCGGTCACGCGCGTTCAGCAGGCAGTCGACGGCGACGCCGAGTGGGACGAGGCCGGTGACGGTGCCGGTGCGCAGTAGCGCGGCGACGAAGGGTGCGGCCTCGCCCGAGGAGTCGGCGACCCAGTCGAGGATCGCGTCGACGGTACTCTCCCCCGCCCGGCTGCGGAGCCTGGCGATGGCGGCAGGCAACGAGGCGTCGGTCGACCAGTGCAGGACGGCGATGAGGTCGACCGGCCCGGCCGGCAGGCCGAGCTCGGCGCGGGCCGCGGACGACAGCGCGTGCTCGCGGGTCAAGACCCCAGCGGGGGCGGGCGGCCAGCCGTCGGTGGGCGCGAGTTCGAGAAGACCTGAGGCCACATCCCGGGCGTTATCTACGCTCAGAAGTCGGCCGTCGACGCTGTGCGCGGCGAAGGCCTGCTGCACGGCCTGCCAGGGGTCGGGGTGGCGCAACCGCTGCCAGATCAGGTGGGACAGGAGTCCGGCGCCGAGGTCATCGTCGCTGCGGTCGGTGACCACGACGAGCCATCCGTCGGCGTCGGCGGTTCGAATGGCCTCCCGCAGCGCCAAGGAAGAGCGTGCAGCGACGATCCGCACGCTCTGCCCGCCGAACTCGAAGACGAACTCGGTGGTGGCCTCCGGCCGAGCACGCACCCCGATCACCCCGTGCTGGTAGTTCTTCTGGCGAGCCTGTTCGATGAATGCCCGTGCGATGGCGGGGGTGACCGCGGCGCTGGCAGCAACTTCGACCGTCATTCGATCCGCCACTCCACGACGACCTGCTCCTCAGGGTGCTTGTCGACGAACTCGCCCAGCTGCTGGGACACCGTGGACAGCCCGTGCCTCCCGCGGAAACTGGCGCGTCCCGATGCGACGGTCTTCGGGGGCAGGGGCGGCGGCGACACCGGTGGCTGGGGTGTCGGGTTGCCGCGGGCGAGCCAATCGAAGAGCTCCCGGTCCGCGTTGGTGATCGCTGGGGCGAGCTGGGTGGTGAACTCGTCGGCCTGCAGGGCCTCGCGGAGCCGGTTCAGGATGCCTGCGGCCTCGTCTGCCCGCGCACCTTCCCCGGCCGACGCGTTGATGAGTGCTGTGAATCGGTGCCAGTCATAGCCGCTCACTTTGGCCGCGACGGCACCTGCGCTCGCCAGCGACCGGCCGGTGGCGGTTGGCTGGGGAACCTCCGCAACGGCCAAGCGCCTGATGAGCGGAAGACCGTTCAGCGCGCGAAGCACCTCGCAAAGATCTGCAGCGGCCCGGGCCGTATCCAGCCGCCGGTTGGGCTGCGACTGGTCGAGCACGATCGAGTTCGAGGCCGCTTCGAGAGCGGTGACCAGCCGGGCGCTGGGTTCCGACCATTCGATGGCCCTGGCACGCACGGCCTGCGCAAGGTTGGCCACCGCGCTGGGCGTGGCGTGAGTGGAGCTGCTGAGCCCGAAGATGGCGCCGGCCAGTCGAGTCGCGGTGGCCCACTCGTCCTCGGCAGGCATGGGCTGCTCACGCAACTCCATCTCATCGCGCAACGTGCCGGGCTTGGGCGCGTCGATGGTGGCGCCGTGGTGGTACCAGGCACGCCGACGGAGTGCGGCCCAAGCGAGGATCACCAGGTCGGCCACCTCGCGTGTGAGGCCCAGCTTGGGCTCCATTCCCGCGATCCATCCGCGTACCTCGCCGACGGTGACCGGCCCGCTGGCGCTGGCATCCCGGGCCCCGAGCCGTCGAGCGAACTCCGGGCCCCACATGGAGAAGTACTCATCCCCCATGAGGAAGTGCGTTTCGGCGGCCTTGCCCACACCGAGCGGGTTCGCGATCCGACGCGCAGCCGCCGCGTCGGGGCCGAGCGGGACGCGGTTCTCGCGGTCGGCCAGCGCTTGCTCGACGTAGGAGTACGCTACCTGCAGCTCGCGTGGGCGGACCTCCTCGTCGCCCGGCTCGAAGCGGGGGTGAGCCGGGTAGGTGGCGGAAAATGCCTCCCGCACCAGGTGCTCGTAGGCCTGCTTGAGGGTGCCGCCGGCCGGGGGCCGGGGCGTGAAGCTCGGCGTCAGTGAGGCCAGCACCTCGGGGTGGGAGGCGTCGCCCACCACGTCGCCGCTGCCCATCGGGGACTCGACGTCGTAGGCCACCTGGATGGCCTGCTTGAGCCGGTGGAGGAGCGCCTCGCGCTGCGATTGCAGGATGGTCTTCGCCTGCACCCGGCCGGTCTCGGAGAGGTGGTCGGCGAAGGACGCGTAGCGGTCGCCGGCGCCTTCCAGGAGGTAGTTGAGGATCACCAGTCGGCTGACGTCGCGGATCCGCTCGGGGCTGAAGAACCGCGGCAGCCACACGATGGTGCGCTCGTCCCAGTTGCGGGCTCGCATCTGGTCGATCCGCGCGAGGTCCTCGGCGGCGGAATGGCCGGGGTCGTCGAACGGGTGGTCGACGACGAACCGCCACGTCGATGGGCGGGCGCGGAAGTGCTCGTCGGTCAGCCAGCCAGCGTCCCGAACGTTGCCGAAAACCAGATCCACCTCGCGGGCGGTGCCGCGCCAGATCACCTTAAGGGTGTGGGCGCCGAGCATGTCCTGGGGGCCCAGCGCATCGAGACCAAAGCCCTCGGCGACGAGCCGCTTGATCAGCTCGCGACGGCGGCCGTCGTTGTCCTCGCCTCGGGCCCGGTCCACCACCGACTCGTAGTCGACGTCCGAGAGCTGCACGGAGATCAGCGGGTTGCGGCCCTCGGTCTCGACGCGGATCTCCGGCACCTGCGTGGCCCACTGCCGCACCTTCGACAGCACGACGCTGGCCTCGCCGTTGGGCAGTGGCGAGCGGATAGAGCCGTGGTTGAGCGAGGCCAGCCGGCCGGCGGTCAGCCCCTTGAGGGCTGGCACGTTCGGCGCGACGGCGCTGAGCAGTAGCGTCTTGGCCAGGCGCAGGTCCCCGACGAGCGCTGGGGGCAGCGGGGCACCGTTGCGCAGGTCCTCGGCCGTGAGGTTGTACTGCTTGAGGATCATCGGCTGCAGCCGCTCCTGGTACAGGCTGCTCGCGGCCCGGAACAGGGCCGCGGACGCCTCGTCGAGCGGCTGGTCACCCGCCGCGCCCGTCACGAGGTAGTCGAAGGCGTCGCCCACGGGGATGACATCGGCAATCGTGAGCTCGTCGCGGCGGTCGACGAGCAGCTGCTGCATGACCTTCAGCGCGGTGCGCTCGCGCTGCATGACGCCGGCGAGCGACCGGAGCGTCGAAACGAGCGCGGGGGAGAAGGGGTAGGTGAGCCGGAACTGGGCGGCGTCGGCGCCGCGGTGCCGGTCGTCGGTGTTGATGCCGTCGAGGAGCACGTCCCAGGATTCGGCGCGTCTGTCGAGGGTGTCGAAGGCGCGGTCGATCTCGCGTTTGGCGTCGTCGTCGCGGGGGGTCAAGAGTCGCTTGTTGGCGACGTAGGGGAGGTTGTCGTCGCCCAGCCGGATCTCGGGGAAGCGGCCCTCCTGGAAGCGGAACGCCTGGTCCAGCGCCTGCTGCTCGGCTCCGCTGGCGCCCGAGTCGGCCAGCCAGCGGCGAAGGTCCATCTGGCGGGCGATGAAGGACACCAGCGGGATGCGGCGGCCGCCCTGCCCACCCTCGACGAGCTTGCTGATCTTCTGGGCCTCGGCGCCGAAGAACGCGTGGTCGCGGATGCGGAACGCCAGCCACAGCACCAGCTCGTCGAGGAACAGCACGACGGCGTCGTAGCCGAGTGACTGCGCGTGCGCGGAGATGGCGGTGAGGCCCTCGTCGAGGCCGATGTGGGAGGCGTGTCGGCTGTAGGCGGCGAAGTACCGCTCCTGCAGCGCGGCCACCAGCTCGGCGCGGCGGGGGTCCTGCGGGGAGGCGGCGCGGGCGGCGTCATAGCTGGCCGCGTCCCAGGTCGCGGCGCCGCCGAGGAAGGAGTCCCAGACGTCGCCGGCCTCGGTGCCCTCGTTGAGGCCATCGAAGAACGCCTGGTCGCCGATGCGGCGGCGCAGCGAGTCGGCGTCCTCCAGCAGGCGGCTGGTCTGGTGCAGCAGCGGCGGTGTGGCCTCCGGGTGGAGCTCATGTAGCTGGCGGAGGTAGCCGTCGAACAGTGCCTGCTCCAGCGACTGCGCGCCCAGCAGGTGAAAGGTCAGCGGGAGGATCTTGCGGCCCTGGAGCTGGGGGTCGTGCCGGGCGACGACGCCCGCGAGCTCGGGGATGACGCGGGCCTTCGGGGTCTGCCGCAGCAGCGCGTAAAGAACGGCCATGAAGTGGCTCTTGCCGGAGCCGAAGGAGCCGGTGAGGAACGCGCCCTTGCTGGAGTTGGCCGAGATGGCGGTGGAGACGACGCCGAGCGCGGTGTCGAAGGCGCGGGCCAGCTCGTCGGTGACCACGTAGTCGTCGAGCGTGCGGTTGAGGTGGGCGTCGTCGACGCTCTCGGTGAGCCGCAGTACGTAGTCGGCGGTGCTGGTGGTCTCCGGGATGGTGAAGATGTCACGCAGTAGGGCGCTCACTTGGCGGCCCTCCTTCCGCGGGTCGGGGCTGGGGGGCGCCACGCGGCGAGGTCGTCGACGGTGAGGCCGAGGGACTTGAGGTGTTCGCTCAGCTGCTCCCGCGCGAACTGGGCCGGGCTGACGCCGAAGGTGGGGTCGAGTTCGGAGTGCCACTGCTCCACCCACGGCTGCAGCTCGGCGAGCCCCGCGACGAGCGGGACGAGTTGGGCGTCGGGGGCGCCCTCGGCGATGCGCTCATGGATGATCGTGGCCAGCGCGAGGGACTGCTGCGCGTGGTCCCAGCCGGCCCAGCCGAGCAGCGGGGTGGGGTCGGTCTCGCGGCCGGCGCCGGGATAGAGGATGAACCGCTCCTTCGGCACGTCGAGCTTGCCACGGTTGGACCAGTAGGAGGTCTTGCGGAAATCGGCCGTGGAGTACTTGGGCGGCACGGGGATCGTCCCCACCGGCTCACCGGCGTCTTCCTTGCGCTGTAGCTCCCAGGTGCGCTGCCACTCGGCGAACTTCCTGAGCCCCGAGTCCTTGAGCCGGTACGCGGCCAAGTAGGGCACCGCCTCGGACTCGATGAGCGACGTCAGCGCCGCGACCAGGTCCGCATCGCGGCGGCCCTGCCACAGCTCCACCACGGAGACGAACTCCGCGTCCCGGCCGAGCGCGTCGGCGAGCTGGCTCACCGACAGCGGCCGCACCTGCCCCTGCGACGTGAACCACAGGGAGCGGTCCTCCAACCGGTCCAGCAGCCAGCCGCGCAGCGCGCGGTCCGCCTGCTTGGTGAACGGCTCGGTGGCCCAGCGCCGCTTGTATTCGGGAGCCTCCAGCAGCCGGATGGCGTCGACAGACTCGATCGCGTCGATCCGCCGCTGCACGAGCTCGCGGTAGTCGGCCGGCCAGTGCTCCGGGACCTCCGTGATCGGGGTGGAGCCGTGTCGCGAGAACCAGGTGGTCTCCTCCTCGCCCGCTGCGATCCGGCGCGCGAGCACAATCTCGAATGCCCGCTCTCCGAGCCGCACCTCCGGCGGCTCGCCGGCGTGGACGAGTGCATCGTCCAGCAGGCCGTATGAGGCGTAGACCTCCCAGTCGAGCTCCTCCTGGTGCGCGATCATCCGCCCGCGGAGCGAGGACTGCGCCGCCTCCGCTTCGCCCAGCAGATCGGCGGTGGGCGGCTCCGACTCAATCAACGCCTCCACTTGGTTGCGTGACAACTCCTGCGCCAAGTCGTCAAGCACACGAGCCCTGTCCAGGGGTAGCTGCTTGGGAAGCGGGAATTCCTGGAGAGTCGTGCCGGTGAACTCGTACGTATCCCGGTGCGATTCACCGCGCGCCGCGTAGCCTGCGTCGACTCGCGCCCCACCGCCCTCGCCCTTGTTGTGGCTGTTCTGCTTGAGCCAGAAGCACGCCGTCGACGAGTTCAGGACGCCGAGGAGCTTGAGGTGGTCGTCCTCTGTGGCGTCGGCCGGCAGCTTGATCACCGGCGCGGACCTGTTGAACACCTTTCCGCCGCGGTCGAGGACGAAGTGGTTGTGCGTGGCGACGAAGGCCATAGCGATCCCCAAGGGAATCCTGAATCGCTCTGGGTGCCAACGGCTCCATTCGTACCAGGTCAGGCCGATCTCCTCATGTGTCCCGCCCGGCTCACGCCGAAGGCTCAGACCTGCCCGCTGAGCCCACAGCAGGCGCTTCAATCCAGGATCCTCAAGTTCAGCCTGGAGAGTCTGGTCGTAGGGGAAGAGAGCTTCAGTGTGCGGCGACAACGCCCAATCTCTGACGGCGTCCCCGGTGGCCAGCGGTCGCACGTGAGCCTGCGGAACCTGGAATCGTGTCCATGTCCCAGTCGGAGCGAAGTAGGCGTCATCTGAACCGGTGTGACATGTTCGTCCGATCAGCCTTACTTGATCGCCGAAGCGCTGGCCCCCGGCGAGCGCGGCGCTGAGAGCCGCGGCACCGCCGCCAGTGAGGCTCCAAGGGTGGGACGTCAGAGACGCCCGCGGTAGATCGACGACGGTGATCCAGGCGTCTTCGTGCGGACTCGTTCCGATGTTCTGGGCGATCGAGGACCAGACGAGACCGTTCGCGGCCACAGCAGGCCGTCCTGGCTCCCCCCGGATGCCCAACACGGAGCGAACGGTCCCCGATGCTGGGGTCTGATTTCGTCCCACAAGAATGACTGTGGGAGTTCCGTGCCCCGGGATGTATGCCCCCGAGGTGTCGATGACTTCTCGGAGATCCAAGTGCGTCAGGAAATCCTCGATGATCGGCGTACCGAACTCGCGTTTCATGAAGGCGTTGGAAGTGATTTGGCCGACCCAACCGGGCTTGGTTTCGGCTGCGCCTCGTCTGGCGAGTCTGAACAGCAACTCCATGAACGGGGCGGTTAGCTGGTATTGCCCCTTGAGGTAAGCGAAGCGTTCGCGATAACTGGTGCTGAGTGCCTTGTCCTTGACAGTGATGTAGGGCGGGTTCGCGACAACAGCGTCGTACTGACCACTGCTAAGCGCCTCAATCAAACCCTCTCTGTGCTCAGTTGAATAGGCGAACTCGCTTTGGGTTTGGAACAGACCCTCCTTCACCCGGCTGAACCACAGCGAGTCGCCGGCCAGAACGTGGATCTTGAAGCCGGGCGCGGTCTCCAGGGAGCTGTGGCCGATGGCTTTCAGCGCGGCGACGGTGAGGCGAAACACTGCAATGGCTGCGGCGAACGGGTTGATGTCGACCCCCCACACGGCGTCGAGGGCGTTCTGCACCTGGTCACGGCGGCCGAGGGCAGGCGCCTCCGCCTGCCAGCGGGCGAGCAGTCGGCGGAAGGCGCCGAGGAGGAAGTGACCGGAGCCGCAGGCCGGGTCGATCAGCTTGAACCCGTCGAGCGGGCGGTCGTTCAGGGCGGGTTCCAGGGTGCGGTCGAGGATGAACTCCTCGACGAACTCCGGGGTCTGGAGGAGGGCGTAGGTCTTCTTCGCGTGGTCGGAGAGGTCCTGGTAGAGGTCGCCGAGGAAGCGAGTGTCGAGCTGCGGATCGGTGAAGTCGTGGACCAGCGTGCCGTCGTCGGTGCGCTGCCGCCAGAACTCCAGCAGCCGGCCGACGGCCTGACCGGAGGGGGAGACGGTGTGCAGCATGGCCTGGTCGTCAACGAGTCCACGCGTGGCGGGCGTGGCGGCGAGGTGTGCGATGGCCTGCTCGACCCATTCGCGGTCGGTGTGTTCGGGGTGGGCGCGGAAGTAGGCGAGCTGCGCGTCGAGGGCCTCCTGCCGTCGCTCGGCCGGCCCGGAGATCCAGACGGGGCCGAGCAGGGCGTTGTCCTCGCAGAACCGGACGAAGGTCGTGGTCAGCACCCAGGACACGGCGGCCTGCGTGATCCGGTCGTCGGCCCAGGCCGTGTAGGTGGCGGCGGTGCGGTCCCCAGAAGTGGCGGCGGCGTGCTCGCTGCGCCACTCCTGATCGAACTCGGGCAGCGCGATCCGCTGGCGCAGGTCGTCCTCCAGGAGAAGCACCTGCTTCTTCAGGTCGGCGACGAGGGCGGCGGCGTTGATCACGCTGGGTGTCCTTCCGGGGCGGGGGTGCGGTGGTACGTGTCTATCCAATCGCGCGGCACCGACACGTACTGGTTGGGGGCGGTCAGGGGCAGGGAGTGGCCGTCCACCATGGGGCCGATGTTGCCGTGCAGCTGCGGGACGACGAGCCACACGGCGGTGGGCCGGGGGGTGGCCAGATCCATCCACCCGGCCAGGAGGCCGAGTGCCTCGTAGCGGGCGAGCAGGGACGCGTCGAGCAGCGCGACGGGGCGGCCCGCGGCCTCCTGCAGGGTGGCCTCGATGGCGGCGCGGACGGCGGGTAGGGAGCGCTCGACCAGGGCGCGGAGTCCGGTGTGGGCGCGGGAGCCCGGTTGTTCTGCGTCTGCGCCCAGCACCACGTCCCAGGGGAGCCCGGCCGCGGCGGCGGTGGCGTGGAGGGCGTCCATGAGGGTGTGGGTGAGGTCCAGGGGGACGGCCTCGAAGTGGGTGGCGAGCACGCCGACGAGGCGGTCGTGGGCGCCGGCGTCGACGCCGAGCGCGACGAAGGAGCGGCCCTTGCGGCTGTCGATCAGCCGTTGGCCGACGGCTCCGGGTCCGGAGGCGAGCGTGGCGGGGGTGCCGAGCTGGGTCTGGAGGCGCGATTCGAGGCCGGTGGTGTCCTTGCCCGCCGCGGCGGCGGCGCGGTAGCCGCGGGCGTTGTCGTCGTAGCGCAGGCCGCGGCCGAGGCCGTCGACGATGGAGTCGAGCTCGGGCCGCTGGGGGAGGGGCCGAAGCTGGGGGAACCGGGCCTGGACGCGTTCCCGCAGCTCGACGGGGCGGTACAGCTGGCCGGGTATGACGGCGGGGAGGGTGTAGCGCAGCGCGGCGCCTGCGGTGAGGTCGCGGTGGTGCAGCTCCCCGGCGGCCGACGCACCCGCGTGCCGGGAGACCAGCGCCGCCAGCTGGGCCAACCGCTGGCCCCGGCGGAGGTCGTCGAACGGGGCGGCGGCACGTGGCGAGGTGGCCTGGTCGAGAACGGCGCCCAGCTGCTGGGCTGCGCGGGCGGCCGGGACGAGGGCGTCGGCGCCCGACCCGTTGGCCTCGTCGACCAGTGAGTCTGCGCGGCGGCCGAGGACCTCGGCGACGTCGAGCAGATCGTGGCGGACGGCCACGAGCAGCGGCTGCCCCTCCCGACGGCGGAGCAGCCAGCCTGCCTCGCCATCGCCCGACCCCTCGGCGCGTTCGCGCGCGGCCTCCCGCTCCAAGGTCCAGCGCAGCATGCCCTGGGCCAGCCGGAACTGGGTGGCTTCGTCGGCCGACGGGCCGGCCACCATGAGGCTCAGCAGGTGGGTGGCGAGTTCGTCGAAGGTCGCCACGCCGCCGAGTTCGCCGAGGCGCTGGTCGACGGCGTCAGTGAGCCGGCCGAGCAGCGTGAGGGCGGCTGGGTCGGCGGCCCAGCGGTCCTGGAGGGTGCCGAAGAGCTGGCTGACGCGGCCGCGCGTGACCGGCGGGGAGAGGGCGGCGGCCAGCTCGGCCTGGGTGGCGTTGGGGTCGGTTCGGCCGAGGATGCCGAGGATGAGGGAGGCGAGCTCGACGGCGCGGTCCTCCTTGCCCTGGCGGGCGGCGGCGAGGAGGACGTCGGCGCTGTCGTGCGGATCCGGCAGCGGGGTGGTGTCTTCCACCACGCGCCAGGTGTGCTCCTTGCTCTTGTACTTGTCGCGCCAGGTGCGGGCGTGGCGCTTGATCTCCTCGCGGGTGGCGGACGAGGAGCCTGGGAGGTGGTTGAGGCGGACGGCGTCGATCTGCGCGACGTCGCCCACCGTCGCCACCTTGAGCGGCTCCAGCGCAGAGATGGCGCGGGGGGTGAGGCCGGACTGCGTCAGCGGGGTGTCGGCGGTGGCCTGGGCGGCGAGCTCGTCGGCGTTGATGGGCGGCACGGAGCTGGCGGGGAAGCAGGCGCGCCATTCGAGGAGCATCTGGGTGGCGGTGTCGTGCCGGGCGGCGGCGTCGCGGGCCAGTGCGCGGGTGAAGAAGGCGGTGAGCTGGGCGGAGACTGAGGGGTCGAACCGGGTGGGGTCGATGGCGGCCTCGTCGGGGATGGCCGCCGGATCCGAGAGGCCGTCACCGTAGACCGGTGGGTGGCCGGTGGCCATCTCGAACAGGACGACGGCGGCGGCGTAGCGCTCCGCGGCCGAGTCGTACTGCCTGCGGGCGGTGAGGAACGGATCGAGGTAGGGGCGGGTGCCGGCCTGGATGTCGGAGGCGGCGGCCTTGGCCAGGGAGAAGTCGAAGAGGACGAGGTGCTTGGAGCGATTGCCGCGGTCCACTTGGACGCCGAGGTTGGCGGGTTTGATGTCGCGGTGGGTGACGCCCGCGTCGTCGAGGACGACGAGGGTCTCCAGGAGGTCGGTGCCCCACCGGTCGAGCAGGTCGAGGGAGAGGCGCTCGCGGTTGCCGAGGTGGGTGGCCAGCGTCTCGCGGCCGGCGGAGGCCAAGAGGAGGGCGCGGCGGCCGGCGACCTCGAGCGGGCCGTCGATGAGCTTGACGATGCGCGGGCTGTTGACCTGGCGGAGGGTGTCCGCCTCGTCCTCGAGGCGGCGGGCGGCGGCGTCGTCGACGGCCACCTTGAGGACGCGCTCCGGCCGGTCGTCGAGGCTGAGGTCCTCAACCAGCAGGCCGACGGCGGTGGAGCCGGCGCCGAGGCGGCTCTTGAGTTCGAAGCGTCCGCCGAGGATGGCGCCGGGGCCGGCATCGAGGGGGTCGGCCGCTTCCTCCTGCTCTGGGCTGGTGGTGGCGGCGTCGAGGGCGCCGAGGAAGGCCGCGACGTCGGGGAGGCGGTCGGAGACCTGCGGGTGGGTGGCCTGGAGGATGGCGTCGCGCAGGGCGGGCGGCACCTCGGGGAGCTCGACGGAGACGTCGAGGCCGCGCTGCTCGCGGAGCCGGACGGTGAGGTCGGCGCGGTTGCGGGCGGGGAGTTGGCCGCCGGTGACCAGGTAGAACGCGAGCGCACCGAGTGAGAAGACATCGAGGCGGAGGCGGTCCGGGGTGCCCACCTGGATGCCCTCCGGTGCCGTGAACGCGGCTCGCGCCCAGCGATCTGCCAGCGGGATCTCGCCGGCGAGGACGTCGGCCAGCTGGGTGACTCCGCGGGTGGCCTCGGTGTGGGTGGCCTCGTCGGTGCGGCCGACGCCCTGCCAGTCACCGACCTTCACCTGGAGGCGGCCGTCGCGGCTGGTGTGGACCAGGACGGCGCGCGGGTTGAGGCCGCGGTGCACCACGTTCTTGCCGTGGGCGTAGGCGAGGGCCTCGGCGACCTGGCGGACGAGCGCGAGCTGGTCGTCGAAGCCGAGGGTCGGGCGGCCGGCGAGCCACAGGTCGAGGCGCTGCCAGGACGGGTCGTAGGGGTAGACGAGGCCGGGGCCGAGATCGGAGTCGACGAGGTCCTCAGGCCGGAGGACTGCGTCGTGGCTGAGGTGCTGCATGACGCGCATCTCATGCTCGGCGATGCGCCGGACGCGACGGCGGGCCTCGTCGGGCGAACCCTCGGGGACGGTGCGGAAGCGGATCCGGCGGCGGGTGCCCAACAGTTTGTGGGTGCCGAGCCAGTCCTGCCAGCCGGGGCCGTCGTCGACGGGCTGGGGGTCCAGGACGAAGCTGCCCGCCTCGCGCTGGTGGGAGCGCAGCCCGATGAGCTTCATCATTCCGACGACGGCGTTCTCCCGGACGGTGCTGTTCGGGTGGGGTGTGCCGTTGAAGAGCTCGGTGATGGGGCTGAGCCCGGAGGCGGCCTCGTTTCCGGGGAGGCCGTAGAGGTCGCGGCGGTCGGCTTCGGGGAGATCGACGACCAGGTCCGGGTGGTGGAGGAAGACGGATTCCTGGATGTAGGGGATGACCTCGCGGGCTGGGGGAGGTGGGGAGTCGAAGCGCCTACCGCGGCGCCAGGCGTCGTACTCGGACATCAACTTCGAGCGCAGGCGCTTGGCCTTGCGGTTGGCGAGGCGGAGGGGCGAGTCCTCGGGCGCGCGACCGTCGCGGAGCCAGGTCTGGTCGTTGCCGCGGAGGCGGCCGGAGTAGTACTTCAGCTCGACCAGGTGGAGACCGTCGGGAGCCAGGATGAGGAGGTCGACCTCGGACCAGTTACCGCGGTCGTCGCGGAACTCGAAGTTGGTCCAGGCGCGGAACGGGGCTCGCTTGGGCAAAAGGTCGCGAATGAGTCGCAGACCATCCTTCTCGTGGGCGAACTGGGAGGGGGTGACTTCGACCCAGCGGTCGTTCACCACTCAGCCCTCCTGACTCGTTCGAACGTACTTTAGGACAACATTTTCTGGAGCGCTAGCTCGTGACCCTTCACTGTGCTGTCTCGTGATCGACGGAGACGGAAAGGTCGTCTGCGACCCAGAACACGGCGATGCCCAGCCGGCGGAGTGCAGGGAGGACGTGCGAAACCATCTCCCGATGGTGTTGGTTGTCGGGAAACGCCAGTCCCGCCTGCGCTTCACCTCCCGACCACACGCGCAGCGCTCTGTGGATCGCCACCGAGACGTGGCTGCGCACTTGATTGCGGGTGAAAAGGGAGCCGTAACGCTTGGTGCCCATCTTCGAACTGCCTGCGCCCTTGGCCTCGATGACCAGCCGGTCAACCCCGCGCCGGGCGACGATGTCGTCCCCGTGCTGGTGAGCCATCGCATGGCCTTCGATTGACCATCCGTCGCCGGCCAAGTGTGTCATCACCGCGGTCACCACATCGTCCTCGTAGAGAAAGGGCTTTGCTGCATCGGCCTGTGGAGTCGTCGCCTGAGCCGTCGACGCCTTGCTTTCGTGTGTCAAGAGGGCACCCTCCGTATCGTTTTCCGTCCACTGTGACAGGATCCTCGAACCTGTCTACCACGGCACTCGCACTCCGCGCGTTGACATTTCACGGTTTCTTGCGTCTATGCAGGTGAAGGCACTCAACAAGGAGACAGCATGCCAACGAACACCGCACTCCGGCTGGACCGTACGTACATGGAGGAGGCCCACGTTCCCGTTCGGCGAGAGAGCGCTCTGCGTGCGATCCACCACCTGCTCGATCTGGAGAACGTCGACCTCGCACACAAGAAGGAACTCATCAGCATCGGGCTCTGGAAATGGACGGAGGCCGAGGGATTCCCGCCCCATCCGAAGTACCACATCCGCCTCCGCTCCGTCGGGTCCATCGATGTCGAGCGCACTGCCAAGGTGAACCACGAACACGTGTGGACACGAAGCTGGATCACTGGGGAACTGCTGCGGCGCGAGAGTTGGACGCTTGATGACCTGCGAAACTTCCTGACGCAGTACGCGGTTGCCTGCATCGTCACCACCGACGAACACGCACGCCTGAGCCAGTCGCGAGCCACAGGTTGGGAGCGCTATAGAGAGGCAGGGGTTCTGGTCTGGGACATGTTGACAGATCTGCCCTTCGAATTGCCGATCGGCGCGGACACCTCGTCGAAGGATGAACAGGCAACCGCGCGGCGCGGCTCGTCGGAGCCGGCGTTCTTGGTCGATGAGGCGGTGGCGCAACAGGGTGGAGCGCAGGCTTCCAACCTCCGTCGGTTGCTGGCACGCCTCGGGACGGAGGAGATCGCCGTCGTAGTCGGCGAGACGCGTGAAGGCGGTGTGGGCGACTACCTGCGGGTCCACGATTTCTCGACGGGTGAGCCATCGCCGGCGGTCGCCTACCTCCACTGGAATGGCAAGGTCTCCGTGAGGCTGCAGCACACAGAGCTTCCTGACTACCTTGCTTCGGACCCCGACGTGCGCTCGGTCCAACATCGGTCGTACGGCGTCAATACGCGGCTGACCGGTCACGAGTCATTGGACCTCGCGGAAGAACTGGTAACCCTCGCGCTCGACAAGGTGAGGTCGCTGTGACGGGAAACAGAGGGCTCGACTTGGCGCTCAGCGTGGCTGAGAACGCCCGCTACAAGGTGCGCTCGACTGCGGAGAACGGGGAGGAGGTGATTTACTCGTTGGCGTTCCTCTCCAGGCGACTCGTCGTCCTATTGGGGGGAGCTGCAGAGGGCAGCGGCTGGTGCTGGATCGGGGTTGAAGTTGGCGTCTTTCCGCTCTCGGGTGAGCTCATCGATGCGATCGACAGTCATTCTCGCTCCTCCTTCCAACGCCTGCACGGGGCGCTCCATGACGGTCAGGCCACACTGCAGTTGAGGCATCGCGTGAGGGGAGACGAGCTATCGGTCTCGTCGTTCCAGCGGGTGGTCAGGGACCTGCAGACGAATGCCTCCGTGCTCTTCAACCACGCACACTGGAGGCGCGTTGCGCAGCTCCCCATCGACGCTGACAGCCCTTCGTGGCCCGCTCAGCTGTCGATATCGGAACAGTTCACTGCCCAGTGGAAACAGATCCTTCGCCGCGCCGGTCACAGGACTGACCTGAACGTAGGGGCGGAGGGCAGGCTTGGCTGCGAGCCAGCGACCGGTCACGAGGTGCTCGCCATCTCGCGCGACGGTTGGTTCCAGTCCAGTGCGGCGCCTTGGCCGAGTCCCGAATTCACGAGCCTGAGCGACTGTGCGGCGCTGCTCGGAGCAGTCAAGACGCCAGAGTTCTCGGCATTGCGAGATTCTGGGGGCGTGGTCCAGGCCTGCGGAGCCATCGGAGGCTTGACCTATGTCATGGAGGATGAGGCGAATCTGGAACGTGCCTTCGCCGTCGTGGTCGGCAATGCGACCAGTCCATCGGTCTTTGATCTTGTCGCGCGATACTTCGGGGTGGCACGAAAGATGAATGGCCCGCTGCGCACCGAGTCCTTTTCGGATTCCCGATGGAGGCGCCCCCTGCTGGTGCAGGCGTCCGCCAGCGAGGAACGAATCAGGGTGTACACGCGCATCGACTCGGGCGAGATGGTGATGGACGCGAGCATCTCACACGCAGCCACTGCCTTGCTGAAGCAACCTGACTCATCCGAGGCGACGGGGCGACTCAGCCTCGAACTTGACGAGTGGTACACCCGCGCTCTGGACCGGACGCAAAGAGAGTGAGTCAGTTGATGTCGAGATCGGGGAAGGCGTCGCGGATCTTGCGCCTGGC
Source organism: Tessaracoccus oleiagri (assembly GCF_900103275.1). Taxonomy (GTDB): domain Bacteria; phylum Actinomycetota; class Actinomycetes; order Propionibacteriales; family Propionibacteriaceae; genus Arachnia; species Arachnia oleiagri. Next base: position 605,951 of record NZ_FNGP01000002.1, on the reverse strand, counting down.
CACCGCGAGCTTCGTCCTCACCGATGGCTCGGTGTACCCGTGACGATCGGCCAGCTCCTGCAGGCTGTATCCCTCGTTCTGTCCAACCAGAAGCTCACGCTCGATGTCGTTCAACACTTCGAGTGCCCTTTCGAGTTGGTCTCGTGCGGCCAGCAAACTGCTGGGGCTTCTAGTCTGTAGCTGGCGGGGCAGCGGGGAATGGGCGAGAGTGCCCTCACCCGGGATTCGCGCCCACCCGGCGTCGGGGTCCCGTCGTGCATGGTCTATTGCCAGGTTGCGCGCGGCACGTCTGACCCATGCGCGAGGCTCTCGCACTTCATCCCGGTGCATCCAGTACTTCTTCATGGTGGAGGAAGCGATGTCCTCAGCCCACATTCCAGCCCCTTGTGCCCGGGCAACGTGTTCGGCCAGCGACCTCAGATCTTCGTACTCCCTGTCCAACACGTCGTCATTACTCCCATCTAGGCGCCGCGCGCCTTTGTCACGCGACGCTACAGCGCAATCCCGGCACCGGGCGCCAGATAGAGCGAACGAGCAACGTGCTCCCCGTTGGGTCTCTTCTGCCGTTCTATCCTCCGCAGATTTTCAATGCGCACCGTTCGCGTCCGGGCGACGATGCACGTGTGAATCGTCGCCCTCCCAAGTGACCCGCACCGCTCCATAGACTCGAAATCCATCTTGGCCCGCGACCACGCGCTCGGGCCCGGCGTCGATCGAGGAGCAACAGGTGGCCAACAAGAAGAGCACGCCCGAATCGAAGAAGCTCGGCCCAGGCAAGAAGAAGCCGGGCCAGGGCATGGACAAGCCGAACCAGAAGAAGGGCAAACGCGACATGAGCGTCGCCGAGCACGACCTCACCCCGCCGCCGGGTCCCGGCGTCGAAGCCCCCTCGCTCGAGGAGCCGACGGCGCCCGTGCCGCCTCCGCCGCCCAAGCCGTCGCAGCGCGGGCCGGAGACGGTGACCCCCACTGGGGCCCCAAGCGGCGCAGCCCCGGAGGACGTGGCCCAGCAGGGCGAGCACCTCACCACCTCGCAGGGCGCCCGCCTGCGCTCCACGGACCACTCGCTGAAGGCCGGTCCTCGCGGGCCCGTCCTGCTGCAGGACCACCACCTGCGCGAGAAGATCACGCACTTCGACCACGAGCGCATCCCCGAGCGCGTCGTCCACGCGCGCGGCACCGGTGCGCACGGCGTGTTCGTCGCGAACGGCCGCGCAGAGAAGATCTGCCGCGCGGCGTTCCTGAAGCAGGGCGTGGAGACCGACGTGTTCGTCCGGTTCTCCACGGTGGTGGGCTTCCGCGGCTCGGCCGACACCGTCCGGGACACCCGCGGCTTCGCGACGAAGTTCTACACAGAGGAGGGCAACTACGACCTCGTCGGCAACAACATCCCGGTGTTCTTCATCCAGGAGGGCATCAAGTTCCCCGACGTGGTCCACGCGGTCAAGCCCGAGCCCGACAAGGAGATCCCGCAGGCGCAGAGCGCGCACGACACCTTCTGGGACTTCGTGTCGCTGCACACCGAGGCCCAGCACCACACCGCCTGGAACATGTCCGACCGCGGCGTCCCGCTGTCGTACCGCATGATGGAGGGCTTCGGCGTCCACACCTTCCGCCTCATCAACGACGCGGGCGAGACCTCGCTCGTGAAGTTCCACTGGAAGCCGCACCAGGGCGTGCACTCGCAGGTGTGGGAGGAGACCCAGCTCACGGCCGGCAACGACCCGGACTACCACCGTCGCGACCTATACGACGCCATCGACGCCGGCGCCTACCCGGCGTGGGACCTGGGCGTCCAGGTGATGCCGGACACGGAGGACGAGATGTTCGAGGGCATCGACCTCCTGGACCCGACGAAGATCGTGCCCGAGGAGCTGTGCCCGGTGGAGATCATCGGCACCATGACGCTCAACCGGCGCCCCACGAACTTCTTCGCAGAGGTGGAGCAGGTCATGTTCAACCCCGGCAACCTCGTCCCGGGCATCGACGTGACCAACGACCCCCTGCTGCAGGTGCGGCTCTTCTCCTACATCGACACCCAGATCACGCGCCTCGGCGGCCCGAACTTCAGCCAGATCCCCATCAACCGCGCCCACTGCCCGGTCAACGACATGTTCCGCGACGGGTTCCACCAGCACGCCGTCCACGGCGGGGTCGCGCCGTACAAGCCGAACTCGCTCGACGGGGGCAACCCCGCCCAGGGGAAGGACAGCGACACCGTCGCCTTCATCGACGTGCCCACGCCGGTCGAGGGCGCGAAGGTGCGCGAGAAGCCGGCCTCCTTCGAGGACCACTTCAGCCAGACCACGCTGTTCGTGCGCTCACTGAGCGAGGTCGAGCGCCAGCACCTGGCCCGCGCCTACACGTTCGAGCTCGGCAAGTGTTACGAGGAGGCCGTCAAGCTGCGGCAGCTCCAGTGCTTGGCCAACATCGACGCCGACCTGTGCGCGGAGGTGGCGGCCGGTCTGGGCCTTCCCGTGCCCGAGCCCACGGTCCCGCCCGCCGAAGTCGAGCCCAGCCCCGCCCTGTCGCAGGTCGGCAAGAAGTGGCCGGTCACCGGGCGCAAGATCGCGGTGGTCGTCGACGCGGACACCGACCCGGCCGCCATCGAGAAGGCGCGGAAGGCGGTCATGGACGCCGGCATGCTCGCCTTCGTGGTGGCGCCCCACGGCGGCAAGCTGGGCGACGTCGTCGTTGACCGCACGTTCCTCACCGCGGCATCCATCGAGTTCGACGCGATCCTCGTCGCCGATGCGCCGGCCCCCGGACCGGACGCCGTGCCGACGTTCGACGCCAAGGCCGGGCACGACGCCTTCGGCCCGGTCGACCCGCGCGTGGTCAAGCTGGTGGCCGAGATGTTCCGGCACGCCAAGGCGATCGCGGCCGATCCGGATGCGGCGGCCGTGCTGGCAGCGGCAGGAGTGCCGGAGGACGCGCCGGGAGTGGTCGTCGGCGGACCGGCGGACGCGGTGGCGCCGTTGGCCGACCTGCTCGCGAGCCATCGCGTGTGGGAGCGTTTCCCGACGGCGCCGGCCAAGGCGTGACAGCGGGGCCGCCGGTCAGGACTCCAGGACCACCAGGTCCAGTCGGGGGTCGGCGGCTACGACGTCGCACATGCCGAGCACCTCGTTGACGATGCGCCGGGTCTCGGGCTCCACGTCGCCCAGGACCCGGCGCAGCTCCGCGGCCGTCTCCAGGACGTGCACATGCTTCGCGTACCCGTCGATGTGGCCCTCGATGCCGCGCAGGGGGATGCCCAGCTGCCGCTCGCCGAGGCGGCGCAGCGAGTAGTAGGTGTCGAGCCCGTTGCGCGCGAGGTCGAACTCCGCCCGCTCGAGTTCCTCCTCGGTCACGTCGACGGTGATGTGCGCGGCCGACCGGTGGTCCAGGAGGGCGTGGAACAGTCGCCAGCTGGCGCGCATCCGCTCCGGCGACACGTACCCGCCCGACAGCAGGATGGACAGGTCCTCGCGGGTCGGCCGGTTGTTGGCAACGGTGAACTCCGGCGCCCTGCGCATGAGCGGTAGGAAGGCCCGACGGCGGTGCGGCTCCTCCGGGAACGCGACGCGTGCGGCGGCGATCAGTTCCTCCGCGAGGTCCCCATCGGCGCCGAACATGTCACGCACGTCGTCGATCGCGACGGCGTAGAAGTCCACCATGCTCGGCAGCCTAATGTCGCGCCCATGACGGGGAGCGGAAACATGCGAACATTGCCCGGCCAGGCGCGGCAGCCCCCGCGGGGCCCCCGTCGGGGAGCGCGTAGACTGACGCCAAATGAACCCTCGCGCCCGCAAACTGATCGTCACCGCCACGCTGCTGGTGGTCATTGCCGTGGTGATCATCGGCGCGATCGTCACTTCCCACTAGGCTGGGCCCGCCATGAACCGACGTTTCCGAGCCGTGCTCGCCGCGGGCGTGATCCTGGCGGCCACTGCGTCCGCCTCCGCCTCCGCGGCGTTCACCGTGCCCCCCGACCACGTGGGTGAGATCGTCGGCATGGCGTGGGACGAGGAGACCGCGCGGCTGTGGCTCGCGGGGGAGGAGGCCGACGACGGCACCCTCATCGGACTCACCGAGGACGGCGAACAGGCGCAGCTCACCTGGAACGCGGACATCGCGTCCGTCGAGGCGCTGGCGCTGTCGGGCGGAGCGCTCTTCGTCGGCGACCTCGGCAACCCCGACCTCGACCGCGACACCCTCACGATCTTCCGCTTCGGCGACACCCAGCCCGGCCGTAAGCAGTACCGCGCCTACGTGCTCGAGTACCCGGACGGGCCCCGCGACGCGCAGGCGATGATGGTCTCCGGCCGCGGACGGATCTACATCGCGACGACCGGGGACGACCCCGGCATCTACCGGGCGCCCGAGAACCCGTCGCGCACCAGCACCGACACCCTGACCCGCGTGGCGGACGCGCCCGAGGGCGTCACCGACGGCGTCTTCCTCGACGACGGGAGCACGCTCGTGCTGCGTGCGGCCGACGGGGTCCATGTCATCGACGCCTTCTCCTGGGAGACCGAGGCCGTCGAGACGTACGTGAACGGCCCGGAAGGGGAGTCCGTGGCGGCGATGGGCGACACGCTCCTGTTCAGCGCCGGCGGCGTGGTCCGGGAGGCGGAGGTCCCCACCAGCGACACCACCACCACGCTCGAGCCCGTCGCGTCTCCGGAGCCGTCGCCGGAGCCCTCCACGCCGGTACCCACCGGCGCCGAGGGCACGCCGTCGCCCGCACCCACGGCCGGACCCGCCGCCCCGACGGGCGCCACCCCACGCAACACGGGCACCCTCGTCGCACTCGTCGTCGCCGGGGTCGTGGCGATCGCGGCCGGCGCGACGACCTACTTCGTAAAGGGCTAACTGAGCCACCGCGCGTGCAAGCATGGGGGCCTGGACCGCCAGGAGGGGCAGGCGCGCGTTCACCGTTCGTTCACCGTCTGCTGCACTGGCCGTCACTTCGACGCAATAGTTTCGGGTCGGGCGCTCCGTCGCGTCCGTCCCCAAGTCAGTAAGGATCATCAGTGCGTTCAGAACGAAAGATCTGGGCCGGGCTGCTCGCCGCCGCCGTTGCCGGCACCACCTGGTTGGTGCCCCAGACGGCGAGCGCCGCCGCGTCCGACCTCATCATCAGCGAATACGTGGAGGGATCGAGCTTCAACAAGGCAATCGAGCTCTTCAACGGCACCGAATCGACGATCGACCTCAGCCAGTACCGACTGGCGCTGTTCTCCAACGGGGGCACGACGCAGACCGCGAGCGTGACGCTGACCGGGACCTTGGCCCCCGGCGACGTGCACGTCGTGGCGCACGGCGACGCGACCCTCGGCGGCTTCTCGCCCGACCAGCGCAACTCGTCGGCGATCAACTTCAACGGCGACGACGCGGTCGTGCTGTACAAGGGTGACGCCGTCATCGATTCCTTCGGCCAAGTGGGCGTCCGCGCCAACTTCGGGACGGACGTCACGCTGGTCCGCAACGCGTCGGTCACCGCGGGCGACACGAACACCACCGACGCGTTCTCCGCGGCCGCGGAGTGGGCGTCGTACCCTTCGAACACGTTCTCGTACCTCGGCAGCCACACGATGGACGGCGTGACGCCGGGCGAGGACCCGACGGATCCGGGTGAGGACCCGACCGATCCTGTCGACCAGTGCGAGCTCGAGGCCACCGCCATCGGCGCGGTCCAGGGCTCCGGCGATGCCACGACGATGGGCGGCCAGAGCGTGACCGTGCAGGGCGTCGTCGTCGGCGACTTCCAGACCGGTGGCTTCAACGGCTACTACCTGCAGGACGAGGGCGACGACGACCCCGCCACCTCCGACGGCATCTTCGTCTTCGACCGCAACCAGCTCGCGGGCGACGTGGCCGAGGGCGACGTCGTGCGCCTCACCGGCACGGCCTCCGAGTACTTCGGCATGACCCAGCTCACCGCGACCGCCGCCGTCGACTGCGGCGAGGGCGCGCTGCCCGAACCCACGGTGATCGACTTCCCGAACACCGACTTCGAGCGCTACGAGGGCATGTACGTGACCTTCGCCGAGCCGCTCACCATCCTCGAGCTCTACCAGTACGGCCGCTACGGGCAGATCGCGGTCGGCCCTGAGCGCCAGTTCCAGGCCACCGCCCTCTACTCGCCCGAGACCGCGGAGGCCCGCGCCGAGTACGAGGCGAACCTCGTCAACCGCGTCCTCATCGACGACGGCCGCTCGACGCAGAACCCCTCGGCCATCCACCCGGCCACGCTCGAGCCGCTCACCATGGACACCCTGTTCCGCGCCGGTGACCGGATCGACGGCGTCGCCGGCGTGCTCGACTACCGCTTCGACAACTGGGCGATCCAGCCCACCACTGCCGGGACGATCGAGCACGTCAACGAGCGCCCGTCGGTGCCCGAGGTGGGCGGCGACTTCCAGGTGGGCAGCTTCAACGTGCTCAACTACTTCACGACACTCGGCTCCCGCGGGGCCGAGACGGCGGAGGAGTTCGAGCGCCAGGAGGCCAAGATCGTCACGGCCATCAACAAGGCCGACGCCGCGATCATCGCCCTGAACGAGATCGAGAACAACGGCACCGCCGTCGGCGTGCTGGTCGAGGCCCTGAACGAGGCCGCCGGCTACGAGAAGTGGGCCGCGCTCGAGACGGGCGTGATCGGCACCGACGAGATCACCACCGCGTTCATCTACCAGCCGGCCATCGTGCGGACCGTCGGTGACTTCGACACCCTCACCTCGGCCGACGATCCCCGCTTCGACGACACCCGCAGCCGCCCGACGCTGGCCCAGACCTTCGAGCACCTCGCCAGCGGCGAGCTCATCACCGTGGCGGCCAACCACTTGAAGTCGAAGGGCTCCGCCTGCGGCGACCCCAGCGAGGCCACGCTGGGCTACCTCGTCGGCAACTGCAACGAGACCCGGACCGAGGCCGCCGAGGCGATGGTCGACTGGCTCGAGGGCGACACGATCGGCGTCGAGAAGACGGAGAACATCCTCATCGTGGGTGACCTCAACTCGTACGACCACGAGGACCCGATCAAGGTCTTCGAGGCCGCCGGCTACACCGACCTGACCAAGCTGTACGAGGGCGAGCGCGCCTACTCGTACGTCTTCGACGGCCAGCTCGGCTACCTCGACTACGCACTCGCCAACGAGGCGCTGCTCGACAACGTCACCGGCACCGAGACGTGGCACATCAACGCCGACGAGCTACCGCTCATCGACTACACGATGAAGTTCAAGGCGCCCGCGGAGGATGCGCTCTACGCCCCCGACGAGTTCCGCTCGTCCGACCACGACCCCGTCCTGGTCGGCGTCGACTTCGACGAGCCGCAGGCGGACCTCGTCCTCAACGAGGTCAAGCCGACGGGTCGCCTCGCCTTCGTGGAGCTCCTGAACGCCGGCGACGGCGACGCCGATCTCGACGGGCTGACCCTGACGGATGGCCGCGGTCGGACCTACGAGCTCAGCGGCACGCTGGAGGCCGGCGCCTACCTGGTCCTCGACCAGGAGGATCTGGGCTTCAAGCTGCGCGGCGAGGACACCGTCGTGATCTCCGACGGAGAGGGCGCCGAGGTCGACTCGTTCGCGTGGGAGGGCGCCCCGGGCAACGGGTCGTACAGCCTCTGCGACGGCGAGTTCGTCCGGGCTGAGGCGACCGCGGGCGCGATCAACGCCTGCGTCGTCGACGGCTGACCGCACGACCGCACACGAACGGGGAGGGCCCCAGCCGATCCGCCTGGGGCCCTCCCTCGTCGTCCGGGATCAGTGGCAGCGCTCGATCACGTAGTTCAGGCAGTCGGTGAGCGCGGCGACGTCGGAGGGCTCCACGCTGGCGTAGCAGCCGATCCGCAACTGGTTGCGCCCGAGCGAGCGGTACGGGTCGACGTCGACGATGCCGTTGTCGCGGAGCACGCTGATCACGTAGGCGGCGTCGATGCTGGCGTCGAGGTCGATCGTCGCGACGACGGAGGAGCGCGCGGACGGATCCTCGACGAAGGGCGTGGCGAAGTCGTGGGCGTCGGCCCAGCGGTAGACGATGTCGCTGCTGGTGCGGCAGCGGTCGGCGACGGCGGCAAGGCCGCCGAGGTCCAGCATCCACCGCAGTTGCGCCTCGAGGAGGAGCAGCGTCGCGATCGACGGCGTGTTCAGCGTCTGCTGCTTGCGCGAGTTCGCCACCGCCGTGGTGAAGTCGAGCATCTGCGGGATCCAGCGCCCGGTGGCGATCCGCTCGGCGCGCTCCACCGCGGCGGGGGAGGCGAACGCCAGCCACAGTCCCCCGTCGGAGGAGAAGTTCTTCTGCGGGGCGAAGTAGTAGAGGTCGGTGTCGGCCAGCTCCACCTCGATGCCGCCGGCCGCTGAGGTGCCGTCGACGAGGGTGAGCCCCTCCCCGACGCGACGGACCGGCGCCATGACGCCCGTGGAGGTCTCGTTGTGCGCCCAGGCGTGCACGTCGGCGTCGCCCGCCGACGGCACCGCGACCGAGCCGGCGGGTGCCTCGTCGACGTCCGGCTCACCAAGGAACGGCGCCTTCCGCGACGCCTCGGCGAACTTCCGGCTGAACTCCCCGAACACCCCGTGGGCGGACTTCTCCTCGATGAGCGAGAACGTGGCCATGTCCCACACCAAGCTGGCGCCGCCGTTGCCGAGCACCACCTCGTACCCGTCGGGCATGGCGTACAGCTCTGCCAGCATCGACTGGACCCTGCCGACGAGCTCGCGCACCGGCGGCTTGCGGTGGGAGGTGCCGAGCACGTCCGAGCGCGACACCAAGTAGTCGAGCGCCTCGGGCCGCACCTTGGCGGGCCCTGAACCGAACCGTCCGTCCTGCGGAAGCAAATGAGGGGGGATCTGCACGTGGCCATTCTGGCACTACTGATTGAATGGGGCCCATGCAGAGTCTCGCAGTCGCCCGCGCGGTCACCCGCGACGGGGTGTTGACCGATGTCCGAATCAGCTTCGAGGACGGCCGGATCGCCGCGATCGAGCCGGGGGCGGGCGACGGGGCGGCCCCCCTCTGGGCGGTTCCCGGCTTCGTCGACACCCACTGCCACGGCGCGGTCGGCGTGAGCTTCGGCGACCCCGACCCCGCCGCCAACCGGCGCGCCCGCGACTTCCACCTCGCCCACGGGACCACCACCCTCTTCGCGAGCACGGTCACCCGCTCCCTGGAGGACCTCGAGCGCGAGTCGGCCGCGCTCCGGGCGCTGTTCGACGAGGGCGTCGTCGACGGCATCCACCTCGAGGGCCCCTTCCTCGCGGAGGCGAAGAAGGGCGCCCACGCGGCCGAACTCCTCGTCGACCCGACACCGGAGGCCGTGGAACGGCTCCTGGCCGCCGGGGGCCCGGCGCTGAAGATGATCACCATGGCGCCCGAGCGTGCCCACGCGATGGAGGCCATCCGGCGGTTCCGGGAGGCGGGGGTCGTCGTCGCCTTCGGGCACACCGACGCCGACGCCGACACCTGCCGGGCCTCCATCGACGCCGGTGCCACTGCGGCGACCCACCTGTTCAACGCGATGAACGGCATCCACCACCGCGTCCCGGGCCCGGTGCCAACGCTGTTGCACGACGAGCGCGTCCTCGCCGAGCTGATCTGCGACGGCGTGCACCTCCACCCGGACGTCATCCGGCTCGCGCACGAGGCCGCAGGCCCCGATCGCATCGCGCTGGTCACCGACGCCATGAGCGCCACCGGCTCGGCGGACGGCGCCTACAAACTGGGCGGGCTCGACGTCATCGTGCGCGACGGCGTCGCCCGCCTCACCACCGCCGACGGCAGCCCCGGCGCCATCGCGGGCAGCACCCTCACGATGGACGAGGCCTTCCGGTTCGTGGTGTCCGAGGTGGGCATCCCGATCCCCGAGGTGGCGCGCATGGCGGCCACCACTCCCGCTCGGTACCACGGGCTCACGGAGGTGGGCGAGATCGCCGTCGGCAAGCGCGCGGACCTCTGCCTCGTCGACGACGACGGCCGCCTCCAGAGCGTCGTCCGCGGGGGCGTGCACATCCCACCCGCCCGGTCCGCCTGAGGCGGCGGCGGAGTAGGCTGGCGACGATGAGCGACTTGATTGACACCACGGAGATGTACCTCCGCACGGTGTACGAACTCCTCGAGGAGGGCGTGCCACCGTTGCGCGCGCGGATCGCGGAACGCCTGCACCAGTCGGGCCCGACGGTGTCGCAGACGGTGGCCCGCATGGAGCGCGACGGGCTGCTCGTCGTCGCCCCCGACCGGACCATCAAGCTCACCCGCGCCGGCGACCAGCTCGCGCGCGAGGTGATGCGCAAGCACCGGCTCGCCGAGCGGCTGCTCACGGACGTGATCGGGCTCGAGTGGGAGAAGGTCCACGACGAGGCCTGCCGCTGGGAGCACGTGATCTCGGTCGACGTGGAGCGCCGTCTCGTGCAGATCCTGGGCGAGCCCACCACGTCGCCCTACGGCAACCCCATCCCGGGCCTCGACCAACTGGGCCTCCACCTGCCCCACCAGCGTTTCCGCGACGGCGTGGTGAGCCTCGCGGAGGCCGCGGCCGACGGCGCCACCCGCGTGCGCCTGGCGCGGATGAGCGAGAATCTCCAGGCCAACGACGAGCTCCTGTCCCTGATCGCGGACACCGGCCTGCGGCCGGGGATCGAGTGCGAGGTCACGGAGATCGCGGGGGGCGTCGAGCTGCGCTGCGGCGACAACGGCCTGAAGCTCGCCGCCGCCGACGCCGAGCTGCTGTTCGTGGCGGTGCCCAACGGTGAATGACAAGCGGCTGCGCTGGATCATGTCCCACCGGCCCGGCGCGGTCGAGTCGGTGATGGAGCGCAGCTTCGGCGGGTCCAAGACACCGTACGACTGGCTCGCCCGCTCGGTGTCGTCGTCGGCGAAGAAGGTCCTGGTCGTGCACTGCGGTTCCGGCGGGATGGTGGAGCACCTGAAGCAGGAGGGGCGCTTCATCGTCGGGCTCGACTGGTCCGAGAGCTCCATCGAGGAGGCGCGACGGCGCGGCCGCAACGTGCTGGTGCAGGCGGACGCGAACTACCTGCCGTTCCACTCCGAGTCCTTCGACGCGGTGGTCAGCGACTTCGGGCTCGGGGTCAACGAGAACCGGCAGTTGCTGCTGCTCGAGGCGGCCCGCGTGCTCCGCCCCGGCGGCATGTTCGCCGCGCTCGCCCCGTCGCTGCGTCCCATGAACCTCGACGACGCCCGCCGCGTCGCCCGTCTGGCGCGACAGCTGAGGGTCACGCCGCACCTTCCGGGCGACACCGAGTTCCGCGCCGTGCCGCTGCTGACGATGGCCGGCCTGCAGAAGGTGGAGGACGCCCGTGCCCGGTTCTACTTCGATGTCCGCAACCGCGACGACGCGGAACTGCTGATCGGCGGCCTCCGCCCCACCGAGGACGTGGAGCGCGCGAGGCAGGCGGTGAACTACCTTGCCGAGCGCGTGAAGGAGCACACGGTGCGCCTGCCGCTGCCCATGCGGAGGCTCCTGGCGATCAAGTGAAGGAATAAAGTGGACCGCCACAGCGTTTTCCCAGGACATCCACGGAAGGGGACTAAACATGGCGACCACCGCCTTGACCGCTGAGAACTTCGCGAGCACCGTCGAGGAGAACGAGGTCGTGCTGGTCGACTTCTGGGCCGACTGGTGCGGCCCGTGCAAGCGTTTCAGCCCGATCTACGAAGAGGCCTCGCAGCGTCACGACGACGTCGTGTTCGCGAGCGTGGACACCGAGGATGCGCGGGACCTGTCCGCGGCCCTCGAGATCCAGTCGATCCCGACGATCATGGGCTTCCGCCGTGGCCAGCTGGTCTTCCGCCAGTCCGGCCTCCTCACCGGCAAGCAGCTGGACTCGCTGATCGAGCAGATCAAGGAGCTCGACATCGACGCGCTGCTCGCCGAGGCGAAGGCCGCCGAGGGCAAGAACTGACACTCGGTCCAAGCAACACCCGCCGATCCCTCACGGGACGGCGGGTGTTTTCGTTGAAATGGCAGCCATGGGGGACCCCGGTGCGGGGGCCGGAGAAGGGGGTTCTAAGCTGAAAACTACGACACAGGGTCGTAGGAGGCGGCGATGGAGCACCAACGTAAAGACATGACCGTTCTGCCGGATCTCGCGAAGGAGCGGGGCCGGGTGGGACCGGTCCGGGAACGCAGGCCGGTGTACCTCGACATGCTGCCGCCGTGCAACGCCGCGTGTCCCGCGGGCGAGAACATCCAGGAGTACATGCGTCTGGTGAAGGCGGGCCAGGCCAAGGAGGCCTGGCTGCAGCTGGTGCAGGACAATCCGTTCCCGGCCATCCATGGGCGCGTCTGCTACCACCCGTGCGAGACCAGCTGCAACCGCGGCGACCTGGACGCGCCCGTGTCGATTCGGTCCGTCGAGCGCTACCTGGGCGACCTCGCCATCGCGGAGGGCTGGAGCTTCCCGCCGCCCCGCCGCCGCTCCGGGCGTCGGGTGATGATCGTGGGCGCCGGCCCGTCCGGGCTCTCGGCGGCCTACCACCTGACGAGGCTGGGCCACGGCGTCGAGATCTTCGACGCGGGCGACGAGCCGGGCGGGATGATGCGTTACGGCATCCCCGAGTACCGGCTCCCGCGTGACGTCCTGGACGCCGAGATCGCGCGGCTCGTGGAGATGGGCGTGGTCATCCACATGAACAGCCCGGTCAAGGACCTTGAGAAGGCGAAGCGCGAGGGCGTGTTCGACGCGGTGTTCGTCGCCGTCGGCGCCCACATCTCCAAGCGGGTCGACATCCCCAGCATGGACGCGTCGCGCATCGTTGACGCCGTCAGCTTCCTGCGCGACGTCGCCTCCGGCGAGCGGCCCATCATCGGCCGGCGCGTGGCCGTCTACGGCGGCGGCAACACCGCCATGGACGCGGCACGCGTCGCGAAGCGGCTCGGCGCGGAGGAGTCGGTGGTGGTCTACCGGCGCACTCGCGAGCAGATGCCCGCCCACGAGGACGAGGCGGTCGACGCCGAGAACGAGGGCGTGCGGATGAACTGGCTGCGCACCATCACGTCCATGGGGGAGGAGGGGCTCACCGTCGAGGTCATGGAACTCGACGAGGAAGGCCGGGCCCGCGGGACCGGCCGCTTCGAGAAGCTCGAGGCGGACACCGTCATCCTGGCCGTGGGCCAGCGCGCCGACACCGAGTTCCTCAAGAAGATCCCCGGCATGCAGTTCGACGACGACGTCGTCGAGGTGGACCCGGAGACCCTGATGACGGCCGTCCCCGGAATCTTCGCCGGCGGCGACGCCGTCCCCTCGGACCGGACCGTCACCATCGGCACCGGCCACGGCAAGAAGGCCGCGAAGCGGATCGACGCCTGGCTCAACATGGAGACCGCCGACCGTCGCCCGAAGCACCCGGTGGTGACCTTCGACCAGATGAACGTGTGGTACTTCGGTGAGCACGACCGGCGCAAGAACCCCGAGGCCGACGTCGAGACCCGCGTTCAGGACTTCACCGAGATCGTCCGCGGCCTCACCGCCCAGGAGGCCCGCTTCGAGGCCGGCCGCTGCCTGAGCTGCGGCAACTGCTTCGAGTGCGACGGCTGCTTCGGCGCGTGCCCGGAGGACGCGATCATCAAGCTCGGGCCGGGCCGGCGGTACCGCATCGACTACGAACTCTGCACCGGCTGCGCCACCTGCTACGAGCAGTGCCCGGTGCACGCCATCGAAATGATTCCGGAGGGCAACGCATGACCAGGGCGATCATCGACGGCAACGAGGCCGCGGCCGACGTGGCCTACCGGCTGAGCGAACTGTGCTCGATCTACCCGATCACGCCGTCGTCCACCATGGCTGAGCTGGCCGACGAGTGGGCCGCGCACGGGCGTCGCAACATCTTCGGCACCGTGCCGACCGTCATCGAGATGCAGTCCGAGGGCGGCGCTGCCGGCGCAATGCACGGCGCGCTCCAGGCGGGGGCCCTGTCTACGACGTTCACCGCCTCCCAGGGACTGCTGCTCATGATCCCGAACATGTTCCGGATCGCGGGCGAGCTCACCTCGTCGGTGTTCCACGTCGCGGCGCGGTCGTTGGCGACCCAGGGACTGTCGATCTTCGGCGACCACCAGGACGTGATGGCGGTGCGGCAGACGGGCGTGTGCCTGCTGAGCTCGTCGAGCGTCCAGGAGGCGCACGACATGGCCGCGATCTCCCACCGCGCCACCCTCGACGCGCGCGTGCCGTTCGTGCACTTCTTCGACGGCTTCCGCACCTCGCACGAGCTCAACACGCTGACCAAGCTCACCGACGAGGAGCTGCGCGCGTTCGTGCCCGAGTCGCTCGTCCTCGAGCACCGGTCGCGGGCGCTGAGCCCCGCGCACCCGTTCATCCGGGGTACGGCGCAGAACCCCGACACCTACTTCCAGTCGCGCGAGACCGCGAACCCGTACTACGCGGCGGTGCCCGGCATCGTCGAGCGGGCGATGCGGGAGTTCGAGGGGCTCACCGGCCGCCGCTACGGCCTCGTGGAGTACCACGGCCACGAGCAGGCGGACCGGGTGGTCGTGATCATGGGTTCCGGCGTGGAGACGGTGCGCGCCACCGTCGACCACCTCGTCGCGGCCGGCGAGCGTGTCGGCGTCGTCTTCGTCCGGCTCTACCGGCCCCTGCCCGTGGAGGCACTGCTCGCTGCCATCCCTGCCACCACCAGCAGGGTCGCGGTGCTCGACCGCACCAAGGAGTCGGGCGCCGCGGGGGAGCCGCTCTACCTCGACGTGTCGTCCGCCCTTGGCGAAGCCGTCATGTCCGGCCGCCGCGACACCCTGCCCCTGGTGATCGGCGGGCGCTACGGCTTGTCCAGCAAGGAGTTCACGCCCGCGATGGCGAAGGCGGTGTTCGACGAGCTCGCCAAGGAGTCGCCCAAGGCGAGGTTCACCGTCGGGATCCACGACGACGTCACCCACCTCTCGCTCGACTACGACCCCGGGTTCGACCTCGCTGACCCGGAGACCCTGTCGGCGGTCTTCTACGGGCTCGGTTCGGACGGCACGGTGGGCGCGAACAAGAACACCATCAAGATCCTCGGCTCCAGGGACGGCACCTACGCGCAGGGCTACTTCGTCTACGACTCGAAGAAGTCCGGCTCGCGGACGGTGTCGCACCTGCGGTTCGGGCCCAACCCGATCCGGGCGCCCTACCTCGTGGGGCAGGCCGGGTTCATCGGCTGTCATCACTGGTCGATCCTGGAGCGCGTCGACGTGCTCGAGTTCGCGCGGCCGGGGGCGACGCTGCTGCTGAACTCGCCGTACGGCGACCAGACGTGGTCGCGGCTCCCCGAGCCGGTGCAGCGCCGGATCATCGAACTCGGGCTCAGCGTGTACGCCATCGACGCCGGGGCCGTGGCCCGGGCCGCGGGGCTCGGTTCCCGGACCAACACCATCCTGCAGACCTGTTTCTTCGCGATCTCCGGGGTGCTGCCCCGCGAGGAGGCGATCGAGGCGAT
Source organism: Tessaracoccus oleiagri (assembly GCF_900103275.1). GTDB lineage: Bacteria > Actinomycetota > Actinomycetes > Propionibacteriales > Propionibacteriaceae > Arachnia > Arachnia oleiagri. Next base: position 590,514 of record NZ_FNGP01000002.1, on the reverse strand, counting down.
CAAGCACGCGATCACCAAGACCTACGCCCGCAAGTCGGCAGAGGTCGTGCGGAAGAACCACCTCGCGGTCGACCAGGCCGTGCAGAACCTCGTGCAGGTCACCCCGGGCGAGGCCTCGTCGCACGGGCTCCTGCCCCCGGTCCCCGAAGGTGCGCCGGAGTTCGTCCGCACCGTGACCGCGGAGATGCTCGCCGGGCGTGGCGACTCGCTGCCGGTGTCCGCGCTGCCGGCCGACGGCTCCTACCCTTCGGGCACCACTAAGTACGAGAAGCGCAACATCTCGGACATCGTCGCTGTGTGGGACCCGGAGGCGTGCATCCAGTGCGGCAACTGCGCCTTCGTCTGCCCGCACGCGGTCATCCGCGCGAAGACGTACCCCACGTCCGCCGCCGAGGGGACTCCCGACGGGTTCCTTTCGGCCCCGCTGAACGCGGTCGGCCTCCCGGACACCAGCTACACGCTCCAGGTCTACGCCGAGGACTGCACGGGTTGCGGGCTCTGCGTCGAGGCCTGCCCCGTGCGGCCCATCGGCCAGCCGCACCGTCGCGCGATCAACCTCGAGCCCAAGCTCGACCGCGAGCCCGAGAAGCGGGCGGTGGAGTACTTCGAGTCGATCCCGTACAACGCCCGGGAGCGGGTCGACTTCGGCACGGTCCGCGGCACGCAGTTCCTGGAGCCGCTGTTCGAGTTCTCGGGCGCCTGCGCGGGCTGCGGGGAGACGCCGTACCTGAAGCTCCTCACACAGCTGTTCGGCGACCGGCTCATGGTGGCCAACGCGACCGGCTGCTCGTCGATCTACGGCGGCAACCTCCCCACCACGCCGTGGTCGAAGAACGCCAAGGGCCGGGGGCCCGCGTGGTCGAACTCGCTGTTCGAGGACAACGCGGAGTTCGGGCTCGGCATGCGGCTCGCCGCCGACGTGCACCGCGACCTCGCCCGCGCCAGGCTCAGCGAGCTGCGCGAGGCGATCGCCGACGACGAGCTCGTCGACGGGCTGCTGGAGAACGAGCAGCGGGCCAGCTCCGACCTCGTTGCCCAGCACGAGCGGGTGGAGCGGCTGCTCGACCGGCTCACGCAGCTCGACGGGCCGGCGGTGGCGGACCTGCTGAGCGTCGCGGACCACCTCGTCCGGCGGTCCGTCTGGATCGTCGGCGGCGACGGGTGGGCCTACGACATCGGTGCCGGTGGCGTCGACCACGTGCTCGCCTCGGGCCGCAACGTCAACATCCTCGTGCTCGACACCGAGGTCTACTCCAACACCGGCGGCCAGGCGTCCAAGTCGACGCCGCTCGGCGCGGTGGCGAAGTTCACCTCGGGCGGCAAGCTGACGAACAAGAAGGACCTGGCGCTGCAGGCGACCGCCTACGGATCGGTGTACGTGGCCCGGGTGGCGATGGGCGCGGACCCGCAGCAGACGCTGAAGGCGTTCCGCGAGGCCGAGTCGTTCGACGGGCCGAGCCTGATCATCGCCTACAGCCACTGCATCGCGCACGGCTACGACCTGCGCGACGGCCTCGACCAGCAGTACAAGGCGGTGAACTCGGGGCACTGGCCGCTGATGCGGTACAACCCCGTGATCCGCGAGCGGGGCGGCAACCCCTTCCTGCTCGACTCGCCGCGGCCAAGGCTCACGCTGGAGGAGTACCACGCCCACGAGCTGCGGTTCAAGGCGCTGAAGGCCGCCAACCCGCAGGAGGCCGAGCGGCTGCTCGCGCTCGGCCAGGCGCAGGTGGACCGTCGTTGGCAGGAGTACGAGGAGCTCGCCACCAAGGGTGCCGAGCGGTTCGCGATGGATGCGAGGGAACGCTCATGAATCTGGAGACCAACTACCTGGGGCTCACGCTGAGGAATCCGGTCGTGGCCTCGGCCGGGCCGTTGAGCCAGACCGTCGCCGGCATCCGGGAGCTCGGCGACGGGGGAGTGGGTGCGGTCGTCGTCTACTCCCTGTTCGAGGAGCAGCTCCGCCGCGAGGCCGAGCGGCTCACCCGCCTGGAGACGCAGTTCGAGGACATGTTCGGGGAGGCCACGTCGTTCTTCCCCGAGGTGCCGAACGAGGGCGCCCATCCGGCGCACCGGTACCTGAGGCTGATCGAGGACGCGGCGCGCGTCAGCGAGGTGCCCGTGATCGCCTCGCTCAACGGCGTCTCCGTCGGCTCCTGGATCGACACCGCCCGCCAGCTGCAGGACGCGGGCGCGGCGGCGATCGAACTCAACATCTACTTCGTGCCCGGGGACCTGCGGACCACCAGTGCCCAGGTGGAGCAGCGACACGTCGAGATCGTGTCGGCGGTGAAGCAGTCGGTGAGCGTGCCGGTCGCGGTGAAGCTCAGCCCCTACTTCTCGTCGCCCGGCCACATGTGTGTCGAGCTCGACCGGGCGGGCGCCGACGGGCTCGTGCTCTTCAACCGGTTCCTGCAGCCTGACATCGACATCGACCGCTTGGAGATGGTGTCCGGAGTGACGCTGTCGAGTCCCAACGAGGCTCGGCTGCCTCGGACGTGGATCGCGATCCTGCGCGGGCACGTGCGGGCTTCGCTGGCGGCCACGACCGGCGTCGAGACGCCGGAGGACGTCATCAAGTACATCCTCGCCGGCGCCGACGTGGTGATGACCACCTCCGCGCTCGTGCGGCACGGGGCCGGCTATGCGCTCGACCTCGTGGTCGGGCTGGAGGACTGGCTGACGTCCCGCGGCCTCACGCTGGAGCAGGCGCGCGGGATGCTCGCGATCCCGGAGGCGGCCTCCGCGGACGCCTTCGAGCGGGCCGGCTACGTGGATGCGCTGCAGAAGGCGAAGTCGACGTACGGAAGCCTCGTTTAGCAGTTTGGGCGCCTCCCCAGGCGCATGCGGGGAAGGGAGAAGGTGGCGGCCTCGGTTGGATTCGAACCAACGGCACCCGCTTTAGGAGAGCGGTGCTCTATCCCCTGAGCTACGAGGCCATCTCGCGTATCGTAGCCGGTACCGGCCCGGCGAGACGAACGCGGGGGCCGGCCCGCGAAAAATTCCAAGGAGGAAGCACGTGTCCCAGGAGGGTCTGCAGGAAGCACGCACCAAGATGGAACGAGCGGGGGTCTCGGCCCCGGCCATCGAGGTGTTCACGAACTTCTATCAGCAGCTCGAGTCGGGCGCGACGGGCGTGATCCGTGAGGACGACATCGACCCCCTCGACGAGCCGACGCGGCTCGCCGACGTGCAGGTCAGCGACGAGCAGGCCCGCGAGGCGCTCGACAAGCTCGTGGTGATCAAGCTCAACGGTGGCCTCGGCACCTCCATGGGGCTCGAGAAGGCGAAGACGCTCCTCGAGGTCCGAGAGGGGCTCACGTTCCTCGACCTGGTGGCGAAGCAGGTGATCTCCGCCAGGGAGCATCACGGCGCCCGCCTCCCCCTGCTGTTCATGACCAGCTTCCGCACCGACGCGGACACCAAGGAGTACCTCGCCCGCTATCCCGACCTCACAGTGGACGGCGTGCCGCTCACGTTCCTGCAGAACCAGGAGCCCAAGCTGCGGGCCGACGACCTGACCCCGGTGGAGTGGCCGGCCGACCCCTCGCTGGAGTGGTGTCCGCCCGGCCACGGTGACCTCTACCCGGCGCTCGAGGGCTCGGGCGTGCTCGACGCGCTGCTCGCGGCCGGCTTCAAGTACGCCTTCGTCTCCAACGGCGACAATCTCGGCGCGGTGCCCGACGCGCGGCTCGCCGGCTGGTTCGCGAGCTCGGGCGCCCCCTACGCCGCCGAGGTCTGCCGCCGCACAGTCAACGACAAGAAGGGCGGCCATCTGGCGATCCGGAAGTCCGACGGCCAGCTGATCCTGCGGGAGACCGCGCAGACCGACCCGGCGGACATGGGGCACTTCACCGACGAGCACCGCCATCCCTACTTCCACACCAACAACCTCTGGTTCGACCTCGAGAGACTCCGGGCCACGCTCACCGAGCGGGGATCGGTGCTCGGCCTCCCGCTGATCCGGAACGAGAAGACCGTCGACCCCAAGGACCCGGGCTCCACGCCCGTGATCCAGATCGAGTCGGCCATGGGCGCCGCGGTGGAGGTCTTCGAGGGGGCGACGGCGATCGCGGTCGGGCGGGAGCGGTTCCTGCCCGTCAAGACCACCAACGAACTGCTGCTGCTCCGCTCGGACGTGTACGAGCTCGACGAGGGCGGGCACCTCGTCGCCCAGACTGACCACTCGCCGGAGATCTCGCTGGACCCGGAGCACTACAAGAAGGTGGACGCGTTCGCGGAGCGCTTCCCCCACGCGCCCTCACTGAGGGAGGCGACCAGGCTGACCGTCGAGGGCGACTGGACGTTCGGCAAGGATGTCCGCGTGGTCGGTGACGTGACATTGGATGACCGGGGGGAGAAGCAGAAGGTGCCCGAGGGCACCGTGCTGACATGAGCGATCCTGCAGATTTCGCGGCCGAGCTGGGCCGCGCGTTGACCGGGGAGACGCTCCCCCTGACCTCTCCGCTGCTCGAGGACCTGGTGGGCGACCTCCGGGACCTCGGGTGGGGAGCCGAGCAGCTGGGCCTGCTCCGCCAGGCACGTCAGGAGTCCGGAGAGCCCTGGCCGTTCCCGGTCCGCCGAGACGTGGTCGCGGAGGTGGGGTTCGCGGTGTTCCACGCCCGGTTGGCAGCGCTGCGGGACGCCCTCGGCCTCACCGGTCTCCAGACGATGCAGCGGGCCAGCCGGGCGCTGACGGCGGAGGAACGCCGCCTGGCCGCCGACCGCCCGCCGCACTGGGGCTAGCTGCGCTGCGCCTTGAGGAGGTCGCGGATCTCCGTGAGCAGCAGCTCCTCGTTGGAGGGGGTGACCTCCTCCACCTTCTCGTAGCGGCGCTTGACGGCGTTGTAAGGCTTGACGACGCCGAAGTAGATCACGGCCGACAGGATCAGGAACGCGACGAGGGCGGTGATGAAGACCCCGACGTTGATCGGGCCGATCGCGACCTCGGAGAAGTCCGGCTGGCCGCCGAGGAGGCCGATGACGTCGAGGATGATCTGGGTGAACGCCGTGACCACGGTGGCGAACGCGCCACCCATGATGAAGGCGACGGCCAGCTCGACGAGGTTGCCGCGCATGATGAATTCCTTGAAGCCCTGCATTGGGTCTCCTCCCGGGTGAGTGCGCGCGACGCGCGCGCTGACCCCATTGTGGGCGAGCGGAGGGGCGGAGCGCGGAGGAACCTGCCGTGCCGCTCACAATGCACCGAGGACGATCACCAACTGACCCGATTGGCCGAGTGCCGCCACCTCCCCGGCCACCTCGCTCGGGACCTCGACGACGACCATCCCACTGCCCGATGGGAGGGACAGCCCACCGCCCTCCTGGGACGGCAGCTTCGCGACGCGCGCGGAATCGGTGACCACCTCGGGGCGTTCTCCGAGTGCGACGAGCAGGCTCACCGTCGTCCCGGGCTCAAGGAGGGAGCGCAGGGCGGGGTCCTGCACCGCAATCGGCACCAGCGCCCGGCCGTCGCGCGAGGGGTCGGAGGAGAGCATCGTCGAGCGCGTGAGGACCTGACCCGCCTCGAGCGCGATGGCCGTGGTGGAGCCCACCACCGCGTCGGGGTCCCTCAGCGTGCCGGGCGTCACGAGGCGCGGGGGCGCCTCCGTCAGCGTGACGTCTCCGGCAGAGATCGTGTGGCCGACCGGGAGCGGGCGGGCCGCGACGAGCACCGGCTCACCGGGTGGCGGCGACTGCACGACCGACACCACGCCGGCCACGCACAGACCCGCGAGGACGGCCGCGACCGCGCGGCGGTGCCAGCTGACGAAGGAGGCGATGCGGTGGAGCAGCTTCATGCCCCACTGTGGTCACGGATCCGGGCCGACGCCCGGTTTCCACAGGCCCGTCGGGTCAGGCCGCGCTGGTGGCGGGGCTGGACTCCGTCGTCTTCTTCTCCGCCGGCTTGGGGGCGGAGGAGGAGGAGGACTTCTGGGACGCCCGGTTGTCGGTCTTGTAGAAGCCCGAGCCCTTGAAGACCACGCCGACGGCGCCGAAGACCTTGCGGAGATCGCCCTGGCACTCGGGGCAGACGGTCAGCGCGTCGTCGGTGAACTTCTGCTGGACCTCAAGATCGGCGCCGCAGTCGTTGCATCGGTACTGGTACTTGGGCAAGACGGAACCTCCCGGGGAAAAACGTGTGCGCGCCCATGGTACGCCGCGCAGGCGAGTTCTTCCGCATCAAGGGCGTGCGCTGGGAGCGAACCGTCACAGGAGGTGGACGCCGCTCTCGGTGACGTACCCGTCGACGGGCAGGTCGTGGGGCTCCCTCGGCACGGTGTCGACGACCTCCACGTCCCGGCTCCAGGCGAGGACCGTCGCGTCGTCGCGGCGATGGCGCAGCGCGCGGTCGTACCAGCCGCCGCCCACCCCGAGCCGGTAACCGGCACGGTCCACCAGCAGGCAGGAGGCGATCACCACGTCGGCCTCGACCAGCGACCCGGCCCCGAGGAGGGGCCCGGCGGGGGTCGGGATCCCCTGCCAACCGGCCCGCATGGCGTCCCAGCCCCGGAACCTGGCCCAGTCCACCTCGCGGCGGATCACGGGGACGCGGACCTCCCAGCCGAGGGCGCCCAGCGCGTCGATGAGCGACGAGGTGCCCGGCTCCCCGGGGAGGCTGGCGTAGGTGGCGAGCACCCCGGGCCGCTGGGGCAGCCAGGCGAGGAAGTGCCGCAGCCGGGCTCCGTCCTCCGCGGCGAGCGCATCCGGGCTGCGGTTTGCGCGCACCGCCGCACGAAGTGCGGGTTTGGCCTCAGTCACCCGTCTATCGTATGGGCATGGCTTGGTTTGGTCGGAAGAAGGAAGCGCCCCTCGAGGTCGAAGAGGTCGAGGTGGCGCCGAGCCTGCCCGAGCCACCCCCGCTGAACGAGGCGGGCCTGCGGTCCATGCAGGACCACGTCGACTACCTGCTGGGCCTCGTCGAGCCGCTCAACCCCTTCGGGATGGGGCTCCTCGAGGCGTGGGACCAGGTCCTTTGCGAGGACCTCGAGTCCCTCGTCGACGTCCCCGCCCACACCACCGCGCTCGTCGACGGCTACGCCGTCCGTGCCGCCGACCTGGTCGACGAGGACAACCAGCGGGTCGAGAGCATGCAGTTGTTCGACGGGGAGGGGCGCATCCCCGTCGGCGCCATCAAGCACGTCACCGTGGGGGAGAAGCTGCCCCCGGGTGCCACGGCCGTGCTGCCATCCACCTTCATCGCGCTGGAGGGCGAGCTCGCCCGAGTCTTCGAGACCGTCACCGACGGCGAGTACGTCCGCAGCGCCGGCGAGCACCTGTCCGCCGGCGAGCCGCTGATGCGGGTCGGTGAGGTCGTGGGTGCCCGGCACATCGGCCTCCTCGCCGGCGCCGGCATCGACAAGGTGTTCGTGCGGCCGAAGCCGAGGGTCGTCGTCGTTGGCTCGGGCGAGGGGCTCGTGGAGCCCGGACGACCCGTCGATGCCGACCAGACGATCGACGCGAACTCGTTCCTCATCGCCGCTGCGGCGCGGGCCGCGGGAGCTCGCGTGTTCCACATCGTCGTCGGCTCCAACAACCATGCGGAGCTGGCACAGCACGTGACCGACCAGCTGATCCGCGCGGACCTCGTCATCTCCACCACCGGCGGGCGCCGGGAGGACTACGAGGCGATGGTCCAGACGATGTCGGGCATCGGGTTGGTCGACTCCGCCCAAGTGGCCATGACCCCGGGCCGCACGCAGACCTTCGGTCTCATCGGGGAGGACAACATCCCGATGATCATGCTCCCCGGAAACCCGGTGAGCGCCTACGTGTCGTTCCAGGCGTTCGGCTGGCCGCTGATCCGCAAGCTGGCGGGCGCCGACCCGCAGCGCAAGCTGCACCGCGGCATCGCGCGGACCGGCTTCCGTTCCTTGGAGGGCCAGACCCACCTCCTGCGGGGCATCGTGACGAACGAGTCCGGCATCAACCGCGTCGCCCAGGTCTCCCGGCAGCACGCACTCAGCGAGCTCGCCGAGGCCAACGTGCTGATCGTGCTCGACGAGCAGACGGCCCAGGTCCGCGCCGGCGAATCCGTCTACTACTGGAAGCTCGACGAGGACTGAGCCCGACACGCTTCCCCACGGGCAGCCAAATCACATCGATGTTGTTAACGTGGGCGCATGCTCGCCGGACTCCTCATCGCCGCCCTCCTCGTGGCCGGTTTGGCGTTCGCGGTTCCGTGGATCTCCGCCCAACGGCACAACCCCGACGACTTGGCGGAGGAGCCCACCGAGCGGTTCTCGCAGTCGATGCGGATCCTCCAGCGTGACGTCGTCGAGTACGGCGACCCGAGTGCCGTGTCGACCCCGCTCACCCGTGCCTCGGAGTTCTACGGCCTACACATGACCGCCAAGCAGGCCGCGAAGCGCCGGCTCGTCGTGCTGGCGTCGCTGGCCGGCACCGGCATCGTCCTCGGCGTGCTCACGGCGCTCGGCATCCTGCCGTGGTGGTCCGCGCTGGTGCCCGTCGCCCTCATCGCGGTGTTCCTCGGCATCGCACGGTTCAGCGTCGTCGACATGCACCGCCGCCTCGACGCCTACGCCGCCAGCCTCGAGACGGGCTTCGGCGACGACGAGGACACCGAGGTCATCGAGTTGCAGCAGGAGGACACCGAGCCGACCGAGTTCTCGGTCGATCTCTCGGCGCCGACCGGCCGGGGCGCCTTCTGGGACCCGGTCCCGGTGACCGCGCCCACCTACGTGCAGCAGCCGCTGCTGCCCCGCACGGTCCGCACGATCGACCTCTCCGCGCCCGTCGTCGCCTCCACCCCGCTGGTGCCCACCGCGGACCGCCCGGACGCCTACGTGCCGGAGGAGTCGCTGCGGCCCGCCGTCGGCGAGTGAGCGGCGATCAGTCGAGCAGGTAGTCCGCGGCCGTGACGGCCATGCGCGCGTGCTCGTGGGCGACGCCCGGGACGACGACGAGCCGCCAGCCGAAGTCCGCGTCGAGTTTCCCCGCCAGTTCCCTGCCCGACTCGTAGAACGCCCGGCCGCGCTCGAATCGGGTGCTGCCCTGGCGCAACGTGTGCTCGTCGTCCCGGCGGAACTCCTGGCCATGGTCCGCCCCGCCCAGCATGACGACCAGGTCGCGGGCGAGGAAGGCCGTGAGGTCGGTCTTCGGGGCACGCTCGAAGCCGTACGGGAAGGGACGGCGGCGGCGCGGCATCGTGTACCAGCCCGCGTTCGCCGCCACTGCTCGGTCAACAGGCGCAGCGGGGGTGAAGGCGAGATACCGGTGCACGAACTGCGCACCGGCCGAATGGCCGTACATCCGGAACGTCCCAGGAGTGCCGCCCAGTCGCTTCACCGCGTCCTCGACGAGCGGCGCCACCATCGCGAAGGTCCACTTGCGCCGAGGGCGGTGGCGGGTGAACGTCGGATCGATGGTGCCGCCGAGGTTGTAGGAGTGGGTGTCGGGGAACCGCTCCCCGGAGAACAGCGGCGCCACGACGATCGCGTCGCGTCCCGCGATCAGGGGTACCCACGCGTCGCGATAGGCGTCCGCGTTGCGGCGCACCCCGTGCATGACCGCGATCACGGTCGCCCTCGTCGGATCGCCGGACGCAGCCGTGTAGACGCGCACCCTCGGGAAGCCGCGCATCTTGAAGGAGTGGGCATGGAGCCGGACGTCCCCCTGCGGGAAGGAGACGACATGGGACCTGCCGAACACGTCGGCCAACGGGCGGGGGAACTGCATCAGGCCGGTCGGAGTTCCAGGAGCCGGGCTCCCGCGCCGTCCTCGAGCAGCCAGATGCTGCCGTCGGGCGCTTCCTCCACCGCGCGGACGCGCTCGCCCATCTCCCACTCGTCGACGATGTCGGCATTCTCGCCGTCGAGGGCGACGCGCACCAGCGTCTCGCCGGAGAGCCCCCCGAGCAGTGCGCTGTTGCGCCACCCCGCGAAGAGGTCGCCCTCGTAGATCTCGAGGTTGCCGGGCGAGATCGAGGGGGTCCAGAAGGCCTTCGGGGCCTCGAACCCGTCGCCCTCGCGGTGGTCCGGGATGTCGCGACCGTTGTAGTGGCTGCCGTTGCTGGCCTCGGGCCAGCCGTAGTTGGCCCCGGGGACGATCCGGTTCAGTTCGTCGCCGCCCTCCGGCCCCATCTCGGACGACCACAGGGTGCCGTCGACGTCGAAGTCGAGCCCGAGCGGGTTGCGGTGACCGATGCTCCAGAAGGAGCTCTCGACGCCCTCGTCGCCGAACGGGTTGTCCGGGGCGGGGGTCCCGTCCAGGGACAGCCGCAGGATCTTGCCGAGGTTCGTGCCGTTGTCCTGCGCCGGATCCATCTCCTGGCGGTCGCCGGAGGTCAGGTAGAGGAGGTCGTCGGCGATCGCGATCCGCAGGCTGAAGTGGCCGTCACCGCCCGCCGGGTCCTGCTCCCAGATGACGTCGAGGTCCTCGAGAGCCGCGTTCGCGATGTCCAGTGTGCCGAGGCCCAGCATGCCGTGCGGACCCTCGTCGCCGCGGGTGACCCAGCTCACGTAGATCCTGCCGTCGGTCTCGAACGAGGGGGCCGGCTTCACGTCGTGCAGGCCGGCCTGGCCCTCGTGGTAGACCTCGGGCACGCCGCTGACCTCCCGGACCTCGCCGGTGGACTGGTCGCGCAGCTTCATGGCGCCGCCGCGCTCGTTGATGAGCAGCAGGTCGGTGCCGGGGAGGAACTCCATGGCCCAGGGCTCCGTGAACTTCCCGTGCTCGGTGGTGCGGAACTCCCGCACCGGGGCGACGTCCGGCGAGGGCTCCTCCGACTGGGGCGATTCGGACGGCGACTCCGCGGGCGAGGCGCTCGGTGACGCGCTGGGCGGGTCGCTCGGGTTGGCGCTGGCGGGGGGAACGGGGCTCGTCGGGGCATCCTCCGGGGCCTGGTCACCGTTGGCGCATGCGGCCAGTGACAAGGACATCAGCGCTCCCCAGGCGAGTACTCGTCGCATGAAGCGACGGTACTGGATCGGGGGCTCCAGCAACAGGGCGGCCACGCCGGGGTTTGCGGGGTTAAGCTGTGGGAACCGAACACAGGAGGCTCCCGATGTCCGTCACCCGCCATGCCAGCGTGGACACCGTGCTCGGCGCCCTGACCATCGTCGCCGATGCCGAGTCGGTGGTCGGCGTCTACTTCCCGGACCACACCCACCCGCCCACCCCCGAGGCGATCGGTGAGGTGGTGAACGAGGGCGACGACCCGCTCATCAGTCGTGCGGCGAGGGAGTTGCGCGAGTATCTCGACGGAAGGCGCCAGAGTTTCGACGTGCCGGTCTCCACCGACGGTGACGAGTTCTCCGAGAGCGTGTGGGCGTACCTCAGGACAGTGCCGTTCGGTGAGACGACGACGTACGGCCGCATCGCCCGCGAGCTCGGCAACCCCGGGCTCGCGCAGCGGGTCGGGCGAGCCGTGGGGCACAACCCCGTGAGCATCCTCATCCCCTGCCATCGGGTGGTGGGTGCCGACGGCGCGCTCACCGGCTATGCCGGTGGGCTCGAACGGAAGCGGGCGCTGCTGGATCTCGAGGCGAGCGAGGACAGCCGACTCTTCTGAGCAACACGCCGCGAATTCTGAGAAGATTTTTGGGAATTCTCAGACAACTGGCTACGCTGATCGGGTCCCACTCCCACCTGGAGGCTCGAATGGCCAAACTCGCCGTGCCCGCGATCGCCGGCGCCACCGCACTCGCGCTCGTAGCTTCCGTCGGAGTCGCCACAGCCATGCAGAAGAACGACGTGGCCCTCACCGTCGACGGTGCCACGAAGGCGATCGCGGTGCGTGAGGACACGGTCGGCGAGGTGCTGGAGCTCGAGGGCATCGAGCTCGCCGAGCACGACGTCGTCCTCCCCGGTGTCGAGTCCGAGGTGACCGACGACATGGAGATCACGGTCCTGGTGGCCCGGCCGTTCGAGGTCACTGTCGACGGGCAGACCCGCGAGGTGTGGACCACGGGCAAGACCGTCCAGGAGGCGCTCGGCTTCCTCGACCTGGATGCCGCCGATTCGAAGCTGTCGGTGTCGCGGTCGGCGGCGATCGGCCGCGAGGGGCTGAGCGTGGACGTGTTCACGGCCAAGGACGTGTCGCTGGTCGCTGGCGGCAAGGAGATGGCGGTTCGTTTCGCGGGCACCGTGGCGGACGTGCTTGTCGGGGCGCACCTCACGCCGGATGCCGACGACATCGTCGCCCCGGCGCCCGACACGCTGCTGGCCGACGGCATGGAGATCAAGTACGTCGACGTGGAGGTCACCACCCCCAGCGTCGAGAAGGCGATCCCGTTCGGGAAGAAGTCGGTGGAGTCGAGCAAGCTCGCGAAGGGCAAGTCCGAGGTCACCACCAAGGGCGTCGAGGGCCTGAAGCGCGAGACCTGGAAGAACGTCTACCACGACGGCCAGCTGCAGAGCTCGATCAAGCAGTCGGAGGAGGTCCTGAAGGACCCGGTGACCCAGGTCACCACCGTCGGGACCTACGTCGCCCCCAAGGAAGCGACCACCTCCTCGACGGGCGGTGGCGGCGGCGCCATCGACCTCTCGCGCGCCGCGATGTGGGACCGGATCGCGCAGTGCGAGTCCACTGGCCGCTGGAACATCAACACCGGCAACGGCTACTACGGCGGCCTCCAGTTCAACCTCGCCACCTGGCGCTCGGTGGACGGCACGGACTTCGCCGCCTACCCGCACCAGGCGAGCCGCGCGGAGCAGATCACCGTCGCGAACCGGCTCTACGCGATCCGCGGCACCCAGCCCTGGAGCTGTGCCTGACCCCTACGCGTTGCTCGCGTCGAGTTCGGCGTCTGCAGCCCGGCCTCGCGCGCCAACCCCGGCGCTCGTGCCCCGGCGCTGCAGGCGCCGTTCGAGCATCTGCGCGACGCTGGTGACCACCAGGTTCAGCACGATGAACAGGAGCGCACCGACGACGAAGGTCACCGTCAGGTTGCCGAACCGGTTGCCCATCTGGCGGATCCGGTTGAGCAGCTCGGGGTAGAGGATGATGTAGCCGAGGGCGGTGTCCTTCAGCACGACGACGAGCTGGCTCACCAGCGTGGGCATCATCGCGGTCAGCGCCTGCGGGACGAGGATGAGTCGTCGCGTCTCGGAGGGGCTGAGGCCGATGGAGAGGCCTGCCTCGCGCTGGCCGGCCGGGAGCGACGCGACGCCGTTGCGGATGACCTCCGCGATCACCGCGCCGTTGTAGCAGGTGAGGCCGACGACGACCGCCGTGAAGCTCAGCGTCTGGCCCGTGATGTCGGAGTTGTACGTCAGCAGGTAGAAGACGAACAGCATCATGATCAGCACCGGCACGGCGCGGAAGAACTCGACGATGACGCCCGACCCCCAGCGGAGTGGGGCCACCTCGGACATGCGGCCCATGGCGAACAGGAAGCCGAAGATGAACGCCAGCACCATGGAGAGGGCCGCCGCTACGACGGTCTGCCGGATGCCGGGGACGAAGTACTGCTCCCAGGCCTCCGGGGTGAATACGGGTGCCCAGCGGTCGGGGGTGACCTGGCCCTGCTCCCAAAGGATGGCGAAGACCCAGGCGCCGATGCCGAAGATGACGAGCGCGCCGAGGATGGCGTAGATCAGGTGGCGGCTGCGGGTCCGGGGACCCGGCGCGTCGAACAGGATCGCGGTGGTGTTCATCGGCGGACCGCCAATCGCTGGGAGAGCCAACTCGTGAGCATGCCCATCGGCAGGGTGAGCGCCACGAACGTGATGGCGACGAGGCCGAAGATGAGGATGATGACGTCGGAGCGGAACTCGATCATGCGCGCCATCGAATGGGAGACCTGGGCCACGCCGATGGCGGTGACCACGGTGGTGTTCTTGGTGAGCGCGATGAGGACGTTGCCGAGCGGGGTGATCGCTCCGCGAAGCGCCTGCGGAAGGATGATGTGGCGCAGGTTCTGCGCGAAGGTGAGGCCCAACGAGCGGGCGGCTTCCGCCTGGCCCACGGGGATCGTGTTGACGCCGCTGCGCAGCGCCTCGCACACGAACGCGGCGTGGTAGACGGCGAGCGACAGGATCGCCAACCGGATGTTCGTGTCGACGATGTAGCTCGCGGAGTCGCGCGGAGCGAGCTGGAGGCCCAACTGGTTCCACAGCACGAGGTTCGAGGCGATGACGATCAGCGTCAGCGGGGTGTTGCGGAAGGCGGTGACGTAGACGGTGCCGGCGAACTGCAGTGCCTTCACGGGCGAGAGCCGCATGATGGCGACGATCGTGCCGAGGACGAACGCCAGGATCGCCCCCCACAGCGTCAGCCACAGTGTCAGGCCGACGGCTCCGAAGAAGTCGAAGCGTTCAATGAGTTCGAGCACGGCACCTCCTTGGTGGGTCGGGTCTCATGGGACGCGACGGGTGCGCCCGGGGGCGGCACCCGTCGCGTGGTGATGGGGCGGCTAACCGCAGTGACCGCCCGGAGTCGGGGGATTGGTGTCCGGGTTGGGGGTGTAGTTCGCCGGGCCGAAGTTGTCCTGGATGGCCTGGTCGATCACCCCCTCCTCGAACAGCTCGACCAGCGCCTCGTTGATCTGCTCGCAGAGGTCGCTCTCCTTGTTGAGGCCGATTCCGTAGAGCTCCTCGCTGAACGGGGCTCCGACGACCTTCAGCTTGCCCGCCCACTCGTCCTGGGCGGCGTAGCCGGCAAGGATGGAGTCGTCGGTGGTCAGCGCGTCGACGCTGCCGGAGGCGAGGGCGTCGACACAGGACGAGTAGGTGTCGTACTCCTGAAGCTGCACGTCGGGGTGCTCCTCCTTCACCCGTTCCGCCGGCGTGGAGCCGGACACGGAGCAGAGGATCTTGCCCGAGAGGTCCTCGGGTCCCTTGATGGAGTCGTCATCCGCCCTGACCAGGAGGTCCTGGCCCGCGACGAGGTACGGCCCGGCGAACTGCACCCGCTCCTTGCGGGAGTCCGTGATCGAGTAGGTGGCCACGATCATGTCCACCTGGCCGGACTCCAGCATCGTCTCGCGCTGGGGTGAGGGCGACTCGGTCCATTCGATCTGGTCCTCCGAGTAGCCGAGCTTCTCGGCGACCGCGATGGCGACGTCCACGTCGAAGCCGGACATCTCGCCGCCCTCCTGGAGGCCGAGGCCCGGCTGGTCGAACTTGGTGCCGATCTTGATGGTGTCGCCGCTGGCGCCGTCGCCGTTCGCGCCTTCACCATCGGCGCTGTCGCCGCCGCAGGCCGTGAGGGCCAGGGCGGCCGCCGCTGCCAGGGCAGCGATCCGGTAAGTGTTCCTACGCATGGGATCTGTCTCCTTCGTCAGTGTGTGAGGATCTTGCCGAGGAAGTCCTTGGCTCGTGCCGACTGTGGATTGGTGAAGAACTCCTCAGGGGTGTTCTCCTCGACGATCGCCCCGTCGGACATGAAGACGACGCGATCGGCGGCTTTGCGGGCGAAGCCCATCTCGTGTGTGACCACGATCATCGTCATGCCGGAGTGCGCCAGGCTGGTCATGACGTCGAGGACTTCATTGATCATCTCCGGGTCCAGGGCCGAGGTCGGCTCGTCGAAGAGCATCACGGTGGGGTTCATCGCGAGGGACCGGGCGATCGCCACTCGCTGCTGCTGGCCGCCGGAGAGCTGGGCGGGGTACTTGTTGGCCTGGTGTTCGACGCCGACCCGCGTGAGCAGCTTCATGGCGTGTTCCTTGGCCTCGGCGGGCTTCATCTTGCGGACCTTGACCGGGCCCATCGTGACGTTCTCGAGGATCGTCTTGTGGTGGAAGAGGTTGAAGCTCTGGAACACCATGCCGACGTCGGCGCGCAGCTTCGCGAGCGCCTTGCCCTCCTTGGGCAGTTCGACGCCCTTGATCGTGATCGACCCGGACTCGAACGTCTCGAGCCGGTTGATGGTGCGGCACAGCGTCGACTTGCCGGAGCCCGACGGGCCGATGACGACGACCACCTCGCCCTCTCGTACGGTGAGGTTTATGTCCTTGAGCACGTGGAGGTCGCCGAAGTGCTTGTTGACGTCCTTGAGCACGACCAAAGGTTGGCCGAGCCCCTCCGTTCGCCTCGTGGTGTCGGTCATGGAGTGAAAGGTAACGGTAGGCGGGGGCGATGCGCTGCCGGAAGTCGGCATTGTAACGCGATCGTGACCTTGCCAATGGTCGGACCAACGCTGCGCTGACTAGCGCTTTTCTCCGGGTGGTGGGTGCACGCGTAGCATCCTCACCATGACACGGTTCGTCATCGATGCCGTCGCGCTGCTCGAGCTCGCGCAGGCCGGGCGCCCGCCGCACTCGGGCCACCTACTCGTCGCCCCGTCGGCCGTGCGCTCCCAGGCGCTCGAGGTGCTCCTCGCCCGAGTCAATCAGGGCGCTCTCCCCGACGACGAGGCGCTGGCGCTCCATGAGCGGATGACGGAGCTGAAGATCCGGCTTCTGGGCGACCGCGTCAGTCGCCGCACCGCTTGGGACATCGCCCGGAAGTCGGGCTGGTCGAGCCTGCGCCACGCGGAGTACATCGCCATCACGAGGCTGCAGGGTGACGCCCTCGTGGCCGGCGACGAGGAACTCGCCGCGGCGGCCGCGGAACTCGTGCGGCTGGAGCCGATGGAGGCGCTCTTCCGGCCCTAGCCGCGACGCGCGATCGACGCCGTGCGTCCGCGGCAGATCTTCAGCAGGTCCGAGGGCGTGAGCTCGATGTCGAAGCCGCGCTTCCCGCCGCTGACGAGGACGGTCGCGTGTTGCGCCGCCGACTCGTCGAGCAAGGTCGGCAGCGCCTTCTTCTGCCCGATCGGGCTGATCCCGCCGACGACGTAGCCCGTCACCCGCTCGGCGGCCGCGGGGTCCGCCATGACGACGCGCTTGACGCCCAGCGCAGCGGCGACGGACTTGAGGTCGAGTTGCCTGTCCACAGGAATGATGCTGACGGCCAGCTTGCCCGGGCCGCTCTCGACCAGCAGCGTCTTGAACACCCGGGCCGGTTCGACGCCCAGCGCCTCGGCAGCCTCGAGGCCGTAGGACTGGACTGACGGGTCGTGCTCGTAGGCGCGGACGGTGTACGGGATGCGCGCCCGGTCCAATGCCACGGTCGCCGGGGTGCCGCCTGCTGCTCTTGCCACCCGCCGAGTAAAGCACGGACCTAGATGAAGGCGAGCACGACGACGATCAGCGCGGCGGCGAGCGCGACGTAGAAGGGGAATCGCCGTCGCAACACGAGGTACAGGACGCCCGGCATGAGGAGCATCAGCCCGAGCGCGATCAGCATGGGGCCGACGACGATCGCCAGTTCTGACATGTACCCGCCCGACAACCCGAGGGAGAGCTGCTGGAAGCCGACGAGCAGGACGCCCGCGGGCGGGATCATCGCCACCAGGGTGAGCGCGACCGCCCACCACGGCGACCATCGGGCGGTGTCGGCCTGTTGCTCACTCATCCGCCCAGTGTGGCATCAGCGGGAGTCGAGGTGCTGCGTGAGTTCCCCCAGCCCGTTGATCGCGACGGTGAACGTCTCACCCTGCTCGAGCCACTCCGCTCCGTCGACGCCGAAGCTGCCGGGGATCGGGCCCATGCCGATCAACGTGCCGGGCTCGAACTGGAACCTCCGCTGAAGTTCGAACAGGATTTCGGCCGGGCTGTACGGATACGCCGTGGTCCCGTGCCACGGCTCGCGGCCGTCGAAGGTGACCCGAACGTCGAGTGCCCTGGGATCGGTGATCTCGTCCGGGGTGACGAGGTATGGCCCGAGGCCGATCACGACGGAGTCCGCGCCGCTCTCGATGTCGTGGACGTGCACCTCGTTGAACAGGACGTACGCGGCCGGCTCGATGTGTTCGAGGGGCAGCCGCATCTCGCGGGGGGTGACGAGACCGAGCTGGGGACGCAACCCGAACCGCACAGCTCCCGGGGCCGAGACCCGGATGGTGTCCCCGGGGCCGGTGATGGTGGGGTGGTTGAGGGGCTCGGTGACGATCCCGTCGTCGGTTGAACGGCAGACGAGCACGGTCCTGGGGTGCGCGACCGGGGGATACAGGTGCACCTCGTCGAGGGCCACGCCAGGGTCGCTCGTGTCACTCGCGATGGTGCGCGCCCGCTGCTGCGTGCCGGGGAGCCCGCTGAGGTACTCCTCGATGGACCCGAGTCCGTGGTGGTCGTGCTTGGTGGAGACATCGAGCCGGACCACCCGGTCGTGGCGCAGGGCACCGAGGGCGATCGTCTCGGAACCTTCGAAGTCAGCGAGCCTGTACGTTACGAGTTTCATCTTGGCCTCCTTGCCACAGCCTAAGCAGCTTGGAGCGCACAACGGTGTGGAATGGCTAACGCGGGCGCAGTTCCAGGTCGAGCTCGGCCCGGCGTCCCGCCCTCACTCGTAGATGGCGGATCGTCCAGGGGGCGAGGCCCTCGTTGAGGTCCACGGACTGCTGCAGCTCGGTGGCCAGTTCACGGACGAAGCCGCGGAACGCGAGGTTGAGCAGCGGGTTCGAGACCCGCACACGGAAGTGGCTGAGCCCGAGGACGTGGCGCTCGTCCACCGCCAGCACCCCGGAGATCTTCACGCGTTGGCGGAAGATCTTCCACCGCACCCGCGCCCGCCCGTCGAACCTGATCCGGCGTGGACCGAGCTGACGCAGCGACAGGTGCTCACGGTCGAGCCGGATCCCTTCTGCTGCCAGACCGGGCCGGGCGGCGTCCGCCATCGCCCGAACGGCGGGTGCCACTTCGGTGCGGACTCTGAGCCGTAGCGCCGAGCCGGTCCCGAGCCGCGCCGGCTGGTCGACGGGGAGGTCCACGACGAGGCGTCCACCGGCGAGGTCCACCCAGTCGATGGGGATGTCACGACCCTCCGCCTCGATCGTCACCGGCACGCCTTGGACGAGGACGGGCCGAGCGCGCAATTCCGCACGGCTCAGGGTCGCCGGCTCGGTCCGGAGCCTCACTCCGGGCCGGTTCGCCGGGGACTGGTCGGATACGGGTCCAGGCGCCGACGCACCGGGGTCCTGCTCGAACAGCAGGCCGGTGGCATCAACGACGAGGGACGCGACGTCGGCGCCCTGCAGTTCTGCGCTCACCTCTGGTCCTGCTCCGCGCAGCAACCAACCCGAGGTCGCCGGATCCAAGCTGAGCGCCTCGACGAGGCGGCGACCGAACTCGTCGTTCGTGGTGGGCCGCGGCGAGTCGCCGAAGGGGATGAGGCCTCGTGCATCCTCCGCCGCAGCGTCGGGTCCTGGCTCGTTCGTCACCGGACAAGTGTGTCAGGGGCGCCGCCCGCGGGAGCGGCGCGCGGCCGACGCGAATTGTCGCGGATCGGCCTCCCGGTTGACCCGCCGGGCGCACAATGGTTCCACTCATGGCCTCGCGGCTGCGGATGGGGCCACCCTCCGTGATCTGTCCGCCCCTCGTCGCCAGGGAGCGCAGCCCGGCGCGACCGGGCGCATCGTCCGGATGGCGAGGTGGGGGCATGACAGGCTCAGTCGTTGACCGCGGAACGCCTCTGGACGCTTGGCAGCGGAAACGTCGTCGGATCTTCCTCGCCGCGGCCTGGGCGCTCACCATCTCGTTGGCGCTCCTGTTCACGGTGGTGACCGCGCTCACGTTGGTCCTCTGGGTGCAGGACCCGAAGTCCGCGCTGACCACGCCGGTCACCGACCTCGCCTTCGCGGGACTTGGCGCGAGCATCGTTGCGGGAGTGGCCTGCCAGCTCCGCCCGGGGCGACCGGTGATCGGGCTGGCGCAGGCCCTCATCGGGTCGCTGGCGCTCACGGGCGCCGGCTGGGTGACGCACCGCGACGAGCCGCGCGTCGGGGGCATGCTGATGGCGCTGCTCATCGGCGGCCTGTGGCTGCTCAGGCCCAGGACACCGTCGGAACCCCGGGTGGAACGCATGGACATCCGGCTCGTGGTGGCGGGCGTGGTGGGGTTGGCCGCTGCCCTCCCCCTGGCCGCCTACGCGGTGCAGCGCGCGGGTGAGTCCGGGCCGGCCTGCTACCTGGGCCGGTGCGTGGCGGGGGACCGGTTCGCCGAACTGGCCGCCGCCATCCTCCTCTACCCGCTGCTGGTCCTCCTGGCGGCGACACGGCTGCCGGGCTGGCGGCTGCCGATGTGGACGTCCGCCATCGCGACGATCGTCCTCGGCATCGCGGCGCTCGTCCTGCCCCACGCGCCCACGTCGCCGGGAACCATCGGTGGCGCGTTCTCCGTGGTCTGGGGCGGTGCCCTCGCGGTGTTCCTCGTGCGGCGCCGGAAGCGCAGGCGCCGGACGACGGGAGCGACGACCCCCGGGGCCGCCGCCTGAAGGAATCAACGGGGGACGGTGGGGACTTCCGCTGGGCCGGGGTCCGCGCCCACCAACTTGACCGTGACCACCTCGTCCCCGGCCTTGACGCCGTGCGCACGGAAAGTCTCGAGGACCGCCCTGATCACCGCGTCCTGGGCGTTGCGCGTCTCCATCTGTCTGGAGCCCGACCAGAAGAGCAGGTCCATGCGCACCGTCGCCGTGCCGATCTCGCGCAGGATCGCCTGGGGAGGTGGGTCGTCGAGAACATCCGGGAGCTGTTCCATGGCGGCCAGGGCCGCCGCCCTCGCGGTCGCGAGGTCGGTGGCGTCGTCGAGATCCACCGCCACTGTCGAACGTACCTTCTCGTAGCCGGTCTGGACCGTCACGATCTCGGAGTGGAGTGATGAATTGGGGATCAGCACCAGCCGCCCGTCGAACGTGCGGAGGGCCGCATGCGAGAGCCCCATCTCGCTGACGGTGCCGGCGTGGTCGAGCACCGAGATCTGGTCGCCGACGCGGAAGCGATCCCGGGCCAGGATGACGATTCCGGCGAACATGTTTCCGAGCACGGTCTGGAACGCGATGCCGGCTGCCAAGGAGACGATCGTGATGCCGCCGAGCACGTCCACGGGCTTGACGCTGGGAAAGACGATGGTGATCGCGCCCGCCGAGAACAGCACGATGATCATCCACTGGAACAACCTCGAGAAGACCCGTGAGGAGCTTTCGCTGCGCCCTCGCCAGGCGAGGACGGTGTGGACGAGGTGACGGACGAGGAAACCGAGCAACGCACCGGCGAGCAGGACGGCCAGACCGACCAGCGCCGCCTGCCAGGTGATGGGAGGAAGATCGATCATGTCGTTGCTCGCTCCTTCAGCCGTCGAGTCCGCGGGACACAAGAGCCTACGCGCCCTCGTGTCCACCCTTGTCCGCGTCGCCGGACGACTGCATCGGCGAAGCGGCCAAAGCGGCCTCGGACGGTCGTAGTGTGGAGGGACGGCACAGCGCCGGCGGCGCGAGGACCCGCGTCGCAGAACGTAAAGGAGGCACCATGCCAACCCCGATCGTCAACAGCGCAACCACCGTGTGGAAGGGCGACCTTCCCACCGGCTCCGGCACCGTCAACCTCGACACCTCGGGTGCCGGCTCGTTCCAGGCGAACTGGAAGGCCCGCTCGGAGGAGTCCGGCTCCTCGACCACCCCCGAGGAGCTCATCGCGGCCGCCTACGCGACGTGCTTCTCGATGCAGTTCTCCCACGAACTGTCCGAGAACGGCACGGCCCCGACCCAGCTCCAGACCAACGCGAAGGTGACCTTCGCCGTCGGCTCCGGCATCACGAAGATCGACCTCGCGGTCGAGGGACAGGTCGACGGCCTGTCCGAGGACGATTTCCGGCGCATCGCCGAGTCGGCCAAGAAGAACTGCCCGGTCTCCCAGGCGCTGGCCAGCGTCCCTGAGATCAATCTCGACGCGAAGCTCGCCTGACGCTCGCGGCCCCGTCGACCTTCCGTCGGCGGGGCCGCGTCATGCCCCGGCCATCAGCCATTCACCGAACGTCGGCCCGAGGATCTCGGCGTCCGGGCCGGGCAGTAGGGCGCCGTGGCGGAACGCCTTGCCGGTGCGTCCGGGGACGGGTAGCGCGACCGGGAGCGCACCCGTGCCGGGGAGGGCCTTCGTCATCTCCCACAGGGTGGTGACCTCCGGCCCGGCCACGTCGTGGATGCCCTCCGGGAGCTCACCGGTGACGCACCGGGCGACCACGTCGGCGACCGATGCGAGGGCCACGGGCTGCACGGTCATGGACGGCACGACGGCCAAGGGGCCGAGGCGCATCCTGTCGAGGTTCTGGCGGGCGAACTCGTGCCACTGGGTCGAGCGGACGATCGTGAGGCGCTCGTGCTCCGCCAGCGCGATGCGCTCCTGTTCCGCCTTCCCGGCGTAGTACCCGTTGCCCTGCAGCTCGGGACGCGTGCAGCCGACGATGGAGACCAGCACGTGCCTCGCGCCGTGGGCCCGCGCGACCGCGTTGGCCGCCCGGGTGGACCGGCTGAAGAACTGCCTCGCCCGGTTGGCGTTCTGGGTGAAGACGTCAGTGGCCTCGACGACGACGTGGGGTGCTCCGAGGCGGTCGGCCGGCTCCGGGTCGAGGACATCGAATCCGGTCGAGCGGGAGTGGAGGGTCGCCGTCGCGCCGCGTGCGACGCACTGGTCCCGGATGGCCTTGGCCAGCCTGCCGGCGCCGATGATGGCGACGTCCACCGTCGGCTTCCTGTCCGGTCCCGCCTCAGCTGACACAGAACTCGTTGCCTTCCGGGTCCTGCATGACGTGCCAACGGAACGGGCCCTGCGCGTGCGACGCGACGTAGGTGGCCCCCCGCCCGACCAGCTCGTCGCGCAGGCGGTCGATGTCCTCACCGCCGGAGTGGATGTCGTAGTGCATCCGGTTCTTGCCCGTCTTCGGCTCCGGGACGTCCTGGAAGAGGATGCGCCGTCGAGCCGGGTCTCCGACCTCGGTGGAGGGGCAGATCGCCGCGGCGCCACGCCAGACCAACTTGCCCTTGTAGGTCTGCGTGTCGTCCGCGCTCGCGTAGCCCTCGTCGAGCATCCGCTGGATGAAGGCCGGGTCGCTCGGCTCCACGACCCAGCCCAGCGTCTCCGCCCACCAATCGGCGAGCGGATGGGCGTCCCGGCAGTCAACGGCGATCTGGACTCCGTAAGGCTTCGGCATGGGCACTCCTTCGTCGCCCATCAGCCTAGGACGACGGACCGGCCCAGCGGGAGGGGTTCAGAAAGTCGCCGGCCGTGCCAGGAGCGGCCAGTCGTGGCGTGCGCCGAGCACCGCGATGGCCAGCGCAGGGACGATCCAGAACAGGTAGCCCCACCCGAGCAGGATCAGCGCCACCTGGAAGGCCGCGACGGCGACCCAGCCGAGCCTGGACGCGCGGCCGCCGACGAGCAGCAGGACCCCGATCAGGACCTCGAGACCCGCGGCGACCAGCCCCCAGAACACGGGGTTCGCCATGAAGACCTGGGCCCAGAGCCTGCTCACCCACTCCATCGACGCCGCCTCCCCATAGGAGGCGTAGACCTGCGGGTTCGCCACGACGACGCCGAGGTGGACGCCCGCCATGCACGTGTAGAAGGCGCCGGCCGCGATCGTGAAGCCCGGCGGCCAGCGACGCGGCGTCCGCGCCGCATGAGTGTGCGCGAGACGCGCGCCGTTCACGACGTCCGAACGATGCACGATCATGATGGCTCCCCATGGATGCGCGGCGACGCGGGAGGGCGTCGCGAGCCACCATCCGTCGTTCCATGCTACGCCCCGCGCCACCGGATTACTACGGTTCGTCGTATCGGTTGGACAGTGGCGTCAGCGCAGTCGCTCGAGCAGCCTGACCGCGTCGTGTGGCGCGTGGCCTCGGGCGTCGTTGTCGAAGTAGACGTAGGTGTCGAGGCCGGCTTCCAACCAGGCTCGGCACTGCGCGGCCCAGCGGTCGAGCGACTCGTCGGTGTACGCGCTGGCGTAGAGCTCCTGCTCGCCATGCAGCCGGACGTAGCGGAAGTCGCTCGTCGCGTCGCTCATGGTGGGCCAGGTACCCGCGCTGTCGGCTATCACCATGCACACGTCGTGGGCCGCCAACAGCGCATGCGCCTCCGGTGAGTCGAACGTCGGGTGTCGGGGCTCCAGCGCGTGCCGGACCGGGCGGCCGGGCGAGGCGTCGGGGGCGATCTCGAGCCGCACCCGCTCCGGGGTGAGCTTCTCGTCGTGCCCGTGGCCGAGGGCAGCGATCTCGCCGTGGGTGCGCGGCAGCAGCGACAGGAAGTGGCCGACCTTCTCTGCGTCGAACGCCATGCGCGGGGGTAGCTGCCACAGGATCGGGCCGAGCCGGCGGCCGAGGGCGAGGACGCCGGAAGCAAAGAAGTTCGCGAGCGGGGTCTCCACTTCGCGCAGCTGCTTCATGTGGGTGATGTAGCGGCCGCCCTTCACCGCGAACACGAAGTCATCCGGGGTCTCGGCCGCCCAGGCGGCGTACGAGGATGGCCGCTGGAGCGAGTAGAAGGACCCGTTGATCTCGGCGGAGGTCATCGTCGCACCGACGTGGCGCAACTCGTCGCGTTGGCGCAGCCCCGCGGGGTAGAAGTCGCCGCGCCAGTTCCGGTACCGCCACCCGGAGACGCCCACGTAGCATCCGGTCACGCTGCCGAGCCTAGGTCACCGGCCCGGCAGGACGGGTCACCAGAAGACGGCGATCGCGATGTTCAGGAGCGCGAGCCCGCCGACCGCGTGGGCGAGGCCCACCGAGACGGGCTCCCCGCGCTTGACCTTCCGGCGGCCGATGAAGGCGGCGACGAGGGCGCCGAGGAGGATGAGTAGCTTGACGCCGATCTTGATGTGGTTGACCTGCCCGTCGCCCATCTCGAGCAGGCCGACGAGCGCCAGGCCGGAGAGCAGTTGCAGCCATGCCCCGATGTGCTGCCACTGCAGCACGGTGGGCTTGCGGAAGGTGGCGAGCCAGCCGCCGACCAGGGCGGCGGCGCCGATGAAGTGGACGAACAGGGCGATCGAGTGGACGAACGTCATGGAAGAAGGTTAGCGGGATATCGACACCATGTCGAAAAGATTGCGCGTATGGTCGGCCCCATGCCGCGCATCAGTGAACCCACGGTGGCCGCCCATAGGGCTGCCCGCGAGCGCGCACTCCTCGACGCCGCCCACGCGCTGCTGCTGGAGACAGGGGAGCCGCCCGCGCTCGGTCAGGTGGCCTCCCGCGCGGGCCTCGCCAGGTCCAGCGTCTACCAGTACTTCGACTCGAGCCGCGACCTGCTCCGCGCGATGGTGCAGGACATCTATCCCCGATGGGTCCGGCGAATCGCGTCCGCGATGTCCGCAGCCCCGACGCCCGCCGACCGGATCCTCGCCTATGCGGTGACGAACGTGCGGCTGGTCGCCGAGGGCGCCCACGCCGTCGGCGCTGCACTCGCCGCGCTCGAGCCCAGCGAAGCGGTCGACGAGGACGCTGCGCGCATGCACCGCGAACTCCAGCAGCCGCTCGTGGAAACGCTCGTCTCGCTGGACGTCGACTCGCCCGAGCAGGTGGCGTCGCTCGTCAACGCGGTCATCCACGGGGCGACGCTGCTGCTGGACGGCCACACCGTCGACGAGGCCGTCGCCGCCATGAGCCTGGTGCTCGGCCCTCTCGTCAGGGAACTGGGAGGCACCGGGAGCTTCTGAGCCTGAGACTGCCCGGGAGCGCTGCGTTTCCGCCGCGACGGCACCGCGCGCGCCTAGGATGCGGGGAAGGCCGGGGGCGAGCGCGCCCGTCGGCCCGCTCGACAGGGAGGTCGTAGACAGATGCTCACCCCACGTTTCAGTCGCCGCGCCGCTATGGGCGGCTTCGGCGCCGCCTCGCTGGCCGTCCTCGTCGGGTGCGGGGACGACCCGGCCTCCCCCGAGGGCAAGGACGCAGTCACCTACCAGTTGTCGTGGACGCACTCCGTGCAGTTCGGCGGGACCTATCTCGCCAAGGACCGCGGCCTCTTCGAGGAGCAGGGTCTCGACGTGCAGCTCGCGCCCGGCGGGCCCAATGTCGCCGGCGACGCCAACACCGTCAGCGGCGCGGCGCTCATGAACATCTCGGTGGCCGACGGGGTGGCCAGATCGAACGCCGAGGGCGCAGACCTCGTCATCATCGGGGCGCAGTACCAGAAGAGCCCCGTCACCATCCTGTCGCTGGCCGACGCCCCGCTGACCGGGCCCGAGGACCTCGTCGGCAAACGGATCGGGGTCGCCGGAACAGACACCCCGGGCCTCGAGGCGTTCCTCACCATCAACGGCCTCACCAAGGACGACCTCGTCTTCGTCCCGAGCCAGTACGACCCCGCGGTCCTCACCGCCGGCCAGGTGGACGGGCTCTACTGCTTCTACAACGACCTCCCGGTTGCGCTGGCCGTCCAGGGCATCGAAGGCCATTCGATGCTGCTCGCCGACCACGGCTACAACCCCATGAGCCAGACCTGCACCGTGCTGCGCTCCAGCCTCGCCGACGAGCAGAAGCGCGACCAGATCGTCCGCCTGTTCCGGGGCGACGCCCGGGGCTGGCAGCTGTACAAGGACGACCCGCAGGCGGCCGCGGAGCTTGCGGTCGAGGCCTACCCGGACGCCGGGCTGGACCTCGAGACGCAGCGCGGGATGGCCGACGTCCAGCTCGACATCATGTACTCCGACCTGACCGACGAGTTCGGGTTCGGCTGGTTCACCGACGAGCAGGTGCAGGAGAACCTGAAGCTGTTCGAGTTGCTCGGCATCGAGGGCGGCACCGCCGAGATGTGGGACCGGTCGATCCTCGAAGAGGTGTACGCGGACGGGCCGACGGCGTGACCGCGGCGGGCGTGCGCGGCGCCCCGGAGGTCGTCTGTGCCGCCGTCGGCAAGACCTTCGCGACCGGCGCCGGCCCGCTGGCGGTCCTCGAACCGCGCGACCTCACACTCGCCCCCGGTTCGGTGACCGCGCTCGTCGGGCCCTCCGGGTGTGGCAAGTCGACGCTGTTGCGCATCATCGCCGGGCTGGAACGCCCGGACCCCGGCGGCTCGGTCCTGATCGACGGCGACGAGCCCCTCGCAGTCCGTCGTCGCGGTGAGATGGCCATCGCCTTCCAGGACGCCTCCCTCCTGCCGTGGCGGACCGCCGCGGGCAACGTCGCGTTGGCACAGCGGCTCGCGGGCAGGCCGGCCGACCCGGCACGCGTGAGCGCGTTGCTGCGGAAGGTCGGGCTGGCGGGCTTCGAGAGGGCACGACCGGCGCAGCTCTCAGGGGGCATGCGCCAGCGTGCCGCCATCGCCCGCTGCCTCGTCACCGAGCCGAGACTGCTGCTCTTGGACGAGCCGTTCGGAGCGGTCGACGAGCTCACCCGCCGCCGGCTCAACATCGAACTCCCGCCGCTCTGGTCGGGCACCAGCACGACGACGCTGCTCGTCACTCACTCCATCCCGGAGGCCGTGCTCCTGGCCGACCGCGTGCTGGTCATGTCGCCGCGGCCGGGCACCATCCTGGCCGACCTCCCCGTCGCGCTGGATCGTCCCCGCCGCATGCAGCACCTCCACAGCGAGGAGTTCACCCGGCTCGTGGAACGCGTCGGCGCGCTGCTCGGGGTCGACCAGTACGCCGCCGACGAGGGGTGAGGCGTGCCTGGAGTGCTGAGGACGGTGCTGGGGTGGGTCATGGCCGTCGGGCTGTGGGAACTCGTGGGCAGGACGCTGCTCGCCGGCCGGCACCTGGTGGGCACCCCCTCGGGGATCGTGGCCAAGCTCGTAGACAACGCCGAGGTCTACGGGCGCGGCCTCTGGTTCACGACGCGCGAGGCCGCGCTCGGCTACCTCCTCGGCAACCTCGCCGCGGTGGCGCTCGCTCTGCTCGTGGTGCTGCTCCCGGGGGTCGAGCGGCTGGTGCTGCGGTTCGCGCTCGTCGTCTACTGCCTGCCGCTCGTGGCGCTGGGTCCGCTACTGCGGCTGGTGTACGGCTTCGGCGACGGCCCGCAGATCACGCTGGCCGCGTTCGCGGTCTTCTACCTCACGCTGGTGCCGCTCCTGGTCGGGCTGCGCGCGGTGCCGCAGTCGTGGCTCGACCTCACGGCCACGTACGGGCGCGGCCGCTGGACCACCTTGGTCGTCATCCGGGCCCGCGCCTCCCTGCCGTACCTGATGGCGGGGCTCCAGGCAACGGTCCCGGCGGCGTTCCTCGGTGCGCTGGTGGGGGAGTTCACCGGCGCCGAACGCGGGGTGGGTGTGCTGTCGATCCTCGCGCTTCGGAGCCTGGACACCGACGGGCTGTGGGCCCTGATGCTGCTGAGCACCGCCGTGTCGCTGCTGGGCTACCTGCTCGTCGCGTGGGCGGCGCGCCGCCTCGCGGTGGAGCAGCCGACGGTGCTGCTCAGCACGCCGGGCCATGGGCGCGGCAGGTCGGCCTCAGAGCGGCTCCTCCGCGCGCTGGGCGGGATCCTGGTCACGACCTCAGTCGTCCTCGCGGCCTGGGTCGGGGTGTTCGCGGTCACCGGCCTCAACCCCTACTTCGCCAAGCGGCCCTGGGACGTCTGGGACTGGCTCGTCTCGTCCCCCGAGTCCGGGGCTCACCGCGACGAGCTGCTCACGGCCGCCCTCGAGACGGCCGCGGTGGCCATCCCCGGCTACTTCGCGGGCCTGCTCCTCGGTGTGGTGCTCGCGACCCTGTTCTCCCTGTCGCCCCGCCTCCGCAGGGCGCTCACCCCGGTGGCGGTGGCGCTGCGCTGCGTGCCCGTCATCGCGATCGCGCCTCTGCTCGTGGCGGCCCTCGGGCGCGGGGCGTTCGGCACCGCGGTGGTCGTGGCGATCATGACCTTCTTCCCGACCCTGGTCTCCTGCCTCTACGGTCTGGCCCAGCTGCCGGGCCAGGTCGCCGACGTGTTCGCGACGTACGCGACTCCGTCGACGAGGGTGCTCCTCCTGGGGCGGCTGCCGGCGATGGCGCCGGCCTTCTTCGCCTCAGCCCGCATCGCCGCCCCGACCGCGCTGCTCGCCGCCACCGTCGCGGAGTGGCTGGCCACCGGCACCGGGCTCGGCAACATGATGGCGGTGGACGCCGCGACGAGCCGTTACACGTCGCTGTGGTCCACCGTCGTGGTCGTCACGCTGGTCGCGCTGGCGGCCTACGCGCTGGTGGAGGCGGTCGAGCGTCGCGTGCTGCGCGTGGTGGCGCCGGAGCAGCTGCGCTGGTGACGCTCAGCGGGCGAGCGCCGTGGCCACGGCACGGACCGTGTCGGCCCAGGTCGGCAGGCCGGCCCGGGCGGCGGACGCCTCCGCGCGCCACCGCGCGGCGAGCGCCGGGTCGGTGAGCCAGGCCCGCAACAGCTCCGCGAGCGCGGACGCGTCGCCGGGGGGAAAGGTGGCACCCGCAGTCTGCGCCTCGACGGCGCCCGTGCCGGCCCCGACCAGCGACGGGATGCCGCGGGCCGCCGCCTCGGCCACCACCATGCCGTAGGTCTCCGCGCGCGAGGTGTGCACCAGCAGGTCGGTCTCCGCCCACACCGCCTCCAGCGCCTGCCCGGTCCGCTCGCCGAGCAACTCGGTCCGGTCCGCGACGCCGGACTGCCGCGCTCGGCGTCGCACCGCGTCGGTGAGTGCGCGGTCCACGGAGTCGGGGCCCACCAGACGCGCGACCCAGGGCAGGTCGGCCACCATTCCCAAGACATCGACGAGCGTGAGCGGATCCTTGCCCGGCGAGAGGCGGCCGAGCCACAGCAGCCGCGGGGGCTCGCCGTCAGCCCGGGACCCGGCGGCGAGCGGTGCCGGGTCGACGCCCGGGACCGCCACCACCGCGTCGTCGCGGCCGTACCGGGCGGCCACCTCGCGCGCCGCCCACGGGCTGGTCACGACGACCCGATCGACGGTCCGCACCGCCTCCTCCTCGGTCGCAGCGAGCCGTGCGCATTCGTCGGCCGTCATGGCGGTGTCGTCGGCCGGGAAGTAGTGCAGGAGCATGGTGACGTGCCGGCCCTCGGCAGCCGCACGTCGGAGCAGTTCAGGGACTGCGGAAGCGACGATGTTGCCGACGAGCCAGTGCCGCTCTTCGGTCATCAACTCCGCCAACCGTGCGCGATCCTCCTCGCCGGGAAGCGGCCACGGGCCCTCGACCGGGTACTCGCGGACGTCCATGCCGAGCCGTCGCAGCCCGGCCGCGAGCTCGTCGTCGTAACGATTGCCGCCGCTGGGCAGCTCGCTGCGCCAGCGGGCGAATCCGACTCTGGCCATGGGCCGATGATAGGCGGGTGGGCGTTGCGTCGTGGCGGCGACGGCGGTCCGAGCAGCGGGAATACACTGACGGCGGGTGCGCCAGATGAGGAGAGTCCCATGGGTACCGGCGATGCGGTGATCAGTGTCGAGCAGCTGACGAAATCCTACGGCCGCTTCCGCGCGCTGAACGGGCTCGACCTCCAAGTCGCGCCCGGCGAGGTGCACGCGTTCCTCGGCCCCAACGGAGCCGGCAAGTCCACCACCATCCGCGTGCTGCTCGGCTTGCTCCGCGCTGACTCGGGGTCCGTGCGCGTGCTCGGCGGCGACCCCTGGCGCGACGTCGTCGAACTGCACCGCCGCATCGCGTACGTGCCGGGCGAGGTCTCGCTGTGGCCGGGCATGACGGGTGGTGAGGCGATCGACCTCCTCGGGTCGCTGCGCGGGGGTCTCGACGAGCGACGTCGCGCCGAACTCGTCGAACGGTTCGAACTCGACCCCACGAAGCGCGGCCGCCAGTACTCGAAGGGTAACCGGCAGAAGGTGGCGATCGTCGCGGCCCTGTCGTCCGACGCCGAGCTGCTCATCCTCGACGAGCCCACCAGCGGCCTCGACCCCCTGATGGAGAACGTGTTCCAGGAGGTGGTCGTCGAGGCCAAGGGCCGCGGCTCCAGCGTGCTGCTCTCCAGCCACATCCTGGCCGAGGTCGAGTCCCTGGCCGACCGGTTGTCGATCATTCGCGACGGACGCGTCGCCGAGACGGGCACCCTCGCTGACCTGCGGGGCAGGACCCGCACGACGATCCACGCCGAGGTCGTCACGCTCCCCGCCCACGCGTCGCTCGACGCGTTGGAGGATGTGCGGATCGACGGCAACAGGCTGTGGGCGACCGTTGAGTCGTCGCGCATCAGCGCCGCCCTCGAGACGTTGCTCCCGCTCGGGGTGACGGCCCTCACCGTCGAGCCGCCGTCGCTGGAGTCGCTCTTCCTGCGGCTGTACGAGGGCGAGGAGGGCGAGCGATGAGCAGCGCGGTGGCGGGCACGCTGCCGCTGCTGCGGCCGGTGGCGCGCCACGACGGCCGCCACTTCGCCCCGTGGGTGCTGGTCACCACGCTGCTCTCGGTCTCGTCGGTGCTCGGCTACCCGCAGATCTTCCCGACGGAGCAGGACCGGATGGCGCTCGGCGTCGCCATCGGTGCCAACCCCGCGCTCGGCCTGATCTTCGGTCCCGCGTTCGATCTGTCCACCACGGACGGCTTCAACGCATGGCGCTCCCTTGCGCTCGGCGGCTTCCTCGTCGGGCTCGGCGCCATCTTCACGCTGATCCGCGCCACCCGCGCCCAGGAGGACTCCGGCCAGGCGGAGCTGCTGGCCTCCGGCGTCGTCGGACGGGACGCCAGACTGATGGCGGGCGTGGTGACGACGATCGGGCTCACCACGGTCCTGGGGGTGGTGGTGGGCGTGGCGACCGGACTCACCGGCGGCGACTGGGAGTCGTCGATGCTGCTCGGCGCGACGATGACCGCCACCGGCTGGATGTGTGCCGGCATCGCAGCCGTCACCGCGCAGATCGGCTCGGAGGCGCGCGCGTCCAGCTCGTTCGCGGTGGCGACGCTCGGGGTGCTGTTCCTGCTGCGCGGCCTCGCCTACTCGATGGACGCCCCGGACTGGACCGTGTGGGCCAACCCGCTCGGTTGGATGACCGAGACGCGGCCGGGCGTCGACAACGTGTGGTGGCCGCTGCTGCCCGCCGCCGGGCTGACCGTGCTGCTGCTGGTGGCCGCCTTCGCGCTGCAGGGCCGGCGCGACTTCGGCATGGGCGCCATCGCGCCGCGGCCGGGCCCCGCCCGCGGCAAGGTCCGGTCGACCATGGCGCTCGCCCTCCGCGTCAACCGGGGGCCGCTCGTCGCGTGGGGGATCGCGTTCGTGCTGCTCGGCTTCGTCTACGGCTACTTCACGACCTCGATCAAGGACCTGCTGGCGCGCGACTCCGCCGTGCAGCAGTTCCTTGCCGCGGGCGCCGCCTCGGCCGACAAGCTGGTGGGCGCATTCCTCGTCACGGTGCTCAACCTGCTCGGCATCCTCACGGCCATCCCCGGCGTCCAGGTGATGCTGCGCGTCCGCGCCGAGGAACTGGCCGAACGCGTCGAGCCGGTCATGGCGACGAGCGTCGCCCGGCCCCGGTACTACGCCAGCAACCTGCTGCTCGCGTTCACGGCGCCTGCCGCCTACCTGGTGATCGCCGGGACGCTCGTCGCGACGCTCGCCAGCCGCGCGGACATCGGCGTCGGCTTCACGGACACGCTGCTCCAGGCGGTGGCGACGGTGCCCGCCGTGTGGACGGTGGTGGCGGTCGCCGTGCTGGTGGTCGGGGTCCGCCCGCAGGTGACTCTCGCCGCCTGGGCGGGGGTGCTGCTCGCGTTCGTCCTCACACTGCTGGGCCCGACCTTCAAACTGCGCGACGAGGTGCTCGCCATCAGCCCGTTCTGGCACGTCCCGAACATGGCCACCGACGAGAGCCGACTCGGGCTCCTCTGGATCTCGCTGGTGACCGCGGCGCTCGTGGTGCTGGGCTTCGTCGGGTTCCGGCGACGCGACCTCGGCCGCTGAGCACACCGCGCCGGGGGGAGCGGGACGGTTGAGTTAGGCCCGCCAGGCGGGGTCCACCGGCACGAGCACGACGTCGAGGAGCCGTCCGTCGGCGACCGTGGCGGTCATGAACGTGCCGACCGGCTGACGGCGGCGGTCGGTGGGGGATCCCGGGTTCAGCAGCCGCAGCCCGCCGGGCGCCACCTTGTCCCACGGGATGTGGCTGTGGCCGAACACGAGCACGTCCGTCTCCGGGAACGCGGCCGCCATGCGGGCCTCGCGACCCGCCGCCTGCCCCGTCTCGTGGACGACGGCCAACCGCACGCCCTCGACCTCGGCGCGCGCGACCTCCGGCAGGCGCGCCCGGAGGTCCGCCCCGTCGTTGTTGCCGTACACGCCGACGAGCCGTCGCGACCGACGCTCGAGCTGGTCGAGCAGCGCGACGTCGACCCAGTCCCCGGCATGGACCACGACGTCCGCGTCGTCGATCGCGGCCCACAACTCGGGCGGCAGGTCCTTGGCCCGCTTGGGCAGGTGGGTGTCGGCGAGGATCACCAGTTCAACCGGCATGACGCGCTCCCGTCGCTGCTCGTGCAAAGCCTGACCAACATTCGGTAGGGCCCCTTATTATTTTCCGTCGTCCCTAGCTAGGCTACGGCCAGGAAGAAGGGGAACGAGTTGATCGACGAAGCTCGCCGGCAGGCCGCGCTGGAGGCAATGAACATCCTCGACACACCTGCTGACGAACGCGTGGACCGCGTGACGCGTCTGGCGCAGCAGATGTTCGGGGTCCCGATGGTGAGCGTCTCCCTTATCGACAGGGACCGGCAATTCAGGAAGTCCGAGATCGGTCTGGGCGGGCGCGAAGCGCCCCGGAAGGACTCCTTCTGCGACTACACCGTCCGTCACGACGCCGCGCTCGTGGTCGAGGACGCCTCCGCCGTCGAGCTGTTCGCCGACAACCCCTTCGTGACCGGTGATCCCAAGCTGCGGTTCTACGCCGCGCAGCCCCTGCGCGCGCCGGGCGGTGAACCCGTCGGGACCCTGTGCATCCTCGACACCGCACCGAGGAGCTTCGGGGAGGCCGACCAGGCGTTGCTGCGCGACCTCGCGTCCTGGGTCCAGCTCGAACTCGCCCGCGACCAGGAACTCGGCCACGCAGCGCTCGTGCAACATGCGCTCCGTCCCGCGGAGTTGCCTCGCGTGCCCGGCTACACGATCGCCGCAGCCAGCCAGGCCGCGGGAAGACTCGCGGGAGACATGTACGACCTGGTCCTGCGGGACGGCGTGCTCCGGTTCACCCTGGCCGACGCCATGGGCAAGGGGATCGGTCCGGCCATGGCGGCGGTCTTCACCCGGGCATCCCTGGCCACGGCACCCGGACGCAGCGTCGTCGAGGCCATCGACGAGGCGGACGTGCTCCTGGAGTGCCTGCAGGGCGACGCCAGCCTCTTCGTCACGGCGGTCCACGCGGACATCGACACCGCCTCCGGCGCGGTGGAACTCGTCGACGCGGGACACGGACTGACCTTCGTGCTGCGCGCGGACGGCACGTTCGAGCAGCTGCGCTCCACCGGGCTGCCCCTCGGGATGGGTGCCGCCATCGCCGAGGAGCGCGTGGCGACGCGCACGGTCCTGGCCCCCGGCGACATGCTCATCTGCTGCAGCGACGGGCTCCTCGACATCCTCGACGAGCAGGACCCCTTCGGCCAAGTGGCGGAGACGCTCAAGGTCCTCGACCCCGACGGAGCGGTCGCCGAGGCGGTGCGCCTGGCGCGCCTCGCACCCGCCCCGGACGACGTCACCGTATTCGTCATCAGGAGGGACCGTTGACCGGCCGCTTCATCCTCATCCGCGTCCTGGCCGTCCTGTCGGTCCTGCTCGGCGCGAACTACATCGTCTGGCGCTGGCTGGACTCCGTCAACTGGTCCGCCTGGTGGATCGCCGTGCCCCTGGTGGTCGCCGAGACGTACAGCCTCGTGGACACCTTCCTGTTCGCGTTGACCATGTGGCGGGCGCGCGAACGGCCCGGGCCACAGTCGGAGCCGCAGGGCACCGTCGACGTGCTGATCACCACCTACAACGAGCCGATCGACATGGTGATGCGCACCGCTGAGGCGGCGAAGCGCATCGCCTACCCGCACACCACCTGGATCCTCGACGACGGCGCCCGCCCCGAGATGGAGGCTCGGGCGAGGGAGGCCGGAGTCGGCTACATCACGCGCTCGGATGACTGGACGGGCAAGCCCCGGCACGCCAAGGCAGGCAACCTCAACAGTGCGCTCTTCCAGACCGACGGCGAGTTCCTGCTCATCCTCGACGCGGACCAGGTCCCCGATCCGCTGATCCTGCACCGCACCCTCGGCTACTTCGCCGACGACCCCGCCGTCGCCCTGGTCCAGACACCGCAGTGGTTCGGCAACGTCGACGAGGCCGATCCGCTCGGCAGCCAGGCGCCCCTGTTCTACGGGCCGATCCAGCAGGGCAAGGACGGCTGGAACGCCGCGTTCTTCTGCGGTTCGAACGCGGTGCTGCGTCGCGAGGCGCTGATGCAGCTGGGCATCGTCGGCTACGTCCGGGACGTCACGGACTCGACGAGGCGGGTCCTGCGCACGTCGGAGAAGGTCCTCGCGAAGGAGATCGGACGCACCGACGACGAGGACCTGCGTCGCGAACTCGTCGACGTGAGGTCCGCCGTCGGAGCGGCCCGTGCGCGGATCGACGCCGGCGAGCCGATCGCCGACGTCACGTTCGAGCTCCGCGGCGTCGTGGACGAGGCATCCCGGCGGCTCGTCGCCCGGGACGTCGACTCGATGCGGGCCGATCTGGCGGCTATCGCGCAGCTGCCGCTCGAGCGCGACGCCGAGTTGGACGCCGTGGTCGTCGACGACCGTGGCCTCGACCTCCTGGTCGAGACGGACCTGTCGCCGGTCGGCTCGATCCAGGCGGTCGGCCAGCTGCTGGAGGCACTGCGGATCGACCGCGGCGACGAGGCGCAGCCGGTCCTGCCGCTGGCCACCATCTCGGTCACGGAGGACATGGCCACCGCCATGCAGTTGCACGCGCTGGGCTGGCGCAGCGTCTACCACCACGAGGTGCTCGCCACCGGGCTCGCGCCCGAGGACCTCCGGACGATGCTCACGCAGCGCCTCCGCTGGGCGCAGGGCACCCTGCAGGTCATGCTGCGCGACAACCCGCTGGTCAAGCGGGGCCTGTCCGCCGGGCAGCGGCTCATGTACTTCGGCACCATGTGGAGCTACCTATCCGGGTTCGCGGCCGTCGTCTACCTCGCGGCCCCGTTCATCTACCTGATCTTCGGCGTGATGCCCGTCAGCGCCTGGAGCACCGACTTCTTCGCGCGGTTCATCCCGGCCTTCGTCGCCAACCAGTTGCTTTTCGTCGTCGTGGCACGGGGAGTGAAGACGTGGCGCGGCCAGCAGTACTCGCTCGCGCTGTTCCCGGTCTGGATCAAGGCCTGCTGGACCGCGTTCGCCAACGTCGTCCTCGGCCGGCCGCTGAACTTCGCCGTCACGAGGAAGGACGGCCGCGACCCCTCGGGCGTCCCGTGGCGGGAGATCTGGCCGCAGCTCACCGCGATGGTGCTGCTCGTCGTGGCGCTCGTCATCGGGGCGCTGCGGGTGGCCGTCGGTACCGCCGACGGGGTCGGCACCTTGGTCAACACCGCCTGGGTGGCGTACGACCTCGTCGTCCTCAGCGTAATCATCCAGGCAGCCGCCTACCGTGGGCCCCAGCCCAGAGCCATCACCGAAGGAGAGTCGTGAACCTGAGCACCGCCGTCCAAGAGCACTACGCAGTCATCTCGATCGAGGGGCGGTTCACGGCCGCGGTCGCCCCACGCCTGCGCGAGGAGGCGAACGACCTCGTCGCCGAGGGCCGCAAGAACATCGTCGTGGACCTGTCGGCCGCGACGTTCATCGACTCGTCGGGCCTCGGCGCGCTCATCGGGGCGCTCAAGACCGCGCGCGTGGCTGGCGGCGACCTGCGCATCGCCGCCGCACCGGAACACGTCCTGTCCGTGCTGCGGCTCACCAACCTCGACAGGGTGCTGCGCAACCACCCGACGCCGGACGCCGCCTTCAATGCCGGGTGACCGGGAGCGCACCGCGGTCGTCACCGGCGAGTGCGACCTCGCCATCCTCGAGGAGGTCCTCGACGCCCTCGACCGGCTCTGGGACGAGGCGCCACCGGGCGCCGACGAGCACCGGTACCTCTTCGCCCTCGCCGTCAGCGAGATCCTCACCAACGTCATCCAGCACAACCCGGGGCCCAGCTTCGCGCTCCGCGTGGAACTGGGGATGGGCGGCGACGCGCTCCACGCCACGATCGACGACGGGGCGCCGCCCGCCGAGGTCGCGATCGAGGGGGCGGGGATGCCCGACGTCGACAGCGAGTCCGGGCGCGGCTTGGCGCTGGCAGAGGCGGTGCTTGACGAGCTGCGGCACGAGCGCACTGCGTCGGGCAATCGCTGGACCCTCCGCAGGGGGCTGTAGGCGTCAGGCGCTGGCCCTGACGACTGGCTCGTCGGCGGCCGGGTAGTCGATGTAGCCCCGCGGGCCGCCGGTGTAGAACGTGTCCGGGTCGGGCTCGTTCTCCGGCAGCGCGTGACGCCATCGCACAGCCAGGTCGGGATTCGCGATGGCCGCGCGACCCACGCCCACGGCCTCGGCGAACCCGCCGGCGACGAGGTGGGCCGCCTCGTCGCGCGACGTGGGGGTGCCGAAACCGCTGTTGGCGGCCAGCGAGTGCAACTCCTTCTCCGGCCGGGTCTCCAACGTCGCCTGCTGCCGCAGCCGCGCAATCATCCGCGCCGATGGCGCATGCCCGTGCTCGGCGGTGTACTCGGCGATCAGCCGGTCCTTGACCTGCTCGATCCCCTCCACGCCCACGCCGCCGGTGGTGCGTCGGGAGAACTCCGAGATTAGTGCGGCCGATATGCCGTCGATCTCCCAGCCGGTGTTGCGGTCCTTCCCGCGATCCACCGGCATCCACGAGACCCCGAGGAGTCGGGCGGTGTGGTCGGTGAGGAAGGCGTTGTACGACGCCGACAGCGCCACCACCGCTCGATGCAGGGTCCGCGAGTCCAGGGTCCGCCAGCGCCCGTCGATGCCCTGGACCTTGTTCGAGACCACGACGTGGGTGTGCAGCTGGGGATCGGCGGCGCGGGAGTCGTAGTGATCGAACGCCGTGGCGATCACCCCGGTCACCGGCATCCGGGCCACCCCGCCCCGGCCGACGTGGGTGGCGGCGACTCGTTCCTCCAACAGTGCGAGGGTGTCGCGCATCGCCGCGTGATGCGCCTGCGCGATCAGCGCCTGCGTCGGTGCGTCGGCGACGCCCCACACCGTCGACACGGACTTGGGCGGCGAGAACGTCAGGTCGAAGCCAGCAACCGCAGTGCGGGGCTTGTTCGCAACCTCCTCCTCACGGATGCGTTCGATCGCCTCTTCGCGTTGCCTCCCGGTCAGCGACTCATCCAGGCGTGCAACCCTGGCTGCAATGCGTTCGCGTGGGGGTTGCAGCCGCGGATACGCCGAGCCGAGCTTCGCGCCGGTCACCGGATGCACGCCCTCGCCCAACAGTCGAGCGAGGTGCTCCTCGGTCACGATGTCGCCGTCTGCGAGCGCCGGCCCCTGCCCGGTATCGAGGCTGGCGAGGCCGGTGCCGAGCCATGTCCCGGGCGGGCAGCCGGACTCGGTGTAGTAGCGGGTCAGCGGAGTGCCCAGGCTGCGGTCGCCGTCGCCCGCGGCCACCGACTTCAACAGGTATTCGTAGCCGCGGCCGGACGACATCACGCGGATCGTCATGACCACGGCCGGCCCCTCCCGAGACCGCCACGGGACGGGCGGTCTCAGGGGTAGGTGCGCTCAGCGCACCGGCCAGCACCCTTGGTGCCAACCATGTGGGGATACGCTGAGGGCCGAGCACTACGACGCGTGAGAGAACTGCTCGAAGCAGCGACTACCTCTCATCGTCCTCGGCGTCTTCCCGTTCAGGGTTTCGAGGCCGCAGTTCCATCGACATAGCTTTCGATCGCGGTGCTGAGCCAGGTAGGAAGGTCCGGATGAGCAGCAACAGCGATCTGGCGCTGTAGTGGATCAGTCTCGTAGAGACGGCCCAAGCTCCGGTACGTCGCGAGATCGGTGGGCCAGTAACGAGTTGTCAGATCAAAGTGCCGCGCTACAAGGTCATGCACCTGAGGCGAGTCAGGCCTGTGCCGTTCGACCATCAGGGCTGCCAATCCCTGCATCAGCTGCTTCATCTCAGCCGTGATGTGGGCAACATCAGCCTCGCTGAGCAGTTCTAGTGGGTCAACCCTCAACTCTCCCCCGACATTCGAGCCGAACTGACCCTTTAAACGATTCGCGAAAGCGATTCGCTCTTCCACATGGTCATCGCGTTCACCGGAACCGACAGAGTGCATCTCATCAAGCTGCGCAACATGCTCTCCTATCGCGTCGATGAGTGAAGTCAAACGATCACGCTCAGCTCTGAGCTCCACCAGATGCTCACGCAAGGCTCCGACTTCAGCGGCTTGATCAGAGACGATGTCAGCGATGGCCGCCAGTCCCAACCCTGCCCGCCGGAGCGCCATGATGCGGTAGAGGCGCGGCAGCGATTGCACGGCGTACCAACGGTAGCCGTTCGGACTGACGCGGCTAGGCGAGAAGAGGCCTATCTCGTCGTAGTGACGCAGCATACGAGCAGACACACCCGTTCTCTTGGCGACCTGGCTGATCGACAACTCGTCCACGCTTCCTCCTCCACTTGACTCTAACACTGTGTCAACTTTTACGGTGAGTGTATGGCTACCTCGATCACCAACGTGCGCGTCTTCGACGGCGCTGCCCTCGTCAACGCATCGGCCGTCCGCATCGACGGTCCGGCAGTCGTGGCCATCGGTGACCCGAGTGTGGTCCGCCCCGAGGACGAA
This sequence comes from Tessaracoccus oleiagri, assembly GCF_900103275.1. Classification (GTDB taxonomy): domain Bacteria; phylum Actinomycetota; class Actinomycetes; order Propionibacteriales; family Propionibacteriaceae; genus Arachnia; species Arachnia oleiagri. Next base: position 551,012 of record NZ_FNGP01000002.1, on the reverse strand, counting down.
ATCATCGACGGACAACAAGGGACACTGCTGCCTGGACTCATCGATGCCCACGTGCATCTTCTGCCCGGGGCTTCGGTTCAGGCCCTCAGTTTCGGCGTCACCACGATGTTGGACATGTTCAGCAAGCCCGATTTGCTGGCAGCAGAGCGCGCCGAGTCCCACCCACAACCAATAGCCGGTGTCTACACCTCAAGCATTGGTGCCACCGCGCCGGGTGGACATCCGTCGATGATGTACGCACCCTTCCCGACGATTCGTGAGCCCAGCGACGCTGAGCGTTTTGTGCAGGATCGCCTCAACGAGGGCGCTCGATACTTGAAGATCTTCTACGAAGGCGGACAGTCAATCGAGTGGGCCATGCCTTCATTGACTGTCACGTGCGTGAGGGCTCTAGTCGAATCTGCCCATAAAGCAGGGATGCTCGTCGTGGCGCATGCCCAACGCTCCGTCGATGCCGTTGAAGTCGCCGAGGCCGGTGTAGATGTCCTTGCTCATGCTCCGCTGGACCCGATGAACGCCAAACAGATCGACACCCTGGCGAATCGCGGCGTCGCTGTGATCTCCACCTTGTCTATCGCTGATGGCTTTCCCGTTGCCGGTGGCCAGATGCCGCTATTAGAGGACCCTCGCATCGCCGAACGCTTGGGAGACCGGTGGAGCGCCACCATTCGCTCTCAGGGCGACCGTTGGGTACCTCCGGGTATGCCGTCGTTCCTCGATGCATACTCGAATATTCGACAGCTTCATCGGGCCGGGGTGCCCATCCTTGCTGGCACCGATGCGCCCAACCCTGGAACAACACATGGGGCGAGCATCCACCGTGAACTGTGGCACTTGACACAAGCCGGCCTCACGCCAGTCCAGGCGCTTAGGGCCGCAACGTCCGCGACAGCGAAGGTATTCGGACTGGACGACCTGGGTCATGTGCGTCCAGGAAGCACTGCTGATCTCGTCTTGATTCAGGGAAAACCGGATATCGCCATCGACTCATCGACCGCCATCGAAAGAGTGTGGAGAGCGGGACGACACGTCGATATCGAACGGTATGTCGGGTCACAGTCAGAAGAGGCCGGACTCAACTTCCTCGCGGCTCAAACTGCTCGGGTCATTGCCAGTGTCACTGCAAAACTGTCTCACGTTCAGAAAGAAGATTCATGAATACCAGCGCAACGTCAGCTGTTCATAGAGCCGACGGCGAACTCATCGGGCATGTCACCCAGACAACATCTGCACAATGGGTTCCTTGCACCGCTTTCGGCGTCCCCATCGGCGAAGCGACGTCTCGTGACGAGGCAGAGACCTTCCTCAATAATCATGGACTCGGCTATCTCGCGGAGCGATGGACCTACAACGACCACGGCCAACTGATCAATGTGCAGATAGTGGAAGCAAGCCCAACGAGCGTCACCCTGAGGTTCGTTGACTACGGCCGTCCCGACATCTTCGGGAAGATGAAGACGCTCCAAGTACCTGTCGGTGACGAGCTACGGATGGCATAGCGCCGTCCGGTCAAGTCGTCGTCGGCTACGGTGCCAATCGACTTCGAGATGGCGATTCTCTATCACCCGTTCGTAGCCAGAACGTCCTCGATCTACCGCCCCGTGGGGCCAGTGGCTTACGACTGCGTGAAGGTTGTTGTCGTCCGTGATGGTTCTGCATTTGTGTTCTCGGAGTTTGGGCATCAGCCGGTGAAGCCCGGTGATGTGATCCTGCTGGGCGCGAATGTGCTGGCAGGTTCGGAACCAGAGGGTCACATCACCGTCACCACGATTTATCTGGAAACGGACTACGTGCTCGACCAGGTGCGCTGGCAGTATGCGGCCTACCTCGAAGATCGACTCGACGCGCAACAGTTCGTCGAAGCGGCATACACCGAGCCCGCGCAGATCTTACGGTTGGGCGAGAAACGAGCCGGACTCCTGCTGCCGTGGCTGGACGAGCTGGTTGCGCTTAGCGTCGACGGGGACTTCGTACGACATTACTTCCGCATCCAAGCATTGTGGTTCCAGATCGCCTATGTCATCGCTCCGTTCATCACGGTTTCTCCAGCACGTATTTCACCTTCTCAGCGTGCGCATATCCGGCCCACGCTCCCAAGGGATCGTCGCTTCAAACCCTTGCGTGTCGAGGTCCGGCAGGCTGCCACCTTGCTGCGGGAGCAGCCTGCACGTCGGTGGACGCTGGACGACCTTGCTGACGAGGTTCATCTGTCTCCGTCGCGTCTGTCCAGTGTGTTTGTGGAGGCTTACGGTAAGACCCCGTTGGCGTTCCTGACGATGATCCGCGCCGAGCACCTCGCCAAGCTGTTGCGGGAGACCGATTTGACGGTCACTGCCGCGATGCAGCGGGTTGGCTGGCACTCTCACTCGCACGCCACTCGGCTCTTTCGCGAGTACGTCGGTGTCACATGGCGAACCAAGCGCTCACCAACGGCATCGAGATCAGCGAAGACGAAAGGGCGACGATCAAGCTCGCTGAGCCGTTCGCCGCCCTCGCACCAACAACGGCTTCCACCGATGTCAGGTGTTCTAGTACATCTGAAATTGTGGAGCTAAGGGGATTCGAACCCCTGACCTTCTCATTGCGAACGAGACGCGCTACCAACTGCGCCATAGCCCCAGGCAAGGAGTTACTCTAGCACCGCCTCGCGCACGGATTCAAAGCGGGGCGTCAGCACTCGATCACGTTGACCGCCAGCCCGCCCTCGGAGGTCTCCTTGTACTTCGTCAGCATGTCGTGACCGGTCTGCCGCATGGTTTCGATGGCCGTGTCGAGCGGGACCTGGTGGCGCCCGTCGCCCCAGAGCGCCATGCGTGCGGCGTTGATCGCCTTGACGGCGCCGATGGCGTTGCGTTCGATGCAGGGGATCTGGACGAGGCCGGCGACGGGGTCGCACGTCAGCCCGAGCGAGTGCTCCATGGCGATCTCGGCGGCGTTCTCCACCTGCAGCGGTGTGCCGCCCAGCGCCTCGGCGAGCCCGGCGGCGGCCATGGAGCTCGCGGACCCCACCTCGCCCTGGCAGCCGACCTCCGCGCCCGCGATGGACGCGTTGGCCTTGATGACCGCACCGATCGCCGCGGAGGTGAGGAGGTAGCGGCGGACGCCGTCCTGGCTCGCGCCCGGGATGAAGCGTTCGTAGTAGCGCATGACCGCGGGGATGATGCCCGCGGCGCCGTTCGTCGGAGCGGTCACCACGCGCTGGCCGGCGGCGTTCTCCTCGTTCACGGCGAGCGCGTAGAGGTTGACCCAGTCGATGCCCGCCATGGGGTCGTTGTGCGACCGCCAGCTCGGGCCGGCCTCGCCGCCGCGGTTCATCAGCTGCTCGCGCAGCGCCCGCGCGCGACGGGGCACGTTCAGCCCGCCGGGGAGCACCCCTGTGGCGGCGACGCCCGCGTCGATGCACTCGTTCATGGTCTGGTGCACGAGGTCGAGGTAGGCGTCGAGCTCCTCGCCGCCGCCGTCGTTGGCGCGCGCCACGTCGGAGATGGACAGGCCCTCGCGCTGACAGATCGCGAGCAGTTCGGAGGCGTGGTTGTACGGGAACGGCTCGGGCACCGCGTCGTCGGGCTGCGCGTCGAGCGAGATGACGTGCCCCTCGGCGACCTCCTCGCTGACGAAGCCGCCACCGGTGGAGTAGTAGGTGCCCTTCGCGAGCTCGGCACCTGCCTCGTCGAAGGCCTGGAACACCATGCCGTTGACGTGGAACTTCAGGAGCGTGCGGGGCTCGAAGGCCACGTCGCGGTCGATCTCGAACGGCACCTCGCGGCCGTCCACGACGATGTGGCCCTGCTCGGCGGTGAGCCGCAGCGAGTCGGCGACCACCTCCGCGGGCACCGTCTGCGGGTGGTAGCCCTGGAAACCGAGGATGACCGCCCGGTCCGTCATGTGGCCGCGGCCGGTGGCCCCCAGCGACCCGCAGAGCCGCGCGGTCATCCTCGCGACAGGGAGCCCCTTGAGGCGGGTGGAGAACAGCGCGGCGGCGCGCATCGGCCCGACGGTGTGCGACGAGGACGGCCCGATGCCGATCTTGAACATGTCGGCGATGCGGGTCGAGGAACACAACTGGGCGGCGATGCTCATGGCCCCAACCCTACGTCGGCTGGCAATTCGAGCAAACCTTTACTGCGCCGGGGCCTCCGGCGGGACCGCGTGGAACTCGCGCAGGTGGTAGGACAGCGACACGTCGCCGGCGGACTCCGCGTGCAGCACGCGCCCGAGCACGACGGTGTGGTCGCCGCCGGGGAGCAGTTCCACCTGGTCGCAGACCAGGAACGCGGCCACGCCGTCGATGCGCGGGACCCCGTCGTGCAGGTGCCAGGCGGTCGCGTCGAACCGCAGCCCGGGCCGGGCGAAGCGGACGGCGATCTCCGCCTGGTCGCCGGCCAGCACGTTGATGCCCACCTGCCCGGCGAGGGCGATCCGGTCGCGCATGGTGCCGCGGTTGTCGAGGGCGAAGACCACCATGGGGGGCGTCACGGAGAGCGAGGCGAAGGCCGAGACCGTCGTGCCGTGGGGTTTGCCGTGCTCGTCGGTGGTGGTGATGATCGTCACCGGTGCGGGCACCCGGGCCATCGCATCCCGGAACTCCTGGGCGAGATCCGTCAAAGCCACTCCTCCAAGCTCCCCACGCCACGAATCGTATCCGCGGCTGGCTAGACTTCAAGCATGATCCATGACGTGGTGGTCCTGGGGGCGACGGTCGCGGGGCTCACGGCGGCCCGGGTGCTGGCCAGGGAAGGGTTCGACGTCGTCGTACTGGATCCGAACCTCGAGCACCGCAGCGCCGCCATCGGTCACGGCGTCGCCGCCGCGGGACACGCATCGACCATCTCCAACATGCGATCCGCCTACGGGGAGGCAGTCGCGGTCGAGCACATCGTGCGCAACCTCCGCGGCACCGAGTTCATCCGGTCCGTGCTGGACGAGAGCGACGTCGACGGCCGCGAGCTGATGTTCGTGGACCGGTCTCGTGGACACACCACCGCCGGCGACCTGCAGGACCTCGTTCGCCTCTACTCGAAGGCCGGCGCCGAGGTGGGCGTGGCCGCCGACGCGCTCACCTCGCGGGCGCTGGTCGTGGATCCGATGGACTACGCCGTCGCGCTCCGTGCGCAGGCCGTGGAGGCGGGGGCGAACGTCGTCCACGGCGTGACCGTCACGCACGTCCGCCGCAAGGAGGGCGCCACCGGCATCGCGTTCCGCAACAACCTCGCCTGGGCTCGCGAGCCCGGGGCGGTCGCCGCCGTCGCCTGCCTCGACACGCTCGGGGTCACCCCTTGGGGGCGGCACGTGCGCGTCGGCCCCGCCCAGTGGATCCCGACGATGACCGCGCGGCTCGCCGAGCCCACCGACTACGTCGAGCTCCGTTCGCACGGGCAGGCGTGGCTGCTCCGGCCCGACGACGGCCACCACCTCGTCGTGGGCCAGAAGGCCACGCTCGTGAAGATCGACGAGGCGCGGGAGGAGTTGGCGGCCGAGCTCGAGTCACAGGGGGCCGAGGTGCTGGCGTCGGGCAAGCTCGCCATCGACCCGAGCGACCACGGGCGGCCGCTCGTCGGCGCCTCCGCCATCCCCGGCGGGTACTACGCGCGCGGCAACGGCCGCGGCGAGCTGATGAACGGTACCGCCTCCGGGCTGTGGCTGGCGGAGACGCTGGTGGGTCAGCGGGACGAGGGCTTCGCGCTCCCGCTCAATCGCCGGATGCGCGCCGGCATCCGGTCGTGGGTGCTGAGCCACCGCCGCTGACGGCTAGATCCACGTCCCCAACCACATGCGCATCATCCACTCGGGGCGCGTCATGAGGTCGTTGGTCAGCACGGGGTAGATGAACGCGAAGTTCAGCACGACCAGGCCGGTGATGATTCCGACGATGATCGCCCGGACCCGCCGCTGTGGGTGGTTCGCCGGGCCGAGGAACCGCACGAGCACCATCGCCAGGACGGTGGCGCTGAACGGGATGATCATGATCGCGTAGAAGAAGAACAGCGGGCGGTCGGCGTAGCGGAACCACGGCAGGTAGGTGGCGGCGATCGCGAGCAGCGGCACGGAGAAGCGCCAGTCGCGTCGCGCGAGCCACAGCCACAGCGCGATCACCAGTGCGATGGCGGCAGCCCACCACAACAGCGGGGTGCCCATCGCCGAGACGACGCGGAGGCAGGTGGTGCCGACGGCGTCGCAGCCCTGCTGGCCGGGCTCGATGCCGTTCTCGGCCGCGACGCCGGTGGTGCGGATCATGAACAGCCAGCCGGCGGGGTGCGCCTCGTAGGTGTGCGTGGCCTCGCCCATCATGTGGTCGCCAGTGTGGAACCCGTACATCCGCACGTGGTAGTTCCACAGCGACCCGGGGCCCTCGCCGAGGACCCGCACCACCGGGTCGTCGGGGTGCGTGCTGCCGAAGTCGCGGCCCCAGCCGCCGTCGGTGCGCAGCCACGGGATCCAGGACGCGAGATAGGTGAGCGCCCCCACGACGACGAGCTGCACGAACGCGAACGGGGCGTCGACCAGCAGCGACCGCCACGAGCCGCGCGCGCCCGCGAGCCGTCGCGCGCCGACGTCCCAGAGGACCGTGACGATGCCGAACACCGCGACGATGAACACCGAGTTCCACTTGACCGCGCACGAGGCGCCCAGCATCAGGCCGGCGACGAGCCGCCATGGCCGCCACAGCAGCAAGGGCCCGAAGCGGCCGGCGAGGTCGCGCTGGTCGTGGCGCCGGAGGTGGGCGGCGAGCCTGTGGCGGAACCAGTCCCGGTCGGCGACGAGCGCGGCGATGCCCGCGACGGCGAACACCGCCTGGAAGATGTCGAGCAGCGCGAGGCGGCTCATGACGAACGCGAGGCCGTCGAACGTCAACAGCACCCCGGCCAGGGCGCCGACGAGCGTCGACCGGGACAGCCGCCGCGCGAGCCGGATGGTGAAGAACACGAGCATGGTTCCCGCGAGGAGCGCCGCGAAGCGCCAGCCCATCGAGTTGAACCCCCACAGCTGCTCGCCGAGGCCGATGAGGATCTTTCCCAGCGGCGGGTGGACGACGAACGAGGCGGTGTCGCTCATCTGGTCGAGGTTGCCCGCGACGATCTGCTCGTTGGCGCCCTCCTTCCAGTCCATCTCGTAGCCGTGCTGCATGATCGACCACGCGTCCTTGGCGTAGTACGTCTCGTCGAAGGCGAACTTGTTCGGGACCGCGAGGTTCACCGCGCGGAGGAAGAAGGCGAAGACGGTGATGCCGATCGTCACGATCCAGGCCGTCCAGCGGTCACGGAGGCGGCCGTCCTCGAGGGCCGCGATGGTCGTCATCACGGGGGCAGTCTAGTCATCGGCGCACGGCCCGCCCCGGAACTCGGCAGTAAGGTGAAGCCCATGAGCGAGGGAGTGCTGATTCTCGCGGCCACCCCCATCGGGTCGAGCCGCGACGCGAGCGAGTCCCTGCGCACCCTCCTCGCCGACGCGGACATCGTCGCCGCCGAGGACACCCGCAAGGCCGTCACGCTGCTGCGCCGCCTCGACGTGACCGCGCGCGGCAGGATCGTGAGCTACTTCGAGGGCAACGAGGCCGAGCGCACGCCCGAGCTGGTCGCCGCCGCCCAGGCCGGGCAGACCGTCGCGCTCGTCACCGACGCGGGCATGCCGTCGGTGTCCGACCCCGGCTACCGGGTGGTGACGGCGTTCTTGGAGGCCGGGCTGCGGGTGACCGCGCTGCCGGGCCCCTCCGCCGTGCTCACCGCGCTCGCCGTCTCCGGGCTCCCGGTCGACCGGTTCTGCTTCGAGGGGTTCCTGCCGCGCAAGGGGGGCGAGCGGCGCCGCCGCCTCGACGCGCTCGCCACCGAGGAACGCACGATGGTGTTCTTCGAGGCCCCCCACCGCCTGGAGGAGTTCCTCGCCGACGCCACGGGCGCGCTCGGGGAGGGCCGACGTGTTGCGGTGTGCCGCGAATTGACCAAGCCCCACGAAGAGGTGTTCCGCGGCACCCTCGCCGAGGCGCGCGGCTGGGCCGCGGCCGGGGTGCGCGGGGAGGTGACGGTCGTCGTCGACGGCGCGAAGCTGGAGGACCTGTCGCCCGACGAGGCGCTCGGGCTGGTGCGCGCCCGGATCGCGGACGGCATGAAGCTGTCGGCGGCGGTGGCGGAGGTCGCGGCGCTCACGGGCGCCCGTCGCAAGGAGCTGTACGCCGCCGCGGTGGCGGACAAGGAGGGACGCGGATGACGATCATCGACGAGTTGGGCCTGCCGGGGCTGCCCGAGGCGTTGCCGCGCGGCATCGTCGACAACCACACCCACACGCTGACCACGACGAATTACTCGAAGCTGCGGCCGGCGGACTCGCTCGAGCTCGCCGCGAGCGTCGGGGTGACGCACGTGGTGGACGTCGGCTACGACGTCGCCTCCTCCCGGCACGCGCTCGCGCTGGCCGACGAGTTCCCGCAGGTGGTCGCGGCCGTGGCGCTGCACCCGAACGACGCCGCCACGATCGCCACCCGCGACGGCGACGAGCCGTTCGAGGCGACGCTGGCCGAGATCGAGTCGATGGTGCCGGAGGCCCGGGCGGTGGGGGAGACGGGCCTCGACTACTACCGCACCCGCGACGCGGACGGGAAGCTGGCGCAGGAGCGGTCGTTCCGGCGGCACATCGGCTGGGCGAAGGAGCACGGCAAGACTCTCGTCGTCCACGACCGCGACGCCCACGACGACATCCTGCGGGTGCTCGACGACGAGGGCGCCCCCGAGCGCGTGGTCATGCACTGCTTCTCCGGCGACGCCGACTTCGCCCGCGCCTGCACCGAGCGCGGCTTCTGGCTGTCGTACCCCGGCGTGGTGACCTTCGGGAACGCGGAGGCGCTGCGGGAGGCGGCGCGCGCCACGCCGCTGGAGAGGGTGCTCGTCGAGACCGACGCGCCGTTCCTCACCCCGGCCCCCGAGCGCGGCAAGCACAACGCTCCGTACCTTCTCCCGCATACCGTCCGGTTCCTCGCGGACCTCCTCGACGTGGAACTCGCCGAGTTCTGCGACCTCGTCACGGCCAACACGTTCGCCGCGTTCGGCGGCCGCTGGGGCGACGATGCCTGAGCTCGGTCTGCTGGATCCCGCGTCGATCCGCCGCTTGGCGGCCGAGCTCGACCTGCGCCCCACCAAGCAGCGCGGCCAGAACTTCGTCCACGACCCCAACACGGTGCGGCGGATCGTGGCGCTCTCGGGCGTGACCGCCGACGACCAGGTGCTGGAGATCGGCCCGGGGCTCGGTTCGCTGACCCTGGGGCTGCTCGAGACGGGCGCCGGCGTGACGGCGATCGAGATCGAGGACCGGCTCGCGGAGCGGCTGGAACGGACCACGCGGGAGCGGATGGGCGACGAGGTGGCCGCCCGTCTGCAGGTGGTCCACGCGGATGCGCTCGACGTGACGTCGCTGCCCGGCCGCCCGCCCACCGCGGTGGTGGCCAACCTGCCGTACAACGTGTCCGTCCCGGTGCTGCTGCGCCTGCTCGAGCTGTTCGACGAGTGGGACCGCGGCCTCGTCATGGTGCAGTTGGAGGTGGCCGACCGGCTCGTCGCCGCGCCGGGCTCGAAGATCTACGGGGTCCCGTCGGCGAAGATGGCGTGGTACGCGGAGGCGGTGCGCGTCGGCACCGTGGGGCCGGCGGTGTTCTGGCCGGTGCCGAACGTCGACTCCGGGCTCGTCCGCATCACACGGCGGGAACCGCCCCAGGGGGATCGTGTGAAGACGTTCGCGGTCATCGATGCGGCGTTCGCGCAGCGCCGGAAGATGCTCAGGTCCGCGCTCGCGAAGCTGTTCGGGTCGTCGTCGGCGGCGAGCGCGGCGCTCGAGGCGGCGGGGGTGTCGCCCGAGGCGCGCGGGGAAACGCTCTCTGTGGCGCAGTTCGCGGCAGTGGCGGCGCAGCTCGGCTGATCGGTGGCTGCTGCGCGCCAAAGTGGCTAGGTTTGTGCCATGACAGTGCGAGTCAAGGTGCCGGGGAAGGTCAATCTCGCACTTCGCGTCGGCGGCACCGACGAAGCCGGCTATCACGAGCTCGGCACCATCTTTCAAGCGGTTTCCCTGTACGACGAGATCGCCGCCGAGGTGCGCCCCGAGGGCGAATTTCGGCTCGCGTTCCAGGGCGAGGGGGCGGCGTTCCTGCCCGTCGACGACACCAACCTCGCGATGCGGGCCGCCAAGCTGGTGGCCGCCCGGTTCGGCGTCGAGGACGCCGGGTGCGCGCTCACCATCCGGAAGCGGATCCCGGTGGCCGGCGGCATGGCAGGCGGCTCGGCCGACGCGGCCGGCACGCTGCTGGCGTGCAGCGAGCTGTGGGGCGTGGGGGCGAGCGTCGAGGAGTTGTCCGAGTTGGCCGCCCAGTTGGGCGCCGACGTGCCGTTCCTCCTATACGGAGGCACCGTGCACGGCACCGGCCGCGGTGACGTGCTGGAACCGCTGCCCGCGGCGGGGGAGTACCACTGGGTGTTCGCCCTGTCCCACGGCGGGCTCTCGACACCGGCGGTGTTCCGGGAGTTCGACCGGCTCTACGACCCTCGCCCGACGGAGCTGCCGGCACCGCTCGTCGCCGCGCTGGCCGACGGGGACCTCGCCGTCGTCGGCGCGAACCTCATCAACGACCTCGAGGATGCCGCCATCAGCCTGCAGCCGACGCTCCAGCACACGCTCCAGCTCGGCCGCGACGCGGGGGCACTGGGGGCGGTCATCAGCGGGTCCGGGCCGACGTGCGCGTTCCTCACGGACTCGAGGGACGCCGCGGAGGAGGTCGGCCAAGCCCTGGCGGTGTTCTCCGGCGTGCGCGCCGTTCGTGTCGCCACCGGGCCGGTGGCGGGTGCCCACGTCGTCGATTAGCCCTTGGGGCGCCGCTTCTCGCGCTCGTCGATCCGCTCGATGAGCAGGTAGGGGTCGGGGTTGAGGTTGGCCATGCCGTTCCACGCGAGGTTGATCAGGTGGCGGGCGACGACCTCCTTGGATGGTTCGCGACGTTCGAGCCACTGCTGGCCCGTCTGTGCGACGAGTCCCACGAGCGCTTGGGCGTAGAGGCCGGCGAACTTGGGATCGTGGCCCAGGCGCTTGAACTGCACCCCGAGGATGTCCTCCACCTGCACGGCGATGTCGGAGAGGATCGACGCGAACGACCCGGTCGGTCCGGTGGCCGACGAGTCGCGGGAGAGGATGCGGAACCCGTCGGGGCAGGTGTCGATGTAGTCGAGCAGGGCCATGGCGCCGCGCTCCAGCAGTTCCCGGGAGCGGGCGTTGGGCGTGGTCAGGGCACCGCGGATCGCGTCGTGCAGGGCGCGGGTCTCTCGGTCGACGACGACCGCGTAGGCACCCTCCTTGCCGCCGAAGTGCTCGTAGACGACCGGCTTCGAGACGCCGGCCTGCGCCGCGATCTCCTCCACCGACGTGCCCTCGAAGCCCTTGGCGGAGAACAGCTCGCGGGCGACCGCGATCAGCTGTTCGCGGCGCTCGGCGGCCGTCATCCGCACGCGCGTGCGTCGCGCCCTGGGTCCGGGGGTTGCAGTTGCCATGCGGGCTAGTCTCGCGCATCCCGCCGTCATCCGCACTCAACGGGTCAGGATCCAGCAGTCCTCCGCGTGGTCGTCGACGATGCCCACGGCCTGCATCAGGGCGTACATCGTCGTGGGCCCGACGAACTTGAACCCCAGCTTCTTCAGTCGTTTGGCCAGCGCCGCGGACTCGGGCGTGAACCCGTTCGGGCCGTCCACCGAGGACGGGCGGACGTGTGACGCCGGGCGGTGCTCCTCGATGATCTCCGCCAGCTTGAGCCCCTCATCGTGGAGGGCGACGAGCGCCCTGGCGTTGTGGATCGTGGCGTCGATCTTGAGCCGGTTGCGGATGATGCCCGCGTCGTTCATCAGCCGCTCGACGTCCTCGTCGCCGTAGGCCGCGACCAGCTCAGGCGCGAAGTCGTCGAACGCCTCCCGGAACGCCGGCCGCTTCCGCAGCACGGTCAGCCAGCTGAGCCCCGACTGGAACCCCTCCAGCGCCAGCCGCTCGAACAGCTCCCGCTCGTCGTCACTTCCCTCAAGTGGCTTGCCCCACTCCTCGTCGTGGTACCGCTCGTACAGCTCGTCACCGTTGCCGAAGCAGCGCTTCTTGTCGTCTCCCATGTGACCTCCTCGCCCCATGATGGTCGCATCGCCCGTCGTCGTTCCAGCGTTCGCGCGGTCTGTGGAGAACCGTGTCCAAGTGGCCGGACGGGAACCGGTGTCCTAGACTTGGGCGAGCCCCTCGGGGCTGAACCCCGGTTGGTCTTTCGGTAGGGCCCGCCTGACTTTGAATCAGGATTAGCGAAGCAGGTTCGACTCCTGCCCGGGGTGCCATCGGCCGGACCGACAACAGGAAGCTCTGGCACTGACGTGACGCACCACCACGAACCGGTCGACCCCGCGTTCGGCCCCAACCACTGGCGGCTGGCCACTGCCCAACTCCTGTCGGGTGTCGGTATCGCCTCGGGCGTGGCGGTCGGCGCCATCCTCGTCGAGGACATCTCCGGCAGCACGGCGCTGGCCGGGTTCGCGCAGACGGCGACGATCCTCGGAGCCGGCCTGGTCGGCTTCCCCCTCTCGAAGCTGGCGAGCCGGCGAGGCCGTCGGACGGCACTCGCGCTCGGGTTCGGACTCGGCGCGGTCGGCGCGCTCCTGATCCTTCTCGGCGCGCAGCTGGACGTGCTCGTCGTGCTCTTCCTGGGGCTGACGCTGTTCGGCTCCGCCACGGCTGCGGGGCTTCAGTCTCGTTATGCCGCGACGGATCTCGCACCCGTCGACCAGCGCGCGCGGGCCATGTCCATCGTCATCTGGGCCACCACAGTGGGTTCCGTCGCCGGGCCGCAGCTCACCGCGCCCGGCGCGGCGCTGGGCCGCGTGCTGGGGATGAACGGACTCGTCGGACCCTACCTCTTCTCCTTGGTGTCGTTCGCCCTCGCGACGCTGGTGACCGCCACGATGCGGGAGCCACAGCGGCCGCTCGCCGAGACCAGTGGCAGCGGCGAGGACCTGTCGATGCTCGAGTGCCTCCGGATGGCGTGGGCGAGGCCCACGGCGTTCTTCGGCATGACCGCCGTCGTGGCGGGCCAGATCATGATGGTGGCCGTTATGGTGATGACGCCCCTGCACATGCACCACCAGGACATGTCGCTCACCGTCGTCGGCGTCGTGATCTCCGGCCACATCCTCGGCATGTACGGGCTGTCGCCGGTGGTGGGCTGGCTGTCCGACCGGTTCGGCCCCACGAAGGTGGTGTACCTCGGCATGGTGCTCTTCCTGGTGACGTTCCTCGTCGGGATCCTCGACGCGCTGGGGGAGTCCAGCCTCGTGCGACTGATCCCGACGCTCTTCCTCCTCGGCGTCGCCTGGTCCTGCACCTTGATCGCCGGCTCAGCCATCGTCGTCGGTGCCGTGGAGCCCACGGCGCGCGTTCCCTTCCAGGGCACGGTGGACGCGCTGATGAACTTCGGCGCGGCCGCGGTGACCGCGGCCACCGGCACCGTCCTGGCGCTCTACGGCTTCGTCGGGATCAACCTGCTGGCCGCGGCGGTGCTCCTCGTGCTGCTGGCGATCGCGACTCGCGCCCGGCGGGACCGTTCCCGACTAGGCTGACCGGATGGGCACCGAAGCCCACTGACGTCCGAGCACAAGGGATGGCCGACGATGAGCGTCCTTGAAGAACACCGACACGCCCTACTCGCCGAGACTGCCGATGGCCTCGGGCCTTCAGCAGCGGTCAGCGCCGAGTTCCTCGCGCTCTACTACCGCGACGTGCTGACCGACGACCTCGTCGAACGTCAGCCCGAGGACCTGCGCGGCGTCGTGCTGAGCCACTGGTCGCTCGCCCGGAGGCGGCAGCGGGGCGAGGTGCTGGTCCGCTCCTTCACGCCGACGGTGGAGGCCCACGGCTGGTCCACCGGCGGCACGGTGGTGCAGGTGGTCTGCGACGACCGGCCGTTCATCGTCGACTCGCTCATGGCCGAGCTGGGGCAGCAGGGCCTGGAGATCCGGCTCCTGGTCCACCCGCAGCCGAGGGTGGCCAGGGACGAGGACGGCACCCTCGTGGGGCCTGACCCTGACGGCATCCCGGAGTCGTGGGTGCACGTCGAGGTGGAGCGACTGACCGACCCGGAGGCGATCGCCCGCCTCGTCGCCCGGATCGAGCGGGTGCTCGCGGACGTCGCCGCCGCGGTGACGGACTGGAAGTCGATGACCGACCGGGCCGCCGCCATCGCCGCCGCCCTGCGGGAGGGGCCGGACGCCGTGCCGGCCGGGGAACGCGAGGAAGCGGCCGACCTGCTGGAGTGGCTCGTCGACGACCACTTCCTCTTCCTGGGCTACCGGCAGTACTCGTTCACCGACGCCCCGACCGGCGGCTTGCTCGAGCAGATGCCCGGCACCGGGTTGGGGCTGCTGCGCAAGGAGGGCGGCACTCCGAGCCGCCGGCTCACGGGCGTGATCGCCGAGAAGGCCCGCGAGCCCCGAGTGTTGATCGTCTCCAAGGCCAACACCCGCTCCACCGTCCACCGCGCGTCCTACATGGACTACGTCGGCATCAAGACCTTCGGGCCCGACGGCGTGGTCAACGGGGAGCACCGGTTCCTCGGGCTGTTCACGTCGCTCGCCATGCACGCGCCGCTCAGCGACATCCCGGTGGTCCGGACCAAGTTGGCCCGCGTGTTGGAGATCAGCGGCTACCCCGCCGACACGCACTCCGGCCGCGACGTGCGGAGTGTGCTGGAGTCGTACCCACGCGACGAGGTCTTCCAGGCCGACGCCGACTTCCTCGCGGACGTAGCCAGGAACATCGTGGCGGTCAGGTTCCGGGGCCAGACGCAGCTGTTCGCCCGCGCCGACGACTACGGGCGCTTCCTGTCCTGCACCGTCCTGATGCCCCGTGAGCGGTACAACACGGCGGTCCGGGTCCGGGTCCAGGAGATCCTGATGCGTGCGCTGCAGGGCTCGGGTGTCGAGTACTCCACGCGGGTCAGTGACGCGATGCCCGCCATGGTCTACTACGTGGTCCGGCGCGACGCGGCACTGGCCAACGCCCCCGTCAACCTCGACGAACTGGAGGAGTGGCTGCGGGACGCGGTCCGCACGTGGGAGGGCGAGTGGGCGCAGGCCATGGAAGCCGAGTTCGGGGATGTGGAGGGGTCCCGCCTCGTCGAACGCTGGGGGCCGGGCCTCGACGAGGCGTACAAGGCGACGCACCGCCCGCGCGCCGCCGCCGTCGACATCCGCTTCCTGCAGGCGGTCCCGCTCGGGGGCATCATGGCCAGCCTCTACCAGGAGCAGGGCGCGCCCGACGGGGAACGGCGGCTCCGGCTGTACTGCGGCCGTGAACTGGCGCTCACCGAGGTCCTGCCGGTGCTCCTCGACTTCGGGCTCCGGGTCAGCGACGAGCGCCCCTACACGGTCCGCGCCGCCGACGGGCCGACGGGCTACATCCTCGACTTCGGGGTGAGCGCCGAGTCCGAGGACTACTGGGACCGTTGCGGCGGGACCGACGGCCGGTTCGTCGATGCGCTGCACGCGGTGTGGCAGGGCCGGGCGGAGAGCGACCGGCTGAACCAGTTGGTGGGCACGGTGGGGCTGTCCTGGCAGCAGGTCGTCGTGCTCCGGATGCTCACGGCCTACCTGCGGCAGACGACGCACTACTCGAAGACCACGCTGATGGACGCACTCACCCACAACGCCGCGATCGCCGACGACGTGGTGGCGGTGTTCGAGGCGCGCTTCCGTCCGGACGTCGACGGCGGCAGGGAGGAGCTCACGCAGCGGGCGGCGGACCTCGTCGATGCCGGGCTCGAGGCCGTGCCGAGTCTCGACCACGACCGCGTCATCCGTGCCCTCGTCCACGTGATCCGCGCGGGCGTGCGCACCAGCTTCTACCAGCCGGGGCCCGACGGGGACACCGTGCCCCCGGAGACGATCGCCTTCAAGCTCGAGCCGGGGAAGGTGCCCCATCTCGCCCCGCCGCGGCCACGGTTCGAGGTGTGGGTGTACGGCACGCAGCTCGAGGGCGTGCATTTCCGCTTCGGGCGCGTGGCCCGCGGCGGACTGCGCTGGTCGGACCGCCCCGACGACTTCCGCACCGAGGTGCTCGGCCTCGTCAAGGCGCAGATGGTGAAGAACGCGGTCATCGTGCCCACCGGCGCCAAGGGATGCTTCTTCCCGAAGCGCCTGCCCGATCCGCAGCGTGATCGTCGCGCCTGGTTGGCGCGGGGCGAGGACGCGTACCGCCGGTTCGTCGCGGCGCTGCTGTCGGTGACGGACAACCTCGTCGGCGGCGAGGTGGTGCCGCCGCGGGACGTGGTGCGCCACGACGCCGACGACACCTACCTCGTCGTCGCCGCGGACAAGGGCACCGCGTCGTTCTCCGACGTGGCCAACGAGGTCTCGCTCGCCCACGGGTACTGGCTGGGCGACGCCTTCGCCTCCGGCGGCGCCACCGGCTACGACCACAAGGAGATGGGCATCACCGCCCGCGGGGCGTGGGAGTCGGTGAGGCGCCACTTCCTCGAGCTCGGCGTGGATCCGGACCACGAGGACATCACCGTCGTGGGCATCGGCGACATGAGCGGCGACGTGTTCGGCAACGGCATGCTGCAGAGCAAGCACATCCGCCTCGTCGCCGCGTTCGACCACCGCCACGTCTTCGTCGACCCGAATCCGGATGCCGCGACCTCCTACGAGGAGCGGCGAAGGCTGTTCCACCTTCCGACCTCCTCGTGGGCCGACTACTCGGCTGAGCTGATCAGCCCCGGCGGCGGTGTGTTCCCGCGCGACGCCAAGGCGGTGGCGGTCACCGCCGAGATGCGCGCCGTGCTGCCACTCGGGGAGGCCGACGAGGTCACCCCGGCCGAACTGGTTCGCGCGGTCCTCCGCGCCGACGTGGACCTGCTGTGGAACGGCGGCATCGGCACGTACGTGAAGGCCTCCACCGAACAGGACGCGGAGATCGGCGACCGTGCCAACAACGGCGTGCGGATCAACGGCGACGAGTTGCGGTGCCGCGTCTTCGCCGAGGGCGGCAACCTCGGCGCGAGCCAGCGCGGGCGGGTGGAGGCCGCGCAGCACGGGGTCCACATCAACACCGACGCGATCGACAACTCGGCCGGCGTCGACTCGTCGGACCACGAGGTCAACATCAAGATCCTTCTCGACAAGGTGGTCGCGGAGGGACGGCTGACCGGTCGGCAGCGCAACGACCTCCTCGCGTCCATGACCGACGAGGTGGCCCGGCGGGTGCTGCGGACCAACTACGAGCAGAACATCCTGCTCGCCAACGCGCGGCACCTCGGCCCGGCGATGGTCCGCGCACACGGGCGGCTGATGGACTGGCTCGAGAAGCGGGGCGCGTTGGAGCGGAGCCTCGAGTCGCTGCCCACCCATGCCCAGTTGGGCCAGCGCGCCAAGGACGGCCACGGACTCACGTCGCCCGAGTTCGCGGTGCTCATCGCGTACGCGAAGCTCGCGATGAAGGAGGCGCTGCTCGCCTCCGACGTGCCCGACGACCCATGGTTCGAGCGCGAACTCGTCGAATACTTCCCCGCACCGCTGCACGAGTTCGCCGACGCGATCGCCCGGCACCCGTTGCGCCGGGAGATCATCGCCACCCGGATCGCGAACTCGCTGGTCAACAGGGGCGGGATCAGCTTCGCCCACCGGGCCATGGAGGAGACCGGCGCTTCGATGGCCGACGTGGCGCGGGCCTACGTCGTGGCCCGTGAGGTGTTCGACCAGAAGTCCTACGTCCGCGCGGTGGAGGAGCTCGACGGGAGGGTGGACGCCGCGCTGCAGTCGGAACTGTTCATCGAGTTCCGCCAGCTGCTCGAGCGGGCCGTCTGGCACCTGCTGCGTCGCGAGCCGCCGCTCGGGGCGATCGCGGATGAACTCGACCGCTACCGCGAGCCCGTCGCGCGGCTGCTGGCGGACCCGTCGGCCCAGTTCAGCGACGAGGGTCGCCGGCGGTTCCTCGAGCACGTCGAGGAGCGCGAACGACAGGGGGCGCCCCGGGAGCTGGCGGAGCAGTCGGGGACGCTCGCCGACTCGTCGTCCCGCCTGGCGATCGTGGAGTTGGCCGCCGGGTTCGACGCCGACGTGGTGGAGGTGGCGCGGGCGCACCACCAGCTGTCCGAGGTGATCCGGATGGACGAGCTCCTCGGGCTTCTCGACGCCGTGCCCAACGAGAGTCGCTGGGACGCCGTCGCGAAGTCCTCCGTGCGCCACGACCTCTACGAGCTTGCGATCGCGCTCACTGCGGACGCCTTGGCGGCAGGCGGCGACGAGTCCTCCTCCGAGAAGGTGGACCGGTGGGCGCAGCGGCACGACGGCACGCTGGGCGAGATCCGTGCGCTGGTGGACGAGCTGAGGAGCGAACCGAGCGTGGGGCTGAGCCACTCGTGGGTGCTGCTGCAGGAGTTGGAGCGGCTGCGCGAGGACACGTGACCTGCTCCGCGCTCCGTCAGGAGAGCACGCCGTAGCGCAGGAAGACGGTGCCGGAGCCGAAGCGTCGCTCCTCGAGCAGGGTCAGGTTGAGGCTCAGGCCCTCCTGGAACAGCCGCGTGCCTCCGCCGACGACCACGGGCGCGATGTAGAGGCACAGCTCGTCGACGATGCCGGCCCGCAGGAAGGCGGCGCCCAGCGTCGGGCCGGCCACCTCCAGGTCCTTGGCGCTCGACGACTTCAGGCGTCGGATCGCATCGATGTCCAACGACCGTTCCACCCGCGTGCGGGGGATGCCGGGGTCCTCCAGCGACGAGGAGAACACGATCTTGTCGGCGGCCCGCCAGATGGGCGTGAACTGCACGTACGGCTCCTCCATCCCGGCCACGAAGTCGTCCTCGTCCCACACCCGCATCGTCTCGAACATCCGCCGCCCGATCAGGTAGGTGCCGATGCGCTGCTGCTGCTCGAGGATGAAGTCGTGCACCTCCTCGTCGGGGGTGCCCCAGTCGAAGGTGCCGTCCGCGCTGTTGACGAAGCCGTCCAGCGACGCCGTCATGCCGTACGAGAGCGTGCCCACGGTGACTCCTTCCCGCTCCGGCCCGGGAGCGTGATCGCCAGGACGACGGCGAGCGCCAGACCGAACTCGCCGACGGCCGAGAGCCACAGTCGCGGCTCGGTGATGAACAGCGAGATGCCCAGCACCACGTGCATGGCAGAGATCGTCAGGACCAGGGTCCGGCCGGTGTCGACACGTCCGCGCCGCACGAGCACCAGTCCGGCGATGACGGCCAACCCCATGAGCATGTTGTAGACGCCGACGTTCGTCGTCCAGAGGTCGACCGCCTCGTGCTCGTCGGGCTCGATCAGGAAGATCGGGTGCAGCGCCGCGGCGCGGAAGAAGAAGGTCTCGAGGACGCCCACGACCACGAGCGTCAGTGCCTCGAGCCCGGCCAAGATCTGCGCTAGGCGGGTCATACGAGTAGTGTCCGTCCGTCCCGCGCGGTGCACAAGACCTGCTTGACTGGTCCCATGATCGAAGTCGGATCCAAGTCCACGATGACGTACCAGGTGCCCGTCGAGCGCACGGTGCCGCGGCTGCTCCCGGAGTCGCCGCAGTTCCAGACCGTGCCCAACGTGTTCGCCACCGGCTACATGGTGGCGCTGATCGAGTGGGCGTGCATGGAGCACCTCGACGAGACCCACCACCTCGAGCACGGGCAGGTCTCCGTCGGCACCCACATCGACGCCTCGCACACCGCCGCCACGCTGCCCGGCCAGACAGTCACCGTCGAGACCACCTGCACCAAGGTGGACGGCCGGACGGTGGAGTTCGAGTTCGTCGCCCGCGACGAGCGCGACGTGATCACCACCGGCCGGCACGAGCGCGCGGTGATCGACAAGGAACGCTTCCACGGCGGCCTGCGGAAGAAGGCGGAGGCCGTGGGGGTGGAGGTGCACGCCGACTAGCGGGACAGGAAACGTTTACCTCCTCGACACCTTCCGTAGGCCGAACGATCATGTCTGGTCAATACGGTCTGGGGGTCCCCAGCATCTGTTTCGAGGAGAAGCATGTCCCTGGTCCGAAACCGGAGCCTCGCCGTCGCGGCCGCCGCCGCGATGGCGTGCACCTGGCTCCTGCCGACCGCCCACGCGGCCCCGCCCCAGCCGTCCACGGCTGAGCTCGCCATCCCCGACGAGGCACTCGCCCCGTCCGGCACGATCCTCGCCGAGCGCAGCGACGCCACCGTCGCGCCCGGCATCCACTACACGTCCTTCAGCCGCTACGCCCCGAACGGCTGGCTCCGCGGCGACATCATGACGCTCGACCTCACGGAAGAGGCCGTCACGCTCGACTACGTCGACACCGGCAAGGTGGCGGCGACGGCGACGCTCACCGACCAGCTGGAGGGCGCGGGCGCCATCGCCGGCGTCAACGGCGAGGGCTTCGACATCAACGACACCGGCGCGGCGCACGGCGTCGGCGTCAAGCAGGCCGGCGACATCGTCAAGGGCTACGGCGAGGGCACGACGCACCGCCGCGGCCCCAGCGCGGTCATCGGGTCCGACGGCTTGGCTGAGGTGGCGCAGCTGTTCCTCGATGCGTCCGCCACCGACGGGGAGCACACCGTCGCGGTCGACTACCTCAACACCCCCAACGTCAGCGGCAGCGCCGTCGCGCTCTTCACCCCCGAGTGGGGCGACGTGGCCGTGCAGCGCACGCTGAACAACCCCGCTGCCACCTGGCAGGTGCTGGTGCGTGACGGCGTCGTGGTCAGCTCCGCCGCCACCATTGACGCGGCAGGGCTCGCGGTGGGCGAGCAGGTGCTGGTCGGCATCGGGACCAAGGCCGCCGAGCTGGCCCGCTTCACCGTCGGCGAGACGATCACCCTGGACTACGAGATGCGCGGCTCCGACGACATCGCGGCCGCCATCAACGGCTTCTTCCCCGTCGTCATCGACGGCGAGATCGTCACCCGTAACACCACCGACCTCCACCCCCGCACCGTGCTGGCCGTGGGCGATGACGGCGAGCGCATGGCCCTCATGACGGTCGACGGCCGCCAGACCGCCTCCCGCGGCATGACCGAGGTGGAGACCGCGCAGTTCTTCCTGGACCTCGGCTACGACGACGTCCTCAACCTCGACGGGGGCGGCTCGTCGCAGCTCAACGCCCGCATCGCCGGCGACGACGAGATGACCATCCGCTCGAACCCGTCCGACGGCGGCGAGCGCCACACCGCCAACTCGCTGGGCGTCTTCGTCGCGGAGGGCTCCAACCGCGTCGTGGGCTACAAGGTCGCCGCCGCCAACTCCGACGCCCCGGCCGACGCGGACGTCAGCGACGACTTCGTCGTGATGGAGGGCCTCACCCGCGAGCTCGGCGCCCAGGCCTTCAACGAGGTCTACGCGCCGGTCCCGAGCAAGCCCCGCTGGTCCGAGGCCAACGGCAACATCACGATCGACGCCGCCACCTCCGGTGCCGAGACCGCCACCGTCACCGGCGTCGAGGCGGGTACCACCGACGTCGTCGTCTCCCGGGGCCACGTGCAGCACGAGCAGCCGCTCGTCGTCATCGGCGCCCCGGTGCGCCTCTCGTCATCGACGCAGCAGGTCAGCCTCCCCACTCAGGAGCAGACCGGCACGTTCCAGGTCCTGGGCCACGATGCCCGCGGCTTCTCGACCTGGGTCGAGCCGGCCGACGTCGAGCTCGAGTACGACGCCGAGCAGGTGGAGATCACCGCAGAGGGCGACCGCTTCCGCGTCAAGCCGCTGGTGGAGTCCGGCGCGGTCGTCGTCACGGCGCGTGTCGCCGGCGAGGAGACCCAGCTGGCCGTGACCATCGGCCTCGCCCGCGAGGTCGTCGACGAGCTCGACACCGGCGAGGGCTGGACGGCGGTGCGTTACCCGAGCGCCGTCCCCGTGCCCACGTTCGAGACCGCACCCGGCGCCGGCCCCGACGGCCGCGACGCGCTGGCGTTCAACTACTCCATGACCGGCACCACCGCGACGCGCGCCGCCTACCTGCAGTACCCCGAGCGGATCGACCTCACCGGCACCCCGCAGCGCATGGGGCTGTGGGTCCACGGCGACGGCAGCGGCGTCTGGCTGCGCGGCAACATCTACCAGGCCGGCGCCACCTCGCCCAGCACCATCAACTTCGCCTACGTCACCTGGACCGGCTGGCGCTACGTCGAGGCCGACATCCCCGCCGGGCTCAACATGCCGCTCGAGTTCTTCCGCTTCTACGCGGTGGAGACCAACCCCGCGAAGCAGTACTCCGGGCGCCTGATGTTCCAGGACCTGACGCTCCGCGCCGCACCCGAGGTGCCCGCGCTCGAGGTCGAGGCCGAGCGGAACCCGGCCATCGTCACGGGCGAGGCGCTGCCCGAGGACTGGTGGCAGTTCGCCGTCGTGGCGGACGCGCAGTTCACGGCCGACGCCCCCGACTCCCCGGTGGTGGAGGCGGCACGTCGGAGCCTGCGGGAGATCGTCGCCCGCGAGCCGGAGTTCATCGTCGTGAACGGCGACTGGGTGGACCGCGGCTTCCCCGAGGACATCGCGCTCGCGAAGCGCGTTCTGGAGGAGGAGATCCCCGACGACATCCCGTACTTCTACGTCCCCGGGAACCACGAGATGGCCGGCCCCGGCAACCTCGACGCGTGGACCGACGAGTTCGGTGACCCGTGGTACACGCTCGACCACAACGGGACACGGATCATCGTCCGCGCGACGCCCGGCTACAACTACCGCTCCGGCGGGTTCGACCAGCTGCTGGACCTGAAGTACCAGCTCGCCGACGCCGCCGCGAACGACGACATCGACAACGTGATCGTCTTCCAGCACCACCCGCTGACCGAGAAGTCCGCCACCGGGGGCTCCACGATCACGGATCCGTACGAGAAGGCCCTGGTGGAGGAGTGGTTCACCGAGTTCCACGCGGCCACCGGCAAGGGCGTCGCCCTGCACGCGGCCGGCACCGGCACGTTCGAGGCGGCCATGTTCGACGGCGTCCACCAGTTCACCAACGGCAACGCCGGCAAGGGCCCCAACGGCTCCCCGGACGCCGGCGGCTTCACCGGCTGGTCGATGGTGGCGGTGGACCCGACCCCGCAGGAGCAGTGGATCAACGTCGCCTACGTGCCGCACGCCGACGCACTGGAGGTGTCGGCGCTGGAAGCCCTGCAGACCGGCGAGGCCGGGGCGGTCTCGGCCACCGTGGTGCAGGACGGCCGACGGGTCCCCGTCGCCTACCCGGTCTCCGCGACCTTCGAGGTCAGCGACGGCGCCGCCTACGACCACGCCACCGGTGAGTTCACCGCCTACCGGGCGGGGACGCACACGCTGTCGGTGACGGTGAACGACGTGACCGAGACCGTCACGATCGAGGTCACGGGCGACGACGTGGCGCAGCCGGCCGAGGAGCCCTCCGTGGCGCCCGAGCCGACCGTCGCCCCGTGGCAGTCGAAGGGCAAGCCCGAACTGCGCCCCGTCGGCCCGAACGTGGGTCGCGGCAAGGGCAACGCCGAGGTGAACGTCATCGACAACGACCTCTTCGCGATCGACGGGCTGCCCGGCGCGTAGCGGGACCAGCACCCACTCCGGTGGGAGGGTTTGCACCAAGCTCGGTGCAAACCCTCCCACCGGAGCTTTTGGCGCGGGGCCTGGGGCGCTCGCAGAGGAACTGCGGAGACGACCCCGGCCTGGGCGCAGTAAGGTGAGCACTGCAAGCCCCGACCCCCAAGGAGACTGCCGTGACCGATCTCGCTCCAGTGGCTGCCGTCGTCGTACTCGCCGCAGGCGGGGGGACCAGGATGAAGTCGAAGAAATCCAAGGTCCTGCACGAGGTGGCCGGCAAGTCGATGCTGAGCTTCGCGGTCTCGGCCGCGGCGGCGCTCGACCCGGAGCACCTCGTCGTGGTGGTCGGCCACCAGCGCGACCAGGTCCTCGACCACCTGGAGAAGCTCGACCGCACGGTCACCACCGCGGTCCAGGAGGAGCAGCGCGGCACCGGGCACGCGGTCCAGTGCGGGCTCGAGGGGCTGGAGAACATCGAGGGCGACGTGGTCGTCACCTACGCCGACGTCCCGATGCTCACCGGCGACACCCTCCGCCAGCTCGTCGCCGTCCACCGATCCAACTCGCACTCCGTCACGGTCATGACCGCCAACGTGGAGGACCCGACCGGCTACGGCCGCATCCTGCGCGACGGCGACCGGGTGCGCGGCATCGTCGAGCACAAGGACGCGTCCGAGGAGCAGCGCACGATCCGGGAGATCAACTCCGGCATCTACGTGTTCGACGCGGCCACCCTCCGCGCCGGCCTGGCGCAGCTCGACACCGACAACGCGCAGGGGGAGCTCTACCTCACCGACGTCCTCACCCACGCCAATGGCAACGGGCAGAAGGTGGGCGCCCACATCATCGACGACGTGTGGCAGACCGAGGGCGTCAACGACCGGGTCCAGCTGGCCCGCATGAACGCGGAGATGAACCGACGCATCCTCGACGCCTGGATGATGAAGGGCGTGACGATGATCGACCCCACCTCCACCTGGGTGGACGTCGACGTCGACCTCGCGCCCGACGTGGTGCTGCACCCCGGCACCATCCTGCAGGGCGCCACCACCATCGGCGAGGGCGCGGAGATCGGCCCGTCCACCACGCTGATGGACGTTGAGGTCGGCCCGTTCGCCAAGGTCCTGCGCACGCACGGCTCGTTCGCGGTCATCGGGGAGGGCGCCAACGTCGGCCCCTTCAGCTACCTGCGTCCCGGCACCGAGCTCGGTGCCGACGGCAAGATCGGCGCCTTCGTGGAGACGAAGAACGCCGTGATCGCCCCCACCGCCAAGGTTCCCCACCTGTCCTACGTCGGCGACGCCGTGATCGACGAGGGCGCCAACATCGGCGCCGGCACGATCTTCGCCAACTACGACGGCGAGAAGAAGTCCACCAGTCACGTCGGCAAGGATGCCTTCGTCGGTTCCAACTCGGTGCTCGTGTCCCCCGTGGACATCGGACCCGGCGGCTTCGTCGCCGCCGGCTCCACGGTCACCGAGGACGTCCCCGCGGGCGGCCTGGCCGTCGCGCGGGGCCGTCAGCACAATTCGGAGGGCTGGATCGCCGACCGGCGACCCGGCTCGAAATGGGACCTGGCCGCCCGCGAACACGACGGCTCGATCCATCCGAAGGTCGCCGAATCGCGAGAGAAGTGAGGACTCATCCCAATGGCTGACGCAACCGCATCCAACGAGAAGCACCTGATGCTCTTCTCCGGGCGTGCCTACCCGGAGCTGGCGCAGGAGGTCGCGGAACTGATGGGCCAGGAGCTGGTCCCGACGCGTGCCGTCACGTACGCGAACTCCGAGATCTACGTGCGCTTCCAGGAGTCCGTGCGGGGCAGCGACGCGTTCGTCATCCAGTCGCACGCCGCGCCCGTGAACGAGTGGCTCATGGAGCAACTGATCATGGTCGACGCCCTGAAGCGCGCCTCCGCCAAGCGCATCACCGTGGTGGCGCCGTCGTACCCGTACGGCCGCCAGGACAAGAAGCACCTCGGCCGCGAACCCATCTCGGCTCGGCTCGTCGCCGACCTGTTCAAGGCCGCCGGCGCCGACCGCATCATGTCCGTCGACCTGCACGCCGCGCAGATCCAGGGCTTCTTCGACGGCCCTGTCGACCACCTCTGGGGCCTGCCCGTGCTGGCCGACTACGTGAAGCAGAAGTACGACACCAACGACATCACGGTCGTCTCGCCCGACGCCGGCCGCGTGCGCCTCGCGGACATGTGGACGGACAAGCTCGGGGCCCCGCTGGCGATCATCCACAAGCGCCGCGACCCGAACCTCGCCAACACGGTCGCCGTGCACGAGGTGGTCGGCGAGGTGGAGGGCAAGACCTGTCTCCTCGTCGACGACATGATCGACACCGCCGGCACCATGACCCAGGCCGCGCAGGCGCTGAAGGAGCGCGGCGCCAAGCGGGTCATCGCCGCGGCCACCCATCCGATCTTCTCCGGCCCGGCGGCGCACCGCCTGAACAACTCCGGCATGGAGGAGATCATCGTCACCAACACCCTCCCGCTGAAGACGGCCGAGCCGATCCACAACCTCACCGTCCTCTCCATCGCCCCGCTGCTGGCGCAGGCGATCAAGGAGGTCTTCCACGACGGG
The DNA here is from genome assembly GCF_900103275.1 of Tessaracoccus oleiagri. Classification (GTDB taxonomy): domain Bacteria; phylum Actinomycetota; class Actinomycetes; order Propionibacteriales; family Propionibacteriaceae; genus Arachnia; species Arachnia oleiagri. The sequence goes on along the minus strand of NZ_FNGP01000002.1, from coordinate 524,893 downwards.
TCGGTCACCTCCCTCTTCGACGGCCAGGCCTAGTGCGAGGAGCAACTGCCGACGCGGTTGCGCACGCTTCCCGGCCCGCGCGGCTGGCGATGGTCTTCGCCGGCGGGGCGATCGGCACCGGGGTCCGCCACGGGCTGGCGCTCGCCTGGCTCGACGGGCCGCTGGCGACCCTGCTGGTCAACCTGACCGGCGCGTTCGCGCTCGGCTGGTTGCTCGGCGCCATCGGCCGCCACGCGGATCCGAGGGCGACCCACCGTCGCCTCTTCCTCGGCACAGGGCTGCTCGGCGCCTACACCACGTACTCGGCGTTCGTGGTCGCGCTCGCCGGTCCCGGTGCAGGTGCGCTCGACTGGGCGACGGCGCTCGCGTCGCTGCCGCTGGGCGTGATGCTCGCGGGGGCCGGGCTCCGGTTGGGGCACCCCGATGCTTGACTTCCTGCTGGTGGTGGCCGCCGGGGGAGTGGGGGCGATGGCCCGCTACGAACTCGACGCCCTGCTCTCGCAGCACTCGACGAGGTTTCCCGTCGGCATCTTCCTGGTCAACGTCCTCGGCAGCTTCGTGCTCGGGCTCGTGGTCGGTCTCCACGCGGCCGGCGACCTGCCGGCGCGATGGCTGACGGTTGTGGGCGTGGGGCTCTGCGGTGGGTTCACGACCTTCTCCACGGCGGCCGTCGACGCCGCCCGTCTGGCGAGGGCCAGACGGTGGGTGGCCTTCGCCTGGCAGTGGCTGGGCATGTTCGTCGCCTGCGTGGCCTTCGGCCTAGTCGGATACGGGTTGGGCGCGCTCTAGGCGAATCCGTGACCCCCGGGTTCGGGCCCCGATAGACTCCTTGGATTGTGAGCTCATACTGGAGGTTGCTGCGCACCAAGGGGGTCGCGCGCATCATGTCGTCGCAGATCCTGGCCCGCTTCCCCAGCGGGATGATCGTGCTCGGCCTCCTGATCCACATCGAGGCGATCTTCGACTCCTACGGCGCCGCGGGCCTCGTCCTCGCCGCCACGTCGATGGGCCAGGCGATCGCCGGCCCCATCACGAGCCGCATGATGGGTCGCCTCGGCGCCCGCCCCATCCTCATCACGACGACGTTGGTGTGCGCCGCGTCGCTGGTCGCCATCGCCCTCATCGACATGCCGCTGATCGGCTACGTCCTCGTCGGCCTCCTCGGCGGCCTGAGCTACCCGCCGGTCCAGCCCGCCGTGCGCACCATGTATCCCAAGCTCGTGGAGCCCGCGCGCCTGCCGCGGCTGTTCTCGCTGGATGCGTCGGCGCAGGAGATCATCTGGGTGATGGGCCCGCTGGTGATCACGGTGGTGTCGCTGCAGGTCTCGCCGGTCGTCGGGCTGCTCCTGTGCGCCACGCTGCTGGTGTTCGGCGGTGTGTGGTTCATCGGCTCACCCGAGTTGGGCGAGGTGCGGTTCGCGCCCAGCACCGGCCGTTTTGGCGCGGTGCTGAAGCGCGGCCCGGTGATGCTCGCCACCGCCTCCGGCTTCCTGCTCGTCGGCAGCACCGCCGCGATTGAGGCGGCGATCGTCCGTCGCTTCGGGGAGGGCGGCGTCGAGGCCGGCGTGATCCTCGGGGTCATGTCGCTGGCCTCGCTGGTGGCCGGTTTCGCGTTCGGGCACCGGCAGGTGGGCCGCTACACCCTCTCGATGTGGATGTCGACGCTCGTGGTCGGCGGGGTGCTCGCCCTGCTGGTCGACGGCTTCTGGGGCACGCTGCTCGCCATCGCAGTGGCCGGCCTCGGCATCGCCCCGGCGCTCGCGGTGATGTTCTCGCTCGTCGCCTCGACGATCAAATTCTCCGAGTCCGCCGAGGCCTACGGCTGGGCCAACACCGGCCAGCTCGTCGGCGCCGCGCTGGGCTCGGCCACGGCGGGCTTCCTAATCGACGAGATGGGCTCCAACGGCGGCTTCATGACGGCCGTGCTGTTCGGCGTCGCCGGGGTCCTCGTGCCGGCGCTCGGCTCCCGCTATCGCGAGGTCCGCCGGCACCGGAGCACGGCGATGAGCCGCTGACCGACCTTCCGGCGTAGGCCGCTCAGCCCTTCGCGACCTGCTTGCGGTAGGCCTCGGCCTCCCAGTTCTCGATGAAGCTGCGCTCCCGGTCATCCAGCGCCCGGACCCTGCCCAGCGCGCTCGCCGCCCTGCCCACGGTGAGCGCGTCGACGTAGACCTCCAGGGCCGTTGTCGCCTGCTTCTCGTCCGAGCCGACCGCGGCGACGCCGAGCCCCGGGACCACTGCGACGATCGGATCCTTCCCGTGCTCGTTGCGGTACGCCTGCACCGCCGTCGCGGCGTCCTCGGCCGGCTGCAGCACCAGGGGGAAGGAGCCGGCGTAGACGATCTGGTCGGGGATCAGCGGCCCCTCCTGCACGAAGCGTGCGCCCGCCTCCGTCAGGGGGAACCCGACCGCGACCCCGCCGTCGTCCATGGCGACCGACTCCGCGCCCACCGCTACCCGGAAGACCTCCGCGATCGCCGGCAGCACTGCCCCCGCCTCGGCGACGGCCTCCTGGACCCGTCGCAGGACACGAAGGCTCTCGTCCCGGATCCGGTCCGGGTCGTCGCCGGAGACGATGAGGCCGTGGTTCATCAGGAAGGTGACCGACGGGGCGGGGCGTCCCGTCCGGGCCGTGTGGGCGGCGCGCCGGGCGGCGATCTCGCGGGCGAGCGGGAGCCCGGGGTCCACGTAGGGCACCCAGAGGACGTCGTCGCCGAAGAGCCGCCGGGTGATGGCCTCGCCGTCGGCATTGCAGGTGACGGCGTTGATCAGCAGCGGATGCGTGTGGAGGACGTAGGTGTCGCCGATCAGGGCGTGGAACAGGATCTCCACCGACGGGCGGCGGGGGCCGTCGTCGAGGCGCGCGAGCGTCGCGAGGTGGTTGACCGGGTCGCCCAGTTCCGGGTCCGGCGCGGCGAGCGCGTCGGTCAGGACGTCCATCGCGAGCGGGACCAGGTCGTCGGCGGTCAGCGTCGCCATGGACACGCCGCTGGGCTTGATCCAGAGGACGCCGTCCTTCTTCGCCGACGAGTTGCCGCCGCCCGCGCGGGTGAAGGCGGGGTTGGCGCCGAACTCGTTGGAGAGCGCGACGATCGCCTCCAACTCCGTCGTGGGACGGTCGAGGGCGGGGGAGTGGTGGCGGAGGTCGGTGGACATCGACACGATCCTTCGGAGGTCGGAGAGCGAACCGTGGACCAGGCCCACCGCACGGGCGGCGACGAGCGAGTTGCCGATCGCGGTGGCCTCCACGGGCCCCGCGACGACCGGCAGCCGGGTGACGTCGGCGGTGAGCTGGTTGAGAAGTGAGTTGGCCGAGCCGCCACCGACGATGACGACGCGGCGCGGCCGCCGCCCGGTGAGGGCGGCCAGTTCGTCGATGGTGTCTCGGTAGGCGATTGCGAGGGACTCGAGGACGGCGCGGGTGAAGAAGGCCGGGTCGTCGAGCCGCTCGTCGCCGCCCGCCAGGGCCTTGACCCGCGACGGCATGTCACCGGGGGCGATCAGCGACGGGTGGGTCGCGTCGAACGTCGGTACGCCTGTGATCTCGCGGGCGCGTGCGACGAGGTCCGGGACCGCGGCACGGAGACCCGCCGCCTCCCATCCGCGGACAGCCTCGGAGAGGATCCAGAGGCCCATGACGTTCTTGAGGTACCGGGTGGTGCCGTCGACTCCGCCCTCGTTGGTGAAGTTCGCGAGCCGTGACGCCTCGTCGAGGAGGGGCGAGTCGAGCTCCATGCCGACGAGCGACCACGTCCCCGAGGAGATGAAGACGTCGTCCTCGGCCAGGGGCGCGCCGACGACGGCCGACGCGGTGTCGTGCGAGCCGACGGCGACCAGTGGGATCCCGGCCGCCGGGCCCGTGGTGATCGGGCCGACCACCGTGCCCGGCTCGACGACCTCCGGGAGGATCCGGCGCGGCAGCCCGATGCGGTCGACGAGATCCCAGTCCCACTGCCCGGTGCGGGGGTCCAGGAGCCCGGTGGTGGAGGCGTTGGTGCGTTCGGCGACGACCCGGCCCGTGAGCCAGTAGCCGAGCAGGTCCGGGAGCAGCAGGAGGTGTTCCGCGCCGGACAGGCGCCCGGTGAGCAGGTCGTGGCCGAGCTGGTTGATCGTGTTGATCGGCAGGTCCTGGAGCCCGGTCCTGGCGTACAGCTCCGCGTGGCCGATCTGTTTCTCGATCGCCGCGCGCCCGGCGGCGGTGCGCTCGTCGCGGTAGTTGTACGGCAGGTCGAGCAACCTCCCGCCGGCGAGCAGTCCGTAGTCCACCGCCCACGAGTCGATCCCGACGGCCGCCACGTCGCCGTCGGCCGCGGCCATGGCCATGCCGATGCCCGTCTGGACCTCGGCGAAGAGCGCCTCGACGTCGAGCCGGAGCCCGTCGTCGCTGCGACGGGCCGCCGTCGGGAACCGGTGCACCTCGGTGAGCGAGAGCCGGTCGCCGACCGTCGTGAGGACGACCCGGCCGCTGGTGGCGCCGAGGTCGACGGCGATGACCGAGGGCACGGGTCAGGCTCCCCAGCTCGACTGGGCGCCGCCGACGCGCTCCTCCGCGATCCTTGCGAGATACCCGCTGTCGGCGAACGCGCGCATGGGGTCGGCAGGGAGCCCGCGACTCTCGCGCCACTCGGCGAGGGCGGGGCGCACGTCGGTGTAGAAGGCGTCCATGAACACCGCGTTCGCGCCGAGGACGTCGCCCGCCTGCTGGGCAGCCTCGAGCGCGTCGACGTCGACCAGCAGGGTGCGTGCGGTCATCTCCTGCACGTTGAGGACGGAGCGGATCTGGCCGGGGATCTTGTCCTCGATGTTGTGGCACTGGTCGAGCATGAACACGACGCCGCTGGCCTCGTCGAAGCCTCCGCCGCGTCGGACCTCCCAGAGGATGCGGAACAACTGGAACGGGTCCGCGGCCCCGACGATCAGGTCGTCGTCGGCGTAGAAGCGGGAGTTGAAGTCGAAGGAGCCGAGCTTCCCCAGCCGGAGCAGCTGCGCGACGATGAACTCGATGTTCGTGCCCGGTGCGTGGTGGCCGGTGTCGAGGCAGACGACGGCGCGGTCGCCGAGCGCGGTCACCTGCGCGTACGAGGTGCCCCAGTCCGGCACGTCGGTGTGGTAGAACGACGGCTCGAAGAACTTGTACTCGAGGACGAGGCGCTGGTGCTCCCCGATGTGGCCGTAGATCTCCGACAGCGATTCGGCCAGCCAGTCCTGCCGGCGACGCAGGTCGCCCTGGCCGGGGTAGTTGGTGCCGTCGGCGAGCCAGATCTTGAGGTCCTGCGACCCCGTCTGGTTCATCACGTCAATGCACTCGAGGTGGTGCTCGATGGCGCGACGCCGCACGCCGGCGTCGTGGTGGGCGAAGCTGCCGAGCTTGTACTCCTCGTCCTGGAAGGTGTTGGAGTTGATGGTGCCGATTCCCACCCCGAGCTCTGCGGCGTACTCGACGAGGCCCTTCCAGTCGTCGACCTTGTCCCAGGGATAGTGCAGCGACACCTTGGGCGCGAGCCCGGTGTGGGCATGCACCTGGGCGGCGTCCGCGAGCTTTTCGCGCACGTTGCGCGGCGTCCCGGGGGTGCCGAATACGCGGAAGCGGGTACCGGAGTTGCCGTAGGCCCAGGACGGGACCTCGATCTCCTGCTGCGCCAATTGGGCGCTGATCTTCTCGTTGAACATGGCGTCTCCTCAGCAGTGATGAATCGTTTCAATCATCGGTCGCAGCGGATCTCTGAAACGATTCAAGTTACCGGCCCAGCGTACGGATGCCAGGGGTCGGGGTCAATGGGTGGGGCCGTTTAGTGCTGGGGCGCCTGGTCCGACGGCAGCCCTAAGGTGGAGCGTCGCGCGACGAGTTCAGGCTGCAATTGGACCCGCCGATGGACATGCGACTCGCCCTCCGTCACTTCGTGGTCGAGGAGTTCGATCGCGCGGCGCCCCATCTCGGCACTCGGCTGGCGGATGGACGAGAGCGGCACGATGGCGTCCTTGCAGAACTCGATGTCGTCGTAGCCGATCAGGGCGATGTCTTCCGGGACGCGGATGGAGTGCGTGACGGCGAGGGCCTGTAGGGCGCCGATTGCCAGCAGGTCGTTCATCGCGAAGATGGCATCCGGCAACGTCGCCCTCGAGGCGATCTCCGAGGCGATCTCCCGGCCCGCAACGATGCTCATCTCGGCGGGGGCGAGGTACTCGACCGTCACTCCTTCGCGCTCATCGGCGGCGTGGCGCGCGCCCGCGAGCCGTCGTTCGACCTGCCGGAAGTGCTCCGGCCCGCCGAGCACGGTGATGTTCTGGCGCCCCAGGGCGATGAGATGCCGCACGGCCAGGTAGCCGCCGTGGAAGTCATCAGCACCGACCGCGCAGAAGCCGTCGTCAGATGCCTCCGCGTCGACGAGGACGACGGGGGTGCCACGCCCGGCGACGGCGTTTTCGGTGCGTAGGTCGGACGAGACCGGCGTGACGAGGATCCCACGCACCCGCTGCTGCTCGAACTGGGACAGGTAGAACTGTTCCTTCGCGTGCCAACGCCGGGAGTTGGCGATGAACAGCCCGAGACCACGCTCCTCTGCGGCCTCTTCCGCTTCGATCGCTATCGTGCCGTAGAAGGGATTCTGCGTGTCAACGACGAGGAGTCCGACGGTGCGGCTGATACCGGCCTTCAGTTGGCGGGCCGCGTCGTTGGGAACGTACCCGAGCGCCTTGATGGCCTCCTCGACCCTCTCCCGGTTGGCGGACGAAACGAGGTGGGGCCGGTTCAAGACGTTGGAAACCGTGCCGACGGAGACGCCGGCGGCCCGTGCGACGTCCTTGACGCTGACGCCCGCGTCCCTTCTCGACAAAGTTCCACCGCCTCTCCGTGCCAGGACCGAGTGTAAGGCCCCGGCCTGCTGCCCGGGCCCAACGATTCGGCACTTCCCCGGAGCGTGGGTTAGAGTTGCCCAGTTGCCTGGCGAGGGACTTCAAGGTCCGTGATCGACGAGCTCCTCAGCCGGCGTGAGCATGTCCGCCAATCTATGAAGGAGCCAACCATGGCCGACGTCAACATCACCGCCACCAAGCGCACCGAGTTCGGCAAGGGTGCGTCGCGTCGCGCCCGCCGCGAGGGCCTGACCCCCGCGGTCCTCTACGGCCACGGCGCCGAGCCCCAGCACCTGCTGCTCCCCGCCAAGGACCTGTTCCTGGCGCTGCGCCACGCCAACGCGCTGTTCGAGATCGCCGTCGAGGGCGAGAAGAAGCCGGTCCTCGCACTGCCGAAGCAGGTCCAGCGTCACGCGATCCTGCCCGAGGTCGAGCACGTCGACTTCCTCCTCGTCCGCGCCGGCGAGAAGGTCTCCGTCGAAGTCCCGTTGACCCAGGTCGGCGAGGCCGAGCGCGGCACCATCGTCAACACCGAGCTCGTCTCCCTGCCGGTGCTGGCCCCCGCGACGGACATCCCCGCCGAGCTCGAGGTGTCCATCGAGGGCCTCCAGGTGGGCGACAACGTCTACGTCTCCGACGTCAAGCTGCCGCAGGGCGTCGAGGCCGACATCGATGCCGAGGCCATCGTCCTCAGCATCCTCGCGCCGGCCGTCGAGGCTCCGGCCGAGGGCGAAGAGGCGGCCGAGGGCGAAGCCGCCGAGGGCGCTGAAGAGGAGTGAGTGATCGCCTCGTGCTGGTGGTCGGGCTCGGAAATCCGGGCCTGACCTACGAGGCGACCCGACACAACGTCGGACACTGGGCCGTAGCGGACCTCGCGGACCGCTACGGCTCCTCCTTCTCCCTGAACTCGCGCATGAAGGCGGAGGTCGCGACGATCAATCGCCCCGAGGCGAAGTACGTCCTCGCGAAGCCCACCACCTTCATGAACAACTCGGGGGAGGCGGTCGGTGCCCTGGCGCGCTTCCACAAGGTCGGCCCAGCCGACATCATCGTCGTCCACGACGAGCTGGACCTCGACCCGTCGCGGCTCCGGCTGAAGCTGGGGGGCGGCGACAACGGCCACAACGGGTTGAAGTCGATCCGCGCCCACCTCGGCACCGGTGACTTCTACCGCGTCCGCGTCGGCATCGGCCGGGCGCCGGGCCGGATGCCGTCGGCCGACTGGGTGCTAGCCAAACTGCGCCCCAAGGAGCTCGACGAGTTGCGCGTCGACGCGGCGGTCGCGGCCGACGCCGTGGAGTACCTCGTCCAGCACGGGCTGGCCGACGCGCAGAATCGCTTCAACTCCTGAGCGCCGCGTACCATGGGGGCGAGAACGAGGAGTGGCCTGATGAGTGACCAGCCGCAGCCGCAGCCGTACCTGGAGCCCGAGCGCCGGCCGGACCCCGAAGCGACCTACAGCCCCAAGCCGTACCTGCCGCCGCCGCCGCCCGTCGCGCAGCCGTACCAGCCGTACGGCCCGCCGCCGTACCAGCAGGACCAGCGGTTCCTCGCCCCGCCCCAGCCGTACTACGTCCAGTACCCGGCTCGGCCGCCGTACAAGACCAACAGCGTGTGGGCGCACGTCGGCCTCTTCCTCTTCACCGGCGGCATCGGCAACGTCATCTACGCGCTCTGGGTCTACGACCAGAACAAGCGCAACGGCTACTGAGCCGACGTTTGCCCCCTCAACCTAGGATGTGCTGGTGAACTTTCCCGGCTTGTTCGCTGCGCTCGCAGCAGACCCGGCGCTCAACTACACCCTCGACGACGTCCGCCTGCCGGGCGTGACGACGCTGGACCTCACCGCCGTCGGCTCCTTCTTCCCGGTGCTCACCGCCGCCATCGCCCAGCAGGGCCGCACGGTGCTCGCCGTCACCTCCACCTACCGCGAGGCGGAGCAGCTGACCGCCGAACTGGGCACCTGGCTCGGCGAGGACGAGGTCGTGTACTTCCCGGCATGGGAGACGCTGCCGCACGAACGCCTGTCGCCGCGCGCGGACACCGTCGGTCGTCGTCTGGCGGCGCTGCGTCGCATCGCCGGCGACCAGCCGCCGATGGTGGTCGTCGCGCCGGTCCGTTCGGTCCTCCAACCGCAGGTCAAGGGCCTGTCCGAGATGCGGCCCGTCACGATCACCGCGGGGGAGACCTATGAGCTCTCCGAGCTGCTGGACGACCTCGTGGGCGCCGCCTACAACCGCGTCGACATGGTGGAGCGCCGCGGCGAGTTCGCCGTCCGCGGCGGCATCGTCGACGTGTTCCCGCCCACCGAGGAGCACCCGCTCCGCATCGACTTCTTCGGCGACGACATCGAGGAGATCCGCTACTTCACCGTCGCCGACCAGCGCTCCACCGGCGACACGACCGACACCATCACCGCCCCGCCCTGCCGTGAGCTGCTCCTCACCGACGACGTGCGCGCCCGCGCGAAGGCCCTCGCCGCCCAGCACCCCGAACTCGGCGACATGCTGGGCCGCATCGCCGAGGGCCACGCCGTCGAGGGCATGGAGGCGCTCATCCCCGTGCTGGTGGACGGGCTCGAGCTCCTCGTCGACGTGCTGCCGGCGGACTCGCTCGTGCTCGGCATGTCGCCGGAGCTGATCCGCACCCGCGCCGCGGAGCTGGTGGCGACGAGCCGTGAGTTCCTCGAGGCCAGCTGGGCCGCTGCGGCCGGGGGCGGCAAGTCCCCGATCGACCTCGACGCCTCGGCCTACTGGGAGCTCGGCGACGTGAGGGAGCACGCGCTCGGACGTGGGCTGCGCTGGTGGTCGCTCTCGCCGTTCTCCGCGGACCAGTCGGACGAGTACACCGCCGACGGGGCCCACGCCCGCACGCTCGGGGTCGGCACCGTCGACAGCTTCCGCGGCGACTCCGATGCCGCCGTCGACCACATCCGCTCGCGGGTCGAGGGGGGTTGGGCGGTCGTCCTGCAGGTGGAGGGCCACGGCCTGGCGCAGCGCCTCGTCGAACTCTCTCGGGAAGCCGGGCTCGAGGCCGCGCTCACCGACCTCGCCGAGCCACCGAAGCCCGGCACGGTGAGCGTCACCACTGGAGCCGCCCGCGCCGGGTGGCGGGCCGACGAGCCGAAGATCGAGTTCATCACCGCCGCCGAGCTCACCGGCCAGACCGTCGCGGACAAGTCCGAGCGGAAGCTGCCCGCCCGTCGCAAGAACCGGATCGAGCCGCTCGAGCTGAAGCAGGGCGACCTCATCGTCCACGAGCAGCACGGCGTCGGACGCTTCGTCGAGTCGGCCCAGCGCGAGGTGCACGGGGCGGCCCGCGACTACCTCGTCATCGAGTACGCGGCGAGCAAGCGCGGCCAGCCGGGGGACCGGCTGTTCGTGCCGATGGACCAGCTCGACCAGCTGAGCCGCTACGTCGGCGCCGAATCGCCCGCGCTCGACCGCATGGGCGGCGCCGACTGGAACAAGCGCAAGGCCAAGGCGCGCAAGGCCGTCCGCGAGATCTCCGAGGAGCTCATCAAGCTCTACGCCGCCCGCCAGGCCACCAAGGGGCACGCGTTCGCGCCCGACAACGAGTGGCAGCGCGAGCTCGAGGACGCGTTCAACTACGTCGAGACCCCCGACCAGCTCTCCGCGATCGAGGAGGTCAAGGAGGACATGGAGAACGTCGTCCCGATGGACCGGCTCATCTGCGGCGACGTCGGCTACGGCAAGACTGAGATCGCCGTCCGGGCGGCGTTCAAGGCAGTGCAGGACGGGAAGCAGGTGGCGGTGCTCGTGCCGACGACATTGCTCGTCAACCAGCACTACCAGACGTTCGCAGGCCGCTTCGCCGGCTTCCCGGTGAAGGTGGCGGAACTGTCGCGTTTCCAGACCGACGCCCAGGCGAAGAAGGTCCTCGACGAGCTCGCCAAGGGCAAGATCGACGTGGTCATCGGCACCCACCGCCTGCTGAGCAAGGAGGTCACCTTCAAGGACCTCGGCCTCGTGATCATCGACGAGGAGCAGCGGTTCGGCGTCGAGCACAAGGAGCGGCTCAAGTCGATGCGCATCAACGTCGACGTGCTGAGCATGTCGGCCACCCCCATCCCGCGCACCCTGGAGACCGCGATCACCGGCATCCGCGAGATGTCTGTCATCGCCACCCCGCCGGAGGAGCGGCACCCCGTGCTCACGTTCGCCGGCCCCTACGACGACGCCCAGGTCCGCGCCGCGATCCGCCGCGAGCTGGCGCGCGAGGGCCAGGTGTTCTTCGTCCACAACCGGGTCGGCACCATCGAGAAGACCGCCGCCCACCTGCGCGAGCTGGTGCCCGAGGCGCGCATCGTCACCGCCCACGGGCAGATGAACGAGAAGCGGCTCGAGCAGGTGATCCTCGACTTCTGGGAGCGCCGCGCCGACGTGCTCGTCTCCACCACCATCGTCGAGGCCGGCCTCAACATCCAGTCCGCGAACACCCTCATCATCGACCGCGCCGACAACCTCGGCCTGTCGCAGATGCACCAGCTCCGGGGCCGCGTCGGCCGTTCCCGGGAGCGCGGCTACGCCTACTTCCTGTACCCGCCGGACAAGCCGCTGTCGGAGGCCTCGCACGAGCGCCTCGCGACGATGGCCGCCAACACCGACCTCGGGTCCGGCATGTCCATCGCGATGCGCGACCTCGAGTTGCGCGGCGCCGGCAACCTGCTCGGCGAGGACCAGTCGGGCCACATCGAGGGCGTGGGCTTCGACCTCTACCTCCGCATGGTCGGCGAGGCGGTCTCCGCGTTCAAGGGGGAGACGGTGGAGGCCGAGCCGCAGATGCGGATCGAGATCCCCGTCGACGCGAACCTGCCGCAGGACTACATCTCCTCCGAACGGCTCCGCCTCGAGATGTACAAGCAGATCGCCGAGATCCGCACCGACTCCGACATCGCCGCGGTCCGCGCCGAGCTGGAGGATCGCTACGGCGACCTCCCCGAGCAGGTGGAGGCGCTGCTCGGGGTGGCCGCCCTGCGCAACCTCGCCCGCAAACACGGCATCGAGGAGATCGTGCCGCAGGGCAAGGTGGTGCGCTTCGCGCCCGTGACGCTGCTGGACTCCAAGCAGCTGCGGCTGCAGCGGCTCTACCCGGGGTCGCGGATCAAGGACGGCCAGATCCTCGTCCCCAAGCCGGGCGACGACCAGGACCCCCTGATCTGGGCCACGAACCTGGTGCAGCAGCTCTTCGCCTGACCGTCGCCGCTCCCTGAGGAGGGCGCGGAGCGCCCGTCTCGAAGCCCCGTCCCCGCTCCCTGAGGAGGGCGCGGAGCGCCCGTCTCGAAGGGCGGCGCCGTCCCCCGTGGCTGAGGAGCGGCAGCTTCTCGAAGCCCCCGCCGAGGGAGTCGCCAATCGAGGTCACCTGCGTTGGGTGCGATTCACCTGCCTACGTAGGCGGGGAAATCGCACCGGAGGCAGGTGGCCCCAACCGGCGCAGGTAAACCGACGAGTAAAGGCAGGCTCCTGCGTGGAAGGTCCGACCATTGAGTATGGTGTGGCTGGTAGGGCCAATTGGCCGGTTCATCGTCGAACGGAGCTCCCATGTCAGTCACCACCTCCCGAGCGCTCCTTCCCGCCGGCAACCTGGCTGCGGTGGACGCGCTCCGCGCCGCTCTGGGCAGCGATGCGGTCAGCACCCGTGAGCTGGACCGGATGGCGTTGGCGGTCGACGCGTCGCATTACCTGCGCACGCCGGACGCGATCATGCGGGCCCGCTCCGCGGCCGATGTGGGCACGGCCATGGCGGTCGCCGCGCAGATGGGGTGGCCGATCACGCTCCGCGGCGGGGGATCGAGCCTGTCGGGGCAGGCCATGTCGCTCGGCCTCACCGTCGACGTGCGCCGCCACTTCCGCGGCATGGAGGTGCTCGACGACGGCGCCCGCGTCCGCGTCCAGCCGGGCCTGACCGTGCGCGAGGTCAACTCCGCACTCGCCCGCTACGGCACGAAGCTCGGCCCGGACCCGGCGTCGGAGATCGCTTGCACGATCGGCGGCATGATCGCCAACAACTCCTCGGGCATGACCTGCGGCACCGAGAAGAACACCTACAAGACCATCGAATCCATGACGGTCGTCCTGCCGAGCGGCACCGTCATCGACACGGGCGCGCCCGACGCCGACGCACTCCTGCGCGCGAAGGAGCCGGACCTGGTCGAGGTGCTGGAGCGGCTGCGCGACGAGCTGCGTCACGACCGGTTCCGCGCCGACATCCAACGCCGCTACGCCATCAAGAACACGATGGGCTACGGCATCAACTCGTTCATCGACCACGACACCCCCGCGAAGATCCTCGAGCACCTGATGGTGGGCTCCGAGGGGACGCTGGGCTTCGTCGCCGAGGCGGTTTTCCGCACGGTGCCGGTCCCCGCCCGGACCGCGACTGGACTGCTGCTGTTCGACTCGCTCGAGGCCGCCACCGACGCCCTGCCGCGGCTGGTCTACTCGGGCGCCGACGTGGTGGAACTCATCGACGCCGCCTCCATCCGGGCCATGGGCGACGACGCCTCCAGCGTCCTTCCGGCGGGCTTCAAGGTGGACCGGCACGCGTCGCTGCTGGTGGAGTACCAGGCCGCCGACGATGACGCCATCGCCGAGCGGATCGCGACGGGTCACGACACCTTCGCCGACCTCGCGGGGCTTGCCGACGCCCCCGAGCTCACGCAGGAGGCGGCACGTCGCGCCCAGATGTGGGTGATGCGCAAGGGTCTCTACACGAAGGTCGCCTGGAACCGGCCCAAGGGCACCGCCGCGCTGCTCGAGGACGTCGCCGTGCCCATGGAGTCCCTGGGCGGGGTCTGCTCCGAGCTGCAGGTGCTGTTCGACCAGCACAACTACGCCGACGCCGTCATCTTCGGCCACGCGAAGGACGGCAACATCCACTTCCTCGTCACCGAGGACTTCGCCGGCCCGGCGTCGCTGAAGCGCTACGAGGACTTCACCGAGGACCTCGTCGACCTCATCCTCGACCGCGACGGCACCCTCAAAGCGGAGCACGGCACGGGGCGCATCATGGCGCCGTTCGTCCAGCGCCAGTACGGCGACGAGCTGTACGAGGCGATGTGGGCGGTGAAGCGGGCGTGCGACCCCGACAACATCCTGAACCCCGGCGCCGTCCTCACCGACGACCCGCAGCAGCACCTGCGCGACATCAAGCCCACCGAGCCGGTGCGCGAGGTGATCGACGACTGCGTCGAGTGCGGCTACTGCGAGCCCGTGTGCCCGTCGCAGCACCTGACGACCACGCCCCGGCAGCGTATCGTCGTGCAGCGCGCGATCGCCGCCGCGGAGGCGTCGGGGGAGCACGAGCTCGCCGCCCGCCTCAAGGAGCAGGAGGTCTACGACGTCGTCCAGACCTGCGCCGTCGACGGCATGTGCCAGACCGCTTGCCCGGTGCAGATCAACACCGGCGACCTGATCCGCCAGATGCGGCACGAGGCGCAACCGGCGCTGCTCGACAAGGGCTGGAAGGTCGCGGCCAACCACTGGAGCAAGGTGCTCGGCGTGGCGGCGGTCGGGATGAACGTGGTCGACAAGGTGCCCACCCCGCTGGTCCGCGGCGTCCTCGGCGTGGCGCGGAAGGTCACCAGCGAGGACCTCGTGCCCCAGCTCTCCGACGAGCTCCCGGCCGGCGGCAGGCTCCGCAAGCCGCAGCCGGCGGCCAATCCCGACGCGATCTTCATGCCCGCCTGCGTGGGCACCATGTTCGGCTCCGACCATGCGTGCGGCACTGGCGTCGCGGGGGCGGTCCGCCAGTTGGCGCACTACGCCGGGCTGACGCTCAGCACCCCGGCCGGCGTGCAGGAGCTGTGCTGCGGCACGCCCTGGAAGTCGAAGGGGCTGCTGGAGGGCTATGACGTGATGAAGGGCAAGCTTACCGAGTGGATCGTCGAGCACAGCGACGGCGGCCGGCTGCCGCTGGTGTGCGACAACGTCTCCTGTACCGAGGGAATCAAGGTCTCGCTCAAGAACGCGGGCGTCGAGGGGATCCGCGTCTATGACGCGACGGAGTGGGTGGCGGAGTACGTCGCCCCGATGCTGCCGCCGTTGGAGCGGGCGGAGCGCGCCGCGGTGCACCCGACCTGTTCCTCGACGCGGCTCGGCAGCAACGACGCCCTCATGGTGCTCGCCGGGCTGGTGGCGGAGGAGGCGGTGATCCCGACGGGCTGGCGCTGCTGCGCGTTCGCCGGCGACCGCGGGCTGCTGCACGAGGAGCTGACGGCGACGGCCACGCGCGACGAGGCCGCTTCGGTCAACCGGATGGCCGCCGAGCCGGGCGGCGGGAGCATGCTGTACCTCTCCTGCAACCGCACTTGCGAGATGGGTCTCACCCGGGCGACGGGGCACACGTACGTGCACGTGCTCGAGGAGTTGGCGGCCCGCGTCGGGGCGTTGCTCCCGGCGACCAGGTAGGTGGGGCCCATGGCGGTGGCTGCTACTCTGGCCGACGTGAAGATCACTGCACTGAAGCCGTTGGCCGGGGTCGTCGCCGCCGGCCTGCTCCTGTCGGCATGCACCCCCTCCGGCGGCACCGCCGCCGAGGTCGCGGGGCAGCGCATTCCGGAGTCCCAGGTCGACGCCACCATCGACGGTTGCGAGTCCGTCGGGTTCCCGCTGGTGGATGGCCAGAGCACGACTCGGGCCAACGTCGCGTTCTCGCTGGCCGCGGGCGAGGTCGTCCGCCAGGCCGAGTCGTCCTTCGCCGAGGCCCTGCCCGAGCAGGCGGCCGTTGAGGAGATGCTCACCGCGTCGTTCCCCGCCGAGATCCTTGGCAACGCCGAGTGCCGGCAGTTCCTCAGCGACTCGTTCAGCTTCAACCTCGCGCTGGAGAACATGCAGCAGTCCCTGGAGCAGGACGAGTTCGCGACGCAGTTCGGCGACGTGATCGACCAGATCAACCTGAACCCGCGCTACGGCCGCATCAAGATGCAGGAGAACGGCTTCCCGCAGATCGTCTCCGGTTCGATGTCCAGCGACGCCTCGGGGCAGTGACGGACAACCAGCTGGAACGGCTGCGCCAGGTGATGGCGCAGCTCCGCGCCGACTGCCCGTGGGACGCCGAGCAGACGCACGAGTCGCTGCTCAACCACCTGATCGAGGAGGCCTGCGAGGTCGTCGACGCCGTCGAGGCCGGCACGGATGACGACCTCCGCGAGGAGCTCGGCGACGTACTGCTGCAGGTCTACTTCCACGCGCAGATCGCGACGGAGGAGGGCCGCTTCACGCTCGACGACGTCGCCGCCACGGTCTCCGACAAACTGGTCCGGCGCCACCCGCACGTCTTCGGCGACGAGCAGGTCCCGGCCGACATGTGGGCCAACTGGGAGCAGCGCAAGGCGGCCGAGAAGGGCCGCCGCTCGGCGCTCGACGGCATCGCCGAGTCGATGAGCGCGATCGCCCGGGCGCACAAGGTCGTCTCCCGCAGCCGCTCCCACGGCGTCCCCGTCGAACTGCCGTCGGAGCCGATCGACGAGGAGACTGTCGGCGAGCAAATCCTGGCCCTCGTCGCCCGCGCCCAGGCCTCCGGCATCGACGCGGACGCCGCCACCCGCAAGGCGCTCCGCCGCCTGGAGTCGACCGTCCAGGCCGCCGAGCGCTAATCCCGCCCCTCCGACAGCCACGTTGATCGAGCGAAGCCGCCGGCCCTCCCCGCCCACCCACGGTGATCGAGCGAGGGAGCGCAGCGACCGAGTCGAGATCCGCCGAAGCTGTCGCGGAGCCCCGCTGCCCGCTACATTGTGCGCGACAGGAAGGGCGCCTGCATGGGTTGGTCAACGGGGCCGTTGCGAGAACGATCGACGTGGCTCGGTGCGCTGGTCATGTTCGCCGTCGGCGCCGCACTGTCGGCGCCCTTCTTCTCCGCCATCTCGAAGCTCGGCCGCCGGACCGACCTGGCGTGGCACGCCGAACTGGTGATCGAGAGTCGCAGCCAGCCCAATCAGCTGAGCTACTCCGTCTACTACTGGCTCCTCGATACGCTCTCCGGCCGCGGCGACCTCGATGCGCTGATCGCCGTCGCGATGGTCCTCGTCTCGGTCGCCTATGGCTTGCGCGTGGCACTGACCTGGCTCGTCTTCTCCATGGTGGGCCTCGGGATGGTGGGCCGGGTCGTCGGCACGGTCGCGGCCTCGATCGCGGGTCCGATCACGGTGTCGGCGCAGGACGACATCTACCTCGGCAAGCTCTCACCGGTCATCTGGCACAACTCGACGACGATCCTCGCGGTTCCCTTCGCGCTGCTGCTCTTCGCCTCGACGTGCTGGCTCCTCACGCGCCCGCGGGTGTCGATCCGGGCGCATGTGGTCCAGCTCGCACTGGTGCTGCTGAGCGGCTGGACGAAGCCCAACTTCATCCTCGCGTTCATTCCGGCGCTGGCCGTGTGGTGCGTGATCGCAGTGGGCGCCGCGCCGGCGGGTGAGCGAGGCGCGACGTTTCGCGAACTGTGGCGCAAGGCGGCCCCGAGCGGCATCGTCGCCGCGGCCATCCTCGTCACGCAGTACGTCCTCACCTACAGCGGACCGGGACTCCAGATGCTGGGCCAATCGGTGTCGAACGTCTTCGACCCGTTCGCGGTGTGGGAACTGTGGAGCACGGCGTTCGGGGTGCGTCCGTTCGTGACGGTGCCCACCTCGCTGATCACGCCGCTTGTGCTCAGCCTGCTGGTCTGGCGCGGGAAGGGATACCGCCTGCCCCTGGTGCTGGCGTGGCTCGCCGTCGTGGTTGGGCTCCTGCAATTCACGCTGTTCGCGGAAGCGCTCGCCGATGGCACGATCCTCTTCCACGGGAACTGGATCTGGGGCGCGCAGATCTCGATGGCGATCCTGTTCTGCCTCACCCTCTCGGCGTTCATGCGCGAGTGGGAGACGTTGCCTTGGCCGAAATGGATCGGCTTCTTCCTGGCGGCCTTCCAAGTGGTGGTCGGGGTCGGCTGGATCGTGGTGCTCCTCCGGCCCTGACTGGGGCGAGGCGATTCATCGGCCGCAGCTAGGCAACAGGGGGACCTCCTCGCCGAGGTCCGCGCCCTACGGGTAGGGTGAGCACTGTCCGATTCCCATACATTTCGAAGGGACTTTCATGGCTTACATCGAGTTCATTCAGGCGCGCGAGATCCTTGATTCTCGCGGCAACCCCACGATCGAGGTAGAGGTTGAGCTCGACTCCGGCGCCGTCGGCCGTGCCGCGGTCCCGTCCGGTGCGTCCACCGGTGC
Source organism: Tessaracoccus oleiagri (assembly GCF_900103275.1). GTDB lineage: Bacteria > Actinomycetota > Actinomycetes > Propionibacteriales > Propionibacteriaceae > Arachnia > Arachnia oleiagri. The sequence continues at coordinate 506,817 of NZ_FNGP01000002.1, read as the reverse complement.
GTTCGAGGCCGCCGAACTCCGCGACGGCGAGAAGGACCGTTACCTGGGCAAGGGCGTGCTGACCGCCGTGGCCAACGTCGGCGTCATCGCCGAGGAGATCGAGGACTTCGAGGCCTCCGACCAGCGCGGCATCGACCTCGCCATGCTCGAGCTCGACGGCTCCGAGAACAAGAGCAAGCTCGGCGCGAACGCCATCCTCGGCGTCTCGCTGGCCGTGGCGAAGGCCGCCGCCGACGAGGCCGGCCTCCCGCTGTACAAGTACATCGGCGGCCCGACCGCGAACCTGCTGCCCGTCCCGATGATGAACATCTTGAACGGCGGCTCGCACGCGGACTCCAACGTCGACATCCAGGAGTTCATGATCGCTCCGATCGGCGCCGACTCCTTCCACGAGGCGCTCCGCATGGGCGCCGAGGTCTACCACGCGCTCAAGAAGGTCCTCAAGGACCGCGGCCTCTCCACCGGTCTCGGCGACGAGGGCGGCTTCGCCCCCAACCTCGAGTCCAACCGCGCCGCCCTCGACCTGATCGTCGAGGCCATCGGCAAGGCCGGCTTCGAGCCCGGCACCGACATCGCGCTCGCGCTCGACGTCGCCGCCTCCGAGTTCTACTCCGACGGTGGCTACAAGTTCGAGGGCGCGACGAAGTCCGCCGAGGAGATGATCGACTACTACGCCGAGCTCGTCGACGCGTACCCGCTGGTCTCCATCGAGGACCCGCTGAACGAGGAGGACTGGGACGGCTGGAAGGCCATGACCGAGCGCCTCGGCAGCAAGGTCCAGATCGTCGGCGACGACCTGTTCGTCACCAACGTGACCCGCCTCCAGCGCGGCATCGACAGCGAGACCGCCAACGCGCTGCTCGTGAAGGTCAACCAGATCGGCTCGCTCACCGAGACGATCGACGCCGTCACCCTCGCCCACCGCAACGGCTACTCCACCATGATGAGCCACCGCTCCGGCGAGACCGAGGACACCACGATCGCCGACCTTGCCGTCGCCCTCGGCTGTGGCCAGATCAAGTCGGGCGCCCCCGCGCGCACCGACCGCGTCGCGAAGTACAACCAGCTGCTCCGCATCGAGCAGGACCTCGACGAGGCGGCGGAGTACGCCGGCCGCGCCGCGTTCCCGCGGTTCAAGGGCTGATCGAGCGACGACGCCTAAGATTGCCGGGTGGCAACTCGTAACCCAGCAGGCAGTGGTCCGGGTCGCGGAACTCCGCGGTCCCGGACCGCTGCGCGTCCGGGGGAGCGCACGCACCGGGAGCGCCGCGAACCGACGGTGAAGCCCGAGGAGGACACCACCGGCATCCGGCCCGAGCCCGCGGTCGTCGTCCGTCCCCGCGCGGGCGGCATCACCTGGCGGCTCATCGTGCTGGTCGTGGTCGTGCTGGGTGTCGCGATCGTGCTGGCACAGAGCCTGCGCATCTACTTCCTGCAATCGCAGGAGCTGGCCGAGGTCCGGGCGCAGATCGCCAAGACCGAGGCCGAGATCGCCGACCAGCGCGACCAGCTCGAACGCTGGAACGACCCCGCCTACGTCCGCTCCCAGGCGCGCGTCCGGCTCGGTTGGGTGATGCCCGGCGAGGTCGGGTATCGCGTCATCGGCCCCGACGGCAAGCCGCTGGACGGCAGCGAGACCGTCGGCGACATGGCCGACGAGCCCACCGGCCCCTGGTACGAGCGGATGTGGACCTCGGTCCAGGTCGCGGACGAGCCCGCGCCCGAGCCGCTGCCCTCGCCGAAGCCCGACGAACGGGTCATCGGCGTGGAAACACCCTCGCCGACGCCCTCCCCGTCGCCGAGCCCCACCAACCCCTGAGGAGTCCCACCTTGAGCGTTTCCGACGAGGACCTCGCCATCATCGAAGCCCAGCTCGGGCGCACCCCCCGGGGCGTCGCGGAGGTGGCGTGGCGGTGCCCGTGCGGAAAGCCGGCCGTCGTGAAGACCGAGCCGCGGCTCGAGAACGGCACCCCGTTCCCCACGACCTACTACCTCACCTGCCCGCGCGCGGTGTCCGCGATCGGCACGCTCGAGGCGTCCGGCATGATGGCCGAGATGACCGAGCGGCTCGAGACCGACGAGGAACTCGCCGCCAAGTACTGCGCCGCCCACGAGTCCTACCTCGCCGACCGCGAGAAGCTTGGCCACGTCGAGGAGATCGCCGGCATCTCGGCGGGCGGCATGCCCACCCGCGTGAAGTGTCTGCACGTGCTCGTCGGGCATTCGCTCGCCAAGGGGCCGGGCGTCAACCCGCTCGGCGACGAGGCGCTCGAGGCGCTGGGCGAGTGGTGGCAGCGGCCGTGCGAGGTCGAGCTGTGAGCCGCACCGTCGCCGCCGTCGACTGCGGCACCAACTCGATCCGCCTGCTCGTCGTCCGCCACGACGGCCACCACACCGAGGAGCTCGCGCGCGAGACCCGCCTGGCCCGGCTGGGGCAGGGAGTCGACGCCACCGGCGAGTTCCACCCCGACGCGCTGGAGCGCGCGTTCACGATCTTCCGGGAGTTCGCGGCCATCATCGCCGCCCACGGCCCGGCCGAGACGCGCGTCGTCGCCACCTCCGCGGCGCGCGACGTCTCCAACCGAGCGGACTTCGAGGCCGGCGTCCGGGAACACCTGGGCGTGGACCCCGACATCATCTCCGGCGACGAGGAAGCCCGCCTCTCCACGGCCGGCGTGCTGTCCGGCGTCGACGTGCCCAGACCGGTCCTCATCCTCGACATCGGCGGCGGCTCCACCGAACTCATCCTCGTGGACGAGGGCGACACCATCCGCCACCAGGTGAGCCTCAACATCGGCGCCGTCCGCGTGCGGGAGCGGTTCCTGCCGTCGGACCCGCCCGCCGCCGACGAGGTCGCCGCCGCCCGCGCGTTCATCGCCGAGCAGATCGACGGCTCAGGCATCCCGTTCGACGAGGTTGCCACCGCCGTCGGCGTGGCCGGCACCGCCACGTCGTTCGCGGCTCGGCGGCTCGGGCTGCTTGAGTACAGCCGGTCGGCGGTCCACGAGGTCGAGCTGACGGCGGACTTCATCGTCGAGGCGACGGACCACTGGCTGGAGACCCCCGCCGGCGTCATCACCCAGGAGCCTTGTATGCACCCGCTGCGCGCCCAGGTCATCGGCGCCGGGGGGCTGATCCTCGAGGCGCTGTCGACGCGGGTACCCGGCGGCAGCGTGATGGTCAGCGAGACCGACATCCTCGACGGCATCGCCCTCAGCATCCTCGATCGCCAGCCCCTAGACTGACCGCACAGCCCTCGTAGCCCAACGGTAGAGGCAGGCGGCTTAAACCCGCTTAAGTACGGGTTCGAATCCCGTCGGGGGCACCGCCTCGTGTCAGTGGTGGCGCAGGTCGAACTTCGACAGCGGCTCGGGCCCCGCCACGACCCGTCTCGTCACTTGGAGGACGGCGTCCTCGTTGGGGTCGACGCGCCACCGGACGAGGGCGATGGTGCCGTCGGCGATCTCCAGCCCGGTGATGTGCGACGGGTAGACGCAGCTTCCGGAGTTGAAGTACGGCATGGCCCCGGCGCGGGGGAACTTCTCGCGGTGCGTGTGGCCGCAGATCAGTGAGATCCGGTTCTGGCGGATCCACTTCACGTAGTTGCGTTCCACCTTGTGCCGCTTGTACGAGTTGGCGACGGGGCTGGTGGGGCTGCGGAATCCGAACGCGTGCGCGTACCGCCAGAACGCCCGCATCATGAACCGGCTCAGTCGCCACGCCTGGTCGTTTGGGAAGTCGCCCTGGTGTCCGTGCACCAGCAGGATGTCCTGGCCCGTCTCCTTGTGCCGGAACACCACCGACTCCACGGCCTCCAGCCCGTCGAAGAAGGGCTCCTCCTCGCCCGTCTCGGGCGACGTCGTGGTCCACAGGTGCTCGCGGACGTAGGCGGGATCCTTCAGGACGAGGTCGTGATTGCCCCACATCCGGATCATCCTCCCGGCGTGGTGGAACGGGAGGAGTTGCTCCCACACCGCACGGTTGGCGCGGATGATGTGCTTGTAGCTCTCGTGTTCCCAGAGCTCGTCGCCATCACCCGCCTCCACGTAGGTGAAGCCGTTCTTCCAGTAGTAGTCCATGGCGGCCGTGAACGTGTTCTTGTTCTTGAGGAACTCGTCCGACAGCGCACCGTCACCTCGGTGGCAGTCGCTCATGATGATGTAGCGCGACGTGTCGTCGATCATCTCGACGCGGGCTTCCTTGTACGCCTCCGTCAGGCGTTGCATCGTCTTCACCGGAAATCACCACCAGACGTCTCGGGGTCACTTCGATCATAGGCACGGTCGGTGCGCCGTGACGCCTTCCGACCTAGGTCCGTCCGCGTTTCCGGACCCGCTCGGCATGGCCGGGCGCGACCTGCTGCCGCTTCTTCCCCTCGCCCGCGCCGCCGTCAGTGCGCGGCTCCGGAGGCGCCTGGAGCGACGGGTCCGCCTCGTCGCGCTCGGCCCACTCCAGCAGCGCGTCGAGCCGGAACGCCTCGTCGTCGATGGCGGCGTGGAGGTCGCCGAGCTCGGCGAACCGCTTCGGCACCGTGGCGAGCGTGAGTTCACGCGGCTCGACGTCGGCCAGCTCGTCCCAGCGGAACGGGGCGGACACCGTCGCCTCCGGGAAGCCGCGCAGCGAGTAGGCGGCGGCCATGGTGTGGTCGCGGGCATTCTGGTTGTAGTCGACGAACACCGCGGCCGGGTCGCGATCCTTGCGCCACCAAGCGGTCGTCACGTCCTCGGGAAGGCGTCGCTCCAACTCGCGGGCGAACGCCAGCGCGGCGCGGCGCACGTCGTCGAAGGTCCACTCCGGCGCGATGCGGACGTACACGTGGATGCCGTTGCCGCCGCTGGTCTTGGGGTAGCCGACGATCCCGAGCTCGTCGAGGAGGTCGTGGGCGGCGGCCGCGACCTTCCGGACGCGATCGAAATTGGCATCGGGGCCGGGATCGAGGTCGATGCGCCACTCGTCGGGGCGGTCGACGTCGGCGCGGCGGACGTTCCAAGGATGGAACTCGACGGTGGTCATCTGCACCGCCCAGATCACCTGCGCAATCTCGGTGACGCACAGTTCGTCGGCGGTCAGCGAGTAGCGGGGGAAGAACAGCTCCACGGTCTCCACCCAGTCGGGGGCGCCCTTCGGAATGCGCTTCTGGTGCACCTTCTCGCCCGCCAGTCCGTCGGGGTAGCGGTGGAGCATCGTCGGCCGCTCCCTCAGCGCGCGGACGATGCCGTCACCCACGGACAGGTAGTACTGCGCGACGTCGAGCTTCGTGAAACCGGGCTCGGGGAAGTAGACCTTGTCGGGGCTCGAGAGGCGCACGGTGTGGCCGCCGACCTCCAACTCCACTGCAGACTTGCTGGGCATGCTCCATGCTCCCCGCTGCGAGGGCCAACGCGGGAGGATCACGCTCGCTACGCTTGACGTGTGGTCGACGACTTCCTGATCGCCAGGAATCCCGAGGAGGGCACCTCGCTGCCCTACCTGGTGCGGATCCCGCTGGGCAGTGACGGGATCGTGCTCAAAGTACGCGAGACCTGGCCGCGCACGTCGAAGGTCTACTGTCACCGCGCGGAGTGGCCGGACGAGCCGGAGATCGTCGAGCAGGTCCCGACGCGGTCCTGCACCAAACGCGGCGCGGCCATCGACCTGGTGCTCGACCGGGGGAGGGAGAACCGGTCGCAATTCGTCCTCACCGTGGCGCGCGGGCGGCAGATGATCTTCTGGCAGACGGCTCGGGTGTCGAAGCAGGCGAGGCCCAACGTGCAGGTGCCCACCGCTCGGGCCCAAGGGCTCCGGGAACTGGAGATCCTCGTCGACGTGCACGAGCGCTACGCCTGGAAGTTCAGCGCACAGCAGGCGACCACCGTCAAGCGCCCGCTCGCCGCCGGGGACTACGCCGTGGAGCTGGACGGGCAGGTGGTGGCGGCAGTGGAGCGGAAGTCGCTGCCCGACCTCGTGTCTACCCTCACCTCAGGGAAGGGGAACTACCTGCTCGCGGCCCTGGCTGGGCTGCCGCGAGCTGCCGTCGTCGTCGAGGACCGCTACTCGAAGGTGTTCGACCTCGACCGGGTCCGGCCGGCGGTCGTCGCCGACGCCATCGCCGAGGCGGCCGCGAGGTTTCCCCAGGTGCCGATCATCTTCGCCGAGACCAGAGCGCTGGCACAGGAATGGACGTACCGCTTTCTCGCCGCCTCTTTACGCGAGACCGGGCTGACCGCGGGCACGGGGGAGCGGCTGGCTGATCTCCTGGGTGCTCCCGCGGCGCAACCGCTGCCGCCGAAGCCTGCGGCGGTCCGGGCTTGGGCGCGGGAGCATGGCCTCGCGGTCTCCGACAAGGGGCGCCTTCGCCCGGAGATCGTCGAGGCGTACCTCGCCGCCCATCGCTGAGGGGCTTCCGCTGGCCGCGCAGTTACAGAAAACTCATTTGCTTGGCGATCTCGCCGCTTGGCCTGAGAGTCGAGATCGCCAAGCAAATGAATTTTCTGTAAACCGGACAGATATCGGCGCCGTCGCTATGGCGCCCGCTTGGGGACCCCCGATACCATTGACGTAATTGAACATCTGAGGAAGAGATTGACAATGGCAAATCCCATCTTCGGTCGTGGTGAAGGTTTCGTGAAGCACTCGGCCCCGCAGGGCTACGCTCCGCCGCGCCCGCAGGGCTACCCGCAGCAGCAGGGCTTCGGGTACCAGCAGCAGGGCTACGGCTCGGCTCAGCAGGCGTACGCGCAGCAGGGCTACGACCCCTACGCCACCCAGCAGCAGTACCAGGCCCCCGCCGGCCCGGTCATGACCTATGACGACGTCATCGCGAAGACCGGCGTCTCGCTCGGCGGTGTGTTCCTCATCGCGGCAGCCACCTTCATGCTGCTCCCGATGGAGCTCCTCATGCCCGCGTGGATCGTGTCCGCGATCGCTGGCCTGATCACGGTGTTCGTGGTCGCGGGGCGCCGCGTCATCAGCCCGCTCGCGCTCGGCATCTACGTGCTCTTCGAGGGTGTGTTCATCGGCGCGATCTCGAAGTTCTTCGAGTTCATGTGGCCCGGCATCGTGGTCTCCGCCGTGCTCGCCACCTTCGTCACGGCGGGCGTCACGCTCGCGGTCATGAAGTTCGCGAACATCCGGGTGGGCACCAAGTTCCGCCAGGGCGTCACGATTGCCACCATCGCCTTCGCGGGCGTCGTGCTGGTCAACTTCGTGCTGGCGCTCTTCGGCGTCGACACCGGCCTCCGCGAGATCGGCGGCGGCGCCGGCATGCTCGCCATCGGCGTCTCGGCGATCGCGATCGTCCTCGCCGTGCTCAACCTCGTCATGGACTTCGACTCCGTCCGCCGCGGCGTCGAGGCCCGCGTCCCGGCCACCGAGTCGTGGCGCGCGGCGCTCGGCATCACCGTCACGATGGTCTGGCTCTACGTCGAGATCCTGCGCATCCTGTCCTACTTCAGGGACTAGTCACCGCGAAACTGAAAACGCCGGCGGGTTATCCCGTCGGCGTTTCTCATGCCCAGACCCAGAGCTTGCGCGCGTACTGGGCGAGCAGGGTGCGAGAACTGTTGGTCCAGTGGTGCTGGCGCCAGGCGCGGAGCGGCACCCAGTCGGCCACCTCGGTGGAGCCGCCGATGTCGTGCACGACGGGTTCGGTCGGGTTCTCGCAGCGGCCGCCGTAGATCAGCCGCAGCGCGTGGAAGTCCTCGAGTCGGCCGCTGAGTGAGCGCCCCACCCAGTGCTCGGACTGGAGCGCGAGGAGGCGGTCGATCACGATGCACTGCCCGGTCTCCTCGTGGATCTCCCGCAGGAGGGCCTCGGAGGGGGACTCGCCGGGGTCGATGCCGCCACCGGGAAGGGTCCAGACGCCGGCGGCGTGGGACATGGAGGAGTTCACGGTGCCGAGCAGGCCGCGCTCGGAGAGGACGAGACCGTACGTGGCCATCCGCTGGACGGGGACGAGCGCCTCGTCGCCGGGCTCGACGTGCAGCCGGAAGCGGTCCTGTGGCCGGTGGTCCGCGGGAACGACCTCGCGCACCAGGGCGGTGTACACGATCTCCCCGTCGACGAGCGAGGCCGACAATGGCCGCAGCTGGACGTAGCCGAGATCGAACATGGTGATGTCCGGGTGCGCCCCGTGCTCGACATGGAAGTCAATTACGGGGCCACCCACAGGGTTGGTGACTCCGACGACGCGCATTCTTCAACCCTACCCTCAGCGCCAACGGCTCCGGACAAGGTCAAATCGATTCCCTCGGGCATTACCATGGGCCCACCGGAGATCGGAGGAACCATGGAGTTCAGGGACAACGCACGGATCGACCAGTCTCGTGTGCGCTACGGCGGCGGCTCCGGCGGCGGGCGTGGCCGAGGCATCGCGGTCGGCGGTGGACTGGGCGGCATTGTGATGGTCCTGCTCCTCATGTTCGTCGGGCCGCAGCTCGGCATCGACCCCGCCGACGTGCTGGGCGGGCAGGGCGGCGAGGGCGGCCAGCCCGCGGGTGAGGTCTCCGGTGCCCCCGAGTGCCAGACCGGTGCCGACATCGAGGAGAACCCCGACTGCCGCTGGCCCGCCTACGTCACCGAGATCGACGACTTCTGGGCCACCCAGGTGGAGGGCTACCGGTCGGCGACGACGGAGCTCTTCTCCGGCCAGATCCAGACATCGTGCGGCACCGGAAGTTCGCAGATGGGGCCGTTCTACTGCCCGGGCGACGAGAAGGTCTACATCGACACCGACTTCATGGGGCAGCTCCTCGACACCCTCGGCGCCCAGGGCGGCTACGCGGCGGAGGCGTACATCGTCGCCCACGAGTACGGCCACCATGTGCAGAACCTCACCGGCCAGATGCAGAAGGCGCGGCAGGGCGAGCAGACCGGTGCCGGGTCGGGTCCCGTGCGGCTCGAGCTGCAGGCCGACTGCTACGCCGGCGTGTGGTTCTACCACACCACCCGCGACGAGACGTCGCTCATCGAGTCCGTCACGCAGGACGACCTGACGCGCATCGTCGACGCCGCCCGCGCCGTCGGCGACGATCACATCCAGCAGCAGCAGACCGGCCAGATCACCGAGGAGAACTGGACGCACGGCTCGTCGGAGCAGCGCCAGAAGTGGGTGCAGACCGGCTTCACCACCGGCGATCCGACGGCCTGCGACACCTTCGCCACCGACGACCTCGGCTGAGTGGGCCGTTGGCTGAGCGCTGAGGGGGGTGTGGCTCGTTGATTGAGCGCCGACCGGACGAAGTCCTGTCGGCTGGTCGAAATCAACATCAGCCTCCGGCTCAGCCGATCAGGTCCGTCATGTCCCGACCCTCGAGATCGGCGTAGTACGTCTCCGTTCCGCAGACGACCGTGATCACCGGGGCGCTGCGCTCGAGGGCCATGTCGACGGTCACGGTGCAGGCCTCGGTGGGTTCAGTGCGCACTCGGGCGAGGACCATGGCGATCACGGCGGGGTCGATGACCTCCGGATCGAAGACAGGCAGGGGATTCAGTTCTGTGCGCGGCGCGTCGTAGGCTGGTACGCCGCCGGTGCGGGTGCGGCGCACGATCTGGCCGTCGTCGCCCGGCATGTCGGCCCAGTAGCCTCGCTCTGGCGATAGGCCGAACTGGTTGATCTCCGTCACGCCCTCGGTGACGGCCTTGAAGCCGTCGGCGATGTCTAGGGCGCTCGTGACGGTCAGGTCCGGCACGGCCGAGCCGTCCTTGAGGAAGAACACCGTCGTCGACTCCGGCAACGAGGAGACGGTCTGCAGCACCGCGCCCTCGCGATACTCCTGGATCTGGTAGATCGGGTCGCCGTGGACGCCGCGAAGGTCCGCGACGTCGAACATCCGACCGATGGAGGCGAGCGGGTAGTCGGCGGGGTTGAACGTCGTCTGGCCCAGGTACTGAAAGTCGCTGGTGACGGCGTCGATGGCGTCGTCCGCCCAGCGGTAGGTGACGACGCGCTCGTCGGGGGTGAGGGCGTTGAGGGTTGCCTGGTCGAGGGTGACGTCGAGCTTCAGGACCGGCAGGTGGCCGGCCACCATGTGCAGCGCTTCGACGACCTCGGCGGCGTTGTCCTGCTCGCTCAGGGGACCGTCGACGACGAACGGCATCGGCAGGTCCTCCGCGGCCCATGGCGAGGGGCTGGCCTCCGGGGAAACAGTGGCCGAGGGCGGGGCGACGGCGCTCGATGCGGGCGCGCTCGGCGTGGCGGGATCGGGCGAAGGGGTGCAGGCCACGAGGAGCAGCGCGAGTGCTCCGACTGCGAACCTGCCGGTGTTCATCGGTTCATTGTAGGGCCGCTCACAGCCCGGTTCGGCCTGCTCAGTGGGCGGCGTCGCGGCCGCGCAGCCGGTCGATATCCCGGCGGTCCTTCTTCGTGGGGCGGCCGGCACCGGGGTCGCGACGCGCCATGGGGCTGCTGAGGTATGCGGGCTTGGGCGGCGACTGGTCGATGTAGCAGGTCTGGGCGATCGGTGCCCCGACGCGCTTGGTGATCACCTGCGTGATCTGGAACTTGCGCTCCCAGCCGGGCTGGCGGACCGTGACGACGTCGTCCGGCTTGACGATGTGCGCGGGCTTCACGGGTGAGCCGTTCAGCCGCACGTGGCCGCCCGACACCGCCTTGTTGGCCGCCGAGCGGGTCTTGAACAGCCGCACGGACCACAGCCACACATCCAGTCGCGCCGTCGTCATGGGGAGAGGTTACCGCCCGGCGCAGACTCGGGCCTTGCTCAGTGGTTGAGCGCCACCCATCCGATGATGCCCGGACCCCCGCCCGATGGTTGAGCGCCGCCCGGCCGAAGGCCAGGCGGCTGGTCGAAACCGTCGCAAGCCTGCGCTGGGACCCTTCGAAGGTCAGCTCTGCGCCAGTTCAGCCAGGATCCGCGCCAGCCCGGCCGGTTTGCTGAACATGGGCCAGTGGCCGGAGTCGATGTCAACGTAGTCGAGCCGCTGGACGCCGATGAGCTCAGGCATCTCGCCCGCCTCGAACCAGGCCTGGGCGTCGTCAACCGAGAACTCGGGGCAGACGAGAACTACGGGGATTCGCTTCCGGGCATCCGACGTGTAGCGCACCGGCGCGTGCGTCACCGAACCCGGGACCGCGACCACCCGTCGCTCCATCTCGGCACGGGCGGCCTCGTCGAGGTCGTCGGAGTCGGGTCCGGCGAACGGTTTCCAGCCGGGGAAGGGCACCATGCCTTCGACGGGCTCGAAAAAGGGGGCATAGGCGTCGCCGTCGCGCGACGGCATGCCGCCCACCATGACGACCTTGGCCACCTTCTCGGGTCGACGGTCGCCCGCCAGCCAGGCGAGGGTCGCGGCAGCGGAGTGGCCGACCACCATCGCCGGCCCTTCGGCGGCGTCGACCTCCCGCAGCACCGCGTCCAGTTGGTCGTCGAGGGTGGCGGTCGTTCCCACGCCCTGGCCGGGCAGCATGACGGCGACGGGCCGGTGCCCTGCGGCGCGGAGGCCGGGGATCACGTCGTCCCAAGCGGACGCGTCGAGCCAGAGCCCGGCGATGAGGATGATGTCCATGGGTCAGTCCTCCGGGAGATCGGCGGTGAGGATGGCGAGGTCGCGGGTGGCGAACTGGTGGTGCTCGTAGGTCTCCGTGACGGTCACGAAGATGCAGCCGCGGACGGGGAAGTCCTCGACGCGCGGCCAGGAGGTGCCGTCGGTGGTCACCGTGCGTTCTAGGTCGTCGTCGCTGAGGTCTTGGAGGAAGTGTCGGACGGTGCGCTGCCGCTCGCGGAAGGGAATGAGCACCTCGTCGAGCGACGGCCGGGCGTCGCGATCCGGGGTGAAACCCTCCATCTCGGGGGCGCTGTCCCATGGGAGGTCGAGCGGGTGCCACGGTGCGGGTCTGCCCATGGCGGCGTGCTCGATCCAGGCGGCCACGACGAAGGAGACGTGCCGCAGCGACTGGAGGAAGGACCACTCGCCGTCGACGCTCTCGTGGAGGAGTTGCGCAGGGAGGGCGCGGGCCCGCTCGATCGTGTCGTTCCAGCGGTGCTCCATGATGGCCCAGCCTTGCCGGAACGAGTCGGCGTCCTCGCGGTAGAGGATCTCGCGCTCGGGGTCGCGACGGTTGAGTTCCGCCTCGATGAGCGGGCCGACGTTGACGCCGTTGACGATGAGGGTCTCGAAATCGCCGCTGAGTTGTACCCCTTCGAGCAGCGCACCCCGGACGCGAAGCCCGGTCATGCGGACTTCGCGCATGTCGGCGTCGCTCAAATCCACTTCGTGGAATTTCGCGCCCTGCAGGAACACCTGTCGGAACGTGGCGCCATGAAGGTCCTGTTGGAAGAACTCCTGCATGACGCACACGCTAGGTCCCGGCGAGGACATTTTCCGGCAGGGCGCGAAACTCGGCGGTCACCAGGCGCAGTGCACGTGCCCGTCGTGGCCGGCGTCGCCCGGTCCGAGGATTTGCGTCGCGCCTGCTGCGCGGCAGGAGTCCTTGACGCGGGCGGCCATGTTGCGGCCGGTCGTCGTGGTGCTGATCTTCACGCCGTTGGCGTAGTCGATGTCCACGGCGGTGCCCTTGTAATGGCGGGAAGTCGACGAGTGGTCGCAGCCGAGGATGGACGTGACGCGGTAGCTGTTGTTGTAGCCGAAATCGCGCATCCACTTGAGCATCGTCGTGTTGAGGTAGACGGCGGTCTTGCCGACGTCGCCGCCACCCGTGTAGGCCGGGCCGCCGGCGGCGGTGTCCAGCATGTTCTGGCGGGGCGAGGCGTAGGAGGGGCCGCAGAAGTGCAGGAGGGTGATACCTCCGTCGTTCAGGATCTGCTGCGCGTACTGGGCGCGGGTGGTGGTGCCGGAGGAAGCGACACCGGCGATCAGACCGCGCCAGGTGTTCGGACCGACGACGCCGTCGACCGTGAGCCCCTTGGAGCTCTGGAAGGATCGCACGGCGCTCGTCGTGGCCGGGCCGAAGGAGCCGTCGACGGTGAGGCCGTAGCCGTAGCGGCGCAGCTGGACCTGCAGCGCCTTGACCGCGCTGCCGGTCGAGCCTTCGCGCAGCGTGGCGTCGGTGAGCTTGGGCCACGTCCCGGCGCCGACGATGCCGTCGGCGGTGAGCCCGCGGGAGCGCTGGAACGCGATGACCTGCGACTTGGTGGCCGAGCCGAACGAGCCGTCAGCGGTGGTGCTGTAGCCCTTGGACGTGAGGAGGTGCTGAACAGTGGTCACCTGCGAGCCGGTCTGGCCCTCCTTGACGACGGGCCAGGAGTTGAAGGTGACTGCTTCCGCGTGGTTGACGCCGAGCGTCGTGAACGCCAGGAGGACGCTCAGCAACGCGACGATGACACGTGAACGCTTCACGGTGCCGCCTTTCTGTTGGGGGTCGCCGCCAATCTAGGAATAGAAGGGGTCTCGCCACGCTGCGCTGCGATGGCCGGTACAGGACCTTGCTTTATGCTCGCAGTCGTGCCCGATTTCGCCCCGCTCGCCGACTGGCTTCCCGTGACCGCGCCGGTGCTGGCGATGCTCATCGTGGCAGCCGGATTCGCGGGCTGGATCGACGCTGTCGTGGGTGGGGGAGGGCTCATCCAATTGCCGGCGCTCGTGATCGGGGTGCCGAAGGACGTCGCCACGCCGTTCGTGCTCGGAACCAACAAGATCTCGTCGTTCGCGGGCACGCTGTCCGCGAGTTGGGTGTACCTCAAACGGATCAAGGTGGAACTGGCGCTACTGGTGCCGCTCGTGATCGGCGCCTTCCTGGGGTCGGCCGTGGGCGCCAGCCTGTCGCGCTACCTGCCGCGGGAGTGGCTGACGCCGGTGGTGTTGGTCGCGGTGGTCGGGGTTGGGGCGTACGTGTTCACGAAGCCGAAGCTCGGGCTGCACCACAAGCCGCAGCACACCGGCCGGGCTGCGGGGGTAAGGGCTGCGGTGATCGGACTCATCGTCGGGCTCTACGACGGGCTGCTCGGACCAGGGACCGGGTCGTTCTTCGTGATCCTGATCGTGGTGGTGCTCGGCTACGGCTTCCTGCAGGCCAGCGTCAACGCAAAGATCGCCAATCTGACGACGAACGTGGCCGCCATCGGCGTCTACGGCATCCACGGTGAGTTGCTGCTCGTGCTCGGCGGTCTCATGGCGCTAGCGAACATCACCGGCGGCATCATCGGCGCCCACATGGCCGTCGCGAATGGCAACGCCTTCATCCGGCGTGTGTTCCTCGTCGTGACGGCGATCCTCGTGGTGAAGCTCGGCTACGACACAGTGGTCGAGTTCCTGCCCTCAGCCCGGTGATCGAGCAGCTGGCGCGGACGCAGTCCCAGCCCGCGTGTCGGCGGTGATCGAGCAGCTGGCGCGGACGCAGTCCCAGCCCGCGTGTCGGCGGTGATCGAGCAGCGGCGGCGGACGGAGTCCCAGCCCGCGTGTCGAGATCCACTCAACTCATCAGTTGCGCGAGCCACGGTGCGACGAGCACGCCGGCGATCATGAACGGACCGAAGGCCACATCCGATTTGCGTCCTAGGCGCTTGACGGCGAGTGCCACTGCCCCAAACACGGCCATGAGGACGAAGGCAGCGAGGAGTCCCGCTACCGCCTCCATCACTCCGAGCCACCCCAGCGCCGCGCCGGTGGAAAGGCCGAGCTTCACATCACCGAGGCCGAAGCCGGCTGGATTGATGAACGCGATGATGAACAGCGCCAGAGCTGTTGCGAGGCCGAGAAGCGCCGCCAGACCGAGCCCGTTCCAGTTGGCCTCAATCGCAGCGGAGGGAAGCATCAGGATCAGAAACACCGGATAGGCGCCCAGAGTAAGGATGTCCGGCAGGTGGTGGGTCTGGAGATCGATTACCGCCGCAGCCCCCCACACTGCTGCGAGGTATCCAAAGCCAAATAGAGCGGGCGAAGGCCCCAGCATCATTCCGGCCCATACGAAGACAACAGCGCCGACGATGAGTCCAGCCGTGCGGGCGACGAGACCAGTTGGTAGCGCGGTCACGCCAGCGGTCATCACAATACCCCGAACACGTTCTCCATGATCGTGATGATCGCCGGGCCGAGGACGACGATGAAGATCACGGGGAGGATGCAGAGAATAAGCGGAAACACCACCTTGACGGGGATCTCCATGGCCTTCCGCTCTGCGTTCTGCCGGCGGAGAAGCCGCATCTCATCCGCCTGTGCGTTCAGCACATCGGCCAGCGGAATACCATAAGACTCCGCTTGGATCACAGTGCGCACGAAGCGACGGAGAGGGATCGAACCGGTGCGCTTGGCTAGGTCCTCATAGGCATTGCGCCGAGTTTGTCCCACCTGCACGTCCTGCAAAGTGCGGATCAGTTCCTGCGCCAGAACGCCCTTGCCGTTGCGGGCAACGCGCAGCATGGCAGAGTCGAAACCGAGCCCCGCTTGGACTGCGATGCTCATCTGGTCGAGTGTGTCAGGGAGCGTCAGATCGACTTGTTGTCGGCGCTTGATGGCGGTGTTGTAAAGGAGAAGATCTGGTAGGAAAAAGACCCCCACGGTCATGGCCGCGCCGAAGAGGAAGACTGGCATCGTGGGGTTGGACGTCCACATGAAGGTCATGAGGATCCCGACGAGGACCGTGCCGAGCACCTTTATCGAGAGCAGCTGATCCACGGACCATCCACCAGGGAACCCCGCCTTGGCCAACAGGGTCTCAAGACGGCCGCGGCGGACTGGAGAGTCGATCAGTCGCCCGACCGGCAGGTGGCCCTGCGCCCGTCGTGGGACATCCCCAATGGGGCTTGCGTTGCCGCGAGCGAGATTGACCAGTGTGTTACGGCGGACAGGGTCTGCGCTGGAGAAGAGTAGCCATCCGATGGTGCCCAGACCGAGCGCCAGGGAACTCATCGCGATGTACAGAGTCGTCGGCATCTCATCACCTCAGAACTTGATCTCGACGGTCTTGCGCAGCCAAAAGGTTCCGGCGATGAGCAGCCCTGCCCCGGTGGCGATCATGACCCACCCGACGGGGTGAGTGAACAGGGTTCCCATGTAGGTCGGGTTGATCAGTGACAGCATTGCGATCATCACGAAGGGAAGGGCTACGAGCACGATCGCGGACAGTTTTCCCTCAGCGCTTAATGAAGCCACCTGGCGACGGAGCTGCGCGCGCTGCCGGATGGTGTGCGCAACGTTGTCCAGCACGTCAGCGAGGTTGCCTCCGACCTCGCGGTTTATGGCGACGGCCTGCCCGATCCAGGCGAAGTCCTCGCTCTCCATCCGCCTTGCGGTGTGTTCCATCGCGTCGGACAGGGGTCGGCCGACCCGCAGTTCGTTGCTCATACGGATGAACTCGTCGCTGGTCGGAGACGAAGCCTCCTTACCCACGGTCAGCATGGCTTGGGGGAAGGAATATCCGGACCGAAGACTGCCCGCAAGCATCTGCGCGGTCTCGTCCAATTGCAGCGCAAAGTTCGCACGTCGTTTGGATATGCGCAACGAGATCCAGACGGTGAGGAGAGCGGGGATCGCAGGTACGGACAGAACCGCGAACATTGGTGACCCCATGAGCAGAGAAAGCGCCACCATGACGATCATTGCGCTGAACGTCAGGATCACTACGTGTGCGAGGGGAGTCTTGACTCCAGCGATGTCCAACCGCTCGGCGAGGGAGTGGCCTCTCCTCGCTGCGACCTTGTCGATGACGCTCGTCAGGCGTTCGGCGGCCACAGTCACTGCAGTGCGGGATTCGTTCTCGAAGGGCCGGCGGCGCGACAGCGGCACTTGGCGTATATCGGGCCGGAGCAACAGCAACAGGATGATGATGAAAGCAATGGCACCGGAGATGCCGGCAATCGTCAGCATGTTCCCCGCGGCCCACGTCATCACCGCGCCCATATCGGACCTCCGAAGATGTGCGGCGAGATGGCAATGCCCATCTCGGCGAAACGGTCGGTGAAGTGCGGGCGCACACCCGTCGGGAGGACCTTGCCGAGGAACCGGCCGTCCCGGTCCACCCCTGCGGAGAAGTCGAACGCGAAGGTGTCCTCCATGGTGATCGTCTGGCCCTCCATCCCATTCACTTCGCTGATCGCCACGACGCGGCGCGTGCCATCGCGGAGCCGTGCTAGTTGCACAATGAGATCGATCGAGCTCGCGATCTGTTCCCGGATGGCGCGAAGCGGTAGATCCATGCCGGCCATCAACACGAGCGTCTCGAGCCGTGACAGTGCTTCCCGCGGCGAACTGGCGTGCACCGTGGAAAGTGAGCCATCATGGCCGGTGTTCATCGCCTGGAGCATGTCGAGCGCTTCCGCGCCACGAACCTCGCCCACGATGATGCGGTCCGGCCGCATGCGTAGCGAGTTGCGAACGAGATCACGGATCGTCACTTCACCCTTCCCCTCGATGTTCGGTGGGCGGGACTCGAGCCGGATCACGTGCTTCTGCTGCAATTGCAGCTCCACCGCGTCCTCGATCGAGATGATGCGCTCATCCGCTGGGATGAACGACGAAAGGACGTTCAGCATCGTCGTCTTGCCGGTACCCGTACCACCGGAGACGATGATGTTGAGTCTCGCTTGTACGCACGCAGAGATCAGCTCAGCGATCTCCGGCGTCAGGGTCTGGAGCCGGATGAGGTCAGGCACTGTGAGCGCATCGCGGCTGAACTTTCTGATCGTCAGGGTGGAGCCGCTCACCGCCAGTGGGGCGATTATGGCGTTTACACGAGAACCGTCCTCGAGCCTGGCATCGACGAGCGGTGACGACTCGTCGATGCGACGGCCGATCTTGCCGACTATCCGATCGATGATCTGGCGGAGGTGGATCTCGTCGCGAAACTTCACGTCGCTCTCGTAGATCCGACCAGCGTGCTCGACGAAGACACTGTCTGGTCCGTTCACCATCACTTCGGTGATGGTTGGATCGTCGAGTAGGGGCTGGATCGGTCCGAGTCCCAAGAGATCGGATTCGACTTCCTCCACAAGGCGGCGCCGTTCTGGACCGCTCAGCGCCAGTTCGTCGGCGTCGATCACCATGGACAACTCTCGTTGAACGAGTTGGCGCAGCTGCTCGTCGGTCATGGATGGGTCGGAGAGACGCGTGCCGAGGCGCTCGTACAGTGCATCGGTGGTCTTGGCGAGCAGCTTCTGCTTGGCGTCGGGCTTCGCTTGGACGGTGACCCCGACCCGGGCAGACAGCGACGGGGGTGGCGTCGGCGACTGGGGCGGTGGGGGAAGGAACACGTCCTCGGGCTCCGGACGAGCCCAAGGCGATGCGGAGGGTGTCGGCGCCACGGGTTCCGCCGCACGAAGCGGCGTAGGCGTGGCCCCCTTTTGGGCCATCTTCAAACGTTCAGCCAGATTCATGCGGACTCCTTGCGTCCGCGCGTGCCGAAGAAGCCGCGCCTGATCTTGTTCTCCTGCTGCCCGGAAATCCGCTCGACGAGCTGCTGGAGCTGGCGAGTGACCGGGTCCTTCGTGCGGCTCTGCAACAGAGGGATCCCCTGATTGACCGAAATGGGCACCATTTTGCTGCTGGGTAGGACGTGGTCGACGGGTGCTTGGATCGTTGATTCGACGTCAGCAGTCGTCAGGCCACGCGCAGCATCGGCGAAGTTGAGGACTATGTGACGCGCTTCCAGCGGAAGCGAGAGTTGCGCGAGGGTGTCGATCTCCTTGCGAAGACCTCGCACACCGGGCACATCGAGGCCGGTCACGAGTACCAAGATGTCTGTGAGGTCCAGAGCGGCCAGAGTGTGTTCAGAGAGACCGGGAGCAGTGTCCACCACCACGTAGGAGAACGACTGAACCAGTGACCGGAGCAGGTCCGTCACTCCCGTCGCGGTGACCTCGTCCGCAGCTGCAGGGGAGTCCGAGCCCGCCACCACCCACAGCCCGGTTTCATGCCGAGTGAGGTATGGCTTCACCGCCAGCGGATCGCCACCAGCGGCTCGTGCGGCATCGGGTAACGCATACTCGGGCAAAAGGTTCAGAGCCGAGGCCACGTCGCCGAAATGGATGTCGAGATCCACCAAGACGACTGACTCCGGAGCCAGTTGGCTCAGCCCAACAGCCAGATTCGTGGTCACAGTGGTCTTGCCGACTCCGCCCTTGGGCGAGGCGACCGTGATCACCCGCCCCCTGCGCTCGTCAATGGAGGGCGACTGAGCGGCCCACCGGTTGCGCGCAATGACGTCTCGGTATTCATCGACGGTGGAATCGGGTGTGATCATGTCGCGCACCCCAGCACGCATGGCCGCCAGTCCCGCCCGATGGGGATCGGGCGTCACGAGCACGACCGGCGCACCGAACCGCTCGACCGCCCAGCCGGCGATCGACAACGCTTCTTGCTCATCGGAGCCGGACTCAACCATCAGGAGCCCTGGCAGGGGCGGCCCAGCGATAGCAGAAGCTATCAGCGCCGCGTTTTGCATCTGCTCACCAGCGATGACCTGCACTTGACCGCTGGTTGCACTCGTCACCTGCTCGATCACGTGCGGAGTACGTGCGATGAGAAGGACCGTGCTCATGACGCCACCACGTTCTCGAGCGTCACGAGGCCCGTGCCGGAGATGTCCGACTCTTCCCGCTCCAACGTCAACCAGATGCGAGCGTGCTCCGCCGCGAATACGATCCTCTCCGCATCAGCCGCGGTGACGGCAAACGTGATGAAGTGGGCGTCCGTGGGTGGCTGGTCCGAGGCCTCACCCTCGGGGGGAGCCACTGCCTGCACACGCGCAACGAGAACACCATGCAGGATGGTCTGGGTGAATGAGACAGCTTGGCCTTCATCTTCCTCGGATGTCGCTTCCCCTGAC
Organism: Tessaracoccus oleiagri; assembly: GCF_900103275.1. GTDB lineage: Bacteria > Actinomycetota > Actinomycetes > Propionibacteriales > Propionibacteriaceae > Arachnia > Arachnia oleiagri. The sequence continues at coordinate 487,103 of NZ_FNGP01000002.1, read as the reverse complement.
ATCACCAAGCCGACTGTGTCGCCGGCCTTCAACTTGCCTCCGATGACCCGGTCGGGCGTAAGCGACACAGTCACCTGGACCATTTCTTTGGGAATGAGGACTGCGTCGTTGGTAAGAACTTCTGGCGGAGCGAATCGCTCCGCGAAGACTTGCTCTCCGGGGAATAGGGTGGAGGTGGCGACCTTGCCGTTGAGGGACCCCAAGTCGTTGAGAGCGCCACTGGCCACGGCGCGGCTCGGCAGCTCCTGCAACTCAACGTTAGTCCCGACTACCGCTTCGGATCCCTCTGCGATCTCATCAGTGACTATGAGTACCGCCGTCGGCTCCAATTCAGCCGCGGCTCGCTCGTCCGCGCCTTGGACATACATCATCACCATGACCACGCCAGCAGTGGCTAGCAGGGCGGCAACGACGGCCGCGGCGATCCTTGTTGTTCTCATCTGGTCCCCCCGGACAGTGGTCTCAATTAGTAAGCTGGACGGTCCTTGCGCCGTAATCTTCGCCACCGCCGAGCTCAGCGTCGAGGCTCACCATCTCCTGAAAGCTCCCCTCTAGCCAGCGATCGGAGCCTGTGCACGATGTCGGCCCGGCAATACCGCCACCGCTAGTGAGATTGCCAGGGCTGAAGCAGTATGCGGATATCGTGAATTGGGCATAGCCCAAGACGTAGAAGTCGCCGTTGTTGCCTTGCCATTCAGCTTGATCAAATACCGGGACGAGAACGGTCTGACCGGCGAGGCCAAGAAGCTGCGACTGGCTGCATGGAGCATTATTCCCTGGGTCGCCGTCATATATGGCTCTTGTGCCGTCCTCGTTGTAGACCTCGGTGCTCGCCTCACAGTCGTCATTCGCGTCCAGCCAGCCGAAACCGCCAGGAATGTAGTGGGGATCTCCGCCGCACTCGGCTTCGTCATCTGAGGCGTCGTTGCTGGACTTAATGAAGATCCGCTTGGTCTCCCCGATCGCCAAGCGCTCCAGGAAGCACTCTGAGACGGCGAGCGGCAGCGTCGAGGCGCCCCCTATAACGTCCCACGTAGCAGTCGCTGACGCGCGTACGGATCCTGACGAGCCTGCGCCCATGACCGATGCAAACCAGAAGTCTCGTTCGCTTACGACATCGACCGTGCGAAAGTTCACGCCGCGGACGATGCGTTCGACGGTGACAGCTGAGTCGGTTTTATTGTTGTCGGCGTACTGCTCCGCCATGGCGTTCTCATCAGCCTCGCAACCTCCGGCAGCGCAGCTTTGCGCGAGAGCCAAGGCCGCAGCATCCGCACCATTTTGAAGTTCCTTCTTGTCCCACCATAGGGCCCCTACATCGACCGCCAAGGCCGTGAGACCCATCAGCATCACAATGACTATGGCTGTGAAGACGGCGGTGACGCCCCTGTCATCCTTCATCCTCCGCATCGCATTTCCCCCCGTCCCCTCGCAGTGAATTGTTCCCCGAAAAACTTGGTGAGTGTGTCATACCGGTACTCCACATAGACTTCGACCGGGGCGCCCGCTGAGCAGGTGGCGGGCACGTCGATGTAGGTCGGCCCACTCGAGATGACGAAATACTCGTCGATTGCTTCTCTGGCTGCTTCCTCATCTTGGCTGATTGCCATGACTCGAGCGGCTTCGCGTGCTGCTCCAGCGGCTGACGCATTCAGATAAGCCAAAAAACCGAACTCTGCAGAACCGAGGATTAACGTCACCAAAACGGGTAGGACGAGAGCGAATTCCACGGCCGCGGCGCCCTTGCTGTTGCGACGCACAGCTCCCCCTAGTTGATGTGAGGAAAGTGTTGTGGGGGCACTATGTGCCCCCACAACTCCCTTAGGGCTACGAGCCGACCGGCCCGCCGAGCTGGGTCAGAATTCCCTGGAACATTACGTTGAGCCGTGGTCCGATCAGAAACACGGTGGCGATGATCAGTGCGGCGATGCCGGCGACCATGATGCCGTACTCGACGGCAGTGGCACCCTTGGACTTGTCCTCGAACCGACGACCGAGAACGGTCAACAGCGTCTGGACGTGCGAATACAATGCAACCATGATGGTTGTTCCCCCCTTTTGGAACCTGGGGGACACGCTGTTGTGTTCCCCCGTGGCAAGAAGGTAGCACCTCGTCAAGCGGCGCGCTAGCCCTTTCTCAAGATTTTTTTCCGATCGAGAAAAATCTCGCGTCCCGGCGCGGAACCCGCCATAATGCTGAGCAACGGCTGGGGGGCTTGTGATGAAGAAGTGGTTGACCATGCTGGCGCTCGTGCTGGCGATGCTCGCGCTACCCGTACGTGCGGGTGGCGACGAGTCGGTCGACGCGCTCGCGACCTCGATCGGCATCACAGAGGAGCCCGAGGACTACATCGTCGTCGTCGACACCTCCGAGTCCATGAGGTTCGAAGGACGGTGGGAGCGGGCGCGAGAGGCGCTCGTCGGTCTGCTCACGAACCTGGCCCCCGACGACTATCTCACCCTCATCACCTTCGACGACGGCGCGCGCACCGTCTGGCAGGGCGCGCGTCCCGAGGACCCGACCGTGCTCCTCGACGAGCTGCCGGCCACTCCCGCCGGGGATCAGACCGACATCGGTGCGGCCATCGACGAGGCAGTGAAGGCGCTGCAGCGCGACGGTGCCCGACCGGTCACCGCGCTGGCCCTGCTCACGGACGGCAGCCTCGACGCTGCCGAGGATTCGCCCTACGCGACGGCCGATACGGCCGCCTGGGAAGACCTTCGCACGCGTGCGCAGCAGGCCGCGAACGGGCGGCACGTCGGGGCCTTCGCCCTCTCGCTCGGAAACGACACCGACGCCGGGCTGCTCACCTCGGTCTTCCCCGAGGCGGCCGTCGCCACGCCGGGCGACATCGTCGGCTACCTCTCCGGCCTCGACGAGGAGCTGAAACGCAGCCGCGTCGTCGAGGAGGTGTCCACCGACCTGCAGGCACCGCCCACGCTCAATGCCACGCTCGCGGGGGTCGACGCCCAGACCGCGACCATCGCTGTGACAGTCGCTTCCTCGGCGCAGCACGTGCCGATCTCGGTCACGGAGGTCCGGCTCCAGCCCGCGGTCGAGGGCGCCACGATCGAGCCACTCGCTGCGCCGGTCGAGGTCCTCCCCGGTGAGTCGGCCGAATTCTCGGTTCAGGCGAAGCTCCCCGAGCCTGGAAGCTACGACGTCGGACTCGAAGTCACGCTCGGCTCGCCGTGGGCGGGTCAACTCACGGAGTTGGGCGTCTCACCGTCCCAGACGGTGGTGGTCGCGCCGGTGGAGGTGGAGATCGCGGAGGAACCGGCCGCCGCCCCTGCGCCCGCTCCGGAGGCGGAAGCCGAGACGCCCGAACCCGAGGCGAGCGCCAGTTGGTTGCCCGTCGTCGGCGCGGTGGTCGGCGGCATCCTGCTCGTGGCGGCCCTTGCTCTGCTCCTCCTGCGCCGTCGAGGCGGCGCCGAGGGCTCCATGACGATCACCGCCAAGGGTCAGCCCGTCGACGAGTTCGTCCTCGACGGTTCCCGCACCTTCGATCGGTCGGGGGTGAAGCTGCAGGTCGTCGCACGGAAGGAGGGCGGCGTGCAGGTGCGCGGCAAGGTCGACGGGGAGCAGTTCTCCGGGGAGCTGACCGACGGCGAGACGATGAACCTTCCGGGGGAGCGGACGCTCACCTACACCTCCGAGCGCAGCCGGATGCTGGACCTCGTGAACGCGAAGTTCGGGGGTCGGTAGCCCTTCGAGACGCGACTTCGTCGCTCCTCAGGGACCGGGGCCCTTCGGGTCTCGACTCGCTTCGCTCGCTCGACCACCGGGCGGGAAGGGTCACTCCTCAGGGATTGTCAGGCGGAGGGCATGGCGATGACCTGGAAGGAGGCGCCGACGGGGTCGGCGACCGTGGCAATCCGTCCGAACTCCGAGTCCATCGGCCCGTCGAGGAGCTTGCCGCCGAGTTCGCGGACGCGGGTGACGGCGTCGTCGCAGTCCTCCACCGAGAAGTAGATGCGCCAGTAGGAGCCGGCGGCCTCGTCGGTCATCCCCTTGGCGTCGCACAGCCCCCAGGCGGACGACTCGCCCGGCCCGTTGGTGGCGTAGCGGAAGTCTCCGGGCATGCGGACCTCGTCGAAGTCGAAGGCCTCAGAGTAGAACTTCACCGCCGCGTCGTAGTCCTGCGTCATCAACTCGAACCAGGCGGGAGTCCCGACGGCGCCGGTGAACTCGTCGCTCTTCGTGCTGCCGGGCTCCCAGATCCCGACGGGTGCGCCGGTGGGGTCGAGGACGATGGCGTACTTTCCGATGTCGCCGGTGCCGGTGGGCTCGTAGAGCGGCCGCGCGCCGGCCGCCACCGCCTTGTCGAACACCGCCTGGGCGTCGTCGGCGGAGAGGAACACCTGCCAGTAGCTGGGGATCTGCTCGCCGCTGTCGTCCTTCATCCCGGTGACGTCCATGGCGCCGCCGAGCAGCTGGCCGTTGGCGCGGATCCAGTGGTAATGGCTCATCTCCTCGCCGAGATCTTCGAACTCCCAGCCGAACAGCTCGGAGTAGAAGTGCTTGCTGTCCGCCATCTCGGTGGTGCTGTAGTCGATCCAGTTGGGGTTGCCGCTCATGGGATCCTCCGATGCGAGTCGCTACCCCACACGCTACGACGCGGGTGGCTCCTCCACGGTCGGTTCCTCCTCGAAAGTTCCGACCGGCCGTGCGTTGCGCCAGCGCCCCACGAGCCGGGGTCCGTCGCCGGCCAGCACCACGCGTCCGAGCCACGAGTACGCCGTCGGCCACCTCCTCAGCATGGGCACCGCCCGCGTCAGCAGCGCTCCCGGCCGGAGCCCTCGCGCGCCGCCCCACCCGCGCTTCACGACCCACGCGACCACGGCGCCATCGTCGATGGGCGCCACCGTCACGGTCCCGTCCGCCACCCGGTTGTCGTCCACCGAGATGCGCCACCGCGACACGTGGGTGTCGGTCAGCCCCTCGACGCGGGGGAGCGGCGGCTGGAACTGCAGCACCACGTCGGCGACACTGCTGGGCCGGGTGCATGAGACGAGCCGCCCCTCGGTGTCGACGACGAGCCCCGGCTCCTCGGCCGCGAGCGGCGGCACCCCGTCCTTCAGCAGCTCGACGACCACCATCCCCACCGACGCCTTCATCGCCAGCGCGCGGCGCCAGTGCCACGGGAACGGCAGGCGCTGCAGCTGGAACGGCACCCCGTCGAACGAGGCCTCGAACTCCAGCGGCTGCGGCACGAACCCGAAGGTAGGCATGTACGGGAAGAAGAAGCTCGTCGGATGCCGCATGCCGGCCGCGGGCGGCGCGACGAAGCCGAAGCCCCGCCACGCACGCGGCTGTCGCACCCGCCAGACGAGCCGGTGCCCCTCGCGATCGGTGAAGTCGACGTCGATCAGCACCCCGTCGCGGCCCACCTCGAACACGTCGCGCGCGAAGTCCGCCGGCGCGACGAGCCCGATGCCGCGGCCGAGTGGCGTGTCCATCGGCGGCAGCTCGGCGCCGCGCGGCCAGGCGGCGTGGGTGATCCCGTCGGCCGTGCTGTACAGGACCCTGAGCGCGGGTCGGCCGTCGGCGGCGGTGACCCGCTGTGCCTCGAGCCCGCGGATGGGGGAGCCGGGCGCCATGTCGGCGGGCGCGGCCAGCGTGATGTCGTCGTTGATCTGCAGGGACACGGGCCACGTCATGGTGATCCCCCTTCGGTCCGGACCGAGAAGCGTGAGCCCTTCATACCAAAGCCGGCGCCGCTCCGCCGGGCCGGGGCACAACTAGGGTGGGAGAAGCGACAGGAAGGAATGTCCCATGGCCAATCCATCCGAAACCAGCGTGCCCGGCGGCCCCCCGGGCCGCGCCATCGTCGTCGGCTCCGGCCCGAACGGCCTCACCGCCGCGGCCTTCCTCGCACGCGCCGGCTGGGAAGTCGACGTGTACGAACGCAACGACCGGCCCGGCGGCGCGTCGGCGTCGTCGGACCTGCTCGGCCCCGGCACGATCGTCGACCTCGGCGCCGCCGGGCACCCGTTCGGCGCGGTCAGCCCCGCGTTCAAGCAGCTGGACCTCGAGGCCCACGGACTCCAGTGGACCCACCCCACCTACCCCTCGGCGCACCCGCTCGAGGGCCGGCCCGCCGCGCTGCTGCACCGCGACCTCGGCGCGACGGCGGAAGGCCTCGGCCGCGACGGCGCCGCCTGGCGCCTCCTGCACGCCGACATGGTGGCCAACATCGACCAGCACCTCCAGAACCTCCTCGCGCCGATGCTGCGCCTCCCGGCCCATCCCGTGTCGATGGCGCGGTTCGGAGTGAAGGCGCTCGCCTCGGCCAAGCTGCTCACCGGCCTCGCCTTCCGCGACGAGGCCACGCGCGCCCTCTTCGCGGGCTCGGCCGTCCACGCGACCACCCCGCCGGCTAGCCCGTTCACCGCCGCCTTCGGGCTGCTCTTCAACGCGCTCGGCATGACCACCGGCTGGCCCGCCGCGAGGGGCGGGTCGCAGGCGATCGTCGACGCCCTTGTCTCAGTCATCAGCGGACACGGCGGCCGGATCCACACCGGCCACGAGATCACCGACCTGCGCATGCTGCCCGCCGCCGACGCCACGATCCTCAACCTCACCCCGGCCCAAGTGCTGCGACTCAAGGGCCTCGACATGCCGCGCCACACCCGTCGACGCATGGCCGGCTGGAGCTACGGCACCGGCGTCCACAAGATCGACTACCTGCTCGACGGCCCCGTCCCCTGGAGCGACGAGCGGGTCGCCGGTGCCGGGACGGCGCACGTCTGCGGCACCATCGACGACATCCAGCGCGCGGAGGCCGCCGCCGCCAAGGGGCGGATGCCCGACCGGCCGTTCGTCATGGTCTGCCAGCAGCAGTCCGCCGACCCCACCCGCGCTACCGGCGCGGCCGAGGGCAAGCAGGTCCTCTGGAGCTACGCCCACGTGCCCGGCGGTTACGTCGAACCGCGCCCCGGCTACGTCGCCGAGCGCATCGAGTCGCAGATCGAACGCTTCGCGCCCGGCTTCCGCGACCGCATCGTCGGGAAGGTCGAGCACTCGCCCGCGGACCTCGAGGCGTGGAACCCCAACCTCATCGGGGGCGACGTGGCGGGCGGCGGCATGGCCGGCCTGCAGTCCGTGTTCCGACCCGGACTGACCCTGCACCCGTACCGGCTGCGTGAGCGCGGGCTCTACCTCGCCTCCGGCGCCACCCCGCCGGGCGCCGGTGTGCACGGCATGCCGGGCTACTGGGCGGCGCGAGCGGCGATGGCCGACCTCAGGTCAGGATGATGATGCTGACGGCCATCAACGCCATGCCGACGATGACCCACAGGCTGGTGGTGGCCTTCTTGCCCGTCGCGAACGCGAGGGGGATGAGCTCGTGGAGCGAGATGAACACCATGATCCCGGCGATCACGGCGTTGACGACTCCCACGGTGGCGAGGTTGAGGAAGGGGCCGAGGATCGCGTACAGGATCAGCGCCCCGACCGGCTCCGCGAGGCCGCTGGCGGCGGAGAAGGCCCAGGCCTTCAGCCGATTGCCTGTGGCGTGATACATCGGCACCGCCACCGCGATGCCCTCGGGGATGTTGTGGATGGCGATGGCCACGACGATCGGGAGCGCGAGCACCGGGTCCTGCAGCGCCGCGATGAGGGTCACGAACCCTTCCGGCGCGTTGTGGGCGGCGAGGACTGCGGCCATCACGATTGCCGTGCGGGTCAGCTTGGCGGGGTCGCGGGCGAGCTTCGACGCCGGCACCTGCGCCGCGTGCTGCTCGACGCTCGACTCCTGCCGAACCCGGTCGGCCGGTGACCAGCGCCCGGCCACCTCCTCGATCAGCAGCACGAATACGGCCCCTGAGAAGAAGGCGATCACCGACGCGACGTCGCCCGAGTGGGTGAACGCGCCGGGCAGCAACTCCACGAAGGACACGTAGATCATCACGCCCGCGGCGAGGGCGACGCCGGCGGACAGCACCCGGTTGGAGGTGTGCGGGCCCCAGACGCCGATGAGCCCGCCGATCGCCGTCGCGGCCCCGGCGAGGGCGGTGAGCAGGATCGCGGTGATCATGGGCTATTCATAGCCGACGGGCGGGCGGCCGCGGCGCGGGCCGCTCAGGCGCGGACGTCGTGCAGGTGGTGCAGGATGTCGTGGAGGAAGTAGACGGCCAGGGTCTCGACGGTGAACTCGGCGCCGCTGCCGCGCAGCCCACGTCGCTGCCACTCGTGGTCCTCGACGGCGTCGAACGCCTCGGCCGTCTGCGTCGCCTCGTGCCCGTACTCCTCGGCGACCGTGGCGGGATCCTGCAGGTGGTACTGCTTCTCGACCGCGGCCTGGTCCTGGTCCCAGCTGGGGAACGTGGGCGCGTCGTTCTTCAGCATGAGCGAGAGCCTCCCGCGGAACACCGAGCACACGTCGCGCACGTGGGCGGCGTACTCGAGCGGCGACCACGTGGTCGGCTCCGGCCGCTGCCGCACGTCGGGTTGGCCGAGCCGCTCCTGCCATCGGGGGATGGAGTCGCGCAGCAGGTCGCCGGTGCGGCGCACGTCGTGCGGGCGGTAGCCGCACTCGTCGCAGCCGTTCGCGATCACGACGGTCCAGTCCTTCTGGTCCGGCTCGATGGCTGCTGGTTCTTCACTCATGCCGTGATGGTAGTGCTTCCCGACGGCAGCTACCGGTGGTCAGCGAGGTTTCACATCCTGATTTCCGTCGCTCAGGCCACGGTGATCAGGATGCTTGATCCGGGCGAGGCCCACATTTCACGCCGGTGGCGTGCACGGGGCAGTAGCCGCCTGGGTTCTTGTGCAGGTACTGCTGGTGCTCCACCTCGGCGTAGTAGAACGTCTGCCCGGGGGTGATCTCGGTGGTGATGTCGCCGTAGCCGGCCTCGTGGAGGTTCTGCTGGAAGACCTCGCGGGAGCGTTCCGCGGCGGCGAGCTGCTCGTCGTTCACGGGGAAGATGGCGGAGCGGTACTGGGTGCCGATGTCGTTGCCCTGCCGGTTGAGCTGGGTGGGGTCGTGCGCCTCCCAGAACATCTTGAGCAGGTCGTCGTAGCTGACCCGTCGGGGATCGTAGACCACCTTGACGGTCTCGGTGTGCCCGGTCTGGCCGGTGCAGGACTCGCGATACGTGGGGTTGGGGGTGAAGCCGCCCATGAAGCCGACCGCGGTGTTGAGCACACCCTCGGTCTCCCAGAACATCCGCTCCTCGCCCCAGTAGCAGCCGAGCGCGAAGTACGCGACCTCGGACCCCTCCGGCTCCTCGTCGAGCGGCAGGCCGAAGATCTCGTGCCGGGGCATCGGGTCGAGGATCGGGGTGTCGCGGCCGGGGAGCGCCTCGTCGGGGGAGACCATGTGCGGCTTGAGCGTGCGCTGGATCCAGCCCATGACGTCGATATCCATGCCCCAAGCGTATGCGGGGCGCGCAAGGGAATCAGGCGGGCAGGCGCCAGTCGATCGGGTCCGCGCCCTGGGCCGTGAGCGCCTCGTTGACCCGGCTGAACGGACGCGATCCGAAGAAGCCGTTGTGGGCCGACAGTGGCGATGGGTGGGCGCTCTTCACCACCGGCACGCCGGGCAACAACGACTCCGCCGACTGCGCGTCGCGCCCCCACAGCAGCGCGACGAGCGGCCCACCCCGGGCGGCGAGCGCCTCAACCGCGCGGGTGGTCACGTCCTCCCAGCCCTTGCCGCGGTGCGAGGCGGGTGCACCGGGCCGGACCGTGAGCACGCGGTTGAGCAGCAGCACGCCCTGCTCGAACCAGTGGGTGAGGTCGCCGTGCGGAGCGGGCGGGATGCCGAGGTCCGTCTCGAGCTCCTTGTAGATGTTGACCAGCGACTTCGGCAGCGGCCGCACGTCGCGCCCCACGGAGAAGCAGAGCCCGACCGCGTGGCCGGGGGTGGGGTAGGGATCCTGCCCCACGACGAGCACCCGCACCTCCGCCAGGGGCAGCTTGAAGGCGCGCAACACGTTGTCGCCCGACGGGAGGTACTGCCGCCCCGCCGCCAGCTCGTCGCGCAGGAAGCGCCCCATCGCCTGGATGCGCGGCTCCACGGGAGCGAGGGCCTCGGCCCAGTCGGGCGCGACGAGTTCGTGCAGGGGTGCGGGCATGAGCAGCACTCTGCCACAACACAAACCAGCGGTGCAGTTCGCACGACAACCTTCCGGAATGGAAAGGAGGGGTTTACACTTTGGAACATGGCGAAGCTAAATTTCGAACCCATCCTCAATGACTTGGCGGAGGGGAAGATCACGGCGGAGGAAGCGAGCCGCCGGATCGAGGAACTGAAGAAGGTCGCGGCCATGGCCGCCGAGGCCCAGAAGGAGTTCGGCGGCGAACCCAAGGCCGGCCCCTCCCACGACACCGAACCCGAGGGCGAGCCCGGCTCCCGCCCCGGCGGACTGGACCGCGTCAAGATCCAGGCCACCGGCCGCCGCGTCCGCATCGAGGGCGACCCCACCATCGCCACGCTCAGCGTGGAGGGCCAGCACATCCTGCGCCGCACCGGCACGGTCATGGAGATCACCGCGAACGGCGAGATCGGGCCCCGTTTCGACGGGTTCTCCATCATCCGGCCGCCACACAAGATGGAGCACCTCAGCGACATCGCGCTCGGCAAGGAACTCGTCATCAAGATCAACCCCAAGCTCATCGTCGACGTGGAGCTCACCACCGGCGGGCTGAAGACCACCAAGGTCCCGCGCTTCGGGCGCGTGCGCGTCACCGCGGCGGGCTCGAGCCTCGAGGACGTCATCGAGGTCCAGGACCTGCTGGCGCAGGCCGGCAGCGTGAGCGTCGAGGGGCCCATCAGCTCCGGCAGGTCGAGGCTGCGCGTCGAGTCCGGCTCGCTGAGCGTCACGCTGACCCGCGGCGCCAACGTCGCCGTGCGGGGCGACGCGAAGCTCGGCCGCATCGCGTGGCCGCACTCCGGCGGTGACGTGGACGAGTACGTCGTCGGCAACGGCGGCGCCCGCCTCGAGGTGAGCGTCCTGATGGGCATGGCCGCGATCAAGGTGGAGGAGTGAGCATGGCGAAGATGTACCACGCGCCGTCCGACTGCCCCGTCTGCGGGGACGAGCTGATCACCGTCAGCAAGGGCTGCCTGCACTGCGGGACAGAACTGCGCGGCCAGTTCGCCGGCACGGAGTTCGACCGGCTCGACGACCCGGAACTGGACCTGTTGCGCGTCTTCCTCAGCTCGCGCGGCAACCTCCGCGAGGTGGAGAAGCACCTGAAGGTGTCGTACCCGACGGCCCGCTCGCGATACGACGCGGTGCTCGCCAAGCTCGGCCTCACGCCGAAGGGCGACGAGGAGCCCGCCGTCGTGCCGCAGCGGGCGGAGGAGTGGTCGGCCGACCAGGAGGAGTCCGAGTACGGGCTGCCGCTCTCGCAGCAGGACGACCTGCTGGCGCGCGTCGCCACCGGCGAGCTGAGCGCGGCCGATGCGGCCAAGCTGCTCGGCAGCAGCGAGTAGCCGCAGTCGGTGACATACGAAGATCGCGCCGGGGTTGTCCCGGCGCGATCTCCCATGTCTGAGTGGGTGTGGCTACAGGACGTCGACCGCGGTCACCTTGACGCTGATGGTCTTGCCGTTGGGCGCCTCGTAGCTGGCCTCGTCGCCGATCCGCTTGCCCAGGATCGCGGCGCCGAGGGGCGACTGCGGCGAGTAGACCGCGTGCTCGACGGAGTCGTCGACTGCGAGCACCTCTCGGGAGCCCAGCAGGAACGTGTCCGTGTCGTCGGGGTCGCCGTCGTAGGCGATGGTGATGAGCTTGCCGGGGGCGACCTCGTCGGCGTGGCCCTCGGGCTCGCCGACCTTCGCCTGGCGCAGCAGCTGCTCCAGCTGGGCGATGCGGCCCTCCATCTGGCCCTGCTCCTCGCGGGCGGCGTGGTAGCCGCCGTTCTCGCTGAGGTCGCCCTCCTCGCGCGCGGCGGCGATGCGTGCGCTGACTTCGGGACGGCCGACGGTCTTGAGCTCGTTGAGCTCGGCTTCGAGCTTGTCGTAGGCCTCTTGTGTCAGCCAAACGACGTTGGAATTGGTATCAGACATCCAGCAAGCCTATCACCGGCCCACGATGCGGCAGCCCTCCACATCGATGGCGGCGGCCTCCTTCACCGTGGTCACGGAAAAGCTGTACGGCTTCAGCCCGTCCTCGGCCGGCGGGATCTGCAGGACGGCCTCGCCCACCTCCTCGTAGCTGCCGGCCTGCGCGAACACCGAGCACTCGGCGGCCTTGGAGGGGTCCTCGCGCTGGACGACGAGCTCCACGTCGATCCGGGTGGGGGAGACGACCTCGAAGCTGCGCACCATGGCCGCGACCGGCGGGTTCGACTGCTGCACGCCCGCGACCGCCGCGATGACGATCGTCAGCGCGACGCCCAGCCCGAGGCCCCCGAAGAGCAGGTAGTCGAATACGGTGCGCTTCGGGTAGCGGCGGGCGATGCGGGCTTCGTCGGTGCTGGTCACGCTCAATATTGTGCCCTGCGCCGCGAGGGTCGGTCGCGCCTGGCGTGCATTAGCCACGCTGCGAGCACGCCGCCGACGGCGCCGCCCAGGTGCGCCTGCCACGAGACCCCCGACTGCGTGGGCAGCACGCCCCACAGCACCCCGCCGTAGACGATCATGACCAGCACAGCGATGCCGATCTGGCCGAGCTTCTTCGTGAAGAAGCCCCGCACGAGCAGGTAGGTGAGGAAGCCGAACACGATGCCGGAGGCGCCCACGGTGATGGACGACGGGGGAGCCAGCAGCCACACCGTGATGCCGGAGACCATGATCGTCACGACCAGCGTGACGAGCCACCGGGCTGCGCCGGACAGGTAGATCAGGATGCCGAGGACGAGGAACGGCACCGAGTTGCTGATCAGGTGGGCCCAGCCGAAGTGGAGCCATGGGGCGAGGAAGATGTCGCCGAGGTCGTTGACGTCGCGCGGCTCGATGCCGAACTGGTCGAGGCTGTTGCGGGTGAGTTGGTCGATCCCCTCCAGCACCCACATGAGCCCGACGGCGCCGCCGTTCGCCGCCACCGCCTTCCCGAGCTGGCCGGGCTCCCGGCCCCCTTCGGTGGTCACCCCAGAGCGTGGTCGAAGCGTCATGGGGCCAGTCTCTCACGCGCCCGAAGCGGCGGCCCGGCCTCGCGGCGGCGAGCCCCGGCGGGGCCGGTAGCCTTGGGCGCATGGCCAACCGACTCGAGTCCTCCGCCAGCGACTACCTCCGGCTCCACTCGCAGCAGCCCGTCGACTGGTGGGAGTGGGGCGACGAAGCCCTCGCTGAGGCGCGCCGTCGCGAGGTGCCGATCCTGTTGTCCATCGGCTACGCCTCGTGCCACTGGTGCCACGTGATGAGCCACGAGAGCTTCGACGACCCCGAGATCGCGAAGCTGATGAACCACAACTTCGTGAACGTCAAGGTGGACCGCCAGCAGCTGCCGGACGTCGACGCCACCTTCATGACGGTCACCCAGGTGATGAACGGCGGCGCCGGTGGCTGGCCCATGACGCTGTTCCTCACCCCCGACGCGATGCCGTTCTTCGCCGGCACCTACTTCCCGCCGGAGCCGCACCCGAGCCAGCCGTCGTTCCGGCAGGTCCTCGAGGCCATGGTGCTCGCCTGGAAGAACCGCCGGGACCAGCTCGTCACCAGCGCCGACTACATCGCCCGGCAGCTCGAGCAGGTCACCATCGAGGAGACCGAGAAGGCCCCGGACCTGCGCGAGACCATCAATAAGGTGGAGGCCGACTTCGACCTCGTGCACGGCGGCTTCGGCACGGCGCCGAAGTTCCCCGCCCCGACGCTCATCGACGCGCTCCTCGTCAAGGGCGATCCGAAGAGCCTCGAGCTGGCGCAGCGCTCGCTGGAGGCCATGGCCCGCGGCGGCATCCACGACCAGGTGGGCGGCGGATTCCACCGATATTCCGTCGACGCCGGCTGGGTGGTGCCGCACTTCGAGAAGATGCTCTACGACAACGCGCTCCTGCTCGGCAGCTACGTCCGCGGCTGGCGCCGCACCGCGGACCACGACTCCGGGCTGCGCGCACTCCTCGAGCGGACCGCGTACGGCATCGTCGAGTTCCTCGCCCGCGAGATGACCAGCGACGCCGGTGCCTTCTACTCCGCCCTCGACGCCGACTCCACCGACATCCGAGGCTCCGTCCACGAGGGCATCTACTACGTCTGGACGCCCGACCTGCTCGAGGACGCGCTCGGGGCGGAGGACGCCGAGTGGGCCGGGGAGGTCTTCCACGTCACCAAGGGCGGCACCTTCGAGCACGGGCTCTCGACCCTCCAGCTCCGCGGGCGCCCCGACTTCGCCCGCCTCCAGCGGGTCACCGACGTGTTGCTCGCCGAGCGCTCGAACCGGTTCCGCCCCGCCACCGACCGCATGGTCGTGGCCGCCTGGAACGGCTGGACCATCTCGTCGCTCATCGCCGGCGCCATGATCTTCAACGAGCCCGGCTGGCTGGACATGGCGAAGCGGGCGGCGGGCTACCTCGTCGACGTGCACTTGAGCGGCGACGAGTTGAAGCGGTCCTCGTTCGAGGGCGACGCGTCCGGTCCCGACGGCGCCGCCGAGGACTACGGGGCCGTCGCCGAGGCGTTCGCGCTGCTGGCCGGGGCGACGGGGGACCCCGCCTGGCTGGAGCGCGCCGTCGCCCTGCTCGAGGCGGCCCTGCCGAAGTTCTCGCATGAGGACGGGGGCTTCTACGACGCGGTCGACACCGGCCTGTTCCGCCGGCCCCGTTCGCTCACCGACAACGTCACACCTTCGGGCACCGCCGCCCTCGTGAAGGCGCTCCGGCTCGTCGGCCTCCTCGCGGAGCGCCCCGAATTCGTCGAGCGCGCCGACCTGGCCGCCCGCACGACGTGGGGCACCGTCGCCGAGCACCCTCGGTTCGCGGGGTCGGCGCTCGAGGACCTGTTGATCTCCGACGACGCGCGCCGCGGCCTGAAGCCGGCGGTCGTCGTCGTGGTGACCGACGACCCGTTCGACGAGCTGGTCCGGGCCGCCTGGCGGCTCGCGCCCGCAGGCTCCGCGGTGCTCGCCGCCCCCGCCGGCACCGACGGGTTCGGCTCGCACCTGGAGGGACGGGACCGCCGCAGCGTCTGGGTCTGCCGCGGCACCGTCTGCTTCGACCCGGTCGACGACTACAACCTGCTCAAGACGCCGCTGTGGAGCCGCGTCTGAGCCTCGGCTCAGGTCTGGCGCTCGGGCTCGAGCGGGTTGCCGTCGTCGTCCAGGTAGCGGCCCGTCTCGTAGTCGTACTCGATCGGGTTGCCGTCCTCGTCGGTCCGCGCGTACCACTCGGTGATCTCGTCGGCGGTGGAGTCGAAGTGGTGGCCCACGCCGCGCTCGTTGTCCGGCTCGACGGGGTCGATCGACAGCTCGAAGTTGTCGCCGTGCTCCGCGATGCCGTGCCGCACGGCGTTCGCGACCGCCGCCTGCTCGTACTCCGCGCGGATCATCATCGGGTCGAGCCGGAGCTCCCGCATCAGCGCCACCCCCATCGCGATCAGGACGATCGCGAACGGGAAGGCCGAGATGATCACCATGTTCTGCATGCCCTGCAGGCCGCTGCGGCCGCCGGTGAGCAGCATCACCGCGGCGATGCCGGCCATCAGGACGGCCCACAACGCGGTGATCCCGCGGCGCGGGTTCGGGTTGCCCTGCTGCGAGAACTGCGAGTTCACGAGCGAGGCCGAGTCAGAGGACGTGATGAAGAAGATCGCCAGCATCACCAGCACCACCGGAATGATCCAGTTGGCGCCGGGCATGAGGTCGAGCACCTCGAAGAACGCCGCCTCGGGGGCGGGCAGGTTGGCGGGGTCGTTGCCGGGGACGAGCTGGCCGGTGTTGTGCTGGAACCAGATGGCGGTGCCGCCGAGCATGATGAACGCCAGGCCGACGATGCTGGAAGGGATGAGGATCACGCCGAGCAGGAACTGCCGGATGGTGCGGCCGCGGGAGATCTTGGCCGTGAAGACACCGACGAACGGCGCCCAGCTCACCCACCACGCCCAGTAGAACACGGTCCAGCTCGACAGGAACGCCTTGGTCTCCTCGGAGTCCACCGTCGTGGCGGCCAACATCGAAGGCAGGTTGTCGAAGTACTCGACGACGACGCCGGGGATGATGTTGAGCAGGAAGACCGTCGGGCCGACGACGAAGAAGAACACGGCCAGGACGACGGCCAGCACGAGGTTGACGTTGGACAGCCAGCGGATGCCCTTCGCCACGCCGGAGACGGCCGAGACGATGGTGCCGATCGTGAGGACGACGATGATGCCGAGCGCCAGTGCGTTGCCCTCGGGGCTCCATCCCGAGACGATCGAGACGCCACGCCCGATCTGGAGCGCACCGATGCCGAGGGCGGCAGCGGTGCCGAACAGTGTGGCCAGGATCGCGAGGCTGTCGATGATGCGCGAGCCCGGGTCCTTGCTGTGCCCGCCCCACAAGGGTGCCAGCACCGAGCTCATGAGGGGGACGCGCCCCTTGCGGAACGACACGTAGGCCACGGTCAGTCCGACGATGGCGTAGATGGCCCACGCGCTGGGGCCCCAGTGCAGGATCGCCTGCGCCATCGCGCCCTTCACCGCCTCCGCGGTCCCCGGCTCGTAGAGGCCGGGCAGGGGGCTCACGTAGTACGTGAGCGGCTCCAGCGGACCCCAGAAGATGATGCCGATGCCGATGCCGGCGCCGAACAGCATCGCTGCCCACGACACCGTCGAGTACTCCGGCTTCTCCCCGTCCAGACCGAGCGGGATGCGGCCGTACTTCGAGAGCGCGAGGCCGAGCAGGAACAGTAGCGTGCCGATCGCGATGATGGAGAAGACCCAGCCGAGGTTGTCCATCACCCAGCCGACACCGGCGGAGCTGACCTCCAGCACCTGGTCCGGGCTGGTGACGCCCCACACGATGAAGGCGCCGACGACCAGGGCAACGACCGCGACGACGAGTTTGTCGACGCCGTAGCGCACCCTCTGCTGCTCGATGTCGACGCCCGGGACGAGGGCGGGATGGATGCCGTGCGGATAGCGGATGTCCTGGAAGACTCTGCCGGCCGCGCGCATCGTCGCCCGCGCGCCGCGGGGCGCTGGGGAGGGCGATTGCACATGGCGATCTTGTTCAGAAGACACGGTTCGGTACTCCTCGGGAAATCGGGAGCACCCCACGCTACCGGGAGACCAAGGCATCCTCCACCGACGGCTGCCGGCGCCCGGCGGGGGCCCGGCCGATCAGCCAGAACGCCAGGAGCAGGAACACGACGAGGCCCTCCAACACCAACAGGTACGTCGGCCAGGGCGGCAGCAGGTCCAGCACCGACGCGAACTCCGGCTTCCGGTTGAGGAACAGGTAGTTGCTGCCCACCGCGAGGTTCACGACGAACACTCCCGCGGCCAGGGCGTGCAGCGCCAGCCACACCTGCACGGTGCGCCGGAACGTCGGGCGGATCCCCTCGGCGAACACGAGCCAGAAGCCCGCGAGCCACAGCAGCGAGTGCTGGCTCCACGACTGGAGCACCCGATAGTGCGGGAACCCGTAGGGCGCGACCTCCGGTGTGAGCAGCGCCTGCAGCGCACCCGGGCTGCCGAGCAGCCACGTCGCCGTCGCCAGCCACGGGTGCCCGGTCCACAGCGCCACGGCAGCCACCAGCGACATCACCGAGCAGAGGTGGAGCGGCAGCATGGTGTCGAGGGTCCAGAGCCCGACGGCGACGTTCCACAGGTGCCACACGGCGGTGTTGAGCACGAGCACGACCGCGGCCGCACGTCGGATGAGAAGCCTGGTGGGAGCAGGGACCCGTGGCCCGAGGAGGGTGACGGTGGCGGTGAGGACCGCCACCGTCAGCAGCAGGACCAGATGCGAGGTCCCGAACAGCCGAAAGGGCTCGCCGGCCCACTCCCTCGCCCAGTACTCGCTCATGCGGGAGAGGCTAGCCGTCCAGCATGCTGGTGACGAGGGCCGCGATCGCGGAACGCTCCGAGCGCTGCAGCGCGATGTGCGCGAACAACGGGTTGCCCTTCAGCTTCTCGATCACCGCGACGATGCCGTCGTAGCGGCCTACCCGCAGGTTGTCGCGTTGCGCCACGTCGTGGGTGAGGACCACGCGCGAGTTCATGCCGACGCGGCTCAGCACCGTGAGGAGCACGTTGCGCTCCAGCGACTGTGCCTCGTCGACGATCACGAACGCGTCGTGCAGCGACCGGCCGCGGATGTGGGTGATCGGCAGCACCTCGATCATGTCCTGCTGGACGATCTCGTCGATCACGTACTTGTTCGTCACCGAGCTGAGGGTGTCGAACACCGCCTGGCCCCACGGCTGCATCTTCTCGTCGGCGCTGCCGGGGAGGTAGCCGAGCTCCTGGCCGCCCACCGGGTACAGCGGGCGGAACACCATCACCTTGTTGTACTTGCGCTGCTCCAGCACCGCCTCCAAACCGGCGGCGAGCGCGAGCGCAGACTTGCCGGTGCCCGCCCGGCCGCCCAACGACACGATCCCGATCGACTCGTCCATCAGCAGGTCGAGCGCCACGCGCTGTTCGGCAGACCTTCCCCGAATGCCGAACACCTCGCGATCCTGCTTGACGAGCTTCACCCTGCCGTCGGGCAGGACGCGCCCGAGCGCCTTCGACGACGGGCCGTGCAGCTGCACGCCGCAGTGCGTCGGCAGACCCGCGGCCGAGGCGATCTCGGCGCTGAAGTCGTTGTAGACCGCGTCGATCTCCTCGCTGGTCACCTGCAGCTCCGCCATCCCGTTGTAGCCGGCCTCGAGGGGCAGCTCGTTGCGGTACTCCTCGGCCGCGAGTCCCACGGAGGCCGCCTTGACGCGAAGTGGCAGGTCCTTGGAGACCAGCACCACGTCGTGGCCCTCGTTGGCGTAGTTGAGCGCGACGGCGAGGATGCGCGAGTCGTTGTCGCCCAGCCGGAACCCGACCGGCAGCGATCGCTCGTCGGTGTGGTTGAGCTCGACGCGGAGGTTGCCGCCCTCGTCGTTGATCGGGATGGGCGCGTCAAGGCGCCCGTGCTCGACCCGCAACTCGTCGAGGAGCCGCAACGCCTGCCGGGCGAAGTAGCCCAGCTCCATGTGAGCGCGCTTGGCCTCGAGCTCTGTGATGACGACGATCGGCAGGACCACGTTGTGCTCGGCGAACCGGAGCACGGCCTTGGGATCGGAGAGGAGGACGGAGGTGTCGATCACGTAGGTCCGGATCGCCTGGTCGTTCGTGGCGGGCGTTGCCACGGATTCATGGGCGGTGACGTCGAGCACGATTGCTCCCTTCGCGGGGGCGGCACGTGCCCTTCCCCCGTGGATTCGGTCAGGGGGTTGGACGTAACTTCCTGGAGGCTCTCTCCATGTCTCGACGATAACCGCGCGTCCCAACCGTGCCGCGGATTGCAGGGCCCATGTCACCAAGAATTCACCTTGGTCGGCACGATCCCTGAGGAGCGACGAAGTCGCGTCTCGAAGGGGCGGCGCGGCCCGGCGGGTTCAGGCGGCGAACGCCGACAGCCAGATGGCGACCAGGTGGCAGATCGCGGCGAGGATCGTCGCGGTGTGGAAGACCTCGTGGAAGCCGAACCACCGGGCGCTCAGTTGCGGCCGCTTCGTCGCGTACGCCACGGCGCCGAGGGAGTAGATTAGGCCGCCGACGATGACGAGCAGCACGACGGTGGGGCCGCCGGCCGCCCACAGCTGCGGCATCCAGCCGACCGCCATCCAGCCCATGGCGACGTAGAGCACGGTGTAGAGCCACCGGGGGGCGCTGAGCCAGGCGAGGCGGAAGCCGACGCCGAGGGTCGCGACGGTCCAGGCGATCGCGAGCAGCGTCCAGCGGGCGCTGCCGTCGAGGAGGTTCAGGGCCAAGGGGGTGTAGGTGCCGGCGATGAAGATGAAGATGTTGGAATGGTCGAGGCGACGGAACACCGCCAGCGTGCTGGGGGTCCAGTTGCCGCGGTGGTAGGCCGCGCTGGTGCCGAACAACATGACGGCCGACAGCGTGTAGACCGCCGCGCCGATGCGCCCCTCGATGGTGGGGGAGAGCGCCGTCAGGAGCACACCCACGACGAGGATGATCGGCGCCATGCCGAGGTGGAGCCAGCCGCGCAGGAGCGGCTTCGCCGGCGCAGCAGCAGGTGCGGCTGCGGAAATTGCGGGATCAGAACGAGCCATGCCAAACCTACGGTTGAGTAACTTACGTAACCGTAGGTTACATGTGGCGCACCCGGTTTCCAAGCGGAGGGGCCGGACGTGGTTAGAATCCCAGATATGCCCCGACTGCGCCACCTGATCGACCGCTGGTGGCCGCCCAAGTGGCTCTACACCACCTACGAGCGGCAGCTGCTCGACCACCTCGACCGCAGCCGCCTGCCCCAGCACGTCGCCGTCCTCGCCGACGGCAACCGTCGGTGGGCGCGGCTGAACGCGCCGGGGGAGCCGCTCGTCGCCGGCTACCGCGCCGGGGCCGCGAAGCTGAAGGAATTCGTCGAGTGGTGCGACGAGGCGGGCCTCCACGTCGTCACCCTGTGGGTGCTCAGCACCGACAACCTGAGCCGTTCCCAGGACGACGAGCTGGAGCCGCTGCTCGACGTCATCTGCTCGCTCGTCAACGACCTCTCCGCCACCGGACGCTGGAACGTCCAGGCGGTGGGCGACCTCGAACTCCTCCCCGACGACATCGCACGATCGCTTCGGGAGGCGTCCGCCCGGACGGACCACGTCGACGGCATGCACGTCAACGTCGCGGTCTCCTACGGGGGGCGGCACGAGCTGCGCGACGCGGTGCGCTCGCTGCTGCGCGAGAAGGCCGCCGACGGCAAGTCGCTGGAGGACGTCGCCGAGACGCTCGAGATCGACGAGATCTCCGGGCACCTCTACACCAAGGGCCAGCCGGATCCCGACCTCATCATCCGCACCTCGGGCGAGCAGCGGCTGTCGGGGTTCCTGCTCTGGCAGTCGGCGCACAGCGAGTACTACTTCTGCGAGGCGCTGTGGCCGGACTTCCGCCGCACCGACTTCATCCGCGCGCTGCGCGCCTACACCCAGCGCGAGCGTCGCTTCGGGCGCTGACGCTCAGCGCTGCGACCCGCAGAGCCTGCGCAGTTCCTCGCCCCAGCGACGGGCCCGATCCACTTCGCCGCGCCGCAGCGGCCCCTGCTTGCCCTCGACGTAGAACCCCTCGGGCTTCGCGAGCAGTCGGTAGCCCTTCGCCGTGAACGCCTTCGCGATGGTGGGTGCGCCCTTGCCGAACGGCCCGCGGACCTGGGTGTCGAACGCCGCGCACGCGGCGGTCCCCGCCGGCAGGGAGTCGAGCCAGGAGCGCAGCGAGGGGTGTGAGAGGTCCGGCGGCGGAGCGCCGGGATCCGGGTGGGCCTCGATGTCCTCGCGCACGCGGTCCGAGGAGAGATGGAAGGCGAAGACCGGCGCCCCGGCGACGATCAAGTCGGCGTCGGCCACGTCCTCGGAGGTGACGTCCCCCGTCGATCCCAACTTCACCCCGTCACCGATGCCTTCCGCGATCGCCTGCGCGACGGCTGCGGTGTTCCCCCAGAGCGATTCGTAGATGACCAAGCTCTTCATGGCTGCCCTTGGCTAGAAGGATGCCTCAATGTTACGACTGCCGCTCCGCCCGCGCAGCCCGAGGGCCGACGAGGTGACTCCCCTTGGGCGGCGTGCCAAGATGGCCGACATGGCCCGCCCGAACGCGAAGTCCCAGTCCCGCGACATGATCATCTCCATGGCGGTACTGCTGGTGCCGATCCTCGTCATCGTGTGGCTCTTCACGGACAACCCGGAGCCGCAGGCCGAGGCCGTCGACGTGGCGCCGCTGCTCGCCCGGGCCGAGGCGGAATCGCCCTACGCGATCCTGCGCGCGAACAACCTCCCCGAACCCTGGAAGCCGGTCCGCGTCGCGTGGGCCGCGGACGGCGAGAACTGGATGGGTGGCGAACCCGCAGACGGCAACTCGTGGCTCGTGGGCTACCTGGGACCCGACGGCATCTACTACGGGGTGCAGCAGAAGGATCGCAACGAGCGGCTGTTCATCGCGGACGTGACCCGCGACGGCGAGCCCACGGGCGACACCGTCCAGGCCTTGGACCGGAACTGGGAGGCGTACGAGTCGGAGGACGGCCGCACGACGAGCCTTGTCGCCCGCGACGGGGACGTCATCTCCATCGTCGCCGCCGACACCGATCTCGAGGCCGTGGAGGCCTTCGTCACGTCGCTGACCACCGAGTAGGCGCCGCGACGGGGGAGCGCGACTCAGTCGTCGGCGCGATCCTGCTCGGCCGCCCTGGCCTTCGCGACCTGGGCCTTCGCCCCGTCGAGGTACTCCTGGCAGAGCTTCGCCAGCTCCTCACCGCGCTCCCACAGCGCGATCGAGTCGGCCAGCGGGGCGCCGCCGGACTCCAGCTTCCGCACCACGGCCGCCAGCTCCTCGCGCGCCTGCTCGTAGGTCAGCTTCTCAGCCATGACGGCTCCTCTCGGTGATGTCGGCGACGTCCAGCGTCAGCTCGCCGTCGGACAGGTGCGCGTGGACGCGCTGGCCGGTCGCCGCGTCGGCGACCGAGGACACGGTGCGGTGGTCATCGGCGACGAGGACGGCGTAGCCGCGCTCCAAGGTGCGCATGGGGGACATGGCCCGCACGCCGGCGAGCAGGCGCGCGACGTCGGCCTGGTCGTCGCGCAGCCGCGACTCGATCGTCGTGCGCAGGCGGTGGCGCAGGAAGCCGAGCCGCTCGTAGTGGGCGTCGAACGCGCTCGTCGGGTCCACCAGCACGGGGCGGGAGCGGACCTCGTCGAGCTGCCGCTGCTCGCGGTCGAGCCGGCCGACGACCGCCTGCCGCAGCCTCCGGCGCAGGTCGTCGACGATCCCGAGTTCCTGCGCCACGTCGGGGACGACCCGCTTCGCCGCGTCCGTCGGGGTGGAGGCGCGCACGTCGGCGACGAAGTCGACGATCGGGGTGTCGGGTTCGTGGCCGATGGCGGAGACGACCGGTGTGGTGGCGCGCGCGACGGCCCGCACGAGGCCCTCGTCGGAGAAGGGGAGGAGGTCCTCCATCGAGCCGCCGCCGCGGGCGATGATGATGACGTCGACGTGCGGGTCGCCATCCAGCTTGGCCAGCGCGGTCATGACCGACTCCGCGGCGTTCACGCCCTGGACGAGCGCGTGCTCGACCCGCACTTGGGCGGCGGGCCAGCGTCGCTCGATGTTGGTCAACACGTCGCGCTCCGCGTCGGAGTCACGGCCGGTGACGAGCCCGATGACGCGCGGGAGCATGGGGAGCCGCTTCTTCCGCAGGGGGTCGAACAGCCCCTCGGCCTGGAGCTTGCGCTTCAGCTGCTCCAGTTGGGCCAGCAGCCGGCCCTCGCCGGCCACGTGCAGCTCGAGGCACTCGAAGCTGAGCGACGTGTTGCGCTCCCACACGCGCGCCTTCAGCCGGGCCACCACGCGCGACCCCTCCGGCACCGGGCCGGCGGAGTCGAGCACCAGTGACGTGGTGGTCACCTGCGCGGAGATGTCGGCCATGCGGTCGCGGAGGGTGAGGAACTGGGTGGGGGCGTTGCGCCGCTTGATCTCCACCACCTGGGCGTCGACCCAGACCTCGCCGAGTCGGCCGATCCAGTCCTTGACGCCCATCACGATCCGGCCGAGCGGCTGGGGCGACTCCTTGGAGTTGGGGAGCGCCATCTACGCGCGGTCCCAGAGGCCCGACGAGGCGGTGAGCGTGAAGGTGCCGATGACGACGTTGCCGGGCTGCAGTTCCACGTCGCCGGGCAGCGCGAATGCCAACCGGACCCGCGAGAGCCCGATCCCGTACCAGAACTCGCGCCCGGTGAGCTCGTTCTTGCGCTTCCACGCGCTCTCGACGACGAAGCTCGCGTAGGCGCGGGCGCTGATGTCGGTCTTCGACAGGATCGGCTCCACGGCGACCGACGGCGAGGCGAGCGCCCGCGACGACCACTCGCGGTCCTCGTCCGGCCGGTTGGCCTCGAAGTCGGCCTCGTCGGCGTAGACGTCGGCCCGGATGGCGATCGCGCCCAGGCTGAGCGCCTGGATGACGGCGAAGGTGCCGGGTTCCTTCTCGCTGCGCTCGGGGTACTGGGTCGGGTCGTCGACGCTCACGATCAGCTCGAGGGTCTGGTCGTCGTCGAGGAAGAGCGAGGCGTGCGCGAGGTGGTCGTTGACGCGGTAGACGGCCGCGCGGTGCGTCTCCGAGGAGGCCAGCGCGGGTACGGCGCGCACGTCGTGGCCCTTGCGGCGCACCAGCGAGAGGCGGGCGCCGGAGGGGTCGTCGAAGGCCCCGATCAGGTCGAAGCCCGGCACCTTCTGCATGCCGTGCACGTGGCCGGTGGCGACGGCGGCCGTCAGCAGCTTGGTGGGGTTGTCGGTGGCGAATCCGAGGGTCTTGAGCTCCGGCGATTCCATGGAGGTCAGCCTACCGAGCGCGACCACGTAGACTGGGACATATGTCTGCCACCAAGCGTGTAATCCTCGCAGCCCCCCGCGGCTACTGCGCCGGCGTCGACCGTGCAGTCATCACGGTCGAGAAGGCGCTCGACCTCTACGAACGCCCCGTCTACGTGCGCAAGGAGATCGTGCACAACCGGCACGTCGTGGAGAACCTCGAGGAGCGCGGCGCGGTGTTCGTCGACGAGCTCGACGAGGTCCCCGAGGGCGAGACCGTCGTGTTCTCCGCCCACGGCGTCTCGCCCGCCGTGCACGCCCAGGCGGGTGTCAGGCAGCTGCGGACCATCGACGCCACCTGCCCGCTGGTGACCAAGGTGCACCACGAGGCCAAGCGGTTCGCCAAGGAGGACCTCACGATCCTGCTCATCGGCCACGCCGGCCACGAGGAGGTCGAGGGCACCATGGGCGAGGCCCCGGAGCACACGATCCTCGTGGAGCACCCCGACGACGTCGACAAGCTGGACCTCCCCGCCGACGCCAACGTCGCCTGGCTCTCGCAGACCACCTTGTCGGTCGACGAGACCATGGAGACGGTCCGCCGCCTGCGCGAGCGCTTCCCGCAGCTGCAGGACCCGCCGTCGGACGACATCTGCTACGCGACGCAGAACCGGCAGGAGGCGGTCAAGCAGATCGCCGGCCACGGCGTCGACCTGATGATCGTCGTCGGTTCCCGCAACTCATCCAACACCGTGCGGCTGGTCGAGGTCGCCCTCGAGTCGGGCGCCAAGGCCGCCTACCGGGTGGACAACTACACCGAGATCCAGGACGAGTGGCTCGAGAACGCCGACGTGGTGGGCGTCACCAGCGGTGCCTCCGTCCCCGACCGCCTGGTCAACGGGGTGCTGGAGTTCCTCGAGTCGAAGGGCTACCCGAAGGCCGAGGAGGAGCGACTCACGGAGGAGACCCTCCACTTCGCGCTCCCGCCGGAGCTCCGCAAGGACCTCCGCCGCGCCATCAACCACTGACAGCGATGGGCGCGCAGGGCGTTCACCTGTGTTGGGTCTGATTCCCCCGCCTACGTAGGCGAGGAAATCAGACCTTGGGCAGGTATCTCGCGATACCGTGAGGGTCGTGATCACGTGGTTCGCCTACGAGTACTGCAGCGACGTGGCTGCCACCCGCAACTTCTACCGCGACCTCGTAGGGCTGGAGTTGATCTGGGACGAGCCCGATGACGTTGCGTTCGTGCATGGCTGCGTCCAAATCTCCTTCCGGAGAGCCCCATCGCCCGCGCGCCCGAACGGATGGGCTCACCAACCCGGCTGGGCCCAAGGCCAACTTCCTGGCGCACCGGACACAGAACAGGTCAGATCGGTGTCGATCGCGTTGCCGCCCGTCGACTTTCGCGTTGCCGTCGATCGGCTCAGGGAAGCGGGAGTCGAGTCGCTCCGAGCCGAGCCCTTTTGGGTGGGTTACTGGTCGTTCGTCGTCTTGGACCCGGATGGGCGAACGGTTGAACTCACCGACCCAACATCACCGATGCCATGACTCAACGGTTCCGCAGTTGTGCGATGGTCCCGTGCAGCCGCCAGAACATCGAGGCTGGCAAAGGGGTGCCCAGGGCGGCGGCCTCCAGATAGCTCAGGTGGGTGCACCAGCCGTCGACATATGACTCGGCGAGGTCACCGAGCGCACGGTGGCTGAGGCGCAATTCGGTGGCACCCTCTGCCTCTTCGAGTCCGAGTCCGACCCGGGAGGGCGGCTCGTCGGCGAAGTGCCAAGTGAATCCCAGCTTGTTTGGTTCGGCGTAGGACTCGACCACCGATCGGCAGCAGTACTCGTCCCCGTGGTCGACCACGAAGGTGGAGCCCGGCGCGATGATTCCCTCAACCAGTACGCCCAGCCATTGGCTGAGCAGGTCGGGATCGGTGATGCATTGCCAGACCCGTGCTCGCGGCGCATCGATGCGCCAGTCGAGCTTGATCTCCCCTTCATGGATGCTGATCAGTGGCATGACCGTGAGCCTAGAGCGCCGTGGCCCCCACGGGGTATCGGATGTTCGCCCGGAGCGCTAAAGCAGGAACCGGAAGAGCGGCGACCCGTACATGATCTCCTCGACCTCCATGCCCACGTCGGCGATGCGGGCGACGAGGAAGCGGTAGTCGTTGGGGTTGCCCAGCTCGACTCCCACAACAGCGGGGCCGGTCTCCCGCGAGCTGCGCTTCACGTACTCGAAGTAGGTGATGTCGTCGTCCGGGCCGAGCACGTCGTCGAGGAAGCGGCGCAGGGCGCCGGGCTGCTGGGGGAAGCTCACCATGAAGTAGCGCTTGCGCCCCTCGTGGATCAGCGAACGCTCCACCACCTCGGAGTAGCGGGCGACGTCGTTGTTGCCGCCGGAGAGCAGCACCAGCACCCGTGAGCCGGCCGGGATGTGCAGGCGCGCCCCGACGCCGCCGGTGGGGAGCGCGGCCGCCGCAAGGGCTCCCGCGGGTTCGGCGATGATGCCGTCGGTCTGGTACATCGCGAGCATCTCGGAACACACCTGCCCCTCGGGTACGCGGAACAGTTCCGGCTTGGCCTCCAGGACCGCCTCGAACGGCAGGTCGCCGACCCGCGACACGGCGGCGCCGTCGACGAAGGTGTCGATGTCGGTGAGGGCGACGGGCCGCCCGGCGGAGACCGCGGCGGCGACGCAGGGCGCCCCCTCGGGCTCGACGCCGATGATCCGCACCTCGGGGTGCTGGGCGCGCAGCCACGCGGCGCAACCGGCGAGCAGGCCGCCGCCGCCGACGGGCAGCACGACGATGTCGGGGACGAGCCCCAGCTGGCCGACCGCCTCGACGATGCACGTCGCCTGGCCCGCGATGGTGCGTGGGTCGTCGAACGCGGGGACCAGGACCTTGCCCTCCTCGGCCGCGAACTCCTTGGCCGCGTCGCTGGCCTCGTCGTAGGTGGAGCCGGCGAGCACGAGGTCCACCTGCCCCTGCCCGACGGCGAGGATCCGCTCGCGCTTCTGCCGCGGCGTGGTGTGGGGGACGAAGATCGTCGCCTGGATGCCCAACTGGGCGCAGCTGAAGGCGACGCCCTGGGCGTGGTTGCCGGCCGAGGCGCAGACCACGCCGGCCTCCTTCTCCTCGTGGGAGAGTTGGGCGATCAGGTTGTACGCGCCGCGGAGCTTGTAGGAGCGGACGGGCTGCAGGTCCTCGCGCTTCAGCCAGATCTCGCTGCCGGTGGCGGCGGAGAGCCGGGCGTTGTACTGCACCGGCGTGTGCTCGACCACCCCGTCGAGGCGGGCGACGGCGCTGGGGATCGCGGCTGCTAGCTCTTCAATCACCCGTCCATGGTGCCAGTCCGCTGCCGGATGGCGCGAGGGGTGGCCACGTCGACGTCGTCCGCCTCGGCGAACTCATCGAGCAACGTCGCTTCCTGTTGCCACTCGAGCTGCCGCTGCTGGTGCTCGATCATCTCCGGCACGGCCGGGGTGTTGGGGGCGACCTCGAGCGTCTCGAGCTCGGACAGCTCGTCCTTCGTCACCTCGAGCTCCGCGAAGCGGCGCGCCGACACCATCACCCGGCGCTCCAGGCTGGAGATGCCCTGGTTGTACGCCTTGACGGCACCGGTCAGGGAGCGGCCCATCTTGTCGAAGTGGCCGCCCATGGTCGCGAGCCGCTCGTGCAACTCCTTGCCGAGCTTCACGACCCGAGCTGCGGACTCGGCCAGCGACGCCTGGGTCCAGCCGTGGGCGACGATGTGCAGCATCGGGATGAGGATGCCCGGGGACGCGAGCATCACGTTCTTCCGCGCGGCGTAGTCGTGCAGGTCCGGCATGTGCTCCTGCGCGAGCCGGTAGAACTCGTCGGACCCCAGGTACAGCACGACGAACTCGGGCGACCCGGCGTCGAGAGCCCAGTAGTTCTTGCTCGACAGGTCGTCGACGTGCTTGCGGACGTGGCGCGCGAAGCGGGCGAGGTGCTGCGCCTGTACCGACTCGTCCTCGGTGTTGTAGGCGTCGAGGACGGCGGCCAGCGGCACCTTGGAGTCGACGAAGACCACCTTGTTGCCTGCCATGCGGATCCGCATGTCGGGGCGCTGGCGGTCGCCGTCGGCGCTGGTGCCGGACACCTGCTCGTCGAAGTCGACTCGGGCGGTCAGGCCGGAGATCTCCACCATGCGCCGCAGGCTCTGCTCGCCCCACGATCCCCGCACCTGCGGGGTGCGCAGCGCGTTGGACAGGCTGAGCGTCTCCTTGCGCAGCGTCTCGCCGGAGAGGCGCATGGAGGTGATCTGCTCCTTCATCTCCGCTGCCATCTGGGCGCGCTCCTTCTCCATGTCGGTGATGCGGCGCTGCATCTCCTTCAAGGACTCGGTGAGCGGGCTGACGATCTGCTCGGTGGCCCTCAGCCGGGCCTCGGCGGTCTCGTCGGCCTTCTTGCCCTGGTGCTCGAGCGACTCGGTGGAGAGCACCTTGAACTGGTTGAGCAGCGTCTCCCGGTCCGCGGCGATCTCCTTCGCGCGCTGGATGGCGGCGTCGCGCTCCGCGCAGGCCTTGGCCACCTGCGCCTCCGCCAGCGCGGTGGCGCTGCGTGCCTCCGACACCTGGCTCTGGGCCTCAGCGACCCGGCTATGGGCTTCCGCCACGGCGGAGCGGAGGTCGGCCTTCTCGGCGAGGTGCTGGGCGACCTCGGACTTCGCGACCGCGGCCTCCTCCCGCGCCCGGCTGGCGTCAGCGCGGGCCGTCGACGCGTCGAGGCGGGCGTCGTTCAGCTTGCTCTCGTCCGTCGCCGTGGCGAGCCGCCGGGCGACGAGGTACCCGGCGCCGGCACCGATGACGAGCGCGATCAGGGCGATGAGGATCTCCATGCGTCCATCCTTTCAGGGGGCTCCGACAATTCCTCGTCGGCCACCCCGAGGGGCGCGCGATAGGGTGAGCCGCATGCAGGCCCACATCGCTGATCTGGCCGACTTCGTCGTCGCCTCGCCCACGTCCTACCACGCCGCCGCGTCCATCGCCGCCCGCCTGTCGGCCGCAGGTTTCACACGCCTCGACGAGACGGCCGAGTGGGACACGGCCACCGGCAAGCGCTTCGTCGTCCGGCACGGCGCCGTCATCGCGTGGATCGCCCCGGAGACGCTCGGCGCAGGATCGGGCGCGCGCATCGTCGGCACGCACACGGACTCGCCGGCGTTCAAGGTCAAGCCGGGCGACCACCTGACCAGCGCCGGCTGGACGCAGCTCGGCGTCGAGGTTTACGGTGGGCCGCTGCTCAACTCCTGGCTCGACCGCGACCTCGGCATCGCCGGCCGCATCGTGACCCGCGACGGCGCCGAGCACCTGGTGAAGACCGGCCCCGTGTGCCGCATCCCGCAGCTCGCGATCCACCTCGACCGGCAGGTCAACGAGGGTCTCAAGCTCGACAAGCAGCAGCACCTGCAGCCGGTCCTGTCGCTGCTGCCCGGCGGCGGGCTGATGGACCACCTCGCCGACGTCGCGGACATCGAGCGCGAGGACATCGCCTTCCACGACCTCTACACCTTCGACACCCAGCGCCCGGAGGTCATCGGGCTGCGCGACGAGTTCCTCGCCTCCGCGCGGCTGGACAACCTCGCCTGCACCCACGCCGCGCTCGTCGCCATGGAGCAGGCGGAGGTGGGGGACCACGTCGCCGTCTTCGCCGCGTTCGACCACGAGGAGGTCGGCTCGGCCACGACGTCCGGCGCCGCGGGCCCCATCCTCGAGGACGTGCTGCTGCGGATCGCCGCCGGCTACGGGCTCGGCGTCGACGCGACGCGCGCCTGGCTGCGACGGTCGGCCTGCGTCTCCGCCGACACCGGCCACGTCGTCCACCCCAACTACCCCAACCACCACGACCCCGTCGTGCGGCCTCTGCCGAACAAGGGGCCGCTGGTGAAGATCAACGCCCAGCAGCGCTACGCGACCGACGCCGTCGGCACCGCCATCTGGCTCGACGCGTGCGAGAAGGCCGAGGTGCCGACGCAGCCGTTCGTCAGCAACAACGCGGTGCCGTGCGGCTCGACGATCGGCCCCATCACCGCCACGCGGCTGGGGATCACGACGGTGGACGTCGGCGTTGGGCTGCTGTCGATGCACTCCGCCCGCGAGCTCGTCGGCGTGGAGGACCCTGAGTACCTGGCGAAGGCCTGCGCCGCCTTCTGGGCGTGACCGTCAGGCCGAGCGGCGCTGCTGGGCGGCGGTGAACGCCCCGACCTTGCTGCCCGCCGTCGCCACCGCGCGCATCTCGTTGGCCGCGCCCATCGCCGGCATGTAGAAGTAGGCGATGGGACAGCCGGCGCACTCGCCGATCTCCATGTCGACGTCGAACACGTCGCGCAGCAGCTCGGCCCGCACGATCTGGTGCGGGGTGCCGACCTCCACCACGCGGCCGTCCTTCATGGCGACGATCTGGTCCGCCCAACAGGAGGCGTAGTTGATGTCGTGGACGACGATGACGACGGTCTTGCCCAGCTCGTCGGCCGCGCGGCGCAGCGTCATGAGCATCCCCTGCGAGTGGGCGACGTCAAGGTTGTTGAGCGGCTCGTCGAGGAGCAGGTAGCGGGTGTCCTGCGCGAGCACCATCGCGACGAAGGCGCGCTGCCGCTGGCCGCCGGACATCTCGTCGAGGAACCGGTCGCGCAACGCGGTGAGGTCCATCCACTCGATGGCCTGGTCGATGACCTCGCGGTCGTGGGCGCTCATCCGGCCGCCGTTGTGGGGGAACCGGCCGAAGCTCACGAGGTCGTGCACCGTGATCCGCGACGGCACGTCGTTGGACTGGCGCAGGATCGCCAGCTCGCGGGCGAGCTCGCGGGAGTCGGTGTTGGTGACGTCCAGGCCGCCGACGCTGATGGTGCCGGCGTCGGAGCCGAGCAGCCGCGCGATCATCGACAGCAGCGTCGACTTGCCGGCGCCGTTCGCGCCCACGATCGCGGTGATGCCGCCCGAGGCGAGCTCGAGGGAGACCCCGTCGACGACCACGGACTTGCCGTACCGCTTCGTGACGCCGGAAACCTTGATCACTTGCTGCTCCTAACAACGAGCCAGATGAAGACGATGCCACCAACGAACTCGATGATGACGCTGAGCACGGTGGCCATGCCGAGGCCGTGCTCGAGGATTGCCTGGCCGCCGACCAGGAGGAGCGCACCAAGCATGCCGGCCATGGGCATGACGTGGCGGTGCTTGGAGGTGCCCACCACGAGGTGCGCGAGCGCCGCGACGATCAGCCCCAAGAACGTGATGGGGCCGACGAGCGCCGTCGACACCGCGATCAGCAGGGTCGAGGCGAGGATCACCTTGCGGACGAACGACGAGTAGTCGACCCCCAGCGACACCGCGGCGTCGTGGCCGAGCAGCATCACGTCGAGCGTGGCGGACTGCCGCAGCAGCCACACAGACACGATCGCGATCACCCCGACGGACACCCACAGCAACTGCGGGCTGATCAGCGTGAACGACGCAAACAGGTTGCCCTGGAGGACGAGGTACGTGGTGGGGTCGAGGATGCGCTGCAGCAGCGTCGACGCCGAACGCAGCACCGCGCCCAGCACCAGCCCCGCGAGCACCAGCACGTGCACCGAGCGGCGCTTCCGGCCGAACAGGACCGTGATGAGGCCGACGGTGCCGAGCATCAGCAGGCCCACGTTGATCCCGAACATCCCGACCGCGCCCAGCGTGGCGGCCACGCCGACGCCGAGCACCAGCACGAGCAGGGTCTGCAGGAAGACGTACAGCGCGTCGAGGCCCATGATCGACGGGGTCAGCAGGCGGTTGTGCGTGACGGTCTGGAACGGGACGGTGGCGACGCCCGTCGCCCAGCCCACCAGCACCATGCCGAGCACCTTCGGCAGGCGCAACTCCATCACGAAGGCGACGTTGCCGCTCACCCCAAGCGTCAGGAAGGCCACGGCCGCCAGCGCGAGCGCGGCACCGACGACGCGCAGCCGCAGCGTCGGCGACGCGGTCCGCTGCAGTTCGGCGAGGGTGGTGCTCATCGCGTCGGCATCCTTCCCGAGAGCAGGAGGAAGAGGAACACGACGCCGCCGAGCACGCCCGAGATGGTGCCGACCGGGACCTCGTACGGGAAGTTGATGGTGCGGGCGAGGAGGTCGCAGACCAGCACGAAGCCGGCGCCGAACAGCGCGCTCCAGCCGATGTTGCGGCGCAGGTTGTCGCCGAGCCACATGCTGATGAGGTTGGGAACGATCAGGCCGACGAACGGGATGGCGCCCACCACGACCAGCGTGATCCCGCTCGCCACGGCGACGAGCGCGAGGCCGAGGTTGACGGTCTGCTTGTAGTTCAGGCCCAGCCCGGTGGCCATGTCCTTGCCGAGGGAGGCGACGGTGAAACGGTCGGCGAAGACCCACACCACGGCGCCGACGACCGCGAGCAGCCACAGCAGCTCATAGCGGCCGGCGAGGACACCCGCGAAGTCGCCCGCCATCCACGTGTTGAGCGCCTGCAGCAGGTCGTTGGCGTAGGCGACGTAGGTGGTGCCGGCGGCGATGACGCCGGAGAGCATGATGCCCACCAGCGGGACGGCGACGACGGGCGCCTTCGGGGGCAGCGACCGGATGATGCGGATGAACAGCCACGTGCCGAGCAGCGCGGTGACCACGGCGACGAGCATCTTCACCGGGACGGGGGAGCCCGGGAAGAACAGCGTCATGACGAGCACGCCGACGCTCGCGGACTCGGTAGTGCCGACTGTGGACGGCTCGACGTAGCGGTTGCGGACGAGCAGTTGCATCAGCAGCCCCGCCATGGCGAGCGAGGCCCCCGCGAGCAGCACCGCGACCGTCCGGGGGATGCGGGAGACCATGAGGACCAGCTGCTGCCCCTCGCTGAGCCCGGAAAACAGGTCGCGTACCGACAGGTCCTGGACACCGACGAAGAGGCTCACCACGGCCAGCACCAACAACGCGACAAGGCCGCCGACCCAGCTGGCGGGCTGGTCGGCGGCTCGTCGCTTGGTGGGCGCCGTGGCGGCGGTGGTCATAGCTTCTCGGTCACGTCCTCGAGCATCTTCTCGACGTTGTCGAGGCCGTGGATCATGATGTACCAGCGGGCGCCGTCGAGGTAGACGACCTGGTCCTCCTGCCAGGCGGTGGTCTCGTGGACCAGCGCGTTGTCGAGGATCTGCTCGGCGGCCTCGCCGCCCTCCTGGCCGATGGCCGCGTCGCGGTCCAGCACGAACAGGTAGTCGGGGTTGGCCTTCTGGATGCCCTCGAAGGAGATCGGGTCGCCGTGCGAGTCGGGGTTCACGTCGGGGATGGCCGGGGTGAATCCGAGGTCGTTGTAGATGAGCGAGTAGCGGCCGGCGGGCGCAAGGGCGCTCAGCTTGCCGCCGGAGCTCATCACGACGAGTGCCGTGGCGCCCTCGGGTACCTCCGCCTTGGCCTCCTCGACCTGCTCGCGGAAGCCGGCCAGTCGCTCCTCGACCTCATCGGCCATGCCGAGTGCCTCGCCGATCTTGGTGGCGGCCTCGGAGGCGCCCTCGACGAAGGGCTTGTTCTGGTCGTAGGTGACGTCGAGCACGTTGAAGTTCTTCTGCAGCTCCGGCACCAGCGACTGGTTGCGGAACCCGGCGATCACGAGGTCGGGGTCCAACTCGGCGATCTTCTCGATGTTGGGCTCCTGCATGGTGCCCACGTCGGCGTACTTGTCGTCGGCGAACTCGGAGAGGGACTCCGGCACGACCCCGCCCTTGGGGATGCCGACGACCTTGTCGCTGACGCCGAGCGCCTGCAGCGTGTCGAGGGCGCCGAACTCGAGGACGACGATGCTGTCGATGGATTCTTCGCCCTCGTTGCCGGCGGCGGGGGTTTCGACGTTCTGGCCACACGCGGTGAGCGTCATGAGACCGGCGGCGAGTACTCCGAGGAGTCGCTGTAGCTTCATCAGGGTCTTTCGGTTAGATGGTGTCGAATGTCGCGCGACTTAGGTGAGCCTAACCCAGAGATTTAAGTGAGGCAAAACTGCTCTAAATCTTGAGACAGTGCGACCCCGAGGGCGGCGGCGGAGACCGTCGTGGTAAGGAGTGGGCCATGGAGTGCCACGTGCGTCCGGCGAGACCCGACGAGGCGGCTGCGGTCGCGGAGCTGGCGAGCGCCACCTTCCCGCTGGCCTGCCCCGCGGACATGGGCGAGGACGACATCCGCGACTACAGCGAGGGGCACCTCACCGAGTCCCACTTCGCCGCCCACCTGGCGGACCCGGACGCCGACGTGCTGGTCTGCGACGGCGACGGGCTGGTCGGCTACGCGCTCGTCTTCCACGGCGAGGGCGCGAGGCCTTCGCCGGAGTTCGGAGTGACCGCCGCCCCGGCCTCGTTCCTCTCAAAGTGCTACGTCCGCCCGGATGCGCACGGGAGCGGCGTGGCGAAGCGGCTCCTCGACGCCGCCGCGGCGACGGCGGCCGCCCGGGGTTCGACGGGGCTGTGGCTGAACGTGAACTACGAGAACTTCCGGGCCATGCGCTTCTACGAGAAGCACGGCTGGCGGCACACCGGCTACACCGAGTTCAAGGTGGGGCAGCGGGTGCATCGGGATCCCGTGTACGAGTTCCGGCTCCATGGTGCGGATCTCCGGGGTGAGGATTCCGGCACATAGCCCTCCTGGGGAGCCTCTGTGGCAGCGAGCGCACTCCGTAATCCGGGCATCTGTCGCCGGGGCGGGGATTTCGGCGCTGGGCACTAGACTTGCTCGGCGTGGCACTCACTATTGGAATCGTCGGCCTCCCCAACGCCGGCAAGTCGACCCTCTTCAACGCACTGACCCGCAACGACGTGCTCGCCGCGAACTACCCGTTCGCGACGATCGAGCCGAACGTCGGCGTGGTCGGGGTGCCGGACCCGCGGCTGCAGAAGCTCGCGGAGATCTACGGCTCCCAGCGCATCGTGCCCGCCACCGTGAGCTTCGTCGACATCGCCGGAATCGTGAAGGGTGCCAGCCAGGGCGAGGGCATGGGCAACGCCTTCCTCGCCAACATCCGTGAGGCCGACGCGATCTGTCAGGTGACGCGCGTGTTCGAGGACGAGGACGTCACCCACGTCGACGGCAAGGTGGATCCGGCGAACGACATCGACACCATCACCACCGAGTTGATCATGGCCGACCTCCAGACCGTTGAGAAGGCACTGCCGCGCATCGAGAAGGAGGCGCGGATCAAGAAGGACGTCATGCCGAAGCTGCAGGCGGTCCAGGCGGCCAAGGACGTGCTCGAGTCCGGACAGGGTGTCCGCAATGCCGGCCTCGACCTGGAGCTCCTGTACGACCTCCACCTGCTCACCGCCAAGCCCTACATCTACGTCTTCAACTGCGACCAGGACGAGCTCGGCGACGAGGACCTCAAGCAGCGCATGCGCGACATCGTCGCCCCGAGCGAGGCGATCTTCCTCGACGCGAAGTTCGAGGCCGAGCTCGTCGAGATGGAGGAGGACGAGGCGCGCGCGTTCCTCGCGGAGATGGGCGTGGAGGAGCCGGGCCTCGACGTACTGGCCCGCGTCGGCTACGACACCCTCGGCCTGCAGAGCTACCTGACCGCCGGCCCCAAGGAGGCGCGCGGCTGGACGATCCCGAAGGGTGCCACCGCGCCCGAGGCGGCAGGCGTGATCCACACCGACTTCCAGAAGGGCTTCATCAAGGCCGAGGTGATGAGCTTCGACGACCTGGTCGCCCACGGCTCCGAGGCGGCGGTCAAGGCCGCCGGCAAGATGCGCCTCGAGGGCAAGGACTACGTGATGGCCGACGGCGACGTGGTGGAGTTCCGCTTCAACGTCTGAGCGAGCCCGCGGCGGCGGTCGGGCGTAGCCTGACGCCATGACGATCAAGCTGGAGAACGTCGGCATCGCGGTCCGCGACCTCGAGGAGGCCATCGCGTTCTTCACCGACCTGGGGCTCACGGTGCTCGGCCGCGACACCGTGAGCGGCGAGTGGGCCGACACCGCCGTCGGGCTGGACGGCAACCACGTCAAGCTGGCGATGCTCGAGACGCCGGACGGGCACGGCCGGCTCGAGCTGTTCGAGTACCTCCACCCGAGGTGATCGAGACCGCGCCCACACTCCCCAATGAGTTGGGCATGCACCGCGTCGCCTTCTCCGTGGACGACCTCGACGAGGCCCTCGCCACCGCCGCCCGGCACGGCTGCCACCCGCTCCGCGGCGTCGCCACCTACGAGGACGCGTAC
This sequence comes from Tessaracoccus oleiagri, assembly GCF_900103275.1. Taxonomy (GTDB): domain Bacteria; phylum Actinomycetota; class Actinomycetes; order Propionibacteriales; family Propionibacteriaceae; genus Arachnia; species Arachnia oleiagri. The sequence continues at coordinate 450,517 of NZ_FNGP01000002.1, read as the reverse complement.
CGGCTGACGTACGTGCGCGGACCCAGCGGCATCATCGTGATGCTCGCCCAGGACCTCCGCGCGACGTAGTCTGCGGGTCATGACCGCTCCCGCCCCGTACGTGTACTTTCCCGGCAACGCCCGCGAGGCGCTCTCCTTCTACCGCGACGTGTTCGGCGGCGAGCTGGAACTGCACACCTACGCCGAATTCGGGCGCGAGGACGGCCCCGCCGACGCGGTCGCCCACGGCTACCTGACGCGTGGGCCGGTCTCGCTGTTCGCCTCCGACGCAGCACCGGGGGAGGCCTCGCTGCGCAGCGAGGGCCTGGTGCTCGCGCTGCTGCAGACGGCCGAGCCGTCGACGATGCACGCCTGGTTCGACCGGCTGAGCGACGGCGGTCAGGTCGTCGACGAGCTGCAGGAGCGCCCGTGGGGCGCGAGCGACGGCCAGGTGGTCGACCGCTTCGGGCTGCACTGGCTCGTCGGATACGAACCGGAGCCCGCGGCTCCTACTCGGGACGCGGCGCGCGGCGCCCCTGCTTGAGCTCGGAAGTCCGACGCTTGGCCTCCAGCCTCCGCCGGCGGGAGGCGCGCGTCGGCCGCGTGGGCCGGCGAATCACCGGCGGGGCCACGGCGTCGCGGAGCACTTCCGCGAGGCGCTGCCGGGCGGCGAGCCGGTTCTGTCGCTGTGACCGGTGCTCCTCGGCGCTGATGGTGAGCACCGTGCCCGCGAGCCTTCCGGCGAGCCGTTCCAGCACCCGCGATCGCTGCGTTTCGTCGAGCGCGGTCGTCGTGCCCAGGTCGAGACTGAGCTGCACGCGTGAATCGGTGGTGTTCACGCCCTGCCCACCGGGCCCGGACGCGCGGGAGAACTGCTCCACCAACTCGCCGTCCGGGACGGTGAGGCCGGCCGGCGCGCCGGGCCCGGGCGGTACGTGCAGGTCCTTCACGCAATCAAGTCTGCCCGGAGGGAGCCGGGCCTGTCGCCAAGCGCAACGTTGGATGCTGCTGTGGTTCGGTCCCCGCCGCGTCGCACCGGCGCTCGTAGAATCGGGAGCCAGGCACCCGAATCGATGGAGGTGGCATGCCCGGTTCCGAGCCCGCCCGCTCGGCACGCATCTGGCGTGTTCTGGCCTTGGTGGCGGGCGCCTACCTCGTCCTGTTCGGCGGTTTCGTCGTCTTCGCGGGCCAGGCCGACGACTCCCCGGGCCTCGGCGGGCTGGGCCTCATCACCGTCGCGATCGGCGCCGGGATCCTGTACCGGACCCTCCGACGATGATCCCGCTGCGGACCGAGCGCCTCAACCTCCGGGCGTTCGACGAGGGTGACCTCCGCTTCGTCTTCCGCGTGCACCAGCACCCGGACCTCGCGCGCTTCATCCCTTCGGCGGTGACGCCCGACGAGGCGACCGCGCGCCGCCACCTCGAGCGCTTCATGACGCTCGCCGAGCACCCCGTCCAGGGCTTCACGGTCGCCGAACTTCGCGACGCCGTCGACGGCCGGGCGGCGGGCACCCCCGTCGGGCTCATCATGGTCAAGCCGATCCCGCCGTCGGGTGGCGGCGAGGCCGTCGACCTCGAGATCGGATGGCGGCAGGCGCCCGAACACTGCGGCCACGGCTACATCACCGAGGCCGCGGGGGCGGTGCTGGACGCGGTGCTCGGGGCCGGCGTCGATGAGGTGGTCGCGGTGGCGCACCCGGACAACTTCCCGTCGCACGCCGTCGCCGAGCGCATCGGCATGGACCGGGTCGGGCTCACGCGCGCGTACTACGACACCGAGACGCTGCTGTTCCGCCGACGGCGGGCCGGTGAAGGGCCATTCCCGCCAAGAGGTTAAACTTTCAACAAGCACGTTGGAAAGGAACAGCCATGTCACGCATCGTCATCCTCGGGGGGACGGGTTACGCCGGCAGCCACATCGCCAAGGAGGCCGTCCGCCGCGGCCACCAGGTCGTCCCCGTCAGCCGCAACGCCCCGACGGTGGAGCTGGCCGGCGTCGAGTACCGGACCGGAGACGTCCGCGACGAGACCCTGCTGCGCGAAGTCATCGAGGGCGCCGACGTGGTCGTCTCGGCCCTCTCGCCGCGCGGCGACATGGCGCCCGCCGGCACCCTGCGCGACAACGCCCGCACGGTGGCCCGCATTGCCCGCGAGCAGGGCGCGCGCCTCGGCGTGGTCGGCGGCGCCGGCTCGCTGCTCGTCGCCGAGGGCGGCCCGAAGCTCATGGACACCCCCGAATTCCCGGAGGAGTACAAGGACGAGCCCCGCGAGATGGAGCGGGTCCTCGAGGCGCTGCGCGAGGAGGGCGGGGGCCTCGACTGGTTCTTCGTGAGCCCCGCCGGCGGCTTCGGCGCCTTCGCGCCCGGCGAGGCCCGCGGCACCTACCGCACCGGCGGCGACGTGCTGCTCACCGACGAGGAGGGTCAGTCCTTCATCTCGGGCGCCGACTTCGCGCTCGCGTTCGTCGACGAGATCGAGACGCCCGCCCACCGCGGCGAGCGCTTCACCGTCGCCTACTGAACCGTCGCTCCGACGCGGGGCCTCAACCCCGGCCCGTGGCAGACTGGCCAGCATGCGCCACGCCAAGGGTTCGGGGGCCCCGTGACCGGGCCCATCACGGAGCTCCGAGCCTTCCTGCGCGCCTCCCTCGTCAAACCGGTGAGGGAGGAGCGCGCCGATCCGCCCGCGGTGCTGCGGCGCCGCCGCATCGTCGCGGCGCTGTGTTACGTCGCCGGCACGGTCGCGCTCGCGGCCACCCTTCGGATCGAACCCGGCGACGAGCGGTTCTACCCCGCCGCGCTCGGGCTCGCGGCCATCTGGGCGATCGGCGCACTGCTGTCGGGGCCGCTCCGCTTAGGCCGCGCCCACACCAGGGCCGGGGGCATCGCCCACCCGATCCTCCAGCCGTTCGCGCTCGGCCTGCTCCTGACCGCGATCTTCCTCGCGGGCGCCGTCGCCGTCGCCCAGGTGCCGGTGCTGCGCCGACCCGTCGAGGACCTCCTGGACCACGCCCGCTTCGGCGCCCTCGGGATCGTGCTCGTGATCACGATCCTCAACGGCATCGTGGAGGAGCTCTACTTCCGCGGTGCCCTCTACGCCGCCCTGCCGGCCGCCCACGCCGTCGTGGCCACCACCGTCCTCTACACCCTCACCACGATCGGCTCCGGGGTGCCGCTCCTGGTCCTCGCCGCCCTCATCATCGGCCTCGTCACCGCCCTCCAGAGACGGGTCACGGGCGGCGTGCTCGCGCCCATCATCACCCACATCACCTGGTCCACCGGGATGCTCCTCCTCCTGCCCGTCGTCCTCCAGATATCGAGGTAACCACCATGACCGAACCCACCACCTCCGAGTCCGCCCGCACGGCCCTGGTCACCGGCGCCACCGGCTACATCGGCGGGCTCCTCGTGAAGCGGCTTCTGGACGCCGGATGGAACGTCCGGGTCCTCACCCGCCACCGTGATTCCGTCGCCAAGGAGGACTGGGGTACCTCCGTCGACGTCTCCGAGGGCGACGCCCGCTCCGCCGACGACCTCCGCCGCGCGCTCGACGGGGTCGATGTCGCCTACTACCTGATCCACTCGATGGGGCAGGCCGACGACTTCGCGGAGCGCGACCGCGAGGTCGCCAAGACCTTCGGCGATGCCGCCCGCGAAGCCGGGGTCCAGCGGATCGTCTACCTCAGCGGGCTCCACCCCGACGGGGAGCTCTCACCCCACTTGGCGTCCCGGGTCGAGGTGGGCGACATCCTCCTGCGCTCCGGAGTCCCCACCGCGGTGCTGCAGGCGGCCGTGGTCATCGGGCTCGGTTCCGTGTCGTTCGACATGCTCCGCTACCTCGCCGAACGGCTGCCCGCCATGGTCGCGCCGAAGTGGCTCAAGAACCGCATCCAGCCGATCGCCATCGACGACGTGCTGCACTACCTCGTCGGCGCCGCCGACCTGCCCGCCGACGTGAACCGCACCTTCGACATCGGCGGCCCCGAGGTCCTCACGTACGCGGACATGCTCAAGCGGTTCGCCGCGGTCACAGGCCTGCGCAAGCGGATCATCGTCACGGTGCCCGTGCTGACACCGCGCCTGGCCAGCTACTGGATCGGGCTCGTGACGCCCCTCGACCCGGGCGTGGCCAAGCCGCTCATCGGCAGCCTCGTCCACGAGGTGGTCTGCCGCGAGCACGACATCAACGACTACGTCCCCGAACCCGCCGGCGGCCCCACGGGCTTCGACGACGCGGTGCGCTCCGCGATGGAGCACGCGCCGGAGGACCACGCGTTGCAGTACGTCGGTGCGGTGGCAGGCCTGGTCGGCGGCATCGTCGCCACCGCGTGGCTGGCGGGCAAGCGGCTGCGCGGCTGACCCACCGCCCTGCCCCGTGGGAATCTCTGGGACCCGCTCCGGGCCGATCCGGCGAGTGGCGGTCGCCCGTGCGGTAGCGTGCGCGCCATGGGATTCACGCGTTCCCCCGTCATGCGAGCGGTGGCGCTGGTGGCGTCGCTGGCGCTCGTGGTGCTCCACTGGGACGACCGCGGGACGTGGTTCTGGATAGGGCTGGTTCTCCTCGTCGCCAACGCAACCGGGATAGTGCGCGCCCGTCGGTCGGGGAAGCCGTCGGCGAGCGCGGCGCCGACGCCGTCGACACCGTCGAACAGGGCTTCGTACCGACTCGCGGAGATGTCGCACGTGCCCGGGGTGGCCACGGCGGTCGCCGCCGGACCGGCGCAATGGCGGCAGGTCAGCTACCTCGGCGACTTCGCGGTGGACCCCGTGAGCCCCCTGGAACTGGCAGAGCACATCTGGCTCGAGCGCGACGACGCGTGGGAGATCGGGTTGGGCGACGAGGTGAAGCCGTACCTCGACCTGGACATCGACGAGGATGCCGACCCGATCGTTCGAGTCCTGCGTGACCATCCCGCGGTAGCGGACGCGTACCACGAGGACCGCGAGGTGTACCGGGTGGAGGAGCGCCGACCCATCGGCGTCGAGGAGTTCGCCGCACTCGCCGCCCGCGCACTCGTCTCCCACCACCTCCTCGTCGCGGGCCGCTGAGTCACCGCGGCGCGAGACTGCGCCGCATCACGATCCGGGGCAGTTTGCCGGACGTCGCCTCCGTGGTGGCGACCACCGTGAAACCGGCCCGTTCGAACATGGCCCGCGTGCCCACGAAGGCGCTGGTCACGTCCATCCGCCCGGACGGTTCCACCGGATACGCCTCGATCGCGGGAGCGCCGTGCGACGCGGCGTAGTCGGCGGCACCCTCGATGAGGTGCGCGGTGACGCCCTTGCGGCGGTAGCCGCCGCGGACGACGACGCAGACGATGCTCCACACGGGCACATCGTCGATCGGCCGGATCACCCGGGAGTGCACCAGCCTGGGGATCTCGTCGCGTGGCCCGACGTTGCACCAGCCGACGGGCACCCCGTCGAGGTAGGTGACGACACCCGGCGGGTGCTCACTTGTGCAGAGGGCGCGCATCGCGGCCTCACGGTCGCCGCCCCCGAGTTCCGCGACGTCCCGTGCGGCGAGCCGCGGCGACACGCACCAGCAGTGGTTCGCGCGGCGATTCGGGTTGATCACGTCGGCGAAGTCCTCGAACCGGTCCGGCGTGACCGGATGCGTGGCCCAAGCCATGATGGCGCCTCCCACAGTCCTTCAGGTGGCTCCAGTCTCACACGCCGCAGCCCTCCCGAACAGGGGTAGCGTGAGCCTCCATGACGCGGAGCCAGGAGGAAAGATGACGACGCCGTGCCCGTGTGGCAACCCGGATCTCGAGCGCTGCTGCGGCCCGTACCTCTCCGCCGCCGCGCTGCCGCCCACGGCCGAGGCGACGATGCGCTCCCGCTACAGCGCGTTCGCCACCGGCAACGCCGACCACCTGTGGCGCACCTGGCACCCGCGGACCCGACCGGACGGCCCGATCGACACCGGCGCGGGGTGGCTGGGGTTGGAGATCCTCGACGTGGTGGCCGGCGGCGAGTACGAGACGACGGGCGTGGTCGAGTTCATCGCCCGCAACGCGGACGGCGACCTGCACGAGCGCTCCCGGTTCGAGCGCCGCGCGGGCCGGTGGTTCTACCTCGACGCGGAGTGAGTCTCAGAGGTCCTCGCGCGCGGGGTGGAAGGGGGTGAAGGGGACCTCGCCGACGTCGTCGGCCGGGTCGGTGTCGTCCCGGGTCTCGCCCGGCTCGGGCACCACGCCGTCGCCGGAGTCCACGTCGGGGCGGGACTCCAGCTCGTCCTCCACCTCATCGTCGGAGCGGTGCGGGTCGGCGACGCCGGTGTCCGGGTCCTCCGCCTTCACGCCGGGCAGGGGAGCGGTGCTGACGTCGTCGAGGGTGGTCTTGTCGTCGTCGCGGAACTGGTCCTGGCTCATCGGTGCCTCCTCGTAGGGGACTTCGACGTTACACGCGCACCCGGTCAAGGAACCGCCGGTGGAAGCGGTCCTCGCCGTTCATCTCGGGGTGGAACGACAGGCCGAGCAGCCCGTCCTGCTCCACCGCGACGATGCTGCCGCCCGGGAGGAACGCGAGCGCCCGCGCCGAGCCGACCTCCTCCACGAGCGGCGCGCGGATGAACGTCGCCGCGACGGGGGGCTCGCCCAGCGCGGGCACGATGAGTTCCGTCTCGAACGACTCCCGCTGCGAGCCGAATGCGTTGCGGCGCACCGTCACGTCCAGGCCGCCGAAGGTCTGCTGCCCATCGATGCCGTCGGCGAGGCGGTCGGCCATCATGATCAGCCCGGCGCACGTGCCCAGCACGGGCATCCCGTCGCGGATGGCCGCCACGATGGGCTCGCGCAGGCCGAAGGTGCGCGAGAGCTTGTCGATCACCGTCGACTCACCGCCGGGCAGCACCAGCCCGTCGACCGCGGCGAGGTCCTCGGGCCGGCGGACGCGGGTCACCCGGGCGCCCAAGTGCTCGAGGACGTCGACGTGCTCCCGCACGTCCCCCTGGAGAGCGAGTACGCCGACCCGTGGACCGGTCATCGGATCACCAGCCGCGATCGGCCAGCCGGTGCGGGGCCGGCAGGTCCGCCACGTTGATGCCCACCATCGCCTCGCCCAGCCCGCGGGAGACCTGGGCCAGCACGGCGGGGTCGTCGTAGAAGGTGGCGGCCTTGACGATGGCCGCCGCGCGCGCGGCGGGGTCGCCCGACTTGAAGATACCGGAGCCGACGAAGACGCCGTCCGCGCCGAGCTGCATCATCATCGCCGCGTCGGCCGGGGTCGCGACGCCGCCCGCGGTGAACATGACGACGGGGAGCTTGCCGGTCTCGGCCACCTCGGCCACCAGCTCGTAGGGGGCCTGCAGTTCCTTCGCGGCGACGTACAGCTCGTCCTTGGACTTCGACTTCAGGGCGTTGATCTCGCCGGTGATCGTCCGGATGTGCTTGGTGGCCTCGGACACGTCGCCGGTGCCCGCCTCGCCCTTGGAGCGGATCATCGCCGCTCCCTCCGTGATGCGGCGGAGCGCCTCGCCGAGATTGGTGGCGCCGCACACGAACGGGACGGTGAAGCCCCACTTGTCGATGTGGTTGACGTAGTCAGCGGGGGAGAGGACCTCGGACTCGTCGATGTAGTCGACGCCGAGCTCCTGCAGCACCTGCGCCTCGACGAAGTGCCCGATCCGGGCCTTGGCCATGACGGGGATGGAGACCGACGCGATGATGTCGTCGATGAGGTCCGGGTCGCTCATCCGCGCGACCCCACCCTGGGCGCGGATGTCGGCGGGCACCCGCTCGAGTGCCATGACCGCCACCGCGCCCGCGTCCTCGGCGATGCGCGCCTGCTCCGCCGTGACGACGTCCATGATGACGCCGCCCTTCAGCATCTCCGCGAGCCCGCGCTTGACGCGGGCGGTGCCGGTGGTCGGGGCAGCGCTCATGATGTGGGTCCAATCGTTTGTCGGGGAGGTAGCACTTTTTGGCCTAGGACAAACGCTAGCACGTTGCGGCGGTAGGCTTCGAGGCGATGAACGAGAGCGAGATCCTGCGCGCGATCCATGGCGGATCGGCGGCGGAGATCGTCGACGACGTGCGCGGCCTCATCGAGCGGGGCGCCCTCGCGCCCGGCGCCCAACTGCCGCCCGTCAGGACCCTGGCGGAGCACCTGGGCGTGAACCGCAACACCGTCGTCTCCGCCTACCGGCAGCTCGCGCAGGCGGGCTTCCTGGTGAGCCGCGGGCGGGGAGGGACCCAGGTGGCCGGCCAGTCGCGGGTGCCGCAGGAGGGCTACGCCACCGACACCGTGCTGCGCGACGTCGGCGCGGGCAACCCCGACCCGTCGCTTCTGCCCGACCTGACCCGGGCACTCGTCTCCCTCCCCGGCCGACCCGTGCTCTACGGCGAACCCGTCGTCGACGCGGGCCTGGAGGAACTCGCCCGGGAGTGGCTCGAGCCGGACCTCACGGCCAGCGGTCCGCACCGACTGACGGTGACGGGCGGCGCGTTCGACGCGATGGAGCGGCTCCTCGCGCAGGCGCTCACCCGCGACGATGCGGTCGCCCTCGAGGATCCGTGCTTCCTCGCCACCATCCGCACGGTGCGTCTTGCGGGCTACCGACCCGTCCCGGTCCCCGTCGACGCGGAGGGCATGACCGTCGAGGGGCTGCGCGAGGCGCTCCGCCAGGGCGTCCGGGCGGTCGTGTGCACCCCGCGCGCACAGAACCCCACCGGGGCGAGCCTCAGCGAGGCGCGGGCCGCGGCGCTGCGCGACGTGCTCGCCGACCATCCCTACGTGCTCGTCATCGAGGACGACCACTTCTCGATGCTCTCCCGTCAACCCTTCCGTTCGATCGTCGGCCCCGACCACCGCCGTTGGGCGCTGGTCCGCTCCGTGTCGAAGTTCCTCGGTCCCGACATGTCGCTGGCGCTCGCCATGACCGACGCCGACACCGCCGACCGACTCGCGCTCCGCCTGAGCCCCGGCACCACCTGGGTGAGCCACCTGCTCCAGCGTCTCGCGCACGCGCTCCTCACCGACGAGGACGTCCGGCACACCATCGCTGCCGCCGGCGAGCACTACGCCGAGCGCAACGCGTCGTTCGTCGCCCGGCTCGGCGAGCGTGGACTGGAGGTGCCGCCGTCGGACGGGCTCACCCTCTGGGTGCCGCTGCCCGCGCCCGCGCGGCTGGTGGCCGAGCGCCTGATGCGACGCGGGTGGCTGGCCCGCACGGGCGACGAGTTCGCCATCGACGACACCCGCCCGTCGCACCACCTGCGGCTCACGGTGCACCACCTCGACGACACGCTCGCCGACACCCTCGCCGACGACCTCGTGGCGGCCGCCGACGCCTCACCTTGACGCGGACGTCACCTCAACTGCCGGTGCCGCGCGTCTCGTCCTCGTCGAGGGCGCCGGGCCAGAGGTCGTCCTCGTCCGGCGGATCCTCGAAGGGGCGCGGCGGGCCGCTGTCGAAGTCGTCGTCGTAGTCCTCGCGCGGCTCGTCGTCCGGGAAATCCTGCGTCGTCATGGCACCTCCTCGGTCGGGCTCACGACGTTACCAACGGACGCGGTCCCTTCGCGCCCGATCCGGGCCACGGAGCGTCGGTCGCCCTCTAGTCTGGGCGGAGACCTACGCAAAGGAGCGAGCCTTGACCGACCCGATCCTCCTCTCCGTCGACGATGGCCTTGCCCGCGTCACGCTCAACCGGCCCGGGCGATTGAACGCCTTCGACGCCGACCTCGCAGGCGCCTGGGAGCACGTGACGAGGGACGTGACCACGCGCGACGACGTGGGCGCGATCCTGCTGAGCGGTGCCGGCCCGGCGTTCTGTGCCGGCGGCGACGTCGTCGCCATGGCCACCACGATGGGCTCCTCGTCCGATCTCGAAGCCCTCGCCCACGCGATCCACCGCGGCATCCGGTCCCTCACCGAGTCGGTCGTTCCCGTCGTCGCCGCGGTCCACGGGGCAGTCGCCGGCGGAGGACTCGGCATCATGCTGAGCTCCGACTACGCCGTCGCGGCGTCGGGCTCCCGGATCGGCAGCCGCTACGCGAACGTCGGTCTCACCCCCGACCTCTCCGTCAGCGCGCACCTGGCAAGGGCCGTCGGGGAGCGACGGGCGCTCCAGCTCGTGCTGTCGGACCGCATGCTCACCGCCGACGAGGCGCTCGATTGGGGACTCGTCGCCGAGGTGGTGCCGGACGACGGGGTGGTGGCGCGGGCGGAAGCCGTCGCCCGCACGTGGCTCGACGGCGCCACCGGCGCCTACGGGCAGGCGAAGCGACTGATCCGCTCCTCACCGTCGAGGTCCGTCGCCGAGCAGCTCGACGAGGAGGCCCGCACGATCGCGGCCAGCTTCGACACCCCGGAGGCGCAGGCCAGGATCGCCGCGTTCCTCCGCGCTGCCCAGGACCGGACCAAGAAGGAGCACGCATGACCACCAGCCTCGCCGGCCGCACCATCCTGATGTCGGGCGGCAGCCGCGGCATCGGCCTCGCCATCGCCGTCCGCGCCGCCGCCGACGGCGCCAACGTCGCGATCCTCGCGAAGACCGACGCCCCACACCCCAAGCTCGAGGGCACCGTCCATACCGCCGCCGACCGGATCCGGGAGGCCGGCGGCCAGGCGCTCGGGATCGTGGGCGACGTGCGCGTCGACGAGGACATCGAGCACGCGGTGGCGGCCACCGTCGCGGAGTTCGGCGGCATCGACATCGTCGTCAACAACGCGAGCGCCATCGACCTCTCCCGCACGCGGGAGCTCTCGCCGAAGCGTTACGACCTGATGGCGGACATCAACGTCCGCGGCACCTTCATGCTCTCGCGCGCGGCCATCCCGGCCCTGAAACGCAGCCCCAACCCGCACATCCTGTCGCTCTCCCCGCCGGTCAACCTCGACCCGAAGTGGCTCGGCGCCCACACCGGCTACACCCTCGCGAAGTACGGCATGACGATCGCCACCCTTGGCCTGGCCGCCGAGTTCGGCGCCGACGGCATCGCCGCGAACACCCTCTGGCCGCGCACCACGATCGCCACCGCAGCCATCCAGAACCTCCCCGGCGGGGACCGGCTCATGGCGGCGAGCCGCACACCCGAGATCTACGCCGACGCCGCGTACGCCATCGTCACTCGGCCGTCGGCCGAGTGCACCGGTCGTAGCCTCATCGTGGAGGACGTCCTCGAGGAGGCGGGCGTGACGGACTTCGGGCGCTACGCCGCGGTGCCGGGCACCCCCGACGAGGCGCTCTACCCCGACATCTTCCTGTGACCGGCGCCGCCCGGGCCCCGAAGGTGGTGATGACCTGCGGGATGACCTGCTCCGGGAAGAGCACCTACGCCCGCGAACTGGAGCAGCGCAGCTATGTCTGGCTGTCGGTCGACCACGACTCCTGGGGCCTCGGCTACGAGCAGCACCCGCTGCCGCCCGAGGTGCAGCGCGACATCAAGGTGGCGCAGAAGCGACGGCTCCGGGAGCTCATCGCCGAGGGCCGCGACGTGGTGCTGGAGTACGCCTTCGCCTCCCGCTCCCGGCGCGACGAGTACCGCCGGCTGGCGCGCGAGGCCGGGGCCGAGGTCAGCTTCGTGTTCTTCGACGTGCCGCTCGACGAACTGCTCCGCCGCCTCGAGGCCCGCAACGCCGGCCCCCGCACCGCCCACAGCGTCATCGTCGAGCCCGACCAGGTGGTTCGCTGGTACGAGTCCTTCGAGTGGCCGCAGCCCGACGAGACCGACGTCACCACGATCCGCTGACCGCGGCCCTCAGGCCAGCGCGTCCAGTCCCGCGGAGAGGTCCGTCAGCACGTCGTCGACGGCTGCGTTGCGCGCCTGGACATCCGGCTCGTGGGCGCTCAGGCGCTGCATCTCGACCACCCGCCCAAAGGCCTGGCCGTGGCAGATCTGTTGGTCCACCCCTGACTGCACCTGGAGTGCCTCGACGCAGCGCCACGACCGATCGGGCGTCGATACCCCACGTTCGAGGAGCTCGTCGCTGCGCTGCGCGAGGTTGTCGACGGCGCTGTCATAGGACGCCTCGGCGTACTCGTCGTCCTGGGACGTCACCGGAAGGTAGGTGCCGTCAGGGGTGCGCACGAGGAAGATGCGCAGCAGCATCTTGGCCGACTGGTCCGGCGCCATGAACTCCAATTCAGCCCAGTGCGTCCCTGGGTCGGTCTCTGCCCGGACACGGTTCAGGCCGGCCAACTCCTTGGGCAGCCGCTGGAAGTCGTTGGTGCGGACCCCGTCCTGCAGGTCCATGTCCTCCGACTCATCCTGCGACGACGAGGAGGACGACGCCGGTGAGGCGGATCCCTTGTCGTCGGCCTCGGGCGCGGGCGACGCGGACGGGGTTGTCGTCACGGGTGAGGAGGAGGTGGTTGGGTCCTCGGCCGGGGATGACTCGGCCGACGGGGACCCCTCCGTGGCCGGCGAGGCGCAGCCGGCGAGCGCAAGGACGGACAGGGCGGCAAGGAGTGCTGGGCGATGTCGCATCCGGCCCACGATAGGGGTCGGGTCGGTCAAAGGCCGAGCGGTCGGCCACGTCGCGGCCTAGTGTGGACGTCAACCACCCCAAGGAGGCTCCATGTCGAACACCATCGAACTCGCGGCCAAGTTCGCCAAGGCCCACGAATCGGGTAGGACCCTGGTCCTCCCCACCGTCTGGGACACCTGGAGCGCGCGGGTCGCCGTCGACGCCGGCTTCGACGGGCTCACGATCGGCAGCCACCCTGTGTCCGACGCGATCGGCAGTGCCGATGGCGAGCAGATGGACTTCGACGAGTACCTCGGTGTCATCAAGCGCATCGTCGCCGCCGTGGAGGTCCCGGTCAGCGCCGACGTGGAGTCCGGCTACGGCCTGGCACCCGGCGAGCTGATCGAACGATTGCTGGAGGTTGGCGCGGTCGGCGCCAACATCGAGGACGTCGTGCACTCCGAGGGCAAGCGACTCCGGGACCGCCAGGAGCACGCCGACTACATCGCCGCGGCACGAGAGGTGGCGGACGAGGCGGGCGTCGCGTTCGTCGTCAACGGCCGCACCGACGCCGCGAAGTTGGCCGACAAGTTCGACGACCCCATCGCGGAGGCGGTCGAGCGGGTGAAGCTGCTGGAGCAGGCGGGCGCCCGGTCCGTCTACCCGGTGGGGCTGAAGACGGCCGAGCAGGTGACGCGCCTCGTGGAGGCTGTCGACGTGCCGGTCAACGTCACGGCGCACCCGGTGAACGGGCACGGCGCGGGCGATCTCGCGGCGCTGTCCGCGCTCGGCGTCCGCCGGATCACCTTCGGCCCGCTCTGGCAGATGTGGCTCGCCGAGGTGTCCGGGACCCAGCTCTCCAAGTGGGGCATCTGAACCCTTCCGCCCGGGGGCTACGCTCTTGGCATGCGCCTGTGGTCCCTGCACCCCGCCCTGCTCGACCGGCAGGGCCTCACCGCCGCCTGGCGTGAGGCGCTGCTCGCGCAGAAGGTCCTGCTCGGCGGCACGAAGGGCTACGTCCACCACCCGCAGCTCCAGCGCTTCCGCGGCACCGCCGAGCCCGTCGCCGCCATCGCGTCCTTCCTCGACGGGATCGCCGACGCAGCCGCCGAACGCGGCTACCGGTTCGACCGGGCCCGCATCGTCGAGGTGCCCCGGACGCCGATCATCATCGAGGTGACCGACGGGCAGGTCGGCTTCGAGTGGGCGCACCTCATGGCCAAGCTCGCGGCCCGGAGTCCCGAGGCCTACGAGCGGACCAGGCTGCTGACGCCCGCCACCCACCCCATCTTCCGGGTCGTCCCCGGCGGCGTGGAGGCGTGGGAGCGCGCCGCGGAATCACCCGACCCGGCGCGCCTGGCCGGGGCGAAAGGTAGATTCGTCCGGAGCCAGAGCGAGGAGCAACCGTGACCGATTCCGCGACCACCACGACCGGCTACGAGGCCATCCAGGAGTGGCAGGAGCAGCTCTACCAGGACCTGCACCGCAACCCCGAGCTGTCCATGGAAGAGTCCCGCACCGTCGAGGTGGTGGTGGCCCAGCTCATGGAGTGGGGCTACGACGTGAAGCGGATCGGCGGCGGCGTCGTCGGCACCCTCGCCAACGGTGACGGCCCCACGGTCCTGTTCCGCGCCGACATGGACGCACTGCCGGTGGAAGAGGCCACCGGGCTCGACTACGCGTCGGAGGCACCAGGTGTCATGCACGCGTGCGGCCACGACGTGCACGTCGCCTGCGGACTCGGCGCCGCCCGGCTCCTGGCCGAGCAGAAGCAGCAGTGGTCCGGCACCTACGTCGCGCTCTTCCAGCCGGGCGAGGAGACCGCCGAGGGCGCGCGGGCGATGGTGGACGCGGGCCTCGCCGACGCTGTCCCGCGCCCCGACGTGGCGCTCGGCCAGCACGTCCTCCCCGGCGTCGCCGGCACCGTGTCGACGGCATCCGGCCCCGTGCTTTCGGCGGGCGACTCGATCCGCATCACCGTGTTCGGCAACGGCACGCACGGCTCGATGCCGCACCTCGGCGTCGACTCGGTCGTGCTCGCCTCGTCGATCGTGATGCGACTGCAGACGGTCGTCGCCCGGGAGATTGCGCCCGGTGACTTCGGCGTGGTCACCGTCGGCGCGATCCACGCCGGCGCGAAGAGCAACATCATCCCCGACTCGGCGGAGCTCCTGGTCAACGTCCGCACCTACGACGACGACGTCCGGGAGCGGGTGCTGAAGGCGATCGAGCGGATCGTCCGCGGCGAGTGCGCCACCGCGGGGAGCCCGGAGCCGCCGTCGTTGACGTACTACGACCAGTTCCCGCTCACCGTCTCCGACCCCTCGGCCGCGACCGTGGTGACGACCGCGTTCGAGGCGCACTTCGGCGCCGACAAGGTGGGGCACCTGGACCCGGTCCCCGCGAGCGAGGACTTCAGCCGGATCCCGGGTGCTTGGGGCGACGTGCCCTACCTGTACTGGGGCTTGGGCGGGTTCTCGGAGGGGGCCAAAGCCGTCGCCAACCACAATCCCGCCTTCGCGCCGACGATGCAGCCCACGCTGCGTACCGGCACAGAGGCGGCGATGATCGCTGCGCTCGCATACCTGCGTCCCTCGACCTAGTCGTCGTCCGGGGCCGGGCGCTCGCTCAGCAGCACCTTCTCGCCCAGGGTGGGAAGCACCACGTCGAGCCCGAGTTCGTCCTCCACCCGGGCTTCGAGCGCCGTCGAGGCCGCCGGCTCGCCGTGGACGAGGAACACCGTCTCGGGTGCGGGGTCCAGCGCCCGCAGCCAGTCCACCAGTTCGGAGGCGTCGGCGTGCCCGGAGTACTGGCGGTCCTCCGCGATCTCCGCCCGCACCCGCACGTGCGCGCCGCGGATCTTGACGTGCTTCGCGCCGTCGAGGAGCTGACGGCCCCTGGTGCCCTCCGCCTGGTAGCCGGTGATGAGGACCGTGTTCTCGCGGTGGGGGAGCAACTGCTCGAGGTGGCTCAGGACGCGCCCGCCCTCGAGCATCCCCGACGAGGAGATGATGATCCGCGGCTCGGTGCGCTCGCGGACCTTCCTCGAGTCCCGGCCGGTGCGGGCCTCGGTGAAGTTGCGCAGGCCGGTGAAGTCGTCGATCGACACGTCCTCGCGGAACTCCTCCGGCATGTCGCGGTACACGTCGAGGGCGTGCATGCTCATCGGCCCGTCGACGATCACCGGCACGTCGGGGATCCTGCCCTCCCGCTGCAGCCGGGCGAGCACGTACATGAGCGTCTGGGTGCGGTCGATCGCGAACGCGGGCATCAGCACCGAGCCGCCGCGCTCGATGGTGCGGTTGATCGCCGCCACGGTCGGTTCGTAGGGGAGTTCCGGCTCGGGATGCTCGCGGTCGCCGTACGTCGACTCGCACAGCACCCAGCGGGTGCCCGGGGGGACGTCGCGGCTGTCGAGGATCGGGTGGTCGGCGCGCCCGAGGTCGCCGCTGAACAGCACGCTGACGTCGCCGATCTGCAGCCGCACGGACGCGGATCCCAGGATGTGGCCGGCCCGGGTCCAGCGGGCGGTGAAGCCGCCCAGGTCGATGTCGCGGTCGTAGTCGACCGTGCGGAAGCGTTCGATGGCGCGCTCCGCGTCGCCCGTGCCGTAGAGCGGGCGGGGCGCGGTGTGCCGCGAGTAGCCGCCCAGGAGGGCCTCCTCGGTCTCGAGCTCCTGCAGCTTCGCGGAGTCCAGGAGGATGATCTCGGCGAGCCTCGCCGTCCCCTCGGTGCACCACACGTCGCCGCGGAACCCCTGGTCGAACAGCGCGGGCAGGTAGGCGCTGTGGTCGGCGTGGGCGTGGGTGAGGAGCACCCTCTCGATGCTTGCCGCGTCCACCGGGAGCCGCTGCCAGTTGAGCTCGCGCAGGTTCTTCTCGCCCTGGAACATGCCGGCGTCGACGAGGATCCGTCGGGGACCGATCTCGACGAGGAATTTCGATCCCGTCACGGCACCCGTGGCGCCGAGGAACTGGAGGGTCACTGGTTCCGCCATGACCCCACTCTGCCCCAAACATGTGGCGGGGGAGCGAGGTCAGTCGAACTCGTTGTCACCTCCGGTCAGCGTGGTGGCCGACCCCCTGCCGCGGTCTTCGGCTTCGTCGCTCCACTGCCAGTTCGCCACCGATGGGACATCCTCGCCGTGCTCGCGGGAGTACTGTCGGGCCGACGTGCGGGCGTCGGCCATGTACTGCCGCAGGTTGGCGTACCTCGAGCCCAGCGACGGCACCCGGTCGATCACGTCCATGACCAGGTGGAAGCGGTCGAGGTCGTTCAGCATCACCATGTCGAACGGAGTGGTCGTGGTGCCCTCCTCCTTGTAGCCGCGGACGTGCAGGTTGCGGTGCCCGTTGCGCCGGTAGGTCAGCCGGTGGATGAGCCACGGGTAGCCGTGGTAGGCGAAGATGATCGGCTTGTCGGTGGTGAAGAGCGTGTCGAAGTCGCGGTCGGACAGGCCGTGCGGGTGCTCCTTCTCGTCCTGCAACCGCATCAGGTCCACGACGTTGACCACCCGCACCTTGAGGTCCGGCACCGCCTCCCGCAGCATCTTCGCCGCCGCGAGGGTCTCCAGCGTCGGCACGTCGCCGGCGCAGGCGAGCACCACGTCGGGATCTTCACCGTCCACCTCGGTGCCCGCCCAGTGCCACATGCCGATCCCGCGCGTGCAGTGCTTGATCGCCTCGTCCATCGACAGCCAGCTCGGGCTCGGCTGCTTGCCCGCGACCACCACGTTCACGTACTGCCGCGAGCGCAGCACGTGGTCCCACGTCGACAGCAGCGTGTTGGTGTCCGGCGGGAGGTAGACGCGGATGATGTCGCTCTTCTTGTTGACCACGTGGTCGATGAAGCCCGGGTCTTGGTGGCTGAAGCCGTTGTGGTCCTGCCGCCACACGTGCGACGAGAGCAGGTAGTTCAGTGACGCGATCGGCATCCGCCACGACAGCCGGTTGGTGACCTTGAGCCACTTGGCGTGCTGGTTGAACATCGAGTCGACGATGTGGATGAACGCCTCGTAGGAGCTCATCATGCCGTGCCGGCCCGTGAGCAGGTAGCCCTCCAGCCACCCCTCGCACTGGTGCTCCGAGAGGATCTCCATCACGCGGCCGGCGCGGGCGAGGTGGTCGTCGCTGTCTGTCTCCAGGAACTCCGCGTTCCATTGCTTGTCGGTCACCTCGTAGACGTTCTGCAGGCGGTTCGAGGCGGTCTCGTCGGGACCGAAGATGCGGAAGTTGTCGGGGTTGCGCTTGATCACGTCCCGCAGGTAGGTGCCGAGGTTCTTCGTCGCCTCCGTCACCGGCAGGCCGGGCTCGGGGACGTCGACGGCGTAGTCGCGGAAGTCGGGCAGCCGCAGATCCTTCAGCACGACCCCACCGTTGGTGACCGGGTTCGCGGACATCCGACGGTGCCCCTCCGGCGCCAGCCTCGTCCACTCCTCGCGGAGCCGACCGGCGTCGTCGAAGAGCTCGTCGGCGCGGTAGCTCTTCAGCCAGCGCTCCAGGTCCTGCAGGTGCTCCGGCGTGTCGCGGGCGCTCGCCAGCGGGACCTGGTGGGAGCGCCAGGAGTCCTCGGTGCGCTTCCCGTCGATCATCTCCGGACCCGTCCAGCCCTTCGGGGTGCGCATCACGATCATCGGCCACAGCGGGCGCTCGATGTCCGTGTCCTGCTCCGCCGCCTCGGCGGCGCGGGCCTTGATGGCGGCGATCTCGTCGAGGCAGTCGTCGAGCACGCGCGCGAACCGGGTGTGGAACTCCTTCGGGTCCTCGTCGCCGAACCCGCCGGTGAAGAAGTGCGGCTTGTGCCCGTAGCCGACCATGAGCGCCTCGAGCTCGTCCTCGGGGATGCGGGCGAGGACGGTGGGGTTGGCGATCTTGTAGCCGTTCAGGTGCAGGATCGGGAGCACGACCCCGTCCTGGTGCGGGTTGACGAACTTGTTGGAGTGCCAGGAGGTGGCCAACGGGCCGGTCTCTGCCTCGCCGTCGCCCACCACCGCGAACACCAGCAGGTCCTTGTTGTCGAACGCGGCCCCGTACGCGTGGCTGAGCGCGTACCCGAGCTCGCCGCCCTCGTGGATCGAGCCCGGGACCTCCGGCGCGACGTGGCTCGGGATGCCGCCGGGGAAGGAGAACTGCTTGAACAGCCGCTGCAGCCCCTCCTCGTCCTGCGTGACGTTCGGGTAGGTCTCGGTCCAGGTGCCCTCGAGGTAGGTGTTCGCCACCAGGCCGGGACCGCCGTGGCCCGGGCCGGTGAGGTACATCGCGTTGAGGTCGCGCTCCTTGATGACCCGGTTGGCGTGGGCGTAGATGAAGTTCAGGCCCGGGGTGGTGCCCCAGTGGCCAAGCAGCCGGGGCTTCACGTGGTCACGGGTCAGTTCCTCGCGCAGGAGGGGGTTGTCGAGCAGGTAGATCTGGCCGACGGAGAGATAATTGGCCGCGCGCCACCAGGCGTCGATCACCGCGACGGTGTCGTCGTCGATGTGCTCCGGGGCGTCTGCGGGACGGTGCTGCCACGCGGGGGACGTGGTGGTCATGCGAATCTCCTCACATCCTGACCGGTCGGGTCCACTGTGGTGACGGCCGCCGCGGTCTCGTCCCTCCATTCTTCGTCGAAACCCGGTTCGCGTCAGCCGGATCGGGGGATTGTCTCCACCGGCCGCTCATGATTGGCTTGATCCGTGAGCGACATCGACAAGATCTGGAACAGGGCCGCCTCGGGTGACGGAGGCGAGCAGGGCGACGAGGCGCTCGCGGCACTGCTCCTCTTCCACGGCACGGTGATGAACGGCGGGCTCGTGAACGCCCTCGAGGTCCTCGACGAGGAGCAGATCGCGTCGGCCGTCGAGGGGTACCGCTTCTTCGGCTTCGACGATGCCGCCGCGCTCATCGTCGAGACCCAGGTGGAGCTCGAGGACGACGCCGACCCGGAGGAGCTCGAGGAGAGCAAGGACGGCGAGTTCTTCGACCTCATCGACGACGACGAGACGGTCTACGAGGCGCTCGAGCGGAAGCTGGCCGACGACCCGGCGGCATTCGCCCCCATCGGCTGACCCGCCCGCCCGTCCGGCCTAGGGTGGGGGCATGTCCGAGGATTTCCACACCTTCGACCACCCGGAAGCCAACCCACCACTGATCGAGCCCCTGGACGAGGAGGGTCGCGAGTTCCTCGCCGAGGCGCTGGAGGTGGCCGTGGCGCTCCGGCTGCCGGAGGGCATGGCCGAGCTGTCCCAGCTGTTCAACGACCGTCGCGAGCAGTGGTTCGCCATGGGGGAGGACGAGCGGCCCGATCCCAACGACTTCATCACCGCGGTGAGCGTCCTCGTCGGCCAGCGACTTGCCCAGACCTTGGGCGTCGACTGGGTCATCTACACCGACGACGAGGGCACCGACCTCGCACTCCAGGTGCCCGCCGACCGCCTCCACGAGGCGCAGAACCTCTACATCTTCCCGCTCGACGGCATCGCCTCGCGCTGGCCCCAGGACGGCGACGGCGACGTGCTCGCCTACTACGAGGGCGTCACCCGCTACGTGCGCGAACAGCTCAAGTAGGGGCGCCGGCGCAAGCCGCCAGCGCTTCCTACGTTCACCTGCGTAGCACGACAGGTGAACATAGGAAACGCTGGCGAACCGCGCTACTGCGCCTCGAACGTCACCTTCAACTGCTGCGCGAGCCGGATCCGGTCGGGGCGCACCTCCACGGGTCCCGACTCCATCGACGCCGCCATGGCGCGGAACATCGGGGCCTCGGCGGCCCCGTCGACCCCCGGGTCGGACACCCGCTTCGCGTGCATCATGCCGAGCTGGTAGTGCCTGGCGACGAGGCGGGCGCGGGCCTGCGCGTCGTCCAGCGCGCGGCCGGTGAGCGCGGCCAGCTCCTCCTTGCGACGCTTCGGCGTCAGGTCCCAGCGGATGTGCCCGACGGCCAGGCCCTCGGTCTCGCCCCACTCGGCCATGAGCTCGGACATCGTCCCGAAGTCGCGAAAGACCGCGTCGACGGTGCAGCTCGCCCGGTGCTCCGCGGGGCGGCGGCGCTCCTCGCCCCAGGGGCGCTGGGTGAAGACGCGCACCCCGTCGGTGTGGAACTCCTCGAGCACGCCGCCCTCCAGCGACTCCAGCTGCGCGACGAGCGCGTTCGCCCGTTCCTGCGCGGCGGCGAGGACCTTCTTCTTGTCCCGGCCGACGTACTCCACCTCGAGGTGCAGGGTGGCGAGTTCGGGCTCCACCAGCGTCTCGGCGCGACCGACGATGATGATCTCCATGGCCCTATCCGATCAGGCTGTGGCTGCGGGAGGCGATGCGGATGGTCATGGCCATCGTGTGCGAGCCGCCGGCGGGGATCTCGATGGCGTGGCGCTGGACGTTGCCGACCTCCACGCACAGCATGCGCGCCCAGTCCTCGCCCGCGAAGTCGTCCAAGCCCTCGGCGTACTCCTGGCCGGGGTTCCACACGATGACGTCGCGGGCGCCCTCGGCCTCCACGGAGATGATGCGGTCGGGCAGCCGGATGTCGACGCCGCCGTCGTCGAGCGCACCGAAGTGGATCGCGTCGTGGGCACCCCGGACCTCGAGGGGGGCGCCGCCCAGTCCGTGGACCTCGGACTGGCGCACGTTGTTCACGAGGAAGTACGTGTGGAGCGCGCTGTCGACCACCACCGGCTCCGTCGGGCTCTCGATGGTGAGGGCCACGTCGAGACGGGCCCCGAAGGTGGCCTCGTAGCGATAGCGCAGGTCCCGGGGGTACGCCTCGGCGCCGGGCAGGTGGGCCACCGACTCCTGGTCCAGCGTCCAGGTCAGCTCCGTCGCGCCGTTCAGGTCCTTCACGCCCTGGAAGTCCCAGTCCACCCAGCGCACCAGGCCGTGCTTGTGCGGCACCTCGACACCCTCGCGCCCCATGCCGAACCACGGAGCGCAGATCGGGATGCCGCCGTGGAACTCCGCGTCGGGATTCGCGTCGCGCGTCACGAACAGCGCCTCGTGGGCGCCCTCCGGATGCCAGGAGAGGATCGTGGCACCCCGGTCCATGACGGTGGCGGTGCAGCTGGCGTTGGAGATGGAGCGCTTGGCCATGTGGAACAAACTAGCGGACGACGACCACGCGGCCGTCGAGCAACTCGACCCTGCGGTCCGCCAACGCCATGAAGACGGGGTCGTGGGTGGAGACGATCGCCGCGATGCCGCGGTCGCGGGTGAGGTCCACCAGCAGTTCCATCACCGTCTCGGCGGTCTCGGAGTCCAGCTGGCCGGTGGGCTCGTCGGCGATCAGGATGTCCGGCGCGGACACGAGCGCCCGCGCGATGCCCACCCGCTGCTGCTGGCCGCCGGAGAGTTCGTAGGGCCGCTGTCCCGCATGTCGACCCAACCCCACTTGGTCGAGCACCTCCGCGACGCGCCGGTCCCGCTCGGCCGGCGCCACCTTCCGCAGCCGCAGCGGCACCTCGACGTTCTCCGCGGCCGACAGCACGGGGATGAGGCCGAACGACTGGAAGACGTAGCCGATCCGCTCCCGCCGCACCGCGAGCACCTCCTGCTCCGGCAGCTCGGAGAGGACCCGCCCGTCGTCGAGCACGACGCGCCCCGCGGTGGGTCGGTCGAGCCCGCCGAGGAGGTTGAGCAGCGTGGTCTTGCCGGAGCCCGACGGGCCGTAGACGACGGTGAGCGCGCCGGGCTCGACGACGAGGTCCACGTCGACGAGCGCGTGCACCGCCGCCTCGCCGCTGCCGAACGTGCGCCCGACCCTCTCGGCCCGTAGCACCTCACTCATCGCGTCTCCTCCTCGTGTTGCGAGCGGCGGGCCGCGGGTACGTCCTCATCGCCGGGATGCACCTCGACGTGCCGATCGCCCTTCTCCAGCCGGACCCGGTCCCGCAGCCCGAACTCCTCGACGTGGCCCGGCGGCAACTGGATGCGTCCGGCCTTGTCGATGACCGTGTACTCCTCGGCAAGCAGCCGCTCGGAGCCGTCCTCGTCGCGCACGGTGCGGCGCAGCACCTCCGTGGAGGTCCGCCCGTCGCGGATCTGGATGGTGCGCCGGACGTGCTCGCTGACGCGCGGGTCGTGGGTGACCACCAGCACGGTGGTGCCGAGCTGCGTCGCGGCGTGGCGCATCACCTCGAGCACCGCCTCGGAGTTTGCCTCGTCGAGCTCGCCGGTGGGCTCATCCGCGAGCAGGACTCGGGGCGAGTTGGCGAGGGCCGTCGCGATCGCGACGCGCTGCTGCTGCCCCCCGGAGAGCTCCTTCGGCAGGCGACCGGCCTGCTCCTCGACGCCGAGCAGTGCCAGCAGTTCCCTGACCCGCGCGTCGCGATCCCTCGCGCCGCCGATCACCATCGGCAGCGCCACGTTCTCCGCGGCGGTGAGGAACGGCAGCAGGTTGCGCGACGTCTGCTGCCAGACGAAGCCGACGATGTTGCGCTGGTAGTCCACCCGCTGCCGCTGGGACATCGCGAGCAAATCCATGCCCGCCACACGCGCGCGGCCGCCGGTCGGGCGGTCGTGGCCGGACAAGATGCCCAGCAGGGTCGACTTGCCGGACCCCGAGGCGCCGACGAGCGCGACGATGTCACCCGGATCGACGGTGAGGTTCAGCCCCTGCAGGGCCTGCACCTCGATCCCTTCGGTGTGGTAGATCCGGACGAGGTCCTCGCACCAGATGTCGGGATGCTGGTCGAGGTGGTGCCCTCGTCGCGCGGCGTGCTGGTCGCTGGTCATCGTTCGTCCCCGATTCGTAGGGCCTGGGCGAGGTCGGTCCGTCCGGCGAGCCAGGCGCTCACCGTCACGGCGGAGGTCACGGTCAGGAGCAACGCCAGCAGCACGAGCCCGAGCGCCGCCGGATCGACGAAGAGTGCAGGCGCTTGCGTGTCGCCGGTGAGCCCGGTGAGGTCGAGGGTGTGCGTCAGGAGGGCTGCGATGCCGACGCCGACGCCGGCGCCGATGACCAGCGCGGCCACGGCCGCCGGCGCCAGTTCCCACCCGACGAGTCCCCGAGCCTGACCGCGGCCGAGCCCCTGGGTTCGCAGCACCGCGAGCAGTTCGGCGCGGCTGCGGGAGCCCATCAACTGGACCACCACGATCGCGAGGGCGGTGAGCAGGCCCGTGACGGCCGCCGCGGCGACGAAGGTGGTGGTCAACCCCCGGACGACCACGCTCTCCTCGTTGCGGGCGAGCCCGGCGGCGACGGTGCTGGCGCGGCCGTGCAGCACGAGACCCTCCAGCTCCCGACCGACCGCGTCCAGGTCCGCGCCCGGCGCGGTCGCCACGAACGCCAGCCCCGACGCGGGCACCCGCCCGCCCGCAGCCTGCCAGGTGGACGCGGACACCAGCACCCAGCGGCTGGTCGTCTCCGTCCCGGGCAACCGGTCGAGGTGCCCGACGACCCGGACGTCACCCACGCCGCCGAGGCTCGCCGTGCCCGACCGCGCCGCCACGTCGCCGCCGGTGACCACGGCGTCGCCGTCGAAGAGCGAGGCCGGCGGAGCGTCGACCTGGGGGGACTGTGCCCAGACCTCCGCCATGGCGTCGTCGACGATCCAGACGCGGACCGACTCGGTGCCGCCGTCGGCGCTCAGCGACTGGTCGCTGGTGGACTGGGCCAGCCGCCCGGCCGCGGTGACCCCGTCCACCTCGACGATCCGCGCCATCACCTCGTCCGTGATGCCGCCGCTGAGCCGCGCGGCGGCGCCGTTGCCGTTCCAGACGGCCTCCTCGGCACCGCGCGTCACCGTGCCGATCATGACGGCGGACAGCATCGTCATGCTCGCGCCCAGCACGATGGCGAGGGTGGGCACGACGCCGCCGACGGGGTCCCGAAGGGCGCGGGCCGACCCGAGGAAGGCCGTGAGGGAGCGCCCGCGCTTCGCGGACGTTGTGATGGTCGCCAACGGCAGCGGGTACAGGCGCACGGTGAGCAGGACGGCGGCCAGAGCGACCAGCACGGGCGTGGCGACGGCGAGGAGGTCGATGCCGTCCGCGGAGCCCTGCTGGGTGAGCAGCTGCCACGTGGCCGCGACGGCGAGGGCGACCACCCCGAGCTCGGAGGCGAGGCGGACCCGGCTGCCCCGGGCAGAGAGATCCGATCGTGCGGGCCGGCCGGGCGGCCGGCGCAGCGCCACCGCGAGTGCCCCCGCCGGCGCGAGCCCGATCAGGAGCGTCACCGCCCACAACCACCACGGGGACACGCCCTCCACCGCGAGCGCGACGAGGTGACCCGTCACCGCCGCGGGAAGACCGAGCGCGGCACCCTCGAGGGCGATCATCGAGCGCAGCTGCTCAGGCGACGCGCCGCGGGCGGTCATGAGTTCGAGATGGCTCCTTCTGCGGACCACGACCAGCCCGGCCCCGAGCCACAGCACGGCCGCAGCCACGCCGACGGGCCCCGCGGCGACGACAGCCACGAGCGTCGTGGCCGCCTGCTGCTCCTTCGCGACCCGCTGGAGCGCGGCGCCGAGCGCCGACTCGAACTGCACGTCGACCGACAGGCCGTCGGGGGCCGACTCGGCGTCCACCAGGGTGTGGCGCGCGCTCAGCATGGAGGTGAGCTGTCGCTCGAGCTCCGCGACCTCGACATGGCCTTGCAGGCGCGTGACGTCGACGGGGTACCAGAGCCAGTCCACCCACTGCGTCGACGCCTGCTCGAACAGCGAGCCCTCGAAGCCGGGATCCAGGTAGGCCGTGACGGTCGCCTCCTCGCCCAGGTTGGGGTCCACCGAGATCGACAGCCGGTCGCCGGTGTCGAACAGCTCCCAGCGGCTGTCGCCCGGATCGGCGGGCCGGACGGTGCCCACCAGCAGGAAGTGCTCGCCGAGCGGGGCGCCCACGTCGACGCCGAGGCGGTCGGCCACCTTCTCGGCGAGCACCACCTCGTACGGCCGCGCCGAGCCGCTCGGCCAGCGGCCCTCGACCAGCCTCATCACGGACTGGAGCGAGGGGGTGAGGACGGGGTGGACGTTCACCCGGAACAGGCCCGAGGCCTCGAAGTCCGGCGTGTGGCTGACCGGCAATGAAGTGCGGGAGAGGAACTGGGCCGGCTGCAGGAGCTCCCTGAGCGGCGACGGGCGCGACTGGCGCACGTCCTCCGCGCCGGCCTCGAGCGCCTCCCACGGGTTGACCGGAACGGCATCGGCCCACTCGCGTGGGGGAAGATCATGGGTCCAGCGCGCCTGCGGCTCCCGCTCGTAGGAGGCCAGCGAGGCGACGGTGTGCTGAAGCTGCTGGTCCGCCACCGTCGACATGGCGCGCGGCACCGCCGTCGCGGTCAACGAGGCGAGGAAGGTGAGCGCCGCGAGCGCGACCAGCACCCAGGGATCGGCGCGGAACATCCGCAGCCAGGGCCGGCGCAGCGTCATCGCACCTCCTCCCGGTACTCCGTGTCCAGCGCGTCGGCGGCGACGCGGCGCCGCAGCCACCAGAGGACCACGGAGACCGCTGCCGCGCCCAGGACGAGCAGGGCCAACCACGGCGTGGTGTGCAGGGCGAGGGCGGCCGGGAGCTCCACCTGGCCGGGGGCGATCGTGGCGCGTGCCAGCGGCGGCACGACGACCAGGCTCACCGCCCACCCGGCAGCGAGCCCGAAGGCGACCGAGGCGACCACCACGGCGGCGAGCTCGGCGGCGCGCGAGCGCGCCTGGTCGGCGCGCGCCATGCCCAGGGCGCGGAGCACCGCGATCTCGGCGCGGCGGTCGGTGGTCATGGCGCGGGTGGCGGCCGCGATGCCGGTGACCGCCAGAAGCGTCGCCCCGGCGCTCGCCACCCAGAAGATCGTCCGCGCCGCGCTGGTCGGGTCGCTGGCGACGGAGCTGCCCGCCACCTTCACCGTCGCGCCGGTGGATCCGGCCAACGCGCGGGCCACCTCCCCAGGGTCGCCCGGTGCTCGGACCCACAACTCCGATGGGGGGCGTAGTGCATCACCGGCCGCCGCGAACGTGGCGGCGACGCCCGTGACGTCGACGAGCGCCCCCACCGGGCGGGTGTCGCCCGGCACGGCAGGGGTGATGGCGACGAGACGGGCGGAGACGGAGCGGTTCATGAGCTGCATGCGGAAGTCGTCGCCGACGGCGAGGGCGGCGGCGTCGGCGGCCGCCTCGGTGAGTGCGACCCGGATGGGCGAATTGGCAACGGGGCGGCCCGCTGGGTCTGAGTTCGTCGGGCCGGCCGGCTCGGTCGCGGGGGAGATGCTGCTGCCCCAGAAGCCCTCATCGACCGTCGTCGCGTTGACGGACCATGCCGGCCCGCTCGTGTCCAGCCGTGGGCGGACCGAGAGGGCGTTGTGCTCCAGTTGCCGCAGTTCCTGGTTGTCCGAGATCTCGAGGACGCTCCAGCGGATCTGGGGGGTGGCCGCATCACGCTCCGCCAGCGCGGCAGCCGCGAGGTCTGGGGTGGTGGCCTCGTGGGAGGCCCAGTCATCGGTGGCGTCGGCGAAGAGGTCGGTGCCTTCCGAGGTGCGGAGAGAGGCCGTGAGCTCCACCGTGCGGGGCCAGTGCCCGAACTCGTCGGAGCTCTCGAGCTCGAGGCTGACGGCGGTGACTGCGAACCGTCGGCCCGGATCCAGGCCGAACTCCATTGCCCCCGAGAACCTGGCCGGCTCCGCCCGGAAGCCGGATTGGCTCGCGTGGTCCCAGTCGATGGCCGGCCCGTCTGCGGCCACGGTTCCCAGCCCCACTTGCTGGACGAGGCCCGATTCGAGGTCACGCACCGACAGGGTGACGCTGAGCCGGACAGGCGCCGACAACGTCGCGGCCGTCTCGGCCAGGAACGCCTCCACCTCCCGATCCGCGTCCGGCGCCGGGAGAGTCGGCTGGTCGCGGGTGACGCGGTCGCGCCACTCGTCGGCCAGCGCCTCCAGATAGGCGACGCCCCAACGGTCGTAGCCGACCTTGCCCTCAAACTCCAGCGTGAGTCCGGACGTGCCCTCCGGCACCACCAGGGAAGCCGGGCCCTGCTCGTCGGCCGTGAAGGCGTCCGGGACGGCGACGGGGCCGTCGGCGACCGCCGCGAACCGGCCGGGCACGACGGCGGTGGCGGGCACCTCGAGGTCGCCGATCGTCGCACTGTCCACCAGCCAGACCGGCGTCGCCACGGCGTCGCCGGCCAGCCCGAACTGCTCCTCCAGCGGGGGTGCGACCCGATCGGCAGGCGCCGGCGGCAGGCGCGTCAGGGTCGCCCTGAGCGGGGCGCCGTCGGCCAGCGCGGTCATGTCGTCGCGCAACTGGGCGGAGGTGCCGGAGTAGCCGGCCGAGACGGTGGCCGCACCGGTGGCCAGCACGGTGAGGACCACCGGCACCGCGAAGCCCCCGAGGCGTCGGGCCACCTGCATCGCGGTCAAGAAGGGGGCGACGGAGCGCCCTCGACGCACGGCCACGGCGGCGAGTGCGGCCAGCGGCCCCATGAGTCCGAGCGCGACGACGCCGGCGGCGGCGAGCAGGAGTGCGGGCGCGGCCCCGGCCACGAGGTTGACCGAGTACCCACCGTCCTCGCCGATGGTCAGCGGGGAGCCGGACCTGAGGTACTGCCACAGCGACACCGCCGCGGCCAGGAGCACGAACGCCAACCCCACACCCGTCACGGCGCGGGCGGTGCGGCCAGAGCGGTCGACGGCGTGGCCGGGGACCAGCACCCGGCGGACCTGCAGCGCCAGCAGGCCGAGGACGATGGCCAGCGTCGCTGCGTATGCGGACGCCGCGGCGCCCAGCACCGTGCGCCAGTGGGGTGCGCCCTCGGGGACGAGCAGCATCGCGCCCAGCGCGGCACCGGTTCCCAGAGCGGCGCCGACGCTCACCGCCACGATCGATTCGGCAGCGCCCAGCGCGAGCAGCTGCCGGGCGCTGGCCCCGCGCGCCACCAGCAGCGCCAGCTGCGCCTCGCGGGAGTCGCCCAGTAGGCGCGCCACCTGCACCACCGCGAGGACGGTGACCAGCGCCAGGACGGACAGCGGGATCGCGCCCAGCGCGCGGGAGACCATGAGGTTGCGGGCGGCGGTCGAGGCGGCCCGTGCCAGGTCGCCCTCGACCGTGATCCCGGAGACCGCCACGTCGCTGCCGCGCAGCTCCAGCCGCAGCCGCTCCGCACCGTCGGCGTACGCGCGCAGGTCGTCCGGGGCGAGGCGTCGCACGTCCGGGGTCACGACGAAGGTCACGCTACCGTCGGCGGTCTCGGCAGCGACGAGCACCGGGGCGGGGGAGAACGTCTCCTCGATGACGTCACGCGCGGACCGCTCCTGACCGGCGGGGTCAGGGGCGAGCCGCGTGCGGAGCCGGAGCGACTCGTCGGATCCGGCGACGGAGTCGCGCGCCGTCGCGGTGGCCGCGGCCGTCGTGTAGCCGACGGTGCCGGCGATCACGCCGGTGGTCGCCGCGACCAGCGCGAGCAGCGTGAGGAACAGGCCCGAGGCCGCCCGCGCCCGCGACGCCGCGAGACCCGGCCAGGAAAGCATGTCCGCCATGAAACCACACCGGGCCCCGGACCGGGCGCCGGACCGGGGAAAGGCCCACCGGCGACAAGGCCGGCGGCGCTCACTACCATTGGCCCATGGCCTACCACGCGGACGCATCGGAGCTCGAGGACAAGGAAGTGCTCACCTGGCAGGGGCTCGGTGACGCCACTGACGACCTGGCGAGGTCGATCGTCGACTCCGGGTTCCGGCCCGAGATCGTCATCGCCGTCGCCCGCGGGGGCATGCTGCTGGCCGGCGGGCTCACGTACGCGCTCGGCGTGAAGCTCACCGACGCCATCAACGTCGAGTTCTACACCGACGTCGAGCAGACGCTCCCGGACCCCATCCTCCTGGCGCCCATGCTCGACACTGAGGCGGTCTCCGGCAAGCAGTTGCTCATCGTCGACGACGTGGCGGACTCCGGCCGCACGCTCGCGCTGGTCATCAAGCTGCTCCGGGGCTTCGGCGCCGACGTGCGATCGGCGGTGCTGTACTCGAAGCCGTCCACGATCATCGAGCCCGACTACGTCTGGAGGAGCACGGACCAGTGGATCGTGTTCCCGTGGTCGGCCAAGCCGCCGTTGCTGGGTGCCGAATGACGGCGGTCGCCCGGCTGCTGCTGCTCGCGGTGCTGGCGGGCATGGTGTCGGTCGTGTCACCGTCGACGAGCGCCTGGGCCTGCTCCTGTGAGGAGTTGACCCTCGCCGAGCAGGCGGCGTCAGCCGACCTCGTCGCCCGGGTCGAGGTGCTCCAGGTGGACGACGACGACCTCGCCCGTCCGATCGTCTACACCGTCTGGCCGCGCCAGGTCTGGAAGGGCGACGTGGGGAAGGCCTTCCGTGTGGAGACGCCGCAGCAGGAGTCCGCCTGCGGCCTGCCCGGGATTCCCGAGGGGGAGGACCTCCTGCTCATGGGGTTCGTGACCTCCTCCGGCGGTTACGAGACGGGCCTCTGCACCGGCACCCGCGCGGCCACAGGGGAGGCTGTCGACGAGGTGGTCGCCGCACTGGGTCCCGGCACGCAGGTCACGGGTGAACCGCTTCCCGTCGACGAGTCGACGGGCGATCCCGGCGCGGTTGACCCGACCACCGGTCCCGACGCCGTCGACCCCTGGTTCACGGTGGCCGCAACGGTGCTGGCGGCGCTGCTCGGCGTCGTGCTGTGGCAGATCTTCAGCCGACGGCGACCGCCGCGCTGAGTTGCCGCGGCCTTGCATAATGTTGCCGTCTTCGAGGAGGAGAAATCATGGCCGAAACCCGCACCTACGACCCGTCCGAGGGCGACGACCTGGCGAAGCTCATCCGTGAGGCGCTGGGGGAGAACGTGCGCCCGAACGAGCCCGGATCGCGCTCGACGGCTGCACCCGAGGCGGGTGACGACGACGGCGATGACGGGCCCACGCTCGTCGACCTGCCCGACCTCTCCTTCTGAAAGCAGAAAGTGGCAACCGCCGTGGCACCCAGCCGGGCGGCGACTAGGCTGACCCCGTATCGATCCAAAGATGTAAGGAAGCACTGTGACGTTCGAATGGACTGACACCGACGCCCGCGCGGTGGACACCGCCCGGGTCCTCGCAGCCGACGCCGTGGAGAAGGTCGGCAACGGCCACCCCGGCACCCCGATCTCGCTCGCGCCCGCGGCCTACCTGCTCTACCAGAAGGTCATGAACACGGACCCGGCCGACGAGAAGTGGATCGGCCGCGACCGCTTCGTCCTGTCCGCCGGTCACGCGTCCATGCTGCAGTACGCCCAGCTCTATCTCGGCGGGCTCGGCCTCGAGCTCGAGGACATCCAGTCGCTGCGCACGTGGGGCTCGAAGACGCCGGGTCACCCCGAGTACGGCCACACGCGCTTCGTCGAGTGCACCACCGGCCCGCTCGGCGCGGGCGTGAGCAATGCCGTCGGCATGGCCATGGCCGCACGCCGCCAGCGCGCCATCTTCGACCCCGAGACCACGCCGGGCGAGTCGCTGTTCGACTACAACGTCTACGTGATCGCCGGCGACGGCTGCATGCAGGAGGGCGTGGCCCAGGAGGCCTCGTCGCTGGCCGCGACCCAGAAGCTCGGCAACCTGATCATGATCTACGACGACAACCGCATCTCGATCGAGGGCGAGACCAAGATCGCCTTCACCGAGGACGTCGCCGCCCGCTACGAGGCGTACGGCTGGCACGTCGCCACCGTCGACTGGACCAACGGCGGCACCGAGTACAAGGAAGACGTCGAGGCGCTCTACAACGCCATCGAGGAGGCAAAGAAGGTCACCGACCGTCCCTCCTTCATCAAGCTCACCACCGTCATCGGCTGGCCGCTGCCCAACAAGGCCGGCGACCACAGCGTCCACGGCTCGAAGCTGGGCGGCGGCGAGATCGCGGCCATGAAGGAGCGCATCGGCTTCCCGAACGAGCCCTTCGCCATCGAGCAGGAGATCGTCGAGCACACCCGCAAGAACTTGGCCGAGCGGGGCAAGGCCGCACGCGAGGCCTGGAACGAGCGGTTCGAGGCCTGGAAGTCCGCCAACGCCGCCGGCGCCGAGCTGCTCGAGCGCGTCCGCGCCGGGAAGCTGCCGCAGGACCTGTCGCTGCCGGTGTTCGAGGAGGGCTCGCACTCCACCCGCGCCGCCTCCGGTGAGGTGCTCGCCGCGCTCGCCGACCAGCTGCCCGAGCTGTGGGGCGGCTCCGCCGACCTCGCCGGCTCGAACAACACGACGATGAAGGGCCAGCCGAGCTTCCTCCCCGAGGACCGAACGACCGAGGACTGGCCCGGCAACATGAACGGCCGCACCCTCCACTACGGCGTGCGCGAGCACGCCATGGGCGGCGTCGTCAACGGCATCACCCTCGGCAGCCTCACCCGCGCGTACGGCGGCACCTTCCTGGTGTTCTCCGACTACATGCGCCCGGCCGTCCGCCTCGCCGCGATCAGCAAGACGCCGAGCATCTTCGTCTGGACGCACGACTCGGTCGGCGTCGGCGAGGACGGCCCGACGCACCAGCCGATCGAGCACCTCGCCGCGCTCCGCGCCATCCCCGGCCTCAGCGTCGTCCGCCCGTCGGACGCGAACGAGACCGCCGTCGCGTGGGGCGAGATCCTCCGTCGCACCGACAAGCCGGCCGGACTCATCCTGTCGCGCCAGAACCTGCGCACCATCCCCCGCGGCGAGAAGTACGCCTCGGCCGAGGGTGTCGCCAAGGGCGGCTACGTCGTCAGCGAGGCCTCCGCCGAGCCCAAGGTGATCCTGATCGCCACCGGCTCCGAGGTCGAAGTCGCGCTCGACGGCCAGGAGAAGCTCGAGGCCGAGGGCATCCCCACCCGCGTGGTGTCGATGCCCTGCCAGGAGTGGTTCGACGAGCAGTCCGAGGAGTACCGCGAGGAGGTGCTCCCGAGCTCGGTCACCGCGCGCGTGAGCGTCGAGGCCGGCATCTCCATGGGCTGGGGCAAGTACGTCGGTGCCAAGGGTGCCTCCGTTTCGATCGAGCACTTCGGCGCCTCCGCCGCCGGCGCGAAGATCTTCGAGGAGTTCGGCTACACCGCCGAGAACGTCGCCAACACCGCGAAGGCACTGCTGGGCTGACCCGCTCGCCGGGTTTACCTGTCTCCGTTCGATTCACCAGCCGGATCCGGCAGGTTTTTCGAACGGAGGCAGGTGCCTTTGCGTTAGGCCCCGTTTCCCAACCCGCCGCCGCGAATTGGGGGCGCGCCGTACGCTTGGACCATGTCGACTCCGCTGAACAAGCTCCAGTCCATGTTCCACAAGCCGTCGGTGCTCGAGCTCGACCTCGCCCGCGGCGTGATCGAGATCCGCCCCAACAGCCCGTTGCAGGCGATGCAGGTGCTGAACGCGACGACGATGTCGGCGCTGCGCGACGCCGTGACCGAGGCCATCAAGGACGACCACGTCAAGGGGCTCATCGTCCACGCGGCCAACAACACGCTGCCGGTGTCGATGCTCGACGAGATCGCCCTCGAGATCGAGCGGTTCGGCGCCCACAAGCCGACCGTGGCGTGGGCCGAGACGTTCGGCGAACTGGTGCCGTCGCTCGCGATGTACAAGCTGGCCACCGCCGCGAAGGAGATCTGGCTGCAGCCCAGCGGCATGCTCACCATCGAGGGCTACGAGTCGCAGATCCTGCTGCTGAAGGGCGGCTTCAACAAGCTGGGCCTCGAGCCCGAGTTCGGGCAGCGGCACGAGTACAAGACCGCGGCCAACACCTACGCCGCAGACGAGGTGACCGAGCCCCACCGCGAGATGATGCACTCGCTCGTCGGTGACCTCCTCGAGGACGCCGTCAGGACCATCGCGAAGCGCCGCGGCCTCGACGAGGGCTTCGTCCGGCAGGCGCTGGACACCTCGCCGGTCACCCCCGAACGGGCGCTCGAGGCCGGTCTCATCGACCACATCGGCTACCGCGACCAGGTGTACTCGACGGCGCTCGACGCGTGGGGCGCCAAGCCCGACGAGCTGCGCTACGTCAACCGCTACAACCTGAAGCCGGACATCGCCAAGGCCCTCTCCGGACGCAAGCGCAAGAAGATCGGCGTCGTCCCGATCCGTGGGCCGATCGTCACCGGCCGCGGGAGCGCGGGACTCAACGGGCAGACCGTCGGCGCCGACCACATCGACGAGCAGCTGCGCGCTGCGCAGCGCGACGACGACATCGTCGCGGTGATCCTCGACGTGGACTCGCCCGGCGGCTCGGCCGTCGCGTCCGACTTCGTCCGTCGCGGCGTGTTGCAGCTGCGCGAATCCGGCCGAAAGGTCGTGGCCCGCATGGGAGGCATGGCGGCCTCGGGCGGCTACTTCGTCTCGATGGGCGCCGACGAGATCGTGGCGCTCCCGTCGACGCTGACCGGGTCGATCGGCGTGCTCGGCGGCAAGCTCGTCACCCAGGGCCTCTACGAGAAGCTCGGGCTGGTGCGCGAGAGCGTCAAGTCCACCGAGGACGGCATGCTGATGAGCCCGGCCGAGCCGTTCAGCGAGGACGAGTGGCGCCGGCTCAACGAGTGGCTGGACCGCGTCTACGAGGACTTCACCTCGAAGGCGGCTGAGGACCGCGGCATCGAGTACGGGCAACTCGAGTCCATGGCCCGCGGGCGCGTGTGGACCGGTGCGCAGGCCGTCGAACGCGGCCTCGTCGACTACCTCGGCGGGCGCCGGGTCGCCCAGGAACGCGCCGCGCTGCTGGCCGAGGTGGACGTCGACGACGTCGACATCGTGCCGGTCGGCCCCGGCGGGCTGCTGGGCAAGCTGGTGCCGGCCGCCTCGTCGGAAGCGGTGGGCGGCACGGGCGGAACCCAGCCGCTCGGGGCGGAGTCGATGCTCAAGGCGATGCTCCGAGAAATGGGTCTCCACGTGGACGGCGCGCTCAGCCTGCCGTACCGGATCACGATCCGCTGACCGCGCGGGCAGTTTTGGTCCTTCCTGTGGATTTCGTAGAATGACGTGGGCCCGTGTGGGCCGACACAGAACGAGGGGCCCTTGAACAAGAAGCAGAACAAGAAGTGGATGTGGGCCGGCGTCGGCACCGGAGCAGCGGTGCTCCTGGCCGGCGGCGCCTACACCGCCGCTTACTTCGTGGCAGGCAACCAGGTCCCCGCGCACGCGGCCGCCGGTGACGTCGCGATCGGGGGGATGAGCCCCCGGGAGGCGCAGGAGACGCTCCGCCGGGTCTTCGAGCCCCGCGTGAGGCAACCCATCGAGATCGCCACGGCCGCCGGCGACAACATCGAGTTGATCCCTGACGAGGCCGGGTTGAACGTCGACTACGAGGCGACGGTGGCCGCGGCCGGTGGAGGGTTCAGTTGGAACCCCGTCAACATCTACCGCTCCCTCGCGGGTGGCGATCAGGTCGACATCGTCTACACCGTCGACGAGGAGCAGTTGCAGTCGTCGTTCGCGGAGAAGGCCGACGCGCTCGCCGTCGAGCCCGTGGACGCCACGATATCCCTCACGGAGGGGACGGTCTCCACCACCGCCGCCGAGGTGGGCTACCAGCTCCAGGTCGAGGCGACCGCCGAGGCCTTCCGCCAGGCGTTCGAGAACGGCGAGACCCGCATCGAGGCCGTCGGTGAGGAGATCCAGCCCGCGGTCACCGACGCGGACATCAAGGCCTTCGCCGACGGCGCCCTCAAGAAGGCCATGACGGGCCCCATCTCGCTCACCAGCGACGGCGGCAACGTCGAGCTGACGGAGGAGGAGGTCGCGCAGACCCTCACGATCACAGGTGAGGGCAAGGACCTCGCCGTCGGCTTCGACGAGGCGACGCTCACCGAGCTCACCGCCGACGACCTCGAGGACCTGCAGGTCAAGGGCGGCCCGAAGAACGCGTCGTACAAGCTCGAGGGCGGGCAGGTCGTCGTCGTGCCCGGCCAGAAGGGCCTCGCCGTCACACCGGAGGCCGTGACCAAGGCGTTCGGCGAGGCGCTGAACGGTGAGAGCCGGACCGTCGCGCTGGAGGCCACCGAGCAGGAGCCCGAGTTCACCACCGCCCAGGCGGAGCAGCTGAAGCCGACGCAGGTCATCGGCGAGTACTCCACCCGCTACCCGCACGCCGCCTACCGCAACACCAACATCGGCAAGGCCGCGACGATGGTCAACGGCACCGTCCTACTCCCGGGCGACACATTCAGCCTCAACCGCAAGCTGGGGGAGCGCACCGAGGCCGCCGGGTGGGCCGCAGGCTACGTGATCTCGGGCGGCAACCTCGTCCGCGAGGCGGGTGGCGGCGTCTCGCAGGCCGCGACAACGCTGTTCAACGCCGCGTTCTTCGCCGGCTTCGAGGACGTCGAGCACAAGCCGCACTCGCTGTACTTCGCCCGTTACCCCGCCGGCCGCGAGGCGACGGTGTACTACGGCTCCGTCGACCTCAAGTTCCGCAACAACACCGACTACCCGGCGCTCATCCAGGGCTCCTACAGCGCCTCCTCCGCTGGCAAGGACGGCTCCGTGACCTTCCGGATCTGGTCGCGTCCCACGTGGGACAAGGTCGAATCCACCGAACTCGTGAAGTCCGACTTCTACGAGGGCACCGAGCGCGTCCTCGACACGGACAACTGCGAGCCACAGGCGCCCATCCAGGGCTTCACCGTGAACTACAAGCGACTGTTCTACAAGGACGGTCGCGTGGTGAAGGAAGAACCGTTCCGCTGGAAGTACAACGCCGGCGACCGTATCACCTGCGCCGACGACTGAGCCGGGCGAACGCGCGCGGTCACGACCTTGGCCCCCTCCGCCAGTGGGGATAGGCTGTTCCCACACCCGTCATAGGAGAACAACGTGACCTACATCATCGCCTTGCCCTGTGTTGACGTGAAGGATCGTGCCTGCGTCGACGAATGTCCTGTGGACTGCATTTACGAGGGCAACCGCATGCTCTACATCCACCCGGATGAGTGCGTCGACTGCGGTGCGTGCGAGCCGGTGTGCCCCGTGGAGGCGATCTACTACGAGGACGACGTCCCGGAGGAGCACGCCGAGTACTACGACGTGAACGTGCAGTTCTTCGACGAGATCGGCTCGCCCGGCGGCGCGGCCAAGCTCGGCGTCATCGACAAGGACCACCCGGTCGTCGCGGCCCTGCCTCCGCAGGCCTGACGATGCTGGAGCTGCCCGGCTTCCCCTGGGACTCGTTGGCAGCGGCGAAGGAACGGGCCGCCCGGCATCCGGGCGGCCTCGTCGACCTCTCGGTGGGAACCCCGGTCGACGACACCCCCGACGTCGCGCGCGCGGGCCTCGGCGCCGCCTCCAACGCCCACGGCTACCCGACGGTGTGGGGCACCCCTGAGTGCCGGCAGGGCATCGTCGACTACGTGGAGCGACGGTGGCACTCGCCCTCGCTGCGCCACGAGTCCGTGATGCCGGTCATCGGCACCAAGGAGATCGTCGGCTGGTTGCCCACGCTGCTCGGACTCGACGCCCACGACGTCGTCGCGTACCCGGTGGAGGCGTACCCCACCTACGAGATCGGCGCCCTGGCGTCGGGTGCTCGGCCGGTGCCGTGCGACGACCCGGCCGAGCTCCCGTCGAACACCCGGCTGATCTGGATCAACTCGCCCTCCAACCCCACCGGTCGCATCCTCTCCGTCGACGAGATGCGCGCCTTCGTTGCCCGCGCCCGTGAACTCGGGGCCGTGCTGGCCAGCGACGAGTGCTACGGCGAGTTCGCCTGGGACGCCGAGGCGGTGTCCGTGCTGGACCCGCGCGTCTCCGACGGCGACCTCACCGGCCTGCTGGCGGTGCACTCGGTGTCGAAGCGATCGAACGCGGCGGGCTACCGGGCGGGATTCGTCGTCGGCGACCCCGAACTGGTGCAGGGGCTCGTCGGCATCCGGAAGCACCTCGGCATGATGGTGCCGGCGCCGATCCAGGCCGCCCTCGTCGCGATGCTGGCCGACCACGACCACGTCGAGGCCCAGCGCGAGCGCTACCTTGCGCGACGGGCCACGCTCCGCCCGGCGCTCGAGGCGGCCGGGTTCACCATCGACCACTCGGAGGGCAGCCTCTACCTGTGGGCCACCCGTGGGGAGGACTGCCGCGCCACGGTGGACTGGTTCGCCGACCGCGGCATCCTCGTCGCCCCCGGCGACTTCTACGGTCCGACTTCCGGCCGGCACGTGCGCGTCGCGCTCACCGCCTCCGACGAGCGCATCGCCGCGGCTGCGACGCGGTTGGCCGCGGGCTAGGCCCGACGGCCCTCCGCCCGCCGCCCCGGGCCGCTGCGGGACTCGCCCAACGCGGGCAGCTTGGGCTCGCTGTCCTCCACTAGCACGCGGAGCCATCGGAGCCCCGGCCAGTCGAGCGGCTGCGCCTTGGCGCGTGCGGGCTGGGGCCGGGTGCCGCGCGAAGCCCGGAACTCGCGCCACGCGGCCGCCACGTCCTGGGCCGCCGAGCGCGTCCCGACGAACGCCACCGCGCCCGCGAGGGCCGCAGCGCCGGTGGTTCCGGCGAACACCATGCCCGGCCAGTGGCCACGCGTGGCGGCGAGCACCGCGAACGCCAGCAGCCCCAGACCCAGCACGTACGGCAGCACCACGAACAGCGCCGGCGCCGCCACGCGGTCGGCCACCTTGGGCGTGCGCGCGAACGGGATCTTCCGCTTGGTGATCGCCTGCTCCACGGACTTGGCGACGCCCGCCAGGTTCACCGGCAGCAGCACGAGGTTGAGGGCGAACACCTTCGGCATGTCGAGGAGGCGGTGGCCCACCGTCCGGAGGTCGAGTGCCATCGTCGCGAAGTAGGGGAGGGCCACCACGAACAGCAGCGGGCTGAGCAGCCACGTCGTCTCCGGCATGAGCAGCAGCAGCGCCGTGCCGACCGTGGTCCAGGCGGTGGAGCCCAGATAGTCGGCGCGCAGCAGCACCTCGGCGGGGGAGGCGTCGTCGTCGCGACGGCGCCTGCCACGCACCACGTCGAGGAGCTTCGGCAGGATGATCAGGCCGCCGTTGGCCCAGCGGCGGCGCTGGACGACGAGCGAGCCGAAGTCGGGCGGGGTGGCGCTGAAGCTGAGCCGCTCGGGATAGTTGTGGAGACTCCAGCCGTTGGCGACGAGGTCCATGCTGGACTCGGTGTCCTCGATCACGGTCCGGTCCTGGATGTAGGTGCGGACGACTCGCGGCCCGGCGGGGCCGTCCTCGATGCGGACCTCGACGATGTCGGCCAGGGCCTCTGTGCGGATGATGGCGTTCGCGCCCACCCAGAACGTGGCGTCGAACGCGGTACGGCCCTGGTGCTGCAGGTGCTGCAGGTCCGTGGTCATGCCGGCGACCCGCTCCACCCAGGTGCGCGCGCCGCGGTACGACGAGTGGGGAGTCTGGATCACGGCCATGCGCTCGTTGCCCGGCTGCTCCATCTCGTGCACCAGCCGGACGCAGTAGTCCGGGACGAGCAGGGAGTCGGCGTCGAGGGTCAGGACGTAGTCCGAAGCGGGCACCACCCGGTCGGGCGCCTCGCC
Organism: Tessaracoccus oleiagri; assembly: GCF_900103275.1. Lineage (GTDB taxonomy): Bacteria > Actinomycetota > Actinomycetes > Propionibacteriales > Propionibacteriaceae > Arachnia > Arachnia oleiagri. The sequence goes on along the minus strand of NZ_FNGP01000002.1, from coordinate 411,756 downwards.
GTAGCGGGCCGCGCGCAGCACGTCGAAGCGCCTGCCGGAGGCCGTCACGGTGTCGACGACCCACTCGCCACCCATCAGGCCGATGTACGAGTTCAGGTTCATGGCCTTGTTGGCCTCGTGCGAGAGGGAGGCGTAGCGCTTCCGCTCGAAGAGGTCGAGCCTTGCCGCGAAGATCCGTGCGAGGCGACGCAGCTGGCCCAGTCCCTCGCCGGCCGGGACGCCCGCGTCCGGGGCCGCTCGGAGCTGGTCGGCCTTCCGGCCGAGATCGCGGGCGAGCGACAGGAGGACCCGGTCGACGAAGAACTGGTCGGCGTGGTCACGGACCCGCTCGGCGTCGGCCAGTTCGACGAGCCAGGCGACCGCCTGCTCGTGCAGGTCGGCGATCGTCCCGGCGTGGAGGGGTGCCGACGGGTGGGCGGCCACGAAGCGCTCCGCCTCGGCGAGGGCGGCCGACAGCTTCTCCGACGGCTCCCGCAGGCGCGCCTGGATCTCGAAGGGGAGTAGACGGGTCTCCTCCAGCCTCGCGCGGGCCTCCGGATCCTCGGGGTCCGGGCGGTCGTCGACGAGCAGCACCACGTCGAGTTGCGGGAACTCCTGCAGCGCGGCGGACCACAGGGTGGCGCGGACGACGTGCGGCTCCTCGGCAGAGGAGGGGACGAGCACGGTCATCGACGGCTCGGAGACGAGGAAGTGGGCGTCGAGCGCCGCTCGGGGAACCCGGGCGTGGCCGGCCAGGCGGCGCAGCGCCCCGTCGCGCGTCACGAGGTACAGCAGGGCGGAGAAGCTCAGGAAGCTGATGATGAGGAGGAACGCGCCGACCGAGACGATGTCGCCGAAGCCGGCTTCGCCCAGCACGACCGAGGTGACCAGCCCGGAGAGCGAGTGGATGCTGACGACGAGCCACGCGATGGCCGTGATCGCCATGGCCGCCCAGCCGACGGGCCGGAGGGCGGGGTGCGGGCGGGCGTGGGTCGGCGCCGGATGGTCGTGACGGTGGGGCGGCGGCACGCTGGCGGCCAGGCCGTCCCGTCGAGCATCCAACGCGGCATCCATCCGCACGTCTTCGACCATCCTCTTCGCTTCCCTCCCGTCGACGGGACGTGCAGGGGAGTCTTCGGTCCGGTCGACGCACCACTGGGTCGCAGAAGAGGTTAGACGATTTCTGGCAGAAAACTGAAATTCTCTCAGCGGAGTCTCAGGCTGAGGTTCACCCCAGGGTGATCAGCGCGGTGCCCGGCTCCGCTTCGCCGGACGAGCCCCACTCGGAGTCGTTCAGCTTCCAGCTCGCCTCGCCGACCTCGATCCTCGTGATGCCCGAGGCATAGGTGTTGAGGGCGGCGAGCTGGGCGGCGGCCCAGAGGTGCTGCTCGTCTTCGGCGGTCACCAGGACCCGGTTGCCATCCACGGTGGCCTCGACGCCCGGCACGGCCGCGAGGACCTCCTGCACTGGGGCCGGGTCGGCGACCGGGTCGGCGAAGTTCACGCACGTGACCGCCCGCTGGGCGGAACCCCGACCGGCCGCCGCGATCGTCGTCGCCTTCCCGACGTGCTGCCGGTACGCCTCCGGGAAGCCGGAGCGCTGGACCTTCTGCGCCTGGTCGTTGATGTCGGTGGTCTCCCAGTCGCGGAACTTCACCAGCTCGTCGTAGAAGCGCTGCGACGAGTACCACGGGTCCATGATCTGCTCCGCGGTGCCCCACTCGTACTGAGGGTCGGGGCGCTGCTGGAACAGCCCCAGGGAGTCGCGGTCGCCGTAGTCGAGGTTGCGGATGCCCGACTCCTGGTAGGCGGTGGCCAGCGCGATCGTCGCCGCCCGCTCGGGCAGGCCCCTCTCCAGCGAGGCGGCGACGATGATCGACGCCATGCGCGACTGCTCCTTCGTGAGCGTGACCGGATCGCCCTCGGCGCCGACGATCGTGCAGCGCTCCGGCGTGAGCCTGGTGTAGAGGTAGTCCCAGAACCGCCAGCCGGCGAACGCGATCCCCGCGACGACGGCCAGCGTGATCGCGAGGGCGATCCAGCGCTTCATCAGTTGGAGTGCAGTTCCGCGTTGAGTTCGACCTTGTTGCTGCGGCGGTGCTTGACGAGGACCCGGCCCGTCGTGGAGTCGCGCAGGAACAGGAGGTCGTCCTGGCCGGACAGGTCGCGGGCCTTGACGATCGAGCCGTCCGGCAGCGCCACCTTGGTGCCCGCCGTGACGTAGAGGCCGGCCTCGACGACGCAGTCGTCGCCGAGCGAGATGCCGATGCCGGACTCCGCGCCCAGCAGGCAGCGCTCGCCGATGCGGATGACCTCCTGGCCGCCGCCGGAGAGGGTGCCCATGATGGAGGCGCCGCCGCCGATGTCCGAGCCGTCCCCGACAACGACGCCGGCGGAGATGCGTCCCTCGACCATCGACTTGCCGAGCGTGCCGGCGTTGAAGTTGACGAAGCCCTCGTGCATGACGGTCGTGCCCTCAGCGAGGTGGGCGCCGAGACGCACGCGGTCGGCGTCGGCGATGCGGACGCCGCTGGGCACGACGTAGTCGATCATGCGGGGGAACTTGTCCACGCCGTAGACGGTGAGCTGCTGGCCCTGCGCGAGGAACGCGGCCCGCACGCGGGGGACGTCCTCGATCCGGATGGGGCCGTCGTTGGTCCAGGCGTTGTTCGGCAGGATGCCGAAGATGCCGTCCAGGTTGACCCCGTGCGGCTGGACGAGCCGGTGGCTCAGCAGGTGCAGGCGCAGGAACGCGTCCTCGACGCTCGCGGGCGCCTGGTCCAGGTCGATCACCACGCGCACCGCCTTGGTCTCGACGCCACGCAGCTCGTCGCTGCGCTCGGCGGCGGTCAGGTAGTCGGGCACGGTGTCCGTCGGCTCGGAGCCCAGCTGCGGCTCGGGGTACCAGACGTCCAGGACGCCCTTCGGGTGCACGGTGGCCAGGCCCCAGGCCCAGGCGGAGCGAGTCTCAGTCATGGGGGCCAGTGTAACGAGGCGAGCGAGGGACGGATTGCCGTGCGCGGGTGGCCCCCGTGGCTAAGCTCTACCCCATGAGCCTCGACCTCCGCGCCGACCTTGCGTCCCTGCTGATCCGCATCGTCGACGTCGAGTCCGTGTCCGGCAACGAGGCCATGCTCGCTGACCTCGTAGAGGAGGCGCTCCGGCTGCCCCACCTCGACGTGCACCGCGACGGCGACTGCGTGGTCGCCCGCACGCACCTCGGCCGATCCGAGCGCGTCGTGATCGCCGGCCACCTGGACACGGTCCCGGTCGTCGACAACCTGCCCGCCCGTCGCGAGGGCGACGTGATCTGGGGGAGGGGCACGGTGGACATGAAGGGCGGCGTCGCCGTGATGCTGCAACTCGCCGCCGAGCTCACCGCCCCGTCGAAGGACATCACCTGGATCTTCTACGACAACGAGGAGGTCCAGGCGTCCAAGAACGGGCTGGGGCGCCTCGCGGCGAACCGGCCCGACCTCGTCGAAGCGGACTTCGCCGTCCTCATGGAGCCCACCGGTGCCGAGATCGAGGGTGGCTGCCAGGGTACGATCCGGGCAGTGTTCGACCTGCAGGGCCAGGCTGCGCACTCCGCGCGCGCCTGGATGGGCCACAACGCGATCCACGACCTCGCGCCCATCCTCGACGCACTGGTGCGCTACGAGCCACGCGAGATCGAGGTGGAGGGCCTGACCTTCCGGGAGGGGCTGAACGCCGTCACCGTCTCCGGAGGTCTCGCGTCGAACGTCATCCCCCCGTCCGCCACGCTGGCGGTGAACTACCGCTTCGCCCCCGACAAGACCGCCGACGAGGCCGTCGCCCACCTGCGCGAGGTCTTCGGCAACGTCGGGTTCCGCCTCGACGACGTGTCGCCCGCCGCCCGCCCCGGCCTCGACCGCCCGCTGGCGCGCGCCTTCGTCGAGGCCGTCGGTGGCGAGGCGAAGCCGAAGTTCGGCTGGACCGACGTGGCCCGCTTCTCCGAGCTCGGCATCCCGGCCGTCAACTACGGCCCCGGCGACCCGTCGCTCGCGCACCGCGACGACGAGCGCTGCCCCATCGACCACCTCGAACGCTGCGCCACGGGCCTCCGCGCCTGGCTCGCGCACTGACCCCCTCCGGAGGACCAACATGAAGAACCAGCCCCGCCGCGTCCAGGGTTCCGTCGTCCTGATGGGCCAGGACCATGCGCTGCCCATGGCCGACCAGGCCTTCCTCGACCAGCAGTACAAGTGGGCCGAGGGTGACCCGTGGCGGGTCCTGCGGATCGCCTCCGAGTTCGTCGAGGGGTTCGACGCGCTCGCCGAGATGCCCTCGGCGGTCAGCCTGTTCGGCTCCGCGCGCACCCTCCCCACCGACCCGATGTACGCCAAGAGCGAGGAGTTGGCCGCGAAGCTGGTCGCTCGTGGGTTCGCGGTGATCACCGGCGGCGGCCCGGGGATCATGGAGGCGGCCAACAAGGGGGCATGGGAGGCGGGCGGTCGATCCGTCGGGCTCGGCATCGAGCTCCCGCACGAGCAGGGGATGAACGAGTACATCACGCTCGGCATCAACTTCCGCTACTTCTTCGCCCGCAAGACGATGTTCCTGAAGTACTCGCAGGGGTTCATCACCATGCCGGGCGGTTTCGGCACCCTCGACGAGCTGTTCGAGGCGCTCACCCTGATCCAGACCGGCAAGGTGACCCAGTTCCCCGTCGTGCTGTTCGGCGTCGACTACTGGAGCCCGCTCGTGGACTGGATCCGGAACACCCTGGCCGAGGGTCGGTACATCTCCCCGGGGGACATCGACCTCTTCACCCTGACCGACGACGTCGACGAGGCCGTCGAGGCGATGGGGGAGCCGAGGATCATGGGCGGCCACAAGCCGGGCGCCCAGCAGTGATCGTCCTCATCGTGGTCGCCGCCTTCGCGGTGATGGCCGCGGCGGCCATCGCGGGCACCGGACGCCTCGGCGAGTGGCAGGAGCCCGTCGACGACAGCCCGAAGGGGCATCTCCCCGACGGCGACGTGGACGAGGCGTTCTTCGAGGAGCTCGTGACCCCGACCGCCACCTACGGCTACGACCGCGCCGAGGTCGACGCCGTCTACGAGGTGCTGGCGCAGGGGGCGTTCCCGTCCGACGACCCACGGTTCGGCATCGTGCGCGGCGGGTACCGCATGCAATTCGTCGACGAGGTCCTGCGCCGCGCCGCCGTCGCGCACAACGCCCGGATTGCGCTTCCTGCCGGTCCTGCGTTGGCCCCTGACGATAGGATGGACCCGAGCACGACTAAGGAGTGAGGTAATCCATGGCAGCGATGAAGCCCCGAACTGGCGATGGCCCGATGGAGGTCACCAAGGAGGGTCGCGGGATTGTCATGCGCGTCCCCGTCGACGGAGGCGGGCGCCTCGTCGTCGAGATGAACGCGGACGAGGCCACCGCGCTGCTCGACGAACTGAAGGCAGTCGTGGGCTGACACGACCAAGCACCGAACAACGCCCGGCAGGTCACCAGACCGCCGGGCGTTTTCCGTGTCCGCTCAGCCGTGCGACTCGACGGCCCTGCGGTACACCTCCACCGTCTGCTCCGCGATCGCGGCCCAGCTGAACTCGTCGATGCAGCGCTGCCGGCCGGCCCTGCCGAACCGCTCGGCCACGGCGGGGTCGCGGGTGAGCCGGTTGACCTTGTCGGCGAAGTCGGCCTCGAACGCCGCCACGAACTCCGGATCCTGGGCGCGCGCGGGGTCGTAGTCGACGAGCAGCCCCGTCTCGCCGTCGTTCACCACCTCGGGGATGCCGCCCACCGCCGACGCGACGACCGGCGTCTCGCATGCCATGGCCTCGAGGTTGACGATCCCCAGCGGCTCGTAGACCGAGGGGCAGGCGAACACCGTCGCGTGCGTGAGCACCTGCCGGACCGAGGCCCGCGGCAGCATCTCCTCCACCCACACGATCGGGGCCGAGCGGTGCCCCTGCAGCTCGGCGAACGCCTCGTTGAACTCCGCGGCGATCTCCGGGGTGTCAGGCGCGCCCGCCAGCAGGACCAGTTGGGTGTCCTCGTCGAACTGCTGCGCGGCCCGGACCAAGTGGACGAGCCCCTTCTGCCGGGTGATGCGGCCGACGAACGCCACCATGGGCTTGTCGAGGTCGATCCCCAGCCCGGCGACGACGTCCTCGCCGCGGTCCGGCCGGAACTCGTCGGTGTCGATGCCGTTCTTCACCACGAACACCTTCTCCGGGTCGAGCTCCGGGTAGCTCGCGAGCACGTCGCGGCGCATGCCCTCGCTCACCGAGATGACCGCGTCGGCGGCCTCGTAGGCGGTCCGCTCGGCCCACGACGAGACTCGGTAGCCGCCGGCGAGCTGCTCGGCCTTCCACGGCCGGTGCGGCTCGAGGGAGTGCGACGTGACCACGTGCGGCACGTCGAGCATCAGCGACCCCAGGTGCCCGGCCATGTTGGCGTACCAGGTGTGGGAGTGGAGGATCGTCGTGTCGGGGGCCAGGGCCGCCACCATGGAGAGGTCCGCGCCCAGCACGCGCAGCGCCGCGTTGGCGCCCTCGGGGAAGCTCTCGGGGTGCGCCGTCGCGCCCTCCCTCGGCTCGCCCATGCAGTGGACGTCGACGTCGATCAGCTTCCGCAGGTGCGGGACCAGTTGGGCGACGTGGACGCCGGCGCCGCCGTAGATCGACGGCGGGTACTCGCGGGTCAGCAACGACAGCTTGAGGTTCATGGGTGAATCGTGACACGAAACCGCCGCCACGACCGCCGATTGCCGCCCGGATGAACCTTTGCTGGCAAGGGACGGCACCTTGTCCACCAATTCACGTATTCCCGGAAATTGGGCGGGTCATGCAATAGGTTCAGGGCATGGCAACGCGTCCGCAAATCTTGTCCATCGTTCTCGCTGGCGGAGAAGGGAAGCGGTTGATGCCGTTGACGGCCGACCGGGCCAAGCCGGCGGTACCGTTCGGGGGCACGTACCGGTTGATCGACTTCGTCCTGTCGAACCTGGCGAACTCGAACCTGCGCCAGATCGCGGTGCTGACGCAGTACAAGTCGCACTCACTGGACCGCCACATCGCCCAGACCTGGCGGTTCTCGACGCTGTTCGGCAACTACGTCGCGCCGGTGCCCGCCCAGCAGCGCCTCGGTCCCCGCTGGTACCAGGGCAGCGCGGACGCGATCTTCCAGTCGCTGAACCTCGTGCGCGACGCGGACCCGGACTACATCGTCGTGTTCGGCGCCGACAACATCTACCGCATGGACATCGAGGCGATGATCGACGCGCACATCGACTCCGGCCTCGACGCCACCGTCGCGGGCATCCGCGTCCCGCGCTCCGAGGCGAGCGCCTTCGGCATCATCGACGCGGCCCCGGACCACAAGATCCGGCAGTTCCTCGAGAAGCCGGCCGACCCGCCCGGCCTGCCCGACTCCCCGGACGAGTCGTACGCGTCGATGGGCAACTACGTCTTCAGCGCCAAGGCCCTCGTGGAGGCGCTCCGCGTCGACGCCGAGGACCCGACGTCGCGCCACGACATGGGCGGCAACCTGATCCCGTACTTCACGGACCTCGGGCAGGCGCAGGTCTACGACTTCGCCGACAACAAGGTGCCGGGCGCGACGGAGAAGGACATCAACTACTGGCGCGACGTGGGCACCATCGACGCCTTCCACGAGGCGCACATGGACCTGGTGTCCGTCGACCCCGAGTTCAACCTCTACAACCACGAGTGGCCGATCTGGACCAATCAGGTGCAGGCGCCGGGGGCGAAGTTCGTGATCCGGGGCCGGGCCGAGGACTCGATCGTCAACGCCGGCTGCATCATCTCCGGCGGCGAGGTGGACCGCACGGTGCTGAGCCCGCACGTCCGCGTCGACAAGTGGGCGCAGGTCACCGACTCCGTGATCATGAACAAGAGCCGCATCGGCAAGAACGCCGTGGTCCGCAACGCCATCCTCGACAAGAACGTCGTCGTCCCTGACGGCGTCCAGATCGGTGTCGACCCCGAGCACGACCGCGCCCGTGGGCTGCACGTGTCGGAGGGCGGGATCGTCGTGGTGGGCAAGGACGTGGTGGTCCCGCGGGACTGAACCCCGCCCCCGCCGCCTCACACCAAGGCGCCTGCGTTTCCTACGTTCACCTGCGATGCAACGCAGGTACATGTAGGAAACGCAGGCGCCTTTGACGTGGGCCCCGGGAGGCCGTCAGTTCTTCACTGCGAGCAGCAGCCCGTTGCCGACGGGCAGCAGCGACTGCGTGTACTGCTCGGAGCCGGTGATCGCCTCGAGGGCCTCCCGGATGATGATCGCCTCGTCGGACTCGTCGTCGCGGTCGGGGACCCGGTTGTACCAGAGGGCGTCGTGCACGGCGAGCACGCCGCCGGGGCGCAGGAGCCGGGCGGCGAGGGCGACGTACTCGACGTACTCGAGCTTGTCGCCGTTGATGAAGACGATGTCGTACGCCTCGTCGCGCAGCTTCGGCAGGACCTCGATCGGGGAGCCGGCGATGAGCCGGAACCGGGAGGACGGGAAGCCGGCGCCGGTGAAGACCTTGCGGGCGCCGAGCTGGTTGTCGGCCTCCACGTCGATGCTGGTGAGGATCCCGTCGGTGCCCATGGCCTCGAGGAACGTCATCCCGGAGGCTCCGTGCAGGGTGCCGACCTCGACGATCGCCTTGGCTCCCATCGCCTTCGCGAGCACGGACAGCGCGGCCACCACGCCGGGGCTGATCGGGACCTGACCGGAGATGATCGCCTCGTCGCGAGCGGCGCCGACCGCCTCGGAGGTGGAAACGTAGTCTTCGGTGTACGCCCAGGTTGCCTCTGTGGGAGCAACGGGCTGAGTCGGGGTAGTCACGGTGCCCAGCGTAGTCGGCGTGACGCCCGCCTCGGTGGATAGCCACTAGAATGTGGCGGAATCTCAACGTAGCCGGTGTCCACAGGGAGGCCCCTTCATGACTGAGCAGCTCGAACCGGTGTTCGGGCGCGTCCTGACCGCGATGGTGACTCCGTTCACCGACGACGACCAGCTCGCCCTCGACGACGCCGTGACGCTCGCCAGGCACCTCGTCGACGACCTCGGCAACGACGGCCTGGTCGTCAACGGGACCACCGGCGAATCGCCCACCACGAGCGACGACGAGAAGCGGGCTCTGCTGGAGGCGGTCGTTGGGGCCGTGGGCGACCGTGCCAGCGTGGTCGCCGGCGTCGGTACCTTCTCCACGCGGCACACGCTCGAGCTCGCCGAGCAGGCGGCGGGGGCCGGGGCGGACGGCATCCTCGTCGTCACCCCGTACTACTCGCGCCCGCCCGAGGCGGAACTGGAGCGGCACTTCACGACGGTGGCCGACGCCACGGACCTCCCGGTGATGCTCTACGACATCCCGCACCGCGCCGGCATCCCGATCCCCGAGGCCATGCTCATCCGGCTCTCGGAGCACCCCAACATCCGCGCGGTGAAGGACGCCAAGGGCGCCATCGCCTCCAGCGCGACGGTGATGGCGCAGTCCACCCTCCAGTACTACGCCGGCGACGACGCGATGCTGCTGCCGCTGCTCGCGGTCGGCGGCGTCGGCGTGGTCGGCACGTCGACGCACTTCACCGCCCCGCTGGCGCGGCAGATCGTCGACGCCTTCCTCGGCGGCGACGTCGGCCAGGCCACGTCGCTCAACAAGTACGCGATCCCGGCGTTCACCGGCGTCTTCGCGACGCAGGGCTGCATGATGGTCAAGGCCGCGCTGAACGCCCGCGGGCTCCGCGTCGGCGGCTGCCGTGCCCCGATGGGAGACGTGCCCGGGCCCATGCTGCAGCGCTACCTCGATACGCTGGCCGTGTACGAGGAGTTCCGCGACTGAGCGGGAACAAAACCGCCTCCTCGCGCGTTGACACACAGGTACACAGCCTCTACACAGGTTGGGCTGGTGAAATAGGGGCCCATGGACATGCAGACCGGCGACGCGACCACCGCGGACTGGGTCGCGCCCACTTGGCAGGAACTGGTCCAGGACTATTCCCCCCAGGTCTACCGACTCGCCCTGCGCCTGACCGGCAACACCCATGATGCCGAGGACCTGACGCAGGACGTGTTCGTGCGCGTCTTCAAGTCCATCCACCAGTTCAAGCCCGGCACGCTCTCGGGCTGGCTGCACCGCATCACCACCAACCTCTTCCTCGACCAGGCCCGACGCCGCCAGCGCATCCGCATGGACGCCCTCTCGTCCGCCCCCGACCACGTGTGGGGGAGCGCGACCGCGCCGCAGGACCTGCACGCCGACGCGAACCTCGACCCCGACGTCGCGGCCGCGCTCGCCGACCTCAGCCCCGAGTACCGCGTCGCCGTGGTGCTGTGCGACATCGAGGGCCTGAGCTACGAGGAGATCGCAGAGGTACTCGACGTGAAACTCGGTACGGTGCGAAGCCGCATCGCGCGCGGACGAAGCCAGCTGCGCAAGGCGCTCGGGCATCGCGCGCCCGCCGAGGGACGCAAGCGTTTCCTCGGGGTCGGGTGACGTGAGTCGGGGCTGCGCGAAGTACCACGAGTCACTCTCGGCGTTCGTCGACGAGACCCTTCCGCCGCGCCGGTGGAGCGAGGTCGCCTACCATCTTGCCGGCTGCAAGCCGTGCCGCGACGAGGTCGTCGCCATCCGTGAACTCCGGTCCGCCCTGTCCGCGTCCTGCAGCCGCGAGGTCTGCGCCCCCAGCTCGCTCGCGAGCCGTCTCGAGGCCATCGCAGGCGAGGACTCCTCGCAGCCGCTCTACATCGCCAGCGGCCCGGTCGGAGAGCTCCCGTCGAAGCGGCGGGCACGTCGTCGGCGCCTCACCCAGTCGTCGGCGGCCGCGCTCGTCGTCGCCATGTCGGTGGTCGTCCTGGCGATCATCCTGGCCCCCGACCCGCGCCTGATCACCGATCCGCTCGGCGAGGCCCGGGAGCAGTTCGCGATGCAGACGACGGCGATCAGCGTCCAGGAGGCCGTCGGCGCCGTGCTGCTGGCGCAGAACCGCGGTGCGAAGTTCGGGCTGGCCGACGAGGCCGTCGTGGGCCGCGTGCCCCAGGGGCAGGCGCTGCCGATCTCCGCGGAGGCGGTGGACGCGCTCCTCGACCAGGCGCAGGAGTCCGACGTCTCGCTCACCGGGGTCCAGCGCGTGTGGGTCACCAACAACGAGCGCCGGTTCGTCACGAGCGACGTGCTCGTCGACCGGGTCGCGGGAGAGGGGTCCAACCTCGTCGTGCTCGACCGCCGGGGCAGCCGGTTCATGTCCACGTTCCTGCCCGAGTTCCGAGGCGGCGACGTGTCCGTTCCTGCCCGCTGGGACTTCTTCACCTTCCCGACCCTGGGGGAGGTCGCGGACCGGCCGGCCATGATCATCGAGGCCCGCGACGGGGACCGCACGGTCTCGCGGTGGTGGCTCGACGTCGAGACCGGGCTGACGCTGCGCTCGGAGCGCTACGACAGCGAGGGCCGGCCGACCATCGTCGTGGCCTACGACCAGCTCACTGTGGGCGAGACCGAGCTGCCCGAGAACCGCACCCAGCTCATCTCGCTGTCCAGGGCGTCGACGGGCGGCACACGCGGCTGGTGCGTCGGCTTCTCGTCGTGCCCCTACACCCTGGCGGGGCTGCCGCTCGTCGCGTACGCCTCGTCCGACGGGGAGCACAGCATGAGCCTCGTCTACTCCGATGGCATCCAGACGCTCACCGCGTCGTGGGTGGACGGGATGCTGCTCGAGGACGGGCCCATCGAGGCCCGGGCGGCTGCGGGGCTGCCGACCGTGACGGCGTGGCAGGCGGGCCGCGGCGTGGTGTCGGTGGCCACCAACGGCTCACCGGAGCTCATCGCCACCGCCATGCGAGACCTTCCCGAACCCGCGCCCCACAAGGACGGATTGTGGGTGCGACTGTCCAGCGGGATGGGGCGGCTCACCGGGCTGCGCTGACACGGTAGCATTCAGGTCGTGTTTGGGATCGACGGAGTAGAGCTTGTTCTGATCGTCGTCCTCGCCATCCTCCTGTTCGGGCCGGACAAGATGCCCGAGTACTCAAGGAAGGCGGCGCGCATCTTCGTGTACCTGCGCAACGTCGCGAACAACACCCAGAACAGCCTGCGCGAGCAGCTCGGTCCCGAGTACTCGGACCTCGAGCTCAAGGACCTCAACCCGAAGGCCTTCATCAAGAAGCACCTCAGCCAGGAGGTCGCGGCAATCGAGGAGGCCAAGCGGGAGATCGAGGCGATGAAGGCCACGCTCGAGGACGCGACGAAGAACGTCGAGTCGGAAATGGCCGACGCCCGCACCACAGCCAAGGCCTCCACCAAGGTGAAGGAACCCGAGGCCGACGATGCGGGCGCCGAGGCGTCCTACCGTCCCGCGCCCTTCGATCCCGAAGCTACCTGAGGCGCGGAGCCGGCTGCTACGTCATCAGGTTGAGCCGCTGGCCCACCAGCGAGGGCTTCCGCGACGCGATGTCCTGCGCGAGCTGCGTGAGCGCCCGAGCCGCGGGGTGGTCCGGGGCCGAGTCGACGATCGGGGTGCCGCGGTCGCCGCCGGCCAGGAGCGCCTCGTCGAAGGGGATCTGCGCCAGCTGCTCGACGGAGTAGCCCACCCGGTCGGTGAGCGCCTCGGCGACGAGTTCGCCGCCGCCCGCGCCGAACAGCTCGAGGCGGTGCACCTCGTCGCAGTTCGGGCAGGTGTGCTCGAGCCACGACATGTTCTCCACCACGCCGATCACCCGCTGCTCCATGATGTGCGCCATCGTTCCCGCACGCTCGGCGACGTCGGAGGCCGCCTGCTGCGGCGTGGTCACGACGAGCACCTCTGAGCCCGGGATCTTCTGGCCGAGCGACATCGCGACGTCACCGGTGCCCGGCGGCAGGTCGAGGATGAGGTAGTCGAGGTCGCCCCAGAAGACGTCGCTCAGCAGCTGCGTGAGCGCCCGGTCGAGGATCGGGCCGCGCCACGCGACGACCTGGTCGCGGCTGGGCTTCAGCATGCCGACCGAGATCACCTTGAGCCCGTCCAGCGCGGGGACCGGCATGATCATGTCCTCGACGAGCGTGGGGCGCGCCTCGCCCAGGCCCAGGAGGTCGGGAACGGAGTGGCCGTAGATGTCGGCGTCCAGCACGCCGACGCTGCGGCCCATCTTGGCCAGCGCGACGGCGAGGTTGACGGTCACGGAGGACTTGCCGACGCCGCCCTTGCCGGACGCGACGCCGATCACCTTGGTGAGGTTGCCGGGCTGCGCGAAGGGGATCACCTTGTCGGGCTTGCCGCCGCGGAGCATCTGGCGCATGGCCTGGCGCTGCTCGTCGCTCATGACGCCGAGCTCGACTGTGACGCCGGTCACGCCCTCGACCTGGGAGACCGCGTTCTCGACGCGGGTGTTGATCTCGCTGCGCATCGGGCAGCCCGACACGGTCAGCAGGACCCGCACGGTGATGGCGCCGTCCTCCGTGGCGACGATCTGGTCGACCATCCCCAGTTCGGTGATCGGCCGGCGGATCTCGGGATCCTCGACGGTGTGCAGGGCCGCGCGGACGCGGGGAATCAGGGGGTGTTCGGTCACCCGACCCATCCTTCCAGTTTTTCCAATATGTTCAAGTTTATTGCCGCGCACTCAGCGCTCGTTGAGGGAGTCCCCCAGGAGCACGAAGCTGCCCATGATGAGGGCGGGCAGCCAGATCTCCCCGAGCGCGGCGAGGACCACGACCAGCGGCACGACGACGAGGGTCAGGGTGAACCGTTCCCGCTGCCCCAACCGTCGACGCGAGCCCGGGGCCAACAGGAACCGCCACATGGCAGCATAGGCGACCGCGAACACCGGTGCGGTGACGGCCCCCACCCACCAGCCGCCGCTGATCCGCCACAGCGCCGAGGCGCCGAGCGCCAGCAGTCCGACGTGGCCGACCAAGGACACCACGGCGAACCAGCGCACCTCGGCCGCGGGCCGGGCGTCGATTCGGTCAACTCCGCTCATTGAGCTTCTCCAGACGGTCGGTGAGGTCCCGCAGTTCGCCGCGCAACTCGGAGCGCACGAAGTCGCGGGTGGCGAGTTCGCCGAGGTGCATCCGGATGGCGGCGATCTCGCGGGCGAGGAAGTCCATGTCGGCCCGGGACTGGGCGGCGAGGCGACGGTCCTCGTCGAGGCTGATCTTGTCGCGGTCCTCCTGCCGGTTCTGCGCCAGGAGGATCAGCGGCGCGGAGTAGGAGGCCTGGGTGGAGAAGAACAGGTTGAGGAGGATGAACGGGTACGGGTCCCAGCGCAGCCCGAAGAGCCCCACCACGTTGATCGTCACCCAGACGAGCACGAAGACGGTCATGTAGACGAGGAACTTGCCCGTGCCCATGAACCGGGCCACGGCCTCGGCGAAGCGCCCGAACGTCTCCGAATCCAGTTGCACCTTGGGCAGCGCGAGGCGGTTCAGCCGCCCCGGCTTGGAGAGGTCATCCTCAGCCACGCGTCACCCCCGTGTCCTCCGGCTCGTCCATCTGGTCGCCGCGCCAGTCGTCGGGGAGCATGTGGTCGAGGACGTCGTCGACGGTGACCGCGCCCACGAGGTGGCCGGCGTCGTTGACCACGGGCGCGACGACGAGGTTGTACGTCGCAAAGAACCGGCTCACCTTCGCGAGCGGGTCGTTCGGGTGCAGCGGCTCGAGGTGCTCGTCCATCATCGTGGTGACGAGCAGCGTCGGAGCCGAGCGCAGCAACTGCTGGATGTGGACGGCGCCGATGTAGCGGCCGGTGGGAGTCTCGAGCGGGGGTCGGCAGACGAAGCACATCGACGCGAGCGCGGGCGTGAGCTCCTCGCGGCGGGCGTGCGCGAGCGCCAGCGCCACCGTCGCGTCGGTGTCGAGGATCACCGGCTCGGGCGTCATCATGCCGCCGGCGGTGAACTCGCCGTAGACCAACAGGCGGCGCACGTCGGAGGCGTCCTCCGGCTCCATGTGCTCCAGCAGGTCCTCGGCCACCGCGTCGGGCAGGTCACGGATGAGGTCCGCGGCGTCGTCGGGGTCCATCTCGCCCAGCACGTCGGCGGCGCGCTCCGTCGCGAGCGCCGAGATGACCTCGATCTGCTCCTCCTCGGGGAGCTCCTCGATCGCCTCCGCGAGGGTCTCGTCGTCGAGGGCCTCGAGCACCTCGCCGCGCTGCTGCGGGTCCATGTCGTGGAGCTCCTTGGCCACGTCGGCGGGATTCATGTCCGCGAACTCCGCGACGAGGGTGGCGGTGGTCCGGACCGTCGAGGCGTGCAGCCACGGCACCTCCGACCAGCTCTCCACCTTGATCTCCGAGCGTCCGCCGAAGCCGAACCGGCCGACCCTGGTGTTGGTGCGCAGCGCCACCTGGCTCAACTCCCACTCGTGGCTGCGCACCTCGTGCATCGACACGTCGAGGATCCGCGCCACCGCGTCGCCCTGCTCCACGGGTCGGTCGAACAGGTCTCCGGCGACGAGCAGCTCGCCCGCGCGACGCTGGAAGCGGCGGGTGTCGATGGTGCCCGTGATGCTCACCTGGTGCGCGGAGACGTGGTGGACGCGCAGCATCGGCACGAAGATGCGCTGCTTGGCGAAGAGCTCCACCACCAGGCCCTTGACCCTCGGTGCACGCCCGTCGGGGCGCGTGTAGCAGATGATGTCCTTCACCCGCCCGACGTGGCTGTCGGACGCGTCGACGAGCGGCAGCCCGATCACGCGCGAGATGAAGACCTGTGCCATGCGCACAAATGTACCGGCTACCCGACGGGTAGCCTTGGAGGCACCGAAGGAGGAATGGATGGGTTTGAAGGACCGTTTCCAGCTGAACTACCCGCAGTCGCTGGGCGAGTTCGGCGCGTACGAGGACGCCCAGAAGGCCGTCGACTTCCTCGTCGAGCGGAAGTTCCCCGTCGAGAACCTCATGATCGTCGGCACCAACCTGAAGCTCGTCGAGCGCGTCATCGCGCCCAGGACGTGGCCGCGGGTCCTCGGCCGCGGGGCCCTGTCCGGGATCGGGACGGGCTTCCTGATGGGGCTCATGCTGCTGCTGTTCGTCGGCGGCGACAACCCGCTCCTCATGCTGCTGCTCGGCCTCGCGATCGGCGTCTTCACCGGCGTCGTCACGGCCGGGCTGGGGCGTTCGCTGGCCGGCGGCAAGCGGGAGTTCGAGTCGATGCGGGACACGGTGGCCACGAACTTCGAGGTCCTCGTCGAGCACAAGGTTGCCCAGCAGGCGCGCGAACTGCTCGCGACGATGCCCGGCTACCGCTCCGGCCTGTTCTCGTGACCGTCGACTGGGACGCGCGGTTCGCCGCCGAGGGCTACGTCTACGGCGAGGAACCCAACGACTTCCTGCGCGAGCACGCCAAGCTGTTGAGGCCGCGGTCGAGGCTGCTGTGCGTGGGCGACGGGGAGGGCCGCAACGGCGTCTTCCTCGCGGGGCTGGGCCACGACGTCGTGAGCCTCGACCAGTCCGCGGCGGGCTTGGCGAAGGCCGAGGCGCTCGCGCGGCGCCGCGGGGTGGCGGTCGAGACCTGGCACGTCGACCTCGCCGACTACGTCCACCATCCGGCCCCGGTGAGGCCGTGGGACGCCGTGGTGAGCATCTTCTGCCACCTGCCCGCCGAGCTCGGGCACGCCGTCGCCCGTACGCTCACCGCCCAGACGCGCGCCGGGGGAGTCCTGCTGCTCGAGGCGTACACCCGTGCCCAGCCGGCGTTCGGCACCGGCGGGCCGAAGGACCCCGCGCTGTTGGTGACCCGCGCGCAGGTGCAGGACGACTGGAGCGAGGGCTGGGAGCTCGACGTGCGCCTGGTGGAGCGGCGCCTGAACGAAGGTCGCCTGCACAACGGACTGAGTTCCGTCGTGCAGGCGATCGGTCTGCGCTCGAGGGGCTAGGTCAGGCGACGCCCACCAGGTCGCACACGAAGACGAGCGTCTCGTTGGGCTTGATCACGCCGCCGGCGCCGCGCTGGCCGTAGCCGAGCTGCGGCGGGATTGTGATGCGACGACGGCCGCCCACCTTCATGCCGGCGATGCCCTGGTCCCAGCCCTGGATGACCTGGCCGGCGCCGAGGACGAACGTCAGCGGCTCGCCCCGGTCGTAGGACGCGTCGAACTGCTTCTTGTCGCTCCAGGCGACGCCGACGTAGTGCACCTGGACGCGCTGGCCCGGCTTGGCCTCCGGGCCGTCGCCGACGGTGAGGTCGTCGAGCTGGAGGTCGGCGGGGGCGTCGGTGTCGGGGATTTCAACCACTGGCTTTTTCATGCGCCCCACCCTACTCGCGGTCAGTCCGTGACCTCGACGATGCCGTGCGCCCCGCGCTCGGCGTCGAGCATGACGTGGTTGACCACCGGGTAGTGCCCAGGCTCGGGGAACGTCAGCTCGACGAAGCCGCCCTGGGCGGCCAGGAGCGGCAGGACCTGGGCGCCGCCGTCGGTGGCTCCGTCTGGCGACACCCCGCGGTTCAGGGTGTAGCTGCCCTCCGTCCACGACGTGTCGAACTGGCCGCCGACGACGTGGAAGGCGATCGGCCGGTTGGGTCCGGCCGCGAGCACCCAGAACCGCACCCGCTCGCCCGTCCGGACGCGGAAGGGGTGGAGGTCGTACTGGTTGGCGATGCCGTTGAAGACGACCCGGTCGGGCGTTTCGGCCGCGATCTTCGCCGCATCGAGTTCCTGCGCCTCCTCCGCGGAGCCCGCGGCGCCGGCGAGGTAGACCTCCGACTGCACCAGGACGTACTGGTGGTCCACCTCGGGCAGGCCCTCGGGCTCGATGACGACGGCGCCGTGCATGCCGGCGGCGATGTGGGAACTCATCGGCATGGTGGAGCAGTGGTACATCCACACCCCGGCCCGCTCGGCGGTGAAGCGGTAGACGAGTTCCTCGCCGGGGGCGATGGTGCGCATGGGCCGGTCCGGCGCCAGCGCACCGGCATGGAAGTCGATCGAGTGGCCGATGGTGCCGTCGTTGACGAGCGTGATCTCGAACACGTCCCCGACGCGCCCGTGCAGCGTGGGCCCGACCGAACGGCCGTTGTAGGTCCAGCGGGTCTGCCAGATCCCGGGCGCCACCTCCAGGGGCACCTCGGTCACGACCAAGCGGATCCGGTGGACGGTCTCGTCGGTCAGGGGAGGCAGTTCGGGGTCGACGAACTCGGTGAGCCCCGCGCCCGGCACGTCCGGTACCTGGCCGACCGCGGCCGGGGCCGCGGCGTGCCCGTCGTGGCCGGTGGACTCGCCGCCGACGGCGACCACCTCGAGCACCATCCCCATCTGGCGGTGACCGGCGACGGAGCAGTAGCCCTCGACGTCGGCGCCGATGACGCCGGCGTCCAGCTCGGCCGAGTCGCCCGGCGCGAGCCTCGGGGTGCGGGCGTCGCCCACGACGAGGTCGTGCACGTCGGTGCCCGTGTTGCGGAAGTCGATGACGAGCCGGTCGCCCGCCGGCACCTCGATGCGGCTGGGCACGAAGTGCATGCCGTCGACGGTGACCTCCACCCGGGTGACGTTGCCCGTCGCGGCCACCGCCCGGCTCGGGCCGGTGGTCGTGGCGATGCCGACGGCGCCGGGGTCGATCGCGACGCCCGCGGTGACCGCCAGCAGGATGGCGGCAAGCCCGGCGATGAGCCCGCTGCCGGTCCAGGCCCTCAACTCCTGCGGGGGTTCCGGCTTCTCGCCCGCCCGCACCGCGCGGAGGGCGCGGGCGGAGCGGACCGCCCCGATCACCAGCAGTGGCAGGAACGTCGCCATCACCAGCGCGCCGACGGAGGTGGCCAGGACCTTGACCCACGACGGGGAGGGCAGCAGCCACAGCACGATGGCGAGGTTGGGGACCACGAGCCGGAAGGTCGTCCACTTGTGCAGGGCGGACTGGCCGGCGCGGACGACGGACGGGCCGCCGCCCATGACCGACGGGACGAGGTAGGTGAGGGCGCCGAACAGCAGCTGGGCCCCGAACCCGGCCGCGAAGACGCCGCCGATCGTGGGGAGCGCGACCGTCACGTCCGCCCAGGTGTCCGCCGTGGCGAGTACGTACCCGACCCACACCAGGCCGACGGAAGCCCAGACCATGGCGATCCCCACGGACGCCGGCGCGAACTCGCGGATGCCCTTCGCCCGCACCGGTGCCCACAGCGCCCGGCCCCACCAGACGAGGGCGGCGACGTAGAGCCCGAGCCCGGCGAGCGCCACCCACTGGGAGCCCACCAGCGCGCCGCCGGTGAGGACCGCGATGCCCGCGACGAACAGCGGCAGCGCCTGCCGCGCCAGGAGCTCCGCCCGGTCGTCCATGCGGGCGCGCACCATCGTCGGCCAGAACGTGACGAGCGTGCCGGTGACGGTGAGCCCGATCCAGCCGAGCAGGTTGACGGCCATGTGCGCGATGAGGAAACGGCCGTACCAGGGCTCCGCCAGGCCGAACGCCAGCGTCGCCCCGAAACCGGAGCCGACGGGCAGCATGAGGGCGGCGGCGATGTAGTAGCGCGACACGACGCGGAAGCGGTTGGGCAGCGAGCCCTTCAGCTGGCGGTAGAGGTGCACCGCGTGCCACAGCACCGAGGCCGCGACGAGCAGCACGCCCACCAGCACCAGCCACCACTGGCCCCACGGGTAGCCGATGAAGACGCCCAGGGAGCCGATGCCCAGCAGCGCGATCCGGACGTCCTGGCGGCGCCGGCCGTCGTCGTCGAGGGAGGTGCGCAGCAGGGTGTGGGCGAAGTGCTCGCTCCAGACCAGGGCCGAGTGCGTCAGCGCGCCCAGCAGGACCAGGTGGATCATGAGCCACGACGAGGCGGGGACCCACTGGTGGGTCAGCACCACCACGAGCAGGACGGCCAGCCAGCCGAGCGCGACGAAGTCGCGCAGCTTGCGCGGCTTGGCCGTGGTGGGGCGGGCCGGCGGCGTACTGAGGGTGGTCATGCGGACACTGCTTTCCGGGGGTCTCGATGGGTGACGACCGCCATCACCGAGGCGATCACGAACAACAGCATGGCGAGGACGGTGATGACGGAGCCAACCTGCCACACCGGCCCCTGGCCGAGGAAGTCGCCGGCCACCCTGACGGCGAGCCCCGCGTGCAGGGCGAGCAGCGGGACGTAGAAGTAGGGCCGGTAGGGCAGGGGGCGGCCGAGCACCGTCGGGAAGATGATGGGCGCGTGCGCCATGATCATCGACACCCCGAACCCGAGGAAGGTCGTGTGGATGACGACGTCGTACGCGGGGGTGCCGGCGTGCCCGCCGGTGAGCAGCCACGTCGCGCCTCCCACCAGCAGCCAGAAGTAGCCGAACAGCAACGCGACGGCGTTGTACCGGCGCAGCCCATCGGCGCGCACCATGCGGCGGGGGACGTCGTCGCGCAGCAGCCAGAGGGCGATGAGCGCCTGCACCAGGCCGAAGGCGCGTGAGCCGACGCCGGGCCACAGGAGATGGGCGACGGTGGCGAGCGTCAGCGCCGCCGCGAAGCCGACGAGGAGCGGGATGGCGCGTCGGCCCATGGTGAGCTGCGCGAGTTCGGCCCGTTCGGCGGCGATGGTGAGGACGATGAACGCCGCGAGCACGGGGATCAGGTCGGCGATCGGGGCGACGAGCGCCAGGGCCGCCGCCGAGAACGCCATGAGGGCCGACATGACCTGGACGGCGACCAGCGGCAGCGGCGCGCGTCGCCAGAGCGCGAGGTAGACGAGGACGAAGAACAGCGCGCCCTCGGCGAGCAGCATGGCGCCGAGCCAGGTGTGGCCGAGCGCCATGACGATGCCGCCGGCGCCCAGCGTGCCGGGGGCCAGGTACGCCCAGCCCTGGCGCAGCGCCTGCGCGCGCTCGAGGGCGATGACGGTGCCCATGAAGCCGAGCGTCATGATCAGGCCGTGGGAGCCGGGGAGGTGCGACGAGGTGACCGGCGCCCAGACGCCGACCAGGAGCAGGGCGGCGTTGAGCCCCGCGAGCAGCGACACCCCGCCCAACGCCAGGAACGCGACCCGCCAACTGGTGGCGGGCCGCGTCCTGGCGCTCGGGGTGCGGTGCATCAGACGCGCGTGAACTTCAGCGTCCAGGGCTCCTCCGACAGGTACGAGATGTCGATCGAGTCGCCATGGGCGTCGCGGATCTGGCCGAGCAGCGGCAGCGGGTTGTGCGGGGCGATCAGGGCCATCGACGAGCCCTTGCCGAGCGATGCGACGGCGCCCAGGATCGTGGCGTGGCGGAGGGCGTGGGGGATCTCGCGCGCGTCGAGCGTCGGGATCTGCGCCTCGTGGTCGTGTCCGCAGTTGCAGGCGTGGCTGCTCTTCTCGGCGATGGGCAGTTCGGTCGTCATTGGCTCTCCATTTACGGGTAGTGGAACGTCCCGCAATTATTACATGGTTTTTGGACTTATTCGACGGCGGGGTGGCTCAGCGAAATGCCGCCCACCGGTCCCGGTGCCGCCGCCGCTTAGTAGGTTTGGGTCATGGAACTCACGTGGCACCTGTACAACCCCGAAGTCGACGCCAAGCGCATCCTCGTCCTGAGCGGCAGCCTCGGGGGCGACACCGCCCACCAGTGGGGGCAGGTGGCGGGCCACCTCGCCAAGGACGCGCTGATCGTCTACGCGTACCTCCCCGGCCAGGGCGTCGCGCCCGACTGGGACGACGAGGTGGAGCCGTCCATGGAGGGGCTCGCCGACCGACTGGCCGACGTCGCGAAGGCCGTCCGCCAGCAGCGCGCCGACCTGCCCACCTACTACGCCGGGCTCTCGTTGTCCGGCGCGCTCGGGCTCTACCTCGCCCGCGACCACAGCGACACCTTCGACGGCGTCGTCGTCGTCTCGTCGGCGGCCACCGTCGGCACCAAGGAGGGCTGGCTCGAGCGCGCGGAGCGAGTGGAGGCCAACGGCACGGTGTCGCTCGTCGAGGAGACCCGGATGCGCTGGTTCACGCCCGACTTCATCGCGGCCGAACCGGGGAAGGTCGCGGCGATCATGGAGGGTCTGGCCGCCTCCGACGACCACTCCTACGCCCAGCTGTGCCGCGCCCTGTCCGAGCACGACATCCGCGGTGACCTCGACAAGATCCTCACCCCGATGCTGCTGGTGGTGGGGGACAAGGACAAGTCGACGCCGATGGCCGACGTCGAGCTCGTCGCGACGTCGGCGCCGAACGCCGACCTGCGCATCGTCCACGACGTCGCCCACCAGGTGACGGTCTCCGCGCCCGGCACCGTGGCGGACCTCGTCCGCGGGTTCATCCGCAGGGTGGAGCAGCCGCGCTGGTCCGTCTACGACATCACCGACGGCAACCCCGTCGTCTGACCGGGGTCAGGCCTGGAGGTCGGCGATCCAGGCCTCGACCTCGTCGGCGGTGCGGGGCAGGGCGTCGCTCAGGTTGATCGGGTCACCGTCGGTGACGAGGATGTCGTCCTCGATGCGGATCCCGATGCCGCGGTACTCCTCGGGCACCAGCAGGTCGGTGGACTTGAAGTAGATGCCGGGCTCGACGGTGATGATCATGTCCGCCCGCAGGTCGCCCTCGCGGTAGTCCTCCCGCGAGGCCTGCGCGCAGTCGTGCACGTCGAGTCCGAGGTGGTGCGACGTGCCGTGCACCATCCAGCGCCGGTGGTGCCCGCCGTCCTCCGACACCGACTCGTCGACGCTCACCGGCAGGATGCCGAGCTCGTCGCAGAACTCCGCCACCACCCGGATCGCCGCGGCGTGCACGTTCTTGAACGGCTCGCCGGCGCGGGCGGCCGCGATGCCCGCCTCCTGGGCGCGGTACACCGCGTCGTAGACGCGGCGCTGCGCATCGGTGAACCTGCCGCCGATGGGCAGCGTGCGGGTGATGTCGGCGGTGTAGAGGGAGTTGACCTCCACCCCGGCGTCCATCAGGAGGAGGTCGCCGTCGCGGAGTTCCCCGTCGTTGCGGATCCAGTGCAGCGTGTTGGCGTGGTCGCCGCTCGCCGCGATCGTGTCGTAGCCCACGGCGTTGCCGAGGTGGCGGGCGTGCAGCGCGAAGATGCCCTCGACCCAGCGCTCGCCGCGGCCTCCCGCGACCGCCTTCGGCAGCTCGCGGATGACGGCCTCGAAGCCCACCTTCGTCGCGGCGATGGCGCGGCCCATCTCGCCGACCTCGAACTCGTCCTTGGTGAAGCGCAGGGTGGAGGCGTTGCGCGCCAGCGCGGCGTCGTCGTCGCTCGACCCGCCGCGCACCCTGTCGACCAGCTCGGTGACGGCGGGGTCCACGTCGCGGATCACGACGATGTCCCCGCGGCCGGTGAGGAACTCCTCGAGGCCGCGGATGTCGCGGCACTCGAACCCGACGGCGCTCGACATCTCGTCGAGCGAGTCGCGCTGGCCCACCCACATCTCGCCGTAGCGGGCGTCGGCGTAGAACTCGCGGTCGGTGCGCGGGGCGCGCGGCCGGAAGAACAGCAGCGGCTCACCGTCGGCGACCACCAGCGCTGCGTCCGGCTCGCGGTCCTCGCCGAGGCCGGTGAAGTAGGCGAACGCGGTGTGCGGGCGGAAGCGGTAGTCGGTGTCGTTCGAGCGGACCTTCAGCGGACCGGCGGGGAACACCAGCGTCGCGCCCGGGTGCAGCTCGCTGATCCGCTCGCGGCGCTTCGCGGCCCACTCCGCGGCCGGCAGCCTCGCCGGTAGTTCGCTGGAGTACGGGGCCCAGTCCGAGACGATGAACTTCTTGAAGGCCTCGGAGAACGGGTCGCGGCGGTTGGTGTTGCTGTCACTCATGCCGGCCAGTCTATGGGTAGCCCCGCCGGGTGCTCGGGCCACCTTCCCTGGGTGCGATTCACCTGCGTCGGTTCGGGCCACCTGCCCTGGGTGCGATTCACCTGCGTCGGTTCGGGCCACCTGAGTCGGGTGCGATTCACCCGCCGAGTTCGGCAGGGGAATCGGACCGGAGACAGGTGAGCGGCACTCAGACCTTGCGGATGCTGATCTCCGAGATCAGGTGGTCGGAGTTCTTGCGCAGGATGGCGGTGGCGCGCTGCTTCGTCGGGGCGACGTTCTGGCGCAGGTTGGGGCCGTTGATGGTGTCCCAGACCTCCGACGCGAACCCCGCGGCCTCCTCCTCGCTCATGTCCTGGTACTGGACGAAGAACCCCTCGTCCTTGCCCGCGGCCCGGCGACGCAGCTCCAGGAAGCGGGAGGTGAACCACTGCTTGATGTGCGCCTCCTTCGCGTCGACGAAGACCGAGAAGTCGAAGAAGTCGCTGATCGCGAGCCCGGAGAGCCCGTTCTTCTCGACCCTGGCGGGCTGCAGCACGTTCAGGCCCTCGACGATGAGGATGTCCGGTTGCTCGACCACGATCTTCTCATCGGGGACGATGTCGTACTTCGAGTGGGAGTAGACGGGCGCCTCGACGCGCGGGGAGCCGGACTTCACGTCCATGACGAACTGCAGCAACGCCCGCCGGTCGTACGACTGGGGGAACCCCTTGCGGTGGAGGATGCCGCGGCGCTGCAGCTCCGCGTTGGGGTAGAGGAAGCCGTCGGTGGTGATCAGGTCGACCTTCGGTGAGCCGGGCGCGCGACGGAGCAGCTCCTGGAGCAGGCGGGACACCGTCGACTTCCCGACGGCGACCGACCCCGCCACCGCGATCACGAACGGGGTGCGGGCGACGTTGAGCCGCAGGAAGTCGTTGCGCTGGTCGTTCAGGCGTCCCGCGTTGACCATCGTCAGGTGCAGCAACTGCGTGAGCGGCCGGTAGACCTCCGCCACGTCCGCCTGGCTGGTCGGGTCGCCGATGCCGCGCAGCCGGGCGAGGGTGTCCTCGTCGAGCCGGATCTCGGTGTGGTTGGACAGCGCCGCCCAGGTGTCTCGGCGCAGGGTCACGTAGGGGCGGGCCACCTGATCTCCTTTGTTCTGGTCCACGCAACACTAGCGGTAGCCCGCGCGGCGGGACGATCCGGGCGGTGCCGCAGTCCCCGGGGCGACGATGTCAAGAAGTGCGCAATCATCTTGTACATTTCTCCCCATGTGTGGAATCGTCGGATACGTCGGGGCTCGCCCCGCCAGCGAAGTCGTCATCTCTGGCCTGAAGCGCCTCGAGTACCGGGGCTATGACTCGGCGGGGGTCGCGCTGGCCTCCGACGGGGGCGTCGAGTGGCGCAAGCGGCAGGGCAAGATCAGCAACCTCGAGGAGTCGATCGCCGAGCAGCCGCTGCCCGACGCGCCGTCCGCGATCGGCCACACCCGCTGGGCCACCCACGGCGCCCCCACCGACGCGAACTCGCACCCCCACGTCGCCGGCCGGATCGCGATCGTGCACAACGGGATCATCGAGAACTACGCCAGGCTGCGCGCCGAGTTCGACGGCACCGAGTTCGCCTCCGACACCGACTCCGAGGTCGCCGCGCACCTGCTGAACCGGGAGGTCGAGCAGGGCCGTTCGCTGACCGAGGCGATGCAGGCGGTCGTCGGAAGGCTCGAGGGGGCGTTCACGCTCGTGGCGATGGACGCGCAGGACCCGGACCGCATCGTCGCCGCGCGCCGCAACTCGCCGCTCGTCGTGGGCATCGGTCAGGACGAGAACTTCCTCGCCTCCGACGTGGCGGCGTTCATCGAGTACACCCGTGACGCCGTGGAGCTGGGGCAGGACCAGATCGTCGAGATCACCCGCGACGGCGTGAACGTGGTCGACTTCGACGGGGCGCCCGCCGAGACCAACGCCTTCCGCGTCGACTGGGACCTCGCGGCCGCCGAGAAGCAGGGCTACGACTGGTTCATGCGCAAGGAGATCTTCGAGCAGCCCAAGGCCGTCGCCGACACCCTGCTCGGTCGCCTCAACGAGCGCGGCGAGCTGGTGCTCGACGAGCTCCACATCCGCCCCGAGGAGCTCCGGCGAATCAACAAGATCATCATCGTGGCCTGCGGCACCGCGTTCTACGCCGGCATGGTGGCCAAGTACGCCATCGAGCACTGGGTGCGGGTCGCCTGCGAGGTGGAGTTGGCCAGCGAGTTCCGGTACCGCGATCCCATCGTCGACGCGAACACGCTCGTCGTGGCCGTGTCGCAGTCCGGCGAGACCGCCGACACCCTCATGGCGCTCCGCCACGCCCGCGAGCAGGGCTCGCGCGTCATCGCGATCTGCAACACCAACGGCGCCACGATCCCGCGCGAGTCGGACGCCGTGATCTACACCCACGCCGGCCCCGAAATCGGCGTGGCGTCGACGAAGGGCTTCACCACGCAGCTCGTCGCCTGCTATCTGCTGGGCCTCTACCTCGCGCAGGTGCGCGGCATGAAGTACGGCGACGAGATCGCCGCCGTCCTCGGCGAGCTCGAGCGCATGCCGCAACTGATCCAAGGGATGCTCGACAAGGCGCCCGAGGTGTACGAACTCGCGGACCGGCTGAAGGAGACCCAGTCGATGCTGTTCCTCGGCCGCCACGTCGGCTACCCGGCGGCGCTCGAGGGCGCGCTCAAGCTGAAGGAGCTCGCCTACATCCACGCCGAGGGCTTCGCGGCGGGCGAGCTGAAGCACGGGCCGATCGCGCTCGTGAACGAGGGCATCCCGATCTTCGTCGTGGTCCCGCCCGCCGGCCGCGACCAGCTGCGCGACAAGGTCATCGCGAACATCTCCGAGGTCAGGGCCCGCGGGGCGCGGACGATCGTGCTCGCGGAGGAGCGCGACGAGGAGGCGCGGGAGCACGCGGCGGCGTTCTGGGCGTTGCCGCACGTCTCCACGCTGCTGCAGCCGCTCGTCGCCATCATTCCGCTCCAGCTCTTCGCGTGCGAGATGGCCACCCGGATGGGCCACGACGTGGACCAGCCGCGCAACCTCGCCAAGTCCGTCACCGTTGAGTGAGGCGCACCCCTAAGCTGGGGGCGTGATCGTAGGCATCGGCACCGACATGGTGGTCATCGAGCGGTTCTCCGCCGCCCTGAACCGCCAGCCCGGGCTCGCCGAGCGCCTGCTCACCAGCGCGGAGCGCGAGCTGTCGATCGAGTCCCAGGCGGCCCGGTTCGCCGCCAAGGAGGCCCTGGCCAAGGCGCTGGGCTCGCCCGGCGGCATGCGCTGGCTGGACTGCGAGGTGAGACGCAACGGGCAGGGCCAGCCGTACTTCGACGTGCGCGGCACGGTCGAGGCGCGCGTGAAGGCGATGCGGATCGGCCGCATCCACCTGTCGATCTCGCACGACGGTGGCTTCACGACCGCGATGGTGGTGTGCGAATCATGAAGACGGTGGTCACCGCGCAACAGATGCGCGACGCGGAGCGGGCCGTCTGGGACGCCGATCCCGACGTCGACCTCATGACGCGCGCCGCCGCCGGCGTGGCCAGGGTCGCGGACGAGATGGCACCCGAGGGCCCGGTGCTCGTCGTCGTCGGCCCGGGCAACAACGGCGGCGACGGCCTGTTCGCCGCGGCGACGCTGGCCGAGTCGCGCGAGGTGCTCCTCTGGCTCGCGGCGGGCAGGGCCCACGACGAGGGCCTCGCCGCCGCCAGGTCCGCCGGCTGCCGCGAGGTGGGGGACCCCGCGTCGGCCCGTGCGCGGCTCGCGGACGCCTCCCTCGTCATCGACGCGTTCACCGGGCTTGGTGCGCGCCCGGGCCTTCCGCCCGACGTCGCCACCTTCGCCGCCGCCTGCGAGGCATGGCAGGTGCCCGTGCTCGCGGTGGACCAGCCGAGCGGGCTCGGCACGGACGGGGGTCCGGTGGGGCACAGCTTCAACGCGACGGTGACCGCCACTTTTGCCGCACGGAAGCCCTGCCACGTCGTCGAGCCCGCGGCCTCCCGCTGCGGCGACGTCGTCGTGCAGGACATCGGAGTTCCCGTGCCGGCCACCGACCTGCGGATACTGGAGGAGAGCGACCTCGCCAACTGGTGGCCGACGCCGGACGCCGCGTCGGACAAGTACTCGCGCGGGGTGGTGCTGCTCGACACCGGGTCCGAGCGCTACGCGGGCGCGGCGCTCCTCGGCATCTCCGGCGCGCTGCACGCGGGCGCGGGGATGGTCCGCTACGCGGGCGGCGCCCCGTCGGGGCTGGTGCTGGGCCGCTTCCCGAGCGTCGTGCTCGGCGAGGGGAGGGCCCAGGCCGCGGTCGTGGGCTCCGGCTGGGGTGAGCCCGACGAGGCGCGTATGGCCCGCGCCGTGGAGCTCGGCCTGCCGTTGGTGGTCGACGCGGACGCCCTCGGGGTCCTGCCCGACGGCGGGATGGAGGGCTGGCTCCTCACCCCGCACGCGGGGGAACTCGCCCGGCTCTTGGGCGTGGGGCGCGACGAGGTGGAGGCCGATCCGCTCGGCGCGGCCCGCGAGGCCGCCCGACGCCACGGCGCGACGGTGCTGCTCAAGGGTGCCGCCCAGTACGTCGCAGAGCCCTCCGGCCGGGTGACCGTCGCCGTGCGGGGGCCGAACTGGACCGCGCAGGCAGGCTCGGGCGACGTGCTGGCCGGCATCTGCGGGACGCTGCTCGCAGCGGGACTGCCCGCCTGGAAGGCCGCCGCGATGGGCGCAAGCGTCCAGGCGTTGGCCGCCCAGCGGCATCCCGGCCCCTACCCGCCCGACCGGCTCACGGAGTTCCTGCCGACGGTGGTCGCGAACCTCGACGCCTGATCAGGCGTGGGCGACCACCTCGATCTCCACCTTGGCGCCCTTCGGCAGCGCGGCGACGGCCACCGTCGAGCGGGCCGGGTACGGCTCCTGGAAGGCCTGGCCGTACACCTCGTTGACCGTGGCGAAGTCCGCCATGTCGGTGAGGAAGATCGTCGTCTTCACCACGTTCGCCAGCGTCAGGCCCGCCTCGTTCAGGATGGCCTCGACGTTGTCGATGCACTGCTTCGCCTGCTCGGCGACGGTCTCCGCGTCCTGGCTGCCCGCGGGCGTGAGCGGGATCTGGCCCGACGTGAACACGAAGTCACCGACCCTGACCGCCTGGGAGTAGGGGCCGATGGCCTCGGGCGCCTTCTCGGTGCGGATGATGTCGCTCATTGTTGTCCTTTCGTCTACTCCAGCAGGCCCTGTGCCAGGTACCCGCCCTCGCGCATCCCCGGCGGGATGACGAACACCGCCGAGCCTACGGCGGTGGTCCACTCGTTGAGCGCGTCGAAGTCGTCGAGCACGCGCTGCACGGGGATGAACTGCTTGGAGATGTCGGACTGGAAGGCGCAGAAGATGAGGCCCGAGCCGGTGTCGTCGGCGTAGTTGAGGCCCCGACGGTACATCGTCCGGCCCCGGTTGTGGTCGGGGTGGGCGAGCCGCGAGTGGGCGTTGTCGGCGATGACCGGCTCGCCGTCGCGCAGCACCGCGAAGTCGAGCGGGGTCTGCTCGTCGCCCCCCGTCAGCGGGGCCCCGGTCGCCAGGTCGCGGCCGATCGCCCGCTCCTGCTCGTGGCGGATCAGCCGGTCCCACTCGTCGAGGTCCATCTCGATGCGCCGGACGACGAGCTGGGTGCCGCCGGTGAGCCAGCCGTCCTCGGACCAGACCGCGCGGTCCAACGCCTCCCCGCGGGGATTGCCGGTGCCGTCGACCTGGCCGAAGAGGTTGCGCCCCGTCGCGGGCTGCCCGTCCTTGCCGATCCCACGCCACGAGCCCTGCTGCGACCAGCGCAGGTCGGCCCAGGGCGCCGCGTCGTGGACGAGCCGGCGGGCGGCATAGGCGACGGTGGTGAAGTCGTCGGCGCTGATCCACAGCAGCAGGTCGCCGCCGGAGTACGCGTCGGTCAGGCGGTCGTGCCGCATCGCGGGGATCTCCTGGAACCCGACGGGGGTCCGCTGGCGGAGCCCGTCAAGCTCGAACACCCTCGGCCCGAGCCCGACGAGCACGGACAGTGACACCCCGCCCAACGCCATGTCGGGCAGCGTGTCTCCGGCGGCGGGGCGCCCGGCCATCAGCGCCGCGATGTCCGTGGACCAGACCCGCATGAGTCGCCCGAGGGCGGCTCTGTCGACTTCCGCGCGCAGGTCCAACGCCATGAGCCGGGCCGCGGCGGGAGTGGGGGTGGTGACCCCGGCCTGATGTGCACCGAAGGGGGAGTACGTCTGCCCGCTGACGCCGGCGGCCTCGGCCTGCGCGGACGGGCGCGCGAGCCCGACGCTGGCCGCCAGGCCCACGCCGGCGACTGCGCCCGCACCGGCGCCGAACAGTCCGCGTCTGGAGACATCCGCCATGGGCCCCCAGTGTAGGCGTGGCGGTGAGGAGGAGCGACTCGGGTCGAGCGCCCGGCAGCATTCCAATACACTCGCGTACATGAAGGCTCCCTTGGCCCTTGCGGCAGTGCTGCTGCTCGTCGGCTGCTCCTCGAACGCCTCGCCGGGCGTCATCGCCGGCGAACCCTGGGTGCGCACCACCGACGGCGCGCAGCGCCCCGACATGACCGCGGTCTACGTCAACCTCACCAACCCGTCCGAGGAGGACGTCCTGCTCGTGTCGGCCGACTGCGGCGACGTCGCCCGCTCCACCGAGTTGCACGAGATGGTGATGGCCGACGGGAAGATGGTCATGCAGGAAGCCGAGGACGGCATCGTCGTGCCGGCCGGTTCCCACCAGCACCTCGCGCCCGGCGGTCCGCACATCATGCTCATGGGCCTCACGCGCGAGCTGCCCGTCGGCTCCGAGGAGATCGCCTGCACGCTGGTGTTCGACGACGGCAGCTCCCGAGAGATCGTGGCGCCGGTGAAGGACTTCACCGAGGAGCAGGACACCTACCACGAGCACGGCTGACAGAGTTCGCCGGTTGTTCACCTGCCGTTCGCCCGGCGAAGAGGACTTGGCTCGGCGGCGGAGTAGACTCGCGGTGTGCGCGTAGCGATCGTTGCGGAATCGTTCCTGCCTCAGGTGAACGGAGTCACGAACTCCATCCTGAGGGTTCTCGAACACCTCCGGGCCGAGGGCCACGAGGCGATGGTGATCGCTCCGGCCGACGCGGACAAGACGCCCAAGGAGGCCGTCGGCTTTCCCGTCGTGCCTGTGACGAGCATCGGGCTCCCCGGCTACGAGACGGTCCGCGTGGTCACCACCACGAACATGCACCTGCGCAAGGTGCTCGTCGGTTTCGCGCCCGACGTCATCCACCTGGCGGCACCGTTCGTCGTCGGCTACAAGGCCGCCACGGTGGCCGCGGAACTGGGCATCCCCATGGTCGGCATCTACCAGACCGAGGTCCCGAGCTACGCCGCCCGGTACGGTTTCGCGGCGTTCGAGCCGCTGCTCTGGTACCACGTCCGGCAGACGCACTCGCTGGCCACGCTCAACTTCGCGCCGTCCACCTTCGCCCGCGACCAGCTGGTCGAGCAGGGCGTCCCGCGCGTCGGGGTGTGGGGCCGCGGCGTCGACTCGGTCCGCTTCGACCCGGCCAAGCGCAGCGAGCGGCTGCGAAAGGCGCTCGCCCCGAACGGCGAACGCCTGGTCGGGTACATGGGCCGGCTGGCCTCCGAGAAGCGCGTCGAGGACCTCGCCCACCTGCGCGACATCCCCGGCACCCGCCTCGTGGTGATCGGCGACGGCCCGAGCCGCGCCCAGCTGGAGGAACTGCTGCCGGGCGCCGCGTTCCTCGGCCAGCTCACCGGCGACGACCTGCCGGTGGCGATGGCGTCCCTCGACCTCTTCGTCCACACCGGTGAGCTCGAGACGTTCTGCCAGTCGATCCAGGAGGCCAAGGCCTCCGGCCTGCCGGTGGTGGCGCCCCGCCGCGGCGGCCCCATCGACCTCGTCGACCAGTCCCGCACCGGCTGGTTGTACACCCCGGGCCGGCTCGACGAGATGCGCGGCCACGTCGTCGACCTCATCGGTGACGACGCCAAGCGGGCCGCGTTCTCGCAGGCGGCGCGCGAGTCGACGCTGGACCGCAGCTGGCACAACGTCTGCGGGGAACTCGTGGACCACTACCGGCACGCGATGGCGATGTCCGTGCGCGGGGGGCGGCTCCTCGCCAGTTGAGGCGCATTTGGGGGGAGCGATGACTTCGCGTAAGCTAAGAAGGCTGCGCATCGCGGCCACCATCTTTCCAAACCCCCAAACCTGAAGGTCTCCATGGCTCGCGCTCCCAAATCCCACAAAGCTGACGGCACACCGAAGAAACGGTGGAGTCCGGAGCAGCGTGCTGCCAAGGGGAAGGGCCCTCGCCGACGCGGGGGCCGGCCCGAGTTCGGCCGTGGCGACGAGCAGCCCCGCAACCGCGCCGAGCGGCGCGCCCAGCAGTTCGTCGATCGCGGCGACGACCGGTCCGCCGGCGACCGCGGTGCCGACCGTCGCGAGAAGCCCTCGTTCAACCCCCGCTGGGACGACCGCGGCGACCGCCGCAAGAGCGCGAAGCCGTACGGCAAGCGTCGCTACACCGGTGACGCGCCGGGCGCGGAGGTCAGGATCAACGACGAGCGGCCCAGGCGCTACGGCAGCGACGCCGGGGACCGCCGCGAGGACCGCCGTCCCTACAACCGCGACGACCGCGGGTTCCGCGACGACCGCGGTTACCGTGACGACCGCCGCGACGACCGCGGTTTCCGTCGCGATGACCGTTCCGATAATCGTCGTGGTGACCGGTTCGAGCGCCGCGACGACCGCCGTAGCTTCGACGACCGGCCCCGCTTCGACCGTGATGACCGCGGGTTCCGCGGTGACCGCTCCGACGACCGCCGTGGCGACCGGTTCGACCGCCGCTCCGACGACCGCCCCCGTTTCGACCGTGACGACCGCGGTGACCGTCGACGCTTCGACCGCGACGACCGTCCCCGGTTCGACCGCGACGACCGCCCCCGCTCCAACCGTGACGACCGCCCGCGCTTCGACCGTGACGACCGGGGTGGGCAGCGCCGGTTCGACCGCGACGACCGCCGCCCGTCCCGCGGGCCGCGCGAGGATCGCGGCTTCGACCGTCGCGACCGCGGCGCGTCGGACGCCCCCGAGGCCGACCAGATGGCCTGGGAGGCCACCTCCGTGGAGGGTGTCGAGGGCGTGACCAACGGCTTCACCGAGCTCGGCGTCGCCGAGGCGATGGTCGGCGTCCTCGCCGCGCAGGGCATCACCGCCCCGTTCGCCATCCAGGAGGCCACCATCCGCGACGCGATCGCCGGACGCGACGTCCTCGGCCGCGCCCGCACTGGGTCGGGCAAGACGCTCGCCTTCGGGCTGTCGTTGTTGACGCGGCTCTCCGAGGGCTCGGGCCCCGGCCCGCGCGCCGTCGTCCTGAGCCCCACCCGCGAGCTCGCGCTCCAGATCGCGGACAACCTCGCGCCGCTCGCCGCCGCGGTGAAGCTCGACCTCACCCTGATTGCCGGCGGCATGGGCTACGGTCCCCAGATCCGCGCGTTCGAGCGCGGCGTCGACGTCGTCATCGCCACTCCCGGCCGCCTGATCGACCTCATGGAGCAGGGCGCTGCGGACCTGAGCAACGTGGAGGTCGTCGTCCTCGACGAGGCCGACCACATGGCCGAGATGGGCTTCACGGAGGAGGTGACCGCCATCCTCGACGCCACCCCGGCCGAGGGCCAGCGCCTCCTCTTCTCCGCCACCCTCGACGGCGCGGTGGACCGCATCGTGCGCAAGTACATGCACGACGCCGTCACGCACGAGGTGGACTCCGACAAGGCCTCCGTCACGACGATGACCCACGCGGCCCTGATCACCAAGCCGCACCACAAGATCGACGTCACGGCCGAGATCGCGTCGCGCGAGGGCAAGACCGTCATCTTCGCCCGCACCCAGCGCGGCACCGACCGGATCGCCGAGCAGCTCCGCGACGCGGGCGTGATGGCCGGCGCCCTGCACGGCGGCCTGACCCAAGGGGCGCGTGCCCGGATCCTCGCCGCGTTCAAGTCCGGTGACGTGCCGGTGCTCGTCGCCACCGACGTGGCCGCCCGCGGCATCCACGTCGACGACGTGAGCCTGGTGCTGCAGGTGGACCCGCCCCGCGACTCGAAGGACTACCTGCACCGCGC
This sequence comes from Tessaracoccus oleiagri, assembly GCF_900103275.1. Lineage (GTDB taxonomy): Bacteria > Actinomycetota > Actinomycetes > Propionibacteriales > Propionibacteriaceae > Arachnia > Arachnia oleiagri. The sequence continues at coordinate 377,975 of NZ_FNGP01000002.1, read as the reverse complement.
GGGCCGCACCGCGCGAGCCGGCACCGACGGGACCGTCGCCACCATCGTGCTGCCGCACCAGCGCAAGCTGATGCGACGCATCCTCGACCAGGCCGGCGTCAAGGCCAGCACCGTCGACACCGAGCCCGGCTCCGACGAGCTCACCGAGCTCACCGGCGCCCGCGAGGCCAGCAACGAGCCCGTGGACGAGCGCGACTACCAGGCGCTCATCGCGCCGAAGCAGCAGGCCCGCAAGCGCCCGCAGCGCAAGTTCGTCCGCCGTAGGTAGAATCCACGCTTGCCATGAGCAATGCAGTCCGCCTCGCCGAGCCCGCCGACGCCCCGGAGCTCCTCCGCGTCATCCGCGCGGCCTTCTCCGCGCGCCCACCCGTCGATCCGCCCGCCGAGGCGCTGGCGGACCAGGTCCACGACGTGGAGGCCGCCATCGAGCGCGGCTACGGCGTCATCGTCGAACGCGACGGCCGAGCCATCGCCGGGCTGCTCATGGAGGTCGAGGACGGCACGGCCACCCTCCGCCGCGTGAGCGTGCTGCCCGAGGCGGGAGGGGCGGGGGTCGGCTTCGACATGATCGCCACCACCCTCATCGCCGCCGCCGACCTCGGCGCGCGCCGCGTAGAGATCGTCGCTCGCAGCGAGTTCCCGCAGACCATCGCCTGGTGGGAGCGCGCCGGCTTCGTCAAGCTCCGTCCGCTGCCCACCGGCTGGGTGATGGGCCGTTCGCTCCCCGTCCCCGTCCGCGTGCCCGACGCGGCGAGCATGCGCGCACTCGGGCGCCGCCTCGCCGGAATCCTGCGGGCGGGCGACGTCATCGTCGCCACCGGGGAGCTCGGCGCCGGCAAGACCACCCTCACGCAGGGCATCGGCGAGGGCCTCGGCGTGCAGGGCCCGATCATCTCGCCCACCTTCGTCCTCGCGCGCATCCACCGCAACGCCGGTGACGGGCCGGACCTGGTCCACGTCGACGCCTACCGGCTCGGCTCCGCCGGCGAGCTCGGCGACATCGATCTCCAGGAGACCCAGCCGCGAGCCGTGACCCTCATCGAATGGGGCCGGGGCCTGGCCGAGTGGCTGTCCCCGGACCGGCTCGACATCGACATCCAGCGCAGCGACGACCCGGCCGACGAGGAGCGCACCGTGTACCTCTTCGGGGTGGGCGAGCGTTGGCGGGACACCCTCGAGCAGTTCCGGGAGGACGCATGATCACCCTTGCCATCGACACCTCGCACCACGTCGCCGTGGGAATCGCCCGCGACGGTGTGCCGGCGGGGGCGTTCGTCGTCGAGGACCAGCGCGCCCACGTCGAGCAGCTGATGCCCGGCGTGCAGTCGGTGTGCGGCGACCTCGGGCTCACCGTCGCCGACGTGGACGAGTTCGTCGTGGGCATGGGGCCCGGGCCGTTCACCGGTTTGAGGGTGGGCGTCGCCACGGCCGCCACGCTGGCGTACGTCGGTGGCAAACCACTGCGTCGTGTGTGCTCGCTCGATGTCGTGGCGCTGGCGCTGGCCGACGACGGCATGGGGGAGGAGTTCGTCGTCGCCTCCGACGCCCGCCGCAAGGAGCTCTACTGGGCCCGCTACGCCGCCGACGGGACGCGCCTGGGCGAGCCGCAGGTCTCCGACCCGGCCAAGCTGCCGGATGGGCCGGTCTACGGCGCCTTCCCCGACGATTACCGCCCGGTGCTGCGGTTCGCGGGGGAGCGGCGCCTCGACCCCGAGTTCATGGCCGTGCACCACGCGCGCCTCGCCGACGCGCCCGCGGAGCCGTACTACCTGCGCGCGGCCGACGCCACGGTCCCCGGGGCCCCCAAGTCCGCGCTGCCGCGACTCAAGGTGCGGCGATGAGGATCACGCCGGCCGGGCCCGACGACCTGGCGGCCATCCTCGCCCTTGAGGAGGTCTTCCCGGCCGGGCAGCGGTGGAAGGAGGCGTCCTGGGCGGACGAGCTGGCGGCGCACTCGCGCATCGTGCTCGCTGCGCGGGAGGGCTCGTCGCTGCTGGGCGTGGTCCTGCTGGCGGTCCTCCACGACTTCGCGGACCTGCTGCGCATCCAGGTGGCCGTCGGCGCACAGCGTCGCGGCATCGCCGACGCGCTGCTGCGGGAGGCGCTCGCGCTCGCCCAGCGACGCGTGCTGCTCGAGGTGCGGGACGACAACGAACCGGCGCTCGCCCTCTACCGGAAGCACGGCTTCCACGTCATCGACCGCCGCCGCGACTACTACGGATCCGGGATCGACGCGCTCGTCCTGGAACGGCCGTACCCGAAGGAGGAGACCGCATGAGCGAGCCCCTGGTGCTGGGCATCGAATCGTCCTGCGACGAGACCGGCGTCGGCCTCGTCCGTGGCCACACGCTGCTCGCCAACGAGGTGGCGAGCTCGGTGGACCTGCACGTGCGCTTCGGCGGCGTCGTCCCGGAGGTCGCCAGCCGCGCGCACCTGTCGGCGCTCATCCCGACGTTCGAGCGGGCCGCTGCCAAGGCCGACGTGGACCTCGCCGACGTCGACGCGATCGCAGTGACGGCCGGCCCCGGCCTGATGGGGGCGCTGGTCGTCGGGATCGCCGCGGCCAAGGCGATGTCGGCCTACCTCGGCAAGCCCCTGTACGGGGTGAACCACCTCGTCGGACACGTGGCGGTGGACCTGCTGGACCACGGCCCCCTGCCGCAGCCCGCGCTCGCCCTCCTCGTCTCCGGCGGCCACACGTCGCTGCTGCACGTCGAGGACGTCGCCACGAAGATCACCGAGATCGGCTCCACCATCGACGATGCGGCGGGTGAGGCCTACGACAAGGTCGCCCGCCTGCTCGGCCTCGCCTATCCGGGCGGACCCGTGATCGACCGGGCCGCCGCCGAGGGTGACCCCAGCGCCATCCGCTTCCCCCGCGGGCTCACGGCGCGGCACGACCTGGAGAAGCATCGCTTCGACTTCTCCTTCTCCGGCCTCAAGACCGCGGTGGCGCGATGGGTGGAGCAGCGCAGGCTCGACGGCAGGGACGTCCCCGTCGCCGACGTCGCCGCGAGCTTCCAGGAGGCCGTTGCGGACGTCCTCACCGCGAAGACGATCGACGCGGCCCAGCACCATGGGGTGGACTCCATCCTGATCGGCGGAGGAGTGGCGGCCAACTCGCGGCTGCGCACCCTGCTCGAGGAGCGGGCGGCCGCGGCGGGCTTCGAGGTGCGCCGACCGCGGCCCGCGTTGTGCACGGACAACGGGGCCATGATCGCCGCCGTGGGCGCCGAGGTGGTCCGCGCAGGGGTCGCCCCCAGCGGGCTCGGGTTCTCCGCGCACTCGGGGCTGCCAGTCTCCACGATCGTGGTGTGAATGCAAGCGCTATTCCTTGAAAACTAAATCTGTTTCTCCTTTCAGGCAGCAACGGCATTCTGGTCGAACCTGAACCGGGTCTCATTCCCGTAACAATTGCTGTCCAAATCCGCGCTGACCCTGTCGCAACGCAGCCCGATGTCGATATTGTTCCCGCAACTTGGGCGAACGCCCGAAGTATGTCGTTGACGACAAGGAGAATCCATGAAGTTGAAGGGAACCGCATCCCTGGCGCTTCTGCTGACCGGCGCGCTGTTCCTCGGCGCGTGCACCTCGGACACTGATCCAGGTGACGACGGGACGCAGGCCAGCGAGACCGCGACTGCATCCCCGACTGCCGGTGGCAGCGAGAGCCCGAGCGAAGGCGAGACCGGTGGCGAAGGCGCCACGGACGACCCCTGTGAGCAGCCCCTCGGCATCACCGAGTCCCAGGAGGGCGAGGTCCGCTACACGGCCGGCCCCGGCAACTGGAACGGCTACAACGCCACCACCAACGCCACCTACTCGACGTACAACAACGCGATCGCCGGCATGATGTTCACCGGCTTCACGTACTTCGGCGTCGACGGCACCATCTGTGACAACACCACCTTCGGCACCTACGAGGTCACCTCGGAGGACCCGATGGTCGTCGAGTACACGATCAGTGACGACGCCGTTTGGTCCGATGGCACCCCCGTGACCATCAACGACTACCTGCTCGACTGGGCCGCCCAGAACCCCGAGTTCCTGGTCCCCGGCCTCGCCAGCGGCGAGAACCCCGAGGCCACCCCGGTCTTCGACCACGTCTCCCTCTCGCTCGCCGAGAAGGTGCCGGACGGCCCGCAGGGCGAGGTCGGCTCCAAGACGTTCACGCTCGAGTACGCGAACCCGGACCCCGACTTCAAGATCAACGTCACGACCGCGCTCCCGGCCCACGTCGCCGCCGAGCAGTCCGGCCTGACCCCCGAGGAGCTGGCGCAGGCCATCCTCGACAAGGACGCCGAGACCGTCAAGCAGGTCGCGGAATTCTGGAACACCGGCTGGATCTACGAGCCGGGCGAACTGCCCTCCGACATGGGCACCGTCCCCTCCTCGGGCCCGTACGTCCTGAAGGAAGGCGGCTGGCAGGCCGGCACCGCGCTCACGCTGACCCAGAACGAGTCCTACTGGGGCGAGCCGCCGGCAACGAAGGAGATCGTCTTCCGATTCCTCGAGGACGCCGGTCAGGCCCAGGCACTCCAGAACGGTGACGTCCAGGTCATCGAGCCCCAGGCCACGGTCGACACCGTCGCCCAGCTCCAGGCGCTCGCGCCGGCCATCACGGTCGAGCAGGGCTCGGAGCTCACGTGGGAGCACCTGGACTACAACTTCCTCGAGTCCAGCCCCTTCTCCGACGCAAAGGGTGGCAAGGCGCTCCGTGAGGCGTTCGCCTACTGCGTGCCGCGCCAGACGATCGTTGACAACCTGATCAAGCCGATCGACCCCGAGGCCGTCGTCATGAACGCCCGCGAGGTCTTCCCCTTCCAGGACAACTACGAGGAAGTCGTCAGCGCTGCCTACGACGGCCGCTACGACGAGGTGGACCTGGACAAGGCCCGTGAGCTCGTCGAGCAGTCCGGCGTCGCCACCCCGGTCACCATCCGCATCGGATACCGCTCGGGCAACCAGCGCCGCACGGAGACCGTCGCCCAGATCAAGGCCTCCTGTGACCAGGTCGGCTTCCAGATCGAGGACATCAACGCCGAGGACTTCTTCGCCAACGCGCTGGTGAACGGCGACTTCGACATCGCCCTGTACGCGTGGGCCGGCTCCGGCCAGATCACCTCCGGCCAGAACATCTACGCGTCCAACGGTCAGCAGAACAACCAGGGCTACGCCAACGAGAAGGTCGACGCTGCCTGGAAGGCACTGTCCTCGACCCTCGACGAGGCGGAGCAGCTGGAGCAGACCAAGATCATCGAGACCGAGCTGTGGAACGACCTCTTCGGTCTTCCGCTCTACGCTCACCCCGGTGTGACGGCGTACGACTCCAACCTGCAGAACGTCCGCCCGACCGCGACGCAGTCCGGCGTCGTGTGGAACGCATACCAGTGGGTTGCGGCTTCCTGATCTGATCAAGTAGCCACAGCAAAGGGGCAGGTGGTCAAGGCCACCTGCCCCTTCACTTTGGCTGAAATCGGGCCGATTGCCGTAGTATCTTCCACCATGTGCGTTTGCCGTTGCCGCGACGACGCGCTGTCAAGCAGCCATGAAGGACCGTAGTGTTTAAATACATCGCAAAGCGATTGGGACAGTCCGTCCTGATCCTCCTGTTGGGCTCGTTGGTGCTGTACGTGCTGGTCATCAATTCCGGTGACCCGCTCGAGGACCTCCGCGAGTCCAACGACCCGAACCGCGAGAACCGCATCCAGGCGCGCATAGCCAACATGAACCTCGACCTCCCCTGGTACACGCGCTACCTGACGTGGCTGGGCGGCGCCGCCCGCTGCGTCATCGGACAGTGCGACCTTGGGACCAGCCGCGACGGCCAGTCCGTCACGGCGCTCGTCACGCAGGCCGCCTCCGCCACCCTGCGACTCGTCATCGTCGCGACGCTGGCCGCCATCATCATCGGCATCACCCTCGGCATCGTGAGCGCCGTCCGCCAGTACTCGGGCTTCGACTACGGCGTGACGCTCATGGCCTTCGTCTTCTTCTCGCTCCCCGTGTTCTGGTTCGCGGTGCTCCTCAAGCACTACGCGGCCATCCAGTTCAACGACTGGCTGCCGGCAGGCCAGATAAGTCTGAGAACGATCCTGATATCGGCGGCGGTGATCGCCTTCATACTCCAAGCCGCCCTGGGCGGCCACTGGAAGCGGCGTCTCGCGACCTTCGGCGTCATCTTCGTCATCGTCGGCGGGGTGCTGTTCTACATGGACGCCGTCGAGTGGCTGCGCCGCCCGGCCGTCGGCCTGCCGATCTACATCCTCGCCGTCATCGGGCTGGCCGTGTTGGTGATCGTCCTCACGTCGGGGTTCAAGAACCCTCGCGTGCGCAACGCGGTCTTCGCCACCGCCGGCATCGCGATCGTCGGCTACGCCGTGATGCGACCCACGCTGATGGCCGAGCGCACCGACCCCGAGACCTTCCGTGGTGCGACGCTGCTCCTCCTCGGCTGCCTCGTCGCCGGTGTCGTGCTCGCGGTGCTCGCGGGCCAGCTGCTCGGCGGTTTCTCCCGCCGCCAAGCGACCGGCGCAGCCGTCGTCACGTCGCTGTTCTCCAGCGCGCTGGCCTTCGCCGATCTCATGCTGAGCCACTGGTCGGGCTACCTCGCGGTCATGCCGCGCCCGATCCCGACCATCGCCGCGGTGACGCCGAACTTCTACTCGACGTACTGGAACCACATGATCGACACGGCGACCCACCTGATCCTGCCGACGGTGGCGCTCACCGCGATCTCGATCGCCGCCTACACCCGTTACACCCGCGCCTCGATGCTGGACGTCCTCAACCAGGACTACATCCGCACCGCCCGTTCCAAGGGCATCGCCGAGCGCAAGGTGATCACCCGTCACGCGCTTCGCAACGGCCTGATCCCCATCGCGACCATCGTCGCCTTCGACTTCGCCGGCCTCATCGGCGGCGCGGTCATCACCGAGACGGTCTTCGGGTGGCAGGGCATGGGCAACCTGTTCCGCGTCGGGCTCGAACAGGTGGACCCCGCGCCCGTGATGGGCTTCTTCCTCGTGACCGGCTCCGCTGCGGTCCTGATGAACCTCGTGGCCGACCTGGCCTACGCAATCCTCGACCCGCGGATCACCGGCTAGGAGGGCTGAACAAATGACTGACAACAACACCCCGCAGAGCCAGCCCGTGACCGACGAGGAGAGCCAGTACTCCGTCGAGGACGTCATCGACCAGACGACCGACAAGTCCTACTCCCAGGGCCAGCTCGTCATGCGCCGCTTCTTCCGCCACAAGGCGGCGATGGGCGGCCTCGTCATCCTCCTGTTCGTCATCGTGATCTCCTTCACGTCCATCGGGTTCGGGCCGATCCCGGGCTGGTGGGACAAGGACTTCATGACGCCCTCGACCGTCCAGAACGGTGGGGCTCCGACGCTCAAGCTCTGGCCCTTCCAGATCGGCGAGCACCCGTTCGGCCAGGACACCATCGGCAAGGACTACTTCGCCCTGGTGATGCGTGGCTCCCAGGTGTCGCTCTTCATCGCCTTCACCGTCGGCATCATCGCCACGATCATCGGCACGACCATCGGCGCCGTCGCGGGTTACTACCGCGGCCTGACCGAATCGCTCCTGATGCGCACCACCGACCTGTTCATCATCATCCCGGCGCTGGTGCTCGCCGCCGTGTTCGGGCGCACCTTCGGCTCGAACGTGCCGATCCTGGCGGTCATGCTGGGCGTCATCTCGTGGACCGGTCTCGCCCGCCTCGTGCGTGGCGAGGTGCTCTCACTGCGCGAGCGTGAGTTCGTCGCGGCTGCACGCGCCATCGGCACGCCGTCGGGCACGATCATCCGCCGCCACGTGCTGCCCAACGCGCTCGGCACCATCGTCGTGAATGCGACGCTGCTCATCTCCAGCGCCATCCTCACCGAGACCGCCATCTCCTTCTTGGGCTTCGGCGTGCGCCCGCCGGACACGTCGCTGGGTCTGCTGATCCAGACGTACCAGAACGCGCTCACCACCCGCCCGTGGCTGTTCTGGTGGCCCGGCATCTTCATCCTCACGATCGCGCTGTGCGTCAACTTCATCGGTGACGGACTGCGCGACGCGTTCGACCCCCGGCAGACGCTGGACTGAGGGGAACATTCATGACTCAGGAAGCAGTGCTCCAGTTCAAGGACCTGGACGTCAAGTTCAAGACCGAGTTCGGCAGGGTCCACGCAGTCAAGGGCCTCAACCTCGAGGTCCGGCCCGGTGAGGTCGTCGCGCTCGTGGGCGAGTCCGGTTCGGGCAAGTCCGTCACTGCCACCACCGCGCTCGGGCTCCTGCCCAAGAACGCGGCCATCGGCGGCGAGACCGTCGTCGGGCAGCACAGCATCACCAAGCTGAACGGCAAGCAGCTGCGGACCATCCGCGGCAACCACGTCGCAATGGTGTTCCAGGAGCCCATGACCGCGCTCAACCCCGTCATCCGGGTGGGCGAGCAGCTCACGGAGGCGATGGAGGTGCACGGCGTGGCGTTCGGCCGCGAGGCGTGGAGCCGCGCCGTCGACCTCCTCAAGGCCGTCGGCATCCCCAACGCCGAGCGCCGCGCGAAGCAGTTCCCGCACGAGCTCTCCGGCGGCATGCGGCAGCGCGTCGTGATCGCCATGGCGCTGTCGTGCGACCCCGAGGTGATCATCGCCGACGAGCCGACCACCGCCCTCGACGTCACCGTGCAGGCCGACATCCTCGACCTACTGCGGTCGCTCAAGGACAAGCTCAACACCGGCATCCTGCTCATCACGCACAACATGGGCGTCGTCGCCGACATGGCCGACCGCGTCGCCGTCATGTTCAAGGGTGAGATCGTCGAGCACGGCACTGCGGAGGAGGTGCTGCTCCACCCGCAGCACCCCTACACCAAGCGGCTGCTCGACGCCGTCCCGCACCTCGGCGACGGGCACGGCCAGTTCGGCTCCAAGGTCAACCCGGTCACCACCGACGAGCTCGCCCTTGAGGTGCGCAACTTCGTCATCGAGTACAAGCGCCAGGGCAAGAAGCCGTTCCGCGCCGTCGACGACGTCAGCTTCGACGTGCGTCGCGGCGAGATCGTCGGCCTCGTGGGGGAGTCGGGCTCCGGCAAGTCCACGATCGGCCGCGCGCTGCTCGGCCTGATCCCGGCGCACTCGGGCGAGGTCCGGGTGCTGGGTCAGGACCTCACGAAGCTGCGCGGGCAGGAGCTCAAGAAGCTGCGTCGTCGCATCGGTGTCATCTTCCAGGACCCCGCCGCGTCGCTGAACCCCCGCCTACCGATCGGCGACGTGATCGCCGAGCCCATGGTGGTCCACAAGATCGGCAACGCCGCGGAGCGCAAGGCGCGCGTCCACGAGCTGCTCGACGCCGTCCGACTGCCGCGGTCGGCCTACAACCGCTACCCGCACGAACTCTCCGGCGGCCAGCGCCAGCGGGTGTCGATCGCGCGTGCGTTGACGCTGAACCCGGACCTGCTCGTCGCCGACGAGCCCACGTCGGCCCTCGACGTGTCGGTCCAGGCCAGCGTCCTCGAGATGTTCACCGACCTGCAGACCGAGTTCGGCTTCGCGTGTCTGTTCATCTCCCACGACCTCGCGGTCATCGACTCGCTCGCGCACCGCGTCGTCGTCATGCAGTACGGCAAGATCGTCGAGAAGGGCACGCGTGAGGAGGTGCTCCTCGACGCCAAGGAGGAGTACACCCGCCGTCTCCTGGCCGCGGCGCCCGTCCCGGACCCGATCGAGCAGGCCCAGCGCCGCGAGGAGCGGCACCGCCTGCTCGAGTCCTTGGGCGACGAGGTCGTCGAGCTCGACACCCGGGAGCTCGACCAGTAGGTCTCGGCACGATTGGGAGGGTTTGCACCAAGCTCGGTGCAAACCCTCCCTCTGCTCGTGGGCGACTAGTGTTCCCTCATGGCGTTTGCTCCCGAACTCACCACCCTCGGCTACATCGTCGACCCGACGCGCACGAAGGTCCTGCTCGTGCACCGCAACGCGCGGCAGCATGACGAGCAGCTCGGCAAGTACAACGGGCTGGGCGGCAAGGTCGAGCGCGGGGAGAACATCGTCGAGGCCATGCGTCGCGAGATCCGCGAGGAGGCGGGCATCGAGGCCACCGAGCTCGAGCTGCGGGGGACCGTGAGCTGGCCCGGGTTCAACGGCCGTGACGTGTTCGGTTTCGTGTTCCTGGTCACGGCCTACGAGGGTGAGGTCGTCGACTCCAACGTCGAGGGCACGCTCGACTGGCACGACGTCGCCACGATGATGGAGCTCCCCATGTGGGACGGCGACCGACACTTCCTGCCGCTCGTCTTCGACGCCTCGGTGCCGCAGTTCCACGGGGTGCTTCCCTACGACGGCGGGCACAGCACCGGGTGGCAGGTGTCCTGGTGACCGCGCGCCTCGACGCCCTGCGCGCGGCCGAGGGGGAGCCCGATCCCGATTCGCTGGCGGCCGGCGAGCGGCTCCGGCGCGCCTTCCCGGCCGACGACGTCGCGTGGGCGCTGACGCAGGTGGCGTTGCGACGGAGGACGGCCGGCCGACTCGACCGCGCCGCAGACATGCTGTTCACCCCCGCCGGCGCCGAGCAGGCCACCCGCTCCACGGTCGCGCGCTGGAGGGCGGAGCGGTTCGCGGACGCGGGGGTGCGTCGCGTCTGGGACATCGGCTGCGGGATCGGCTCCGACGCGATGGCGTTCGCGGAGGCGGGCCTCGAGGTCCTGGCCGTGGACGCGGATGCGGAGACCGTGGAGGTGGCGACGCACAACCTCGCCCTCGTCGGGGCGGGCCCGGCCCGCCTCGGCCGCGCCGAGGAACTCGACGTGCCCGCCGGGGACGCGGTCTTCCTGGACCCGGCCCGTCGCACGGCCCGTGGCCGCAGCTGGCAGGTCGAGGACTTCACCCCGCCCTGGTCGCTGGTGTTGGGGTACCTCTCCTCCGCACGCTTCGTGGCCGTGAAACTGGGTCCCGGTGTGCCGAAGGAACTGCTGCCCAGGGACGTCCAATGGGCGTGGGTCTCCGCCAGCGGCGACGTGGTGGAGGCCTCGCTGTGGAACCGCCTCGAGCCGGGCCCGCTCGCCGTCCGCATCGACAAAGGAGTGCACACGCTCCGGCCCGCCGGTCGCGCGCTCGACGTGCGCCCGCTCGGCCGCTACCTCGCCGAGCCCGACGGGGCGGCGATCCGGGCCGGGCTCGTCGCCGAGGCGGCGGGGGAGCGCGACGCCTGGCTGCTCGACGAGCACGTCGCCTACCTCTCCAGCGACACCCCGATCGACTCCGGCTGGGTCAGCAACTTCGAGGTGCTCGACGTGCTCGACCACGACCGCAAGGCGCTCAGGGCCTACGTCCGCGACAACCGGCTCGGGCGCCTGGAGATCAAGAAGCGGGCGGTCGACGTCAACCCGGCGGAGCTGCGGAGGGCCCTGAAGCCGAAGGGCCCGGGGGCGGCGACGATCATCCTGGCGAGGACCCCGGAGGGCACGCGGGCGGTCATCGCGCGCCGTCTGGCACTCGGTTGATTTGAGTGCTAAGTGGGGTATACGGTGGGCTTAGCACTCGGTGACCCCGGGTGCTAAGCCTGGCGGCACCCGCGACGACGCCCGGCGACCTACCCAGAATTCACAACCCGGTCCGGCCGGGAGGATAAAGACAGGAAGGTGTTTGACGTGGCAACCACGATCAAGCCGCTTGAGGACCGCGTCCTCGTTGAGCCCCTCGAAGCAGTCCAGACCACCGCTTCGGGTCTGGTGATCCCCGACACCGCCAAGGAGAAGCCCCAGGAGGGCAAGGTCGTCGCGACCGGTCCCGGTCGTTTCGACGAGGACGGCGAGAAGCGCATCCCCATGGATGTCAAGGAGGGCGACATCGTCGTGTTCTCCAAGTACGGCGGCACCGAGCTGAAGTACGACGGCAAGGAGTACCTGCTGCTGAACGCGCGCGACATCCTCGCCGTCGTCTCCAAGTAAGGAACCCGCTCCATGGCAAAGATCCTTTCCTTCAACGAGGAGGCGCGCCGCTCGCTCGAGCGCGGCGTCGACATCCTCGCGAACACCGTCAAGGTGACGCTCGGCCCCAAGGGCCGCTACGTCGTCCTCGACAAGAAGTGGGGCGCCCCCACGATCACCAACGACGGCGTCACCGTCGCCAAGGAGATCGAGCTCGACGACCCGTACGAGGACCTCGGCGCACAGCTGGCCAAGGAAGTCGCCACCAAGACGAACGACGTCGCCGGTGACGGCACCACAACCGCCACGGTTCTGGCCCAGGCCATGGTCCACGAGGGCCTCCGCGCCGTCGCCGCCGGTGGCAATCCCGTCGGCATCAAGCGCGGCATCGACAAGGCCGTGGAGGCCGTCGTCGAGCGCCTTCGCGAGAACGCCCGCCAGGTCGACACCACCCAGGAGATGGCCTCCATCGCCACCATCTCGTCCCGCGACGAGGAGATCGGCGCCCTGATCGCCGAGGCGTTCGACAAGGTCGGCAAGGACGGCGTCATCACCGTCGACGAGTCCCAGACCTTCGGCACCGAGCTCGAGTTCACCGAGGGCATGCAGTTCGACAAGGGCTACCTGTCCCCGTACTTCGTGACCGACGCCGACCGCATGGAAGCCGTCCTCGAGGACCCGTACATCCTCATCCACTCCGGCAAGATCTCCGCCATGAGCGACCTCCTGCCGCTGCTGGAGAAGGTCATCGCCGCCAAGGGCACGCTGTTCATCGTGGCCGAGGACGTCGACGGCGAAGCGCTGTCGACGCTCGTGGTCAACAAGATCCGCGGCACCTTCACCTCCGTCGCGGTCAAGGCCCCGGCGTTCGGTGACCGCCGCAAGGCCATGCTCGAGGACATCGCGATCCTCACCGGCGGCCAGGTCGTCGCCCCCGAGGTCGGCCTGAAGCTCGACCAGGTGGGTCTCGAGGTGCTGGGGCGCGCCCGTCGCGTCGTCGTCACCAAGGACAACACCACCATCGTCGACGGCGCGGGCTCCCACGAGGAGGTCTCCGGTCGCGTCGCGCAGCTGCGTGCCGAGATCGAGCGGACCGACTCCGACTGGGACCGCGAGAAGCTGCAGGAGCGCGTCGCGAAGCTCGCCGGCGGTGTCTGCGTGATCAAGGTCGGCGCCGCCACGGAGGTGGAGCTGAAGGAGATCAAGCACCGCGTCGAGGATGCGGTCTCCGCCACCCGTGCGGCCATCGAGGAGGGCATCGTCGCCGGTGGCGGCTCGGCCCTCATCCATGCCGGCAAGGTGCTCGACGGAGGCCTGGACCTCACGGGCGACGAGAAGCTCGGCGTCGACATCGTCGCCAAGAGCCTCCCCGAGCCGCTGCGCTGGATCGCCGAGAACGGCGGCCAGCAGGGCTACGTCGTCACCACCAAGGTGGCCGAGATGGAGCCCGGCAACGGCTACAACGCGAAGACCGACGTCTACGAGGACCTCGTGGCCGCCGGCGTCATCGACCCGGTCAAGGTGACGCGTTCCGCGCTCGCCAACGCCGCGTCGATCGCGTCGCTGCTGCTCACCACCGAGACGCTGGTGGTGGACAAGCGCGAGTCCGACGACGACTGAGCCGTCTGAACGACGAAGCCCCGGGTGCCCTCGCGGCCCCGGGGCATCGTGTTTCCCAGGGTTGCCGCACGGTGCCCGCCGCCGCTCTGGCGGGTCGGTGATCGGGAAACCGCGGAGTACACTGGCCCCGGTAGACCGACGGGGCGCGCCTCGGCGCCCTGCATTTCGAGAGGTGAAGCGTGACCGAAGAACTGTCCGGCGCGGGCGTACCGCAGAAATTCGCCACCTTGGGGCTGACGTACGACGACGTGCTCCTCCTGCCGGGCGAGACCGACGTGATCCCGTCGGAGGTCGACACCACCAGCCGGTTCACCAAGGGCCTGGAGCTCAAGCTCCCGATCCTGAGCGCGGCGATGGACACCGTCACCGAGTCGAGGATGGCCATCGCGATGGCCCGCCAGGGCGGCCTGGGCGTGCTGCACCGCAACCTCTCGATCGAGGACCAGGCCTACCAGGTGGACCTCGTGAAGCGGACGCAGACGGGCCGCATCGCCAACCCCGTCACCATCGGTCCGGACGCCACGCTCGAGCAGTTCGACCAGGTGTGCGGCCGCTACCGGGTGTCCGGCCTGCCCGTCGTCGCTGCCGACGGCACGCTCGTCGGCATCTGCACCAACCGCGACCTGCGTTTCACGCCCGTGGCCGAGTGGGCCACCACCAAGGTCAGCGACGTGATGACGGCGACGCCGCTGATCACCGCGCACGAGTCGATCAGCCGCGAGGACGCGACGACGCTGCTCCGCCAGCACAAGCGTGAGCGCCTGCCGCTGCTCGACGACGACGGCCGACTCACCGGCCTCATCACCGTGAAGGACTTCGTGAAGTCGGAGCAGTACCCGCTCGCATCCAAGGACGCACAGGGCCGCCTGCTCGTCGGCGCCGCAGTGGGCTACTTCGGCGACTCCTGGGAGCGCGCCATGACCCTCGTCGAGGCCGGGGTGGACGTGCTCGTCGTGGACACCGCGCACGGCCACGCGAGGCTGCTGCTCGACATGGTCCGCCGGCTCAAGGCCGAGGTGGGCGACAGGGTCCAGGTCATCGGCGGCAACGTCGCCACCCGCCAGGGTGCGCAGGCGCTCGTCGACGCCGGCGTGGACGCGGTCAAGGTGGGCGTCGGCCCGGGCTCGATCTGCACCACGCGCGTCGTCGCGGGTGTTGGGGTGCCGCAGGTCACCGCGATCTACGAGGCGTCGCTGGCGTGCCGTCCCGCGGGCGTGCCGGTGATCGCCGACGGCGGGCTCCAGTACTCGGGTGACATCGCCAAGGCGCTCGTCGCCGGCGCCAGCAGCGTCATGGTGGGCTCCCTGCTCGCCGGCTGCGAGGAGGCTCCGGGCGAGTTGGTCTTCATCAACGGGAAGCAGTACAAGCAGTACCGCGGCATGGGCTCGCTCGGCGCGATGAGCTCGCGCGGCAAGAAGTCCTACTCCAAGGACCGCTACTTCCAGGCCGACGTCGCGAGCGACGACGAGCTGATCCCGGAGGGCATCGAGGGCACGGTCGTCTACCGCGGCCCGGTCTCCTCCGTCGTGCACCAGCTCGTCGGGGGCCTGCACCAGAGCATGTTCTACGTCGGCGCCCGCACCCTCCCCGAGTTGGACGAGCGCGGCAGGTTCGTGCGGATCACCTCGGCGGGGCTCAAGGAGTCGCACCCGCACGACGTGCAGCACATCGCCGAGTCGCCCAACTACTCCCGACGCTAGGATCTGTGTCCATGTATGATCTCGCCCGCAGCAAGCGCGCCACGCAGGCCTACAGCTTCGACGACGTAGCCATCGCCCCCACGCGGCGCACCCGCAGCGACTCCGAAGTGGACCTGTCCTGGAAGATCGACGCCGTCACGTTCGACGTGCCGATCGTCGGTGCCCCCATGGACTCGGTGATGTCCCCGGAGACCGCGATCAGGATGGGCCAGCTCGGTGGTCTGGGCGTGCTCAACCTCGAGGGCCTCTGGACCCGCTACGAGGATCCCACCGAGCAGTACGAGCGGCTCACGGGGGAGATGGACCAGGTCACCGCGACGCGGCGCATGCAGGAGATCTACTCCGAGCCGATCAAGGCGGAGCTGATCGAGTCCCGACTCGCGCAGCTGCGTGAGGCGGGCGTCCCCGTCGCCGGTTCCCTGTCGCCCGCGCGCACCCAGGAGTTCGCCGGCATCATCGAGAAGGCAGGCCTCGACTTCTTCGTCATCCGCGGCACGACGGTCTCCGCAGAGCACGTCGGCGGGGAGAACGTCCTGAACCTGAAGGACTTCATCTACCGCTTCGACACGCCGGTCCTCGTCGGGGGAGTGGCGACGTACCGCGCGGCCCTCCACCTGATGCGCTCCGGCGCCGCGGGGGTCCTCGTCGGGTTCGGCGGCGGCGCGTCGCACACGACCGCCTCGGTCCTGGGCATCGAGGTGCCGATGGCGTCCGCGGTCGCCGACGTGGCCGAGGCCCGCCGCGACTACATCGAGGAGTCCGGAGGCCGCTACGTCCACATCATCGCCGACGGCGCGGTGGGGCGTTCCGGCGACATCGCCAAGGCCATCGCCTGCGGCGCCGACGCGGTCATGGTCGGCTCCCCGCTCGCCCGTGCCACCGAGGCCCCCGGCAAGGGCTGGCACTGGGGCTCCGAGGCCTGGCACTCCACGCTGCCCCGCGGCGAGCGCTCGTTCTTCGAGCAGGTCGGCACGCTGGAGGAGGTCGTCGTCGGCCCGTCGCGGGTGCCCGACGGCACGATGAACCTGGCCGGTGGGCTGCGCAAGGCCATGGCCCTGACCGGCTACACCGACGTCAAGAGCTTCCAGCGCATCGACCTGATCCTGCACGGATGACCGGCGACGAGGCCCGCGAGGAACTGCTCCGCCTGCGTTCCAGCATCGACAACATGGACTCGATGCTGGTGCACCTGCTGGCGGAGCGGTTCAAGGTGACCCAGCGCGTCGGGGAGCTCAAGGCCAAGCACGGCATGCCCCCGGCCGACCCCGACCGCGAGGCCAAGCAGATCGCCCGGCTGCGCTCGCTCGCGGAGGAGTCGCAACTCGACCCGGAGTTCGCCGAGAAGTTCATCACGTTCATCGTGCGCGAGGTCGTCCGGCACCACGAGCACATCCGCGACGAGCAGGGCTGAGCCCCCGGCCGGTCAGGCCTCCATCGCGTTGACCATGAAGTGCGCGGCGCGCACCAAATACTCCCGCAGCTCGGCGTCCTCGGCCTCGGGGAGCCCCAGGGTGTCCACCGCGGCCAGCATGTGCCGAAGCCAGCGGTCGCGCTGCTCCGGGGTGATCACGAACGGGGCGTGGCGGATCCGGAGCCTCGGGTGCCCGCGCGTCTCCCCGTAGGTCTTCGGGCCGCCCCAGTACTGCTCGAGGAAGAGCCTCAGCCGTTCCTCCGCCGGCCCCAGGTCCTCCTCCGGGTACATCTCCTTCAGCGGCGGGTCGTCGGCGACGCCGCGGTAGAACTCGTGTACGAGCTTGCGGAACGCCTCGTGTCCCCCGACGCGGTCGTAGAAGGTCTCGGTCATGCCCCCAGCCTATTCGGCGGGGCGACGCTCATGGATCCACAGGCGCTCGCCACCGTCGGGGTTCGCCACCCGCACGGTCCGACCGTTCGGGCCGTCCACGACCCGCGGGTCGGCGCCGATCTCCTCCAGCAGCGGGACGAGCGCCTCGACGTCGCCGGCGTGGAGGAAGGAGAGCAGCATCCCCCCGTCTGCCTCCTCCGGCGTCTCGTGGACGGCGACGCCGCCGTCGTCGCTGCGCAGTTCCACCCAGCGGCCGTTCCCGGTCCGAGCCGTCACCTCGAGCCCGGCGGACTCCAGCAGCGCAGCCGCGCGGGCCACGTCGGCGGTCATCCAGATGGGCAGCAGGCTCGTCCTGCCTCCTGCGGCCGAGTTCGCGCTGGTGGGCAGGGTCGCGCGCACGACCACACCGTCTCCGGTGCCGAGCGGCACCGCCCTGCCCCCGGGCATGTCCTCCTCGGCGACGCCCCGCTGCTCGGCCCAGGCGTCGAGGTCCTCCATCTCCAGGGTGAGCACGACGGTGCCGGGGGCGATGTCGTCGGTGGGGGCCTGCAGTGCCACCCGGCCACTGGCGAACTCCAGGACGTTCCAGCCGAGCTCCCGGACGACGGAGACGCCGCCCAACGCCGACAGGAGCAGCTCGTAACGGTCGGGGTGGTCGGTGTGCACGATGGGGCGGACGGTGGTCATGGCGGGACTCCCTTCGACGACGCCCAATCTACCGGCCCAGGAGCCTCCCGGAGGCCCGAGATCGAGGTGCAGGTCCTAGTCTGGTGTCATACGAGCGGGAGGAACCATGAGCACCCCAGCCATCCGCACCCACGGTCTCGTGAAGCGCTACGGCCGCTTCGAGGCCGTGAAGGGGATCGACCTCGAGATCCGGGCGGGGGAGGTGTTCGGGTTCCTCGGGCCGAACGGCGCCGGGAAGTCGACCACGATCCGGGTACTGCTCGACGAGATCCGCCCGACGGCCGGCCGGGCCGAGCTGCTCGGCCTCGACTCCCGGCGGGACGCCGTGGAGATCCACCGACGGATCGGCTACCTGCCCAGCGACCTGGCGCTCTACCCGAAGATGACCGGCCGGGACACGCTGAGATTCTTCGGGGGCCTGCGCGGCGGGGTCGACCAGAGCTACGTGGGCGAGTTGGTGGACCGCTTCGATGCCGATCTCGACAAACGCACCGGCGAGCTGTCGACCGGCAACCGGCAGAAGATCGGGCTCATCCTCGCCTTCATGCACCGCCCGGAACTGGTGATCATGGACGAGCCGAACGCGGGTCTGGACCCCCTCGTCCAGCACCAGTTCCAGCAACTCGTCAGGGAGACCGTCGCCGAAGGGCGGACCGTGTTCCTCTCCAGCCACACGCTCTCGGAGGTGCAGCGGGTGGCGGACCGCGTCGGCATCATCCGCGACGGGCACATGGTGGCGGTGGAGGACATCGACGACCTGCGCGCGGTGCGACGCGTCGACCTGCTCCTCGACCCGCAGCCGCGCGCGGTCGACTTCGAGGCGCTGGCCGGGGCCAGGGACGTCGTCGTCGCCGACCACCGCGTCCACTTGAGCTTCGACGGGGAACTGGGCGCCCTCCTGGAGGCGGTGACCGCCCGCTACCGGATCCTGGACCTCTCCGCCTCCGACGCCGACCTCGAGGAGGTCTTCCTCGCCTTCTACAGGGACTCGCGGTGAGCGGCGTCCTGGTGCTGCGCCACGGCCTGGCGGCGCGGTGGCGCCCGGCGGCGATCATCGTCGCGTCGATCTTCCCGATGCTCCTGCTCGGGCTGGCGATCTACCAGACGATGGACCTCACCATCTACGACGAGCTGCCAGAGGCGCTCCGGCAGATGATGGGCGTGCCACTGGGCGCCTCGGCGGCCGTGCTGGCCTACAACGAGATGCTCGCGGTCATGGGCGCGCTCGCCGTGGCGGCGCTCGCCGTCTCGATCGGTGCCGACATCGTCGCCGGCGAGGAGCGCCGACGTACCCTGGCGTTCCTGCTGGACCACCCCGTGTCGCGACTGACCGCAGTGTCGGCCAAGGCGCTCGTCCTCGTCGTCGTCATCGGCGCGACCGTGCTGGCGCTGTGGGGTGCCTCCGTGCTGTCGGCGGTCGTCACCGGCGTCGATCGCGGTGACGCGCACCTCGGTGCCGTGTGCGTGGGCCTCGGGGCCAATGCCCTGTTCTACGGCGCCCTCGCCTTCGCGATCGGTGCGGTCACCGGCAGCAAGTCCATGGCCGCGGGAGCGGGCGCCGCGGTGCTGGTGCTGAGCTGGTTCGCGGCGGGGCTGCTGCCCCTCTGGCCCGAGTACGCCGACCTGGCACGGTTCTCCCCGTGGCACTGGTACACGGAACCGGAGATCCTGGTGAACGGGATCGACGCGGGTTACTTGGCGCTGCACCTCGGGATCGCGGCCGTGCTCCTCACCGTCGGCGTGGTTGCGTTCCCCCGCCGGGATCTCCGCACCGCTCCGCCGGTCTCACTCTCGGAGCGGCTCGCCGCGCTCCGGTTGCTCGCCCCGAGGGGCCACGCACGACGACCGATGACGCTGTTCGGGCTGGCGTTCGCGCGCAACCGTGCGCTCCTTCTCGTCGTCACCGGCACGATGGGGCTGCTGATGGGAGTTGCGATGGGCCCCATCTACGAGCAGCTCGCTCCCGCGCTCGACTCGATGATGGAATCCATCCCGCCGGAGATGATGGCCCTCTTCGGGGCCGACGACATGTCGACACCCACGGGCTTCTACTGGGGCGAGACGATGGGGATGATGGCGCCGGCGGCGGTCATCACGATGGTGGCGGCGGCCGCCGCTGGGCTGGCCTCGGAGGAGCGGGAGGGGCGCCTCGGCACGGTCCTGAGCGCGCCGGTCCCGAGGTCGCGTGCGGTGCTGGCCGCGACGGTCGCGCTCACCTCCTACGCGACCATCGTCGCCGTCGCCACCGGCGCGGGCATCTGGGCGGGCTCCGAGCTCGCCGACCTGGGCCTGCTCCCCGCCAACATCATGGGTGCCACCGCGCACCTGCTCGCCCTCGGGCTGTTCGTGGGGGGCGTCTCCCTGCTCGTGGCTGCGGCGACCGGCAGCGGCGCGGCCGTCGTCTGGACCGCGGTCGGGCTGGGCCTCGTCGGCCACTTCGGCTACTCGATGCTCCTGCTCAGCGAGGACACCGAGGGCTACGCCAAGTTCTCGCCCTTCTACTACTACTCGGCGGCCCAGCCGCTCGCCGACGGGGCGGACTGGGCGCACGTCGCGCTGCTGGCGGGGGCGGGGGTGGCCGCCATGGCGGTGGCGTTCCCGGCCTTCAGCCGGCGCGACCTGCGCGTGTGAGCGTCAGGCGCCGACCGGGGTCCGGTCGGTCACGCGGCCCTTGAACACAGCCCTGACGATGATGAGGGCCACCGCGGTCCACCCCGCGATCTGCCAGCCGAGCCCGTCCGCGACGAAGATCCCGCTGACCGCGAAGAGGATCGGCAGGAGGTAGGACACCGACCACTGGATGTAGCCGCCGAACGACGGCATCTTCACGCCGGTGGACTCGGCCACTGACTTCACCATGAAGTTCGGGCCGTTGCCGATGTACGTCATGGCCCCGAAGAACACCGCACCGAGGCTGATCGCGACGAGGTAGAACTCGGGCACGCCCGGATCGAAGCCGATGCGGGGCTCACCGGGCAGCCGGCTCGCGATCTCGAAGAAGGTCGCGTAGGTGGGGGCGTTGTCCAGCACGGAGGAGAGCCCGCCGGTGATCCAGAAGAACGTCAGCTCGTTGAGCGGCAGCTTCGGCGCGATCTGGCCGAGGTACTTCAGCGCGGGAATCATGGTGAGGAAGATGCCGATGAAGATGGCGGCCACCTCGAGGATCGGCGCCCACTTGAACGCGTTGAGGCCGTAGCGCACCTCGTTGCTGCCCAGCCAGAGCGACAGTGCCGCCGCGCCGAGCATCAGGATCTCCCGGAGGGGCACGTACGACATGGCGGTGGCCTGGCCGGTCTCGATGGCGTGGAGGTCGATCGACGGGGCCAACGCGACGGCGAGGATGATCACGGCGAAGAAGATGAAGTGGACGGCTCCTGCGATGCGCAGGGGCTCCTGCTGCGTCTTGTCGAGGGCGATCGATGAGGGGTCCTCCAACGCGTACATCTTGCGGTCCAGCGCGAAGTAGGTCAGCAGCAGGAGGGAGTTGACGAGCAGCCACTCGAAGAAGAGCCCGAACGTCCAGGTGAACGGCACGCCGCGCAGCAGGCCGAGGAAGAGCGGCGGGTCGCCCAGCGGTGTGAGGAGGCCGCCGCAGTTCGCCACGACGAAGATCGCGAAGATCACGGTGTGGGCGACGTGCTTGCGCTCGCGGTTGGTCTTGAGGATGGGCCGGATCAGGAGCATGGCGGCACCCGTCGTCCCGATGAAGGAGGCGACGACGCCGCCCACGGCGAGGAACACGACGTTGTTGCGGGGCGTGGCCTCGATGTCGCCGCGGAGGTGGATCGCGCCGGCGACGATGAAGAGGGCCAGCAGCAGGGAGATGAACTGGAAGTACTCGAAGAGCGCGTGCCAGACCGAGACCGACTCACCCGCGAGAATCATCCACAGCGCGACCGGCAGGCCCAGCACCAGGGCCACCAGCAGCTGGTTGCGGGGACGCTCCCAGTGGTGGGCGGTGGCGGGGATGAGGGGGAAGATCGCGATGCTGAGCAGCATCAGGACGAAGGGGATCAACCCCCAGGCAGGCACGGTCATAGATGAACTCCACGGATAGCTACCGGGGTCACCCTGACGCGCCCGGTGCGCCTCAGCGTACTCCTTGGCCTTTCAACGACGAGCCGGGGGCCAGAGTTAGGCGATGACGTCCCCGTCGTGCACCTTGCTGGGAATGCCCACGATCACTGCGCCCGGGGCGACGTCCTTCACGACGAGCGCATTGGCGCCGATCTTGGCGTCGTCGCCGACCGTGATGGCGCCGATGATCTTCGCGCCGGCGCCGAGGAGGACCCGGTTGCCGATGGTGGGGTGGCGCTTGAAGCGGCCACGGGCCCGGCCGCCGAGGGTCACTTGGTGGTACATGAGCACGTCGTCGCCGACCTCGGCAGTCTCGCCGATGACGACCCCCATGCCGTGGTCGATGAAGAAGCGGCGGCCGATCGTCGCGCCGGGGTGGATCTCGATGCCGGTCAGGAAGCGGGCGAACTGGGAGATCGCCCGCGCCACGGGCTGCAGCGCGGGCGACTTGTACCAGAGCTTGTTGGCCACCCGGTACGCCCACACGGCGTGGACGCCCGAGTAGATCAGCGCGACCTCGAGCTTGTTGCGAGCGGCCGGGTCATCCCGCATGGCCGCATCCAGGTCCTCCTGGATGCGGGCCCAGGCGCGCTGCAACAATCCCTTGTTCGTCATGGCTGAAATCTAGCCGACAAGGCCCTCGAAGAGAACGGTGGACAGGTAGCGCTCACCGAAGTCGGGGACGATGACGACGATCGTCTTGCCCGCGTTCTCGGGGCGCTGGGCGATCTCGGCCGCGGCGGAGAGCGCCGCGCCGCCGGAGATGCCGGCGAGGATGCCCTCCTCCGATGCGGCCCTGCGGGCGTACTCGATCGACTCGTCGAGCTTGCGGGTGACGATCTCGTCGATGACGCTGCGGTCGAGGATCTCCGGCACGAAGTTGGCGCCCAGCCCCTGGATCTTGTGGGGGCCGGCCTTGCCCTCGCTGAGCAGCGGGGAGTCGGCCGGCTCGACGGCGACGATCTGCACGTCGGGCTTGCGCTCCTTCAGCACCTGGCCGACACCGCTGATGGTGCCGCCGGTGCCTACTCCGGCGACGAAGATGTCGATCTTGCCGTCGGTGTCGTTCCAGACCTCCTCCGCGGTGGTGGTGCGGTGGATGTGCAGGTTGGCCTGGTTGGCGAACTGTCGGGCCAGCACGCCGCCGCGCTCGGCGGCGATCTCCTCGGCCTTGCCGACCGCACCACGCATGCCCTCGGGGCCGGGGGTCAGGATCAGCTCGGCGCCGTACGCGCGCAGCAGTGCGCGACGCTCCATCGACATGGTCTCGGGCATGCACAGCACGACCTTGTAGCCGCGCGCGGCGCCGGCCATGGCGAGAGCGATGCCGGTGTTGCCGGAGGTGCCTTCGACGATGACGCCGCCGGGCTTCAGCTGCCCGGACTGCTCCGCGGCATCGATGATGGCCACGCCGATGCGGTCCTTCACGGAGTTGGCGGGATTGTAGAACTCCAGCTTCGCTGCGACGGTCGCGTTGTCGCCGGCGATGCGGTTCAGCTTCACAAGGGGCGAGCGGCCGATCAGGGCCGTCACGTCAGGGTAGATGCTCATGCACGCACCAACGACCGGGGCGTCGAATCTATTCCCGCCCCCTGAGAATTTTTCACGCGCGCCACCGAAGGCGGCGTGGTCACCTGTTGCATCGGCGCTGCGGCCGATGCGACGCGAGGGCGCGCGCGGACTAGACTTCCGTGCATGATCGTCCACCACGAACGCGTGCTCGTCGTCGATTACGGGGCCCAGTACGCCCAGCTGATCGCCCGCCGGGTGCGCGAGGCGCATGTCTACTCCGAGATCGTGAGCTCCAAGCTCTCCGTCGAGGAACTTCTGGCGAAGCGGCCCTCGGCCATCATCCTCTCGGGTGGCCCCTCGTCCGTGTACGAGCCCGGCGCGCCGCAGGTGGACCGGAGCCTCTTCGAGGCGGGCGTCCCCGTCTTCGGCATCTGCTACGGGTTCCAGGCCATGGCGCAGGCGCTCGGCGGCACCGTCGCACGGACCGGGACGCGCGAGTACGGCCGCTCGGCGTTGGCCATCCAGAACAGCGGCTGCCTGCTCGAGGCGATCCCCAACACCATCAACGTCTGGATGAGCCACGGCGACTCCGTCACCAAGGCGCCCAAGGGACTGCAGGTCCTCGCCCGGACCGCGGGCGCCCCCGTCGCCGCGTTCGAGAGCCGTGAGCGCAAGCTCGCGGGCGTCCAGTGGCACCCGGAGGTGATGCACTCCCAGTGGGGCCAGCAGGTGCTCGAGCACTTCCTGTTCAAGATCGCCGGCCTGACCCCGTCCTGGACCCCGGACACCATGGTCTCCGAGACCATCACCGCCATCCAGGAGCAGGTGGGCGACCGGCGGGTGCTCTGCGCGCTCTCCGGCGGCGTGGACTCCGCGGTCGCTGCCGCGCTCGTGCAGCGCGCCATCGGCTCGCAGCTGACGTGCGTCTTCGTCGACCACGGGCTCCTCCGGGCCGGCGAGGCGGAGCAGGTCAAGGAGGACTTTGTCCGGGCCACCGGCGTGGACCTGGTCGTGGCCGACGAGCGCGAGCGGTTCCTCGGCGCGCTGGCCGGGGTCACCGACCCCGAGCAGAAGCGCAAGATCATCGGCCGCGAGTTCATCCGGACGTTCGAGGAGGTGGCCCGGCAGCTCGAGAGCGACCGGGGCATCGACTTCCTCGTGCAGGGGACGCTGTACCCCGACGTGGTCGAGTCCGGCGGCGGCGACGGGGCCTCGAACATCAAGAGCCACCACAACGTGGGCGGCCTGCCCGACGACCTGCAGTTCACGCTCATCGAGCCGCTCCGCGCCATGTTCAAGGACGAGGTCCGCCAGGTGGGGGCACAGTTGGGTCTCCCGGAGGAGATGGTGCACCGGCACCCGTTCCCGGGACCCGGCCTGGGCATCCGCATCGTCGGCGAGGTGACGGAGGAGCGCCTCGAGATCCTACGGCGCGCCGATCTCATCGCCCGTGAGGAGCTCCGAGCCGCCCATCTCGAACGAGAGATCTGGCAGTTCCCCGTGGTCCTGCTCGCCGACGTCCGCTCGGTGGGCGTCCAGGGCGACGGACGCACCTATGGCTACCCGATCGTCCTCCGCCCGGTCACGAGCGAGGACGCGATGACGGCCGACTGGGCGCGCCTCCCGTACGAGGTGCTCGAGAAGATGTCGACCCGCATCACCAACGAGTGCGAGGGCATCAACCGGGTCGTCGTCGACATCACCAGCAAGCCCCCGGGCACCATCGAGTGGGAGTGACGGGTCACTTGGACGGAGGAGGGGCCGGCAGCGATCACGCTGCCGGCCCCTCCCGCGTCTCGGTCGGCTAGGACTGCGGAGGCCTGGGCCGGTCGCGCTCCTCGTACCAGTGCTTCGCCTTGCGCAACTGGTCCTCGGCGATCGTGCCCCCCTCCGCGCGCGGGATCACGATCCACAGCAGCGCGTACAGGAGGACGCCCGAGCCGCCGAAGACCGTGAACAACACGAAGGCGATACGGACCCAGCTCGGGTCGATGTTGAAGCTCTCGGCGATGCCCCCGGCCACGCCGCCGATCATCTTGTGCTCGTTGGAGCGTCGAAGCTGCATGTCACTGTCCCTTCTTTCGCTGCCTCCAGCGTAGTGCAGCAGCGGCGCCACGAGCGGGGGAACGACGGAGTCGCCCCGGGTCCGGCTCGGGCCCGGCGGGGGATAAGCGACCCCGCTGCGGACGTGTTTCTGAGAAAAGTTAGTATCTATCAACTACAGTCCGTCGTAGCCCATCGAAAGGACCACGCGATGTCCACAGTCGCGAACTCGCCGGTAGAAGCCGTGGCGGCCGCCGAGGCCGGCCTGCTGAAGAAGGCCAACGCACCCTGGGCCTCCACCATGGTGGCAGCCATGTTCGCGGGAGCGCTGATCGGGCTCGGTTTCGTGTTCTACGCGACGACGCAGATGGGCGCGGCCGAGTTGCCCTACGGGCTGGGAAAGGCCATCGGCGGGTTGGCGTTCTCAGGCGGCCTCTTCGTCGTCATCATCACGGGCGGTGATCTCTTCACCTCCACGTCGATGTCGACGCTGCCGCTGGCGAGCGGGAAGCTGCGGTGGGCGCGCCTGCTGCGGCACTGGGGCGTGGTCTACGTGTTCAACATGGTGGGCGCCGGCATCCTCGTCGTACTCGTCCTCCTCTCGGGCACCGCACTGCAGCACGGAGGGGAGTGGGGCGCCATCCTGGTCAGCGCCGCCAACGCCAAGGTGAGCCACACCTGGATCGAGGCCTTCTTCCTCGGCGTGCTCTGCAACCTCCTGGTATGCCTCGCGGTGTGGGTGGGCTTCCTCGGCAAGACCGTGGTGGACCGCTTCATCGCGGTGCTCTTCCCCATCTCGCTGTTCGTGGCCACGGGCTTCGAGCACTCCGTGGCCAACATGTTCATCATCCCCATGGGACTGGTGCTGAAGGCACAAGGGGCGCCGGAGGTGATCCAGTCGCTCGGCGGGAAGGACGTGTCCGGCCTGACATGGACCAGCTACGTGTTCGACAACCTGGTGCCGGTGACGCTCGGCAACATCCTCGCCGGCTCGGTCTTCATCGCACTCGGGATGTGGGCCTGGCACCGCCACTCCCTGCCCGTGCCTGCGCACGCACCCCAATCCACCACCGCGGAGCCAGTGGCGGCCGCAGCCCGGGCATGACGAAGGGGCGACGGCTGAGCCGTCGCCCCTTCGAAGGGTCGGTCCGCGAGTCAGGCGCGGCGGTTCTTCGTGACCAGGCCGTAGATGAGCAGGACGACGATGGCGCCGACGATCGAGCTGATCAGGCCGGCGATGGAGAAGATGTCGGAGTAGCGGCTGTCCAGGAGGAGGCCGCCCAGGAAACCACCGACGAACGCGCCGATGACACCGAGGAGGACGGTCATCCAGAACCCGCCACCCTGCCGCCCGGGGATGATGGCCTTGGCGATCGCGCCGCCGAGGAAGCCGATGATGATGTACGCAATGATGTTCCAGATCATGCGTCCAGTCTGCACCGCGTGAGGGTCACTTGGTCAGCACTTATGCGCACCAGGGGCCCAATTCTCCCGTGCCGGTCCCGAGCAGGCCGGAGTTCAGAAGATCGGGCGCCAGGGGCTGAGGAAGACCTCGGTCAGCTTGGCCACCCAGGAACGTCGTTCCCAGTCCTCGAGCCGCAGCTCGTAGCAGTTGGCCTGGTCCATCGCGAACACCTTCTCCATGTGCTCCGCGAGGGCGAAGTCGGTGATGTCGAGGTTCACCTCGTAGTTGCCGAGCAGGCTCAACCGGTCGAGGTTCGCGGTGCCGATGGTGGACCAGGTGCCGTCGATCGTCGCGGTCTTCGCGTGGACCATCGCGTCCTGGTACATGTACAGGCGGATCCCGGAGCGCAGCAGACGCGCGTAGAAGCCGCGGGACAGCCAGTCCGCGACGACGTGGTTGGAGCGTTCGGGGACGATGATCCGCACGTCGACGCCGCGGCGGGCAGCGTCACGCAGGGCGGCGACGAGATCGTCGTCGGGCAGCAGGTAGGCGTGGGTGAGCCAGATGCGCTCGGTCGCCCGGTCGATCGCCTCGAGGTACATGTTGCGGATCGGGTAGACGCTGATGCGGGGCGTGTTGCGGTGGAGCCGGATCTGCCCGAACCAGCTCCGCTCGGGGTTCTCGTCGATGACGGGCTGGCGCTTCGACCGGTGCGCGTTCCAGAAGTCGATGTAGGCGTTGTCGAGTTCCGAGACGCTGGGCCCGACGATGCGCGCGTGGGTGTCGCGCCAGCCGGTGGCGTAGAGGGACCCGATGTTGTAGCCGCCCAGGAAGCCGATCCGCCCGTCCACGGTCATCAGCTTGCGGTGGTTCCGGCCCCAGTTCTGGGGGCCCACGAGGCCATGGATCAGGGGGAAGCGCAGCGTGTGGACGTGGCTGGGGAATCGGTAGAACTTCGGGTCGACCACCATGTTGCCGAACGCGTCCCAGCAGACGTAGACCTCCACGCCGCGGTCCGCGGCCCGGATCAGGGCGTCCTTGATCCGGCGGCCCCAGGTGTCGGACTTCCAGATGTAGGTCTCGAAGAACACCCGCTCCCGCGCGCCGTCGATGGCCTCCACCATGGCGTTGTAGAGGTTCTCCCCGTACGTGTAGACGGTCACCTCGTCGCCGTCGACGTCGAGCGGCTCGGGGACGGAGGTGGGGAAGCGCACGGCACGACGGCGCTTCTTCCGGAAGCCCTCGAGCG
Source organism: Tessaracoccus oleiagri (assembly GCF_900103275.1). Lineage (GTDB taxonomy): Bacteria > Actinomycetota > Actinomycetes > Propionibacteriales > Propionibacteriaceae > Arachnia > Arachnia oleiagri. The sequence continues at coordinate 349,958 of NZ_FNGP01000002.1, read as the reverse complement.
CGGTCAGCGCGGCCATGGCGAGGATCTGCCCTATGACTATGGTGAGGGTGGTGCGGGAGACGATCCTGCGGAGCCGTTCGAGGCGCGACATGCGCTCAGCCTAGTGCAGACGGGCGGATGGGGCTGTCGGTGCGGCGCAGTAGGCTTGCGCGTGACATGTCTGACTCCCTCTTTCCCGACCTCGCCGCCGCATTCGCACCCCAGCCCAAGGCCGATGACGCGCCCCGGCCGGAGCGCACGGGCACGTCGCGCCGCATCAGCGAGGACGAGCTCCTCGATGGCCTCAACCCGCCGCAGCGCGAGGCGGTCCTGCACGCCGGCGGTCCCGTGCTGGTGGTCGCCGGCGCCGGGTCGGGGAAGACACGGGTGCTGACCCGGAGGATCGCGCACCTCGTCAGCCAGCGCGACGTCCACCCCGGCTCCATCCTGGCCATCACGTTCACCAACAAGGCGGCCGCCGAGATGCGCGAGCGGGTCGTCGGGCTGGTGGGCAACCGCGCGAAGCTGATGTGGGTCTCCACGTTCCACTCGGCGTGCGTGCGGATCCTTCGCTCGGACATCGACCGCTTCGGCATCGCCAAGACCTTCTCCATCTACGACGACGCCGACGCCAAGCGGCTGATGTCGCTCGTGCTCCGCGACCTGGAGGCCGACCCGAAACGTTTCCCCGTCCGCGCGGTGATGACCGCGGTCAGCAACTTCAAGAACGAGCTCGTCGACTACGAGACGGCGGCGGCCCAGGCGGTCACCCCCAACCAGAAGGTCTACGCCGACGCCTACGCCGACTACCAGGCGAGGCTGGCGTCCGCGAACGCCCTCGACTTCGACGACCTCATCATGACGACGGTCAACCTCTTCCAGGCCTTCCCGGACGTGCGGGAGAAGTACCGCCGTCGGTTCCGGCACGTGCTCGTCGACGAGTACCAGGACACCAACCACGCGCAGTACGCGCTCATCCGCGAGCTCGCGGGGGACGTCACCGACGGCATGGTGGCGGGCACTCCCGTGGTCGAGCCCGCGGAGTTGATGGTCGTCGGCGACTCCGACCAGTCGATCTACGCCTTCCGCGGCGCCACCATCCGCAACATCCTCGACTTCGAGGCGGACTTCCCCGGCGCCAGCACCGTGGTGCTGGACCAGAACTACCGCTCCACCGGCAACATCCTCACCGCCGCCAACGCGGTCATCTCGCGCAACGAGGGCCGCCGCGACAAGCAGCTGTGGTCCGACCTGGGGGAGGGTGAGCTGATCACCGGCTGGGTGGCCGACTCGGAGCACGACGAGGCGCAGTTCGTCGCCACCGAGATCGACAGGCTCCGCGACGAGGGGATCTCCCAGTACTCCGACACGGCGATCTTCTACCGCACCAACGCGCAGTCGCGCGCGCTGGAGGAGGTGTTCATCCGGGTCGGCCTCCCGTACCGGGTGGTCGGCGGCGTGCGCTTCTACGAGCGCCGCGAGATCCGCGACGCCGTCGCGTACCTCCGGGCCATCGTCAACCCCGCGGACGACGTCTCCGTGCGCCGCATCCTGAACGTGCCGAAGCGCGGCATCGGCGACCGCGCGGAGGCCGCGATCGCCAGCCTCGCCGCGCAGGAGCGGATCACGTTCTTCGAGGCGCTGCGCCGGGCCGACGAGGCGCAGCTCGCGGCCCGGAGCGCGAAGCAGATCAAGTTCTTCGTCGACCTCATCGAGGCCCACCAGATGCTCGCCGCCACCGGCACGGCCGCCGACGAGGTGCTGCTCAGCGTCCTCAACCAGTCCGGTTACGTCCCCGAGCTGCAGAACTCCACCGACCCGCAGGACGAGACCCGCTTGGAGAACCTGGAGGAGCTGGTCAGCGTCGCCGCCGAGTTCGTGGCCGCGGCCAACACCGTCGACCTCGACGAGGAGGACGTCTCCGGGCTCGCCGCCGGGATGCCGGAGCCCGACGACTCCCTCGCGGCATTCCTGGAACGGATCGCGCTGGTCGCGGACTCCGACCAGGTGCCCGACGAGGGGACCGGCGTCGTGACGCTGATGACCCTCCACACGGCGAAGGGGCTGGAGTTCGACACCGTCTTCCTCACCGGGCTCGAGGAAGGGATCTTCCCGCACCAGCGGGCGATGCTCGACATGGCCGAACTGGAGGAGGAGCGGCGCCTCGCCTACGTCGGTGTCACCCGCGCCCGCAAGCGGCTCTATCTCACGCGCGCCACGGTGCGGACCACCTTCGGCCAGCCTGCCTACAACCCGCCGTCGCGGTTCCTCGACGAGGTGCCCGCCCACGTCCTCGACTGGCGCAGGACCGGGTCGGGCGCCATGAGCACCTGGGCCGCCTCCGCGGCCACGCGCAACCATCAGACCCGTTCGCGGATGACCGACGCGGCGCCCAGCTTCGGCAAGGGCCAGGCGCCGAAGCAGGCGCTGGTCGTGCGCACCGGCGACAAGGTGCTGCACGCCAAGTTCGGGCTCGGCACCGTGCTCGCCGTCGTGGGAGCCGGGGACCAGGCGAAGGCGGACGTCGACTTCGGCTCGGCCGGCACCAAGCGGATGAGCCTGAAGCACGCGCCGATGGAGAAGCTCTAGGGGGAACGGGAACGCCCGCCGCTCGATGGAGCGGCGGGCGTTTCGGTGTCTTCGGGGATCAGCCGTTGACGCCGAGGCTGCGGAGGAACGTCATCGGGTTCGACGCCTGGTACACGTCGCCGGGCGTGGTGCCGTTCTTGTAGTACTCGAAGTGCAGGTGCGAGCCGAAGGAGCGGCCCGTGTTGCCGACGTAGCCGATCAGGTCGCCGGCCTTCACCGTCTGGCCCGCCTTGACGGTGCGACGTGAGAGGTGGGCGTAGAGCGTGGCGCCCGGCTTGTGCTGGATGACGACGTTGGTGCCCGCCCAGCCCGCGGCGGTGGGGCTCAGGACGACGCCGGAAGCGACCGCGTAGACGGGGGTGCCGGTGGGGGCGGGGAAGTCCTGGCCGGTGTGGTAGCGGGCCCAGATGCCGCGCTGGCCGAAGCCGGCACCGACGCGGAAACCGGACTTGACCGGCATCGAGCCGCCCTTCGCGGTGAGGTTGGCGACGTCGTTGGAGGACATCCCGGAGGTCTTGAAGCCGGAGGCGGCGGCGATCTTCTTCGCCTCCTCGAGGCGGCGTGCGGCCTCCTCGGCCTCCTTCTTCAGCTTCTCGGCCTGCTGGTTCACGAGCTGGAGATCGGCGTCCATCAGGCGCTCGCGCTCGAGCGCGGTGTCCGACACCTCCGCCTGGAGCGCGTCGTCGGCCGCCTGGCCGATGGCCTCGGCCCGCTGGCGAGCGTTGGCGTCCGCGGCTTCCTCGCTGAGCCCGTCGCGCACCACGTTGCGGGAGACGTCGGCGGCGCGGTTGGCGAAGCCCTGCTGGGCGGCCTCGAGCGCGGCGGCCGGGACGGCTGCCTCGGCGCCGATGGAGCTCATGGCGGGCTCGCTGCTGTCACGGGCGGCGAAGGCGTAGGCGAAGAGGGTGCCGGCGGCCAGCGCGCCGGCCATTACCGCGGCGACGGCGCCCTTGCCGATCTTCGCGCGGCCGTGACCGCGGCGGGCCCGGCTGGGATTGGGGGTGAGGTCCTCGATCGAGTCGACGGTGTCGTCGATGGCGATGCCACGCCGGGGCGTAACGTCGAACTCTTCGCTCACTGTGCTCCTCTGAGATTTGAAACCGAGTGGAACCTTAGCATTTCTCAGGTTGGTCTCAAACTCGGGGTGCAGGATGTTTCACGGGCGCTGCGCAGTTCCTAGTAGAGTGCCCGTTGGCAGCAACCAAAGAACACACAAGGAGTCAAAGTGGACCTCCTGGAATTCCAGGCCCGCGACCTGTTCGAACGTTTCGGGGTGCCAGTCCTGCCGGGACGCGTCGCCACCACCGTCGACGAGGCGCTCGAGGGCTATGAGGGGCTCGGCGGCGGCACCGTCGTCGTGAAGGCGCAGGTGCGCGTGGGCGGCCGCGGCAAGGCCGGTGGCGTGAAGCTCGCGAAGAGCGCGTCCGAGGTGGCAGAGGTGGCCGGGCAGATCCTCGGCATGGACATCAAGGGGCACACGGTGGAGACCGTGATGCTGAGCCCCGCGGCGGAGATCGCCGACGAGTACTACTTCTCGATCCTCCTCGACCGCGCGGCGAACGGCTACCTCGCCATGTGCAGCCTCGAGGGTGGGGTGGAGATCGAGCAGCTCGCCGAGGAGCGCCCGGAGGCGCTGGCGAAGGTGCAGATCGACCCGGCGGTCGGGATCGATGAGGCCACGGCGACGGAGATCCTCCGCCAGGCCGGATTCGAGGAGAAGGACCACGCGAAGATCGGGCTGGTCCTGCGGAAGCTCTGGCACGCCTTCATCGAGTCGGACGCGACGCTCGTGGAGGTCAACCCACTGGTCCGCACCGGCTCCGGCTACATCCTCGCGCTCGACGGCAAGGTCACCCTCGACGACAACGCCGAGTTCCGGCACTCGGACTGGGCGCGCTACCACGAGACCGCGGGCAACGTGGACCTCGAGAAGCAGGCCCGCGAGCTCGACCTCAACTACGTGAAGCTCGACGGGTCGGTCGGCATCATCGGCAACGGCGCCGGGCTCGTGATGAGCACGCTCGACGTCGTGGCCGCGGCCGGCGAGGACCTCCCGGGGCAGCCCAAGCCGGCCAACTTCCTCGACATCGGGGGCGGCGCCTCGGCCCAGGTGATGGCCAACGGGCTGCGCATCATCATGAGCGACCCCCAGGTGAAGTCGGTGTTCGTCAACGTCTTCGGTGGCATCACCGCCTGCAACGAGGTGGCCCACGGCATCGTGACCGCGCTCGAGATGCTGGGCGACGAGGCGCAGCTGCCCATCGTCGTGCGGCTCGACGGCAACTCCGTCGAGGTCGGCAAGGCCATCCTGGCGGAGGCCGACCACCCACTCATCACCGTGAAGTCGACGATGGACGAGGCCGCCCGCACCGCGGCGCAGCTCGCCAGCAAGGGGAACTGAACCGATGGCCATCTTCATTGACGAGTACAGCCGCGTCATCGTCCAGGGCATGACGGGGCGCGAGGGCCGCAAGCACACCCAGCGCATGATCATGTCCGGCACCCGGGTCGTCGGGGGCGTCACGCCCGGCAAGGGCGGCGAGTCCGTGCTGTTCGAGGAGGACCCGGTGCCGGTGTTCAACTCGGTGGCCGAGGCCATGGACGCCACCCGCGCCAACGTCTCCGTCATCTTCGTCCCGCCGAAGTTCGCGAAGGCCGCGGTCCTCGAGGCCGTGGAGGCGGGCATCGAGCTCGTCGTCGTGATCACCGAGGGCATCCCCGTGCACGACACCGTGGAGTTCGTCGCCGCGGCGAAGGCGGGGGGCAAGACGCGCATCATCGGGCCGAACTGCCCGGGGCTCATCTCTCCCGGACGCTCCAACGTGGGCATCATCCCCGCCCACATCTCGGGCTCGGGCCGGATCGGGCTGGTGTCCAAGTCCGGCACGCTGACCTACCAGATGATGTTCGAGCTGCGCGACCACGGCTTCTCCACGGCCGTGGGCATCGGTGGCGACCCGGTCGTCGGCACCAAGCACATCGACGTCCTGCAGGCCTTCGAGCACGACCCGGACACCGACGTGATCGTCATGATCGGCGAGATCGGCGGCGACGCGGAGGAGCGGGCGGCGGCCTACATCCAGGAGCACATCTCCAAGCCCGTCATCGGATACGTCGCGGGCTTCACCGCGCCGCCCGGCAGGACGATGGGCCACGCCGGCGCCATCATCACCGGCTCCGCCGGCACGGCGGCCGCGAAGAAGGAGGCGCTGGAAGCGGCGGGCGTCCGCGTCGGCGAGACGCCGTCGCAGACGGCCCAGCTCGTGCGCGACACCATCGCGGAGCTGCGCACCCGGCGCTGACCACCGAGCCGACCAGCAGGGGCTCCCGCCGGATGGCGGGAGCCCCTGTTCGTCTTCCTCGTCCCGTCAGGACTGGGTGAGGCGCACGCGTGCGCGCTGGGCCACCCAGGCGAGGTTGGCGTCCGTGAACCGGTAGCCGTCGGTGACCGTGGCCATCAGGTACGCGACCTTGTTGCCCTGGGGCACCAGCGCGACCTGGTAGGCGATCGCCCCGTTGCCGGTCTCGCGGCGCAGGTTGTAGGCCCGGATTCCGTTGCCCGCGTCGATCGCCGACACCTCGGTGCCGAGCACGCGGTCGCCGCAGCTCGCGATGTTGTCGGCGATCGTCTTCGCGAACAGTCCGGCGGTGGCGTCGTCGGCCAGCGTGAAGACCATCTCGTCGAGTCCGAACTGGTCGGGGCGCTGGTCGTCCTGGGTCATGAGGTAGGTGTTCTGGAGGCGCTCGGTGGGGCCCGCGGCGGTGGCGAGCGTCAGGTTCTCGCACCCGTTGCCGCGGCTGGTGAGCGCCGCCGGCTGCTGCGCCGTCCAGCGCCCCACGCCCGCGCGCATGCGGGGCAGATCGGCGGGGATCAGCCAGCCGACCGGGTCGGCCGGGGGTACGACGCCTGCGGTGACCTCGACCGCGCCTGCGAGCCCCTGGCCGACGCTGCTGCGCAGCGAGTCCGTCGACCGCTTCACGGCCTCGACGACGCTCGTCGTCGGGACCGCCTGGCCGTTGCTGAATGCGTCGGTCATGGAGAGGATGTTGCCGACCCGGGTCAGCAGGAGGTTGTGGTACTGCGGTTGCTGGTTCTCGTAGAGGACCGTGACTTGGTAGGCCTCGTCGGCGAGCCCCGCGACGTTGTCCGAGGACATGATGCGGCTCGGCACCTCGCTGCAGTCGGCGATGATGGCCCGCCTGGCGGTCATCGCCTCCTTGGCCGCCTCCTCGGTGGGGTAGGCGTCGAGCTGGTGGAGGACCGCGAGTTGGTTGTCCTGGGTGGAGCCCAAGGTCCGTTGCAGGGAGCTGAGCCGCTCGGTGCTGGAGACCTCGGTGCTGAAGCAGGCCGCGCGGGCGGTGTGTTCCTCCACGGAGGTGGTGGTGTTGGTGATGGCCCACGTGGCGTTCGCGTCGAGCGCCTTCGCGTCGGCCTCGGTGAGCAGGTCTGCCTGCGTGACGCGCGGCATGGTCGACTGGCTCACACCGGGGGAGGGCGAGGCGGATACCGAGGGCTCGGAGGTCGGCGCCGAGTAGTAGCCGACGACGCCCGCACCGACTGCCATGAGGGCGACGCCGAGGCCGGCGATGACGAAGGACCGGGCGTGCGCGGTCCACCACGAGCCGCGATCCCCGGCCGCGACCGGCGGCGTGGTCGGCGACACGGGCGAACCGGGGCTGCCGTCGCCGGGGCCGGCAGCTGCCGGCGAAGGCTCGACGGGGGACGGCTCGGGCTTGGTGGCGTCGGCCTCCCGTGCTTCGCCCTGCGGCGACGCGGGCCAGAGCGGTTCCTGGCCCGGCGGGGCTGCGGGCGGGGGTTCGGGTGGGGTGTTGGAACTGAGGGCCGAACGACGGGGGCGGGGGCCGGGACCGTCGTAGAACCCCTCGGCGCGACCGGGCAGCACCGGGGCCGGGATCAGGGTCTCGGAAGGCCGGGCGAACCGGCGCGGCATGTCGAAGCGCTCGGTCGGGTCGAAGTCGGGGCCGCGGGCGGCCCCCTCGCCGGACGGTTCCCCGTCGTCGGGCTCGTCGGCCGAACGTCGCGCCCCACCGCTGCCCGGCCTGGCGAAGGGGCTGGTGGCCTCGGCCGCCTCGGTGGCGTCGATCGGGGAGTGTCCTGGCGTCGGCTCCGAATCGTGCGCGCTATCGTCTGAACCGAACGCCCGGCGTGGGCGTACCGCGTCGTCAGACATTCCGCATTGCCTTCCTGCTCCGGGAGCTCTAGGCAGACAGATTACAGGCCATCGCGAGACCACGGTGATCGGAAACGAGGAGGACCAGTGGCTGACCTGACCCGAACGGTCGCCGTCGACGTGGACGAGCAGCCCGCGCCGCCCAGGCGCGAGTTCACCTGGCCATGGCCGTTGCCCGCGGTGCTGGGTGCCCTGGGCGTCGCGCTCGCGGGCTGGGTGCTGCTCGGTGGCACGGCCACGGTGGTGTGGCTGGCGTCCGCCGACGAGTCGCTCGCGGAGGCCCTCGAGCTCGCCACGCGCGTCTTCGCGCTCGCACATGGGGCGCCGGTGGAGTTGGCGGGCCAGCGCGTGACGCTGGTGCCGCTCGGGCTCACCTTCGTGCTTGTGTTCCTCGCCCTGCCGGTGGTGGGCTTCGCGGCCCGGCTCGCCGCGGGTCGCGACGTCGAGCCCGGCGGGGACGGGGCGGTCCACGCCGACCCGGACCGGATCATCTGGTGGGTGGGCGGCACCTACGCCGCAACCTACACGCTCGCCGTCACCGCGGTCACCGGGGCCGTCGTCGGGGGGCCGGCCGCCGCCTCGGCCCTCGTGGGCAGCGGCCTGGTCGGGCTCGTCGCGGGTCTGTGGGGCGCCGCGAACGGGCTCGGCCACGATCCGACGAGCCGCTGGCCCGGATGGGTCCGTGCCGTGCCCCGCGCGATGGGTGTGGCGCTGGCCATGCTGCTGGCCGGCGGTGCGGTCGCGCTCGGTCTGGCCCTCTACGCGGGGAGGGGGCGCGTCGGGGCGATCACCGAGTCGCTGGATCCGGGGGTCGTGGGGCTCGTCGCCCTCGCCGTCCTGCACCTCATCTACCTCCCCAACCTGGTCCTCTGGGCGGTGTCGTGGCTGCTCGGCGCCGGGGTAACGCTCGGCGACGGGTCGCTCCTCTCGCTGGTGATCTCCGACGTGGGCATGCTGCCTGCCATCCCCGCCCTCGGGGCGGTGCCGGAGCCCGGTCTGGCATCCCAGGGGAACCTGTGGTGGCTCGCCATCGGCGTGGTCGCCGGTGCGCTGGCCGCGCTCGTCGTCACGCTGGCCCGGCCGCGGGCGAGGTTCGACGAGACCGCCCTCGTCGGGGCCTTGTCGGGGGTCCTGGCCGGGTTGCTGGTCACGGCCGCGGCGTCGGTGGCCAGTGGAGGCCTCGGCACCGACCGCCTCGCCCACATCGGCGCCCGCACCGGCCAGTTGGCGGTGTTCGCGCCCACGCTCCTGGGCCTCGCCGGGCTCGTCGCGGGGCTCGCGCTGGGCCTGTTGCGCAGGCCCGCACCCGCGGGGGGCGGCGCCCAGACGATCGACGAGGAAGAAGAGGGGGAGCGATGACGACCAGGGTGGTCCTGCTGGCGTCGGGCTCCGGCACGCTCGCGCAGGCGCTGATCGACGCCATCGACGCCGGGGAGGTGGACGCGCGCATCGTCGCGGTGGTCTCCGACAAGGTCGACGCCGGGGTCCTCGATCGTGCCCGCGCCCACGGCATCGAGGCCGTCGCCCACCCACTCACCAAGGGTGCGGACCGGGCCCGCTGGGACGCCGACCTCACCGAGCTCGTGGCGGGCTACGAACCGGACCTGGTGGCCTCGGCCGGCTTCATGAAGCTGCTGGGGGCGACGTTCCTCGCGCGGTTCGAGGGCCGGACGATCAACACGCATCCCGCCCTGCTGCCGAGCTTCCCGGGCATGCACGGGCCGCGGGACGCGCTCGCGGCCGGCGTGAAGATCACCGGCGCCACGGTCTTCGTGGTCGACGCCGGAGTCGACACCGGTAAGATCCTTGCGCAAGGTGCGGTGGAGGTGCTCGACGAAGACACCGTCGAAAGCCTCCACGAGCGCATCAAGGTGGTGGAACGGCGCCTGTTGGTGGACGTCGTGCGTGACTGGAGGTAGAAGATGACCGAACGCCGACCCCTGCAGCGGGCCCTGGTGAGTGTGTACGACAAGACCGGGCTCGTCGAGCTGGGTCAGCAGCTGGCCGAGGCCGGCGTCGAGATCGTCTCCACCGGCTCCACCGCCCGGGTGCTCGCCGAGGCGGGGGTGCCTGTCACCGGTGTCGAGGACGTCACCGGCTTCCCCGAGTGCCTCGACGGGCGCGTGAAGACCCTGCACCCCCGGATCCACGCCGGCATCCTCGCCGACCGCCGTCTCGAGGAGCACAACCGCCAGCTCGAGGAACTCGAGGTGGCACCCTTCGACCTGGTGGTCACGAACCTGTACCCGTTCGTCGAGACCGTGGCGTCCGGCGCGTCCGAGGACGAGACCATCGAGCAGATCGACATCGGCGGGCCCACGATGGTGCGCGCCGCAGCGAAGAACCACGCCTCCGTCGCGGTCATCACCTCCGCCGACCAGTACCCCGGGCTGTTCGAGGCGCTGGCGAACGGCGGCTACACGCTGGAGGAGCGCAAGCAACTCGCCGCGGCCGCGTTCGTGCACACCGCCACCTACGACGTCGCCGTCGCCTCCTGGATGGGCAACGTCGTCACCGACACGTCCGGCGGCTCCGGCTTTCCGGGCTGGGTGGGTGCCACCTGGGACAAGGTCGCGGACCTTCGCTACGGCGAGAACTCCCACCAGAACGCGGCCGTCTACCGCAACGGCTACGGCGACGCCGGCCTCGCGGGCGCGACGCAGTTGCACGGCAAGGAGATGAGCTACAACAACTACGTCGACGCCGACGCCGCGAGGCGGGCCGCCTACGACTTCGCAGAGCCGGCCGTCGCGATCATCAAGCACGCCAACCCCTGCGGCATCGCCGTGGGTGCCGACGTGGCGGAGGCGCACCGGAAGGCACACGCCTGCGACCCAGTCTCCGCGTTCGGCGGCGTCATCGCCGTGAACCGGCCCGTGAGCGTCGACATGGCTCGCCAGGTCTCCGAGGTGTTCACCGAGGTCATCGTGGCCCCCGACTACGAGGACGGCGCCGTGGAGGTGCTGGCCGCCAAGAAAAACCTGCGCATCCTCGTCGCCGACGCGGCCCGCAACAGCGGCATCTCCCTGCGGGAGATCGACGGCGGCATGCTGCTGCAGGAGACGGACGCCATCGATTCCGAGGGTGACGCCCCGACCAACTGGCAGCTGGTCTCGGGCGAGGCCGCCGACGAAGCCACGCTGCGCGACCTCGAGTTCGCCTGGCGGGCGGTGCGCGCGGTGAAGTCGAACGCCATCCTGCTCGCCGCCGACGGTGCGTCGGTGGGCGTCGGCATGGGGCAGGTCAACCGCGTCGACTCCTGCCACCTCGCCGTCGACCGCGCCGGGGACCGCGCGCGCGGTTCCGTCGCCGCGTCGGACGCGTTCTTCCCGTTCGCGGACGGCGCCCAGGTGCTGATCGACGCGGGCGTGAAGGCGATCGTGCAGCCCGGCGGCTCCGTCCGGGACAAGGAGGTCGTCGAGGCGGTCGCCGCCGCTGGCATCACCATGTACTTCACCGGCACCCGCCACTTCTTCCACTGAGGAGCGCCATGACCGCCAAGACCCTCGACGGCAAGCTGACCGCCGCCGCGATCAAGGCCGAGCTGACCGAGCGCGTGGCGCGGCTGCGGGACCGTGGCGTCCTGCCCGGACTGGCGACGGTCCTCGTCGGCGACGATCCCGCCAGCCACAGCTACGTCCGGATGAAGCACCGCGACTGCGAGCAGGTGGGCATCAACTCCATCCGCGTCGAGCTGCCCGCCGCCGCGACCGCCGCGCAGGTGGAGGAGGCGATCGTCGGCCTCAACGAGAACGACGCCTGCACCGGCTACATCGTGCAGCTGCCGATCCCGAAGCACCTCGACGAGAACTGGGCGCTCTCGCTGATCGACCCGGACAAGGACGCCGACGGGCTGCACCCGATCAACCTCGGCCGCCTGGTGCTCAACGAGCCCGCCACGCTGCCCTGCACCCCGCGCGGCATCGTCGAATTGCTGAAGAGGCACGGCGTCGAGTTGCGCGGCGCGGAGGTGTGCGTGATCGGGCGCGGCGTGACCGTGGGGCGCCCGCTCGGGCTCATCCTCACCCGCCGCAGCGAGAACTCCACCGTGACGCTCTGCCACACGGGGACCCGCGACCTCGCCGACCACACCCGCCGGGCGGACATCGTCATCGCCGCGGCCGGCGTGCCCGGGATGGTGACCGCCGACATGATCCGGGAGGGCGCGGTGTGCGTCGACGTGGGCGTGAGCCGCGTCGACGGCGTCACCACCGGCGATCTCGCCCCGGACGTGTGGGAGAAGGCCGCGTGGGTCACGCCCAACCCCGGTGGCGTCGGCCCCATGACCCGGGCCATGCTGCTGAGCAACGTGGTCGACCGGGCCGAAGCGCTGCATGCCTGACCGGCCGCCGATGGCGGACCAGCCCGACCGGCCGGCGGAGGCGTTCCCGAGCACCCTGTGGCCCCTGCTCGTCGTGCTGCTCATGGTGGGCGTCGGCGTCGTGTACGGCGCCTTCGAGCACTGGCGCCGCGCGACGGTCGCCGTCGGCGGGGCGATGGGCGTGGCGGGGTTCCTGCGCCTCGTCCTGCCGCCCCGGGTGGCCGGACTGCTGGTGGTGCGCCGCAAGGCGTTCGACGTGACCGTCTACCTCTTCCTGTCGGTGGCCATCGTGATCGTCGCGTTCGTCGTGCCTCCGGCGCGCTGACGCGAGTGAACGACGGGTTGCCACCAGTTCCGGGCCGCGGACGCCGTCCTTGCGCCGGCGGGTTATTCTCTGTGCGTGCAGGACATGGACACCCGCGACCGGGACGCTGACGACTACGCCGATTCCGTGTTGGACGGCCCGACCCCCAGGGACCGACATCTGCTCTTCGGGGAGATGCTGGTCTTCGCCATCATCTCGCTGGTGGCGTCCTTCGTCCTCTCCTACGACGCGGTGCTCCTTGCGGCCAACCCGGACGTCGCGCTCGCATGCTCAATCAACTCGGTCTTCGACTGCGCCGAGGTGGGCCGGAGCTGGCAGGCGCAGGTGTTCGGCTTCCCGAACGCGTTCCTGGGCCTCATCTCCGAGCCGGTGGTCATGACGATCGCCGTCGCCTCGCTCGCCGGGGTGCGCTTCCCCCGCTGGTTCATGATGACGGCCAACGCGGTGTACCTGCTCGGCGTGATCTTCGCCTACTGGCTGCTGTACCAGTCCACCTTCGAGATCGGCGCCCTTTGCCCGTGGTGCATCACGGTCACGATCGCGACGACGTTCGTCTTCTACTCGATGACCTACTGGAACATCCTCGAGGGCAACATCCCGTGGTCCGCCGAGACGCAGGCCAAGGCCCTCCGCTTCGCCCGCGGCGGCTGGCTCACCATCGCGCTGATCGCCTGGCTCGCGATCGTCGTCGTCATGGAAGTGGCCGTCTGGGTGCTGCCGCCGCTGGGCTGAGGCCGGTTCACGCGCCCCTCGCGGGGAGCGGTAGAGTCGGGGTCGTACGTCGACCCTTTCTGAGAGGAACCCGATAGTGAGCACTGCCGCTCCCGTGAAGATCGCCGTGACCGGCGCAGCCGGCCAGATCGGCTACAGCCTGTTGTTCCGCATCGCCAGTGGCGCGGTGCTGGGCGACACCCCCGTCGAGCTGCGACTGCTCGAGATCACCCCGGCGCTGAAGGCGCTCGAGGGCGTCGTGATGGAGCTCGACGACTGCGCCTTCCGGACGCTCGCCGGCGTCGAGATCGGCGACGACCCGAAGAAGGTCTTCGAGGGCGCCAACCTGGCAATGCTCGTCGGTGCCATGCCGCGCAAGGCCGGCATGGAGCGCGGCGACCTGCTGAGCGCCAACGGCGCCATCTTCACCCAGCAGGGGCGTGCGCTCAACGACGTGGCGGCCGACGACATCAAGGTGCTGGTGACCGGCAACCCGGCCAACACCAACGCGCTCATCGCAATGACCAATGCGCCCGACATCCCGAACGAGCGCTTCAACGCCCTGACGCGCCTCGACCACAACCGGGCGCTGTCGCAGCTGGCCGCGAAGGTCGGCCGCCCGGTCACCGCCATCCAGCACATGACCATCTGGGGCAACCACTCCGCCACCCAGTACCCCGACCTGTTCAACACGCTGGTCGACGGCCAGAGCGCCGCCGAGCTCGTGAACGACCAGGAGTGGCTGGAGCAGACCTTCATCCCGACCGTCGCCAAGCGCGGCGCGGCCATCATCGAGGCCCGCGGCCTGTCGTCGGCGGCCTCCGCCGCCAACGCGACGATCGAGCACATGCGCGACTGGGTCGGCGGCACGCCGGAGGGCGACTGGGTGTCGATGGCCGTCCCGTCCGACGGCTCCTACGGCGTCCCGGAGGGCCTCATCTCGTCGTTCCCGTGCACCGTCACCGACGGCAAGTACGAGATCGTGCAGGGGCTCGAGATCAACGAGTTCTCCCGCGCCAAGATCGACGCCTCCGTGGCGGAGCTCGAGGACGAGCGCAAGGCCGTCACCGAGCTGGGCCTCATCTGACCCGTTGACGACGGAACCCCCGGCGAGCGCATGCTCGCCGGGGGTTCTGCGTCCGGTCGGTCAACCGTGGGTCAGCTGGGCTGCTCGGTCCAGCGCGGCGGGACGTCGGAGCCGACCTCCTCGGCGTGCTCCGCCTCTTCCTTCGTCCTGTGGACGATGCCGTAGGAGTGGTGGACGGGCGCGTAGATCGTGTACAGGCTGATGGGCTCGTCACCGGTGTTGCGGACGTCGTGCCAGGTGCCGGCGGGCACCTGGATGCTCCAGCCGTCGGACACCTCCTGCTCGAAGTCGAGCTTGTCCTTCTCCGGCCCCATCACGCACACGCCCTTGCCGCCGTCGATGCGCAGGAACTGGTCGGTCTCCTCGTGGACCTCGAGCCCGATCGACTCGCCCGGCGGGATCGACATGAGGGTGACCTGGAGGAAGTGGCCGGTCCAGACGACCCGTCGGTAGACATCGGTCTGGAGCGCCGCCTCCTCGATGTTGAAGGCGTTGGGCCTGGGTCCGTGGTCTTCCATGGATGCTCCTTTCGTCGCTTTCCACCATGTTGTCAGCACCCCGGTCCACCCGTCCGCGGAACCGGGAAAAGGCCGCGGGCGCCGCGTCCCCCGGGGAGGGAGCAGCGCCCGCGGGTTCGGGGGTCAGTGGTCGAGTGCGCCCTCGGCGCCGGCTCCGGTCATGGAGCGGACCTCCATCTCGGCGGCCTTGTCGGCGAACCGGTCGCCGTCGGGCTTCACGACGGAGCCCAGCCAGCCGAGGAAGAACCCGAGCGGCACGGAGACCAGCGCGGGGTTGTCGAGCGGGAACCAGGCGAAGTCCACGCCCTCGCCCAGCATCGACGTCGGCGAGCCGGAGACGGCGGGGGAGAAGGCGATCAGGATCAGCGCCGAGAACAGGCCTCCGTAGATCGACCACGTCGAGCCGGCCGTGGAGAACTTCTTCCAGTACAGGGAGTACAGGATCGACGGGAGGTTGGCGGAGGCGGCGATCGCGAAGGCGAGCGCCACCAGGAACGCCACGTTCTGGTCCTTGGCGAAGATGCCGCCGGCGATGGCGAGGATGCCGATCACGAGCGAGGTGATCCGCGCCACCTTGACCTCCTGCGCCGGATCGGCCCTGCCGTCCTTCATCACGGAGTTGTAGATGTCGTGGGCGAAGGACGCCGACGCGGTGATCGTCAGGCCGGCGACGACCGCGAGGATGGTGGCGAAGGCCACACCGGCGATCACGGCCATGAGCACCGTGCCGCCCAGTTCGTAGGCGAGGGCCGGGGCGGCGGCGTTGGCGCCACCGGGCATGCCGGCGATCGCGTCGGGGCCGACGAGCCACGCCGCGCCGTAGCCCAGCACCATCGTGAAGATGTAGAAGGCGCCGATGAGCGCGATGGCCCAGGTCACCGAGCGGCGGGCCTCCTTCGCGGTGGGCACCGTGTAGAAGCGCATCAGCACGTGCGGCAGGCCTGAGGCGCCCAGGACGAGGGCGATGGAGAGCGAGATGAAGCCGAGCGGGTTGTTGCCGTAGCGGCTCATCGGCTCGAGGATCGCCTCGCCGATGCCCCGCTCGTCCGTCATGTGGCGGGCCACGGCCTCGGAGAGCAGCGCGGAGAGGTTGAAGCCCTTGAGCGCGAGGATCCAGATGGTCATGATGAGGACGCCGGTGATCAACAGGATCGCCTTGATCATCTGCACCCACGTGGTGCCCTTCATGCCGCCGATCAGCACGTAGCCCACCATGATGGTGCCCACGATGGCGACGACGACGTTCTGGCCGAGGTCGTTCTCGATGCCGAGCAGCAGCGACACGAGGCTGCCTGCGCCGGCCATCTGGGCCAGCAGGTAGAAGAACGAGACGGCCAGCGTGGACACCGCGGCGGCCATGCGGACCGGCTTCTGCTGCATCCGGAAGGAGAGCACGTCGGCCATCGTGTACTTGCCGGTGTTGCGCAACGGCTCGGCGACGAGCAGGAGCGCGACCAGCCAGGCGACGAAGAAGCCGATGGAGTACAGGAAGCCGTCGTAGCCGTACAGCGCGACGGCGCCGACGATGCCGAGGAAGGACGCCGCCGAGAGGTAGTCGCCGGCGATGGCGAAGCCGTTCTGGCGGCCGCTGAACTGCGCGCCACCGGTGTAGAAGTCGCCGGCCTTCTTCTTGGCGCTGCCCTGGGAGACCCGGATGACGATGGTCATGGTGACCACGACGAAGACGGCGAAGATGGAGATGTTGATGATCGGGTTGCCGACCGTTTCGAGGGCGATCACAGTGCGCTCCCTTCGAGGTCCTCACGCAGCCTGGCCGCGATGGGATCGACCTTCTTGTTCATGTGGCGGATGTAGAGCCAGGTGATGAGGAACGTGGTCACGAACTGCAGGAGCCCGAGGATGAGCCCGAGCGTGACCTCGCCGAAGACCTTGATGGACATGAAGCCCGGTGCGAACACCGACAGGCCGACGTACAGTGCGTACCAGACGATGAACGCCACCGTCATCGGGAAGGCGAAGCCGCGGAAGACTCGTCGCAGTTCGCGGAAGTCGTCCGACCCCTGTACCCGGCGGAACTCCGCCGTGGGAATCTGACCCTTGCCGGGGGGTTGCCCGTGGGCTCCCGGCAGGTCCGCGTCGGGATGGTGGACAGAGTTGGCCATGGGTACTCCTTCGTCCCAGAACGTCGTTGCAACGCAACCTATCGGAGGTAGCCTGCCCCAAAAGCGGGTCACTTACAAGAGCCTTCGTATATCTTTTTCGCGGATCGTATATGGTCCCCGTTTCCGGTCCAGAACGGGCGCGAAGCCATTTGCAATACAGTGTGGCCATGTCCGAACTTGTCCTGACGTTGCAGTGCCCTGACCGGCCCGGCATCGTCCATGCCATCACCGCGGCGATCGTCGCCGCGGGCGGCAACATCACCGAACTCCAGCAATTCAGTTCGCCCGATTCCGGGCAGTTCTTCACGAGGATCGAGGTGCAGGGCTCGGATGCCGCGGAACTGCGGGAGGCGGTGGGGGTGCAGACGGCCGAGTTCGGCGCCAGCTTCCACGTCGACGACGCGACGAGGAGGACCCGCACGCTGATCCTCGCCTCCAAGGCCGGCCACGCACTCAACGAGCTGCTCTACCGCACGCACTCCGGCACGCTGCCCATCGAGGTGGTGGGCGTGATGGCCAACCACGACGTGCTCGCCCCCATGGCGCGGTTCTACGGGGTGCCCTTCGAGCACCGCTACGTGACGCCGGAGTCGAAGCCCGACTTCGAGGCGGAGATCCGCCGCGTCGTCGATGAACAGGACGTGCAGCTCGTCGTACTGGCGCGCTACATGCAGATCCTGAGCCCCGAGCTCTGCGCCTTCCTCGAGGGCAGGGCGATCAACATCCACCATTCCTTCCTGCCCGGCTTCAAGGGTGCGAACCCCTACCGCCAGGCGCACACCCGGGGCGTGAAGCTCATCGGTGCGACGGCGCACTTCGTCACCGGCGACCTCGACGAGGGGCCCATCATCGAGCAGAACGTGGTCCGGGTGGACCACACGATGAGCGTGCCCAAGCTGGTGCAGAAGGGCCAGGCGCAGGAGTCGCAGACGCTCGCCGAGGCCGTGCGGCTCTTCGCCGAGCACCGGGTGCTCGCCGACGGTCACCGCACGGTGATCTTCCGGTAAGCCCATGTGGATGGACATCGCGCTCATCGCGCTCTTCATCGTCATCGGCGGCACGTTCGCGGCCGCCGAGATGGCGCTGGTCACCCTCCGCGACTCCCAGGTGCGCCAGCTCGCCACCAAGGGGAAGCGCGGCCGAGCCATCGAGCGGCTCACCCACAACCCGAACAACTTCCTGTCCGCGGTCCAGATCGGGGTCACCGTCTCGGGCTTCCTGTCCGCGTCGTTCGGCGCCTCGGCGATCGCACCGACGGTGGCGCCCTGGCTCGAGGGGCTGGGCGTGCCCGACGGGCTGTCCGACACCATCGCGCTGGTCGGTCTGACGCTGATCATCGCGTACTTCTCGATCGTGGTCGGCGAGCTCACGGCCAAGCGGCTGGCGATGCAGCGGGCGGAGACCTTCGCCCTCGCACTCGCCCCGCTCGTCTCGGGGATCGCGAGGCTCATGAAGCCGGTCATCTGGCTGCTGGACGTCTCGACCAACGCACTGGTGCGCATCCTCGGCGGCGATCCGGACCAGGCCCGCGAGGTCGTGACCGACGAGGAACTGCGGCAGATGGTTTCCAGCTCGGAGACGCTGGGCTCCGAGGAGCGGCGGATCGTCGACGAGGTCTTCCAGGCGGGGGAGCTGAGTCTCCGCGAGGTGATGGTGCCCCGGACCGAGGTGGACTTCCTGCCCGTGGACATGCCGATCCAGAAGGCCTACCGGGAGGTCCGCGGCGCGCCCCGGTCCCGCTACCCCGTCACGGAGGGTTCGGCCGACCGCGTGATCGGGTTCCTGCACGTCCGGGACCTCATGGACGTGGAGGGCACCGCGCGCGGCGGTGACCTGCGCAGCCTCGTCCGCCCGATCCTGAACCTCCCCGAGACCGTGAAGATCCTGCACGCCATGACGGCCATGCGGAAGGCCAGCTCCCACATCGCGATCGTCCGCGACGAATACGGCGGCACCGCGGGCATCGTCACCCTCGAGGACCTCATGGAGGAGCTGATCGGCGACATCACCGACGAGTACGACGTGGACCAGGTGCAGCGCCCCGAGATCGACCAGGTGGACGGCCTCACGACGATCGAGGAGTTCGCCGACCTCTCCGGGTTCGTGATCCCCGAGGGCCCCTACGACACGGTCGCGGGCTTCTTCATGACGGTCAAGGGCTCGCTGCCCGAACTCGGGGACACCGTGACTGTGCACCTCTTCCCCGTCCAGCCGTCCGACGACGAGGAACCCCGGGCGCTGACCTTCGAGGTCACCGAGATGGACGGCCGCCGCGCCGCCTGGTTCAAGCTGAAGCGGGAGGACGACGTTGCCTGACGACGGCGCCTCCCTCCTGACGGGGCCCGACGTCGCCCCGCTCCTGCAGGCCGCCGTCCGCCACGCGGGCGGTGAGCTCGTCCACTGGCAGCTGGACCACGTCGACCAGGCGCCCGAGCAGTCCACCACCGCCACCTACCTGGCGACGGTGCAGTGGCCGCACGGGCGACGCACCGAGTTGCTGGGGGTGTCGGCACGCTCCGGCGAGCTGCAGCCCAGCGACGCCAACGCGGAGATCTTCGCCGACGGCAACCGCCGCGTCGCCGTCTGGGTGTACCCGAACGACCCGGACCTCCCCGGTCTGGCGCGGGCCGCCTTCCCGGACCGCATGGCCGAGGTCCTGACCGCCGGGGGGCTCGCTCCGGCCCCGCTCACCGGGGACCAGCTCTCCCTGTCCATGATCGGCTACCGGCCGCGACGGCGCGCAGTGGTGAAGGTGCAGGTCGGGCCGCTCGTCTTCTACGTGAAGGTGCTCCGTGAACGGCACTTCCACGGGGTGCACCAGCGTCACCTGCTGCTGCGTGACGCGGGCATCCCCGCCCCCGAGGTGGCGATGACCACCGAGGACCACCTGCTCGTCACGCGGGAACTGCCGGGCGAGCCGCTGGCGCGCGCGCTGTTCGCGCCCGGCGACCCGTGCACTCCTGAGGCGCTCATCGAGCTGCTGGACTCCATGCCGGCCGCTGTCACCGGGCTGGAGCGTCGTCCGCCCTGGGCCGACGCGGCCGCCCACTACGGACGCCTCGTCATCGCCCCGTTGCCGGAGGCCACGAGCGACGTCGAGTGGCTCGTCGACAAGATCGAGCGCGGCCTCGCCGGCTATCCGCCGGGTGACGAGCCGACGCACGGGGACTTCCACGAGGGGCAGGTCCACGTGGCCGACGGCCGGGTGGTCGGGATCCTGGACGTGGACACGATCGGCCCGGGCCGACGCGCCGACGACCTCGCCTGCCTGATCGGCCACCTGTCGACGATCCAGCGGATGAACCCCGTCCAGGAGGCCAAGGTCCGCGAACTGCTGGCCCGCTGGGTGCCGGTCTTCGACCGGCGGGTCGACCCCGTCGAACTCCGGCTCCGTGCGGCCGCCGTGATCCTTTCACTGGCCACCGGCCCGTACCGCGGGCAGGAACCCGACTGGCGCGAGCAGACCCTTTCCATGGTGCGCGCCGCGATGGCGCTCGTGCAGCAGGTGGTCTAGGTCGCGGTCAGATAACGATTGGGGTGCCGGATTAGTTGTCGGATCATCACACGCAATAATCTCAATCAACCTGATTGCTTCCAAGGAGGAACAAAAAGTGAAGAAATCGCTAATGCGCGTCGGCGCGCTCGCCGCTGCGTCGCTGCTCGCGCTCAGCGCCTGTGCGGAACCGCCCGCCGAGAACACCGCCGCCCCTACCAACGACGCCAGCGCGACGGCCGGTGAGAGCTCCGCTCCCGCGGAGACCGAGAGCGAAGCCACCAACGCCGACTTCAAGGCCTGCATGGTCTCCGACTTCGGAGGCTTCGACGACAAGTCCTTCAACGAGACCTCGTACAACGGCCTGCTCCGCGCCGAGGAGGAGCTGGGCATCGAGGTCAACGAGATCGAGTCCAACGCCGAGTCCGAGTACGCCGGCAACATCCAGTCGATGATCGACGAGGGCTGCAACATCATCGTCACCGTCGGCTTCGCGCTGGCCAACGCCACCGAGGCCGCCGCCAAGCAGAACCCCGACGTCGACTTCGCGATCGTCGACTTCAACTCCTTCGAGGGCGTCGACAACGCGAAGGGCCTCCTGTTCAACGCGGCGCAGCCCGCCTTCCTGGCCGGCTACACCGCGGCCGCGATGACGGAGACCGGCGTAGTCGGTACCTTCGGCGGCGCCAAGTACCCGACGGTCACGATCTTCATGGACGGCTTCGACCAGGGCGTGAAGTACCACAACGAGACCAAGGGCACCGACGTCCAGCTGCTCGGCTGGAGCGAGGAGGCCCAGGACGGCCAGTTCATCGGCGGCAACGACCCGTTCGGTGATATCCCCGGTGGCAAGAACACGGCGTCGACCCTCATCTCGCAGGGCGCGGACATCATCATGCCCGTCGCCGGCCCCGCCGGCCAGGGTGCGCTCCAGGCGGCCCAGGAGTCTGGCGGCAAGGTCAACGCCATCTGGGTCGACACCGACGGCTACGAGTCGGCCTCCGAGTTCGGCAGCGTCATCATCACCTCCGTCGCCAAGGGCATGGACGTCGCCGTCTTCGAGGCCATCGAAGCCTCGATGAACGACGAGTTCACCTCCGAGGAGTACATCGGCACCCTCGAGAACGAAGGCGTCGCGCTCGCCCCGTTCCACGACTTCGAGGACGACCTGCCCGAGGGCCTCACGGCCGAGCTGGACGACCTGAAGGCCAAGATCATCTCCGGCGAGATCGAGATCACCTCTCCCTCGCAGCCGTGATCCTGCACTAGCCGGACGCCGCCTCTTGGCGGCGCCCGTCGGACGGGAGGGGCGCCCTCGGGTGCCCCTCCCGTTTCTCACTCGGCAACGGTGCCGAGCCACTATGTTTGTTACCGCCGACGACGGCGAGGAGGAACCTTGAGCACCACCACCCACAGCGCTCCAGTGCTGCACCTCGAGGGCATCACGAAGCGCTTCGGATCGTTGACCGCCAACGACTCCATCACGCTCGACATCACCCCCGGCCGGATCCACTGCCTCCTCGGCGAGAACGGCGCCGGCAAGTCCACCCTCATGAACGTCCTCTTCGGGCTGCTTGAGGCCGACGAGGGCCGGATCACGATCGGCGACCAGCCCCTGCTGGCGAAGGGCCCGAAGGAGGCCATGGACGCCGGCATCGGCATGGTCCACCAGCACTTCATGCTCATCCCCGTCTTCACCGTCGCGGAGAACATGGTGCTCGGCTCCGAGCCCGGCCGCGCCGGGTTGCTGAGCATCAGCGACGCCCGTGCGAGGGTCCGCGAACTCTCCGAGCGCTACAAGCTCGACGTCGACCCCGACGCCCTCGTGGAGGACCTCCCCGTGGGCCTCCAGCAGAGGGTCGAGATCCTGAAGGCGCTGGCCGGCGGCGCCCGCTACCTCATCCTCGACGAGCCCACCGCCGTGCTCACACCGCAGGAGATCGACGAGCTCATGGCCGTCATGCGGGCCTTGCGCGACGAGGGCCGCGCGATCGTGTTCATCACCCACAAGCTCCGGGAGGTGAAGGAGGTCGCCGACGACATCACCGTCATCCGCCGCGGCAAGGTCGTCGGCCAAGCCACGCCGGACGCCTCCGAGACCGAGCTCGCCTCGATGATGGTGGGCCGCGACGTGTCGCTCCAGGTGAGCAAGGCGCCCGCCCGGCCGGGCGAGCCGCGCCTCGTCCTCGACGGAGTCACCGTCGCCGCGCCGTCGGGGGCGGTCGCGGTGGACGACCTGTCGCTCACCGTGCGCGGCGGGGAGATCGTCGTCATCGCGGGCGTCCAGGGCAACGGCCAGACCGAACTCGCCGAGGCGCTGCTCGGCACGCTGCCCGTGGCGATCGGGACCGTCACCCTCGACGGCGTCGACATCACCGACGCGCCCCCGGCGGAGACGCTCAGAGCAGGGCTCGGCTACGTGCCCGAGGACCGGCGCCGCGACGGCTTCGTCGGCGAGTTCTCCATCGCTCAGAACCTGGTCATCAACAACCTCCGGGAATTCGCCAACCGCGGCAACCTGAGGCTCGACGCCATCGAGGCCAATGCGATCGAGCGGATCGAGGAGTTCGACATCCGCACGAGCTCGCACACCGCCCCCCTCAACTCGCTCTCGGGCGGCAACCAGCAGAAGGTGGTGCTGGCGCGGGAACTCTCGCGGGACCTCAGCCTCCTGCTGGCCAACCAGCCCACCCGAGGCGTCGACGTCGGCGCCATCGAGTTCCTCCACAAGCGCATCGTCGCCGAGCGTGACGCCGGCACCGCCGTGCTCATCATCTCCACGGAGTTGGAGGAGGTCGAGTCGCTGGCGGACAGCATCGCCGTGATGTACCGCGGCCGCATCGTCGGCATCGTGCCGCCGGACACGCCGCGCGAGGTGCTGGGCCTGATGATGGCCGGCGTGAGCTACGAGGACGCGATCGCGGGAAGGGAAGGCAGCGGTGAGTGAGGCCAAGCGCGTCGAGGAGGCGCCACCGAAGGACCACAAGCCCGAGACGAAGCCGAAGGCGTCGTACAGCAAGTGGCTGAACTCGGCGGCGGTGACCTTCTGGTCCCTCGTGCTGGCGTTCATCGTCGGCTCGATCGTGATGATCATCCTCGACCCCGAGGTGGGGGAGAAGTGGGGCTACTTCTTCGCCCGGCCGGGTGACGCGCTGGGCGCCTCGTGGGAGAAGATCTCGCTGACGTACATCTCCCTGCTCCAGGGCTCGTTCGGCTCGTGGGTGGCGTTCACCGAGACCACCGCGCAGGCGACGCCGCTCATCCTCGCCGGGCTCGGCATCGCGCTCGCCTTCCGGGCGGGCCTCTTCAACATCGGTGGCCAGGGCCAGGCGATCATGGGCGCCATCTGGGGCGCGTTCATCGGCTTCACCGTCAAGGGCCTGCCGCTGTTCGTGCACCTGCCGCTGGTGATCCTCGTCGGCGTGGCGATGGGCACCATCTGGGGCGGCATCGTCGGCTTCCTCAAGGCCAAGACCGGGGCCCACGAGGTCATCGTGACCATCATGATGAACTACCTCGCCGTCTACCTGCTGCAGTTCCTGCTGCAGCGGCCCGCGTTCATGGCGCCCGGCCGCAACGACCCCATCGGCCCCGTCGTGGAGTGGTCCGCGACGATGCCGCGCCTGGCCGGCAGCCGCCTCCACCTCGGCTTCCTGCTCGCACTGTTGGCGGTCGTGCTGGTCTGGTGGATCCTCGAGCGCACCACGCTCGGCCTCCGCATCCAGGCCGTGGGCCTGAACCCCCACGCCGCGGCGGTGGCGGGCATCAACGTCTCCCGGGTGACCATCGTCACCATGGCAATCTCCGGCGCCCTGGCCGGCATGGCCGGTGTGAACGCGGTCACCGCGCCGGAACTCATCACCAGCTTCCCGACCCAGCTCTCGGTCGGCATCGTCGGCGCGATCGGCTTCGACGCGATCACGGTCGCGCTCCTCGGGAGGTCGCGCCCCGTCGGCGTGCTGCTGGCAGGGCTGCTGTTCGGCGCGTTGAAGGCCGGCGCCCGCACGATGCAGGTGCGCGCCAACACGCCGTCGGACCTCGTCGACCTCATCCAGGCGCTGATCGTCCTGTTCGTCGCCGCGCCCGCCTTCGTGATGTGGGTGCTGCCGTTCCTGCGCCAGCGCAAGACCTCCCGTACCCCCAAGCCGAAGGCGGTGGCCGCATGAGCACCACGGTGATTCCCGACGCGCCCGTGAGGACCAGCAAGACCGTCGAGTCGCCGGCCAAGCGCCGGCAGCGGCTCTCCTCGGGCACGCTGATCGCGATCGTCGGCCTCCTTCTGGCCGTCGCCGCGTTCACGTCGACGGGTACGTCGCGGATCGCGCTCTCGGACGCCTTCGACGAGATCAAACTGCCCACCATCGAGGTGCCGGCCGTACCCGTGGTCGCGCTCGCTGCCGCGGTGCTGCTGTTCGTCGGCGGGTTCTTCGTCGCCAAGCGGGTCCCCAAGCCGTACTCCACCTGGCTGGGCGTCCTCGCGGGCGTCGCGCTGCTCGTCGGCTTCATCGTCTGGGTGGCCGCTGACGCGCCGCTGCCGTTCACGCTCACCAACCAGCTCAACGGCACGCTGCAGTACGCCACGCCGATCATGCTCGGCGCCATGTGCGGCGTCCTGTCGGAACGCGCCGGCGTCGTCAACGTGGCCATCGAGGGCCAGATGCTGACGGCCGCGTTCACCGCCTCCGTCGTCGCCGGCCTCACCAAGAACCTGTGGGCGGCGCTCTTCGCCGCTGTGCTGGCGGGGGTGCTGTCGGCGGTCCTGCTCGGCATCTTCGCGTTGAAGTACCTGATGGACCACGTCGTCCTGGGCGTCGTCATCAACCTGCTCGCGACGGGCTTCACGGGCTTCATGTTCCACCAGCTGGTGAAGGACAGCCCCGACCTGAACGCGGTGGCCGTCATGCAGCCGGTGGCCATCCCGGGGCTCAGTCAGCTGCCTTTCGTCGGGCCGATCCTGTTCGTGCAGCGGCCGCTGTCCTACATCGCCATCGTGTCGGTCGTGGTCGTCTGGTTCGTCCTCTACAAGACCAAGTGGGGCCTGCGGGTCCGCTCCGTCGGTGAGCACCCCCACGCGGCCGACACCGTGGGCATCAACGTGGTCGGCACCAAGTTCTCCTCGGTGCTGCTCGGCGGCGTCTTCGCGGGCCTCGGCGGCGCGTTCTTCACGATCGGCAACTCCGGCGCCTTCCAGACCACCGGGGTCACGGCCGGCAACGGCTTCATCGCGCTGGCGGCGGTGATCATGGGTCGCTGGCAC
The DNA here is from genome assembly GCF_900103275.1 of Tessaracoccus oleiagri. Classification (GTDB taxonomy): domain Bacteria; phylum Actinomycetota; class Actinomycetes; order Propionibacteriales; family Propionibacteriaceae; genus Arachnia; species Arachnia oleiagri. The sequence continues at coordinate 324,363 of NZ_FNGP01000002.1, read as the reverse complement.
CCGGTCCTGGCTGCCCTCATGGCGCTGTTCTTCGGGTTCTCGAGGCAGCTGGCGCAGACCGTGGGCCCGCTGCAGACGCCGATGCCCAGCGAGTTCCTCCAGGCCCTGCCCTACCTGATCACGATCATCGCCGTCGCGGGCCTCATCGGCCGTGTGCGCGGGCCGGCCGCGGACGGCGTCCACTACGTGAAGGGACACTGACGTGGCCGTGGACTGGGACGTCCTGCTCGAGGAGGCGCGCCGCATGACCCGGCTCGCCTACGTGCCCTACTCCGGGTATCCCGTGGGGGCGGCGGCGCTCGTCGACGACGGCAGGCTGGTCTCGGGCTGCAACGTGGAGAACGCCGGCTACGGCGTCACGCTCTGCGCCGAGTGCGGGCTGGTCTCGGAGCTCGCCAAGACGGGGGGCGGCCGCCTCGTCGCGTTCGTCTGCGTGAACGCCGACGGCGACGTGATCATGCCCTGCGGACGGTGCCGCCAGCTCCTGAGCGAGCACCGCTCGCCGGAGCTCACCGTACGGACTCCCGAGGGCGTGCTGCCGTTCGACCAGGTGCTGCCGCAGGCGTTCGGGCCGGGGGACATCGCGGCGGTCACGGGCCGCGCATAGCGGCGCCGCCACCAAAGGTCCTAGGGTGTAGCGCATGGATCTGGAACAGCTGAAGAGGCTGCCGAAAGTCGCCCTGCACGACCACCTCGACGGGGGACTCCGGCCGCAGACGGTCGTCGACCACCTGGGAGAGGTGGGGCACGAGATCCCCACCACGGACGCGGACCTGCTCGCCGAGTGGTTCTACGACGCCGCGAACTCCGGCTCGCTCGTGCAGTACCTGCAGACCTTCGACTACACCGTCGCCGCGATGCGGACCCGTGACCACCTGGTGCGCGTCGCCAGGGAGGCCGTTGAGGACCTTGCGGCCGACGGCGTCGTCTACGCCGAACTGCGGTACGCCCCCGAGCAGCACATCACCCGCGACCTCGGCCTCAGGGCCATCGTCGAGGCCGTCCGGGACGGCCTCCAGGAGGGCATGGACCTCGCCGCCGCGCAGGGCCGCACGATCCTCGCGAAGCAGATCGTCACGTCGATGCGACACGGGGACCCGACCAACGAGATCGCGGAGCTCGCGATCGAGTACCGCGACCAGGGCGTCGTCGGTTTCGACATCGCCGGAGCGGAGGACGGGTTCTCCGCGCACCGGTTCGTGAAGGTGTTCGAGTACCTGCGTCGCCACAACTTCCCCTACACGATCCACGCCGGCGAGGCGGTCGGGCCCGAGTCGATCTTCGACGCGCTCCAGATCTGTGCGGCCCGGCGCATCGGCCACGGGGTGCGACTCGTCGAGGACATCGAGCTGGGCGGGGACACGCCACGGTTCGGGCGTCTGGCGCAGTACGTCCTGGACCAGCAGATCCCGTTGGAGGTGTGCCCGTCGTCCAACCTGCAGACCGGCATCGCCGACGAGATCGCCCAGCACCCCGTCGGCGTGCTGCACGACCTCGGCTTCAACATCTCGATCAACTGCGACAACCGCCTCGTCTCCGGCACGACGATGTCGCGCGAGTTCGCGCTGGTGGCCGAGGCGTTCGGGTGGGGCCTGGACGACTTCCGCCGCATCACCGTCGAGGCGATGCGCGCGTCCTTCGCCCACCACGACGAGAAGCAGCGGCTCCTGGACGAGATCATCCTGCCGGGCTATGCCGGCTGAGATCGTCGCGGCCGCCGACGGCTCGTCGCTCAGCAACCCCGGCCCGGCCGGCTGGGCCTGGTACATCGACGACGACCATTGGGCCGCGGGCGGCTGGGAGCACGGCACCAACAACATGGCCGAGCTGATGGCCGTGCTCAACCTGCTCGAGTCGACGGTCGACGACCCGCGCCGGCTCCGCATCCTCTGCGACTCGCAGTACGTCATCAACTCGCTGACGAAGTGGCTGCCGGGCTGGAAGCGGCGCGGTTGGAAGAAGGGCGACGGCAAGCCGGTGCTCAACGTCGAGCTGATGAAGGCGCTCGACGAGGCGCTGCGCGGCCGCGAAGTGCAGTTCGAGTGGGTCAAGGGTCACGCCGGCCACCGGCTCAACGAGGCCGCCGACCTGCGCGCCCGCCGCGCCGCGGAGGCGTTCCAGGCGGGCCGGCGGCCGGACCCCGGGCCGGGGTTCCGCGGCGCGGTGCTGGAGGCCGCAGAGGCGCGGTTCTCGGTCGGGCAATCGGACCCGGAGCCGGACCTCTTCTCGCTCGGTGAGCCCGCGCCCCAGCCGCCCGCGACTCCCGGCACGGCGTCGCCGCGGGTCAAGGCGGTGCTCCTCAATCACACCCGACAACTGCTCGACAGCCGTACCCGCGCCGACGTGGCGAAGCTGGCTGAACTGCTGCACCCTGAGTTCGTCGCCCACACCGTCCGCGGCGTCGAGCGGGTCCTGGACGACGGGCCGTGGAGCCCGACGACGAGCGAGTTCGAGGTGCTGGCCGTCGACGCCTACGGTGACGACGTCGCCGGGATGCGGTGGCGGCACGACGGGAACCTCAGGTTCTCGCTCTGGCAGCGGACGCCCACGGGATGGCGGATGAGGTTTGCTCAGGTGACCCCGGGCGAATGACGTACAGGGATTTCTGACCTCGCCCGGGCGTACGATCCGGGCAACCACTAGGGAGGGAATCTCAATGAAGATCTTCAGGAATCCGAAGGGGCTGGCCGCGATCGGTGTCGCTTGCGTCCTCGCGCTCACGGCCTGCGGGGGCGGGAACGACGGGCCCGCGGACCCTGACGGTGAGGGCTCGGATGATGCGGGCAGCGGCGTCGACTTCGGGGGCGAGGCGTCCGGCACCCTCAAGACACTCGGCTTCAACCCGAGCGACGAGGTGGGCCTGTCCCGGTCGGACCTCGCCGCGGAGAAGCTGTCCGGCGTCACCGTCGAGATGGACACCGCCAACTTCGACCCTCAGAAGTTCGCCGCGCTCTCGGCCGCCGGCACGCTGCCCGACGTCGTCCAGATGGACCGGCAGTCCATCGCGACGTATGCGCAGCAGGGGCTGATCATGCCGATGGACGAGTGCTTCGCCTCGCAGGAGATCACCCCGGACGAGTACTGGTACCCCGCGGTGATCGGCGACGTCACCTACGACGGCTCCGTCTACGCCGCGCCGCAGTTCTTCCAGCCGTCGATCATCATCATCAACAAGGCGCTCACCGAGCCGGCGGGTGTGACCGCGGAGCAGTTCGACTCGTCGGACCCGGAGGCGCTCGTCGCGCTGGCGAAGCAGCTGACCGTGATGAACGGCGCCCAGCCCACCCAGCTCGGCTTCGACCCGGACATCCCGGGCTCCATCGTCACCTGGCTGACCGCGTTCGGCGGCAAGGTGATGGACGACGAGGGCAAGCCGACGCTCGACGACCCGGCCAACGTCGAGGCGATGAACTTCCTCATCGAGCTGTTCGACGCGCAGGGCGGCTACGCCGAGGTCACGTCGTTCAAGCAGACCTGGGACGTGTTCGGCGACCAGAACCAGTACGTGCAGAACCAGGTGGCCGCCGCGCTGTGGGCCCAGTGGTACATCAACGTGCTTTCCAACGTGAAGGACGAAGTGAGCCTCGACGCCCAGCCGCTGCGCGACGCCGACGGCAACCCGTTCGGCTACGCCGGTGGTAGCGCCCTGGCCATCCCGGCCAACGCCGAGAACCCCGTCGCCGCGTGCCAGTGGATCACGACGGTCACCAGCCTCGACGCCTGGAAGGCCGCCGGTGAGGCGCGTGCCCAGACGGTGGAGGAGAACGACGCGATCTTCACCGGCATCTTCACCGGCTCCCCGGAGGCGGACCAGGCCATCAAGGACGCGCACGTCGCGCCCAGCGGCAACGAGGACTTCGACAAGCTGATCGAGACGGCCTACTCGGTGCTCGAGGACACGCGCACGTTCGGCGGTTCGCCGGTCGGTGCCCCGATCGACGAGGCCATCAAGCAGGCCGCCGGTGCGGCGATGGGTGGCGAGAAGTCCGTTGAGCAGGCGCTGGCCGACGCGCAGGCGCAGGCGATGAACGAGTGGGACAGCCTCGGCTGACCTCGCGGCACAACAAGGAAGGGGCGGCCGGAGCCGCCCCTTCCTTCATGTCCGCGTCGCCTGCGGCTCAGCCCTTCAGGCCGCCGCTGGAGAGGCCCTGGATGAAGTACCGCTGCCCGAAGGCGAACAGCAGCAGCATGGGCAGCGTCACGACGAGCGCCGCGACCATCACGTACTGGTAGTCGCCCTCGCCGCCGGCGGTGGGGGAGAACTGGGTCATCGCGTAGTTGATGCCGAGCGGGACCGTGTAGTCCTCCACGTCGCCGAAGTTGAGGTAGATCAGGGCGCCGGTGAAGTTGTTCCAGGCGGCCTGGAACTCGAACAGGAACACGATGATCGCGCTCGGCAGCGTGAGGGGGAACGCGATCCTCGTGAAGAGGCCGAAGTAGCCGCACCCGTCCACGCGGGCGGCCTCGAACAGCTCGCGGGGCACGCCCATGTAGAACTGCCGCATCAGGAAGATGTAGAAGGCCGAGCCGAACAGGGCGCCGCCCCACAGGGGGACGTGCGTCCCCAAGAAGCCCAGGTACTTCCAGATCAGGTAGTTCGGGATCAGGGTCACGGCACCGGGCAGCATCATCGTCGCGAGGACGATGCCGAACAGGATGTTCTTCCCCGGGAACCGGAAGTAGGCGAACCCGAACGCGACGGCGGAGGAGGCGAGCGTCATCAACAGCGCCGCCGCGACCGCGATGAAGATCGAGTTGCCGAGCCAGCTGAGCAACGGCAGCCGGTCCCACACCTCGACGTAGTTCTCGGGCGTGAACGTCTTCGGGATCAGCCGGTTGTCGAACACCTCTCCGCGGGGTTTCAGGCTCGCCGAGACGAGCCACAGCAACGGGTACATGAAGAGGGCCGCGAGCGCGAGCAGGATGATCCAGCGGATGCCCTCGAAGAGCCACTCCCGCAACCGCCACCCCTCGGGGCCGCGACGCCTCGGCGCCGGGGCCGGGGTGCCGGGCGCGCGGACGGCGGCGGTGATCTCGGACTGGTTGGTGGCGGTGGTGGTCATCGTTTGCCCCCTTCGTAGTAGACCAGCCGTTCGCCGACCTTGAGCTGCACCACGGTGATCAGCAGGATGATCACGAACAGCAGCCAGGCCATGGCGGCGGCGAGCCCGAAGTTGAACTGTTGGAAGGCCTGCTGGTACAGGTACACGCCGTAGAACAGGGCGGCTTCGGGGGCCGCGGAGTTCGCGCCGTCCCGGTAGAACAGCAGGTACGCCTGGTCGAACACCTGCAGCGACGCGATCGTGAGCGTGATGACGATGAAGAACAGCGTCGGGGAGATCATCGGCAGCGTGATGTTGCGGAAGCGGCTGAGTCGGCCCGCCCCGTCGAGCGCGGCCGACTCGTAGAGCTCCTTCGGGACCGCCTGAAGCGCGGCGAGCAGGATCACGGCGGACCCGGCGACGCTCCACGCCGACATCACGACGATGGAGGGCTTCACCCAGTCCGGGTCCAGCAGCCACTGGGGGCCCTGGATGCCGATCATGTCGAGGCCCTTGTTGATCGCGCCCTGGTTGCCGTTGAGCAGCAGCAGGAAGACCGCGGCGGTGGCGACGGCGGGCGTCATCTTCGGCAGGTAGTAGATGACGCGGAAGAGACCCGCACCCCGTCGCACCGAGTTGAGCAGCATCGCGATGAGGAGCGCCATGGAGACCTCCACGGGGACCGCCATCAGTGCGAAGGTGAAGGTGTTGCCCAGCGAGCGCAGCACGCGGGGGTTCTGCGCGAGCTGCTCGAAGTTCTCCGTCCCCACGGGGTCCATGGTGTTGGTGGCCAGGTCGTAGTCGGTGAAGGACAGCACCAGGCTGTAGCTCATGGAGATCACGGTGAACACCAGGAAGCCGATGATCCACGGCGTGATGAACAAGAGTCCGGCGATGGCCTCCTTGCGGTTGTACTTCTCGCGGGACCTCTGCGCGCGCCGGCCCCGTCGCGGCTGGTACTCGGCGGCCAACTGGCGCGTCGCCATCGGACCCCCTGGATCGGCGGATGCCGTAGTCATGGCCCCCTCCCCTCTCGGTACGCTTCTGTGTTGGTCATGATGCACCTCGGGAGGGTCGCTTCTCCGTGGGGAGCGGCTGGCGCGGGGCCGGAGCGGCGCCTCGGCCCGGGTCTGGGGCCGTTCGCAGGTGGTGAGGGGCCACGTCGCCGGACGATAGACTGACCGCCATGTCCGACATTCTCAACGCCGTCGCCTGGCCCTACGCCAACGGCCCCCGTCACATCGGCCACGTGTCCGGCTTCGGAGTCCCCTCCGACGTCTTCTCGCGGTTCATGCGAATGCGCGGGCACAACGTGCTGATGGTGTCGGGATCCGACGAGCACGGCACGGCGATCCAGGTGAAGGCGGACCAGGAGGGCCTCACCGCGCGCGAGACGGCGGACAAGTACCACGCACAGATCGTCCGCGACCTGCAGGGGCTGGGGCTGAGCTACGACCTCTACACCCGCACCACGACCCCGAACCACGCCGCGGTGGTCCAGGACGTCTTCACCGCGCTCCACGACAACGGCTACATCTTCGCCGAGACGCAGATGGGGGCGATCTCTCCGTCGACCGGGCGTACGCTGCCGGACCGGTTCATCGAGGGCACCTGTCCCCACTGCGGCTACACCAACGCGCGCGGCGACCAGTGCGACAACTGCGGCAAGCAGCTCGACCCGGCCGACCTGATCGACCCGAAGTCGCGCATCAACGGGGAGACGCCGGAGTTCGTCGAGACCGAGCACTTCTTCCTCGACCTGCCGAAGCTCGCCAAGCAACTGGGGGAGTGGATCGACACCCGCACGGACTGGCGGCCGAACGTGCTGAAGTTCAGCCACAACCTCCTCGAGGACCTGCGGCCCCGCGCCATCACCCGAGACCTGGACTGGGGCGTGCGGATCCCGCTCGACCAGTGGCGCGACGCTCCGATGAAGCGCATCTACGTCTGGTTCGACGCCGTGATCGGCTACCTCTCGGCGACGAAGGAGTGGGCCAAGCGCTCCGGCGACCCGGAGGCCTGGCGCCGGTTCTGGAACGAGCCCGACACCAAGTCCTACTACTTCATGGGCAAGGACAACATCGTCTTCCACTCGGTCATCTGGCCCGCCATCCTGCTCGGCTGCAACGGTCAGGGCGAGGCGGGCGGCAGTACGCGCGAGTCGCTGGGCGAACTCCAGCTGCCCACGGAGGTCGTGAGCTCCGAGTTCATGACGATGAAGGGCTCCAAGGTCTCCAGCTCGCGGGGCGCGTCGATCTTCGTCACCGACTTCCTCGCGGAGTTCGGGCCGGACGCCCTGCGCTACTACATCGCGGTCGCCGGCCCGGAGAACCAGGACACCGACTTCACGTGGGAGGAGTTCGTGCGGCGCACGAACTTCGAGCTCGCCAACGAATGGGGCAACCTCGTCAACCGGTCCATCTCGATGGCGCACAAGAACGTGGGCGCCATCCCGGAGGCCGGCGAGCTCAGTGACGAGGACAAGACCCTGCTCGACGAGTCCCGCCGCGCGTTCGACACCGTCGGCGACCACATCGAGGCGCGCCGTTTCAAGGCCGGCATCACCGAGGCGATGCGCATCGTCGGTCTCGCCAACAAGTACCTCTCCGACATGGAGCCGTGGAAGCTGAAGGACGACCCCGTCCGCCGCGACACGGTCCTCCACGTCGCGCTGCAGGTGGTCTCCGACTGCAACACGCTGCTCACCCCGTACCTCCCGCACTCGGCGCAGAAGATCTTCGAGGCGCTCGGCGGGGAGGGTCTGTGGGCCGCGCAGCCGCAGGTCGTCGAGGTCAGCGACGGCGACCTCACCTACCCGACCCTGCAGGGCGACTACGACGCGCAACTCGCGAAGTGGGAGCACCGGCCGATCGTCGCTGGGACGCCACTCGCGAAGCCGTCGCCGCTGTTCGCGAAGCTCGACGAGAAGCTCGGCCAGACCGGGCCCAGCTGGGCCCCGATCCCCGCCTAGGAGTCGGCGCCCGCGGCGCGCCGCACCAACCGGAGCGCCCGCCGCATCGGCATCGGCTCGAAGCCGGCGGCCAGCGCCGCCTCGCGGAGCCTGGGCTCGTCGCGGTAGAGGGCCACGCCCCGCCGGAGGAGCACCGTCGGGCGCTTGCGCTTCTCCTTGAGGTCGCGCGCCAGGCGGCGGGAGAAGTTGTTGGCGCGCGGACGGTCGAGCCATATCGCGCGTGCCGGCAGCCCGGCCCGTCGGACCGCTGCAAGCGTCTGGGGGGCGAACACACCCTCCGCGAGTATGACCTTCGAGTCATGACAGTCGAGGACCCGCGCGCCCACCCGTCGGGACAGCGAGATGTCGTAGACGGGCACCTCCGCCACGCCCTCGTCGAGCAGCGTGCGCAGCGCGGTGAGCGCCTCGTCGGCGTTCCAGGAGCGGGCGTCGTCCCAGTCGGTGATGCCGATCGGGGAGCGGGGCAGGCCGGGGTGGTCGAGGTCGTGGTAGAACTCGTCGAGCGACAGGGCCGCTACGCCGCCGAGGCGCGCCAGCCGGGACTTGCCGCTGCCGGAGGGCCCGGCCACCAGGAGGAGGGTTCGCGCGTTCACCACGAACCGACGCTACCGCCCCCGAACCCGCCACCGCCACTGAAGCCCGAGCCGCCGGAGGAGCCGCTCGAGGCCTGCGCCGCGGCGTACGACGCCGCGGAGGCGGACATCGCGGAAGAGAACGAGTTCGAGAAGCCGTGCATCAGCGAGGCGAAGTAGTAGGGCGACACGTAGGCGTCCGCGAGCAGCCAACGCGTGTCGGTCTGGTAGCGGCCCTCCTGCTCCAACTGCGCGAAGACCTTGCCCCAGCGGTCGGCGACGCCGAAGATCATGGCGTAGGGGAGGTAGCGGCTGAAGACGTCGATGCCCTCCTCGAACTTGATCTGGTTCGCCTCCGCGGTGCGCAGGTACAGCTCGAACCCGCGCGCCTGCGCCAGCATCGCGGAGCCCTCCGCGGTGCGCTGACTGGCCTCCCCGGCGACGAGGAACAGCCCGAGGGCGAGGATCAGGAACGGTAGCCCCACGAGCGCCAGCGACTGGTTCCACAGCAGCACCCCGAGCCCCGCCCCGACGAGCGCGGAGAGGACGGCCAGCGAGATGTAGCCGGCGCCGGCGGTGCGGGGGTTCTTGGTGAACCAGCGTCGGTGCACCATCGCGCTGTAGAGGCCGCTACGGGCCCCCGACATCACGGTGTGGAAGTCCTTCTCGCGCAGTTCCTCCATCGTGCGGGTGCGGGCGCCCTTGAAGATGCGGTGCAGGAGCGTCGACTCGAACTCCTGCAGCGCGGAGGTGTCCTTGCCGGTGAGCCGCATGGTGAAGTTGCGGCCCGAGCGGTCCGGGATGATCTGGAGGTAGCCGCGAACGGCGAGGTCGATGAGGGTGGCCGACACGTCGATCCCGTCCGCCGTCGCGTCGATGAGCGTGCCCACCTCGCCCGGGGTGGCGCCCTTCGGTGGCTGGAACTGCACGGCGACCGGGATCTTGCTGGTGTCCTGCAGGCCGACGCGTCCCTCCTCGCCGCGGGTGGGTGTGGTGCCGGGGGTGAGGCCCAGGTACACGAGGTCGCGTTTGTTGCGGCGGTGCAGCACGGCGGATCCCGCGATCGCCGCGACACCGAGGGCACCGGCGACCGCGTAGCCACCGACGCCGGGCGTGAGGTTGGACATCAGCGACGGCACCCGGGTGCGGACCTGCTCCACGCCGCCGAAGGTGCCGGCGGGGAATCCGGCGACGACCTGCAGGGGTTGGCCGGGCGGCAGTTGCGCGAGCTGCGACACGGCCCTGCCCTCGCTGATCCGTGCGTCGCACTGCTGGTCGTACGCGGAGCCTGTGAAGCAGGCGGCACGCTCCACAGGCACCGGGCCGCCGACCGTGACCGTGAGGTCGGTCACGTCGGAGTCGTTGCCGCTGAAGACGTTCCAGTTGAACTCGTCGAGGCCGGACTCGGGGTGGTCGCTCACCACGATGCCCGACAGGGTGAACTCGATCCGGTAGTCCTGGGCAGAGTAGTTCACGACGTCCTCGTTGCCGATCCGCCACACGACGGCGGTGCTGGAGGTGTCGACGCTGAGGTCGGTGCGCGCGCCCGTCGACGAGCTCACCCGGGGCCGGGAGTACTCGAAGTTGTACCAGTAGTCGCGGTCGTTGCCGTCGTACTGCTTGGTGGAGAACTGCAGGATCGGCCCGCGGCCGGAGAACTGCCCGAAGTCCATCGTGAAGTCCATGACCACCTCGGCCACGCCGTCGTCGCGAAGGTTGACGTCGACGTCGTAGCGGGTGATGGGAGCGCTGGTGGCCGCCTGCGCCGGCAGGGCCGGGAGCAGGACGACGAGGAGACCGAGGAGAGCAGCGATGAACGCCCGGCGGATCATGCCCCTACTGTACCGACGAGGCGCCCGGGGCGGTTCCGCTGGGAGACGTTGCACCAAGCTCGGTGCAAGGTCTCCCAGCGGAGCGGCTCAGGCGTCGACGCCGAGGGCGGCGGCCATCTCCCGACGCAGGTCGGCGAGTTTCCCGGCCGCCTCGGCACGGGCCGCGGCGACGTCGTCGCGCGGGTCCAGCCGCACCTCGAGGTAGCACTTCAGCTTCGGCTCGGTGCCGCTCGGACGGGCCACGACGTGCACCCTCCGCCCGGTCAGCTCGACGGCGTCCGTGGGCGGGAGCCCGTCCTTGCCGCCGCTGAGGTCGTCGACGGCCACCGGCTCGCCGAGGAGCGTCGCGGGAGGGTTGGCGCGCAGCCGCGCCATCGCGTCGGCGATGAGGGAGAGGTCGGCGACGCGGACCGACAGCTGGCTCGTCGCGTGCAGCCCGTAGCGGGCGGCGATCTCGTCGAGCCGGTCCGCCAGCGTGCGGCCCTCCGCCCGGAGCTCGGCGACGATGCGCAGCACGGTGATCGCGGTGGAGATCCCGTCCTTGTCCGGCACCGCCTTCGGGTCGACGCAGTAGCCGATGGCCTCCTCGTAGCCGAACGCCAGGTCCGGGACGCGACCGATCCACTTGAACCCGGTCAGCGTGGTGCGGTGCTCCCGCCCGGCGTTGCGGGCCATGGTGCGCAGGAGGGTGGAGGAGACGACCGAGTTGGCGAACACCCCCGGGACGCCGCGGCGGATCGCGTCGTCGCCGAGGATCGAGCCGAGCTCGTCGCCCGTCAGCATCCGCCAGGCTCCGTCGATTCTGGCGGCGACGGCGCACCGGTCGGCGTCGGGGTCGTTGGCGACGACCACGTCGGCCTCGGTCTGCTCCGCCAGTGCCAGCGCGAGGTCGATCGCGCCGGGTTCCTCAGGGTTGGGGAAGGAGACGGTGGGGAACTCGGGGTTCGGGTCCGCCTGCTGCGCCACCTCGTGCGCGGCCGGGAACCCGGCCGCCGCCACAGCCTCGCGGACGACGCGGGTGCCGACGCCGTGCATCGCGGTGTGCACCCAGTTGACGTCGCGGGGCGCCACGTCGGGGACGAGGGACGCCACCCTCGCGACGTAGGCCTCGCGGAGTTCGTCTCCGACGATCCTGCGCTGGTCGGCGCGGGGGAGGGAGGCCCAGTCGCCGGCCGCGACGGCGGCGATCTCCTGGGCGATCTCGGTGTCGGTCGGCGGCACGATCTGGGACCCGTCGCCCAGGTAGACCTTGTAGCCGTTGTCCTGCGGCGGGTTGTGCGACGCGGTGACGACGACACCGGCCACGCAGCCGAAGTGCTGGATGCCGAAGGCGACCACGGGGGTGGGGGTCGGCTCGTCGACGAGCAGGACCTCGAAGCCGGCGCCGGCGAAGATCTCCGCGGTGTCGAGCGCGAACTCGGCGCTCTTGTGCCGGGCGTCGTAGCCGACGATGACCTTGCCGCCCTCGTGGCGCTGCCGCGACAGCCAGCGCGCGAACCCGGCGGCGGCCTGGGTGACGACGACGCGGTTCATGCGCGACGGGCCGGGGCCGAGGGGGCCGCGCAGGCCGGCGGTGCCGAACTCGAGCGGGCCGGCGAACGCGGCGCGCAGCTCCTCCAAGGCGGTGCCGACGAAGTGCGGGTCGTCGGCCTGGGCCTGCACGATGAGCTGGTCGAGCTGCTCTCGGGTGTCGGGGTCGGGGTCGGCGTCGCGCCAGCGGGTGGCCTCGTCGATGAGTTCCATCGTCGTCCTCCTCACAGCGCCGCGACGACGACGCTCAGCAGGGACGCGAGCCGGGGCCCGGCGTCCTTGCCCGCCTGCAGCACCTCCGCGTGGTCCAGATGGTCCTCGCTCATGCCCGCGGCCGCGTTGGTGACCAGCGACAGGCCCAGCACCTCCAGCCCGGCCTCGCGTGCAGCGATGGTCTCGAGCGCGGTGGACATGCCGACGAGGTCGCCGCCCAGGATGCCCGCCATCCGCACCTCGGCCGGGGTCTCGTACTGGGGACCGTGGAACTGCACGTACACGCCCTCCGGGAGCGAAGCGTCGACGGTGTGCGCCAGGTCGCGGAGCCGCTTGGAGTAGGCCTCCGAGAGGTCGACGAAGGTGGCCCCGACGAGCGGGGTGGCGCCCGTCAGGTTGATGTGGTCCTTGATGAGCACGACCGTGCCGGGCGCCCACTCGGGGTTCAGGCCGCCGCAGCCGTTGGTGAGCACCAGCTGCTTCGCCCCCCATGCCGCCGCCGTGCGGACGCCATGGACGACCGGCGCCACGCCCCGGCCCTCGTAGAAGTGCGTGCGCCCGGTGAAGACGGCGGCGGTCCTGCCGCCGGCGGTGCGGACGACGCGCAGCTGGCCGCCGTGCCCGGCGACCGCGGGCTTCGCGAACCCGGGCACCTCCTCCAGCGGTGTCTCGGCGACCAGCTCCCCGAGCTGGTCGGCTCCCGCGGACCAGCCCGAGCCCAGCACGAGGGCGACGTCGATCGTCGGGGAGAGGTTCCGCAAGTGGGCCGCGGCGGCTTCGGCGAGGTCGAACGGAGATTCAGTCATGGCCGGAAGTCTAGGGGCTGAAGATTCCGGCCGGGGCCCATCCGGAGGGCAGACTGAACGCCATGAGAATGATCACGCTGGCCGACCGGGAAGTACCGGTGCTGGGGCAGGGCGCGTGGAAGATGGGTGACTCGCGCTCGGGGTGGGACGACGAGGTCGTGGCACTGCGCACGGGGATCGACCACGGCATGACGCTCGTCGACACCGCTGAGATGTACGGCTCCGGCCGGTCGGAGCAGCTCGTCGGCGAGGCCATCCGGGGGCGGCGCGACGAGGTGTTCCTCGTGTCCAAGGTGATGCCGTCGAACGCGAGCCGGAAGGGAACGATCCGGGCCTGCGAGGCGAGCCTCCGGCGGCTGGGCACCGAGCGGCTCGACCTCTACCTACTGCACTGGCCGGGCTCGTACCCGCTGGAGGAGACGTTCGGCGCCTTCGACGAGCTGCGCCGACAGGGGAAGATCGGCGCCTGGGGCGTGTCGAACTTCGACCGCCCGCTCATGGTCAGGGCGTCGTCCGTCGCTCGCCGGCAACGGGCGGAGGACCCGGCGAGCCAGGACCGCCCGGCGACCAACCAGGTCCTGTTCAACCTGCGGCGTCGCTGGCCCGAGGCGGGACTGCTCGACGACCTGCGCGGGGCGGGGGTCCCGCTCATGGCGTACTCGCCCATCGACCAGGGCGCCCTCGCCGAGGGCGGGCCGCGAGCGGCCGCCCTGCGCGCGGTCGCCGAACGCCATGGCGCGACGGCCGCGCAGGTCGCGCTGGCCTGGGTGGTCTCGGTGCCCGGCGTGTTCGCGATCCCCAAGGCCTCGACGGAGCAGCACGTCCGCGAGAATGCCGCCGCCGCGGACATCGTGCTCTCCGCGCAGGACCTCGCCGACCTCGACGCCGCGTTCCCGCCGCCGGAGCACGACGCACCGCTCGAACTCATCTGACGCAGGGGAGTCTTCCGGCGCACCGTCCGGACGCAGGCCCGACCCGGCGACGGCTTCCTGTGGAAAGATGAAGGGCGTGACCAAAGTAGTGATCATCGGTGGTGGACCTGGCGGTTACGAGGCGGCCCTCGTCGGGCAGCAGCTCGGCGGAGACGTGACCCTCATCGAACGCGACGGGATGGGCGGGGCGGCGGTCCTCACCGACTGTGTGCCGTCGAAGACCCTGATCGCGACGGCCGAGGTGCTCGTGCGGATCGAGACGGCCAAGCAGCTCGGGCTCCGGGTCGAGGGCGGCATCGACGCGATCTCGGTGGACGACGCCGCGGTCAACAAGCGCATCGTCGACCTGGCGCTCGCACAGTCCAACGACATCGCCGAGCGACTCAAGTCCGACGGCGTGAAGATACTGAAGGGCCGGGCGCGGCTGGAGGGCCCCCGTCGCGTCATCGCGCAGCTGGACAACGGCGACGAGCGGTTCTTCGACGCCGACATCGTCCTGCTCGCCACCGGCACCACCCCGCGCGAACTGCCCGACGCGCCGAACGACGGCGAACGCATCCTCAACTGGAAGCAGCTCTACGCGCTCGACCAGCACCCCGAGAAGCTGATCGTCGTCGGCTCCGGCGTGACCGGGGTCGAGTTCGCCTCCGCCTATCACGCGCTCGGCTGCGACGTCGCCCTCGTCTCCTCGCGGAAGCAGGTCCTCCCCGGGCAGGACAGCGACGCGGCGGCAGTGCTCGAGCGCGCGTTCACCTCACGAGGCATCGACATCGTCGGGGAGTCCCGCGCCGCCGGCGCGCGCCGCGAGGGCGACAGCGTCATCGTCACCCTCACCGACGGTCGGGAGATCAAGGGGACCCACGCGCTGTTCGCCGTGGGCGCCATCCCGAACACCCAGGACCTGGGGCTCGAGAGCGCCGGAGTCAACGTCACGGAGTCGGGCCACATCCCCGTCGACCGCGTCTCCCGCACCAACGTCCCGGGCGTCTACGCCGCGGGCGACGTCACCGGCGTCTTCCCGCTCGCGTCCGTGGCCGCCATGCAGGGCCGCATCGCGATGTACCACGCGCTCGGCGACGCGGTCACCCCGCTCGACATCAAGCAGGTCTCCTCGAACGTCTTCACGTCGCCCGAGGTGGCGACGGTGGGCATGACGCAGGAGGAGGCCGACACCGGCGCCATCAAGGTCGCGACCGTGATGGTGCCGATGGCGAGCAACGCCCGATCCAAGATGCAGAACTTCAGGGACGGGTTCGTGAAGCTCTTCTGCCTGCCGACGACGGGCATCATCGTCGGTGGCGTCATCGTCGCGCCCCGGGCCTCCGAACTGATCCACGCCGTCACGCTGGCGGTGTCGCAGCGGATCACCGTGGACCAGTTCAGCCAGGCCTTCACCGTCTACCCGTCGATGTCCGGCTCCGTGGCCGAGGCCGCCCGACGGCTGCATCGTCGCGACGAGGAACTGCTGACGAGCTAGGAGCGAGCGCTTCGAGACGCTCGTTCCTCGCTCCTCAGCGATCGGGGCGGGTCAGCCCCGCAGCTCGGGGAAGTCCTCGTAGCGGAAGTCGGACACCTCGACGTCGGAGTCGTGCTCTCGGGCGCGCAGCACGACGCGGCGCACCTTGCCGCTGATGGTCTTCGGCAGGTCGGCGAACTCGACCCGCCGCACCCGCAGGTAGGGAGCGAGCCGCTCCTTGGCGTGCCTCAGGATGGACAGCGCGGTGTCGCGGTCGGGTGCGAAGCCCTCGGCGAGCTTGACGTACGCCTTCGGTACCGCCAGCCGGATCGGGTCCGGGGCGGGCACGACGGCGGCCTCCACCACGGCCGGGTGCTCGATCAGGGCGGACTCGAGCTCGAACGGGGAGATCTTGTAGTCCGAGGCCTTGAACACGTCGTCGGTGCGGCCCACGTAGGTGATGTAGCCCTCGTCGTCGACGGTGACGAGGTCGCTGGAGTGGTAGCGCCCGTCCGCCTGCGCCGTCTCCGCGCCGCCGATGTAGCCCGACATCAGGTTGTACGGCCACGGGGCGAGGCCGAACGTGATCTCGCCGTGGCGCGACTCCTCGCCGGTGTCGGGGTCGATGATGCGCGCGTCGACGCCCGGCATGAGCTTGCCCATGGAGCCCGGCTTCACCGGCTCGCCGGGCGCGTTGCCGATGGTGCACGTCGTCTCGGTCTGGCCGTAGCCGTCGCGGATCGTGAGCCCCCACGCGCGCTCGACGGTGGAGATCACCTCGGGATTGAGCGGCTCGCCGGCGCCCACGATCTCGCGCAAGGCTGACGGCTTGGCGCCCAGGTTCGCCTGGATCATCATCCGCCACACGGTGGGCGGGGCGCAGAAAGTCGTCACCTTCGCGTCCTCGAGCTGCCGCAGCATCTCGGCGGCGTCGAAGCGGTGGTAGTTGAAGCTGAACACCGTCGCCTCGGCCAGCCAGGGCGAGAAGAAGCTCGACCAGGCGTGCTTGCCCCAACCGGGGGAGGAGATGTTGAGGTGCACGTCGCCGGGGCGGACGCCGATGAAGTACATCGTCGAGAGGTGGCCGACCGGGTAGCTCAGCTGCGTGTGCACGACGAGCTTGGGGTCCTTCGTCGTGCCGGAGGTGAAGTAGTACAGGACGGGATCGCCGGCGTCGGTCACCACCTCGCGGGGAGTTGCCGGCAGGGACGCGGCGTCCGCCATCGGTAGCCACCGGTCGTGGGCCGGCCCGGTCGTGATGAACACCGGACCCTCGATCCCGTCGAACTTGTGCTCGTCCTCGGGGTTGGCGACGACGGCGCGCACCCCGGCGGCGGGGATGCGATCGGCGAGGTCGAGTGGCTGCAGCGCCTGCGCCGTGGGGAGTATCACGGCGCCGATCTTCATGACGGCGAGCATCGCCTCCCACAGCTCGATCTGGTTGCCGAGCATGAGCATGACGGTGTCGCCCTTGCCGAGGCCCTGCGCGGTCAGCCAGCCGGCCAGCCGGTCGGAGCGCTCCACCAGTTCGGCGTAGGTGTGGCGCTCGTCGCCGCCCTCGGTGTCGCGGATCCAGAGGGCCGGCTTGTCGCTGTCGCGACCGATCGCGTCGAACCAGTCGATCGCCCAGTTGAAGGCGCCGGAGATCTCGGGCCAGCGGAACTCGCGACGGGCGACGTCGCCCTCGCCCCGCCACGAAAGGAGCGCGTCCCTGGCTTCGCGGATGGCGTCGGTGGCTGCGGACATCAGGCTCTCCCTACTACCTACGGTTGCGTAAGTACCGACCCAGAGTAGCCCCGTGTTCCCGGTCCGGAGCAGGCCCGAAACGGGCGTCTCTCTGCCGCCCGCGCGGCCGCTGTGCACTACCTACAAGTCAACCGGAATCAGTCTTGTAGGCGGCTGTAGACTGGATCCCGACCCAAAACCGTTAGGACGCGCCGTGGATTTCCTTCTGTTGATGTTCATCATCTTCGTGATCCTCGGGCCTGTCATGGGCTACAGCCGGTACACGAACCGTCAGCAGATGCCCCCCGGCCAGCAGCCCCAGGAGTTGTACGGCCCCCAGCCGTTCGGCCAGCCGGGTCCGTACGGGCAGATGACGCCGTACGGTCAGCCGGGCCCGTACGGCCGGCCGCAGTACCAGCAGCCGATCACCGCCGAGGCGTTCAACGCATCCAAGGCCGCCCTCGAGGACGACATCACGACGTTCGGCGGCGAGCTCCGCGACCTCGACCTCGAGGTCGTCGGGCGTGAACTCTCCCCGGAGGCCAACGAGGACTACACCCGGGCCCTGGACGCCTACGACGGAGCCAAGACCCAGCTCGAGCGCACCCGCTACGCCGACGACCTGAAGCGCGTCGCGGAGATCCTCGAGGACGGGCGCTTCGCCGTGGCGACGGTGAAGGCCCGCGTCAACGGGCGCCCGCTTCCCGAGCACCGCCCCCCGTGCTTCTTCGACCCCGCCCACGGCCCATCCGCGGAGGACATCATGTGGGCGCCGCAGGGCGGTGCCCCACGCAAGGTCCCGGCCTGCGCGGCCGACGCCCAGCGCGTCCGCCTCGGCAACGACCCCTCGATCCGCATGGTCGGCTACGGCGCGCAGATGGTGCCCTACTGGGACAACCAGGCCTACGCGCCGTATGCGCAGGGTTACTACGGCCGGTACGGCATGGACCCCGCCATCCGTGGCCTCGCGCAGGGCGCGCTCATGATCGGCGGCTTCTCGCTCCTCATGGGGCTGTTCGGCGAGTAACCCGGAGCGGTCCGGTACGGAGACCGGCTCCGGACCGCCGCCTCACTCGGCGTCGACGATCTCCAACAGGATGTCGCCGGCCGACACCGCCTGCCCCTTCGTGATCTTCAGGTGCTTGATGACCCCGCCGCGGTGGGCGTCGAGCGGCTGCTCCATCTTCATCGCCTCGATGACGGCGATCGTGTACCCCTCGGCCACCGCCTCACCCTCCTCGACGTTCACCTTGACGATCGTCCCCTGCATGGGCGCGGGGAAGGCGTTGCCGGTGGGCGCGGACACCTTGGCGCCGCCCCGGTCGCGCTTGGTGGGCTTGCGCTTGCGGGGCTGTGCCGCCGGCGCGCCGAGCCCGCCGGGCAGCTTCACCTCGACGCGCTTGCCGTTGACCTCGACGGTGATGACCTCCGGCTCGGGCGCCTCGTCGGGCTCCCCGATGGTGCCGGCGTAGGTGGGGATCTGGCCGTCGAACTCCGTCTCGATCCAGCGCGTGTGCACCGTGAACTTATCGCCGACGAACGCCGGATCGTCCAGGACCGCCTTGTGGAACGGCAGCACGGTGGGCATCCCGTCGACCACCATCTCGTCGAGGGCGCGCCGCGCCCGCTCGATCGCCTGCCCGCGGCTCGCGCCGGTGACGATGACCTTGGCGACCAGCGAGTCGAACGCACCCGGCACCGTCATGCCGACGTGGTAGCCCTCGTCGACGCGGACGCCGGGCCCGGTGGGCGGGTTCCACTTCACGAGCGTGCCGGGGGCGGGCATGAAGTTGCGGCCGGCGTCCTCGGCGTTGATGCGGAACTCGATGGAGTGCCCCCGGATCTCCGGGTCGCCGAAGCCGAGAGGTTCCCCGTCGGCGATCCGGAACTGCTCGCGGACGAGGTCGAGGCCGGTGACCTCCTCGGAGACGGGGTGCTCCACCTGGAGGCGGGTGTTGACCTCGAGGAAGGAGATGGTGCCGTCGAGGCCGACGAGGAACTCGCAGGTGCCGGCACCCACGTAGCCCGCCTCCCGGAGGATGGCCTTCGACGAGTCGTACAGCCGCTGGACCTGGTCGTCGCTGAGGAACGGCGCGGGGGCCTCCTCGACGAGCTTCTGGTGCCGGCGCTGCAGTGAGCAGTCGCGCGTGGAGACGACGACCACGTTGCCGTGCTGGTCCGCGAGGCACTGGGTCTCGACGTGGCGCGGCTTGTCCAGGTAGCGCTCGACGAAGCACTCGCCCCGGCCGAACGCGGTGACCGCCTCGCGGGTGGCCGACTCGAAGAGGTCGGGGATGTCCTCGATGCTGCGCGCCACCTTGAGTCCGCGGCCGCCGCCGCCGAACGCGGCCTTGATCGCGACGGGGACGCCGTGCTCGCGCGCGAAGGCCACCACCTCGTCGGCGTCCGCCACCGGGTCCTTGGTGCCGGGCACCAGCGGCGCGCCGACCTTCTGCGCGATGTGGCGCGCCCTGACCTTGTCGCCCAGCGCCTCGATCGCGGACGGGGGAGGGCCGATCCAGGTGAGGCCGGCGTCGATGACGGCCTGCGCGAAGTCGGCGTTCTCGGCGAGGAACCCGTAGCCCGGGTGCACCGCGTCAGCGCCCGAACGCCGCGCCACGTCGATCAGCTTCCCGATGTTCAGGTACGTGTCGGCGGGTGTCGCACCGCCGAGCGCGTACGCCTCGTCGGCGAGCTTCACGAACAGCGCGTCGGAGTCGGAGTCGGCGTACACCGCCACGGACCCGATGCCGGAGTCCCGCGCCGCCCGGATCACGCGCACCGCGATCTCGCTGCGGTTGGCGACGAGTACCTTCGAGATGGCCACATTGCCCCCTGTCTTCAGGTTTGAGTCACTTGGGAGTCTAGCCATCTCCACTTGGAGGTGTGACTAGAGTCGTGATCCGTGGGCACCCCCGACTTCATCCTCGAGCTGCGCCGCCACGTCGGCCACGCTCCCCTCTGGCTGACCGGCGCGACGCTGGTGTGCCTCCGCGACGGCGACACCGGCCCCGAGGTGCTGCTCGAGCAGCGCGCCGACAACGGGCTCTGGACGCTGGTCAGCGGGATCATCGACCCGGACGAGCACCCCGTCGAGACGGCCCGCCGCGAGGCGCGGGAGGAGGTCGGCGTGGACGTGGAGGTCGGCCGCATGCTGTGGTGCCTCGTCGGCGACAAGATCACCTACGGCAACGGTGACGTCGTCCGCTTCCTCGACCACGGCTTCGCCGGCCGCGTCGTGTCCGGGGAGCCGCACGTCGCCGACGACGAGTCCGTAGCCGTGGGCTGGTTCCCGGTCGGCGCGCTGCCCGAGCCCCACCGGCCCCGGCTGCCCCGTCTCGTCCGCATCGCGGTCGAGGAGCCGGCGGACGTGGTCTTCTCGCTGGACGGTGATCGATGAGGACCGGCACGCGGGTCGTGGCCGCGCTCGCAGCCGTCGTCGCGCTCGCCGGCTGCACCGGGGAGGAGCCGACGATGACGCCCGCCACCCAGCCGGCGCAGACCCCCGCCGTCCCCGCCGACGGTGTCGCGCTCACCGACCGGGGGTTCGAGTTCGCCCCGGCCGGCCTGTCCGTGCCTGCGGACGCCATGATCGTCGAGGAGATCGACCAAGTGAACAACGTCACAGTCGTGTTCTCCGCGCCGACCGGCGCCGAATTGGCCGCCTACTACCGTCGGGTGCTGCCCGAGCTGGGCTTCACGATCACCGACGACGCCAACAACTCGCTGCTGTTCTCCGATGACCAGTGGGACGGCGCCTTCACCGCCAACGGCGCCTACTCCGCGCTGACGCTGCGCACCGACTGGGAGTGAGCCGTCACCGGTCCCAGAGGGTGTGCCAGCCGACGCCCATGTCGATCACCATCTGCCGCACCAGCGGCAGGCTGATGCCCACCACGTTGTACGGGTCGCCGATGATGCTCGTCACGAAGGCCCCGCCAAGCTTGTTGATCGAGAAGGCGCCGGCGGCGTTGATCGGCTCGCCGGTGGCCGCGTAGGCGATGGCCTCGTCGTCGGAGATGTCGGCGAAGTTCACGGTGGTGGACCGCACCTGCACCTGCGCCTGCGAGTCCCCGTCGCGGCGCACCATCACGTAGTGGCCCGTGTGGATGATCGCGGTGTGACCGCGCATCCGGCGCCACAGGGCCACCGACGCCCGCTCGGTGCGCGGCTTGCCGTGCACCTTGCCCTCGAACTCCAGCACGGTGTCGCAGGCCAGCACGATGACGTCACGGTCCGGCAGTTGCTCGGCGACCTGCGCCCCCTTGGCCTCCGCCAGCCTCGCGCACAGCGACGTGCCGACAGGGTCCTGGATGGCGCTCTCGTCGAAGCCCGACGGGATGACGTCGGCCCGGATGCCGGCGGTCTCGAGCACCTGCTGCCGGGCCTCCGACTTGGAGGCGAGCACCACCCGCATCAACGGCGCCGCCACGCTTCGCGCCCGGGCACCAGCGGCGTGCGCATCACCCGGTAGTAGGATTTCCACCCGCCGGCCAGCGGCCGGTCGTCGGCGGAGTGCAGCCGCCGCGCGCGGCGCTTCGCGTTCAGCACCGCGACGAGGGCCGCGAACTCCTCGTCGGTGAGCGGGGTCCCGGTGATGGTGCGGAGCTGCTCGGTCATAGGGGAATGTTCCCATGCTTCTTGGGCGGCATCTGCCCGCGCTTGGTCCGCAGCAGCCGCAGCGCGCGGATGACCTGGGCCCGGGTCTCGTGCGGGTAGATGACCTGGTCGACGTAGCCCCGGTCCGCCGCGACGTACGGGTTGGTGAGCTCGTCGTCGTACTCCTGCACGAGCTTCGCCCTTTCGGCGACGGGGTCCTCCGCGGCCCCCAGCTGCTTGCGGTAGAGGATCTCGACCGCGCCCTGCGCGCCCATGACGGCGATCTGGGCGGTCGGCCAGGCGAAGTTGATGTCCGCGCCGAGGTGCTTGGAGCCCATCACGACGTACGCGCCGCCGTAGGCCTTGCGCGTGATGACGGTCAGCAGCGGCACCGTCGCCTCCGAGTAGGCGTAGATCAGCTTGGCGCCGCGGCGGATGATGCCCCGGTGCTCCTGGTCGACGCCGGGCAGGAAGCCGGGCACGTCGACGAACGTCAGGACGGGGATGTTGAACGCGTCGCAGGTGCGGACGAAGCGCGCCGCCTTCTCGGAGGAGTCGATGTCCAGGCAGCCGGCGAACACCGTCGGCTGGTTCGCGATGATCCCGATCGAGCGGCCCTCGATCCGGCCGAAGCCGGCGAGCAGCGAGCGCCCGAACAGCGGCATGACCTCGAGGAACTCGTCGTCGTCGAGGACGTTGCGGATGATCTCCAGCATGTCGTAGGGCTGGTTGGGGGAGTCGGGGATCAGGGTGTCGAGCTCGCGGTCGTGGTCCGTGATCGTGAGGTCTGCCTCGTCCTCGTCGTAGATCGGCGGGTCCTCGAGGTTGTTCTGCGGCAGGTGGCTCAGCAGGTCGCGCACGTACTCGATGGCGTCGTTCTCGTCGGCGGCGAGGTAGTGGGCGTTGCCGGACTTGGTGTTGTGCGCGCGGCCGCCGCCGAGGTCCTCCATCGAGACGTCCTCGCCGGTCACGGTCTTGATGACCTGCGGCCCGGTGATGAACATCTGCGACGTCTGGTCCACCATCACGACGAAGTCCGTCAGCGCCGGCCCGTAGACGTGGCCGCCCGCGGCCGCGCCCATGATCAGCGAGATCTGCGGGATGACGCCGGACGCGAGCGTGTTGCGGCGGAAGATCTCCCCGTAGAGCGCGAGGGAGACCACGCCCTCCTGGATGCGGGCGCCGCCGCCCTCGTTGATGCCGATCAACGGGACCCCGGTCTTGAGCGCGAAGTCCTGGATCTTCACGATCTTCTCGCCGTACACCTGCCCCAGCGCGCCGCCGAAGATCGTGACGTCTTGGCTGAACACGCACACCGGCCGGCCGTGGATGGAGCCGGTGCCCGTGATGACGCCATCACCGAACGGGCGCTTGGCGTCCATGCCGAACGCCGAGGTGCGGTGCCTCGAGAACTGGTCGAACTCGGCGAAGCTGCCCTCGTCGAGGAGCGCGAGGATGCGCTCGCGGGCCGTCATCTTGCCCTTGGCGTGCTGCTTTGCGACTGCGTCCGCCGAACCCGCGTGGATCGCCGCGTCGATGCGGCTCCCCAGTTCGGCGATACGACCCGCAGTGGTATGGGTGTCGATCTCCATGGCCCTCACCATAGCGCCCGGCGCCTTCCCGCCTCGGCGAGTTCCGCGAACGTACCGGGCCGCGACGAGGGGTATAGCCTGCTGCGGTGATCGCTGCACTTCCCGACGCCGACGCACTGCGCTCGCGCCTCCCGTCCACGACGATGTGGGGCCCGATCGACGTCGTCGCCACGACCGGTTCCACCAACGCCGACCTCTCCTCCGCGGCCCACGACGGCGCCCCCGGTGGCCGGGTCCTGGTGGCGGGGGAGCAGACCGCCGGCCGTGGCCGGCTGGCCCGCACCTGGGCGAGTCCGGCGGGCGCGTCGGTGTCGATGTCGGTGCTGCTGCAGCCGAAGCAGGACTGGTCGAGGTGGGGGTGGCTGTCGCTGCTCGCGGGCCTGGCGGTGTCGTCGTCGCTGGAGGCGCTCGCGCCCGAGGGCGTGCGGGTGGCGCTCAAGTGGCCGAACGACGTGCTGCTCGACGGCGGCAAGGTGTGCGGGATCCTCTCCGAGCGGGTGGAGTCGGCGGCGGGGCTGCGGGCGGTCGTCGGGATCGGGATCAACCTCACGCTGACCCGCGACCAGTTGCCGGTGCCGACCGCCACGTCGCTCGCCCTGGCCGGGTTCGACGTGACCGCGACGGACGTCGTCGCCGGCGTGCTGACGGAGTTCGAGCGCTACTACCGCGTCTGGGAGGCCGAGGGGACGCTGCGCGACGACTACGTGGCGCGCTGCGCGTCGATCGGGACGCCGCTCACGATCTCGGTCGCCGGGGAGCCGCCGCGGTCGGGTGTCGGGCGGGGCGTCGACGTCGACGGCAGGCTCGAGGTGGAGACCGCCGCCGGGCTCGAGCGATTCGCCGTCGGGGACGTCATCCACGCCCGTCTCGCGTGACAGACTGATCCGCATGGCGTTCAACGAGAAGCACCTCGGCGACGGCGAGGAGCTCGTCCTGAGGCTGCGCACGCACCCCAAAGTGCTCATCTGGCCGGTCGTCATCCTCATCCTCACCGGGGCTGCGGTCGGGGCCGGGCTGGCCTTCCTGCCCGCCGACTGGAAGCCGCTCGGGGTCTGGGCGCTGGTGGCCGTGGCGCTGCTCGTCGTGCTCGTCTTCGTGGTGCTGCCGTGGCTGCGCTGGTACACGTCGCAGTTCGCCGTGACCGACCGCCGCATCATCACCCGCCACGGCATCCTCAACCGCCGCGGCCACGACGTGCCGCTCAGGCGCATCAACAACGTCAACTACGAACGCGACCTGCTGGACCGCGTCCTCGGCTGCGGCACCTTGGTCCTCGAGACCGCTGCCGGTCAGCCGTTGGTGCTCCCCGACGTGCCCGACGTCGAGCGCGTGCACGTACGGATCACCGACCTCCTGTTCCGGGTCGGCCCCGACGGCGACGCCCGCGGCGAGTAGCCGCCCCCGCGGTCGGCCGCGGTCAGGGCCGTGGCCCGGCGGGTAAGGTGCTCCCGTGCGTTACTCAGTGGGAATCGTCGGGGGCGGGCAGCTGGCCCGCATGATGCATCAGGCCGCGATCAGCCTCGGGATCGACGTCCGGCTGCTGGCCGAGGGCGAGGGCGTCTCGGCCGCGCAGGTCATCCCGGACGCGTTCGTCGGCGACTACACCGACCACGACGACCTGCTCCGCTTCGCCGAGGGCGTCCAAGTGCTGACCTTCGACCACGAGCACGTGCCCACGAAGCACCTGCGTGAGATGACCGACGTGGCGGTGCGGCCCGGCCCCGACGCGCTGCAGTACGCCCAGGACAAGGCCGACATGCGCGAGCGGCTGAGCGCGCTCGGCGTGGCCTGCCCCGCATTCAAGGTGTGCGAGGGCGTCGAGGACGCGGTCGCGTTCGGCGACGCGCAGGGCTGGCCGATCATCCTGAAGACCTCGCGCGGCGGCTACGACGGCAAGGGCGTGTGGAAGGTGGACGGTCGGGCCGAGGTCGAGGAGGTGTTCGCCTCGAAGCCCGAGGTGTCCGCGGGGGAGCGGGTGCGCATCGTCGCCGAGGAGTTCATCGACTTCGTCCGTGAGCTGTCGGCCATCGTCGTGCGGTCGCCATCGAACCAGCTGGTCGCCTATCCGATCAGCGAGACGGTGCAGACCGGCGGCATCTGCGTCGAGACCACCACGCCGGCGCCCGGGCTCGACCCCGACCGCGCATCCGACCTCCAGGCCATGGCCATCCGGATCTCCACCGAACTCGGCGTCGTCGGGATCCTCGCCGTGGAGCTGATGGAGGCGCCGGACGGCCGCATCGTCGTCAACGAGCTGGCCATGCGCCCCCACAACACCGGCCACTGGACCATGGACGGGGCCGTCACGAGCCAGTTCGACAACCACATCCGCGCCGTCCTCGACCTGCCGCTCGGCGCCCCCGACCTCCGCGCGCCCGTCGTCGTGATGGCCAACGTGCTCGGCGGCGACGAGGAGGACCTCACCGGGGCCCTCCAGCACGTCTATGCGCGCGACCGGCACGCCCACGTGCACCTCTACGGCAAGGAGGTGAAGCCGGGCCGTAAGGTCGGGCACGTGACCTGCTACGGCGACGACCTGGACGACGTGCGCCGGCGCGCGCGGGACGCCGCCAACTACCTGATGGGGAGGAACGATGACTGATCCGCTCGTGTCGATCGTGATGGGGTCGGACTCCGACTGGCCGACGATGTCGGCCGCCGCCGACGCGCTGGACGAGTTCGGCGTCCCCTACGAGGCCGACGTCGTCTCCGCGCACCGGATGCCGGAGGACATGGTGCGCTTCGGCCGCGAGGCGCACGGCCGCGGGATCAGGGCGATCATCGCCGGCGCCGGCGGCGCCGCCCACCTCCCCGGCATGCTCGCGGCGCTGACCCCGCTGCCCGTGATCGGCGTCCCCGTCGCGCTGAAGTATCTCGACGGCATGGACTCCCTGCTGTCCATCGTCCAGATGCCCGCAGGCGTCCCCGTCGCGACGGTGGCGATCGGCAACGCCCGCAACGCCGGACTCCTCGCGGTCCGCATCCTGGCGGCCTCCGACCCCGCCCTGCAGGAGCAGATGGTGGACTTCCAGGCCGAACTCCGGGAGCTGGCCACGGCGAAGGGCGAGAAGGTCCGCTCGCACGCGCGCGGACGCTGAGCGTTCCGACGAGGAGTCGCGGTCCGGGCCGGTGCCGGCACGAGCCCGCCGACTACTTGTGATACTTCTCGAGCTCTGCGGTGTCGCCGGCTGCGATCGCGGCGAAGACCTCCTCGCTGGCCTCCTCGTCCCAGAGCACCGACGACCCAGCGCTCGTCTGGGCCGCCGGGTTCGACACGGGTACGGTCATCGAGATGCCGGAGCCGGTGAACCCCGAGATGAGGCCCACGCCAGCGCCGAACATGGTCGGGATCCCGGTGTCGGACGTGCGGGCCAGCGACGAGGCGGTGCCCATGTTGAGGTCCCACCAGCGCTTGGGGTTGAGGACGGTCATGGGGTTGATGGCGCGCTTCACGATCTGGCCGATCACCTCGCGCTGGCGCTCCATCCGGCCGAGGTCACCGCGGGGGTCGGCCTTCCGCATGCGGACGTAGGCCAGGGCGGTCGGTCCGTCGAGAACCTGGCAGCCGGCGCCGATGTCCAGGTGCGAGTCCTTGTCCTGCATCGGCTGCTCGGGGCAGACCTCCACGCCGCCCACGGCGTCGACCATGTTGGCGAGCCCGGCCATGCCGACCTCGAGGTACCCGTCGACCTTGATGCCCGTGTTGTGCTCGATCGTCCGGATCAGTAGGGGAGGGCCGCCGTAGGCGAACGCGGCGTTGAGCTTGTTGTCACCGCGGCCGGGGATCTCGACGAACGAGTCGCGGGGGAGCCCGAGCAGGACCGACTTCCCGCCCGGCGGGGTGTAGAGCAGCATCATCGTGTCCGTGCGTCGCCCGTCGGTGGAGCCGGTCCCGAGCCGCCGCTGTTCCTCGGGGGTGAGGTTGTCCCGGACGTCGGAGCCGACGAGCAGCACCGCGGTGCCGGGCTGGTCGGGGAGTTCGCTGTCGTACCCCTCGACGACGTCGATGGTGGACCAGGCGAAGATCGGCGTCCCTACCAAGAATGCGAGCCACAGCACCAGCAGGGTCAGGAACAGGTTGCGGATCGGGTGGCGACGACGCCGGCGCCGATGACGCTGCGGCGGCGGTGCGGCCGGCGGCGGACCGGAGGGGCCGGGGGCGCGGGCCGGGGGCGCCTCCTGGCGGTAGACATCATCAGCCGGGTAGCTCTGACGAGGATCGGGGTAGCCCTGCCGGGGGTCGGGGTAGCCGCCCTGCTGGGGCCCGCCGGACTGGCCGAGCACCCGCGTGTGCTCGTCGTCATCGCGGTAGAGCCAGTCCAGGTCGTCGCTTTTCACACGCACACGATACCCGCGCCGAATGTCCGCCGGTCGCGGCGCGCCTCGTCCTCGACGGCGCAGGGCTGCGACAATACTGGGGCCCAACCACCCCTAGGAGAACACTCGTGCCGAACGCCGCCTCGGATGCACGCCAGGTGCACAACCGTCGCGCGGTGGGCTTTCTGGTGATGTCGGCGCTGCTACCGGGCTCGGTGCAGCGGTTCGCGGGAAACCGCCGTATCGGGGCCCTCGCGCTCCGCACCTGGGGCGCCGTCGTCGCCCTGGTCGTCATCGTCGGGCTCGCCGCGTGGCTCGCCCCGGGACCGACGGTGTCCGTCCTGCTCACCCCTTGGGTGACGGTCCTGGCGAAGGTGCTGTTGTGGGGCCTCTTCGCGGGCTGGCTGCTGCTGCTCCTCGACGCGTGGCGGCTGGCGCGCCCGATGGACATGCCGAGGCGGCACCGTCTCGCGATGACGCTGGGGGTCGGCCTCCTCGCGATCACCGTCGGGTTCACCACCGGCTACATCGCGAACGCGTTCACCGCAGCGGGAACCGTGGGGGAGGTGCTTCCCGGGGGCGGCGACGTGGAGGAGAAGGCCGGCCGCTACAACGTGCTGCTCCTGGGCCTCGACTCCGCCGACGACCGCATCGGGATCCGGCCGGACTCGATCAATGTCGCCTCGGTCGACGCTGAGACAGGCCGCACCGTCCTGTTCGGCCTACCACGCAACATGCAGGGGGTGCCCTTCGCGGAGGACTCGCCCATGCGGGAGCCCTTTCCCGACGGCTTCCGCTGCCCGGAGAACGAGTGCATGCTCAACGCCGTCTGGACGGCGGGGGAGGCCCACGCCGCCCTGTTCCCGGAGGGTGTCGACCCCGGCCTGCAGGCTACGAAGGACGCCGTCGGCGCGACGCTCGGCCTGGAGCTCAACTACTACGCGATGGTCGACATGAACGGCTTCAGCTCCATCATCGACGCCATGGGCGGCATCGAGATGGACGTCATGAAGCGCATCCCGATCGGGGGCGGTGGATCGCCGGTATCCGGATACATCGAGCCGGGTGAGGGCGTGCTCCTCGACGGCCGCAACGCGCTCTGGTTCGCCCGTTCGAGGCACCAGTCGAGCGACTACGAGCGCATGCAGCGCCAGAAGTGCGTCCTCGCCGCGATGGCGAACCAGCTGGACCCGATGGTCGTCGCCACCCGGTTCGTCGAGCTGTCCCGGGCGGGCAAGGACCTGCTGCGCACCGACGTGGGCCGCGGCGAGGTCGTCGAGCTGGCGGAACTCGCGCTGCGGGGGCGCAACCTCGACATCGCCTCGGTGAACTTCATGCCCCCGCTCATCCCCAACACCGCCGACCCGGACTTCGCGCTCATCCGCGACACCGTCGCCCAGCACATCGCGGACGCCGAGCGCGCCGACGAGCAGCTCCCCACCGCCTCGCCGAGCGCCGCCGCCTCCCAGTCGGAGTACCCCTCAGCCGCCGCGGCGCCCACGTCGGCCTCGCCCGTCGACACCGAGACGGGCTCCAAGGCCGAGCCGTCGGAGTCCGGGACGGCATCGACGGCGTCGACCGCCGAGGGCGATCCGTCGGCCTACGTGGAGGAGACGGAGACCGACGCGCTGGCCGTCGTCTGCTCCGCCGCCTGAGCGCGGCTCAGTCGGCGATCCGGCTGGGGCTGTTGATCGAGATCGTGGCGTGGGTGGTGACGTGCTGCACGTGCGCACCGACCATGAGCCAGCCCGACGCGATGGTGCCGAGCACGTCGGCGAGGTCGCCGTCGAGCCTGGTGGCGAAGTGGTCGGAGCCGCTGAAGGTGCCGTTGTCCTTGGCGAGCCGGATCGCGTCGTAGATGCCGGTCATGTGCTCGCCGCCGCCGTGCCCGTCGAGCAGCGGGTAGAGCGACCAGTGCGCCCGCGCCCGCACGCCGGTGGGCTCCAGCGCGACCGGGGCCCCGCCGATGGCCGTGACGCCCGGGGGCAGCTCGCACTGGAGCTCGCCCGGGCAGCCGCGCGACAACAGGATCCCGGCCGAGAGGTGGGCGCCGCTGGCCGCCGCGTGGGCGATGACGTCGCGCAGGTAGCGGAGGATGTCGGCCTCCCCGCCGGCGACGAACGTCGAGATGTCGCCGGTCTCGACGGTCAGCCCGGACGCGTCGGCCGCACCCAACGCGTCGAGGATGATCGCCACGTACCGGTCGTCGTAGACCGACAGCGTGAAGCGGGCGCCCACCCCGTACTGGGCGGGGGTCAAGGTGTCGGCGGAGGGATCGGGCTGCAGCGTCACGCGGGTCTCCTTGTCTCGGACGGGTTCCCACGGTAGCGTGCTGGCCGACACGGGAGTCCGGGAGAGACCGGGCTGAGAGGAAGGTTTCCTGACCTTCGACCGTCGAACCTGATCTGGGTAATGCCAGCGCAGGGAGGCACCTCTTACAACGACCCGTGCCCTGTTCAGCACCACGAAAGGGGCACGTCACATGCGACGTCCATCCATCGCCGCCCTCACGGCAGCACTCCTCCTGACAGGCTGCACCTCGGCGGCCGCACCCCAACCGACCCCCGAGTCCGGACGCGCGGAGCCGACGCGGGTCACCTTCGCCCTCGACTGGGCCCCGAACACCAACCACACGGGCGTGTACGTGGCGCAGGAACTCGGCTACTTCGAGGAGGCCGGTCTCGACGTCGAGATCCTGCCCTACGCCTCCACCCCGGTCCCCGAGCTCGTCTCCGGCGGGGCGGCCGACTTCGGCATCGGGGGCCAGGGCGGCGTCCAGCTCGGCCGCACCGCGGGCTTGGACATCGTCTCGGTGTACCGGGTCACGCAGTCGGAGGTCGGCGAACTCGTCGTGCTGGCCGACCGCGACGACATCGACAGCCCCGCGGACCTCGAGGGCAAGATCTTCGGGGGCTTCGGCTCCCCGCTCTACCGAGCCATGGTGCGCACGATGATCGAGCACGACGGCGGGCGCGGCGACTTCACGGAGGTCGTCCTCGACACGGGCGCCTACGAGGCACTCTCCTCCGGGACGGTGGACTTCACACTGTCGGTGTCGACGTGGGAGAGCATCCAGGCGGAGATCGAGGGGCGGCCGTACAAGTCATTCCAGTACCAGGACCACGGCATGCCCGACGTGCAGGCCGTCGGCATCATCTCGTCCGACGCCTACCTCACCGCCGAGCCCGAGGTGGCGCGGAAGTTCGTGGCCGCGGTCCAGCGCGGCTACCAGTACGCCGCGGACCACCCGAGGGAGGCCGCGACGCTACTCGTCGACGCGAACCCCGACACGCTGGGCGGCGCCGAGGAACTGGTCACCAAGAGCCTCGAGACGCTCGCGAAGGACGGGCTCTTCGTCGCCGACGGGGTGGTCACCGGCTCGGCCGACCCCGAGCGCTGGGAGGAATACGGGGCGTTCCTCGTCGAGAACGGCATCCTCGTCGACGAGTCGGGCAACACGGTGACGCAGGCGCCGGACTGGGCCGACTACTACACCGACGAGTTCCTCGACCGGTGACGCGTCGGCTGCGGGCGCACTGGCCCCCGGTCGCCGCGGCGGTCCTGCTGCTGGGCGCGTGGCACGCGGTGGCGGTCTCCGGGATGCTGCCGGCGACCGTCCTGCCCACCCCCGTCAGGGTCGTGGAGCAGGTGTGGCTGCAGCGGGAAGCGCTGCTCGGACACGCGCTGCCGACGCTCACCGCCACCGTGCTGGGGTTCGCGTTGTCGGTGGCGAGCGCGGTGGTGATCGCGACGGCGCTCGACTTCTCGGCGCTGCTGCGCCGGGCGGTGCTCCCGCTGCTCGTCGTCAGCCAGACGCTGCCGATGATCGCGCTGGCGCCGCTGGTGGTGCTCTGGTTCGGGTTCTACCTGCTGCCGAAGGTGCTGCTCGTGGCCTTCCTCACCTTCTTCCCGATGACCATCAGCCTCCTGCGGGGCTTCGCCGCGGCCGATCCCGACATGCAGGCACTGCTGCGGTCCATGGGGGCCGGCCGGTGGGGGGTCTTCCGCCACGTCCGTGCGCCGAGCGCGGCGCCGTACTTCTTCTCGGGACTGCGGGTCTCCATCACGTACGCGGTCGTCGGGGCGATCTTCGCGGAGTACGCGGGCGCGGTGGCGGGGCTGGGCGTCTACATGCAGTCGGCGAAGAACGTGTTCCGCACGGATCTCGTCCTCGCCGCGGTCCTGGTGAGTTCCATCGTGACGCTGCTGCTCTACGCGCTCGTCGTGGCGCTCGAGCACCTTCTGCTGCCGTGGCTGCGCGTCGAGCGGGGCCTGCCGTGAGCGCGCTGTCCGTGCGGGGCCTGGGCAAGCGCTTCGGCGAGACCACGGTGCTCGACGGCGTCTCGTTCTCGGTCGAGCCGGGACGGGTGACCAGCGTCATCGGGCCGAGCGGCAGCGGCAAGTCGACGCTGCTGCGGATCCTCACCGGCGAACTGGACCCGGACGCGGGCTCGTTCGAGGTCGACGGCGCGCCGGTCCGGAACGCACAGCGTCCCTTCGCCTTCATGCCGCAGCGCGACGCCCTGCTGCCCTGGCGGCGGGTGCTCGACAACGCCGCCCTCGGCCTCGAGATGGCGGGCGTCCCGCGCAGGCAGGCGCGACGGCGGGCCTCGGAACTCTTCGACACGTTCGGCATCGGAGGGACCGAACGGCTCTGGCCGCGGCAGCTCTCCGGCGGCATGCGGCAGCGCGTCGCACTGCTGCGCACCGTCGTGCAGGAGCGGACGATGCTGCTGCTCGACGAGCCGTTCGGCGCACTGGACGCCATCACGCGCGAACAACTCCAGCGCTGGCTGCTCGGCATCTGGGAACGGCACCGGTGGAGCATGCTTCTCATCACGCACGACATCCGCGAGGCCGTGCGCCTCTCCGACGAGGTGCTGGTCCTCTCCGCCAAGCCGGCCCGGATCATCGGCCGCGTGCGGGTGGACCGGGCCATCCCGCGGGGCGACGGCTTCGTGCTCGACCCGGAGGCACGGAGGCTGGAGCACGAACTGCTCAAGCTGCTGGCCCGGGCCGCGCCCGGGCCCGGAGCGACGATGATGGGATGACGGCTAGGCTCTCTCCCATGAGCGTGAGCGTCGTGATGCCGGTGCGCAATGAAGAGCAGCACCTGGAGGCAGCCGTCGCACGGGTGCTCTCCCAGGACTACGACGGCGAGCTGGAAGTGATCCTCGCGGTCGGCCCCTCGGAGGACGCCACGCTCGCGATCGCGCAGCGGCTGGCGGACGCCGACGCCAGGGTGCGGGTGGTCGACAACCCCTCCGGATACACGCCGTCAGGCCTCAACCGGGCCATCGAGGCCGCCCGCCACGACGTGATCGTCCGGGTCGACGGCCACGGGGAGCTGAGCCCCGGCTACATCCGGCGGGCCGTCGAACTGCTGGAGCGGACGGGGGCGGCCAACGTCGGGGGCGTCATGGACGCCGTCGGGCGGACCCCCTTCGAGCGGGCGGTCGCGGCGGCCTACAACTCGCCCTACGGGCTGGGCGGCGGCGGCTTCCACCACAGGGACACCCCCGAGGGCCCGGCTGACACGGTGTTCCTCGGCGTCTTCCGGCGCGAAGTACTGGAGGAGGTCGGGGGGTACGACGAGGGCATGCACCGCGCCCAGGACTGGGAGCTCAACTACCGGCTCCGCAGCGCCGGCCACGTCGTCTACTTCTCGCCGGACCTGCACGTGACCTACCGCCCGCGCTCGACGTTCCGGGCGCTGGCGAGCCAGTTCTACCTCACCGGGCGTTGGCGCCGGGAGGTGGTCCGCCGTTACCCGGAGACCGCGTCGTTGCGCTACCTCGCCCCGCCCATCGCGGTGGCGGGCGGGTTCGGCGGGCTCGGCGCCGGGCTCGTCGGCCTCGCGCTGCGCCACCGACTGCTGGGGCTGCTGCTCTTCGTGCCGCTCGTGTACGTCGTGTTCAACCTCTACGCCTCGACGAAGATCCCCACCGACGCCGCCGCCAGGCTCAGGTTGCCGTTCGTGCTGGCCGTGATGCACACCTGCTGGGGCCTCGGATTCCTCCGCGGCGCCCCCGAATGACCCGAAAGGCGCCCATGTATCCCCACGTGCGACGGGACGAGTCCGTGTCCGAAACCTTCGGCGGACGAGAGATCGCCGACCCCTACCGCTGGCTGGAGGACGCCGACAGCGACGAGACGAAGGCGTTCGTCGAGGCGCAGAACGCGGTCTCGCGCCCCATCCTGGACCGGCTGCCGGCGCGGGCCAGGTTCGTCGAGTCGCTGGATGCCCTCCTCTCGGCGCCGACGCGGTCCGTCCCGTTCGAGCGGGGCGGCCAGGTGTTCGCCTGGCACAACGACGGGCAGAACCAGCCCCGCCTCGTCAGGGCGTCGAGCTGGGAGGCGCTCGAGGAGGCGGAGACGATCCTCGACCCCAACACGCTCTCCGGCGACGGCACCCGTGCGGTGTCGGTGGCCAGCGTGAACGAGGACGCGACACTGCTCGCCTACGCCATCGCCGACGGTGGCTCCGACTGGCGCACCATCCGCGTGCTGGACCTCACGACGCTCGAGGACCTGGGCGTCGAGATCGAGTGGACGAAGTGGAACGCGCCGGTCTGGCTGCCGGGCGCGCGCGGCTTCACCTACTGGGCCTACCCCGCGCCGTCGGGCAACGCGCTCACCGATGAGATGCCGGCCGGCACCCTGCACGCCTACGACGTCGGCGCCCGCGCCTCCCGCGTGGTCTGGGAGCCGCCGATGGACCGCATGTTCGGTTACCACGGTCCCGCCGACGACGACTGGTTCCTGCTCACCACCCGCATCGGCGGCGAGAAGGGCAACGACGTCCACGCGCGTCGCCACGACGAGGCCGAGCTGCGCTGCATCGTCGAGGGGGGCGAGCAGGAATGGCACCCGATCGGCATCCGTGACGGGGAGGCGATCCTCCTCACCGACGACGCCGCGCCACGCTACCGGCTGGTCGCCGTCGATCTCACGACAGGTGACCGCCGCGAACTCGTCGCCGAGCACGGCGAGGACGTGCTCGAGAGCGCCAGGCTCACGGCCACCGGCCTCGTCGGCGTCTACCTCCACGACGCGCAGTCCCGCGTCCAGCTCTTCGGGGCCGACGGGGCACCCGGCGACGAGCTGCCCATCGGCGACGGGGTCTCCGTCACCGGGCTGGCGGCCCGTGACACGTCGAACAAGATCTTCCTGGGCACCCAGAGCTTCGTGGACCCGGGCACGAGGTTCGCCGGCGAGGTCGACGGCGGCCGGTTGGTGCGCTTCGACAAGATCCCGCGCCCCGTCGGCGTGGTCGAGGCTGAGGCCACCACCCGGCGCCTGCGCATCCCGTCGACCGACGGGGTGGAGGTACCCGCGTTCGTCGTCACGCGCGGCGAGCCGCAGGGGCCCCGCCCGACCCTGGTGTGGGGCTACGGCGGCTTCAACATCCCCGTCACACCGGCGTTCCGCGCGATCTTCGCGGCCTGGGTCGCGGCCGGCGGCAGGCTCGTGGTGCCGAACCTGCGCGGCGGCGGCGAGTTCGGGGCCAACTGGCACGAGGCCGGTACCAAGCAGAACAAGCAGCAGGTGTTCGACGACCTGTACGCCGTGGCCGAGCGGCTCATCGACGACGGCCTCACCACCCCCGAGCAGCTGGCGCTGCACGGCCGCTCCAACGGCGGGCTCCTCGCCGGCGCCGCCCTCACGCAGCGCCCGGAGCTGTGGTCCGCCGTGCTCCCCGGCGTCGGCGTGCTGGACATGCTGCGGTTCCACAAGTTCACCATCGGCTGGGCCTGGACCCGCGACTACGGCGATCCCGACGAGGACGGCGTGGCCGAATACCTGCTGAAGTACTCGCCGCTGCACAACGTGCGGCCGGTCACCTACCCGCCCACGCTGCTCACCACGGGCGACCACGACGACCGCGTCGTCCCGGCCCACTCGTACAAGTTCGCGGCCGCGCTGCAGGCAGAGGGGATGGGCGGCCCGTTCCTGCTCGCGGTGGACACGCGGGCGGGCCACGGCGCCGGCAAGCCGCGCGACGCGCAGGTGGAGGAGTTCGCGGACCAGCTGGCGTTCGCCGCGCACCACACGGGGCTGAGGGTCAGCTGACCCTCTCCGAGGCGGAGATCCGTCCGACCTCGCCGTCGTCGAGCCCGGCGACGATCACGCTCGACCCGCCGCCCAGTACGGGTGCCACCAGCGCTTCGGCGAGGAAGTCCCACCCTGCGACGGGGTCCCGGAAGAGCCGCCGGTCCCGCCTGGGTGCGACGCGGTCGCGCTCGGCATTGGTGACGCCCGGCCACGCCGCGCCCTCACCGTCGGGAGCGCCCGGGAGCGCGGCGTCGGGCTGGGCGAGCACCTCCGCGTAGTCCGTGGCGTCCGCCGGCGGCTGCGGGAACCCCCGGCCGAGCGGGTGCAGC
The DNA here is from genome assembly GCF_900103275.1 of Tessaracoccus oleiagri. GTDB lineage: Bacteria > Actinomycetota > Actinomycetes > Propionibacteriales > Propionibacteriaceae > Arachnia > Arachnia oleiagri. The sequence continues at coordinate 288,392 of NZ_FNGP01000002.1, read as the reverse complement.
GAACAGGCGACGGTCACCCGGCCGCGGCGCGGATCGTCGGGTCCGACCACCGCGAACGCCGCCGCATCGGCCACCCCGGGCCGCACCTCCGCGCCGGCGAACCAGGCGGCCGCCGCCCACACGAGGCTCACCCAGTGGCCGGGGGCGGTCTCCGCGAGCCCGAGCGACAGGGGCTCGTCGGCGTCGCCGCCGAGGTCGTCGAACAGGTTCGCCGTCTTCATCACCCAGTTCGCGAAGGTGGTCCCGGACAACTCGATGCGGGAGTCGGCGTCGTAGTAGGTGATCAGGGGAGCGGCGCCAAGGCGCGACACGGCGTCGTGAAACATGCCAGACATCGTAGTGGGCGCTCGCCGACCGCTACCGTGCTGGCATGCGTTATGTCGTCATCATGGCGGGGGGATCCGGGACGAGGCTCTGGCCCCTGTCGCGGCAGGGCCGCCCCAAGCAGCTGCTCGAGCTCTTCGAGGGGAAGTCGCTGCTGCGGCTGGCCTTCGAGCGGCTCGAGGGCCTCGTCGACGTGGACCGCATCCTCGTCTGCACCGGGCGGGCCTACGCCGACGACGTCCGCGCGCAGCTGCCCGAACTTCCGCCGGGGAACCTGCTCGGGGAGCCCGAGGGCCGCGACTCGCTGGGGGCCGTCGCGTGGTCCAGCGCGGCCCTGCAGGAGCGCGATCCCGATGCCGTCGTCGCGATGGTCACGGCGGACCAGGTGATCACCCCGGCCGAGGACTTCCGGGCCAGCCTGCGCATCGCGTTCGACGCGGCGGAACAGGTCAGCAACTCGCTCGTGACACTCGGCGTCGTGCCCACCTCGCCCCACACCGGCTACGGCTACCTGCACCGGGCCGAGGAGGTCCTGCCCGGGGTCTTCCGGGTGTCCGAGTTCAAGGAGAAGCCGAGCGCAGACGTCGCCCGCGGCTACGTGGACAGCGGCGAGTACTGGTGGAACGCCGGCATGTTCGTCTGGCGTGCCGCCACCCTGCTGGCACAGCTGGACCGCCTCCGCCCCGAGTACGCCGCGACGGTGCGCGAGATCGCCCGCCACCCGGAGCGGCTCGACGGACTCTTCCCGACTCTGGAGCGGATCTCCGTCGACTACGCCGTGATGGAGCCCGCATCGACCGGCGACACCGGTGCCGTGGTGCTGACGGTGCCGCTCACCGTGGCGTGGAGCGACGTCGGCGGCTACCTCAGCTACGCCGAACTGCTGCCCTCCGACGACCGCGGCAACACCCGCAGCGGCAACACCGTGAGCCTGGACTCGTCGGCTTGTATCGTCCTCAACATGATCGGGCCGGACCACGTCGTCGCCACCCTCGGGTTGGAAGGCATGCTCGTGGTCGCCACGAAGCAAGCCACGCTCGTCGCCCGCCTCGACGACGCCGAGCGCGTGAAGCAGCTCGTCGCGAAGGTCTCGGAGGAGTGCGGGGTCGAGCTGGCATGAGGGATCGGGAGGCCGGCCACACCAGCAACGCCCTGTCGCTGCTGGCGCTGGCGCTGGTCGTCGTGGGGCTGCTCGAGGCGATCGGTATCGGCCTGCTCGTCTCGCGGCACGGCGTCCCGGCGATGCGCGACGAGATCACCTCGCCCACCGCCCTCTGGACGCTCTGGTTGGCGGTCGTACTCACCGTCCTGAGCGACGCCATGCGGCCCGGCGTGCGCTACGCGGTCGCCGTCGCGGCGCTCGTGGCCGGCAGCTTCCGTGCCGGCCTCGAGGTCGTCGCCCGGAGCGCCGAGCTGGCAGGCGACGACGCGTCACTGGTGGCGCTGCGGACGATGCCGCAGCTGCTCGGGCCTCTGATCCTCGCGCTGTGGGCGCTCGTCGACGCGCTGCGCCGCAGGGACGCCCGGCGGGCGGTCGAGGCCCGACCGCCCATCCCGGCCCCGCGCCTGCTGCCGCCACTCGGACGCCCGGGTTCCTCTCCCGGCACCCCCACGGTCCGACGGCCGGCCCCTGCGCAGAGCGCGGCGGGAACCGCGGTTCTGCCGGGACAGAGCTGGACCAGCGTCGGCTCCCCGTGGCCCCGGGCGGTCGAGGAGGACCCGGATGGTACGCTCGTCCGTCCGCCCCGACGACGCGCGGCGAACTGATTCCAGGTCAACGCTTCGTAACGCTTCGGCGTGTCGCGTTGCGGATCCGAGGAAAAACGCCGAACCGCTTGACAGTGTTCGAATAACACGTGTGTAATTCATGGGTAAAGGAGGGGCCCGTGAACGAAGAAATGATGTTGCTGCTCGACAGCGACGAGGACGGTGCCTTCGCCTGGCAGGCGGAGGCGCTCTGCGCTCAGACCGACCCCGAAGCGTTCTTCCCCGAGAAGGGCGGGTCCACCCGTGATGCCAAGCGTGTGTGCCAAAGCTGCCCGGTCCGCACGCAGTGCCTGGAGTACGCTCTAGCCAATGACGAGCGCTTCGGCATCTGGGGCGGCCTTTCCGAGAGGGAGCGGCGAAAGCTGAAGCGCGCAGCCGGCTGACTGGAGGACGCGTGAGCGAACCCGACGAGGGGCACCGCTTCAAGGACCTGTGGGCCTGGGCCGACGAGGAGGGTGAGGAGCAACACGTCCCGCCCGTCGACCCCGCGTTCGTCACTGCGGTGATGGTCGTCCGCGACGCCGGCGGCTGGCTCGACCAGCAGCTGGCCGCGCTCGACGACCTGGACCCGCGCCCCGCCCGGATCGTCGCCGTCGACGCCGGCTCGGAGGACGACTCGCCGCGGATCCTCGCCGAGGCGCTCGCGTCAGGGAGCATCGACGAACTCGTCACCGTCGGCCGCGACACCACCTTCGCAGAGTCCGTGCTGGCCGGCTCCGGGGACTCGACGCCGCCCTGGCTCTGGATCCTCCACGACGACTCCGCCCCCGAACCGGACGCGCTGGGCCACCTCCTCGCCGCCGCACCAAGCGCCGACGTGCTGTTCCCGAAGCTCCTCGCCCCGCGCCGGCGCAACTACCCCGACGTCATCGCCGAGGCCGGCCAGTCGATCTCGCGCACCGGGCAGCGGGTCGGTGCGGCCGAGGAGGGCGAGATCGACCAGCACCAGATCGAACCGAGCGCCATCCTCGGCGGCTCCACCGCGGGCATGCTGGTGCGCGGCGATGCCTGGCGCGAGCTCGGCGGACTGGCGCCCGAACTGCCCGGCAGCCGCGACGGCGTCGACTTCGGCTGGCGTGCCAACGTCGCCGGCTGGCGCGTGGTCACCACCCCGCTGGCCGCGCTGGTGCACCGCAGCTCGGGGCGCACGCAGGAACGTCCCTCGCGGGTCCATCCGCACTACGACGACCGGCTGGCGGCCCTCCGCGTGGTCGGCGCCCGGGGGACCGGCGGTGCCCGCCTCGCGCTGAGCAGCTGGGCGAGGGCGCTCGGCTTCCTCCTCGCGAAGTCCCCGGCCTACGCCGCCGCCGAGCTGAGGGCCCACCGTCGCTATGCCGCCACGCCCGAGGCCACGCGCGCCCTCGCGGCCCGCATCCCGGAGGGCGACGCCAGCTACGCCGAGGACCTGCTGCCCGAACGGTTCTGGGCCGTCCGCAACGCCCTGGACCGGATCGGCAGCGGCATCATGGACCGCTACCGCGACTTCACCGAGCCGGACACCACCCTCGACGACCTCACCTCCGACGAGTTCAGCGCGCACAGCAGCACCCAGCGGCGCCTCGTCTCGCCCGGCGCGCTGCTGGCGACGGTGTTCCTCGTCGTCGGTATCGCCGCCGCCTGGCGGCTGTGGGGCGCGGGGACGCTCGTCGGCGGGGGGCTGCTGCCCGCCCCCGATGGGGTGACCGCCGCTTGGGAGGCCTACGGTGCCGACGGCGCCCCTTGGTTGGGCATCGCCGCGGTGCTCGGCACCGCCGCGCTCGGCCAACCGCTCATCGTGAGCTACGCGCTGGTGCTGCTCGGACCACTCCTGGCCGCCCTCGCGGCCCACTCGCTGCTCCGCTCGGTGGGGGTCGCGCCCTGGCCGAGTTCGATCGCGGCCGCGGCATGGGCGTCGTCGGTGCTCGTGCTCGGTCTGCCGGCTGCCGGAGACGTGAGCGGGCTGGTGCTCGCGATGGCCGGTCCGTTGCTCGTCAAGGCGTGCCTTGCGGTCGCCACCGACGACTCCATCGGTGCCGAGAGCCTGCGGGCCCCCGCCCGCGCCGCCTTCTGGCTGTTCGTCGTCGCCGCGTTCTGGCCCTTCGCGCTCCTGCTGGCCACCGCCGGTGCGGCCGCGGTCGTGGTGTGGCAGCGGGCGCGGTTTGCGCAGTGGGCCGTCCCTGTCGTCGCCGTGTGGCTGCTCTTCGCGCCCTGGTTGCCCGAGCTGTTCCGGAACCCCGGTCGCTGGCTGACGGGTGCCGACCCGCTGGCGTGGCCCGACCTCCCCCCGTCGGGGTACGCGCTCCTCGTGGGGCGGATCGTGGAGTCCGGGATCCCCGTGTGGCTGAGCGTCAGCTTCACCGTCGGGCTCGCGCTTGCGGCAGCCTGGTCGCTGACACGCGTTCCGTCTCCGGCCGCCCGTTGGGCCGTGGCCGGCGTCATCGCCGTCGGGCTCGTGGCCGGCGCCGGGGCGTCCCGGCTCGCCGTCACCGTCGACGGCGACCAGACGCGCGCCCTCGTCACCGCGTGGGCCCTCGTCGTGGTCGGGGGAATGATCGCGGCGGTCGTCCTGGCGCACCCCGCCGACGGCCGCGCGCGGCGTGATCCCGCGCTCCTGGCGGTCGCGGCGGTCGCCGCGGTCGCGGCCGGGGCTTGGCCGTTCGTCGGCCTGCAGGGACCCGTCCGGACCGACCCCGCCAACCTGCCCGGATACGTCTACGACGTCGTGGGCTCGCCCCGCGCCAGCCGCGCCCTGCTGATCGCAAAGGCCGACGGCCGCCTCGAGTGGAACATCGTCGACCGGGAACGCCCGCGCTGGGGATCGGGCGAACGGGCGCCGGCGGGCGAGTTCGGCACCGACTTCGAGGGCCTCGTGCAGGCATTCTCCGGCGGCAACGTCCCCGAGGACCTGGCCGAGCGGCTGCGCACCCTGGCGGTGTCGCACGTCTGGCTGGACGGCTTCGGCGACGACGAGATCCTCGCCATCGGCAATGCCGCCGGCCTGACCCACTCGGCCGCGAGCGAGACCGCCGAGGTGTTCACCGTCGTGGGCCTCGTGAGCCGGGCCAACGTCGTCGACGGCGGGACCGCGACCCCGGTCGCCGACGGCATCGTCCCCGAGGGGGTCGACGACCGCGTCCTGACGGTCAGCGCACCCCGGGACGCCGAACTCGAGGTCAGGGTCGGCGGCACGGAACTCGCGCCGGCAGCGGAGGCGGGTGAGCTCCCGACCTACGCGCTGGGGGAGGCGCACGGGGTCCTCGAGTTCGGCGAACCTCGGGAGGCGTTCGCCGGCTGGTGGACCGCGGTGCTCCTGGCCGCGCTCGCGCTGCTGGCCGCCCCGACGATGGCGACGGGCTCCGGCGCGCGCCGCGGCGACGAGGAGGTGGCGTGATGCACCGGTTCCTGCCGCTCGGCACGGTGGCTACGGCCGCCGTCGTGGCCCTGGCCATCTCCTTCACACCCGCGCAGCCGATCGAGCGCTACACCAGCGTCACGCCCCCACGCGACGTCCTCCTGGCCTGCCAGCCCGTGGGAGCGGGGACGCTCCTCGCCGACGGGGACGGGGAACTGACCGTCGACGGGGCCGAACAGCGCGGCGCGCCGTTCTCGCTGCCGGGCACCGACAGGCTCACGACCCTCCGGGGCATCGCGCCGTCCGGGGGAGTGCTCACCGACGACCGCACCTGGGCGCCGTGCCAGCGCCCCGCGACGAGCGGCTTCCTCGCCCTGCCCGCCGCCGCCGACGCCGAGGTGCGCATCACGAATCCCGACAACACCGACGCCTCCATCGACCTCACGCTGCTCGGCCCCGACGGGGAGGTGACCGGCCTGGGGGCGCGCGGGATCGTGCTGTCGCCCGGCGAGAGCCGACCCGTCGCCGTCTCCGTCATCGCCGGCGACGTGCAGGGACCCCTCGGGGTGGCCTGGCAGGCGAGCCGGGGACGCGCCGTCGTCGCGGGGATCACCACCGGCGGCGTGACCCACGTCGCCCCGTCCGGGGCCGCCGACATGTCGCACGTGCTCCCTGGCGTGGCCAAGGGCTCCCGGCCGTCGCTGGTGCTGGTCAACCCGGGCGTCGACCGCGCCACCGTCTCGGTGCGCTTCCACTCGCCCACCAACACGATCATCCCGGAGGGCGGCCAGGAGATCTCGGTGCCGCCCCGCTCCGCCGCGAGCGTCGACCTGTCCGCGGGTACCGCAGGGGACCCCGGCGCCTTCACCGTCCAGTCCGACCTGCCCGTCGCCGCCGCACTGTACTCCGGTGCGGGGGAGCGGCGCGGAGTCGCCGTCGCCGCCGTCCCCGACGTGGAGCTCACCGGCGCGGTGCCGGGGGGAGCGACGGTGCAGCTCACCAACGTGGGGGAGGGCCCGGCGGACGCCACCGTGCGGCTGGGCGGGAGCCCGCAGTCGCTGCGCATCGAGCCGGGGACGACCGCGACGCTCCCGGCGGGCGACGGCGAGCCGGTCCACGTCGAGGTCGGCTCGAACCAGCCCCTGGTGGGGGCGGCGGTGCTGGGGGAGGCGATCGTCGCGCTCGCGCCGGGGTCGGTGGCCGAGCCGCAGCCGGTCGAGGCGGAACTCGTCCCGTCGCTGCGGTGAGGCGGTGACTCAGTCCCAGTCCTCGTCGCCGCCCAGGTCGGCGATGCTGCGGCCGGTGAGGGTGGACAACTGCTCAACGAGGGTGCGGTGGACGAGCCGCTTCAACTGCGCGGGCGAGCTGGCCCGGTGCTCGATCGGGCGCTCGTACAGCACGATCTGCGCGGGCTGGGTCCTCGTCGCCTCCAGCGCGGCGGACAGCGGCACCCGGTCGCCCGACCAGCGGGTGGTGAGGTGGGGGACGTCCTCGATGCCCACCACGATGTCCTCGAGGGCTTCGGCGTCGTTGGCGAGCACCTCGGCGATCGCGTCGGTGAGGCACTCGTTGAAGTAGGCGACGCGGGAGGTGCGGTGGTGCAGCGTCACCGGGGACCCGGGAGCCGCGAGGGGGCCCCTGAGCCCGCGGTCATGGCGGTCTCTCCTGCGTGGCATGTAACAACTCTATCGCCGCAACCGTTACTCTCACCTCGTGCGTCGTTGTACCCGAACCGCCTGTCTCGCTCCCGCCGTGGCGACGTTGACCTACGTCTACGCCGACTCCACCGCGGTGCTCGGTCCCCTCGCCCTCACCGCGGAGCCGGGCACCTATGACCTGTGCATCAAGCACGCGGAGTCCACGTCGGTGCCCCGCGGGTGGGAGGTCATCCGCCTCCCGCACTCGGAGCAGGCGCGCCGCACGGACGACGAGGACGACGACCTGATGGCGCTCGCCAACGCGGTGCGGCAGATCGGTCTGCGCGAGGACGACCCCATGCCCGAGCAGTTCGCGGCGGCACACGCCGCTCCCGCGGCGCCGGCGGCTCCGACCGGGGCCGGCCGACCCCAACTCCGGGTGGTTCGCGACTGAGGGCACTAGGCTTGGCCGGTGCTCAATGACGTCATCTTCAAGGCCAACGACATCCGCGGTGTCATCCTCGGTGCGGATCCCGAGTGGGACCTCGACGGTGCGCGGGCGCTCGGCGCCGCCTTCGTCGAACTGACCGGCGCCGGCGAGTTCGTCCTCGGCCGCGACATGCGGCTGATGGGCGAGGAACTGTCGAAGGCCTTCGCCGAGGGCGCCCGCATCGCCGGCGCGGACGTCGTCGACGTGGGCCTCACCAGCACCGACCAGCTCTGGTTCGCGTCCGGCCACACCCACCTGCCGGGCGTGCAGTTCACGGCCAGCCACAACCCGTCGCGCTACAACGGCATCAAGTTCTGCCTCGCCGACGCGAAGCCCGTGCCCGCCGACTTCATGGAGCGCCTGCGGGACCTGGCCCCGACGGTGGACCTCACCCGCCCCGTCACGGGCACCCTCCGCCGGCTCGACACCCTCGCCGACTACGCGGCGAGGCTCGCCTCGCTCGTGCCGGTCTCCGGCGAGCGGCAGCTGAAGGTCGTCGTCGATGCGGGCAACGGCATGGCCGGCCACACGGTCGACGCTGTGCTCGGCGCCAGGAACCTCGACATCGTCGGACTCTTCCTCGAGCTCGACGGCACGTTCCCGAACCATCCCGCGAACCCGCTGGAGCCGGAGAACCTCGTCGACGCCAGGCGGGCGGTCCTGGAGCACGGCGCCGACCTCGGGCTGGTGTTCGACGGCGACGCCGACCGCTGCTTCATCATCGACGAGCGCGGCGAGGTGGTGGACCCGTCGGTGATCACCGCGATGATCGCGACGGCGGAACTCGCCCGCGAGCCCGGCGCGACGATCGTGATCAACACGATCACGTCCCAGTGCGTCGCGGAGGCGGTCGAGGGGAAGGGACGGCTCGTGCGCTCGCGGGTCGGCCACACCTACGTCAAGGCCCTCATGGCGCAGGAGCACGGCATCTTCGGCGGCGAGCACTCCGCCCACTACTACTTCCGCGACTTCTGGTCGGCCGACACGGGCATGCTCGCGGCGCTGCACGTACTGGAGCAGGTCCGCGCCGGCGGCGCGCTGTCCATCCTCGCGTCGGCCCACGACGGCTACTTCCGCTCCGGCGAGCTGAACTCCACCGTCGAGGACGCGGCCCGCGTCCAGGACGACGTGGAGCGCGCGTTCGCCGGGCGGGGCACCAGCGACAGGATCGACGGGCTCACCGTCCGGGACGCGGAGGCCGGCTGGTGGGTGAACCTGCGCCCCTCCAACACGGAGCCACTGCTGCGGCTGAACGTCGAGGCACGCGAAGAGAAAACGATGGCTGCTCTGCGCGACGAGGTCCTCGGGATCGTACGCCGGGAGATACACTGACGCACATGGCTGACGTGATGGAACTTTCGACCGAGCTGCTCGCGATCATCGCGTGCCCCGCCTGCCACGGGAAGTTCGCGGTCGACTACGACGCGAACGAACTCGTCTGCACGAACCAGTCCTGCGGGTTGGCGTACCCGGTGCGCAACAACATCCCGGTCCTGCTGATCGACCAAGCACGCTCGACGCTGTGAACGAGTTCCTCGACACCCGGCTCGAGGCCCCGGAGCTCACGGGGCACGAGGGACTGCGCCGGCTGGCCTCCACGGGGGCCCGCATCCGCCGCACTGCCACCGAGGAGACCCTCGGCGAATTGCGCCGGGTCGATCGGCCCCGCGGCGTCCTGATCATCGGTCCCGAGGCACGCCTCGTCCGGGCGGTCCTCGAGCCCGTCTGCCCCATCCCCTTCATGGCCTGGCCGGGACCAGGCCTGCCCGCGTGGGTGGGTCCGCTCGACCTCGTCGTCGTCATCGGCGACAAGCGCCCGATCTCGTGGCTGGTCGAGGCCGGCGCCGAGGCCGCCCGCCGCGGCGCCACGCTGATCGTCGCGGCCCCGCCCCACTCGGAGCTGGCCCAAGTCACCACGACGTCGGAGACCGTGCTGCTGGCCACCAACGACTTCGACTCCACCGCCTCCGCCGTGGCCGTGCTCGCGCTGCTCGGGCAGATGGGCCTCGGCCCCGCGGTCAGCATCGAGTCCGTCGCCGACGCGGCCGACCTCGTCGCCGAGGAGTGCTCGCCGCACCGCGCCATCGGCAGCAACCCCGGCAAGGACCTCGCGCTGCAGCTCGCCGACCGGCTCCCGCTGATCTGGGGCGGCAGCGTGCTCGCCAACCGCGCCTCCCGTCGCCTCGGCGAGGCCGTGCGACGCGTGAGCGGCACCCCGGCGCTGGCCGCCGACGCGAGCGAGGTGCTCGCCGTCCTTCGGGGCGTCCCGCCGCGCGACCCCTTCGCCGACCCCGGCGACGACGCGCGCCTGATCGACCCCGTCGTGGTGCTCCTCGACGCAGACAAGGCACCCCCGCACCAGGCCCACATCGCGGACGAGCTCGAGCGCGTCGCCGACGCCGTCGGCGTCCGGGTGGCGCGCATCAGCTCTGGCGACCCCGACCTGTCCAGCAGTGACGTCGAGCGCTACATCACGCTCCTCATCCACGGCCTCTACGGGGCGGAGTACCTGTCCATCGGGCTCGGGGGCGAGGAATGAAGGTATACGTACTGAACGGGCCGAACCTCGGCCGCCTCGGGACGCGGCAGCCGGAGGTCTACGGCGCCACGACGTACGCGGAGCTCGCGGAGCACCTCGTCGAGACGGGACGCGGCCTCGGGTTCGACGTCCACGTCCGGCAGACGGAGCACGAGGGCGAGATGATCGAGTGGCTCCACGAGGCCGCCGACGCCAAGGCGCCCGTCGTCCTGAACGCGGGCGCCTGGACGCACTACTCGTACGCGATCGCCGACGCGGCCGCCCTCGTCCCGCTCTACGTCGAGGTCCACATCTCCAACGTCCACGGCCGCGAGGAGTACCGGCAGCGCAGCGTCCTGAGCGCCAAGGCGTCGGGCATCATCATCGGCTGCGGCGTCGGCGGCTACGACCTCGCGCTCGCCCACATCGCGTCCTTGGGGCTCGACGCGTAAGCTTGTCCCTCGTGGACTTCTCTGTAGCTGACATCAACCTCGCCGAATTCGGGCGCAAGGAAATCACGCTCGCCGAGCACGAGATGCCGGGCCTCATGGCCATGCGCGAGCGCTATTCCGAATCCAAGCCGCTCAAGGGCGCCCGCATCGCGGGGTCGCTGCACATGACCGTGCAGACCGCCGTCCTGATCGAGACCCTCACGGCGCTGGGCGCCGAGGTCCGCTGGGCGAGCTGCAACATCTTCTCGACCCAGGACCATGCCGCGGCGGCCGTCGCCGTCGGGAGCGGCACCCCGGAGGCGCCGGCCGGGGTTCCGGTCTTCGCGTGGAAGGGCGAGACCCTCGAGGAGTACTGGTGGGCTGCGTCGCAGATCTTCGCTTGGCCCGACGGCAAGCTCCCCAACATGATCCTCGACGACGGCGGCGACGCGACCCTGCTGCTCCACGAGGGCGTCAAGGCGCAGGCGGCCGGTGGCGTCCGTGAGGCGACCGACCAGGACTCGGCGGAGTTCCGGCTCGTGCTCGAGACGCTGCGCAAGTCGGACCTCGACTGGCGGGCCATCGCCGACTCCATCCAGGGAGTCACCGAGGAGACGACGACCGGCGTCCTGCGCCTGTACGAGATGCAGCGCGACGGGACCCTCCTGTTCCCGGCGATCAACGTCAACGACTCCGTCACCAAGTCGAAGTTCGACAACAAGTACGGCTGCCGCCACTCGCTGATCGACGGCATCAACCGCGCCACCGACGTGCTGATCGGCGGCAAGGTGGCGGTCGTCTGCGGCTACGGCGACGTCGGCAAGGGCTGCGCGGAGTCGCTCCGGGGGCAGGGGGCGCGCGTCATCGTCACCGAGATCGACCCGATCTGCGCGCTGCAGGCCGCGATGGACGGGTTCCAGGTGGCCCGGCTCGAGTCGGTGGTGGAGACCGCCGACATCTTCGTCACCGCCACCGGCAACCGCGACATCATCACCGCCGACGACATGGCCCGCATGAAGCACCAGGCCATCGTCGGCAACATCGGCCACTTCGACAACGAGATCGACATGGCCGGCCTCGAGGCGCGCGACGACGTCGAGAAGATCGAGATCAAGCCGCAGGTCCACGAGTGGCGCTTCGCCGACGGGCACTCCGTGCTCGTGCTCAGCGAGGGCCGGCTGCTCAACCTCGGCAACGCCACCGGCCACCCGTCGTTCGTGATGAGCAACTCGTTCACCAACCAGGTCCTGGCCCAGATCGAGCTGTTCACCAAGCCCGAGCAGTACCCCGTCGGCGTCTACACGCTGCCGAAGCACCTCGACGAGGAGGTCGCCCGACTGCACCTCGCGGCGCTCGGCGTCGAACTGACCGAGCTCAGCGAGCAGCAGGCCGCCTACATCGGCGTCCCCGTCGGTGGTCCGTACAAGTCGGACGGCTACCGCTACTGACCCAGGGCGCCAGCGTTTCCTACGTGCACCAGCGTTCCTCCCAGTGCGTCAGCCTGTTGTGAGACAGCTGGGTGGGGGAAGGCAGGTCCGTCATGGATATGGAAGTCGTCTCGGAGGCGGTGCCGTTTCGTCCGTCGAAGCGGCATCACTTCACCGCAGCCCAGAAGTGGGCGTTGTTGTTGGAGTGGGACCAGTGTCTGGATCGGGGGGCGAAGACCGCGTTCTGCCGCCGGATCGGGGTCTGGACAGGGACCCCGTGGGAGTGGTCCCGGCAGCGGGCTGACGGAAGGCTCCGGGATCCGGCTACCGTCGAGTCCATGAGCGAGGAACCGAAGGGCTATACGCCGAGGTTGAACTTCGAGGAGCGGCAGGAGCTGGAGCGGCTGCGACGCGAGAAGCAGCGGCTGGAGCGCGAATTGGAGCAGTCGCAGGCTGCGGTCGAGATCTTGGGAAAAGCTGCCGCGCTCTTGGAGTCCTTGGCCAAGAGCGCGGAACAGCCACCCACGCCGGAACCGGAACCGAAGCCGGGCCGCCCGGCCTGGCTGCAGGGCCCGGATACCTCGCAGTTGCCGCCGATACCGCCCAGGCCCTCCAAGCCGCGGGAATGACCATGGTGCGGGCCTGCGGCCTGCTCGGGGTCGCGCGGTCGAGCGTGTATCGCCACCTCGCCGGCGGACGGGTCTCGACGTTGACCATCCCGCAGGCGGATCGGAACTATCCGAACCGGCTCACCGCAGCGGAACAAGCGGCGATCGTGGCCCGATTGAACCAGGAAGATGTGGCGGACCTGTCGATCCGGGAGGCGTATTACACGCTGCTCGACCAGGGCGAGTACCTGTGCTCGTTGGCGACGATGCACCGGGTGATGCGCCAGGCCGGGCAGTCCGGCGACCGGCGTCGCTGCAACACCAACGGCACCGCGTTGCCGCGGGTCAAGCCGGTCCTCGTCGCGGACGCGCCAAGGCAGGTGTGGTGCTGGGACATCACCGACCTCCCCGGGCCCTGGCCGGCAACGGTTCAAGCTGTTCACGATGCTCGACCTCTACTCCCGCCAGGTCGTCGGTCACCGCGCCGAACCCCACGAATCCCGTGAGCTCGCCGCCGAGTTCATCCAAGCCACGATCGACACCGAGGGCGCCCGGCCGCGGGTGATCCACGCCGACAACGGCGCCTCGATGCGCTCCGGCACCACCCGTGACCTGCTCGCCCGGCTGCACATCACCGCCTCCCACTCCCGACCGAGGGTGTCCAACGACAACCCCTACGTCGAGTCCTTGTTCAAGACCACGAAGTACGACCGGCGCTTTCCGGAGCGGTTCGATTCCCTCGATCACGCCCGCGCATGGGCCGCCGAGTTCTTCACCGACTACAACACCAGTCATCACCATGCAGGCCTTGCCGGGCACACCCCCGAGCGCGTCCACGACGGCTCCTGGCCCACCCATCACGAGCGCTGGCGCACCGTCAAGGACACCTACGCCCGGCGCCACCCCCACCGGCACCACCGGCCACCCGTGACCCACGAACCCCCAGACACCGTCTGGATCAACCCAACACACCACCAGCTGTCCCAAACAGCTTGATTTATTCCGTCCTACGCAGGTGCACGTGGGAAACGCTGGCGGCTCGGGCGCGGAGCGCGGAAGAGCCCAGGCGGACCTCACCGGTCCGGCCTGGGCTCTTCTCGTCGGTGCGACTACTTGTTGGGCTTCAGCGTCTCCCAGATCTCCTTGCACTCCGGGCAGACGGGGTACCTGTCCGGGTTGCGGGAGGGGATCCAGACCTTGCCGCACAGCGCGACGACGGGCGTGCCGTTGACCATCGCCGCGGTGAGCTTGTCCTTCGGGACGTAGTGCGAGAAGCGATCTTGGTCGCCGTCCTCGAACTGCTGCGTGCGTTCGTCGAGAACGGTCTGTGAGCCGGGTGCCATCTCAGTCATGCGGGCCATTCTACGTCCAGTTCAGGTGGTCAACAGGTAGACCGTGAGCCACAGCACCAGCCCGCCGAGCGCCAGCGCGCTGAGCACGATCCACAGCCAGAACCAGACCGAGTGCGACTCGGTGGTCTTCGCCGGCTGGTACTTGCCACGGCCGAGGTACCCGTCGAGCACGCTCACCGGCGTCTCCGTGCGCGGCGCGAGGCTGGCGGGGGAGGAACCGGACAGGAGCGCGGTGGGCGCGAGGGGGACCACCGGCACCGTGCCCGACGAGCCGGCCGCGGTCGCGGTGCGGGGGCGGGGCGCGTACTGGTCGCCGCCGGGCAGCCTGGCGGCGAAGTCGTCGAACGCCGACGCGAGGACCGCCGCCGTCTGCGGGCGGCGGTTCGGGTCCGGCGACAGCACCGAGGCGAAGAAGCGGTCCAGCGACTCCGGGGCGCCGAGGCGGTCCGCGATCGGCACCGGTCCGATCGCCGGGTTGCGGTTGAGCAGGTCGGCGAGCGTCTTGATGGGGAACGGCGGGTGGCCCGTGAGGAGGGCGTAGGCGACGGCACCCATGGAGTAGAGGTCGGAACGCTGGTCGAGCTGCGAGGAGTTCGCCTGCTCGAGGGCCATGTAGGCGGGCGTCCCGGCGGTCATCGTGTCGCGGTACTCGTCGAGGAGCGACTTCGCGACGCCGAGGTCGGCGAGCATCACCCGTACGCCGCCCGGGGTGTTGTTGAGGAGGATGTTACCGGGCGTGACGTCGCGGTGGACGAGCTGGTTGCGGTGCAGGACCTCGAGGGCCCGCGTCGCCTCGGCGCAGAGCCGCAGCGCCAGCCCGGGGGCGACGGGTCGCTTGCGCAGCTGCTCGAGGGACCCCCCGTTGGCGAGGTCCATGACGAAGTAGGGCTGGCCGCGGTCCGTGGTGCCGATGTCGTAGACGCCGACTATCCGCTCGTCGGTGAGCCGCCGCAGCAGGCGCGCCTCGGCGAGGAAGCGGGCCCGGACGTCGTCGTTCGCGGCCCAGTTGTCCGCCAGCACCTTCACCGCCACGGGTACGTCGAGCGTGTCGTCGTGGCCCTGGTAGACGGTGGCGAAGGAGCCCGAGCCGATGCGTCCGGTGATCCGGTAGCGGCCCAACATCTCCATAGCGCCCCATTATCGAAGTCCGGCGGCGTGGACGGAAACCCCGGCCGCAACTCTGGCATTCTAGAGGCATGACGCAGACGCCACAGCAACCGCCAGCAGGCTGGTACCCGGACCCGGCGGGGGGTTCGGGGGAGCGCTTCTGGGACGGGCAGGCGTGGTCGCAGTCCACCCGCGACGCGAAGCCGGCGTTCCAGCCGCACCAGCAGGTCCAGGCAGGGCCGACGGGTGGGTACGCCGAGCAGCCGCGGCCCAGCTACGCGCAGGACCCGTACGCGCCGCGCAGGGACGTCGCCCCCGGCCATGGCGCCGGTCCGCAGCCTTACGCCGGCTACGGTCCGCAGGTGCCGGTCCAGGGCGGTTACCGCCTGGCGGGGTTCTGGTGGCGCGCGCTCGGCTACATCATCGACTCGATCGTGATCGGGTTCATCTCGTACTTCCTGACCGCGGAGATGCAGGCGCAGACGTCGGACCAGCTCGCCGCCTACTTCACCCGCCTGCTGGAGTCGTCGGTGGACCCGACGATCCCCGCGCCCCAGCTGCCCGGGACGCTCATCGTCGACATGACGATCGTGGCCGTCGTCTCCATGCTGCTGCTCGCCGCGTACCGGACCATCACCGTGGGCCTGTTGAACGCCACCCTCGGGCAGAAGCTCCTCGGCCTCCGCGTCGCCCGGCTCGGCGACGAGTCGCTCGCCCCGGTCGGCTGGGGCCCCGCCACGGTGCGCGGCGTGGCCGGCGGCGTGCTCTACCAGGTCATCGGCTTCTTCGCCCAGATCAGCGTCCTGTTCACGGACCGCAAGCAGACGATCCCCGACCTCGTGTCGAAGACCGTCGTGGTCAACACCCGAGAGGCAGTCCGGTGACCGAACCTCACTCGTCGCTGACGGCCCTGGCCGACCGGTTCGGCATCGCCCGCGACTTCTGGGACTGGAAGGGCCGCCACGTCATCATCCCGGCGGAGACCATCATCGCGGTCCTGGCCGCGCTGGACGTCGACGCCAGCACCCCCGAGCGGTGCGACGCGGCCCTGGCGGCGCTGGACGACGAGGAGTGGCTGCGGGTCCTGCCCACCTGCACGGTCGTCGAGGAGGGCACCGGCACCCAGGTGGACGTGCACGTGCGCGCCGGAGCCGACGTGCTGCTCGAGGTGGAGCTCGAGCAGGGAGGCCGCCGACGCACCTGGCAGGTGGACAACTTCAAGCCCGACCGCGTCGTGGCGGGCGAGGCGCGCGGCGAGGCGACCTTCTGGCTGGGCGACGACCTGCCCACCGGGTACCACCGGCTCGTGGCCCGCACCGACGGGAGCGAGGAGTACGGCACGCTCATCGTGACGCCCCGCTTCGTCGGGTTCCCCGCGAAGATGGCGGGCAAACGGGCCTGGGGGTACGGCACCCAGCTCTACTCCGTCTCCTCCGAGGGCTCCTGGGGCGTGGGTGACCTCACGGACCTCGCAGACCTCGTCACGTGGTCCGGCGCGCGGCAGTTCGCCGACTACGTCCTGATCAATCCGCTGCACGCCGCCCAGGTGGTGCCGCCTCTGGAGCCGTCGCCGTACCTGCCGGTCAGCCGCCGGTTCGTCAACCCGATCTACATCCGCCCCGAGTCCATCCCGGAGTACATCACGCTGAAGGGCGCGGTGCGCCGTCGCATCCGCGATCTCCGCGACGATGCCCGCGCGGCCGGCGAGGAGAGCGGCCGGGTCGAGCGCAACTCGGTGTGGCCGCGGAAGCTGCAGGCCCTGCGGGCCGTGTTCGACGCCGGCCTCCGGCCAGCCCGGGCGCTGGCGTTCGAGGACTTCCGCAGCCGCGAGGGCAGGGGGCTCGAGCTGTTCGCCCTGTGGAGCGTGTTGTCGACGGAGTTCGGCGGCCGCTGGGAGGAGTGGCCCGCCGAGTACCGCGACCCGGCGTCGACGGAGGTCGCGGAGTTCGGCGCGCGGCGGCACGACGACGTCCGTTTCTTCGAGTGGCTGCAGTGGATCGCCCAGGAGCAGATCAGCGCCGCCCAGGCGACGGCCGAGGAAGTCGGCATGAGCATCGGCATCGTCAGCGACCTCGCGGTGGGCGTCCACATGGACTCCGCGGAGACCTGGATGATGCCCGACGTGTTCGCGCAGGGCATGCACGTGGGCGCCCCGCCGGACAACTACAACCAGTCCGGCCAGGACTGGGGCCAGCCGCCCTGGCGGCCGGACCGGCTGGAGGCGCTGTCGTACGAGCCGTTCCGCGCCATGGTGCGGGCGTCGCTCCGCCGCGTCGGCGGGGTGCGGATCGACCACATCCTCGGCCTGTTCCGGCTGTGGTGGGTCCCGCAGGGCCTGGGCCCGCAGCTGGGCACCTACGTGCGCTACAACCACGAGGCGATGGTCGGCATCCTCGCGCTGGAGGCGCAGCGCGCGCAGGCGCTCGTCGTCGGGGAGGACCTCGGCACCGTGGAGCCGTGGGTGCGCGACTACCTGGCGCGGCGCGGGCTGCTCGGCACCTCGGTGCTGTGGTTCGAGTACGGCAGCGAGGGCGAGCCGCTCGACACAAGGCACTGGCGGGAGTACTGCATGGCGTCGGTCACCACGCACGACCTGCCGCCGACGATCGGGTACCTCGCCGGCGACCACGTCCGGCTCCGCCACGAGCTGGGCCTGCTCACCGAACCGCTCGAGGCGGAGTTGGAGCACGCGAAGCGCGAGCAGGCCGCCTGGATCGGCAAGTTGCTGGACGAGGGGCTGCTCGCGCCCGAGCACGACGACGACCCGGTGGAGATCATGCTGGCGCTGCACCGCTACATCACCCGGACGCCTTCGCAGGTGCTGCTGGCGAACCTCGTCGACGCGGTCGGCGAACGGCGGATGCAGAACCAGCCCGGCACCATCGACGAGTACCCCAACTGGCGGGTGCCGCTCGGCGGCCCGTCCGGCGCGCCGATCACGCTCGAGGAGATCTTCGACGCGGAGTTGCCGCAGCGACTGGCGGCGGTCATGAACGGGCTGGAGCGGCAGCCCGGGTCCCGCTGGGCGTAGCCGGTCAGTCCTGGTTGTGGCCGGGCTCGGCCAGGATCGCGTCGAGCCGGCCGTCGAGGTCGTCGAGCTGGGCGACGATGTCCATCCAGCTCGCGTCGAACAGCTCGTGCAGCGGCACGACGCGGCCCGACTCGGCGGCGGTGAGGACCGCGTTGGCGACGGTGGGCACCAGCGCGAGGTGCGCCGCCGTCGGGATGACCACCCGCTTGACCAGGCACTTGTCGCCGTCCACCTGCACGATCACCCCCGCACGCGAGGCCTCGTAGTCGTGCGGAGGCACCAGCCGGTGCGACTCGGGGGCGGCGGCTCCCTCCAGCAGGGCCCGCAGTGGACCGGGCAGGTCGAGGTCGGTGGTGGTGGCCAGGTGCTTCGCGAGCGCACGCCGCGCCGTCGTCAGCGCGTGGTTGATCGCGGCCCCCACCGACGCGGCGGTGCCCGGGCCGAAGCGGTGGGCGCGCACGGCAGTGATCGACAGGGTGCCGTCGACTGTCGCTGTCACCTGTCCCGAGACACCGTCGAACTGCCGCTCAGCAAACCTCGTGAGCTCGTCCCACGACGCCTCTTCGCGTGGGTCGGTCATGTTCGGATTGAATCACGGCGGTGCCGGGAATCGCATGGAATCGCGAAAGTTTTGTGGGGTCCCTCCAACTGCGGATCGGGCCCCTGCGCGCGCCCGGTCGCATAGGGTGGGGACGATGGTTGACGATCAGGACCTGCAGATCAATCTCCCCAACGACCAGTGGGAGCACGCCACCGCGCCGGAGGGGCAGCTGTACCTCGCGATGCGTCGCGGCGAGTTCGAGCGCTTCACGCCGAACCTCAGCGCGGACTCCGTGGAGCTCGGCCCCGACGAGACGCTGGAGGACCCCGCCTACGAGGCGCTCAACCGGCTCCGCCGGTTCGACGACGACGCGAGGGTCGTCAGCCGCTCGGTCAACGACGACGTCGACGAGATCGGAACGATCTTCCAGCACGTCGAGTTCAACACGGAGCTCTCCGAGGAGAACACGCTGAGGCTGGCGCAGCTGCAGCTCATCCTGCGGGTGCCGCTGCCCGATGAGGAACGTCGGGTGGCGCTCATGCTGACGCTGACGGCCGAGGCGGCCGACATCAGCGACTACGCCGACGACTTCGAGGCCTTCGTCCGCGGCGTCGAGTTCCGCTGAAGCCTCAGCGCGGGTTCGAGTAGGCGCTGAGCGCCTCCGTGCCGGTCTCGTCGATGATCCAGGTGTCGAGCACCGGCTCGCCACGCGAGATCCGCAGCGCGGAGCGGGGCAGCTCTTCGCGGACCCGCAGGTGCCGCTCCCGCGCCTCGTCGAGCGTCTCGCGGTAGACCCTCTCGCCGCCGCGGACCATGGGCACGAGCAGGTCGCGGTCGTTGCCGTCGTTCGCGGGCGGGGTGCCGAGCCCGACGATCTCCGCCTCCGCGACGCCGTGCTCGTCCCGGCGGCGCATCGCGTACTTGCGGCCGCCGAGCGTGCTCTTGCCCTTCGACTCCTTCGCGACCGAGATGAGCTCCGCGTCCGGGTCGTCGGAGTCGGCGCGCGCCACCAGCTTGTAGACCATCGAGCAGGTGGGGTGCCCGGAGCCGGTGACCAGCTGGGTGCCGACGCCGTACCCGTCGACGGGCGCGCCCGACAGCGCCGCGATCTGCCACTCGTCGAGGTCGGAGGTGACCATGATCTTCGTGTGGGTGGCGCCCAGGTCGTCGAGCAGGTCGCGGGCCTCGCGGGCCACGAGGGCGAGGTCGCCGGAGTCGAGGCGGATCGCGCCCAGCCGTCCGCCGGTGAGCTCCACGCCCTTACGGATCGCGGCCTCGATGTCGTAGGTGTCCACCAGCAGGGTGGTGTCCTCGCCGAGGGAGGCGATCTGCGCCCTGAAGGCGTCCTCCTCGGTGTCGTGCAGCAGGGTGAAAGAGTGCGCCGCGGTGCCGATGGTGGGGATGCCGTAGCTGCGACCGGCCTCGAGGTTCGACGTCGACTTGAAACCCGCGACGTAGGCGGCCCGGGCAGCGGCGACGGCGGCCCACTCGTTCATGCGGCGCGCGCCCATCTCGGCGCACGACCGGTCGCCGGCCATCGCGGTCATGCGGGAAGCGGCGGAGGCGACGGCGGAGTCGTAGTTGTAGATGCTGAGCAGCACCGTCTCGAGCACGACCGCCTCCGCGAACGTGCTCTCGACGGAGAGGATCGGCGAGCCCGGGAAGTAGATCTCGCCCTCGGCGTAGCCCCAGATGTCGCCGGTGAAGCGGTAGTTCGCGAGCCACTCGGCCCCGTCGTCGCCGACGATGCCCTTCTCCAGGAGGAAGGAGAGCTCCTCGTCGCCGAACCGGAAGCTCTCGATGGCGTCCAGTGCGCGGCCCACGCCGGCGACGACCCCGTAGCGGCGGCCCTCGGGGAGCCGACGACTGAACAGGTCGAACAGGCTCCTGCGGTTCGCGGTGCCCGCCTTCATGGCGGCTTGGACCATCGTCAGCTCGTAGTGGTCGGTCAGCAGGGCTGTCGTCATACGCGCACTCTAGTGCCAAGCACGGGAACTAGTGGCAGGCTATGCGTGTGACCGAGGCGACCACTGACGTGCTGGAATCCACTGCCGCGACGACGCAGCGGCAGTGGGTGACCATCGTCTGGGACGACCCCGTGAACCTGATGAGCTACGTGGCGTTCGTCTTCCAGGATTACTTCAAGTACCCCCGCGACAAGGCCGAGCGCCTCATGCTCAAGGTCCACAACGAGGGCAAGGCGGTAGTCTCTACCGGCAACCGCGAACAGATGGAGCGTGACGTCATGGCGATGCAGAACTACTCGCTCTGGGCGACGATGGAGCCCGCGTGAGCCTTGCACCTGACGACGTCGTCTGGCTGTTCGACGGGCGGGAGGGGATGAGCAGGATCCTGGCGGACCTCGTCGGCGGGCTCATGGTCTCGATGCAGCAGCTCATGCCCCCGAGCGCCCTGCACACCTTCGAGGACCCCTTCTCCGCGATGGCGGCCGACGCCTCCTTCAACGCCCGCGACGAAGTGAGCGGGGTCCGGCTCAGCCGCCTCTTCCCGCGTCACACGACGCCCGAGTTCGACCCCCAGGGCGAGGAGTGGGAGGGTATGGTCCGGGCACGGGCGGTGGCGATGCACGGCCACGCCAGCGCGGTCCTCGCGGAGATCGAGGAGGCCGGCGAGCTGGTGCCGGTGCGCGAGTCGTCGGTGCACGCGTGGCTGCAGACCCTTGGCGCGCTGCGCGTGGCGTGGCACGCGGACCTCGTGGGGTCCGACGCCCCGAACGCGGAGGCCACCAAGGCGCAGGTGCGCGCGAACCCGGCGATGGCCACGCTGCTCGACTGGCTCGCCTACCAGATCGAGGACCTGATCACGACCCGCGAGGCGTGCGAGGAGGCCGGCACGGGGCTGGACATCTCGGACATCGAGGACTGGGCGTGAACGTCGACAGACCCATCGGCATCTTCGACTCCGGCTTCGGCGGTCTCACCGTCGTCAGCTCGCTCGTGGAGCAGCTGCCCAACGAGGACATCGTCTACCTGGGCGACACCGCCCGCGCCCCCTACGGGCCACGCTCGATCGCCGAGGTCCGCAAGTTCGCCCTGCAGGGGCTGGACTTCCTGATGGACCAGGGCGTGAAGTCGCTGGTCATCGCCTGCAACTCGGCGTCGTCCGCGGCCGTCCGCGACGCGCGGGAGCGGTACGACGTGCCGATCACCGAGGTGGTCCTGCCGGCCGCGTCGCGGGCCATGGCCGCCACGCGCAACGGACGGGTGGGCGTCATCGCCACCCAGTCGACGGTGTCGTCCGGCTCGTACGAGGAGGCGTTCGCGATCGCGCGGCACGTCGAGCTGACGACGCAGCCGGCCCCGCGGTTCGTCGAATTCGTGGAGGCCGGGATCACCGGCGGCGACGAGCTGCTCAGCGTCGCCCGTGAGTATCTCGCCCCGATCCAGGAGGCGCGCTGCGACACGCTCATCCTCGGCTGCACCCACTACCCGCTGCTCACCGGCGTCATCGGCTACGTCCTCGGCAACTCGGTGACGCTGGTATCCAGCGCCGACGCGTGCGCCCAGTCCACCTACGCGCAGCTCACCCAGGCGATGCTGCTCCACCACCAGCCCCGCGACGCGGACCGGCGGTTCTACACCACCGGCGACGCTTCGGATTTCCAGGGCATCGGACGTAGATTGGTCGGCGGCTTCGTCACGGACGTGACGACCGTCGAACTCGACTGAGAGGAACACGCCATGTGTCACCGGATCACCTGCCACCACTGCGGCAAGCCGACGTGGGAGGGCTGCGGCCTGCACGTCGACGAGGCGCTGGCCGGCGTGCCGGCTGAGGACCGCTGCTCCTGCGACCGGTGAGCGCGGACCCGATGCCTCCCCGCCCCCTCGGCTAGGGTGATCGCCATGAGCTTCACCCGCCTCGATGGGCGCCGCCACGACGAACTGCGCCCCGTCACGATCACCCGCAACTGGCTGGACCACGCGGAGGGCTCGGTCCTCGTCGAGTTCGGCAGGACCAGAGTGCTGGTCGCGGCGAGCGTCACCGTCGGGGTGCCGCGCTGGCGCAAGGACTCGGGGCTCGGCTGGGTGACCGCCGAGTACGCGATGCTGCCTCGCGCCACCCACACCCGCTCCGACCGGGAGTCGGTCCGCGGGCGCATCGGCGGACGCACGCACGAGATCTCCCGTCTGATCGGCCGGTCGCTGCGGGCGGTCGTCGACTACAAGGCCCTCGGCGAGAACACCATCGTCCTTGACTGCGACGTGCTGCAGGCCGACGGCGGCACCCGCACCGCGGCCATCACCGGCGCCTACGTGGCGCTGGCCGACGCCGTCGCGAACCTCCGCTCCCGCGGCGCGCTCAAGGGCAACCCGCTCAAGGACACCGTCGCCGCTGTCTCCGTCGGCTACGCCGGCGCGCAGCCGCTGCTCGACCTCGCGTACGAGGAGGACGTGGCCGCGGACACCGACCTCAACGTCGTCATGACCGGTTCCGGCAAGTTCATCGAGGTGCAGGGCACCGCCGAGGGCGAGCCGTTCAGCCGCGACGAGTTGGGCGTCCTCCTCGACCTCGGTGAGCTCGGCTGCCGCCAGCTCACCGCCAAGCAACTGGAGGCCCTCGCGTGACGCGACCCGAGCGCCTGGTGCTCGCCACGAACAACCCGAAGAAGCTCGCCGAGCTGCGCCGCGTCGTCGAGACGGCGGAACTGCCCGTGCAGGTGCTGGGCCTCGGCGAGTTGCCGCGGTACCCCGAGCCCGAGGAGACGGAGCGCAGCTTCGAGGGCAACGCGCTCATCAAGGCGCGCGAGGCCGCCCGCCGGCTGGGGCTCGTCGCCGTTGCCGACGACTCCGGGATCGAGGTCGACGAGTTGAACGGCATGCCCGGCGTGCGGTCGGCGCGCTGGGCCGGCCCCATGGGCGACGACGAGGAGAACAACGAACTGCTGCTGGCGCAGCTGCACGGGGTGCCCGACGAGCGGCGCACGGCCCGCTTCCGCTGCGCGCTGTCCATGGTGACCCCCGACGGTGAGGAGCGCACGTGGCACGGTGTCATGGAGGGCCGGATCGCGGAGGCGCCGGCCGGTGAGAACGGGTTCGGCTACGACCCGCTGTTCATCCCCGAGGGCGAGCACCGGACCACGGCGGAGATGACGTCGGAGGAGAAGGACGCGATCAGCCACCGCGGCAAGGCGGTGCGGGCGTTCGTCGCGTGGCTGGGGGAGCAGGCATGAAGCAGTACCTGGACCTGCTGGACCACATCATGGCGAACGGGGTCGACAAGGCTGACCGCACCGGTACCGGGACGCGCAGCGTCTTCGGCCACCAGATGCGGTTCGACCTCGCCGACGGCTTTCCGCTGCTGACGACGAAGAAGGTGCACACCCGCTCGGTGTTCGGCGAGCTGCTCTGGTTCCTGCGGGGTGACACCAACATCAAGTGGCTGCACGACAACCGCATCACCATCTGGGACGAGTGGGCCGACGAGCACGGCGACCTCGGGCCCATCTACGGCTACCAGTGGCGCAGCTGGCCGACGCCGTCGGGGGAGAAGGTCGACCAGATAGCCAAGGTGATCGAGTCGATCCAGACCAACCCGGACTCGCGCCGCCACATCGTCTCCGCGTGGAATGTCGCGGACGTCGACGACATGGCGCTGCCACCCTGCCACACGATGTTCCAGTTCTACGTCGCCGACGGCCGGCTGAGCGCGCAGCTCTACCAGCGCTCCGCCGACGTGTTCCTCGGCGTGCCGTTCAACATCGCCAGCTACGCCCTGCTCATCCACCTGATCGCGCAGGTCACGGACCTCGAGCCGGGGGAGTTCGTGCACACGCTGGGCGACGCACACATCTACGCCAACCACTTCGACCAGGTCGCGGAGCAGCGCTCCCGCGAGCCGCGGGCCCTGCCCACCCTGCGGCTCAACCCGTCGGTGCGCGACATCGACAAGTTCGAACTCTCGGACATCGAGATCGTCGGCTACGACCCGCACCCGGCGATCAAGGCGCCGATCGCGGTCTGAGCCCAGGAGGACACGGGATGGAGGACGGACGCATGCGGATCGTGGCGATCGCGGCGGTGGCGGACAACTGGGTCATCGGCTCGGGTGACGACATGCTGTGGCACCTGCCGGACGACTTCAAGCGGTTCAAGCAGGTGACCACCGGCAACACGCTGGTCTTCGGCCGCCGCACCCATGAGCAGATCGGCCGCACACTGCCGGACCGCAGGATCATCGTCGTGACCAGGGATCCCGAGTGGAGCGACGAGGGGGTCGAGGTCGCGCACTCCATCACCGAGGCGCTCGACCTGGCCGCGCAGACGCCCGAGAAGGTCTGCTACATCGGCGGCGGTGCCGAGATCTACGAGGCGGCGTGGCCGTACCTCACCGAACTCGACATCACCCACGTCCGCCTCAGCCCCGAGGGCGGGGCACGCTTCCCGATCATCACGCCGAGCGAGTGGACCGAGGTCTCGCGCGAGCCGCACGACAAGTTCGACTTCGTGCAGTACAGGCCCACGCCCGCCACGTGAGCATCCTGCACCTCGACCTGGACGCCTTCTACGCGTCGGTCGAGCAGCGCGACAAGCCCAGCCTGCGGGGCAAGCCGGTCGTGGTGGGCGGCGGGGGGCCGCGGGGAGTCGTCGCCACCGCCTCGTACGAGGCCCGACGCTACGGCATCCGCTCGGCGATGTCCGGCACGGAGGCCAGGCGGCGCGCCGGGGGCCGGGCGGCGTTCCTCGGGGGCCGGTTCGGGGCGTACCGGGAGTCGTCGCAGATCGTCATGGGGCTGCTGCGGGAGGTGTCGCCGCTCGTCGAACCGCTGAGCCTCGACGAGGCGTACGTCGACCTGCGGCCGGCGGGCTGGACGCCTGATGAGTTGCCCGAGCGGGTGGCGTGGCTGCGGGCGGAGCTCACTCGACGAACCTTGGGGCTCACCGGCTCGGTGGGGGTGGGCTCGTCGAAGCTCATCGCGAAGCTCGCCTCCGAGGCCGCCAAGCCCGACGGCCACCGCATCCTGTCGCCCGACCAGGAGCTGGATTTCCTCGCCCCGCTCCCGGTGCGCGCCATCCCGGGTGTCGGCCCGGCCACGGAGCAGCGGCTCGTGGCGATCGGCATGCACACCGTCGCGGACCTTCGCCGGGCGCAGCCGGGCGAGTTGGAGCGGGAGCTCGGACAGGCGGCCGGCTCGTCGCTGGCTGCGCTCGCGCGTGGGATCGACCGGCGCGCGGTGAACCCGGACAGCGAGGCGAAGTCGATCTCGACGGAGGACACGTTCCAGGTCGACCTGACCAACCGCGCCCAGCTGCAGTCGATCCTCCGCCGCGACGCGGAGGCCGTGACCCGGCGGCTGGTGAAGCAGGGGCTGTTCGCGCGGACGGTGACCGTGAAAGTGCGGTTCGCGGACTTCCAGACCATCACCCGCGGCGCGTCCCTCGGCGGCGCCACCGACGACGTCCAGACCGTCACCGCCATCGGGCTGCAGTTGCTGGAGGGGATCGACGTGAGCGCCGGCGTCCGGCTGCTCGGGATCGGGGTCAGCAACTTCGCGGGCGCGGCCCAGGACCGGCTCTTCGGCGAGGAACCCGCCACGCTAGAGCCGGTCGACGAGGCGGAGTTCGCGCCCGAGGACAGCGCCACCGTCCGCGGCCACGGCTACTTCACCGGCGCCGACGTGGAGCACGACGAGCACGGCCGCGGCTGGGTCTGGGGGAGCGGCCTCGGGCTCGTGACCGTCCGCTTCGAGTACCGCGGCACCGCCCCCGGACCGGTCCGCACCCTCAAGCTGGACGACCCCGCCCTGCGGCTGGTCGACCCCCTCCCGATCGACTTGCGCAGTACCGGTGGCTGAGGAGCGACGGAGTCGCGTCTCGAAGCCCCCGCCGGCCCTTCGAGACGCTCGTGCCTCGCTCCTCAGGGACCGGGCGGGGTCGGAGGAGTAGGTTGGTGCGCCATGGGTGACCGGATGTTCGCGGCGGTGCTGCCGCCGCAGGAGATGGTGGAGGAACTCGACGCGCTGCTGGCGCCCCGTCGGGACTCGGATCCGCGCTTGCGCTGGACCCGGCCGGACGGGTGGCACCTCACGACCGCGTTCATGGCCGACGTGCCGGACGTCGAGCGACTGGAGGAGACGCTCGCCGAGGCCGCGGCCACCGTCTCGCCGTTCCGGATCCGCGTCGCGTCCGGGCGGGTGTTCCCGCACCCAGTGGCCGCACGCATCCTGTCGCTCGGCGTCACGCACGGCGACGAGGAGATCGCGGCCCTCGCCGAGAAGTGCCGCCACGCCGCCAACCGGGCCGGCGCGGCGCCCGATGGGGCGAGGTTCGTGCCGCACCTGACGCTCGCCCGCGCCAACCGCGGGATCCAGGCGACGAAATGGCTCGGGGTGCTGGACTCCTTCCCCGGCTGGAGCTTCGATGTCGACGAGGTCGCGCTGGTCCAGTCCCACCAGGTGGGCAAGCAGTACGACGTCGTCGCGCGTTTCAAGCTCGGCGAACAGGTGCCCTAGACTGGCCCGGGTCACGCGGAAGTGGTGGAATTGGTAGACACGCAGGATTTAGGTTCCTGTGCCTTCGGGCGTGAGGGTTCAAGTCCCTTCTTCCGTACCAGGTGTCAGAGACCGGCCAGGTGGCGGGCCAGCGCGACGGCGATGCGGCCGTCCTCGTCGTACGCGGTCCAGACCGGCGACGTGTTCGCCTCGAAGCAGAACCATTCCCCGTCGGGCGTGCGGCGGAGGTCGAGTCCCGCGAGTTCCAGACCCAGCGCGAGCGCCAGCCCGACGCAGCGCCCGGCCACCTCGTCGGGTAGCTCCGCAGGCGCGGTGGCGGCGGCGCCGTATCGGTAGTCGACCGCGTCCGAGATGATCCTCCGGGCGAACACGCGCCCGCCGACGAGGTGCACGCGGTACTCGGTGCCGGGGACGAACGCCTGGAACTGTGTCGGGCACCAGGCCACGCTCGCGAAGTCCTCGTGCACGTCGACGGTGCGCACGATGCTGCGCACCGCGCTCGCCGACTTCACGATGACCTTCCCGTGTTGCTCCACGAACGCGCGCGCCGCCGTGGGGTCGGTGGTGAGCAACCCCGTCGGGGTGCGGAAGCCGGCGGCGGCGATGGCCAGCGACTGGCCGGGCTTGGAGAAGTTGCTGGCCGAGCCGCGGCGCCGGTTCACCACCCGCACGGTCGACGGGGTGAGCTCGGCCCAGTCCCGCAGTGCCTGCGCTGTCGACGGGTCGGCGGCGCCGTGGCCGCGGAGGTAGAAGCCGGAGACCCCGTCGAGCGCCACGTTGCCCGAAGGCCGCCGGAGTTCGGAGCCGACGAGATGGATGCCATGTTCGTTGAGGTCGACGAAGCTGCCCGGCAGTCCCAGGTGCTGGACCGCGGCCCAGGCGGCGGCCAGCGGCGGGTCGTCGGGTCGGCCGAGGATGATGGCGCTCATGCCGCCCACCCCCGCTCGGCCGGCCGCCGTGCGGCGGCCGCGATGGCCCTCGCCGGCGCGTCCGTGCCGGCCAGCGGCGACGGCAGCGTCGCGACGCCCCAGAGGACGTCGGCGGCGGGGGCGAAGAAGGCGCGCAGCCACGGCACATGGGCCCATCCGGCCATGGCCGTGGCTGCACGCCTCAACGGTGGCGAGGCGTCCCCCCACGCTTCGCCATTGACGACGGCCACCTCGCGGCAGCCGCGCCAGTCCTCGGGGCGGGACCATTCGATGCCGGCCGCCCGGGCCCACAGGGCCACGGGGTGGTCCGGCCCCGCCAGGGAGCTGGTGCCGGGCGGCACCAGCACGTGGTCGCCGAGCGACTCCAGCCAGTAGCGGAGGACGGCCGACATCTCGCACGCGACGTAGTCGGTGTCCTCCTCTCGGATCCACAGCAGTTCGGCCGGCAGCACGTCGTCCAGGAGGCTGACCACGAGGTCGACGTCCCGCTCGTCCACGGCCCTTCCCCCGACCACGACCCGCGAGTCGGCGGGTCGGCCGTCGCCCGGGCCGACGTGGAGTGCCCAGCCCGGCCGCGAGAGGTCGCGGGGCCCGCAGAGCCCCACCTCCGCGCCGGAGAGGTCGGCCACGCGCCGGGCGAGTTCGTCGGCCCAGGGGTCCCCGTCGTGGGCGAGCAGGACGATCATCGCCGTCAGTCCAGGTCCGGGCGGGCGTCGGGCGTGATGAAGGAGGCGCCGATCCGGTCGACGGTCTTCTCCAGCAGCTCGAGCCGCATCTTGAGGCCGTCGATCACGGGGTCGACGAGCCGCTCGGGCTCGAGGTCGGGCGCCTCCCTGCCGGTGCGCTTGATCTCGTCGATCTCGCCCTTGATCTTGTCGAGCTCCACGAACCGCTTGATGTCGATCTCCCGGTGGATGGGCTTGTCGAACTCCCGCTTGATGAGCTTGATGTCCAGCTCCTTCCAGAGCGGCTTGAACACCTCGTCCTCCCACTTGAACTTCGGGATCACGGGCACCTGCTGGAGCGCGCCCAGGACGTCGATTCGGCCGTAGCCCATCTCGTTGTTCCAGGTGCCGTTCGGGTAGCCGGCCACCGTGGCGTACGGCACGGTGCCGACCTTCGCCGCGGTCCGCTCGATGATGTTGCGCACCTGCACGTTGGTCAGCGAGGACTTCCGCGAGATGAGCAGCGCGGCCAGCCCAGCGACGTGCGGGGTGGCGGCCGAGGTGCCGTTGAACGTCATCGTGTAGTCGTTGCCGGTGTACCCGTTGGCGCCCGTGCGGTCCGGGGCGGGGCAGCGAACGCCGGGCGCCACCACCGAGATCTCCGGCCCGTAGTTGGAGCCCCAGCCCTCACCGTCGGGCGACGACGGGGACTTGCGGTTGTCCACCTGGTCGGAGGCGCCGACCGCGATCACCAAGGGGTGCGTCGCCGGGTAGGTGATGCCGTTCAGCGTGTTGTGGTTGTGCGTGGCGGCGACGAGCACCATGCCGGCGGCGTGGGCCTCCGTGATGGCCGGGTTGATGATCGACTGGTCCCAGGCGTTCCAGCCGAAGCTCAT
Source organism: Tessaracoccus oleiagri (assembly GCF_900103275.1). GTDB lineage: Bacteria > Actinomycetota > Actinomycetes > Propionibacteriales > Propionibacteriaceae > Arachnia > Arachnia oleiagri. The sequence goes on along the minus strand of NZ_FNGP01000002.1, from coordinate 258,865 downwards.
CGACACCACCCGGGCGCCCTGCTGCCGTGCGTAGCGCAGACCGGCCGCCACCTCGGTGGCCGACCAGGTGGCGAAGGCGATCGGCAGGATGCGGCACCCTCCGGCCACGCCGGCCGTGCCGGTCCCGTTGTTCACCGGCGCCGCGGCGATGCCCGCGCAGGGTGTGCCGTGGTTGCCCGTCGGGGCCCCGGTGCCGGACATGGTGCCGAGGTTGATGCCGTTGCCCGCGAACTGGCCGACGAGGTCCGGATGGTTCAGGTCCACGCCCTCGTCGAGGATCGCGACGATCACCGACGACGAGCCGCGTTGGACGTCCCAGCCGGTGGTGCCCGAGCCGCCGACACCGATCTGCACCATGTCCCACTGGGACGAGAACAGCGGATCGTTCGGCTGCATGGCCACGGGCACGATCATCGGGATGAATTCGAGCTTCACCTCGGTACCGAGCTTGCGCGACAGCTCGTCGCGGATCTCGAACGCCGGCCGGTGCCCCGCGGTCACGGTGTAGACGTCGAACTCGCCCAGCCACTCGCTGCGGGTGTCGTCGCGGACGAGGCCGAAGTCCTTCAGGACCTTGGCCTGCTCCTGGTCGTCGCCCACGATGGCGGGCAGGACGACCGCGTCCGCCAACGGTGACAGGTACTCGGTCGTGCCGCCGAAGTCGGCTGCGTAGACGGGCGCCACCCACGTCGGGCCGTCGCCGGCGGCGATGGCGGTGTCGGCGGGCTTGAACTTCCTGCCGTCGTTGGTGCGGGTGAAGAGGAGGTCGGCGGAGTTGTTGACCTCCGCGTGCGGGTCGACGTCGGGGAGGCCACCCGCGACGGGTGACCCGGCCGCTGCCCGCGGCGGTTCTAGGGTCAGGGGCTCGAGGCCGAGCTCCGCCAACGGGTCGGCGGCGTCCGCCAGCGCCCGCGCGCCTTCCGCGTGCGCCACCTTGACGAGCACCTTGTCGGGGACCAGGGAGAGCTTCGCCCCACTGGGATGGACGATGGATGTTGGGAATGGCATGACCTGCTCCTTCGGTACGCAGCCCGAAGTGGGCTGTCATCCTTCAGGAGCGAGCGCCGGCGGCCCTGATACACGAAGGTCAGCGGACCACTCGCCACGGCGAGCCGAACCAGGTGAAGCTCCTGGCGAGGAGGTCGGTCGTGGCGCCCCGCAACGCCTCCGGCCCCGGGAGGCCTTCGGCGAGCCGACGGTGGAGGGCAGCCATCGTGTCGCGGGCGAGCTCGTCGGGGACGTCCGTGAGCGGCGCGACGACGGCCCGCACGCCGAGCGCGAGGAGGCTCGACGTGAGCCCGAGGGCCTCGTCGCCGGGGCGGACCCTCGCCCGCCCGACGCCGCACGCCGACAGCACCACCAGGCTCGACCGGGTGGGGAGGTGCTCGAGTTCGTGGGCGAAGAGGTCGCCGCCGTGGAGGCGGATCGAGGAGAAGAGCGGGTTGTCGGCGCGGTGTTGACCATGAGCGGCGATGTGCACCACCTCGTAGCGGGTCAGCGCCTCCTTCACCGCCTCGGGGCGGCCCTCGAGCGCTGCGGCGCCGTCCCAGCTGCCGCGGACGACGTCTGCCTCGTCCCGCCCCAAGGGGAGGTCCGGCCCGGACGCGACGGCGACGGCGGGCGTCCCGTGCACGGCGGTCGCGCCCGCCGCCCACTGGCCCAACGAGGGGCTCAGTGCCACGGCCCGGGAGCGCAGACGCGGCAGCATCCCCCAGGGCAATCTCGCCAGCGCCCCGCTCGGGACGATCACGACCGGGCCTTCGCCGAGCCCTTTCGGCAGCAGCGACTCGTCGAGTTGCGCGAGCGCGTCCTCCAGCGAGCTCTCGATGCCCGCCGCCAGCGGTGCCCGCCGAGCACCCGCGAGCGCCGAGGCGGCCGTCGAGACGAGCTGCACGAGCTCGACGAGGTCGCTGCGGCCACCCAGCCGGTGCAGCCTCGTCGGCCGACCCGGTGGTGCCGACACCAGGTGCAGCCGGTCGTCGAGCCAGAAGTAGCTGAGGAGGAGGTGGTCCGCGCCGTCGCTGCGCCGGAAGCTCCGCGCGCCCGCGTCGTTGGATCGTGCGCGCATCGTCCACGAGCGTTCGCGGAGCGCCCGCTCGAGCCGGACGACGTCGGCATGGACCGCGGGATCGTCCCCGCCCGACGGGGCACGAAGGGCCTCGCGGCGCCGCCGGAACAGCGACCAGAGGTCGGCGCTCCGCGGATCGGTCGGCGGCACGACCGAGGGGATGGGGCGCAGCGCCCTTCGCCAGCGCTCGGTAGCCGCGAGCACCGTCCACGGCGTGCCTGCCGCGAGCGCGGCACGAAGGTCCTCGACGACGATGGGCCAGCTGTGGATCGTGAGGGCGGTGCGCAGGTCCAGACTGGCCATCCCCTGCTTGGCCAGCGTGAGGTCCCGCATCGCCCTGCGCACGAGCAGGGCTCGCCGCCCGGGCTCGGGCCCGAGCGCCAGTTCGACGCGGACCGCGAGGAGCCGCACGGACAGGTACGGCGAGCGGCGCATCCGGGCGAGCCTCGCCTCGATGCCGGCCGCGTCGGCGAGCGGACGGTCCGCCGCCGCCGCGGCCAGGACGCCGAGCGCGGCGGAGCGGTCGGCGAGCCGGGTGAGGCCGGCGGCCTCCGCGTCGGCGACGAGCCGCGCCGCCTCTTCGCCGGCAAGGCGGTCCGGAGACCCGACGAGCACGAGGGACTCGAGGCGCACCGCGGCGGCCGCGAGCGCGCGGGCGTGGTCCTCCCTCCCGGCGGCGATCGCCAGCACCTCGTCGGCGAGGGCGGTGGCCTCCTGGCCGCGCCCGCGCAGCAGCTCGCACCGCGCCCGGTCGAGCAGCGCGTCGGCCAGTTCGTCGGTCATGCCGGCGGCGCGCATCGTCCCGACCGTCTCGGCGAGCAGGTCGGCCGCCTCGTCGACGAGCCCCACCTCCATGAGCACCCGGGCCCGGTCGAGGCGCGAGACCGACCGGTCGACGCCGGCGTCCATCCCGTCGGCCGCCACCATCGCCTGCAGGGCCGCCGGGAGGTCCCCGCGGAGGTACTCGACGAAGCCCAGGTTGTGCAGCGCCATGAAGGCGTAGTCGGGCAGTGCCTCCGCCAGGCGGGCCGCCTGCGCCAGGTCGTCGGCCGCCTCGTCGAGGAGGCCGTGCTGAGAGGCGATCGTGCCCTTGTTGAGCAGGAGCCGGACCCGGTCGTCGACCGGCAGTGCGTGGGCGAGCGCGACGGCGGGGCGCAGCTGGTCGAGCGCGTCGGCGAACCTGCCCGCGCGGGCGAGCAGCACGCCGCCCTGGATGTGGGCCAGCGCTTGCAGGTCCTCGCGCCCGGCGGACTCGGCCCGTTCGGCGACGCCGAACACCTGGGCCAGGGCCGGGGCGAGCCCGGACCCGTCGCAGATGAGCCACGACTCCGTGAGCTGCACGCGCAGGGCCAGCTCGATGTGTCCGTCCGTCTCGTCGGGCGCCGCACCCAACAGGCGCTTGGCCTCGTCGAGGTGGCGCCGGACCTCGGGCAGCCGGTACTGGCCGAGGGCAGCGCGGGCCTCCCGGTACGCCGCGGCGGCGGCGTCCAGCGGGTCGCGCTGCTCCTGCGTCACAACTCGATCATCGGGGTCAGGACCGGGCGCGCATCGGGGCCGGGCGGGTGGATCAGGAAGCGGATCGGACCGCGCGCCACGCCGCGCCAGACGAGCCGGCCGTGGGCGTCGGACACCGCCGGTGTGCTGTTCGTGCCCTCGAGGAGTTCGACGGTCACGCCGCCGCCGGTGACCCACGCGTCGATGCGCATGGTGCCCTCGTTCTCGTCGGATCCGGTCACCATCAGCTGGAGCGCGGAACTGCTGAAGGTCACCGTCTGCGTCCCCGCGTGGGCGCGGACCGCCACCCCGGCGTCGCGTTCGATCGACGCGAGCTCGGCGTTCAGCGCCGCCAGCGAGAGCGAGAAGACGACGTCGTCCGCGAGCCGCGCGGGCGGCGGGTCGATCTCGTCGTAGAGCTCAGCGATGCCGGCGAGGATGCGGCCGTCGCGGTCGTCGAGGCGTTCGTCTGCGGTGTCGCTCATGGCGCGCTCCAGGTGGGATCTGCGTCCAGCGCCGCGCGGAGCTTCGCGAGGCACCTGCCGCGGGTGGGGCCGATGGAGCCGACGGGCATGCCGAGGCTCTCGGCGAGGGCGGCGTAGTCCGGGGGACCGCCGCGGCTGACGACGCGGAGCAGCGCGCGGCACTTTGGGCTGAGCGCGGCGAGGTGGCGACCGAGGGTGGTCCCACTCTCCCTCAGCGCGGCGAGGTCACCGGGGTCGGGTGTGGGGTCGGCTCGCTCCGGCGGCTCGTCGACGGGGATGCTGCGGCCCTGGTTGCGCCGGACCCGCCAGGCCTCCCGGCGGACCGTGGTGCCGATCCAGGCCACGACCGACTGGGGGTCGCGGACCGTGTCGGCGTGCGCGACGAGCTGCATCCAGGACTGCTGCACCACGTCCTCGGCGTCGGCCCGCTCCAACCCGCAGGCGCGGGCGAGGTGCCACAAAGTGGGGGTGAGCAGCCGGACGAGCGCGTCGAGGCGGTCCCGTCGGCCGGCCCGGAACTCCGCGAAGAGCCAGGCGGCCTCGTCGGTGAGCGATGCGGCGGTCTCGGTCATGGCCGGTCCCAGCCGAGCGTGTCGGCGAGGGCCCGCCAGCCGCGCTCGAGGAACTCGTCGACGCCGCCGCCATCGAAGGGCATCGCCGCGAGCCTGGCGGCGATCTCCCCGGCCAGGACCGGGGCGGCGAACGACGTGCCGCTCCAGACGGCGAAGCCGCTCGAGTAGTCGTCCGGGTCGATGGTGCCGCGCGCCATCCCGTTGTGGTCGAGCCGCGCCACGGACTGGCGCTCGCCGCCGAAGTCGACGGGCATGGTGCTCACCAGCGCGGCCCCCGGCCGGTGGCAGCTGATCCAGTCGCCCGCGTTGGTGAAGTAGGCGACGGTGCCGTCCGGGTTGAGTGCACCGACCGCCGCGAGCGGCAACCGGTGGGGCTCGTGCGGGGCGCCGGCGAACGCCGCCGGGAACATGGGCGCGGTGGTGGCGTTGTTGCCGGCGGCGGCGACCACCACCATGCCGAGCGCGCCGAGGTCGTCGAGCAGGCGCCGCAGCGGGGCGTCGGAGAGCGCGTCCGCAGGGGACTCGTGGTAATAGCCCAGCGACAGGGACAGCACGTCGAGCATCGAATCGGTGTCCCCGGCGGCCAGCGCCTCGACCTGCCGGGTCCGCAGCGCGGCGAGCGTGGCGAGGAGGCAGGACTCGGCGACGGCGCCGTCGTCGCCCATGATCGGGATGCCGAGTATGCGCGCCCCGGGCGCCAGCTGGCGGACCAGCCCAGCGGCGAAGGTGCCGTGCCCGGCGAACGGGGGCACGCTGCCGTCGAGTGGGTTGCGAGGGGGGATGCGGGTCGCCGAGCCGGGGACGGATCCGTGCATGCCGAGCAGCTCGCCGTGCACGTACACATCGCCGGAGGCCACGGCGGGGTCGGTGAACCACGGGTGCGGGCCGAGCCCCGTGTCCGGGATCACCACCACGGGCGGCCGCTTGGCGGGGCGGCGGCCGAGCGCCGGGTCGGGCGCGAGGAGGCTGACCGGGCTGCGCCCGCCGCTGCCGGGCTGCCCGTACGTGGTGGAGGGGGCGCCCACGCCGGCGTAGTAGGGGACGCCCGCGTAGTAAGGGACCCCTGCGTAGTACGGCACGCCGGCGTAGTAGGGCGCGACCGTCATCAGGTGGTCCAGCGCGACGCCGGGCAGGTCGAGCAGCTCCTTCACCGCCAGGGCGTCCGCGGAGCCACGGACCCCGTCGAGCCGCACGAGGACGGGGGCGGGGCGGAGGCCGAGTCGCTCCCGCATCCAGTCGTCCTGGTTGTCGCGGGGCCCGAGCGGGGAGAAGTCGGCGGACAGGCCGAGCTCCTTGGCGGCGGAGGCGACCTCGTCGATCAGCCCCTGCCGCTCGGGTTCGTCGGCGCTGAGGATGAGTGAGTCCTCGACGTAGGCCGTGGTCCACCCTCCCTCGGACGTGGCGACCCGGATGCGCCAGGCGGCGGCCACGCGCGGGTCCAGTTGGGGATAGGGGTTGCCTCCGGTGAACTCCATCGTTGATCCTCTCAGGCAGGTGTTCTCACACCCCAAGAGGCTGCCGCCCGACGCTTGATACGTCGGGTGATGCCTGGGCCCAAGTCTAGGTTCGCCCGGTCCAGCGCGGGCGCGAAGCGGGCAGGCGTCGTCCGGGCCCCGGCCGCCGGGACTAGAGGATCGTGATCCGCTGCGCCATCGTGTGGCTGGCGCCGGGCTCGAGGCGCACCGCGTCGTCCAGGGCGTTGGCCGCCTCGATGCACAGCATGCCGGTCCACTCGTCGTCGCCGAAGTCCGGCATCGCGGCGGACTTCGCCACCCACGGGTTCCACACGACGGTGTTCGCGGAGCCGCGCTTGCTGATCCGCAGCTTGCGGCCGGGCGTGGGGTCGTCGACGAGCACGTCGTCGGTGCTGAGGTAGACGCGGTCGGTCTCGGATGTGATCTCCACCTCACCCACCTGGTCGGCCCACTCGCCGGACACCTTGTCGAGGTAGCGGGCACCCTCGAGCCCGGTGACGCGGACGTGGCGGACGTCGCCGACGCTCAGATAGGTGTGCAGCGCCTCCTCGTAGCTGAACGCCTCGTCGCCGGTGTTCTCGACGGTGAGCTCGAGGTCGAGGTCGCGCGGGCCGAACGCGACGCGGAGCCGAGCACGGTAGGCGTGCGGCCAGGCGGGCTGCTCGCCGGTGATCTCGTTGTCGAGCTCGTACTCGACGACGAGCCCCTCGCCGGTCTCCGAGGCGTCGACCAGCCGCCAGTCGGCGAGGCGGGCGAACCCGTGGGCGGGCTGGAGGTTGCCCTCGCGGCCCGGACCGAACCATGGGAAGCAGACCGGAACCCCGCCGCGGATCGGTTTGTCGTCCTCAAGCTCGGACTTCGCGCTCACCCACAGGACCGGGTCCTGGCCGAGCGGCTGCCAGGCCCACACGTGCGCGCCATGGTCGTAGACGCCGTAGTGGACGTCGCTGTCGTTCAGCTCGACGCCGCGCAGGGGATTGGTGGTGATCTCGTGGGCCATGGCGCTCTCCTGGAAGTGGACCGTCCGACCACTCTAGTTCGGCCGGTGTCCCAGAGGTTTCCACTTGCGGCCGGTCGATGGCAGGAGTTCCCGAAAGTTGTCCGCTCCCGGCATCACGGACGTGCGAGCATCTCCTCGACGGTGCCCGTCGGATCGGCAGGAACGTCGACCGCGAGCGCGCCGCCGCCCCTCGACGGGTCCGGCCGCACGAACTCCTTGTAGGAGACCTGCAGGAACAGCCCGGAGCGCGGGAGCCGGAAGACGACGACGTCGCCCGCGCCGGAGGGATTGGACCCGGGTGATTCGCCCACCACCGTCGCCAGGTCGTTGTCCGAGAGGACGGTGGCGAAGTCCGCGGCGGAGGAGAAGGTCCGGTGATCCGTGAGGACGACGACCTCGCCGCCGTGGGCCGCGTGGTGTTGCCGTCCCTCCATGGTGCCGCTGCCCAACGGCACCACCCAGTTCCCGTAGCGCGCGCTCGACGAGCCCGAAGGAATGGTCCCGACGTCCAGGTACCCGACGAAGAGGTCGGCCACCCGCGAGTCGCCGCCGGGGTTGCCGCGGAGGTCCACGACGACGCGCTCCACCCCGCGCCGCGCGACCTCGTCGAAGAAGGCGGCCAAGGTGGCGCGGTAGGAGTCGTCCGGGTCGCAGCGGTGGACGGTCAGGACCCCCACGTCGCCCTCGAACCGGTACTCCGCCACCGGGATCTGCCGCGTGACGGGGCTGCCCTCCGCGCGCGTCCCGAAGAGGGCGGACCCGTCGGCGAGGTCCACCTCCACCCGGCCCGCTGCCGCGGTGGGGGCGCCCAGGAGGGCGAGGCCGTCGTCGTGGCCCAGACGTTCGATCAGGCGGCCCTCGACCCAGCCCTCGTTGTCGGCCGGGGTCAACGAGGCGTTCCGGCGGATGAGTTCGTCGACGGCGACCCCGTTGACGGTCTCCACCCGGGACCGGCCGGAGCCCGTGTCGACGTGCAGCACCCCGTCGGCCATGACGTAGTCGATGCCGTAGGCCGCCGCGCCGAGGCGCGGGACGGCGACGAACGTGTGCCCGTCTCCCAGCGCGGCCAGCATTCGCAGGCTCGCCCGCCAGACGTCGAGGACCGTCGGCTGCGCCGGTAGCGCGGACCGTTCCTCCTCCCAGGCCGAGGCGAAGGGGGCGGGCAGCCCGTCGGCGGCCCAGACGTGCCGGTCCCGGATGGTCCGCGCCACGAAGTCGAGATCGCCGACTGCCTCGTCGCGGGTGAGCGTCTGGGCCAGCGGCAGCGTCGAGTCGTCGACGGCGGCCTGCCCGCGATGGGGGTTGAGGTGGGTCCACGCCACCCCGGCGACGAGCGAGAGGGCCAGCAGCAGACCGGCGACGATGACGGCGAGGCGCCTCCCTGTACTCATACGACGAAGTGTAGGACTCGCGACGTCGATTGTCGGAGCCGGACAACGTAATCCGCCGATCTTTGACCGGGGGGCCGCTTCAGTCCTCCGGAGTCGTCAAACCCTTTGAGTGTCGGGTCGCGTTTGCGGCAGGTTGGTGGGAGATTCGGACGAGTTGTCCTAAGGAGGCCTGTTGTTCCGACGCATCGCCATCGTGAATCGCGGTGAAGCCGCTGTCCGGCTGATCCACGCGGTTCGCGACCTGAACGCCGAGAACCTGTACGAGCAGCCGATCACGACGATCGCCCTGTACACCGACGCGGAGCGCACCGCCATGTTCGCACGGGAGGCCGACGAGGCCTACCCGCTCGGCCCGGCCTCGGAGCGCCCCTACCTCAACCACGAGCTGCTCGCCCGCGTCCTGCAGGAGGCCCGCGCCGACGCGGTGTGGGTCGGCTGGGGCTTCGTCGCGGAAGATGCCGCCTTCGCCGACCTCGTCGAGTCCCTCGGGATCACGTTCATCGGCCCCTCCGGCGAGGCGATGCGCCGGCTCGGCGACAAGATCGGCTCCAAGCTGATCGCGGAGGAGGTGGGCGTGCCCGTCGCCGCGTGGTCGCGCGGCGGCGTCGACACCCTCGACGAGGCGCTCGCGGCCGCGGAGCACATCGGCTACCCACTGATGCTGAAGGCGACGGCCGGCGGCGGGGGCCGCGGCATCCGCCGCGTCGACTCGCCCGACCAGCTCGCCGACGCCTACCAGCGCACCCGCGACGAGGCCGAGCGCGCCTTCGGCTCCGGCGTGGTGTTCCTCGAACGGCTCGTCACCGGTGCCCGCCACGTCGAGGTGCAGATGATCGCCGACACCCACGGCAACGCCTGGGCCGTCGGCGTGCGCGACTGCACGATCCAGCGCCGCAACCAGAAGATCATCGAGGAGTCCTCGTCGCCGCTGCTCACCGCCGAGCAGGCCGACGAGCTGAAGCAGGCCGCCGAGCGGCTCGCGCTCGCCGTCGGCTACCGGGGCGCGGGCACCGTCGAGTTCCTGTACCAGCCGCAGGAACAGTTGTTCGCGTTCCTCGAGGTCAACACGCGACTGCAGGTGGAGCACCCGATCACCGAGGTCACCAACGACTTCGACCTCGTGAAGGCGCAGATCCGGGTTGCCGCCGGGGAGCCGCTGACCGAGCGCCCGGTGGAGTTCGGTCACGCCGTCGAGGCGCGGCTCAACGCCGAGGACCCGGACCGCGACTTCGCCCCGGCCCCCGGCCGGATCTCCCGACTCATCTTCCCCTCCGGCCCCGGCGTGCGCGTCGACACCGGCGTGGGGGAGGGCGACACCATCCCCGCCGACTTCGACTCGATGATCGCCAAGATCATCGCCTTCGGCCGCACCCGCGACGAGGCGCTCGCCCGCCTGCGCCGCGCGCTGCTGGACACCACCGTCGTCATCGAGGGCGGCGCCACCAACAAGTCGTTCGTGCTGGCGCTGCTGGAGCAGGCGGAGGTCACCGGGCCGGGCCGCCGCGGCGACTGGGCCGACACCGCGTGGATCGACCGCACCCGCTCCGAGGGCGGCCTGGTGGCCGACCGGCACGCCGAGATCGCGCTCGTCGTCGCGGCCATCGAGGCCTACCAGGACGGCAACAGCCGCGAGGTCGAGCGCCTCCTCGACACCGCGCACGGCGGACGCCCGCACGTCGCGCACAAGCAGCGGGCCACCATCGACCTGAAGCTGCGCGGCGCCACCTACCAGCTCACCTGCGCCCAGACCGGGCCGCACCAGTACCGCGTGGGGCTGGGCGACCAGTTCGTCACCGCGGAGCTCGAGCGCCTGGACGACGTCCACGCCCGGCTCTTCGTGGAGGGCCGCCGGTTCCGCATCGTCGCCGCCACGCACGGGCCCGTGCACCTCGTCGAGGTGGAGGGCACCACGCACCGCATCTCCCGCGACGAGGGCGGCGTGCTGCGCGCGCCCGCGCCCGCGCTGGTGGTCGCGACGCCGGTAGGGGTGGGCGACGAGGTGGCCGCCGGCGCCCCCGTCGTGGTGTTGGAATCCATGAAGATGGAGACCGCGCTGTTCGCGCCGTTCGCCGCCCGGGTGAAGGAACTGCACGTCATGACCGGCAGCCAGGTCGAGGCGCTCGCGCCGCTCGTGCGGCTGGAGCCCGTCGGTGAGGGCGTGGAGGAGTCGCCCGACGGCGACACCTCCGGCATCGAGCTGCCCGAGACGCAGGAGCGCGACGCCGAGCAGGCGTGGCGCGAGGCGCTGGAGGCGCTGCGCCTCGAGGTCCTCGGCTTCGACCCGACGCCCGGGGCGCTGAAGCGCTACCTCGCCGCCCGCGACGCGTACTGCGCGGACGACAACCGCGTCGAGGTCCTGCGCGGGGAGTGCCGCCTGTTCGAGACCTTCTCCGACGTGGCGGAGCTCAGCCGCAACCGCCCCGTCGACGAGCAGGACAACAACGAACTGCGCATCCACTCCGACCGCGAGTACCTGCACACGTTCCTGACCACGCTCGACGCCGAGCGCGCCGGGTTGCCGCAGTCGTTCGTCGACCGCCTCGGCCGCGCGCTGGCCCACTACGGGGTGGACTCGCTGGACCGCAGCCCGGAGCTCGAGGTCGCGCTGTTCCGCGTCTTCCTCGCGCTGCAGAACGTGTCGCGCGACGTCGCCCTGGTCATCGGCGTGCTGGAGCGCTGGCTCACCGAGCGCGCCCCCCAGAACGGCATCGCGGTCGAGGCCCGCGAGCAGCTCGAGCGACTCAAGCGCGCCACCCAGCTGCGCTTCGCCACCCTCGGCGACCTCGCCCGCTCCGTCCGGTTCCGCTGGTTCGACCAGCCCATGGTCGAGGCCGAGCGGGCCCCGATCTGGCAGGAGATGCTCGACGAGGTGGCCGCCCTGGCCGCCGACCCCCACGGCCCCGGCTACGCCCAGGGTATCGAGCGCCTCGCCGCCATCCCGGAGAAGAACGACGTGACGCTCGCAGCCCGTCTGGCCGCCGGCGTGACCGGCCCGGAGCCGATGCTCGAGGTGCTGGCGCGCAAGCACTACGCGGACTTCGGGCTCACCGAGCTGCGCACCTTCGACGTCGACTCGCGCCCGGTCCTCACCGGCCACTACGTGATCGACGGCCGGCCCACCCAGCTGATCTCCACCGTCGGCGCGGCGATGGAGCTCCGGGCGGGCGGCGACATCGCCACCATCGTCGCCGACCAGCTCGACGACCAGGGCGCGGGCAGCGTCGTCGAGGTCTACGTGTCCTACGACGACGAGCCCGACTCCAGCGCACCGTCGGACCGGCTGCGCGACGCGCTGGCCGAGTGGCTGCCGAACGGCGTGCGGCGGATCGTCGTCGGCGTCTGCTCGCCGTCGGGCCAGATCAGCTACGTCACCTTCCGCTGGAAGGCGCTCGGCGAGCTCGTCGAGGACGAGATCATCCGCGGCCACCACCCGATGGTGGCCCGCCGGCTCGACCTGTGGCGGCTGCGGGAGTTCGACATCCGTCGCCTCGACGCGCCGGAGGACGTGCTGCTGCTCGACGCGGTCGCGAAGTCGAACCCCTCGGACCGACGCCTCATCGCGATGGCCCAGGTCCGGCAGATGGCGCCCGTGCGCGACGAGGAGGGTCGCCTCATCGCCGTCCCGCACGGCGAGCGGGCCATCGAGAACTGCCTCGAGGCCATCCGCCGCACCCGGGCAGGGCTGGGCAAGGAGGGCAGCCAGCTCGACATGAACCACGTCTGGGTGCACGTCTGGCCGGTGATCGACTTCCACCCGCGCGAGGCCGAGGCACTGCAGCAGAAGATCACCCCGCTCACCGACTCCGCGGGCATCACCGAGGTGCTCGTCCACGGCACGTTCACCCTCGACGACGGCCCCGCGCCGCTGGCGGTGCGGTTCCACCGGAAGCTCTCCGGCGAGGTGGGCGCCGACGTGGCCCCGCCGCCCAGTGGGCCGCTGGAGCCGATCGACGACTACCAGGGCAAGGTGCTGCGCGCCCGTCGTCGCGGGCTCGTGTACCCGTACGAGCTGGCGGGCACGCTCGCCGGCGCGGGCGGCAGCATGGTGGAGCTCGACCTCGACGAGTCCGGCGCGCGCCTCGTCGACGTGGACCGCCCCTACGGGCTCAACAAGGCGGGCATCATCGTCGCCCGCGTCACGACGCTGACCGACCTCCACCCCGAGGGCATCACCCGCATCGTGCTGGCCGGCGACCCCACCAAGGGGCTGGGGGCCGTCGCTGAGGCGGAGTGCCGCCGGATCATCGCGGCCCTCGACCTCGCCGACGAGCTCGGCGTGCCGCTCGAGTGGTACGCCCTCAGCTCCGGGGCGCGCGTGTCGATGGAGTCCGGCACGGAGAACATGGACTGGGTCGGCGCCGCGCTGAAGCGCATCGTCGAGTTCACCCAGGCCGGCGGCGAGATCAACGTCGTCGTCGCGGGCATCAACGTCGGCGCCCAGCCGTACTGGAACGCCGAGGCGACGATGCTCATGCACACCCGGGGCATCCTCGTCATGACGCCCGACTCCGCCATGGTGCTCACCGGCAAGCAGTCGCTCGACTACTCCGGCGGTGTCTCCGCGGAGGACAACTTCGGCATCGGCGGCTACGACCGCGTCATGGGCCCCAACGGGCAGGCGCAGTACTGGGCCAAGGACCTGCCGGGCGCGTTCGAGATCCTCCTCGGCCACTACGACGCCACCTACGTCGTGCCGGGCGAGGACGGCCCCCGCCGCGCCCCGACGAGCGACCCCTCGGACCGCGACGTGTCGGGATTCCCGCACGACATGCCCGGCTCGGACTTCGTCACCGTGGGCGACATCTTCTCCGCCACCCACAACCCGGACCGGAAGAAGCCGTTCGACATCCGCTCGGTCATCGCCGCGGTCACCGACCAGGACCACCCGCGGGTCGAGCGCTGGGCGGGCATGGCCGACGCGGAGACCGCGGTGGTCGTCGACGCCCGCATGGGTGGGCACTCGGTGAGCGTGGTCGGGATCGAGTCGAAGCCGGTGCCGCGCGCGGGCTTCCCACCCACCGACGGGCCCGACACGTACACGGCCGGCACGCTGTTCCCGCAGTCGAGCAAGAAGGTGGCTCGGGCCATCAACGCCGCGTCGGGCAACCGGCCACTCGTGGTGCTCGCGAACCTGTCCGGCTTCGACGGCAGCCCCGAGTCGATGCGGAAGCTGCAGCTCGAGTACGGCGCCGAGATCGGTCGTGCGATCGTGAACTTCGACGGGCCGATCGTGTTCGTCGTGATCTCCCGCTACCACGGCGGCGCGTTCGTCGTGTTCAGCAAGCAGCTCAACCCGAACATGACCGTCCTGGCGCTCGAGGGTTCCTACGCCTCCGTGCTCGGCGGCGCGCCCGCGGCAGCGGTGGTGTTCGCGGGCGACGTCGCGAAGCGCACCGCATCCGACCCGCGGGTGCGCGAGATGGAGCGCCGGATCGAGGATGCTGCGCCGGAGCACCGTGCGGCGCTCGGGGTGGAGCTCGGCGAGCTGCGCGGCAGCGTCCGCGCCGAGAAGATCGGCGAGATCGCGGCCGAGTTCGACGGCATCCACAGCATCCACCGTGCCGTGCAGGTGGGCTCCGTGGACCGGGTCATCGCGACGAGCGAACTCCGCCCGGCGATCATCGAGACGATCGAGGCCGCCGCGGCGGCCACCGAGCGTTGACCCATCGGACTTCGGCGGGGCACCCTTCCCGGGTGTCCCGCCGTTCCGCTTCCCCGGCCACTTCGCCCGCATAGGCTGGGCTCCAAGTGGATCTGGAATCGAAGGAGACGTCAGTGAGCGAGCAGGACTTCCGCGTGGAGCACGACACGATGGGGGAGGTGCGGGTCCCCGTCGACGCGCTGTACGCCGCGCAGACGCAGCGGGCGGTCGAGAACTTCCCCATCTCGGGCACCCGGCTGGAGCGAGCGCAGGTCGTCGCGCTGGCCCAGGTGAAGCGAGCGGCCGCGATCGCCAACAAGTCGCTGGGCATCCTCGACGGGGCGGTGGCCGACGCGATCGTCGCCGCGGCCGACGAGGTGATCGGCGGTGACCACGCCGACCAATTCCCGGTCGACGTCTACCAGACCGGGTCGGGGACGTCGTCGAACATGAACATGAACGAGGTGCTCGCCACGCTGGCGTCGAGGCACCTCGGCGACAAGGTGCACCCGAACGACCACGTCAACGCGTCGCAGTCCAGCAACGACGTGTTCCCCACCTCGGTGCATGTCGCCGTGACCGGCGCGCTCATCAACGACCTGAAGCCGGCGCTCGACCACCTCGCCACGGCGCTGGAGGCCAAGGCGGAGGAGTTCAAGGGCTACGTGAAGTCGGGCCGCACCCACCTGATGGACGCCACGCCCGTCACGTTGGGGCAGGAGTTCGGTGGCTACGCGGCCCAGGTCCGCTACGGCATCGAGCGCGTGGACGCGGCGCTGCAGCGGGTGTCGGAGGTCCCGCTCGGCGGCACCGCCGTCGGGACGGGCATCAACACGCCGATCGGCTTCCCCCAGCAGGTGATCGCCGAGCTGGCGGAGTCGACGGGGCTGCCGGTCAAGGAGGCCCGCGACCACTTCGAGGCACAGGCCAACCGCGACGGGCTCGTCGAGGCCTCCGGGGCCCTGCGCACGCTGGCCGTCTCGCTCACGAAGATCAACAACGACATCCGCTGGATGGGTTCCGGCCCGAACACCGGCCTCGCGGAGTTGCGCATCCCCGACCTCCAGCCGGGCTCCTCGATCATGCCGGGCAAGGTCAACCCGGTCGTCCCCGAGGCGGTGCTCATGGTGTGCGCACGCGTGATCGGCAACGACGCGACCATCGCTTGGGCGGGCGCCTCCGGCTCGTTCGAGCTCAACGTGCAGATCCCCGTCATGGGCACCGCGCTGCTGGAATCCATCCGGCTGCTCAGCAACGCGACGCGGGTCCTCGCCGACCGCACGATCGCGGGCCTGGAGGCCAACGTCGAGCGGGCCGCGATGCTGGCCGGCATGTCGCCGTCGACCGTCACCCCGCTCAACCGGCTCATCGGCTACGAGGCGGCCGCCAAGATCGCCAAGCACGCCGTCAAGGAGGGCATCACCGTCCGGGAGGCGACGATCCAGCTCGGCCACGTCGAGCGCGGCGAGCTCACGGAGGAGGAGTTGGACAAGGCCCTCGACCTGCTGAGCATGACCCACCCGGGGGTCGCGAAGTAGCCCGCGCGTCGGTTGGCTGAACAGCCGCGTCGAACCCCGTTGGTTGAGCAGCGGCGGACGAAGTCCACCGCGCGGTCGAAACCATCCCAGAGCGGACCGTTGATTTCGACCATCGCCGGCTTCGCGCGGCGAGCTCAATCAACCAGCGGGGGCCGTGCGGCGGACCATCTCGTTGATCCAGATGGGCGCGTAGGGCGACGTGCAGTTCGGGGGAGTGGGGTAGTCCTTCAGGACCCCGAGGCGCTCGCCGATGGCGATGGCCCGGGCGCGGTGCTCGGGGTGGTGGATGCCGATCTGGGCGAGACAGGTGTTCATCTCCCACTGGAGCCGGTCGGGTGCGTCCTTCATGCGCGCCTCGATGAGGTCCAGGAGCGCAGCCAGGTCCAGCCCGTCGGGCCTCTTCGCGACGCGGTCGCTGGTGAGTGCCCAGCCGGCGCTCGCCACCGCCGGGTCGGCGTCGTCGAACCAGGCCACGCGCAAGGTCTCGGCGTGCTTCGACTTCTTGACGATGTAGTTGACGAGCCAGTCCTGCACTTTCGGGGTGCGGGCGTCGCGCAGCATCAGGTCGAGCTCCTCGCTGCCGTAGTGGCTGGGGCGGCTGATGAGCAGCGCCAGGAGCCGGGCGGCGGTGTCCCCGTCGGCCCAGAGCTCGCGCGCAAGTTCCGGCTGGGTCCCCAGTTCCTTGGCGAGCGCCCTCAGCTGGCCGAGGTTCACCCCGTGGTCGTCGCCGTGGCGCTCGTTCACGGCCCGGATCCTCGGGTCCTCCAGCTGGGCCAGCCGGGCCAGCACCTCGTCCTTCGTCATCGCGTGCTCCTTCGGTCAGTCGTGCCGGGCGAAGCTCAGCGTCTGCAGGACGAGTTCGCCGGCCTCGTCGGACGCGTCCAGGTCGACGCGCGCGTGCAGCGCCCAGTCGTGGTTGCCCTCCGGGTCGTCTATGACCTGCCGCACCATCCACGTGCGGCCGTGCTTCTCCACGTCGAAGAACTTCGGCCCGCGGGCGTCGCCGTCGACGTAGAGGTCGTCGTGCTCGTCCCAGTAGGCGCCGAGCGCCTCGTCCCACGCCGGTCGGGTCATCGGCCCGCCGCCGTCGAGGGCGGCCAGCGCGTCGACGTCGTCGCGGCTCATCAGCTCCACGCGCCGCCACAACGCATTGCGGACCATGACGCGGAAGGCCCGCTCGTTGCCGGTCACCGGCCGCGACGGGGGCGGTGGCGCATCGTCGACGGTCACCTCCTGGCCCGTCATCGCGCTGAGCTGCGCCCACTCGTCGAGCAGCGAGGAGTCGACGAGGCGCGTCATCTCGCCGAGCCAGGCGATGATGTCGTCCAGCTCGTCGTTGCGGAAGCCCTCGGGCACCGTCTGCCGCAGCGCCCGATAGGCGTCGGTGAGGTAGCGCAGGAGCAGCCCCTCAGAGCGCTGCACCTTCAGGTGCGCCACGTACTCGGCGAACGTCATGGCGGAGACGTACATGTCGCGGACGATCGACTTCGGGTTGACGGGGGTCTCCAGCAGCCACGGGTACTTGGCGCCGTACTCGATGTGCGCGGCCTGGAGCTTCTCCTCCAGCGGCTTGGGCCAGGTGACCTCGTCGAGGATGGCGACGCGCTCGTCGTACTCGACGCCGTCGGCCTTGAGCTCGGCGACGAGCTCCCCGCGTGCCCGGAACTGCTGTTGCAGCAGGATCGTCATCGGGTTCTCGAGCGTGGCCTCGACGACGCTGACGACGTCAAGCGCGTAGTCGGGCTGGTCCTCGTCCATCGTCTCCATCACCGCCAACGCGAACGCGGACAGGGGCTGGTTGAGGGCGAAGTCGTGCTGTAGGTCGACGTCGAGCTGGTAGCGGCGCCCCGACGCCGTCGGCTCCGGCAGGCGGGTGATGATCTCGGCGGCGATCAGACTGCGCCCGAGGGCGGCGGCGCGGCGCAGCAGCGCGCGGCGGCTCTTGCGGTCGGCGACGGTCGAGTCCACGAGCCGCACGATCGCGGCGGCGACGTCCCCGTCACGCTCGAGCAGGTTGAGCAGCATCGAGTGCGACACCTTCATGCGCGGGTGCAGTTCCTCGGGCTGCGACTCGATGAGCTTGTTGAACGTCGCCTCCGTGTAGTTGATGAACCCCTCGGGCGGCTTCTTCCGGCGGACGGACTTGAGCTTCTTCTCGTTGCCCTCGTGCTTGGCGAGGATCTTCGCGTTCTCCACCTCGTGCTCGGGCGCTTGGGCGACCACGTAACCGATGGTGTCGAACCCGGCGCGGCCGGCGCGGCCAGCGATCTGGTGGAACTCGCGCGACCGCAGCTGCCGCATCCGCCGGCCGTCGAACTTCGTCAGCGACGCGAACAGCACGGTGCGGATGGGGACGTTGATGCCCACCCCGAGGGTGTCGGTGCCGCAGATGATCTGCAGCAGGCCGCGCTGCGCGAGCTGCTCGACGAGGCGCCGGTACTTCGGCAGCATGCCGGCGTGGTGGACCGCGATCCCGGCGCGCAGCAGCTTGCTGAGCGTCGACCCGAACCCGCTCGCGAACCGGAAGCCGGCGAGCGCCTCCTTCAGCTCCTCCGCGCGTGCCTTGCCGGGCTTCGCCGCGCCGAGGCTGAGCATCGACTGCGCCTGCTCCACCGCCGCCGCCTGCGTCGAGTGCACGACGTAGACGGGCGCCTGCTGGTCGGCCACGAGGGTGGCGATGGTCTCGTGGATCGGGTCGAGCGACCACCGGTAGGTGAGCGGGACGGGACGCTGCGCATCGCTGATCTCGACGACGTCGCGCCCGGTGGTCGACGTGAGGGTCTCCTGCAGGCGGGTGGTGTCGCCGAGAGTGGCGGACATGATGACGAACTGCGCCTGTGGCAGCTCGATGAGCGGCACCTGCCACGCCCAGCCGCGGTCGGGGTCGGAGATGAAGTGGAACTCGTCCATCACCACCTGGTCGACGTCCGCGTTCCGCCCTTCGCGGAGCGCGATGTTGGCCAGGATCTCGGCGGTGCAGGCGATGATCGGGGCGTCGGGGTTCACCGACGCGTCGCCGGTGACCATGCCGACGAGCTCGGCCCCGAAGACGTCCACCAGCGCGAAGAACTTCTCACTGACCAGCGCCTTGATGGGGGCGGTGTAGTAGGTCCGGCCCCTGCCCGCCAGCGCGGCGAAGTGCGCGGCCGTCGCGATCATCGACTTGCCGGACCCGGTGGGCGTGGTCACGATGACGTTCGAGCCGGCGAGGATCGCCAGCAGCGCCTCGTCCTGGTGCGGGTAGAGGCTGAACCCGCCCCCGGCAACCCAGGCGGCGAAGGCGTCGTAGAGGGCGTCGGGTTCGTTGGGCGTGTGTTCGAGGACTTCGGAGAGCGACATGGCGTCCCCATCGTCCCACGCATCCGGCCGGTGGGGTAGCGGCCGTGGGATCCCGACGGGGCCGCGCCGGCTCAGTCGAGGCGGTGCGGCACTTCGTCGAACTGCTCCATGATGTAGGCGAGCAGCGGGCCCACGACCGCGATCGTGTCCCGGGCGCCGCCGCGCGAGCCCGGGGCGTTCACCAGCAGGGCGCGCGGCCCGTCGTCGGGAGCTACGACGCCGATGAGGCCGCGCGACAGGACCGAGCGCGGCTCGACGGGCGCGCCACGTCGGCGGACCTCGTCCATCACGCCGGGCAGTTCGTAGGCGAGGAACGGCTTGGTGGCGTCGACCGTCACGTCCCGGGGCCCGAGGCTGGTGCCGCCCGCGGTGGCGATGACCCGGCAGCCGTCCGCCAGCGCCGCGGCGATCGCCCGCCGGATGGCGTCGACTTCGAGCGGCACGATGACGGCCGGGAGCACCTCGAAGCCGAGCTCGCGCAACGCCTCCCGCAGTACGGGGCCGCCACGGTCCTCCCTCGGGTCGGCGGCGGCGAGGTCGGAGCAGGTGATGACCGCCGCGCGTCCTGCCACGTCAGCTCGGCTTCGGCGCGCCGGGGCGCGCGTAGCGGAGCCACGTGATCGCGATGCACATGACGGCCCACGCGGCGCCGATGATGTAGAACAGCGTCGGGCTCATGATCGTCAGCCCCACGCCGAACAGGAACGGCCCGAAGGCCGCGATGGCTGCGGTCCAGCCGATCACGCCACCGGCCTGCCTGCGCTCGAAGATCATCGGCATCTGCTTGAACGTCGACGCGTTGCCGATCCCGGAGAACAGGAAGATTGCGAGCATGCCCCAGAGGAACAGCGTGAAGCCGCCCCGCAGCGACTCCGCGCTGGAGGTGTCGGGTGTGAGTGCCGGGATCGTGACGAGGATGGACGCCAGGATCCCGATCCCCGAGATGAGCGTCCAGATCGCGCCGCCCATCCGGTCGGTCAGCGGGGAGAACAGCACCCGGGCGGCGGCACCCACGAGCGGCCCGAGGAAGACGTACATCGCCGGGTCCGGCAGCGTGTAGCCGTCGACGAGGATCTGGGCGGTCGTGCCCGCGCCGGAGACGATGTCCGGGTTGTTCGCGCCGTAGAGGTTCAGCATCAGCAGGTTTAACTGCGCGGCGAGCCCCGAGAAGGTGCCGAAGGTCATGATGTAGAGCAGCGTCATCCACCAGGTGTCCTGGTTGCCGAAGATGTCGAACTGCTGCCGGATCGACGCCTTGACCGGCACCGACCGCAGGAACAGGTACGCCGCGATGGCGACGCCGATGATCAGCGGCAGGTAGACCAGCGCCGAGTTCTGGTACCAGACCGTCACCGACGAGGCGCCCGCCAGCTCCATCTGCTGCGAGCCCAGGAAGCCGAACATGCCGAACGTGATGAGCCAGGGGGTGGCCAACTGGACGAGGGAGACGCCGAAGTTGCCGATGCCGGCCTGGAGGCCGAGCGCGGTGCCGGACATGCGCTTGGGGAAGAAGTACGACGTCGACGGCATGAAGCCGGAGAACGCGCCGCCGCCGATGCCGGAGAGGAACGCGAGCCCCATCAGGCGCCAGTACGGCACGTCGGGGTTGGTCACCTCGAAGCCCCAGCCGAGCACCGGCAGGATCAGCAACAGGCTGGTCAGGGTGACCATCTTGCGGGTGCCGATCTTCGGCGGGAGGATCATCCAGAACAGGCGCATGAAGCCGGCCGACAGGCCGGGCATGGCCGCCATCCAGTACAGCTGGGCCTGCGTGAACGTGTAGCCGAGCGCCTTCAGCTTGGGGATGATCGCGCTCGGCAGGAACCAGGCCACGAAGCACATCGTCAGGCTGAACGTCGTGATCCAGAGGGTCGTCCAGGCGAGCTTCTTGTCCCACTTGGCCGGGTCCTCGGGGTCCCACGAGACCAGCCAGTCGCCCTGCGTCTCCAACTTGGTCATGTCGGCGTCTCCGTCTCTCAGCGCGCGGACTTCGGGGGCTTGGTGGAGATCTCCGACGCGGTCCGCACCGGCTCCCAGCCGCGGCCCTTCGTCGTGCGCGACTGCCCTCGCCGGCCGCCGCGGGAGCGGTAGACGATGTACGGGCGGAACAGGAAGTGCAGCGGCACCGTGAACGCGTGGATCAGCCGGGTGAACGGCACCATGACGATCATCAGCATGCCCGCCAGGACGTGCAGCTTGAACTGCCATGTGGACGCGGCCATCGCCTCGACGTCGGGTTGGAAGAGGAACAGCGAACGGAACCAGATCGACACCGTCTCGCGGTAGTTGTGCTCCTCGCCGGTGGGCGTCGTGTCGCCGGTGAAGGTCGCGAGCAGGCCGACCACGATGACGAAGCCCAGCACCAGGAACATGATCTTGTCGTTCCAGGTGGTGGCACGGAAGACGGCCTTGTTCGACCGTCGGCGGTAGATGAGGATGGCCAGCCCGACGAGCAGCGCGACCCCTGCGATGCCGCCCACCCACAGCGCACCCAGGTGGTAGTTGTGCTGCGAGATGCCGACCGCGTCGGTCCACAGCTTCGGGATCATGAGCCCCACGACGTGGCCGAAGAACACCGCGAGGATCGCGTAGTGGAACAACGGCGAGCCGATCTTCAGCATCTTCGACTCGTACATCTGCGACGACCGGGAGGTCCAGCCGAACTGGTCGAAGCGGTATCGCCAGATCATGCCGCCGACGAAGACGATGAAGACGAGGTAGGGGATGAGTCCCCATGCGATGACGTCCATGTCAGCTCCTCACGGTGGGGTAGGGCAGCAGCGTGGAGCCGATGCCCACGGTCTCGGTGGGCGGCCCGGCCTGGAGCCGCTTGACGTCCTCGAGGGTGGTGGGCGAGGCGCCGCCCAGCTCGCCGCACACGGCGGCGAGCAGCCCCGCCTGCGGCAGGCCGTCCCGCTCGAGGCCCATCCGCAGCAGTTCCAGCGAGGCCCGGAACCGGTTGAGCAGCGCGCGCCCCAGCTCGGCGTCTCCGGTGGCGGCGAACTCCAGCACCATCGGCAGGTAGTCGGGCAGCTCGCCCTGCAGGTCCACCACCAGGCCGGAGTCCCGGTAGACCTGCTTGATGGCGGCCAGTGCCTCGCCCCGCTGGCGGGTGTCGCCGTTGGTCCAGTAGGTGAGGTGCAGCGCGTGCCTGCGCGACAGGTCGAACTCGGCGACGTGCCAGGCCTGCAGCTCCATCAGGGGCATGGATCGCAGGTGCGCGATGGTCGGCGCGAAGTGGTTCGCGGCCCCGGTGGTGGCCACCGCGGCCTCGATCAGGTCGAGGCGGTCCAGCAGCGCCTCGTCGGGGTAGCCCAGCAGCATTCCGGCGGCCTGGAACACGACGGCCGCGTCCATCACTGCCACCCCGGATCGCGCTGGCGGGCCTTGGCTTCGGCGAAGGACTCGATCGCGACCGGCACGGGCCGGCCGGAGGAGGAACCGAAGACGTCGTCGTTGGCGAAGCCGGGCTCGCCCTCGACGTCGATGGAGCAACCCATCTCCTCGAGGTTGTGGGCGTCCTCCCGGTGCGCCTTGGGGATGACGTAGCGCTCGTCGTACTTCGCGATGGCGAGCAGGCGGTACATCTGCTCGAGCGCCCGTTCCTCCATCCCGACGGCGGCCGCCAGCTCCGGCTGGCGCGGCCTGCCCAGCGTCACGTCGCGCATGTAGGAGCGCATGGCGGCGAGCTTCTGGAGGACGAGGCGGACCATCTCCACGTCGCCGGCGGTGAACAGCTCCGCCAGGTACTCGAGCGGGATGCGCAGCGCGTCGATGGCGCCGAACAGGTTGCCGCCGGCCTCGGAGTCGTGGCCCTGGTCCTTCAGCAGGTCCACGACGGGCGAGAGCGGCGGCACGTACCAGACCATCGGCATCGTGCGGTACTCCGGGTGCAGCGGCAGCGCCACCTTGAAGTGCTTGATGAGCGCGTACACCGGCGAGCGCTGCGCGGCCTCGAGCCAGTCGGGCTGGATGCCGCTGGCCTTGGCGTCGGCGATCACCTGCGGGTCGCGAGGGTCGAGCATGACGTCGAGCTGGGCCTGGTAGAGGTCCTTGTCGTCGGCCAGTGCGGCGGCGGTGACGGCGTCGGGGTCGTAGAGGATCAACCCGATGTAGCGCAGCCGGCCCACGCAGGTCTCGGAGCACACGGTCGGCAGCCCGACCTCGAGGCGGGGGTAGCAGAAGTGGCACTTCTCGGCCTTGCCGGTGCGGTGGTTGAAATAGATCTTCTTGTACGGGCAGCCGGTGATGCACTGCCGCCAGCCACGGCAGCGGTCCTGGTCGACGAGGACGATGCCGTCCTCCTCGCGCTTGTAGATCGCGCCCGACGGGCAGGAGGCCATGCACGAGGGGTTGAGGCAGTGCTCGCAGATGCGGGGCACGAAGAACATGAACGTCTTCTCGTACTCCGTCTTGATGTGGAGGTTCGCCTCCTCGCGAAGCTTCACGAGGATCGGGTCCGCGGCCTCGGAGGCCTCGCTGCCGCCGAGGGAGTCGTCCCAGTTGGCCGACGCGGTGATCGCCATGTCGTCGCCCGTCACCAGCGACTTCGGCCGGGCGACGGGGAAGTCGTCGCTCAGCGGCGACTGGAACAGGTTCTCGTAGTCGTAGGTCCAGGGCTCGTAGTAGTCGTGCATCTCCGGCTGCACGGGCGAGGCGAAGATGCTCAGCAGCTTCTTGAACCGGCCGCCGCTGCGCAGCTGGAGCCGCCCGGAGCGGGTGCGGACCCAGCCGCCCTGCCACTTCTCCTGGTCCTCGTAGGTGCGCGGGTAGCCCTGGCCGGGGCGGGTCTCCACGTTGTTGAACCACACGTACTCGAGGCCGGAGCGGTTCGTCCACGCCTGCTTGCAGGTCACCGAGCACGTGTGGCAGCCGATGCACTTGTCGAGGTTCATGACCATCGCCACCTGGGCCATGACCCGTCGTCGCTGGGGAGCCATCAGTACTGCACCTCCTGGGAACGGCGCCGCACGGTCGAGACGATGTCCCGCTGCACTCCGGTGGGGCCGAGGTAGTTGAATGCGTAGGCCTGGTGGGCGTAGCCGCCGATCAGGTGGGTCGGTTTGAGCAGGATGCGGGTGACGGAGTTGTGGATGCCGCCTCGTCGGCCCGTCGCCTCGGACTTCGGGACGTCGATGGTGCGCTCCTGGGCGTGCTGGACGTAGCAGATGCCGTCCGGCAGCTTCGACGTGACCACGGCCCTCGCCACGAACACCCCGTTGGCGCTGGTGAGCTCCACCCAGTCGTTGTCGGAGACCCCGATCGAGCGGGCGTCGGCGACGCTGAGCCAGGCCTGCGGGCCGCCGCGGCCGAGCGAGAGCATGAACAGGTTGTCCTGGTACTCGGAGTGGATGGACCACTTGTTGTGCACCGTGAGGTAACGCACCGTGATCGCCTTCTCGCCGTTCGGCCCCAGCTCCGGCTCGCCGTAGGCCCTGGTCATGTCGAGCGGCGGCCGGTACGTCGGCAGGTTCTCGCCGGCGTCGGTCATCCAGTCGTGGTCGAGGAAGAAGTGCATCCGGCCGCTCAACGTGTGCCAGGGCTTCAGTCGCTCCGTGTTGATGGTGAAGGCCGCGTACCGGCGGCCGCCGGTCTCGGACCCGGACCACTCGGGCGACGTGATCACCGGTTGCGGGGACTGCTGCGTCTGCACGAACGAGATCAGTTTCTCCTCCGAGCCCGCCGAGAGGTCGGCGAGCTTGCGGCCCGTCTTCCTCTCCAGGGTGTGGAAGCCCTGCGTCGCGAGCTCGCCGTTGGTGGTGCCGGAGAACGTCAGGATCGCCTCGGCCAGCCGCTGGTCGGTGTTGATGGCGGGGCGCCCCTCGGCGGGGCCCGACGGGTAGACGCCGTGCAGTCGGCCGAGCCGCTCCACCTGGTGGCTCACGTCGTAGGTGATGTTCTTCACGGTGAAGCCCAGCTTCTCCGCCAGCGGCCCGACGGTGAGCAGCTTGTCCGCGATCGCCGTGTAGTCGCGCTCCACGACGGCCAGCACCGGCAGGTTGCGGCCGGGGACGGCGTCGACGTCGGTGCCGCGCCAGTCGGGGACGTGCCCGCCCGGCTGGGCGATCTGCCCCGGGGTGTCGTGCTGGAGCGCCACGGCGACGAGGTCCTTCCGCACGCCGAGGTGCTTGCGGGCGAACTGGGAGATCCGGGTCGCGAGGTCGGCGAACAGGTCGAAGTCCGACTTCGTCTCCCAGGGCGGGTCGATCGCCGGCGTGAACGCGTGCACGTACGGATGCATGTCCGTGGAGCTGAGGTCGTGCTTCTCGTACCAGGTGGCCGCCGGCAGCACGAGGTCGCTCAACAGGGTGGAGCTCGTCATGCGGAAGTCGGCGGTGATCAGCAGGTCGAGCTTGCCCTCGGGCGCCTCGTCGTGCCACTTCACCACCTTGGGCCGGGCGTCGGCCCCGTGCTGGTTCTCCATCACGTTGTTGTGCGTTCCGAGGAGGTGCTTCGAGAAGTACTCCGCGCCCTTCGCCGACGAGCCGAACAGGTTCGAGCGCCACAGGATCATCGTGCGCGGCCAGTTCTCGGGCGCGTCGATGTCCTCCACCGCCGACTTGAGGTCGCCCGACTTCAGGCGGGCGGCGACGTAGGCCTGCGGCGTCTCGAACTCGCCCCGCTCGACGGCGGCGGCGGCCTCGTCGGCCAGGTCCAGCGGGTTGACGTCGAACTGCGGGTAGAACGGCATCCAGCCGAGCCGGTGCGACAGGGCGACGGTGTCGGCCGTGTGCATGCCGTCGAGGCGGCCCTGCGACAGCGGCGACTTGATGCGGTCGGCCGAGAACCCGTCGGTGCGCCACTGGTCGGTGTGCATGTACCAGTAGGCGGTGCCGATCATGGTGCGCGGCGGTCGCTGCCAGTCCATCGCGTTGGCCATGTTGAACCAGCCGGTCATGGGGCGGCACTTCTCCTGGCCGACGTAGTGGGCCCAGCCGCCGCCGTTGCGGCCGATGCAGCCGGTCATCATGAGCAGGGCGATGATGGCGCGGTAGGTGGCGTCGGCGTGGAACCAGTGGCAGATGCCTGCGCCGATGATGATCATCGTGCGGCCCTTCGACTCCTCCGAGTTCTGCGCGAACTCCCTCGCCAGCCTCGTCACCGCCTCGGCCGGGACCGAGGTGATCTCCTCCTGCCAGGCGGGGGTGTAGGGGACGGTCGGGTCGTCGTAGCCGGCCGCCCAGACCCCGGGGAGGCCCTCGCGCCCGACCCCGTACTGGGCGAGCATCAGGTCGAAGACCGTGGTGACGAGCCTGCCCTCCACCCGGCGGGCGGGCAGGCCCCGCTTGATGATGGAGCCCTCGCCGCGGGGGTCCTCGAAGCAGGGGAGGTTCACCTCGACGCCCTCCGCGCCCGCCTCGCCGAGGAGGGTGAGCGCGGGGTCGATGTCTCCGAGGTCCAGGTTCCACATGCCCTGGTCGGCCTCGTTGTAGCGGTGTCCCATCGAGCCGTTGGGGATGGCCGGCGCGCCGGTGGCGCGGTCCCACATCACGGTCTTGAACGCGGCGTCGCTGGTGTCGCGGTGCGCGTCGAGGTCCGCCGCCGTGAGGAACTTGCCCGGCACCAGCCCGTGGCCGTCCGGGTGCTCCTCGAGCGTGATGAGCATGCCGAAGTCGGTGAACTGCTTGGTGTAGTCCGTGAAGTACTCGGACTGCCGGTCGACGAAGTTCTCCTTGAGGATGACGTGCCCCATCGCCATCGCGAGCGCCGCGTCGGTGCCGGCCTGCGCCGGGATCCAGTCGTCGGCGAACTTCACGTTGTCGGCGTAGTCAGGGCTGACCGTGACCACCTTGGTGCCCCGGTAGCGGACCTCCGCCATCCAGTGCGCGTCGGGCGTGCGCGTGACCGGGACGTTGGAGCCCCACATCATGAGGTAGGTGGCGTCCCACCAGTCGCCGGACTCCGGCACGTCGGTCTGGTCGCCGAAGACCTGTGGGCTCGCGACGGGCAGGTCCGCGTACCAGTCGTAGAAGCTGGTCATCGCGCCGCCGATGAGGTGGTTGAACCGGGTGCCGATGGCGTGCGAGACCATCGACATGGCGGGGATCGGCGAGAAGGACACGCAGCGGTCCGGGCCGTAGTGCTTGATCGTGTTGACGTAGCTGGCCGCGGCGATCTCCAGCGCCTCGTCCCAGGTGATCCTGACCAGGCCGCCCTTCCCGCGGGCCTGCTGGTACTTGCGGCGCTTCACGGGGTCGGTGGAAATCTCGCGGAACGCCTCGACGGGGTCGCCCAGCCGGTGCTTCGCCTCCCGGTAGAGCTCGAGCAGTACGCCGCGGGCGTAGGGGTAGCGCACCCGGGTGGGGGAGTAGGTGTACCAGGAGAAGGCCGCGCCGCGGGGGCAGCCGCGGGGCTCGTACTCCGGGCGGTCAGGCCCCGTGGACGGGTAGTCGGTCTGCTGCGCCTCCCACGTGATGATGCCGTCCTTGACGTACACCTTCCACGAGCAGGAGCCGGTGCAGTTCACGCCGTGCGTGGACCGGACCACTTTGTCGTGGCTCCAGCGGTCGCGGTAGAAGAAGTCGCCGGCGCGGCCCCCCTCGCGGAACTGGGCACGGCCGTCGTCGGTCTGTTCCCATTTGGTGAAGAATCGGCCAACTTTGAGCAGTGCGTCTGCGGCGGGTCCATCGAGGCGCGGAACGTCAGTGGTCATGCCCCACTATCACACGCAGGTGGGGGTCGATTCAGGAGAACGGGGACTTATTGGGGCCCGCATTCGTGCTTGCCGGAGGCTCCGGGCCGGGTCGCGCCGCGGCGCTCGGCGTCCTCCGGGGTGTCGATGTCGGCGAGGGTCCGCGCGGGTGCGGGCACGCGCACCGGGTCCAGTGCTCCCAACAGGCGGCGGACCGACGCGTCCCGCACGGACTCCAGCTTGGAGGCGGCCCGTCGGAGTGACTCGGTGCGGTACAGGCCGGCGAGGAACTGGGGCCACCCGTCGGCGTCCTCGAGCACGACGGCGTCGCTAGCATCCAACTCCGTAGCGTGGGCGAGGAGGGTGGCGACCACCTCGTCGGGGGCGGCCAGGTCGCCCGCGAGGAGGAAGCAGCGGCCCTCCCCGGGCACCGAGCCCAAGGCCGCGACGATGCCCGCGACGGGTCCGCCGAACGGCGGGTCCTCGACCACGAACTCGACGGTGGGCCCGGCCACGTCGGCACGTTCGGGGCCGGCGACGACGATGCGCGTCACGTGCGGAGCCACCGCGTCACACGCGCGCTGGAGCAGGCTGCGGCCCCCGAGGTGCAGACCCAGCTTGTCGGTGCCCATGCGCGACGAGCGGCCGCCGCCGAGGATGATCGCGGAGGTGGGCGCCAGGGGTTGCGTCGCCATCAGCCCACCCACCGTTCGCCCACGGGAGCCGCGACGAGCGAGCCGCCGGAGAGCGTCTGGAGGGCCTCGTCGAACTCGTGCCGCGCGTCCTCGTCGACGGCGACGACGATGTGCGCACGGTCGGTCCACTCGACGTCGACGACCTCCAGCGACCGGCCCGACGGGAGCGCCAGCGTGCGGAGCTGGTTCTCGATCGAGCCCGCCTCGTCGTAGCCGACGTCGACGCGCAGCAGCCGGCACAGTCGCACCTCGCGGATCCCGGCCGCCTCGACGGCCTGCGCGACCGCGTCGGAGTACGCCCGGACGAGCCCGCCGCCGCCCAGCTTGATGCCACCGAAGTACCGGGTGACGACGGCGACGACGTCGGTCAGCCCGTTGTGCTGGAGCGCGCCGAGCATCGGGATCCCCGCGGTGCCGGCCGGTTCCCCGTCGTCGGAGCTGCGCGCGGTGCGGCCGTCGGGGCCGAGGATGAACGCCGTGCAGTTGTGGGTGGCGGCGTAGTGGGTCGTGCGCCGCTCGTCGATCACCGCGCGGGCCGCGGCTTCGTCGTCGACGCGGCGCAGCCTGGTCAGGAACCGGGAACGTTTGATCTCCAGCTCGACGTCGACCCCCTCGCCGGGGGCCGCGTCGATGGTGCGGTAACTGGTCAGATCCCCAGGTCCCGGCGCAGCTTGGCGACGTGCCCCGTCGCCCGCACGTTGTACTGGGCCTCGCGGACGGTGCCCTTGCCCTCGGAGTCCATGTCGATCACGAAGGTGGACCGGATCACGCCCTCGATCTCCTTGCCGTAGAGCTTCTTGGTGCCGAAGGCCGCGTACTTGTCCAGCACCTCGCGGTTAGGGTCGGAGAGGAGGGTGATGCCCAGGTCGGACTTCTCCGTGAACTTCGCGAGCTTGTCGACGGGGTCGGGGGAGCAGCCGAGCACCTGGTAGCCGGCGTCGCTGATCTCCTTGAGCGCGGCCGAGAAGTCGACGGCCTGGGTGGTGCAGCCCGGCGTCATCGCGGCGGGGTAGAAGTAGAGGATGACGGCCTGGTCCTTGAAGTCGCTGAGGGAGACCTCACGGCCCTCCTGGTCGGGAAGCGTGAAGTCCGGCGCGGGGGAACCATGTGTCAGTCGAGCAACCATGCGGCCATTGTATGGCTAGGCTTGGGACGAACGTTGACGGATAGGAGCGGCGATGGCCAAGGAGCGAACGGTCGAGGACATCCGGATGGAAATGGCCGAGACACGGGCGAAACTGCGCGTGTCGGTGGCCGACTTCAGTGAGTCGATCAAGCCCAAGAACATCGCCAAGAAGGGCGTCGAGGAGGTCAAGGACTTCGCTCGTTCGGAGTTCGAGGACGTCAAGAGCCAGTTCGTCGAGGCCGACGGGTCGCTGCGGACGAAGCGGGTGCTCGCCATCGCCGGCGCGGTCGTCGGCGTGGTGGCGTTCGCGGTGACGATCAACGCGCTCTCGGGCCGCCGGCAGCTCGGCGCCCGCGCGAGGAAGGCGATCACCGCCTCGTGACCGACGCAGGACTTGCCATCAGGATGCTGCACGACCGCGTCCTCGTCGACGCCGAATCCGGCGCCGGCGAGCGCAAGAGCGGCGGCGGCATCCTCATTCCCGCCACCGTCCAGATGGGCAAGCGACTCAGCTGGGCACGAGTCGTGGCCGTCGGCCCCAGCGTGCGCAGCGTGGAGATCGACGACCGGGTGCTGTTCGACCCGGGCGAGCGCGCGGAGGTCGAGATCAACTCGAAGCGCTACGTCTTGATGCGCGAGCGCGACATCCACGCGGTCGCGGCTGAGCGGATCGACGACTCGGGCACCGGCCTCTACCTCTGAGCCGGGCATCCCCGGCCGGCGCCGCCGGGGTCTACAGTCGGCTCATGAGCATCGGACTCGCCGACGCCGGCGGCAAGGGCGCCAATCTGTTGCGGCTCAGGAGCGCGGGGTTCCCTGTGCCCGACTTCGTCATCGTCCCCACCGACGAGTACCGCGCCTTCGTCGCCGAGTACGGCCTTGCGGCCACCATCGAGGGGGCGCTGCGCAGCGACCCGGGCCGTGCTTCGGAAGCGATCCGAGCCGCGTTCCGGCAACCCGTCCCGTCCGCGCAGCGCGACCGCCTGCTCGCCCTCGTGCGTCCGCTCCTCGACGGGCGCGTCGCGGTGCGCAGCTCGGCCACCGCCGAGGACCTCCCCGGTGCCTCGTTCGCCGGTCAGCAGGACACGTTCCTCGACGTCGTGGGCGAAGAGGCGGTGTTGGGGGCGGTCGTCGAGTGCTGGTCGAGCCTGTGGACGGAGCGGACGATCAGCTACCGGGACCGCAACCGGATCGATCACGACGCCGTCGCGCTGGCCGTCGTGGTGCAGGAGATGGTGCCGGCCGAGGCTTCGGGCGTGCTGTTCACCGCAGACCCGTTGACGGGGCGTCGCGACGTGACCGTCGTGGACGCGGTCGCCGGGCTGGGGGAGCGGCTGGTGTCGGGTGCCGTCGTTCCGGACCACTTCGAGATCGACGCGAGCGGCAGCGTCGTGCGGCGCGCTCCTGCGGGGGCGACGCCGGTGCTCGGCGACCTGGTCCTGAGGGAGCTCGCCGCGCTCGGGCGAAGGATCGAGTCGGCCATGGGCGGGCCGCAGGACGTCGAGTTCACGGTCGTGGCCGACCGGCTGCAGGTGGTGCAGTCGCGCCCGGTCACGACCCTGTACCCCCTTCCCGTGCCGTCCCCGCGGGACGCAGTCTGGGCGAGCGTCGGGGCGTTCCAGGGCATGCTCGAGCCGATCACCCCGCTGGGCCGCGACGTGCTCCAGGCCGCCATCGGGGGCGCGCCACCGGTGTTCGCGGCCCCGGCGCTGGACCACCGCGACAACCACTACCTCGCGGCTGCCGGCGAGCGCCTGTGGGTCCGGATCGACCCGGTCCTGCGCACCCGCATCGCCGGGCGGCTGCCGGGGCCGATCAAGGGCGTGGACCCGAACGCGGCGGCGGTGGTGGCGCAGCTCGTCGAAAGCGGCGAGTACCGTCCCCGGCGCGCCAACACCCTCGGGCTGGTGCGCTACCTCTTGCCATTCGTCGTCCGGTTGCTCCCGGGGGTGCTGCGCGGGCTGCGGCGGCCTGCTGCCGCCCGCCGGCACGTGAACGAGCGTGGACGTTGGCTCATCGACGGCCTCGAGCGGCGGGCGCGGGATGCCGACGGGCGGGGCACCCCCGAGTTGCGCCTCGCCGCGCGCGTCCGGGCAGTCCACTGGTTCGCCGAGCACGCCTTCACCACCATGCTGCCCGCGTTCGGGCCGATCATGGGGCCGGGCATCGGCATGATCCTCGTGCTTCGCCACCTGGCGGCGCGTACCGGCCTGCCCGATGCCGACGCGCTGGCGCTGACGGGGCTGCGGTCGCTGCCCGGCAACGTGACGACGGAGATGGACCTGGCCCTGTGGGACGTGGCCAAGCGTATCCGGGCCAACGCCGAGGCGAGGGAGGCCCTCGGCGATCCGGAGGCATCCGCGGCCCGGTTCGCGGCCGGTGAACTGCCCGCGGTCGCGCAGCAGGGTCTGCGCGACTTCCTCGACCGGTACGGCATGCGGGGCGTCGCCGAGATCGACCTCGGCGTGCCCCGCTGGCGCGAGCGGCCGGAGGAGGTCATCCGCACCCTCGCGGCCTACCTGACCCTTGAGCCCGGTCAGGCTCCGGACGTGCTCCACGAGCAGGGCGAACGGGAGGCGCGGGCCGCGCTGCGGCGGCTCGAGCGCGCGTCGTCGCCGCCGGCAGGTCGCTTGATCAGGTTTCTCGGCAGCCGCGTACGGGGACTCTTCGGCGCCCGGGAGACGCCGAAGTTCGTGCTCGTCCAGTGCCTGGGATTCCTGCGCGAGGCGCTCCTGCGTACGGGCGAGGACCTTGTCGAGCGTGGACGGCTGGAGCGCGCCGAGGACGTGTTCCTGCTCCACCTGGAGGAGTTGCGGGACGCGTTCACGCTGCAGGGACTGGCCGAGCGTGTCGACGAGCGTCGTTCCCTGCGCGCGCTCGAGGAGCGACGGTCCCGGGTCCCGGTCATCATGGTGGGCGATGGGCGCACCTTCTACGACGCCGGCGTGCCCGGCGACGGGGACCTCGCCGGACTGGGCGTCTCGCCGGGCATCGTCGAGGGGCGCGCACGCGTGGTGGAGCATCCCGGCAGCTCGGCGCTGGAGCCGGGGGAGATCCTCGTCTGCCGGGGCACCGACCCGGCTTGGACGCCGCTGTTCCTCACCGCCGCGGGGCTGGTGACGGAGGTGGGCGGGCTCATGACGCACGGCTCGGTGGTGGCGCGCGAGTACGGGCTCCCGGCCGTCGTCGGCGTCGCCAACGCGACGGAGGCGCTGGCACCCGGGCAGCGGATCAGGATCGACGGCACCACGGGCGCCATCACGTTCCTCGACTGAAGCGACGGCGGCGTACCCACAGGAGGGAATACGCCGCCGTCGCTTTCCGGGAGAGGGGGGAGGGTCAGCCCTTGACCGCGCCCTCGGTGATGCCCGCCATGAACTGCTTCGCGCCCAGCGCGAAGATGATCAGCAGCGGGACCACGGCGATGAGCGACGAGGCCATCAGCATGCCGTAGTCGGTGCCGTGGGCGGTCTTCAGCTGGCTGAGCGCCACCTGGAGGGTGAGCTTGCTGGGGTCGGTGAGGACGATCAGCGGCCACATGAAGTCGTTCCACGAGCCGATGAACGTGAACATGCCCAGGAATGCCAGCGCGGGCCGGATGGTGGGAAGGCACACGTGGACGTACTGGCGCCAGAACCCGCACCCGTCGATCGTCGCGGCCTCCAGGAGCTCCTTCGGGATCGCGCTGGTGGCGTACTGGCGCAGCCAGAACACGCCGAACGCGCTCGCCAGGCTGGGGAAGATGAGTGCCTTCAGGTCGCCCACCCAGCCGAGCTCCGCCATCAGCAGGAACTGGGGGATCGTCGCCAGCTGGGACGGGAGAAGGAACGTCGCGAGCACGATGCCGAAGAGGACGTTCTTGCCCGGGAACTCGAACTTCGCGAACGCGAACGCCGCCAGAGAGGCGACGAGCAGGACGAGCACGGTGACCGTCAGCGCGACGACCAGCGTGTTGGACATCGCGCCCCAGATGTTGATCTTCGACAAGATGGAGCCGACGTTGTCGTCGAGCCGGTCGCCGGGCACCATCACCGGCGGGTACTGGTAGATCACTGCCGACGGATGCGTCGAGAGCACGAACATCCAGTAGAACGGGAACAGCGAGATCAGCCCGCCCACAATGAGCAGGACGTGGCGCACCACGTCGGCCGGGCGCAGCTTCCTGCGCCGCTGGGGGCGGCGGCCGCTCGTCTCGATGGCGGCCCCGGCCAGGGCCGCGGGAACGGCGCGTGCGGACATGCTCATCGCGCGATCCTTTCCTTGCGTTCCTTCGTGACGATCCAGTTGATCGCGGAGAAGAACATCACGACGACGAACACGCCCCACGCGATGGTGGCGCCGTACCCGTACCGGTTCTCCTGGAAGGCCACGGAGTAGAAGTAGAGCACCATCGTCAGACCCGAGTTGCCCACGCCGCCCGCGGATGCCGCCCCGGAGGAGAGCGACGAGGTGAGCACCTGCGCCTCGGTGAAGCTCTGCAGGGACCCGATCGTCGACATGAGCGTGATGAACAGGACGATGGGGCGCAGCTGCGGCAGCGTGATGTGGAAGAAGGTCCGCCACCCGCCCGCGCCGTCGAGCGCAGCCGACTCGTACTGGGTCTTGTCGATCGCCTGCAGCCCGGCGAGGATCAGCAACGAGTTGTAGCCGACGAACGACCAGGTTGTGAGCGCCGAGATCGCGATCTTGATGCCCCACTCGTTCTGCAGCCAAGCGATGTTGCCGAATCCGAACAGGTTGACGATGGCGTTGGCGAGGCCGAACTGGCTGGAGAAGAGCGAGCTGAACAGGATGCCCATCGCCACCAGGGAGGTGACGTTCGGGATCAGGTAGATGACCCGGTAGGTCGTGGAGAAGCGCAGCGTGGAGTTGAGCATCAGCGCCACGATCGTCGCGAACGTCAGCGTCGGGACCGTGCCCATGACCCAGAGGATCAGGGTGTTGCCCAGCGCCTTGTAGAAGAGGGGGTCGGTGACGAGGTACCGGAAGTTCTCGATCCCGATGAAGCGGATGTCACCGAGCCCCGACCAGTTGGTGAAGGCGAGCGCCATGGTGAACAGCATGGGCATGGCGCCGAACGTGAAGAAGAGCAGGAAGTACGGCGAGAGTGCTCCGTAGATGGGCAGCGACTTCCTGGCGCGCTGACCGGTCGACAGCGTGCGGAAGCCGTCGACCGGCGGGGAAGCGACGGTCTCGCTTCCCCGCCGAAGTGTCGAAACGCTCATTTCACGGACAGGCCGACCTGCTGGGCAAGCCGCTTCGCGGCCGTGACAGCGTCGTTCCAGGCCTGCTCCGGGTCCTTGCCGGAGGCCTCCACGAGGTCGATCTCGGCGTAGAACGGCGCGTTGACCGTGTTCTCGTTGGGATCCTCGAACAGGGTCTGCACCGTCTCGGCGGCGTGACCGAAGACGTCCGCGGCCACCTGGCCGCCGAGGAACTCGACGGGGCCGGCTACCTCGGGCATGGACCAGGCCTCGGGGGTGGCGGGGAAGTTGCCCTTGTCCTGGAACTCGTGGGCCTGGTTCTGCGGGTTCAGGATGAACTTGATCAGCTCGAACGACGCGGCCGGGTCCTTCGCGCCCTCCGGGATCGCCAGGAACGAGCCGCCGTAGTTGGTCGCCTCGCCCGGGTGCTCGGCGACGTGCCACTTGCCCGCGGTGTCCGGGGCGTCGACCATCAGGTCGGACAGGTGCCAGGAGGCGCCGAAGTCGGCCGGGAGCTTGCCCTCGTTGACGGCCGCGGCCATGTCGGCGGTGTTGGACTGCAGCGTCGCGACGATGCCGGCGTCGAGGCCGCGGATCGCGGTGTCCCAGGCCTGGCGGATGTGGTCCTGGTCGCCGATGAAGGTGCCCGTCTCGTCGATGAAGCCCTTGCCGCCCTGCTTCCACATGATGTCGAACATGCCGCCGGTGTTGCGGATCAGGTAGGTGCCCGGGCGTGCCGCCAGCAGCTCCTTGCCGAGCTCGAAGTACTCGTCCCAGGTGCGGATCGCCGCGGCCAGTTCCTTCGGATCGGACGGGAGGCCCGCCTCCTCGAACACGTCGAAGCGGTAGAAGAGGGCGGTGGGGCCGATGTCGATCGGGATGCCCAGCTGCTTGCCCTCGGAGTCGGTGGCCTGCGCCCACTTCCAGTCGAGGTAGGTGTCCTTGACGTCCGCCGCGCCAACGCTGTTGAGGTCGACGAAATACTTCGACTGGGTCTTGAAGAACGCGATGTCCTCGCCCTTCACGCCGGTGATGTCCGGCAGGCCCGAACCGGCGGTGAACGTCGTGGTCAGCTTCTGCTTGAAGTCACCGCCGATGACGTCCTGGCGCAGCGTGTACTGCGGGAACTGCGACTTCACCGCGTCGAGGACCTCCTGCCCGAAGCCCTCCGGCCAGGTCCACAGGACCATCGAGGTGGCGCCTGCGCTGCCGCCTGCCGAGGCCCCGCCCGCGGGGGTGGGTGCCGTCGTCGAGCACGCCGCGAGGCTGCCCAGTCCGAGCAGGCCAAGGCCGGCTGCGCCGCCCTGCATGAGTGAACGTCGTGAAACCTTCATATCGAACTCCCTTGGTTCGTGTGAGTGGGTTGGTGCTGGAGGGGACCAGCGTTGGACCAGCAAGGTTGATCAAAGTCGAGCGATCGGCTCGCATCCACTGCGAGACGTTCGCTCATCGCCACGTCCCCGCGACGAGGAACCGGGTGACTTGAGGTGGTCGCCCGACGTGCGCCATCGCGCGTCCCATGCATGTTGACTATAGGTTTTCTCATTTGATTGCCTTGACCGTCTGGTCGTAGACGCAAACGTAGCACCACCTCGCCGCTTTGTGAAACAAGTTGATCGAGATGATCGAGAACGAGCAATTTCCGGAAACTTGTTGTACGTTTATCGCGTGTTCAAAGCCGTACGCCACGAGAAGATCCTCCAGTTGCTCCAGGTCCGGGGCCTCGTCGGCATCTCCGAGATCGCCGAGCAGCTCAAAGTGAGCCCGGCCACCATGCGTCGCGACCTCGCCGAACTCGAGGAGCAGGACCTGGTGCATCGTACGTGGGGTGGCGTGCGCCTCGCCGGCGACGTGGACGACCCGTTCCAGGACGCGCTGGCCCGCTCCGGTGCGTCCAAGGCGCGGATCGCGGCCGAGGCTGCCCGGATGGTGCCCGACGGTGCCACCGTGATCCTGGACATCGGCACCACGGTGCACCACCTCGCGATGGAGTTGAAGGACCGCGACGTCACGGTGCTGACCGCCTCCCTCCCGGCGTTCGAGCACCTGCGCTCCGGATCGCACGCCAACCTCATCGTCCTGGGCGGCCACTGGTCCGAGCAGTACCAGTGCTTCGAGGGCATGCCCGTGATCGACGCGCTCCAGCGCCAGCAGGCGGACCTCGCCTTCCTCGGTTGCTCCGGAGTGTCGGAGAGCGGCCGCATCCGCGACACGTCGTACTCGCAGAGCGGGGTCAAGCGCGCCATCCGGGCCGCCGCCACCAAGGCCTTCCTCCTCGCCGACGCCACCAAGTTCCCCGGCAAGGGCGGCAGCTCGCCCTTCGACGTCGAGGCGCTCGACGGTGTGATCACCGACGCCGAAACCCTTGCACCGCAACTCCTGGAGCGGTGCCGCATCAACCAGACAGAGGTCAAGTTCGTATGAAACTCACAATCATGGGTGGCGGAGGCTTCCGCGTTCCGCTCGTCTACAAGGCATTGCTGGCCGACGAGTCGCCGCACCGCGTGACGGAGGTGCGCCTCTACGACACCGACCGCGCCCGGCTCGACGCCATCTCCGGGGTCCTCGCGGAGCTCGCGGACCGTGTCGATGAGGCGCCGCGCCTCGTGGCGACGCAGGACATCGGGGAAGCCCTCTCGGACACCGACTTCGTGTTCTCGGCCATCCGCGTTGGTGGCACCACCGGACGCGCCCTCGACGAGCAGATCTCGCTGCGCCACGGCGTCATCGGGCAGGAGACCGTGGGCGCAGGGGGCATCTCCTATGCGTTGCGCGGCATCCCGGCCGTGCTCGACCTCGTCGAGCAGATCAAGCGCTTCGCGCCAGACGCGTGGGTCATCAACTTCACGAACCCGGCCGGCGTCATCACCGAAGTCATGCAGCGCCACCTCGGGAGCCGGGTGATCGGGATCTGCGACTCGCCGGTGGGCCTGGCCCGCCGCATCATCGACTCCCTGAAGTCGGCCGGCCTGCTGCCCGCCGACCTGCCCACCGTCACCGCCGGCAGCGAGCGGATCCGCCTCCGCTATGCGGGGCTCAACCACCTCGGCTGGCTCACGGGGCTGATCGTCGACGGACGCGACGTGCTTCCGCTGCTGCTCGAGCGCCCGGACGTCATCGAGACCTTCGAGGAGGGACGCCTCTTCGGCGCCGACCTCATCCGGGCGCTCGGCGCGGTGCCGAACGAGTACCTGCACTACTACTACTACGCGCGCGAGGACCTCACGATCGACCAGTCCTCCGACAGCACGCGCGGCGTGTTCCTGGCCGAGCAGCAGAAGGGCTTCTACCAGACGGCCAACAACTCGGCGTCCGGGCTCTACGATCTCTGGGAGCGCACGCGGCTGGAGCGGGAGACCACCTACATGGCCACCAACCGGGAGGCGGCGGGCAGCTTCGAGCGTGACGACGCGGACCTCGAGACCGGCGGCTACGACAAGGTGGCGCTGGCCATCATGCATGCGATCGCCAACGACGTGCCGGCGGAGCTGATCCTCAACGTGGCCAACAACGGCATCCTCCCGGACCTGGACGACGACGCCGTGGTGGAGGTGCCGTGCCGCGTCGACGGCTCGGGCGTGACGCCGTTGCCTGGCGCCAGACTGCCGGAGCACGGGCGTGGGATGGTGGTCAATGCCAAGTACATCGAACGCCGTACGATCGATGCAGCTGTCCACGGGTCCCGACAGGATGCGCTCCTGGCGCTGACGCACCACCCGCTCGTCGACTCCTACGACGTGGCCGAGGCCCTGCTCGACGACCTCATCAAGCACTTCGACGCGCTCGACTACCTGAAGGACACCGCCGATGCATGACGACCGCGAACTCGTCGAGGACCGGATCGAGAAGCTGCGCGAGCGGATCGCGCGGCGGGAGGTCAGCGTCGTCACGAAACTGTCCGCCGAGGCCTGGCGGGCGCCCGGCGAGCCCGTGCCGTTCGACGTGGCGGCCGACGGCGACTACGAGCCCTTCCCGGCCGGCACCTGGTGGGGCCCCGCCTGGAGCACCTGGTGGCTGAAGCTGCGGGGCGAGGTCCCGGCCGAACTCCGCGGCTCGCGCCTCGAGCTCCGGATCGACCTCGGCTTCGTGGGGGACTGGGCCGGCAACCAGTCCGAGGGCATGGTCTTCACCCCCGACGGCACCCCGCTGAAGGCCGTCAACCCGATGAACCGCACCGTTCCGCTCAACTTCGGGCGGCTCGCCGACGATCTCGCCGCGGCCGGTCGGCCGCTCGTCCGGGACGACGGCACCGTGGAGTTCGTCGTGGAGGCCGCGGCCAACCCCGACATGACCCACTACATGGGCACCCCCACCCAGCAGGGCGACCGCCTCACCGCCTCCGACGAGCCCGTCTGGCGCTACGGCGGCGCGGAGGTCGTCGTCCGCGACGCGAACCTCTTCGGTCTCGCACTCGACCTCGACGTCCTCGACGGCCTCATGCGGCAGCTACCCGAGCACTCGACGCGGCGCGCCAAGATCCTGCGTGGCCTCGAGCGCGCCGCCGACGTCGTCGACTCCGGAGACATGGCGCAGACCGCGGGCGCAGCCCGCGACGTGCTGGCCCCGCTGATCGCCGGCGGCGCCAACGCATCGGCCCAGAGGATGACCGCCATCGGCCACGCGCACATCGACTCCGCCTGGCTGTGGCCCATCCGCGAGACGAAGCGCAAGGTGCTGCGCACGTTCTCCAACGTCACCGCCCTGGCCGACGAGTACCCGGACTTCCATTTCGCCTGCACCTCCGCGCAGCACTACCAGTGGCTCAAGGAGGCCTCCCCGGAGGTCTTCGGCCGGGTCCGTGACGCGATCGACCGTGGGCAGTGGCACGCGGTCGGCGGCATGTGGGTCGAGTCCGACACCAACCTGCCCGGCGGGGAGGCGCTGGTGCGCCAGCTCACGTCGGGCCTGCGCTGGATGCGCGACGAACTAGGCGTCCGGCCCGACTGCCTGTGGCTGCCCGACTCGTTCGGCTACACCGGCGCCCTGCCGCAGATCGCCCGCCTCGCCGGCATGCGCTGGTTCTTCACGCAGAAGCTGTCGTGGAACCGGCTGAACAAGCTGCCGCACCACACCTTCTGGTGGGAGGGCATCGACGGCACCCGGATCTGGACCCACTTCCCGCCCGTCGACTGCTACGACAGCATCGTCAGCGCCGAGGAGATCGTGCGCGCGGAGCGGAACTTCAAGGAGAAGGGCGCCACGGCGCACTCCCTCCTCCCATTCGGCTACGGCGACGGTGGCGGCGGTCCCATCCGCGAGATGATGGAGCGGGTGCACCGCTTCGCGGACATGGAGGACGCGCCGGTCGTGACGCCGGGTTCCCCGGACGAGTTCTTCCGCGCGGCCGTGGAGGACTATGCGGAGCCGCCCGTGTGGAGCGGCGAGCTCTACCTCGAGTTCCACCGCGGCGTGTACACGACGCAGGCGGAGCTCAAGCGCGGCAATCGCCGCACGGAGCACGGCCTCGCCGCCGTCGAGTTGCTCGCCAGCATGGCGGTGCGCGCCAACCCGGACTACCGCTACCCGCAGGAGGCGCTCGAGCAGTTGTGGCGGCGGATGCTCCTGCTCCAGTTCCACGACATCCTGCCCGGGAGCAGCACGTCGTGGGTCAACCGCGAGGCCGCTGCGGAGTACCGCGCACTCGCCGGCGAGATCGAGACGCTGCTCGACGAGGCGTGGGTTGCGCTTCGCAGCGACGCCCCATCGCGGTCCCTGCTGAACGCCTCGCCGTTCGACCGGCGCGAGGTGGTGGCCGTCGGGGACGCCCTGACGCTCGTCGAGGTCCCGGCGCTCGCCGTCGCACCGGCAGAGAGCGCCGGCGCCCCGGAGCACCCGGTGACGCTGCGTCGCGACGGCGACGTGACGGTGCTGGACAACGGACTCGTCCGGGTCGGGATCGGCGCCGACGGCACGGTCGTCTCCCTGCGGGACCTCGTCGAGGACCGCGAGGTGCTCCTGCCCGGCGGGCGCGGAAATCTGCTCCGCCTCCACCCGGACCACCCCAGCGCCTTCGACGCCTGGGAACTGGAGGACCACTACGACCACCAGGGGACCGACGTCGACGGTGTGGCCTCGATCGAAGCCACCGTCGTCGACGACCTCCGGGTGCGGGTGGAGGTCACGCGGGAGTTCGGCAAGTCCCGGGCGATCCAGTCCATCTCGCTGGACGCCGATTCCCGCACCGTGGACTTCGGGCTCTGGATCGACTGGAAGGAACGCGAACACGTCCTCAAGGTGGGATTCCCCCTCGACGTGCGGGCGGCCCGGACGTCGTCGGAGATCCAGTTCGGCCACATCGAGCGCCCGATCGCCCCCAACACCTCGTGGGACAAGGCGCGCTTCGAGACGAGCGGCCACCGCTGGATGCTCCTGGAGGAGCCCGGCTACGGCGTCGCGCTGGCCAACGGGTCCAGCTACGGGCACGACGTGCTTCCCGCGGGCGGCTCGTCGGGCGCGCCGACGTCCGGCGTGCACGCGCGGCTCACCCTCCTCCGGGCGCCCCAGGCCCCGGACCCGCTGGCCGACCTCGGCGAGCACAGCATGGACTACAGCCTCACCCTCGGGGCCGACGTGCCCGCCGCCTCCCGGGCGGGTCTTCGCGTCAACCAGCCGCTGCACGTGCTGGAAGGCGCCGCGACCGTCGAGTCCGTGGCCCGCATCCTGCCCGCGGACGCGAAGTCGTTCGCGGTCATCGACTCGGTCAAGCGGGCCTTCGACGACTCGGGCGACCTCGTCGTCCGGCTCCACGAGGCGGCGGGGGCACGCAGCAAGGTGGCGCTCGTTCTGTCCGGCGAGGCGACGAGCATCACGGAGGTCGACCTCCTCGAGGACCCGGTCGACGAGCCGACGCAGGCGCTCCCGGACGGGGGAGTGGCGTCCGGTGAGCGGATCGCGCTGCGGCTGCGGCCGTTCCAGATCCTCACCCTCCGGATGAAGGTCGACCGATGAAGCTCCTGTTCATCTGCCTGGACGGGGTCCGCGTCGACCTCGCCCTTCCCCACGCGGTCGCGGCCGATCCCGCCTTCGCGGCACCGGACCATGCCGCCGATCCGCGCTTCAGCGCGGGAGGCGCCGACGGCACCCTGCCGCCCGAGGAGGCGGCCGACCTCGGGCCGATCGCCCCGACCCTCGCGCGGCTGGCCGCCGGGGACAGCCGCTCGG
The DNA here is from genome assembly GCF_900103275.1 of Tessaracoccus oleiagri. Taxonomy (GTDB): domain Bacteria; phylum Actinomycetota; class Actinomycetes; order Propionibacteriales; family Propionibacteriaceae; genus Arachnia; species Arachnia oleiagri. The sequence goes on along the minus strand of NZ_FNGP01000002.1, from coordinate 217,044 downwards.
AGGGGACCATCATCCCGATGTGGATGACGCCACCGACGGACTCGGGTCCTGGCTGGGCGTCGATCCTGACGGGCTCCAGGCACGAGGAGTCCAACGTCTGGTGGAACGAGTTCGTGGGGCACCACCTGGCCAAGCGCCCGGACATCCTGTCCCGGATCTTCTTCGCCAACCCCTCGGCCAGGACGCTCGCGGCCGCCACGTGGGACGCCTTCGTCGCGCCGCACGGGCCAGGGCCGATCATCCACCAGCGGGTGGACCAGCAGCGCACCGGCCAGCACCAGCTGTTCCTGCCTGACCAGAGCCGGGGGATCGACGCTGCGGACGCCGCCGTGTGCCAGTGGGCGACGTGGCGGCTCTCGCACGAGGGCCCGGACGCGGCCGTCGTGTACTTCGAGGGGGTCGACGCCACGGGCCACGAGCACGGCGCCGACTCCGAGCAGTACCGCGAGGCGATCAAGCGGGTCGACGAGTGGACCCGCCACATGGTGAAGGCCGTCTCCGAGCGCCACGAGCAACTCGCCGAGGACTGGCTCATCGTCGTCACCACCGACCACGGCCACAAGGCCGGTGGCGGGCACGGGGAGGACGAGGTGGAGGTCCGCCGCAGCTTCGTCATCGCCCACCGCGTCGGCGGAGCGCTGCCGGAACCCATCCGGGCGGCGCGGTCGCTGCGCAGCCACGAGGTGATGGACCTCCTGCTGGACTCCATCGGCGTGCGTCAGGGCTGGATGGAGGCTCCCGGGGTGGGGGAGCTGCGCGACTTCGACACCACCGGCCCGACGCGCGACCTCCACTTCGAGTGGTGACCGCCGGCGCCGGCTACAGCCCTGTCAGGACGACCACGCCCTGACCCGCGTGACGGTGCCCTGGAACGGGTCGGCGGAGGCGCCCGCGTACTCGCCGGAGCCGACCCGCCACCGCCAAGGCCCCGGCACGAGCGCGTGGCCCAGCCTCGCGTCCCGCCGGCCGACGGGGTCGCCGTCCACCCAGAGCCCGCCGCCGTCGCGGTTGGACAGCACGACGACGACGGACGTTCCCGGCGCGTACTCGTGCGAGGTGGCCCATGTCTCGCCGCCCTCGACGTAGGCCATCCAACCGAGGAAGTTCTCCGTCGAGAGGCTCAGCGCCGCGAGGGGTTCGGGGGACCCGTCGGGCGCCTCGCCCAGGCGCGCCAGCAGCACCTGCCAGGAGTCGTGGAACCGTTCGGGCAGCGTGGCGGTGGCCTCGATGGTGAAGTCCCCGGGCAGCGCCAGCTCGATCTCGCCCGGGCCGCGGTGGTCGGCGACGAGGGTTTGGCCGCGCGCCTGCCACGGCGTGTCCGGGCCTCCACCCAGGGCCGCGGGCAGCGGGAAGGCGAACTGGTCCTCGGGCCTTGCGAGGCCGAGCCGGCGGCGGGCTGCGACGCTGCGGAGCACGTCGGGGTGGCGGAGCGCCGGCGAGAAGGTGATCGCCTGGCAGGTGCCGCTCGGGGGATCGAAGTCGTAGACCCGGGCCGTGCCGGCGCCGCCGAAGGGCAGTTCCTGGTAGTTGATGGCGTGGTACTCGCGCCCAGCAGTGACCACGCGGGTGCTGGGCCAGTGGTGGCCGCCGAGCACGAGGAACACCTGCGAGTGGCCGGCGAGCGCCTCCTCAAGCTGCAGCCCGCGCTGCGTCAGTGCCGAGTCGTGGGCGACGTCGTGGCAGACGACGACGGTGGGGACGGTGGCGTTCCCGGTCAGGGTTTCCGCGGCCCAGCGCCAGCCCGCGTCGGTGGGGTCCCAGTCCAGTGCCAGGACGCCGAGTTCGGACCCGTCGGGGAGGGCCACCCGGCGCCACGACGAGTAGCCGCCGGGGCCGTGCACGACTGCCGACGCGAGATTGGCGCCGCGGAGCAGTTCGGAGGCGGGACCGAAGGCGGCCAGGAACGGCGTCTCCCCGCGGTCGTCGCGCGAGCCGGCCTCGACATCATGATTGCCGGTCGCGATCGTCATGGCCAACTGGCCGAGGATCTCCCGGCCGGCCGCCAGGGCGCGGTACGCGCGGCTGCACTCCTGCGCCCAGCCGTGCTCCGTGACGTCGCCCACGTGGACGACGTGCCGCACCGGGGAGATGGCTCCGCTCGCCTCGAGCCGGGCCACCTCCGCGAACGTCTCGGCGAGCAGGTCGGGCCGGTTGCGATCGCCGTCGAAGAGGTACTGGGTGTCGCCCAAGACCAGCAGCGAGTAGCCCGATGCCATCAGCTGCGCATTCCGCTGGTGAGCAACTCCCGGATGCGGGGCAGCCGGGCGTCCGTCCCGGAGTCGGTCCGCGCGACGAGCTCGTCCAGCGCCGGCGGCCGGGCGGCTCCTTGGGGGCGCTCGAGGATGGAGCCGGCGATGAAGGCGGCCAGGTCGAGGCGGTCGGTGAGCCCCGCGCCGGGCACGAGCCCCGCGTAGGCGAGTGCGGCCAGCGTGGAGTCGCCGGCGCCGGTGAGGTTCAGCGGTTGCACGCGGAAGGCGTCGATGGAGGCCTCCTCCCCGGTGGCGCAGTCGACTCCCACCATGCCCGCCGCGCCACGGGTGACGACCACCATGGGCACCCGGCCGCTCAGCATCCTGGCTGCGGCGACGGGGTCGTCGAGGCCGGTGAAGGCGCGCGCCTCGAGGTCGTTGAGCATCCACACGTCGCAGGTGCCGTCGTCGGCGAGACTCTCCGCGCTCCACTCGCCCGTGGGGTCGAAACCACGCGAGGCGTAGACCTTCGTGCCCCGGGCGCGGGCCCGCTGGAGCCAGCCCATGGCGGGGTCGCGCATGTCGACGATCACGGCGTCGGCGGTGAACGCGGTGTGTTCCAAGTGGTCGGTGACGCCGGCGGGCGGGGGCGCCTCGACGGTGACCATGGCGCGGTCGTCGGAGGTGGAGAGCGCCACGGTGACGGGCAGCGCCCAGCCGGGGTGGCGCGCCGTGAGGCTCGTGTCGACTCCGGCGCGCGCCATGTCGTCGAGCAGGCGCGCGCTCGCCGCGTCGTCGCCCACCGCCGTAGCGAGACCGGTGGCCAGTCCGAGAGCGTTGCAGACGCGGGCCATCGTCGCGACGCCGCCCCAGGTCTCGTGGAGCGCGGAGGCGTAGATCTCCTCGCCCGGTCGGGGCATCGTCTCCAGCCCGGTCATCACCAGGTCGCGGTACGTCATGCCGACCGCCAGTACCTGCACGTGGCGCGGGTTTTCGTCGCTGGTCACTTGCCGCCTCCTTCTCTCGACGAGGCCAGTATGCTCGGAATCGCGCACTGATAGCCAGCCTGCTCCATCAAAGTGAGCAAAGGTGCGCAAACTCAGCCAAATCTGGCTATGCTCTGCGGCATGATTCCAGCCCTGCGCCACCAGAGCATCATGAGCGCATTGCGCGAGCGTGGGGGCCTCTCCGTGGGAGAGCTGGCCCAGGTGCTCGAGGTGAGCCCTTCGACGATCCGGCGGGACCTCAGCCTCATGGAGGACGAGGGCATCCTGCGCCGGACGTTCGGCGGCGCCGTGCTGTCGCCGGAACGCGACGACCCGATCGACGAGGTCCGGCTCGCGAACGCCGACGCGAAGCGACGCATCGCCGTCGCGGCGGCGGATCTGGTCGAGGACGGCATGACCGTCATCCTCGACGTCGGCACCTCGGCCCTCGCCGTGGCGCACGAACTCCTCGGGCGTTCCCTCACGATCGTGACGGCCAGCGTCCCCGTGTTCCTGTTGTTCGCCGAGGAGCCGGCGGCCCGGCTGCTCCTGCTCGGCGGCGGCTACCGCAGCGACTACCGGTGCACGTCGGGGCACATGACGGAGGAGGCGCTGCGGGAGGTGCGCGCCGACCTCTCCTTCATGGGGTGCAGCGGGATCGCCGGCGACGGCATGACCCGCGACACCACGCTCGACCAAGTGAGCGTCAAGCGCGCCATCGCCCAGTCCAGCAGCGCCAACGTGCTGCTCGCCGACGCCACCAAGTTTCCCGGGAAGGGCTCCTACGCCGTCCTCCCGGTCACCACGATGAGCCACATCGTGACGGATCTCGACGACCTGGGCGACCTCACCGAGACGCTCGCCACGGCCGGAACTGGAGTGCTTCACGTATGACCGATTCGCTTGCCCTGCAGACGCTGCCGCCCCGTGCGGCCGCCGTGTTGTTCGACATGGACGACACGCTCGTCGACTCCGAGTTCGCGTGGTTCGCCGCCATCGAGGAGCTTTGGACCGAGGCCGGTGGTGACCCGTCGGGGAGGGGCATGCTCGGCGGCAGCCTCGCCGACCTGACCCGCGAGTACGTGGCCGAGTACCCCTCCGCGGACGAGGCGGCCGTGGAGCGGCGCCTGCGTGAGCTCCTCGCCAAGCATCTCGACGGTGCGGTCCGGCCCATGCCCGGCGCGCCGGAACTGCTCGGGCGGCTGAGCGCCATGATGCCGATCACCATCGCGTCCAACTCCCCGTCCGACATCGTCGCCCAGGTGGTGCGCGCGCTCGGCTGGGCGGGACTCTTCACCGCCGCCCTCGGCACGGAGGACGTGGCGGCGCCGAAGCCGGCCCCGGACCTGTACCTGGCCGCCGCAGCGGCCTGCGGCGTCGACATCGCCGACTGCGTGGTCTTCGAGGACTCGCCGGTGGGGGCCGCCGCCGCAAGGGCTGCGGGGGCCTTCGTCGTCACCGTCGGTCCTGCCGCCGTGGGGCTGGGGGACGTGGCCGTCGGCTCCCTGCTCGACGACGCGGTCGCGGGCTGGCAGCCGGAGGTCATCCGATGAGGCTGCTGCCCACCCCGTCGGTGGTGCGATGGGGGACGGGGGAGTTCGTGCTGCCCGACCCGCTGCCGATCTCGGGGGGCGGGCCCGCCCGCGGTGTCCTCGCCGAGCGACTGCTGGTGGCTGCCGGTGTCCGCTCCGCGGGGGCCGCCGCGGGTGAGCGGGGCGTCCGGTTCGAGGTCGACGCGTCATTGGAGGCGGAGGCGTACCGACTCACGGTGGACGAGCACGGTGTGCGGATCGTCCACGGCGACGATGCCGGCGCGGGCTGGGCGGTGCAGACGCTCCTGCAACTGCTGCCGGTGTTCGTGCACGGGCCGGGGCCGATGGAGGCGGCGGACCTTCGGGTCCCCTTCGTGGAGATCGAGGACCGGCCGAGGTATGCCTGGCGCGGGTCGCTGGTGGACGTCGCCCGGCACTTCCTCCCGATGGAGGGGCTGTTGAAGCACCTCGAGGTGATGGCGATGCACAAGCTCAACGTGTTGCACCTGCACCTCACCGACGACCAGGGCTGGCGTCTGCCCGTCGCCAAGTACCCGTTGCTCACGGAGGTCGGGGGCTGGCGTCCGGGCACCCTGCCCGGCCACCAACCGCCGCCCGACGAGAACGACTGCGACGACTTCCCGCAACACGACGGCCGGCCCCACGGCGGAAGCTACACCGTCGAGGAGATCGGGCGGCTCGTGGCGCGTGCCGGCGAGTTGGGCATCACCGTCGTCCCGGAGGTGGACATGCCCGGCCACATGGAGGCGGCCATCGCGGCGTATCCGTGGCTCGGGGCGTGCGACCACGTGCGGCACCCGCGCACGTGTTGGGGAATCTCGGAGCACGTGCTGCGGCTGTCCGAGGAGACCCTGCAGTTCTGTCGTGACGTGCTCGACGAGGTGATGCGGCTGTTCCCCGGGTCACCGATCCACGTGGGTGGCGACGAGTGCCCCGGCAGCGAGTGGCTGGCCGATCCCGTGTCCCGGGCGACGATGGCGGAGGTCGGTGCCGACGGCCCGGCCGCCGCGCAGGCCTGGTTCGAGCGCGAGGTCTGCCGCCACGTCCTCGACGCGGGGCGCCGCGTCATCGCCTGGGACGAGGTGCTCGACGGTGGCGTCCCCGAGGGCACCACCGTCATGGTGTGGCGCGACCGCCGCTCCATCCAGCGGGCGGCGCGGCTCGGGCACGACGTCATCGCTGCGCCCGGAGACCTCACCTACCTCGACCACAGCCAGTTCGACGGCGACGGCCATCCCCTCGCGATCACCGGACCCACCACCCTCGCCACCGTGGCGGGGCTCTCCGAGGAACTGGACGCGGTCGACGGACCCGAGGCCGCGCGCCTGCTGGGCGGCCAGTTCCAGCTGTGGACCGAGTACATCCACGACTGGCGTCGGCTCGAGTACTTCGCGTGGCCGCGCGGCAGCTCCATCGCGCAGCAGCTCTGGGCCGGCCACCCGGCCGAGAGCGGCCACGTCGACGGCCTCGGCCGCCACCTCGACCGGCTCACCGCCGCGGGCGTGAACTGGTGCCGGCCGCCCCGGCACGAATCCCACTGAATTCCAAGGAGCACTGATCATGCGTCCCATCACCAACCCTGCAGGCGAGCCCCTCCTCGCCGCTCTGGACCTCTGGGCGGCCCGCATCCGCGACGCGGTCGGCGAGACGGCGGCGGAGCGATTCCACAGGATGATGCTCGACACCTGGTGCACGACCATGTCGCGAAACGGCGACGGCATGTTCGTCATCACGGGCGACATCCCGGCCATGTGGCTCCGCGACTCGTCGGCCCAGGTGTGGCCGTTCCTGCGGCTCGTCGACGTGCCGGAGGTGGCAGGGACGCTGCGCGGGATCGTTCGGGAGCAGTGGCGGTGCATCGCCGTCGACGCGTACGCCAATGCCTTCAACGCCGGCCCCACCGGCGCACACTTCGACCCCGAGGACCTCGACCTCGACCCGGGGGTGTGGGAGCGCAAGTACGAGATCGACTCGTTGGCGTTCGCCGTCCAGTTGGCCCACCGGCTCTGGCGCGCCACTGGCGACGCGGGACACCTCGATGAGCAGGTGCACGACGGCTGCCGCGCCATCCTCGAACTCTGGCGGCGCGAGCAGCGGCACTTCGAGCTCTCCGACTACCGCCACGTGCGTGACTCTGAGCCGTGGGACACCCTCGGGGAGGACGGTCGGGGCACACCCGTCGCGGTGACCGGTATGACCTGGAGCGGCTTCCGGCCCTCCGACGACGCCTGCACCTACGGTTACAACATCCCTGCCCAGCTCATGGCCGTCATGGCGCTGCGGCTGGTTGCCGAGTTCGCCGGGCACTGGGGTGACGACCAGCTGGGCTCCGACGCCCGCGCACTCGCGGGCGAGATCAGTGATGGCGTCGAGCGCTTCGGAATGGTCGACGGACGGTTCGCCTACGAGGTGGACGGTCTCGGCGGCGTGTTGGAGATGGACGACGCGAACATGCCGTCGCTCCTGTCGCTCCCACTGACGAGTGACATCCCGGCCGAGGACGCGCGCTACCGTCGCACCCGCGAGTGGGTGCTCAGCGACGAGAACCCCTTCCATCACCGCGGCGCCCATGCCGAAGGCATCGGCAGCCCACACACGCCGTCGGGTTACGTCTGGCACATCGCGCTGGCGGTGCAGGGTCTCACCGGGTCCGTCGAGGAAGGCCGCCGCTGCCTCGAGACGATACTGGCCACCGACGGCGGCACCGGCTGGACACACGAGTCCTTCGATCCCGACGACCCCACGCGGTTCACGCGACCTTGGTTCAGTTGGTCGAACTCGATGGCGTGCGAGCTGATGATGCGGCTCGTCGACGAGCGGGACTGACGTGGAGCTCTTCGCCGGCCTCGTCGACTGGTCGAAGGTCCCGCTCCAGTTCGGGCTCGTCGGTCTGGCGTTCTTCCTCTGCTCCCTCATCGGGATGGAGCGGCAGTTCCAGCACAAGTCGGCGGGCATCCGCACGCACGCGCTGGTGGGGCTGGGCAGTTCCGTGTTCACGCTCATCTCGGTGGAGGGTTTCGTCGGGCTGGCTGAGTACCACGTGACGCGCGACCCGTCGCGCATCTCGGCGCAGATCGTCTCCGGTATCGGTTTCCTCGGCGCTGGCGTGATATTCGTCAACCGCGACGTGGTTCGGGGGCTCACGACTGCGGCGTCCATCTGGCTCGCTGCTGCCATCGGCATGGCCTGTGGCGCGGGGTTGTTGCCGCTGGCGATGTTCGCGACTGTCCTGCACTTCGTCGCAGTGCTGGTCATCGCGCCCCTTGCGCGGTTGATTCCCCGCGCGGGGGAGCGCTCAACAGTCGCCGTCACGTACGAGGACGGTCGCGGTGTTCTCCGGCAGGTGCTCGCCGAGGCCGCGGCGCTCGGCTGCGAGACGACCCTGTCGAGCACGAAGACCGCGACCACCGATGGAACCCGGATGGTGCGGGCAGAAATGCGGTTCCGCTCTGGACCGGCGTTGCGCGACGTGATGGCGCAATTGGCCGACGTGCCGGGCGTGGTGGGTGTGGAGCTCGCCGGGCGGAACGACGAACTCTGACGCTTGAGGCTCCTCCGTGCCTATTGACGGGACCCCACCAGTGGCGCAGTCTTTGCGCATGAGCTGGCTTCCTGAGGACTGGCAACACCCGACTCGACTCGACCTCGAGACGGGGCACCATCTGAGGCCCATCCGCGAGAGCGACGCGGAGGTGGACTACCCGGCCGTCATGGGCTCCCGTGAGCGGCTCTGGGAACGTTATGGCGAGGCCTGGGGCTGGCCGCCGGCGACGATGACGCTAGAGCAGGACCGCGAGGACCTGGCGCACCACGAGCGCGAGATCGAGGCGCACGAGTCCTTCAACTACGCCCTGTTCGGCGACGAGGCGGAGCCCGAGCTGCTGGGCTGCGTCTACATCGACCCGCCGGCGAAGGAGGGTGCGGACGCGGAGATCTCCTGGTGGGTGGTCGACGAGCTGGTGGGCAGCGAGGTGGAGGAGACGCTCGACGAGGCGGTGCCGACGTGGGTCGAGGCAGTGTGGCCGTTCGACAACCCGCGGTACGTCGGCAAGGACATTTCCTGGAAGGAGTGGGTGGCCCTGCCTGACCGGCGGATGACGTGAGGCCTACGAACGCAAACAGCCGGGGAACGTGAAACACGTTCCCCGGCCGCCCGCTGCCGGCGGTGCCGTCCGCTTGCCGGACGTCGCCCACGCGGGCTCGATGCTACGAAGCTAGAAGACTCGACGTCGGGTGCCGCCGATCGGCACGAGATTCAGGATCAGTCCGACGATGATGAGGATGATTCCGATCGTGATGACGATGCTGGGGACGTCGAGCAGTAGTCCGACGAGCAACAGGATTACACCGAGGGTGATCATGCGACTCCTCCTTCTTGTTGGGCCGGCGCCAGCGGACTGTGCCGACGGTCAATAGGTTTTCACCGTAGCCGCCGAGGGGTTCGTTTCGAGCAAGTTCCGTAGCGGGAGTGGGAATCAGCGTGCCGAAAAACGGTTTCCTGAGAGCGGTTCGGGGGCCGGCGTGGTCATGGGAGTGGCCACTCGCGGTCCGGAGGACATCCGGGCTCCCTACGATCCGGCGGCCGCGAGTATGACGTCCTCACCGGAGAGGGATGCGCGGAAGCCATCCCGCTGGACCTCCACGTGGCGCAGTTCCAGGTTGGGGGGCAGCCCCTCGATGGGCTGCTCTATCGTGACCAGCTCGCGCACCAGCGTGCCCAGCGTGCGGGACAGGATCTCCGGCCCGCCTATGTCGATCGACCGCGGTTCGACCACGAGCAGGCCGGCCCGTACTCCCACGCTGCCCGTGGCGACGACGTTGAAGCGGCGGCCGAACGCCTCCACCGACCGTTCCACGGCTGCCTCCCCGTTGTCGGCGGCCCGGACCGTGCTCCCGCCACCGAGCTCGGTCGCGACCTCGTCGAACGGCACCGTGGCCTCGACCTCCAGTCGCTCCACGATGAGCCCGTCCGGGCCCGAGCGTGCGCCCTGGCCCGTCGCCACGACGTCGCGAAGCGTCGAGTCCGGCAGGAGGACCAGATCCGACTGCAGGTCGAGGTCACCGATCCATACCTCGTCGACGTCCAGGTCCTCGGGCGGTGGGGCGGTCCACGTCGCCGACGGGGAGGCCGACGGCGCCGGAGCGGCGTCTTCTCCCGCCGGCTCGGAGACCCACCACAGGAAGGCGACCATGGCGACGACGAGCAGCAGCAGCATGCTCAGGGCGCCGAAGAGCCACCAGACAACGCGTGTTCGAGTCATGGGCTCCAGTGTGCCGGGAGGCGGGGGCCGCTATCGGGTCGCGCGGACAACGTGGTGCCGAAAAGCAATTGGCCCCCGACCTTGCTGGGAAGGTCGGGGGCCAGTTTCGTTGGTACACCACCAGGGACTCGAACCCTGAACCCGCTGATTAAGAGTCAGCTGCTCTGCCAGTTGAGCTAGTGGTGCGCGAGGAGAAACATTACAGCGTTCTGGCTCGGAAGATCAAATCGCGTGACTCGTCAGGGCAGCGCGCATCCATGGCTCCGCTTTCGCGGAGTCAGGCTGCGGCGTTGGTGAGGGTGTGTTGGGCGATGGCCCAGGCGATCAGTTCGGGTTGGAGTGGCTTGTCCCAAGCCGGGTGGTCCGGTGGTGGGTCGGGGCTCCGGTCGGGTTCGTCGGGGCTTCGAGGCGCTCCTTCGTCGCTCCTCAGCCACCTGGGCGGGTCGTCGTCGCTCCTCAGCCACCATGGGTCTCGGGGAAGGGCGCCGATGCGGATGGTGCCGGTGGCGGTGACGAGGTACTCGTAGCCGGCGGGGGAGCGCCAGTGGAACACCCCCGGCTCCGGCTGGGTGAGTCGCCAGCCGCCGTGGGTCTTCGCCCGGTGGCTCCGTCGCGACAGTGGGCCGAGGTTGTGCATGCCGGTCTGGCCGCGGGTGTTGCCGTCGAACCGGTAGGGCTCGGTGTGATCCAGGTCGCAGCCGCGGGCCGGGCGGGTGCCGTAGGGGAACACGTCGACAGGGTTTCGGACCTGCAGGGCGAGGCGCATCGCCGCCGACGGCTCGTACCCGTCCAAGGCGCTCAGCGTGGCGGGGTCGAGGACGGGCCGGACGGTCACCGCCGAGCCATTGAGGAACTCGGGGAGGTAGTCGGTGAGGATGGTGCCCCACCGCTCGATGCGGGCGGCGCCGGTGCCGTGGGTGAGGTCGTTGGCGTCGACGTGCACGATGAGCTCGACCGGGAGGGCGTGCTGGCCGAAGGTTTGGCGGGCGAGGATGCCGGCGGCGGTGGCGCGGCGCTGGTCACGCCGGTACGTGGCTTTGTGGCCGTCGGTGGCGTCTTCGAGCCACTCCGGTAGCTCGGGGGCGGGCAGCGTGGCCGCGATCGAATCCAACGCTTCGTCGAGGGCGATGCCGTCTTCGGCGGCGAGCCGGCCGTTGAGGGTGCAGTGGCCGTCCTCGATCTTGCCGATGTGCATCCCGCGGGACTGGCGCGCGTTGGCTGCTTTGGTGGCGGCGTGGGTGGGGTCGGCGTCGATGATCCACGCGGGGAGGTGGTGCATGATCCGCGTCCAGGGCCACAGCTGCAGGGCGTGGGCGGTGCGGCGGTCGATGACCGCGACGGCCTCGGCGGAGAGGTCGCTGCAGGCTTGGACGATCTTGGCGGCCTGCCAGAACCAGACGGTGCCGGCCAGGAACGCCTCCCACAACGCCGGGTGCCGGTGGCGGAGGTCCAACACCTGCCCGACCTGCCAGAGCGCGGACTCCGGGGAGACACCGAGCAGGCCGGCGAGTTCGTGGGCGAGAAACTCCCCGACCAGCGGGGTGCCGTCGGAGCCGGCTTGGATCTCTTGTTCGGTGACCGCCCAGATCGCGTTCTGGTCGACCTTGTAGAGTTCGGCGGCACGCAGCAGGGCGATCTTCTCCGCGACCTCCGCCGCGCGTCGGTGCTCGTGTGCGTGCGCGACCGCGGCGAACGCGTCTGCGCTGGTCATCGGCACCATCTCGAACATGTGAACAATTCTACGGGCCACCACTGACAAGGGAAGGGTTCGGTGACACCTGTGGATAACTATTTCCCGAGCCCTCTCGACCGCCGGCTCCTGACGCAGAGCGCACCGGATCTTTGGCGGGAATCAGCGAGAGGGCGGACCCGCCTGCCCTAGGGTCGAGGCGTCGACCCCGAGCCCCGAGGAACCATCTTGAAGATCGCCATCGCCGGTCTGGCCAACAGCCACCCGTTCACCGACGCGCAGCACCTGCGCGAACTGCGTGAAGACGTGAGCTTCCTCGTCGCGGATCCTGATCCGGAACGGGTGGAGCGCTTCCTTGCGGAGCAGCCGGGTTCGCTCGCCCTGGCCACGGTCCAAGAGATACTGGAGCACTCGCCGTCGGCTGCAATCGTGACCGTGCCGCCGCCGTCGGTGGGCGACATCGTCGAGGCCTTCCTCGACGCCGGCGTGCCCACCTACGTCTGCAAACCGGCGGCGGTCACGTCGGAGCAGCTCCGACGGCTGGAAGGCCTGGTGCAGGGCCGCGAGCACCTCTTCTTCACCACGTCCATCCTGAGGTACGCGTCGGCGGTCGCGGCGCTGCCCGACGACGTCGGCTTCGCGCACGTCGTGGCCGAGCACCACATCGACTACTGGCGCGAGCCCGCCTCGCGCTGGCAGGACGACCCGCAGGTCGGCGGGGGGTTGGTCCCCATGATGGGCGTCCACGCCTTCGAGCTGCTCGAGCTCCTGCTGGGTCCGACGATGCGCGTCACCTCCTGCATCACCACCCGGATCCGGGACGACGGCGTTCTCGCGAGCCCCGACGTCGCCAACGGCACCGCCGCGAACGACTACGGGCTGCTCGCCTCCTTCGAGGTCGACGGGCTGGCCGAGGGCCAGCGTTACGCCATGGAGCTCAGCACCGACGAGTCCACGGAGCGCGTGCAGCTGGGCGAGGGTGACGACCCCTACGGATCCATCACGGTGGCACGCGCCGTCGCCGCGATGGCGGAGGGCGCGCCGAGCCCCCTGCCGTGGGAGCGCACCAAGGCGGTCCTGCGGGCAGTGGTGGAGGCCAGGGCCTACGCCGAGGCCTGAGGTGGCTCAGGCCAGCAGCAGGACTCCGCCGAGACCCACGGCACCCACGACCGTCGTCGACGCCGCACCCAGCACCAGCGGCTTCGAGCCGACGCGCTTGAAGATCGAGGCCTTGACCCCCGTGCCGAGGGCGAACATCGCCGCGGCCAGCAGCGCGGTCTGGATCCACTTCACGACGTCCAGCACCGGGGCGGGAACGATCTCGACGGACCGCAGCGCCACCATCGCGATGAAGCCCGCGATGAAGAGCGGCACGATGGGCGGCAGCTTGGTCTGCAGCCCGGCCATCGTGCGGCGGCGGCGCCAGCTGAGGACGGCCATCACGGGGGCGAGCATCAGCACCCGGGCCAGCTTCACGACCACCGCGGCGCTCAGTGCGGCCGCGGAGATGCTGCCGCCGATCGCCACCACCTGCGCCACCTCGTGCACGGAGGCGCCGGCCCAGAGGCCCGTCGTCAGGTCGTCCAGCCCGAACAGTCGGCCGAACAGCGGCACGAGCGGGATCACCACGGTGCCGAACAGCACGACCATCGCCAGCGCCGTCGCCACGTCCTCCTCCTCGGCGTCCACGACGCTTCCCGCGGCCGCCACCGCCGCCGCACCGCAGATGGAGAACCCGCTGGCCATCAGCAGCGACTGCATCGCCGTCATGCCCATTCGGCGTCCCATCGCGCAGGTCGCGAACATCCCGATGGTCACGACCGCCACCACCACCACGATGGTCCCGAGCCCGAGCGCGACGATGTCGCCCACCGCCAGCTGCAGGCCGAGCAGGACGATCCCGATCCGCAGCAGCCGCTTCGAGGCGAACTGCAGTCCGGGTGCGAGCGACGCCGGAAGCCGGAGCAGGTTCGCCGCGAGGATCCCGAGCAGGATCGCGACGAGCAACGCGCTCAGGACTGGCACCGCGGCGTTGACCAGCATCGAGACCACCACGGCGAGAGCGGACGCGGCGAGGCCCGGGACGAGGTTCCGCGCCCTCACCGGAAGATCACGGGGAGCGTGTCGTAGCCACCGACCGGCGTGACGGCCCGCTTGGGAGCGCCCGCCAGTTCGATCGTCTCGAACCGGCGCAGCAGCGCCCGGAACAGGACCCGGAGCTCGAGCAGCGACAGCTCCTCACCGGGGCAGTAGTGGGGGCCGACGCCGAACACGAGATTGTCCTCAGCGTGCGCGACCTCGTCGAATTCCTGCCCGAACGTGGCCTCGTCACGGTTGGCCGACGTCCAGTTGAGCCGGACGCGGGCACCCTCGGGGATGTCGACGCCGGCGACGGTGACGGGGCACGTCGTGACCCGGCGGTTCGAGACGAACGGGTTGTCGATGCGCAGCAGTTCGGCGATGATCGCCTCCACCTCGGCGTCGGACCCGCTGCGGATACGCTCCGCGAGCCGCGGCATGCGGACGAGCCCCTCGAGGACGACGCCGATGCACAGCGCCATGGAGCCGAGGTCGCCCCCGGTCCAGTTCCGCAGGATCGACACGAGTTCCGCGTCCTCCAGCGGGCGCCCCAGGAAGTCGTCGCGGACCAGCTCGGCGGTCACGTCGTCGATGGAGGGGTCGGCGCGTCGGGGGGCGATCACGGAGGCGATGATCCCGTCGAAGTCGGCCGCCACCTTCGCGGTCTGCTCGCGGTCGCCGGACGCCGAGGCGTGCTGGTTGTCGATCACCCACTGCACGAGCGTGGGGTGGAGGTCCTCGGGCCAGCCGAGCCACCGGGTCATGGCGCGCACCGCGAAGGTTGCGCCGAGCCCGCGCACCGCGTCGACCGTCTCGTCCGCGGGCAGCTCGGCGACGGTCTGTTCGGCGACCTCCGCCACGAGCGGCTCCAGTTCGACCATGCGGTCGTGCGACAGGTACCGGTCGATCAGCGCACGGAAGCGACGGTGCTCGTCGCCGTCCAGCCCGTTGGGCAGCTGGAGGTGGGCGGAGACCCGGGACGAGAACGTCTCGGGGTCGGTCGCCGCCGCGACGACTTCCTCGTGCCCGAGCAGGATCCATTCGTCCTTCACGTTCCGCACCACCCGGGCGGTCGGTCGAATGGCATCCGTGAACTCCCGGATGTCCTGGTTGTGGGCGTCGTAGCGCGTCTCGGTCATCAAGCCTCCAAAGTTTCCCGGCTCAGCCTACTCACGGTGGTTCCGCGGCGGCCCCCACCCCGGGGTCCCACCACTCGGTCCCGGTTTGGCCCCCGCCGGCCCGCGGGCGAAGATGGTCCATATGCACACCGCCGCCCTGCCTGCCTCTCGCCGTCGGGACTCCCTCGACGTGCTGAGGCTCTCCCTGGGCGGCGGGCTGGGTCTCGTGCCGCTCGGGGTGGCCTTCGGGATGATGGTCGTCCAGGTCGGGATGCCGTGGTGGATGGCTCCGCTGCTGTCGGTCGTGGTCTACGCCGGCTCGGTGGAGATGCTGCTCGTCGGGCTGCTGGCCTCGGCCACCCCGGTCCTGACGATCGTGCTCATGACACTGTTGGTCAACTTCCGGCACGTCTTCTACGCCTTCAGCTTCCCGCTTCGTCTCGTGCGGCACCCGGCCGCCCGCGCCTACAGCATCTACGCACTCACCGACGAGACCTACGCGATCGTGACGGGCCACCCATTGGGCTGGACGCAGCGCCGACTCGTCACGCTGCAGGTGGCGCTCCAGTCGTACTGGGTGCTCGGCGGAATCCTCGGCACCGCGCTCGCGGGGCTGCTCCCCGCCCCGATCGAAGGGCTGGAGTTCGCCCTGGTGGCGCTCTTCACCGTCCTCGCCCTGGACGCCGCCCGCAGCCGGGAGCAGATCCCGTCCGTGGTGCTCGGCGGGCTGAGCCTCGGCATCGGCATCGTCGCGGTCCCGGGGGCCTCGCTGCTCACGGCGCTCGTGCTCTTCAGCCTCGGCCTGTTGGGACGGCACCTCCTGTCGCGTTGGAGGCAGTCGCTTGCCTGAGACGACCTACCTGGTGATGGCACTGCTCGGCGCCGGCGCCGTGACGCTCGCGCTCCGGGCGCTGCCCTTCGCGGCGCTGCGGCCGCTGCGGGAGTCGCCGCTGGTGCGCAACCTCGGCATCTGGATGCCCGCCGGCATCCTCACGATCCTCGCGCTCGCGACGCTGGCCTCCGCCGCGGCGGGGGAGCGGCTCGTCGCCGCCCTCGTGGCGATCGCGGTGACCGTGGCGGTGCACCTAACGCTGCAGCGGCGCTCGCTCCTGAGCATCGCGGCCGGCACGATCACGTACGTCCTTCTCGTCAACTGGGGCTAGCGGCCACAGCGCCCCCGCCAAGGTGTCCATCAGCTGGGAGAATCCGGGCTCCTCGACGGGGAAGTGGCCGGCTCCTTCGAGCATCACCAGACGCTTCTGGCCGCGGACGCGGTCGAGGAAGCGCTCGCTGATCTCGACGGGTGTCCAACGATCCTCTCCGGGATGCACGAGCAGCACGGGTGGCCCGTCGTACTCCTCGGGAGCGACGATGGGGCCCGCGGCCAGGAAGGTGCGGAACCACCCGAGCGGCATCGACCTGCGACCGCCGCGCCGGTCGTGGACGACCTCGGTGGCGAGCCCATCGTCGTTGGCGATCAGTCGCATCGGCGCCACCCACTGCATCGGCAGCGGCACCCATGACAGCGGGCCGCGGGCCAGCTTCAGGAGCCGTCCGGCGATCCTGCCCAGCCAGGGTCGACGCGTGATCGACTCCAGCACGACGGGGTCGGTGGTGTCGAGGAGGCAGGTGGCCACGACCAGCGACCCGACTCCGGTGGAGGCGGCGGTGTCGTAGGCGAGCATCCCGCCCATGCTCGCGCCGAGGAACGCGAGCGGCCGCCCGTCGTCGATGCGGCGGGCGAGGAAGGCGAGCGCCCCCCGCCAGTCGTCGTAGGTGACCCGGCCGTCGTAGGGAGGGATGCTGCGCCCGTAGCCGGGGAGGTCGACGGTCGTGACGTGGGCGCCGAGCGCGGCGACGTGCGCGGCGATCGGCCACATGGCGGCGGCGTTGCCGCCGGCGCCGTGGATGAGGAGGACTCGGACGGGGGCGTGGGGGTCGCCGACGTGCTCGACGTGCAGGCGCCATCGCCTCCACGTGACGGTCTCCGCCACCCGCCGCGTCATGCACGGCAGCGGCGGGACGTACGGCTCGTAGCGTCGGTCCCGAGAGCTGAGGGCCATGGCATCACTCTACGCGGCGCCTCCGGCCCGGTCCGCGGCGGGGCCGCCTACACAATCGAATCTGCGTGCTATTTCCGGCGTGTCCGGCGAGTCGGCTTGACCGGCCGTCGAAATCTGTCAGACCCCGCTGGGAAGCTCTAGTTGGCCACCGGATTGGGGGCCGTTCCTTGGGGGGACGGTCGGGCCCCGGGGACTCGTTTCCCGGGGCCCGATTGTGGACCGGTCGTGCCCCCTCGCGGTGCGGTGCGAGGCGCTGGCGGAGCCGCGACGCACCGGCGTTTTTCGTTCCCGCCCCCTGTTGGGCATCATTGCCTTGCCCGGCGTCCTCGTCGACGCGGTCACCGCCCTTTTCACTCCGCGTACGGATCCTGGAGAACACCTCATGACCACCACCGAAAGCGTCGACCTCGTACGCGAGATCACCATCACCCTCGAGCGCAAGAACCGCCATCTCAGCGGCGAGCCGGCGGAGGGCATCCTGTTCGAGGGCGTGGAGCAGGTTCCGCTGGAGCCGCGGCGGCTGCGTCGGGCCAAGAAGTCCTACAACGCCCGCGAGCTCTGGAACCACCTGAAGGAGACCAACGGCGACGGCTACCACCTCGTCCGCGGCACCGACGTGGAGCCCCAGCCCGGCGACTTCGTCCTCGCGCGCGTCACGACGATCGGCCAGCACAAGCGCCTCGAGTCGCACAGCTCCCGCCGCCGGCACCTGTTCCACGGCGACGAGATCATCGTCGCCTACGGCAACCGCTACGCCCCCGACCAGTTCCTGGCCGAGGTGCCGCGGAACCTCAACTACACCAACCTGGTGGCCGCGGGCGGCATGGCCGGCCGCGTCATCGACAAGCACGCCTCGATCCTGCCCGCGACGGTGATCGAGCCGCTCGGTCTCATCGCCGACTCCGAGGGCATCATCAACATGAAGCGTCTGGCGCCCGCTCGGGTCCGCCCGTGGCGCGACGCGCTGGCGGAGTTCGAGGCATTGGAGCAGCGCCCGACGGTCTTCATGGTCTTCGGGTCGTCGATGAACTCCGGGAAGTCGACGACGGTCGGCTGCCTCGTCAACGGCCTCAGCAACGCCGGCAAGATCGTCAACGCGGGCAAGGCGACGGGCACCGGCGCGGGCAATGACGCCGGCCTGTTCAACGACGCCGGCGCCGACCGGGTCATGGACTTCACCGACTTCGGCCTCGGCTCGACGTTCAAGCTGTCCTTCGAGCAGGTCAAGGACATGGTGTTCTCCATCGTGGCCACCCTGGCCGATGACAGCCCGGACGTCGTCGTCGTGGAGATCGCCGACGGCATCTACCAGGGTGAGACCTCGTCGCTGGTGAACGACGCCGACTTCCGGGCGCTCACCGACAAGGTGCTCTTCGCGTGCGGCGAGGCGCTGAGCGCGGCCGCGGGCACCGCCCTGCTGCGCGAGGCGGAGCTCCCGCTCGTCGCCGTCTCCGGCCGTCTCACGGCGTCGCCGCTGGTCACGTCGGAGGCCCGCGAGGTGGTGGACGTGCCGATCATCCAGACCTACGACCTGTGCCTGCCCGAGGTGGCGTTGGAGGTCCTGGCGTCCTGACGCCGGCTATGGCCCGGCGACGCGGTCCCACAGGAAGCCGTCGTCGGTGGGCCGTGCGCCCTCCGAGGGCGCGTGAGGCCGCTCGCTGCCGTCGGGCATGAGGTGGTGCACGGCGAGGCCGTGGCCGAGGGCCGCGACGTCGGCGATGATCCGTCGGTGGCAGCGCCACCACACCGATTCGGAGCACATGACCGCGACGCGGTGGCCCGACGCCTCACCGACCACCTCGGCCAGGGCGTCGCGGAACTCGTCGGTGCGGGTGTAGGCCGCGTAGGCGCGGAAGGCCTCCACCTGCCACCAAGGGTCGGGCGACTCCTCGCCCTTCGGGAGGCGACGTCGACCGCCCAGCCGCGGCTCCCACCGGTACGCGATGCCCTCCTCGGGCAGCCAAGCTTCCAGGGCCTCGCGCTTGACGTCGGGATTGTTGCGGCTGCCCGGGAACCTGCGCACGTCGACCAGCCGCTCGATGCCGGCGCCCTTCAGGAGCGCGGCGAGGTCCTCCCGTTGCAGCGGGCCGTGGCCCACGGTCAGCAGCGTCACCGTCGCCTCCTCGTCGTCGTCCGGAGAGCCCAGCCTAGGCATGCCCACGGTCACGCCGACGCCGGGCGTTCAGGCGTTCAGGCCAGCGGCTGCCTTCCCGCGGGCTGTGCGGGCTCCCGCAGCAGGGGAGATGGGGCGCGCAGCGGCGCCCGGGCAGGGGAGTCGGGTGCCACCCGCAGGAGGGCGCCGTCCACCACCACGTCGACGGGATCGTCGCCGCGCAGCATGCTGACGGTCGTGCCGTCGCCGGTGGTCTCCACGCGGAGGAGACGCCCCCGCCAGGCCACCCGGAAGCAGGTCCGCGTCAATTCCGACGGCAACAGCGGCGCGAGCTCCAGGTGCTCGGCGTCCTCGCGCAAGCCCCCGAGGCCGGCGCTCAGCGCCAGCCACGTGCCCGCCACCGACGCGATGTGCAGGCCCTCGTCCGTGTCGCCCCGCAGGTCGCGGAGGTCCGCCATGGCGCTCTCCCGCAGGTAGCGATGCGCGAGATCGGGGTGCTGCGCCTTGGCGCAGACCACGGCCTGCACGCTCGCCGAGAGCGACGAGTCGCGCACCGTCCGCGCCTCGTAGTAGGCGAGATCACGGGCGACCTCCTCGTCGGTGAAGTCCTCGCGGCACCACCACAGGGCCTGCACGAGGTCAGCCTGCTTGACGACTTGGCGCCGGTAGAGCTTCGCGTAGTGCTCGTGGTCCTGCAACGGATAGGCATCCGTCCTGTCCTCGAACCGCCACTCCCGGTACGACGTGAAGTTCGAGTTCGCGGGGTGCACTCGTTTCCCGGGGTCCCAGGGGACGTGGGCCGCGGCGGCCGCGTCGCGCCAACGCCCCAGCTCCTCGTCGTCGACGCCCAGCGCGGCGGCCCGATCCGGCTGGCGCTCGCAGGCCTCCGCCGCCCGCACCAGGTTGCGCCGGGCCATGAGGTTGGTGAAGACGTTGTCGTCCACGACGCCCGTGTACTCGTCGGGCCCCGTCACGCCGAAGATGTGCCAGGCGCCGTCGGTGTCGTGGTGGCCGACGGACATCCAGAGCCGCGCCGTCTCGACGAGGATCTCGAGAGCGCCCAGTTCAGGGGCGGTGTCGCCGGTGACGTTCCCGTGCAGCCAGAAGGCGCGGGAGAGGTCCGCGTTGATGTGGATGGCGGCGGTGCCCGCGGGCCAGTACGCGGAGGTCTCCCGACCGTCGATCGTGCGCCAGGCGAAGGCGGCGCCGTCGACCCCGAGGAGTTCGGCCCGTTCGCGGGCGGAGTCCAGCGTGGAGGCCCGCCACCGCAGCAGCCGGCCGGCGGCGTCGGGGAAGAGCAGCAGCAGCGCGGGCACCACGAAGCCCTCGATGTCCCAGAAGGTGTGGCCGCTGTACCCGAGCCCGGTCAGGGCCTTCGCACCCATCGGTGCGTCGGCGATGCAGGCCGAGCTGGTGAACAGCGTGTAGACGCAGTACCGCAGCGCCTGCTGGAGCTCGGGGTCACCGTCCACCTCGACATCGGCGCGGTCCCACAACTCCTGGAGTTCTGACCCCTGGTCGGCCACGAGCCCCTCCCAGCCGCGGTCGACGCCGGAGGCGAGGACGGCCCGCGCCGACTCCAGCAGCGAGTCGGCGTGCCCGTCGCGCGACCAGACCTGCGCGATGAACTTGTCGATCCCGAGCGTCTCGCCGGCCTCGAGGTCGGCGGTCATCGTCGTCACGAGTTGGTCGATGCCGGCCTCGTCGTGGATGTGGCCAGCGCCGACGACCACGTGCCGCACCGCGGCGGCGATGGTGATGCCGGAACGACGGGTGCGCGCGGCCATGGCGCCGCCGGCGTCGTCGCAGCCGACGTCGAGCGTCTCGAACGGCCGCTCGAGCGCCTCACCGACCCGGGGGTCGGCGTTCTCCACCTCGGGGGTGTTCGTGCCGAGGGCCAACTCGGAGCGGACCGCGACGTGGGCGGGCCCGTCGAGGGCGCGCACCTCGTACCGCACGGCGCACAGCGAGCGTTCGCGCAGGGATGCGAGCCGCCGGGACCGCAGCTCCATCGTCGTGCCGGACGGGGTGCGCCATCTCAGTAGCCGGTCGAGGACGCCCTCCCGGAGGTCGAGGGAGCGCTCGTGGGTCTCGGGGCCCAGGGTGCGCACGTCGAGCGGAACCCCGTCGACGACGAGGCGCAGCGGCGTGCCGTCGGCGACGCGGATCATCACTTGGCCCTCGGGAGGGTCGCCGTAGGCCTTCTCCGGGTAGGCCAGCGGGTGGGTCTCGAACACCCCGGACAGGAATGTGCCGCGGGTGCCGTGCGGCTCCACCTCGTCTAGGGTCCCGCGCATGCCGACGCAGCCGTTCGACGTCGTGAAGATCGACTCGCTGACCGGGAGCGCCTCCAGGTCTACGCGGGGCTCGCGGATCACCCAGGGATCGACGACGAAGGTGGGTGCGACCACGCGGAACTCCTCTATCGAGACACGTTGTGAGCCGATGATAGAGCGAGAGCCGATGCACCTGGTCCGGTGCATCGGCTCTCTCTTCGGGGTGAGTAACGGGACTTGAACCCGCGGCCTCCTGGACCACAACCAGGCGCTCTACCAGCTGAGCTATACCCACCATGGCCGCCCGTTCCCGGGCGACTGCAGAACTATAGCGTATGCCCTGACGGGCGCGGAAATCAGGCCTCGGGCGGCAGCTCGGAGGGCTGCTCCTGGCCTCGGGTGAGCGTGCCACCGTGCCGCTTGGCGATCTCGGTGAGCGCCTCGGAGGACGGCCCGGGCTGCGGGACGAAGACCGCCTCCCGGTAGTAGCGCAGCTCCTCGATCGACTCCTGGATGTCGGCCAGTGCGCGGTGGTTGCCGCCCTTCGCGGGCGCCTTGTAGTGGACCCGTGGGTACCAGCGCTTCGCGAGCTCCTTGATGCTGGAGACGTCGACGACGCGGTAGTGCAGCCACTGCTCGAGCTCGGGCATGAACTTCGCGAGGAAGGCGCGGTCCGTGCCGATGCTGTTGCCGGCCAGGGGCACCTTGCGCGCGGTGGGGACGTACTGGCGGACGTACTCGAGGACCTGCCGCTCGGCCTCCTCGACCGCCACCCCGTCGTCGAGGAGCTCGAGGAGGCCGGACTTGGTGTGCATCTCCGTGACGAAGTCGCCCATGTTCGACAGCTGGTCGTTGGTGGGCTTGATCACGATGTCGACGCCGTCGCCGAGGACGTTGAGCTCCCCGTCGGTCACGAGTGCCGCCACCTCGAGGAGCCCGTCGGCCTCGAGGTCGAGGCCGGTCATTTCGCAGTCGATCCACACCAGATAGTCGTTCACGAGAGGCGAGCCTACTCGCCTATCCTTGCCGCATGAAGCTCGCACGCCTGGCCCTCCTCCTCGCAATGCCGCTGGCCCTGACAGCGTGCACGGGCGGCGAGCCCGCACCCTCGCAGTCGTCCACGGACGGAACGACGCCCGCCGCCACCGTGGCGCCGGAGCCGTCGGGCGAGTCCACCTCCGAGACCGCGCCGCCGCCCTCGGAGTCGCCGACGCCGTTCCCGGTGGAGCCGAGCGTCGTCGAATCCATGAACACCGAGAAGGCGTGGGATGACTGGGGCGTCGACGACCCGCTGCCCCCGCCGGGCCCCGAGAACAGCCTCGTCCAGCTCATCCGCATGGACTTCACGAATCCCGAGGCGATCGACGCGCACGTCCGGCTCGGGCTCCCGGAGGCCGTCCTCAACCCGCCCGGCGGCGAGGAGATCACCTTCTGCGAGGAGGGCGACGCCGACGCCAGCGCCATCGGCTTCGGCGGCAACTGGAACGTCGCCCGCAGCGAGCGCGATGGCTACGTGCTGTGCGACACCACGGGCACCTTCCCGCTGTCGGAGTGGGGTGACGACGCGCTGCTCGAGAAGCCGACGCTGGAGAACGGCGTGTGGACCGTCGACTTCCAGCAGTCGTTCATCCCCGAGCAGACCGTCGCCCTCTACCGGTTCCGGATGGAGTTCGGTGGCCCCGTCCTGGAGGCGAGCGAGGGCGGCGTCGTCGACGGCACCGCCGTGACCTGGAACGGGCCCGCGGAGATCCGCGCCGTCGCTGAGTCCGGCGAGTAGCGGCGGCGCTAGAATTCCCCCTCGAGCGCCCGTAGCTCAATGGATAGAGCATCGGCCTTCTAATCCGCAGGTTGCAGGTTCGAGTCCTGCCGGGCGCGCTCGGCCCGCGTGCCTCGCCAGCTTGTACGCTGTGGAGACATGAGCCAGATCGCCGAACGCCAGCGCCGCTTGTCCGGGCTGCCCTCGGCGAAGGCGCGGCCGTGGTGGCAGCGGATGCTGCGGAGCCCGCTGTTCTGGCTGACCCTCGTGCTCGTGCCGCTGTACACCTTCTTCCTGTACGACCAGTGGCAGATGTTCACGACACCGCAGCAGTTCGAGGACGGCACCGAGACCCTGGCGTTCACTCGCGAGACCGTGGAGCGGGCCGCGCTGCTGGCACTGCCGACGGCGCTCGCCTACATCGCGTTGTTCGTGTGGCTGGACCGCTACCGGCCGCAGCGGCCCCTGGTGTGGCTGCTCACCTTCGGGTGGGGCGCGGCCGCGTCGACCTGGTTCTCCATCCACATCAACACGTGGATGGGCCAGCAGATGGCCACCACCGACGCCGACGCCGACATGGGCTCGCGCGCGGCGATCTTCTCCGCGCCGTTCTCCGAGGAGGCCACGAAGGCCACCGTCCTCTTCCTGCTGCTGATCCTGCTGCGCCGCGAGATCGTGTCCCGGCTGGGCGTCGTCATGCTCTCCGGCCTCTCCGCCGTCGGCTTCGCCTTCACCGAGAACATCATCTACTACGGTCGCGTGATCACCTACGCGCTCAACGACATCTCCGTCGCCGACCCCGAGGCCGCGATCCGCGAGATCGTCCTGATGCGCGGCGTCTACACCTCCTTCGGCCATCCCCTGTTCACGATGCTGACCGCGACCGGGCTCGTGGTGGGCATCGCCGCGAGGTCGCGCATCGTCCGCATCGTCGCCCCGCTCGGCGGCTTCCTGCTCTCGGTGGCCGGCCACATGCTGTTCAACGGGCTGGCCTCGACGCGTCCGACGGACGCCCTGCGCGTGCACTGGATCATGGCGCTGATCCTCGTGGGGCTGATCCTCGTCTCGCTCGTGGTGTCGGTGGCGCAGCAGGCGCGGCTGATCCGCCACCGGCTGAGCGACTACGTCGCGGGCGGCTGGCTCTCCGAGCGCGACGTCGAACTGTTCAGCGGCCCGTTCAAGCGGTTCCACTACCTGCTGAAGTCGATGTTCTGGGGGCCGCGGCGCTGGTGGTACACCACCAAGCTCGTGCGTCGCTTCACCGAACTCGCGTACCTGCGCTCCGAGGTCACCCGCGGCACCATGGGCGAGGGTGCCCAGCTCCGCGGCCACGACGTCCTCGCCGAGATCGAGCGGCTCCGTCCCAAGGCGCTGTCCACCGACCCCGGCGTGCGCTGGCTCGGCTGGCGGAAGCCGAGGACGAGGTCCGCGCAACTGCCGCAGGCCGACTACCCGGGCCCCGCCGGGCTGGGAGGGAACTGGCCCGCCCGATGACCGACCTGGCGCTTTCACTGGAGACACTGCTCGAGGCGCTGCCCGAGATCCGTTTCCCGCTCGCCCTGCCGGGCGCGGCGGAGTACGCGGACGCGGCCGCAGCGCTCGCCGGCCAGGTGCGCGACTACCTCCTGCCGAGGGCCGAGACCCTCGACGCGCCGCTGCTGGCCGTCGTCGGCGGGTCCACCGGGGCGGGCAAGTCGACGCTGGTCAACTCGATCCTCCGCCGCAACGTCACCCGCCCGGGCGTCCTGCGGCCCACGACGAAGGCACCCGTCCTCATCTGCCACCGCGACGACGCCGACTGGTTCCGATCGGGCCGCATCCTTCCCGAGCTCACCCGCGGCGACGGGGAGGTCGCCCACACCCGGGCGCTGCAGATCGTCGAGAGCACCGACCTCCCCGCGGGCCTCGCGCTCCTCGACGCGCCCGACGTCGACTCCATCGACGACGAGAACCGGGCGCTCGCCAGACAACTGCTCCTGGCCGCCGACCTCTGGCTCTTCGCCACCTCGGCCGCCCGCTACGCCGACGCCGTCCCGTGGGGCTTCCTCCGCGAGGCGAGCGCCCGCGACCTCGTCCTCGGCATCGTCGTCAACCGGTGCCCGCCCGCCTCCCTCGGCGAGGTTGCGCGCGACCTCGCCCGCCTCCTCCGGCAGGAGGGCCTCGGCGACGCCCCGCTCTTCGCGGTCCCGGAGGGCCCGCTGGTCGACGGCATGATCCCCGACCCGCTCGTGAGCCCCATCCGCGCCTGGCTCGGCGGCATCGCGTCCGAGGCCGAGCACCGCGCCCAGGTGGTGCGGCAGTCCCTCGGCGGGGCGCTGCGGCAACTCGACGTCGAGATCGCGCGTCTCGAACTGGGGCTCGCGGAGCAGGGCGACGCCGCAGCCGACCTGCGGGCGCAGGCCGTGGGGGAGTTCGGGCACGCCGGAGACCGGGTCGCGACGACCGTCGGCGACGGATCCATGCTCCGCAGCGAGATCATCGCCCACTGGCACGACGTGGTGGGCACCGGCTCGCTGTTCCGGGGCCTCGACGAGACCGTCGCCTCGCTCCGGGCCCGCGCCCGCCGATGGGTCAGCGCCGAGCCCAAGGCCGAGCGGATGCAGGAGGCCGTCTCCGACCAGCTGGCGAAGGTCATCGTCGACGCCGCCGAGGTGGCCGTGGACGCGACCGCGCAGGCCTGGGCGCGCACCACCTGGGGCAGGCAGGTGCTCGCCGACGAGCTCCGCTCCCTCTCGCCCGACTTCGAGGCGCGCGCCGTGGCCGCCGTGCGGGGCTGGCAGCAGGACGTCCTGGCGCTCGTGACCGAGCAGGGCAAGGGCAAGCGCCTGCGCGCCCGGCTGCTGGCGCTCGGCACCAACGCCATCGGCGCCACCCTCATGGTGGTGGTCTTCGCGTCCACGGGCGGGGTCACCGGCGCGGAGGCGGGGATCGCCGGCGGCACGTCGCTGCTGGCCCAGCGGCTCCTCGAGTCGGTGTTCGGGGCGGGCGCCGTCGAGCGGCTGGCGCAGGAGTCCCGTTCGCTGCTGGACGCCCGCGTGCGGACGCTCTTCGACGAGGAGGCCTCCCGCTTCACCGGCGCGGTGGACGAGGCCTCGGTGCCCGGCGAGGTGGGCGAGCGGCTCACCCGCGCGGCGTCACGCGTGGCGGAAGCGAGGGCGGGGCTGTGATCGACGAGGCGCTGCGGGAACTGGAGCACTACCTGGCCGAGGCCGACGGACGGCTCGACCCTGCCGTCGAGGCCCGCGCCCGGGAGTTGCTCGGATTCGCCGACGAGCGCCTGCGGGCCGGCGAGCAGACCGTCGTCGCGCTGGCCGGAGCGACGGGCTCCGGCAAGTCCTCGCTGTTCAACGCCATCTCGGGGACCCGGCTCGCCCACGCCAGCCCCAAACGCCCCACGACCGCCAAGACCCTGGCGCTCAGCTTCTCCGCCACCAACGGACCGCTGCTCAACCTCCTCCAGATCACGCGGCGCCACGAGGCCATCCCGCCGACGAGCCAGCTCACCGACGTCGTCCTCCTCGACCTGCCGGACCACGACTCCACGCACCTCGCGCACCGGGAGGAGGTGGACCGGCTCGTGCGTGTGGTGGACCAGTTCGTGTTCGTCGTCGACCCCCAGAAGTACGCCGACGCCGCCCTCCACGTGCGCTACCTGCGCCGGCTCGCGGAGCACCGGGACGTCATCTCCGTGGTCCTCAACCACGCCGACGAGCTGACCGGCGGCGACCCGATCCTCGCCGAGTCGCCGGACAGCCTCGACGACCAGCTCCAGCAGCTGCTGCGCGGCGACCTCCGACTCGACCCCCGGGTGGCGCGCGTCGCCGACCACCTCCGGGGGATCCTCGCCGACGACGGACTCCACGACGTCCCCGTCTTCGTCACCGACGCGATCGACGGCGAGGGTGTCGACCTGTTGCGCCACCACATCGGCCGGGTCGCGACGAACAAGCGCGCCACCCAGGACCGCCTCGCCGCGGACCTGCGCAACCTCGCCGACGAGCTCCGGCGGATCGGCGGTCGGCCCGGGGCGGTGGACGACGGCGCCGTCGCCGAGCTCAACCGCGAGGTCGCCGTCGCCGCCGGGGTGCCGCGGCTCGCCGCCGGCGTCCGCAAGTCCGTCCAGCGGCGCGGGGCCATGCTCCAGGCCAGGCGGGCCGGCGACGTGCCCCAGCTCGAACTGCCGAGCCACCAGGTCGCCTCCGCCGCCGACGACGCCCGCGCCGCCAGCGCCGTGCGCAAGTTCGTCACCGCCTCGACCGTGAACCTTCCCGAGCGCTGGCGCGAGGAGGCCCGTCGACGGATCACCGCCGGCCCCGGCGCGCGCCTGGCCCCCCGCGTCGACGCCGCCATGCGCGCGGTCGACCTCAGCCCGCTCGAGGCGCCGTTCGGGTGGGGGCTCGCCCGCTTGGCCAAGTGGCTCCCCGTCGTCGTGCTCGTCGCGTTCGGCGGGTGGCTCGTCTGGGAGGTCGTGTGGGGCAGCGGCGAGTTCGCGCCCAAGCTGCTCACCATCGTCGCGGCCGCCTTCGCCGGCACGGTGCTGGTGAGCCTGTTCGGCGACTGGATGCTGCGGCTGTCGGCGCGGCGTGCGGAGCGACGCGCGGCCCGGGCACTGGGTGCCGCGGTGGAGACCGAGGTGCAGCAGGTCATCGTCGACGCGGTGCGCGCGGAGCTCGAGGCCCACGCCCGCGCGGAGTCGGCCCTCCAGCGGATGACTGGCATACTGGCTCGCGGCTGAGATTCTTTTCTGGAAGGGACACTGTGGCTGAATTCATCTACACGATGCACAACGTCCGCAAGACGATCGGGGACAAGCTGATCCTCGACAACGTGACTCTGTCGTTCTTCCCCGGTGCCAAGATCGGCGTCGTGGGTCCGAACGGCGCGGGCAAGTCGACGATGCTCAAAATCATGGCGGGCCTCGAGCACGCCAACAACGGCGACGCCAACCTCGCCAAGGGCGCCACCGTCGGCATCCTGCTGCAGGAACCCCCGCTGACCGAGGGCAAGACGGTGCAGGAGAACGTCGAGGAGGCGGTCGCCGACATCAAGGCCAAGCTGCGCCGCTTCGACGAGATCGGGGCCGCGATGGCGGAGCCCGACGCGGACTTCGACGCCCTGCTGGCCGAGATGGGCGAACTGCAGACCGAGCTGGACGCCCACAACGCGTGGGACATCGACGCGCAGCTGGAGCAGGCCATGGACGCGCTGCAGTGCCCGCCGGGTGACCAGGTCGTCGACGTGCTCTCGGGCGGCGAGCGGCGCCGAGTGGCGCTGACGAAGCTGCTCCTGCAGCAGCCCGACCTCCTGCTGCTCGACGAGCCCACCAACCACCTCGACGCGGAGAGCGTGAACTGGCTCGAGGGCCATCTGAAGTCGTACCCCGGCGCCGTGCTCGCCGTCACGCACGACCGCTACTTCCTGGACAACGTCGCTCAGTGGATCTGCGAGGTCGACCGCGGCAAGCTGCACCCCTACGAGGGCAACTACTCCACCTACCTGGAGACAAAGCGCGCGCGGCTCCAGATCGAGGGCAAGAAGGACGCGAAGCGGGCCAAGATCCTGGAGCGCGAGCTCGAGTGGGTCCGGTCGTCGCCCAAGGCCCGCCAGGCGAAGAACAAGGCGCGTCTCGCGCGCTACGAAGAGCTGGCGGCGGAGGCCGAGCGCAACCGCAAGATCGACACCGCGGAGATCAACATCCCGCCGGGTCCCCGTCTGGGCTCCACTGTCCTCGAGGTCTCCAACCTCAAGAAGGGCTTCGGCGACCGGGTCCTCATCGACGACCTGTCCTTCACGCTGCCGCGCGCGGGCATCGTCGGCATCATCGGCCCCAACGGCGTCGGCAAGACCACCCTGTTCAAGACGATCACGGGTCAGGAGGAGCCGGATGCCGGCACCGTCCGGATCGGCGAGACCGTCAGCTTCAGCTACGTCGACCAGAACCGCTCCGGGATCAACCCCGACGACAACGTCTGGCAGGTCGTCTCCGACGGGCTGGACTACATCAAGGTGGGCAGCTTCGAGATGCCGTCGCGCGCCTACGTGGCGAGCTTCGGGTTCAAGGGGCCCGACCAGCAGAAGAAGGCGGGGGTGCTCTCCGGCGGTGAGCGCAACCGCCTCAACCTGGCGCTGACGCTCAAGCAGGGCGGCAACGTCCTCCTGCTCGACGAGCCCACCAACGACCTGGACGTGGAGACCCTCTCGAGCCTGGAGGACGCCCTGCTCGAGTTCCCGGGCTGCGCCGTCGTGATCTCCCACGACCGCTGGTTCCTGGACCGGGTCGCCACCCACATGCTGGCCTGGGAAGGGCTGGACGAGAACGGTGTCCCGCAGTGGTTCTGGTTCGAGGGCAACTTCCAGGACTACGAGGCGAACAAGCTCGAGCGCCTCGGCCCGGAGGCCGCGCGCCCCAGCCGCTCGACGCACCGCCGCCTGACGCGCTGACGCAGAGCGAGAAGAGGGAGGGACACCACCAGGGTGTCCCTCCCTCTTCGCATGTCCTCAGATCGTGGCGACGATGACCACCGCGATGACGACGGTGAACACCGGGATCAACAGGTGGTTGGCCCACGACAGCCACGACCAGCCGTGCTTCTCCGGGGACGCGAGCGGCGCGCGGATCGGATCGTCGTCGGTGCGCTTCAGGTCGCGTGAGAGCCCCACCACCGTGGCGGCCAGCAGCAGCGTCACGCCGATCCCCACCACGGACCAGGCCCAGATCGACGTGACGGTGCCCGGGATGAACATGGCAGCGACCACCGACGCCAGCAGGGCGCCGCTGAGCAGGATCGCGAGGACCGGACGATCCAGGATGAGGCGGAGCATCGGGGTCGAGCGCCACACCATGAGGCTGAACACCAGGCCGAGCAACGTGACGGAGACGAGCATGCCCACCGTGATCTCGAACGGTGCGCCGACGAGTGCGTCCGGGAGCGCGTTGAGTGCGGCCATCATCCCGATGGTCTGCGCCGCCGCGGGGAGCACGCTCCAGACCGCGCTGCGCGACGGCGCGGCCGAGGTCTCGGCCAGCCCGGCGGCGTATGCGCGGGGGTCGCCGAACGCCGACCGGGCGGTCTCCCCGGACTCCCGGACGTGGGAGTCGATCTCCGCCAAGGCCTCCCCGATCTCGGCGCCCGGCACGTCGAGCAGACGTGCCTCGATGATGAATTCCTCGCTCCATTCCGGCTCCACGGAGGGAGCCAGTCTGAGCTCCAGCTCGTACTTCGAGGGAGACTTGTTCATGCTGGTGTCCTTTGCTGTTCGGCGTTGACGATGCGGGTGATGGTCGAGGAGAAGCGCTCCCATGCCTCCGAGAGTTCCCGGAGCCTGGCATGGCCGCGCTCGTTGAGTTTGTAGAACTTGCGCCCGGGGCCGGATTCCCCGGGCCGCCACTCGATGTCCACTTCCTCGGCGGACTCGAGACGCTTCAGGAGCGGGTACAGGGTCCCGCCCTTGACCTCGCCCAACCCTGCGTCCGTGAGGCGGGAAGCGAGTTCGTACCCGTAGGTGGGTCCGTCGGACAACAGGCGCATGACGCAGAGATCGAGGATCCCCCGCTGCCAGTCGGCCGGCCAGATGTTTGGTGCCATGACTAGAAGGTATCGCACACTAGTCTGCCTGTCTAGCTAGTTCGCTCATCCGCTGTGTCCCACCGACGAGAGAGGGAGGGATACCACTCGGTGTCCCTCCCTCTGATCGTCGGTCGCTGCTCACTGCACGAGCTGCTCCAGCATCGCCTGGGCGTTGGCCGCCAGGGTGCACTGGCCCATGTCGGGGTCGCCGGCCTCGACGATGCAGTTGTTGTCCTGGCCCTCGAAGGCGTTGGTGACGTAGAGCACCCGCTCGTCGGCCTGCAGGATGAACACCTCGGTCCAGAGCCCGGTCTCCGGGGTCTCGGGCGGGTTGCCCACTGCGGTGATGTAGCCGGTGCGGACCTCGGTGGCGTCCACGGCGGAGGCATCCACCGGGACCGCCTCGCTGGCGACCTCGACGCGGACGTTGGTGTAGTCCTTCGACTCGTAGACGGTTGCGCACTCGACGCCCGCGGTGTGCAGGATGTCGAAGGCCTCGGCGGCCGCCTCGTCGGAGTCGTAGCCGAGCACCACGGCGCTGACGCTGGTGGGGTAGCCCTGGACGCCGTACTCACGGGTGAGGATCGACGTGGGCATCCCGTAGTCGCCCGGGTCGCAGAAGCTCTTCGCGGCCTGGCCGACGCCCTCGTACTCCTCGCGGATCTCGACGGGCAGCGGCCCGCCCATGACCTGCTCGCCGACCGGCAGGTTGTCGAACGTCGGCGGCACGACCGTCACCGGCACCTGCGTGGGCGACGGGGACTCCGTCGGGCTCTGGGTCGGGTCGGCCGGGAGCGGGACGGCGGTGCTGTCGCGCAGGGCCTGGACGATGGGGGACTGCCAGACGCCGAAGCCGGCCACGAGGGTGAGCGCCAGCGCGCCGGCGGTGATGCCCGTGTGGCGCACGGCGCGGCGCCGGGAGCCGCGGCGGCGGACTTCACTGGGGGGCAGCATGGGAGCCTCCTTGGCTCGGGTGAGGAACTGGTCCAGCTCGGGGATGCGATCAGGCATGACGGAACTCCTTCTCAGAGTGCAGTAGACGGGCGAGCTGCTCGCGCCCCCTGGCGAGGCGGGCCTTCACGGTCCCGCTGGGTGCACCGATCTCGGCGGCGACGTCCTCGACGGACATGTCGCACAGGTGGTGCAGGATGATCACGCGGCGCTGCTGTTCGGGCAGCTTCGCAAGGGCTTCGTCGATGAGGATGCGGTCGGGGCCCGGTTCGACGGACCCACGGGACTCCAGCGCGCGATCGGGTTGACGTCGCGCCCTGCTGGACTTCCTCCAGTTGCTGACGGCCAGGCGGTAGGCCGTCGTCCTCACCCAGGCTTCGGGGCCGAGATCCTTGTCGAGTTTCCGACGGTGGTCCCAGGCGCGGATGAACGCCTCCTGGACGGCCTCCTGAGCCTCGGCCAGGTTCCCGCACATCGCGTAGATCTGACCGACGAGTTTGTTGAATGACGCTCGATAAAACGCGTCGAACTCGTTCGCGTCCATCTGGGCCTCCTGGCTCGGGGTTGTTACACCCTCACTACGTCTCGGCGTTGGAGTCAGGTTGCACCCAAAATGATCAGTGAGTGGCCAATAGCTCCGCGAGCGACATCGAGTCCCGGTCCGCGAGCGACCGCAGCTGCGTCTGGCACGAGAACCCGTCGGCCAGCACGATCGCATCCGGGTGCGCCTCCACCGCCGGGCCGAGATCGTGCTCGAACACCTTCACGCTCACCTCGTGGTGGCCGCGCTCGACGCCGAAGTTGCCCGCCAGCCCGCAGCAGCCGCCCACCGCGACGAGCGTCGCCCCGGTGCGCTCCAGCAGCGCCCGGTCCGCCTGCCAGCCGATCACCGACGTGTGGTGGCAGTGGGGCTGCGCGACGATGGTGTGGCCGCTCAGGTCCGGGGGCGTGAAGTCCGCGTCACGCGACAGGAACTCGGCGAGCGTGAGCACCGTGCCGTTGAGTGCGGCGACGTTGGCGTCGTCCGGCAGCAGCTCGGGGGCGTCGCTGCGCCAGACCGCGGTGCAGCTCGGCTCCAGCCCGACGATCGGCACGCCGTCGGCGACGTACGGGGCCAGCACCGACGCGGCGGCCGACAGCTGGCGGCGGGCGCCGTCGAGCTGGCCGGTGGAGATCCAGGTGAGCCCGCAGCAGGCGTTGTTGCTGAGCACCTCGGGCTCGTAGCCGAGCTCGAGCATGACGTGGACCATCGCGGCGAACGTGTTGGACTCGAAGCAGTCGCTGAAGGAGTCCACCCACAGCAGGACCCGGCCCTTGGTCCTGGGCCGGTTGTCGTGCCGGGCGACGAGCGCCGCCAGCTGCGACTTGGCGGAACGCTTGGCGAACCGCGGGATCTGCCGTCGCCCGTCGACGCCGGCGCCGAACTTCAGTGCGTTGCCCAGGACCGGTGACGCGCCGACGGCGTTCACCGCGCCCGCGAGGCCGGGGACCTTCGTGATGAGCCGGCCCCAGCGTGGGAGCCAGCCGAGGGCGTAGTGGCTGCGGGGCCGGAGCCGGCCCTTGTACGTCTCGTGGATCACGCGCGCCTTGTAGGCGGCCATGTCGACCCCGGTGGGGCAGTCGCGGGCGCAGCCCTTGCAGGAGAGGCAGAGGTCGAGCGCCTGGTGCACCTCGGGGGAGCGCCAGCCCTTGCTCACCAGCGAGCCGTTCACCATCTCCTGCAGCACACGTGCGCGACCGCGGGTGGAGTCCTTCTCGTAGCGGGTGGCCTGGTAGCTGGGGCACATCACGCCGCCGGTGCCGGTGTTGTCGGCGATGCACTTGCCCACGCCCTGGCACTGGTGGACGGCCGCGACGAACTCGGGGTCGGAGATGTTGAGCGGGGACTTCGAGGCGGCGACGAAGCGGGCGTCGGCCTCGACGGGGACGGGGTCGACGAGGATGCCCGGGTTGAGCAAGTTCTTGGGGTCGAAGAGCTCCTTCACCTGGCCGAACAGCTTCAGCGCCTCGTCGGAGTACATGTGGCGGAGCAGCGCCGACCGGGCGCGCCCGTCGCCGTGCTCGCCGCTCATGGAGCCGCCGTACGAGGCGACGAGCCTAGCCGCGTCCTCGACGAAGGCCCGGTACCGCTGGGGGCCGTCGGGGTCGTCGAGGGGGAAGTCAATCCGGCAGTGGACGCACCCGTCGCCGAAGTGGCCGTAGGGGAGGCCCTCCAGTCCGTGCTGGTCGAGCAGCGCCTCGAAGTCGCGCAGGTAGGCGCCGAGGTGCTTCGGCGGGACGGCCGAGTCCTCCCAGCCCGGGTAGGCCGGCTTCGCCAGCGACACGCCGGCGAGCCCGGCGCCGTCGGCGCGGATCTGCCAGAGCTTCGCCGCGGCCGCGGGATCCTCGACGATCCAGCCGTCCACCGCGTTCGCCGCAGCCAGCAGCAGCCCGGCGCGCTCGTGGACCTCGGCCGGGTCGTCGCCGACCAGTTCGATGAACATCCACCCGTCGCCCTTCGGCAGGCCCCCCACGGAGTCGGGGCCCTTCTTGGCGTTGACCACGTCGACGATGCGCCGCCCGAGGCCCTCGCAGGCGGTGGGCCGGAACTGGAGGAGGTTGGCGATGTCGTCGCCGGCGTCGGCCATGGTGGGGTAGCCGAGCGCCACCATCAGCCGGTGGGGCGCGTCGGCCACGAGCCGGACCGTGGCGCGGGTGATGATGCCGAGCGTGCCCTCGGTGCCTGCGAAGAACTTGGCCACGTCGAACTTCTTCTCGGGCAGCAGGTGCTCGAGGGAGTAGCCGGAGACCTGCCGGGTGAAGCGGCCGAACTCGGTCCGGATCGTGCCGAGGTTGGAGGCGACGAGCGAGCGCAGCTCGGGGAAGTCGTCGCGGCCGAGGACGCGGAGGTTGCCGTGGCCGTCGATGATCTCGAGTTCGACGACGTTGTCGGCCATCCGCCCGTAGCCCAGCGCGCGGGGGCCGCAGGCGTTGTTGCCGATCATGCCGCCGACCGTGCACCGCGTGGACGTCGACGGGTCCGGGCCGAGCCGGAGGCCGTACGGCCTCGCGGCCTGCTGCAGTTGCTCCTGGATGACCCCGGGGTCGATGACGGCGGTCCGGGTCTCGGGGTCGATGGAGTGGATCTTGTTGAGGTGCCGGGAGACGTCGATCACCAGGCCCGCGCCGACGGCGTTGCCGGCGCAGGAGGTGCCCGCGCCGCGGGCGGTGATCGGGATCTGCTGCTCAAGGGCCCAACGCACGGCGTCGATGAGCTCCTCGCGGTCCTTGGGGAACGCGACTCCGGTGGGCTCGACCCGGTACAGGGAGCCGTCGGAGGTGTAGAGCGCTCGGGTGAGGGTGGAGGAGTCGACGGAGATCACGCCCCCCATTAAAGCAAGCCCTATTTGGCCTCGGCGGCCTCGTCCGCGTAGCTCAGCACGGCCTGCATGGCGCGGCCGAGCGATTTGTAGTCGTCGGGGCCGATGGCGTCGACGAACACCTCGCGCACGGAGTCGACGTGGGAGGGGGCCGCGCGCTTGAGGAGTTCGTAGCCCTCGTCGGTCAGGACGGCCTGCACGCCGCGGCCGTCGGAGGAGCACGCCTCGCGGCGGACCAGACCCTGCTTCTCCATGCGCGCGACGGTGTGGGTGAGACGGGAGCGCGAGTGGCGTACGCTGGAGGCCAGCTCACCCATGCGAAGGGTGTGGTCCTCGGCCTCGGAGAGGCGGACCAGCAGCTCGTACTCGTCGAGGCTCAGGCCGTACGCGGCCAGCGCCGCATCGAGGTAGTCATCGATGCGGGTCTTGGCGAGCAGGTAGCTCCGCCAGATCCGTTGTTGGTCGGCGTCGAGCCAGCCCAGGCGTGGTTCCGTCATGCCACAAGATTATACAATATGATTTAGCATTCAACTACATCGGGTTGACTTAATCATCCGCGGGCAACGGGGCTGATCGCGGTAGGCTGTCCTTCAACAATTTGATCGAAGGGAGCCCTCGTGACTTCGCCGGTAGACATGCTAGCCAACGCCCCGACGAGTTTCGGAGCCTACTTCCGCAAGCGCGTCCAGGACACGCCGAACGACACCGCGTACAGCGAGCCGGACCGCGCGCCCGAGGGGCCGAACACCTGGCGCACCTACAGCTGGCAGGAGACCCGGGAGGTCGTCGACGACCTCGCCGCCGGACTGCTGCGTCGCGGGCTGAAGCAGGAGGAGCGGGTGTCCATCTGCTCGTCCACCCGCGTCGAGTGGATCTTCCTCGACTTCGCGATCGCCTGCGCCGGCGGCGCCACCACCACCGTCTACCCGAACACCGGTGCCGACGAGGTGGACTACATCGTCTCGGACTCCGACTCGGTCGTCTTCATCGCCGAGGACAAGACCCAGGTCGACAAGGTCGTCGGCTACGAGGGGCTGCGCGAGCAGGTCCACACCATCGTGGTCATCGACCCGACCGGCGTCGCCCTGGACGACCGCGTCGTCAGCTACGAGCAGCTCCGCGAGATCGGCCGCGCCCACCTGGAGGAGCACCCGGAGGTCGTAGACGAGGCCATCGCCGCCACGACGCTCGACCACCTCTCCACGCTCATCTACACCTCCGGCACCACCGGCCGCCCCAAGGGCGTGCGACTCCCGCACCGCTGCTGGGTCTACGAGGCCGAGGCCATCAAGGCCCGCAACCTCCTCGGCCCCAACGAGGTCATGTACCTCTGGCTGCCGCTCAGCCACGTGTTCGGCAAGGCGCTCCTGGCGGCGCAGCTGTCGTACAACTACCACGCCGCCGTCGACGGCCGGATCGACCGCATCGTCGCGGGCCTGGGCGAGGTCAAGCCCACCGTGATGTGCGGCGCGCCACGAGTCTTCGAGAAGGTCCGGGCTGCGGTCCTCACGGGCAGCGGGCTCAAGGGCAAGATTTCCCACTGGGCGTTCGCCGTCGGCCGCGACGCGGCGGAGGCGCGCCGCAAGGGCGCCCTCACCGGGCCGCTGAAGCTCAAGCACGCCATCGCCGACAAGCTGGTGTTCGCCAAGCTGCGCGACAAGCTCGGCGGCAACATCAAGTTCATGATCTCCGGGTCGGCCAAGCTCAACCCGCAGGTCCAGGCGTGGTTCCACAACGCCGGCATCATCGTCGTCGAGGGCTACGGCTCCACCGAGTCCTCCGCCATCGCCACCGTCGACGAGCCGTCGAGCCCCACGTTCGGCACCGTCGGCCTGCCCGTGCCGGGGCTCGAGACGAAGATCGCCGAGGACGGCGAGCTGCTGCTGCGCGGCCCGTCGATCTTCGAGGGATACCACAAGCTGCTCGAGCGCACGGCGGAGGTCCTCACCGACGACGGCTGGTACCACACCGGCGACATCGCCGAGATCGACGCCGACGGCAAGGTGCGCATCACCGACCGCAAGAAGGACCTCTTCAAGACGTCGGGCGGCAAGTACGTCTCGCCGCAGAAGGTCGAGGCCGCCATCACCGCGAACATCCCCTACGTGTCGCAGGCGATCGCGGTGGGCGACGGCCAGAAGTACGTCTCGGCGCTGGTGGTCATGGACCCGGCCCTCCTCCAGAAGTGGGCCGAGAAGCGCAACCTCGGGCACCTGAGCTACGCCGAGCTGACGCAGCGCCCGGAGATCCACGACTCCGTCGAGCGGCAGATGGAACGGGTGAACGCCCGCCTCGAGCGCTGGGAGACGGTCAAGAAGTTCGCGATCCTCGACCACGAGCTCACGGTCGAGAGCGGCGGCACGACCGCCAACATGAAGATCCGCCGCTCGGTGGTGTCGCAGCAGTACCAGGACATCGTCGACGGGTTCTACCCGAAGGAAGACTGACTTGCCGCACGTCGAGGTGCCCCTGCGCTGGTCCGACATGGACGTGCAGGGGCACGTGAACAACGCCCGCATCGCCGACTACCTGCAGGAGGCGCGCGTCCAGCTCTTCGCCGAGTCGGGCCTGCTGGAGCACGGCGTCGTCGTCGTGCGCCAGCAGATGCAGTTCCGGCGCCCCATCGAGTACTCCGAGACGCCGGTCCAGGTGGAGATGGGCGTGACGCGGCTCGGCGGGGCGCAGGTGGAGATCGGGTACGTCCTGACGCAGTTCGACCAGGTGGTGGCCGAGGCGCGCACGCTGCTCGCCGCGTTCGACTTCGACGAGCAGCGCCCGGCCCGGCTGTCGCCCAGCATGCGCCGACACCTCGAACCGCACCTGGTGGACTGGGAACCTTTCACCCCGCTCACCGCGCCCCCGCTCGACGGGCGCGGCACGCGGACGCTGCACCCCACCCGCTGGACCGACCTCGACCGTTACGCGCACGTCAACAACGTCATGGCGTTCGAGTACCTCCAGCAGGCCCGCATCGAGGTGTCCCCGAAGTGGGACCCGACGCTCGCGCGCACCGGCACCGGTGAGAGCCTCCACCTCTGGCTCGTGGTGCGGCAGGACATCGACTACATCGCCCAGATCGAGCACTCGCTGCAGCCGCTGGTCGTGCAC
The DNA here is from genome assembly GCF_900103275.1 of Tessaracoccus oleiagri. Taxonomy (GTDB): domain Bacteria; phylum Actinomycetota; class Actinomycetes; order Propionibacteriales; family Propionibacteriaceae; genus Arachnia; species Arachnia oleiagri. Next base: position 178,974 of record NZ_FNGP01000002.1, on the reverse strand, counting down.
ACCGCGCCGGTGGCGCTGGGGCGCACGTCGATCACGTCGGCGGCGGAGATCATGGCCCCGGACGGGGCGCTCCTCGCGCGTGGCCGGACGGTGGTGGTGTGCGCGGACCTGAAGGGGCGGCCCACCGAGCTCCCCAACCGGTCGCGGCTCGAGGGCTTCCTCGTCAAACCCTGACGTAGGCCTGCAGGAAGCCGAGCGTCCGCTCCCAGGCGGCCGCCGCCGCGGCCGGGTCGAACTTCTCCGCGTTCTGCTCGTTGGCGAAGCCGTGACGGGCGTCGTAGGTGTACACCTCCACCTCGGCGATCCCCAGGAGCCGGTCGCGGAACCGCTCCGCCGGGGCGCCGCGGTCGTCGACGTCGTCGTAGCCCTGCTGGAACAGCACCGGCACCCGCACCTCGAGGTCCTCGTGCAGCGGGCGGCCGTAGTGCGCGACGACGCCGGCCACGTCGTCGCTGGTGCCGGCATACTCCAGCGCGAGCGCGGACCCCATCGAGAAGCCCACGAGCCCGACGCTCGGGCTGCCCTCGGCGAGCCCGGCGCGGACGGTGTCGTCGATGATCCGGAGCGCGCCGGGGACGTCGCGGTAGCGGGCGCGCAGCAACTGCACGGCCTTCTGCGGATCGGTGGTGCGGCGGCCGCCGTGGAGTTCGGGGACCGCGACGTGGTAGCCCTCGGCCGCCACGCGCTCCGCGTACTCGTCCAGCCAGGGCAGTCGTCCCATGTAGTCGTGCAGCAGGACCACCAAAGGTGCGCCCGTGGTGCCGAACCAGCGGGTGGCGAGGTCGTCCGTCGTCTCGATGCTCATTCGTGCCTCCTCGTCCACCATTCAACCAGCCCGGGCTTTGGCACACTGGGCCCGTGACGATCTCGCCCGACGACCGCCCCGCCCGTTCCTCCGACGCCCCCCTCCAAGACGAGGGGCTTGCCTGCCTCGTGCTGGCGGCCGGCCTCGGGACGCGCATGCGGCCCTTCACCGACCACGTGCCCAAGCCGCTGCTCACCGTAGACAACGAACCGCTCCTGGCGAGGTCGCTGCGGCTCGCCCGCCGCTTCACGTACGCCGTGGCCGTGAACAGCCACCACCTGGCGGACCAGGTGGAGCGTTTCGTCGAGCCGTGGGGCGTTCGCGTCTCGCACGAGGAGCGGCTGCTGGGGACGGCCGGCGCGGTGGGCAACCTCGCTGCGTGGCTGGACGGGCGCGACGTCCTCATCCTGAACAGCGACACCTGGCTGGAGTACATCCCCGACGACTTCGTCGCGGGTTGGGACCGGCGGTCGGCGCGCCTGCTGGTGCGTGAGGTCGGCCGGCCGAGCGACTTCGGGACGCGCCGCTTCGTCGGCGCCAGCCTGCTCCCCGGTGGTGTCGCCGCCTCGCTGCCCGCCGAGCCGGCCGGCTTGTACGAGACGGTCTGGGCTCCCGCCGGGGAGCGGCTGCAGCTCGTCGAGACCGATGCCCGCGCCTTCGACTGCGGCACGCCCGACGAGTTCATCCGAGCCAACCTCGAGGTCAGCGGCGCGAAGGCCGTCGTGCACCCGACGGCGCGGCCGGGGGGCCCGGTCGTGGGGTCCGTGTTCCTCGAGGGGGCGACGAGTCCGCCCGGCGTCGCGTCGGTGGGAGAGATCCGCGACCGGTTCGGCAATGTCTACGTCGCCGACCCGGTCCAGGGGACTGTCGGTGCGGCCTGACAGGATGGGGCCATGGCGCGAATAGTGATCTTGACCGGTGCGGGCATCTCTGCGGAATCCGGGATCCGCACGTTCCGCGCGGCCGACGGGCTGTGGGAGGAGCATCGCGTCGAGGACGTCGCCACCCCCGAGGCGTTCGAACGCGATCCCGCGTTGGTGCACCGCTTCTACAACATGCGGCGTCGGCAGCTGCTCTCCGAGGGGGTGCAGCCCAACGACGCCCACCGGGCGCTGGCCCGGCTCGAGCGGGAGCTGCCCGGTCAGGTGCTGGTCGTGACGCAGAACATCGACGACCTCCACGAGCGCGGCGGCTCGTCCGACGTGATCCACATGCACGGCGAGCTGCTCACGTCGCGCTGCCTCGCCTGCGGGTTGGCGGTCGAGACGCGCGGCGACGTGGACGGCAGCACCGCGTGCCCGGTGTGCGGCGTGGCGGGACGGCTGCGGCCCAACGTGGTGTGGTTCGGCGAGGTGCCGCTGCAGATGGACCGCATCCAGGAGGAACTGGCCGGCTGCGAGCTGTTCGCCGCCATCGGCACGTCGGGCAACGTCTACCCGGCCGCGGGGTTCGTGCACTTCGCCGACTCGATGGGCGCCCGCACCGTCGAACTGAACCTCGAGCCGTCGCGCTCGCTCTTCTCGGAGGTCCGGGAGGGCCCCGCGACGAGGACCGTCCCCGAGTGGGTGGAGGAGCTGCTCAGCGGACGCTGACCTGCTGGAGCCGTGTGGCGCCGAGCTCCTGGGTGAGCGCGAGGTAGAGCTCCCCGCACGCGAGGGCGTCGCTCAGGGCGTTGTGCGCCCGGTACCGCGGCAGCCCGAACTGCGAGCGCAGCGCGTCGAGCCGGAGCCGCCCGGGGGGCACGTCCTCGTCGCCCGGCGCCAGGAGTTCGCGGCCCAGCAGGACGGTGTCGACGGCGACGAACAAGGGCCGCGCGCCGAACGCGCGCTCGCAGGCGCGGGCCAGGAAGCCGGTCTCGATGGCGGCATGGTGCGCCAGCAGCACCCTGCCCTCCAGCGCGCGCAGGGTCGCGGCCAGCGCGTCGGTGAGGGGCACGCCGGCCGCGACGACGTCGTCGGTGAGGCCGTGCACCGTGGCACTGTCGCCCACACCCTCGCCCGAGCCCGCCCGCACCACGATCTCCCGGGCCCCGCCGAGGCGGATCTCCCGCCCGTCGACGGGAACGAACCCGATGCTGAGGATGCGGTCGGATTCCGCGTCGAGGCCGGTCGTCTCGAGGTCGATGGCCAGCAGCGGCAGGTCGCCCAGGGGGGTGCGTGGCGAGGGCGCGGGGACCGCCAGGAAGTCGCGCACCGGTCCCTCGGGGGCCCGATCGAGCCCGTGGCGACGTCGGCGTTCGTGCGATCCGCGGAAGAGGGCCATGTCAGTTCATCAGGTGGGTCTGCCACTGGTACTGGATCGTCTGCTGGATCTGTCGCACCGCAGTGAAGGCGTAGCGCAGGTGACGGCGCTCGGCGGTGCTCAGCTGGTCGGGGGCGATGAAGTTGTTCGCGGGCTCGTTCCTCGCCATCAGCTCGGCCTGGTGGCGCAGACGGAGGAAGCTGATGAACTCGAACGCATCGCTCAGCTCCGCCGCCGTGTCGTCGTTGAGCCTTCCTGCCGCGCGCAGCGCCTCGATCCGTGTCAGCGTCGCGGGCTCGGTGACGCCCGCGGCGAGGGCGAGCACCCGTACCGATTCGATGATGGCGTGCAGGCCGCCCGCCTTGATGTCGAACTGGTCCTTGTGCGCACCCGAGTTCTCCAGGACGAAGCCGCGGAAGAACGTCAGCGGGGGTTCCCGTCGCACGGCCATGGCCGCGAGGTGCCCGAGGAAGCGCTGCGCGTGCTGGGCCCCGGAGACGACCCCGCCCACCAACTCGTCGAAGAGGGTGAAGTCACCGTGCACGGGGCGGGCGTCGAAGAAGATCTGCGCGTGGAGGACGGCCTTCGACTCGGGCTCGTTGACCCACTGGGCGAACTGCCTGCGCCACTCCCGCGAGCGCAGGTGCCAGTTGGTGGCCATCGCGCCGCCGGGGCAACGCTTGAGCCCGGCGAGTTCCAGGCCCGCCACCACGCGCTCGGCGGCCTCCTCGTACCAGCTCAGGTCGGTGGCCTCGTCGGCGATGACCATCGCGTGGTCCTGGTCCGACGCGAAGCCGAGCTCATGACGTGCTTGCGAACCCAGCGTGACCCAGCACCACGGGTGGGGTGCGGGGCCGCGGTCGATCTCCACCAACTGGATCAGCCGGCCGGTGATCGCGTCGGCGATGGCCGTGAGGACGTGGGAGACGTCGTCGGCGTTCGCGCCCTGGTCGAGCAGCTGCGCGGCGAGCCTCGGCGCCTGCCGGGCGACCTCCGCGATGCCCTCGGGGTCGTTCCTGCGGCCGATCTCGCCGATCAGGACCACGGGGTTGGAGCTCTCCAGTCGCATCAGGTCGCCGGCCGAGACCAGGCCGAGGGCCCTGCCGTCGCGCACGACCGGCAGGTGGTGGATCTTCTTCGAGGTCATCACCATGAGCAGCTCGAACGCCTTCATCTCCGGCGACACGCGGACCGGGTTGCGCGTCATCACCGAGGAGACGGGTTCGGTGTTCGGGACCCCCTGGAGGACGACCCTCGACCGCAGGTCGCGGTCGGTGAGGATCCCGACGAGCTGGTCGCCCTCGTTGATCAGCAGCGCAGAGACGCGCTCGCGCGTCATGATCTCGGCCGCCTCACGGATGCTGGTGGACGGCGGCGCGGCGATGGGCGCCCGCACGATCATGTCGCCCGCGTCGAGGCGCAGGATGGAGTCGTCGGACTTCTGGAGCTCGCGGGCCAACTGGCTGAGGCGCCCGCGCTGCCGCGGGGTGTAGAAGTCCCGCACAGGATCCGACTCGCGCATCAGTTGCTGGAAGCGGTGGCCGGGCAGGACGTAGGCGAGGGTGTCCTCGACGGCCGTGGCCCGGTATCGCGACGGGCTGCGGCTGAGCAGCGACGAGCTGCCGAAGGAGTCGCCGGGCTCGTCGCGGTCGACCAGGTCCTGGCCGCCCTCGGCGATGTCGACGGCGCCGGACCGGATGATGTAGAGCGAGTGGTTCGGGGCGCCCGACTCGATGACCACCGTGCCCCGTCGGAAGTAGCGGATGCTGAGCTCCTTCGCCAGCGCCCGTCGCTCCGCGCCGGTCAGCTCGCTGAACGGCGCGTGCTGTGCGAGGAAATCAACGACCTCGGCGACTTCGACATCCATGTGCACCATCGTCGCGCACCGCGACCCGTCGGGGGCAGGATACGGCCGGTTCGGCCGAGGCACCGGCACGCTGTGCGGCGGACTCGACGTACCGGGAGCACCTGCCGTCTGTGCGTCTGCGGTACCTGCCGCCTGCGCGGCGGACTCCTGTCAGCCCCGCTGGTACGTGACCTTGCCCCGCCACATGGTCAGCTGCACGGGGTCGGGCAGCTCGAGGCCGTGGTAGGGGTTGTTGCGACTGAGCGACGATGAGGCGGCGCGGTCGACGACCGCGCGGGAGGCCGGGTCGACGAGCACCAGGCTCGCGGGCTCGCCCACGGACAGCGGACGTCCCTGTGCGACGAGGCCGGCCAGCTTCGCCGGTGCGTGGCTCATCCGGTCGGCGACCCCCTCCCAGCCGAGTTCGTCGAGCAGCACCTCCATGACGACGGCGAGCGCCTGCTCCAGCCCGAGCATCCCGGGCCGGGCGTCGACGAACGCGTGGTCCTTGTCCTGCGGCGCGTGGGGGGCGTGGTCGGTGCCGACCATGTCGATGGTGCCGTCGGCGAGCGCCTCCCGCACGGCCGTGATGTGCTCGGACGTGCGCAGCGGGGGATTGACCTTGAACGTCGTGTCGTAGCCCTCCACCCTCTCGGTGCCGAGCAGCAGGTGGTGCGGCGTCACCTCCGCGGTCACCCGGATGCCGCGCGACTTCGCCCAGCGCACCACCTCCACGCCCTCGGCGGTGGAGATGTGGCAGACGTGCAGCCGCGACCCGGTGGCCTCGGCGAGCATCACGTCGCGGGCGATGATCGCCGCCTCGGCGACGGGCGGCCACGGGTCGAGGCCCAGCCGGCCGGAGATCTCCGACTCGTGGCAGCAGGCGCTCGCCCCGGCGAGGTTGGTGTCCTGGGAGTGCTGCGCGATCACGCCGCCGAACGGCTTGACCCACTCGAGCGCGCGACGCATCAGCTGGGCGTCCATCAGGCACGCGCCGTCGTCGGAGAACATGTTGACCTTCGCGCGCGACCGGTGCATCAGGGCCAGTTCGGCCAGCTCGGCACCGGCCAGCCCCTTCGTGATCGCACCGATGGGCGCGACCTCCACCAGCCCGGCGGACACGCCCAGGTCGAAGACGTGCTCCGCCTTCTCCGCGGTGTCGGTGACGGGCCGCGTGTTCGCCATGGCGCACACGGCGGTGTAGCCGCCGCGGGCGGCGGCCGCCGACCCGGACGCCACCGTCTCCGCGTCCTCCCGCCCCGGCTCGCGGAGGTGGGTGTGCGGGTCGACCAGGCCCGGGAGGACCACCAGGCCCTCGGCGTCGATGCGTTCCGCGCCCGCGGGCGCCTCGTCGACGAGCACCCCGTCGCGGACGAACAGGTCGGTGCGGGTGCCGTCGGGCAACGCGGCCCCGCTGATCACGTGGTTCATGACTCTCCTGCCAAGAGGTGGTACAGCACGCTCATCCGCACGGCGACACCGGCCGACACCTGGTTGAGCACGATCGAGCGCGCATCGTCCGCCGCCGACGAGGAGATCTCCAGTCCGCGGTTCATCGGCCCGGGGTGGGCGATCTTCGCGTCCGGCTTGAGCCTCGCCAGCCGCGACGGGGTGAGCCCGTAGAGGGCGATGTACTCGCGCTCGCTGGGGAAGAAGCCGCCTTGCATCCGCTCGCGCTGGACCCGGAGCATCATGCACACGTCCACGTCGGGGAGGACGGCGTCGAAGTCGTGCGAGATCTCGGCGGCCCAGTGCTCCACGCCGGGCGGCATCAGCGTCGGCGGCGCGACGAGCACCACCTTCGCGCCCAGCTTCTCCAGCAGCAGCACGTTCGACCGGACCACGCGGGAGTGGAGGAGATCGCCGGTGATCGACACCAGCTTCCCCTCCAGGTCGGTGCCCATGGAGTAGGCGTCGAGCAGCGCCTGCGTCGGGTGCTCGTGGGTGCCGTCGCCGGCGTTGATCATCGAGGCGCGCACCCACCCCCTCGCCTGGTGCACGGAGCCCGACCCGGCGTGCCGCATGACGATCGCGTCGATCCCCATGGCGTCGAGCGTGAGGAGCGTGTCCCGCAGCGACTCGCCCTTGCTGACGCTCGAGCCCTTCGCGGAGATGTTGATCGAGTCCGCGGAGAGCCACTTGGCGGCGAGTTCGAAGGACGAGCGGGTCCTCGTCGAGTCCTCGAAGAAGAGGTTGATGATGGTGCGGCCGCGCAGGGCCGGCAGCTTCTTGACCTCACGGTTCTGCACGTCGTGCATCTCCGTGGCCAGCTCGAGGATCGACAACGCGTCGTCCCGCGTCAGGTCGTTGATGCTGGTCAGGTGCTTCACCGGTGCTCCGATTCGATCAGGACCGCGTCCTCGCCGTCGAGCTCCTCGAGGTGCACGACGATCCGTTCGTTCTTGGCCGTCGGAATCCTACGCCCGACGATGTCCGCCTGGATCGGGAGTTCACGGTGGCCACGATCGATGAGCGACATCAGCTCGATGCGCCTGGGTCGGCCGACGTCGGCCAGCGCGAGCAGCGCGGCCTGCACCGTCCGGCCCGAGTAGAGCACGTCGTCGACGAGGACCACGACCCGGTCGTCGATGGGCGGCAGCTTGGAGCGCTGCGCACGGCGTGTGGGCTGGGACCGGAGGTCGTCGCGGTACATGGTGATGTCGAGCTCACCGACCTCCACCCCCAGTTGGTGTCCGATGCGGTGGGCGAGGGGCACGCCGCGCGTGATGATGCCCAGCAGCAGGAAGTTCCGGCCCCGGTTCAGCTCCACGAGCTCGTGCGTCATACGGGTCAGTGCGAGACTGACCTCCTCATCGTTCATCAGGTAGGCTGCTCGCATGATCCTCCTCGAGACCTTGCCTGGCTGGCCGGAAGCCCCGCAGATGTCGGAGCTGGCTTACCTCTTGCTGTTGGTTGTGGGGCCCCTAGCGGCCTTCGCTCTCATCACGGTGCTGGTGCTCGCTCGGGGTTGGTCCCGCCGCGACGACTAGGCTCTTCTGCTGCGCGCGCAGCGCCCTCCTCGCGTCGTCCAGACGCTCGGTGACGATGCGGCGCACCTGCTGGCTGGGCTCATTGTCCCGCACCCAGCCATCGATCCGGTCCACCAGTTCGGGGGTGACCTGCGGCGAGGGGAACAACCAGCGCACGGCCGCGGAGATGGCGGCGTAGCCACGCTCGGCCCACGAGCCCTCCTTGCGGCTGATCTCGCCGAGGAGATCCAGGTAGCGGCGCGTGAAGTGGAAGTCCTGGCCGTACTGCCAGAACCCGGCGCAGACCTTGCGGTGCGTCTCGTTCGGCACGTCCGGGTCGGCGGTGGCGAGGTGCCAGGCGCGTTCCTTCTCCTCGAGCACCGGTAGCGCGGCGCGCGCCCCGGCGGCCTGCTCGGCACCGGCGGACGTGTTGTCGTGCTCCGTGCGCTCCGCCTCGATCTCGTCGGCGCTGATGGCGCCCAGCCGAGCCAGCGTGCCGACGATGGCCCAGCGCATGGCCGTGTCGATGGCCAGGCCCGCGGGGACCTCCTCGTCGTGCAGCCAGCCCTTGATCAACTCGACGGCGGTGGGCGACTGGCTCACCGCGATGAGCGCCTTGGCGAGCATGACCTGCTTGTCGGAGCCGGGCTCCGCCTCCTTGAGGAGGCGCGCGAGGCCGGCGACGAAGGACTTGTTGACCGAGTCCCGCAGCTCGGGGGCCGTGTAGGCGGTGGACGCGGCGCCCGCCTGGTTCAGCAGCGCGGACACGGCCGCCATGTCGTGCTCGGTGGGCAGCCCGGCGAGCACCAGCTCGATGTAGTCCTGCGGCGCGAGTTCGCCGTCGCGGGTCATGTCCCACAGGGCGGTCCAGGTGACGGCGCGCGCCAAGGGGTCGGCCAGCGGCGTGCGCAGGGCGGCGAGGGACTCGTCGTCCAGCCGGACCTTCGCGAAGGTGAGGTCGCCGTCGTTGACGAGGACGATGTCGTGGCGCTTCTTGCCGACGAGCGCCTCGATCGGCGTCCGCTCCCCGGTGACGTCGGCCTCGACGTAGTGCTTGCGCTCCCCGTCGCGGTAGACCCCGATCCCGACCCGGTGGGTGCGGAGGGTGGGCCAGTCGGGATGGGCCGACTGCTCGAGGTCGAAGCGGGTGAAGCGGCCGTCGGCGTCGAGGGCGAAGTCGGCGCGCAGCGTGTTGACGCCGGCCGTCTCCAGCCACTCGGAGGCGAACCACGACAGGTCCTTCCCGGAGGCCTCCTGCAGCTCGTGCAGCAGATCCGCCAGCACCGTGTTCCCGTAGGCGTGCTTCTTGAAGTAGTCGCTCACCCCGGCGAGGAACGCGTCCTGGCCGACGAACGACACCAGCAGCTTCAGCACCGAGGCGCCCTTGGCGTAGGTGATGCCGTCGAAGTTCTGCTCGACCTTCTCCAGGTCGGAGGAGTCGGAGGCGATCGGGTGGGTGGTGGGGTACTGGTCCTGCGTGTAGGCCCACGCCTTCCGCTCGTTGCTGAACGACGCCCACGGGTTGGCGTCCCCGCCGTGGCGACGCTGGATCTCGTCGGCGGCGTAGTGGGAGGCCCACTCGGCGAAGGACTCGTTGAGCCACAGGTCGTCCCACCACTGCATGGTGACGAGGTCGCCGAACCACATGTGGGCGAGCTCGTGCAGGATGGTGTTGTCGCGGGCCTCGAGCTCGCGGGCGGTCACGCGGGAGCGGAAGAGGTACTCGTCACGGAAGGTGACGCAGCCGGCGTTCTCCATGGCCCCGAAGTTGTACTCGGGGACGAAGACCTGGTCGTAGGTGCCGAAGGCGTAGGGCACGTCGAACGCGACCTCGAACACCTCGAAGCCGCGCTGGGTGGTCTCGAGGATCCGCTCGTGGTCGAGGTACTGGGCCAGCGACTGCCGGCAGGCGACGGAGGCCGCCAGCTCGCCCGAGGCGGACTGGATCGTCGAGCGCACGACGTGGTACTCCCCGGCCACGAGTGCGGTCAGGTACGTCGACAGCACCGGGGTGGGCTCGTGCACCCAGCGCCCGAACCCGTCGCCCAGGTCCTGCGGCTCCACGGCCGCGGCGTTGGAGAAGACGAGCCAGTGCGACGGGGCATCCACCGTCAGCTGGAAGGTGGCCTTCTGGTCCGGCTGCTCGAACGTCGCGTACATCCGGCGGGCGTCGGCGGTCTCGAACTGGGTGTAGAGGTAGACGCGGTCGTCGGCGGGGTCCACGAAGCGGTGGAGGCCCTCGCCGGAGCGGGAGTAGCGGCATACGGCCGTGATCTCGACGACGTGCTCACCCGCCTCCACGTCCAACGGCAGGCGGTACCCGTCGAAGCCGCTGACGTCCATCGGCTCGCCGTCGAGCGTGGCGTTGCGGACCTCGTCGCCGATGAGGTCGATGTGGGTCCGGCCGGCGCGGGATTCGAAGCGGAGCGTCGTGGTGGAGACGAACTGGCGCTCGGCTTCCGGGACGTCGCGGCCCGTCAGATCCACATGAACGTCATATGAACGGGCGGTGACGATTTCGGAACGCTGACGCGCCTCGTCCCTTGTGATGTTCGCTGTCGGCATGGGGCTGAGCCTAGTGCACGCGCGGTTGCCGTCGTGGAATAGTTGGCCCCATGCGTGTTCACATAGCTACCGACCATGCGGCGTTCGAGCTCAAGAACTACCTCGTGCAGCGGCTGGAAGAGGCCGGCCACGAGGTGGTCGACCACGGCGCCCATGAGTACGTGGCCACCGACGACTACCCCGGCTACGTCATCCCGTGCGCCGAGGCCGTGGTGGCGGAGGGGACGCTGGGCATCGTGCTCGGCGGCTCGGGCAACGGCGAGCAGATCGCCGCCAACAAGGTGCGGGGCGTGCGCGCGGCGCTCGCCTACAACCCCGAGATCGCGAAGCTCTCCCGGCAGCACAACGACGCGAACATCCTCTCCCTCGGTGGCCGCATGCAGTCGCTCGAGGAGGCATGGGCGATGGTGGAGACCTTCCTCGACACCCCGTTCAGCGGCGACGAGCGCCACCAGCGCCGCATCGACCAGATCGCCCAGTACGAGGCCTGAGCCGGTCCTGGCTCCGCTGGTAGGTTCCTGACCATGCCAGAGGGTCACGTCATCCACCGTCTCGCCCGTGCGCTCGGCGACACCTTCATGGGCGAGGAACTCGCCATCTCCTCGCCACAGGGCAGGTTCGCCGTCGAGGCGGCCCACCTCGACGGGTCCGAACTCATCGCGACCGAGGCCATCGGCAAGCACCTGTTCCTGCGGTTCGACGTGCCCGGCCCGGACTACGTCCACATCCATCTGGGGCTCATCGGCAAGCTGCAGCTCGCCCCGTCCGCGCCGCCCCGCGGGGCCGTCCGCCTCCGCGTCGACGACGGCCGGACCGCCGCCGACCTGCGCGGCCCGCAGTGGTGCCGCCTCGTCGGGGCCGACGTGCGCGAGGAGGTCTTCGCGTCCTCCGGCCCGGACCCGATCCGCACCGACATGGACCCCGCCGTCGGCTACGACCGGCTCCGGCGCTCGGGCAAGCCCATCGCCGCGCTCCTGATGGACCAGCGGATCGCCGCCGGGGTCGGCAACATCTATCGCGCCGAGGTCCTCTACCGTCACCGGCTGGACCCCGACGTGCCCGGCCGGGAGATCACGCCCAGGACGTGGCGCACCATCTACGCCGACCTCGCGGCGCTCATGGCCGACGGGGTGCGGCAGGGCCGGATCGACACCGTCCTCGACGAGCACACCCCGGAGGCGCAGGGCCGTCCCGCACGCGACGACCCGCACGGCGGCGAGGTGTACGTCTACCGGCGCCAGGGGCAGCCCTGCCTCGTCTGCGGCACCGAGATCCGCTCCAGGCTGCTCGAGGGCAGGAACCTCTACTGGTGCCCGCGCTGCCAACGGCGCAAGCACGCCGCCTGAGCCGCGCCCGCATGCGAGACTGGGCGCGTGAGCAACGCCGCCACCGTCCGCAGCCAGCGCCCATCCGAGATCACCGTGCGTGAACGCCTGACGTTCGCGGCCGGGGACGTCTTCGCCGGGGGAGCATCGTCGCTCATCGCGGTCCTCTACCTCATCTTCCTCACGGACATCATCGGGCTCGCGCCCGGGCTGGCCGGCACCGCGGTGCTCGTCGCGAAACTGTGGGACGCGGTCAACGACCCGCTGATGGGGGCCATCTCCGACCGCGTCCGCACGCGGTGGGGAAGGCGTCGCCCGTTCATCCTCGCCGGGGCGGTGGCGCTCTTGCCGGTGATGGCGCTGCTCTGGCTGCCCGTCGCACCCTTCGACTCCCAGATCGGCAAGATGCTGTGGGCGATGGCGAGCTACATCGTCTACAACACCGTCCAGACCGTGATGGCGGTCCCGTACGCGTCGATGTCGACGGAGATCACCACCGACTACGACCAGCGCAACAAGGTCAACACCACCCGGCTGCTCTTCTCGACGGTCTCCTCCGCCACCGTCACGCTGCTCGCCGCCCGGCTGTTCGACCTCTACCGGGCGGACGCGATCGAGCTGGGCGAGTTCTACGGCGGCATCGTGCTCGGCTTCGGCTCGGTGTTCACGCTGTGCATGCTGGGCGTCGCGCTGTTCTGCCGGGAGCGCACGCCCCAGCCGGCCGGGCACGAGCCGTTCCGGCCGCGGGCGTTCATCGCACCGCTGCGCACCCGACCCTTCCGGCGGCTCCTCGGGATGTACCTGTGCCACTCGCTGGCCATGGACATCGTCTCCGCGACGGTGCTCTACTACGCCCTCTACGTCGTGCCCGGCGCGAACTCGCAGGTCTTCCTCGGCATCTTCATCGCGATCAACGTGATCGCGTTCCCGATCGTCACCTGGCTGGTGGGCTTCACGTCGAAGCACAAGGTGTACGCGACGCTGATCCCGCTCGCGCTGCTGGGCGCGGCTGGAGTGGCGCTGTTCCCCTCCGACGGGCCCGTGCCGCTGGTCTACGTGCTGGCGTTCGTGCTCGCGGCGGGCATGGCCGGCGCCCAGCTGATGAGCTGGGTGATGTTCCCCGACGTGCTGGACGCTGCCGAGCTGGAGACCGGCCGGCGCAATGCCGGCTCGTACTCGGGCCTCATGACCTTCAGCCGCGGCATCGCCGCGGCGATCGTCCTGCAGATCTTGGGCCTCGTGCTGCAGGTGAGCGGCTACGTCGCCCCCGTCGGCAGCGAGGTGCCGACGCAACCGGCGGGTGCGGTCTGGGGCCTCCGCCTGTTCATGCTCGTCGGCATCATCGCGCTGCTGAGTGCGGGCTGGCTCATCGCCAGGCGCTACCCGCTGACCCGCGCCGTCTGCCTCCAGCAGCAGGCCGAGCTCGCCCGTCGCCGGGCCGACGGGTTGGTCGCTCCATGAGGCACCCCGCACCCGCCCTCGACGGCCCCCTCGTCGGTGGGCCGCCCGGGCTCGCCGACCTCGACCGCCTCCTCGCGGGTGAATCCGTCGACGAGCGCGCGGTGGAGCGGCTCTGCGACTTCGTCGACGCCCGGCTGGACTGCGCCGACTTCCGCGTCCTGACGCTGTTGCGCGTCGCGCACGCCGACAACCCGCACGTCAGCGGCGGGCTCCGAGAGCGCATCCGCTCGACCCTGCTCGGCTTCCGCTACTGGATGGACGAGGCGGGGTCCGACTCGATGTGCTTCTGGTCCGAGAACCACCAGGTGGTGTTCGCGACGGCCGAGTACCTCGCCGGACAGCGCTACCCCGACGACGTGTTCACCAACCCGGGGCCCGGGGGCCGGCGGTTGACGGGGCGCGACCGGATGGCCCGGGCGGGAGCACGCCTGGCCGACTGGTACGCCGACCGCCTCCGTTTCGGGTACACCGAGTGGCTCTCGCCCACCTACTACGAGGAGGACGCGGCGGCGCTCGCCCTCATGGTGGACCTGTGCCGGGATCCCGCCCTGACCGAGGCGGCGCGGACCACGCTCGACCTGCTGCTGCTCGACGTCGCCCTGCACCGCTTCGACGGCGTCCTCGCGGCCTCGGCCGGGCGGGCGTACGAGCAACAGAAGCTGTGGCCGGAGTCGGCCGAGATCACTCCCATCGCCGACCACGCCTTCGGGCGCGCAGGGTCGCGCCCACTCGAACGCCTGGCAGGGCTGTTCCTGACCAGCTCCTACGAGACCCCCGCCGCCATCGTCGCCGTGGCGAACTCCAGGCCCTCCGCCGCGGGGGAGACGGTGCGGCAGAGCTTCGGCCTCGACGTCGGCGAGGTAGCCCAGCGGCTGGGGAGCGCCACGTCGGAGCGGCCGGGGCTCTTCTTCTGGCTGATGGAGGCGTTCACCACGCCGGAGTCCATCCGCGTCACGATGGACCTCCTGCGCCGCTGGCGCCTGCGGGACAACCGGTTCCTCGCCCCGCTCGGATCCTTCTCCCGCGTGCCGGCGCCGCTGCTACCCGCACTGGTCAGGCTCCTGAACCCCGCGACGCAGGGAGTCGCGATCCAGCGCGCCGACGTCACCACCTGGCGCACCCCGCACGTGCAGCTGTCGAGCGCCCAGCGCCACCAGCCGGGCGGCTTCGGCGACCAGCAGCACCTGTGGCAGGCGACGCTGCCGGGCCCGGTGCCGGTCTTCGCGACGCACCCCGGCGTACCGATGTTCGACGACGCCGCCCGCAACGTCTCCCCGTCGCGTTGGGTGGGCAACGGCATCAACCCGTACCTGGGCCAGGACGGCCGTGTCCTGCTCGCGCTGTGGGACCTGCGGGTGCGTGGCGGTTTCCTCGAGCGCCGGCGGCAGCGCCACACGCACCTGTACTGGCCCACGACGCGGTTCGACGAGTCCCGGCGCGGCCGTCACGCAGGGGGAGGGGACTGGCTCGCGGCCCGCTGCGGCGACGGGTACGTCGGCGTGATCTCCACCGTGTCGTTGGTCGAGGGCTCCTCCCCGGACGAACTGGTCGCGCCCGGCTCGGTGACCGGCTGGACGGTGAAGGTGGGTGACGCACACCTGGACGGCGACTTCGACCGCTTCTGCGCCGACCTCGCGGCGACGGTCGTGGCGCTCGACCGCGGGCGGCGCGGCCACCTCGTCGTGGGCCGCCACCGGCTCGACCGGTCAGGGCTCCGTGCGGACAGCGTGCCCGTGCCCGCCCATCATCCGCGTCTCGACTCCCCCTGGGGGGCGGCGCCGCGCTTCCCCGACCGCATCGAGGTCACCTGCGGCGGACACACCTGGGAGGCGTCGCCGCGCGGCACTGACGCCGCGACGCGGGCAAGCGCCGAGCGGGGGAGCGACGTCGCCGAACGTGCGCTCCGCACGGCGGTGGAACTGTGCGACTCCCTCGTCGCCCGCCAGAGGGAGGTGGCTCCCTGGATGTGGGGGCCGGCGCTCTTCGGCTACGCGCTGGGCCGCCTCGACGAGCAACTGGGGGAGCCGAGGTACCGCGAACACCTGCTCCGGTACGCGCGGCACCACCTGGCGCACCCGCCACGCATCGACTACTCGGACCATGTCGCGCCTGCACTCGTGACGTTCGCGCTGCAGCAGCGGGGGTACGACGAGTTCGCCCCACTCACCGAGCGGGCCGTCGACTACATCCGCACCGCGCCGAGGGTGGTCGACGACGCCGTCAACCACCTGGGACGCTCGGCCTGGAACCGGCTCTACCCGCGGTCGGTGTGGGTGGACTCGCTGATGATGTTCAGCGTGTTCCCCGCGCTCCACGGGGCCGCGACGGGGGACCGCCGCCTCGTCGACACCGCCGCACGGCAGCCCGCACAGTACGCACGGAGGATGCTCGACCCGGGCACCGACCTCTGGCACCACTCCTACTGGGCGCGGGCCGGGCGCCCCCATCCGCGGTCCTTCTGGGCGCGGGGCAACGGCTGGGTCGTCGCGGCCCTCCCGATGATCCTCGACGCGCTGCCCCCGGACCATCCCGAGCGCGGGCCGATCGTCGACCTGCTGCGCCGCACGAGCGCCGCGCTGCGCGACCGGCAGCGGCCCGACGGCACCTGGCCCACCGTCCTCGGGCCGCGCCCGGGCGGTTACCGGGAGCTGTCCGCCACCGCGCTGATCAGCGCAGGCTGGTCGCACGCCGTCCGCGCCGGTCACCTGCCGGAGGAGTACCGCGGGCCCGCGCTCCGCGCGCTCGACGCGGTCACCCGGGCCGTGGAGCGGCGCGACGGTGCGGTCCACCTGCCGGAGATCTCCGGTCCCACCATCCCACTGCCCGTGTTCGGGCGGCTCGGGTACCTCCTCGTCCCCACCGGGCGCGACCATCCCTGGGGCGTGGCCGCCTACGTCCTGGCCGCCCTCGAGGCACAGGACGGCCCGGCCTGACGATCCGCCTCCTGAGCCGCGCGCTTTCCAGCCACTACGCTGGATCGCATGGATTGGAGCGCCTACTCAGCTGCCCTCTTCGACCTCGACGGGGTCATCACGCCCACCGCGGAGGTGCACATGCGCGCGTGGAGCGAGATGTTCAACGCCTTCCTGCCCCCGGACCAGCCGCGCTACACCGACGACGACTACTACCAGTACGTCGACGGGAAGCCCCGCTACGACGGGGTCCGCGACTTCCTACAGGCGCGTGGCATCAGCCTCCCCGAGGGTCTGCCCTCCGACGACCCCGTTGAGCCGACGGTCTGCGGGCTCGGCAACGCCAAGAACGCCCGCTTCAACGAGATCCTCACCCGCGACGGCGTGCAGCCCTATCCAGGTTCGGCGCGGCTCATCGAGAAGCTCGCCGCTGCGGGCGTCGGCCTGGCCGTCGTGTCGAGCTCGAAGAACGCAGCCACGGTGCTGAAGGCGGCGCGCCTCGACCAGTACTTCCCGGTCGTCGTCGACGGGCTGCGCTCGGCCGAGGAGCAGTTGCTCGGCAAGCCCGAGCCCGACACCTTCCTGCGCGCCGCTGGGCTGCTCGACGCCCCGGCCTCGCGCTGCGTCGTGCTGGAGGACGCGATTTCCGGGGTCCAGGCCGGGGCGGCGGGCGAGTTCGGCCTCGTGGTCGGCGTCGACCGGGGCGCCGGTGAGTCGGCGCTGCGGGAGGCAGGCGCGGACCTCGTCGTCCAGGACTTGGAGGAGCTCCTGTGATCCGTGAGGTGAGCGCCGACCCACTCAACCGCTCCCGCTTCCCGATCGAGGACTGGCGATTAGTCGAGACCGAGTACAGCCACAGGGACCTCGGCACCACCGAGACCCTGTTCACGGTCGGCAACGGGTTCCTCGGCATGCGCGGAAACCCGGAGGAGGGGCGCGACTGCTACGCCCACGGCACCTTCATCAACGGCTTCCACGAGACCTGGCGCATCCAGCACGCCGAGGAGGCGTTCGGCTTCGCGCAGACCGGGCAGACCATCATCAACGTCCCCGACACGAAGCTGATGAAGATCTACGTCGACTCCGAGCCGCTCACCCTCTCGGTGGCCGACCTCGAACGCTACGAACGCGCCCTGGACATGCGGCAGGGCCGCCTGACCCGCAGCCTCGTCTGGCGCACGCCGGCCGGCAAGCGGGTCCGCATCGACACCACGCGGATGGTCTCCTTCACCGACCGGTCGATCGCCCTCTACGAGCTGGAGATCGAACTGCTCGACGGCAACGCGCCCGTCGTGATCAGCTCCCAGATCGTCAACCGGCAGGACGGCGGTTCCGAGTACCGCACGCCCGACGACAACCCTGCCGGCTTCGACCCGAGGCGTGCCAACGGGTTCGCGTGGCGGGTCCTCGAGCCACAGTTCAACACGGCGTCCGGCAACCGGATGGCGCTAGGGTTCCGGGCCGCGAACTCCGGAATGACCATCGGCGTGGCGGTGGACCACTACTTCGAGACCGAGAACACGTACGGTGTCGCCTCCTCCACGGAACCCGACCGCGGCAAGGCGGTCTTCACCGTCGAGGCCGAGCCCGGCAAGCCGATCCGCCTGCGCAAGGCGGTCGCCTACCACGTGTCCCGCAGCGTGCCGGCGAGGGAGCTCATCGACCGGTGCCGCCGCAACCTCGACCGCGTCCGCGACTTGGGCTTCGAGCACTTCCAGCGCCTCCAGCGCGAATGGCTCGACGACTACTGGGAAAATGCGGACGTGGTCATCGAGGGCCAGCCGGCGATCCAGCAGGCGGTGCGCTGGTGCCTCTTCCAGTTGGCGCAGAACGCCGCGCGAAGCGACCAGCTCGGCGTCGCCGCCAAGGGCGTCTCAGGCTCCGGCTACGAGGGCCACTACTTCTGGGACACCGAGATCTACCTCGTCCCGTTCCTCATCTACACGATGCCCAACGTGGCCCGGAACGTCCTCCGCTACCGCGTGAACCTCCTCCCGCAGGCCCGGGAGCGGGCGGCGGTGCTGTCGATGAAGGGAGCGCTGTTCCCTTGGCGCACGATCAACGGCGAGGAGGCGTCCGCCTACTACGCCGCCGGCACCGCCCAGTTCCACATCGACGCGGACGTCGCGTTCGCGGTCACGAAGTACGGCTGGGCCACCGGCGACACGCAGTTCCTCCACCGCGACGGGGCGGCGGTCATGGTCGAGACCGCTCGCATGTGGGCCGACCTCGGCTTCTGGCGCCGCGGCGCTTCCGGCCGTGACGAGTTCCACATCCACGGCGTCACCGGCCCGGACGAGTACACCGCCGTGGTGAACAACAACATGTTCACCAACGTGATGGCGCGCGCCAACCTCCGCAACGCCGCCGCCCTGATGCGCGACATCCGGCGCGACGACCCCGACGCCTACGCCCGACTCGAGGAGACGCTCAACCTCCGCGAGGAGGAGATCGTGGAGTGGGAGCGCTGCGCCGAGGGCATGCTGGTGCTCTACGACGAGACCCTCGGCATCCACCCGCAGGACGAGAAGTTCCTGCAGTCGGAGTTGTGGGACGTCGAGCACACCCCGGACAACAAGCGGCCCCTCCTGCTGCACTACCACCCGCTCGTGATCTACCGCTTCCAGGTGCTGAAGCAGGCTGACGTCGTGCTCGCCCTCTTCCTGCAGGGCGACCAGTTCAGCGCGCAGGAGAAGCGCGCCGACTTCGAGTACTACGACCCGATCACGACCGGCGACTCCACCCTCTCCAGCGTGGTGCAGTCGCTGATCGCGGCAGAGGTCGGGTACCAGGACATGGCCATGAACTACTTCCTCACCGGCCTGTACGTGGACCTGGCCGACCTCCACGCCAACGCCCGCGACGGCGTCCACATCGCCTCCACGGGCGGGGTGTGGAACGCGCTCGTCCACGGCTTCGGCGGCATGCGCGACCACGGCGGGCACCTCTCGTTCGACCCGCGGCTCCCCGAACAGTGGCGCTCCTTGTCCTACCGACTGCAATACCGCGGCTCCCGCCTCCAGGTGGGGCTCGAGAAGGAGCGCATCACCTTCGAGGTGGTCGACGGGCAACCCGTCACCCTGTCGGTGCGCGGCGAGGAGTTCACCGTCGCGCCGGGCGCCCGCGTCGCCGTCCCGCTCGCCGACCAGGGCCCGCGGCTCAAGTCGCTCGAGGGGAGCCACCCCGTGATCGGCAAGGTCCGCGACGACGGCAGCGTCATCCAGGCCGTGGTGCCGGAATCGACGGAGAGTTGATCTTCACCTACCACGGCCTCGTGCTCCGGCTCGACGTGCCGGGGGAGTGGCGGCGCGTCGACGACGAGGACGCGCTGCGATGGTCCCACGCCTCCGGGCTCCAACTGGTGGTGCGATGGCGCGACGCCGAGCGCGGCCGGCTCGAGGTCGACGTCCTCCCCGCCGCGGGGATCGCCAGCGCCCCGGCCCCGCGGCTGCACATCGAGTCCGACCACCCCCTCATCCCGTGGCTCGGGGGCGCGTCGGGGGAGATCGTCGCCCTGACCGGCCGGGGGCCCGTCATCGCGCAGCAGAAGCGCGGCTACGCGTCGGGCTCCGCCGACTCGATGGGACTGTTCGCCGAGCCGCTCGTCGTCGCGCCCGGGCACCCGCTGTCGAGCGTCTGGGTGTTCGAGCGCTTCGAGGGCGATCTCCTGGACGCCCCGATGGAGCCCCGCTGGCTCCCGCCGCGCCGGCATGTCCCGCTCGGCGAGGAGATCGAACTGGCGCTCCCCGACGGCGTGGTGACCGGGGTCGACGCGGTGGAGACCGACGCGGGCTTCCTGCTGGTCGGCGAACCCGGCTTGCACACGGCGCAGGTCGGCGGCCCGACGGGGATCACGCAGCTGGAGGTGGGCTGGTTCCTCGACTGGCTCGAGCTCGTCGAGGCCGCCCGGGCCGGGGCACCCGACGACCTCTGGAGCTACCTGACGACGCTGCTGCCCCGCGACGTCGACGTGGACGAGCTCGACGTCCGCCTCGCCGCCGCACTCGAGACGCCGACCCTGTGGGGCACGCTCGCCGCCGCCCGCGCCGTCGACTACGGGCTGCCCACGTTCGACGAGGCCCGCTCGGCCGCCGCGCGGCTGGTGGAGGGCGCCGACGTGCCGACCCGGATCGCGCTGCTCAGCCGGGGGCTGGTCGACGTGGGGTGCCTCGTCGGGGTCCAGCTGGGCCGGGAGGCGGTGGAGGGGCTGCGTCGCTTCGGGCTCGGCCGGGTCATGTCGCAGTACCCGGACGGCGCCGAGCGCGAGCTGGCGGCCGTCTGGTTCTGGCTGGCGGGGATGGGCGACACGGCACTGGGCGCGCGGATCGGAGGTATCGTCGCGCTCGTCCACGCGCGGGCCCTGAGCCGCGCCTCGCAGACACTGGACCCGGAGGCGGTGGCATGGCTCTCCCTGTTCGCCTAGCCCGGACGATCCTGCCGGTCCTGGCCGCCCTGCTGGTGGTCGCGGGGCTCGTGTGGTCGACGGAACTCGCCCGCACTCCGATCCGGCAGTACCGGGACGTCGCCTACCTCCCCGACGAGAACCCGCGGCACCGGCTCGACGTGTACACGCCCCCCGGGGCCGACGGCGTCCCCGTCGTGGTGTTCATGCACGGCGGCTCGTGGGCGTTCGGCGACAAGGCGCTCGTCCACCCCGACGGGGCGCTGGGCCAGTACACGGAGTTCCTCGTCAGCCAGGGGTTCGCCGTCGCGAGCGTCAACTACACGCTCGTCGGCGGGGGCACCTTCCCGGTGCAGGTGCAGGACGTGAAGTCCGCGCTTGGGTACCTGCGCGATCATGGGGAGTACTTCGGTATCGACCCGGAACGGATGGTGATGATGGGCGACTCTGCGGGGGGACACCTCGCGTTGATGGTGGGGACGTCGATCGGCGACGAGCGGCTCTCGCACGACGGCCAGGAGGGGCTGGACGACGGCGTGCGCGCGGTCGTGAGCTTCTACGGGCCCACCGATGCCACGAAGTACTGGGAGGACCGGCTCGCCAGCGGCTGCGACGTCGGTGTGACCGGGCCCCGCTCGTCCATGGGGACGCTGCTGGGCGGCATCGATCCCGTCGACCCTGCGCACTTCGCGCTCGTCCGCTCCGCCAGCCCGGCGCTCCGAGCCACCCGCAGCGCCGTGCCCAGCCTGATGCTGCACGGGACCAGCGACTGCGTCGTCGCTTGGGGGCAGTCGCTGCGCATGGCGCGGGCACTCGACGAGCTCGGCGTCGACGAGCGGCTGATCGTCGTCGAGGGGATCGGCCACTCGCACCCCGACTTCTGGAACCGGCACGACCTGCGGATGCAGGTGCTGCGCTTCCTCCGGGAGCACACATGAGGCCGCTGATGGTGCTGGCCCACGGCACCCGAACCACGAGGGCGCAGTGGAACGGCTACGACGAGCTGGTCCCCGCCGCCGAGCTGTTCCCGATCGACCTGCCGGGACACGGGACGCGGCAGGGGCAGCCCGTCGACTACGAGTCCGTCATCGGGGTCTTCGACGAGGCCATCGCCACGGCCCGACCCGGCCAGCCCGTCATCCTCGGCGGGCACAGCCTCGGCGGCTACCTCGCGGCGATGTACGCCGAACACCTGACCCAGTCCGGGCGTGCCGCAGAACTGGCGGGGCTGGTCCTCGTGGGCACCACGGCCGACCCCTCGTCGCCGCTGGCGTCGATCTACAAGGGCTTCGCGAAGGTGCTGCCCGTGGTGGGCTTCGAGCGGATGACGAAGATCGCCAACGTCATGTACCGGGCGCTGGGCATCAAGGCCGACTACCCCGGTCCCGAGTCGTACGAGGCGCTCGCCGACGCGTGGGCGCTCGTGTTCGGCCGCTGCGGACCCCACAACCTCCGCGACCTCGAGTGCCCCGTCGTCCTGGTCAACGGCCAGTTCGACCAGATGCGCATCCATGCGCGGCAGTACGCCGCGCAAGTGCCGGGGACGACGATCCACCTCGTCAAGGGCGCGAGCCACGTCCTCCCCATGACCCACCCCGAGGAACTGGCCGCCATCCTCAACCGGGTCGCCGAGTCGTTCATCCGGTCCTGACGCGGCGGCCGTCACCCCACGTTTGCCCTTTCGTCACCTGATCGTGGGAGACGCCGTGGTCAAGTGGCATTTCGGCGCGTTGTCGATAGCATCGGGGCATGGCGAGGGCGCGCATCACCGACAGTTCACTCAGGGACTTCGTACTCCGGTTGGGCGACGAGCATCCGCCCATCGCCCTCGGCTCCGTGGACCGCACCGTCATCGACCCCGATGCCGTGCGCTCGCGCTTCGCCGGGGTCATCAACTACCTGGCCCGCGTGGAGTTGGAGGTGGACCGCAACGTCCTCGAACTACTCACGCTCCTGCCCAGGGCGTCGGCGGTCGACAAGCTCTTCTACCAGGACGTGTGGTACGACCAGGAGATGGCGCACGGCTACGTCCTCGACCAGCTCCAGGCCGACATCGGCATCGAGGCGGACGAGCCGTACATGGTGGTGCCGGCCGAGATGAAGCTGCTCGGCGCGCTCTCGCACCTGGAACCGATCCACGACGTGGTCCGGATGCTCTACTACATCACCGGCGCGGCGACCGAGCGCCAGGCGGTCCTCGCCTACAGCCACTTCATCCGGGGACTGGACGCCATGGGGGAGCACGCGATCTCGAATACGATCGTCCAGCCGATCAAGCGCCAGGAGCCGGGGCACTTCGCGTTCTACCGGATGTCGGCGGAGAAGATGGTCCAGGACGGCGAGCTCCGGCCCTGGCAGCTGTTCCTCACCCGTCTGCTCCGGTCCTCGAGCTTCAGCCTGGTGGGGACGAACAAGAACGAGAAGTGGAAGGCGCAGATGGGTGAGGTCCTCGTCGCCCTCAACTTCGACGACGAGTTGGAGCTCTTCGCGCGGGAGATCGGCCGCATCGAGTGGAGCATCCTCAACGCCCACGACCAGGGCATGCAGTTCCCGCCCTACATCCTGCGGGCGCTGCGGGAGGCGATCGAGGTGTACCGCGGGCAGGGCGACTTCTCGCGGCCGCGCCGCTCCTCGTTCTCCTGGGCCTCGTAGCGAACCAGCCGTGGTCCGGCAACGCCGGGTCACGCGTCCCGGTCACCCCCGGACTCGAGGAAGGCGCCCGCCTGCAGCCGGTAGAGCTCGGCGTAGCGCCCGTCGCGTGCCATCAACTCCTCGTGGCTGCCGGACTCCGCCACCAGCCCGTCGTGGAGGACGTAGATCCGGTCCGCGCCGCGGACCGTCGAGAAGCGGTGCGAGATGAACAGCGCCGTCCGGCCTCGCAGCGCGTCGCGCAGCGAGGAGAAGAGGGCGTGCTCCGCGCGGGGGTCGAGGGAGGCGCTCGGCTCGTCGAGGATGACGAGGGGGGCGTCGCGGTAGAAGGAGCGGGCGAGCGCGAGACGCTGCCACTGGCCGCCCGAGAGTTCGCGTCCCCCGGGGAACAACCGGGAGAGCAGCTGGTCGAACCCCTCGGGCAGCGACTCGATCGTCTCCTCTGCGCCCGCGGCTCGGGCCGCCGCCCGCACCCGGTCGGGATCGGGCGGTGCGTCGGCGCGGCCGATCGCGATGTTCTCCCCGGCGGAGAAGGCGTAGCGGACGAAGTCCTGGAACACGACGCTCACCCGCTGCCGGAGGCTGGATGGCCGGAACTCCGCGACGTCCCGCCCGTCCCAGAGGATGGCGCCGCTGTCGGGCTCGTAAAGGCCGGCGAGGAGCTTGGCCAGGGTGGTCTTTCCGGAGCCGTTCTCCCCGACGAGCGCCACCACCTCCCCGGCGCGGAGCTCCACGCTGACGCCGCGCAGCGCCTCGGTCTCCGCCGCCGGGTAACGGAAGTGGAGATCCTCGGCGACGATCCGCCGGAACGAGGAGGGTGCCTCGTCGCCGCGGTCCTCCTCGGCGGCGGCGGTGCCGAGGGACAGGAAGCGGTCCAGGTCGTCGAGGAACAGGCCGGACTCGAAGACCACCTGCACGCCCTTGAACAGGGACTGGACCTGCGTGGCCAGCATCCGGATGGCGACGATGGCGGCACCGGCCCCCGCGACCCCGATACGTCCCTGCGCGATGAGCCACACGAGGACCAGGAGGGTGACGAGGAGCACCAGCGCGGCACCGAGCTGGCCCAGCACCGTGAGCACGGTGCGGCGGCGCACATGGCCGACGAGGTCGCGCTGGTAGGCGTCGTAGTGCCGCTCGAAGCGCTCCATCAGCCAGGCCGACAGGCCGAAGGCTCGCACCTCCTTGGCCTCGTCGCGTCCAGTCTGGAGGACCGTGAAGTACTCGCGCCACCGCACCGTGACCGTCTGCTCGAGCGCGAAGTCGAACTCCAGGCGCGACTCGCGGCGGTTGGTCAGGAGGACCGGCACGCCGCCCAGGACGACGAGCGGGAGCAGGATCGGCGACACGGTGGCGAGGGCGGCGGCGACGGCCACCGAGGCCGCCAGCCCGCCGGCCATGCCCATGAGCCCCTGCGTCACCTGGTAGGGCCGCGTGAGGGCGTTGGTCTGCACCCGGCTCAGCCGGTTGTAGAACTCCGGCGTCTCGAAGTGGCGGAGGGCCACCCCCGTGGCGACGATGAGGGCGCGCCGCCACATCGAGCGGGTCACCCGTTCGGCCAGCAGACGCTGCACCTGGCCCTGCACCCCGGTGGCGATGAGGGACAGCGCCGAGAGCCCGGCCAGCACGAGGACGGGCGGCGCGAGGGCTCCCACGGATACCTCGGAGAGCACGGCCGAGAGCACCGCTTGGACTGCTAGCACCTGACCGGCCAGCGCCAACGCGGCAGTCAGTTGCAGCGCCAACAGGAGCACGAACAGTCCGCGCCCCGACTTCCAGACGAGGGCGACGCTCGTCGCCACGAGGCTGGTGAGCTGACCCATCGACCTCCGTCGTGCGCGCGCGGCAGCCCTGAGCGACAGCGAGCGCTCCGGCTCGTCGCCCATGGCCACCACCCCCTCGGGCCGAACGCAGGCGCGTAGCACCATTTAACCCGCACCGCCGCCGCTGCGTGGCCGATCGCTGTAGCGTGTGCCTACCGATCCGAGCCGGGGGGAGGGGCCCATGCGACGGCAAGCCTTGCGACAGCGGGTGGGCGAGGCGCTGGTGACCATCTGCCGCGGAGGTCGACCGACGTTCCCCGACGAGCTGTTGGCACTGGGCCACCTCTTCACCGGCGACCTCGTCGCGGGCGCGCGGTACCACCGGATCGCCCCCCTCGCGCACGTCGCACTGCGCGCGCAGCACCCGGAACTGGCCGCGCTGTTCGAGGACGACCGGACGGCGGCGGTCAGCCGGCACCTGCATGTCACCGCCCGGCTCGGTGCGCTCGCCGACACGTTGTCAGGGCTGCGGTGGCTCACCTTCAAGGGGCCGGTCCTCTCCGAGTTCGCCCACCCCGTCCCCGGGCTGCGCTTCTACAAGGACCTGGACGTCCTCGTCTCGCCGGCGAACTTCCGGGAGGCCTGCACCAGGCTCCTGGACGAGGGCTGGCGGGTGTTGCTGTCCGCCGAATCGCTGGAGAGTGAGGAGCTCCCCGGGGAACTGGCCTTCGCCGACCGCAACGGGCTCGTGCTCGACCTGCACTGGGCGATGGTCGTCAGCCGTTCGGTACGCAGCCGATTCACTTCCGACGCCGACGCGCTGCTCGCCCGTCGTCGGCCGGTGACCCTGGGCCCGACCGCCCTGTCGACGCTGTCGCACGAGGACGCGGTGGTGCATGTCGCCCTGCACGCCGCGCTGATCGGCGCGACGAAGCTGGGCCACCTGCTGGATGCCGACCAGCTGGCGCGGCAGGTCGACGACTGGGACGCGGTGGTCCAGCGGGCCGGGGAGTGGGGCGCGCCCGTGGAGGTGGCGGCGGTCCTCGGCCGCGCGGAGAGAATCCTCGGCACACGGCTCCCGGCGGACCTCGCCGCGAGGCTCGGCGTGGGCGCCGGCATGCGACGCCTGCTCGCGGAACTCGACCGCCGACGGCCCGTCCAGCGCCTGCGCGGGGACGCCTCCGTCGCACGTTTGGTGACCCGTGCGCTCCGCCCCGGGCTGGCGGCCACCGGCGGCAGGGCCCTGCAACGTGCCGCGAGCGGCGTGTCACATCGGATCGTGCGTCGCGCCGAACCGGCGCGGAATCCCACCACGCCGGAGGTGCTCGACGCGTACCTCGCCCGGGTGGAGACCGCCGCCTCCTAGGCCGCACCCACCGCTCGCCGGACCGAGGCGGCCAGCCCCTCGGGGAACGGCGGCCCCCAGGGCATCCTCGCGACGAAGACCGGCACCCGGTCGACGAGGTCGCCCAACTGCTGGAACTGTCGCCGCAGGATGTCCGCGTCGCGCCAGCCGATCAGGCGTGGGAACCGGGACAGCAGCAGGAAGGCCGCCATGGGGTCGGGCCGCTCGACGGTGGTCTCCCGGCGGCCATCCTTGTCGGGGAGGGGCACGATGACCGCCCTCAGCGGCAGCGCCTCGTCCTCGGCGGTGGACACCGACAGCGCTTCGCGGGCGTCGCCGGTCGTGCGTTGCCCCGGCCGTACGGCGAAGGCGTCGGCGAGGGTCCCGGCGGACTTGCGGAGCCTGAGTTCGGTCGCGCCCAGGAAACAGCGCGGTGCCATGCCGCCGAGGTCCAGCCGGAGCACGTCGTCCGTGATGAGCCGCGCCCCCTCCGCGCAGAACAGTGTGGCCGTCGTCGACTTGCCCATCCCCGACGAGCCGACGAACGCGAGCGCCTCGTCGCCCACCTGGACGGCGCTGGCGTGCAGCACGGGGTCGCCGCGGAGGGCGAGGACCGTGGCGAGGACGGTGCCGCCGAGCAGGACCGACAGGATCGCGGGATCGGTCCCGGGGAGCGCGTGCACGCTCGCCTGCCGGAGTCCCTCGTCGAGACGGACGTCGCAGGTCCCGTAGAAACGCAGCAGGTACCCGTGGTCGTCGGCGACGACGGTGTAGTACTGCCGGTCCATCTCGAAGTGCAGCAGCACCGAACCCGTCGGCGCCTCGGTCAGTGAGTGCGCGGGCGCGCCGACGGTGATGTCGAGGTCCGCGGGCGTGGCGGTGGGCAGGAGCCGCGACTGGTGCAGCGGCACTTCGGACCGCACCGTGAGACCGTGCATCCGCGTTGTTGCGCTCATCGCCGCACGTCCTTCCCGGGGGTGGTCAACGGCTGGTAGCCGCTGGCCGCGCCGAGCGGGTCGAGGATCGCTCCCTGGATGACGAGCCAGGCGTGGGCCCGCACCTCCCCGTCGATCCGGGCCACCCCCACCTGCAGCGTCGGCCGCAAGCGTCGGAGCAGCCGGCCGCTGACGAGCGCCTGGCGGAGGCACGTGTCGCCGAAGGGCCAATGCCGCAGTACGCGACGTGTCGCGCGGACCCGTGCTCGGGCCCACGGCGGCAGCGTCCTCATCGGTTCGGCCACCTGGCGGGCCTCCGTGGTTGCCAGCGGCACGCCGAGCCCCGCCGCCAAGCGATCGAGGGCGACGGTGCGCAGGCCCAGTTCGACGAGGGCCGCGACGAACACCGCGCTCGCCGCGCGGGAGAGATCCTTGACCGCTCGTAGGGTCCGTCCGGCGCGGGGTCTCACGGCCCCACTCCTGGCCGGCTGGCCAGCCAAGCCTCGTGGAGCAGTTGGCCCGTGGCCATGGTGGGCTCCTCGGAGAGCCACGAGTCACGGAGGCGCGCGACGTCGACCAAGTCAGGGTCCACCCCGGTCCCGTCCCAGTCCCGCGCGAACGCCCTCGTCTGTTCGCCGATGTACGCGTGGTTGAAACTGGCCTTCGTCGCCCGGGCAAGGACCACATCGGGGAGGACGTCGGAGAAGAGCGCCCGCATCGTCGCGGTGCGCCCCGTGAAGCCCCAGCGGCCGCCGGCCCGGGCCAGCGCGGAGAGGAAGCCGGCGTCGAGCAAGGGCTCGGAGGAACGGAGACCGTGCTCGGCTGCCGCCAGGGCCTGGTTGTGCGCCACCACGCGCAGGAACCGCCGGCCCGCGAGGTGCGCCAGGGCGGCGTCGTAGGGCAGCGGCTCGGCGCTCTCGTCGGCCGCCCCGAGCCTGCGGTGCTCGTGCAGCGCGTCCTTGGTGAGCCACGAACGCTCGCCACTGCGGACCATCGCCCGGCGAAGGAGCATACGCCGGACCGGCCCGGGGGCGATCGACTGCGCCGCCAGGGACAGGAGAGCGGCGGAGGGCCTTCGTCCGCGCCGGAGCGCCGTCAGCGGAGTGACCCGGTGTGGCCCGAGGACCGCATCACCCCCCTCGCCCGTCAGCAGGGAACCCGGAGACAACGAGGAGAACGTCCCGGCCATCGTGTGGAGGGCGGGGGGCCAGAGCACGCCGTGCCGCTGCAGTGAACTGCGCGCCGGCTCGCCAAGCAGGTCGGTCTCACCATGCAGGTACTCCAGACGGACCCACTCCGTCAGCCCCAGGTGCTCGATCACGAGCTGCTGCCACTCGTCCTCGCGGGTCTCGGCCACCAACGGGTGGACCCGGGTGACGGGCACCGGCAGAGCATGGCCCTCCCGGCGGGCGAGCGCGGTGGCCGCCGCCAGGACTGCGGAGGAGTCCCGGCCACCGGAGAACAGCACGTAGCACGGGGGCGACTCCAGAGCCGGGCGCAGCGCATCGTCGAGGGCCTGTCGCGGTGTCGCGGTGCCCGTGGGCCACTGGACCTGAGCGAGCGTTCCGTACACCCACCCGGCCGCCACTTCGAGGGGCGCGCTCCGGATGTACTCCCGGGTGGTCGTGGGGTTCATGGTCAGCACCTCCAGATCGACATGGGTCGGGGGCGGCCGGAGCCGCCCCCGAGTCGTCGGGCCATGGCGGTTCAGGAGAGAACCGGTCCCCACGGCGCCCTCTCGTTGTACAGGTCGTCGGTACCGCCCCGTCCTCCGCCGAGCGTGAGGTCGGTCAGCGAGCCGACTTTCGTCAGCTGCGGCGGCTCGTATGTCTCTTTCATAGCTTCACCTCCCCGAAGTGTGCGTGCCTCGTCGCCCGTGCGACGGAGATCAGGCGGTGTTCCGTGTTTCCAGCAGTCCACTGTCATTGAGGGCCTGCACGAAGTGCCGTACGTCCGACTCCGCCTGGTCGTGGTCGATGCCGAAGGCATCGACGAGCGCCTGGGCAAGCTCCTGGCTCGAACGTTCCTCGGTGAGTTCCTTCATCAGGACCGCCCCGCTGGCGTTCGCCGTGAGATACGTCGATGAGGTGAGGTCGAGAATGATCAGATCGCCATCGATCTCACGCCAGGTGATGTCGGTTGTTCGAAGCTTCATGTGCGTCCCCCCGAAAGCACATTCGGCTCGCCCCCAAAAAAATCGAGCCGAATGAACCGAGTGTAGGCGCCGGAAGGGTTCCTGTGAAGAGCCACTTGCTCCCGGTGGTTGCGGCGCCGGGGGGTCAGCGCTCGAGCACGTCCGCCGGCACGCCTTCGGGGAGCCGGCCGTGGCGTTCGCGGTAGCGCAGGGCGTACTCCTTCACCGCAGTCGGCAGGGTGGCGAAGATCTGCTCGTCGCCCACTCGCGCGATGAAGCCGGTGGGGGCGAGCCGTTCGTAGAGGTCCTGCTTCACCCTGGCCATCGCGAACCGGATGCCCCGGTCCTCCAACCGCCTGCGCAGCTGCTCGAGCGTGTCCAGCGCGGTGAGGTCGATCTCGACGTTGGCCTCCGCGTTGAGCAGGAACCAGCGTACGGGCTCGTCGGCCTCGTCCACCGCGTCGAGTGCGCGGGTGAGGAAGTCGTCGGAGTTGGCGAAGAAGAGGGGGGAGTCGTAGCGGAACACGACGAGGCCCTCCACCTGTGCGGCGTCGGGGTAGTCCTCCAGGCTGTGCATCCCGGCGACACCCGGGGCGTAGCCCAGGACGTCGGCGTGCGGACGCGTGATGCGACGGATCAGGTCGAGGATGGACAGGGCGACGGCGATGCCGATCCCGATGAGTACGCCGAACAGGCCGACGCTCACGGCGGTGATCGCCGTGATGACCAGTTCGCTGCGACGGAAGCGCGCGATTCGGCGGAGCTCGCGCACGTCGACCAGCTGGGTGGCGGCGTAGATGATGAGGGCGCCGAGCGCGGCGTCGGGGAACGTCTCCAGGACCGGGCCGGCGAACAGCAGCACCGCCACCACCCCGAGCAGCGCCACCATGGAGTGCAGTTGCGTGCGGGAACCGACGGCGTCCCCCAGCACCGTGCGCGACCCGCTGCACGAGATCGGGAAGCCCTGCAGGAACCCGTTGGCGAGGTTGGCGGTGCCGAGCGCCAGGAGTTCCTGGTTCGCGTCGATGCGCTGGTGCTTCGCGGCGAAGGCGCGGGCGATCAGGACGTTGTCGGAGAAGCCCACCACCGCGATGCCGACGGCGTAGGGGAGGAGCGCCCACACGTCGAGGTCGCCCAGCCCCGGGACGCGCGGACTCGGGAGGCCGCGCGGCACCTGGCCGACCACGTCAAGCCCGTAGCGCTCGAGCCCGAACACGGCCACGACTCCGGCGGCTAGCAGCAGCACGGCCAGCGGTCCGGGGGCCTTCGGGAAGCGCCATCTCGTCAGGTACAGCAGGCCCAGCACGACCACCGAGACCAGGACGGTGGGCAGGTGCGCGGACCCGAGCTTCACGACGAAGGCCGACAATTCCGCGACGGTGCTCTCGCCCTCGACCTCGACCTTGGTCACCTTGTCGAGCTGGCTGACGATCATCAGCACGGCGATCCCCACCATGTAGCCCACGAGCACCGGCGCCGACAGCAGGTTGGTCAGGAATCCCAGCCTGGCGATGAAGCCGACGAGGCAGACGATGCCCACGGCGATCGCCATGATGGCGGCGACCTCCGCATAGCGCTCCTCACCCGCCGCGCCGACGAGCGCACCGACGCCAGCCGCCGTCATCAGGGCGGTGGTCGACTCGGGCCCGATCGAGAGCTTGCGCGACGTCCCCAGTGCGAAGTACACGAGCATCGGGGCGATGATCGCCCAGAGCCCTACGACGGGGGAGAGCCCCGCGATGACCGCGTAGGCCATCACCTGGGGGACGAGGTAGGCGGCGACGGTGAGGCCCGCCACCACGTCGCCGCGGAGCCAGCCGCGCTCGTAGCGGCGCAGGACGGCGATCCCGGGGAGCAACCGCTCCCACATGGGTTCGTCCACGCGCGCCATGGCCAGACATTACCCCCGTGCGCCCTCGTCAGAGGGCCTGCGCCGCGTTCGCGGGGCCGCCACGGGAGTCAGCCGAGGCGCACCTGCACGACCGCGCGGTCGAGGTGGGGCAGCGCCCCGTGCAGGGCCGCGCGGACCTCGTCGGCGATGGCTTGGATGGAGGCCTGGCCGGCCTCTTCGGGAACCGTGATCGTGACCTCGCCCTCGAGGCGGTGCCCCAGCCAGCGGGCGCGGGCGTCGTCCACCGACACCACCCCCGGGACGGAGCGGGCCGCGGTCTCCACCCTTTCGAGGGTCCCGTCGTCGACCCCGTCCATCAGGCGCCGGACGACGGTTCGCATCGAACGGATGAGCACCAGCACGATGACCGCGGCGATGACCAGGCCGATGATGGCGTCGAGCTGGGGGAGGCCGAGCCACGCACCCGCGACGCCGATGATGACCGCGAGCGACGTGAGTGCATCCGTCCGCGCGTGTTGGCCTTCAGCGACCAACGCCGCCGAACCGATGCGCCGGCCGGCGCGGATGCGGTACTGCGCCACGATCTCGTTGCCCGCCGCCCCGATGATCGCCGCCGCGAGCACCCACCCGAGGTTGGTGAGTGCCCGTGGCTCGACGATGGCCCGGACCGACTCCCAGATGATCAGCGCGGCGGAGAGCGCGATGACGAACCCGATCAGTAGGCCGACGAGGTCCTCCGCCCGCTTGAAGCCGTAGGGGTACCGCCGGGTGCGGGGCCGGCGCCCGATCCGGAAGGCGAGGATCAAGGGGATGGTGGTGGCGAGGTGGCCGAGGTTGTGCAGCGTGTCGGCCAGGAGCGCCATGGAGCCGCTGAGGGCGACGATCACGATCTGCAGCACTGCTGTGGCGCCCATGCCGGCGAGGCTGAACCAGGCCGCCCGGATGCCGTAGGCGCTGGCCTCCTCCGCGGTGAGGATCGCCTCGGTGTGGTCGTGGCTGTGCGGGGTGAGGGCATGGCGCAGCCGGCCGAGCGGGCGGTGGTCGTGGTGGTGGTCCGCAGGGCCGTGGTCGTGATCGGTGTGCGGCTCCGCGGGATGGCTGTGGGGCATGGCCACAGCTTATCCTCATGTCTTCGCAGGTATGCAGGTAGGTTAGCCTGGTGGGCATGCCAGTGGGGACGTCGAGACTCGTGCCGGAGCCCGAGCATGCCCGCCTCGCCAGTGAATCGTTCCGGATCCTCGCCGATCCAACTCGGGTCCGGCTGCTGTGGGTCCTGCTCCGGGAGGAGTGCAACGTGGGACGGCTCGCCGAGTTGGTGGACGCGAGCCCCACGGTGGTCAGCCAGCACCTGGCGAAGCTGCGCTCGGCGCGGCTGGTGGACACCCGTCGGGAGGGCACCTACGTCTACTACTCCGCCACCGACGCGCACGTCGGGCGCCTGCTCACCGAGGCGCTGTCCTACGCGGAGCACCAGTCCGGGGCGGCGAGCGGGGACGACCCCCACTCGTACGCCCTCTGAGCGACGCTCAGTCCGCCGGGACCTGCTCCGGCCGGAGCTCGTCGACGACCGCCACCACCACGTCGTGGACCTTCCAGTCCAGGTCCTCCAACGTCGTGCGCAGCTCGACGATCTGGGCGGGCGTCGGGTCCATGCCCAGCAGCGGAACCACGAACATCTCGACGTGGAAGACGTGGCCCTCGTCGCGTACGCGCGCCCGAGCCTCCTTCACCCACGGCACTTCCCGCGCCTTCTCCTCGACCTCCACCGTGAGCGGGTGCGGCCCCTTGTCGTCGTGGGTCTTGGCCCGAGCGTCGGTCAGCCCCGTCACAGCTGCGCGGACGTTGGTCACGCCGTCCTTCACGATGGACGCGGACACGGCGATGGCGGCCGCGGCGTCGGCCCACCACAAGCCCATCCCGATGCCGAGCACGCCCACGACGGTGGCGAGGCCGGTCATCCAATCGGCCTTCAGCATGTCCGCGTCGGCGAACAGTACCTTGTCGTGCAGTTCCTCCGAGAGCTTGAGCTTCATCCGGCCCAGGACCACCATCGGCGGCACCGCGACGAGCATCGCGGCCACCATGGGCCAGCCGGCCCAGATGGCGTGGCCGAACAGCACCGTCATCCCGATGGGCGGCTTGTCCACCATGAGCAGCCCGATCGCCGAGTCCACCAGGAGCAGTGCCCCCATCGCGAACAGTGCGACGGCGGAGACGAGGTGCCCGACGCCGATGGCCCGGTGGTGACCGTAGGGGTGGTCCCGCGAGGGCCCGCGCCGGATCACGCGGGTGGCGACCAGGAACGCGATGGGCGGTAGGAGCGCGAGGATGTCCTCCACCCATGCCACGCGCATGGCCTGCGACTGGCCCATCACCAGGCCGACCATGGTGATGACAGCGGCCACGATCGCGATGGAGATCCACTCCAGGCGGATCGCCTTCCGCATGATCTCGCTCTGCTTGTCGGGCAGGGCGTCGTGCCCCGACCCGGCGGCGGTCTGGCTGTTCGACGTCACCGGATCTCTCCCTCCTGCTCGGCGAGGTAGCGCTCGAGGGCGACCTGGAAGGCGTTCTCGCCCTTCGGGACACCCATCACCATCTTCTGCTGCTTGCCGTCCTCGCTCTTGACCTTCGTGTAGGGCCGCGTCAGCGAGATGTCGCTCTTCCATGGGGACACGGAGGTGAGGCCGCCGATCACGATGTCGACCTGCCCCCGCTTCACCTCGTCGGCCAGGATGGACTCCGGGCCCACCTCCCACTCGATCTCGGCGCCGAGGCTCTCGGCGAAGCCCTCGACGAGCGCCGCCTCGCTGCCGGACACCTCGTCGCCCGGCCCCACCGACGTCCAGGGCTCGTGCTCCGAGACCCCCACGACGAGCGTGCCTCCCCGGACCCTGTCGAGCGTCCCCTCGGAGTCCTTCGGGAACGTGCCGCAGCCGGTGGCAGCGACGACGAGCGCCGCCGCCGCGGCGAGCGCCCGGCGCGTGGATCGCCTTGCAGACATCTGACCTCCTTCGAAGTGATCGATCGTAGCCCCGGGCCCGTGCACGGGGCCCGATGGTGGGCGCGGGCTCAGCCGAGCGGCACCTCCGAGAGGCGGGTGCCCTGCCGGACCGTCATCCTCGCCGTGCCGCCGAGGTCCCTGCCGATGGTCACCTCGACACCCGCGGGGTCGACGATGCCGACGTCGGACATCGCCTGCTGCTGGAGCGCGGCCAGCTCGCCGGCGCTGAACTGCGCGAGGTCGAGGGGAGGCTCCGCGCTCGGGGTGTCGCACCGCCACGCGAGGTCGGTCCCGTCGCGCGCGATGTCGAGGGCGGGCTGGCAGCCATTGGTGGCGCTGGCCGCCGACAGGCCGAAGCCGACGCGTTCCTGGTCGAGGGACAGGCTCGTGAACCGCAGGGACGGGTCGAGGACCGCCGCCTGGGCGAGCAGTTGGTCCCATGTCTCCTCGACGGTCAGCCCGCCGTAGTCCGGCAGCGCGTCGTCCCCCAGGTGGACGGCGACGGGATCCGCGCCGCCCAGAGCCTCGAACTCCTCGTCGCCGCAGCGCAGCTCGCTGACCAGCGCGGACGGGGTGAGTGCTTGCACGGTGACGCGGAAGTTCGCTCCGTCGCAGCCCTCGGCCAGCGCCTCGACGCGGGTCTGCAGCTCCGCCGGGTCGATTCCCGCGAAGTCGACCGCCGGGTACTCCTGCTCGACGGCCCGGCTGTCGGAGGTGCCCTCGGCGAGCCGCCAGTGGCGCAGCGCGCCGTCCCGCACGGCCCAGGCCACGATCTCCTCGTCGCCCACGTCCAGCCGCGAGAACGTGTCGGCCTCCTGCGCGAGCTCGGTCAGGCGCTGCCCGACCAGGGCAGGGGCGGAGGCCGTGGGTGTACCTTCTGAGCCCGTGCAGCCGGTCAGGGCCAACGCCACCGCCAGTGCGCCGGCCCGCGCCGTCCGCCTGCTCACTCGTCGAGCATCTGCTCGAGCCGGCGCGCCTCCGCGGCGTTCAGGTCCTCACCCTCGAGGTAGGTGCGGATGGTGCCGTCGAGGATATCCGACATCTCGGCCGCCGCGCGCTTGCCGCGGCGGAGGGCGGCGTCGACGATGTGGTCGGCGAGGCTGTTGAGCCCGGCCGCGGTGGTGGCCATGAAGCCCGGCAGCTGGTGGAACATGGTCTCGATCGCCGGGGTGTTCGCGGCGGTGTCGATGACCGCATCGAAGTCGCCGCTCATGTCCGCCCAGTACTCGATGTGGTCCTTGAAGTACTGCGTCTGGAACTTGAGGTCCTCGAACGAGCTCTCCCCGACGCCCTTGCGCCCGGAGAGCGCGGCCGGCATCGGCCAGCCCACGCCGCCCGCTCCGGTGGGCTCGCTCATGCGGTTGAGCTCGTTCTTCTGCGACTCGGTCTGCAGGATGTCGGTCACGGCGCTGTTCAGCGTGGTCACCAGCGCCTCGATCTCGGCGATCTGCAGCGTCTTGTACTCCCCGACCTTCTCACCGATCGTGCCTGCGATGTTGATGATCGCGTCGATGCTCCACTCGTCCGGCACCCACGACTCCGTCGCGAGCCCCACGTAGTAGTCGTACTGGGCGCGTTCGAGCTCCGCGAATTGCGTGAGGTGCGTGCCCATGCTGCTGAGGAACTCCGCGTCGCGGTTCAGCATCGTCTCGATGCTCGTCGCCGTCGTCTCGTGGGCGTCGTGCTGCAGCGCCACGTTCTCGCCGTAGGTGTCCGAGGCGCTGGGGCTGCGCCATCCGTCGAGGTCGCCGCTCGTGGGGATCTGGCTGGCGGAGCTGGCGTAGACCAACTGCGAGAAGCGGGAGGAGACGTCCACCCAGCCGCTCATGTGCTCGGCGATGCTGGTCACCGAGTCACGCATGTGCTCCGCGTCCAGCTCGAACTTCTCGTCCGCGTCGTCGACGATGCCCTGGGTCTCGGCGAGGGCGTCGAGCGCCTCCTGCTTGCGCGGGTGGTCGACGACCTCCTCGCTGAAGCTCATGCCGCCGGTCCAGATGAGGGCCTTCTCCCACCAGGCGTAGGGGTCGTCACGGTACTCGACGGAGGTGTGCCCCGACTGGCCGTGGGTCACCGTGTACTTCCACTGCTTGAGCTGGCCGATGACCGACTTGATGTTGCCGAGCACGTTCGCGCCCTCCTCGGCGAGCTGGCCATAGCTCTCGACGAGGTCGAGGCACGTCTGCTCGATGGCGCGGGCGGCGTTGTAGGAGTCGTTCATCGGCGCACCGCCGAGGCGAACTCGCTGATGGAATCGTGCAGGCGGTGCAGCGCCCGGCGCTCCTCGGCGGCCGGGTCGTGCAGGACGAGGTCCACGTCGGCGAAGGCCGCGAGCACCTCGTCGACGAGCGTCTGGATGTTGGCCTTCTCGGCCCAGGCGGGGTTCAGCTTCAGCGACTCGAACCGTCCTTGGGAGAAGCGCAGCTGCACGTGGTTCCCCTCGGCGGCTGCCACGGGGGCAGGATCGGGGACCAGCGTGCCCTCGGCGGCGCGGCGGCGGAAGTCGCGCGCGCGGCGGTGCCAGTCGTTGTGCTGCTCCATGTAGGCGCGCAACTCGCCCGGCGACATCGCCCGCGCCGGCGCGGGGACGGCCGCTGTGGCGCGGGCTGCGGGTGGCATCGCGTCGCGGATGGCGGCGGAGATGGCCTGCGCGAGCTCCTCGGGCGTTCCGTGATCTCGCCATTTGTTGCTGATCAGGAGGCGGGCGAGGCGACCGTCCTCCACGGCGACCTCGACCCTGTCTGCAAGCGGCATGGATTTCCCTTTCTTCGCGGCCAACCATAGGAGGCGGGGAGCCCGTCGCGCGCCCCTTCGCCGCCGTTCGGAGGAAAGTTGGGCGAGAATACTCAGGGCCCTACCTAGAGCACGCGCACCATGAACGTGCTGTTGGGGTCCGGGCCGTAGTCGCCGAACGGACCGCACTCCACGAACCCGTACTTCGCGTAGAGCGCCCGCGCCGGAGCGAAGAACTCCATGCTGCCCGTCTCGAGCCACACCCTCTTCGCTCCCGACGCGCCAGCCTCGGCGAGCACGCGTTCCAGCAGGGCGGTCCCGACCCCCCGTCCGCGCGCTGCCGGCTCGGTGCGCATCGTCTTGAGCTCCAGGTCGCCGCCCGCCATCCGGCTCAGCGCCGCGGTCCCGACTAGCACGCCATCGAGCCGCGCGACCCACAACCGCACGCCCGGCCGCTGCAGCTCCTCGAGCGAGAGCGGGTGCTGGCTCTCCGGGGGCGCGGTCGGCCACATGTCGTCGATGTGCGCCTGGACGAAGTCCGCCAGCGCGGGATCCGCGAAATCCGCGGGTTCGATCGTCAGAGTCACGCGGTAAATGATCGCAGAACTTTTTCGGCGTACATTGGCCCCTCGTGAGCAGTGAGCGTGAGAGGGAAGCCGCCTTCGAATTCGGCGAGATCCGGTGGGCCTACCTCGGGCTGGTGATCGGCATGTTCACCGCGTCGATCAGCCAGACGATCGTCGGGCCGGCCATCCCACGGATCGTGGCCGACCTCGGCGGGCTCGCGTGGTACTCATGGCTGTCGACCATCGTCATGCTCGTGTCGGCGGTGATCACGCCCATCAGCGGCAAGCTCTCCGACATCTTCGGGCGGCGGCGCTTCTACATCATCGGGCTCGTGGTCTTCATGGTCGGCTCCATGCTCTCCGGCGTGGCCACCAGCTTCAGCTTCCTGATCTTCGCGCGCACGGTCCAGGGCATCGGGATGGGCATCCTGATGCCGCTCAGCCAGACCATCCTCGGCGTGCTGATCCCGGCCCGGCAGCGCGGCAAGTACCAGGGCTACATGGGGGCGGTGATGGGCGCCTCCCAGGTGGCGGGCCCGCTGCTGGGAGGCTGGATCACCGACGTGTCCAGCTGGCGCTGGCTGTTCTACATCTCGCTGCCGGTCGGTTTCGCCGCGCTGGTGGTCATCCTGCGGCACCTGCACATCAGCGAGGAGTCGATCGCGCCCAGGATCGACTACGCCGGTATCTCGACGATGACGATCGCCGTCACCACGTCGCTGCTCGGGATCTCGCTCGGCGGATCGATCGGGTGGGCGGACCCGCAGGTCGCCATCCTGCTCGTCGTCGGCCTCGTATTCAGCGTGGTGTTCGTGCGCATCGAGCTGCGGGCCGAGGAACCGATCGTGCCGATGTACCTGTTCCGCAACTCGATCTTCACGTTCTCCACCCTCGCGGCCTTCTTCATGAACATGGCCATGGTGGCGATCCTCATCTACGTGCCTGTCTACGTGCAGGGCGTACTGGGGGAGTCGGCGACGGTGTCCGGTTTCATCCTCATCCCCATGAACGTGGTCCTCTTCGGGATGGGCATCGTGGTCGGCAACCTCACCACCCGCACCGGCCGCTACAAGGAGTTCGCCTCGATCGGCGCCGTCCTGCAGACGGTCGGCGCGCTGCTCATGCTGCGGCTGGGCGCCGACTCCGCCCGCTGGGAGGTGGCGCTCTTCACGTCGGTGGTGGGCTTCGGCTACGGCATGGCGTTCCAGATCTACGTGTTGGCGGTCCAGAACGCGCTGCAGCGTCGCGACCTCGGCGTGGGCACGTCGACCCTGCAGTTCTTCCGCAACATCGGCAACACCCTCGGCACCGCCATCGCCGGCACCATCATGACCACCGGGCTGGCGTTCGCGCTGGGACAGCGCACGACGCCCGAGCTCGAGGCGCAGCTGCCCGCCGGCGGGCTCGACCCGAACGTCGTGCTCAATCCAGCGCGGCTGGCTTCGCTGCCGGAGCCCGTCGCCCAGCTGTTGCGGGCGTCCCTCGCCGACGCGATGGGCCACGTCTTCTTCGTGCTGCCGTTCATGACGGGGCTCAGCCTGCTCTTCACACTGTTCATCAAGGTGATCCCGTTGAAGGACACGCTCACCGAGCCGGACGACCGCGGCCGCGAGCTGCTCGACTCCCAGGCGATGTCGAGCCCGGAGGACCGCCAACTCCTGTCGCCGGAGGAGTCCCACGCGCGCATGAAGGAGCGCATCCTCGGGGCCCACCTCGTCCTGTTGGCCGAGCAGGTCCGCGACGAGAACCCTATTCTGCGGGACGCCGTCGCCGAGTTCGGTGGGGGCGACGTGGAGCGCGGCAAGCAGCTGCTCCGCTCGGCCGGGACCATGCTGCTCACCGAGGACCCGTCGGTGATCGACGAGCACGAGGCCTTCGCAGTGGAGCTGTCGAAGCGCGGGCAGCTGCGCGACATGCTGAGCGACGACGTCACGTCGCGCCTCGACGCCGTGGCCGCCCGGGTCGCCCAGCAGCCGACGGACGTCCCCACCAAGCCGCGCATCGACACCGTCGACGGCATCGACGGCGGCGCCATGCGGCGGGCGGTGATGATGCTCGACTCGGCATACGTCGCCGACGTGGCGTCGCGGCGCTGGTGACGGTCACTGCCCGGGCGGGACAACCGCATCCTGTGCGGTTCTGACGCCGTCCGATGTCCTGAGACATCACACGTTTCTGACGCCGCACAGGTGGCCCCTCAGCCCGTCGGGCTGGTTGCCAACGTCCCGCCCCGGACCGACCCCGCCGCCAATAGCATCGGTGGTGCCGGGCAGCGAGGCCCGGCCGTATCCGAAAGGGAAGCCGTTATGCCGAGCCTCCACACCATGGGGCAGCAGCAGGACCGCCGCAGCTGGGCCGAGCCGTACAAGATCAAGGCCGTCGAACCGCTGCACATGACCACCCGGGAGCAGCGGGAGCGGGCCATCGCCGACGCGGGGTACAACACGTTCCTGCTGCACAGCCGCGACGTGTACATCGACCTCCTGACCGACTCCGGCACCAACGCCATGAGCGACCGCCAGTGGGCGGCCATCATGCTCGGCGACGAGGCCTACGCCGGGAGCGAGAACTTCTACCACCTCGAGAAGACCGTCCGTGAGGTGTACGGGTTCAAGTACCTCGTGCCCACGCACCAGGGCCGCGGCGCCGAGAACATCCTCTCCTCGACACTCATCCGGCCCGGCCACCACGTGCCCGGCAACATGTACTTCACTACGACGCGCTACCACCAGGAGGCCAACGGGGCCACCTTCCACGACGTGGTCGTCGACGAGGCCCACGACACGTCCTCGGACTTCGAGTTCAAGGGCAACGTCGACCTGGCCAAGCTCGAGCGCCTGATCGACGAGGTGCGCGCCGACCAGATCCCGTACGTCTGCGTCGCCGCGACCGTGAACATGGCGGGCGGCCAGCCGATCTCCATGGACAACATGCGGGCGGTACGGGAGCTGACCGCCCGGCACGGGATCCCGATCTACCTCGACGCGACGCGGGCGGTGGAGAACGCGCTCTTCATCCAGGAGCGCGACGAGCACTACGCCGGCACCCCCATCGCCGAGATCCTGAAGGAGTTCTGCTCCTACGCCGATGGCGCCACCATGTCGGGCAAGAAGGACCCGCTCGTCAACATCGGCGGATGGCTGTCCACCAACGATCCGGACGTGTACGAGGAGGCGCGCAACCTGGTCGTCGTCTACGAGGGGCTGCACACCTACGGCGGCATGGCGGGGCGCGACATGGAGGCCATGGCGGTCGGCATCCGGGAATCGGTGCGTGACGACCACATGAAGTCGAGGATCGGGCAGGTCCGCTACCTCGGGATGCTGCTGGAGGAGTGGGGGATCCCGTTCGTGAAGCCGATCGGCGGCCACGGCATCTTCCTCGATGCGCGCGCCTTCTACCCGCACCTCGACCAGGAGCAGTTCCCGGCGCAGACGCTCGCGGCCGAGCTGTACCTCGACTCCGGCATCCGCGCCATGGAGCGCGGCATCGTCTCGGCCGGCCGTGACCCGGTGACGGGGGAGCACCGACGCCCCAAGCTCGAGCTCACGCGCCTCACGATCCCGCGGCGGGTCTACACGCAGGCGCACATGGACGTCGTGGCGGAGGCGGTCAAGGAGTGCTTCGACCAGCGCGAGTCGGTGAAGGGGCTGCGGATGGTCTACGAGCCGAAGTACCTGCGCTTCTTCCAGGCGCGGTTCGAGCCGTTGGGTTGAAGAACGGCCCGCGAAGCCGCGGAACCCCTGTGCGGACCGGGCCGGAGGCGTACCGTCGAGCCATGAGCGAGATCGCGATCGACACCGAGGTGCCGCCCAGCGGCACGGGCTGCGACGAGTGCGAGGCGTCCGGCGGCTGGTGGGTGCACCTCCGCCGCTGCGCGGCCTGCGGGCACATCGGCTGCTGCGACAGTTCCCCGGGGCAGCACGCCACCGCCCACTTCCGCTCCACCGGTCACCCGATCATGCAGAGCTTCGAGCCCGGCGAGAGCTGGATGTGGGACTACGCCCAGGAGGACTACGCCGACGAGGTGCGGCTGGCTCCCCCGACGTCGCACCCGGAGGACCAGCCGGCCCCCGGACCGGAAGGACGCGTGCCGCCCGACTGGCGCCAACACATCCACCGCTGAGGCCTCCAAACCGCCTCAGCCCTGCAGCGGTTGGCACCTCGGGCACCAGTACACGATGCGGTCCTGCCCCGCACGGGGATCGGCGACGCTGGTGGCGCCGCCCAGCCGTCCGCTGCGGACGGGGGTGCCGCACCGTCGGCAGGGTTGCCCCTCGCGCCCGTAGACGAAGGTGCGCTCGCCGGCCCTGTCGACCCCGGTGAAGAGCCTGGCGACGCGCTCCCGGTTGAACTGCAGCGCCTCGGCCGCGAGGTCGACGACGAACTCCGGCTCCCGGCTGCGTACGTCGGAGGCGGGGTGGACGCCCAGGAGGAAGCACAGCTCCGCGCGGAAGACGTTGCCGAGGCCGGCGATCACGCGCTGGTCGAGGAGGGCCTCGCCCACGGTGGTGCCCGATTGTGCGGCGAAGCGGTCGACGGACTCTTCGCGCCCGGGCCGGTCCCAGCGCCCGGGCGCGTCCCAGTCGGGGCCCAGCGGGTCGGGCCCGAGATGGGCGGTGCGCTTCTCGTACTGCTCGGCCGGCCAGAGTTCCACCATCCCGAGGTCGTGGCCGACGAGTTCGACCTCGCGAGAAGGATCCGGGGACCCGGCCACGCGCACGACGAGGCGGGCGGTGTGGGCGGGGGCGCTCCACCGGCTCCCGGCGGCGTGGACGCGCCAGGTGCCGTCCATTCGCAGGTGGGTGTGGAGGACGTCGACGCCGCGCTCGGAGACGATCCGCCAGAACAGGTGCTTGCCCCACGGCCAGACCCGTTCGATGACCGCGCCGGTGGCGTCGGTGGTGGCGAGCGACGGGACGCGCGCGTCCCAGGCGGTGATGGCGCGGCCCTCGAGCGGCTGCTGCCGCTGCCAGAGCTGGTAGACGGTGTCGCCCTCAGGCACGGCGCGCCTCGAACACGACACCCCGCGGGGTGTTCCGCGCGCCGGCCGCGATGAGCGCCTCGAGGTCCGGCCCGAACCCGAGCGGCTCGCCGTCGAGCGACTCGATCTTGATCCTCGGTACGCGGTGCTCGGTGACGGCCTGGTGCAGCGCGCGCCCGACGAGCCCCACCACCTCGTCGCGGGACGGGCCGTGGGCAGACTCGAAGATGGTGAGGCTGCGGCCGCCGCGGGTCAGGTGCGCGAGGCAGAGACCGTCGGCGAGCACGACGAGTGCCCCCGCGGCCCGGGTGACCCGCACCGTGGGGTGCTCGGGCCAGCCGACGATGCTGCCGTAGGGGTTGGCGGGGTCCGAGGCGGACAGCACGACCGGCTGGGCGTCGGCGACGCCGGAGGGCCAGGTGGTGTCGTCGGGGCTGTCGGCGAAGGTGCGGATGTGGTCGACGGTGGCGGAGGTGGCGAACTGGGAGCCGCCGAGCCCGTCGACGATGTAGCCCCGCACCACTTTCCCTGCGCGCTCAAGTTCGGCGAGCACATGGTACGCGGCGGCGAACCCGCCCTCGGGGGACTCGGCCATCACCGCGCCCCGGGTGATCACGCCGAACCGCTCCAGCCACGCCGAGATGCGGGCGATCGCCTGCTCGGCGGGTGGCAGCGCGGGGTCGGCGACGCGGTACCAGCGGCCCGCCACAGCGGGGGCGACCCCGTCGAGGCTGGGGCGGCCGAGCAGCGCGCGGCCGGGGCGGGGGAGCCGCGACCGGCTGCGCGCCGGCGGCCGTGCGCCGCGGTGGGCGGGCTTGCCGGAGCCCGTGATGCGTGCGCGCACCGGTGCCATGGAGGTCGGGGCGATGAGCCCGGCCTCGGCCGCGCGCCACCAGGCCTCGATGAGTTCCGGGGTGTCCTGCAGCGCGCCGCTGGCGCGCTCGCGGGCGGAGCGCACCTCGGTGAAGAGGCCCCCCGAGGCGCCCAACTCGTCGGCCAGCCCCGCCAGTTCCTTCTCGGGGGCGGGCGGGGGCGCGAGCAGATCGAGGTCGGCGGCCGGCACGAGCGCGACGAGTGGGTCGCCCGGGCCGAGCGCGCCGCGGAAGCGGATCACCACCTCGCCCTCGGCGAGCAGGGTGTCCAGGTGCGACGGCGAGTAGCCGCGCACCCGCGACGGCAGGACCTGCGTCTCCCACGCGCTCGCCGGCAGGGCCGCGCCGGCGAGGCGCTGTAGGGCGGTGAACACCTCGTCGGGGCTGGACTCCGGCCGCTCGTCGAGCCCGTGCCACGAGGCCAGGAACCGTGCGAGGCCCGAGGTGGAGACGGGTTGGATCTGGGCCCGGGCCGCCGCCAGCGCGCGGCCGCGGATGCGACGCAGCACCTCGGGGTCCGAGTACTCGG
Organism: Tessaracoccus oleiagri; assembly: GCF_900103275.1. Lineage (GTDB taxonomy): Bacteria > Actinomycetota > Actinomycetes > Propionibacteriales > Propionibacteriaceae > Arachnia > Arachnia oleiagri. Next base: position 135,085 of record NZ_FNGP01000002.1, on the reverse strand, counting down.
TCTCCGTGCGGCCGGGCGTGAAGTGGCCCTTGATGAGGCGTTTCGCGGCCGCCTCCCGCTCGAGGATGAGGTCGGCGGTGGCGGTGCCGAGCCCGAACGCCGTCGCGATCCCGGCCGGGGTGAACGGCGCGTGGGTGCGGGCGTAGCGCATCACCAGTTGCGTAAGCGGGTCCCGGCCCGGCTCGGCGGTCGCGCCCTCGGGGGCGCCCGGGGGCAGGGGGACGCCGAGCGCGTCGCGGAGCAACCCCAGGTCGCCGGCGGCGGCGAGGTGCGGCCGGCCCGCGAACTGGACGACGAAGACCCGCCCCGACAGCTGCTCCACGGCGGCATCCATCGTCGCGCCGAGCTCTGGCACGAGCCGGGCAGGCAGCAAGTCGAACGGGATCGGACCGAGCAGGCGGGGGAGGTCGGCGAGCTCCTCGACGGTGCGGGCGCGGCGCTCGTCGGTGGTGTGCTGCAGTTCGGCCTCGACCTGCTCGATCACCTCCAGGTCCAACAGTTCGCGGAGGTCGACCGTGCCGAGGACGGCCGCCAGCAGCGCCGGGTCCATCGACAGGGTGGCGGCCCGGCGCTCGGCGACGGGCACGTCGCCCTCGTACATGAACTCGCCGGTGTAGCGGAACAGCATGGTGGCGGCGAACGGACTGGGGGTCGGCGTCGTCGTCTCCACGACGCGCAGCGCCCCCTTGTGCACGGCGCGCAGCACCTCGACGAGGCCGGGGAGGTCGTAGACGTCGCGCAGCACCTCGCGGACGGTCTCGATGATGATCGGGAATCGGGGATGGTGCCGGGCCACCTCCAACAGCTGGGCGGCGCGCTGGCGCTGCTGCCAGAGCGGGCTCCGGCGGCCGGGGTCGCGCTGCGGGAGCAGCAGGGCGCGGGCCGCGCACTCGCGGAAGCGGGCGGCGAAGAGGGCGGTGCCGCCCACCTCCTCGGTGACGGTGTCGACGACGGCATCCGCGTCGGGGATGACGTGGTCCAGGATCTGCTCGGCGGTCTCGCTGTCGGGCAGCCGCCAGATGATGCCGTCGTCGGAGGCCACGGGGACCACGTCGATGCCGGTGGCCGACCGCAGCGACGACCCGATGGCCAGCGCCCACGGCGCCAGCACCGCGCGGCCCAGGGGGCAGTGCAGCACGAAGCGCCAGTCGCCGACCTCGTCGCGGAACCGCTCGATGACGACGGTGGTGTCGTCGGGGACGTGCCCGGTGGCGTCCTTCTGCTCGGCGAGGTAGCCGCGGATGTTGGCGCGGACCTGCGGCGTGAGGATGTCCTGCTCCAGTCGCTCCGCCCCACGCAGCGCTTCGCGGTGGAAGCGACCGATCGCTCGGCCGAGTTCCGCGGGCCGCGACTCCATGTCGCCGTGCCAGAACGGCAGCCGGCCGGTGTGGCCGGGGGCCGGGACGACGAGCACCTGGTCGCGGGTGATCTCCACGATCCGCCACGACGACGCGCCGAGGGCGAACACGTCGCCGACCCGTGACTCGTAGACCATCTCCTCGTCGAGCTCGCCCACGCGGCGGCCGGGCCCCTCCTCGCCGGCGAGGAAGACGCCGAAGAGGCCGCGGTCGGGGATGGTGCCGCCGGAGGTGACCGCGAGCCGCAGCGCGCCCGTGCGGGCGTGCAGCCGGCCGTCGGACTCCACCAGCCGTGCGCGCAGATCGCCGAAGTCGGCGCTCGGATAGGCGCCGGTGAGGAGCTCGACCACGGAGTCGAACAACCCGCGGTCCAGCCCGGCGAACGGCATGGCGCGGCCCACCGACTCGAACCATTCCTCGACGTCCAGCCCCAGCTCGTCCGCGGCCACAGCCGCGGCGACGGTCTGCTGGGCGAGCACGTCGAGCGGCGAGCGGGGGATGCGGATCTCCTCGATCTCGCCGCGGAGCATGCGCTCGGTGACCACCGCCGACGGGATCAGGTCGCCCCGGTGCAGGGGGTACACGGTGCCGCGCGAGACGGCGCCGACGTCGTGCCCCGCCCGGCCGATGCGCTGCAGCGCGCTCGCCACCGACGGCGGGGACGAGACCTGGATCACGCGGTCCACGGCGCCCATGTCGATGCCGAGCTCGAGCGACGACGTGGCCACCACGCACTTCAACTCGCCTGACTTGAGCGCGGCTTCGATGTCGGCGCGCGCCTCCTTGCTCACCGACCCGTGGTGCGCGCGGGCGATCACCGCGGGGGCCGCGCCCACCTCGTCGGAGGAGGCCATGACCTGCGCGGGCGGACGCCTGGAGGGGGCGGCGAGCGACTCCGGGTCGTGCTCCTCGGCCCAGATCTCGTTGAGGCGCGCGGTGAGGCGCTCGGCCGTGCGGCGGGAGTTGGTGAACACCAGCGTCGAGCGGCCGGCCATCACCGACTCGTACACGTCCTGCTCGACGTGCGGCCACAGCGACTCCGTGGTCTCCGCGGGCGCCGACAGCAGCGGGTCGAGGCTCTCTGGCGGCGGGCCGCCTGGTGGCGGACCCGGCTGGGTGATGTCGTCGACGGTGAGCCGCACGGACACGTCCCACGCCTTCTCCGACGGCGGGGCGACCACCTCGACGGGGCGGTCGCCGCCCAGGAACGCAGCGACGCGGTCGATCGGCCGGACGGTGGCAGACAAGGCCACGCGCTGCACGTCGCGCCCGGTCAGCGCGTCGAGCCGTTCCAGGGTGAGCGCCAGGTGGGAGCCGCGCTTGGTGCCGGCGAGCGCGTGGATCTCGTCGATGATGATCGCCTCGACTCCGGCGAGGGTGGCACGAGCCCGCGACGTGAGCATCAGGTACAGGGACTCGGGCGTGGTGATCAGGATGTCCGGAGGGCGACGCACGAGCGCGGCCCGTTCCTTGGGGGTGGTGTCGCCGGAGCGGACGCCGACGGTCAGCGGGGGCGTGCTCACGCCCAACCGCTCCGCGGTGCGCCGGATCCCGACGAGCGGGGCGCGCAGGTTGCGCTCCACGTCGACGCCCAGGGCCTTCAGCGGCGACACGTACACCACGCGCGTCCCGATGTCGTCGGGCCGGGGCTCCTGCGACAGGCGGTCCAGGAAGTGGAAGAACGCGGCCAGCGTCTTGCCGGAGCCGGTGGGGGCCACGACGAGCGAGTGCCGTCCCTGCCCGATCGCATCCCAGGCGGCCGCCTGCACGGGGGTGGGGGAGCGGAACACCTCGGTGAACCAGGCGCGCGACGGTTCCGAGAAGCGCACCAGCGCGTCGTGGTCGGTCACCGTCATGGGGCAATACTGCCAAAGGGGGGAATCCAGCGGTCGGGGCGACAGGACTCGAACCTGCGGTCTCCTGCTCCCAAAGCAGGCGCGCTAGCCACTACGCTACGCCCCGGTGCCCTCGCGGGCCTGCTGCAGTCTACTGCATCGGCGCCGAGACGCTCTCAGTCCTTGTTCGCGCCCAGCAGCCCGCCGGTGACGGCGCTCACGATCGAGATGATGATCGACCCCCACAGCGCTGGCCAGAACCCGTCGACGGAGAACCCCAGGCCCAGCACCTCCGCCAGCCACGACGAGAGCATGAGCATCAGGGCGTTGATCACGAGGTAGAAGACGCCCAGGGTCAGGATGATGAGGCAGGCGCCGAGCGCGGTCGCGAACGGCTTCACGAACGCGTTGACGAGCGCGATCACGGCGGCGACGAGCAGGAGGGTGAGGATCTGGGACTGCGTCGAGTTCGCGGTGAGGGTGATGCCGGGGACCAGCCAGACGGCGACGGCGGTGGCGATCGCGATGGCGACGATGCGGAGCACGGTCTTCATGGCTCCACGGTACTGAAGGGGCCGCTTCGCTGCCGCGAAATGGCTGGTGGGGCAGCTCCCTGGGAAGCACCTAAGCTGGTGCCATCGAGCGGATGACGGGAATCGAACCCGCACCACCAGTTTGGAAGACTGGAGCTCTACCATTGAGCTACATCCGCGAACGTCGATGAAGTTTAGCAGCAGGCGCGCGGAACGAGCGAAGTGCGCAGCCGGGAGGGATTGGGCGTGCTCTACCAGCCGAACGAGGAGCCCGAGCGCGGCCGTCCGCACTGGGTGCGGGTCGTCGCACTGGTGCTGGTGCTCGGCATGGTGGTGATGACCGCCGGCGCGGCCGTCCAGACGCTGCTGCTGGGAATCTGACGCGGCGCACGGTGGTTTCGACCAGCCGACTGCTCCGCGGTCGGCGCTCAACCATCATGGGACCCGTGACCCACTCAACCATCGCCGATTCTGAATCTTGGCGCGGATCGCTAGGATTGCACAGTCACATTCGTAATCACAGGAGACAACTTTCGTGCCCAGCACCCTTGAGCAGCTCAGCCCCACGCGGGTGAAGCTCACCGTCGAGATCCCGTTCGCCGACCTGAAGCCGCACCTGGACAAGGCTTACAAGGAGATCGCGGGACAGGTGAACATCCCCGGCTTCCGCAAGGGCAAGGTGCCGGCAGCGGTGATCGACCAGCGCTTCGGCCGCGGCGTCGTGCTGCAGGAGGCCATCAACGAGGCGCTGCCCGCGGCGTACAACGCGGCGGTCGCCGAGCACGACATCACCCCCCTGTCGCAGCCCGACATCGACATGACGAAGCTCGAGGACGGCGAGGTCGTCGAGTTCACCGCCGAGATCGACGTGCGCCCCGAGTTCGAGCTGCCCAAGTTCGAGGACATCACCGTCGAGGTCGACAACGCGGAGTCCACCGACGAGCAGCTCGAGGAGCGCATCCAGCTGCTCCGCAAGCGGTTCGCCACCCAGAAGGACGTCACCCGCAAGGCCAAGAAGGGCGACCTCGTCACCATCGACCTCAAGGCGACGAAGGACGGCGAGGAGCTCTCCGACGCCGCCGCCGAGGGCATCACGTACGAGATCGGTGACGACAAGAACATGCTCGAGGGCCTCGCCAAGGCCGTCACCGGCCTCAAGGCCGGCGAGTCCAAGACCTTCCAGTCCACGCTGCTGGGCGGCGCCCACCGCGGCCAGGAGGCCGACATCGAGGTGACCGTCAACAAGGTGCAGGCGCAGGAGCTGCCGGAGGTGGACGACGAGTTCGCCCAGCTGGTCTCCGAGTTCGACACGGTCGACGAGATGAAGGACGACCTGCGCAAGGCCGTCGAGGCGCAGGCCAAGCAGGAGCAGATCGCCAACGCTCGCGACAAGGTCATCGAGGAGGTCGTCGCCCGCACGAGCTTCGAGCTCCCCGAGAAGGTCCTGCAGGCCGACCTGGAGGCCCGCCGCCAGCAGGTCGAGCGCCAGCTCGCCCAGGCCGGGCTCACCCTGAAGCAGTACCTCGAGGACGCCGAGGACGAGGAGGCCGAGACCGAGGAGGAGTTCTGGGCCGAGCTCAACAAGCGCGGCGAGGAGGCCCTCCGCGCGCAGATCATCCTCGACAAGTTCGCCGAGGAGAACCAGGTCGACGTGTCCCAGCAGGACCTGACCGAGCTCATCTTCCAGAAGGCCCAGCAGTCCGGGAGCTCCCCGCAGCAGGAGATCCAGCACATGATGGAGCACAACCACATGGGCGAGTGGATGGGTGAGGTCCGCCGCGGCAAGTCGCTCGCGCAGATCTGCGCGCTCGCGGTCGTGAAGGACGCCGACGGCAACGTGGTGGAGATGCCGAAGCCGGTCGTCGCCGAGGAGGAGCCGGAGCTCCTCGACACCGAGGACGCCGACGAGGAGGCTCCGGCTGCCGAGGTCGTCACCGAGTTCGACGAAGAGGACGAGGCCGAGAAGGCCTGAACCAGCGCCTGACGAGGGCGGTCCGGCTCCGGCCGGGCCGCCCTTTTCCCTTGTTGGCCCGCGAGTCGGCTTCGGGCGAACATCCGCGCCGATGGTTGGGTGGGGCCGAACTGCCCGGTAGGTTTGTGTCCGTGACTGAGAAGCTAACTTTGCCGACCATGGCCGCACCCGGCAGCGGCGCACTGGGAATGACCGACAACGTCTACTCGGCGTTGCTGGCCAACCGGATCATCTTCCTCGGCTCGGAGGTCCGCGACGAGAACGCCAACGCGATCTGCGCCCAGATGCTCCTCCTCAACGCGGAGGACCCCAACAAGGACATCTACCTCTACATCAACTCGCCCGGCGGCTCCGTCGACTCCGGCATGGCGATCTTCGACACCATGCAGTGGATCAGCAACGACGTCGCCACCGTCGCGATGGGCCTCGCGGCCTCGATGGGACAGTTCCTGCTGTCCGCCGGCACCCCCGGCAAGCGGTTCGCGCTGCCGCACAGCCGCATCATGATGCACCAGCCCTCCGGTGGCCTCGGCGGCACCGCGTCGGACATCCGGATCCAGGCGGAGCAGTCGCTCCACATCAAGAGCACGATGGCCCGCCTCATCGCCGAGCACACGGGGCAGACCGTCGAGCAGATCGAGAAGGACTCGGACCGCGACCGCTGGTTCACCGCCGAGCAGGCGCTCGAGTACGGCTTCATCGACCACGTCTACGAGCGTGCGTCGCAGATCAAGACGGAGGCACCCAACCAGTGATCACCAACCCGAACGCCATGGCCCACCTGCCCGGCGGCCTGGCCCCGGCCGGCCCGTCGATGGACTACTTCATCCCGCAGTGGGAGGAGCGCACCAGCTACGGCGTGCGCCGCGTCGACCCCTACACGAAGCTGTTCGAGGACCGCATCATCTTCCTCGGCACCCCGATCAGCGACGACATCGCGAACGCCGTCATGTCCCAGCTCCTGGTGCTGCAGTCGATGGACTCCGAGCGGCCGATCTCGATCTACCTGAACTCCCCGGGCGGATCCTTCACGGCCCTCACCGCCATCTACGACACCATGCGCTACATCAAGCCCGACGTGCAGACCGTCTGCCTCGGCCAGGCGGCCTCCGCCGCGGCCGTGCTGCTGGCGGCCGGCGCCAAGGGCAAGCGACTGGCCCTGCCGAACTCGCGGATCCTGATCCACCAGCCGGCCACCGAGGGCGGCAGCGGCCAGTCCTCGGACCTCGAGATCCAGGCCCGCGAGATCCTGCGCATCCGTTCCCTCATGGAGCAGATGCTCGCCGACGACACCGGCCAGCCCATCGAGAAGATCTCGAAGGACATCGAGCGCGACAAGTACCTCACGGCCCAGGAGGCGAAGGAGTACGGCATCATCGACGACGTGCTCACCTCGATGAAGGACCTCTGAGCCTCGAAGCACGACCGACGAGCAGCCCCGGGCAGCGAGAGCGCCCGGGGCTGCTGCATGGGTGGACGGTGCAGAATTGTGAGGATCCTCTCACAAAGGGTTAATCGAGCCTTCAGCGGACCTTGGTTGACTCCTCGTACCGAGGAAAGGACCGCCCGATGCTCCACCGCCCCAAGAGTGACCGCCCCTGGCGGGTCGTGCTCTACTCGCACGACTCGCAGGGCCTGGGCCACATCCGCCGCAACCTCGCGGTGGCGCAGTCGTTGGCGACGCACCTGCCGCGGCTCACCGGCCGCGCGGTGACCGGGCTGCTCTTCACCGGGTTCGACTCCATCTCCGACCAGCTCCCCGCGGGCTTCGACCACGTCTCCCTCCCCGGCCTCACGAAGGAGTCGGGCGGCTACGCGCCGCGACGCGTCGACGTGTCGATGTCTCGGCTGCTGCGGATCCGCTCGCAACTGCTCGCCGCCTCCGTCGGGGCGTTCGAGCCCGATCTCGTGATCGTCGACCGGCATGCCCTCGGCCTGCGCGGTGAGCTCGAGCGGGCGCTCCGCACGCTCCGTGAGGAACGTCCCCAGGCCTCGATCGTGCTCGGGCTCCGGGAGGTGCTCGACGAGCCGGCCGTGGCCGCCCAGGAATGGGAGCGGCTCGGCGACCCCGAAGACCTCGCCGCGCTGTACGACGCCATCTGGCTCTATGGAGACCCCCGGGTGCATGACCCGCTCGCCACCGGTGAGGTCCCCGCTCGGCTCAAGTGCCTCGTCGCCTACACCGGATACCTGGCCAACGGCAGGCCCGCCCGGCCCGCGCGACGGCCCCGGGTCCCATACGTCCTCACCATGGTCGGCGGCGGCTCCGACGGCGCCGCGCTCTGCGACGTCGCGGTGCGTGCGCCGGTCCCCAGCGGGTACCAGCACGTCGTCGTCACCGGCCCGCAGATGCCCGCCGAGGAGCGGCGGGCCATCGTCGCCCACGCTCGTCCGGGGACGCGCGTGGTGGACCAGGTGCCCGACGGACTCGCCTCCATCAGCCACGCCTCGGCGTTGGTCTCGATGGCCGGCTACAACACAGTGACGGAGGCCATGACCACGAGCGTGCCGCACCTCCTCGTGCCGCGCAGCCGCCCACGCCTCGAGCAGGTGATCCGCGCCGAGGGCCTCGCCGCCATCGGGGCGGCGGAGACCATCCGCCTCGAGCAACTCGACCCCGGGAAACTCGGTGAGTGGATCGCCCGGGCGGTGGGCCGGGAGGTCCGACGGGACGGGCTCGACCTCGACGGACTGCGAGCGGTGGGCTCGCTCGCCGCAGCGCTGCTCGTCGGCAAGCATGACGGGGCGGGGGTGGCGGCATGACCACCGGCTACGTCGTCAAGGTGTACCCCCGATTCTCAGAGACCTTCATCGTCACCGAGATCCTGGCCCGGGAGGCGGCCGGCGAACAGCTGGCCATCTACGCCACCCGACCCACCACCGACGCGCGCTTCCACCCCGAGATCGCCAAGGTCCAGGCACCCGTCACCCATCTCGCGCGTCCTTCGAAGGCCTCCGACCTCTTCTCATCCATCAAGGCGGTCGACGCCGAGCTGCCCGGCGCCCTGCACGGGTTGGCCGAGCTCATGCCCCTCGTCCACCGCATCGATTCCGGTGACCTCGCCCAGGGGCTCGACCTGGCGCGACGCGTGAGGGCGGACGGCATCGACCACCTGCACGCCCACTTCGCCAACTCCGCGGCCCGCGTAGCCTGCATCGCGGCGCACCTCGCCGGCATCACCTGGTCGGTCACCGCGCACGCGAAGGACATCTTCCACGAGGACGTCGACGAGCGTCTGCTGGAGGAGCTGCTGACGCGCGCCGACCGCGTGATCACGATCAGCCGCTACAACCTCGAGCACCTCTCTGACCGGTTCCCGCAGGTCGCCGACCACCTGCACCTGGTCCGCAACGGGCTCGACCTTGCCCGCTTCCCGTACCGAGAGCCGCGCTCCCCGGAGGGACCGCTGCGGGTGGCCGCCGTGGGCCGGCTCGTCGAGAAGAAGGGGTTCGACGTGCTCCTCGACAGCGCCCGCGCCGCCCGGGACCACGGGCTCGAGCTCGACGTCCGCATCGCCGGCGACGGCGAGCTGGCCCACGATCTCAGTCGCCTCGCTGCCGACCTCGGGCTCGGGGACGCGGTCACCTTTCTCGGCCCGCGCAGCCAGGACGAGGTCGTCGAGCTGCTGCGCTGGGCCGACGTGATGGCCGCGCCCTGCGTCGTCGGCGCTGACGGCAACGCCGACGGGCTTCCGACCGTGCTCCTCGAGGCGATGGCGACGGGTGTCGTCCCGATCTCCACCCGCGTCACCGGGATCCCGGAGGCCGTGCACGCGGGGGGCGACGGCCGCCCCGCCACGGGCCTGCTGCTGGAACCCGGCGATCGGGACGGGCTCACTCGGGCGCTGCTCGACGTCGCCGACCCCGACTTCCCCCGCGCAGAGGTGTCCCGTGCCGCCCGCGAGCTGGTGGAGCGCGAGTACGACACCGCCCGCCAGTCCCGTCTGCTGAGCGAGGTGACCGCATGAGGGTGGCCTACATCTGCGCCGATCCCGGCATCCCCGTGTTCGGGACGAAGGGGGCCTCGGTGCACGTCCAGGAGATCGTTCGCGCTTGGCGCGCCCGCGGGGCGGAGGTGCACGTCTACTGCACGAGGCTCGGCGACCACCGGCCGCACGACCTCGAGGACGTGGCCGTGACCGTCATGCCCGTCGGCAAGGGCCGAGGTGCCACGGACGAGGAGCGGACGGCCGACCGCGAGCAGCAGGTGGCCGACGTCTCGCGGCGTCTCGCGCGCGCCGCCATCGCCGACGAAGTAGACGTCGTCTACGAGCGGTTCTCCCTGTTCTCCGTCGCCATGTCGCTCGTGGCCCAGCGGCTGGACGTCCCCGCCTACCTCGAGGTGAACGCGCCCCTGGTGGAGGAGCAGCGCGACCACCGGATCCTCGTCGACGAGGCATGGGCGCGCGGGGCGCTGCGGGCGCAGCTGCACGCGGCGACGCGGGTGGCCGCGGTGTCCCGGCCGGTCGCCGACTGGTGCCTGGCCCAGGCGGGCGATCCCGAACTGGCCGCACGCGTCGTCGTCGCCCCGAACGGGGTGAACGTGGACCGGATCGCGCCGGTGGTTCCCGGGACGGAGCCGACCGTGCTGTTCGTCGGCACGCTGAAGCCCTGGCACGGGACGGAGCACCTCATCCGCGCCGCCGCGCTCGCGGGGCGACGGTGGAGGCTGCGGATCGTCGGCGACGGCCCGCAGGGGTCCGCACTGCGCGACCTCGCTGACAGTCTCGGCGTTGCGGTCGACTTCGTCGGCGCCGTCCCGCCCGAGGGCATCCCGGCGGCGATGGCCGGCGCCTGGGTGGCGGCCGCCCCGTACCCGGAGCAGCGGGACCAGTACTTCTCGCCGCTCAAGGTCTTCGAGTACTCGGCCGCCGCACTGCCGGTGGTGGCGAGCCGCGTCGGGCAGATCCCGACGATCGTCCGCGACGGCGAGACCGGCCTGCTGGTGGAACCCTCCCGTCCCGACCAGCTCGCCGCCGCCATCGACCGGCTCGTCGCCGACGCCGCCACGGCGCGCCGCATGGGCGCCGCCGGGCGCGAGCTGATGACCGGCCGGCACACCTGGGAGAAGGTGCTGGCGCGCACGATAGAGGGGGAGCATGCCCGCGTCTGACAAGCCCTCCCGCTCGGCCCTGCGCCGCACGCTCGGGCTGGTGCGGCCGCACCTGCGGGGCCACGGGCCGGTCATGGCCGGGGGCGTCGTGGCGTTGCTGTTCGAGGTGGTGTTCCGGGTCCTGGAGCCCTGGCCCTTGAAGTTCGTCATCGACGCCCTGACCCGCAGCCTCGGCGCGGACCTCGCCGGCACGGGCCCGACGGCGAGCCTGCGCCTGCTGCTCCTGGCCGGGGCCGCCACCGTCGCCATCGTCGGCCTGCGCGCCCTGGCGAACTACCTTGCCACGGTGGCGTTCGCGCTCGCCGGGTCCCGTGTGGCGACGGCGCTGCGGGCCCGGGTCTTCGGCCACGTCGCGAGGCTGTCGCGGCGGTTCCACGCCACCAGCCGCTCCGGTGACCTCGTCCAGCGGCTCATCGCCGACGTGGGGCGGCTGCAGGAGGTCGCGGTGACGGCCGGGCTGCCGATGCTGGCCAACCTGGTGACGCTGGTCGCCATGACGGTCGTGATGTTCTTCCTCGACTGGCTGCTCGCGGTCGTCGTGATCGTCGCCGCCGCGACGTTCGCGCTCACCTCGCGCACCTCCACGTCGAAGATCACGACCGCCTCCCGGAGGACGCGTCAGGCGGAGGGGGACCTCGCCAACATCGCGCAGGAGACCGTCGGGGCCATCTCCGTGGTGCAGGCGTACGGGCTCGAGCGCCACCTGGGCGACCGGTTCCAGGGCAGCAACGCGAAGTCGCTGCGGGACGGGGTGAAGTCGAAGCGGCTGGCCGCGGGGCTCGAGCGACGCACCGACCTGCTGATCGGCATCGCGACGGCCACCGTGCTGGTCTTCGGCGGCTGGCGCGTCATGACGCTGAACATGACGCCCGGCGACCTGGTGATCTTCACCACCTACCTCAAGACCGCGATGAAGCCGCTGCGCGACATGGCCAAGTACACCGGCCGGATCGCGCGGGCCACCGCGTCCGGGGAACGGGTCGCGGACGTCCTCGACGTCGAACCGGAGATCCGCCCCGTCGGCGCGCCCCGCCGGGTCCCCGCGCTCACGGGTGCCCTGCGCTTCTCCGGCGTCACCGTCCGGTTCCAGAAGCGGCACGAGGCCGTCTCAGACATCGACCTCGAGATCGTGCCGGGGGAGCGGGTCGCCTTCGTCGGCCACTCCGGCTCCGGGAAGTCCACCCTCGCGTCGCTGGTGCCCAGACTGATCGACCCGTCGGAGGGTGTCGTCCTCGCCGACGGCATGGACCTGCGGACGCTCGACATCGACTTCCTCCGCTCCCAGGTTGCGCTGGTCCAGCAGGAGGCCGTGCTCTTCAGCGGCAGCGTCATGGACAACATCCGCATGGGCCGCCTCGACGCCACCGACGAGGAGGTCATGGATGCGGCGAGGGCGGCGCGCGCGCACGACTTCATCATGGCCATGCCCGACGGGTACCAGCACCTCGTCGGCGAACGCGGCGGCACCCTGTCGGGCGGGCAGCGCCAGCGCATCTCCATCGCGCGTGCGCTGCTGCGGGACGCGCCCATCGTCGTCCTCGACGAGGTCACCACCGGCCTCGACGGCGACAACGCCGACGCCGTGCTCGCCGCCATCGAGACGCTCACCAAGGGGCGGACGACCATCGTCGTCACCCACGACGACCAGGTGGCCGCCGCCTGCGACTGGGTGTTCCGGCTGGAGCGGGGGAGGGTCGTCTGGCAGGGCGCTGGCGACGCCTTCCTGGGGTCGCGCCGTGGCTGACCCGATGCGGACCGCGGCGCTGTTCCTCGACGCAGAGCGGCTCTCCGCCCTCGTGGGCACCGAGGTGGTGGCGAAACGCCTCCGCCACAAGCCCGGCCTCTCGACGGTCGCCGCGCTGCACACCCCCGACGGCGTCCACGGGTGGGCGCAGGTGGCGAGCCGCGCGCACGACCCGAGGATCGTCCGCGCCGTCCGCCGGGCGGGACGCGCGGGCCAGCGGATCCGGGTGATCGAGCACGATGGCCTCACGCTGGCGTTCGGCCCGGTGGCCTCCGACCCCGAACTGGCCGCGGGCTTCGCCGAACTCGGCGACGAGCAGCGCGCCGGCAGCGTCCTGCTCCGGTACAACCCGCACCGCCGCGCGGTGCTCCGCGGCACCCTCGACGGGGCACCGGTCAGCATCCGCGTCCACGGGGAGCGCGGTGACGCGAAGGCCGCCCAACGTCGCGCTCGGGGGCTCCTCGCGGACGGCGTGCCCACCATCGTGCCCCTGCAGCGGACGCGGTCGACGAGCACCTGGGCCTGGGAGGGCGAGTCGGACCTGGCCCACCCCTCCGCTGACGGGGAGTGGGCGGCTCGCCGGGCGGGGGAGGCCCTCGCCCGGCTGCACACCGTCGGCGGCGACGCGCGTGAGCCCAGATCGACGCGGGCCGCGCTGCTCCGTCAGGCCGAGGACCTCGCCGTGCTCGACGAGCACCTCGGCCGGCGGGCCCGCCGACTCGTCGAGGAGGCCGACCTCACCGAGACGGACCTCGTCCCCGCGCACGGCGACTTCTCCGCCGACCAGGTGGCCATCGGGCCGGGAGGCGTGTGGCTGCTGGACTTCGACCGCTACCGTCTCGCGCCGCGGCTGAAGGACCTCGGCGGCTTCCACGCGGTCGAGCTCCTCTCGGGCCGAACGCCGCTCACCGGCCCGCTGCTCGAGGGATACGGCGTCGACCCGGGCGACGCACTCAGGCCCTGGGTCTTCGCGGGCCTCGCGGCCCGGCTGATGGAACCGCTGCGCGACGCCGACCCCCGTTGGCGGGACCGGATCTCGGACCGCCTGGACCAGATGGAACAATGGCGGCGATGACCTTCCTCGCAGTGCCCCGCTCCGTGGGCGACGTCCTGATCACCCGCGCCTGGCCCGCCGGCGAACCGTCGGCCGAAACCGTCACCCTCCGCATCGAGGGCCGTGACACCCGCGGGCTCGTGCGGGCCGGCGAGCTCGAACTGGGCCGCGCCGGCACCGTCGAGCACGCGACGATCGCCCCCTTCGGCGAGGATCCCGCCCTGCCGGCCCTGGCCGACGTGAACGGCGAGTTGCTGGGCCACCGCTACGGCAAACGGGCGGTCGTGCGCCACGGAGACCTGTTCGTCAAGGTGGTCCCGGAGCGCCGGGCGGAGTCGCTGGCGGAGCGCAACGTCCTCGGCGCGGCGATCGGGCAGTCGGCAGGGTTCCTCACCGCCGCCCCGACGGTGACCGCCGCCGGCGTGCTCGCCAGCCCCGCACTGCCCGGCCGTGCACTCGCCGACGTGGCCCCGGAGCGCTGGGCCGACGTGTGGCGTTCCTGGCTCGACCGCTGGCCGCTGTTCGCCACCGTCGAGACCCCCGGCATCCCGGCGCACACGCCCGCCGACGAGGCGCGGGTCCTCGAGGGCTGGGTCGCGGGGGCGCTCGACCGGGGCGTGCTCGTCGACACCACCGGCACGGCCCGCAAGACCGTCGCCCGCGTCGCCGAGCAGCTCGTCGGCGGCTCGCCGGACGTCGCGTTGCTCGCGCACCGTGACCTGCACGACGGGCAACTGCTGTTCGACGAGTCGACCGGCGAACTCGCGCTCCTCGACCTCGACACGCTGGCCATGGCCGAGCCCGCCCTCGACCTCGGCAACCTCGCGGTGCACTCGATCCTCAGGGTCGCGCAGGGGGAGTGGACGCAGGCGCAGGGCGACGTCGTGCTGCACGCCGTGAGCGAGATGGCGGAGACGCTCGGCGTGTCCCAGAACCGCCTGCAACTCGCCCAGTCGGCGGCCGCGCTCCGGCTCGCCGCGGTCTACGCCTATCGTCCCCGCTGGCAGCCGTTCGCCCAGCAATGGCTGCAGGTGTGGCTGACCAAGCCGGTGCTCCGGTGACTGGCATGTTGCGCGGGTCATGCACAATGCACTGGGTAGGCTGGTAGGCGAACTGAGGAGGAAGGAGCGCAACCATGGCACGGATCAGCGAGTCTCGTGACCTCTTCAAGTGCAATTTCTGCGGCAAGACCCAGAAACAGGTCAAGAGGCTCATCGCCGGCCCCGGCGTGTACATCTGCGACGAGTGCATCGGGCTGTGCAACGAGATGATCGAGGAGGAGTTCCCCGAGACCTCGTCCTCCGTGCTCACCGAGGAGCTGCCGAAGCCGCGCGAGATCCGCGACTTCCTCGACACCTACGTGATCGGCCAGGACAGCGCGAAGAAGGCGCTGTCGGTGGCGGTCTACAACCACTACAAGCGCATCCAGGCCGAGCACAAGGGCCCTCGCCGCAGCGAAGCGGAGGACGTCGAGGTCTCCAAGTCCAACATCCTGCTGATCGGTCCCACCGGCTGCGGCAAGACGTACCTCGCCCAGACCCTGGCCCGCATGCTGAACGTGCCGTTCGCCATGTGCGACGCGACCGCGCTGACGGAGGCCGGCTACGTCGGCGAGGACGTCGAGAACATCCTCCTGAAGCTGATCCAGGCCGCGGACTTCGACATCAAGCGCGCCGAGACGGGCATCATCTACATCGACGAGATCGACAAGGTGGCCCGCAAGTCGGAGAACCCCTCCATCACCCGCGACGTGTCGGGCGAGGGCGTGCAGCAGGCGCTGCTCAAGATCATCGAGGGCACGGTCGCCTCCGTGCCCCCGCAGGGCGGCCGCAAGCACCCGCACCAGGAGTTCCTGGAGATCGACACCACCAAGGTGCTGTTCATCGTCGGGGGCGCGTTCTCGGGCCTCGAGGAGATCATCAGCAACCGCCTGGGCAAGCGTCCGCTGGGCTTCAACAGCAACGTCGAGCCGAAGCACGAGCTCGACGACCCGTTCGCGCAGGTCCGCCCCGACGACCTCCACAAGTTCGGGCTCATCCCCGAGTTCATCGGTCGCCTGCCCATGATCACCACCGTCGCCCCGCTCGACCGCGACGCGCTGGTGCGCATCCTCCGCGAGCCGCGCAACGCGCTCATCAAGCAGTACCAGAAGCTTCTGGACCTCGACGGGGTCGAGCTGGAGTTCACCGAGGACGCCATCGGCGCCATCGCCGACCGCGCCCTCGCGCGCAACACCGGTGCCCGCGGCCTGCGCTCCATCCTCGAGGAACTGCTGCTCGACGTCATGTTCGACGTGCCCTCCGACGAGGAGGTCGCCGTCGTCCGGATCACCGCCGAGGCGGTCAACGGGGAGTCCTCCCCGCAGCTGATCACCCGCGGCGAGATCGAGGCCCACCGGGGTCTCTCGGCCTAGCCCTGACGGGCCCTCCGCCGGAATTCCGGCCCCGCCCCGGCGGGCTATGATTCTGACTCATGAGCCATGGGTATCGACGCTATCCCCACGTCCACGGCAGCCAGGTGGTGTTCGTCGCCGACGACGACCTCTGGCTCGGTGAAACCGCTGGTGGGGTCGCGGCCCGGCTGACCCGCGGCGAGGACACCCCTCGGAGCCCGCGGTTCTCCCCGGACGGGCAGCAGATCGCCTACGTGGCCACCACCAACGGCGGCTTCGACCTCTACATCGCCGACGTGGCGGGCGGCTCCCGCCGCGTCACCTGGCTGAGCGCCGGCCGCATGCTCGTCGCCCGTTGGATCGACGACCGCAACATCATGATCGCCTCGTCGCACGAGGCCATCTCGCGCGGACTGTCGTGGCTCTACGCCGTCTCGCTCGACGGGCAGGTCCGGCGCCTGGACTACGGGCTCGCGATGGACGCCGCCCAGGGCAGGCGCGGCGTCGTCGTCGCCAGCCCGAACTTCCGCGACCCCGCGGGCTGGAAGCGTTACCGCGGCGGCATGGCGATCCGGTTGTGGTTCTCCGCCGACGGCGCCACCGACTGGAAGCGCATCCTGCCGAACCAGGCGGCGAGCCTGGCGGGGCCGTCCTGGTACGGCGACCGCATCATCTTCACCTCGGACCTCGGCGAGTCGCCGAGGTCGCAGGCGCAGCTGTGGTCCGTCACCGCGACGGGCCGCGACCTCCGCCAGCACACCGAGCACACCTTCGAGCAGGGCTACGTGCGCGACGCCACCACCGACGGCCGCAGCATCATCTACCACTCCCGCGGCGAACTGTTCCACATGACGTCGCTCGAGGGCCGGCCCGAACGGCTCGACCTCCGCACCCGCGTCGGCCGCCCGCAGCCCGTGCCCGCGGCCCCCACCGAGCGGCTCGAGGCCATCGTCCCCGACCACGG
This sequence comes from Tessaracoccus oleiagri, assembly GCF_900103275.1. Lineage (GTDB taxonomy): Bacteria > Actinomycetota > Actinomycetes > Propionibacteriales > Propionibacteriaceae > Arachnia > Arachnia oleiagri. The sequence continues at coordinate 118,120 of NZ_FNGP01000002.1, read as the reverse complement.
GGGCGACGGGTCGCTGCTGGACTGGCGCGGCGCCGCCTATTTCCTCACCCACCGCGCCGGCCCAGCCCGCGCGCTGGCCGACACCCCCGGCGTGCGCATCAGGGAGCCGCGTCTGCTCGGCAAGACGGGCAAGGCCATCTGGGCCTCCGACGCCGAGGGCGAGGACTGCCTGGAGATCAAGGCCGTGGACGGCGACGGCAGCGCCCGCCGCCTCGCGCAGGGACGGCTCGGGCGCGTCGTCGCCCTCGAACCCAACCGGGCGGGCACGAAGGTGGCGGTCGGCAGCCACGACGGCACGATCTTCCTGCTCGACGTGGCGCGAGGTTCCCTGAAGCGCATCGGCCGCTCTCCGGTGGGGGAGCCCACCGGGTTCACGTTCTCGCCCGACGGCCGCTACCTGGTGTGGCGCGAGGCCATCGCCAACGAGGGCGAGCACGGCCGCCTCGTGGGCTACGACCTCACCGCCGACAAGGCCTTCACCCTGACCCGCGGCCAGTTCAACGATTTCGCGCCGGTGTTCACCTCCGACGGCAAGCACCTCGCGTTCCTCTCCAGCCGCACCATCGACCCCTCCTACGACGAGCTCACCTTCGACCTGTCCTTCACCGACACCGTGCGGCCCTGGCTCGCGCCGCTGTCGCCGGAGGAGACGGCGCCCTTCGGAGTCAGCGCCGACGGTTGGCAGATCAGCGAGACCGAGGACGACGACAAGTCCGACGAGAAGAGCGAGGAGAGCGCTGACAAGGGCGGCAAGCCGGACGAGGGCGGCGAGGAGATCGTCTTCGACACGGCCGGGTTCGAGGACCGCATGGTCGTGTTCCCCGTGCCGTCGGGCCAGTACCGCGACCTGCTCGCCGTCAAGGACGGGGTGGTGTGGACGCGTTCGACCTCCGGCAGCGCGGTCCTGGGCGACGGGCGCGCCGGGGCAGAGGACGCCAAGGACATCGTCGAGCACTACTCGTTCAAGCAGCGGAAGGCGACGGTCGTCGTCGAGGGCGCCGACTCCGTGGCGGTGTCCGGGGATGGCGAGCGGCTCGTCGTCCGCTCCGGCGACGAGGTGTGGGTGCAGCCCGCCGACTCCAAGCCCGAGGACGAGGAACGCGTGCACGTCGACCTCTCGCGGCTGCGGCGCGACATCGACCCGCAGGCCGAGTGGCGGCAGATGTTCGACGAGAACGCCCGCCTCATGGCCAGCCACTTCTGGCGCGAGGACATGGACGGCGTCGACTGGCAGAAAGTCGTGGCGAAGTACCGCGGTCTCGTCGACCGGATCGCCACGCACGACGACCTCGTGGACCTGATGTGGGAGACCGTCGGCGAACTCAACACCTCCCACGCCTACGTGCTGCCCGCCACCCACACCGATGCCCCCATGGTGGGCTGGCTCGGCGCCGAGTTCCACCGCAACGCCAAGCGCGAACTGGTCATCGACCGCATCCTGCCCGGCGAGTCCTCGGACCCGCACGCACGGTCGCCGCTGAGGGCCGCCGGCATCGGGGCGCAGCCGGGCGACATCATCGTCGCCATCGACGGCCGCCCCACCTCCGAGGCCCCGCACGTGGGCGCGCTGCTCGTCGGGTCGGCGGAGAAGGTCGTCGAGCTCACCCTCGTCCGCGGGCGCATGAAGCGGCGGGTCGCCGTCGTGCCGGTCGCCTCCGAGGTGCCGCTGCGCTACCACGAGTGGGTCCGCGACAACGTGCGCTACGTCGAGCGGGCCTCCGAGGGGCGGCTCGGCTACGTGCACGTCCCGGACATGGTGGCCTCCGGCTGGGCGGAGTTCCACCGACTCATCGGGGAGGCGTCGAAGAAGGACGGCGTCGTCGTCGACGTGCGCTACAACGGCGGCGGCCACACGTCGGAGCTGGTGATCGAGCGGCTGATGCGCAAGGTCATCGCGTTCACCGGCGCCCGGCACCACGACGGCGCCTCCACCTACCCGGCGCAGGGCATGCGCGGGCCGGTGGTGTTCGTGACCAACGCGTTCGCCGGCTCCGACGGCGACATCGTCACCCAGGCGGCGCAGGAGCTCGGGCTCGGACCGGTCATCGGTGAGCGCTCGTGGGGCGGCGTCGTCGGGATCGACGGCCGCTTCCACTTGGTCGACGGCACCGAGGTCACCCAGCCGCGCTACTGGATCCAGTTCGAGAAGTCGGGGATGGGTGCCGAGAACCACGGCGTCGACCCGGACATCGTCGTGGAGATGACGCCCTCCGACTGGGACGCGGAGCGCGACCCCCAGCTCGACGCGGCCATCGGCGAGGCGCTGAAGCGGCTCGAGAAGACGCCCGCCAAGCAGCCCAAGCCACTCGGGCGGCCGCGTTTCATCTAGGCGCGGTCAGCGCGGACGGGAGACCGTCGGATCGCCCGCGAGGTGGAACCGAAGGTGCAGCTCGGGCGGCTCCGTCGCCTCCGGCCGGAGCCCGACGCGGGGGCTGACGACGATCTCGCCGACGGGTTCGGTCCGGTCGGCGACGTACAGCCCAGCGCCTTCGCAGAGGTCCAGCCCGTCGTCGAGCCAGGTGAGCCCCAGAGCGACGGTGAGGCGCCCGGGCCCCTGGGCGAGGTCGGAGTCGCGACGGGTCACCCCGGCCGCCGAACGGCGGGCCCTGGCGATCTCGACACCCTGAACGATCTCCCCGGCGCGGATGAGGCAGCCGTTGGCGTGGTCCACCGTCGAGGCGACGATGTTGCAGCACGAGTGCAGCCCCATGTGCCGGTACACGTACAGGTGGCCGGCCTCGCCGAACATGGTCGCGTTGCGCTTGGTGCGACCCCGGAAGGCGTGCGAGCCGGGATCCGTCGGCCCCTCGTACGCCTCCACCTCGGTGATGCGCAGCACGACCTCGCCCGCGACGAGGTGGCAGCCGAGCAGCCTCGGCGCGAGCTCGCGCGCCGGGCGCTCGAAGAAGGTGCGGGGGAGCGGCTCCACGCGCCCCTACTGCTCCTGGGGTGCCAGTTCGACGTCCACCCGGAGCGGCGCGTCCTGGTGCGTCCACTCGATCTCGCCGACGATGCGGCCGACCGCCCGCAGGTCCTCCTCGATGGCCTTCAGGTTCTCGACGACGGCCGCCGGGCCGGCGAACACCGCGCGGGTGATCTCCGTGCGCATGGACACCTTGGCATTGGACTTGGCGCCGCGGATCGCGACGAGGGCGCCCTCCACCGCGTCGAGCAGTGCTGACTCCGCCTCGGGGAGCTCCTCGACGGTGGGCCACGCGGCCCGGTGGATCGACCCGTCGCGGAACCAGTTCCACGTCTCCTCGGTCACGTACGGCAGGAACGGCGCGAGGAGCCGGAGCTGCACGTCGAGCGCCAGTTGGAGCGCGGCCTTCGCGGAGTCCGCCTCGGGGCCCTCGGAGTAGGCGCGCTCCTTGACGATCTCCAGGTAGTCGTCGCAGAACCGCCAGAAGAACGACTCAGCCGCCTCCAGCGCGCTGGTGTAGTCGAAGTCCTCGAACCCGCGGGTGGCCTGCGCGACGACGCCGCGCAGCGTGCCGAGCATCGCGAGGTCGAGCGGGTTGGTGACCTGGGCCAGCGTGAAGTCGCCCTCCGCGCGGCCGAGCGCGAACTTGCTCGCGTTCAGAACCTTCATGGCCAGGCGGCGGCCGACCTTCATCTGCGACTCGTCGAACGGCGAGTCCAGGCCCGGGCGGGCCATGGCGGCGCGCCAGCGGACGGCGTCGGAGCCGAACTTCTCGAGGATGTCGGTGGGCACCACGACGTTGCCCTTCGACTTCGACATCTTCTTCCGGTCGGGGTCGACCACGAAGCCGGAGATCGTCGCGCGCTTCCACGGCAGCGTGCCGTTCTCGAAGTGCGCGCGGACGACGCGGGAGAAGAGCCACGTACGGATGATGTCGTGCGCCTGCGGCGCGATGTCCATCGGGAACGTGAGGTTGAACAGTTCCTCGTCGCGCTCCCAGCCGGTGGCCAGGTGCGGGGTGAGCGACGACGTCGCCCACGTGTCCATGACGTCGGGGTCGGCCATGAAGCCGCCGGCCTGCCCGCGCTGCGACTCGTCGTATCCCTGCGGCGCCTGCGACATCGGGTCGACGGGCAGCGCCTCCTCGGGAGCGAGGATGGGGTGCTCGTAGTCGGGCTCGCCGTCGGCGTCGAGCGGGTACCAGACCGGGAAGGGGACGCCGAAGAACCGCTGGCGGGAGATGAGCCAGTCGCCGTTCAGGCCGCCCACCCAGTTGTCGTAGCGGTGCTTCATGTGCTCGGGCGTCCACTTGAGCTCCGCGCCGCGCTCGAGGAGCGTCTGCTTGAGCTCCTCGGAGCGTCCGCCGTTGGTGATGTACCACTGGCGGGTGGCGATGATCTCGAGCGGCTTGTCGCCCTTCTCGTAGAAGTTCGCCATGCGGGTGGTGTGCTTCGGCTCGCCGTCGAGGTCGCCGGAGGCGCGCAGCATCGCGACCGTGGCCTCGCGGGCCGAGAACGCCGTCTTGCCGGCGAGTTCGGCGTAGGGCTCGGCGTTGGTGAGCCACTCGGGGGTCTCGGTGGCGAAACGTCCGTCGCGGCCGATGACGGTGCGGGTGGGGAGGTTGAGCTCGCGCCACCAGGTGACGTCGGTGAGGTCGCCGAAGGTGCAGCACATGGCGATGCCGGCACCCTTGTCGGGCTCGGCGTCGGGATGGGGGAGCACGGGGATCTCCACACCGAAGACGGGGGAGGTGACGTTGGTGCCGAACAGGTCCTTGTAACGGTCGTCGTCCGGGTGGGCGATGAGCGCGCAGACGCTGACGAGCAGCTCCGGACGGGTGGTCTCGATGTAGACCGGCTCCCCGTCGGGCTTGTGGAACGCCACGCGGTGGTACGCACCCGGGTAGTCGCGGGCCTCGAGCTCGGCCTGGGCCACCGCCGTCTGGAAGGAGACGTCCCACAGCGTGGGCGCGTAGGAGAGGTAGGCCTCGCCGCGGGCGAGGTTGCGCAGGAACGCCTTCTGGGCGATGGCCTGCGACTCGGGCGAGATCGTCGCGTAGAGCAGGTTCCAGTCGACGGAGAGGCCGAGGCGGCGCCAGAGCTCCTCGAACACCTGCTCGTCAATGGCGGTCAGTTCCTCGCAGAGTTCGATGAACCTACGGCGGCTGATCGGCACCTGGCGCTTCGGGTCGGGCTTCGCCGGCGGGGTGAAGTCCTCCTCGTACGGCAGCGACGGGTCGCAGCGCACGCCGTAGTAGTTCTGGACGCGGCGCTCGGTGGGCAGGCCGTTGTCGTCCCAGCCCATCGGGTAGAACACCTCCTTGCCGGTCATCCGCTGGTAGCGGGCGACGACGTCGGTGTGGGTGTAGCTGAAGACGTGACCGACGTGCAGCGAACCCGAGACGGTGGGCGGCGGGGTGTCGATGGAGAACACCTGGTCGCGCGACGACGGGCGACGGAAGGCGTAGGTGCCCTCGTCCCGCCATACCTTGCCCCACTTCTCCTCGAGGCCTTCGAGGGTCGGCTTGTCGGGGATGCGGGAGAGCTGTTCGGTCATGCGGGCGATCTTAGTGGCTCGCGCGCGGAGACCCCATATCGTCGACGGGTCCGGAACGCGAAGGACCCGCGCCCAGTTGAGCGCGGGTCCTCGTCGAGCTTCGGCCGATCAGGGCATCGGCTCGTGCGTGCGGGCGTCCTCGCCGTTGAAGGCGGCGTTCACGGCGGCCATGAACGAGTCGGCGGTGTTCTGGATGAACACCTCGTTGGTGGTCTGGTCGGCGAAGATGAGGCGCTGGTCGTTCACGACGAACGTCGGGGTCGATCCCACCTCGCGGTCGAAGAACTCCTGGTTGGCGGCGGTCGCGAAGTCCTTGAACGCGCGGGTGTTGTAGAGCTCCTGGAAGCGGGTCAGGTCCTCGCCCTCGATGCCGGCCAGCTGTGCGAACTCCTCACGGAGCTGCTTCTCGGTGAAGGAGTTGGCCTGGTTGTCGTAGATCGTCTGGTGGTACTCGCGGAACTTGCCCACCTCGTCGGCGGCGGCGGCAGCCATGGCGGCGCGGGCCGACGAGTCGCCGTTGGAGTTCTGGTCGAGGAAGTACGTGGTGCGGTACTCGACGGTGATCTGGCCGGAGTCCGCGAGCTCGTTGATGACGGGGCCGTACATCTCATTGCGGGACTGGCACGCCGGGCAGCGGTAGTCCTCGTAGATGATGACGTGCGGGGTGTCCTCGGTGGGCTCCGTGCCGTTGAGGAGGATGCCGTGCTCGGCGGTCGCGTTCGGGGGAGTGAGCTGCTCCTCCGCCACCTGCACGTCGCTGCGCAGCAGCGGGGGAATGGCGACGATTGCGATGATCGCGACGATGGCCAGAGCGACGATGCCGACGCCGATGCCGATGATGCGGTTGGTGCGCTTCTGCTTCTCTTCCAGCAACTGCTGCTGGCGCATCGCCGCGCGGCGGCTGAGGTTCTGCTGGTTGGCCATCTGGTGGGTCCTCCGGGAAAGTACTTGAAATCTGCCCTATCGGGATTGGCAACGCCGGAACGCGCCGGAAAGTTCCCGCTGGCAGCGACGCCAAGCTTATCGAGACGCAACCGTTATCCGAAAGCGGCGTCTACGTCGCGCGCGCAACTGGCACTAGGCTCATGGACATCATGGACGAAACCCACTACACCGCGCTGGCCCGCGAGTTGACCTCGCGTTGGCCCGAGCACCGCGTCGCTCCCAGCCTCGGCCGCATCTCGGCGCTCATGGAGCTGCTCGGGGAGCCGCAGCGCGCCATGCCCGTGATCCAGGTGGCCGGCACCAACGGCAAGGGCTCCACCGCCATCATGATCGACGCGCTGCTGCGTGCCGCGGGCCTGCGGGTGGGGCGGTTCTCGTCGCCGCACCTGTCCGACGTGCGCGAGCGCATCGTCATCGACGGGGCGCCGATCAGCCAGGAGGATTTCGTCCAGGTCTGGCAGGACATCGCGCCCTACGTCGCGATGGTCGACGAGCAGCGCCACGACGGTGTCGCCATGACGTTCTTCGAGGTCATCACCGGCATGGCGTACGCCGCGTTCGCCGACGCGCCGGTCGACGTGGCCGTCATGGAGGTGGGGCTCGGCGGACGCTGGGACGCGACGAGCGTCGCTGACGCGCAGGTGGCCGTGGTGGCCCCCGTCGGCATGGACCACACGCACATCCTCGGCGACACCCTCGCCCAGATCGCCGGCGAGAAGGCCGGCATCATCAAGGCCCACTCCACCGCGGTGCTCGCGGGCCAGGACCCGGCCGCGGCGGCGGTGCTGCTGCAGCGCGCCGTCGACGTCGGCGCCCGCGTCAAGGCCGAGGGTCCGGACTTCGGTCTTCTCGACCGTCAGCTGGCCGTCGGCGGGCAGGTCATCCGGGTGGAGGCGGAGGGCGGCCCCGTCGGCGACGTGTTCCTGCCGCTCCACGGTGAGCACATGGCGCGCAACGCGGCCCTCGCGGTGGCGGCGGTCGAGGCCTTCCTCGGCGGCAAGCCGCTCAACCCGGAGATCATCGTCGAGGGCCTCGACTCGGTGGAGGCGCCCGCGCGCCTCGAGCGGGTCCGCACCTCGCCGGCCATCGTCATCGACACCGCGCACAACCCGCCCGCGGCCCTCGCCACCGTGGCCGCGTTCTCGGAAGCGTTCGCCTTCCAGCCGACGGTGGGCATCGTCGCGATGATGCAGGACAAGGACTCGTCCGAGGTGCTGCGCATCCTCTCCCAGGTGATGGACATCGTCATCGTGACGAAGGTGCGCAGTTCGCCGCGCGCCCGCGACGTGGACGAGCTCGCCGCCGAGGCGCAGGAGTTCTTCCCCGACGGGGCCGTGCACCGCGCGCCCACCATGGCCGAGGCGATCGACCTCGCGGTCATGCTGGCCGACACGACCTCCGAGCACTCCGGCATCCTGATCGCCGGTTCGGTCATCGCCGCCGGCGAGGCCCGCGACCTGCTCGGCACGGAGGACGACCATGAGGCTTGAGCCGCGCAACCCCATGGCGCCGGCGCTGCTGTCGGTGCTCATCTTCGAGGCCATCATCTGCTGGCTCGCATTCCCCGGCATGCTGCAGATCGCCGACGCGCCCCTCGGGCCCGCCGTCGGGGCCACCGTCGTGGTCAGCCTGCTGTGCATCGCCGCGGCCGCGGGGCTGCGGAAGTCGTGGGGCTACCCCCTCGCCTGGGTGGCGCAGGCCGGGGTGATCCTCCTCGGCTTCCTCACGCCGTGGATGTTCGCCATGGGTATCATCTTCGCAATCATCTGGACGATCTCGTTCGTGCTTGGCAAGCGCATCGAGGACAGGAAGAGGGAAACTCCGTGAGCAAGACGTTCGTGATCATCAAGCCCGACGCCGTGGCCGCCGGCCTCGTCGGCGACATCCTCGGTCGCTACGAGCGGGCCGGCCTGCGCATCGAGGCGCTGCAGCTGCGCCAGATCGACGGCAGCTTCGCCGACCACCACTACGTCGAGCACATCGAGAAGGACTTCTACCCTCCGCTGCGCAAGTTCATGATCTCCGGCCCGCTCGTCGCGGCCATCCTGAGCGGCGACCAGGCGATCGAGAAGGTGCGCGAGATCAACGGCGCCACCGACCCTGCCCAGGCCGATCCGGGCACCATCCGTGCCGACCACGCGACGTCCGTGCGCGAGAACTGCGTGCACGGATCGGACAGCGAGAAGACGGCGGAGCGGGAAATCGCGCTCTGGTTCCCGGAGCTCACGGGGTAGGATTTTCGCGTTATGACTGCGACGATGCCCAGCCATTCGCTCTTCCCCCGCCTCGAGCCGCTCCTCGCGCAGGTGTCGAAGCCGATCCAGTACGTCGGGGGTGAGCTGAACTCCGTCGTGAAGGACTGGGACGCCGTCGACGTGCGCTGGTGCCTCGGCTATCCGGACGCCTACGAGGTCGGCCAGCCCAACCAGGGCGTGGCGATCCTCTACGAGATCCTCAACGAACGCGACTGGATCCTCGCCGAGCGGACCTACGCCGTCTGGCCGGACCTCGAGCAGCTGCTGCGCGAGCACGACGTGCCGCAGTTCACCCTCGACGCGCACCGCCCCGTCGGCGACTTCGACCTGCTGGGCCTCAGCTTCTCCACCGAGCTCGGCTACACGAACCTGCTGAACATCCTCGACCTGTCGGGGATCCCGATCCACGCCACCGACCGCGGCGAGGACGACCCCGTCGTGGTGGCCGGCGGCCACGCCGCGTTCAACCCGGAGCCGATCGCCGACTTCATCGACGTGGCCGTGCTGGGCGACGGTGAGGAGGCGACGCTGCTGATCTCGGAGATCGTCCGCGAGTGGAAGCTCGAAGGGCGCCCGGGCGGTAGGGAGGGGCTGCTCGAGCGGCTCGCCGCCACGGGTGCGTTCTACGTGCCCGCGTTCTACGACGTCGACTACCTCGACGACGGCCGGATCCAGCGCGTCGCGCCCAACCGCGCCGCCGCGCCCTTCCAGGTGCGCAAGCACACGCTCCTCGACCTCGACCAGTGGCCGTACCCGAAGAAGCCGATCGTCCCCCTCGCCGAGACGGTGCACGAGCGCTACTCGGTGGAGATCTTCCGCGGCTGCACCCGCGGCTGCCGGTTCTGCCAGGCGGGCATGATCACGCGGCCGGTGCGGGAGCGCAACATCCAGACCATCGGCCAGATGGTCGCCGGCGGCCTCGAGGCCACGGGCCTGGAGGAGATCGGGCTGCTGAGCCTGTCGTCGGCGGACCACTCCGAGATCGCCGAGGTCACCAAGCAGCTCGCGGACCGCTACGAGGGCACCAACGTCTCCCTCTCGCTGCCGAGCACCCGCGTCGACGCCTTCAACATCGACCTCGCCAACGAGTTGTCCCGCAACGGCCGGCGCTCCGGCCTGACGTTTGCGCCCGAGGGCGGCAGCGAGCGCATGCGCAAGGTCATCAACAAGATGGTGACCGAGGACGACCTGATCAACACCGTCGCTGCCGCGTTCAGCAGCGGCTGGCGCCAGGTGAAGCTCTATTTCATGTGCGGCCTGCCCACCGAGACCGACGAGGACGTACTCGCCATCGCGGACCTCGCCGCCCGCGTGATCGAGACCGGTCGTGCCGCGTCGGGCACCCGCGACATCCGCTGCACGGTCTCGATCGGCGGTTTCGTGCCGAAGCCGCACACCCCGTTCCAGTGGGCGGCCCAGGCCAGCGCGGAGACTATCGACCACCGCCTGCAGTTGCTGCGCGACACGATCCGTCAGAACCGCAACTACGGCAAGGCCATCGGCCTTCGCTACCACGACGGGAAGCCCGGCATCGTCGAGGGCCTGCTCAGCAGGGGCGACCGCCGCGTCGGCCGCGTGATCGAGCGGGTCTGGCGCGAGGGCGGCAAGTTCGACGGCTGGAGCGAGCACTTCAGCTACGAGCGGTGGGTGACGTGCGCGGAGGAGGAGCTGGCGCGCTTCGGCGTCGACCTCGACTGGTACACCACCCGCGAGCGCGACTACGAGGAGGTCCTGCCCTGGGACCACCTCGACGCGGGCCTCGACCGGGACTGGCTATGGGAGGACTGGCAGGACGCCCTCGACGAGCGCGAGGTGGAGGACTGCCGCTGGACGCCGTGCTTCGACTGCGGGGTCTGCCCGCAGATGGGGACCGACATCCAGATCGGTCCCACCGGCCAGACGCTGATCCCCCTCAGCGTGGTCAAGCGCGACCTGAGCGCTTAGCATCCTGATTGCCGTCGTCTAGACCACGGCAACCAGGATGTGAACCGTCAGCCGAGCAGCCGCTCGACTCTGCGCGCCTCGATGCCGAACGCCTCGCCCACCGGCTCGGAGTACAGGGCGCCTTCGTGCGTCGCCATCCCGAGGGCCAGCTCCGGCCGCTTCCGCATCGCCTCGCGCCAACCCTTGTCGGCCAGGAGCAAGCAGTAGGGCATCGTCGCGTTGGTGAGGGCCCTCGTCGACGTGACGGGCACGGACCCCGGCATGTTGGTGACGCAGTAGAACACCGAGTCGTGGACCTTGAAGATCGGGTCCGCATGCGTGGTGGGGCGTGAGTCCTCGAAGCAGCCGCCCTGGTCGATGGCCACGTCGACGAGGACGGACCCGGGCTTCATCCCGGCGACCATCTCGTTGGTCACCAGCGTGGGGGCCTTGGCGCCGGCGATGAGCGCCGCGCCGATGACCAGGTCGGCGTTCTCGACGAAGGTCTTGATCCCGTAGGGGGTCGAGTACTCGGTGCGGATGGTGCCGCCGGTGATCTCCTCGATGTAGCGCATCCGCCCGACGTTGATGTCGAACACCGTCACGTTTGCGCCCATCCCGCGAGCGACGCGCGCGGCGCACAGGCCGACGACGCCGCCGCCGAGCACGGCCACCTCGCCTGTGATCACGCCGGTGGCGCCGCCCAGCAGGACGCCTGCCCCGCCGTTGTACTTCAACAGCGCATGGGCCCCGACCTGCGTCGAGAGGCGCCCCGCGATCTCCGACATGGGTGCGAGCAGGGGGAGTGCGCCGCCCTCGAGCTCGACGGTCTCGTAGGCGATGGCGGTGACCTTGCGACGCAGCAGTTCCTCGGTCAAGCGGCGGTCCGCGGCGAGGTGGAGGTACGTGAACAGCATCGTCCCCTCGCGCAGGAGCTCGTACTCGTCGGGGACGGGTTCCTTGACCTTCAGCACCAGCTCGGCGGCACCCCACACGTCGGCCGCGGAGTCGACGATCGTGGCACCCACTCCGGCGTACTGCTCGTCGCTGATCCCGGAGCCGACGCCGGCGCCGCTCTGGATGAGCACCTCGTGGCCGCGGTCCGCCAAGGCGTGCACGCCGGCCTGCGTGATCGCGACGCGGTACTCGTTGTTCTTCACCTCGGTGGGGACACCCACGCGCATGTTCAATTCTCCTTCGAGCTCACCCGGTCAGCGCTGAGCGGGGTGGAGAAACTCTAGGGCAACGCGAGGCCCACGTGTGCGGTGGCGGCGGATCAGGCCGGGGGGAGTTGGTCCTCGATGACGCGCGGCTGCGACGCGTACCAGCCGGTGAGCGTGAAGGGCGCCGTGAGCACGATCATGAACATCAGCGAGAGCGTCCAGCCGCCCGACCAGCCGTTGAGCGTGCCGAAGAGGATCGGGCAGAGGGTCGCCAACGTGTAACCCACCGCCTGCGTGAATCCGCTGAGCGCCGCGGTCGACGAGGGGGTGAGGGCCCTCGTCGCGAAGAGCGCGAGGATCATGGGGAACGACGAGGTGCCCAGCGCCAGCAGCACGCTCCACAACCACGGCGCCGACATCGGCGCGACCAGCAGCCCGATCCAGCCGAGCAGCAGAGTCGCCATCATGGCGAGGAAGATGCCGGTGGGCTTCGGCGTGCGGGCGACGTACGCCGGGATGATGAACGCCAGCGGGATGCCGATGCCGGTGGCGATGCCCAGCATGAACCCCGCATTGATCTCGCTCATCCCGTACGAGCGGAAGATCGTGGGGAGCCACCCGAAGACGGTGTAGGAGGAGCCGGCCTGCAGACCGAACATGACCGCGAGCGCCCAACCCAGCTTGGTGCGCGCCACCGCCGCCACGGAGTGGGCGACGTGAGCCTTGCCGCCCCTGCGCTCCCGGTACTTCAGCATGGGAGCCCAGGTCAACAGTGAGGCCAGCGCGACGATGGCCCACGCCACCATCGCGCCCCGCCAACCGCCGGTGGCGTGCGCCAACGGCACCGTCACCGAGCTCGACAGCGTGACGCCGATCGAGATGGCCAGCGAGTAGAGGGCGGTGCCGAGGCCGACCTTGTTGGGGTAGTGCAGGCGCACCATCGGCGGGATGAGCACGTTGCCGAGCGCCATGCCGGCGAGTGCCAGCGCCGTGAGCAGGAAGAACGCCACGGGGCTCTCGACGAACGCGCGCGCCCACTGCCCGGCCACCAGCGCGACGAAGGCGACCCCGATCGCCACGTGGGCACCGACCTGCTTGCCGATCCACGGCGCCAGTGCCCCGAACACCGCGAAGCAGAGGGTGGGCAGCGACGTGAGGAAGCCGCTCCAGCCCGGCGTCAGGCCGAGGTCCGCGGAGATCTCGGCGAGGACCGGTCCCACCGACACCGCCACCGGGCGGAGGTTGAACGCCAGCACGACGATCGCCACCATCGGCATGAACCGCATGAATCCCGAGCGCTCAATCACGCGGACACTCTAGGCCCCCGGACGTAGGCTGAGCCCATGACCGACCAGCAGCCGAGCAACCCGGCCCTCGACGCCCTCGCCGCCAGCGGCCTCGACTACCGCATCGTCCGCCACGGGCGCGTCAACTCGTTGGAGGAGGCCGCGAAGGCCCGCGGCGTGGAACCCGGCCGCATCGTGAAGTCGATGGTGGTCAAGACGGGGGACACCTACGGCCTCGTCCTCGTGCCCGGTCTACGGAAGATCTCCTGGCCCAAGTTCCGGGCGGCGCTCGGCGTCAACAAGGCAGCGATGCCCCAGGCCGACGAGGCGCGCGAGCTCACCGGGTTCGAACGCGGCACGATCACCCCCTTCGGCACGAAGACCAAGCTGCCGGTGATCGCCGACTCCCACATCGGGCCCGGCGAGGTGTCCATCGGCGCGGGTGAGCACGGCGTCACCGCGCTGCTCGACGCGCAGGCCATGTTCGACTACCTGGGCGCCCGCGTGATCGACGTCACCGACGAGGAGTAGGCCACTAGACTCCCGTGTCGTGACGACCCGGAAGCAACCGCCACAGCAGCCGCCGCCCGTGCAGAAGCTGCGCCTGCGTTACGCCAAGCGGGGAGCCGCGCGCTTCACGTCGCACCGCGACTTCGGCCGCGCGCTCGAACGGGCGCTGCGCCGCGCCGACGTGCCGATGGCCTACTCCTCGGGATTCAACCCCCACCCGCGCATCTCGTACGCCAACGCCGCGCCGACGTCGGCGGCGTCGGAGGCGGAGTACGTGGAGCTCGGGCTCGCCGAGCGCTGCGACCCGGAGAAGCTCGCGCAGGCGCTGAACGAGTCGCTCCCCACCGGCTTCCTCATCCTCGACGCGGCCGAGGCCCTCCCGGAGGCGCTCGGCGACCTGCTCCAGGCCTCCGACTGGGAGATCGCGCTCGCCGGCGCCGAGCCGGGCGTCCTGGCCGACGCCGTGAGCCGGTTCCTCGCCGAGGAGGCCTTCGAGGTGGAGCGGATGACGAAGAACGGGCTGCGCACCTTCGACGCGCGCGGCGCGGTCCTCGCGGCCGAGGTGCCCGACGACAGCACCATCCGCCTCCGTATCGAGCACGGGGTGCCGCTCGTGCGCCCCGACGACGTGGTCACCGCACTGCGCAGCCTCGAGCCGCGGCTGCCGAAACTGGCGCTGCTGACCAGGCTCTCCCAAGGCCCGCTCCGGGCCGGCTCCATCGGCGACCCGCTCCGCACCGTCTGAGCGCTGGGCCGGGACTCGCCGGTGTGGAAGTTCGCCAGCGCTTTGGGCCTTGTGCGACAATGGGCCAAGGTCTAGGCGCCGCCGGCGCCACCTGGGAAGCCTCTGAGCTGCACCGCGACTCATTAGCCCGCGACTGTTCGAGCCCCCCGGTTGACCGTGAGTCTTGGTGCACAGCTTGTTGTGCCTGTCCGCGCTACGCGCGTAAGGAGTCTGTCTATGACCGATTCAGTCGAACCCCAATCCACCACCCCCGCGCCCCGTCGGCGCCGCGCCGCCGGGCGCCCTGCCGGCCCGCCGGCCGAGGTGCAGGTCGAGACCCCCGCGGTTCAGACACACATCGCGGTCGCGGACGCCCCCACCGAGGTGCGGACCCCCGCCGAGCCGCGCCCCACCCGTCGGCGCGCCACCCGCCGCACGGCACCCGCCGCCGCCGAGGAAGCCGTCGTCGTCATCGGCGGCGAGCCCCTGCACAAGGATGAGCCCGCGGCACCGACCCCGAACTTTGAAGTGGCGGAGGCGCCGTCCGAGGCGCCCGCTCCGGAACCGGAGGCCGCCCCGGCACGCCGCTCACGTCGCCGCAAGGCCGAGCCCGTCGTCGACGAGGCACCCGCGGCACCCGCGGAGCAGCCCAAGGCGCCGGAGGCCGACCTCACCGCAGTGATCGCCGAGGCCTTCGAGGCCGCACGGCCCGAGGAGGAGCGGCCCGGCCGTCGCCGGCGCGGCGCCGCCAAGGTCCCCGAGGCCGAGGAGCGGCCGGCCCGCGGCCGTCGACGTCGCCCGGCTCCTGCGGAGGACGCGGCCGTGGTGGAAGAGACGAGCGAGACCACCGACGCCGACGACGACCTCGGTATCGAGGCCGCCATCGCCGAGGCCGAGCGCCAGGCAGCCGCCCGGCGCGCGGCGCTCGGCAGCCCGTTCATGTCCGACGAGGACCGTGCTCAGCAGCTCGCCGCACTCGCCGGCGCCATCGCGGGCGGCGTCGACGACGACGACCTCGAGGACGAGGACGACGAGGACGAGACCGACGAGGAGGAGACCGCCGAGGACACGGACCAGGCGGACGAGGCCGAGGCCGCCGACGACGAGTCGGAGACCGACGAGGCCGCCGCCGACGACGAGCGGGGCACGCGCCGCCGCCGTCGCAGGGGTGGCCGCCGCCGCCGTCGCGGAGGAAGCGCGGACGCCGACAACGGCGTCGACACCGACTCCGAGGAGACGGGCGAGCCCACCGATTCCGACTCGGAGACCACCGCCGAGGGCACGGACGCCGAGGACGAGGGCGGCGACGCCTCCGTCACCTCGCGCCGTCGCCGTCGTCGCCGCCGCCGCTCCGGCGCCGGGGACGACACCGACTCCGTCGACGACGAGGTCACCGGCATCGAGGGCTCCACCCGCATGGAGGCCAAGCGTCAGCGTCGCAAGGAATCCCGCGCCGCCGGCCGCCGCCGCGCCCCGATCCTCAGCGAGGCGGAGTTCCTCGCCCGCCGGGAATCGGTCGACCGCAAGATGATCATCCGCCAGGGCGAGGAGTACACGCAGCTCGCGGTGCTCGAGGACAACATCCTCGTCGAGCACTACGTCGACCGCGCGTCGGCCACCTCCCTGATCGGCAACATCTACCTGGGCCGCATCCAGAACGTGCTGCCCTCGATGGAGGCCGCATTCATCGACATCGGCCGCGGCCGCAACGCCGTGCTCTACGCCGGCGAGGTCGACTGGGACTCCTTCGGCGTCACGGGCGAGAACCGCAAGGTCGAGAACGTCCTGAAGTCCGGGCAGACCATCGTGGTCCAGGTCACCAAGGACCCTGTGGGCCAGAAGGGCGCCCGCCTCACGCACCACATCTCGCTGCCGGGTCGCTACATCGTCTACTCGCCGGGCGGCCACCTGTCCGGCATCTCCCGCAAGCTTCCCGACGCCGAGCGCGCCCGCCTGCGCGACATCCTGAGCACGCTGATCTCGGACAACGAGTCCGTCATCGTCCGCACCGCCGCAGAGGGTGCCTCGGAGGAGGACCTCGTCCGCGACGTCAACCGGCTCAAGGCGCAGTGGGAGATCATCGAGAAGCGCGCGAAGCAGGGCGGCGCCCCGCATGCCCTCTACACCGAGCCCGACCTGACGCTGCGCATCGTGCGCGACCTGTTCACCGAGGACTTCGGTGAGATCGTGATCCAGGGCGACGGCAGCCAGGAGGACGCCCACGAGGCGATCCACGCCTACGTCGGCCACGTGGCGCCGTCGCTCACCGAGCGCGTCCGCCGCTACGAGCCCACCGACGACGGCCGCGACATCTTCTCGCAGTACCGCATCGACGAGCAGATCGCCAAGGCGCTCGACCGGAAGGTGTTCCTCCCGTCGGGCGGCTCCCTGGTCATCGACCGGACCGAGGCCATGACGGTCATCGACGTGAACACCGGCCGCTTCACCGGCTCCGGCGGCAACCTGGAGGCGACGGTCACGTCGAACAACCTCGAGGCCGCGGAGGAGATCGTCCGGCAGCTGCGCCTGCGCGACATCGGCGGCATCATCGTGATCGACTTCATCGACATGGTGCTCCCGTCCAACCGGGAACTGCTGCTGCGTCGCCTCGTCGAGTGCCTCGGCCGCGACCGGACCCGTCACCAGGTGGCGGAGGTCACCAGCCTCGGCCTCGTGCAGCTCACACGCAAGAAGATCGGGACGGGCCTCGCCGAGGCGTTCACCGAGGAGTGCGAGCACTGCCACGGCCAGGGTTATGTGAAGTACGACGAGCCCGTCGACTCGCAGGCCCCTGCCGACGGTGGCGAGCGGCGCGGCGGCGGGCGGCGGCGTCGCAAGAGCTGAGCCACAGGGCGACATCGACGGGCCGGGAATTTTTTGCAGATTCCCGGCCCGTTGCGTTACATTAGTGCGGTTGTCTTTTCAGGCGACAACCCAAGTTCTAACCGAGGAGATTCCGATGGCTGCCGTGTGTGACATCTGCGCCAAGGGTCCCGGCTTCGGGCACAACGTGCCCTGGTCCAAGAAGAAGACCAACCGCCGCTGGAACCCGAACATCCAGCGCGTTCGCGCCACGATCAAGGGCGCACCCCAGCGCGTCAACGTGTGCACTTCCTGCCTCAAGGCGGGCAAGGTCTCGCGCTAACGCGTTCGATCTGAAACTCAGGCGGTCCGTCAGGGCCGCCTGTTTCTTTTCCCCCGATAGGCTGGCAGGCATGTTCCACACCCCGATCTACCGCGATCTCAGCCGCAGCCTTCGCGACGTCGTCGGGGACAAGACCGCCACCCAGTTCGCCCGGCTCGGCGTCAACACCGTCGACGACCTCGTGCGGCACGTGCCCCGCCGCTACATCGCGGGCAGCCAGATGACCTCCTTCGAGACCCTCGTGCCGGGGGAGGAGGTCGCCGTGGTGGCGAGGGTGGAGAGGACCGACGTCAAGTTCGGGGCCCGCACCCGCGTCGAGACCATCCTGAGCGACGGCACCAACGAGAAGCTCCGCGTCACCCTGTTCGTCCCGCCCAAGAAGGACAGGATCAAGGACTACTGGGCCGGGCTCCTCAAGCCAGGGGTGCGGGGCATCTTCATCGGGAAGGTGGGCGAGTTCAACGACCAGCTCCAGCTCACGCACCCCGACTTCGTCATCCTCGACGGGGCACGCATCACCGCCAAGAAGGACTCCGACAGGGCCCAGAAGCAGGCCGCCATCCAGCGCGTCACCCAGCGGGCGACGATGATCGGCCTGTACCCGGCCACCGGCAAGCTGCCCACCTGGGTCATCGCCGACACGATCTCCATGGTCCTGCCCACGATCCACGGCGACACGCTGCCCGACTGGGTGGTCCGCGAGGCGCAGGTGCCGCCGCTGGAGGAGGCGCTCCGCGAGGTGCACGAGCCGGTCAGCCTCGACCACGCCGAGCGGGGCATCGAGCGGCTCCGCTTCGACGAGGCGTTCGGCATCCAGCTCGCCATGGCGCACCGGAGGGCGACACTCGCCTCGGAGACCGCCACCCCGCGGCCCAGGCGGGCCGGCGGCATCCTCGACGCACTCGACGCGCGGCTGCCGTTCGAGCTCACCGACGGCCAGAAGCTCATCGGCGACACCATCTTCGAGGAACTGGCCGGCGCCCAGCCGATGCACCGGCTCCTGCAGGGCGAGGTCGGCTCCGGCAAGACCGTCGTGGCGCTGCGGGCCATGCTCGCCGTCGTGGACGCCGGGGGCCAGGCGGTGCTCGTCGCGCCGACGGAGGTCCTGGCGAAGCAGCACTACCAGTCGATCACCGCGATGCTGGGCGACCTGGGCCAGGGCGGCATGCTCGGCACCCATCCCGACGCGACGTCCGTCGCCCTGCTGACCGGTTCGCTCTCGACGGCCGAGCGGCGAGAGGCGCTCAACCGGATCGTGACGGGGGAGGCGGGCATCGTCATCGGCACGCACGCCCTGTTCTCGGACCCGGTGGAGTTCTTCGATCTCGGCCTGGTCATCATCGACGAGCAGCACCGCTTCGGCGTCGACCAGCGGGCGGCGCTGAACGCCAAGGCGGCCAACAAGCCGCACATGCTGGTGATGACCGCAACGCCCATCCCCAGGTCGATCGCGATGACGATCTTCGGGGACCTCACCGTGTCCGAACTCCGCGACCGGCCCCGCGGGCGGGCGGAGGTGCAGACGGTGTTCGTCAACACCTACACGCACCCGGCGTGGGTGGAGCGCGCCTGGGAGCGGATCCGCGAGGAGGTCGCGGCCGGGCGCCAGGCCTTCATCGTCTGCCCGGCGATCAGCCCCGACGAGAAGACGGTCGAGGGGGAGCGCCGCCCCACCGCGGTCACCGAGCTGGCGAACCGTCTGGCCGCGGGGCCGCTCAAGGGCCTCAACCTCGGCATCGTGCACGGCAAGCAGCCCAGCGACGAGCGCGACCGCGAGATGGCCGCGTTCGTGGCTGGGAAGACCGACGTGCTCGTCGCCACCACCGTGATCGAGGTGGGCGTCGACGTGCCCAACGCCTCGGTGATGGTGGTGATGGACGCGGACCGGTTCGGCATCTCCCAGCTGCACCAGCTGCGCGGCCGCATCGGACGGGGCGCCCACCCGGGTCTCTGCCTGCTGATGGCGCCGCTGACGGGCGAGGAGCCGACGGCGATCCAGCGGCTCGACGCGGTGGCCGGCTCCACCGACGGGTTCCAGCTCGCGGAAATCGACCTGGCGATCCGTCGCGAGGGCGACGTCCTCGGCGCCGGGCAGTCGGGCGGCTCGTCGCTGAAGATCCTACGACTCGCCGACGTCGACCTCATCGAGCACGCCAAGGGCCTCGCCGAGCGGGTCATGCGCGACGAGCGCGCCGGCGACGACCCGCTGCTGGCCGACCTGATCGCCAAGGCCGAGCGCGTCGCCGCCGGGGAATGGTTGGAGAAGGGATGAGCCGCATCATCGCCGGTGCCGCCAAGGGCCGTCGCATCGAGACGCCCAAGGGCGACCGCACCAGGCCGACCACCGACCGGGTCCGGGAGGCGCTGTTCTCCGCACTGGCCAGCTGGTTCGGCACCGCCGAGCAGCCCGCGGCCGAGCACTTCGACGGGGTCGCGGTCCTCGACCTCTACGCCGGCTCCGGGGCGATCGCGCTCGAGTCCGCCAGCAGGGGGGCGAGGCGCGTCGTCGGCGTGGAGGGGGACGCCCCGACGGCCCGACTCATCCGAGGCAACGCGAGTACTACCCGGCTGCCGGTGGAGGTCGTCGCCGCCAAGCTGCCGGGCGCACTGCTCCAGGTGACGGGGCGGTTCGACCTGGTGTTCCTGGACCCCCCGTACGACGTGGGCGAGGAGCAGGTCGAGCGGGTGCTGGAGGAACTCATCGCGGGGGAGAAGCTGCAGCCGAAGGCGCTCGTCGTTGTGGAGCGCTCGAAGCGCAGCGAGGAGCCGCGCTGGCCCGCCGCGTTCACGGAAACCTGGTCCCGCCGCTACGGTGAGACGACGCTCTACTTCGGGGCGACCGAGTGAGGAACAACATGCTTGCTTTGTGCGCCGGGTCGTTCGACCCGATCACGCTGGGACACGTCGACATCATCGAGCGCGCGCACGCGCTGTTCGGACAGGTCCTCGTCGCGGTCGGCACCAACTCCACTAAGGAGTACCTGTTCGACTACGAGCAGCGGATGGAGCTCGTCCGCGGCGCGCTGGGCCACCTTCCGGGTCTCAAGGTCGAGCCGCTGTCCGGCCTCCTCGTCGACTTCGCCCGTGAGCACGGGGCGACGATGATCGTGAAGGGTCTCCGGTTCGCGTCCGACTTCGACTTCGAGCTGCAGCAGGCGCACATGAACCAGTCGTTGACCGGCATCGAGACCGTCTACCTGCCCGCCTCGAAGGGGTACGTCACCCTGTCGTCGACGATCATCCGTCAGGTCTCCAAGCTGGGCGGGGACGTCTCCGGCTACGTGCCCGCGAACGTGCTCGAGGCCATCACCGCGAGGCGCGGGAGGTAGCCGCCGTACTAGGGTGTTGGCCATGCAGGACGTCGAAGCAGGCATCATCTACCGGGGCTGGGTACCCGAATCGCACCACAGGGCCAGGATCGCGGTCACCGCTCCCGACGGGACGGTCCGGCTCGAGCTCGGACGGCCCGACTTCCCGACCCTGCCCCGCTCCGCACTGAAGCCGTTCCAGGCCATCGCGATGGTCGAGCACGGCCTCGACATCGACGGGGCCGAGCTGGCGCTCGCCGCCGCCTCCCACCTCGGCGAACCGATCCACACGGAGGCGGTGGAGCGCATCCTCGCCGGGGCCGGGCTCGGCGTCGGGGACCTGGTCAACACGCCCGACTTCCCGCTCGACGAGGCGGCCCGCGTCGCCTGGATCCGCTCCGGCCGCGACAAGGAGTCGCTCGCGCAGAACTGCTCCGGCAAGCACGCCGCCATGATGCGCACGTGCCGCATCGCCGGCTGGCCCGTCGAGACCTACAGGGACCCGCAGCACCCGCTCCAGCGCGCCATCCGCGAGGTCATCAACGACTACTGCGGCGTCGTGAACGAGCCCGTGACCGACGGGTGCTCAGCCCCCGCCTTCGCGTCGACGCTGCGCGGTCTCGCCCGGGGCTTCGGCCGCTGGGCTGCCGCCGACCACGGCGCCGCGAAGAGGGTCGCCGACGCCTACCGGCAGTTCCCGGAGTACGTCTCGGGCACCGCCGACGCCACCGTGCCGCTCATCCGCTCCGTCCCCGGCCTCGTCGCCAAGGTGGGCGCGGAGGGCATCATCGCCGCCGGCCTCCCCGACGGCACCGGGGTCGCGGTGAAGATGTCCGACGGCATGGGTCGCGGCCGGTTCGACGTGGCCCTCGCCGTCCTGGGTGCGCTGGGCCACACCGTCGAGGGGATCAAGCCGGAGATCGTCGTCAGCCCGGAGCTCCTCGAGGCGCTGGAGCCGCTGCGCTGAACCGAATCCCCGAGCCGCCAGCGTTCGCCACGCCCACCAGCGCTACATGGCTGGTGCACGTGGCGAACGCTGGCGGCTTTGAAGGGGGGCCACCGCCGAAGCTCTCGGCGCGGGAACCTGGGACGGCGCCGGCCCACGATTTTGGGAAGTCAAGCGGGGGGCCGTATAGTTGGCGGTCGGTCAACTACGAGGTCATGCTCGGCTAAGGAGTTGGGAAACTGCCATGAAGCCTGAACATCGCCATTCGGATCGCCGCTCACCGTACGTCTTCGACGTGCACGAGGTGGGTCGACGCGCCGGGTCGATGAAGGAGTTCGATGTCACGCTCCCCGCCCCCGCCGATCTGGTGTCGGGGTTGATCGGAGTGCCGGAAGACTCCGACGTCCAGCTTCACCTGAGGCTGGAAGCCGTTGTCGAAGGCGTCCTGGCAACGGGCACCGCTGACGTCGAACTCAGCGGCCAGTGCTCTCGTTGCCTGACGGACATCGACGGTGAGGACACCTTCGATTTCCAGGAGCTGTACTTCTACCCCGGTCACGAGGTGGAGGAGGACGACAAGCTCATCGTCGACGAGACGGTGGACGTCGAGGAACCGCTCCGTGGCGCCGTGGTGCTCGACCTTCCGTTCACGCCCCTGTGCCGTGAGGATTGTCTGGGACTGTGCCCCGAATGCGGGGTCAACCTCAACGACGATCCGACTCACGACCACGCTGACGCGGTGGATCCCCGGTGGGAGAAGCTCGCAGGGCTGTCGGAAGACACCCAGAACAAGATTTAGACCAAGGAGAAGATCGTGGCCGTTCCGAAGCGGAAGATGTCGCGCAGCAACACCCGTTCGCGTCGTTCGCAGTGGAAGACGTCCGTCGTCCCCACCGTCATCTGCGTGAACCCCGCGTGCCGTGAGCCCCACCTGCAGCACACCGCGTGCCCGTCGTGCGGCCAGTACGGCCCCCGCGGCAGCCGTCGCCAGGTCGTCGAGGCCTGAGCCGACTGCAGGACACATTCACCGAGCTGGGCGTCGAGGTCGACGCCCAGCTCTTTGAGTTGTCCCTGACCCACCGCAGCTACGCGTACGAGGCCGGTGGGATCCCCAGCAACGAGCGCCTCGAGTTCCTCGGTGACGCGGTGCTGCAGATCGTCGTGACCGACCACATCTACCGCAGCCACCCCGACCTCGCCGAGGGCGAGATGGCGAAGCTGCGCTCGTCGGTCGTCTCCTCGGTGGCGCTCGCGGAGGTCGCCCGCAGGCTCGACGTCGGGCCCCTGATCAAGCTCGGCAAGGGTGAGATCGCCACCGGCGGCAAGGACAAGCGCTCCATCCTCGCGGACACGATGGAGGCCATCATCGGCTGCCTCTACCTGTCGGGCGGCATGCCCGCCGCGTCCGCGTTCATCCACGACGTGTTCGACCCCCTCATCGCCGCTGCGGCCGAGCGTGGCGACTACGCCGACTACAAGACCACGCTGCAGGAACGGTGCGCCGCGCGCGGCTGGGAGGCCCCGCGCTACGTGATCACCTTCGAGGGTCCCGAGCACGACCGGATGTTCACGGCCGAGGTCGTCGTCGACGGTCGCGTCCTCGGCACAGGCACCGGCCCGAGCAAGCGCAGGGCCGAACAGATCGCCGCCGCCGCCGCGGTGGCGGAGTTGGGCGATGCCTGAGCTGCCCGAGGTGGAGGTCGTCCGCGAGGGCCTCCGGCGGCACGCGGTCGGGCGCACCATCGACGCGGTCACCGTCCTGCACCCCCGGCCGGTGCGCCAGCATCCCGGCGGCCCCGAGGCCTTCGTCGCCGACCTCCGCGGCCGCAGCATCGACGACGCGCGCCGCCGCGGCAAGTACCTCTGGCTCGCGCTCGGCCCGGACGCGCTGCTGATCCACCTCGGCATGAGCGGCCAGTTCCGCGTCGCTCGCGCCGACGACGAACTCCCGCGCAACACCCGCGCGCTGTTCGACCTCTCCGACGGCACCCAGCTCCGCTTCGTCGACCAGCGCATGTTCGGCGGCCTCGAACTGCGCCGCGACGCCGCCGCCGACCCCGTCCCGCACATCGCCCCGGATCCGTTCAGCGCCGACTTCCGCCTCCACGACGTCGCACGCGCGATCCGCTCCCGCCGCACGACGATCAAGCGCGCCCTCCTGGACCAGGGACTCGTCTCCGGCATCGGCAACATCTACGCCGACGAGGCGCTCTGGCGCGCCCGCCTCCATTTCGACACCCCGACCCCGCTGCTGGGCCCCCGACAGGCAACGGCCGTCCTGCGCGCCGCCACCGACGTGATGTACGAAGCGCTCGCCGCCGGCGGCACGTCGTTCGATACGCTCTACGTCAACGTGAACGGCGAGTCGGGCTACTTCGAACGTGGTCTGAACGCCTACGGTCGGGAGGGGCTGCCCTGCGCTCGTTGTGGGACCGCCATCCGCCGTAGCCCGTTCATGAACCGCTCCAGTTTCTACTGCCCGAGATGTCAGAAGGTCCGACGATGAGGAAGCTCTACCAGCGACACCGGCGTTCGCTGGGGCAACTCGTGAAGTTCGGCATCGTCGGCGGCTCCGGCGTGGTGGTCAACATGGTGGTGAACGTCGTCATGAACAAGCTCAACGGCGGTTCGGCCAACGCCCAGGAGATCCTCTGGTCGATCCCCGGCACCGACTGGAACATCCGGTTCACGATGCTGGCCTGGTTCGTGCCGTTCCTCGTCGCCAACGTCTGGAACTTCCAGCTCAACCGGTGGTGGACCTTCCAGTCCAGCAGGCACGCCGGCTGGTGGAAGGAGTTCTGGCCGTTCCTCGCCGTCGGCTCCGTGGCGATGCTCGTCGGCGCGCTGCTCAAGCTGCTGATGACTA
The DNA here is from genome assembly GCF_900103275.1 of Tessaracoccus oleiagri. Classification (GTDB taxonomy): domain Bacteria; phylum Actinomycetota; class Actinomycetes; order Propionibacteriales; family Propionibacteriaceae; genus Arachnia; species Arachnia oleiagri. The sequence continues at coordinate 93,570 of NZ_FNGP01000002.1, read as the reverse complement.
ACCCCTCGAGCCCGTTCTACCTCCCGGAGCCGTACTTCCACGAGGCGCGCGGCCTCAGCTCGCGCGAGTACTGGGCGCAGCTCATCGCGATCTTCCTGACGCTGCCGATCAACTTCGTCGTCAACAAGCTCTGGACGTTCCGAGCGGTGCGGCACCACGATCCGGCGCCGCCCACGACGGTGGCGGGCTGACCTGCCATGTACCTCAAGCGACTTACGCTGCGGGGCTTCAAGTCCTTCGCCTCCGCGACCACGATGGTGTTCGAGCCCGGAATCACCTGCGTCGTGGGACCGAACGGCTCCGGCAAGTCGAACGTCGTCGACGCCCTGAGCTGGGTGATGGGCGAGCAGGGCGCCAAGACGCTGCGCGGCGGCAAGATGGAGGACGTCATCTTCGCCGGCACGACGAAGCGGGCCCCGCTCGGGCGCGCCGAGGTGGAGCTCACGATCGACAACTCCGACGGCGCCCTGCCGATCGAGTACTCCGAGGTGACGATCACCCGCACGATGTTCCGCTCCGGCGGTTCCGAGTACCAGATCAACGGCGCCCAGGCCCGGCTGCTGGACGTGCAGGAACTGCTCAGCGACTCCGGCATCGGCCGCGAGATGCACGTCATCGTCGGTCAGGGGCAGCTCGACGCGATCCTGCAGGCCACCCCGGAGTCCCGCCGCGGATTCATCGAGGAGGCGGCCGGCGTCCTCAAGCACCGCAAGCGCAAGGAGAAGGCGCTGCGCAAGCTCGAGGCCACCAAGGCCAACCTCGAGCGGCTCACCGACCTCGTCGGCGAACTCGCCCGCCAGCTCAAGCCGCTCGGCCGCCAGGCGCAGGCCGCGCGCAAGGCCGCGGTCATCCAGGCCGAGCTGCGCGACGCCAAGGCCCGGCTCCTCGCCGATGACCTCGCCGCGGCCCGACGGGCCCTGGAGGAGGACCTCGCCGACGAGCGCGCGATGGCCGAGGCGAAGACCCGCGCCGAGCAGGCGGTGCGCGCGGCAGCCGCCGCGGAGGAGGAGGCCGAGCAGGCGCTGCGCGACGCGTCGGCGCGCTTCGACCGCGCCCAGGAGCACTGGTACGGGCTCGCGGCGCTGCGCGAGCGCGTCAACTCGACGATGTCCATCGCCGCGGAGCGCTCCCGCATGGGCGCGGACCAGCCGCAGCTCGACGTCGGCGGGAGGGACCCTGAGGCCCTCGAGAAGGAGGCCGCGGAGGTCCGCGAACGGGAGGCGAGGTTGCGCGCCGACGTCGAGGCCGCCCACGAGGAGCTCACCGAGGCGACCCTGCGGCGCAACGGGGCGGAGAAGCAGCACGCGGAGGCGGAGGCCGCCTACTCCGCGGCACTCCGGGCCGTCGCCGACCGGCGCGAGGGGCTCGCGCGCCTCACCGGCAAGGTCAACTCCATGAAGTCCCGCCTGGACGCCTCCCAGGAGGAGGTGGCCCGGCTCACCCGCCGCCGCGACGAGGCGCTCGCCCGCGCCGAGGAGGCCGCCCGCCACTACAACGCGACCGAGGGGTCGCTCGCAGGGCTGGGCGCCGACGAGTCGGACCTGGACGCCACCTACGAGGCCGCGCTGGCGAGGCTCGACGAGGCCAAGGCCGCGGTGGAGGCCGCGAAGACGCGCGAGACCGAGTTGCAGCGCGAGCGCGCCGCGCTCGAGGCGCGGGTCGGGGCCCTGCGGTTGATGACCGAGCGGAAGGACGGCTCCGCGTCGCTGCTGGAGTCCGGCCGCGACGACATCCTCGGCCGCCTGAGCGACTTCCTGACCGTCGAGCCGGGCTGGGAGGCGGCGATCGCCGCCGCGCTCGGCGCCGCGGCGGAGGCCGTCGTCGTCTCGGAGCTCGACGGCGCCGCACGCTCACTGGACCACCTCGCCGAGGCCGATCTGGGCCGCGCGCCCCTCGTCGTGGCCGGCGCGCACGCGCCAGACCCGGCCGCGCACCCCGGGAGGGCGGCCCACGCGGCCGTCACCACGAAGGACGGTGTCGGGCCGGCCGTGCAGTGGCTCCTGCGCGACGTGGTGCTCGCCGAGGACGGCGACGAGGCCGCCCGGCTCGTCCACGGCAGCCACCTCACCGCCGTCACCCGCGCCGGCGACGTCTACCGCGCCTGGCTCGTCGAGGGCGGCTCCACGTCGGCGCCGTCGCTCATCGAGGTCTCCGCACAACTGGCCGAGGCCGAGGAGGAGCTCGACGCCCTGGGCCACGCCCTCGACCGGCTCCGGTTCGAGCGGGAGCAACTGGCGGAGTCGCTGCAGGCGGCGCGGGCCGACGAGCAGGACGCCCTCGCCCAACTGCACGCCTCCGACGCGCAGCTCGCCGCCGTCGCGGACCAGCTGAGCGCCTACCGACAGACCCAGGCCGGCGCCGCGAAGGAGGCCGAGCGCCTCGCCGAGGCCATCGAGCAGGCGCGCGAGTCGCGGGTGCGCGACGAGCAGTCGCTGCAGGAGCTCGAGGCGCGCCTCGCGGCGGCCTCCGACGACGGCGACGAGCAGGAACCGGACCCCGAGGAGCGCGACCGGCTCGCCGTCGAGGCACGGCTGGCCCGGCAGAAGGAGATGGACGCCCGGCTGAAGCTGCGCACCGCCGAGGAGCAGGTCAAGGCCGTCGCGGGGCGGGCCGAGTCGCTGCTGCGCGCCGCGCAGCACGAACGGCAGTCGCGGGCCAAGGCCCGGGCCCGGGCCGAGCAGCTGCGCCGAGAGGCGGAGGTGGCGCAGGTCGTCCACGACGCGTCGCAGGAGCTCGCCCGGCTCGTCGAGCTCGCCCGGCAGAAGGCCACCGCCGAACGCGACCGCGCCGACGAGGACCGGCGCGAGGCGGAGGCCGCCACCACCCGTTCGCGGCACGCCACCAAGGCCGCCAGCGCCCACCTGGACGAGGTCGTCCGCGGGGCACACCGCGACGAGATGGCGCGGATCGAGCACCGCATGCGCATCGAGCAGCTCACCGAGAAGGCACTCTCCGAGCTCGGCCTCGAGCCCGACACGCTGGTCGCCGAATACGGCCCCGACCTCCCGGTGCCGGTGCTGACCCGCGACGACGGCACGGCCCTCACCGAGGACGACGAGCAGCCCGAACCCGTCCCATACGTGCGCGCCGAGCAGGAGAAGCGGCTGCGCGCCGCCGAACGCAATCTGTCGCTGTTGGGGCGAGTCAACCCGCTCGCGCTCGAGGAGTTCGACGCGATGACGGCCCGCCACCAGTTCCTGGCCGAGCAGCTCGAGGACCTCAAGCAGACCCGCGCGGACCTCGTCGACATCGTCAAGCAGGTCGACGCGAAGGTCCAGCAGGTGTTCGAGGAGGCCTACGTCGACGTCGAGAAGGCATTCAACGAGGTCTTCGCCCGCCTCTTCCCGGGCGGCGAGGGCAAGCTGGTGCTCACGGAGCCGGGGGACTGGCTGAACACGGGCGTCGACGTCGAGGCCCGGCCCGCGGGCAAGCAGGTCAAGCGGCTATCCCTGCTGTCCGGCGGCGAGCGGTCGCTGGTGGCGGTGGCGTTCCTCTTCGCCCTGTTCATCGCCCGCCCCAGCCCGTTCTACATCCTCGACGAGGTGGAGGCCGCGCTCGACGACGCCAACCTCGGCCGACTGCTGAGCATCTACGAGGAACTCCGCGAGAACTCCCAGCTGCTGGTGATCACGCACCAGAAGCGCACCATGGAGATCGCCGACTCCCTCTACGGCGTCACGATGCGCGGCGACGGCATCTCGACCGTGATCAGCCAGCGCCTGCACGCCGACTGAGCCGCGCAATCGCCGGGATCGGTGGGCCCGTGACGGGCCACCGGTAGGATGCGGCTCGTGGACCAATGGATTTTCTGGACAGTCGTAGCGCTCGTCGGCCTGGCGATCGTCGCCGCGAGCATCGTCGTCGCCCGTGACCGCCGCCGGCAGGAACTCGAGCGAGGCCGCGAGGAGGCCGAGCTCGAGGCGCCCACTGACGAGGAGGGCGCCCCGGCGGGGGAGGCCCCGGTCATCGAGGACCGCCGACCAGAACCGGCCCCCGTGCCGGAGGAGCCGCTGCCGGAGCCCGAGCCCGAGGTCCTCGAACCCGCGGTCGAGCAGCCGGAGGCGCCGCGCTCCCGGATGGCGCGGCTGCGACGTCGCCTGGCCAGCTCCAACAACGCCTTGGCCCGCGCGCTCGCGGACCTCCTGTCCGTGGACCAGCTCGACGAGGACACCTGGGACGACTTCGAGGCCACGCTCATCGCCTCCGACCTGGGCGTCGGGCCCACCACCGAGCTCACCGAGGCGCTGCGCCGCGACTTCGCCGTCGACGGCGTCTCGGACCCTGCGCAGGCGAAGGGCATCCTCCGCGACGAGCTGGTGCGGCTCGTCGACCCCACGCTCGACCGCACGCTCAACCTCGAGAAGGACGGCGACAACCCGGCCGTCGTGCTCGTCGTCGGCGTCAACGGCACCGGCAAGACCACGACGGTCGGCAAGCTGGCACGGGTGCTCGTCGCCGAGGGCAAGACGGTCATGCTCGGCGCCGCCGACACCTTCCGCGCGGCCGCCGCCGAGCAGCTCGCCACCTGGGGAGAGCGGGTCGGCGTCGAGACCGTCCGCAGCCATGAGGGCGCCGACCCCGCATCCGTCGCCTTCGACGCGGTCGCCAAGGGCGCCGAGGCGGGCGTGGACGTGGTCATCATCGACACCGCCGGACGCCTCCACACGAAGACCGGCCTGATGGACGAGCTCGGCAAGGTCAAGCGCGTCGTCGAGAAGAAGGCGAAGGTCTCGGAGGTGCTGCTCGTGCTCGACGCCACCACCGGCCAGAACGGCATGACCCAGGCCCGCATCTTCGGAGAGGTCGTGGACGTCACAGGTGTGGTCCTCACCAAGCTCGACGGCTCGGCCAAGGGCGGCATCGTCGTCCAGGTCCAGCGCGAACTGGGTGTGCCCGTGAAACTCATCGGCCTCGGCGAGGGCGTCGACGACCTCGCTCCCTTCGACACCCACGGCTTCGTCGCCGGCATCCTGGGGGAGTGACTCGTGAGTGACGTCGAGGTGTCGAACAACGCGGACCGGAAGCGCTACGAGGCATACCTCGACGGCGAGCTCGCCGGCTACGCCGAGTACATGCTGAGCAACGAACTCATCACGTTCACCCACACCGAGGTTGGCCCCGAGTTCGAGGGCAGGGGCGTGGGGTCCGCGCTCGTTCGCGGGGCGCTCGACGACGTCCGCGCGGCGGGGGAGCGCAAGGTGCTGCCGCTGTGCCCGTTCGTGAAGGGCTGGATGGCGAAGCACCGCGACTACCAGGACCTCGGGTACCGCTGATCCCACGCGTGGCCCCGCCGGGACCGGACTGGGTATCCTTGGCCGGGTAATTCATCTGCGAAGGGCAATTCCTAGTGTTTGACACGCTGCAAGACCGGCTCGCCTCCGTCTTCAAGGGCCTGCGCTCCAAGGGGCGTCTCACCGAGGCCGACGTCGACTCGTCCATGCGCGAGATCCGGATCGCGCTGCTGGAGGCGGACGTCAACCTCGGCGTGGTCAAGGAGTTCATCGCCGCCGTCAAGGAACGCCTGGTCGGCCTCGAGATCTCCAAGGCGCTCAACCCGACGCAGCAGATCGTCAAGATCGTCAACGAGGAGCTCATCGCCATCCTCGGCGGGGAGACGCGGCGCATCCGGTTCGCGAAGCAGCCGCCCACCGTCATCATGCTCGCCGGCCTCCAGGGCGCGGGCAAGACGACGCTCGCCGGCAAGCTGGGCCGCTGGCTCCGGTCGCAGAACTACTCGCCGCTGCTCGTCGCCGCGGACCTCCAGCGTCCCAACGCCGTCAACCAGCTGCAGATCGTCGGCGAGCGCGCGGGCGTGCACGTGTTCGCGCCCGAGCCCGGCAACGGCGTCGGCGACCCGATCCAGGTCGCGCGCGACTCCATCACGCACGCCCGCAACAAGCTCTACGACGTGGTCATCGTCGACACCGCCGGTCGCCTCGGCATCGACGAGGAGTTGATGCGCCAGGCCGCGGACATCAAGGCCGCGGTGAACCCGCACGAGACGCTGTTCATCGTCGACGCCATGATCGGCCAGGACGCCGTCAACACCGCCAAGGCGTTCGACGAGGGCGTGGGCGTCGACGGCGTGGTCCTCACCAAGCTCGACGGTGACGCCCGCGGCGGCGCGGCGCTCTCCATCGCCCGAGTGCTCGGCAAGCCGATCATGTTCGCCTCCAACGGCGAGAAGCTCGAGGACTTCGACCTCTTCCACCCGGACCGGATGGCCAGCCGCATCCTCGGCATGGGCGACGTGCTCACGCTCATCGAGCAGGCAGAGAAGACCTTCGACGCCGAGCAGTCCCGCGAGGCGGCCGAGAAGCTGCTCGGGGGGAAGAACAAGTTCGGCCTGAACGACTTCCTCGGCCAGATGCGCCAGCTGCGCAAGATGGGCCCGCTGTCGAAGATCATCGGCATGCTGCCGGGCGCCGGCCAGTTCAAGGACGCGATCAACGAGATCGACGAGCGCGAGATCGACCGCATCGAGGCGATCATCTGCTCGATGACCCCGAAGGAGCGCGACGACGTCTCCATCCTCAACGGCTCGCGCCGCGCCCGGATCGCGAAGGGCGCCGGGGTCGAGGTCTCCGCGGTCAACAACCTCGTCAACCGGTTCGTCGACGCCCGCAAGATGATGGAGTCGATGGCCGGCGGCGGCATGCCGGGGATGCCCGGGATGCCGGGGATGCCCGGCATGGGCGGGCGTCGCCAGCACGCGAAGGCCGCGGCGAAGAAGAAGGCCAAGGGCCGCAAGGGCGTCTCCGGCAACCCGGCGAAGCGGGCCGAGCAGGAGCGGATGAGGGCGCTGGGGCTCGACCGCAAGCCCGCGGCCGAGGCCATGCCGCAGTCGATGGACGACTTCGAGCTGCCCCCCGAGCTGCAGAAGATGTTCGACCAGCAGAACAAGCTCTGACCGCGCCCCCTGGGGTGCGGCGCGATCGATAGGGTGAGGGCCATGGAGCAGTTGCACGTCCGCGCCACCATCCTCCCCGGGGACCGTCCCGTCGACTTCTGGATCGCCGACGGGCGCGTCACGTTCACGCCCGTCGAGGGGGCCCGCACGCTCGTCGACGGCGTCTGGGCCATGCCCGGCCTCGTCGACGCCCACTGCCACATCGGCCTCGGGGTCGAGGGGGAGGTCGACCGTGCCACCGCCCAGGAACAGGCCCGGGCGGACCTCGCCGCCGGCGTCATGCTGGTCCGCGACGCCGGGTCGCCGTCGGACACCCGGTTCGTCCAGGAGGACCCCGGGATGCCCCGTCTGATCCGGGCCGGCCGCCACATCGCACGGACCCGGCGCTACATCCGCTACCTGGCTCACGAGATCGAGCCGGAGCAGCTCGTCGAGCAGGTGCGGCACGAGGCACGCGACGGTGACGGCTGGGTCAAGCTGATCGGCGACTGGATCGACCGCGGCGTCGGCGACCTGGCCCCCAGCTTCCCGGCCGACGTCGTCGCCCGCGCCATCGCCGTCGCCCACGACGAGGGCGCCCGCGTCACGGCGCACTGCTTCGGCGAGCAGTCCGTCGCCGAGATCGTCCGCGCCGGCGTCGACTGCATCGAGCACGGCACCGGCCTCGACGAGGAGACCATCGCGCTCATGGCCGAGCGGGAGGTGGCGCTCGTCCCCACGCTCATCAACCTCGACAACTTCCCGGACTACGCGGCGCAGGGCGAGGCGAAGTTCCCCGACTACGCCGACCACATGCGGGCGCTGCACGAGCGTCGCCACCTCACCATCCAGAAGGCCATCGAGGCGGGCGTGCCGGTCTACGCGGGCACCGACGCGGGCACCGTCGTGGCGCACGGCCGCATCGTCGACGAGATCGACGCGCTTGCGGACCTCGGGGGAGCGGAGTTCGCTCTCGGCGCCGCCGCGTGGCGCGCCCGTGACTGGCTGCGCGCCGACAACCTCACCGAGGGCGCGAGCGCCGACCTGCTGCTGCTCGACGCCGACCCCCGCAACGACCTCTCCACCCTGCGACGACCCACCCACCGCATCCTGCGCGGCCGAGTCCTGTAAGGAACCATGTCCGAACCCCAAGACCCCAAGCCGAGCTCGTTCCCCCAGAGCACCCACGAGGTGGGCGCACCCCCGCAGACCGGCCGCTCCGGTCCGACGCCGCAGTGGCAGCAACCCGCGCCGCCGGCCTCCCGCCCGGGCTACGCGCCCGCGCCCCCCAAACCGCGGAGCGGCTTCGGGCGCGGCTTCGGCACGGGGATGGGCTTCGCGCTCGGGCTGGGCGCCGTGATGGTGGTCGGGAGCATCGTCGCCTTCCTCATGGCGCTCGCGTCGCTGGCGACCATGAGCGTCAGCACACCGGCGGGGGTGGCGGCCACCGAGGTCGCCACCATCTGGGGCGACCCGGACGCCGAGGGCTCGCTGCGGGCCATCGACATCGCCGGCGCCATCATGGCCGACTCCAGCGACGGCGCACTACTTGGTTCCGGCACGTACGGCTACGAGGTGGCCTCCACCATCGACTCGCTGACCACGGACGACAGCGCCGGGCTCGTGCTGCTGGTCAACACCCCCGGCGGCTCCATCCCCGGTTCCAAGGCCATCGCCGACGCGGTGACCCGCTACCAGGAGCGCACCGGTCAGCCGGTGCTGGTGCACGTCGCCTCCATGTCCGCGTCCGGCGGCGTCTACGCCACCGCGACCGCCGACGAGATCCTCGCGGACCACGGAGCACTCGTGGGCTCCATCGGCGTGCTCTCCGGGCCGTTCCAGCAGTACACGAACGTGACCGCCATCGGCAGCACCATCCTCACCGCCGGCATCGAGGCCGAGTCCATCACCCAGGAGTACCTCTCCGCCGGTAAGGGCAAGGACTTCGGCAACCCCTTCCGCGCCATGACCGAGGAGGAGCGCACCCGCTGGCTGGAGATGCTCGACTACGAGTACGGTCAGTTCGTGAGCCACGTCGCGGAACACCGCGGCATCGACGAGGCCACCATCCGCGACGAGATGGGCGCCGGCATGTTCGCCAACAACAAGTCGCTCGAGTACGGACTGATCGACGGCGTGATGGGCCGCGACGAGTTCTTCCGGCACGCCGCGGAGACGGCAGGCCTCGACCCCGACGACACGCGTGTCGACGCGTTCACCTACCCGCAGTCGTTCTGGTCCGGCCTGCTCGGCATCGAGCGGATCTACGGGGAGAGCCCGGTCGCCGCGCAGGGCTCCGGGGTCACCCCGTCGCTCAGCCAGGCCATCTGTGGCCCGACGAGCGTGCTCGCCTACCACGGCCCCTTGACGGCGGTCTGCGGCTGACCCGGCCCACGTCCCGGGGCCTAACCCCAGCCGAGTTCGTGGAGCCTGTCCTCCTCGATGCCGTGGTAGTGCCCCAGTTCGTGGACGAGCGTGACGACGATCTCGTCGTAGAGCTCGTCCTCGTCGCCGCAGAGCCGGGTGAGCGGGCCCTTGAAGAGCACGATGCGGTCGGGCAGCTGCCCGTACCCGTACGCCTCGCGTTCGGTGAGCGCCGTGCCCTCGTAGTAGCCGAGCATGTCGGAGCCGTCCTCGGGCTCGTCCTCGACGACGAAGATGAGGTTGTCGATGTTCTCGAGGAGGGGGGCCGGGATCTCGTCGAAGGCCTCCTCGACGAGGGCGTCGAACGCCTCGTCGCTGATGTCGAGGGCGGGGGAGTGCGGCGCGTCCATGCGCCGAGCGTACCGGCCCGCCATTAGGCGAACGCCCGGGACTCTGGCACAATATCCGATGCACCTTTCTGGCCGGAGCCCTCTACTCGTCCGGTCGGTAGGACCACAGGTTTGCAGGCGCGCGTGCCCCACACGTGCGCATGCCGCCCCAAACTTCACTACTCGAGGAGACCCCACAACAGTGGCAACCAAGATTCGTCTCAAGCGCATGGGCAAGATCCGCTCGCCCCACTACCGCATCGTCGTCATGGACTCGCGCCAGAAGCGCGACGGCCAGGCCATCGAGGAGATCGGCCTGTACCACCCGAAGAACGACCCTTCGGTGATCAAGGTCAACTCCGAGCGGGCGCAGTACTGGCTGTCCGTCGGCGCCCAGCCCACCGAGGCCGTCGTCGCCATCCTGAAGCGCTCCGGCGACTGGCAGAAGTTCACCGGCGACAAGTCGCCGGAGGGCATCGACCCCCAGCCCGAGCGTCGCGACCGCGAGGCCGAGTTCGCGAAGGCGCTGGCCGAGGACTCCGACGCCACCGCCCCCGCCATCTCCAAGGCGCGCAAGAAGGCTGAAGAGGCGAAGACCGAGGCCCCGGCCGAGGCGCCCGCCGCCGACGAGGCCGAGGCTCCGGCCGAAGAGGCCTGACAGTGCTCGCCGAGGCTCTGGAACACCTGGTCGCGGGGATCGTCTCGAACCCCGACGACGTCTCCGTGCGCGACAAGGACCTCCGCCGTGGGCGGCTGCTCGAGGTCCGCGTCCACCCGGACGACGTCGGCAAGGTCATCGGGCGTCAGGGCCGCACCGCGCAGGCCCTGCGCACCGTCATCACCGCACTGGCCGGCAAGGAACAGGTCCGCATCGACTTCGTCGACGTGGACCGTCCCCGCCGCCGCTGATGCTCGTCGAGGTCGTCGTCGGGAGGATCGGGCGTGCCCACGGGATCCGTGGGGATGTCTTCATCGACGTGACCACCGACGAGCCCGAGCGGCGGTTCGCCAAGGGGGCGACGCTGCGGCTCGAACGCGGTTCGAACATCGAGGTGGCTTCGGTGCGCTGGCACCGGGGTCGCCTCGTCGTCTCGTTCAAGGGCTTCGCCGATCGCACCGCGGTCGAGCAGCTCACCGGTGATCGGCTGTATGTCGATGTGCCCGCCGACGAGCGGCCGAGCGAGCCCGACGAGTACTTCGACCGCCAGCTGGTCGGCCTCGAGGTCCGCCGCGCCGACGGGGAGGCCGTCGGCAGCATCGCCGAGGTGCAGCACATGCCCACCCAGGACCTGCTCGTCGTGACCATGGGCGACGACGAGCGACTGATCCCGTTCGTGACGGCACTGGTGCCGACCGTGGACGTCGAGGGCGGCTACGTCCAGCTCGCCGACGTGGGGGGACTCCTGGAGGACGTCGAGTGAAGATCGACATCATCAGCATCTTCCCCGACTACTTCGCGCCGCTCTCGCTCAGCCTCGTGGGCAAGGCGATCGCCAAGGGCATCATCGACGTGGACGTCCACGACCTGCGCACCTGGACCCACGACCGCCACCACACCACCGACGACACGCCCTACGGCGGTGGCGCGGGCATGGTCATGAAGCCCGAACCGTGGGGAGAGGCACTCGACCACGTCGAGGCGACGGCCGACGGGCCCCTCACCGTCATCATCCCGACCCCGGCGGGCCGCCCGTTCACGCAGGCCACCGCCTACGAACTCGCCGCCAAGTCCCAACTCGTGTTCGCCTGCGGACGCTACGAGGGGATCGACCAGCGGGTCATCGACCACTGCCACGACCGCTACGAGACGCTCGAGCTCAGCCTCGGCGACTACGTGCTCAACGGGGGCGAGGTCGCCACCCTCGCCATGGTCGAGGCGATCGTGCGGCTGGTTCCAGGGGTGATCGGCAACCCCCGGTCGCTGCTGGAGGAGAGCCACTCCGACGGCCAGGACGCGCTGCTGGAGTACCCGAACTACACGAAGCCGCCGCTGTGGCGCGGGCGCTCCGTCCCCGAGATCCTCCTGAGCGGCAACCACGCGGCCATCGCCGCCTGGCGGCGCGAGCAGGCCACCGCGAGGACCAGGGCCCGGCGCCCGGAGCTCCTCACCGACTGAGCCCGGCGACCGCCCGGCACGAAATTCAGCACGGAATCGTGCGGAAAATCGTTGGTTGAAAATCTCATAACCATCTGATCACTAACCGACCCTCCTGCGCCAAACAGGGGCCCAACTTGGCTAGAGTGCGGGGCGTGACGACAACACTGACTACTCACCAGCGAGCAGTCCGGTCCACAGTGGTCAAGAAGTTCACCATGGCGGTGACCGGCTTGATCATGATCGGCTTCCTGCTCATGCACATGTATGGCAACCTCAAGGCGTTCAACGGGGCCGAAGCGTTCGACCACTACGCGCACTGGTTGAAGGGGGCCACCGAGGACGGCGGCATCCTCTACCCGATCATGCCCGCCGGCACGTTCATCTGGGTCTTCCGGCTCTTCCTGGTGGCGGCCGTCGTGCTGCACTTCTGGGCCGCCGCATCGCTCTGGCGGAAGTCGAGCCAGGCTGCCGGCCGCGGCTACCAGCGCACGGTCCGCAAGGCACAGACGTACTCCGCGCGCACCATGCGCTGGGGCGGCGTCATCGTGCTCGCCTTCCTGATCTTCCACCTGCTGCAGTTCACGATCATTCCCGGCACGTTCCACGCCGACCCCTCGAGCCCCTACTCGATGGTCGTCGCGTCGTTCAGCCAGGTGTGGATGGTCGCCCTGTACGCGGTGTCGATGATCCTCGTGTGCATGCACATCCGCCACGGCTTCTGGAGCGCGTTCGCGACGCTCGGGCTCAACATGTCGGCGCGCTCGCGCGGGATCCTCAACGGCCTGGCGTACTTCGTCGCGGTGGTGCTCTACGTCGGCTTCATGATCATGCCGCTGGCCGTGCTCTTCGGATGGATTGGGTGAAACCTTCATGACTACTGATGTGACCGAGAACCGTCTCGCGGGCGACGCAGCGCTCGACTTCTACACGCTTGGCGAGGAGATCGCCGACACGAAGGCCCCCGACGTGTCGATCGACAAGGTCTGGCAGACGCGCCAGTTCCAGGCCCGCCTGGTGAACCCCGCCAACCGCCGCAAGCTGTCCGTCATCATCGTCGGCACCGGACTCGCCGGTGGTTCCGCCGCGGCGACCCTGGGCGAAGCGGGCTACAACGTCCTCAACTTCTGCTACCAGGACTCGCCCCGCCGGGCCCACTCCATCGCGGCCCAGGGCGGCATCAACGCCGCCAAGAACTACCGCAACGACAACGACTCGACGTTCCGGCTGTTCTACGACACCGTCAAGGGCGGCGACTACCGCGCCCGTGAGACCAACGTGTACCGCCTCGCCGAGGTGTCCGCCAACATCATCGACCAGTGCGTCGCGCAGGGCGTCCCGTTCGCCCGCGAGTACGGCGGCCTCCTCGACACCCGCTCCTTCGGCGGCGTGCAGGTGCAGCGCACCTTCTACGCCCGCGGCCAGACGGGTCAGCAGCTCCTGATCGGCGCTTACCAGCAGCTGGAGCGCCAGATCGCGGCCGGCACCGTGAAGATGTACCCCCGCCACGAGATGATCGAGCTCATCGTCGCCGGCGGCCGTGCGCGCGGCATCGTCACCCGCGACATGGTCACCGGCAAGATCGAGACCTGGACCGCCGACGCGGTCGTCCTCGCCACCGGCGGCTACGGCAACGTCTTCTTCCTCTCCACCAACGCGATGGGCTGCAACGTCACCGCGGCCTGGCGCGCGCACCGCAAGGGCGCCTACTTCGGCAACCCCTGCTACACGCAGATCCACCCGACGTGCATCCCGCAGCACGGCGAGACGCAGTCGAAGCTCACGCTCATGTCGGAGTCGCTGCGCAACGACGGCCGCATCTGGGTGCCCAAGCGCGCCGAGGACTGCGACAAGGACCCGCGCCAGATCCCAGAGGAGGACCGCGACTACTACCTGGAGCGCATCTACCCCTCCTTCGGCAACCTGGTGCCCCGCGACATCGCGTCGCGGCAGGCGAAGAACATGTGCGACGAGGGCCGCGGCGTCGGCCCCGCGGTCACCGAGCGCGACTCCCACGGGGTCGAGCGCCAGGTGCGTCGCGGCGTGTACCTGGACTTCTCCGACGCGATCCAGCGTCTCGGCCGCAAGGCCGTGGAGGCCAAGTACGGCAACCTCTTCGACATGTACCAGCAGATCACCGGTGAGAACCCGTACGAGGTGCCGATGCGCATCTACCCGGCGGTCCACTACACCATGGGTGGCCTGTGGGTGGACTACGACCTGCAGTCGTCGATCCCCGGCATGTTCGTCGCGGGCGAGGCGAACTTCTCCGACCACGGCGCGAACCGCCTCGGCGCCTCGGCGCTGATGCAGGGTCTGGCGGACGGCTACTTCGTCCTCCCGAACACCATCAACGACTACCTCGCCGACGCGCCGTTCGAGAAGCTCTCCGACGACGACCCGGCGGTCGTCGAGGCCCGGGAGGCCGCCACCGCGCGCATCGAGAAGCTCCTGTCCATCCAGGGCAGCCGCACGGTCGACTCCTTCCACAAGGAACTCGGCCACATCATGTGGGAGTACTGCGGCATGGAGCGCACCGAGGAGGGCCTGATCAAGGCCATCGGCCTCATCCGTGCACTCCGCGAGGAGTTCTGGCGCGACGTGCGCGTCACCGGCGTGAACGAGGACTTCAACCAGGCCCTCGAGCGTGCGGGCCGCGTCGCCGACTTCATGGAACTCGGTGAGCTGATGTGCATCGACGCGTTGCACCGGCGCGAGTCCTGCGGCGGCCACTTCCGCGCCGAGTCGCAGACCGAGGACGGCGAGGCGCTGCGCCACGACGACGAGTTCCTCTACGTCGCCGCGTGGGAGTGGGGTGGCGAGGCGGGGAAGCCTGTGCTGCACAAGGAACCCCTCAACTACAAGGCAATCGAACTGAAGCAACGGAGTTACAAGTGAAGCTCAAGCTACGTATCTGGCGTCAGGCGAGCACCAACGCGCAGGGCAGGATGGTCGAGTACGAGCTCGACGGCGTGTCCGAGGACATGTCCTTCCTGGAGATGCTCGACCTGCTCAACGAGGAACTCACGCTTCGCAACGAAGAGCCGGTCGCCTTCGACCACGACTGCCGTGAGGGCATCTGCGGCATGTGTTCGCTCGTGATCAACGGCGTGGCCCACGGCCCGCAGCAGACCACGACGTGCCAGCTCCACATGCGGTCGTTCTCCGACGGAGCCACGATCGACATCGAGCCGTGGCAGGCGGGCCCGTTCCCGGTGATCAAGGACCTCGTCGTGGATCGCACGGCGCTGGACAAGATCATCCAGGCGGGCGGCTACATCTCGTCCAACACGGGATCCGCGCCGGACGCCCACGCCACGCCCGCCCCGAAGCGGGAGGCCGACATCGCGTTCGACAACGCCACCTGCATCGGCTGTGGCGCCTGCGTCGCGGCCTGCCCGAACAGCTCCTCCATGCTGTTCACGGCTGCCAAGATCACGCACCTCGCGATGCTGCCGCAGGGCCAGCCGGAGCGCTACCGTCGCGTGAAGTCGATGGTGGCCGCGCAGGACGAGCTCGGCTTCGGCAACTGCACCAACATCGGCGAGTGCGCCGCGGTGTGCCCGAAGGGGATCCCGCTGGAGTCCATCTCCCAGCTGAACCGCGACATGATGAAGGCGATGTTCAGGGGCGACGGCAAGTAACCTGTCCCGGGGACGCGGCGGCCGCTCGGCCGCCGCGTCTTCGCGTCCAGGGGGGATTTCTCCCGCGGGGCCGGATCTGGCATAGTTGTCTGCTGGCGCTCGATCCGGGCGCCCGCTCGATGCTGCCGGCTCCTGCCACAGGGGGGTTGCCCGGGACATCGAGGAACGCATCAGACCGTGGTGGCCTGTGGCACTGACGAGGTGGAAATCATGACCAACCAGTTGATCAAGGATCTCGACAAGGGTTCGCTCCGCGACGACCTTCCCGACTTCCGCGCCGGCGACTCCGTGAAGGTGCACGTCCGCGTCGTCGAGGGTACCCGCTCGCGTATCCAGGTGTTCGCGGGCGTCGTCATCGCCAAGAACGCCGGTGGTGTCCAGGAGGCCTTCACCGTTCGCAAGGTGAGCTTCGGCGTCGGCATCGAGCGCACCTTCCCGCTCCACAGCCCCATCATCGAGAAGATCGAGGTCGAGCGCCGCGGTGACGTCCGTCGCGCCAAGCTGTACTACCTGCGCGGACTGCGCGGCAAGGCTGCCAAGATCAAGGAGAAGCGCTTCTGAGAGCGCGACTGCGAGGCCACCGGGTGTCAACCCGGTGGCCTTTTCCTTTCGCGGCTAATATCGGTCGGTGTGAGTGAAGAACCCGCCGCCGACCCGGCGGAGCAGCAGAAGACGTTCGGGCAGCGCGTGAGGGGATGGTTGCTCGAGACCGTCATCATCTTCGTGGGCGCGGTGGTCATCGCTGCCCTGCTGCGCACCTTCGTGGGTCAGATGTTCATCATCCCCTCCGGGTCGATGGAGAACACTCTGCAGATCAACGACCGGGTGCTGGTGTCGAAGTTCGGTGGGTTCCAGCGCGGAGACGTGGTCGTGTTCGAGGACCCGGGGGGCTGGCTGAACATCGAGAAGCCCGCGCCGGGACCGCTGCAGACCGCCCTCGAGTTCGTCGGCGTGCTGCCCAACAGCGGCACCGACCACCTCATCAAGCGCGTCATCGGCATGCCGGGCGACCACGTCCTGCTGAACGGCGACGGACGGATCGAGGTCAACGGGCAGCCGCTCGACGAGACGGCCTACCTCTACGCCCAGGACGGTGTCCAGGTGGCGCCCGCGACGGTGCCGTTCGACGTCGTGGTCCCCGCCGACCACATCTTCGTGATGGGTGACCACCGAAACGCCTCCGGCGACTCGCGCTGCCGGCTGGCGGCCATCAGCCAGGGCGAGGCGCCCGGCTCGAGCGCGTTCATCCCCGTCGACGACGTGGTCGGGGCGTCGGTGGCGATCGTGGCGCCCCTCGACCGCCTGTCGACGTTCCAGATCCCGACCACCTACGCCTCGGTGCCCGAGCCCGCCGAGGCCGCGCCCGAGCGTCCGGTGCTCAACCACGTGGAGCCGGGCTGCTGATGGTCAGGCTCGGTCGCGGCGCCTACTCCTACGAGCGAGCCCTGGCCCGCTCGGGGCTCGGGCCCGTCGCCGGCGCCGACGAGGCCGGCCGCGGGGCGAGTGCGGGCCCGCTGGTGGCCGCTGCGGTCGTGCTGGACCCCAACCGGCCCATCTCGGGCCTGGACGACTCCAAGGTGCTGACCGCCGCCGCGCGTGACCGCCTCTTCGAGGACATCCGACGGCGGGCCGTCGCGGTCGCCTGGGCCGAGGTCAGCCCGCGGGAGTGCGACGAACTCGGCATGCACCACGCCGACATCCAAGCGCTCCGCCGCGCCATCGGTCGCCTCGACGTCCGACCCAACTTCGTGCTCACCGACGGCTTCCCCGTCGACGGGCTCGGCGTCCCCGGCCTGGCCATGTGGAAGGGCGACAAGGTGGCGGCGTGCGTCAGTGCCGCCTCCATCGTCGCCAAGGTCACCCGTGACCGCATCATGGCCGCCATGGACGCCGAGTACCCCGCATACGGGTTCGCCATCCACAAGGGCTACAACACCGCCCTGCACCAGAACGCGCTCGCGCTGCACGGACCCTGTCGCATCCACCGCTACCGGTTCGCCAACGTCCGCGCCGCCGATGGCGCCGCCTCGGGCGCAGGGCTAGAGTGAGGGGACTATGAGCGCTGAAGATCTTGACGAGTACGAGGCGAAGCTGGAGCTCGACCTGTACCGCGAGTACAAGGACGTCGTGGGCATCTTCACCTACGCCGTCGAGACCGAGCGGCGCTTCTACCTCTGCAACGCGGTAGACCTGAAAGTCCGCACCGAGGGCGGCGACGTGTACTACGAGGTCTCCATGGGCGATGCCTGGGTCTGGGACATGTACCGGCCGGCGCGGTTCGTGAAGTCCGCCAAGGTCCTCACGTTCCGCGACGTCTCCATCGAGGAGATCGCCCACTCGGAGTTCCAGGTGCCGGAAGGCCGCTGATGCCGTCGGCCCGTCCTCGGGGCGGTAGCCTCGGGGCGTGACCACCTCAGCGCTCGCGCGGATCAACCGCGGCCGGTTGCTCCGAGCCCTCGCCCACTCGGAGCCGCGCTCGCGGGCCGAACTCGCCGAGGAGACCGGCCTTTCGGTGGCCACCGTGTCGCGGGCGGTCGCTTCGCTCAGTGCCCTGGGGCTGGTGACGCAGTCCGAGGCCGCCGATCCCACGGGCGGTCGCCCGAGGACGCTGGTGGCCTTCGGCGACGGCGCGGCCACACTCGTCGTCGACGTGGCCGACCGGCACACCGAGGTGGCGGCCATCTCCCTGACCGGCGAGACGCTGGAACGACGCCTCGAGGAGGTCGAAGCGGGCCAGGACCCGGAGGCGCGGCTGACGCACACCCTCGCCACTATCGACGCCGCCGTGGCGGCCTGGCCCCCCGGACGCCGGCTCCTGGGCCTGGGGGTCGGCGTGCCCGGGCCGGTCGACGAGAGGGGCGTGGTCGAGTTCGCCCCCGCGATCGGCTGGAGGGAGGTGCCGCTCGGGCCGCTGCTGCGCGAGCGCCTGGGCATCCCGGTGGCGGTCCACAACGACGCCAACCTCATCGCGGTGGCGGAGTCCGAGTTCGGAGCCGAACCGCGCCCGCGGTCGCTGGTGGTGCTGGCGGTCTTCGACGGCGTGGGATCCGGGATCGTCGTCGACGGGCGCCTCTGGGAGGGGGCCACCGGCGCCTCAGGGCAGCTCGGGCGAATGCTGCTGACGCTGCCAGCGGTACGGAACGTCTACGAGGGCTTCGGCGACCTCGAGTCGCACCTGGGCACGAGCGCCGTCGCCGAGCGGGCCCTCGAACTCGGCATCGCGCTCGACCCCGCGGGCGACGTGTGGGGACAACTGCTCGTCGACCTTCCCCCGACCGATCTGCGGGCCCGCGGGCTCGCGTCGGACGTCCTCGACGAGTTCGCGATGGCGCTGGTCAACGTCTGTGCGCTGATCGACCCGGAGGCGATCGTGCTGGCCGGGCGGTTCGCCCCGATCGCGGACGCCGTCGTGCCGGAACTGCACCGCCGACTCACACGGCGCGTGCTGCACGTCCCCCGGATCTTCCCGCAGACCACCGCGGCACCCGGCACCCTGCTCGGCGCCGCCCTCGCCGCCGAGCGAGCGTTCGGCCCGCTCGAGCAGTTGCTGGACACGCGGACGTAACGATTTCCGAAAGTACTCCCGGCGCCCGGCCGTCGGCTTGTAGCATGTCTTCATCACTTCGTCGCAATCTGCAAATAAGGCGGCGAGACCTCATCGGGGAGGAAACATGAGAAGGAAGTTCGGCACCGTCCTCGCCGCGCTGACCGCGGTCACGCTCGGTCTGGCGGCATGCTCCACCGTCGGCGAAGACGGCGAGACCACAGAGCCCACCGGGACCAGCAGCGCCACCGAGGGCGGCGAGGAACCGGCGGCGGGCCCGTTCACGATCGGCGTCAGCAACGGCTTCGTCGGATCCGAGTACCGCACCCAGATGATCCAGGACATCGAGGAGGCGGCCGCGCCCTACCAGGAGGAAGGGCTGCTCGAGGACCTGGTCCTCGAGAACGCGGACACCGACGTCAACGGGCAGATCCAGCAGGTGCGGAACCTGATCAACTCGGGCGTCGACGCGATCATCATCAACCCCAACTCCGGGACCGCGCTCGACGCGGTGTTCCAGGAGGCGGCGGACCAGGACATCCTCGTCTTCGCGATCGACCAGGCCGTGGAGAGCGAGTCCGTCATCAACGTCGGCATCGACCAGGCCGCCTGGGCCCGTACCTCGGCCGAGTGGCTGGCGGAGCAGGTCGGCGAGGGCGGCAACGTCGTCGTCGTGAACGGCATCTCGGGCCACCCGGCCAACGAGGCCCGCTGGAACGCCGCGAAGGAGGCGCTGGAGGCGGGCGGCGTCAACATCCTCACCACGGTCGACGGCGGCTGGGACCAGACGACCGGTCAGCAGCAGATGACCACGCTGCTGTCCACCTACCCGGAGATCGACGGCGTCTGGACGCAGGACGGCATGGCGCAGGGCGTGCTGCAGGCGCTCATCGAGGCGGGCAAGCAGAACGACGTCATCGTCTCCGGCGAGGCCCGCGGCGGCTTCATGCGCCTGTGGGAGGAGCACGGACTGGACTCCGTCGCGGTCGTGAACCCGCCCGGAACCGGTGCCACCGCACTGCACTTCGCGATGGGCATGCTCCAGGGCCAGACCATCAAGGACGACGCCCTCACCGACGGGCACAACGTCGTCCTCGAGTTGGAGCCCACCATCACCAACGAGAACTTCGACGAGGTGTGGGCCGAGCACAAGGACAAGCCGGACACCTACGTCCTTGACTCGATACTGAGCAAGGACGAGGTCGGCCAGATGCTCGAGTGACCCGTGCCGATGATTGAGGTCCGCGACGTCGGCAAGCGCTACGGCGGCGTCGTGGCACTCGCGGGCGCGCGGTTCGCGGCGGAGGCCGGCGAGGTCCACGGCCTGCTGGGACCCAACGGGTCCGGCAAGTCGACGATCAACAAGATCCTCGCCGGCTCGGTCCGCCCCGACACCGGTTCCCTGTGGGTCGACGGCCGACAGGTGCAGCCGGGGTCGCCGACGGAGTCCGCGCGACTGGGCATCGGCGCGGTCTACCAGCAGTTGACCGTCATCCCCACCCTCGACGTCGAGCAGAACCTACTGCTGGGGACCGAGCCCGGCAGGTGGGGGCTGCTCGACCGACGGGCCGGTCGTGAGCGGGCGTCTGCGATGCTGGAGCGGCTGCGGCCGGCGCTGGGGGAGCACGTCGGCCCGGGGTCGCTCGTAGGGGACCTCTCGCCTGGGCAGCAGCAGTTGATCGAGATCGGCAAGGTGCTGCTGCGCCGGCCGCGGATCCTCATCCTCGACGAGGCCACCGCCTCCCTCCACCGGCCCCAGGTCGACCTCCTGTTCGACATCGTCCGCGAGCTTCGGGAGGACGGCGTCTGCGTGCTCTTCGTCTCCCACCGGCTCGACGAGATCCTGCGGATCTGCGACCGTGCGACGATCCTCCGCGCCGGCCGGCACGTGGCGACCGTGGACCTCGCCGACACCCGGCCCGACGAGCTCGTCCGGCTTATGGTGGGCGAGAAACTGGCCGAGACGACGAAGGTCCCCTCGGCCCGCCGCGACGAGGTGGTGCTCCAGGTGGATGACCTGCACGCCCCCGGTGTCGCGGGCGTGAGCCTCAGGGCCCATGCGGGGGAGATCATCGGGCTCGGGGGGCTGCAGGGCCAGGGGCAGTCGGACCTGCTGATGACGATCTTCGGCGCGCTTCCGCGGACCGGGGGAACCGTCACGTTCCGCGGCCGCCGGCTGGGTCACTACCGCGCGGCGCGCGCCGCCCGCATGGGGTTCGCACTGGTGCCCGGCAACCGTGGCACGCAGGGCATGTTCTCGCTGCGCTCGATCCAGGAGAACCTGTCCATCGTCTCGCTGTGGCGTCGCACCATGGCGGGGTTCGGGATCTCCATGCGCCGGGAACGCTCCGCCGCGCGCGAGGCGGTGGAGAGGTTGGCGATCCGGCTGGGGTCGCTCGACGACCCGGTCTCCAGCCTGTCCGGCGGGAACGCGCAGAAGGTGATCGTCGCCAAGTGGCTCCTGAGCGACCCCGTCGTGATCCTGCTCGACGACCCCACCAAGGGGGTCGACGTGGGCGCCAAGGCCGAGATCTACCAGATCATCCGGACGCTCGCGGCGGAGGGCTGCACCATCGTGATCAACTCCTCCGACGACCGTGAGCTGGCCGTGCTGAGCGACCGCGTCCTGGTGTTGTTCGAGGGTGCCGTCGTCGCGGAGCTCGAGGGCGAGGAGATCGACGAGGAACGCCTCGTCAGCTCCGCGCTGCTGGTCTCCGCGAGGGCCGACCGGGAGGTGTCCGGATGACCGTCCGCACCGACGCCGGCGACGCCCTGAGACGCCTGACGACGACCCACCTGCCGTCATGGATGCCGTGGCTCCTGCTGCTCGTCGCGGTGGCGCTCTCCGCCACGCTGCGCGACAACTTCTTCTCCCAGTACTCCATCTCCTCGACGTTCGCGACGTTCGTCCCCCTCGTGCTCGTGGCCGTAGGTCAGGCCATCGTCATCATCGGTGGGGGACTCGACCTCTCGATCGGCGCGGTGGCCGCGCTGTCGTCCGTCGTCGCGATCACCGTCATGGGTGGTGACGACGGCCGAGTGTTGCTGGGGGTCCTCGCCGCGCTGGCCACGGGCATGGCGTGCGGGGCGGTCAACGGCCTCATCGTCGCGGGCCTCCGGCTCCAGCCACTGATCACCACCTTCGCCACCGCCTCGGTGTTCGGCGGCGTGACCCTGTGGGTGCTCCCGACCCCCGGCGGCCGCGTGCCGGGCATGATCACCGGCACGTTCCGGCTGGCGATCGTGGGGATCCCCGTCACCGTGTGGCTGGTCCTGCTCGTGGCGGCGGCATGGTTCCTGCTGAAGCGGACGCGACTCATGCGTCACATCTACGCCATGGGCGGCGACCCCGCCGCGGCCTACGCGTCCTTGGTGCCGGTGCGGCGCAGCCAGGCGCTCTCCTACGTCCTCGCCGGCGCCTTCGCGGGCCTGGCGGGCCTGGCCATCCTCGCCAACTCCGGATCGGGCGACCCCTTCATCGGCGGCGCGATGGCGCTGGACTCGGTGGCGGCGGTAGTGATCGGCGGCATCGCGCTCCGCGGAGGCATCGGCAGCCCGCTCGGCGCCATCGGTGGCGCGATGGTGCTGTCCCTCGCCTCCTCCATCCTCTTCTTCGTCGGTGTGCCGTCCACCTACCGTCCCTTGGCCGAGGGGCTGGTCGTGATCGCGGCCTTGGCGCTCTCGGCCCTCAGCGATCGGAGGAAGACATGACCGCCACCGTCGAGGCCGACCAGCGTCGTCGCGCGCTGCCCGGCTGGGTGCGGAGCCCGATCCTCGTGGCGGCCGTCCTGTCGGTTGCCCTCATCGTCGTGGGCGAACTCGTCTCACCGGGCTTCGGCTCCTACGGCCAGGTGGTGGCGATGCTGCGCGTCGCCGCCTTCCTCGGGCTCATCGCGGTCGGCCAGACGATAGTGATCCTGTCGGGCGGCGCGGGCATCGACCTGTCCGTGGGGAAGGTGGCCACGCTCGCCGCGATCATCGCCTCCCGAGTGATGCAGGGCGACGACGCGCAGACGGCGTCGGGGATCCTGCTCGCGCTGGCGGTGTGCGCCCTCATCGGACTGGCGAACGGGCTCGGCGTGGTCTACCTGAGGATCACCCCCTTCGTGATGACCCTCGGGATGATGGGCGTCGTGCACGGCCTGATCCTTGCCTACACCGGGGGCGTGGCCGACGGACGGGCCGCCCCCGCGCTGGTCTCGCTGGTCAATGGCCGCGTCTTCGCCAACATCCCCGGGGTGGTGCTGATCTGGGTCGTCGTGACCGTCCTGGTCACGCTGCTGCTGCGGCGCACGAAGCCCGGCTGGGACCTCTATGCGGTGGGCGCGAACCGCGTCTCCGCTGAGCTGTCGGGCGTGCGGGTGAACCGCACCGTGGTGGGTGCCTACGTCGCGTCCGCCTGCTTCGCGGGCCTCGGGGGCATCTTCATGGTGGGCTACACGCAGACGGTGTTCCTCAACCTCGCCGACGATCTCACCCTCCCCTCGATCGCCGCCGTGATCATCGGCGGCACCCTGCTGTCGGGTGGGGTCGGTGGTTACGTCGGCAGCGCCATCGGCGCGGTGGTACTCACCGTCCTCACCAACCTGTTGACCACCCTGCGGATGGGCGAAGCCTCCCGCACCGTCGTCAACGGGCTCGTCTTGATCATCCTGCTCGCGTTCTACGGACGCGGGCGTCGCCTGCGAAGTTGAGAAGGGAAACGCTATGACGCAGCGCAAGGTACTCGGGGTCGGCATCGTCGGCGCCGGATTCATCGGGCACTTCCACGCCCAGGCGTGGCAAGGGGTGCGCGACGCGGACATCGTCGCGGTCGCCTCCCGGACGCAGGAGTCGGCCGCGGACCTCGCACGGGAAGCCACACGGCTCGGCGTCGGCAACGACGTGGCCGTGCACGCCGACGCCGCCGCCCTGGCCCGCGACCCCCGCGTGGAGGCGATCTGGGTCCTGGTGCCCAACGACGTGCGGGTGGAGACGGTCCGCGCCATCTGCGACGAGGTGACGTCCGGCCGGGCGCAGCTCACCGGGATCGCCATCGAGAAGCCGCTGGGCCGCACCCTCGCGGAGGCGCGCGAGGTATTGCGCCTGGTCGAGGAGGCCGGCCTGCTGCACGCGTACCTGGAGAACCAGGTGTACTCGCCGGCCATCACCCGGGCCCACGAGCTCATCTGGGCGCGTGGGGCCGCCGTGGCGGGCAACCCGTACCTCGCCCGCTGCGCGGAGGAGCACTCCGGGCCGCACAAGGCCTGGTTCTGGGACGGGGTGCGGCAGGGCGGCGGCGTGCTCAACGACATGATGTGCCACTCGGTGGAAGCGGGCCGCTACCTGCTCACGCCGCCGGGAACCGACCCGTCCGAGTGGCTGACGCCGCTGTCGGTGTCGGCGTCGATCAAGTCGCTGAAGTGGTCTCGCCCCGACTACGCCGAGGCGCTGATGGACGCACACCCCGGGGCACCCGATTACCGGGACCGCCCGTCCGAGGACTACGCGAGGGCGTCGTTCGAGTTCCGGAACGGCGACGGCGAGACCGTCATCGCGGAGGGGACGACGTCGTGGTCCTACGTGGGGGCCGGGCTACGTCTCAGCTTCGAGCTCCTCGGCCCCGAGTACTCGATGGCCTCCGACACGCTGCGCACCGAGTCGCAGATCTTCCTTTCGCGGGCGCTCGAGCAGCGCGAGGGGGAGGACATGATCGAGAAGCAGAACGCGGAGCAGGGCCTCATGCCCATCGTCTCCGACGAGTCGGCCGCCTACGGCTACACGGCCGAGAACCAGCAGGTCACGGCGCACTTCCTGCGCGGCGAGCAGCCTCTGGAGTCGCTGCGCAACGGCGTGGCGGTGGTGGAGCTGCTGATGGGTGCCTACCTCTCGGCGCAGACGGGGCGGACCGTGCACTTCCCCGCGGACCTGGACGGCTTCGTGCCCGACGTCGCGAAGGGCACCTGGAAGGGCTGACCCTTCGCGGCGCCCCGGCGGCGAACCGGGCCTGTGGACAACGGACGCGGCGGGTGCGATGTCGCCACCATGTGGGCGGAGGTGCTCACATGGTCCGATTGGGCAAGGTTTCCCGGGCGCTCGGGAATCACGGAGAACGATGCGCGGCGCGCTATCTCGAGACGCTGGGGCTCGAGATCGTAGAACGCAACTGGCGATGTCCACGCGGCGAACTGGACATCGTCGCGTTCGATCCTGCGGAGGACACGCTGGTCTTCGTGGAGGTCAAGACGCGTTCGGGCCCTGGGTTCGGGAGCCCGCTGGAGGCCATCACCTACGCGAAGGCGCGACGGCTGTACCAACTCGCGCTGCTGTGGCTCGGCTCCAGCGGCCGGCGTGCGCGGCACATCCGCGTCGACGGGGTGGGCGTGCTGTTCGGCGGGGGCGCCCCCCAGATCTCCCACATCCGCGGGATCGCCTCGTGAGCGCCACGGCGTGGTGCATCGCCCTGCAGGGGCTCGAGGGCACCAAGGTGGAGGTGGAGGCCGCCACCAGCATGAACCTGCCGAAGACGGTGTTCGTCGGTCTGCCGGACACCGCGCTCAACGAGGCGAAGGAACGCGTCAAGCACGGCGTGAAGTCATCGGGCATGAAGTGGCCCGACGGCGTGGTCACCATCAACCTGTCGCCGGGCTCGGTGCCCAAGTACGGCACGCACTACGACCTCGCGATCGCGGTCGCGGCGATGTCGGTCGAGGCCACCAACGAGGTCCGCACCGAGCAACTGCCCCGGATGGTGATGTTCGGCGAGCTCGGCCTCGACGGGCGGATCCGCCCGGTCAGTGGCATCGTCCCGCTGCTGCTCGCCGCGTCGAAGCACGGGTTCTCCACTGCGATCGTCCCCGCGGCGCAACTCGGCGAGGCGGAGTTGGTGCCCGGCATGGCGACGTGGGGTGCCGAGCACCTGCTGGAAGTCCTCCGCATCCTCGCCGGACATCCCACGAGCCACCGGGCCGACGCGCCGGCCGCGGGGGAGACGTCGCCGGGCATGCTCCGGGATCTGGCGGACGTGCAGGGCAACGAGGACGGAAAATTCGCGCTGGAGGTCGCCGCAGCCGGACGCCACCACCTCTTCCTGCACGGTCCCCCCGGCGTGGGCAAGACGATGCTCGCATCACGGCTCACGTCCATCCTGCCGGACCTCACGCCGGACGAGGCGATCGAAGTGTCGGCGATCCATTCGCTGGCCGGACGCAGCCTCACCGACGGGCTCATCACCCGGCCGCCCTACCAGGACCCCCACCACACGGCCAGCCGGCAGAGCATCGTGGGAGGAGGCGGTCGCGAGATCCGGCCGGGGGCCATCTCATTGGCCCATCGCGGCGTCCTCTTCCTCGACGAGGGGCCCGAGTTCGGGCAGAAGACGCTCGAGTCGCTGCGGGTCCCGCTGGAGAACGGCTCGGTGAGCATCGGGCGGGCGATGAGCCAGGTGACGTTCCCCGCGAGATTCCAACTCGTCCTCGCAGCCAACCCCTGCCCCTGCGGGTTCTCGGGCGTGGTGGGCAAGGAGTGCATGTGCCCACCGTTCCGGGTCCGCCAGTACCAGGACCGGCTGAGCGGACCCATCCTCGACAGGGTCGACATCATGCATTCCATGCCGGCCCTCAACCGGTTCCTGGCCATCGACGAGGTCCCTCGCGAGTCGAGCGCCACCGTGCTGGCGAGGGTCGTCGAGGCCCGCGACCGGCAGCGGCGACGCCTGCGCGGTAGCCCGTGGTCCACGAACAGCGAGGTGCCCGGTTCCTACCTGCGCAAGGCGCTGCCCGTTCCGGCGGACCTCGGCCCGGTCAACCGCGCGCTCGCACGGGGGACGCTGAGCCCCCGTGGCGTCGACAAGGTCCTGCGGGTGGCCTGGACGCTCGCCGACCTGGCGGGCAAGGACACGGTGGGCGCCGTGGAACTCGGCGCAGCCATGCAGCTGCGCCTCGGCGAGACGGCGAGGGCGGCATGATGCTCGACGAACGCACCGCGAGGATGGCGCTCTGCGCGCTGGGCCATCTCGGCGCCCCGAAACTCACCCGGCTCGTCGAGGAGGAGGGGCCGGCCGACGTGTGGCAGGCCCTGCTCCAGCGCGGCGAGGAGTCGATGTGGGCCCGCCGCGCGAGGGCGATCGACCCGGCGCAGATCGAGAGGGAGACCGCGCGTTGCGGCGCGCGGTTCCTCATCCCGGGCGACGAGGAATGGCCCGCCGGGCTGGACGACCTCATCACCGCGGAGGTGGGGGAGCAGACCGGCCGGCCGTTCGGGCTCTGGGTCCGCGGCGCCCCGCTGCCGGACCTGACCGGCGGCGTGGCGATCGTCGGCGCGCGGGCGGCCACTCACTACGGGCAGAACGTGGCGCTGGAGCTCGCGGCGGACCTCGCTGCCGAGGGCCGCTCCGTGGTGTCGGGGTTGGCGTACGGGATCGACTCCGCCGCGCACCGGGGCGCGCTCTCCGTCTCCGGCCACACGGTGGCGGCGGTGGCCGGTGGCGTGGACCGTCCCTACCCGGTGGGCAACCTGGCGCTGGCGGGCATGATCCTGCGCGACGGCGCCGTCATCTCGGAGCTACCTCCCGGACACCAGCCCACCCGGCCGGCGTTCCTGGCGCGCAACCGCCTCATCGCCGCGCTCACCGGAGGGTTGGTGGTCGTCGAGGCGGCGCTCCGGTCCGGTGCCAGGAACTCGGCCGCCTGGGCGAGTGAGCTCGGTCGCGTGTTGATGGCGGTGCCCGGCCCGATCACCGCGGCCACGTCGCAGACGCCGCACCTCCTGATCCGCGACGGGCAGGCGGTGCTCGTCGCCGAGGCCCGGGACGTGCGCGAACTGCTGTCGCCGCTGGGCGCGGTTCCCGACTCGAGGCGACGTGACGACGCCACGCCCCTCGACCGGCTGCCCGCCGAACTGCGCGACGTCCGCGAGGCCATCCGAGCGGGGGAGGAGGTGGGAGCAGCGGTCCTGGCGGCCCGCACAGGCCTCGCGGTCACCGCCTGCCTTTCTGCGCTGGGCGAGTTGGGTGAGCTCGGCTGGGTCGAGCAGGGCGACGAGGGCGGCTGGCGATTGCCTGGGCGATGCGTGCCGCAGGTGTCCTAGAAGGGCGATGGGGCGGCGGCCGACGCCGCCGCCCCACCGTCATGGGTGTTCGGTCACCTGGTCCGGGTGAAGCTGAACTCGGGGCTCCGCAGCACGTCGCCGTTCGGAAGTGCCGTGGCCACTCGCCAACGGTAGGTCCCCGGCGTCGTGGCGCCGTAGGTCAGCGGGATGGCGTAGTAGCCGGTGCTGGAGGTCAGGCGCTCCTGCGACTTCGCCCAGCCGCCGCCCAGGTTGACCTCGGTCCAGGTCTGGAGCGACGGTCCGCCCGCGACCGTGCCCCACACGTAGGCGGTCGTGCCCAAGGGGGCGCTGCCGGCGGAGGTGGCCGTGGGACGGCCCACGCGCTGCAGGGTGAACTCCCGGGTGCGCTCCACCTGCCCGAACGAGTGCTCGACCCCGACGCGCCAACGGTAGGTGCCTGGAGTCGTCGCGCCGTAGGTGAGCGGGATGCTGTAGGAGCCGTCAGCGGACGTGGTGGACACCTGCGAGCGCGACCAGCCGCTGCCGGCGATGTAGACCTCGGTCCACACGCGCACCGGCGCCGACGTGGAAACCCGCCCCCACGTGTAGGTGGCCAGGCCCGTCTGCTTGTAGCCGGCGGACGCCGCCGTGGTGCGCGCCACTCGTCGGAGGGCGAACTCGGCGCTGTACTCCACCTGCCCGGAGGTGTGCCGGACACCGACGCGCCACCGGTACGTGCCCGGGGTGTTGGCGCCGTAGGTGAGCTGGATGCTGTACGCCCCGCTGGGCGAGCTCGTCGTCTGCTGCGACCGGGACCAGCCCGAACCCGGTATGTACACCTCGGTCCACACCGGCACCGCAGAGGCGGTGGTCACCTGGCCCCACGTGTAGGTGACGTCCCCCACGAGCTTGGCGCCGGCCGAGGCCGCGGTGATGCCGCGGGTGGCCCCCTCGTCGAGGAAGGCGTAGTTGGCAGGCGCGAACGCGAGGAGCGCCTGGGGCGTCGCCCGGATCGCCCCGCTCCGCTGGGCGCTGGTCAGTTCGCCGCCGGTCCATCCGTCACGCTGGGTGCGCAGGAAGGCGATCGCGCCGGCATCGGGGCCGGAGGGGTACGTCAGAGCCGCGACGAAGTCGGCGGCGCGCTGCGCGGCCTCCGGGGCTGCGTCGCGCAGTGCGGCGGCCGCGAGACCGGTGCTGTTGGAGTTGGCGGTGGGCGTGAACCGGGAACCGGGGAAGCCCCCGGAAGCCTCCTGCATCGAGGCGAGCCACTTGCGCCCGCGCTCGAGGGGCGCGGCGGCCGCGTCGATGCCGGCCTCATCGGCCGCCTCCAGCGCGAACAGCGCCAGCGCCGTGCCGTCGACGTCATACCCCGACCCGGCGGCGTCGCACGTCTTCCCGTCGGTGTAGTACATCCGGAAGTACCCGGCCGAGCACTGCTGGTCGGCGAGGAACGAGACCGTGGCGGCGGGCAGCTTGCCCTGCTGGGCCAGCCCGATCATCACGAAGGCCTGGGAGAAGAGGTTCTTGCCGGTGTCACCGGGGCCGCCGTCGACCTTGCCGGTGGCGTCGACGGAGCGCTGCGCCAGGGCGACGAGGTCCTTGCCGTGGAAGTTCGTGACCGGGTAGTCGCTGACGTGGGCCGCCACCAGCGCCTTGCCGACCATGCCCGTGGTGACGGAGCCCTGGTACTCCAGCCGGTCGCCGATGCCGCCCATCGCGTCGAGGATCGGTTTGACCTCGGAGGGGGTCTCCCCGGCGGCACGCATGCCGAGCACCGTGTCGAGGCTGAGGCCGTAGTCGGCGGTGCCGAACTGTTGGATGAGGTTGCCGCTCAGCTGCGACCGGAGCCAGGCGACGCTCGCGTCGGCCTTGGCCTGGTCGCCCGTGAAGGCGTTGGCGGGTGCCGCGGTGACGACCAGCAGCAGGAGCGCGCTGAGGAGCGCAAGGAATTGGGGGAATCGGCGTCGCACTGTGACGTCCCTTCGCGTTGAAAGAAGTAATGGCGACTGGTCTTGGTCCGACTGTAACGGTTGCGCGTCAGCCCGGAATCCCACCGGCTTCTCCACCAGTCCGGGGCTCAATCTAGCACCGTCGGCTCACGGCGCCGCTCCCGGCCCCGGACGGGAGGCCGGTCAGGCGTTCGTCGTCGCCCGGACCCTCGACATCGTCGAGGCCCTCCGGAGCACGGTCAGGAGGGGCCGGCCCAGCACCAGGATCGCCACGGCGGTCGTGATCGCACGTCCGGTGTCCCAGCTGCCGGTGGACGTGACGAGCGTGAACCACAGGAAGCTCCGCAGGTTGTCCGGCAGGGGCGCCCCGGGAACGTAGTCGAGCGAGCCGGCCGCCACGCCCGGGACGTCGACGCCCGTGACGAACGGCCAGAACCAGAGGTTCATCAGCGCTCCGAAGGCGTAGGCGGACACCACTCCGAGCGCGACGAGCATCCACACCTCCGCCCGTCCGCGGACGCGGCGGGGCAGCAGCCCGGCCGCGAGCCCGACCCAGCCCGCGCACATCATCTGGAACGGGAGCCAGGGCCCGACTCCCGCCGTCAGCAGGGCGGAGGCGAAGAGCGAGGTGTAGCCGAGGAGGAAGCCGAAGCCGGGCCCGAACACGCGGCCCGCGAGGATGAGCAGGAAGAACACGCTCTCTACGCCCGCAGTCCCTGCGCCCAGCGCGGGCCGGATCACCGCGTTGATGGCGGAGAGCACCCCCAGCATGGCGAGCGCCTTGGAGTCGAGTCCACCCTCGGTCACCTGGGCCACCACGAGGAGGAGGATCAGCGGCAGCATCCCGGCCAGCACGAGCGGCGCGTCCTGTGCGTGCTCCGGGGCGACGTCGACGGCGGGCAGGACCAGCGGCCAGCCGAGCGCGAAGAGCCCGAAGGCGCTGGAGAGCACGATGAGCAGCCAGGTGCGCGGACCGAGCCGCACCCCGACCACAGGCTCCGGGATGTCGAGGCGGTAGTCAGCGCGCGGCACGCTCGTACTCCTCCACCGTCAGCAACGGCAAGGGGTTCGCGACCTTGGCGACCTGGGTGGCGAGCAGCTGGCTGGACGCCAGCACCTCCCGGGCGGGGCCGTCGGAGACCACCTCGCCCTCCGCCATCACCACGACTCGGGAGCAACTGCGCGCCGCCATCTCCACGTCGTGCGTGGCGATGACGACGGAGCGACCCTCGGCCGCCATCCGGGCGATGGTGTCACCCAGCACCGCCTTGGCGGCGTAGTCGAGGCCGCGGGTGGGCTCGTCGAGGAGCACGACTTCCGGATCGCCCACCAGCTCCACCGCGAGGACGACGGCGATCTTCTGCCCCTCCGAGAGGTCGCGCGGGTGGGCGTCGAGATCGATCGTGGGGACGAGGTTCCGCAACAGGGCCTCGGTGGTGCCCCCGGGCGCGCCCGCGGCGACATCGCCCGCCTCGCACTCTGCGCGCACGGACGCAAGGTAGAGGAGGTCGGACGCGGTCTGCGGCACGAGCGACACCCGGCGCGCCGTCGTCACCCTGCCCGCCGACGTGCGGCCGGCCCCCTGCAGGGCCCAGAGGAGGCTCGACTTGCCGCAGCCGTTGCGGCCCATCAGGGCGGTGACCTCGCCCTCGCGCAGCGCCAGGTCGACGCCGCGGACCGCCACCACGCCCGGGTACTCGACCACCACGCCCTCGGCGCGCAGGATCGTCTCGCCCGCCGCGGGCGGCGCCGGCAGCGCGGGCGGGTCGTCCTGCCAACGGCGGCGTTGGAGGGCGGCGAGGCGTCGTCCCTCGCGGATCGTCAGGGGCAGCGGGTCCCAGCCCTGGCCAAGGCCCAACTCGACGAGCGGCGGCTGGATCGGGGCGTCGCGGAGCACGTCACGGACTGGGCCGTGCCGCACCGTCGCGTCCGGGTGCACGAGCAGCACGCTGTCGGCGAACTCGATCACCCGTTCCATCCGGTGCTCGGCGAGCAGCACGGTGGTGCCGAGGTCGCGCACGAGGCGGGAGATGAGCGCCAGCACCTCCTCGGCGGCGATCGGATCGAGGGCCGAGGTCGGCTCGTCGAGCACCAACACGCGGGGCGAGCTCGCGAGCACGCTGCCGATCGCGACGCGCTGCTGCTGGCCGCCGGAGAGGCTGCGCAGCGGGCGGCGACGCAGGTCGGCGATGCCGAGCAGGTCGAGGGTCTCCTCGACGCGGCGCCGCATCTCCGCCTCGGGGAAGCCGAGCTGCTCCATGGAGTAGGCCAGCTCCTCCTCGACAGTGTCGGTCACGAACCCGGCGAGCGGGTCCTGGCCGACGTACCCCACCGTCGTCGCGAGCTCGCGGGTCGGCAGCAGGGTGGTGTCGCGGTCGTCGACGGTGATGCGCCCGGTGCGGACGCCGCCGGTGAACAGCGGCACGAGGTTGTTGACGCAGCCGAGCAGCGTCGACTTGCCCGAACCTGTGGGGCCGATGACGAGGCAGAGCTCGCCCTCCTCGATGGTGAAACCCACCCCGTCGAGGCGGAAGAGGTCGTTGCTCGCGTAGCGGAACGTGACGTCATCGAAACGGATCATGAGAGCCCCTCCAGGGCCGGTCCCGCGGTGGACAGCGCGGGCGGGGGAGTAATGAAGGCGGGAAGCGCCGCTACGGCGACGGCGGCCAGCAGAAGTGGGTCGAGGGCCGGCCAGACCAATGGTGTGATGGACGGGTGCAGCACCGACGGGTCGCCGTAGGAGCGCACGTACTCGACGATGGCGGCCGGCACGAGGCCGCAGACGAGCGTCAGGGTCTCCGCGACGCGCCATCGGTCGCGGCGGTACCGGGTCCGTCGCACGTGGCGGCCGATGACTCGCATGGCCAGCACGATCAGCCCGATCCCCACAAGCAGGAGCCCCAGTTCGACGAGGTTCGTCCGCAGCACCGTCGGCCCGATCCCCGGCCGGGCGAGCAGGAAGTAGGACCACACGGCGAGGACCGCGACCCCGGCGAGGCCGGCGCCCGACGACAGCGCCCGCTCCCTGGCGGTCGCCACCCCGCCGCGCCCGTACCCGCGGACCTCCATGCTGGCGGCCAGCGCCACCGAGCGCTCGAGCGCGTCGGAGAGCACCGGCACGATGATCGTCTCCACGACCCCGAGCCGCTGCCGACGGGTGCGAGCCTCGCGCGAGCGGCGCAGGCGGCGGACCCTGAGCACGCGGGTGAACGAGTCGCCGAGTTGGGGGAAGACGCTGAACGACACGACGAGGATGGTGCCGAGTTCGTAGAGGGCCGAGGGGAGCGCCGCCAGCAGCCGCTTGGGGTTGGCGAGTGAGTTGGCGGCACCGACGCAGATGATCATGGTGGCGAGCCGGAGCCCGTCGTACAAGCCGTACAACAGTGACTCCAGCGACACGGGCCCGAGCAGGCGGACACCGCGGACGAACTCCGGGAGGGGGACCTCCGGCAACGTGAAGAGGATCGTCGGCCCGTCGCCGCCCCCGAACACCACGCGGAAGGCAACCCGGAACGCGACGACGAAGAGGCCGAGCCACAGGTAGAGCTTGAACCCCTTCGCCCACGGGTTGTCGCCACGCCGCGCGATGGTGACCAGCGTCACCACGGCGACGATGGCCAGCAGCAGCAGGGGGTTGCTCGTCGCGCCGGCCGTCACAGCGAGCGCGATGGCGTAGCCCCACCAGGCGAACGGGTGGAGCGGACGCGGCAGGAAGTACCGCCTCGTCATCCCTCGCGCCGACGCCACCACACGAAGGCTCCCGCCAGAGCGGCCGCACCGACCGCACCGACCCCGGCCAGCGTGCCGGCCGGGACCCCGCTGTCGGAACCCACCTCGGCGGTGACCGGCGGGGCCACGGCGGACGCGTCGCCTTCCGGCTCCGGGCTGTCCGCCCGTTCGGACGGCGTCACGGAGACGGTGTAGGAGGCGGGGCCGGACTCGGATGCGGCCTCCGACGGGCGCGCGGAGGCGGAGGGCGTCGGGGAGGCGACGGACGGCGTCGGCTCCGGGGTGGGGGAGTGTGTCGGCGGTGCCGGCGTGGGCGACGCGCTGGGCGTGGCGCTGGCCGGCCTGCGGGTGGCGGGCGTGGTGCTCGCCGCGCTGGATGAGGGCTGCTTCGTCGTCGCCGGTGAGGAGGTGACCGGGGCGGGCGCCGAAGGGGGCGCCGGTTGCTTCGTCGGCGGTGCCGGCGTGGGGGTCGGCTCCTCCTTCACGACGGTGTGCGACGGCTGCACCCGTGGGGCCGGGTTGGACGTCGCCTCGTTGTTCAGGGAGAAGGACCAGCCCTCATAGCCTCCGGGGATCACCTCGCGGCCGGTCGCGCCCAGGTTGGAGAAGGACCAGCTGCCCCCGTTGGGAGCCTGCCAGTACGACCAGAAGGCGGACTTCGGCGGCGTCTGCACACAGTCCTCGCGGTAGGTCCCGCCGTCGACGGGGATGTCCTCCGTCGCGGACGGGCGACCCGCCAGACGGCACACGAAGCCCGGCCCGTCGTGGAGCGTCCCGGTCGGGTTGAGGCCGGCGCCGAGCAGGGCGTCGTACCCCGTCGAGCCTGCAGGCAGGCCGCTCACGCACTTGACGACGGTCGAGCCGCCCAGTTCCTGGAAGTCCACCACCACGGTGACCGACGTGTCGTCGGTGCAGTGACCGGTGGTCACCGAGGTGGCGGCTTCCGAGGGAACCGTGGAGAGTGCAGTGAGGAGCAGGCCGCCGAGCACACTGGCTGCGAGCCTGCGCATGCTCACACGCCGGTCTTGGGCAGGCCGGGCGCGGCCTCCTCAGGGGTGGCCGACGCCGACGGTGCGGGCGACGCGGTGACGGACGGAGCGGCCGTGGCAGACGGCGACTCGGAGGGCGACGGGGACGCGGTCGGGGTCTCCTCGACGGGGACCTCGACGGCGAACGGGTCGGCGGCGGGTGCCACCGCGTCCAGGTTCCAGTCGGGCTGGAGCACCCAAGCGACGACCTGGCCGCCCTCGAGGGTCAGCTCGTGGGCGCCGACCGTGGCGAAGTCCCACTCGTCGACGCCGGCGCCGGCGGGCAGGGAGTAGAGGCTCCACCACTCGCGGGCGGTGGTGCCGTTCGCGGTGCGGCCGTCGATGGTCGTGTAGAAGGGTCCGGCTTCCTCGGTCAGCCCTGCGGAGGTGGTGGCCTCCTGCGCGGTGGAGAACTCGGTGGCGCACGCGCCGGTGGTGGTGTCGTCGTACTCGACGTGCACCCAGACGTCGCCGGCGGCGACGCAGTCGGACGCGGTGGTAGCGGGTTCTGCCGCTGCAGGGACACCGGAGCCGATCGCAAACGCGACGATGGCTGCGGTAGCCAACTTGGAGGTGAACGTAGCCATGTGGCTGCCTTTCATTGAGATGTGGCCGAGCCGGTCCGACTACCCGCACGGGGATTACGGTTGCGCGACAGTACCGGGATCTCACCGGAATTTCGGGGCTCGGTGCCCAACACTATCCCGTCTGGAACAATGGACCGAACCGGGCTCGGAAGGACTGGCATGGCGCTGGATGCAGTGATCTTTGATTTGGACGGCACGCTCACCGACACCGAGGAGGTGTGGGACGAGGTACGACGGGGTCTCGCGGCCGAGGCGGGCATTCCGTGGGGACCGGACGACACCCGGGCGATGATGGGGATGTCCACCCAGGAGTGGAGCCACTACCTCACCGAGAGCGTCGGTCTGCCCATGACGCCGGAGGAGGCCGCCCGGGCGACGGTGCAGGGCATGGCCACCAAGTACCTCGAGGGGATCCAGTTGATGCCAGGAGCCGTGGAGGCCGTGAAGCGGATGGCCGAGCGCTACCCGATCGCCATCGTGTCCTCGTCGCCGCGACTGCTGATCGAGACGGCCACCGAGGTGATGGGTGTGGCGGACCTCCTGCGCGCGACGGTCTCCACGGAGGAGGTCGACCGCGGCAAGCCTGCACCGGACGGCTACCTCCGGGCGTGTGAACTGCTCGGCGTGCGCCCCGGCCACACCCTCGCCGTCGAGGACACGCACAACGGCATCCTGTCCGCGCTCAACGCAGGACTGGAGGTCGTGGCCGTGCCCGGCAGGTTCCACCCGCCGGGCCCGCAGATCCTGGAGCGCACCACCGTGATCCCCAACCTCGACGAGCTGACCTACGAACTCGTCGAGAGCCTCTTCTGAATCAGCGCAGAGGAACGAAGAGGTACTGGCCGAAGCGGTCGATCGTCGCCTTGCCGTTCTCGTCCTTGGTGACCCGCCACAGCTGACCGGCGACGGGCATCACCATGATGCCGCCAGGCGCGAGCTGGGAGACCAGTTCGGGCGGCAGCTTGCGGGAGCCCGCCGAGACGAGGATGCGGTCGAACGGCCCCTCGCTGGCATGGCCCAGTTTGCCCTTGACGGCCTGCTGCACCCGCGCCCACGGCCGGTCCACCTTTGCCAGGTTGGCGCGGCCGAACTCGACGAGCTCGGGCTCGATCTCGAGGCCGAGCACCGAGCCCTCGGGGCCGGTGAGGTGCGCCAGGATGGCCGTCGTCCACGCGGAGCCCGAGCCGACGTCGAGCACCTTCGCACCCTCCGGGACGTCGAGGAGGTAGAGCATGTCGCGCACCGTCGTCGGCTGGGAGTTCGTCTGGTTGCGGGGGATCGGCAAGGGGCGGTCCTCGTCGGCCCGGTCCTTCACCTTCTCGGGGAGGAAGTCCCTCCGCGGCGATGCCGCGATGGCTTCCTCGACCCGCGCCTCAAGCTGCTCAGTCATGCCGCAAACTCTAATCAGTCAGTCGAGGAGCGCGTCCAGTGCGCGAACCACGCGTTCGTTCTCCGTGGACAGGGCGGCGTACTCGGCCGGCGGGTTCCCTCGGTAGAGCGGGCGCACCGTCGTGCCGAAGTCGTAGAGGTCCTGGCGGGTGAACTCCGTCTGCGCGGCGAGCTGGTCGGCCTCCTTCCGGGCGCGGGCCAGGTCATCGATGCGACCCTGCCAGCCCGGGTTGTCGACGGGGAACTCGTCGTCACGCATCCGGTCGGTCAGTGCCCGCAGTGCCGAGGACAACTCGTCCAGGCCGCGCTTCTTCTCGGCCAGGTCGATCGCGATGACCGGTGTCTCGTCACGGTCCGAACCGAAGATCCTGCTGAAGAGCCCCATTGCTTTCGCCTCCCTTTGTCTGCGCCAAACCTAGCCGATGGCGGGGAACACGTTGAGCAGCAGCATGGGAGCCAGGTCGTCGGCGTGCTCATCCGGTGACTGCCAGCGCAGCTCAGCGATCTCGCCGGCGATGCGAGGGGCCCCGACGAGCGGGTGGCGGTAGACGGTGGAGATGAGGAGGTGGTCGGGTTCGTTCGCCGCGGGGGCTTCGAATTCACCGAGCAGTTCCATCCGCTCCCGGTCCAGGACGAGCCCGACCTCCTCCTTGGCCTCCCGCATCGCTGTCTCCACCGGTGACTCGCCCGGCTCGGGCTTGCCGCCCGGGAGCATGAAGCGCGACGTGCCGCGCTTGCGGACGGTGAGCACCCGCCCGTCGGGCTTCTGCAACACCACCGCGCTCACACGGATAGTCCTGTTCACTCGGGAAGGCTATCGCGGCCCGGCTCATTTTCGAAACTTCGATATTTCGCAATAGATTCTTGGAATAAATATCCGGGAGTGGGACAGCGAATCATTTTCAGGGTGGAAAGGCTAAAATCCCTAGTCGGGGCGGCGCGGCCTCGACGATATTGGGGATGGTTGTCGATTACCCCGACCCCTCGAGAATCGACACTACCGCACGTAGTAACCTCCTTGTCGAAGAAGTTTTCACGTCTATAGAAGGTGCCGAGATGAGTGTCGAGACCCGCCCGGTCGGGCCTGAGGGAAGTGTCACCAAGGGGCTGAGTCGCAGGTCGTTCATGACTTGGTCCGCTGCCGTTGGAGGCGGCACGGCACTGGTCGCCGGAGGCGGTTACTTCCTCGGAATGCCGTCTGGCTCGGCCGCAGCCCAAGGTGACGGCATCCCCGACGCGAAGACGGTGTGGAGCGCCTGCGTCGTCAATTGCGGTTCGCGATGCCCACTCCGACTCCAGGTCGTCGACGGACAAATTGCCCGGGTGCTGCCGGACAACACGGGAGACGACTCCCTCCTCGGACGCCAGATCCGTGCATGCGTGCGCGGCCGCAACATGCGGGAGCGTGTGTACGGTCCCGGCCGCATCAAGACGCCGCTGAAGCGTCGCGAGGGCACGAAGCGGGGCGACGGCGTTTGGGACGAGATCTCGTGGGATGAAGCCTCGGAGCTCTTCGCCAAGGAGATGCTCCGCTGTGCGGAGACCTACGGGAACGAGTCCCTGTTCAGCGTTTACGGCTCAGGCGTCTGGAATGCCCACATCTCGTCGAGCGCCCTGGCCGGGAGGCTGTTCAACCTCGTTGGCGGCTCCCTGAGCTACTACAGCAACTACTCCTACTCCCAGATCGGTACCATCACCCGCTTCCACTACGGCATACCGGACGAGTGCACCTCGAACTCCTTCGAGAACTCCATCCAACACGGCCGGATGCTCGTGCTGTGGGGCAACAATCCGCAGGAGACACGGATGTCGGGCGGGGGTAACACCTTCACCTCCGTGCAGGCCGCCAAGACTGCCGGGCTGCGCATCGTCGTGGTGGACCCTCGATACTCGGACTCCGCGGCAGTCCTGGCGGACCAGTGGATCTCGCCCCGGCCCGGCACTGACGCGGCTCTGATCGCCGGCATCATCAAGCACCTTGTCGACAACGACCTGCAAGATCAGAAGTTCCTTGATGATTTCTGCGTCGGATTCGACGAACACACCATGCCCGAAGGGGTGCCGGCGAACCTGTCCTACCGGTCCTACATCGACGGGAAGGGCCCCGACGGTGTCGTCAAGTCGCCCGAGTGGGCCGAGGAGATCACTGGTGTGCCCGCCCACACGATCAGGCAGTTCGCCGTTGACCTCGCGATGACGAAGCCGGTCAATATCACCCAGGGGTGGGGCCCGCAGCGGCACGCCAATGGCGAGAACCAGGCGCGCGCCATCTATCTCCTCAGCAACGTCCTGGGCCAAGTCGGCATCCCGGGCGGTGGCACGGGCGGCCGCGAAGGCTACTTCTGGCCTCTCACCAGCTGGTTCCCCGCCGGGGAGAACCCGGTGCAGGCATCGATTTCGAACTTCGGCTGGTCGGACGCGATCGACCACGGCAGTGAGATGACTGCCACCAAGGATGGGGTTCGGGGCGTCGACCGCCTGCCCAGCGACATCAAGTTCATGGTCGAGTTCGGCGGCAACATGCTGGCGAGCCAGCACGCTGACAACGGGGCGCTCCGGGAGTTGCTGCGCGACGAGTCGAAGTGCGAGTTCATCTGCGTGATCGACAACCAGTTCACCGGCTCCGCTGAGCTCGCGGACTTGGTCCTGCCGGACACCACCACGGCAGAACGCTGGGATCTGGTCCCGTCCGAATACACCGGGGACATGGCCTACTTGATCATGGCCGAGCCTGCGATCGAGCCGCTCCACAATTCGCGCCCGGGTTACGACATTTTCGCGGGCATCGCGGAGAAGGCCGGCGTCGGCAAGGAGTACACCGAGGGCCGGACGCTCGAGCAGTGGGCCCGTCACATGTACGAGAACGAGCACAGGCCGGCCGTGCCCTCGCTGCCCGACTTCGAGACCTTCCGCCAATTGGGCGTCCACCGCTACTACGCGGACATGGACAACCCGGAGGCGGGGACCCACGTGTCGCTCAGGAGCTTCCGTGAGGATCCGGTGTCGAATCCGCTGGGGACCCCTTCGGGGAAGATCGAGATCTTCTCCCTCGAGCTGTACGACATGAGCCAGACCTGGGAGTTCCCGGATGGCAAGAAGGGCGACCGCATCACCTCGATCCCCGAGTACGTGGCGACGTGGGAAGGGGCGGAAGAGGCCAGGCAACCGGGCGCGCAATACCCCATCCAGTTGATCGGTCACCACCACAAGTCCCGCACCCACTCGACCTACGGCAACCTCGCGAAGAGCAAGGAAGCGCACCACCAAGTGCTGTGGCTGAATCCTCTCGATGCCAGGGCAAGGGGCATTGCCGACGGCGACATCGTGGGGATCTTCAACGACCGGGGCCGGGTGCAGATCGAGGTCCGGGTGACTCCGCGCATCATGCCGGGGGTCGCCTCGCTGCCCCAGGGCGCCTGGATCCAGTGGGACGAGAACGGCGTCGACCACGGTGGATCGAACAACGTCCTCACCAGCCTCCACCCCACCCCGGTTGCCAAGGGCAACTGTCAGCACACCACGCTCGTCCAGGTCGAACTGGTCAGCGCCGGCACGAAGGCCTGAGGAGAATAGAGATGCTCGGATTCTACTTTGATTCGACGGTGTGCAACGGCTGCAAGGCCTGCAACATCGCCTGCAAGGACAAGCACGATCTCCCGGTCGGTGTGAACTGGCGCCGGGTCGTGGAGTACACGGGGGGCTCTTGGTCGGTCTCCGGCAACACCGCAGTGCCCTCGGTGTTCTCCTACTACACCTCGATCTCCTGCAACCACTGCGAGAACCCGGTGTGCACCCAGGTCTGCCCCACGACGGCGATGACCCGTCGCGAGGACGGCACGGTGTTCGTCGACGACGAGAAGTGCGTCGGTTGTCGCTACTGCGAGTGGGCCTGTCCGTACTCGGCGCCGCAGTTCAACGCGGAGACAGGCCACATGACCAAGTGCGACCTGTGCGCCGACTACCGCGACGCCGGCCAGGACCCGGCCTGCGTGGCGGCGTGCCCCTCGCGCGCCCTCGACTGGGGGCCGATCGAGGAGCTGCGGGCGAAGTACGGCAACGCGAACGCGTTCGAGCCGCTGCCCGACCCGGAGATCACGCGCCCGAACCTCGTCATCAAGCCGCACCGCGACGCCCAGCCCTCCGGCATGGGAACCGGTCATATCGCGAACCCGAAGGAGATCTGAGATGACATTCGCCGAGCTGCCGATGGTGCTCTTCACCGTCCTCGCCCAGATGTCCGTGGGCGCGTTCCTCGTCCTGGGCGTGGTCCAGACCCTGGGCTCGCTCAAGTTCCAGTCCGCGACGATCGACCGCGTCGCCGATCCGGCGCTCTACGCGATCGGTCCGACGCTCGTGCTGGGCCTGTTCGCGTCGATCTTCCACATGCACGACATCTTCAACGTCTTCAACGTCGTCCGGGGCTTCCAGACGTCGTGGTTGTCGCGGGAGATCATCTTCGGGATGGCGTTCGCCGGATCCGGCTTCCTGTTCGCGCTGATGCAGTGGTTCAAGTGGGGCACGCCGCGGTTGCGGCAGGCCATTGCGGCGATCACCGCGCTGCTGGGCGTTGGCCTCGTGTACGTGATGAGCATGATCTACTACACCCTCCCGTCGGTGCCCGCGTGGAACACCTGGTTCACGCCGGTCCAGTTCGCGCTGACGACGGTCCTGCTGGGCTCGCTGGCCGTGGGCACCGCCTTCATGACCGTCACGATGTTCCGTCGTCACCGGCTCGAGCGCGGCGGCAAGATCTTCGGCGCGAGGGTCGCCCCCGAGCGCGGCGATCACGTCAAGGTCAACCAGTTGCTCGCCACTTCGCTGCGCTGGATCGCCGTCACCGTCGTCGTGTCGGGCGGCCTGCTCATGGTCCTGATCCCGCTGCACCTGTCGAAGATGGCCGGTCTCGGGGAGGTCGGCGTGGAGTCCCTCGCCCCGTACAGCGGGACGCTCCTCGTCCTGCGCCTCGCGCTCGTGGCGGCCGGGGCCGGTCTGGTGGCGATCTTCATGTACGCGTTCGCGAAGGCGAAGTCGAACCCGCGTCCGCTGGCGATCGCCGTCACGCTCGCGTTCGGACTCGTACTCGCCGGTGAACTGCTGGGTCGCGCGCAGTTCTACGAATCCATGGTACGGATCGGGATGTGAACGAGAACTACGCCGACGCCTTCGCCGCAGTCTGGACCACGCTGGCCAGCGTGCTGCGCACCGAGGCGCCCACCGAGGAGACCATCGCCGCCCTGCGCGACCCCGACCTGCTGGCCCAGTGGCCGCTCACCGATCCCGAGCTGGGTGAGGTTGGCGCCGGCGCCCTCGCCGGTGTGAAGGAGTTGGGCTCGTCGGAGGAGTCCTGGCAGGAGATCGCCGACGACCAGTTCCGCCTCATCCGCGGTCCGGGCGAGCCCATCGCCGTGCCGTGGGAGTCGGTCTACCGCAGCCTCGAGGGGCTCCTCTTCGAGGAGCAGACGATGCAGGTGCGGGAGTTCTACAAGCGGTTCAACCTGCAGGCGCCCCGCCTGAACGTCGAGCCCGACGACCACATCTCGCTGGAACTGGACTTCTGCGTCCAGCTCCTGGCCCGGGGTCTCGAGGCCGCCGCCGACGGGCAGCCGGAAGTCGCGCGTCGTCACTTCGACGCGCACGACGAGTTCTGCCGGGAGCACCTGCTGCAGTGGGCGCCCACGTTCTTCCAGCGGTTGAGCGCCGGAGCCACCACCGCGTTCTACCGGGGCATCGGGCTCCTCGGGCAGGACGCCCTACAGCGCCTGCGCACCCTGGTCGAGCCCGACGCGCGATGAGCCTCGACAGCCTCGTCGTCTGGGCCGCCCACAGCGGCGCGGGTGAGAGGGTCGAACTCGTCTGCGACGAGCACCCGGACCCGGCCACCGGTCACCGCGCCTGGCGACCGGTGCGGGCACCCGGCTGCGTCGCCGACCTGCCCCTGCACGTGCCGCTCGAACTCCTCGCGCTGGGTGTGGCCGAGGTGGCGGTGCGACGGGACGGCTGCGGCTCCCCGGAGGCCCTCGACGGCTGGTTGGTGCGCTGCACCACGCTGGCAGAGATGGCGGACCGGGAACTCGCGGAGCCGCCGGACGGACGTCGCCGCCGGGATGTGCTCTCCGCGTCGGCCATGCCGACGGTGGAGCGGCGGTCGCTGTTCGGCCTGGGTCGCCGCGAACCCCGACCGGCGCGCGCCTGGAGTCCCGACGTCCGGGCCACCGAGCACCAGCGCCTGCGCGCCGCGCTGCGGCACCTCGGGGCCCACTCGACCGACGCCGGCGCTACCGACGGTGTGGGCTGGCGCCTTTCCGCTGACGGCTGCCGGGCGTCCGGGCAGTGCGTGACCGCGTGCCCCAACGACGCCCTCGCGCTGGTCCACTCCGCAGGGCGGGACGGCGTTCAGCGCTCCGAGCTGCGGTTCGACCCATCCCTGTGCAATGCCTGCGGGCGCTGCATCGAGTTCTGCGACGCCGCGGCACTCAGCGCCCCGGGCCCTGCGACGTTCAACGATCTCGCGCTCGCGACCCCGTCGCCCATCGCCACCGTTGCGACGCGTGTCTGTGAGCGCTGCCGGGCCGCGTTCGCGCCCTCGGACAAGGACGCCTCGCTGTGCCCGACGTGCGCCGCTCGCCGGGCCAACCCGTTCGGCTCCGCACTGCCGCCCGAGGCCCTGGCAAGGTTGCAGCGGGCACAGGGGAATTCGGCGGACTGACGTTGTCGCGGTACGCTGGCCCTGACTTAAGGGATCGGTGCCGCAACGTGAGGCTGGGAGTTGCGGCCGCGACTGCATTCCCGGAGGAACCATGGGGACGCGACCATCCCTCATCGAACACGGCGGCTGGCCCTTCCTGATCACGTCGATCATCGGACGCCTGCCCGCAGCCATGATCCAGCTCGGCCTGCTCATGTACGTCACCGGCGTGGGCCTCGGGCTCGGGCTCGGCGGCATGACCGTCGCCGCCGTCGGTCTCGGCACCGCCACCAGCGCCACGC
Organism: Tessaracoccus oleiagri; assembly: GCF_900103275.1. GTDB lineage: Bacteria > Actinomycetota > Actinomycetes > Propionibacteriales > Propionibacteriaceae > Arachnia > Arachnia oleiagri. The sequence goes on along the minus strand of NZ_FNGP01000002.1, from coordinate 49,949 downwards.
TCATGGGGCGCCTCGTCGACCGGTTCGGGCCGCTGCCCGTGGTCTCGGCGGCGACCGTCGTGCAGGTCGCCGGGCTCTACGCGATCCACGCACTCACCCCGTCGCTCGTCGACGGTGCACAGGGGCCGTCGACGCTGCTCGCGCTGGCGGCCGTCTGCGGCTTCGCGAACCCGCAGATCGGCCCGATCGCGCGGTCGCGCTGGTCGCACCTCGCTCGCGAGCGCCGGGAGCCGGCGCTCATCCGGAACGCGCTGGGCTACGAGGGGGCGGTCGACGAGACCAGCTTCATCATCGGGCCCATCGCGGCCAGCTTCCTCGTCGCGGCGCTCGGACCCACGCCCGCCATCTTCACGATCATGGCGATCGTGCTCGTCGGCCAGGGGACCTTCGTCGGCTACCTGCTGGTCGCCGGCTGGCACCACCGCGCCGGCGGCAGGCATGCCGGCAGCGGTCGCATCCCTCTCATGTCGCTGGTGCCCCCGATGGCGGTCCTGCTGGCGGTGGGCATCACGTTCGGGGCCACCCAGACGGGCCTCACCGCCGTCAACGACCACCGCGGCACCCCCGGCCTCACGGGTGTCATCTACGGTTCCGTCGGCCTCGGCAGCGCCGTGTCCTCGCTCCTCACGCCCCGCCTTCCGTTGAGGTTCGGCGTCGGTGCCCGCCTCATCGCGGGGGCGCTCTGCCTGCTCGTCGGCGGGATCGGCTTCGCGACGCTGCCCGGCACCCCCGGGTCGGTGGCGCTCGCGCTGCTCGTCGGCCTCGGCGTCGGGCTCATCCTGGTCACCGGGTTCGCGCGGGCCGAGGCCGTGGCGCCCCCCACGCGTGTCGCCTCGGTGATGACCATCCTCTCGATGTGCCTCACCCTCGGCGTCTCGATCGGCGCGGCGGTCGCCGGGCAACTGGCCGACGTGCTGTGGCGCGGGTTCCTGCCGGTCATCGTCGCCGGCGGCATGGCCCTGCTCGCCGCCCTGCTGATCGCGCTCAGCGGCCGGTCCGCCGGCCGCTGATCCGGCTCAGCCGGTCACCTGGGTGCCGAGCAGTGCGCCGATCAGGAACGTCGCGCCCAGCGCGAGCGCCCCACCGACGACGACCCGCACCATCGCCCGCACCGGGTTCGCGTCGCCCAACTTCGCGCCCGTGAACCCCGTCAGCGCGAGCGCCACCGACACCGCCGCGAACGTCACCGGCACCTTCGCTGGGTAGGGCACGAGCACGGCGACGAGGAACGGCAGCAGCGCACCCAGCAGGAACGCGAAGAACGACGCGAGCGCCGCGTGCCAGGGGCTCACCACCTCGTCCTCGCTGAGGTGGTGCTCGGCGTCGAGGTGGGCGTCCAGCGCGTTGATGGCGGTCAACTCCTGCGCCACCGCCATGGCCGTCGCGTGGCTGAGCCCCTTGGCGCGGTAGATCCCCGCCAGTTCCTCGAGTTCCCCGGACGGGTCGGTGCGCAGCTCGTGATGCTCCTTCGCGATGATGGCGCGCTGGGCGTCGGAGGAGGAGGACACCGAGACGTACTCGCCGAGCGCCATGGAGATGGCGCCACCGGCGACCGCAGCCGCACCCGCGAGGATCAGGGTGCCGGTGTTCGTCGTCGCCCCGGCGACGCCGACCATCACGGCCGCGACCGACACGATGCCGTCATTGGCGCCGAGCACTCCGGCGCGGAGCCAGTTGAGCTTGTGGGCGGTCGTCGTCAGGAGTTCCGGACTGACCGACGTGTCGGTGGTCATGTCTCGAGGCTAAGTCGCGGTGCTTGATATTTCTAGCAAGGTAAGCCAACCCTCGCCGATGCTCGGGCGGGGGCAGCCAACTGAAGAGGCGCGGTAGGTTGCTGCCGTGACGCAGGGCCATGAGCGGGGGAGCAGGGGCTACCGACGCATGCTCGCGGCGCTGCTCTGCGCGGGAGTGGCCACGTTCGCCCAGCTCTACTCGGTGCAGGGCGTTCTCCCCCTCATCCAGGCCGACCTGGGCGTCACGCCGGCGCAGTCGGCGCTCACCTTGTCGGCGGCGACGTTCGGCATCGCGGTCTCGGTCGTCGGCTGGGCCGCCGTCTCGGACAGGGTCGGGCGCAAGCGCGCGATGGTGGCGGCGATCCTCGTGGCCACGCTCCTGGCGCTGGCCAGCGCGATGGCGCCGACCTTCCCCCTGCTGGTGCTGATCCGGTTCGTCGAGGGCTGCGCGCTCGGCGGCATCCCTGCGGTTGCGATGGCCTACATCGCCGAGGAGGTGCATCCGGCGCATTCGGCGCTCGCCGCCGCCAGCTTCATCTCCGGCAACAGCCTCGGCGGACTGTCGGGCCGCATCGTGGCCGCGCCCGTGGCGGAGGTGTTGGGGTGGCGCGGCGGCGTGCTGGTAGTCGCCCTCGTCGCGGTGGTGGCCATGGTGCTCTTCGTCCTCCTCGCGCCGGCGCAGCGCGGGTTCCGTCCGCGCCCGCTGCGGCTGGGGGAGATCGCGTCGCGTGTACTGGAGGCGGTGCGGGATCGCCGCCTGCTCGTGCTGTACCTGCAGGCCTTCCTGCTGATGGGCTCGTTCGTCGCGATGTACAACTACCTGGGGTTCCACCTCGGCGAGCCGCCGTTCTCCATCTCCCCGGGCTGGGTCTCGCTGCTGTTCCTGGCCTACCTGTCGGGCACGTGGTCGTCGGCGGCCGCCGGGCGGCTCGCGCTGCGGTGGGGTCGGCGTCGCGTGCTGCTGGTGTCGGGCGCCTCGATGATCCTGGCGCTGGTGGTGGTGGCGGTCCCGTGGTTGCCGGCGATCGTCGCCGGGCTCGTGCTCTACACGGCCGGCTTCTTCGCGGCCCACTCCATCGCCAACGGGTGGGTCCCGGCGCTGGCCCACCGGGTGCCGGCACAGGCATCGTCGCTCTACATCTTGGGCTACTACACCGGTTCGTCCGTGGTGGGCTACTTCGGGGGCGTCGTGTACTCCGCCACGAGCTGGCTCGCGTTCTGCGCCTTCCTCGGGCTGCTCGTCCTGGCGGCGATCACCACCGCCCGATTGGTCCTGCCTCGGACCGGCTGAATGGGTGCCGACGCGGAACGCCGGCACCCACTCGACGGGCTCAGAGGGCCGCGACACCGACCTCGCCGGTACGGACCCGGACGACCGTGCCCACGTCGGTGGACCAGACCTTGCCGTCACCGATGTTGCCGCTGCGGGCCGCCGCGACGATCCAGTCGATCACACGGAGTTCGTCGACGTCGTCGATGAGGGTCTCCAGCTTGATCTTCGGGATGGTGTCGATGCGGTACTCGGCGCCGCGGTAGACCTCGGTGTGACCGCCCTGGCTACCGGACCCGACCACCTCCGTGATCGTGAGTCCCCGCACGCCGTGCTCGCGGAGCGAGTCCGTGACGCGCTCGAGGGCGTGGGGCTGGATGACTGCGGTGATGAGTTTCACTTGTCCGTTCCTTTCGCGTCGGGTGCGGTGGCCAGCTGACCGGAGGTGGTGATGGGGCCGACGGGCCGCATCCTCAGGGTGGCCAGGTGGCCCGTCGCCAAGTCGTAGGCCGACTCGAGGTGACGGGTGACGTCGATGCCCTCGAGCTCCTCCCTCTCGGACACGCGCCACCCCATCGTGTACTTGATGGCCAGCGCGATCACCGCCGTGAGCGCCGCCGAGATCAGCATGGCGACGACAGCCACCAGGATCTGGACCACCAGGAGTGCCGCGCCGCCGCCGTAGAGGAGCCCGCCCTCCGTGGCGTACAGGCCGATCAGGATCGTGCCCGACAGACCGCCGACGAGGTGGATGCCCACGACGTCGAGCGAGTCGTCGAAGCCGAAGCGGTACTTGAGCCGCAGCGACAGCGCGCACAGGGCGCCCGTGATGAGGCCGAGGCTGATCGCGCCCAGGGGGCTGACGTCGGCTGCGGCCGGGGTGATGGCGACGAGCCCGGCCACCACACCGGAGGCGGAGCCGAGGGACGTGACGTGGCCCTCCCGCAGCTTCTCCATCGCGAGCCAGCCGAGCGCCGCCGCGGCGGTCGCGACGGTGGTGTTCACCCAAGCGAGGCCGGCGGTGCCGTCGGCGGTACCGGCGGAGCCGGCGTTGAAGCCGAACCAGCCGAACCACAGCAGCGCCGCGCCGAGCATGACGAGCGGCAGGTTGTGCGGCTTCATCGGGGTGGTGCCGAACCCGATGCGGGGTCCCACGACGAGCGCCAGGACCAGCGCCGCGACGCCGGCGTTGATGTGGACGACGGTGCCGCCGGCGAAGTTGATCGGGGCGGCGATCACCGAGAAGGGGCCGTCGTGGGAGAGCAGGCCGCCGCCCCAGACCATGTGGGCCAGCGGTGCGTACACGACGAGGACCCACACGGCGACGAACACGAGCCAGCTGCGCATCCGCACCCGGTCGGCGATGGCACCGGAGATCAGGGCAGCGCTGATGATGGCGAACGTCATCTGGAACCCGGCGCCCACCAGGAAGGGCACCCCGGAGCCGGCGAGGACCGATTGCGAGTCGTCGCCCGCGAGCCCGAAGAACTGCAGCGGGTTGCCGAAGAGGCCGGCGATGTCGTCGCCGAAGGCGATCGAGTAGCCGAACAGGGTCCAGGCGATGGCGACGACCGCCATGGCGCCGAACGCCATGAGCATCATGTTGAGCACCGTTCGGGCACGGACCATCCCGCCGTAGAACAGGGCGAGGGCGGGGGTCATGAGCAGGACGAGCGAAGCGCTCGTGAGCAGCCAGGCGGTGGCGCCGGTATCCAACTCCAGTAGGGACATCTGGACTCCTTGAAATCGCGCCCGGCCCGGGGGCCGAGCTGGTTCAGCGGTGGCTAGCCATGCCGGAAGTTGTACCCGTCGCGGGCCCCTCCGAATTCCCTCCGTTCGTGGAACGGACCCCGCCATTGCAGCGTGGTGGAAAAGGGCGTATACGCGCGCGATACATGCACTCGGTCCGACGCGGGCAGGTGGTGCCGAACGAGGCACCGGGTCGGACTGGAAAAATTGCCATGCCGGTCAGCTTGGGTGAGCGAACCGGGATCCCCTCGGGCGGGTCCGGCGTAGCGTTCAGCGCATGGATCTCTGGTCGTCGGTCGGCGCGTTCGCGATGGTCGCGCTCCTCGTCACGCTGACGCCTGGCATCGACACGGCGCTGGTACTCCGGACCGTCATCGCGCGCGGCCGGACACAGGCGTTCGGCGCCGGCCTCGGCATCGCTGGCGGCGTCCTGGTCTGGGGCGTCGCCGCGGCGTTGGGCATCAGCGCGCTGCTGCTGGCGTCCGGCACCGCCTACACGGTGGTGAGGATCGCCGGCGCCGTCTACATGGTGTGGCTGGGTCTGGGGATGTTGCGATGCGCGTTCTCGCGGCGCGGAGGCGTGAAGCCCGACGACCGGTCGGGGCGCGTGGCAACGGCGGGTTCGGGATCCTTCCGGCAGGGATTCCTCACGAACCTCATGAACCCGAAGGTGGGCGCCTTCTACGTGGCCCTCCTGCCGCAGTTCATCCCCGACGGGGTCGCTCCGGCAGCCATGGGGGCCGGTCTGGCGCTCGTGCACGGAGTCCTCAGCCTGGCCTGGTTCGCCGTGCTCATCGTCGGGGTGGGGGTGATGCGGCGATGGCTGGCGCGGCCGGTCGTGCAGCGTGGAGTCGACGGCGTGGCCGGAGCGGTCATCGTCGGTTCGGTGCCGCGCTCGCCCTGGGCGGCTGAGCGCCGGGCGCGGCCCGAGGCGAAGGCGGCCACGATCACGCAGAGGAGGGCGGTGACTGCCGCGCGTCGTATCTCGCCCCCGGTCACGGTCGTTCTTGGCACTCAGTCCGATTGATCGTTTGACGACGCGGACGTTGACAGACGTCATACGTCCGATGAGGATGGGGAGATCCGCCCGACGAGGGGCGGCCATCAGAGAGGATGACATGCGAACTGGAGCACGAAGAGTGTGGAAGGGCTGGCTGGCAGTGCTGGCCGCCCTCGCGATGGTGTTGCCCACCGGTGTGGCACAGGCTCAGGAGGTGGCGGTCGGCGAATGGGCCACCGGATCCTGGGGCCAGGTGCGACTCACCGGCATCGCCAACCAGAACGAGGTCTACGCCGAGGGCGACGTCCTGCGTCTCGCCTACCGGGTCGAGGCCAACCTCCCCGAGATCACCAACATGCGGGTCACGTCGGACGAAGTCGTGAACGCGGCCGCCTGCAACTGGCGGAACCTTCCAGCCGGCACCGCAGGGAGGTACAACTGCGGGTACACCGCCTCCTCCGTGCAGGAGATCACCTACACCATCACCGCCGAGGACGTCGCGGCCGGGGAAGCCACCTTCTCCACCCACTGGTCACCGCTCGGCGTCTCGGGCACGGAGTACCCGACGATCACCGTCACCACCCGCGTCGCCGCCGGTGAGCCGGTCCCGTTCGAATGGCCCGAACTCGTCGAGGGAGAGCCGCGCAAGCTGGCCGGTCCCGGCGACTTCGGTTTCACCTGCCACCGCATCCCGGCGCTGACCGAGGCCCCCAACGGTTGGCTCCTCGCCTCGTGGGACGGCCGTCCCGGGTCCTGCCAGGACGCGCCGCAGGCCAACTCCATCATCCAGCGCATCTCCACCGACGGTGGCAAGTCGTGGGGCGACCCGACGACGATCGCTGCCGGTTTCCGCGGCGACGCGACGACCGGCCGCTTCGGTTACTCCGACCCGTCCTACGTCGTCGACCGCGAGACCGGGACGATCTTCAACTTCTTCGTCAAGTCCTACGACGTGAGCTTCCAGGCATCCCAGCCCGGCGTCGATCCCGACCAGCGCAACGTCCTGCACGCGGTCGTCGTGCACTCGACCGACAACGGACTGACGTGGTCCGAGCCACGCAACATCACCGCGGACATCACCGCTGACGTCGCCAACTGGCGCAGCCGGTTCGCCGCCTCCGGCGAGGGCATCCAGCTGCGCTACGGCGAGCACGCCGGTCGCCTGCTGCAGCAGTACACCATCGCCACGGTGGAACCCGCGACCTACCGGGCCGTCTCCGTCTACTCCGACGACCACGGCGCCACCTGGCAGGTGGGCGAGCCCGTCGGCACCGGCATGGACGAGAACAAGGTCGTGGAGCTCTCCGACGGCACCGTCATGCTGAACTCCCGCCGCTCCGACGCGGTCGGTGGCCGGAAGGTGGCGCTGTCCACCGACGGCGGCCACACCTACGGCGAGGTCACGATCGACCACACCCTCGTCGACCCGCGCAACAACGCGTCGATCATCCGCGCCTACCCCGAGGCGGCGCAGGGATCCGACGAGGCGGCGATGCTCCTGTTCTCCAACGCCAACAGCAGTTCCAGCCGCACCAACGGCACCGTCCGTCTCTCCTTGGACGACGGCGCGACGTGGTCGGCGTCCAAGGTGTTCGCCCCGGGCGACATGGCCTACTCCACCCTCACCCCGCTGAGCGAGCCCGGCACGTACGGCCTGCTGTACGAGGGCCAGGGCCCGTCGATCCAGTACATGCAGGTCTCGCTCGACTGGCTCGACTACCTGCCGGTGAAGATCTCCGGGGAGGAGCAGCGCGTCCACCGCGGCAAGAACGACGTCGAGTTCACGCTGACGAACCTGTCCGCCGAGGAGCGCACCGTCGACTTCGCGGTCACCGGCCCCGCAGGCTGGACCGTCGGTGAGGTGGCGCCGGTGACCATCCCCGCCGACGGCACCGCGACCGTCGAGGTGCCGGTCACCGTGCCCGAGTCGACCGACCCGGGAGTCGCCACGTTCCGCGCCACCGCGTCGCAGGGTGAGCTGACGTCGACGGGCCAGCTCGAGGTCGGGATCATGTTGCTCCCCGGTCAGCACCCGACCCGGGCGCTCGACGTCGAGCTGGTGAGCGAACTGCCGTACCAGCCCGGTGAGGATCCCTCCAAGATGTTCGACGGCGACGTGAACACGCTGTGGCACAGCCCTTGGGGGTCCTCGGTGGCGTTGCCGCTCGACATCGACCTGCGGCTCCCGGCGGACGCCGGTGAACTCGCTGCCCTGCGGTACAGCCCGCGGCCGAGCGGCTCGAACGGCCGCATCGCCGGCTACGAGGTGTACACGGGCGACGACCTCGCCTCGCTCGAACTGGTGGAGCAGGGCCAGTGGGCCAACACGGGCGATGTGCAGTCCGTGGCGCTGGCCGGCACGGCCGGCTACGTCCGGTTGAGGATCCTCAGCACCTACGGGGACCAGAGCAACCGTGTGTTCGCTTCCGCCGCCGAGCTCGGCGTCCAGGGCCTGGTCCCGGACGACGCCGTGCCGACGCCGAACTTCGCGCACGGCAACCCCAACGGGGCCCCGACGAAGGGCGGGAAGAACGGCTGAGCCGCCCACGTCGCCCATCCTGCAGCGCGCCGTCCACCGCATCGGTGGGCGGCGCGCCGTTCGTTCGTCCGGGAGGGGCGGATGTGGCGCAAAAGCCCGGCGCGGGCAAGGCATCCGGAATAGGTTGTCCCCATGCCGGTGGAGGGAGGGAGCACGAGGCGCCGCCACCGCGGCTGGCGCGTGCTGGGGATGATCGCGCTCGTCCTGGCCGCCGCGGTGGTGCTGTACCTCGGCGTGCGGGGCCTCATCAACGTGTGCAACCAGGTGAGGGCCGGGGACGCGGCCGACCGTGCCTACGCCCGCGCCCTGCCTGACACCGAGGCGTGGGGCGCCCAGGCGCGCGGTACCCTCGAGCCGGTGCTCGGCGCTCCCGTCGGCTGGCGGCAGGAGGTCGCCTGCCGTGTCCACCCGCAACTGGGCGGCTGGTTCGCCTACGACCACCTGCATTCCTGTTCGATGCGGCGCACAGAGGTGTTCGCGGTCTCGGGCGAGCGGGAGGCGAGGGCCGCCCTCGCGCTCGTCCCCGCGGAGGTGCGCGTGATGGTGCTCGGCGACCCCATTCCCGCCCACCAGTCCCGGGGATGCCTGTGGCTCTACGAGCAGCCCTGGGGCTCCCCGACGGGCGACCGCAGCGTCCGGCTGACCGCAGACCTGCAAGAGCCGGGCACCGACCGGTGCCGGAGCCTCGACCCGTATGCCGAGGAGACGCTCGACAGCCGGTTCGCGCTGCACTCGGAGGGCAACCTGGACGACCGGAGCCTGGCCGGCGAGACGGTGCTCGTGCTGGTCCGCGAGCAGTCCCTGGGCACCACGAACCTCGGCTGCAGCGCCTTCTCGGTCATCTTCTGCCAGGTGCCGCTGCTGGCGCGGGCACAGCTCCCCTCGGCCTTGGACGGATGAGCTAGCCCGTCCTGCGAAGCTCGCTCTGCAGGTGCCGACCCATGGGCTGGCCGACGGCCGCCATGTCGAAAGTCGTCGACAGTGCGTCGCCCGAGAGGCGGTAGGTGCGTGCGGTGGCGTCCACCTGCTTCGCGCTGGCGGAATTCTGGATGCGCCCCTCGAGCAGCAGCTCCACGGACTCGCCCACGACGACCCTTCCCTCGGCCAGCTCCGTCTGGCCGGTGGGCTGCGCGATGACGAACTCGGCCCGGCCGTCGCCCGGGATGCGTAGGTACCCGGTCTCGACGTGCAGCGGGCGCCCGTCCGGGGCCCACGTCCGCTGGGCATAGTGCAGGAACGGCTTGCCGATGTCCGTGAACGTCAGCTGTTCGCGGTAGCTGAAGTCCTCGATCGTCGGGTAGCGGCCGAAGCCGTCCCCCTCCCACGTCCCGATCAGCGCCGCCACTGGCTGCAGTCCTGCGTGAAGTGCCATGTGGGTAACCTACAACGGGCGCATCCGAGCGAAGGAGGGGCCATGACCCAACCGGCCGATGTGGCGAGCGTCACCAATCTCCTCGAGCGGGGCACGGCCTCCGAGCAGGAGCTCAGGAGGCTGGCGGATCTCGCCGCCACGCTGCCCACGAGTGAGCTCCTGTACGTGCTGAGGAGCGTTCCGAGCAACCAGGCCGCCATTCTCTACCGGGTGCTGGACAAGGACACCGCACTCGACGTGTTCGAGGACCTGGCCCCGGCGGACCAAGCGGATCTCATCCACGCCCTGCGCAGCTCGGAGATCGCGGACCTCATCGAGGACCTGGACCCCGACGATCGCGCCCAGCTGTTCGACCAGCTGCCGGCCTCCGTCGCCGACCGGCTGATGCGCGGACTGGACCCCGAGGAACGGCGCATGACGACGGCCGTCCTCGGCTACCCTCGCGACTCGATCGGGCGCTACATGTCGCCCGAGGTCGTCACCCTCCACGAGGGCTCCCCCGTGCGGGAGGCGCTCGCCCGTGTGCGCGGCCGTATCGACCACGCCGAGACGATCTACCTCCTGCCGGTCGTGAACGACTCCCGTCAGCTGCGTGGGGTGGTGGGGCTGCGTCGCCTATTGGCGACGGAGCCGGACGCGCTCGTCGGCTCCATCATGCGGGAGGCCTCCAGCGCGCCGGCGGTGGCCCGTCGCGAGGACGTCGCACGCCGGTTCCTCGCCGACAAGCTGCTCGCGATGCCGATCGTCGACGACGAGCAACGGGTGGTCGGCATCCTCACCTTCGACGACGCGGTCGCCATCATGGAGGAGGAGGACGCGGAGGACGCGGCCCGATCGGGCGGCGCGGAGACGTTCGCCGGGTCGTACCTCGCCGCGCCGATCTGGCGCATCGTGCGGAGCCGGATCGTGTGGCTGCTGGTCCTCGGTGTGTCCGCCATCCTGACCGTCCAGGTGCTCGAGTTGTACGAGGCGCGGCTCGAGCAGGTCGTGGTGCTCGCGCTGTTCATCCCGCTCCTCACCGGGACCGGAGGCAACACGGGCAACCAGGCGGCGACGACCGTGACGAGGGCCCTTGCCGTGGGGGAGGTGCGGGTCCGCGACCTGCCGCGCGTCGTGTGGCGCGAGTTGCGGGTCGGAGCGGTGCTGGGCACGGTGCTGGGGGCCGTCGGCTTCGGGCTCGCGAGCCTCGTCTACGGGCTGCCGATCGGGCTGGTGATCGGGCTCACGCTGCTGTCGGTGTGCACGATGTCGGCGGTCGTGGGCGGGCTGATGCCGCTCGTCGCCCGGAAGGTCGGCGCGGATCCCGCCGTGTTCTCCAACCCCTTCATCTCCACCTTCTGCGACGCCACCGGTCTCGTGATCTACTTCTCCATCGCGGCCGCAGTGCTGAATCTCGCCTAGCCCTGGTGCCTTCCGTTGCCCGCGGCCACGGAGTGCCCGCCGCAGGGGGCAAGATTCGAGGTGGTGGAAGGAGGCCGATGGCAGCGACGAGCGCGCACCAGATCGAGGTTGAGGGTCGCCGGATCCGGGTGACCAACGTCGACAAGGTGCTCTACCCGGCCACGGGCACCACGAAGGGCGAGGTCATCGCCTACTACCAGCACATCGCCCGGTGGTTCGTCCCGCATGCGCGGCGCCGTCCTGCGACCAGGAAGCGGTGGCCCAACGGAGTCGGCACCGACGAGGCGACCGGCAGCTCGTTCTTCGAGAAGAACCTGCAGACCCGTTCGACGCCCGACTGGGTGGCCACCGCGGTCATCGAACACGGCGGAGGGCCCAACACCTATCCGCTCATCGACGACGCCGCCACGCTCACCTGGCTTGGGCAACTCGCCGCGCTGGAGTTGCACGTGCCGCAGTGGCGGTTCGACGAGGACCTGCGGCCCCAGAACCCGGACCGGCTCGTCCTGGACCTCGACCCCGGCCCGGGCTCCACCGTCCCCCAACTGGTGGAGCTCGCACACCTCCTGCGGGAGGTGCTGCAGGGCATCGGCTTCGAGTCCGTGCCCGTGACGAGCGGCAGCAAGGGCATCCACCTCTACGCGGGGCTCGACGGGTCGATGACCTCCGACGACGCCGCCGAGCTGGCCCGCGAGATCGCGCGCCAGCTGGAGAAGCTGCGCCCCGACCTCGTCGTGAGCGACATGACCAAGACCCTTCGCGAGGGGAAGATCCTCCTGGACTGGAGTCAGAACAACGGCAGCAAGACCACCATCGCCCCCTACTCGCTGCGCGGGCGCACGCACCCGACCGTCGCCGCGCCCCGCGAGTGGGACGAGATCGACGAGGACCTCCGCCAACTGGACTTCGCCGACGTGCTGCGCCGACTGGAGACCGGGGCCGATCCGCTGGCCAAGCTGTTGCCGGACCAGGGGACGGACGCGCCACCCGACGCGGGCCCGGACCGGCTGCGGAAGTATCGCTCCATGCGCGACGCCGCGCGCACGCCGGAGCCGGTGCCGGAGGCGCCACCGTCGAAAGGGGCGGGCAACAGCTTCGTGATCCAGGAGCACCACGCCCGCCGGCTGCACTACGACTTCCGGCTCGAGCACGACGGCGTCCTCGTCTCCTGGGCGGTCCCCAAGGGGCCGCCCACCAGCGGCACCGACAACCACCTCGCAGTCCAGACCGAGGACCACCCCCTCGAGTACGGCACCTTCGAGGGCACGATCCCCAAGGGTGAGTACGGCGGGGGCGAGGTGTCCATCTGGGACCACGGCACCTACGAGCTCGAGAAGTGGCGCGACGGCAAGGAGGTCATCGCCACCCTGCGTGGCGCCCCGGATGGTGGCCTCGGCGGCGTGCCGCGTAGGTACGCGCTCATCGCCACCAAGCTCGGTGGCGACGAGAAGAACTGGCTCATCCACCTGATGGACCCGGAGCCCGAGGACACGCCCGCGGAGCCGTCCCCCGACGTCGATCCGGACGCGTTGCGCCGGCTTCCCGACGTCGAGCCCATGCTCGCCACGCTCGCCACCGAGGACGACATCCGCGGCGAGGGCTGGCGGCACGAGATCAAGTGGGACGGATACCGGGCCATCGCGAAGGTGGCCGGGGGAGCTCACCGCCTCACCAGCCGCAACGGGCTGGACCTGACGGCCAAGTACCCGGAACTCGGGGAGCTCACGCGCCTCCTGGAGGGCCACGATGTGGTGCTCGACGGCGAAGTGGTGGTCCTCGACGAGGGAGGTGTGCCGCGCTTCGAACTGCTGCAGCGGCACGGCAGCACACCCGGCAAGGCGCACCTCATGGTGTTCGACCTGCTGCACCTCGACGGGGAGTCGCTTCTGCGGGTGCCGTACGAGGAGCGTCGGGAGCGCCTCGCGTCGCTGCTCGGTGAGGGAGGGCGGCACGTGCACGTGCCGGAGGGCCTGGGCGAGGACGCCGAAGCCGCACTGGCCATCAGCCGCGAGCTTGGCATGGAGGGGGTCGTGGCCAAACGGGACACGGGCGTCTACCAGCCCGGGAAGCGCGCAAAGACCTGGCTCAAGGTGAAGCACGTCCGGACGCAGGACGTGATCATCGTGGGCTGGTCGCCGGGGCAGAACTCCCGCGCGCCGCTGGGGTCGCTCCTCATGGCCGTGAACGCCGACGGGGGGCTCACCTACGTCGGGAAGGTGGGGTCGGGGTTCAGCGACGAGGAATTGCGCGCCTCGCGGGAGGTGCTCTCCGGGATCGAGCGCAAGACACCGCCGGTCGCCGACGTGCCCGCCAAGGACGCGCGCGGCGCCCACTGGGTGGAGCCCTATCTCGTCGCAGAGGTCAGCTACACCGAGTGGACGGATTCCGGGAGGCTTCGGCACCCGGTCTGGCGCGGATGGCGGACTGACGCGGACCCGGAGGACGTTGCGCGGGAGCAGTGACTGCAGCGCGATGGGCGGGGATGGGTTTCTGGAAGAATGGAGCCGATCGACAGGAGTTGGCAATGAGCCTCGAACAGCAGATGCACGACGACATGGTGGCCGCGATGCGCGCCCGCGACAAGACCCTGACCACGACGCTGCGGATGGGCATCGCGGCGCTCAAGAAGGAGAAGGTGGCGGGCTCCGTCGCCCGCGAGCTCAGCCCGGAAGAGGAGATCGGCGTGCTCCAGCGCGAGGTGCGCGCCCGTCGGGACTCCGCCGAGGCCTACACCGAGGGTGGCCGCCCCGAGCTCGCCGAGGCGGAGCTGGTCGAGGTCGAGGTGCTGAGCAAGTACCTGCCCGCCATGCTGACCGACGAGGAGCTCGACGCGCTGGTTGCGGAGAGTCTCGCCGCGGTCGAGGCCGAGAACGGCGAGAAGCCCACGATGCGCCAGATGGGGGCGGTGATGAAGGCCGTCAACGCCAAGGCATCGGGCCGGGCCGACGGCTCCGTCGTCGCGGCGAAGGTCAAGGCGGCGCTCGCGCGCTAGCGGAGGTGGCTCAACCATTCGGTTGACCCGAGGTCCCACCGCCCGGGCGATGTGCGGGACGGCGCCGGCGGCTGGAATTGGTGACGCAACCAACACAGGGAGGTCACCAATGCTTCGTCGTGCGTACTGGGCGAGCGCCATCTACGCCGGACTCGGGCTCGCCGGGGGACTGTTCTACCGCGAACTCACCCGGACCCATCCGGGAGCCCCCGACAGCCAGCTCGGGCTCGTCCACACCCATCTGCTCGTGCTGGGCATGCTCACCGGTCTGCTCGTGCTGGTCCTGGAACGGCTCTTCCGTCTTTCTGCGTCGCGGTTCAGCAGGGCCTTCGAGATCACCTGGCACCTGGGCGTCGTGCTGACGGGCGGCATGATGGCCGTCCGTGGCACGCTCACCACCCTCGGTGTCCACTTCAACGACAAGATGTTCGCCGGCATCTCCGGCACCGGCCACATGCTGCTCACCGCGGCGTTCATCCTGCTCTTCGCCGCCCTCGGCAGCGTCGTGCTGCGTAGCCCCGACGAGGAAGCCTCGCTCCCGGCCGAGGCCCGCGCATGAACCAGCGCGACGGACTGCTCCCCATCGTCCGGGGGCGTGTGCCTTGGCTGGTGCTCCTCGTCGCGCTGGTGGGATCACTGGCCGTGATCGGCCTGGGCAGTGCGACCTCCGAGCGGACCAGCGAGTCCGCCCCCGCCGGTTCGGAGTCGCGACGGGCCGCCGAGATCGCCGCAGGGCTGCCCGGAAGCGATCTCGCGCCGGTGCTCCTGCTCGCCCATCGGGAGGAGGGACTGACCGACGCGGACCTCGCGTTCCTCTCCGGCGCGGCGGAGCGCGTGGCCCTCGAAGTGCGCTCGGATCCGGGACGCCCCGCGGTCTCGAGCGACGGGGAGGCCGTGATGCTCCCGATCATGATGTCGGCGGAACTGCCCTCGCAGGAGCTCGCCGAGGCGGTGACCGGCGTTCGGGAGGCGGCGCGATCCGAACCCGTGCCGGAGGGGCTCGAGTTCTTCGTCACCGGTGGTCCGGCCTTCGGCGCCGACACGGTGCTCGCCTTCGAGGGCGCCGACGTCACGCTTCTCGTCGTGACCATCGGCATCGTCGCCGTCCTGTTGCTGGTGACGTACCGGTCGCCGATCCTCTCGCTCGTCCCCCTGGCGGTCGTCGCGCTGGCGGACCAGGCGGCCACGGTGGTCAGCACCCGCGTCGCGGGTGCGCTGGAACTGCAACTGGACGGCGGCATCGTCAGCGTGCTGGTGTTCGGCGCGGGGACGAACTATGCCCTCCTCATGGTCTCGCGCTACCGCGAGGAACTGCGACGCGAGGCCGACCACCGCGTCGCCCTGAGCCGGGCGTGGCGCGGCAGCATGCCGGCGATCCTCGCCAGCAACCTGACCGTGGTCGTGGCGCTGCTGTCGCTGCTGCTGGCGGAACAGCCCGCGAGCCGAGGGCTGAGCGTCACGTCGGCGGCGGGGCTGCTCATCGCGCTGGCGTTCGTGACGCTGGCCCTGCCTGCCGCGTTGGCGCTTGGCGGGCGGGGGGTCTTCTGGCCGTTCGTGCCGCGCGTCGGGGACGGGGCGGGAGGGGCCACCTCCGGCCCGTGGCATGCGGTGGCGCGCTCGGTCGCGCGGCGGCCCGTGTCCGTGCTCGTCGTGAGTCTCCTGGTGCTCGGCTTCCTGGCCACCGGGGGGCTGGTGGGGACGCGGGTCGGCTTGGCGCAGGACGAGCAGTTCCGCGTCCCCTCGGAATCGGGAGCCGGACTCGCGGTGCTGTCGGAGCACTTCCCGCCCGGGGAGTCGGCGCCACTGTCACTCGTGGTCCCCGCAGCGGAGACCGGCAAGGTCTTGGCGGCGGTGGAAGGGGTCGACGGTGTGCTGCGCGTCCATCCGGTGGGGGAGGCGTCCGACTCCTGGCAGCGGGTGAGCGCCGTGTTGGAGGCCGCCCCGGGTACCGAGCGCGCCGGTGAACTGGTGGCGACGGTCCGAGCGGCCGTCCGCGACGTGTCGCCGGAGACGCTGGTCGGTGGCCCGATGGCAGAGGACCTGGACGCCGCCGAGGCGGCCAGGGGCGACCTGTTCACGGTCGTGCCGCTCGTCCTCCTGGTCAGCCTCGTGGTGCTGGCCGCCCTGGTGCGGTCGGTGGTCGCGCCGGTCGTGCTGCTGTTGGTCAACGCGCTGAGCGCGGTGGCGGCCATCGGCGCCGGGGCATGGCTGGGGCGGGAATGGTTCGGCTTCCCGGCATTGGATCTGCTCGTGCCGCTGCTGGGCTTCCTCTTCCTCGTGGCCCTCGGGATCGACTACACGATCTTCCTCGTCCACCGGGCGCGGCAGGAGGCGCGGGTGCATGGGACCGTGGACGGCATGGTGCGGGCCGTCGGCGCCACCGGTGTCGTGATCACGAGCGCCGGAGTGGTCCTCGCGGCAGTGTTCGCCGCACTGGGCGTCCTGCCACTGGTCACGCTCGGGCAGCTGGGTGTGATCGTCGGACTGGGCGTGCTCCTCGACACGCTCCTCGTCAGGACCGTGGTGGTGCCCGCCGTCTTCGCACTGGTGGGCGACGCCATGTGGTGGCCGGGCTCGCTCAGGCGCGTGCCGCCCACCACGCAGGACGCCCTGGCCGCCGCCGCACCGGCCGCCCGGGAATAGGCTGGCACCGTGCGCACCATCGAACAGGCGGACTCCGCCGCGCTCCGCAGCCTGCGGCTCGGGCAGCACCTGCTGTTCGCCCTGCTGCTGGGGATCGCGGTGTTCCGTCTCGCGGGCGAGGACCGGCTGCCGTGGCACGCCCTGCTCGCGATCGGGGTGACGGTCGTCTGGTACGCGGCCGGGGTGTGGCTGGCGCCGCCGGCCACCGGGCTCCGGGCCCGAGTGTGGTTCGGGGTGCTGGTCATGTGCTGGCTTGTGCTGACGCTCGTGTCGGCCGAGTTCTCATGGCTGGCGTTCCCGCTCTTCCTGCTCGCGATGAAGGTCCTGCCGCTGACGTGGGCCTTGGTGACGGTGACCGTCATGACCGCCGGGGTGGTGGTGAGCCAGACCGGCACCCCGGGAGGCAACACCGTGGCGGAGATCGTGGGGCCGGCCGTGGGGGCGCTCGTGGCGGTGGGCATCGGCTTGGGCTACCAACAGATCCTCGAGGAGTCGCGACGTCGGGGCGAGTTGGTGGAGCAGCTGACCCGCAGCCAGGAGGACCTGGTGGCGATGCAGGCCGAGCTGGCCGCCGCCCAACGGGAAGCTGGGGCGTTGGGGGAGCGGGCGCGGCTCGCGCGTGACATCCACGACACCGTCGCACAGGGGTTCTCCTCGATCCTGCTCCTCTCGCGGGCCGGGCAGGCACGGTCCGACGACGCGGGGACCCGGAGGCTCTTCTCCCAGATCAGCGACACCGCGGCAGAGAATCTCGCCGACGCCCGTGATGTCGTGGCCGCGTTGGCCCCCGCCTCACTGGTCCGGTCGTCGCTCCCGACGGTGCTGGAGAGGCAGTTGGAGCGGCTCGCGGAACAGACGGGCGTCAAGACTGACTTCCGCGTCGAAGGGGATGCCCGGCCGGCCCCCACTGCCATCGAAGTCGCCCTCCTGCGACTGGCCCAGGGGGCGCTCGCGAACGTCCGCGCGCACTCGAAAGCCGCACGGGTGACGCTGACGCTCACCTGGACCGACGACGAGGTGCTCCTCGATGTGGTCGACGACGGGATCGGTTTCGACGTCGACGCGCCCTCCCAGGAGCCCGAAGGTTCGGGGTTCGGGCTGCGGGCCATGTCGGAGCGATTGGCGGATCTCGGTGGTCGGCTGACGATCGAGTCGACGCCCGGTGCCGGCACGGCGGTCGGGGCGGCCCTCCCCCTGGGGCCGGTCCGATGAGCGTCTCCGTCGTGCTGGTGGACGACCATCCGGTCGTGAGAGCCGGACTCCGGGCCCTTCTCGAGACGGCCGGTGAGTTCGCCGTCGTGGGGGAGGCGGGCTCGACCGAGGAGGCCTTGGAACTCGTGCGACGCATCGCGCCCGACGTGGTGCTGATGGACCTCCAACTCGGCGCTGACGATGGGGCCGAGGCTACCCGTCGCATCATCGGGCTCGGGAGCGCCACTCGGGTGCTCGTCCTCACCACCTACGACACCGAGGGCGACATCCTTCGTGCCATCGAGGCGGGTGCCTCCGGCTACCTGCTGAAAGATGCGGAGCCGGAGCAGCTGGCCGACGCCATCCGACGCACGGCCGCCGGCGATACAGTCTTGGCCCCGCTGGTCGCATCCAGGCTGATGCGAAGGTTGCAGCGTCCGACGACGGAACTGACCTCCCGGGAACTCGAAGTGCTGCAGCTGGCCGCGGAGGGCCTCACCAATCGCCAGATCGCGCAGCGGCTCTTCGTGTCCGAGGCGACGGTGAAGACCCACCTCGTGCACGTCTACGGCAAGCTCGGGGTCGACAACCGGACCGCTGCCGTCTCGCGAGCCCGAATGACGGGACTCATCCGCTGACCGGATCCGCGGAACTTCATGCGGGAGCGAGTGAGCCGTCGCACAGTGATTCGTTGTAGGGCGTTCGCCCCCAAGAATCGAGGAACGTCATGAACGACCCCATCGCCACCAATCCCAGCCTCTATAGGCTGCTTTTCGAGAACGAGCGGGTCCGGGTACTGGAGTACTTGGACGAGCCGGGCGATTCCACGCAGCCCCATTCGCACCCCGACAGCGTGATGGTGACGCTGAGCTCATTCCGGCGACGGCTCCGGTCGGGAGACCGGGAGGTGGATGTCGCGCTGCCGGCCTTCGAAGCAAGGTGGTTGGACGCCCAGCAGCACGCGGGCACCAACATCGGCAGCACCGCCACCCATACGATCTTCGTCGAACTGAAGGAGCCCGCCGACGGCGATACCTCGTCTCACCGCCTCGGGCCGTCGACGTCCTAGAGCCGCCCCGAAAATTCCCGCCTGGGTCCCCGGTCGTCAGGTTTTGTCAGTGGTGGCTGGTTGAATAGTTCACATGAGCGATTCACTGCGGAATCTGAGGGGCGCGATCGACGCCGCGCTCGTGGATCTGCGCGCGCTCAGGATCACGAGCGACGACGACGCCGCTCAAGTGAAGGCCGTGCTCGCGCAGTTGGAGATCGAGGAGGCCAGACTCGCCGGCCTACGGCTGCAGTTGGTCGGCGAGGCGCAGTTGGCGGGGGCGGCGGCTGCGATGGACCAGGTGCGGAACTCGCCGCGGACAACGTCGGGTCAGGCGGCGGGGGTGCTGCGGCTGGGCGCGGATCTGGCGGACCGGTTCTGGGTGCTCGCCGAAGCACTCACCGAGGGCTCGATTTCGGTCGCCCAGGCGCAGGCCATCATCGCCGGGCTGAAGCGGCTTCCGGTCGCGCTGGGCAGGGCGGAGCTGGAGGCGTGTCAGCGGCAACTGCTCGGCTACTGCGACGAGCTGGGCCCGGCCGAGCTCCGCATGGCGGCGCTGCGGATGTGGGAGCTTTTGGACCCTGACGGGGCTGAGGACCTCGAGGCTGCGCGGTTGCAGCGCGAGGAGAGGCTCGCCAAGGCCGGCCGTGCGGTCCGGCTCACCCCCGACCATCACGGCTCGATGCGGCTGTCGGGCCAACTGCCGACGGCCGACGCCGCGTTGCTGCAGGCCCAGCTCGACGCCCTGATGCCACCCGCCTCGTCCTATATGGATGAAGGTGAGGTGCCGAGCCCGGAGGCCCGCCGGGCGGATGCGCTGCTGCGGCTCGCCAACATCGCGGCCGCCTCCGGCGACGTCCCCGCGCAGGGCGGGGACCGGCCGCACGTGCAGGTCACGATGCCGCTGTCGCTGCTCACCGACGGACTCGGCGCCGCGGGGGTGTTCGGGTTCGGCGGCGAGACCATCTCGGCGGGGGAGGCGCGTCGGATGGCGTGCGACGCCGGCCTGATTCCGCTGGTGCTCGGCTCCGACTCCCAGCCGTTGGATGTCGGGCGCGAGTACCGGCTCGTCCCCAAGGGACTACGGACGGCGCTGACCCACCGCGATCAGGGTTGCGTGTTCCCGCACTGCACGGCCCGCCCGGCGGCGTGTGAGGCGCACCACATCCGGCCGTGGTGGGCCGGCGGCGACACGTCGATGCACAATCTCGTGCTTTTGTGCCCGCACCACCACCGGCTGGTGGAGCCAGATCCGGAACGGGCACCGGAGTGGCAGTGGGAGATCCGGATCGACGAGGCCACCGGCAGACCGCTGTTCGTTCCGCCCCGGCACGTCGACCCCGTCCGGCGGCCACGACAACACCGCCGCTTCACGCTTCAAGAAATGACGGCCCCACCACCGGATGAGGCACCAGTCTGCCCCGAGCCGGATCCGTGGAAGCCGCCAGCCGACGACCCATGGCGCCACAAGGATTCGCTAGTGCTGGGTGTACCTCGACCGGCATGACCGTCACCTTCGACCAGAGGTCGAGCTGAGCGGGAACTGTGCGCTCGACGACGAGCGGCTTCACCGGGCGTTGGCCACGATCCTGGGCGTGTGAAGCCAGAAAAAAAGAAATCCCCAGCCAGCTGCGGTTGCACAGTCTGTCTGGGGTTATCCCTGTCGTGTCCGAGAGAGGACTTGAACCTCCACAGCCTATACGGCCACTAGCACCTCAAGCTAGCGCGTCTACCTATTCCGCCACCCGGACAAGGGTTGCGGCCCCATTGGGGCGCGACAAGAAACTGTAGCAGGACTCTTCACGGGGTGACAAACCGAGCCGGAGGCGACTATCCGACCACCACTTGACTACGACTTCGTGGCCGAACGGAGCGCGTTCTGGCCGCCCGAGATGTCGTCGAGCGCCGAGACGATCGGCGCCACCAGCCGCTTCCCGTCGACCTCCAAGATCTCGTCCAGCTGGTCGAGCGTGCGGGGGCCCACCAGCGCGGATGCCACCTGGGGCGCGTCGCGGGCCCACAGCAGCGCCACCTGCGTCGGTGTCAGGCCGAGTCCCTGGGCGGCGTGCGCCACCGCGTCGACGATCGCGGCCGACCTGGGCTGGAGGTACGGCTCCAAGAACCAGGAGAAGTGGGGCGACGCGGCTCGGGAGTCCGTGGGCATCTTGCCGAACCGGTACTTGCCGGTGAGCGCACCGCGGCCCAGCGAGCTCCACGCAAGGATCCCGAGGCCGTGGTACTTCGCGGCCCCGACAACCTCCACCTCGGCCCGACGGGCAAGCAGCGAGTACTCGACCTGCACGGACGAGAGGTGGACGCGACCGGGGAGCGCCTCCTGCCAAGTGGCGGCGGTGGCGGTCTGCCAGCCGACGAAGTTGGAGACGCCGACGTAGCGGACCAGCCCTCGCTGGACGGCGGAGTCCGCCGCTGCAAGGGTCTCCTCGAGCGGGGCCTCGCCCCAGGCGTGGATCTGCCACAGGTCGATGTAGTTGGTGTTCAGCCGCCTGAGCGATCCCTCGAGGTCATCGAGCAGCGCCCCACGCGAGGTGTCGATGACCCGTCGCCCGTCGCGGACCACGAAACCGGCCTTCGTCGCGATGACCAGTTCGTCACGGGGCAGCCCACGCGCGATGGCGCTACCGATGATCTTCTCCGCGGCCCCTGCGCTGTAGGCGGGTGCGGTGTCGACGAGGTTGCCGCCGCCGGCGACGAACGACTCGAGCAACCGACGTGCTGTCGCGGCCTCGACGTCGCGTCCCCACGCCATCGTCCCCAGTCCGATGGGGGAGACGTGCAGACCCGACGATCCCAGAGCGCGCGATTCCATGCCTGCCAGCTTAGGCAGTCAGCACGCCGGTCAGGATGAGCACCGCGACGAGCGCCGCTGTGGCGAGTCGGTAGACGACGAACAGCCGGAAGTTGTGGGTGGAGATGTAGCGCAGCAGCCAGGCGATCACGGCATAGCCGACGAAGAACGAGATCAGGGTGGCGACGATCGTCGGGCCCCACGCGGCGCTCTCGTCGGCGCCGATGTCCTTGAGCTTGTACAGGCCGGAGCCGAAGACGGCAGGCACCGCGAGCAGGAAGGCGTAGCGGGTGGCGGTGGGGCGGTCGTAGCCCAGGAAGAGGCCGCCGGAGATCGTCGCTCCGGAGCGGGAGACGCCGGGGATCAGTGCTGCCGCCTGGAAGAAGCCGAGCAGGATGCCATGCTTCCACGTGAGGTCCTCGAGCTGTCCCCGGTTGCGGTTGCCGACGTGGTCGGCGATCGCGAGGATGATCGCCACTCCGGCGAGCATCGCGACGGTCACCCAGAGGTTCCGCAGCGACGTGTCGATAGCGTCCTGGAAGAGCAGCCCCAGCACGACGATGGGGATCGAGCCGACGATCACCAGCCAGCCGAGCCGCACGTCGGGATCGTCCTTGGGGTGCTTGCCCACCAGCGCGAGGCACCAGCGCTTGATGATCCGGGTGATGTCCTTCCAGAAGTAGACGAGGACGGCCGTCTCGGTGCCGAGTTGCGTCACGGCCGTGAACGCGGCCCCCGGGTCCCGCCCCTCGAAGAACAGCTGGCCCACGATGGAGACGTGGGCACTCGAGGAGATGGGCAGGAACTCCGTGAGTCCCTGAACCACACCCAGGATGATCGCGTCCAGCCAACCCATACGAACTCCCTCCGGAACCAAACCGGACTCACCCTACGCCCATGCGGGTACGTTGGGCACATGTCGATAGTGATCCTCGTCCGGCACGGTCGCTCCACCGCCAACGCCGAGGGAATCCTCGCCGGCCGCGCGGACGGCGTCGATCTCGACGAGCACGGTCGCGCCCAGGCGGCGGGGCTGGCGGAGGTCCTCGTGGACGTGTCGCACGCCTACACGTCGCCGATCGCCCGCTGCCGGCAGACGGCAGAGCTGGCCGGCTTCCCCTCCGCCGTGGTGGTGGACGGCCTCAGCGAGTGCGACTACGGGCACTGGACCGGCGGCAAACTGGCCGACCTCGCCAAGGAGGGGCTCTGGGAGCAGGTGCAGGCACAGCCGTCGCTCGTCGAGTTCCCCGGCGGCGAGACCATGCTGACGATGCGCGACCGAACAGTGGGTGCAGTGCGGGAGATCGTCGGTCGGCACTCCGGGGAGCCGGCCGTCGTGTTCAGCCACGGCGACCCGATCAAGGCGATCCTCGCCGACGCGCTCGCGATCCCCTTCGACGAGTTCCAGCGGCTCGACGTCCCGCCCGGCTCCCTCAGCGTCATCGACTTCTCCGGCGCGAAACCGGTGGTCAGGCTCGTCGGTGGCGGCGTCGACGCCCGCCGCGCCTTCGTGCCGAGTCACGGGGCCACGGTCGGTGGCGGCGTAGGCTAGGCCCCATGCTGAAGGAGTTCCGGCACCCCGACCGCTGCGTCGTCGGGACGGTGGGCGAGCCCGGCCGCCGACTGTTCCTGATCCAGGTGGCGCAGGGCCATTCCATCGCGGCCGTCGCCGTCGAGAAGGAGCAGGCGCAACTGCTGGGCCGCCGGCTGACGGAGATCCTCGACCAACTCGCCGCGCTCGGCGAGCCGATCCCCGACGCGCACGAGCCCCGTGACATGGGCCCGCTCGACGCCCCGCTCTCGGTGGACTTCCGCGCGGGCGCCATCGGGCTCGCCTGGGACGCCGGGCGGATGGCCGCGCAGATCGAGCTCTTCCCGCTGGAGGAGTCGGACTTCGAGACCGACACCACCCTGGTGCAGATCTGGCTGACACCGTCCAAAGCCCGCGAGTTCGCCGCCCGGGCGGAGGCCGTCGTCGCCTCGGGGCGCCCCACCTGCCCGGTCTGCGCCCAGCCGCTGGGGCCCGAGGGGCACATCTGCCCGCGCGCCAACGGCTACCGCAGCCGCCTGTTCCCATGAGCCCGGCGGGGGAGTTGAGGCTACTCGGCCGGCTCGTCGACGCCTCGAACGAGACGTACCTCGTCGCCGACGAGGAGGAAGCGAGCTGGGTCTACAAGCCCGTCGCGGGTGAGCAGCCGCTGTGGGACTTCCCCGACGAGACGCTCGGCCGCCGCGAGGTCGCCGCCTACGCCATCTCCGAGGCGCTCGGTCTCGGCATCGTCCCGCGGACCGTCTGGGGCGACGGCCCGCTGGGGGAGGGATCCCTGCAGCGGTTCGTGGACGGCGTGATCAGCGACGTCGTCGACCTGATCCATCCCGAGCAGGTCACCGAGCACTGGCTGCCCGTCGCGTCCGGCTTCGACCAGGATCGTCGGCCGGTCGTGCTCGTGCACCGCGACGACCCGCGCCTTCGCCGCATGGCGCTGTTCGACGCCCTTGTCAACAACTCCGACCGCAAGGCCGGCCACATCATCGAGGCCGACGGTGCGTTGTTCGGCGTCGACCACGGCGTGAGCCTCCACGTCGACGACAAGCTGCGCACCGTGCTGTGGGGATTCGCCAACCAGCCGTTCACCGACGAGGAGTTGGACGTGGCCGAGCGCTGTGCCGGCCTCGGGGAGCCGCTCGCGCCCGGACTCGCGGACGAGGAGTGGGCGGCGCTCAAGGCCCGCGCCCGCAGGTTGGCCGAGGCGGGTGCCTTCCCGGGGCCCACAACGGGCTGGCCCGCGATCCCGTGGCCGCCCTTCTGAGCTGGTCGACGCGTCGGGCACCCCTTCGCCCTGCGGTAGATTGTGGGCCATGTACTCGTGGGCCCCTACCAGCGTGCCGAGAATCACCCCCTCGACGGCACCGGCGAAGCTGAAGCTGTTCGACACCGCGACGCAGTCGCTCGTGGAGGTAGGCCCGGACAGCGGCACGGCGCGCATGTACGTCTGCGGCATCACGCCCTACGACGCCACCCACCTCGGGCACGCGAACACCTACGTCACCTTCGACCTCGTGAACCGCGTCTGGCGCGACCTCGGGCTCGCGGTCAACTACACCCAGAACGTGACCGACGTCGACGACCCGCTGCTCGAGCGGGCCAAGCAGACCGGCCAGCAGTGGGACGAGCTGGCCCAGGACCAGATCGAGTTGTTCCGCACCGACATGGAGCACCTCCGGGTGCTGCCGCCCGAGCACTACGTGGGCGCGGTGGAGTCCATCGGCATCGTCGTCGAACTCATCGAGAAGCTGGCCGAGACTGACCTCGTCTACCAGGTCGACGACGAGGAGCACCCCGACTGGTACTTCCGCACCAACGCGGTCGACGGCTTCGGCTCGGTGAGCAGGCTCACCGAGGAGGAGATGGTCGACAGCTTCCGCGAGAACGGTGGCGACCCCGACCGTCCGGGCAAGAAGCACCCGCTCGACTCGCTGCTCTGGCAGTTCGCCCGCGTCGGCGAGCCGGCCTGGGAATCCGCGCTCGGGGCCGGACGGCCCGGCTGGCACGTCGAGTGCGTCGCCATGTCGCTCAAGCACCTCGGACCGCACTTCGACGTGCAGGGCGGCGGCCGCGACCTCGTGTTCCCGCACCACGAGATGTGCGCCGCCGAAGCGTGTGCCGCCACGGGCCAGCCCTTCGCGAACGCCTACGTCCATTCAGGCCTCGTCGGACTCGACGGTGAGAAGATGAGCAAGTCCAAGGGCAACCTCGAACTCGTCTCCCGCCTGCGCAAGGCGGGGAAGGACCCGATGGCGATCCGCCTCGCCCTGCTCGACCACCACTACCGCGCCGACTGGGAGTGGACCGCAGACCAGCTCGCCGAGGCCGAGCAGCGCCTGCAGAGCTGGCGCGGCATCCTCAACAACTCCACCGCGATCCCGGCCGACGACACGATCGCCGCCATGCGAACCGCCCTCCGCGACGACCTGAACGCGCCCGCCGCACTCGCCGCCGTCGACACGTGGGTGGCCGCCTCCGCCGCGGTGGACAGCGATGACACGGGCGCGGTCCCGGCCATGGTGGACGCCATCGACGCACTGCTCGGCATCAAGCTCTAGGAGCACCACATGAAGTCCTTCGAAGACCTGTTCGCACAGCTCACCGAGAGCGCGCGCACGCGCCCCGAGGGCTCGGGCACCGTCGCGCGTCTCGACGCCGGCATCCATGCGATCGGCAAGAAGATCGTCGAGGAGGCCGCCGAGGTGTGGATGGCCGCCGAGTACGAGTCCAAGGAGGAGGCCGCCGAGGAGATCAGCCAGCTGCTCTACCACCTGCAGGTGCTGATGCTGAAGCTCGAACTCGACCTCGACGACGTCTACCGCTACCTCTGACCAGAAAGGTCCGACAGTGTCCGAACCCGCACTCCTGCGCGTCGCAGTCCCGAACAAGGGTGCGCTCGCCGAAGCCGCCCGCGACATGCTCATCGCCGCCGGCTACCGGCAGCGCACGGACCCCAAGGAACTCACCCTCATCGACATGGACCACGAGGTCGAGTTCTACTACCTGCGCCCCCGCGACATCGCGGTCTACGTCGGCCGCGGCGACCTGGACGTCGGCATCACCGGCCGCGACATGCTGCTGGACTCCCGCGCGTCGGCGGTCGAGGTCATGGCGCTCGGCTTCGGCGGCTCCAAGTTCCGCTTCGCCGCCCCGTCGGGCTCCGGCATCGACGAGGACTCGCTCGAGGGCAAGCGCATCGCCACCAGCTACGCCGGGCTGCTCCAGGGCTACCTCGACGACCGCGGCATCAACGCCGAGATCGTGAGCCTCGACGGGGCGGTCGAGTCCGCCATCCGGCTGGGCGTGGCGGAGATCGTGGCCGACGTGGTCGACACCGGCACGACGCTGCGCAAGGCAGGGCTCGAGCTGTTCGGCGACCCGATCTGCTTCTCGGAGGCCGTGCTCATCCAGCGCGCGGACCACGAAGAGTCCGCCAGCATCGACGGGCTCAAGACGCGCCTCAACAGCGTCATGGTGGCGCAGAACTACTTCATGATGGACTACAACGTCTCGCAGGCCGACCTCGACGCCACCATCGCGCTCGCGCCGGGCGTCGACGGGCCGACGGTGAGCTCCCTCGCCCGCGACGGCTGGCTCGCCGTGCGGGCCCTTGTCCCGCGCAAGGGCGCCCACCGGCTGATGGACCGCATGTACGACGCCGGCGCCCGGGGCATCCTCCTGACCGAACTGGCGGCGTGCAGGCTGTGAGCGAGGACCTACCCAAGACCCCGGCGACGGAGGCACCGCGCAAGCTGTCGTACATCAGCACGCCGGTGCTCGCCACCGCCGTGATCCTGTCGATGGTGCTGCTCGCGGGGGCGCTGTGGGTCTGGTACGAGCTGGGCCCCGAGATCCGCGCCCAGGTCACGTGGCTGCAGGCCGCCACGCTGTTGTTCTTCGTGATCTTCATGATCGGCGTCATGCTCGCCGTGGGTTACTCGCACGTGTGGGCGGCCGACGGCGAGGTGGTGATCCGCAACGGGCCGGTGATGCGGCGCTTCCGCACCGAGCAGATCGCGGGTCTGCGGCTGCGCAAGGGCGACCCGTGGGCCTACCTGCTGGTCAAGGACCCGGAGGGGGAGGGCGTCCGCAGACGTGCGGTGCTCGCCATCCAGTCGGTGGAGGGTGAGGGCGCGCAGAAGAAGGTCCTCGAGCTGCGTTCCTGGCTGAAGGCCAACGGCGCCTCGAGCGAGGGCGTCCGCCGGGACTGATCAGCCGATCCCGCGGCGGCGGAGCAGCTCCTCGATCTCGCGGTCCTCGTCGGTGAGGCCGTCCTTCGACTTGGCGGGCGCAGGACGGGTCTGCGGCTTCGCCGCAGCTGGCCGCCCTGGCACCTGGGGCCGACCCGCAGCACCGGCGACGGGCCGCTGCGGCACCTGCTGCGCCGGCTTGGGCCCCTTGGGGAGGAACTGCGCGACCACCGCCAGCACGATGCCCGCCCCGACGAGGGCCGCCCCCCACGTCATCGCGTCGCCCCACACCGTCCGCTGCGCCCAGTCGATGATGCTCAGCACGCCGTTGACGGCCAGATCCGTGATGCCGAACAGGTAGAGCCCGAGGGGCACCAGCATCCAGCCGATGCCGCCGACGACCGGGCGGGCTCGGTGGTGGCGCGCCCAGAGGCCGACGGTGATCGCGAGGATCAGGACCATGAGGACGATCGTGACGAGGAGGCTCAGGCTCATGCCCCAAGTTTCGCACATGGGCACCTGCGCGCCGACGCACTAGGGTGGCGGCATGCGCACTCTGGCCGACCCCAACGCCCGTTTCGCCGGAGACGACGGATCCCCGGACCCGCTCACGAGGCAGGCACTCGCCCGGGTCACCGACCAGGTCTCCTACATCCGCGCCCTCGTCGCCCTCTGCTCCAGCCGGCTCCTCATGCCGATCGTGGCCACCGGCGACGAGACGGACCACCCGGACCCCGACCGCCACGCGGAGATGGGGGCCGTGACGCTCGTCAACGAGTCCGGCACCTTCCTCCTCGCGTTCACGGGGCTCGACTCGATGAGCGCCTGGCGCACCGACGTCCGGCCGGTGCCCTGCACGCTCGACGAGCTCTGCCTGACTGTCAAGGAGGGCGGTTCCGACCAACTCCTCATCGACGTGGCCGGCCCCAACTCCCTCGTGGTCGCGGGGGAGGCGCTCGACCTGCTGGCGCAGGGTTACGCCGTCGCCGAGTTCGAGGGAGAGGAATTCGCGTGGGTGAAGTACGCCGACGAGGAGGGCCATCCGGAGGATCCGGCGCCGGACACCCCTGGCGACTGACGCTTTTGGCGCGGGCGCGGGCATCAGGTAGAGTGTCACGAGCAATAGATCGGCTGGACTAGCCCGATCCGTGAAAGTGGAGGCCACTCCCACCCGCGATCCGCTTCGGCGGCCGGGTCGATTACGGCGACTCAGGTCGCCTTGGCCTTCGCGTGCGCGGAGGCCTTTTCTGGTTGATCGCCCAATTCTTACCATGGAGGCGTCATCAGCACTGAACCGCGGATCAACGATCGCATTCGAGTTCCCGAAGTCCGGCTCGTCGGCCCGAACGGCGAGCAGGTCGGCATCGTGCGCGTCGAGGACGCACTGCGTCTCGCCGCGGAGAACGACCTCGACCTCGTAGAAGTAGCTCCCCAGGCCCGGCCGCCGGTGGCCAAGCTCATGGACTACGGCAAGTTCAAGTACGAGGCTGCCCAGAAGGTCCGCGACGCCCGCCGCAATCAGTCGAATGTCGACACCAAGGAAATGAAGCTGCGTCTGAAGATCGACCAGCACGACTACGAGACCAAGAAGGGCCACGTCGTCCGCTTCCTCAAGGGCGGCGACAAGGTCAAGATCACCATCATGTTCCGCGGACGCGAGCAGTCCCGCCCCGAACTGGGCATGGCGCTCCTGCAGCGACTCGCCGCCGACGTGACCGAGTTCGGCTACGTCGAGTCGGCGCCGAAGCAGGACGGCCGCAACATGCTGATGGTCCTGGGCCCCACCAAGAAGAAGACCGATGCGAAGGCGGACCGCGACGCGGACCGTGAACGTCGCATGGAGCAGCGCAGGGAGAACGCCGAGGCCGAACGGGCCGCGGAGGCGCAGCTGCGCGAGAAGGCCGCCGCCGAGAAGGCAGCCGCGGACAGGGCTGCGAAGAAGCGTCGCGGACCGGCCGACAACATGGACCCGGACATCGATCTCTGATCGACTCGTCCACACCACCCAACGAAAGATAGAAAGCGAGCACTGGCATGCCGAAGATGAAGACGCACTCCGGCGCGAAGAAGCGGTTCAAGACCACCGGGACGGGCAAGATCCTGCGCCGTCAGGCGAACCTTGGCCACCTCAACGAGCACAAGTCGTCCACGCGGCTGCGTCGCCTCAAGGGCAACGTCGAGACCGTGCAGGTCGAGGCCAAGAAGGCGCGCAAGCTGCTTGGCAAGCACAAGGGCCGCTGAGCCACCTCTTCCCCCACCCAAACGTTTTCCTAAGGAGTCACCATGGCACGCGTGAAGCGTTCCGTTAACGCGCACAAGAAGCGCCGTGAAGTTCTCGAGCTCGCGTCCGGCTACCGCGGCCAGCGCTCGCGTCTGTACCGCAAGGCGAAGGAGCAGCTGCTCCACTCCGCCACCTACTCGTACCGCGACCGCCGCGCCAAGAAGGGCGATTTCCGCTCGCTCTGGATCCAGCGCATCAACGCTGCGGCACGCGCCGAGGGCATCACGTACAACCGCTTCATGAACGGCCTGAAGAACGCCGGCATCGAGGTCGACCGCAAGATCCTCGCGGAGCTCGCCGTCAACGACGTGGCCGCGTTCAACGCGCTCGTCGCCGTCGCGAAGGACAATCAGGCTGCCGCAGCCTGAGCCCGCCGTGCGCCACGAACCGGACGCAGCGCTCCCGGTCGGGGTGCTGCGTTCGGTTCGTCGTTTGACGCAGCGCCGTGGCCGGGACCTCGGTGGCAGGTTCCTCGTCGAGGGACGCCAGGCCGTGCGTGAAGCACTGGCCGGCACGTCCATCGTCGAGGAGATCATCGTCGACGACCCCGCGAAGCACGCCGACCTGCTCGCCTCCGCGAGCGTGCCGGTCTGGCGCGCCGACGACCAGGCGATGCGACAACTTTCGGACACCGTCACGCCCCAGGGCATCATCGCGGTCTGCCGCCAGTTCAGCTTCGGCTGGGAGGACCTGGGCGAGGCGCAGCTGATCGTCATCTGCGCGCAGGTCCGGGACCCGGGCAACGCCGGCACCGTGATCCGCTGCGCAGACGCCTTCGGCGCCGACGCGGTCGTCCTCACGAGCGGCTCCGTCGACATCTACAACCCGAAGGTCGTGCGCTCCACCGTCGGCAGCCTGTTCCACATGCCGATCATCACCGGCGTGGACCTCAAGGAGGCCGTCGAACACGCGCGCGGCCTCGGCATGCAGGTGCTGGCGGCCGACGGCGACGGGTCGCCGCTCGACCTGAAGCAGCTCGGCGGGGGACTGGCCCGTCCCACCGCCTGGATCATGGGCAACGAGGCGTGGGGCCTTCCGGAAGCGGATCGCGCCCTCGCCGACGAAGTCGTCGCCGTCCCGATGTGGGGCGGCGCCGAGAGCCTCAACCTTTCGAGCGCGGCAGCGGTGTGCCTCTACGCCACCGCCACCGCGCAGCGTCGAAGCTAGGAGAAGGAGTGCCCGATGAGTGGGCCCAATGACAACTACGACCCGAAGCAGGTCGCGGCGCTCAGCCCCGAGGTCATCGACGGGTACGTCGCCGACGCGCTGTCGGCGATCGAGGCGGCGGGCAGCAGCGAGGAGCTGAAGCAGGCCCGCCTCGCCCACAACGGCGACCGCTCGCCCCTCGCGCTCGCCAACCGCGAGATCGGCGCCCTTCCGCCTGCCGCCCGCAAGGAGGTCGGCCAGCGGGTCGGCCAGGCCCGCAGCCAGGTGGCCCGCGCCATCGCCGCCCGCCAGGAGGTGCTCGCGGACCAGGAGTTGGCTAAGGCGCTCGTCGAGGAGCGCATCGACATGACGCTCCCCGTGCAGGTCGTCCCGCAAGGCGCCGTGCACCCGGTCACCGCGATCATCGACAAGATGGTCGACGTGTTCGTCGCGCTCGGTTACGAGGTCGCCGAGGGTCCCGAACTCGAGGCCGAGTGGTACAACTTCGACGCCCTGAACCTTCCGTCCGACCACCCCGCCCGCGGCGAGCAGGACACCCTCTGGATCGAGCCGATCGAGGACGCGAAGCTGCTACGCACGCAGACCTCGCCGGTCCAGGCGCGCGAGATGCTGACCCGTGACCTCCCGCTCTACATCGTGAGCCCCGGCAAGGTCTACCGCTCCGACGAGTACGACGCGACGCACCTCCCGGTGTTCCACCAGCTCGAGGGCCTGGTCATCGACAAGGGCATCTCGATGGCGGACCTCCGCGGCACGCTCGACCACTTCGCCAAGGCGATGTTCGGCGACGTGGCCACCCGCATGCGCCCGCACTACTTCCCCTTCACCGAGCCCTCGGCCGAGGTCGACCTCGAGTGCTTCGTCTGCCACGGCGAGTCCGTCGGCAACCCCGACCGCCCGTGCCGCACCTGCCGTTCGGAGGGCTGGATCGAGTGGGGCGGCTGCGGCGTCGTCAACCCGCGCGTCCTGCGCGCCTGCGGCATCGACCCCGACGAGTACTCCGGCTTCGCGTTCGGCATGGGCATCGAGCGGACCGTGATGTTCCGCAACGGCGCCCCCGACATCCGTGACTTCGTCGAGGGCGACATCCGCTTCAGCCGTTCCCTACTTGGAGGTGCAAGGTGAAGGCCCCGATTTCCTGGCTCCGCGAACTCGTCATGCTGCCCCCGGACACGACGACCTCGGACATCGCCGAGCGCTTCACGAACGCCGGCCTCACCGTCGAGCGCATCGAGTCGATCGCCGCGCCGGTCACCGGCCCGCTCGTCGTCGGCCGGGTGCTGAGCTACGTCGACGAGCCGCAGAAGAACGGCAAGGTCATCCGCTACGTCCGCGTCGACGTGGGCGACCACAACGACCCCGCCTCCGACGAGTACCCGGCCAGCCGGGGCATCGTCTGCGGCGCGCACAACTTCGCCGTGGGTGACCTCGTCGTGGTCGCGCTGCCGGGGGCGGTGCTGCCGGGTGACTTCGTAATCTCCGCGCGCAAGACCTACGGCCACGTCTCCGACGGCATGATCTGCTCGGAGGTCGAGATCGGGCTGGGCGACGACCACGACGGCATCATGGTGCTCGACCGCGGCACGCCCGGCGAGGACGCGACGGAGGTCCTCTGGGCCGCCGACGAGGTGCTCGACATCGACGTGACCCCGGACCTCGGTTACGCGCTCTCCATGCGCGGCCTTGCGCGGGAGGCGGCGATCGCCCACGGCGTCACGTACACCGACCGCTACCGCACGTCGCTGCCCGAGCCGACCAGCGAGGGCTACCCGGTCGAGCTCCGCACGCCGCACTGCAGCGCCTTCACCGCCCTGACGATCGACGGCGTCGACCCGGCCGCCCCGTCGCCGAAGTTCATGGTCGACCGGCTGCGCGCCTCCGGCGTCCGGTCGATCTCGCTCGCCGTGGACGTCACCAACTACGTCATGCTCGAGTCCGGGCAGCCGCTCCACGCCTACGACGCGCAGAAGCTGTCCGGCCCGATCGTCGTGCGCATGGCCGAGGAGGGTGAGTCGCTGACCACGCTCGACGGCCAGGTCCGCGAGCTGCACGTCGAGGACATGCTGGTCACGGACGACTCCGGGCCCATCGGCCTGGCGGGGGTCATGGGCGGCGAGAACACCGAGGTCTCGGACGCCACCACGAGCATCGTGCTGGAGGCGGCGACCTTCGACGCGACCACCGTCTCCCGCACGTTCCGCCGTCACGGACTCTTCTCGGAGGCGTCCAAGCGGTTCGAGCGCACGGTCGACCCCGCGCTCAGCTACGCGGCCGCGAAGCGCGCGGCCAAGTTGCTCACGCAGTACGGGGGAGGACACGTCACCGCGGAGACCTTCGTCGGCAGCCACCCGGAGCCGCACGTCGTCCGCCTGCGGGCGGGTCTCGTGCCGGCCGTCCTCGGCACCTCGATCAGCGACGACGAGATCATCCGCATCCTGTCGGCGTCCGGGGTCCGTGTCACGGCGTTGGGCGACTCGCTCACGCTGGAGATTCCCACCTGGCGGCCCGACCTCGTCGAACCGTACGACATCGTCGAGGAGGTCGGCAGCAAGTACGGCTATGACCGGATCGGCCTGCGCGTCCCCACCGCCCCCGCGGGCGGCGGACTGACGCCGCGGCAGCGCGCCCGCCGGGCGGCCATCGCGGCTGCGGCCCACCTGGGCTTCACCCAGACCATGAGCCTTCCGTTCATGGCGGGCGAGGACCTGGACCGCATGGGGCTCGCCGAGGACGATCCCCGTCGCAAGGCGGTGCGGTTGGCCAACCCCCTGTCGGACGCCCAGCCGTTCCTGCGGACCTCGCTGCTGCCCGGGCTCTTCCACGTCGTCGCCCGCAACCTCTCGCGGTCGCTGACGGACCTGGCGATCTTCGAGGTCGGGTCCGGGTTCTACGACTTCGGGACCACCGCCGCGCCGCGGCCGGACGTCGCCAGCAGGCCGAGCCCCGACGTGCTCCAGCAGCTCGACGACTCGCTTCCCACGCAGCCGGAGACGCTGGTGGGCATCGTGACGGGGGACTGGCTCCCCGCGGGATGGCACGGGCCGGCGGTGAAGGCCGACTGGACCCACGTCGTGGCGCTGGCCGAGACGGTCGCCGCGTCGGTCGGGGTGACGCTCACCCGTCGCCAGGTCGGCGACGCGATGCCCTGGCACCCTGGGCGCACCGCGCAGCTGCTGGTCGGCGACGAGATCCTCGGCTTCGCCGGGGAACTGCACCCGTCGGTCATCGCCGCCTTCGACCTCCCGCCGCACACCTGCGCCGTCGAGTTCAACCTCGGCGACCTGCTCGACCTCGCCCCGCAGGGTGGCCGGATCGGCCACCTGAGTGGGTTCCCGGTCGCGAAGGAGGACGTGGCGCTGATCGTCGACCGCGACGTCCCGGCCGCCGACGTGGAGCGTGCGCTCGTCGAGGGTGCAGGTGAACTGCTCGAGTCGATCGCGCTCTTCGACGTGTACACCGGCGACCAGGTCGGCGAGGGCAAGAAGTCGCTGGCGTTCGCGCTGCGCCTACGCGCCGATCGCACGCTGACCGATGCCGAGGCCGCCGAGGTGCGCCAGGCGGCCGTCGCCGAGGCCGTCGCCCGATTCGGGGCGGTGCACCGGGCCTGATCCCGACGCAAGGAGGGCCGTGGGTGTCCACCCGCGGCCCTTCGCTTTCCCCTCGCGTGTCGGGGCGCGGTGGCAGAATCGCCGACATGGCGGATTCCGGTGGGCACCACGTGCGGCACGTCGTCGTCCGTGCGCGCCTGCAGTTGCTCACGCTCCTCGTGACCGGGGTCCTGGCGCTGCTCGTGATCCACTTCTTCGTCTCGCCCCTTCTCTGGAGCGCCTGGGTGATCGGGGTCGTGGCGCTGCTCGTGTCCATGTCGGCGTGGGTGGTCTGGGGCACCAGACTGCGGGGCTCGCTCGCGTCCTGCGCCGTCACCTGGGCCGCGCACGTCACCGCGGCGGCCGCACTGTTCATCCTCAACGGCTACGGTGTCGCGGCCATCGCCGCGGGCGTGGTCTACGGATCCCTCTGGGCAGCGGTACTGCTGCTCCCGCTGGGGCTGGAGGCGCTGCTGATGCGGCTGCGGGCATCGTCTCTGCGGCGCGGCGAGCGGTACAGCCCCCACTAGGATCGAGGCATGGCAGGAGTATCCCGATGGCGCTGACCAAGACCGCGATAGTCGAGGCCGCCCAGGGGATCCTCGAGGAGTACGGGCTGGCGGACCTCAGCATGCGCCGCGTCGCCGACAGCCTCGGCGTCCAGGCCGGCGCCCTGTACTACCACGTGCCGAACAAGCAGACGCTCCTGGCGGAGATCGCCGACCGCATCCTCGCCGACCTCCGGGAGGTCGCGACCCTCCCGGAGTGGGCGGCCGACCTGCGTCGCGTCCTCCTCGGGCACCGCGACGGCGCGGAACTCGTCGTGACGACGCGGGCGATGGGCCTGGGCACCGTGGATCCGACGGGTCCGGCCCGGGCGCTCGTGCCGGCGGGCCCCGGCGACCACGTCCTGCGCACGTTCGAGCACTTCGTCCTCGGCGCCACCCTCCACGACCAGACCCGGGCCCAACTGGTGGGCATCGGCCTCCTGGCGGGGTTCGACCTCGAGGAGGCGGACGAGGCGTTCCGGAGCGGGGTGGACATCCTCACCCGCGGGGTTGGAATATTTATCGCACCCGTGGCATAGTTTCGCTATGACTTTCAAGGTGGCGGTGGCCGGGTGCACCGGGTACGCGGGTGGGGAACTGCTGAGGCTCCTCCTCTCGCACCCCGAGGTCGAGATCGGCGCCCTGACGGGCAGTTCCTCGGTCGGCGACCGCCTCGGCAACCACCAGCCGCACCTCGTGCCGCTCGCGGACAGGATCGTCCAGGAGACGACGGCCGACGTGCTCGCCGGCCACGACGTCGTCTTCCTGGCGCTCCCGCACGGCACGTCGGCCGCCATCGCCGAACAGCTGTCCGAGGACGTGCTCGTCGTCGACGCGGGCGCGGACTTCCGCCTCCAGGACCCCGCGCAGTGGGACCGGTTCTACGGCGGCCGCCACGCGGGCACCTGGCCCTACGGGTTGCCGGAGCTGCCCGGCCAGCGCGACGCGCTCCGGGGCGCACGCCGGGTGGCGGTCCCCGGCTGCTACCCGACCGCGTCCACCCTCGCCTTCCTGCCCGCCGTGGCGGCCGGCCTCGTCGACGCCTCCCAGCTGCACGTCGTCGCCGCATCCGGCACCTCGGGCGCGGGCAAGTCGCTGAAGCCCCACCTGCTCGGCTCCGAGATCATGGGCAACACCATGGCCTACGGAGTCGGCGGTTCCCACCGGCACACCCCCGAGATCGTGCAGAACCTCTCCCTGGTGACCGACCAGCCCGTCGCAGTGAGCTTCACCCCACTGCTCGTGCCGATGCCACGGGGCATCCTCGCCACCTGCAGCGCCCCGCTGACCGGCGACGCCTCCGCGGTGCGCCCGGCCTACGAGGCGTTCTACGCCGACGAGCCGTTCGTCACCCTGCTGCCGGAGGGGCAGTGGCCGATGACCGCCTCCGTCGTGGGCTCCAACCACGTCGCAGTCCAGGTGACGGTGGACGAGTCCATCGGCAGGCTCATCGCCATCTCCGCGATCGACAACCTCACCAAGGGCACCGCCGGTGGCGCGGTGCAGTCCATGAACCTGGCGCTCGGCCTGCCCGAGTCCACCGGCCTCACCTCGATCGGAGTCGCCCCATGAGCGTCACCCTCCCGAAGGGCTTCGTCGCGGCCGGCGTCGCCGCGGGCCTGAAGAGCAGCGGCAAGCCGGACGTCGCCGTCGTGGTGAACCAGGGCCCCGGCATGTCGGCGGCCGCCGTGTTCACCAGCAACCGCGTCCAAGCGGCGCCGGTCAAGTGGTCCAGACAGGTCACCGCTGATGGCCAGGTGCAGGCGGTCGTCCTCAACTCGGGCGGCGCCAACGCCTGCACGGGATCGCCCGGGTTCGAGGACGCGGCCGCCACCGCCGCCCACGCGGCTGAGCTCCTGCGCCTGCCGGCCGACAACGTCGCCGTCTGCTCCACCGGGCTGATCGGCATCCGGCTGCCCATGCCCGAGCTGCTCACGGGTGTCGAGGCGGCGGTCGGGGAACTCTCGGCCGAGGGCGGGGCCTCTGCGGCGCGCGCGATCATGACCACGGACAGCGTCCCCAAGGAAGCCGGCGCGACGCGCGACGGATGGTCCGTCGGCGGCATGGCCAAGGGCGCGGGCATGCTCGCGCCCGGCCTCGCGACCATGCTCGTCGTGCTCACCACGGACGCCGACGTGGAGCCCGCGGCCCTCGACCGCGCGCTGAGGGCCGCGACCCGCGTCACCTTCGACCGCGCCGACTCCGACGGCTGCATGTCCACCAACGACACGGTGGTCGTGCTCGCCTCCGGCGCCTCGGGCATCAGGCCCTCCGACGACGAACTCGCCGCCGCGCTCACGGAGGTGTCCGCCGACCTGGCGCGGCAGCTCATCCACGACGCCGAGGGGGCCCACCACGACATCGCGATCGAGGTGGTGGGTGCCGCCACGGAGGCAGATGCCGAGACCGTGGGCCGGGAGATCGCGCGTTCCAACCTCTTCAAGTGCGCGGTGTTCGGCAACGACCCCAACTGGGGCCGCGTGCTGAGCGCGATCGGCGTCACGGACGCCGAGTTCGACCCCGACCTCCTCGACGTCAGCTTCAACGGCGTGATGGTCTGCCGCGGCGGGCAGATCGGCGAGGACCGCTCGCTGGTGGACCTGGGCCCCCGCGACGTGCACGTGCTCGTCGACCTCCACGCCGGCGACGCGACCGCCACCATCCTCACCAACGACCTGACGTACGACTACGTCCGTGAGAACGCGGAGTACTCCTCATGACCGACCCCCTGGACACCCCGCTGAGCAAGGCGCAGACCCTCATCGAGGCGCTGCCGTGGCTCACCGAGTACTCCGGCCAGATCATGGTCATCAAGTACGGCGGCAACGCCATGACCGACGATGCGCTGAAGCGCGCGCTCGCGAAGGACATCGTGTTCCTGCGGCGCGTCGGCGTGAAGCCCGTCGTCGTGCACGGTGGCGGCCCGCAGATCTCGTCCATGCTGAGCCGCCTCGACATCGAGTCGGAGTTCCGCGGCGGGCTGCGGGTGACGACGCCGGAGTCCATGGAGATCGTGCGGATGGTGCTGGTGGGGCAGGTCGGTCGCGAGCTCGTCAACCTCATCAACGAGCACGGGCCCTTCGCCGTCGGCATGTCGGGCGAGGACGGCGGCCTCTTCACGGCGAGGAAGCGCACCGTCGTCGTCGAGGACGAGGAGGTCGACCTCGGTCTCGTCGGCGACATCGACTCGGTCGACCCGTCCAGCCTCCTGGACCTAATCGACGCGGGACGGATCCCGGTCGTCGCGTCGGTCGCGCCCGACGACCAGGGACAGGTCTACAACGTGAACGCGGACACCGCCGCGGCCGCGCTCGCCGCCTCCATCGGCGCCCGCCGGCTCGTGATGCTGACCAACGTGGCCGGGCTGTACGGGAACTACCCCGACCCCGACTCCCTCATCAAGGACATCACCGCAGAGGAGGCGCGCGCGCTGCTGCCGACGCTCGAGGCGGGGATGATCCCCAAGATCGAGGCCTGCCTGGCCGCCGTCGACGGGGGAGTCGCCTCGGCCACCATCAACGACGGGCGGCTGCCGCACGCGCTGCTGCTCGAGATCTTCACCGACGAGGGCGTGGGAACGATGGTGCACCGATGAGCAACCAGGAACTGCAGGCCCGCTACGGCCACGTGATGATGAACGCGTTCGGGGCGCCGAAGCGCGTCTTCGTCGAGGGACGCGGGGTCCATGTGCGCGACGCCGACGGCAGGGAGTACACCGACCTGTTGGCCGGCCTGGCGGTGCTCGGGCTCGGGCACGCGCACCCGGCCGTGACGCGGGCCGTCACCACACAGCTCGACACGCTGGGCCACATCTCGAACCTGTACGCCTCCGAGCCGCAGATCCGTCTCGCGGAGCGCCTGGCGGCGGCGCTCGGCGACCCGTCGGCGCGCGTCTTCTTCAGCAACTCCGGCTCCGAGGCGAACGAGACCGCCTTCAAGCTCACCCGTCTGACCGGCCGGACGAAGATCGTCGCGATGGAGGGCTCCTTCCACGGCCGCACGAGCGCGGCCCTGGCCATCACCCACAACCCCAAGTACCGGGAGCCGTTCGAGCCGCTGCCCGGGGACGTGGTGTTCGTGCCGTACGGTGACGTGGCGGCGCTCGAGGCCGTCGTCGACGACGAGACGGCCGCGGTCGTGCTGGAGGTGCTGCAGGGGGAGAACGGCGTCGTTCCGGCTCCCGACGGTCACGTGCAGGCAGCACGCCGACTGACCGAGGCGCACGGGGCGCTGCTCTGGATCGACGAGGTCCAGACCGGGATCGGCCGCTGCGGCGCGCTGTTCGCGCACCATGCCGAGGGGGTCACCCCGGACCTGGTGACCGTGGCCAAGGGGCTCGGCAACGGCTTCCCCGTCGGCGCCTGCCTGGCCACCGGCCGCGCCTCGGATTTCTTCCAGCCGGGCATGCACGGCACGACCTTCGGAGGGAACCCCGTCGCGGCGGCGGCCGGCAACGCGGTGCTCGACGTGCTCGAGGACGGGCTCCTGGAGCACGTGACGGAGACCGGCGACTGGCTCGCCGGCGAGATCGAGGGCCTCGGTCACCCGCTCGTCGACCACGTCCGGGGCCGCGGCCTGCTGCGCGGCGTGGTGCTCACCGCCGACATCGCCCCCGCCGTCGCTGAGTCCGCACTGGACGCCGGGTTCATCATCAACGCCCCCCGGCCGGGCGTCCTGCGGCTCGCGCCGCCGCTCATCATCACCCGCGACGAGTTGCGGCCCTTCGTCGACGCCCTGCCCGCCCTGCTCGACCGCCATGGGTGACGTCTCGCGCGCCGGCCGCCAGGCCACGCTGCGGCAGTTGCTGGGGGAGGCCCGCTACACGTCGCAGTCGGAGCTCTCGGAGGCCCTGGCGCAACAGGGGATCGTGGTGAGCCAGTCGACGCTGTCGAAGGACCTCGTCGCGCTGGGCGCCTCGCGACGACGCGCCGCGGACGGGTCGCTCGTCTACGTCCTGCAGCCGCACGACCACGCCGCCGCCGAGCGGCTCGCCCGGCTGTGCGGCGAGCTGCTGCAGTCACTGCACGTCGCGCAGAACCAGATCGTGCTGAGAACACCGCCCGGCGCCGCACAGTACTTCGGTTCCGCGCTCGACCGCGGTGCCATCGACGGGGTCGTCGGTACGATCGCCGGCGACGACACGGTGCTCGTGATCGCCCGCGACGTCGAGGCGGCTGAGCACGTCGCGTCGGAACTGTCGTTCATGACCAAGACCGGACAACTGAGAGAGGGAGCATCGTGACCGAGGGACGCCTGTGGGGAGGCCGCTTCGCCGGCGGACCCAGCGACGCGATGTTCGCGCTGAGCAAGTCCACCCAGTTCGACTGGCGCCTGGCGCTGCATGACATAGCGGGGTCTCGGGCGCACGCCAAGGCGTTGCACGCCGCCGGGTACCTGACCGCGGAGCAGGCCGACGCCATGGACGCCGGTCTGGTCGAGCTCGGGCGACGCGTCGAGTCCGGCGAGTTCGTGGCGGCACCCACCGACGAGGACGTCCACGGCGCGCTCGAGCGCGGGCTGAAGGAGGTGGTCGGCGCCGAGCTCGGCGGCCGACTGCGTGCCGGGCGCTCCCGCAACGACCAGATCGCGACGCTCATCCGCCGCTACCTTCGGGAGGAGATCCGGCTCCTGGCCCAGGACGTCGACGGCGTCATCTCCGCTCTCGCGGACCAGGCCGAGACCCACCTGGGCGCGGTGATGCCGGGCCGAACCCACCTGCAGTCGGCCCAGCCCATCCTCCTAAGCCACCACCTGCTCGCCCACGCGTGGCCCCTCGTGCGCGACGTGGAGCGTCTCCGGGACCTCGACCGTCGCTTGGCCGTCAGCCCGTACGGCTCGGCCGCGCTCGCCGGCACCTCGCTCGGGCTGGACCCCGAGCTGGTGGCGTGCGAGCTCGGGTTCCAGTCGTCCGTGCCGAACTCCATCGACGGCACGGCCGCGCGCGACCTCGTCGCGGAGGCGGCGTTCGTCCTCGCCCAGATCGGCGTGGACCTGTCGAGGCTAAGCGAGGACGTCATCCTGTGGTGCACCGCGGAGTTCGGCTTCGCCTCCCTCGACGACGCATGGTCCACGGGCAGCTCGATCATGCCGCAGAAGAAGAACCCCGACGTGGCCGAGCTCGCCCGTGGCAAGGCCGGCCGACTGATCGGCAACCTGGCCGGGCTGCTGGCCACCCTGAAGGGGCTCCCCCTGGCCTACAACCGCGACCTGCAGGAGGACAAGGAGCCGATCTTCGACGGGATCGACCAGCTCCACGTCCTGATCCCGGCAGTCGCGGGCATGGTCGCCACGCTGACCTTCCATGAGGACCGGATGGCCGAGGTGGCGCCGCTGGGGTTCTCGCTCGCCACCGACGTCGCGGACCACCTCGTCCGCCAGAAGGTGCCCTTCGCCGTCGCCCACGAGGTGGCGGGGGAGACGGTGCGCTACTGCGAGCAGCACGGCAAGACGCTGTCCGAGCTCACCGCCGACGACCTGCCCCGCATCTCCGAGTACCTCGACGAGGGCGTGCTGGCGGTGCTCACGGTGGAGGGCTCCGTGTCCTCGCGCGATGGACGGGGCGGCACCGCACCGGCACGGGTGAAGGAACAGGTCGCCGAGTTGCGGGCGGCCCGCAGCCGCCTGGCCCAGTGGGCCGAGCTTGGTTGAGCGGGATCCGCGGTTGGTCCACCCACAACGCGAACCTTTAGAGTGACCCCCATGAACCTGTTCGAAGACCTGACCTGGCGTGGGCTCATCGCCCATTCGACGGACCCGGACGCCCTCGCGGCGCACCTCGGCGACGGGCCGGTCAAG
Organism: Tessaracoccus oleiagri; assembly: GCF_900103275.1. Lineage (GTDB taxonomy): Bacteria > Actinomycetota > Actinomycetes > Propionibacteriales > Propionibacteriaceae > Arachnia > Arachnia oleiagri. Next base: position 8,091 of record NZ_FNGP01000002.1, on the reverse strand, counting down.
TTCTATGTGGGGTTCGACCCGACGGCGGCGAGCCTCCACATCGGACACCTCATGCAGCTGCTGATGGCCCGCCGGCTCCAGCAGGGCGGCCACGTCCCGCACCTGCTGGTCGGGGGCGCCACCGGGCTCATCGGCGACCCGAAGGAATCGGGCGAACGGGTGATGAACGACCTGGACGTGGTCGCCGGCTGGGTGGAGCGCATCCGACAGCAGACCCAGCAGTTCGTCTCCTTCGACGGAGACAATGCCGCGGTCCTCGTCAACAACCTCGACTGGACGCAGGGCCTGAGCGCCCTCGACTTCCTGCGCGACCTCGGCAAGCATTTCCCGGTCAACCGCATGCTGGCGCGCGACGTGGTGTCGCGCCGCCTGGAGTCCGGCATCTCCTACACGGAGTTCAGCTACGTGCTGCTCCAGTCCAACGACTTCCGCGAGCTGTACCGCCGGTACGGGGTGACGCTGCAGTCCGGCGGCTCCGACCAGTGGGGCAACATCACCGCCGGCGTCGAGCTCATCCGGCGCAGCGACCAGGGCAAGGTGCACGCCTTGGCGACGCCGCTGGTGACGAAGGCCGACGGCACGAAGTTCGGCAAGACCGAGGGGGGCGCCGTCTGGCTCGATCCCGAGCTCACCAGCCCCTACGCCTTCCACCAGTTCTGGCTCAACGCCGAGGACGCCAAGGTGGTCGACTACCTGAAGATGTTCTCGTTCCGGTCCCGCGAGGAGATCGAGGAGCTGGAGAAGGCGACGGCCGAGGCACCCTTCCGCCGGGAGGCGCAGAAGGCGCTCGCCGACGACGTGACCGACTTGGTGCATGGTGAAGCAGAACGACGCGCGGCGGTCGATGCCGCGCAAGCCCTCTTCGGGCGAGGAGAACTGCGCGAGCTCTCGGCCCGGTCCCTCGAGGGCGTCATGCGGGAGGTCGGCGCCGCGGAGCTCACCGAGCCGGTGTCCTTCGCCGACGCGATGGTGCTGTCCGGGGTCGTCGACTCCAAGTCCGCCGCGCGACGTGCGGTGCAGGAGGGCGGCGGTTACCTGAACAACGAGAAGGTGACCGACGCGGATGCTCCCCTCGAGCGGGACGCGCTCCTCCATGGCCGTTTCGCGGTGATCCGCCGCGGCCGGAAGACCGTGGGCGGCGTCTTCTTCGCTAGCTGATCTCGACGAGGCCCTCCGGCCCCAGCGACGTCACGACCGCGCGCGTCCGGGCGGCGGACTGTTCCATCGCCTCCGCCAGTGCCGGCACCCGGGCCCGGGCCTCGGGGATCAGGTAGACCCTTGCGGGACGTGCACCTGACTGCTTCGTGATCAGTGTGGGTGCCCAGCGCATCGCGGTGGCCTCGAATCCCTGGGGAGTCTCGGCGAACGTCACCTCGGCGAGGTAACCGTCATAGGTGGCCGGCTGGGCGGGTCCGCTCTGGGCGATCAGGTTCCCGGCACCGTAGACGACCCACTTGCCGTTGACCCGGTCGATGGGTTGCACGACGTGGGCGTGCTGGCCGAAGACGAAGTCCACGTCATCCGAGGCCGTCACGGCCGCGACGAAGTCGCGCTGCTGTGCGTTCGGCTCGTGCCGGTACTCATCGCCCGCGTGGATGTGGACGGCGACGATGTCGGCCCCCGCCGCGCGGCACCGAGCAGCGTCCTCGAGCGCGACGTCGGCGTCGAGCAGGTCCACGGCCCACTCGCGACCCTCCGGCTTGGGGATGCCGTTCAGCCCATAGGTCTGGGAGACGATGCAGACTGCCACGTCCTCGTCGGTGGTGATGATCGTCGGCTTCTCCGACTCCTCGCGGGTGGCGTGGCTGCCCGCGGTGAGGATCCCGGCCGCCCGGTGCACGTCGAGGGTGCGCACGAGTCCCTCCCACCCCTGGTCCAGAGTGTGGTTCGACGCGGTGGTGCACACGTCCCAGCCCACCTTCGCCACGGCGACCGCCACCTCTTGCGGGGCGGCGAACAGTGGGTAGTCACTGAAGGGGCCACCCGCCGGTGCGAACGGCACCTCGGCGTGGCAGATGGCGAGATCGGCTTCGCTCACCAAGGATTGCAGGGAGGCGAGCATCGGATAGAAGTCCAAGCCACCGCCGGCTGCCGCCCCGTCGAGCTCCGCACTGCGCCAGAGCGTGTCGTGCCACAGGAGGTCGCCGGACACATTGATGGTGACCCGCCTCGGCTCCGTCGGCGCCGGAGTAGGCGTGGGGGATGGCGACGACATGGGGCTCGACGGTGCCGACGAGGCAGGCCACGAGCTCGGCGACGGGGTCGCCGCCGCACGGCTGGGCGATGGGAAGTTCGTAGGTGGAGGCTCGACAGTGGGAGCGACGGGCGACGGAGCGCAGCCGGTCAGCAGCAGGCCTACGGCGGCCCCGACAAGCACCTTCCTCATGTCTCCAGAGTCTAGGCTGCGGGTGAGCAGAGACGGGTTGACGGTGTGGTTGGGGTGGTGTAGTGTTCCGCAGGTTGCCCGTTGAGGGTGACTGTGCAGGATAACTTCATCGTGTGGGAGCTGCTGGGTCGGGTTTGACTGGCGCGAGTGATGTGTGTATGGTTGGTGGTCGCCGCTGGTGCGGTTCGATCACAGTCTTCAGTGCAAACCACGTTGTGGGGAGCGAGATCATGTCGGTCTGGGCTTGTTTGCCCGATTTGATTGCAGGTCCTGGATGAAGTAATGTTGTGAGAGCCGCGAATGCGGCGGATGAATTACAACTGAACTGAGTGAGAGATGCGGATTTGACACCGCGGGATCATGAAAGTAAAGTTGTTCGAGTTGCCCCAAGCCGGTCACGTGAGTGGGAGGCGCGGGACGCACCCGAAACTTGAGAACTCAACAGCGTACTAAAAGTCAATGCCAATCAATGCACATGGCAATTTTATATTGCTCGTGCGTCCCGTCGCATGGCCTCGGTCATGTAACGGTTCCTTTGATTAAAATAAATAATTGATTAGATCCAGCAATGGATCCTGTCAGTATCATTTTCTGTTGACGGTAACTGGGATGAACACCCGAAACCGAACATTTTCAACGGAGAGTTTGATCCTGGCTCAGGACGAACGCTGGCGGCGTGCTTAACACATGCAAGTCGAACGGTAAGGCCCCTTCGGGGGTACACGAGTGGCGAACGGGTGAGTAACACGTGAGTAACCTGCCCTTGACTCTGGGATAACAGCTGGAAACAGCTGCTAATACCGGATACGAACCTCTTAGGCATCTTCGAGGTTGGAAAGTTCCGGCGGTCAAGGATGGACTCGCGGCCTATCAGCTTGTTGGTGAGGTAACGGCTCACCAAGGCGACGACGGGTAGCCGGCCTGAGAGGGCGACCGGCCACATTGGGACTGAGATACGGCCCAAACTCCTACGGGAGGCAGCAGTGGGGAATATTGCACAATGGGCGAAAGCCTGATGCAGCAACGCCGCGTGCGGGAAGACGGCCTTCGGGTTGTAAACCGCTTTCAGTAGGGACGAAGCTAACGTGACGGTACCTACAGAAGAAGCACCGGCTAACTACGTGCCAGCAGCCGCGGTGATACGTAGGGTGCGAGCGTTGTCCGGAATTATTGGGCGTAAAGAGCTTGTAGGCGGTTTGTCACGTCGGGAGTGAAAACTCGGGGCTTAACCCCGAGCCTGCTTCCGATACGGGCTGACTTGAGGAAGGTAGGGGAGAATGGAATTCCTGGTGAAGCGGTGGAATGCGTAGATATCAGGAGGAACACCAGTGGCGAAGGCGGTTCTCTGGACCTTTCCTGACGCTGAGAAGCGAAAGCGTGGGGAGCAAACAGGCTTAGATACCCTGGTAGTCCACGCCGTAAACGGTGGGTACTAGGTGTGGGGAACATTCCACGTTCTCCGTGCCGCAGCTAACGCATTAAGTACCCCGCCTGGGGAGTACGGCCGCAAGGCTAAAACTCAAAGGAATTGACGGGGCCCCGCACAAGCGGCGGAGCATGCGGATTAATTCGATGCAACGCGAAGAACCTTACCTGGGTTTGACATATACCGGAAACATCTAGAGATAGGTGCCCCTTTTTGGTCGGTATACAGGTGGTGCATGGCTGTCGTCAGCTCGTGTCGTGAGATGTTGGGTTAAGTCCCGCAACGAGCGCAACCCTCGTCCTATGTTGCCAGCGGATAATGCCGGGGACTCATAGGAGACCGCCGGGGTCAACTCGGAGGAAGGTGGGGATGACGTCAAGTCATCATGCCCCTTATGTCCAGGGCTTCACGCATGCTACAATGGCCGGTACAAAGAGCTGCGAACCTGCAAGGGTGAGCGAATCTCAAAAAGCCGGTCTCAGTTCGGATTGGGGTCTGCAACTCGACCCCATGAAGTCGGAGTCGCTAGTAATCGCAGATCAGCAACGCTGCGGTGAATACGTTCCCGGGGCTTGTACACACCGCCCGTCAAGTCATGAAAGTCGGTAACACCCGAAGCCAGTGGCCTAACCCTTTGGGAGGGAGCTGTCGAAGGTGGGACCGGTAATTAGGACTAAGTCGTAACAAGGTAGCCGTACCGGAAGGTGCGGCTGGATCACCTCCTTTCTAAGGAGCCATTTGGTGGCAAGGCGCAGCCTTGTTGCCCATGCGCCGGTTTTGGAGCGTTCGTCTCCAGCCGGCTGGCACCGGAATGTGGAACATTGACTATTAAGCGGATCTTCGGGTCTCGTCAGTACAACCTGCTTGCAGGAGTGGAACCTCGAGGTGTTGGAGTGATGCCTAAGTACGCTGTTGGGTCCTGAAGGGTCGGTTGCTTGCAACGCCTTCTAGCGGACCGGTGTCCGAGTCGTCTTAGGACGGTGAGGAGCTGGGCCCGCCCGTATCTTGAGAACTTCACAGTGGACGCGAGCATCTTTGTAGATTTAACAAGCTACTAAGTGCGATCGGTGGATGCCTTGGCACCAGGAGCCGATGAAGGACGTTGTAACCTGCGATAAGCCACGGGGAGCTGGTAAACGAGCTTTGATCCGTGGATCTCCGAATAGGGAAACCTTGAAATACCAGAGTCATGTCTGGCAACCTCCGCCTGAATATATAGGGCGGTTGGAGGGAACGTGGGGAAGTGAAACATCTCAGTACCCACAGGAAGAGAAAACAACAGTGATTCCGTAAGTAGTGGCGAGCGAACGCGGAAGAGGCCAAACCCAAGTTGTGTGATAGCTGACAGGCGTTGCAATTTGGGGGTTGTGGGACCGCTCCGACTGTGCTGTCGAACAGTCAGAGAGTAAGAAATGATCAACTAAGTCGAAACAGTTGGGAAGCTGTAGCAAAGAGGGTAATACTCCCGTACACGTAAATTGATCACTCTCGAGCGTCATCCCAAGTAATGCGGAACCCCTGAAATTCCGCATGAATCTGGCGGGACCATCCGCTAAGCCTAAATACTACCTGGTGACCGATAGCGGACAAGTACCGTGAGGGAAAGGTGAAAAGTACCCCGGGAGGGGAGTGAAATAGTACCTGAAACCGATCGCATACAATCCGTCGGAGCCCGCAAGGGTGACGGCGTGCCTTTTGAAGAATGAGCCTGCGAGTTAGTGGTATGTGGCGAGGTTAACCCGTGTGGGGAAGCCGTAGCGAAAGCAAGTCCTAATAGGGCGCTTTAGTCGCATGCTCTAGACCCGAAGCGAAGTGATCTATCCATGGCCAGGGTGAAGCGAGGGTAAGACCTCGTGGAGGCCCGAACTCACTTAGGTTGAAAACTGAGGAGATGAGCTGTGGATAGGGGTGAAAGGCCAATCAAACTTCGTGATAGCTGGTTCTCCCCGAAATGCATTTAGGTGCAGCGTTGCGTGTTTCTTGCCGGAGGTAGAGCACTGGATGGTCTAGGGGGCCCACAAGCTTACCGAAATCAGCCAAACTCCGAATGCCGGCAAGTGAGAGCGCAGCAGTGAGACTGTGGGGGATAAGCTTCATAGTCGAGAGGGAAACAGCCCAGATCATCAGCTAAGGCCCCTAAGCGATAACTAAGTGGAAAAGGATGTGGAGTTGCGGAGACAACCAGGAGGTTGGCTTGGAAGCAGCCACCCTTGAAAGAGTGCGTAATAGCTCACTGGTCAAGTGATTCTGCGCCGACAATTTAGCGGGGCTCAAGTTATCCGCCGAAGCTATGGCATTCGTACGAGTAACCGTAAGGTTGTACGGATGGGTAGGGGAGCGTCGTATGCGCGATGAAGCGGCGGGGTGACCCAGCCGTGGAGAGCATACGAGTGAGAATGCAGGCATGAGTAGCGAAAGACGGGTGAGAAACCCGTCCGCCGAATATCCAAGGGTTCCAGGGTCAAGCTAATCTGCCCTGGGTAAGTCGGGACCTAAGGCGAGGCCGACAGGCGTAGTCGATGGACAACGGGTTGATATTCCCGTACCGGCGAAACACGGCCCATGCCGACCTGAGTGATGCTAAGCATGCAAGGTCGAGTGAAGTCTTCGGACGGATCTCGACTGAGTCTGCGACCCAAACTCACATTAGGCAAGCTGCGGAGGGACGCAGGAAGGTAGCTCATCCTGGGCGATGGTTGTCCCAGGCTAAGTGTGTAGGGCGAGGTGTAGGCAAATCCGCATCTCATGTGCCTGAGACATGACGGGTCTGACGTTTCGACGTTGGATTGAGTGATCCTATGCTGCCTAGAAAAGCTTCGTGAGCGACGTGTTAGCCGCCCGTACCCCAAACCGACACAGGTGGATAAGTAGAGAATACTAAGGCGATCGAGAGAATCGTGGTGAAGGAACTCGGCAAAATACCCCCGTAACTTCGGAATAAGGGGGACCGGACGCGTATTAGAATTTACTTTGAAAGCGCTGAAGGTCGCAGAGACCATGCCCAAGCGACTGTTTACCAAAAACACAGGTCCGTGCCAAGTCGAAAGACGATGTATACGGACTGACTCCTGCCCGGTGCTGGAAGGTCAAGGGGAAGGGTTAGCTTCGGCGAAGCCTTGAACTTAAGCCCCAGTAAACGGCGGTGGTAACTATAACCATCCTAAGGTAGCGAAATTCCTTGTCGGGTAAGTTCCGACCTGCACGAATGGAGTAACGACTTGGGCGCTGTCTCCACCACGAACTCGGCGAAATTGCACTACGAGTAAAGATGCTCGTTACGCGCAGCAGGACGGAAAGACCCCGGGACCTTTACTATAACTTGGTATTGGTGATCGGGACGACTTGTGTAGGATAGGTGGGAGACTTTGAAGCTTGGACGCCAGTTCAGGTGGAGTCATCGTTGAAATACCACTCTGGTCGTTCTGGTTATCTAACCTAGGTCCATTATCTGGATCAGGGACAGTGCCTGGCGGGTAGTTTGACTGGGGCGGTCGCCTCCTAAAAGGTAACGGAGGCGCCCAAAGGTTCCCTCAGCCTGGTTGGCAATCAGGTTTTGAGCGTAAATGTACAAGGGAGCTTGACTGCGAGAGAGACATCTCGAGCAGGGACGAAAGTCGGGATTAGTGATCTTCTGGTGGCACATGGAAGCGCCAGGACTCAACGGATAAAAGGTACCCCGGGGATAACAGGCTGATCTTGCCCGAGCGTCCATAGCGACGGCATGGTTTGGCACCTCGATGTCGGCTCGTCGCATCCTGGGGCTGTAGTCGGTCCCAAGGGTTGGGCTGTTCGCCCATTAAAGCGGCACGCGAGCTGGGTTCAGAACGTCGTGAGACAGTTCGGTCCCTATCCGCTGCGCGCGTAGGAGTCTTGAGAAGAGCTGATCCTAGTACGAGAGGACCGGATCGGACTGACCTCTGGTGTGCCAGTTGTCCTGCCAAGGGCACGGCTGGTTGGCTACGTCGGGACGTGATAACCGCTGAAAGCATCTAAGCGGGAAGCACACTTCAAGATGAGGGCTCCCACAGAATAATCTGGTAAGGCCCCCGGCAGACCACCGGGTGATAGGTCGGATGTGGAAGTGCTGAAAGGCATGGAGCTGACCGATACTAATAGGCCGAGGGCTTGTTTTCTACAAAGATGCTACGCGTCCACTGTGAGGTTCCCGAGAGACGGTCGGGAACTACAATTCAATAGTTCCGATCACTATCTCCATAGTGTTTCGGTGGTCATAGCGAAGGGGAAATACCCGGCAACATTCCGAACCCGGAAGTCAAGC
>NZ_FNGP01000010.1 GCF_900103275.1 Tessaracoccus oleiagri | reverse complement strand
CCTCGCCCAACTCGCCCTCGCCTACCCCGACCGAATCCAGCCCTACCTCTAACCCCTGAAATGTCGACCACTTACACAAACAACTTGACACGCTCCAGTGGGCCATGTACAGCTGGGCCGAGACGACGGCGCAGGCCGCCGCCCAGGACGGCGCCCGCGCCGCCGCGGCGTTCAACGGGACCGCCGCCCACGGCCGAGCCGTCGCCCTCGCCGCCGCCGACAACGGCTCCCTCGACACCATTCGCACCGACGTGCGGCGCGGCCCCCGCATCAGTTCGGCCACCGTCACCGGCCGGGCCCTCGCCGTCATCCCCCTGTTTCCCGTCACCTTCAGCGTCACCGCCGACGCACCCACCGAGCGACTCACCCAACCATAAGGATCCCCTCCGCATGAAGAAGTTCGTTGCCATCGCACTCGCCAGCCTCGGCCTCGCCGTGGGTTGCACCTCCCAGCCCGACCCCGGGCCCGACGTGTCGACGTCCGCGTCGGCGTCGGCGTCGCCCAGCGTGGCTCCGAGTGTTTCCAGTTCCCCGAGCGTGGAGCCCAGCCCCAGCCCCGAACCGAGCCCTTCTCCGAGCGTCTTCGAGTCCTTTCCACCGGCGGAGCCTGACGCGTCTGCCGAGGAGTTGGCAATCCGCGAGGGCCTGATCCGGTACTGGAACGTCTTCGATAAGTTCGCCGCTGACCCAACACTTACAGACCTGACCGAGACTCAGATCGTCTCCACCGGCGAAGCAGCAAACGTGATCCTCGACGAAATCCAGGAAATCCGAGAGAACGGCCACGTCGCGGTCGGGGACCGGTCATTTCACGACATCGCCGTAGCTGAGCCAACGACCGATGCAGACGGGATCACGACTGCTCAGGTCACTTACTGCAACGACCGCACACGGGTGAAGGTCCTCGACGCGAAAACCAAGGGAGACACTGGCCATCGGCCAATCCCTTATGTTGAAGTGACCGCGACGCTCCAAGAGGGCGCTGACGGCATCTGGCGTATCGCCATGATTCGTGACCAAGAGGTGGAGTCGTGCTAATCCGCTCAGGACTAGTCTCTGTGCTGCTGGTCCTATCCCTAGCTCTGCAGCCGGCCTCTGCTGATCCGAGCTGCGGTAGAACCAGTTCCACCTACGCTGTGTGTTCGTTAAAAGTAGATGGTCCCGCACCGCCTGTTGCCGAGACCGGCACTAGCGGCTCAAGTCGTACCCCTCCTCGGGCGCATGCTGGAGAACGAGTTTGCGAGTTCAGGTCTGTACGCATCTCGTGTCGCGCTGAAGGAGGCACTTGGAGTGAGTCAGCCCAAGCGTGGTGCCGAGCGAGCAGTAATCCGCCACCCTTCACACACGCGGTCTGGCAAGGTGAGACCCACGGCGCGATCTACACATGTGTCCGACCGAACCGCGCGGGAATCCCTGATCCGGGATTGGCCTTTGAGCGCCTGCTTACATCGGCACCGGATGCCCCGGTCCCTTCACCAAATCCCCGTGTCTTGGCCCAGCGCGCAGTAGACACCATGGGCCTCCGCGCGATCCGCATGGGCATCTTCCCGAGGTCAGTGGCGGATGATCCCGATTCCTTGGGTTATGTGGGTTGGAACACGTGGATGTGGGCGGATTCGCAGGACGACCAGTCGTGGGGGCCGATCACCGCGTCCGCGAGCGCGGGCGGCTACACCGTCACCGCTACCGCCGAAGTCGACCGCGTCGTGTGGGAGATGGGCAATGGCGACACCGTCGCCTGTGGCAAGGGCACGCCGTGGCGGCCGCGCTTCACCAACAACGAACCATCGCCGGATTGCGGCTACGTCTACGAGCAGCCCGGCCGCTACACCATCACCGC
>NZ_FNGP01000003.1 GCF_900103275.1 Tessaracoccus oleiagri | reverse complement strand
GCCCGTAGAATTGTTCACATGTTCGAGATGGTGCCGATGACCAGCGCAGACGCGTTCGCCGCAGTCGCGCACGCACACGAACACCGCCGCGCGGCCGAGGTGGCGGAGAAGATCGCCCTCCTGCGCGCCGCCGAACTCTACGAGGTCGACCGGGACGCCATCTGGGCCGTCACCGAACAAGAGATCCAAGCCGGCTCCGACGGCACCCCACTGGTGGGGGAGTTCCTCGCCCACGAACTTGCCGGCCTGCTCGGCGTCTCCCCGGAGTCCGCGCTCTGGCAGCTCGGGCAGGTGTTGGACCTCCGCCACCGGCACCCGGCGTTGTGGGAGGCGTTCCTGGCCGGCACCGTCTGGTTCTGGCAGGCCGCGAAGATCGTCCAAGCCTGCAGCGAACTCTCCGCCGAAGCCGTCGCGGTGATCGACCGCCGCACCGCCCACGCGCTGCAGCTGTGGCCCTGGACGCGGGTCATGCACCACCTCCCTGCGTGGATCATCGACGCCGACCCCGCCCACGCCGCCACCAAAGCCGCGAGCGCCCGCCAGTCCCGCGGCGTGCACATCGGCAGGATCGAGGACGGGCACTGCACCCTCAACGGCCGGCTCGCCGCCGAAGACGGGATCGCGCTCGATGAGGCGTTGGATGCGATCGCGGCCACGCTGCCCGCCCCCGAACTGCCCGAATGGCTCGAAGACGCCACCGACGGCCACAAAGCCAATTATCGGCACGACCAGCGTCGCGCCACCGCCGCCGGCATCCTCGCCCGCCAAGCCTTCGGCCAAGACGCCCTGCCGGTCGAGCTGATCGTCCACGTCGACGCCAACGATTTGACCCACGGCACCGGCGCCGCCCGCATCGAGCGGTGGGGCACCATCCTCACCCAGCACCTCCCCGAGTTCCTCACCGGCTCCACGGTCACCGTCCGGCCCGTCCTCGACCCCGCGGGTCTCTCTGCGTTGGATGGGTATGAGCCGTCGGCGGCGATGCGGCTCGCGCTCCAGGTGCGGAACCCGGTCGACGTGTTCCCCTACGGCACCCGCCAGGCCCGCGCCTGCGACCTGGACCACACCGAGCCCTACCGCTTCGACGGCCACACCCGCGGCCAGACCGGGATGCAGAACCTCGGCCCCCTTTCACGACGCAGCCACCGCGCGAAAACCCATGGTGGTTGGCAGTTGACGCAGCCCGAGCCGGGCGTGTTCCACTGGCGCTCCCCCGCAGGGTACGAATACCTCGTCACCGCCACCGGCACCACCCGCATCAGCGCTCCACCACCGCGGCCCTCGCCCTGCTTCATCGAACCAGAGCCGGATCCCTGGGAAGATCCACCACCCAGCGACCCCACCTCGAGTCGGCCAATCCAACCCGAACTCATCGCCTGGCTCATCGCCCAACACACCCTCACCAACGCGGCCGCCTGACCCGCGTAAGCTGGGTGACGTAGGAGCACGCCCTCGTTGGCCAAACCCTCGATTTGGTTTTCCGAAGGAACCCCGGTAATGTAATTCAAGCACCGCGGGGTGGAGCAGCTCGGTAGCTCGCTGGGCTCATAACCCAGAGGTCACAGGTTCAAATCCTGTCCCCGCTACGAAAAGTGGCCCTGACAAGCAGAAATGCTGTCAGGGCCACGTGCTTTTCTGGGGTCTTCAGTGTTGTGCGCGATCCCACCAGTTGAGGACGCGCAACGCGCGCAGGGTGATCCACCGAGAGGGCTTACCGGGTCCTGCGTCGATATCGAGCCAGTCGCGGCCCTCTGGGTTCCGGTCCAACGGCCAGCGTCCGTCCTCCAATCGGCGCCGACGGACGTGCTCCGCCGCTTCGCTCATCCGCGGATCCGGCGCCTGGCCAGTGAGCAGCGAGGCCGCCCGGAAGTGATCGAGGCCCCGGAGCACGTCGTAGTGCCAGCGGTTCGGATGCAGCAACGACAGGTACTTCTCGTCGGCCGGCTCCCCCGTGCTGAGCCGACGGAACAGGTGCCGCACCAGCAGGTACTCCTCCCCGGCGCGGCGCGCCTCCCGGGATGCGGGCGTCCCACCCGTCGCGGCCTCGTACGCCAGTAGGCCCTCGAGAACGGCGATGGTCGTGTCGAAGGAGGAACGCACCGATCCGCGTTCCGCCTCGCAGTTCCAGCCGCCATCGTCCAACCGCTCGCCGATCAGACGCTCGACGACGGGCCCCACGTCCACGCCGAAGTATGCCCCGTTGGCCACGAGCGACCCGTTGATGCAGGGTTCAACCTCGCCCTCCCAGTAAGGCTGGCCCGCGTGTTCCCAGCGCACAGTCCTGCGGATGGACGCCACTCGCTGCTCCAACGCCGACGGCGGGAGCCCGAACTCGCGCAGCAACGTGAGCACGTGGGAGGTGGCCGTCCATGGTTGGCCCTTCTCCGTGCCGCCCCACACGTAATCAGCCGGAAAGTGCGCCCCGCCGGCCCAGCCGCCCTCAGCATCAGCGACAGCGAGAAGCCGGGCTCCCCAGCCCTCGGTGGCGACGCGCGCTCGCTCCTTCTGCCACTCGATCTCTGGGGCCTCCAACAGGTCCCGCATCACCTGCCAGCGGATGGACGGGTCCGAACGCACGGGATGCATGAGCCATTGCACGACTGCGTCGGACATATCGCCAATGCTAGTGAGCGAACCATCCGAGAGGAAGGCGTGCGCGTCTCAGCAGTCGCCCCGTCGGTGCAAGGCGGCCTATCATTGGCGGTCGAATCGATTGTTAGGCTGTGCGGCGATGAGTACGAAGCAATCCAGACCACGTGAGGTCTGGATCGACGTCGCCAAGGGCATCGCCATCGCGCTCGTCGTGCTCGACCACTCCCGCCATCTCATCGACATGGTGGGGCTTCCCGTCCACCCCGTCTGGCAGTGGATCGGCTCCACGTTCGCCAGCGTCCGCATGCCTGCGTTCTTCATGATCTCGGGCTTCTTCCTCTACCGCTGGAAGACCCGGGGCTGGCGCGCGTTCGTCAAGGGCAAGCTGTCCGGCTTCGTCTACCTGTACTTCGTCTGGGCCACGGTCTACTTCGTCGTGGATGGCCTTGTCGTGCGCCACCTCGAGGACCGGGTCCTCGGCCTGACCCGCAGCGGGCCCGTCCAACACATCCTTCGCATCGACACCCCGCTGTGGTACCTCATGGCCCTGCCGCTCTTCTCGCTCATCTGGTGGGCGACGCGCAAGTGGCCCGCTTGGATCCCCGTGGGCATCGCGTTCCTCGGCTACATCGGCACGCAGGCCGGGTGGCTGCACTGGCCGGCGGTCATCAGCACCGTCGGCACCATCGGCTTCACCCACTACCTGTTCGCGTTCCTCATCGGCGCGCGTGCGAACGGGTTCATCCGCGCCTGGGTTCCGAAGGCGAAGGCGTGGCACCTGCTGGCGTTCGTCACCGCGTGGATGCTCCTGGTGTTCACCGAGCCGCCGGTGCCCGGGCTGCGCTTCTTCGTCGCCGTTCCCTCGCTCTTCCTGATCTCGGCCTTCGTCGCGCGATCGCAGCGGCTGTCGGGGCCGTTGCTCTCCATCGGCAAGCGCTCGCTGCCGGTCTACGTGACCCACTGGCTGCTCCTCGAATTCCAGCTGGGCCTCACGCTGCGATTCCTCGAGGAGGCGCCCGAATGGACGGGCCTCGTCCTCACCCCGCTGCTCTGGGCCACCTCGATCGTGCTGGCGATCGCTGTCTGGAAACTCACCCGCAAGCGGCGCTGGCTCTGGGCGCGACCCGACCCCGAGCCCGTGTCACTGCACGGCTCCGTGCTGGCGCCGCCCAGGGTGAACCGCCCCACCGGCTTCGGCAGGATCCAGTGACGCGCTCCCCGATCGTGCTCGGCTCGACCACTCCGCCACTGGCGGACTGGCACACCCGAGGGCTCATCGGCGGTTGGCCGGCGAATGAGGCGTGCGATGGCTTGCTACCCGGTGACGCCACGTACGGCTACGACCTCGCTTCCCTCCTCGATCGACCCGCCCCGCCGCCCGAGCCGGCAGACTTCGACGCATTCTGGGCGGCGACGGCAGCGGAGGCGGACGCCGGCCCGCCGTCCCTGCGCCTCGCGGCCCCCGACCCCGCCCCCGGGCGGCTCCGTGAGACCCACACCGTGCAGACCGGGACGTTCACGTCCATCGGTGGCAACGTGATCGGGTGTTGGGTGCTCCTTCCCCGTTCGGGCAGCGCGCGACGCAACCTCACGTTCGCCCACGGCTATGGCGGGCGCTACTCCCCCGACTTCGAGGAGGAGCTCGTCGAACCCGACGACGCAGTCATCCTCCCCTGCCTCCGTGGCCTCGGCGCGCTCTCGCTCCGCCCCGACATTCCCGCCGCCGGAGCCGAACACGTGCTGCACGGCATCGAGTCCCGGGAGGGCTACGTCCTGCGCGGCTGCGTGGCGGACGTCTGGCGTGCATCGGCCGAACTGGACAACCTCACCGGCGCGGCCGAGCACGCCTACTACGGGCCGAGCTTCGGCGGCGGTATCGGGGCGCTGGCGCTGGTGCACGGGCGCTACCGACGGGCAGCGCTCCACGTGCCGACCTTCGGCCACCATCCGCTGCGCCTGCGGTTCCCCAGCATCGGCAGCGGCGCCGGACTGCGCCGCCGGCTGGCGACCGACCCGTCGATCCTCCACGTGCTTGCCTACTTCGACGCCATGACCGCCGCCCGCCGCGTGACGACGCCCACCATCGTCTGCGCGGCCCTTTGGGACCCCTCCGTCCCGCCACCCGGCCAGTTCGCGGTCTACCACGGGCTGGCAGGCGAGAAGCAGCTCGTCGTGCAGGACGCCGCCCACACGGACTTCCCCGGCCAGCAGGCGCAGGACCGGTCGCGCGTCGAACTGCTGCGACGCTGGCTGCACTAGCATCTCCCGCATGCAGAATTTCCCACTGACCACCACCGAGCTCGCCAACGGACTCAAGGTGGCGGTGGCCGAGGCACCGTCGCCGGGGGTGGCGGTCAACCTCTGGTACGGGGTCGGGGCCGTCGACGAGGCCCCCGGGAAGACCGGCTTCGCGCACCTGTTCGAGCACCTGATGTTCCAGGGCTCGGCGAACGTCGCATCGGGCGAACACATGGCCCTCATCGAGGCCGCGGGCGGTACGGTCAACGCCACGACCTCGTCGGACCGCACCAACTACTTCGAGACCGTGCCGCGCGGCGCCCTCGAGCTCGCCCTCTGGCTCGAGGCCGACCGCATGGGGTCGCTGGCGATCACGCCCAGCAACTTCGAGGCCCAGCGCCAGGTGGTCAAGGAGGAGAAGCGCGAGCGGTACGACAACCAGCCCTACGGTGACCTGCTCGAGCTGATCGTGGCGCAGCACTTCCCGGAGTCGCACCCCTACGGCCACCTGCCCATCGGATCGATGGCCGACCTGGACGCCGCCACGCTCGACGACGTGGCGGAGTTCTGGTCGCGCTGGTACCGCGCCTCGAACGCCACCCTCGTGCTGGCCGGCCCGGTGCACGCGGAGGAGGGTTTCGCCCTCGCCGAGCGTTACTTCGGGCACCTGCCGCTGCTTCCCGAACGTCCGCCCAGAATCCACTCCCCCGAGCCGCTCCGTCCGCCGACGACCACCACGGTCACTCGCAACGTGCCGTACTCCGTGGCCTACCTGTCGTGGGCGTCCACGCCCGCGGCGGCCGACGACCTGCCCGCCCTCGACCTGGCGCTCAGCGTCCTCGCCGACGGGCACGCCTCCCGGCTCCACCGGCAACTGGTGAAGGACGATCGCGTCGCGCAGGAGGCGCACGCCATGATGCTGACGAACCACATGGCGCCCTCGCTGGCGACGCTCACGGCGCGGCCCGCGGAAGGCGTCGACACGCGGCGCGTCGCGGCCGGGATGCAGGACGTGCTCGCCCGGTTCCTGGACGAGGGCCCCGACGAGCGCGAGTTCGCGCGAGCCGTCGCGCAGTACGAGCGGGGCTGGCTCTCCCAGCTGTCGACCGCCGAGGAGCGCGCCGACCTGATGAACGAGGCGTGGCTGCTCCACGGCGATCCGGGCCGCGTGAACACGCACCTCGACGAGGTGCTCGCCCTCACCCCCGCAGACGTCCACGCCGCTGCCCTCCGCTGGCTCCGCCCGGACGACGCGCACCAACTCCACTACCTGGCCGGAGATCCCGCATGAATCGCCCCACCGTCGAACTGACCGCCTCGCCCTGGCGCTTCCCTGAGCCCGAGATCCACCACCTGCGCAACGGGCTCACCGTCTGGCACTTCCCCGTGGCCGGCCAGCACGTCGCTGCGTTCGAGCTCGTCGTGCCCGCCTCGCTGACGATGGAGCCCCGGGAGTTGGAGGGCGTGGGGACCGTCGCGCTGCACGGGATCGACGAGTCGACCCTCTCGCACCCAGACATCGCCGAGCTGCTCGACCTGAGTGGCGCCGCGCTGCACGCCAGCGCCCACCTGATGGCCACCCGCCTCGGCGGCGCGGCACCGTCACGCCGGCTCGGTGAGGTGCTCCCCCTGTTCACGGAGGTGCTGCGCGAGCCCGGCTACCTGGAGGAGGACGTCGCCCTGCACGTGGAGGCGCAGGTGGCCGCCTACCGCACCCGGCGCAGCTCCCCGGCCTCCGCCGCCCGGTGGGCCCTGCGCGCCGGCCTCTACGGGCTGGACCAGCGCCACGGCCGCCCGCTCGCGGGATCACCGGAGACGCTCGAACGCCTGACCCGGAGCGACGTCGTCGCTTGGCACGGGCAGCACTACGCCCCGAACGGGGCGACGCTCATCGTCGTGGGAGAGATCCCCGACCTCGACCTGTCGCCGCTCGAGGAGTGGACCGGGCACGCCGAACGGGCCGCACGCACCGAGCCGGCCACGGGCCCCGGCCGGGTGCTGATCGTCGACGTGCCGGACGCCGTCCAAGCGACCATCAACCTCGCCGTCCGCAGCATCCCCCGCACCGACCCCCGTTGGGCGCCGGCCCGCCTCGCCGGGCACATCATGGCGGGCGGCTTCGCCAGCCGGCTCAACCTCGAGCTCCGCGAACGGCTCGGCTACACCTACGGCGTGAACGGCGGCTTCGTCCCCGACGCGCTCGCGAGCGTCGCGCAGGTGAGCACCAACACCCGCACCGAGGTCGCCGGCGACGCACTCGCGCGCATCCTCGACGGCCTTCGCCTGAGGGAGCCCTTCACCGGCGACGAATTGGAGGACGCGAAGGCGTACCGCATCGGCGTCGCCCCCCTGGCGAACGAGACCTCCTCCGACATCGCAGGACAGGCCGCCGTGCTGGCAGAGGCCGGGCTCGACACGTCGTTCGTCAACGAACACACCGACGCGCTGCGCGAGGTCACGGTCGAGCAGGCCACGGAGACCTGGCGAGAGCTCGTCCACGTCGACGACCTCGTCATCGCAGTGGCAGGGAACGCCGAAGCCCTGCAGCAGCAGCTGCAGGGCTTCGACCCGACCGTGGTGGAGTTGGCCTAGCCGTCCAGTTCCTGGATGGCCGCCTCGATGCGCTCCTGCGCCTCCTCCTGGCGGTCCTGATAGGTGGCCAGGTCGCCGTTGCGGAGCGCCGCCTCGGCCTCCTCGTAGAGGTCCTGGGCCTCGTCGAGCAGGGCCCGCACGCGCTCGTCCTGGGTGGACGGGGACGCGGTGGGCGACGGGGTCTCGACGGCGCCGCTCGGGCTCTGCGACGGCTGCGGGGACGGGCTCTCGCCGGGCGCCGGCGTCTCGCCGCTGCCCGGGGTCTCCTCGGCCTCGGGCGACTCGCCCTCGATGACCTCACCCGTGTCAGCGCCCGCATCGCCCTGGAACACCTGGTCGAGCGCTGCCTGCAGTGTGTCGCCGATGCCGACGTTCTCGCCAAAGCGCACGACGACGAACCGCAGCGCCGGGTAACCACCCGTGGTGCTGCTCGTCATCGTGTAGATCGGCTGCACGTACAGCAGGCCCCCACCGAGGGGCAGGGTGAGCAGGTTGCCGAAGATCGCCTGCGTGTCGGAGCCCTCCCGGTTGAACGGCAGCAGCCGGTCGGCCACCGTCTCGTTGGTGCGGATCGCGTTGTACGCCTGCCCCGGGCCAGGGATCTGCTCCTCGTCGGACAGCTTCAGCACCCGCAGGCGACCGTAGTCGTCGCTGGTGGCGTCGGCGTTGGCCGACATGTACACCGACAGGTTCTCGCGGCCCCTGGGGACGAAGATCGTGGTGTTCGCGTAGTGCGGCGTGGTGTCGCGGGGCCAGCGGATCGTCAGGTAGTACGGGGGCTCCTTCTGCTCGGTCTCGCCGCCGCGGACCGGGTCGTTGGGCACCGCCCAGATGTCCGACTCCTGGTACCAGGTGTCGGAGTTGGTGGTGTGGTAGCGGCCGAGGACCTCCCGCTGGGCCTTGAACAGGTCCGAGGGGTAGCGCAGGTGCTCCAGCAGCGAGGCCGGGATGTCCTCCTTCGGGGTCACCGTGCCCGGGTAGACGTTCGACCAGGTCTGGAGGATCGGGTCCTCCTCGTCCCACTCGTAGAGGGTCACCGTGCCGTCGTAGGCGTCGACCGTGGCCTTCACGGAGTTGCGGATGTAGTTCACCTCGCGGCCGGGCTGGGTCAGGACCCCGGTCCGTGTCCGCGAGTCCGAGATGGCCGACGTGTAGTCGATGCTCTGCGAGTTCGGGAACTCGTCGGTGGTGGTGTACGCGTCGATGATCCAGACGATCTTCCCGTCGACCACGCTCGGGTACGGGTCGGAGTCGAGCGTGAGCCACGGGGCCACCTCCTGGACCCGCTCCAGCGGGACGCGGTTGTGGATGAGCTTCGACTCCTCGTTGACCCGATCCGACAGCATCAGGTTGATGTCGCCGAACCGGACCGCGAAGGCGGCCCTGGGCAGGAGGTCGCCGATCGGCACACCGCCCTGGCCGGTGTAGGTGTAGCGCGACTCGGTGCGGCCCTCACCGCCGGTCGGGGTGTCGAGCTCGACGGGCTCCTGGCCCTCCGGGGCGCCGACGACGATGTAGTCGGTGGTCCGCTCGCCGAAGTAGATGCGCGGCTCGTGCTCGGGCAGGACGCCGACGGTGGGGATGCCGCCGGAGAAGAACACCGGCTCGCCGTTGCTGTGGCGCTGGTTGCCGTACGCGCCGACGATGCCGTAGCCGTGGGTGTAGACGGTGCGCTGGTTGTTCCACGTGACCTCGGCGTTGGCGGACTCGAAGTCGAGCTCGCGCAGGGCCACGACGGCGTCCGTGCTGCGGCCGTCGATCTCGTAACGGTCCACGTCCAGGGTCTGCGGGAAGCGGTAGTACCCGCGGACCTGCTGCAACTGTTCGAACGTCCGCCCGACGACGGCCGGGTCGATCAGTCGGATCGCGGGCAGCGCCTCGGCGTCCGCGCGGAGCTGTCCCGCCGAGGCTTCCGTGGTGGCCTCGTAGTCGGTGATCTCCACCTCGTCGATCCCGAACGCCGCCCTGGTGGCCTCGACGTGGCGTCCGATGTACGGGCGCTCCTTGTCGGGCTCGTTGGGCAGCACCTGGAACTCCTGGATGAGCCAGGGGTAAGGCCCGGTGATGAGCAGCGACGACACCAGCAGCAGGGCGATCGACACGCCCGGCACCGCCCAGCGGATCCTCCACGCGTTGTAGAACGCGACCAGCGCCACGAGGGCGATGATGCCCGCGAGGATGGTCTGGGCCGGCATGCGCGCCGTCGCGTCGGTGTAGGCGACACCGGTGAACAGGGAGTTGTCCGAGGAGAGGAACCCGTAGCGGCCGAGGAAGGTGCTGATGGCAAGGACCAGGAGGATGAGGCCGAGCAGGATGGACATCTGGCGGTGGGCTCCGCGGGACTCCCGGGTGTTGCCGGTGCGCGTGAGCGCCTTGACGGTCAGCGAACCGGTCATGAAGTGCACGACGAGCGCGCCGATCGCCGAGATGACGAGCGTCGTCAGCAGGAAGCCGACGACGAACCGCCACCAGGGCAGGTCGAAGACGTAGAACGACGCGTCGAGGTTGTAGTACGGATCGCGGGTGCCGAACGTCGTGCCGCGCCAGAAGGCCAGGAAGGTGTCGGTGGCCGAGACGGCGCTCATCCCCGCCATCAGGCCGATGATGGCGGACGGCACCAGCATCAGGGTCCGGGAGCGGGCGTCGAGCACGTCGCGGGCCTGGATGAGGAACTCGGAGTCGAGGTTCGCCCGTCGCACCTTGGGCCGCAGCCGGTACGCGATCTCGAGGGACGCGAACAGCGCGCCTCCCATGACGAGCCCGAACACGACGAACAGGAGTACCTGCGTCACGAGTCGCGTGGTGAAGACCGTCTCGAAGTGGACGCTGTCGAACCACCAGAAGTCGGTGACGAGGCGGGACACCACCACCACGACCACGAGGAGGACGGCGACGATGCCGATCATCCACAGCAGCGGGTTGCGGCGACCCTGGTCGTCGAGGGAACGGATCGTCTCGCTCATGGTTCGCTCCTCAGCGTCTCGAACAGCGCGTCGGCGAGCCCGGGGACGAGGTCCTCGGAGCCGAGCAGTTCGTCAGGGTCGGACTTCAGCCGCGCCACGCCGTGCCGGGCACCGTCGCGCGTGACGCCGACGACGATGCGGACGTCGACCTTCTTCGGGTGCTTGCGGACGAAGTCCGAGGCCGCCTCGTCGCCCGCGGGCACCTCGTTCTCGTACTGCGACGGGAGCACGGTGCGCTCGAGCGCGAGTGCCACACCCTCGACCGTCTCAGGGAAGTAGATCTCGCTGAGGCGCTGGAACACGTTGTCGGTGGCGGTGAACTCGTCCTGTTCGACTGCGCTCATCGCGTCGTCGGCACCCTGGGGGACCCGGCCGACGAGTTGCGGCTCGCGCTCCAGCAGGTCCTTCGTGGTGACGAGCGCGAACAGCCGGGCGGGTTGGTCCCAGCCCAGCGTCGCGACGTGGCGTTCGACGTCCGTCAACGCCGCGATGAGTCGTGTGGGATCAGTCACAGGTGGGAACCTCCGCTTCGTTACCTTCATCAAGGAATTGCAGTGCCGCGATCGCGTCGCGCAGCGTGGCCACGGGCACCAGGCGAACGCCGGTCTTGAGGTCGGCGACGGCCTCGCAGTTGTCCAGCGGCAGCAGGAAGACGGACGCTCCCGCCGCCTCGGCGCCCTTGATCTTCTGGCGGACGCCGCCGATGGGCCGCACCTGCCCGCTGGGGTCGATCTCGCCCGTCCCGGCGACCACCTCGTCGCCCATGAGCGGGTTCTCGGTGAGGCGGTCGTAGATGCCGAGCGCGAACACCAGTCCGGCGCTCGGCCCGACGATGTCGTCGCTGAGCCCGTACGAGACGCGCGGGCTGTACTCGTAACCGATCCCGAGGCCGATGCCGACCATCGCGCGCGACGAGTCCTGCGAGGAGGGCGCCGTGGTGACGGAGACGGTCTGGGGTGCACCGTCGCGAGAGACCTCGAACGTGACCGGGCCCCCCACCTGGGAGGAACCGACCAGGCGGGCGACCTCGACGGTGGTGGTCACCGGCTGCTCGTTCACGGCGAGCACCAGGTCGCCCGGCTCGAGCCGGCCGCCCGCCGGGCCGGACATCACCACGCTGGAGACCATGGGCCGCTCGGTGACCGAGATCCCGGCCGCACGAAGGGCGGCGACGATCGCGTTGGTGCGGGAGGTGTCCATGGAGGCGACCGCCTCGGCGGACACCTCCTCGCCGGACTTCCCGGGCGGGTAGATGAGGTCGCGGGGCATCGCGTCGGAGTCCTCCGCGAAGTAGACCATCATCGCTTCCGGGAGGCTGACGTTGGAAGTCACCTTGGAGGTGGACACGACCGTGAGGAGCAACTCCCCCGACGTCTCGTACGTGGGCGCCCCGCTCACCTGGATGATGGGACCGGAGTCGGTGGACGCGAGCACGTTGACCGGCGTCCCCGGCCGCCACGTGACATACGGCACGGGCGTGAGCACCAGGATCGCGGCGAGTATGACGAAGAGCACCGAGGACGAGATGGCCACGGCATTGCGGTTCACCGTCGTCTCCCTTCGCCCCGTTCGGGGAAACCCTACCAACACCGCCCAAGGCGCATGCGTCGCACTTGCGCCGTGCGGTTGAATGGATGCCTAGGGAGGTGGTCACAAGTGACCCAGCCAGGTGACTTCAATTTCGAGGAACTGCGCAGGATGCTGCGGCAGATGGGCCTCGTCGGCGACGACGGCGAACTCGACCTCAACGCGATCATGCAGCGGATGCAGCAGATGCAGGCCAGCGGCCGCATGTGGGGCATCACGCCGGCCGACCAGGACCCCGATGCGGCGTGGCGAACCACGATGACCTCCGCGAAGCAGGCCACCGAGGCGCAGGGCCCCGACCCGGAGCTGATGCCCCACGAACGCGAGGCCGTCATCGACGCCGAGCGTCTGGCCCAGTCATGGCTCAACGAGTTCACCGCCTTCGACAACCCGGGTCTCCCGGCCCGCACCATCACCCGGTCGCAGTGGCTCGACGGGACCAGCGCGGGCTGGCGGAGCATCGTCGAGCCGATCATCGAGGGGCTCGGCGAGGCGCTCCAGCGCAGCTCGACGGAGGGCGCACCGGAGGGCATGGACTTCGGGGCCATGATGGGCCCGCTGATGAAGACGTCCGCCTCGCTCATGTACCGGGAGCGCCTGAAGCGGGAACTCACCAAGGTTGCCCGCGACACGTTGACCGGAACGGAGATCGGCTTCAACCTGTTCCAGGGCACGGGAGTCGTCGTCGTCCCGTCCAACATCGCCCAGTTCACCGAGAACCTCGACGCCGACGACACCGACCTGATGCTCGTGCTGCTGCTGCGGGAGTCCGCCCGGCAGCGGTTGTTCCACCAGGTGGGGTGGCTGTCGCCGCAGCTGCTGGCGCTCATGACGCACTACGCCCGCGAGATCACCATCGACCTCGACGCCATCGCGGAGCGGCTGAGCCCGGAGAACCTTCAGAGCATGTCGATGGAGGACATCGCGCGCATCGGCGAGGAGGTGCAGGTGTCGTTCTTCCGTCCCGCCACGACGGACGTGCAGATGGAGATCCTCGACCGCCTCGGCGTGCTGCTGGCACTCGTCGAGGGCTGGGTGGACCACGTCAGCGGGCGCGCGATGGAGAAGTGGATGCCGCACGCGGGGCGCATCTCGGAGGTGCTGCGCCGCCGGCGCGCCGCGGAGGGACCCGTGCGGTCCGTGCTCAAGGAGCTCATCGGGCTCGACCTCAGCCCGAGGCTCGTGCGCGACGCCGAGAACATCTGGGCCGCCATCGAGCACGACCGCGGGATCGAGGGGCGTGACGAGGTGTGGTCGCACCCGGACATGGTGCCGAACGCCAGGCACCTGGAGGACCCGCTGTCCTTCACCAGCGACGGCGAGTCGGCCTCCGACGACCTCGACGAGGAGCTGAGGAAACTGCTCGACTCCTGAAGTCGCGGCGCGTCCGGGTTGACTTGCGCATTCGCCGGGCGACAGACTTTGTTGGCGTGAGTCCCGCGGGGCTCGCCCGCAGGGGAAGGCGGGTAGAGCCGCGGGACTCCACTTATGTTCCGCTCTAGTGGCCCACTTGCCGCTACAGTGCAGAAGGTGTCGCCGGTGAACCGGCGGCCAGATCCATTAGGAGGAAGAATGGCCAAGGAGACTTGGGAAGGCGAGTTCTACTGCGTCAAGTGCAAGGCCAAGCGCAATGCCACTGGCGAGGTCGTCGTCAATGACAAGGGCACGAAGATGGCAAAGGGCAAGTGCCCCGAGTGCGGTACCAACCTCAACCGCATCCTCGGTCGCGCCTGAGCGCACCAACTTTTCCCTGACGGGTCGGCGAGGTTCAAACCGTCGGCCCGTCTTGCATCACCGCTGATGCAATACTCGCCCCGTGATCACGGTGGTGACGGACGGCAGCGCGGCACTCGCCGACGCCCTTGCGCGCATCGGGCTGCCCGTGCGCGGCTGTGCCTTGGAGGACGCCGCCCGGGACGCGGGCTTCTCGCTCGGCTCTGAGCTCACCGTCATGGCGTGCCGGCCCGGACGGCACCCGCTGGTCGAGGCGGAGGCCTTCCGGCATTCCACCGTGCTGTACGCCGAGGTGGAGGCCGACACCGGCACGGTCGGACCCGCGACCGCCATCGGTTCGGCACCCTGTCCCGCTTGCCTGGCCGTGGACGAGGACTTCCCCCGTGCGCGCCACGATCCGCGCGTGCTCGGTTGGGTGGCGGCGACCGTCGCCATGGAGGTCGAGGTCATTCGTAGGCACGGGATGAGCACCCTGCTGGCCACGTCGCTCAGCTGGTCGCTGGGCAGCGAGCCCGGGCTCACGGCGGCCACCTACCCCCGACGCGAGGGCTGCCGGACGCCGGGCTGCGCCGGCTAGCGGTGGTCGGCGACCACCCCGAGCACCCCTTGGCCGAACTTCGCGAGCTTGCTGCGCCCGATGCCGGGCAGCGCCAGCAGGTCCCGCTCGCCCGCGGGTTTGGCCTCCGCGATCGCCATCAGCGTGGCGTCGGTGAACACCACGAACGCGGGGACGCTCTCCGCGTCGGCGGTCTCCTTGCGCCAGCGCTTGAGCGCCTCCAGCAGCGCATGGTCGACGGGCAACTCGCAGTCCTCGTGGTGCCGGAGTTTGCGCTCCGCGGGCGTGGCGAGCACCCTGCCGCAGACCACGCACGGCCGCGACTTCACCGACCTGCGGCTCGTCTCGGGCCGCGCCGGCTCGCCGCCCTGCTCGGGCAGTCCGGCCAGGAAGCGGGAGCGCTGCTGCTTGCCTCCTTGGCCGATGAAGTTCCAGCTGATCCGCAGGTGCTTGCGGGCGCGGGTGCAGGCCACGTACAGGAGGCGACGCTCCTCACCCAGCGCGGGCTCCTCCTGCGAGAGCGAGAACGGGACCAGGCCCTCGCGGACGCCGATGATCGCCACCGCGTCCCACTCCAGCCCCTTCGCGGCGTGCATCGTCGAGAG
The DNA here is from genome assembly GCF_900103275.1 of Tessaracoccus oleiagri. GTDB lineage: Bacteria > Actinomycetota > Actinomycetes > Propionibacteriales > Propionibacteriaceae > Arachnia > Arachnia oleiagri. The sequence goes on along the minus strand of NZ_FNGP01000003.1, from coordinate 551,029 downwards.
CGTCACCGCCGCCGCGACGGGTGCATGCTCCCAGGACGCGCGTTCCCGCAGCCAACCCGCGGCATCGGCCGCGGTCCACGTCGGCGCGGCGTCGATCTCCTCGAACAGCATCTGCCGCAGCGCCGTCACCGATTCCCAGCGCTCGCGCTGCCGCCCCTGCCCTCCCGGCGCCTCGGGTGTCCAGCCGACGGCGGCGAGCGTGGCCTCGACGAGTTCGCCGGCCGTGACGTCCGGGGACCGTTCCGCCCTCACCAGCAGCTCGCGGACGGCCTGCTTCACCTCGCCCCGCTCGTAGAACCGCTCGGTGCCCCGCACCGTGTAGGGGATCCGGCGCGCGTCGAGCGCCGCCTCGAGCAGGGGTGACTGCGCGTTGATCCGGTAGAGGACCGCGAGCTCCGACCAGGGGGTGCCGGCGGCGTGGCGCTCGAGCAGCCAGTCCGCGACCGCGTCGGCCTCGTTGGCGGCGGTCCCCGACGCGCGGACGAGTGGTGCGGGGCCGGAGGCGCTCGTCGGGCGTAGCCGCTCGAGAGCGGTGGGGCGGAGCACGTGGTCGGCGACCCGGAGGATCTCCGGCGTGGAGCGGTAGTTGCGCACGAGGCGGATGGTCCGGGCGCCGTCGTACTCCGCACCGAACTCGCGGAGGAACCGGGGGTCCGCGCCTGCGAAGGAGTGGATCGCCTGGTTCGGGTCGCCCACGACGCACACGTCGTCGCGGCCGTCGACCCACAGTGAGATCAGTCGGTGCTGCAACGCGGAGACGTCCTGGTACTCGTCGACGACGAAGTGGCGGTACTGCGCGCGGATCTGCTCGGCGACGGCCGGGTGGTCGGTCAGGAGCGCCGCGTTGCACAGGAGCAGGTCGTGGAAGTCGACCACGCCCTGCGCCTGCTTCGCCTTCTCGTAGTTCGCCATCACGGCGGCCACCTGGCCGGGGGTCGCCCCGTTGACCTCGCGGCCATCGGCGAGCTCCACGTACGACTCGGGCGGCACGTTGCTGGACTTCGCCCACGAGATCTCCGTCTCGAGGTCGCGGATGAGTGGTGTCTCGGCAGCACCGAGCACGTGCGTGGCGGCCCGGGCGATGATCCCGAAGGTGTTGTCGGCCACCTGGGGGAACTCGGTGCCGTAGGCCTCCCGCCAGAAGTACCGGCACTGCCTGAGAGCCGCCGCGTGGATGGTCCGTGCCTGGGCGGTTCGCACGCCGAGCTGCGCGAGGCGGGCCCGCATCTCCCCCGCCGCCCTCGTGGTGAAGGTGACCGCGAGCACCGCACGCGGATCGTAGACCCGCTGGCTGACGGCGTAGGCCACCCGGTGCGTGATCGCGCGCGTCTTGCCGGTGCCGGCTCCCGCCAGCACCACGACCGGCGCGTCGAGCGCCAGCGCCACCTCCCGCTGCTCCGGATCGAGCGCGTCGAGGATCAAATCCGACATCCAGTCCCTCCTACCGCCGGTCAAGCTACCAGCTTCCGACGACTGTCCGAGGTGCCCGATAGGCTTCGGAGTCGACGGGGAGGTTGCATGCTGCAGGTGAGAGTGGGCCAGAGTTGGCGCGCGATGGTGGGCGAGCTCGTCGAGTCGTTCTCCGAGGCGTTGGCCTCACCCTTCGCGGCCGGCCGGGTCGTCGTGGACTCCCCGGGCTCGGCACGGTTGCTCAGCCAGGAGGTCGCCGCGCTGCAGGGCATCTCCGCGGGCGTCGAGTACGTGACCGTCCCACAGCTCGCCCGTGGGCTGGCGCGGCAGGCCGGGCTCGCCGACGAGCTGGAGGCCTGGCGCTCCCCGCGCCTCGTGACGGCCGTCTGGGAAGAGCTCGACGGCGTCGCCGCCGACCATCCCCTGCTCGCGCGCTTCCTGGAGCGTCCGGGGCGGAAGCTGTCGGCCGCGGCCCGGTTCGCCCGCCTGTTCCGGAGCTACCTCGACCACGCGCCACACCTGCTCCGTCGATGGCTCGAGGGTGACGACGGTGAGCTCGCGGCCCACCTGACGTGGCAGCCGGAACTGTTCCGCCGGGTCTGCGACGCGCTCCAGTCCGACCCGGTGGAACTGCTCGACGCCGTGGGCGAGGCGTCGGCCGCGGACTCCACCCCCACCTGGCTGTTCGCCATCGACGAGGTCCCCGCCGCCTGGGCGCCGGCGGTCGCGGCGGCGAGCCTCCGAGGCGCCTGGTTCGTCGGGAGGGCGCCCGACTGGCTGGGCGCGATCGAGCACCAGGTGCAGCGCACCGGCAAACCCCTCAAGGCGAACCCCATCGTCGAGGTCCACGGCTCCCATTCCCGCCTGCGGCAGGTGGAGGTGCTCCGCGACCAGCTCACCCGCTGCTTCGAGGAGGATCCCGCGTTGGAGCCGAGGGACGTGCGCATCGTGTGCCCGTCGCCGGACGAGTGGGGCCCGGTCATCAATTCGGTCTTCCGCGGGGACGGCGCCCACCCCGGACACCGCCTGCGGGTCGCTGAGGTGGCGCCGGCGGTCGGTGGCAACCTCGCGCTGGACGCGCTGGTCGCGGCGTTCGAGCTCCTCGAGGGGCGGGCCACCGCCACGCAGGTGGTGGAGTTCCTGCTGATGCCGGCCATCTCCCGCCGGTGGGGCTTCGGGCAGTCCCGCGACGACCTCCTGATCCTGGTGTCGGAAGCGGAGATCCGGTGGGGGCTCGACGCGGCGCAACGCAGCAGGTTCGGCCTCCCCAACACCGAGTACAACACCTGGTTCCGGGGCCTGGACGCCCTGCTGACGGGCGTGGCGCTCGGCTCCGAGATCGGCCCGCCCGGGGTGGCTGGAGTGGACGCGACGAATTCCGGCGACCTCGCGCTCATCGGCGCCCTCTCGGAGGTGGTCAGCCGGCTCCGGGCCCTCGCGCACCAGACCCGCGGTTCCCTGCCGGTCCCGGAATGGTGCCGCATCGCCACCCAGGCGTTGGAGGGGCTCGTCGGGCTCGGTTACGAGGACGCGTGGATGCAGCGGCAGGCCGTCGCCGCCCTCGACCGGTTGGCGCGCGCCCACGAGGGCAGCCGTGCCGGGTTCACGCGGCGCGAGTTCCGCCGGCTCCTGCTGGCGGACCTGCCGTCGCGCTGGCACCGCCCCGCGCTCGGCAACGGCGGCCTGCACGTCGTCGCGCCCGACGAGGTGCGGCACGTCGACGCCAAGGTCGTCGCCTTCATCGGGCTGGGTGACGCGCCCCAGCGGCCGCAGCCCGACGGGGTGCCCGGCACGCTGCCCGACCTCCGCCACCGGCGCCTGCAGTCGCTGCTGGCCCACGCCCGCGCCGCCCGGAGGGTGCTCGTCGTCACCGGCACGCGGTCCGAGCGGACCGGCGCCGAGCTGGAGATGCCCGTGACGATCGCCTGGCTCGCGCGGGAGCTGGGGGTCACCCCCACCGTCGTCCACCACGCTCCCCAGCCCTTCAACGCCGGCGCGTTCACGGGCCCCGGCAGCTTCGACCCCACCGCGTACCGGGGAGCCCGGCGCAGCGGGGAGCGCGCCGAGTCGCCCCTCGTGCTGCGACGCCGGGCCGCCATGACGCTGCCTCCGCAGCAGGCCCCGTCTCGCGTCTCGCTCGAGGAGCTCAAGCGCTTCCTGCAGGACCCGCTGAAGGAGTTCCTGCGCGCCAGGGTGGGCATCCGGGCCTTCGACGACCCGTCGATCGAGGACGCCGTGCCGCTCACCCTCGACGGTCTGCGCGAGTGGCAGGTGACTGACGCCCTGATCGACGGGCTGCTGCGCCACGAGGACCCCGCAGAGCTGATCCGCCGACAGGCGGCCCGGCAGATCTTCCCGCCCGGCAACCTCGGCAGGGGGCGCTCGGCCGTCGTGGAGCAGCGGGCCTGCGAAGTGGCGCGAGCCACCGAGCCCCTCCTCGCCGACACGCCGGTCACGGTGCCCGTCGCGCTCGACGTCGACGGCACGACGCTCTCCGGGCAGATCGCCATGCACGGCGGCACAGTGGTCCGCCCCAGCGCCAGCACGAGCACCACTCCTCTGCTCCTTGCCTGGCTGGAGACGCTCGCGCTCGCCGCCTCGGGGGTGGCGGCGAAGACGATCGTCATCCGCCCCGACCGCCGCGGTGGACCCGCGAGACGCACCACCTTCGGCCAGCCGAGTCCCGAACGCGCCACCGAACTGCTGTCGCTCTACCTGGGCGCGTGGCGCACGGGTCTCAGCCGGCTCCTGCCGGTCGCCTACACCCCCGCCTACAAGATGGCCCTCGAGGTGGCGTCCGAACGCTTCTCGGCAGACCAGTGGACGGTCCCCGGCCAGCGCGCGAAGTGGTATCCCGACGACCTCTGGAAGCTGTTCTACGACAACCCTGCCTGCGACATCTTCGACGACCCCGCCTGCGAGGACGACCCGCCGGGCAGCCAGTCGACTGTGTTCGAGCGGTGGGCGCTCGCCCTGTACGCACCGATGATCGAAGCGGGAGGCACGTGGTGAACGAGTTCCAACTGACCGGCGGTCTCCCGGACGACACCCTCCTCCTCGAGGCCAGCGCCGGCACCGGCAAGACCTACACCATCGCCGCGCTCGCGGTGCGCTACATCGCCGAGGAGGGTCTCGACGTCGGTTCGCTGCTCATGATCACCTTCGGCAACAACGCCGCGGCCGAGCTCCGGAGCCGCGTGTTCGCCGCCCTCGAGCGCACGGCCCTGCTCCTGGTGCGGTGGCGCGACGAGGGCGTCGTTCCCGACCCCGGGACGGATCCGGTCGCCCACCACCTCGTGGGACTGCCGGACCCCGCACAGTCGCTGGCGCGGCTCCACCGGGCGCTGGACCGCTTCGACGAGGCCACGATCCTCACCACGCACGCCTTCTGCCAGCACGCGCTCGAGGGCCTCGGCATTCTCGGCGACGCCGACCACGCCGAGGAACTGTCGCAGGCGGACACGCTGATCGACGAGGTGGCGGCGGACTGCTACCTGGGGATGTTCGCGAACGAGGAACGGCCACCGTTCGAGCCCTGGGAGTGCGGACGGCTCGCCCGGAGCGTGTGTGAATCCACGCTCCCCCTCGAGCCCGTGGACAGCGCGCGGGCTGCGTTCGGCCGGGCGGTCCGGGAGGAGTTCGAGCGCCGGAAGCGCGACATGGGGCTGGTGACGTTCAACGACCTCATCACACGGATGCGCCAGGTCCTCCGCGACGACGTCACCGGTCCGCACGCCCGCGAGTGGCTGTGCCGCCGGTACACGGTGGTGCTGGTCGACGAGTTCCAGGACACCGATCCCGACCAGTGGCAGGTGATCCGCGACGCGTTCGTGGACACCGGCCGGGCCACGATCCTCATCGGCGACCCCAAGCAGTCCATCTACGGGTTCCGCAGCGCGGACCTCCTCAGCTACCTCGACGCGGCCTCGCATGCCACGAAGGCGTCCCTCGGGACGAACTTCCGCTCCGACCCCGGGATCGTGGACGGCGTGGTGAGCCTGATGAAGGGGATGCACCTCGGGCACGAGCAGATCCAGGTGTCGCCCGTGGCCGCGCGCCATCCCGAACGGCTCGAGATCGGGCACGTCCGCGAGCGGGTGTGGGTGCGACGGGTGAGCACCCCGCAGGGCACCTCGGCGGACGAGGTCGCGATCGACGACCTGGTGCACCACGTGCAGGCCCTCCTCGGCAAGCCGCTCGACGGCCGCCGGGTCTCCCCGGACGACATCACCGTCCTGACGCGCACGGGCCAGACCGCCCGACGCGTGACCAAGCGCCTCGCGGACCTCGGCTACCCCGCGGTGCAGTTCGGCGGCACCAACGTGTGGGACCAACCGGCCGCGCAGGACTGGGTGCGGCTGTTGAAGGCGCTGCTGCCGTCCGCGGACGCCGCCAAGCGGGTGGTGGCCCTGTCCGACCTCTTCGGGGCGACGGTGACGGAGATCACCTCGCCCGCCGCGACGCGCCTCTGGGACATCCTGACCCGCGCTGGTCGCGCGCTCGAGGACCAGGGGCCGGGCGCCGCCCTCCAACTGATCCGGTCGGAAACCGACCTCGACGCCCGACTGGTCCCCACGCCCCGCGGCGAGCGATACCTCACCGACCTGCTCCACATCGGCGAGTTCCTCGACCGTTCCGGGCACCGGGACGCGCTGGCGCTCCTGCGGGTGCTCGAGGAGGCCCAGCGCCTTGAGAACGAGGCCGACGTGCGGGTCACCACCGACGCCCCGGCGGTCAAGGTCATGACCCTCCACGCGGCGAAGGGCCTCGAGTTCCCGATCGTCCTGATGCCGGACATGTCATCCACCCGCATCTTCCTGCGCTACCCGTTCAACGTCGTCCTCCACGGCCGGCGGAGCCTCTGGGTGGAGCCGGTCGACGAGCGCGACGAGGTGGGCCGACTCGCGCTGGCCCAGGCCCGCGACGAGGAGCTGCGGCTGCTGTACGTCGGACTCACCCGTGCCAAGCACCTGGCGGTGGCGTGGCACGTCGACTCACCGAAGACACCGACGGGGCCCCTCTCCGCCGCCCTGTTCCGCGACAGGGAGCGCAACAGTCTGGAGGCGTCGTACAACTGGCGGCTCGCGCCCTCCCTCCCCGGGGTTCGGGTCTCCGACGTCACCCGCCGCCCCGCCCTCGCGCCCTACCGCGGGGGCGACGGATCGCCACGGATCGAGCTCCGTCAGCTGGGCCGGGACGTCGACCAGTTCTGGCGACGGACCTCCTACACCGGCCTCACCACCGGCCTCCACGACCTGCCCTCCGGGGCGGACGAGACGCTCGAACTCGATGCGGTCGAGGTCGACGAGCGGCTGCGGGCCCCGGCCCCCATGGGCGACCTCCCGGCGGGCGCCGCGTTCGGCACGCTCGTCCACGAGGCGCTGGAGCGGCTCGACTGGAGCCCGGACGGGCTCACCGGCCGGCTGGAGTCGATCGTCGCCGAACTGGCCGTGGGATTCGACGACGAGCAGTCCTCCCTGCTGGCGCGGGGGCTGGAGGCCGTCGTCCGCACGCCCCTGCTGCCACTCACCGGACAGAGCCTGACCGGTGTCCCCGTGGCCAACCGACTGCCCGAACTCGACTTCGACCTCCCGATGGCCGACCACGGCGGCGCCACCCTCGGTGCCCTCGCGGAACTCCTCGGCGAGCACCTCGGGCCGTCCGACCCGCTGGCCGCCTATCCCGCGCGGCTGGCGTCCTCGCCCGCGGCGGGCTCGCTGCTGCGGGGGATGCTCACCGGCTCGATCGACGCCGTCCTGGCCACCGACGAGGGGCGCTTCCTGGTCGTCGACTACAAGACGAACCGGCTGGCCGCCACTGCGGACGAGCCGCTCACGCTCGGCCACTACACGCCGGGCGCGATGGCGGAGGCCATGATGGAGGCCCACTACCCGCTGCAGGCGATCCTGTACTGCGCGGCGCTGCACCGGTTCCTCTCGCTGCGGCAGCCGGGCTACGACCCCGAACGGCACCTCGGCGGGGTCGGATACCTGTTCGTGCGCGGCATGGCCGGCGAGGAGACCCCGGTCGTGGACGGCCACAGCTGCGGTGTGTTCGCGTGGCACCCCAGCGCCGAACTCGTCGTGGCGGTCAGCTCACTCCTGGGAGGCGACCATGCATGAGGTTCCCATCGCAGCCGAGGGCAAGCTGCGCACGTTCGCGGAGGCCGGGATGATCTCGCCGGCGGACTTCCACCTGGCCCGTCGCATGACCGCGCGCGACGAGCACGAGGACGCGCTCCTCGCGTTCGCGCTCGCCACCCGTGAGCTGCGGCACGGCTCCGTCTGCCTGCCGCTGGCCGAGGCGCCGCTGCTCAAGGCCGGTCTCGACGCGGAGGAGGGCGCCGAACAGCCCGAGTCCGCCCTGGAGTGGCCCGATCCGGCCTCCTGGCACGACGTCGTCGCCGCGTCCGCCGCCGTCGCTGACGGTGGCCCGTTCACGTTCGTCGACGGTCGGCTGTACCTCACGCGCTTCCACCGCCAGGAGCGGGCGGTGGCCCGGGCACTCGCGCGTCGCCGCGAGTTGCCGCTGGACGAAGGGTTCACCGTGCTCCCGGGCGGTGGGGACCCCGACGAGCAGCAGGACCGCGCCGTCGCGGCCGCCCTGCGGCACCGGACCAGCGTCATCACCGGCGGCCCTGGTACCGGCAAGACCACCACCGTCGTGCGCATCATCAACTCCCTCGGCCGGCGGCGGCCTGTCTCTGCGGCGCTCGCGGCTCCGACGGGCAAGGCGGCGCGCCAGCTCGACGAGGCGGTGGGCGCGCACCTGGAGCCGGGCGCCGTCTCGGAACTCCACTCCGGCACGCTCCACCGCATCCTCGGCAAGCGGGTGCGCGGCACGGACGCCACGTACCACGCCGGCAATCCGCTCCCCTACGACGTCGTCGTCGTCGACGAGACCTCCATGGTCTCGCTCGAGCACATGGCATCGCTCCTCGAAGCGGTCGGCCCGGACACCAGGCTCGTCCTCGTGGGCGACCCCCACCAGCTGCGTTCCGTCGAGGCCGGCGCCGTGCTCGCCGACATCGTCGCAAACCCGTCGCTGCTGCAGCTGGGCTCGGTCGTCGAGCTGCGCACCAACCGGCGCAGCCAGCCCGACATCACCGCGCTGGCCGACGCCATCGACGCCGGTGACACGAAGGGGGCGCTGGAGGTGATCGACGGCGCCACCGCCATCACGTGGCACGACTTCGACGGGCACAGCATCGCCGGCCAACCGCTGTTCCGGTCCGACGTGGTCGGTACGGCCCGCGCGGTCGTGACCGCCGCCGGAGCGGGCGACGCGCGGGCGGCGCTGGACGCGATGAACCGTCACCGGGTGCTCTGCGCGCACCGCGTCGGCCACTACGGGGTGCAGGGCTGGGCCAGGGCGGCCCGCGACGTGATCGCCGCCGAACTGCCGGAGTACGGCATGGCGCGCCACTACGTCGGGCAGCCGTTGCTGCTCACGCAGAACACCGAGACCTTCAGCAACGGGGACGTCGCGGTCATCGTCGCACGCGACGGCGAACTCGTGGCGGCCATCGACCAAGGCAGGGAGCCGACGCTCGTGCCGCCGGTCCTGCTGGACGACGCGAGCGACCTGCACGCGATGACGATCCACAAGGCGCAGGGCGGGCAGTACGACACGGTGAGCGTCGTGCTCCCCCCGCCGGGCTCGCCCCTGGCCACCCGCGAACTCGTGTACACCGCCGTGACCCGCGCCCGCACGGGGCTGAGGATCTACGGCTCGCGCGAGGCCTTCGCGGAGGCGGTGGCCACTCCCGTGCGACGGGCGTCGGGGCTCGCCGTCAGCTCCTGACCGCCGCGATCGCCTTGGCCACCCGGCCAACGTTGTCGGCGTTCAGGGCGGCCACGCACATGCGGCCCGCATCGGTGCCGTAGATGCCGAACTCCTCGCGGAGGCGGACCATCTGGTGCGTGGTGAGCCCGGAGTAGCTGAACATGCCGCGCTGCTCGGCGATGAAGCCCATGTCGGTCACGCCCTGCGCCTCGAGGCCCTTGACCAGGTCCTTGCGCAGCAGGGCGATCCGGTTGCGCATCTTGGCCAACTCGTCCTCCCACACGCCGCGGAGGGCGGGGTCGGCGAGGACGCCGGCGACGATCTTGGCGCCGTGCGCGGGCGGGTTCGAGTAGTTCGTGCGGATGACGATCTTGAGCTGGCTCAGCACCCGTCGGGCCTCGTCGGCGCTGGCCCCGACCACGGAGAGCGAGCCGATGCGCTGCCCGTAGAGGCCGAAGGTCTTCGAGTACGACGTGCCCACGATGAACGGCAGCCCGGACTGGACGAACTTGCCGACGAGCGCGCCGTCCTCGGCCAGCCCGGCCGCGAAGCCCTGGTAGGCCATGTCGACGAACGCGAACAGCCCGCGTTCGGCGACCACCTCGACGACGCGGTCCCACTGCTCGGGGGTGAGGTCGTAGCCGGTGGGGTTGTGGCAGCACGGGTGGAGCACGACGATGGTGCCCTCGGCCGCGCCACGGAGGTCGGCGAGCATGCCCTCCAGGTCGACGCCCCGGGACTCCGCGTCGTAGTAGCGGTAGGTGTCGACCTTGAACCCGGCGCGGGTGAACAGCGCGCGGTGGTTCTCCCAGCTCGGGTCGGAGATGAGCACGGTGGCCGAGGGGTTCAGCTGCCGCAGGAAGTCCGCGCCCACCTTGAGGGCGCCGGTCCCGGCGACCGCCTGGACGGTGGCGGTGCGCTCGAGCACGGGGGCGTCGGCGCCGAACACCAGCTTCCGGATCTCGTCGCGGAAGGCGGGCAGCCCGTCGATGGGCAGGTAGGCGTGCGGCTTGGCCTCCGCGACGATGCGCTGCTCGGCCTCGCGGACGGCCTCCATCAGCGGCACCTTGCCGCCCTCGTCGAGGTACACGCCCACGCCCAGGTTCACCTTGTCCGAGCGTCCGTCGTTGTTGAAGGCCTCGGTGAGGCCCAGAATAGGATCAGCAGGAGCCAACTCCGCGCGTTCCAACAGATTCATCTCGCACCTTCCCTGTACGTCTCGCCCGACCAGCGTAGTGCGTCAGGGGGACGGTGGAGCGCAGGATCCCAGAGAGGAGACACCACCATGGGCGTCGAATTCGGAGCGTCGGAGCAGTCCACCGTCGGCATCGAGTGGGAGATGGCCATCGTCGACCAGCGCACCCTGGAGCAGGTGCCGGGCGCCGCGGTCGTGCTCGAACGGGTGGAGGACCCGGAGCACGGCCCCATCCGCGGGGAGTACCTGGACTCCATGATCGAGCTCGTGACGGGGGTGCACCACCGCGTCGCCGACGCCGAGAAGGAGATGCGCCGCCTCCAGGAGCAGGCGATGGAGTGGCTGGACCCGCACGGGCTGGCCGTCCTCCCCATCGGGTCGCATCCCTTCGGTGACCCGGAGCGGCAGCAGCCGCGGGAGAAGGAGCGCTACGCGAGGGTCGCGGAGCGCAACGCCTGGTGGGGCCGGCAGATGGCCATCAACGGACTCCACGTCCACGTCGGCGTGGACGACCGCGAGAAGTCCCTCACGATCGTGATGGCGTTGGCCCGGCTCAGTTGCTACTTCATCGCGCTGACCGCCTCGTCGCCCTTCTGGCGTGGGGAGGACACCGGCTTCGCGTCGCAGCGGACCATGTTCTTCCAGCAGCTGTCCACGAACGGGCCGCCCTACCGCATGGCCGACTGGGCGGAGTACGAGGACTACGTCGACGAGCTGAAGCGGTCCGGGATGATCGAGGTGCCGGGCGAGATCCGCTGGGACGTGCGCCCGTCCCTGCTCGGCACCGTGGAGAACCGCCTGATGGACGCGCCCCCGACCACCTGGGAGATCGGTGCCGTGGCAGCCTTCGACCAGTGCATCGTCGAGCGGGTGTCCCGCGCCTGGGAGGTCGGCGAACCCGTGTGGCGACTGCCCCACTGGCTCATGCGCGAGAACAAGTGGCGCGCCGCCCGCTACGGGTTGGGCGCGGAGGTGATGACGCCGCGGCCGGAGCAGGGCACGGTCGGAATGCGCGAGGGCCTGGAGCACTGGGTCACGCAGCTGGAGCCGATCGCCGAGGAACTCGGTTGCTCGGAGGAGCTGGAGCGGGTGCGGACGCTCGCGGCGCGCGGTCCGAGTTACGTCCGGCAGCGGCGCGTGTGGGAGGCTACGGGCAGCACCGAGGCCGTCACGCGCAGCGCCGTGGACGAGGCGGCGGCCGGTGTTCCCGACTTCTTGGAGGCGAAGTGAAGCCATTTCTCCTGTTGAGCCACCGGCCCGAGGACATCGAGGCGGAACGGGAGCTCGTCGACGTCGCGCGTTTCGGCCGCGTCGACGTGTCCGACGTCGAGCAGCGCCGGCTGGACCGCGTCGAGCTCGGCCACGTGGACCTGTCCCGCTACTCGGGGATCTTCATCGGGGGCGGGCCGTACAACGTCTCCGACAGCTCCAAGGACGACCTGCAGTTGCGTGTCGAGGCGGACCTCTTCGCCGTCACCCGGCAGGCCGTGGAGGACGACTTCCCCTACCTCGGGCTCTGCTACGGCATGGGGGTGCTCGCCGGTGTCACCGGCGGGGTGGTGGGCCGCGAGTTCGGCGAGGCACCCTCGTCGCCCTGGATCACCCTCACCGAGGAGGGCAGGGCCGACCCGATGCTCGCCGACAGCCCGGACCGCTTCGGCGCGTTCACCGGCCACAAGGAGGCCGTGAGCGTACTGCCGGAGGGAGCGGTCGTGCTGGCGACGGGCGAACGTTCCCCGCACCAACTGGTGCGCTTCGGCGACAACGTTTACGCCGCGCAGTTCCACCCGGAGATCGACTCGGCGAGCCTGGTGGCACGGCTCATCGCCTACCGGACCATGGGCTACTACCCGGAGGAGGAGTTCGAGGAGACGATCGCCTGGGCGCAGGGTGCCGACGTCGGCACCGCCAGCAACGACATCATCGCGGCTTTCGTCCGTCGCCATGCGAGGGACTGAGGCCGCGATGCGAGGGGTGGCAGGTCAGTCGAGGTAGTCGCGCAGCACCTGCGAGCGCGACGGGTGGCGCAGCTTGCTCATCGTCTTGGACTCGATCTGGCGGATCCGCTCGCGGGTCACGCCGTAGACCTTGCCGATCTCGTCGAGCGTCTTGGGCTGGCCGTCCGTAAGGCCGAAGCGCATGCTCACCACGCCGGCCTCGCGCTCCGAGAGCGTGTCGAGGACCTCGTTGAGCTGCTCCTGCAGCAGGGTGAAGTTGACGGCGTCGGCCGGGACCACGGCCTCGGAGTCCTCGATGAGGTCGCCGAACTCCGAGTCGCCGTCCTCGCCGAGCGGCGTGTGCAGCGAGATCGGTTCACGGCCGTACTTCTGCACCTCGATGACCTTCTCGGGGGTCATGTCGAGCTCTGCGGCGAGCTCCTCGGGGGTGGGTTCGCGGCCGAGGTCCTGCAGCATCTGCCGCTGGACGCGGGCGAGCTTGTTGATGACCTCGACCATGTGCACGGGGATGCGGATGGTGCGGGCCTGGTCGGCCATGGCACGCGTGATGGCCTGCTTGATCCACCACGTCGCGTACGTGGAGAACTTGTAGCCCTTGGTGTAGTCGAACTTCTCGACCGCGCGGATGAGGCCGAGGTTGCCCTCCTGGATGAGGTCCAGGAACAGCATGCCGCGGCCGGTGTAGCGCTTGGCGAGGGACACGACCAGGCGGAGGTTGGCCTCGAGCAGGTGGTTCTTGGCCCGCTTCCCGTCCTCCATGATCCAGTGGTAGTCGTCGACGTCGGCCGGGTCGAGGGGGTGCTCCTCGTCGGCGAGCGCTTCCTCCGCGAACAGGCCGGCCTCGATGCGCTTGGCGAGCTCGACCTCCTCGACGGCGTTCAGCAGCGCGACCTTGCCGATCTGCTTCAGGTAGTCCTTCACGGGGTCGGCGGTGGCGCCCGCGGAGACGACCTGCTGTTCGGGTTCGTCGGCGTCGTCGGAGTCCGAGAGGGCGAAGCCCTGGTCCTCGCCCCCGACGAGTTCCTTCTCCTCCTCGGCGGCCTCGGCCTCGTTGAAGCTCGTGTCGTCGACGTCGTCGAGCGAGCGCTTCTTGCCGCCTACCGTCATGACGATGTCGTTGCCGTCCTTGTCGGCCTTGGCGATGGGGACCTCGCCGGAGACCGCCTGGGCGATCGTCGGCTCGACGCCGGCCTCGATGACCTCCTCGGCGGCCTTGGCCTTGGTCGTGCGTCGCGTCGCCGGCTTCGCCGCGGTCCCGGCCCTGGTCGTCGTGCTCTTCGCCGCGGTGCCGGACTTCGCCGCAGCCGGCTTGCGGGAGCGGGGTGTGGCCTTGCGGGGGGTCTCGGACACGGTCTTCCTCCAGATTTTGGGCAAGCGACGTCCCGTTTCGGTCAAGGGACGCGTCGTCCATCTTTGCACCCGCGTCCGGCGGATTCAAATGAATCGGGAAGCTTTGGAACTTTTCCACGAACCGGGGCGTTGTAACTGGTGTAGGCCGCGAAAGGAGTCATTTTATGAGCACCGCACGAAGCCGTTACGAGGGCATCGACGGAAAGGACGCTGTCGGCCAGTACCTGGACGAAATCGCAAAGACCCCACTCCTGAGCGCCGTCGAGGAGGTCGAGCTGGCCCGCGAGATCGAGGCCGGGCTCTTCGCCGAGAAGGTGTTGGAGGGCGAGGTCGAGACCACCTCGGACGCCACCGAGGACGAACTCCGGGCCATCGCCGAGCAGGGCGAGCGCGCCATGCGCCGCTTCGTGAAGTCCAACCTCCGGCTGGTGGTCTCGGTGGCCCGCAAGTACGGCCGCGCGCAGATGCCGCTCCTCGACCTCATCCAGGAGGGCAACACCGGCCTGATCCGGGCCGTGGAGAAGTTCGACTACGCCAAGGGGTTCAAGTTCTCCACCTATGCCACGTGGTGGGTGCGCCAGGCCATCTCGCGAGGCATCGCGCAGCAGGGCCGGATCGTCCGCCTCCCCGTGCACGTCGCGGAGCAGGTGAACCAGGTCTCCGCCGTCCGTCGCACGCTCGAGCGCGAACTCGGTCGCGACCCGGAGCTCGGCGAGATCGCCGCCGAACTCGGCCTCGAGGAGTCCCGCGTCGTGGACCTCGTCCGCTACTCCCGCGAGCACGTCTCGCTGGACGCCCCCGTCGACACCGACGGCGACACCTCGCTCGGCGACCTGATCGCACGCGACGTCTCCCCCGGACCCGACGAGATGGTCCTCGACGTCGCCGACCGCGCACGCATCGAGGAGATGATGGGCGAGCTCGACGAGCGCTCCCGCGACGTGGTGCGCCGCCGGTACGGGCTCGTCGACGGCCGTCAGGCGAAGCTGGCGGACATCGGCGCCCACTGGGGCATCACCGCGGAGCGCGTGCGGCAGATCGAGCGGCTCGCGCTGTCGAAGATGCGGGCCCGGGTCGACCTGGCCGCGTGATCCGCGTCGCCGACCATCGGCGCCAATAGGGTGGAGGGCATGACAGATGCCCTCCACTCGCCATTTCTGGACCTCGACCAGTACATCGCGCTCCCCCGGCTCGGCGACCTGGCACTGAGCCCCGACGCGCAGCGCCTCGTCGTGGCCGTCAGCAGTCTCGCCGCCGACCGGACGGCGTACACGACCGCGTTGTGGGAGGTCGACCCGAACGGCGCGCTGCCCGCCCACCGACTGACGAGGTCGGTGAAGGGCGAGGCACTGTCCGCCTTCGCCCGCGACGGCTCCATCCTGTTCAGCTCGAAGCGCGACGTGCCCGCCGAGGGGGACGAGAAGCCCGCCGAGTCGGTGTCCGCGGTCTGGCGACTGCCGGCGCGGGGCGGCGAGGCGTCCGTCCTCACGCGACGCGACGGCGGGTTCTCGCACGTGCTCACGGCACCGGACTCCGACACCGTGGTCCTGGGCGTGACGATGCACGCCGGGGTCACTGACGACGAGGCGGATGCGAAGAAGCGTGCGGACCGCCGGACCAAGAAGGTCTCCGCCCTCTGGCACGCCTCCGCCGGCGTCCGGTACTGGGACCACGATCTCGGCCCCGAGTCGACCCGGCTGCGCGTCGGGGTGGCCGGCGGGGACGGCATCGCGGAGGTGCGGGACCTCGTCGGCGACGTGGGCCGCGCCATCACCGACGCCGTGCTCGCCCCGGACGGCCGCAGCGTCGTGGTGCCCTGGCGCGTCGAGGAGCCGCGCGGTGAGTGGCGCACCGAGCTCGTGCACGTCGACGTGGACAGCGGTGAACGACGGACCGTCGCGGGCGATCGCGACCGCAGCTACCACGCGCCGGTCTTCACGCGCGACGGTGGCGGGGTGGTGGCGGTCGAGATGGACCACTCCACGCCCGAGCGGGCCAACCGGCAACGGCTCCGCCTCTTCCGGCTGGACTCCGGCGAGTCCATGGTGCTGGCCGAGGGATGGGATCGCTGGGGCCACCCCGAGTGCTTCTCCCCCGACGGCTCGACCCTGTACGTCACCGCGGACGAGGACGGCCACGCGCCGGTCTTCGCCATCGACGTCGCCGGCGGCGCCGTGCGCCGGCTGACCGAACGGGGGGCCTTCAGCAGCGTCCGCGTCAACCCGGACGGCGGCACCCTCTACGCGGTCCGTTCCGCGCACGACTGCCCCGGCGAGGTGGTGGCCATCGACGTCGTCTCGGGGGCGACGCGCACGCTGCCCGGTCCCGTGGAGTACCCCGCGCTGCCCGGCCGGCTGGAGCGGGTGGAGACCCTGGCCGAGGACGGCACCCGGGTCCCGGGCTGGCTGGTGCTCCCGGAGGGCGCCGCCCCCGAGCATCCCGCTCCCCTGGCCCTCTGGGTGCACGGCGGACCGGTCAGCTCCTGGAACGCCTGGAGTTGGCGCTGGTGCCCGTGGTTGCTCGCGGCCCGGGGCCAGGCGGTCCTGCTGCCCGACCCCGCACTGTCCACCGGCTACGGCTGGGACTACATCCAGCGCGGCTGGGCGCGATGGGGTGCCGAGCCCTACACCGACGTGATGGCGCTCACCGACGCGGTCGAGGCGCGCGACGACGTCAGCGGCGAATCGACGATCATGATGGGCGGCTCGTTCGGCGGCTACATGGCGAACTGGATCGCCACGCAGACGGACCGGTTCAAGGCGATCGTGACCCACGCGTCGCTGTGGAACCTCCCGGCGTTCGCGGCCACGACTGACGCGCCGCACTTCTGGCGCGAGCAGTTCACTCCGGAGATGATGGAGCGGTACTCACCGCACCGCTTCGCCGACCGCATCGAGACGCCGATGCTCGTGATCCACGGCGACAAGGACTACCGGGTGCCGATCGGTGAGGGCCTGGCGCTGTGGTGGGCCCTGACCGGCAACCACGACGGGCCGCCGGACACCCTCCGGCACCGGTTCCTCTACTACCCCGACGAGAACCACTGGATCCTGACGCCGCAGCACGCGAAGGTCTGGTACGAGGTGGTCCTGGAGTTCCTCGAGGCGGCGCGTGCCGGTCGCCCACCCGCGCGTCACGAACTGCTCTGATCCTCGTCCACCGCGCGCGCGAACCGGGTCAGGAGGTCGACCAACCGTGCGACGTCCTCGCTCGGCCAGTCGCGCAGCACACGCGCCAGGGCGCCGCTCTCGCGGGTGAGCACCTCCCGCAGTGCGGCCCGGCCGGCTTCGGTGATGCTGATCGTGACCGCGCGCCGGTCGGAGGGCTCCGGGACCCGCTCGGCCCAGCCGCGCTCCACCAGCCGCTTGACCTGCGCGGTCATGGTGGACCGGTCCACGCGGCCGAGGTCCGCGAGCTCGCCCATCCTCCGGGCTCCCGTCGCAGCGAGCCGCTGCAGGAGCCAGACCTCCCCCGGCGTGGGGCCCTCCCCGCGCGTGTGCGTGCGGGCGGTCCAACGCGCGATCGAGGTCATGGCGGTCCTCAGCGCCTCCCCCACCGCGTCGGGCGGGGGCTGCTCGTCGTGGTCCATGTGGCTCCTTCCTTGAACCAGCAGAATTGGTTGGTAGAATAAAACTATACAAACCCCTAACAGTTTGGAGGAGCAAATGACCCAGCCCACCTACAACGTCCAGCGGGCAACCATCGCCGAGTTCGACAACTACCCCGCCGCGCAGGCGGCGGTCGACCTGCTCGCTGACAAGGACTTCGAGGTCGGCACCGTCCGCATCGTCGGCCACGACCTCAAGTCCGTGGAGCAGGTCCTCGGCAAGCGCACGTACGGCCGCGCCGCCGGCTACGGCGCGCTGTCGGGCGCCTGGCTCGGCCTCATGCTGGGTGTGCTGTTCGCCCTGTTCGTCCCGGCGATCGCATGGCTGAGTGTGATCCTCTGGTCGGTGCTCATCGCCGCCGCCTTCGGCGCGATCTTCGGCCTCCTGGGGCACGCGCTCACGGGCAAGGAGCGCAGCTTCGCCGCCGCGAGCACGATCAAGGCCGCCAGCTACACCGTCGAGGTCGTGGCCGACCGCGCCGACGAGGCGCTCCGCCTCCTGTCCGCCGGCCGCTAGTCCTCAGATCAGGCGCAGGAGGCCCTCCTGCGCGCACGAGGCCACCGTCACGCCGTTCTGGTAGAGGCGCCCGGTGCAGAAGCCCCGGGCGCCCGCCGCGGAGGGCGAGTTCATCTCGTAGAGCAGCCACTGGTCCGTCTTGACCGGGCGGTGGAACCACATCGAGTGGTCGATCGACGCCGACTGCAGGTTGGGCGACATGAGCTGCACCTCGTGCGGGATCGTGGTGACGCTGAGCAGCGTGATGTCGCTGAGGTACGCGAGCACCGCCGTGTGCAGCAGCGGCTCCGAGGGCAGGACGGACTTCGTGCGCACCCACGCGCGGAGGTGGGCTCCCCCCTCGTCCACCCTGGGGTCCTGGGCCAGCCGGACGTCGAGCGCGTCCCACTCCGAGAGCACGTCGATGTGCGCGCCGAACCGGTCCTCGAGCACGGCCCGCAGCGACGGGGCCTCGGCCGGGGGCGTGAGCCCCTTGTGCGGCTGCTGCGCGGTGTGCTCGAGACCGGGCTCCGACTCCTGGAACGAGGCCTGCATGACGAAGATCGTGCGCCCGGACTGCTTCGTGACCACCCGGCGGTTGCTGAAGGTGTGCCCGTCGCGCACCACCTCGACCTCGAACGTGAGCGGCTCGTCCGGCGAGCCCGGGCGCAGGAAGTACGAGTTGAGGGAGTGGATCAGCCGATCGCCGGCCACGCTCTGCTGGGCGGCGACGATCGTCTGGCCGAGCACCTGGCCGCCGAAGAGCCGCTGGAACAGCGTGTCGGGCTGCGGGCCCTCCCACACCAGGTCGTCGATCCGCTTGAGTTCAAACAGGCCCATCAGGCCGGCTACGTCTTTAGGCACCCGATCATCATGGCACGGTCCGCGCACGCTGGATCGCGCTCCGCACCCGCTTGGCCGACACGGGGACGCTGGTGCGCAGCTGCTGCGCGAAGAGGCTGACCCGGAGCTCCTCGAGGAGGAACGCGATCTCCTCCACCGCGGGACGCAGCGGGCCGGGGGGCTCGGCGGCCGTGAGGTCCGCGTACTCCGCCTCGAGATCCTCGACCTGCAGGGCCTCGCGCGCGTCGCGGGCGGGGTTCGCCTTCGCCGCCCGGACGCGGTGGGCGGCGGCCTCGGCGTAGCGCGGCAGGTGCTCCAGCCAGGGGTCCGGCGTGAAGCTGAGGAAGCGGTTGAAGAACAGGTTGTCGAGCTGGGCCGTCACATCGGCCCGGACCGGGTGGTCGGCGGGGAGGTCGGCCATCGCGAGCCGCGCCTGCGACGCCGCCGTCAATGCCGCGGCCGCCGTGCTCACCACCTTGCGCGTCTGGTCCGTGCAGTCCTGGCGAACCGCCACCGACACGCGGGCGTAGGCGTCACCGTCGCGGACCTCGAGCGCGGGGCCGTGCCGCTCGGCCAGCTGCTCGGAGGCCTTCAGCCACGCGTCCTTCAGCAGTTCCGGCACGTTGGGGTAGGGAGAGTCGGCGAGC
This sequence comes from Tessaracoccus oleiagri, assembly GCF_900103275.1. Taxonomy (GTDB): domain Bacteria; phylum Actinomycetota; class Actinomycetes; order Propionibacteriales; family Propionibacteriaceae; genus Arachnia; species Arachnia oleiagri. Next base: position 531,738 of record NZ_FNGP01000003.1, on the reverse strand, counting down.
GCCAGCTTCTCGGTCATCGTCAGGTGGCTGACGACCCACTTCGTCGGATCCGGGTTCGTGAGCGTGAGCAGGCGCCGGAGTCCCTGGACGTGCGCGCGCTCGCCCTTGAGCCTCGTGTCGGAGACCTGCACGCCCACCGTGTCGCCCTCGTCGACGAGCGACGGGTAGCCGATGACCCCGCCGCCGAGGGACGTGGTGACGGGGATCGTCCCGAACGTCCAGCTCCGCTGCCCCGACGACGTGAGCCTGCCGGCCGCCCGGGTGAGCGTCTGCGCCACCTTGGCGGAGAGCTGGGTTCGCAGGGCGCCGAGGTCGGCACCCCTTGCGACCTCCTTGCCGCCCTCCACGACGACGAACGTCGGCTGCAGGTGCGCCGGCAGGCCGTCGGGGCGCCACAGCGACTCGTCGACCATGACCCCGGTGAGCGCGGTCAGCGCCCGGCCCAGCGCCCGGGGGAAGCTGCCCTGGCCGGTCTCCCCGCGTTGCTCCAGCCATGCCAGCGCCCGCGCGGCGTAGTCGGGCGCGGGTACGAACGACGTGCGCACCGACTTCGGCAGGCCCCGGATGAGCTCCGTGGCGAGTTCTTGCCGCAGCCCCGGCACCAGCCAGGTGAACGGCGGCGGATCCAGCGAACCCAGTTGCTCCAGCCGCACGGTGATCGCCGCGCCGTCGTCACGACGCCCGGGTTGGAAGACGTAGTCGACCGGGAGCTTCGCCGGGCCCACGACGAAGTGCTCCGGGAAGTCGGACGCCCTGATCGCGGACTCGTCCGTGATGCACTGCTCCGGGGTCAGCGTGGGCCACGACTCCTTCGGGATGCCGCGGAGCCACTTGTCCAGGGTCGCCCCGGAGCACACGGTCTCGGGCAGCTTGCAGTCGTAGAACTGGTAGAGCGCGTCGTCGGAGATGAGCAGGTCGGGCCGCCGCATGCGGTCGGTGAGCCGACCCGCCTTCTCGAGCGCGCGCCGGTTCGCCACCACGAGCGGGTTGCGCGTCTCCCACTCGCCCTCGACGAGTGCCGAGCGGATGAAGATCTCGCGAGCCTCGACGGGGTGGGTGCGGGCGTAGTTCACACGGCGGCCGGCGATGATGGGCACCCCGAACAACGTCACCCGCTCGCTCGCGACCACGGTGGAGGTGCGCTGAGCGAAGCGGGGCTCCGACAGGGTGCGGGTCACGAGGTCGCCGGCGACGTCCTCGACCCATTCCGCGCGGATGGGCGCCACCGTCCGCGCCCACAGACGGGAGGTCTCGACCAACTCGAACGCGACGACCAGCGGCGGCGTGGACTTCGCGAGCGCCGATCCGGGCTGGATGGCGAACTTCGTGCCCCGCGCGCCCTGGTACTCCCGCAAGGGTCGACGCTTGCCCGGCTCGCGCTTCGCCCGCTCCGGCTCCAGCAGCCCGATGTTGGACAGGAGGCCGGACAGCAGCGACCGCAGCACGTCGGGCATGGCGCCCTCGCCGTCGGTGCGCAGTTCCAGTTCCTTCGCGACCTCCCTGAGCTGGGAGACCAGGTCCTCCCATTCCCGGAACCGCACGAAGTGGAGGAACTCGTCGCGGCACATCCGCCGGAACTGGTTGCCACTCAGCTCCCGCCGCCGGCGCCGCAGGTAGTGCCACACGTTCAGCAGCGCCTCGAAGTCGCCTCCCTCCGGGACCCCAGCCTTGCCGCCGTCGTCCGACGCGACGACCGAGAAGCGCCGGTGCAGCTCGTCGGCCTTCTGCTGGTGCTCCAGGGGTCGTTCGCGGACGTCGGGGACCGTGAGCCCGGCCACGAGCACCAGCACCTGGCGGAGACAGCCGCGACGGGCCCCCTCCAGCAGCATGCGCCCCAGACGGGGGTCCACCGGCATCCTGGCCAGGGCGCGCCCGGTCGAGGTGAGGCGCAGCTCCTCCCCCGCCTTCCGGTCCTTCAGCGCGCCGAGTTCCTGCAGCACCCGGATGCCGTCGTTGATCTGGCTGGTGACCGGCGCCTCGACGAACGGGAACTTCGCGATGTCGCCGAGGCCGGCCTGCGCCATCAGCAGGATGACGGTGGCGAGGTTGGTCCGCAGGATCTCGGGATCGGAGAACTCCGGGCGCGAGAGGAAGTCCTCCTCCGTGTAGAGGCGGACGGCGATGCCCGGTCCGAGGCGCCCGCAGCGGCCGGCGCGCTGGTTCGCCGACGCCTGCGAGACCGGCTCGATCGGCAGCCGCTGGACCTTCGTGCGCGCGGAGTAGCGGGAGATGCGGGCGTTGCCGGTGTCGACGACGAACCGGATCCCGGGCACGGTGATCGACGTCTCGGCGACGTTGGTGGCCAGCACCACGCGGCGCGTCCGGTGCGGCTGGAACACCCTCGCCTGGTCGGCCGCCGAGAGCCGCGCGAAGAGCGGCAGCGTCTCGAGGCCCGGTAGCTTGAGGGCCTCGATGGCCTCCGCCGCGTCGCGGATCTCGCGCTCGCCGCTCAGGAAGACGAGGATGTCGCCCGTGGACGACTGCCGGAAGAGGTCGTCCACGGCGGCGGTGATCTGGTCGATCTCGTCCTCGCCCTCGAGCGGTTCGCGGTAGCGGATCTCGACGGGGTAGGTCCGTCCGCTGACCTCGACGATCGGCGCGTCGCCGAAGTGCTCCGAGAAGCGGGCGGTGTCGATGGTGGCCGAGGTGACGATCACGCGCAGCTCGGGTCGCTTGGGCAGGAGCTGCTTCAAGTAGCCGAGCAGGAAGTCGATGTTGAGGCTGCGCTCGTGGGCCTCGTCGATGATGATCGTGTCGTAGCGGCGCAGCATCCGGTCGTGGGTCAGCTCGTTGAGCAGGATGCCGTCGGTCATCAGCTTGATGCGCGTGGCGGCGCCGGCCTTGCGGGTGAACCGCACCTGGTAGCCGACGAAGTCGCCGAGTTCCACCTCGCACTCGTCGGCGATCCGCTGCGCGACCGTGCGGGCGGCGAGCCGCCTGGGCTGCGTGTGGGCGATGCGCTCCCGGCCCGCGAGGAGCGCGATCTTCGGCAGCTGGGTGGTCTTGCCCGACCCGGTCTCGCCGGCGACGACGACCACCTGGTGGTCGCGGATGAGGTCGGCGATTCGCTCGGCCTCGTCCGCGATGGGCAGCTCGGGGTTGACTACGACCCGGGTCACGCGGCCACGTAGAGGGGGCACATGGCGTGCGCCATCAGCCCTCGCATAAGGCCGCCCAGCTGGACGCCGGGAATGGCCGAGTCACTGACCCCCAGGACGAGGAGGTCGTAGCTGGCCGAGCGGCTCACAAGCTCGTTGATGGGGCTGTCGGCCACCACGACGATCGAGTACTCGACGCCCGGGTACCGCTGGCTGAGAGGACCGGCGAGTTCCTTGAGCCCGCCCTCGGCGAAGCGGAGCTGCTGCTCCAACTGCGCGGGCGAGAGCTTCGGGCCGAAGATGCCCACCGGCGGCTGCACGACGTGGACGATCTCGAGCCGGGCGCCGTGCAGCTGGGCCTGCTGGAAGCCGGCCTCCAACGGTGACTCCGAGCCCGGGTGGGTGTTGACGCCCACGCCGATCAGCCGCTTGTCGCCGACGTCCTCGGGGTTGGAGGCGGCGGAGATGACCACGACCGGGCAAGCGGCGTTGGCGACCACGGCGACGGAGGTGGAGCCGACGAACATGCGCTCCAGCCCGGAGGCGGCGCGCCGGCCGACCACGATCAGGCTCGCGACCTCGCTGAGGCGCGTCAGCACGCCCGCCGGGGTGCCCATGATGACCTCTGTCTTGATCCGCTCCTCGGGCATCCCGTTGGCGATGGCATGCTGACGGGCGACGGAGTTGGCGGTGACGCCCGCCTCGTGCAGGACCTCCGGGTCGTAGACCACGCCCCATGCGCCGGCCATGAGGGTGTCGTCGACGGCGTTGACGAGCATCAGTTCGCCGCCGGTGAGCAGCGCCATGCCGGCGCCGTACTTGACGGCCCGCAGGCCGTCCTCGCTGCCGTCGACACCGACGACGACCAGATCGCGCTCGTTCATGATTGCTCCCTCTTCCTGCCGGAGATGACCCGTCCGGACAACGACGTCTCCTCGATCATCACGCCGAGCGACCGTTCGTCGCTCATCCAGGAGTGCGCTGGGATGTTCGCCGGAGCCTGCCGGGTGGTCCCGCGCAGCAGGACGGACCAGCCGATCGCAGAGTCCGGATCGATCTCGTCCGCCTGGAATGCCACGTTCGCGCCGTCGGCGATCTTGGCCAGCGTGGAGCCCTGAGCCGTGTGGAAGACGACGTGCCCGTCCACGAGCTGGAAGTTGACCGGCAGCACCATGACGCCGTCATCCGCCGTCCACGCGACGCGTCCGAATTCGACCGAGCCCAGCAAGGACCGGCACTCCTCCTCGGGGATCGGGGAGAAGTACGTCACCTCGTCGTTTTCCATGGGACCAGCTTAGTGCTCGCGGGACGGTCGCGACTACGACTCGAGCTGGTTGGGGAAGGTCGTCCTGCCGCCCAGCCGGTCGGCGAGGTCGTCGTCGATCCCGTCGGCGATCTGGCTCATGATCCGCAGGGCCTGGTGCAGGTGGGCCGGCACGAACGGGCGGGCCGGCACGGACACCTGCACGAACACGCGGTCGCGGTGCAGCGCGAACCGCCCGTAGCGCGACTCCACGTTGAGGTCGTTCAGGACCTCCGCCGCGCGCGACCGTCCGGCCACGTCGTGCACGAGCGGCGAGAACAGCACGATCTCGCCCGCGTCCTGCGTCGAGCGCAGGAACAGCATGGTGGAGCCGACGCGGATGGTGACGTCCCCGTCGGGGTTGCGCAACGAGGGGTGGCCGAAGAGCTTCTCGAGCTGCTGGTCGACGATGCGGTCCAGCTCCGCCCGGTTGGCGGGCATGATCGCGACGTCCTGCGGTCGGGCCGGGACCGCGGACGACTGCCAGGTGGCGCTGCCCCGCAGGATCTCCTTCAGCTGGTCCGGCTCGAGGAAGACGGGGTGCAGGACTTCGAAGACTTCGCGGAGGGTGGCCGCCGCCAGCACGGCGAGCGGCTCGGTCTCCTCCTGGTCGCAGCGCGCCGTGTAGTACGTGGCGTCGTCCTCGGGGACCTCGGCCCAGCCGAGCTCCAGCAGGAGGGGACGTTCATCGTCGGAGGGATCGGCCTTGCCGGGGACGCTCCACCCGTTGAGGATGCGCGCGGTGACGATCTCGTCCCGCGCGGAGAAGCGGATGGCCGGCGTGTCGCCGCCGTCGACGAGGCCGCGCGCCACCGAGATGGTGAGGTCGGAGGACTCGTCCATGACCGACAGGACTTCGGTGAGATTCGTCGTGAACGACTGCCACGCGCCGAGCGTGGCCGAGTCGATGTCGAAATCGTCGAGATCCATGATGCTGCCCTCCATTCCGACCCAACCTAGCAGTCGTCCGAGCGGCCTCCGGGCAACCGGAAGGTACACTGACGAGCGTGCTGCCCCTCATCCCGTTCGAAGTCCGGTGGTGGAATCCATTCACCTGGGACAACGCACCCCTGCTGGCCGTCGTGGCCGGGCTCTGGGTGATCGTGATGATCCGCGCGAACGCCACGTACTGGCTCGGGCGCGGCATCGCGGGCGGCACCGCACGCACCCGCTGGCGGAAGCTGCTCGAGTCGCCGCACTACCACACCGGCCAGCGTTGGCTGAACAAGTGGGGCGCCCCGGCCGTCACCCTCAGCTTCCTCACCGTTGGTGTGCAGACCATGGTCAACCTCGGTGCCGGAGCGATGCGGATGTCGCTGCGCCGTTACCTGCCCGCGGTGGCCGCGGGCTGCGTCATCTGGGCGTTCATGTACGGCACGATCGGCTTCATCGGCTGGGTGGCGCTCGCCCGCTTGTGGGAGCGGTCGCCGTGGTTCGTCGTCCTCCTGCTCGCGCTACTGGCAGCGAGTGCCGCCGTCTACCTCTGGCTCGGGCGTCGCGCACGCTCCGAATCCGGGACGGCGACGCTCGAGGCGCAGGGCGCGAGCACGCGATAGCGCCGACCGTGCCGGGCGAGGACGTCGAGTTCGGGCTCTACGTCGATGGCCGCCTGGCGGCGTCACCGGCCTCGTTCGCAGAGGCTGCGGGCCTGCTGGAGGACACCCCCGAGAGTTTCTTGTGGGCGACCCTGCGCGAGCCCACGCGTGACCGGGTGGAGGAACTGGCCGTCGCCCTCCGGCTCGACGGCTCCGTCGCGGATTCCACATCCGTCGGCCACCACCGGCCGAAGCTCGAGCGACACCCGGAGACCATCTTCCTGGCGCTGCGCGTCGGAACCTACGACGACGAGCGCGAGTCGGTGCGGTTCGGCGAGGTGCACGCGATCGTCGCCGAACGGGTGGTGGTGACCGTCGGCCGATCCGGGGGCCCCGACCTGGACCGCCTGCGCCGCGAACTGGAGGCGTCGCCGTCGGATCTGGCGGCGGGGCCGGGCGTCGTACTGCTCCGGCTCGCGGACCTCGTGGTCGACGGCTACCTCGGAATCGTCTACGGCATCGACAACGACATCGACGAGATCGATGCCCAGGTGTTCACCGGCCACAGCGAGGTCTCGCGGCGCATCTACCAGTTGACCCGCGAGGTGATCGAGTTCCAGCGGTCGCTCCGGCCCGTCGCAGCCCTCTTGGCGGAGCTCCGCCACGACGCGCTGTTCGTCACGCTCGGCGACCGGTACCGGCAGGAGATGCGCAGCATCGAGGACCACGTCGCGAGCCTCAACGAACGCATCGACGCGATGCGCCAGGCGCTGGTGAGCGTGCTCAACCTCCACCTCGCGCTGCAGCAGCAGACCAGCAACGAGCAGATCAAGGAGATGAGCGAGGCCGCGCTCGACCAGGCCCGGGACTCGCGACGGATCGCCGCCTGGGCAGGCGTCATCTTCGTGCCGTCACTGATCACCGGCGTCTACGGCATGAACTTCCGCCACATGCCCGAGCTGGGCCTGGCGTACGGCTACCCGCTGGCCCTGCTGCTGATGGCGGTGTCGGCCCTCGTGATGTGGCTGGTGTTCCGCTGGCAGAAGTGGCTCTAGCCGATCGCGCCGTCGAACCGCCGCGCGGCCCCCTTGTCGGCCGACTGGGCCAGCGCGCCGTAGATGCGCAGCGCCTGCGACACGACCCGCTCCCGGTTCCGCGGCTGCCAGCCCCGCTCGTCGGCGGCGCGGCGGCGCTCCGCGAGCGTCTCGTCGTCCACGTTGAGGGTGATCGACCGCTCGGGGATGGAGACGGTGATGGTGTCGCCGTCCTCGACGAGCCCGATCGTGCCCCCCGACGCGGCCTCGGGCGACACGTGCCCGATCGAGAGCCCCGAGGAACCCCCGGAGAAGCGGCCGTCGGTGACCAGCGCACACTTGGGCCCGAGCCCCACGCCCTTGAGGTACGCCGTCGGGTAGAGCATCTCCTGCATCCCGGGGCCGCCCTTGGGGCCCTCGTAGCGGACGACGACGAAGTCCCCCTCCTTCACGCGGCCGTGCAGGATCGCCTCGACGGCCTCGTCCTCCGACTCGGCGACGACGGCGGTGCCGGTGAACTCCCACTGGGACTCGGGGACGCCGGCCGTCTTCACCACGGCGCCGTCAGGGGCCAGGTTGCCCTTGAGGACCGCGAGTCCGCCGTCCACGGTGTACGCGTGCTCAAGGCTGCGGATGCAGCCCTCGGCCGCATCGGTGTCCAGGGTCTCCCAGCGATTGGTCGTGGAGAAGGCCTCCGTGGTCCGAACTCCCCCGGGCGCGGCGTGGAAGAGCTCCAGCGCCTCGTCGGTGGCCTTGCCGCCGCGGATGTCCCAGTCGTCGAGCCAGCGCTGCAGCGACTCCGAGTGGACGCAGCTCACGTCCTCGTCGAGCTTGCCCGCGCGGTGGAGCTCACCAAGGAGCGCGGGGATACCGCCCGCCCGGTGCACGTCCTCCATGTGGAACTTCTCGGAGTTCGGGGCCACCTTGGAGATGCACGGCACCTCGCGGCTGATGGCGTCGATGTCGTCGAGGGTGAAGTCGACACCCGCCTCCTGCGCCGCGGCCAGCAGGTGGAGGACGGTGTTCGTCGAGCCGCCCATGGCGACGTCGAGCTTCATGGCGTTCATGAACGCGGCCCTCGTCGCGACGGAGCGCGGCAGGACCGACTCGTCGTCCTGCTCGTAGTACTTCTTGACGAGCTCCACGATCAGCTTGCCGGCGTTCAGGAAGAGGTCCTTGCGAGCGGCTTGCGTGGCGAGGGTGGAACCGTTGCCGGGCAGCGCCAGCCCGATCGCCTCGAGCAGGCAGTTCATCGAGTTGGCGGTGAACATGCCGGAGCAGGAGCCGCACGTCGGGCAGGCGTTCTCCTCGATGCGCTGCAGCTCCTCGTCGGACACGCTGTCGTCGACGGCGCTGATCATCGCGTTGATGAGGTTCAGGTTCGGGGTGACGCTGCCGTCGTCCTTGACGATCGCCTTGCCCGACTCCATGGGGCCGCCGGAGACGAACACCGTCGGGATGTTGAGCCGCAGCGCGGCGAGGAACATGCCCGGGGTGATCTTGTCGCAGTTGGAGATGCAGACGAGCCCGTCGGCGCAGTGGGCGTTGACCATGTACTCGATCGAGTCGGCGATGAGCTCCCGGCTGGGCAGCGAGTACAGCATGCCGCCGTGGCCCATGGCGATGCCGTCGTCGACGGCGATGGTGTTGAACTCCCGGCCGACGGCGCCGGCCTCACTGATGGCGCCGCTCACCAGGCGGCCCATGTCGCGCAGGTGCACGTGGCCCGGCACGAACTGCGTGAACGAGTTCGCCACCGCGATGATCGGCTTGCCGAAGTCGTTCTCCCCCATGCCCGTCGCACGCCAGAGGGCGCGCGCTCCGGCCATGTTGCGGCCGTGGGTGCTGGTGCGGGAACGAAGTGCGGGCATGGACGCGTGCTCCTGGGTAGTGGGAAGGTCGCCGATCACCCTACCGCCCCGCGCGCGGATACCCCGGGTCGCGTCCGCGCGATGGGCGTCGCCGTGCTGAAATGGGAGACATGGGGACGAAGGCGTCGCCCGGACGCTGGGTGCGGGTGCCCGTCGTCCGGCAGGGTTACATCGACGTGTTGCGCGTCGGGCAGCGCAAGCGCGTGATCCACGGGCTGTTCCAGGCGGACGTCACGCGGCTGATGGCGCGTCGTGCAGCCGTCCGTGCTGCCGGGGCCCAGCCGCTTTCCGTCACCGCATCGGTCGCCCACGCGATCGGCGTCGCGGTGGCCGAGAACCCGATGCTCCATGCACTGCCCGTCGGCCGTCGGGTGCGGGTCTTCGACGACGTCGACATCAACACGCAGATCGAGGTGCGTCTGGAGGACCATTCCATCGTCAAGCCGCACATCATCCGGGCTGCGCAGGCGAAGTCGCCCCGAGAGATCCACGACGAGTTGCGCGCAGCCCAGCGGCCCGAACCGCAGGACGACCGCTTCCTGCGCGCGATGGAGCGGTTCCTCGCGCTACCGGCCGCGAGCCGCGCCCCCTTCTGGTGGTACCTCCGGCGGCGCCCGGAGCTGTTCCGAAAGCTGGGCGGGACCGTGGGGCTGAGCGCCGTGGGCATGTTCGGGCCCCAAGGAGGGTGGGCCATCCCCATCTCGATGCCGACGCTCATGGTGGCCGTCGGGGGGATGGAGACCCGCCCGGCCTGGATCGACGGTAGCGCCCGGCCGAGGACCTACCTCAACCTCACGGTCAGCGTCGACCATGACATCGTCGACGGCGCCCCCGCGGCCCGGTTCGCGGACCGCCTGTGCACACTGCTGGACGAGGCCGCGGCCTGACGCTCGGCTCAGGTCTCCATCGGGCGGTCGGTGGCCGCCCACTGCGACCAGGAGCCCGGGTAGAGGCGCCCCCGCCCCAGCCCAGCGTGCTCCATCGCCAGCAGCGCGTGGCAGGCATTGACCCCGGAGCCGCAGTAGGCAACGACCTCGGACGCCTTGTGGATCCCCACCCCCGCGTAGCGGGTCTTGAGGGTGTCCGGCGAGAGGAAGCGGCCGTCCTCCCCGAGGTTGCCGGTGGTGGGCAGGTTGATCGCGCCCGGGACGTGGCCCGCGCGGGCGTCGACCGGTTCCGTCTCGCCGCGGTAGCGCTCCGCGGCCCGGACGTCGACGAGGAATGGAGCACCGGTCACGTCGTCGATGCCCACGAATGCCTCGGCCGGCCAGGGCTGGGCCGAGAAGTTGCCGGGCTCCGGGACGGACGGCTCCGTGGAGAGGTCCCCGGGCCAGGCCTGCAGTCCCCCGTCGAGGAGCGCGGCGTCGTGGCCGAGCACCCGCAACAGCCACACGAGCCGGGCGGCGGTGGCGCCGCCGGCGTCGTCGTACGCCACGACGACCGTGTCATCGTCGATACCGGCGCGACGCAACCCCTCAGCGAACCGCTCCGGGCCCGGCAGCGGATGGCGGCCCTCCTCAGGTGAGGGCGTGGCGGTGAGCCACTCGTCGAGGTCGAGGAACACTGCGCCCGGGACGTGGCCGGCGGCGTAGGCGTCCGCGCCGCTGCGCCCGTCCAGGTACCAACGGACATCGACGAGGCGCACGTCGGTCTGCAGGGCCAGCCAGCCCACTGTCACCACGGGATCGATCATGGGCCCAATCTAGTGGACCGGCACGAGGGCTCAGCCCTGCTCCAGAACCGCCTTGAGACGGGCGAGGTCCTTCGTGGTGGCGCGTCGGACCGCAGCCGCGGCCACACTCCCCGCCACGCGGAGCAGGCCAGCCGGCTCCCCCCGATTCCGAAGGCTCATCCGCGTCCCGCCTGGGACGCTGCGCCAGGTGTACGTCGTCTCCATCGGGAACGGGCCCTGCGCAGTGGACATGACCAGCCGCTCCCCCGGCACGTACTCGGCGAACCGGTAGGTGTACGCGAGTCGCTTCCCGAGGAACCGCGCCACGAAGTCGACCTCGGTCCCGATCGCCAGGGGAGGAGCAGTCCGCCACTCGACCGACTCGATGTTGGCGTACCAGGACGGCGCATTGGCCGGGTCCGCCGCGTAACCCGCGACTACGTCGACCGGGCGCCTGATGATCGTCTCGACCGTGACGTCGACACTCACGACAACCTCCTGATGGTGCGGAGAGGCCCGCGCCCCGGGATCACCGGACCGCGGGCCTGCTCGCTCACTCGATCGGTCAGCTGCAACCGCTGGTGGAGCCGCAGCCCTCGCAGACGTAGCAGGAGCCCGAGGGGCGCATCTTGGTGCCGCAGGTCATGCACAGCGGCGCGTCGACGGCGTGTCCGGTCAGGTTCTCCAGCAGCTCGGCGGTGGTGTGGGCATCGATCAACGACGGCTGGCGGGCACCGTCGACGTTGAAGTCGTCCGCGGCGTCGTTGCGCAGCTGTTCGGACTCGGGCATCGCGGCCTCGTCCTCCTCGGAGAGGTAGGAGCCGGTCTCGACGTAGCGGGCGCGCTCGGCGGCCGTGTAGATGCCCAGCTCGGCGCGGTCGTCGAAGGACAGGTAGTCCAGCGCCAGGCGGCGGAAGATGTAGTCCATGAACGACTGCGCGATGCGGATGTCCGGGTCGTCGGTCATGCCGGCGGGCTCGAACTTCAGGTTCGTGAACTTCTGGACGAAACTCTCGAGCGGCACGCCGTACTGCAGGCCGATCGAGACCGCGATCGAGAACGCGTCCATCACGCCGGCGAGGGTGGAGCCCTGCTTGCCGAGCTTGAGGAACACCTCACCCAGGCGGCCGTCCTCGTAGGCGCCCGAGGTCATGTAGCCCTCGGCGCCGCTGACGGAGAAGCTCGTGGTCCGCGACGCGCGCGACTTCGGCAGCCGCTCGCGCTTGGGCCGGTAGACGATCTTCTCGACGACCTTCTCCTCGACGACCGTCTCGACCTTTGGCTCCTCCTTCTTCTTGCCGTCGGAGAGCGGCTGGCCGACCTTGCAGTTGTCGCGGTAGACGGCGAGCGCCTTCAGGCCGAGCTTCCAGCCCTGCATGTAGACGTCGGCGATCTCCTCCACCGTCGCCGTCTCGGGCAGGTTGACGGTCTTTGAGATCGCTCCGGACAGGAACGGCTGCACCGCGGCCATCATGCGGACGTGACCCATCGGCTTGATGGCGCGCTGCCCCATCGCGGTGTCGAACACCTCGTAGTGCTTCGGCTGCAGGTGCGGGGCGTCGATCACGTGACCGTGGTTGCTGATGTAGTCGACGATCTCCGCGACCTGCTGGTCGGTGTAGCCGAAGCGACGCAGCGCCCGCGGCACGGTCTGGTTGACGATCTGCATGGAGCCGCCGCCGACGAGCTTCTTGAACTTCACGAGCGAGAAGTCCGGCTCGATGCCGGTGGTGTCGCAGTCCATCATGAAGCCGATGGTGCCGGTGGGCGCCAGCAGCGAGGCCTGCGCGTTGCGGAAGCCGTTCTCGGCCCCGAGGGCGATGACCTGCTCCCACTCGCGGGTGGCCTCGGCGTGGATGGCCTTGTCGTCCTCGAGGACGCGCAGGTCGTCGTTGGCGGCCTGGTGCTTGCGCATCACCTTCTGGTGCGCCTCCGCGTTGCGGGCGTAGCCGGCGTAGGGGCCGACGGCCGCCGCGAGCTCGGCGGAACGGCGGTAGGCGGTGCCGGTCATCAGCGACGTGATCGCGGCCGCGGTGGAGCGCCCGCCGTCGGTGTCGTAGCCCTTGCCGGTGGCCATCAGGAGCGCGCCGAGGTTGGCGTAGCCGATGCCCAGTTGGCGGAAGTCGCGCGTCGTCTGGCCGATGGCCTCCGTCGGGAAGTCGGCGAAGCTGATCGAGATGTCCATCGCGGTGATGATGAGCTCGACGGCCTTCACGAACTTCTCGACGTCGAAGCGGTCGTCGTCGCCGAGGAACTTCATCAGGTTGAGTGACGCCAGGTTGCACGAGCTGTTGTCCAGGCTCATGTATTCCGAGCACGGGTTGGAGGCCGTGATGCGGCCGGTCTCGGGGTTGGTGTGCCAGGCGTTGATGGTGTCGTCGTACTGGATGCCGGGGTCGGCGCACTCCCACGCGGCCTTGGCGATCTTGCCGAACATGTCGCGGGCGTCGACCTCCTCGATGACCTCACCGGTGGTGCGGGAACGGAGCCCGAAGCGGGTGCCCTCCTCGACCGCGCGCATGAACTCGTCGTTGACGCGGACCGAGTTGTTGGCGTTCTGGTACTGGACGGAGGTGATGTCCTTGCCGCCCAGGTCCATGTCGAAACCGGCGTCACGCAGGGCGCGGATCTTGTCCTCCTCGCGCGCCTTCGTCTCGACGAACTCCTCGATGTCCGGGTGGTCGACGTCGAGGACCACCATCTTGGCGGCGCGACGGGTGGCGCCACCGGACTTGATGGTGCCGGCGGAGGCGTCGGCGCCGCGCATGAAGGAGACCGGGCCGGAGGCGGTGCCGCCGGAGCTCAGGAGTTCCTTGGAGGACCGGATGCGGGAGAGGTTGAGGCCCGCGCCGGAGCCGCCCTTGAAGATGAAGCCCTCCTCCTTGTACCAGTTGAGGATCGAGTCCATGGAGTCGTCGACGGAGAGGATGAAGCAGGCGCTGACCTGCTGCGGAGAGGGGGTGCCGACGTTGAACCACACGGGCGAGTTGAAGGAGAAGACCTGGTGGAGCAGCATCCAGGTGAGTTCGTGGTCGAAGATCTCGGCGTCGGCGTCGGTGGCGAAGTAGCCGTACTGCTTGCCGGCCTCGGTGTACTTGCCCACCACGCGGTCGATGAGCGTGCGCAGGCTCGCCTCACGCTGGGCGGTGCCGAGCGCGCCACGGAAGTACTTCGTCGTCACGATCGTCGACGCGTTCAGGCTCCACTCGGTCGGGAACTCGACGCCGCGCTGCTCGAAGACGTTCTCGCCCGTCTTCCAGTTCGTCTGCACGACGTCACGGAGCTCCCACTGCACCTCGTCGTAAGGGTGGACGCCCTCGGTGGTGAAGACCCGCTCGATGGTCAGGCCGTGGCCGACCCCCTCCTTGGGTGTCTTGCGTCGGGATGTGGCCTTGGTCGCAGTCGCCGTCATGATTTCCTCTCCGTTGCTCTCAGCCGATTAGTGGTTCTTGGGTGGGGGTGGCGCCGGCGCCACGTCTGGTGATGGCGGGTTCCGGCACGGCCGGCGCCTGGTCCATCATGTCGGCGATCTCCTTGGCGAAGTCGTCGACGGACTCGAAGTTCTTGTAGACGCTCGCGAACCGCAGGTAGGCGACGGGGTCGAGCTCGGCCAAGGGGCCGAGGATCGCGACGCCGACCTCCTCCGCGGGGATCTCGGCGCTGCCCGAGGCGCGGAGTGCCTCCTCGACCTGCTGGCCGAGTGCGGCCACCTGGTCCGCCGTCACCGGGCGACCCTGACAGGCCTTCGTCACGCCGTTGATGATCTTGTCCCTGCTGAACGGCTCCAGTACGCCGCAGCGCTTCACCACATGCAGCACGACCTGCTCCACCGTGGTGAACTTGCGGTCGCACGCGCTGCAGACCCGGCGGCGCCGGATCGTCGCCCCGTCATCGGCCGCGCGCGAGTCCGCGACACGAGTGTCGGGATGGCGGCAGAATGGGCAGTGCACGGCGTGTCTCTCTCATACGTTGGAGCGTCCTACATCCAGTACACCCCGCCCCATGCCCAAACACAAGGGATTGGGAAATGACACTGATGTGACTACTAGATGTAGGGATTACCGTACGCACTGCCGGGGGGCAGGTCAACCCCTGTCGGCGTGTCTCCGACTACTTCTCGACGTGCGACCAGGCGGCCTCGCCCTGAACCGCGTCGGCGACCGGATCGGGACCCAATGCTGCCGCGTAACCCGTGACCCCGACCACGGCCCCGGCGACCGCGATGACGCCCAGCACAGCGACCTTCAGTCGCTGGACCAGCCCTGCGCGGGGCACGACCGGCGTCCGGTGCACGACGCACGACTCGACGCGACCACGGGCGATGCCACGGCCCGCGCGCGGCGGGTGGGCGACCACGGGGCGCCCGGCGGCCTCGCCACGGCGGCGGCGCGGCGCCCGCGTCGTACCGCCCAGTGCATTCATCGCGTTGGTGCTCATGACTACCCCTCTCAACCGATGCCGTACGTTTGTACGATTAGAGTCTAACCCGAGCCGCCGCCCAAATGCAACACATTTTCGAATGGGTGTTTCGCCCGGACAGGGAGAGTCAATCGGAGGGGTCCGACAATTTTTGGGGGCGCGACACGCCCGGATTCTTTCGAACATGTGTTTCGAACGAATGTAGGGTTGAGGCATGAGCACCAAGGAAGAAGGCCCCCGGCGGGTCGGGCGCCCATCACGCGCCGCCATCGCGGCTGAGTTCGGTAGCCACACGAGCCGCACGGGCCTGTCGCCGCGCGCCAACAAGCTCCTGCACATCATCCGCGAGTCGATCGAACGGCAGGGCTACCCGCCGAGCGTGCGGGAGATGGCCGAGCTGGCCGGCCTGGCCTCGCCGTCGAGCGTCACCTACCAGCTCAAGGCCCTTGAGAAGGCCGGGTATCTCCGCCGGGACCCGAACCGCACCCGTGCGCTGGTCGTCGTCGACCCCGCCACCGGGGAGCCGGAGCACCACGTCGAGGAACCGCGGTCTGCCCCGAACTCGGTCACCGCGCCGCTGGTCGGACGCATCGCCGCCGGCGGGCCGATCCTCGCCGAGCAACACGTCGAGGACATGTTCGCGCTCCCCACGCAGCTCGTGGGACACGGCGAGTTCTTCATGCTCGAGGTCAAGGGCGATTCGATGATCGACGCCGCCATCTGCGAGGGCGACTGGGTCGTCGTGCGGAGGCAGCCGGACGCCGTCAACGGTGACATCGTCGCCGCCCTGCTCGACGACGAGGCCACCGTGAAGACGTTCCGGCGCCGCGACGGCCAGGTGTGGCTGCTGCCCCACAACGAGCGCTACAGCCCCATCGACGGCACCCACGCGACGATCATGGGCAAGGTCGTCGCGGTGATGCGTCGGGTCTAGGCGTTACGCCCGGGCCACCTCGGGGACCCGGTTGGGCGCCGGCAGCTCGGCGAGCAGTGCCTGCGTCGACGCCTTCGCGTCACCGAAGTACATCACCGAGTTGTCCAGGAAGAACAGCGGGTTCTGCACACCGGCGTAGCCCGCGTTCATGGAGCGCTTGAAGACGACGACGTTGCGCGCCTCCCAGACCTTGAGCACCGGCATGCCGGAGATCGGCGAGCCGGGTTCGTTGGCCGCGGGGTTGACGGTGTCGTTGGCCCCGATCACGAGGACCACGTCGGTGTCCTTGAAGTCGGCGTTGATCTCGTCCATCTCGAACACGATGTCGTAGGGGACCTTGGCCTCCGCGAGGAGCACGTTCATGTGCCCGGGGAGCCGGCCTGCCACCGGGTGGATCGCGAACCGCACGTCGACGCCGCGCTCCTGCAGCCGCTCCGTCAGTTCGGCGACGGGGTACTGCGCCTGCGCGACGGCCATGCCGTAGCCCGGGGCGATGATCACCCGGTCGGCGTCGGCCAGCATGGTGGCGACCTCGGCGGCGCCTGCCTCGCGGTACTCCCCCATCTCCCCGGAGTCGGCCACCGCGTTGTCGCCGAAGCCGCCCAGGATCACGGAGATGAAGGAACGGTTCATGGCGCGGCACATGATGTAGGAGAGGATGGCGCCGGACGCGCCGACGAGGGCACCCGTGATGATGAGGATCGTCATGTCGAGCATGAAGCCCGACGCGGCGGCCGCCCATCCGGAGTACGAGTTGAGCATCGAGACCACGACCGGCATGTCCGCGCCGCCGATGGCAGCCACGAGGTGGAAGCCCAGCCACAGCGCCAGGACCGTCATGATCGCGAGCGGCACCATCGAGTGGCTCTCGACGTACCACCATCCCAGACCCGCCATCACGACGACGTTGGCGAGGTTCAGCCAATGCCGGCCGGGCAGGGTGAGCGGCTTGGAGGCCATCTTGCCGTTGAGCTTGGCCCACGCGACCAGCGACCCGGTGAACGTGACCGCACCGATCAGGATGCCCAGGTAGACCTCGATCGAGTGGAGGAGGTCGGAGCCCGGGTTCATCAGGTGGACGTTGAACCCGACGATGACGGCCGCCGCGCCGACGAAGCTGTGCAACAGCGCGATGAGTTCCGGCATGCCGGTCATCTCGACCTTGCGCGCGCGCCAGATGCCGATGCTCGCACCGATCGCGATCGCGACGTACAGCAGGATCGCCGAACTGATCTGGATGTTGTGCTCGACCACGTCGCTGTAGGCGATGGCGAAGTTGGTGGCGACGACGGCGAAGACCATGCCGAGGATGCCGAAGACGTTGCCCTTCTTGGCGGTCTCGTGCTTGCTGAGCCCCGCGAGCGCGAGGACGAACATGATGCCGGCGAAGATGAAGGTGGCGTTGATGAAGTTCGACAGGTACATGTCCTCAGGCCTTCCTGAACATGTTGAGCATGCGGTAGGTGACCGTGAAGCCACCGAAGACGTTGATGGAGGCGATCAGGACGGCGACGAACGCCAGCGCCTTGACCAGCCAGTCGTCGTGGGCCAGCTGCGTCATCGCGCCGACGATGATGATGCCGGAGATCGCGTTCGTGACGCTCATCAGGGGTGTGTGCAGGGCGTGCGTGACGTTCCAGACGACGTAGTAACCGACGATGCAGGCGAGCGCGAACACGCCGAAGAGCGCGACGAACGAGCTGGGCGCCACGGTCAGGAGCGCGATGAGCACGACCGACGTGGCGGCGACCGCAGCAACCTGGTGCCACCAGGGCCGGGGAGCCTTCTGCACCGGTTCGGGGTGAGGGGCGACGTCGACCTTGGCCGGGGCGGGCGCCGCGGACACCTGGATCGGGGGCGGCGGGAAGGTCACCTCGCCCCGGTGGGCCACGGTCATGGTGCGCACGACCTCGTCCTCGAAGTCGACGACGAGCTGCCCGTCCTTCTCCGGCGTCATCAGCTGCAGCGCGTTGACGAGGTTGGTGCCGTAGAGCTGGGACGCCTGCCCGGGCAGCCGGGACGCCATGTCGGTGTAACCGATGATGGTGACGCCGCCGTCGGTGACGTAGGACTCCCCCGGGCGGGTGAGCTCGCAGTTGCCGCCGCCCTGTGCGGCGAGGTCGACGATCACGGAGCCCGACTTCATGGAGTTCACCATGTCGGCGGTGATGAGCTTCGGCGAAGGCTTGCCCGGGATGGCCGCCGTGGTGATGATGATGTCTACGTCCTTGGCCTGCTCGGCGTAGAGCTCGGCCGCCCTGGCGGCGTAGTCGGCGCTGGCCTCCTTGGCGTAGCCGTCGGAGCTCACGCCCTGGTCGGCGGCGACGTGCAGGAACTTGGCGCCCATGGACTCCACCTGTTCGGCCGTCTCCGGCCGCACGTCGGTGGCGCGGACGATGGCGCCGAGGGAGTTGGCGGCACCGATGGCGGCGAGCCCCGCGACGCCGGTGCCGGCGACGAGCACCTTGGCCGGGGGGACCTTGCCCGCGGCGGTGACCTGCCCGGTGAAGAACCGGCCGAAGGCGTGGGCGGCCTCGACGACCGCGCGGTAGCCGGAGATGTTGGCCAGCGAGCTGAGCGCGTCGAGCGACTGGGCCCGGGAGGTGCGCGGCACCATGTCCATGCTCATAGCGGTGACGCCGCGCTCGGCCAGTTCCCTCGTCAGCTCGGGCTTCTGGCGTGGCGCGAGGAACGTGATGAGCGTGGCGCCCGGCCGGAGGCGGGCGATCTGGGAAGTGGACGGCTCGTTGACGGCGAGCAAGATGTCGGCGCCCCAGGCGTCGGCGACGACCACGGCGCCGGCGGCCTCGTAGGCGGAATCTTCGAAGGATGCTTGCAGGCCCGCGCCGGACTCGACTACGACGTCGTAGCCGAGGCTGCGGAGGCCTTCAACGGATTTCGGCGTGGCCGCGACGCGCGCGTCCCCGATCTCCCTGGGTACTCCAATCTGCATAGGCAAACGGTATCCGTACCGGTCCTTGAACATTCCACCGGGGTCGGTCAATCAGGGCGCGCCGCGCAGCCGCCGCAGCGCCTCGGCCGCGACGTCGACGTCGTGCGTGACCCAGAAGTCCGGCATCGAGGCGCGAAGGAATGACCCGTAGCGCGCCGTCGAGAGCCGCGTGTCGAGTACAGCGACGACGCCGCGGTCGGAGTGCCTCCGGATGAGCCTTCCGGCGCCCTGCGCGAGCAGCAACGCCGCGTGCGTGGCGGACACGCTCATGAAGCCGTTGCCGCCCGCGTCGTCCACCGCCTTGGCCCGTGCCTGCATGAGCGGGTCGTCGGGCCTCGGGAAAGGGATCTTCTCGATGATGACGAGCTGGCACGTGTCGCCCGGCACGTCGACGCCCTGCCACAGCGACAGGGTGCCGAACAGGCTCGTGCCGGGGTCCTCGATGAAGCGACGGGTCAGCTCCGGCAGCTGTGCGTCTCCCTGGCAGAGGATCGTCGAGCCGGGCAACGCCTTGCGTACGTGCTCCGCGGCCTGCTCGGCGGATCGGCGGGAGGCGAAGAGCCCCAGGGTGCGACCGCCCGCCGCCCAGACGAGCTCGGCGATCTGGTCGCGGACCTCCTGCGACATCCCCTCGCGGCTCGGCCTGGGCAGGCCGCGTGCCAGGTACATGATCCCCTGGCTGCGGTAGTCGAACGGGGAGCCGACATCGATGCCCTTCCACGGCAGCTCCGAGGGCAGTAGCCCCACGGACCGGGCCACCGCGTCGAAGTTGCCGCCCAGCGAGAGGGTGGCGGAGGTGAGGATGGTGGTGGTCTCCGCGAAGACCTGGTTGCGCAGAAGTCCGGCTACGTTGAGCGGTGCGACGTGGGCCGCCCGGCCCATCAGCTCCGACTCGCTCACCCACACCACGTCGGCGTCGACGAGCTGGGCGATCCGGTCCGCGATGTCGAAGACCTCGCGCACGGCACCCGCCGCCTGGGTGCGCTCCGCGTCGTCCTTGTTGCTGCCCAGCGACGAAACGACCTTGCGCGCGACGTCCCGCACCGTGGCCGCGGCGTAGACGATCGGGGCGCTGGAGTTGTCCACCCGGCCGACCTCGGACTCCGCGAGCGCCTCCCGGAACTGGTCGGCCGTGTCGAGGAAATCGGCCCCGAGGTCGTCGTTCACCCAATCGAGGACCCGCCGGGCCGTGCGGTCGATCAGCGACGGGGTGAGCTCGTCCGTCGCGGCGTTGGTGATGCGCGACACGAGCTCGTGCGCCTCGTCGATGATGACCGCGTCGTGCTCCGGCAGCGCGGTGCCGCCGTGCATGGCGTTGATGGCGAGCAGCGCGTGGTTGGTGACGACGATGTCGGCCTGGCGTGCCGCCTCGCGCGAGAGCTCCACGCGGCACTCGGCGAAGAACCGGCAGCTCGAGCCGAGGCACTCGCGGGTGGGGATCGAGACCTGCCCCCAGGCGCGGGCGGTGTGCGCGGGCGCGTCGTCCCGGTCGGCCAGTCCCCCGCGCTCGACCTCCTCCTCGACCCATTCCCGCAGGGCGAGGACCTCTGCGCCCAGCTGGGTGGTCTCGTCGGCGCTCCGAGCGGTGGCGGCGAGCGCCTCGGAGCCGAGCAGTGCCGCCTGCTCCGGATCCACGCCCCCGCGCGCGCGGTGCAGGCAGGCGTAGTTCGTGCGCCCCTTGAGCACGGCCGCCTTGGGGGCTCGGCCGGTCACCTCCTCGACCGCGGCCAGTGCGGTGGGGATGTCCTTGGTGGCCAGCTGCGCCTGCAGGGCGAGGGTGGCCGTGGCCACGACGATCCGCTCCCCCTTGTCGAGCGCCCGCGCCATGGCGGGGACCAGGTAACCCAGCGACTTGCCGGTGCCGGTGCCCGCCTGGACGAGCAGGTGCTCCCCCGACTCGAGCGATGACTCGATCGCGTCGGCCATCGCCTCCTGGCCGGGGCGCGCCTCACCGCCGAGCGACCCCACCGCAGCGGCGAGGATCGCGCGCGTGTCAGACATACCGGGCGAGCTCGTCGGCGAGGTCCGGGCGGACGCGGCCCACCACGTGGGTGCCGTGCTCGGTGTGCTCCAGCTCGCCGATCAGCGCCTCCTTGTGGACGCGGTCGACGAGGTCGCCGCGCTCGTAGGGGATGACGACGTCGATCGGCACCTCGGGACGGGGCAGCCGCTCGTCGATCCGCTGGAGGAGCGCGTCGATGCCGCGCCCGGTGCGCGCCGAGACGACGACGGCTTCCGGGTAGTTGGCGCGCAGCGCCATCAGCATGGTGGAGTCCGCGACGTCCGCCTTGTTCAGCACCATGAGCTCCGGCACGTCCGCGGCACCGATCTCGCCCAGCACGGTGCGCACCGCGTCGATCTGCCCCTGCGGGTCGGGGTCGGAGGCGTCGACGACGTGCAGCAGCAGGTCCGCCTCGACGGACTCCTCGAGGGTCGACCGGAACGCCTCGACCAGGTCGTGGGGCAGGTGGCGGACGAACCCGACCGTGTCGGTGAGGGTGAAGACGCGGCCGTCGCTGGTCTCGGATCGCCTCGTCGTGGGGTCGAGGGTGGCGAAGAGCGCGTTCTCCACCAGGACTCCGGCGCCGGTGAGCCGGTTGAGGAGCGACGACTTGCCGGCGTTCGTGTACCCGACGATCGCCACGCTCGGCACCTCGTGGCGGCGGCGCTCGGCGCGCTTCGCCTCACGGGTGACCTCCATGTCCCGCAGCTTCCGCCGCAACTGGGCGATACGGGTGCCGATGCGGCGGCGGTCGGTCTCGATCTTCGTCTCACCGGGGCCGCGGCCGCCGATTCCCGCGCCGCCGGCCGCCCGGCCGCCGGCCTGGCGGGAGAGGTTGCCACCCCAGCCGCGGAGCCGCTGCCGGAGGTACTGCAGCTGCGCCATCTCCACCTGCGCCTTGCCCTCCGCGGACTTGGCGTGCTGGGCGAAGATGTCGAGGATGAGGCCCGTGCGGTCGATGACCTTGACCCCGATGCGATCCTCCAGGTTGCGCAGCTGCGCCGCCTCGAGCTCACCGTCACAGATGACGGTGTCGGCGCCGGTGGACTCGACCACCTCCTTGACCTCGGCGACCTTGCCGCTGCCGATGTACGTGGCGGGGTCCACCGTCGAGCGGCGCTGGACCAGCGCGGCCAGCACCTGGGAGCCCGCGGTCTCGCTGAGCAGCTTGAGCTCCGCCATGGCGTTGTCCGCGTCCACCTGGGAACCGGACGTCCACACGCTGACGAGCACCACGCGCTCCAGCCGGAGCTGGCGGTACTCCACCTCACTGATGTCCTGGAGCTCGGTGGACAGGCCCGCGACGCGCCGCAGCGCGTGGCGGTCGGCGAGCTCGTCCTGGTCGCCGTCGTAGTCGGCGAGGTCTGGGGTGTCTGAAGTCATGATTGGGCCATTGTTCCAGCCCGTGGGGCGACGGCCAAGCACCGGTCGTCGGCCTGTGGAGAACTCAGTACCAGAACTGCCCGTCGCCGACGATCTCCGCGGGCCCGGTGAGCACCGCGCCCTCGGGACGGAAGTCGACGCGGAGGTCGCCGCCGGGGACCCGCACCGCCACCGGGCCCTCGCCCGGGTGCTGCGCCCGATAGGCGGCGGCGACCGCCACCACCCCGGTCCCACAGCTCTGCGTCTCCCCGACCCCACGCTCGTAGACCCGCATCGCCAGCCGGTCGGGCCCCTCGACCACCGCGAACTCCAGATTGACACCCTCGGGGAAGCGCTCGGCCGGCTCCCACACGGGGGCGTGCTGCAGGTCCAGCGCCGGTAGTTCTTCCGATGCCACGAAGGCCACCGCGTGCGGGTTGCCGACGTCGACCGGCGTGGCGTCCCAGGCCCGGCCCCCGGCGTCCACCCGGACGCTGTCGCCGGCGACCATCGCGCGACCGATCTGCGCCGAGATCGTGTGGTTGTGCGCCTCGACGTGCTTCACCCCCGCGCGGGTCGCCACGTCGAACTCGAGGGTGTCGACGAGCTGCTGCTGCAGGAGGTAGCGGGCGAACACACGCAGCCCGTTGCCGCACATCTCCGCGACCGACCCGTCGGCGTTGTGGTAGTCCATGAACCAGATGTTGGGGTCGCCGTCCCAGTCGCCCACCGCCCCGGACCTGACGGCGCGGATGACGCCGTCGGCGCCGATCCCGCCACGACGGTCCGCGATGCGCCGGACGAACTCGGGGGTCAGGGGCTTGAGGCCCTCGGGGTCGCTCACGAGGATGAAGTCGTTCCTCGTCCCGTGTCCCTTGTGGAATCGTGTCCGCCCCATGCCGCTCCTCCGCTCTTCGCCCGAGTCTACGTCCCCGGCGATCCGCTCGACGTTCGAGGGGTCGCCAGCGGCCAGCCACTGGATCCGGGAGTCCCGCCGGTACCAGCCGAGCTGCTTGCGGAAGAACCGTCGCGTGGCCCGCTTCGTGGCCTCCTTTGCCTCCTCCTCGGTGCACTCGCCGTCGAGCATCGCCACGACCTGCCGGTAGCCGATCGCCCTCACCGCCGTGCGGCCCTCCCGCAGCCCTTGGGCAAGGAGCCCGCGCACCTCGTCGACGAGGCCCTGCCGCCACATGGCGTCGACGCGCTCGTCGATGCGACGGTCGAGCACGTGGCGGTCGAGACTCAGCCCGTACTGGCGGACGTCGTCGAGGGCGTAGCTCCATTCGGGCAGGTCGGGCTCGTGGCCGCCGGTGAGCTCGGCGATCTCGAGCGCGCGGACGATGCGCCGCCCGTTGCCCGCTTCGATCTTCGCCGCCGAAGCGGGGGCCATCTCCTGCAGGCGACGGTGCAGCGCGTGGGCGCCCACCCTCTCGAGTTCCGCCTCCCACCGGGCCCGGACGTCGGCGTCGGCGCCCGGGAACTCGAAGACGTCGACGACGGCGCGGGTGTACAGCGCCGAGCCGCCCACGACGATCGGCACCGCTCCCCTGGCGCGGATGTCGGCGATCGCCGCCCGGGCCATCGCCTGGAACTCCGCCACGGAGGCGGACTCAGTGACGTCCATGATGTCGACGAGGTGGTGCCGCACGCCGCGCCGCTCCGTCGGCGTGGGCTTGGCCGTGCCGATGTCCATGCCGCGGTAGACCAGCATCGAGTCGGCGT
The DNA here is from genome assembly GCF_900103275.1 of Tessaracoccus oleiagri. Lineage (GTDB taxonomy): Bacteria > Actinomycetota > Actinomycetes > Propionibacteriales > Propionibacteriaceae > Arachnia > Arachnia oleiagri. The sequence continues at coordinate 507,833 of NZ_FNGP01000003.1, read as the reverse complement.
TGACGATCTCTGCCGGCCGGCCGCGGCGCCCGAGCTCGAGGGCGAGGTCGACCGCGAGCGAGGACTTGCCGCTGGCCGTCGGCCCCACCAGGACGATCACGGGCTCCACGCGCATGGTTCAGCCGACGCGCATGGTCGGCATCCCGAGGCCGACGCCGACCGGCTTCGGTTCGCTCGTCCCCAGCTCCCAGGCGTCTCCGCCGCGGGTCCGGCGCAGGTTCCGGAGCGGACGGTCCGAGTTGAGGTGGTGCGGCGCGGCGTACGTGATGGTCGCCGTCGCGACGTCGCCCGGCCTCGGCAGCTCGGCGGGGTCGTCACCGACGGCGACGTGCACCAGCCGGTTGTCCCGCGCGCGGCCGCTCATGCGGTTGGTGGACTGGTCCTTGCGGCCCTCGCCGACGGCGAACATGACCTCGACCTCCTGGCCCTCGAACCGGCGGTTCTCCTGCCAGGCGATGTCGTCGACGAGCCGGACCAGTCGCTCGTAGCGGTCCTGCACGACGGGCTTGGGCACCTGGCCGGGCATCGTGGCGGCCGGCGTGCCGGGGCGGATGGAGTACTGGAACGTGAACGCGGCCGAGAACCGGGAGGCCTCGACGACGCGCATGGTCTCCTGGAAGTCCGCCTCGGTCTCACCGGGGAAGCCGACGATGATGTCGGTGGTGATCGCGGCCTCCGGCATGGCGTCGCGGACGCGCGACAGGATGCCGAGGAACTTCTCGCTGCGGTACGAGCGGCGCATGGACTTCAGGATGGCGTCCGAGCCGGACTGGAGCGGCATGTGCAGGTTCGGCATGACGTTGGGCGTCTCGGCCATGGCGGCGATGACGTCGTCGGTGAAGTCCTTCGGGTGCGGTGACGTGAACCGCACGCGCTCGAGGCCGTCGATCTGGCCGCAGGCGCGGAGCAGCTTCGCGAACGCCTGGCGGTCGCCGAACTCGACCCCGTAGGCGTTGACGTTCTGGCCGAGGAGGGTGATCTCCTGGACGCCCTGGTCGACCAGCATGCGGATCTCGGCGAGGATGTCGCCGGGCCGCCGGTCGGTCTCCTTGCCGCGCAGCGCGGGCACGATGCAGAAGGTGCACGTGTTGTTGCAGCCGACCGAGATGGAGACCCACCCGGAGTACGGCGACTCGCGCCGCGAGGGCAGGTTCGACGGGAACGTCTCGAGCGCTTCCTTGATCTCCACCTGCGCGGCGTCCTCCACACGGGCCCGCTCCAGCAGGACCGGCAGGGCGCCCACGTTGTGGGTGCCGAAGACGACGTCGACCCAGGGGGCCTTCTTGACGATGAGGTCGCGGTCCTTCTGGGCCATGCAGCCGCCGACCGCGATCTGCATGCCGGGATGCGACTCCTTCACGCGCGCCATGTGGCCGAGGTTGCCGTAGAGGCGGTTGTCGGCGTTCTCCCGGACGGCGCAGGTGTTGAACACCACGACGTCGGCGCCGGCCGAGGGGCCCTCGCCGGCCGCCCGCACCATCCCGGCCTCCTCGAGGAGCCCGCTGATGCGCTCTGAGTCGTGGACGTTCATCTGGCACCCGTAGGTGATGACGTGGTAGCTGCGCGTAGTCATGACGGGCCAACTTTAACCCCGGGGTGGTAGGACCGCCACTAGGGTGTGAGCCATGATGATCCTGCCGACCGGCACCCAGTACGACATCTCGCACGGAGCGCTGACCGCGGTCGTCACGGAGGTGGGCGCGACGTTGCGCAGCCTCAGCCACCACGGCCGCGAGGTGCTGTGGACCTACGGGGCCGACGAGCGCCCGCGCGGCTTCGCCGGCGCCACCCTCGCCCCGTGGCCGAACCGGGTCCGCGACGGCGCCTACCGCTTCGACGGCGTGACCCACCACCTCCCGGTCAACGAACCGGGCTTCCGGACCGCCATCCACGGCCTCCTGTTCGACGTGCCGTGGCGGCTCACCCGCCGCTCCGACGAGGCACTCACCCTCTCCGCGGTGGTGTACCCGCAGGTGGGGTGGACGGGGACGCTGCGCGTCGAGCAGACGTTCGCGCTGGACGACGAGGGGCTCCGGGTGTCCTTCACCGCGACCAACGCGGGCGACTCACCGCTGCCGTTCGGCTACGGCGCCCACCCGCTCTTCCAGTTCCCCGACGTCGGCCGGGTGGTCCTGTCGCTCCCGTTCGCCCGGCAACTCCGCGTCGACGACCGCCTGCTACCGGTGGAGATCGCCGACCTCGACCCGTCGTTCGACTTCCGCGAGGCCCGCGCGATCGGAGAGTTGTCGTTCGACACCGCCTTCACTGAGCCGCTCGGACCGTGGCAGGTGCGGGCGGAGGGGCCGGATCATGCCGTCACCGTGTGGGCCGACGAGGCGTTCGGCTGGGTGCAGCTCTACACGCGACCGGAACGTGGCGCCCTCGCGATCGAGCCGATGACCTGCGGACCCGATGCGTTCAACGACGGCCCGACGCACGACGGCCTCCTCCGGCTCGAGCCCGGCGAGTCGGCGTCCGGCACGTGGGGCGTCCGCCTTTCCTGAGGCCCGCGGGCGAACATTCTGGGCCCGCTGATCTTCTCTACGGCGAGCCGCCGACGGATACTGGACCCATGGCGCGCTTCCAACCGCTGGCGATGCTGCGGGCGGCGTTCTCCCGACCGGACCCGCTGGGGGCTCCGGCGGACGATTCCGGCTTCGACAGCGAGCTCGAATCCACCTGGACCTCGATCGACCGCGAGCTCCGCGGCGCGGTCGACCAACTCCTGCTGCACCGGCTCATGCTGAGCGCCTCCCGTCGCGTCCCCATCACCGCACTCGAGGCGGGGCCGGTCAAGGGTGTGGTGCGGGTCAGGCTGGCCGACGGGGTGTCCGTCCTCGCGCGACCGGAGCAGGCCACGGCGTGCACACGGCTCGCCCTCGCGATGGCGAGGGGGACCCGAGTGGTGCTCGACGAGGTACGACTGACCGGGGAAGGCGTGCTGGTGCGCACGGTGCTCGGTAGGTCCGGGGAGGTCGCGGCGCGGGTCGTCGGCTTCGACCAGGGCGACTGAACGCGATGCTCAGTGCGCGGTGGCGGTGGCGCGCGACTCCCGCACCACCGTGATGCGGATCTGTCCCGGGAACGTGAGCGTGGCCTCGATCTCCTTGGCGATCTCGCGGGCGAGCACCTGGGCCCCCGCGTCGTCGATCTTCTCGGGCTCCACCATGACCCGGACCTCGCGGCCCGCCTGCATGGCGAAGGCCCGGGCGACCCCGTCGCGGCGCAGGGCGATCTTCTCGAGCGACTGCATGCGCTCGATGTACGCCTCCAGCGACTCACGCCGGGCGCCGGGGCGGGCGCCGGAGATCGCGTCCGCGGCCTGGGTGAGCACGGCCTCGACGGTGCGTGGCTCGACCTCGTTGTGGTGCGCCTCCACGGCGTGGACGATGTCCTCGTGCTCGCCGTGCTTGCGCAGCAGGTCGGCGCCGACGAGCGCGTGCGGCCCCTCGTTCTCATGGCTCAGGGCCTTGCCGATGTCGTGCAGGAAGGCGGCCCGCTTGCAGGTGGCGACGTCCAGGCCCAGCTCGGCGGCCATGAGGCCGGCGATGCGAGCGCTCTCCACGAGGTGCTTCAGGACGTTCTGCCCGTAGGAGGTGCGGTACGCCAGCGAGCCCAGCGTGGGCACGAGGTTCGGGTGCAGGTCGACGATGCCGACCTCGGTCAGGGCGTCCTCGGCGGCGTGCCGGATCTCCTCGTCGATGGTCCGCTCGGCCTTGGCGTAGACCTCCTCGATGCGCTGCGGATGGATGCGCCCGTCGGCGACCAGCTCTTCGAGCGCGATGCGCGCCGTCTCCCGTCGCACGGGGTCGAAGCAGCTGATCAGCACCGTCTCCGGGGTTTCGTCGATGAGGAGGTTGGCGCCGCTGATCTGCTCGAAGGCCCGGATGTTGCGGCCCTCGCGCCCGATGATGCGACCCTTCATGTCATCGCTGGGCAGCTGGACGACGGTCACCACGGATTCGCTGGTCTGCTCGGCCGCGATGCGCTGGATCGCGCCGACGATGATGTTGCGGGCCTCGCGTTCCGCGTCCCGTCGCGCCCGCTGCTCGATCTCGCGAGCGAGCTGCGCGGCCTGCAGCTTCGCGGTGCGCTCGGCCTCCTCGATGATCTCCGCCCGCGCCTGCTCGCGCGTGAGCCCTGCGACGCGCTCCAGTTCGGCCTGGATGGAGGCCTGCTTGCGCTTCAGCTCGGAGCGCTGCGCGTCGAGCTTCTCCGCTCGGGCCTGGAGCCCCTCGCTGTCGGTCAGGAGGCGGTCCTCGTGCTGGCGCAGCCGGGAGGTCTCGGCGTCGAGGGCCGCGCGCGAGTCGCGGCGGCGCAGCAGCAGGAACACGACTGCCCCGGCGAGCACCAGCGCCAGAATCCAACCGACCCAGTCCATGCCCGCCTCCTCTTGCCCTCGGACGCCCTAACTTATCAGCGTCTCCTGGACGACCTGCATCACGACGCCTGGCGAGAACCCGCGCCGGGCCAGCACGCCGGCCAGGCGACGCTGGGCGACCGGTCGTTCGAGTCCCTCCAGGGAACGAGCCCGCTTGGCGGCCACCGCCCGGGCGGCATCGAGCTCGTCGTCCACGGAGACCTCGGCCAGCGCCTCCTCCGCGGTCTCCGGGTCGATGCCCTTCTGGCGCAACTCTTGGCGGATGCGCATCTTCCCGCGCCCCGAGAACTGGGACCTGCTCGTCGTCAGTGTCGCGGCGAATGCCGCATCGTCCAGCAGCCCGACCTCGTTGAATCGCCGGCAGAGTTCGTCGATCACCTCCGCGGGCACGTTGCGCTTGGCCAGGGCGGCGCGCAACTCGGCCTCCGAGCGCGGGCGGGCGCTCAGGAGGTCGAGTGCGATCTTGCGCGCGAACTCAAGGTCAGAAATCGACCTCACCCGTCTCCGGGTCGACACCCTCCGGCACGTCGGACTTGTCGATGCCGAGGTGCAGGCGGATGCGACGCTCGATCTCCTGGGCGACCTCCGGGTTGTTCTTCAGGAAGTTGCGGGCGTTCTCCTTGCCCTGTCCCAGCTGGTCGGATTCGTAGGTGAACCACGCGCCCGCCTTGCGGATGACGCCGGCGTCCACGCCCATGTCGATGAGCGAGCCCTCGCGGGAGATGCCCTCGCCGTAGATGATGTCGAACTCGGCCTGCTTGAAGGGCGGGGCGACCTTGTTCTTGACGACCTTCACCCGGGTACGGTTGCCGACCATCTCGGTGCCGTCCTTCAGGGTCTCGATGCGTCGCACGTCGAGGCGCACAGACGAGTAGAACTTCAGCGCGCGGCCACCCGTGGTGGTCTCGGGGTTGCCGAACATCACGCCGATCTTCTCGCGGAGCTGGTTGATGAAGATGGCGGTCGTGTTGGCGTTCTTCAGCGCGCCCGTCATCTTCCGGAGCGCCTGGCTCATCAGTCGGGCCTGCAGGCCCACGTGGGAGTCACCCATCTCGCCCTCGATCTCGGCCCGGGGCGTCAGCGCGGCCACCGAGTCGATGACGACGAGCGCGAGCGCGCCGGAGCGGATCAGGGTGTCGGCGATCTCGAGCGCCTGCTCGCCGTTGTCCGGCTGGCTGACGAGCAGCTCGTCGGTGTTGACGCCGAGCCGCTGCGCATAATCGGGGTCGAGTGCGTGCTCCGCGTCGATGAAGGCGCAGATGCCCCCGTCGCGCTGCGCGTTGGCGATGGCGTGGAGGGCAACCGTGGTCTTGCCGCTGGACTCCGGCCCGTAGATCTCGACGACGCGGCCCCGCGGGAGGCCGCCGATCCCGAGCGCGACGTCGAGCGCCACCGATCCCGTCGGGATGACGTCGATCGGCACGCGCGAGTCCTCGCCGAGCTTCATGATGGAGCCCTTGCCGTGGGCCTTCTCGATCTGCGCGAGCGCCGCCTCGAGCGCCTTGCCGCGGTCTGCAACTGCCATGAACGTTCCTTCTACCTCGTGACCGCGTACGGCCGGACTAGTTCCATCCACACTGTGTCAACGAGCTCCGACAAACTTGCACGAAACAGTCGTGTTGTGGACAACCGCGTTCAGCTTACGAAACATTCGTTCGATTGTGTAGCGACACGCCTAGCGGAGTTTCGGCGGCAGCTCCAGCTGCCCCCAGACGGCGAGCCAGATGCGTTTGCTGGGGATTCCGGCGGCGATCGCCTGCACCACCGTTCGGGACCCGAGCTCGGCAAGCACGGTGTTCTCCGCCCACACCCGGGCGTACCCCGCCCCCAGGACGTCTTCCATCCGCTGCCACAGCTCAACCTCACGCACGATGCTCCACTATATTTCGTCCCATGCCCGCTGCCCCCTCGAAGAAACGCTCCGATCGGATGATGGCGTTGCTCGAACTCCTGCGGGAGCGCGGGCCGCTGACCCTCGCATATCTCGCCCGCACGCTGGAGGCGTCCGCCGCCACGATCCGGCGGGACGTCGCCCAACTGGCGGAACAGGGGCTGCTGGAGCGGACCCACGGCGGTGTGCGACCCCTGAGCGGCGGCTCGGAGCTGCCGATCCGGCTCCGGGACGGCCAGCACCATGAGGCGAAGCGGGCGATCGCGGAACTGGTCGCGACGCTGATCCCGCAGGGACGCCACGCGTTGGCGCTGACCGGCGGCAGCACCACGGCCGCGGTGCTGCGCGCGCTTGGGTCGCGCCACGACCTCACCATCATCACGAACTCGCTCAGCATCGGGCTGGCCGCCGCGGAGATGGGCCAGAGCCGTGTCCTCATCGCCGGAGGGGTGCTGCGGCGCAACTCGCTGGAGCTCGTCGGCCCCCTTGCGGAGGCGACGATGAAGCTCGTCAACGTGGGCACCGCCGTCGTGGGCGCCGACGGTTGCAGCGTGGAGGGCGGGCTCACGACCCATGACGAGACGGAGGCCCGCACGAACCAGCTCATGATCGAGCGCGCGGACCGAGTGATAGCGGCCGTCGACTCGAGCAAGCTCGGGACGGTGACGCTGGCGAAGCTGGTGGACCTGAAGGACGTCGACATCCTCGTGACCGACGACCGCGCCCCCGCCCGGGCGCTCGCCGAGCTGCGCGGGACGGGGGTCGAGGTGCTGGTCGCGGGTACCGGTTAGGCGGCGATGCCGATCTCGGCGCGGCTGATCTCCTGCGAGGCGACCTTGATCGTCACGGCGCCGAGCAACTCGCTGAGCGTGGACCCGAGCGCACCCACGATCGAGTTGAGGACCTCGCTGGAGGCCTCCTTGTGGCCGCGTTCGATCTCCGAGAGGTAGCCGAGCGACACCATGGATGCCATGGAGACCTGACGCAGCGTCATGCCGGCGTCGGCACGCATCTCGCGCAGGACCTCACCCACCACCTGACGGATCAGAATGCCCTTCATGGCTACCACCAAACTCGCGGGACGGTCGCCCGCGTCGCACGTAACAACGAGCGAACGGGCGGAACTATTCCCCGAGGCCGGAAACTCGCAGCAACATCGCCAGGGCGTGCTCCACCGCCTGTTCCCGGATCGCCTGGCGATCGCCCTCGAACTGTCGCCGCTCGGTGTAGACCGGAGGGTTGCTCATGCCCATGCTGGGCCCGACCACTGCGAACCATACCGTGCCGACCTCGGCCCCATCGGTGGTCGTCGGGCCGGCGACGCCCGTGGTGGCGACGGCCCAGTCCGCATGGCAGGCCAGGCGGGCGCCGCGGGCCATCTGGAAGGCGGTCAGTTCGTTGACGACGCCCTCGTCGGCGATCAGCTTGGGATCGACCTTCGCCAGGCTGCTCTTCAGGTCGCGGGCGTAGGTGATGAGCCCGCCGCGGAAGACCGCCGAGGCGCCGGGCACGCTGGTGATGGCGGCGCCGATCGCGCCGCCGGTGATCGACTCGCAGACGGCGAGCGTGACGGATCGCCTGGTGAACTCCTTGACGAGCCTGACGGCCGTGTCGGTCATCCGCGTCTCCTCCTGCTCAGTCGGTCATGGCCCGACGAGGGGACGCGCCCTTCTTGACGGCGCGCCTCGCCTCCCGAATGTACTCGAATCCGGTGACGACGGTGAGGATCAGCGCCCCCCACATCAGCACCCAGGCGACCACCTGCAGCCAGCCGGGGAGGCTGGGCAGGTAGAGCAGGAACAGGAACAGCGCCACCGCCTGCGTGGCGGTCTTCGCCTTGCCGCCGGCGTTCGCGGCCATGATGGTCCCGCGCTTCTTCAGCCAGTCGCGCAGCCAGGTGATCCCCCATTCCCGCACGAGGATGATGACGGTGAAGAACCAGGGCAGCTCGGGCCCGGACGGCGTCTGCAGGATGCTGAGCGAGATGAAGGCGGCGCCGGTGAGCGCCTTGTCGGCGATCGGGTCCCAGAGTTTCCCGAAGTCGGTGACGAGGTTGTACTTGCGGGCGACCTTGCCGTCGACGAAGTCCGTCACCATGGCGACCGCGAAGATGATCGCGGCGGCCCACCGCATCGTCGGGTCCCGCGGGTCGAGGAAGAGCACGACCACCATGACCGGGACTAGGACGATCCGGATGACGGTGAGGACGTTCGGGACGTTCCAGTTGCTGGGTTTCTCGCTCATGCCGCCTCCGCGATCAGATCAATGCCCTCCGCGTCGACCGCGAGCGCGCGGACGAAGCTGCCCACCGGGAACTCGCCGTCGAGGGTGACGCTGCCGTCGGTCTCAGGGCCCTGGTGGGCGGCCCTGCCCGTCGCGAGCCCGCCCTCGAGGCCCTCGACGAGGACCTCCAGATCCTCGCCGATGCGGTCGGCGGCCCGCGCCTCCGACACCTCCAGCGACAGGTCCGCCAGCATCGCGCGGCGCGCCTCGACCTCGCTCGGGTCGACGTGCCCGTCCAGGGTCGCGCCCTCGGTCCCCTCCTCGTCGGAGTAGCCGAACACGCCCAGCACGTCGAGGGAGGCGTCGACGATGAACTGGCGAAGGATCTCCACGTCGGCCTCGGTCTCGCCGGGGAAGCCGGCGATGACGTTGCTGCGGATGCCCGCCGTGGGCGCCTGTTCGCGGATCCGGCCGATGAGTCCCAGGAAGTTCTCCGGGTCGCCGAAGCGGCGCATCCGCCGCAGCACGTCCTTGGAGGCGTGCTGGAAGCTGAGGTCGAAGTACGGCACGACCTTTTCGGTGTTCAGGAGGGCGTGCAGCATCGAAGGCCGCACCTCCGCCGGCTGCAGGTAGCTGACGCGGATCCACTCGATGCCGTCCACGGCCGCCAGCTTCGGCAGGAGGGTCTCGAGCCGCTCGTCGACGCCCCGGTCCTTGCCGTAGGAGGAGGTGTTCTCCGAGACGAGGAAGAGCTCGCGCACCCCCTGGTCGGCGAGCCAGCGGGCCTCGGCGACCACCTCGTCGGAGGGGCGGGAGAGGTACGAGCCGCGGAACGACGGGATCGCGCAGAAGGCGCAGCGCCTGTCGCAGCCGGAGGCGATCTTGAGGCTGGACCAGGGCGCGTCGGTGAGCCGCCGCCGCTGCGCGAGCCAGTCGTGGCCGGGCACCGCGACGTCACTCGCGGCGCGCGTCCGTTCGGCCGGGGCGATGGGCAGCAACGTCCGTCGGTCCCTGGGGACGTGGGACGTGTGCTGCACGCCGTCGAGGATGCCCGTCAGGCGGGAGGCGATGTCGCGGTACGCGTCGAAGCCGAGCACCGCGTCGGCCTCGGGCAGCTCACGGGCCAGCTCGACGCCGTAGCGCTCGGCCATGCATCCGACCGCCACGACCGACTTCACGGTGCCGCCGGCCTTCAGGTCGGCGGCGGCCAGGAGGGTGTCGATGGAGTCCTTCTTCGCCTGCTCGACGAACCCGCACGTGTTGACGACCACGGTCTCGGCCGCGGCGGCATCGTCGACCAGGCGGAATCCCCCGGCCTCGAGCCGCGCGGCCAGTTCCTCGGAGTCGACGTCGTTGCGCGCGCACCCGAGCGACGCGATGTGTACGGAGCGAAGTGTCATGGTGGGCTCAGCCTAGCCCTGCGCCAAGTTGGCGAGCACCTCGTCGAGATCATCGGGCTTCACGAGGACCTCGCGGGCCTTCGAACCCTCCGAGGGGCCGACGACGCCGCGCGACTCGAGGATGTCCATCAGCCGGCCGGCCTTCGCGAAGCCGACACGCAGCTTGCGCTGCAGCATCGACGTCGAGCCGAGCTGCAGTTCCACCACGAGGCGGCAGGCGTCGAGCACGAGCTCCATGTCGTCGCCGATGTCGTCGACGACCTTCTTCTCGCCCCCACCGGCGACCGTCACGTCGTCGCGGTAGTTGGGCTGGAGCTGCGCGGTGACGTGCTGGACGACCTCGCGCACCTCGGACTCGTTCACCCAGGCGCCCTGCACACGGATCGGTTTCGAGGCGCCCATCGGCAGGAACAGACCGTCGCCCTTGCCGACGAGCTTCTCCGCGCCCGGCTGGTCGAGGATGACGCGCGAGTCGGTCATCGACGAGGTCGCGAACGCGAGCCTGGACGGCACGTTGGCCTTGATGAGGCCGGTGACGACGTCGGTCGAGGGCCGCTGCGTCGCGAGCACGAGGTGGATCCCGGCAGCGCGCGCGAGCTGGGTGATGCGCACCACGGAGTCCTCGACGTCGCGGGCGGCCACCATCATGAGGTCCGCGAGCTCGTCGACCACCACGAGCAGGTACGGGTACGGCGCGAGGACGCGCTGGGAGCCCTCCGGCAGCTTGACCTGGCCGGCCCGCACCGCCTTGTTGAAGTCGTCGACGTGCCGGAACCCGAAGGCCGCGAGGTCGTCGTAGCGCATGTCCATCTCCCGGACCACCCACGCGAGCGCCTCGGACGCCTTCTTCGGGTTGGTGATGATCGGGGTGATGAGGTGGGGGATGCCCTCGTACTGGTTGAGTTCGACGCGCTTGGGGTCGACGAGGATGAGCCGCACCTCGTCCGGGGTGGCGCGCATCATGATGGAAGTGATCAGCGAGTTGATGAAGCTCGACTTGCCGGAGCCGGTGGCGCCGGCCACGAGCAGGTGCGGCATCTTCGCCATGTTCGCGACGACGAAGCCGCCGTCGACGTTCTTGCCGAGCCCCACGGTGAGCGGGTGGTGGTCCGACTGCGCCTTCGCGGAGCGGAGCACGTCGCCGAGCGAGACCACTTCCTTGTCGACGTTCGGGATCTCGATGCCGATGGCCGACTTCCCCGGGATGGGGGTGAGCATGCGGATCTCGTTCGACCCCACCGCGTAGGCGATGTTGTCCTGGAGGCCGGTGACCTTCGACACCTTGACCGCCGAGCCCAGCTCCACCTCGTAGCGCGTGACCGTCGGGCCCCGGGTGTAGCCGGTGACCTTGGCGTCGATCTCGAACTCCTCGAGCACCACGGCCAACTGGCGGACGACGCGGTCGCTCGCCTCCGTCCGTGCCTTCGGCTTCGAGCCCGGGGCGAGCACCTGCGGTTCGGGCAGCTGGTAGACGATGTCGCCGCTGAGCATGAGTTGCTCACCGCGCGGCGGCGCGACGGCCCCCACGGGGGCCGGCCGCTCGGGCTCCTGGATCTCCAGGTCCTCGACGATCGGTTCGGGCAGCTTCCGGCCCGCGGGCACCGGCCGCGGCGGAGCCGCGTCCTCCTCGAGCGGCTCGTCCAGGACCTCGGGGTCCTCGACGGAGTCCTCGATGAGCGGCGTGTCGTAGGGCTTGTCGACGCCGAACTTCAGCTTCTTCTTCGGCTCCGGCGGCTCGTAGCCCTCGGGCCGCTCGACCAGCGTGGAGAAGGCCTGCCGTACCCCGTCGACGATCTCGTGCAGCGGGCGGCCGATGACCACGAGTGCGCCGAACACCGCGACGATCACGAGCAGCGGGACGGCGACGTAGGCCGTCATGAGGTCCACGAGCAGGCTCGAGGACAGGTAGCCGATCATGCCGCCGGCGAGTCGCAGCGCGTCCATGTCGTCGGGCCTGGGCAGGCCCTTGGCGATGTTGAGCAGGCCCAGGACGCCGAACAGCAGGAGCATCCAGCCGAGCCCGGTGCGGGGGGCGCGCTCCACGTCGCGGGGATGGCGCAGCACCCGCCAGGCGCCGTAGAGGAGCACGGCGGGCACCGCGACCGCCAGCGAGCCGAACACGGTGGTGAGCGCGATGCTCAGCCAGTGGGACACGCCGGGCAGCTGGAACCACACCCCGCCCATCGAGACGATCGCGAGCGCGAACAGCAGGAGGCCCCAGCCGTCCCGCCGGAGCCTGGGGTCGACGTCCTTGGCGGAGCCGCCGATCGAGCGGGCCACCCACCCCACGCCGGCGGCCAGCCCGGAGAAGACCTTGCCGATGCCGCGGAGGATGGCCATGCCGACGCCCGGCCCCTGCTTGGCGGGGGGCTTGCGGGTCGATCGGGCGCTCGACTGGCGGGTCGAGGTGGATTTGCGGGTCGAGGAACGACTGGCAGGTGCGCTCTTGGCGCGTGCCTTGGTGCCGGTGTTCCGCGAGGGGGAAGTTACGCGGGACGCCATGTCGGCCATGCTACCGATCGCGGGCCCGTCCGCCGTGCAGCGACCCGCGCGCGGCCCGGGTCAGGCGAAGTGGTCCCAGCCCGTGAACTCCGGCACCTCGCCGTCGACGGTGACGCCCTCGCCCTCGCTGACCGCGCCGACGACACGCCAGCCAGCCGGCACGTCCGCCGCGCTGGGGAACGTGGCGACCAGCGCGTGGTCCTCTCCCCCGCCCAGCACGAACCCCACCGGGTCCTTGCCCGTGGCGGCGCCGACGCGTTCCATCGGCTCTGCCACCTCCAGCCGGGAGCTGTCCAACTCGACGGCGACGCCCGATGCGCGGGCGATGTGGCCGAGGTCCTGCACCAGCCCGTCGGACACGTCCATCATCGCGGTGGCGCCGGCGTCGTTGGCGACGACGCCCTCGCCGTACGGCACGGTCGGGCACTGGGCCTCCGCGACGACGTCCTTGGGTGAGCGGAAGCCGCGGCTCAGGGCCGCGAGCCCGGCGCCGGCCCAGCCGAGCCGGCCGGTGACCGCCACCACGTCGCCCGGCCTCGCGCCGCTGCGGGTGACGGGCGGGCGGTCGCCGAGGTCGCCGAGGGCGGTGACGCAGACGGTGACGGTCGCGGAGCGCGACATGTCGCCGCCCACCAGCGAGACCCCCGCCCGCTCGCACTCCTCGCGGACGCCGTCGGAGAGCTCTCGGATCCACCGCGGGTCGGTGTCCTTGGGGACGGCGAGCGCCACGACGACCGCGGTCGGCGTCGCGCCCATCGACTCGATGTCTGAGACGTTGATGGCCACGGCCTTGCGGCCGATGTCGCGGGCGCTGCTCCAGACCCGCTTGAAGTGGACGTTCTCGACCATGAGGTCGGTGCTCACGACGGCGTCGCCGGCGAACCGGAGCGCGGCCGCGTCGTCCCCGACTCCGAGCACGACGCCGGGGCCCGTCGGGAGGTCCGCCGTGATCTCCCGGATGAGTTCGAACTCGCCGGTCACCGGAGCCCCAGCGGGCGGGCGACGGCCATGTCGACGAGGCGGCCGACGAGCTCCGGGTAGGTCATGCCGGTGGACTGCCACAGCTGCGGGAACATGGAGATCTCGGTGAAGCCCGGCATCGTGTTGATTTCGTTGATGAACACGTCGCCGTCGTCGGTGAGGAAGAAGTCGGCGCGGGCCAGGCCCTCGCAGTCGAGGGCGTGGTAGGCGCGCTTCGCCAGCGCCCGGATGCGGGCGGCCACCTCGTCATCGACGACGGCCGGGATGTCGAGCGCCGCGCCGGACTCGTCGAAGTACTTGGTCTCGTAGTCGTAGAACCCGTCGTCGGCGAGGACGCGCACCTCCCCCAGCGGCGAGGCCTCGCAGCCGTCGGGGATGTCCGGGTTGCCGAGCACCGCGCACTCGAGCTCGCGGCCGCGCACACCCTGCTCGATGACGACCTTGGGGTCGTACTCGCGGGCCTTCTCGATCGCGGCGGCGACTTCGCCGGGCTCCGTGACGCGGCTGATCCCGATCGACGAACCGCCCCGGGCCGGCTTCACGAACACGGGGAACTGCAGCGCGCCCACCTCGGCGAGCACCTCGTCGCGGAAGTGCCGCCAGCGGCGGTCGGTGGCGACGACGTACGGGCCGACGGGGAGCCCCGCGGCCTCGAACGCGACGCGCATGTAGTGCTTGTCCATTCCCACCGCGCTGGAGGTGACACCGCAGCCGACGTAGCGGATGCCCATCATCTCGAACATGCCCTGGATGGTGCCGTCCTCGCCGAAGGGGCCGTGCAGGAGCGCGAAGGCCGCGTCGACGCCGCGGATGTCGAGGAGCTCCTCCCCGTTGCGGGTGGCAACCTCGGCGCCGTCCTCTGTGACCATGAAGACCGCGTCGTCCTGCGGCTCGGCGACCTCGGGCGCGACCCCGTTGACGATGCGGTAGGCGGCGATCGTCTCGAGCGGCACCTGCGTCCACCGCCCCGACTTCGCGATCCCCACGCCCACCACCTCGTAGCGCTCCTGGTCGATCGCACCGAGCACGCTGGCCGCCGTCAGGCAGGAGATCCCGTGTTCCGGGGACACCCCGCCGAAGACGAGTGCAACTTTGGTGCGATGTGACATCGGGCCTCCTAGTTTCGGGTCTGCGACATCCTACTGGGACGCCGGGGGTTGACGACGTACAACCATTTGGTTGTATATTGGTGGCATGTCAGTCATCATGCACGCCGAGGACCGCGCCGACGCCCTGTTCGGGGCGCTCGCGGACCGGACGCGCCGCGACATCCTGCGGCGCGTGCTCGCCGGCGAGCAGTCGGTGACCGAGCTGGCGGCGGCCTACGACATGAGCTTCGCCGCCGTCCAGAAGCACGTCGTCGTACTGGAGAGGGCCGGCCTGCTGCACAAGCGCAGACAGGGCCGGATGCAACTCGCCAGCGGTGACGTCCAGGCCGTCCGGTCGGTGGCCTCGATGCTCGACGAGCTCGAGGAGATCTGGCGCGGACGCATCGCCAACATTGACGACCTACTCAGCAAGGAGCATTGACATGCCAGTCGTCGACATCAACAAGGACCCCGACAACCTCACCCTCACCATCACCGCCGAGTTCGCCGCCCCCGTCGAGCGCGTCTGGGAGATCTACGCCGATCCCCGCCAGCTCGAGAAGGTCTGGGGCCCTCCCGGCTACCCGGCGACGGTGGTGGAGCACTCGCTCGCGACCGGTGGCCGCGTCGTCTACTACATGACCAGCCCCGAGGGCGAGAAGTACCCCGGCTACTGGGAGGTGACCTCCGTCGACGAGCCGCAGGCCTTCTCCTTCGAGGACGGGTTCGCCAACGAGGACTTCACCCCGAACACCGACCTGCCGGTGTCGTACTGCGACTACCGGTTCACGGACGTCGACGGCCGCACGCGCGCGACGTACAGCTCGCGCTACGCGTCCGCGGAGGCGCTGCAGCAGGTGCTCGACATGGGGATGGAGGAGGGCGCGACGCTCGCGATCAACCAGATCGACGAGTTCCTCGCTCAGCGTTCGACGTAGTCCTCGCGCCAGGGGTCCCAGACGAGCTGCGGGACGCGTCCCCCTCGGAGCGTCGCGTAGAGCTCGGTGACCGCGCCCATGATGCGCGACGTGGCCTCGGCGAGCTGCTCGTCGGTGGGGTCGCTGGTGGTGCCGAGGTCGGCGAGGTCCACCGGCGGCCCCGCCATGACGTGGACGTCGCGTCTGCGGAGGTTGAACAGCTTGCGGAACCGCAGGTGCCGCCCGCCCAGGACCTCCTCGGCGCCGAGCTGTGCCACGGGGATCACCGGCACGCCGGTGGCCAGGGCGAGCCGGGCGGCGCCGTTGCGGGCGAGCATGGGCCAGCCCTCGGGATCGCGCGTGATGGTGCCCTCGGGGTAGATGCCGACGAGGTCCCCCGCCTCGAGCGCCGTCTGCGCGTGGCGCAGGGCGTCCTTGGCGCGTTCGGTGTAGCGCTCGACGGGGATCTGCCTGGCCCGGGTGGCGAGCCAACGGAGCCCGGGCACCGTCCAGATGTCGGCCTTGCCCAGGAACCTCGGCCACCGGCCCGCGGTGATGAGGAAGTCACCGAGGGTCAGCACGTCGTAGTTGCCGATGTGGTTCGCGACGACGAGTGCCGGGCCCCGGGCGGGCACGTGCTCAAGTCCACGGAAGTGCCTGCGGGTAAGGACCGGGGCGGCGATCTTGCGGACCACGAACCCGAGCGCCCGGTAGACCGGCGTCGTCGACTCACTCTGCGGCATGGGAGGACCTTACTGGAACGTGGCTCCGGCCATGTCCCCTCAAGCGGAGAACGCCTCCTTGAGCTGCGCGCCGATGAAGCGCCTGGCCGCGTCGGCGTCCTCGATCAGACGGGCGCACTCGTACAAGAAGTACGGAACCCGCCCCGCTGGCACCGTGGATACGTAGCGTAAGTCCATGGACACCCGGACAGCGAGGGCGGCGCGGGTCGCCGCGGTGATGCGTGAGGAAGTCCCGAAGATGGTCGCGCCCGGCGTGGCCTGGGCGATCGCCGAGGGGCCGCTGGACGACCGCGTCGTCACCATCGACGCCGAGGGGGCGGACGTCGAAGCCATCTTCCAGATCTCGTCGGTGACGAAGCTCCTCGGGACGACGTGCGCCCTCGGCCTCGTCGAGGAGGGAGTGCTCGTGCTGGAGGACCCGGTCGAGCGTTGGGTGCCGGAGTGGGCCGACCGCAGGGTGCTGAGGCGGCGCCACGGCGAGTTGACCGACACCGTTCCGGCGGCCCGCCCCACGACGGTGCGGGACCTCCTGCACATGGGGTTCGGGCTCGGGTACGACATGACGGGCGGCGACGATCCGCTGGGCCGCGCGAGCGACGAGGCGGGCATCATGTCCGCCTGGCGACCGCCGGATCTCGAGCCCGACACCTGGGTGGAGCGCGTGGCCGCGCTGCCGATGCGGCACCAGCCGGGCGAGGGCTGGCTCTACCAGACGAGCTTCGACGCGCTGACCATCGTCCTGGAGCGGGCCACCGGCACGCGGTTCGACGCGCTGCTGCAGCAACGGCTGTTGGAACCGCTCGAGATGAACGACACCGGGTACGCCGTGCCGACCTCGGAGCTGCACCGGGTCCCGGCGCTCCATTTCCCCCGCGAAGGAGGCGGTGCCGACCTGATCCGGCGGGCCGGCGACCCGGCCAACGCCGAGCCCCCGGTGTTCCCGTCGGCATCGACCGGGCTGCTGTCGACGGTGTCGGACCTGCTCCTCTTCGCCCAGACGCTGCTCGACGGGCACCTCGATCCCGAGCCGTCCCCGCTTCCCGACCCCGCGGCCGCGATGGCCCGCGAGTTCCTCGAGCCGGGACGACGCTGGGGCTTGGGCGTCGGGATCGACGACGCGGGCCGCTTCGGCTGGGACGGCGGCACGGGCGCCACACTGTGGGTCGACCGGACCGAGGGGGTCGCGGCCGTGCTGCTGAGCCACCAGGGCACGGGCCCGGTAACGCCGCCCCACATGCGTCGCTTCTGGGACTCGGTGCGCGGATAGGCTCGGCGCATGTCAAAGCAGCCCGGGCCCCTCGTCGCGTCGATCCTGACGGTGGTGGCGGTGGCGATCGCCGTCGCCGCCGCGTTCATAGGCAGCGGAGCGCTCGGCGGCACGCCGATCAACGAGGCCGCCGGCGGCATCCTGTCGGAGGACTCGACCCCGCTGGCCCCGGCCGGGCCGGCATTCAGCATTTGGAGCGTCATCTACACGGGGCTCGTCGCCTACACCGTCCACCAGTTGCTGCCCGCCGCGCGGCGCTCCTCGAGGCAGGCCGAGTTGAGGCCGTGGGCGGCGTTGTCCGCGGCGCTGAACGCCGCCTGGATCTGGGTCGTACAGCTCGGCAGCGTCACGGCAAGCGTCGGCGTGATCATCGTGCTGCTGGCGGTGCTGATCCGCATCTTCCTCATCCTCCGTGCCGAGCGGCCGGCCGGCGCTGTGGAGGCGATCGTCACCGACGGCACGTTCGGCCTGTACCTGGGCTGGGTCTGCGTAGCCACCGTCGCCAACATCACGGCGTGGGGGGTGTCGCTGGGCGCCGACCCCACCTTCACCGGCTACGAGTACGCCGCGGGGGCCGTGCTCGCCGTGACGGTGGGGATCGGGTTGGGCACCGCGTGGGCCGGGCGCGGTCGGCTGGCGCCGGCGCTGGCCACCTCCTGGGGGCTCGCCTGGATCGCGGCCGGGCGCGTGACCACCGATCTCGTCTCCCCCGCGGTCGCCTGGCTGGCCGGGACCGCGGCCGGGATCCTCCTGCTGGGCACCGTCCTCATCCGGATCCGCGCCGAGCGCCGCCCTGGCCTCGGATGATTCGCACGACGGCGTCGCGCGTGGCCTCGGCATGGCTGCGCCCGTCGGACCCGCTCGCGCGCCGCCCGAGGTAGCCGTCCGCGCCGGTGTGCGCCATGTCCCCGATCACGAGCCGGGTGATGCGGCCCTCACGCTTCGCCCGCCCCCAGTGCGAGAGCGGCGCGGTGGGCCAGCGACCCGGGAACGCAACCACGCCGAGTCGTTGGAGCCGGTCCCGCGTGCCGGTCAGCAGCCAGACGCGTCGCAAGCGCTCGAGTCCGGGGTCGTCGCCGAAGATGCCGCCCACCGCGATGAGCGAGACCGGCACCCCCAGCCCGGCGAGCAGGCCACCCGCGCCGAGCGCCACCTGGGCGCCGCCGGAGAACCCGATCAGGGTAACCGGCGTCGTGCCGCCGGGGACGTACCCGTGCCGCTGGAGTGAGCGCCAGATCTCCTGCGCCAGCCCGATGTTGTACGTCGGCCCGTAGCGGGGATCGGCCGACACGAGGACCTGCGCGATGTTGCGGATCTCGATCAACGCGGGCAGCAACCGCGCCCAGCGTCCCCGTCGCCATCGCTCGAGCCGTCCCCACAGCCACACGGTCGCCCGCTGGAGGAGTCCGCGGTTGTCGACCGCGTACGGGAAGACGTCGCCGATGACCCGGGCCTCGGGAAGCGCCTCGCGAAGGCTGTCGAGCCAGGCCTCCTCCCGTCGCGACAGGGCATCGCCGCCGATGGTCCCGACCCCGGAGAGGTACACCAGGAAGTGTTCGGCAGCGGCCGGCGGAGGGTTGCCGGGGGGCTCGAGCTCGAAGGTCTGGCGGACCTCCCGCTCCCCCCGGTCGACCCACCACCGGAGCGACTCCAGCGGCGACAGGAGCACGAACAGCAGGAGCATGAGGCCCAGCACGCCCAGCGTCCAGGTGATCATCGGGACGCTCCGCCCGAGGAGTGCGGCTCGATCGGGATGAACGGCATGCCGGCCAGCACGTCGCGGGAGGTCACCATCGTCGGCCGGCCGGTGCCCAGCGTCCAAGCTCGCGACATCGCCCATGACAACGGACGGTGGACGAGCCGCGACAGGAGCTGCATCACGAGCCAACCCGCGATCGTGAAGCCGAGCGCCCAGCCCCAGACGAGGTCGAACACGCGCGCAACGCCGTACCAGAAGATGAGGTAGCTCCAGGCCTCAAGTATTCGCCCGAGGCCCAGCCCGAGGTGCGGGAGCGCCGTGAGCACGTTGAGCACCAGCGGCGCCAGCGCGAGCATCGCCACGACGAGCAGGTCGCCGAGCGGCAGCTGGCGGCGGAGCGCCATGGTGGCGACGGCCCAGGTGACCGCGGCCTGCGTCGCGTAGAGGAACGTGAGCGCGCCGGTGCTCAGCAGCAGGCTGGTGACGAGGCGGAAGCCGCGGATGCGGTTCAGCGCGAGGATCGCGACGTGCCCCAGCATCGTGGACAACCCCGCGAGGAGCGCCACCCCGAACGCCGTCCATGGCGACACCGAACCGAGCCGGTCGAACAACCGTGGGTCCAGCCCGAGCGCGGCACGCAGGGTCCACGCGAGGTCGAGCATGGCCCAAGCCTAGTGCCGCCGGGTGGGCGCCCGAAGCGCCCGCCTGACCTGCTGGGGCTAGGGGGGTCCGCAGTAACCGGGGTCGAGTTGTTTCCGGACGAGTGCGAAGACGGAGACGACCAGCCCGAGCAACGCCCAGCCGAGGTCATGGGCGTTCCAGATGACGGCTGCGGGCGCACCGATGGCCACGAGGACGCCCGTGATCGCGCACGGGGCGCACCCGAGGTCGGGCTTCCAGCCGTGGTGCGGCACGAACAAGGCAAGGGTGGCCGAGGACAGTGCCGCGATGCCGAGGACGAGCGTCGACCACAACGGTTCCGCGATGAGGTCCCAGGGCCCGGACGTCGCGACGAGCGGTGCCAACAGGCCGAACACGACGAGGGCGGCGACGACCCGGCGTCGGGCCCACTTCCCCGCTCGCGCCGGCACGGACACCGACGGGGAGGTCGGTGCGGTCAGGGACACGGCTCGGGCCGGCCCGGCGGCGGGCTTCACCGCCTCGACGTCGGCACGGAGTGCTTCGATGGCTTCCATCCCGCCGGCGAGGTACTCCTTGGTCTCGGGCCGCTCGGCCAGCGCCCCGTCCAGCCGCCGCCACTGCCCGGCCACCTCGTCGAGGACCACGAGCGGGCTTCGGCCAGGGTCTCGCTGGAGCGCTCGACGCACGTCACCGAGCGCCGCGGCCGCGCCCTCCGCCTCCTTGACGCCCTGCCTCGTGCCGTCGCTGCGGCACAGCGGCGCGTCGCCCGCAGCGGCATTGAGCGCGTTCAACGCGGCGGACTCGTGGCTCGATACGAGGTCGGAAGCTGACGACGGCATACCCCCTAGGGTATACGCCCCGCGCCGAAACGCCACATCCGGTCAGCCGGCCTGAAAGACTGCCCGCATGGCAGAAGCGCTCGTACACCTCGAGGTCGAGGACACCGTGGCCGTGGTCACCCTGAACAACCCGGCGAAGCGGGGTGCGCTCTCGATGGACGCGATGAAGGGCCTCATCGAGTCCTTCCGCCAGGTCGCGGAGCGCCGCGACGTGCACGCGGCGGTGCTCCGTTCGGAGGGCACGGTCTTCTCCGCCGGGCACGACCTCGGCGAGGTGCGGAACGCGGACCACGACCAGCTACGTCGGATCTTCGGCACCTGCGCGGAACTGATGCAGCTCATCCAGCGCATCCCCCAGCCGGTGATCGCCCAGGTCCAGGGCCTGGCGACAGCCGCCGGCTGCCAGCTGGTGGCGACGTGCGACCTCGCCGTCGCCGCCGAGACCGCAGGCTTCGCGACACCCGGCGTTCGGATCGGTCTGTTCTGCTCCACACCGATGGTGGCGCTGACGCGCGCCGTCGACCGGAAGACCGCCATGAAGATGCTGCTGACGGGCGAGCCGATCGGTGCGGCCGAGGCTCGTGCCCAGGGCCTGGTCTCCCACGTGGTCGCGCCGGAGGAACTGACGGAGGCGACGATGGCGGTCGCGCGCCGCGTCGCCGGCTTCTCGTCCGCGACGGTCAGCGTGGGCAAACGCGCCTTCTACGAGCAGGCGGAGCTGTCAACCGCCGAGGCGTACGCCCACATGGTCGAAGTGATGGCCGCCAACGCGCTCGCGCCCGACGCGAAGGAGGGCATCGGGGCCTTCCTCGACAAGCGCGAGCCCGTCTGGCAGCACCGCTCCTAGAAGTCCTGCTCGGCGAGCCAGTCCGACGCGATCGTCGCTGCGGGCGCTTCCTCGTTGACCGACTTCGCATTGAGCGCGACGAGGTCCTCCGCCGACAGCGCGTCGGAGACCTCGTTGATCACCTCGGCGGCCTCGTCGTCGACCCTCTCCGAGACGACCGGCACGACGTGGGACGCGAGCAGGAGCCCCTCAGGATCCTCAAGGCGTACCAGGTCGCCCTCGGCCAGGACGGGATCGGCGGTGTAGATGTTGACGACCTCCACGTCGCCGTCGCGCAGCGCCTTCAGCGTCAGCGGGCCGCCCGAGTCCTCGATGGGGGTGAAGTCGACGGACACGCCGTAGACCGACTCGAGGCCCTGCGGCCCGTACGGGCGGGTCTCCAGCTCCGAGTTGCCGCCGAGGGTCACGCCCTCCACGTCGGCCAGGTCGCCGATCGACTCCAGGGAGTGCTCGTCGGCGAACGCCTTGGTGACCACGAAGGAGTCCTGGTCCGAGGCGTCGGACTGGTCCAGCACGCGGAGGCCCTCCGGCATCGCCTCCTGCAGCGCCGCGTAGACCCCATCCTCGGTGGTCTCGGTGGTCTCGGGGTCGAGGTACTGCAGCAGGTTGCCGGTGTACTCGGGGAACACGTCGATGTTCCCGGCCTCGATCTCCGGCATGTAGACCTCGCGCTGCCCGATCCGGAAGTCGCGTTCGACGGTGTACCCCGCCTCCTCGAGCGCCTGGGCGTAGATCTCGGCGATGATCTCGTTCGAGTAGTAGTCCTGGGAGCCGACGACGAGCGTCTCGCCGCCCGCCTGCCCGTCGGGCTCGTTGTTCCCGTCGGTCCCGTTGCCGCAGGCGGCGAGCGTGAGGGCGCCGGTGATAGCGAGCGCGAAGAGCGCGGTGCGTTGTCTAGCCATGTCTGGACCCTAGCTTTTCTCTCGTCGATGGTCGGGTGACGCGCTGGTCGATCGTCCGCTGGACGGCCGCGAGCAGCAGTTCCAGTATCAGGGCGAGGGCGATCACAATGATTGCGCCGCCGATCATCTGAGGGTAGTCGCGGGTCTTGAGCCCGGCGAACAGGTAGCGGCCGAGCCCGTAGTCGGCGGTGTACGCGGCCAGGGTCGCGGTGGCGACGATCTGGAGCGTGGCGGCCCGGATGCCGCCGATCAGCACGGGCAGCGCGAGCGGCAGCTCGACGCGCGTGATGACCTGGGCCGGCGACATGCCGATGGCCCTCGCGGCACCGGCGATCGTCGGGTCGACGGAGTGGATCCCCGAATAGGCGCCGGCGAGCAACGACGGGATGGCAAGGATGACCAGAGCCAGCATGGGCGCCGCGAGGCCGATGCCGAGCAGCAGGCCGAAGAGGGTCAGCAACCCCAGTGTGGGGATGGCACGGAAGGCGCCGGTGAAGGCACCGATGACGCCGGCTCCGCGCCCCGTGTGCCCGATCAGGACCCCGACGGGCAGCGCAACGGCCGCCGCCGCCAGCAGCGAGAGGAACGTGACCCACAGGTGCTCGACGATCCTCGCGGCGATCCCCGATGTCCCGCCCCAGTTCCCCGGGTCAGCGATCCACCGGAATGCCTCCACGAGGTTCATGGGACCACCTCCTCCACGGCGTGAGGACCCGTCCGGCGAGGAGCAGGAGGCCGTCGAAGGCCAACGCCAGGGCGACCGTGGCGACGACACCCGTAATCACCGAGGCCACGATCCCGCGCTGGAACCCGTCGGTGAGCAGCGAACCGAGGCTGGATACGCCGATCAGGGCCCCGATGGTGACGAGGCTGATCGTCGAGACGGTCACGACCCGGATCCCCGGGATCAGCACCGGCAGCGCCAAGGGGAGGTCCACCCGCCAGAAGACGCTGGCCGGGGAGTGCCCGACTGCCAGCGCACCCTCGCGCACGGTGCGGTCGACGGCGGCGAACGCGTCGGCCGAGGTCCGTACGAGCAGTGCGATGCCATAGAGGCTGAGCGCGATCACCATCACCCACGGCGAGCGGGGCGACAGTCCGGCGAGGGCGGGGATGACCACAAGCAGCGGTAGCGCGGGGACGGCGTAGAGCAGGCTCGCGGCGCCGAGCACCGGGCCGCCGAGAATCGGCTTGCGGAAGGCGAGCCGTCCGATCGGGACGGCGACGAGCACGCTGATGACGATCGCGGGGATGCTGAGCGCCACGTGATTCAGGAGCAGTTCCCCCAAGCGCTCCCAGTTCTGGCTGAGCCAGTTCATGCGCGGAGGATTCCCACCGGGCGGCCGTCGCCGTCGACGGCGAGCGTGCGGCCGTCGACCTCCTCCAGGACCAGCTGTCGTTCCGCCCGGCCGACCCCCACGAAGTCGCGCACGAACTCGTCGGCGGGCGCGGCGAGGATCTGCTGCGGGGTGCCCCGCTGCGCCACGAGCCCCTTCTCCTTGAGCACGACGATCTCGTCACCCAGCCGGAACGCCTCGTCGATGTCGTGGGTGACGAAGAGGATCGTCTTGCCCAGCTCCGCCTGCAGCCGCAGGAGCTCGTCCTGCAGCTCGCGGCGCACGATGGGATCCACCGCACCGAAGGGTTCGTCCATGAGGAGGATGTTGGGGTCGCTCGCGAGCGCCCGGGCGACGCCGACGCGCTGCTGCTGACCGCCGGAGAGCTGCCCCGGGTAGCGGCGGGCGAAGCCGGGGTCGAGGCCGACTCGCGCCATGAGGGCGGGGACCTCCGCCAGCGCCTGCTTCCGCGGCATGCCGTTGAGGATCGGCACCGTGGCGATGTTGTCCGCGATCGTGCGGTGCGGCAGCAGACCACCCTGTTGGAGGACGTAGCCGATCGAGCGGCGCAGCTGCACCGGGTCACGCGACTGGATGTCCTCGCCATCGATCAGGACGCGGCCCGCCGTCGGATCCACCATCCGGTTGACCATCCGCAGCAGCGTTGTCTTTCCCGAGCCCGACGACCCCACCAAGACGACAGTGCGGTGCGAGGGCACCCGCAGCGAGAACTCCCTGACCGCTTCCGAGCCGCCCGGATAGATCTTCGAGACTGCGTCGAACTCGATCATTGCCACATCCTAGGGGCCCACAACGCCATACGCGGCCACGTTGTGCCCCGGGACATGGTCTCGGCTCGCTCCGCTCTCTCGAACAACGGCGGATGTCGAACGTCAGCGGCCTTGGAGCCGTCAGCGGCGCTTGGCCGCCTCGACGATCAGGCGAACGGTCTCCGAAAGGCCTAGTCGGGGGCTGTTGAGGACGATGGTGTAGTACTCGTTGCCGGTCGGGTCGAAGTTGTAGGTCCTCATCGAGAGGCTGCGGCGGAACTGATCCTCGCGCGGCAGCCGTTTCGTCGCTTGGTCGAGGGAGATCTTCTTCAACTCCGCGGCGAGGGCCGCCCGGTCCTTCGCGTGGCCGTCGAGCTTGACGTGCAAGGCACGCGGCGCGTCCTTGAGGATGAAGGCGCCGTTGCGACCGAGGATGATGGCATCCTGCGCAGCCGTGTCCCGGACGATCTTGGTATTGTTCCTCGCCATCTCCACCCAGGACTCCTGCTCCGTCCGGGCCGTGCCGTCAGCGACGGCGTCGTCGATGTGCAGCGAGCCGACCCGCCGGACGAAGCGGGCAAAGCCGCCCTCCTTGGCGCGCTCGGCCTCGGACTGCTCGATCTGTTCCGACGTGAACGCCTGCGCATGGACGGGGATTGAGAGCTCACGGCCGACCGCCGAGGCCACCTCCTCCATCCCGCAGCCGTACGTCTCCCACATGGTGATGACCAGGGGGTGACCAACCTGCTCCTGTTGCGACATCTCGGCTCCTGCTCGAAATCGTGTCGAACCTCGTCATCGGGGCTGCTCCCATCGTAAGCCTCCGATGACCTGCACAGCCGGGAGTTAGGCGGAACACTGGTAGCCATGCCGACTGATCTCGTGCTCCTCACCTACGAGGGGCCCATTGCCACTGTCACGTTGAACAATCCCGCCAAGCGCGGGGCGCTCTCGTTGGCCGCCATGCGGCAGCTCACGGAGGCTTTCGACGAGGTGGGCGCACGCCCCGAAGTGCACGCGGTCATCCTGGCCTCCATCGGCAAGGTGTTCTCGTCGGGTCACAACCTCGCGGAGATGGCCGGCGACGACCGGGCGGTTCACGAGACGTTCTTCGGCGCGAGCGCGGAGCTGATGCTCGCCATCCGCCGCATCCGGCAGCCGGTGATCGCCCGCGTGCACGCCGACACCGCAGCGGCCGGCTGCCAGCTCGTCGCGGGGTGCGACCTCGCCGTCGCCGCCGAGCACGTCCGCTTCTCGATCGCCGGGCTGCGGATCGGGATGTTCCCGACGCTGCCCGCGGTCCCGCTGAGCCGGACCGTGGGGCACAAGATGGCCATGCGGATGCTGCTCACGGGTGACGCCCTGACGGCCGAGCAGGCGCTCCAGCACGGCCTGGTGTCGCATGTCGTACCGGCCGATGTGATCAACGAGGCGACGCAGCACGTCGCCGCCCAGATCGCCCAGTACTCCTCCGCGGTCGTCGGGCAGGGCAAGCACGCCTTCTATGCGCAGGCCGAGCTGGGGACCGAGGAGGCCTACCGGTACGCCGTCGGCGCGGTCTGCGACAACGTCCTCCTCCCCGATGGGCAGGAGGGCATCGCGGCGTTCCTCGAGAAGCGGGCGCCGCGCTGGGTCAATCGCTGACGGGCTCGTCGACCCACTGCACCAGTTGGTAGATGACCCCACTGGGGTCGGCCATCTGGAAGTAGCGCTCACCCCAGGGTTCCGTCTCGATGGGCGTGACGATCTCCACCCCCGCATCACGGAGGCGGGCGTACTCCTCGTCGATGTTGTCCAACGTGAAGACGACGAGGAGCCCGTCCGCCGGCCCGGCCGCAGAGGCGGGCTTGAAACTGCCCAGGCCCACCGACAGGAAGATCAGGTTGAACCCGACGTCGGGGTGGGTCAGCGACGCGAACCCTTGGTCCGCCATCGCCTCCTCGAAACCGAGATGGGTCTTCGCCCACTCTGCCGAGGCTGCGACGTCACGGACGTTGAGCGAGATGGCGGATCCGGTGAACTGCATGGTGCCTCCGAGATTCAGAACTCTGCCGTCGCCCAAACGTAGCCCGACGGGGTCACCATCTCCACGCGTTCGGGCGGGGAGGCGATCTCCACCACCCAGCTGCCCGACGCCGTGGTCTTCCCGACGTCCGCCGACAGGGTCCAGGTGCCGCCGTCGAACCGCTGTCCCTCCGCGTCGATCACGATGCAGTCGTAGGTGAGGTCCGGCGGCGCGGCGGCGATCGAGATGAGGAGGTGGGGTGTCCCGGCCAGGTGGGTGAACCCCACCGTGCCCACCGTCTCCCCTGACGCGGTGCGCAGTGCCGCCGCGGTGGACACCGGCCCGGCGGACGGTGCCGCCTGCGGCGGGCCCTCCGTACGCAGGAACGTGGCCGCTCCCCCGACGCCGAGCGCGAGGCCGACGAGCAGCGCCGCCGCCACGGCCGCCACCGGCGCCCACCGCCGCGCCGGTCGGCGGACGGGCAGTTCGTCGATGCCCATTGCGTCGAGCACCCTCCCGGAGAACCCGGCCGGAGGGGCGATCGAGGGCGCGGCCGCCACAGCACGCTGGACGTCCAGTTCGAGTTCGGCGTACTCCGCGGCGCAACGGTCGCAGCCCGTCAGGTGGGCCGCGAGCCGCGTGCGCTCGTCGGGCGGCGTCTCCTGGAGCGCGAGGCGGAGCAGTTCGTCCGGACCGGTATGCCGCTCAGTCATGTTCCACCTCCATCGACCGACGCATCCGTCGCAAGCCCGTGCGGATCCTTGTCTTGGCCGTGCCCAGCGGAATGCCCTCGTGGTCGGCCACCTCCTGGGCGGAGTTGCCCGCCACCACGGCGAGGACCACTGCGCGCGCCTGCTCCGTCGGGAGGTCGCGGAGGCGACGCGCGGCGTCCGCGGCCTCGGCGAGGGCGCCCACCTCGTCGCGCTGCTCCGGCGTGAGCGCGGTGGCGACGAGCTGGTCGAGCAGCGCGCTGTCGGTGGGCGTGGTGCGCCGGGCGCGCACCACGTCGATGGCGAGGTTGCGCGTGATCGTCAGCAGCCACGTGAGCACCGAGCCGCGCCGCAGGTCGTAGGTGGCCGCCGCGCGCCACGCACGCAGGAACGCTTCCTGGCTGACGTCCTCCGCGAGCGCGCGGTCGCGGGTGATCGAGACCGCCAGCCCGAAGACCTGCCGCTCGAAGCGGCGCACGAACGCCACCGCGGCCGCGTCGTCGTCCACCGCGAGCCCCGCCACGAGCGCGGCGTCGGACGCGCGGTCGGCCAGCGAGAACAGCGTCATGTCCGTGGATACGGGCGAACCGGCCGAAGGGATTGCGCCCGACCGCAATCCCTTGGGCCGCCCGGCCCGTATCACTGTCAACCCCTCGAACCAGGAGGACCCATGAACATCCATCCAGTGTTGCGCAGACTGGCCGCTGCCGGCTCCGTCGGCGCGGTTCTGCTGCTCGCAGGCTGCGGGTCGGGGGACGGCGGCTCGGCCGTCGACCCCTACGGCGCACCTCCCTCCGTCACCGACGAGTCGCTCGCCCTGCAGACGGCGGAGACGGATCTCGGCTCCATCCTCGTCGATGGTGCCGGCATGACTCTCTACATGTTCACCAACGACTCCCCCGACACCAGCGCCTGCGAGGGCGGGTGCCTGGAGAACTGGCCGCCGCTGCTCGGGGAGCCGACGGCCGGGGCGGGCGTCGACGAAGCGCTGCTCGGATCGTTCGAGCGCGAGGACGGGCGGGTGCAGGCCACCTACAACCACTGGCCGCTGTACTACTGGGTGGGCGACACGGCACCCGGCGACACCAGCGGGCAGGACGTGCAGGGGGTCTGGTTCGTGCTCGGGCCCGACGGCGAACCGATCAGGTAGGTGTCCATGGACGTCTTCGGAATCCCGGCGCACCCGCTGATCGTGCACGCGGCGGTGGTGCTCGTGCCACTCGCCGCCCTCGGCGCCCTGGCCCTGATGCTCGTGGCGCGGTGGCGCCGGACGTACGGCTGGCTGACGGCGACGTTCGCTGTTGCGGGCTTCGCCGCCGCACTGGCCGCGAAGTCGTCGGGTGAGGCGCTCGCCGCCGAGCGAGGCATGGCCGGCACCCCTCGCATCAGCGCCCACGAGGCGTGGGGCGGCTGGGCACCCTGGCCGGCGCTCGTGCTCGCCATCGGCGTGGTGGCGCTCGTCTGGTTGACCGCTCGGCCGGAACCGCGTCGCGGCCCCATGGTGTGGACCGCCGTCGCCCTCACGGCCGCGGGGGCACTCGCCAGCCTCGTGGTGGTCGCGATCACCGGCCATCTGGGCGCGACGGCGGTCTGGGGCTGATCCCCGCAGGATCAGGCCAGCGACTTCTGCAGCAAGACGATGCCCAGCCACCGGCCGAACTTGTAGCCGACGCGCTGCATGCGCCCGATCTCCGCGAAGCCCAAGCGGTGGTGCAGGGCGATCGACGCGTCGGCGCCCTCGTCGGCGATGACCGCGATGATCTCCCGCAGACCGGCCGCGCGGGAGCGCTCGATGAGTTCGGCCAGCAGCGCGGCACCGTAGCCCTTGCCCGCGGCGTCGGGGTGCAGGTAGATGGAGTTCTCGACGGTGTAGCGGTACGCGGCCTTCTGCCGCCAGGGCGCCACCAGCCCGTAGCCGAGAACCTGGCCCGACGCGCCCTCCAGCACCAGCACGGGCATCCCGAGCCGCTGCAACTCGTCGAGCCTCGCTTCCCACTGGGACGCCGTCCTCGACTCCTCGTCGAACGTGACCGTGGAGTGGAGGACGTAGTGGTTGTAGATCTCGCAGACGGCGGGCAGGTCGTCGTGACGGGCGTCGCGGATGACGTAGGCCGCCGGAGGGCGTGGAGCGGAGACCTCTTCGAACATGGCGACAGCGTAGGCCCGGCACCGCCGCCAACCCCGACGAAGGACCGCGGTGACCGGGATGTGACCGGGGTCAGCGGATGCTGCGCATGGACATGTAGCGCATGGCCTCCGAACGACGCATCGACTCGATGTTGTGCCGGTAGGACTCGTTGCGCAGGTGCGCCTCCGCCGAATTCGGCTCGTACGGGAGCGGGTCGTCGGGGCGCCGCAGCCAGGCGAACCAGCGGGACCAGGCCCCGGAACGGGCCGGCTCCTCGACGGTGGGCGCCTCGTCGACCACAGGGATCACGACGGTGGGTGCCGCGGCCCGCACACGATGCGGGAGGTGCAGGAAGTCCGTGAACTTCCAGGCGACGGTGGACATGGGACGCTCCGTTCAGCGGATGGTTGCGTGGGATTTCCGAACAAATACTGCGACCGAATTAGGACGAGAAAGGTCCTATGACTCAGCGGCTCGATGGCGCATCATCGAAGGGTGACGGAGCCGAAGCTCAGCGCTACGGCCCGGGTGCTGCGGTTGCTGGACCTGCTCCAGTCGCGGCCCGTGTGGAGCGGGAGCGAGCTGGCGCGTCGATTGGGGGTGTCGACGCGCAGCATCCGTCGCGACATCGAACTGCTCCGCGAACTCGGCTACCCCGTGAAGGCCGACCACGGCGCGGGCGGCGGGTACCAGCTCGGCGTCGGGCGACGGCTCCCGCCCCTGCTGCTCAACGACGACGAGGCGGTCGCCGTGGCCGTGTGCCTGCGGCTGGCGGCCGGCGGAACGATCGAGGGACTCGGCGAGGCGGCGGTGCGGACCCTGGCGAAGCTGGACCAGGTCCTCCCCGCCGCGCTCCGCGCCCAGGTGGACGCGATCCACCACGCCACCGTCACCCTCGACCCGACCGTGCCGGTCGTGGACGGGAAGATCCTGCTCGCGCTGGCCCGTGGCATCCGCGACCACGAGCTCGTGACCTTCGACTACACGTCACCACTCGGGTCGGGCGAGCGTCGCGTCGAGCCGTACCGGCTGGTGGCGACGATGCGCAAGTGGTACCTGCTCGGCTACGACGTGCTACGCGGCGACTGGCGCACCTTCCGGCTGGACCGCATGTCCGACGTGCGCACGCCGGGCTGGCGATTCCGGCCCAGACCGGCCCCGGACGCCGCGGCCTACGTGGGCCGTGAGGTCAGCCAGACGGTGTACGAGCACGTGGCGAGGATCCGGATCGAGGCCGACTGCGACTCCGTGCGGAAGGCGATTCCGCCGGGGGCCGGCACCGTGACCCCGGACGGCGACGGCTGCATCCTCGAGACGGGAGGCGACGACCTGGACGAGATGGCGCGCCAGCTCGCGCTGGTCCCCTGGCGCATGACCGTGCTCGATCCCCCCGAACTGCAGCAGGCCATGCGCCGCCTCGGCGAGCGGCTGCTGGGGCGGTCGACCCCGGGGTCCAGCCCCGGCGAGCCCGACGAGTTGGGCGGCTGGTGGAGCGAGCAGTGACCCGCTCACCTCGGGCTGGTCGGCGCCATTGCGTCGAACCGGTACGAGTAGCGCGCCACCCGATGCGCCTTCATGGGCCATTCCGCGAGCCTCTGCCGCCCGGCCCAGTCCGCGTGCTGCTCGAGCCACCGCTCGAGCAGATCCCACTGCGCCCCCAGCTCCACCTCGGCGTCGTGCATTCGCTCCCGGGCGTTCCGGGCGAGCTGGACGAGTCCTCCGGCGGCATCCACAGCGTCCCTTACCCCGGCGATCTCGGCCATGAGCGGGTGCGCAATGCCCGGGTAGCCCGTGAGGACGGCGAGCAGGAACATCGTCGCTTCATCGACCCCCTCCCTGGCGGCCGAGGGGTTGCCGGCGTTCTCGTGCTGGTCCACCGCTCGAAGCAGGCGAAAGATGTTCACGTAACGGGTGAGCGAGCGGGGAGAACGCCCGAGCATCGGTCTCAGTTCCTGCAGGAAGGAGCGTTCGGCCGGCGTGACCTCCGTGGCCGCGAGGCGCAGCGCGTACGGGGATGCGGTCTGGACGGCTTCCGGCTTGGCCTCTCGCGCCGTCGGGTCGGCCACCGTCGCGGCGGCCGTGGCGGGGGCCTCGGTGCGCCCCTCCTCGCGCCCATCATCGTCAGGGCTCCGCGGCACATCAACCGGAGGCAGGGAGTCGCGACCGTCGGTCGCGGGGGCAGCGGGTGGCTCGCCCGTCGTACCGGTGAGCGCGTCGAGGAGCCGGCTGGTCGCCTCGAGCGGCATGGGACGCAACCAGAAGGGGATCTGGAAGATCTTCTCAAGGTAGTCCTGCGGCGTGGCGCTGACGCTGCCGTCACGGTCGTACGGACCGAGCAGGCCCTCGTAGTGCTCGGACAGGGATCGCGACAGCCAGCGCGCGTCGACCCCCACGACCACGACGAACAGCGGGAAGGCGAGCAGCAGGTGCACTGCCTGCAGCACCTTCGCCACGGTCTCCGGCGGGCAGCGATCGAGGTCGTCGATGTACAGCACGATCCGGTTGACGTGGTAGACGCTCTCCTCGTCCTCGGCGTCCTTCCCGTCGGGCGCGTCGCCCGGCGGCACCGACTCGAGCGACGCGTTGAACTCGTCGATGTGGAGGGCGAGGGCCTCGAAGTCCCGTCGGATGAGCGAGGCGAGGCCCAGGTGCTTGCGATAGTCGTCGGAGTCGGTCCGGCTGAGGATGAAATCGGCGAGCTGCTTCGCGGGGTTCAGCTCCCTCAAGGACTCCTCCACCTGCTTCAGCTGGCGGTGCAGATTCGCTTCCTCCTCGGCGAGCGCCTTCTCACGGGCACGTAGCTCTTCGAGCACCGAGCGATGCCTCTTCATCTCGTCGCTGTCCTCGACCTCTCGTTCCAGCTGCTGGTTGAGTTCGTCGATCTGCCTGGTCATGCCGCTCGCCGCCCCGCTCGCCGTGCGGATCAGGGCCGCAGCGCCTCCCAGGGAACCGGCCGCGGTGGCGGCAGCCCTTTCGATCCCACTCACGTCGACGAGGGTCGTGAGCCACAGCACGAGCGGGCCGAGCAGCAGCGCCGCGACCGCGAGCAGCGACCAGCCCGCGCCGTACCGGCCCGCGATGACCGCGAAGGTCGACCGGCTGCCCATGGTGACGCCGCGCGCTTCGTCCAGCGCTCGTTGAAGTTCCGCGACGCTGTCCCCGACGGCCGGAAGGCCGAGTCGGTTGACCAGTTCCTCCACGCGCTCCGTCGTCGTCCCGGAGGCGCGCACCAAGGCGCGGGCTCGCTGCCTGAGGTCGAGGCGGAGTCGCGCGTGGGCCTGGACCTGGATGAGCTCGGCCTCGGAGCGCTCGATCTGCGCCCGCAGATGCAGCCGCTCGGTCTCGATCTGTCGGATCGCTGCTCCCTGCTCGCTCAGCTTCCTGACGTACATCTCGCGTCGGCTCGTGACATCACTCGCATCCTCCTCCGGCCTGATCCGCAGGTTGGCGAAGATGTAGTCGGCGAGGCTGGCCCAGAGGTCCGCATCCACGAAGTGCCACGCGTTGAACTCGATCTGGGCGATGTTGCGGTACACCGGGAGCTCACGCTGCGGCAGTCCGGACCTCCGCGCGTCCTCGGTCAGCCGGTCGATCTCCTGCCGTAGCGCGCGCATGAAGTACGTCTTGCCGGAGCCCCAGTCCCCGAAGAGCCCGACCGCCAGCGGCGGTTTGAGCACCTTCGAGGTGATCAGGAGGGCCAGTGCCCGCACGTGCGGCTCGATGTTGAGGCTGTCCTCGGCGAGGAGGTCACGTTGGCGGGTGTCGTCGTGGTGGAAGGTCGACACCGCTTCGCCCGGCGGCGGCGCCAGGAATCCGTTCCAGTGCGTCGGGTCCTCGTCCCGCCATCGATCCCGGATCGCCCCGAGGAGGCTGAGGCGGAGGGCATCCCCGTCGATGCCCAACGCCCTGGTGACCGGCCACGGCAACGGCGATCTGGCCAGCGCGACGGCCACGAGGTGATGGGAGTAGGCCTCCGGGGCCGTCAGATGCTTCTCCCCCGCGGACCGCACGGCGGCGGCCAGCCGGCGCGACTCCTCGACGAGTACGGCCACTTCGCTCGACACCACCACGCTGGTCCCGCTCGGGCGGAGCGTCTCGGCCCCACGCTCCAACTGGAACCGACCGGCGCCCGCGGCAGCCATCGCTGCTGCCAGTCGCTCACTGCGTGGTTCCGGTATCGCCGCGTGGAGGGCGTGGGTCGCCCCGCCCTCGATCCCGCTGGGGTCGAGTTCGGTCATGGCGGGACGCACCGTGGCGGCGAGCACGACGTCCATCGCGCCGGCGGGCGCGCCTCTGTGCGCGGCGATGCGCTCGGCCAACACCAGCAACTCGAGCGTGCCCGGCCGGAGGCCCCGCGCCTCGACCGCGACCGCGTCCTGCGGCGTCGCGGGCCGCGCTTCCTTCCCCTGTTGCCGTAGGAACTCGCGCACGGTTTCGTCGCTGGCACCCCCCTGCGCGAGGTCGGCGTCATCGGAGGACTGTCCTGCCGGTGGCCGTGCTTGGAGGGCGCGGATCACCTCCACCAGTTCTCGCAGGGGCTCGGGGTCACGACGGGCCGCCCAGGCGGAGATGTCGACGGCGGGGACTTCGCGGAGCGCTCCCGAGACTTCGGCTCCGCCGAGGGCCGCCAGTACCACGGAGGCGCCAAGGCGCGACAGGCCCGCGAGGAGGCGTCCCGGATCGGCCGGACCGCCCTCGGCCGGGGCGACGAGCAGGATGACCACCGCGCCGGCCGCCTCCTTGCTCCAACCATCGGGCAGGGTGGCGGACGCGATCGTCCCGAGCTCGAACTCGGCCAGGTCCTGCGCCAGCGCTTGCTGCAACCGCTGAGGCTCCCCCACCACATAGACCGCGAGACCACGATCGCTCATACTCCAGTATCGGATGCGGAGGGGGGAAACTCCATGGGGAACTGTCCCAGGCAGACGTGCGGCCTCCCCCTCCAGCGGCGCCGCTTCTCTGCCAGACTGGCACCGAGGAGGGTCGCCGATGACTGATTCAGGACTGCCGCACGGGAGCGTGCGGGACGTGCTCGACGACCTGCGCACCCAACTGCCGGAACACCTGCTGATCACCGACCCCACGCAGCTGCGGACCTACGAGTGCGACGGGCTGACGTCGCACCGGGTGACGCCCGCGCTCGTTGTCCTGGCCGACACCGTCGAGCAGATCGTCGCCACCGTCCGCGCCTGCGCGAGGCGCCGCGTGCCGTTCGTGGCCCGCGGCTCCGGGACCGGCCTCTCGGGCGGCGCGCTCCCCCACGCCGATGGGGTGTTGATCGTCACGAGCCGCCTCCGAACCCTGCACTCGATCCGGCGCGAGGACCAGCGCGCGGTCGGGGATCCGGGCGTGATCAACCTGGCCGTCAGCAAGGCGGCCAACCCCGAGGGCTACTACTTCGCGCCCGACCCCAGCAGCCAGCAGATCTGCTCCATCGGCGGCAACGTAGCGGAGAACTCCGGCGGCGCCCACTGCCTGAAGTACGGCTTCACGTCGGGACACGTGCTGGCGCTCGACGTCGTGACCCCGGCC
Source organism: Tessaracoccus oleiagri (assembly GCF_900103275.1). Lineage (GTDB taxonomy): Bacteria > Actinomycetota > Actinomycetes > Propionibacteriales > Propionibacteriaceae > Arachnia > Arachnia oleiagri. Next base: position 473,029 of record NZ_FNGP01000003.1, on the reverse strand, counting down.
GGCGAGCAGGTCACCCTCGGCACCGAGGCGCCCGACGCGCCGGGGTACGACCTGCTCGGCGCCTTCGTCGGCTCCGAGGGGACACTGGGCATCGCGACGAGGGCAACGCTGCGGCTCACCCGGCTGCCTGAGGAGGTCCGCACGATCCTCGCGGGCTTCGCCACCATCGACCAGGCCGGGGCGGCCACGTCGGCGATCATCGCGGCCGGGATCGTGCCCGCCGCGATCGAGATCATGGACGCGCTGGCGATCGAGGCGGCGGAGAAGGCCGTCTCGTGCGGCTACCCCGCGGGCGCGGGCGCGGTGCTGGTGGTGGAACTGGACGGCTCGGCGCTGGAGGTGGCGCACGAGTACGCCGCGGTGGAGGCCATCTGCCTCGAGACGGGCTGTTTCGAGTTCCGGATGGCCACCGACGCGTTCGAGCGGGCGGAGATCTGGAAGGGCCGGAAGTCGGCGTTCGCCGCGGTCGGGCGGATCTCGCCGGACTACATCGTCCAGGACGGTGTGGTGCCCCGCACCTCGCTGTCGGCGGTGCTGCACCGGATGGGCGAGATCAGCGCCGAGAAGGGCGTCCGCGTCGCCAACGTCTTCCACGCCGGCGACGGCAACCTTCACCCCCTCGTCCTGTTCGACGCTTCGGAGCCCGGCGCCACCGAGCGCGCCGAGGAGGTCTCCGGCATGATCCTCGACCTCTGCATCGAGCACGGCGGCTCCATCACCGGCGAGCACGGCGTCGGGCTCGACAAGGCCCGCTACATGCCGCGGATGTTCGACGCCGACGACCTCGACTCGATGCAGCTCATCCGCTGCGCGTTCGACCCCGCCGGCATCGCGAACCCCGGGAAGATCTATCCCACTCCCCGTCTTTGCGGGGAGCGTCCACGGATTCGTCAGGGCAGCCATCCCTTGGCCGCCGACGGCGTGGAGGTGTTCTGATGAGCCTGCTGCGAGCGGTGCTGTCGGCGGCCTGCGAGGTGCGCGAGGCGGAGGACGCTGACCACGTCGACGGCGTCCGGCCACAGGTCGTGGCGCGGCCGCGGACGACCGACGAGGTGTCGGCGCTACTGCGCGCCTGCCACGGACGGGGACTCACGGTGGTCGCGCGCGGCAACGGCACGAAGCTGTCCTGGGGCCGGCCCCCGGAGCGCTGCGAGGTGCTCCTCGACACCACCGGCTTGGACGCCCTCGTGGAGCATTCGCGCGGGGACCTCGTCGCCATCGTCGGCGCCGGGATGCCGCTCGCACGTCTCCAGGCCCTGCTCGCCGAGGGCGGACACCAGCTCGTCGTCGACGACCCGCTCGGCTCGACGGTCGGCGGGGCCGTCGCGACGAACCTGTCCGGGCCACGGCGGATGTGGACCGGGGCGATCCGCGACCTCGTCATCGGCGTGAAGTACGTCCGCGCAGACGGTGTGGTGGCGAAGGCCGGTGGCAGGGTGGTCAAGAACGTCGCCGGCTACGACCTCGCCAAACTGCTCACCGGGTCCTACGGGACGCTAGCGGTGATCACCGAGGTGACGCTGCGGCTGCATCCCCTGCCGGAGGCGAGCCGCTGGGTGACCCTCGACGTCGGGCCCGAGCAACTGCCCGGTGTGCTCGCCGCGGTGGTGCACTCCCAGTTGGTCCCTCGCGCGCTCGAGCTGCACGCCCCACCAGATGGCGCCCTCCAGGTCTCGGCGCTCCTCGAGGGCAGCGCCGACGGGGCCACCGCCCGCGCGGAGGCGCTGGCCGCGCAGCTCGACGGCGCCCGAGTCTCGTCCGCTCCCCCGGCCTGGTGGGGCCAGCTGCCGGAGGGCGACCTTCTGATGAAGACCACTGCCCGGCTGAGCGGCGTGCCGCAACTCGTCGCCCACGCCACGTCACTCGGGCTGGGCGTCCGGGGATCTGCCGGCACGGGCGTGCTGTACGCCGCCGGACGGAGCGGAGGCGCGGGATTGCGCCGGGCCGCCGTGGTGCAGTCGCTGCGGACCCTGAGCATCGAGCTCGGCGGGTCCACCGTCGCGCTGGACGCGCCGGCCGACGTGAAACCGCAGCTGGACAGCTGGGGACCGGTCCCGGCGATCGACCTCATGCGACGCGTCAAGCAGGAGTTCGACCCGGCCCGGACGCTGGCGCCGGGCCGCTTCGTCGGAGGGATCTGAACATGGCCGGGGTGCGCAAGGTGGAGCTGGGGATGCCGACGTTGTTCGGGGAGGAGGCGACGGTGCTGGCCCGCCCGTCCTTCGACGCGCACCGCCCACCGAGCCCCGAGCTCCTGGACGACTGCGTGCACTGCGGCTTCTGCCTCACCACCTGCCCCACCTACGTGCTCTGGGGCGAGGAGATGGACTCCCCGCGGGGACGCATCGACCTCATGCGGTCCGGTGTCGAGGGAGCGCCGTTGACCACGTCGATGGTGTCGCACTTCGACGCCTGCCTCGGCTGCATGGCCTGCGTCACCGCTTGCCCGTCCGGCGTCCAGTACGACAAGCTCCTGGAGGCCACGCGCGCCCAGGTGGAGCGCCGCGTCGCGCGGCCCCCGAGGGAGAGGGCCATCAGGGCGTTGCTCTTCGCGCTCATGCCCCATCCCGAGCGGCTCCGGGTCGTCAGGACGCTGCTGCGCCTCGGCCAGAGGACGGGGGCACTCGGGCTGGTGCGGCGCACCGGCGTCGTCGGCAGACTGAGCCCCCAGCTCGACGCGATGCAGGCGCTCGTCCCCGGGCTCGGCAAGCGGGAATCGGTGCCTGAGCGCACCCCGGCCGTCGGGAAGCGGCGGGCGGTCGTCGGGATGCTGACGGGCTGCGTGCAGCGGGAGTTCTTCGGCGACGTGAACGCCGCCACCGCGCGGGTGCTCGCCGCCGAGGGCTGCGACGTGATCGCCCCGCGGCGTCAGGGTTGCTGCGGGGCGCTGTCGGTGCACGCCGGCCGCGAGGAGGAGGGGCTCACCTTCGCCCGTCGGCTCATCGACACGTTCGACGCCGCCGGCGTGGACCGGATCGTCGTGAACGCCGCCGGGTGCGGGTCGACGATGAAGGACTACGCGCACCTGCTCGCCGACGACCCCGCGTACGCCGAGCGCGCCCGTGCCTTCTCGGAGCGGGTGGCCGACCTGTCCGAGATCCTCGTCGAGCTCGGGCCGGTCGCGCCGCGTCACCCGATCGCACCCGACGGGCGCGAGGTCGTCGTCGCTTACCACGACGCCTGCCACCTCCGGCACGCGCAACGCGTCGTGACACAGCCGCGCGCCCTGTTGCGCGGCATCCCGGGCGTGACGCTGCGGGAGATCCCCGAGTCCGAGATCTGCTGCGGCTCCGCAGGTGTGTACAACGTGCTCAACCCGGAGCCCGCCACCGCGCTCGGCGACCGCAAGGCGGCGAACATCCTCACCACCGGCGCTGAGCTTCTCGTGACGGCGAACCCCGGCTGCCTGATGCAGATCACCCAGTCTCTGGAGCGCGCCGGCAAACCCATGCCCTTCGTGCACACCGCCGTCATCATGGACGCGTCCATCCGCGGCGTGCACCTGGTCGGCCGATGATGGATACGGCCATCGCCGTCGGCTGCTATCGTCCGTGCCAAGCGGCACACGCGGGGGTGGCGCGGCTCTCGTGGATCTGCTCGTCCGGACACGGGTATACACGCGACGGGGCGTGAGGGAAGGGACATGACATGGAGACACCGGAGACGAAGCCAAGGCCCGCTTGGCCGCGCCTGGCAGGAGCACTCATCCTGGGCGGACTCCTGACCTTCCTCGCTATGAAGGCCTTCCCCGAGTCTGCCCTGTTTGGCGGAGCAGCGGACGATCGCGGAACCCGCGTGGTCAGCGCGGTGACGCGCGAGGAGCAGGTGGTGCTCCTGAGCCTCGGTATCCAAGGCATCTCCGAGAAGACGGATCGGAGCACCTTCATGGGCGTCGAGATCCCCGGCAGCCAGAGGGCGTCGTTCCTGCAGTACAGCTTCGACGCCAAGCTGGGCATCGAAGGCGGCGAGGTGTCCATCCGGCAGGTCGACGAGGACACCGTGCGCATCACGATCCCGGAATTCGTCTTCATCGGCCACGACAACGAGAGCTTCCGTCTCGCCGCCGAGAACAACGGCCTGCTGAGCTGGATCACGCCGGAGGCGGACACCATCGACATGATCAACGAGATCCTCGACGACGGCGGCCAGCAGGACTACATCGACGCCAACAAAGAACTGCTGATGGAGCAGGCCGAGACGTTCTACAGCAGCATCGTCGAGGGCGTCGACCCCGACATCGAGGTCAAATTCGACTTCAGCGCCACGCGCTGACCATCACGCGAGCAGTGGACTCCGCTGCCCGCTGTAGGTCGCGACGAGCTCGTCGCGCGCCCGGGAGGCCGCCACATACAGCAGCGACCGCTCACGAAGCGTCGCCTCCGAGCGCTCCTCCTCGTCGTAGTCGTACGCGTCCAGGCCCATCGGGATCGAGTCCTGGGACAGCCCGAACAGCAGAGCCTTGGTGAACTCGGTCCCCTTGGCCCGGTGCATAGTAAGCACCACCGGGGTTCCACTTCTCACGGTGCCCGTCTCCAGCGCGCGGACCTCGACGCCCCGCTCCGAGCCCAACCCCCACCCGGTCTCGGTCCGCCCGGTCGCGGATCAGCACCGCGATCATTTCCGGCGCGACGCCCCCGGCGTCCACCCACGCCTTGGCCTGGTGCGCGGCGAAATCGAGTTCAGCGGTCAGGCTCTCGCTCCGTTCAAACCGAGGTTCGGGCCCCGAACGGGTCATTGCCGGCGTCGCGAATGGCGTCCTCGACGAGTTCGTCGAGCGTCATCGGCCGGGTGACGGCGCCGACGAGGGTCAAGTCCCGGGGAGTGGTGTAGCGGTTCCTTCGTCTAGGCGGTGAGGGCGAGGGGTTCGGTGACCTCCTGGGTGTTGGTGATGGTGGTCAGTCGGCAGCGGGCGAGGATGTCGAGGCCGAGGTAGCGGCGTCCTTCTGCCCATTCGTCGGTCTGTTCGGCCAGGACGGCGCCGACGAGCCGGATGATGGCTTCCCGGTTCGGGAAGATCCCGACGGCGTCGGTGCGGCGCCGGATCTCGCGGTTGAGGCGTTCGGCGGGGTTGTTGGACCAGATCTGGGTCCAGACGTCTTTGGGGAACGTCGCGAACGCGAGCACGTCGGCTCGGGCGTGCTCGAGGTGTTCGGCGACTTCGGGGAGCTTCTCGCTGGTGTAGTCCAGCAGCCGGTCGAACTGGGCCTCCACGGATGCTTGGTCGGGTTGGTCGTAGACGGAGTGCAGCATCGCCTTGACCGCCGGCCAGAGACTCTTCGGGGTGACGGCCATCAGGTTGGCGGCGTAATGGGTTCTGCAGACTCCCACTGTCAACCCCTTCGTGTTTGCGCGGCCGGCTGGACGGCGCGGTCGAACGGCCGCGGTCCGAGGGACCTCGGCGGGCGGAGGGTGGATGCCGGGCTTAGGCAGCTGCAGGGGCGGTCCCGTGGCGGGTGGGGTCGTAGGGTTCATGGTTGGTCCAGCATCGCCAGAGCACGCGGGTCCATCGTGCGGCCAGGCCTCGCAGTGCTCGGTGGTAGCGCTGACCGCGTTGGTCACGAGCTTCGCGGAACGCGGCTGCGGCCCAGGGCGAGAGCTTGATGGAGTTGAACGCCCACCACATGGTCGCCTCCCGCAGTCGACGGTTCGCGGCGTAGCGGAAGCGGACGGAGCGTGACCGGCCCGACGCGCGCGTGACTGGTGCAAGACCGGCCTCGGCGAGGAGTACCGCAGGCTCGGGGAAGCGCGCGCGGTCCTCCCCGATCTCGGCCAGCAACACCGCGGTGAGGACGGGTCCAACGCCGGGGAGACTGGCGAAAATCTTCGCGTCCGGGTGCTCTGCTGTGGCGGCCGCGATCGCATCGTCGAACTCCGCGAGTTGCGTGTTCAGCAGCTGCAGTACCTGGGTGAACGCCAAGGCGGAGAAGCTCTTGCCAGCGACCGTGCCCGGCGCGCCGGAAAGCAAGTTCTGCCGCAACCGGTCCGCGAGCGTCTGCGCCGGGACGCGACCCGTGTAGTGATGGCGGGTGAGGAACCCGGCCATTCGGGTGGCCTTCACGCTCGACGCGTTCGCCGGGGTTGGGTAGTCGGTGACAAAGGACAGTGTGATCTGACGATCCACGGACGAGAACAACCGCGCAGGAGCAGGGTGATAGGCCTCGAGGATCATCCTCAACTGGCTTTCGATGGTCTGCTGGGTTTCCGAGAGCCGATCTCGGTCGCGGGTGAGTGCCTTGATCTCCGCAAGCAAGGGTGATGGCACCGCGAGCGCGCGCCAGTGCTGGTGCTCGAATCGGAGAGTGTCGGCGAGCACGAACGCGTCGAACCGGTCGTCCTTCACGGAGGCGACCTTGTAGCGTTCCCGTGCCCGCGCTGCAATGCGCGGCGAGACCGGAAACACCGCGTGTCCGGCCGCTTGGAGGTGCTCGACCAGGAGGCCCTCGGCGCGTTCGATCGCGACCGGAAGCCGAGTCCCGAATCGGGTGAGGTGCTGATCCAGCTGCCGCAACCCCGCAACGTCGTGACTGACCCGTGTTTGGAGCACTTGCGTGCCGTCGGCGGCAACAACGCAGAGCTGGTGGTTCTCACTGCCCCAGTCGATGCCGGCGAACACCGGCCACACCGGTGTGATGTCATCTTGCATGAACGGTTCTCCTTCCAAAGGAACAGTCCAACCTCATGGCCGATCCCCCTGGACGCTCACTAAGGTGCTCCCGGCATCCCAGGGCACGACTCCCACTAGCCAGTCGAGATCCGCCACCGCCGGGAGGGACAGGTCTGCCGCTGGACCTTCACGGTCACGCTGCCAAGGTCCTCTCCCGACGGTGAGGATGAACCGGCGGGACACTCCCACCACCCCCTATCTTGACGAGTGAGCGCTGCCAGGCGGCGCCGGGCAGGATCGCCTTGATCGCGTGCTTGAGGCCTTCGTGGGCGTCGGAGACCACGACCGCGACCCCGAGCGGATCCTCGGCGGTGGCGACCTTCAGACCGCGTTCACGTAGCGAGCGCAGGAACCCGGTCCAGAAGTCGGTGGTCTCCGCGTCGCCGATCGCCATCCCGAGGACCTCTCGGTGCCCGTTGACGCCGCAGCCGGTCGCGACGACCACGGCCTGGGACACCACCCGGCCGCCGGTGCGGACGTCGAGGTAGGTCGCATCGAGCCACAGGTAGGGGTACCAGATGCCGGCGTCGTCGAGCCGCCGCTCCAGGAACACGCCGACGTACTCGTCGATCTCGCCGCAGATCCTGGACACGGTGGAGCGGGAGATCCCGGCCTCGTTGCCGAGGGCTTTGACCAGCGCGTCGACCCGACGGGTGGACACGCCCCCGATCCGGGCCTGGGCGATCACCGACCACAACGCCTGGTCGACCCGGCGGCGCGGCTCCAACAGTGAGGGGAAGAACGCGCCCTCGCGCAGTTTCGGGATCGCCAGCTCCAGCGTCCCAGCCCCGGTGGCGAGCTGCTTCGGCCGGGAACCATTACGCCGGGTGGTGCGCTGCTCGGTGCGTTCATAGCAGCCGGCGCCGATCTTCGCGGTCACTTCCGCCTCGATCAGTTCCTGGAGCGAGGCCTCGAGCAGGCGGCGCATCGCCTCGCCGCGGGGCAGGTCCTCGTTCCCGTCAAGGAGTTCTGTGATCAGCCCACGTAGGGCAGACTGGTGCTGATGGGTCATCGTGGTGAATCCTCACAAGAGTTACTTGGTCGTTTCTCGAAGAGCATCCCCGATGGCCCATCGCCCATCTCACGACACGCCGACCAGCCACCCGGGATGCCACCACGCTAGGGGACTCACCCACCCAGCAGGGAGACGATAGGAGTCCTGATATGCCATCTCGTCGGATCAAGAAGGGGCCCGGCCGTCGGCCGATGTCGGAGAAGCGGCGCCAGTTCCTGGAGCTCTTGGCCCGGGGCCGATCACTGCGTGGTGCCTGCCTCGAGCTCGGGATCGCGCGGTCCACCGGCAACATCTGGAAGAACGGAACCACAGTTCGCCGCAAGGATGGCACGGTCAAGGTCGTGCCACCATTGGAGCCCCTTGCCGTTCGAGTGATCTCCGCCCGCTTCCTGTCCGAGGATGAGCGGGTGCCGATCGCCGACCTCGCCAGCCGCGGTCTTGGGACGACCGCGATCGCCCGAGTCCTCGGCCGAGCACCATCGACGATCAGTCGCGAGTTGCGCCGCAACCGCCACCCCACCGGGCAGTACCGGCCATCCCACGCGCACGCCGCGGCCGCGGCCCGTCGCCAACGACCCGGCCCTTCAAGCTCGTGGCCGACTCCGACCTGCGCAGCTTCGTGCTCGATCGGCTGCGGAAACGATGGAGCCCCCAGCAGATCGCCCGTGCCCTGCGTCGACTCCATCCCGACGAGCCCGCCAAACGCGTGGCCATCGAGACGACCCACCAGGCGATCTACCGCCCCGGCACCGGCATCCTGCGGAAACCCGCAGCCTTGCCCCGGCGCACCGGACGTGACCACCGCCGCGCTCACACGCGCGAGATCCGCGCCGGCCGACGCTTCGCCCAACCCATGCTCTCCATCCACCAGCGAGACTTCGCCCCCGCCGACCGCACCCAGGCCGGCCACTGGGAAGGGGACCTCATCGTCGGGCCTCATCACCGCTCCGCGATCGGCACCCTCATCGAGCGGCAAACCCGCTACGTCAAGATCCTGCACCTGCCGGCCCTGAACTCGCATGAGATGCACGCCGCCCTCGTTCGAACCTTCCGCGACCTCCCGAAACTGTTGCGCCGTAGCCTGACTTGGGACCAAGGCACCGAGATGGCCAGACACTTCGAGGTGACCGCCGAAACCGGCCTGCGGATCTACTTCCGCGACGCGGCTAGCCCATGGCAGCGCGGCAGCAACGAGAACACCAACGGTCTCCTGCGTCAGTACTTCCCGAAGTCCACCGACCTCACGATCCACAGCCCCAAGGACCTCGCCCGCATCGAGTCCGAACTCAATACTCGGCCCCGCATCACCCTCGATGACCAGACTCCAGACGAGCTCTTCCGAAGAATGCTAACCTCGCAGGAACACCCCTCGTTGCGATGACCACTGGAACACAAGCCGTCCCAACGGCCTCACTTTCGGTCGTCGTCGACACAGGCCACTGATCTCGTAATCCGGCAAGGGCAACGTACGAAAGATTCGTGGCGTCGCGCCCCAGAATCGCCGGCGATCGTGTGTGTTTCATGGCACTTCGGGCGCAATGGGCAGCCGCATCGCCCGCAGTTGTCCCCGAGCATGTCGCGATCGCTTAGACTCAAATGGTGAGCTTCATTCTGGGCGTCCTAGGCTCAACAGTGCTCTTCTTGGGTTTGATAACCGCTTGCGCCGCTATGTGGAAAGTCGGAGAGAGGTTCATCGACGACGTATCGAGTTGCACCGGGTGCGGGTGTGGCTGCTTGTTCATCGTTGGTTTCATCATCGTTGCCGGCTCCTTACCACTCGCTGGTCTCTACCATCTCCTGGCGTCGCATGGTTTACCGGCGGAGCTTCTGGGCCCCAAGTTCAACTTCTTCGGTAGGGGCATGAGTATCGACTCTTGGACCGGGCTGATCATCGCAGCCGGCATCTGCACTGCATCGCACGACAAGTGGGACTCGTGGAGAAGCCGGAGAGAACATAGAGGCAAACGCTCACGGGGGGAGTCCGCCTAAGTATCTTCGGGCGACCAGTCATGAGTCCCGAACTTCACCGAGACACCTACATCCACGCCGTCGATCTCTACCTTCGGTCCTACTTGAAGCGGTTCCTCACCCGATCGGCTGACAGTGCTGCCGCCTCGTCCTGCGCTGGGCGGCGCGCTGAGATCCAGCCGAAGTGCCTCCAACTCCTTCTGGCTCGCCGTCAGGTACTGCATCTTCAGCAGTTCCAGCATGTCCTCCTGACGCGGCTGCCCAAACGTCAGTCTGTACAGCGCGACGTCCTGCTTGATCGATTGAAGCCGAACCGAGTCGACGCTCAGCGGATAGGGTGACACATGCCGCTCGATGCGCGCCCGCCCGGGATAGACCCAATGCGGCGCAAACTCCCCCAGCCGTTCCTGCTCGTCCCCTGCCAGGCGGTATGCGACCTGCCACGGATTCGGGTCGTCGCTCGACAAGATCGCGCGACCATGCCGGCTGGCGATGTTGCGACGGACCGCGTGGCCATCGAAGCGGTCCACGCGACCTTCCCTCTGCTCGAAATCGATGGGGTTGGGTGGCGTGTTCCAGTGCATGACTGCGTGGCACCACCAGTGGAAGTCGACGCCTTCCTGCCCGACGCTCGTGGTGACGAGCACGAACGGCCAGAAGGGGCTGTTGAAGGCTTGCCGAACCAGTGGCTGACGATTGGTCTCCTCAGCCGCTTTACGACCGCCGAACCGCAGGGCGAACCGGGCTCGGATCCTCTTCTGCTCGGCCGGTTCATCAGGATCGAACAGTTCATACGTGGCTGGACGCAACTCCAGCGCATTCGCGACCATACTCGCGATCTCCTTGAGCGCCGCATCGTCGAGAGCCATCGCACCCTGAGCGGCATGCACGTGGTGCACGAACTCGTCGAGCACCGCTTGGAGGTTGCCCCAGGCGCAGTACTGCAGGATCTTTCGCCAATAAGGGATTTGGTCAGGAACGAGTTGGTCGATCAAGATCGACGTTTCGGGCCTCGAGAAGAGCGTGCGGAAAGCTGACGACAGCCGTAGGGCCGCCAACCAGAGGCCCGCTTCGCTGACCTTCGGTTGATCCGCAGAGATCCTCGACAGTGCACGATAAGCGGCATTGCCCGGGCTGTGGGCAGCCACGTCCGCCATCCTGGACAGCGCCTCCTCCGTCACCGCCCGGTCCTGCGGATGGAGACGAACCTTCAGCGCCAACTCGAAGTGCCGTAGCCTGCGCTCACTCGTCTGTCGGACCGGTTCGCTGCCGAATTGCGCATCCAACTCCTCCTCAGCGGAGAAGCCGCTCGCCGCCTCCTGAACCTGAGAGATGGTCACGCCCTCCGGTGAGGAGTCGGCGCGTCGCAGTGCCTCGAACCAGTGCGAGGCCTTGGGCCCCGGCGTGTCTGGCACATCGGTCTTGTGATCAGAGACGAGTTTGTAGACGATGCTGGCGCGCAACCGGTCGGCGCTCAGCGGCTCGGATCCGCGATGGAGGTCGGCCCGTCGCGGATCGCCCAGCGAGGCCAGCCCGGGCATGGGCCAGAAGAGCGCCAACGTGGACATCGACGACGGGCGCTCACGGTCACCATCTGGATCCATCCGATAGGCCAACAGGTTGCGACGGTTGTGTCGATCCCTGTCCCGCTCCTCGTCCGTCGTCCCCACATAGGCGTCCCCCGCCCCCAGCCGGTCTGCCTCGTAGCTGAGGAGCGAAGACACCGCGCCCGGAGTGGCCATCCAAGATGAGAAAATCAACCGCTTGGTCATGTCTCGGGCGAAGTCCTCGGCGTAGGGTCCACCGGGCTCGAGGTATGGCAGGGACGGCGGGACCCACAGCAGTTTCCACCAGCCCCGATAGATGGTGTCGTCAGCCAGTGCGCGCATGCGGGCATTGCCGAGGTCGATGGGCTCGTACGCATCCATTGCCTGGAAGTTGATCCGTTGAGTGTTTAGGAGGGCCGACCGGACCGTCTCGGCTTGCATTGGGTCGACGAGAGCGTTTCGCACTTGGTCGGAGAGCTTGTATCCGTCCAAGAAGTTGACGAAATAGGGGGCGGACTTCCAGTACTCCATGGAGAAGGGCGCCTGGACCGTTCGCGCCAGGCGCTTGAGCGCCACATAGCCGAACAGGTCGTCCGCAGGTGGCGGACGCAGTGGCGAGCTCTCTTCGCGCGACATGGCGTCGGTCAGCATCCGCGGCCGTTCCGTTCGCTCCATCACCGAGAGCAGACGCTGGCGAACCTCACGAGTGATCTCTTCCGAGGCGTTGCCTGTCACCAGTGCGTGGCGGTAATCGCGAAGCGAGGCCGCGATCCGACCTGTGGCCGAATTGTCCTCGCCCGTCAGGAAATGCACGATCCGAAGGAAGTCCCGATGGTGCTCGTCACCATTTGCCACTTCCTCCGCGTAGGTGAACGGTCTGAACGGCGTGGCCGAAAGCAGCAGCACCTTGGCTCGGTGGCTGCTGCCCTCCTCGTTGTAGTTGAACAGGTGGTGTGCCAGTTCGCCGGCCTCGGTCTCCTCGGTCAATAGATCTCGGAAACGCTGAAACTCGTCCAGGATCACCAGATCCGGTTTGAGGATACGAACGCTCTCTCGCGCCAGTACATTGCGCATCCGTCCGACGAGGGTCGATGCGTCGTAGGGAGACCCGCCATGTCGGAGAGCGCCCATCAGTTCTTCGAACTCGTCGAGCAGGTCGTCGTCGGCTGCTGCCCCGAGGAAAGGCCTCGCGATCCGGGGATCGATGCAGTCGGGCAGGTCCGGATCTTCGGGCGTCTCGGAGATCCCATCCCTCCCGTGGGTCAGTTGCCAGCGCAGCTCCTCCACGTAATGGGAACGGAAGCGTGCAGCGGTCGACACCGTCCCTTGCAGGACGCGCAGAGCTTCGTCCGCCCGCGATCCCCGCAGCCGCATCTTGTTCTCGAGCATCAGGTAGAGCATCGCCCGTTCTTCACCCTTGCCCGAGCGCCAACTGCTGCTGAAGGAGGTTCCGGGGGTGAACGAAACGAGGTTGACAGACTTCGCCAGCCCGTCGCTACCGGACTGGACGAAGTCGCGTGAGTGCTTTGCGAGCATAGTGAGCCTGCTCGCGATGCCGAGCTGGTCTCCCCCGGTCACATTCAGCTTGCGGAGGTTCTGGTGGGCGAGATCGAGATTGGAACAGACATAGACGACGTCGATCCGGTCGACGTGGTCGTTGCGCTGCAGCCGCTCGACGGCACGGGCGATGACCCCACGGGCGACGATCGTCTTTCCCAGACCCGTCTCGTCGGCGACGAGGAAACGGTCGCTCGGATCGTCGCCATAGAACCGATCGATGACGTGCTCGACGGTGTTGCGTTGAAACCCGGTGAGCCCGTTCAGGATTGGCTCGGCGTCGAATAGCCGCGGCTCGATCACCCTGTCGCCTCCATGTTCTCCAGTGCCTCCGTGACCGTGTCCCAGAGCGCGTCGAACCCGTCCGGCAGGACCTCGCGGCCCCGATCCGTCTCGCGGAGACGGATCACGAGCCGGTCCAAGTCACGCAGCACGTCCGGTCGATCGGCCAGGGCCCGGACGACGAGTTCGAACAAACCCGTCCGGCCCCCAGCAGGCATACCCCAGGGTGCTCCTGCGCCGCCGATGTTGGTCTCGTCGGCCCGGATCGCCGAAGGGTCAGTGAGTCCCAGCAGGAGCGAGAGGAATCGGAGGAACTTCTCGGGCGTGTCCACTTGTCGCGCCAAGACCTCATCGAGTCGGTTCGGGGGATCGTTCTGCAGCGGTGCGTGCACGACGGTGCTGAGCACAAGATTGGTCGTGTTCGTCACGCGCATCACCACGAACGGGGTGATGTCCGCCAAGACGGTCACAAAGCTGGCATCGCAACGGCCGGGCTCGGTCTGGGTGTGGCTCATGCCGCGCTCGGTGAGCAGGGCTAGTTGTACGACGTGACCTTCAGGGAAATCTAACTCGGCTTCGCTGGTCAGATGCAGGCGGTAATCCCGCTCGACCGGTTGGACCTCCATGCGAAAAGGTACAGCTGCGAGGCTTCGCAGGAGGTTCTCGAGGGCGTGCAGTTCCTCGTCCAGTTCCGGCATCGCTCGGTCCGGTTCCGGGGTATACGCCTGCAGGAGGCTGCGAAAGTTGGCCGTGGTGGGATCCTCCTGGATCGCCATCATGGTTTTGACTCCGAGGTCCTTTGCCCGGCCGACGAGTTCGACGACGAACTCTACGTTGCCTCCGTATGCCGCGTCGGTAGCGTTGGCCGAACCGACGAACACGTGGGTCTCGCCGCGGTTGCGTTCGGCGATGGTGATCTTGGCATGAAGGCCGACCAGCTCGTCGCCGTTCGCCGGCTGGTCATGGCGGTGCGTCCCTCCTCCGTCGCCGCCAGTCGCGGGCGTTTCTGCCTCAACGCTTCCGGTGTCCAGGTTCGCCAGCGGGTCGAGGACGAACACCGCGTCATCGTTGGGGCGCCGCAGACCGGTGAGGAACTCGGGCCCGAGCGCGTCGATCGCTTCCGGACGGGACACTAGCGCCACGTCCTGGGCGTTGTTCCCGCTGACGTGGCGGACGCCCTCGCGGTTGAGGAACGGGGAGACGACCAGGTGGCGGTATCCGGAGAAGTCCATGTCCGGGAGAAGTCGAGGTACACCCATCGCATGGAAATGGGCGGAGCTGACGAGCTCCGGCAGCGACCATTCGACGCGCTCCACGCGGTCGGCGAGGTCATTTACTCGCTCCAGTCGTTCGGGAGCCAGATCGGTCACTGCCCATTTCGGCAGCTGGCGCAGGAATCGAGCCAGCGGGCGGTTCCCGTCAAGGCATCGCTTCATCTGGGAGCCGTCGAGGATGACCGCTGCATCCCACGCCCGGCTGTCCACCAGGTTCCGGGTGGAACAGATGAGTCGGTACGCATCGGGTGCATTCGCCGCCGTATAGCGCAGCACCCAGGTCTTGGGATGGAACAGGCGACCCGGTCGGGGTCGACGGAGCGGATGCAGCATCGGTTCGAGGAACGCCATCAGGTCCGAGGCGTGCTGCGGCACGGCAATCTGGCCCGCCTGACAGAAGATGTCGACGCGATCGGCGCAAGCCCGCACGGCTTCCAGCACCGCAATGGAGTCCTCATGGGTGCGCAGGTCATAAGAGGCAAAGGACAGAGGAGCGACCAAGGCCGTCGCCAAGTGAAGAGTGAAGGTGGTGGCAACCGCAGACTCCAGCCGATAGCCAGCAGGCGGTCGGAGTTGATCCATCAAGACGACTCGACTGTCCGGCTCAAACACGAGCCAAACCTTCGTGGATGTCAGACAGGATCCTCTTGGCGGTGGCCCAACGGTAGCTGAGTCCGCCGCCGCCCCCGCCGCCCCATTGACCGAGCAGTTTCCGGTTCGTCAGCCGTGCTTGCCTGCCCTTCATGGTTGCCTCGCGATTCGAGATGAGCTTGCGGGAGGCACTGCTTTCGAGCGCAGCGTGGACGGTGCCGTCGAACAAGCCGTCGGTCCAAGCGTCGACGAAGAGTCTCGTACGTGGTGACACCCTGGGGCTGCGTAAGCGCACCTCGTTCCAGAAATCATGTCGATCCCACGCCTCCAACTGATGACGGGCGTCGTCCACGTCATCCAGCCATGCACGGAACTGCTCGTGGTACTCCTCCACGCCGCTCTGAACCGTGGTGAATCCCGCCTCTTCGTATGCTTCGGACAGCAGGACCTCGTACAGCCGGGTCGCGCCTTGGATCGTCAAGGAGAACAGCGCGGCATGGAGCAGAATCCGTGCGACGGGGTCTGGCGCGTCCTGGCAGATGGGGTCACGCCACGGATAGGGGCTGTCGCCTGCGGGTGGCGCATCCGCTGCAACGATGTGTGCAAGCAAGGTGTCCGGGACGCTCTCCAAGATTCGCTCACGGAGCCAAGATGCCTCAGCAGCGGTCATGTTGAGACCGTCGTGCAGCGTCCAAGGGAAACCGTCGGGAACGGCTGGCAGGGTGGGATGCCAGTCGCCAACGCTTCGGCTCGCGGGCTCGTCGGCGCCGTCACTCTCGACCCGACTGGCCCCGGTCAACTGGTCGAGTGCGGTGTCGCGTCGCAGGATGGCGAACGTGAGCAATCCGTTCCAGTAGATCGAGGAGGGTAGGTTCTTAACCCCAGCGCCGGCTCTGGCGCCGATGACACCCTGTTGCTGAGGGAGGCGGTTGAGCGTCCTCACGAGATCCCGCTCGGACTGCTCGACGCGGCCCCGGACCTCTGCGGCGCTCCGGCCCGCTCTGCTCTCTTTCACATAGGCCCAAGGCACCAGCAGGAAGTAGCGTGCGCGTGTCTGGATCGTGGTGATCCCCGGGAAAAGTGCATCACTGAACGCGTCCCGGATCTGGCCGATGCCCAGTTCGTCGAGCGTCTCCTTCTGCGTGAACAATGCGATCACCTCGCGGATACGTCGCTGCTCATCCGCTGAGGTGTCGAGCCAGGCGATGGATGACAACCGCGCCCCTCCAAGTTGAGCTGTCAGGCAAGTGCCAGCCGTGTAGCGGACCTTCCTCTGTCCAAGGCATCTTAGCCAGACGCTTCCCGAGAGGCGTTCGAGATGCGCTACTTCACGTCCTTCGCGAGGACAGCAACTGCGACGTTCCCGACCACTATCGTCAGCACGTAATTTGTTGAGCCGCTGAATGCCACACCTATACCAGCAGGCAACACCTTCGCCGCGGCCTTCTGTGTGAAAGTGATGGACAGCTTCTTGAACAGTTGCTTGATCGTCACTAGAAGGGGCCCCTTGAGATACTGATAGACGAGCTTCTGTGCGATCCGCTGGACCGCCTGCTTGCCACCCTGCGACGCCAGTTGCTCCAATGACCCGCCCAGTGCCAAGACGAATGCCAAGTGCTTCTTGTCTTCACCGGACAACTCAGCCTCAAAGAGTTCGACGAGACACAGGCACATATCGACCTGCATTTTGATCGTGATAGCGGCGTCTGCTGCACCGCCGCCGAGTAGAGAGACCACCGTGCCGATGCCCGGAATGACGCCCGGGACCGCTGTAGCAGCTCCAACCCCCGCGGCCACCGTCGCATAACGACCGATGATCCTCTTGGCGAGGCGACGCTTGTCCTCCAGCGATTCGGGCTCTCGGTTGAACTTCATTCTGAACGTGCGCCTGTAGCCGTCGACCAGTTTGGCTGCGTCCTCTGGACTTATCGCTACTGCTTCGACTGCTTGTTGCAGCCGCGAAGGCTCCAACTTGTCTGATGTGTTCTGTTTCATCTTCTTCCTGACGCTCAAGGCAGAACAGCGTTTGTTCGCCTACTGACGAGTGTGGCACTTCCGGAACTAGTCGGACGAGGCAACCTCTGGAAACCGGCTCTTCACAGATAAGAGTGGATGAGGGGTCGGAAGCCGCCGGCGTCGAGTAGGGATCTGGCGATGTAGTGGTGCAGGTTCCGGAAGCCTCTGGCGGTGCCGCGGAGGTGCTCGATGAGGCCGTTGATGGCCTCTGTAGGTCCGTTGCTCGTGCCTGGGTGGTCGAAGAACGCGAGCACGTCGGCTCGGCGCCGCTGCAGGGTCAGGCCGAGGGTGCGCAGCTCCTCCAGCCCGGCCGGGACCCCGGTCTTGATCGCGTCGATCAGTGCTTCCATGATCTGCTTTCCCTCGGCGGGGTCGGGGGCTTGGTAGGCGTCGATGACGCGCTGGTAGGCCTCCCAAGTGAGCTCGAACGGGGCGTGGCAGTCGTCGTGGAACACGCTCAAGAGCCGGAACCACTGCCTGACGGTGAGGAGCCTGGCGCGGGTGCGGGCGACGCGGCGGATGCCGTAGAGCGGGTCTCCGGAGCGGCCGCGATGCGCGAGGGTGGCTTGCTGGAGGCGTTGCCGGCACTGGTCGAGCTTCTCCCCGGCCAACGCGACCACATGGAACGGATCCATCACAGCCGTGACGTCGTCGATCGTCTCCACGGCGGCGGTCTTGTAGCCGGTGAACCCGTCCATCGCGACGATCTCGACCCCGTCCCGGAACGCGTCGCTCTGCTGCTGCAGCCAGGTCTTGAGTGCTTGTTTGGAGCGGCCCTCGACCATCGCGAGCAGTCGCGAGGGTCCGGTGTTGGTCCTTGTCGGGGTCAGGTCGATGATCACGGTGACGAACTTGTCACCGACCCGGGTGTGGCGCCAGACGTGCTCATCAACGCCGATCGTGGTGACCCCGTCGAGCCGGGCCGGGTCGTGGAAGAGCAGCTCTTCGGCGGAGGCGAGGATCGCGTCGCTGCAGGTGTTCCACGCCACCCCGAGGATGGCGGCGATCTTCGCGATCGAGAGCCGATCGATCACGATGTGCTTGACCGCCAGCGTCACCGCGTCCCGAGACAGCTTCCCCCGGCTCGGGGCCGCCGCGCGCACGTCATGGCGCCACACCCGGGCGCAATCCGGGCAGCGATAGCGCGGCACGTTGATGCGCAGGATCGTCGGCTTCCACCCGAACGGCACATGCGCCAGCTTCCGGATCACGGTGTCATGCCTGGTCCCGACGCCAGCACAGTCCGGGCACGGGATCGCCGGCGTGGTGGGTGAGCAGACGAGGACCGAGTGACCCGGCTCGATGATCTGCGCGGTGACCGTGAGGCCGAGTCGGTCGAGTCGGCAGAACGAATCCAGGCATGGTGAGGTAGCGTTTCGCATCAGGGCCCTTGGTTCTCGGGTGGTGATTAGACACCTTCATCCTTGCAACCAGGGGCCCTCTCACGTCCCTACGCCACGCTCACCATCCGCAGGCCACCAACGTCATCGTTGACGAACTACCCACCGCCTTCTGTGAAGAGCCTGGAAACCCACCGGACGCACGCCCCGGATCCCAGCCAGCCCAGAGTGACACGCGAGTCCTACGCCACGCTGGCACGCAGCAAGCGGATCGAAGCCGGAACGGGCATTGCCGTTACCCGGGTAACGCCCGTTCCCGGACTTGTCAGTGGCTCCCGCAACAATGAGACACATCAGCACAACGGCTGAGGGGGCGCCGGCACCATCCGGGCTCATCTGGCGAGAGCCCGAAGGGGTGGGAATATGAAGATCAATGCACTGCTCGACGTCAACGTCGTAGCCCACGAAACCGAGGACGAGGTCGCCGTCCTCCTGGAGCTCACCGCGCCGCCCGCCCCCGTGGACGCGGCGCGGAGGCAGGCCTCGTTCCAGGTCGTGCTGGACCGTTCCGGCTCCATGAACGGCCGGCCGCTCGAGGGAGCGAAGAAGGCGCTCGTCGAGTTGGTCCGTCGCCTCGAGCCGACGGACAACTTCGGCCTGGTCACGTTCGACCATTCGGCAGACGTCGTGGTGCCCGCGGGTCCCTTGACGGACAAGGACGCCGTCGTGAACCTCATCGAGGCGGTCCATTCCGGCGGCAGCACGGACCTGTCGTCGGGCTACATGCGAGGGCTCCGCGAGATCCGCCGGGTGGCCGGCGCATCGGGCGGCACGGTGCTCATCATCTCGGACGGCCACGTCAACGCAGGCCTCCAGAAGGTGGAGGACTTCCAGTCGCTCACGGCCAAGGCCTACGGCGACGGGATCCTCACCTCCACGCTCGGGTACGGCCGAGGATACGACGAGACGCTCCTCGCCGCCATCGCCCGGTCCGGTTCCGGCAACCACGTGTTCGCGGAGAATCCCGACGCGGCCGCCGCGGCCATCGCCGCCGAGGCGGACGGGCTCCTCAACAAGGTGGCCCAGGCCGTCGCGCTGACCGTGAAGTTTGAGCCGTCGGTGCAGTTTCTGCGCCTCTATAACGACCTGCCCGGCCACCAGATCGGCGACGGGACCGTGATGATCGAACTCGGCGACCTCTACTCCGAGGAGCACCGCGTGCTGCTCCTCAAATTCAAGGTGCCGGCAATGTCCGCCCTGGGCCTGGCGAAGATCGCGTCGCTCGAACTCGCCTACGTCGAGCTGCCCACGCTGGTGGAACACGTCGCGACGATCCCGATCAGCGTCAACGTCGTCCCCGGCGACGCCGCTGCCGGGCGAGTGCCGCACCCGACGGTGCGGACGGAGATGTTGTTCCAGGAGGCGCAGCAGACCAAGCGCAAGGCGTCGGAGGCGTTCGAGATGGGCGACCGGGCCACCGCGAAGCAGAATCTCGGCCAGACACGGCAGTTCCTGACGGATGCCCTGACCATCGCTAAGGACGGTGCCCGCGCCAACATCGAGGCAGAGCTCTCGGAAGTCGACAGGATGGACGCCATGGCCGACGCCGTTGAGACCACAGTCATGTCGAAGTTGACGAGGGAGTCGTACCACCTGGGGACCGCGAAGCGCGGACGGGACTTCCCTCCGTCCTCCTTCAAGGGCGAGGCGGACAAGACCGAGTGAGGGACGAGCAGACGATGACGTTCGTTGCGCCCGGCGAAGTGGGCCCCGGCGGGCCGCTCAGCGTGAGTTCCCAAACCATTGTTCATGCTTTCTGCGCGGCAGTCCGCTCTTCCAGATTCCTGTCAGTGGTGGCTGCTTCAATGGTCATATGATCGATATCGCGCGTGAACTGGAGCGGGCCGTGGAGGCCGCCTGTGACCACGTGCGCGCGCTCACGATCACCACTGACGACGACGTGGCCCAGGTCAACGCTCTGTTGGACTGCCTCCACGTCACCGAAGCCCAGCTCGCCGGAATGCGCTTGCAACTCCTGGGCGAGGCTCAACTCGCCGGCGCGGCTGCCGTGAGCGAACGGGTGCGCAGTTCCTCCCGCACCACCACCAGCGAAGCCTCCGCCGCCATCCGGCTGGCCACCGACCTCTCCGACCGGTTCTGGATCCTCGCCGACGCGCTGAAGGACGGGTCGATATCGGTCGCGCAGGCCGAAGCCATCATCCACGGACTCAAGCGATTACCTGCCTCCTTGGGCCGACACGACTTGGAGCGCTGCCAGCGCCAGCTCCTGGAGTACTCCGAGGACCTCGGCCCGGCCGAACTGCGCGTCGCGGCCATGCGGATCTGGGAACTGCTCGACCCGGCCGGCGCCGAGGAACTCGAAGCGGCTCGGCTGGCGCGGGAAGAACGCCGCGCCAAAGCCGGGCGTGGCTTCCGGCTCACCCCGGACTTCCACGGCGCCATGCGCATCTCGGGCTCACTTCCGATGGCCGATGGCGCCCTGCTGCAGGCCCAGCTCGATGCACTGATGCCCTCGGCCGCCTCCTACGCAGGCGCCGATGACGTCCCACCCGACGCAGATGCGCGACGCGCCGATGCGCTCATGACCCTGGCCGGCATCGCGGCCAACGCCGGCGAAGTGCCACACCACGGCGGCGATCGACCCCATATCCACATCACCATGCCCTTGGCCCTGCTCACGAATAACGGGCCGGGTGCGGCCGTGTTCGGCTTCGACGGCGAGACGCTATCCGCCGGCGAGGCCCGACGCTTGGCCTGTGACGCTGGAATCATCCCGATCGTCCTGGGCAGCGAGAGTCAACCCCTCGACGTGGGCCGGGAGTACCGCCTCGTGTCCAAGGGCATCCGGGCAGCGCTGATGCACCGCGACCAAGGCTGCGCATTCCCCCACTGCACCGCGCGCCCCGCCGCATGCGAAGCCCACCACATCGCACCGTGGTGGTCCGGCGGCGGCACATCACTGGACAACCTCGTCCTGCTCTGTCCCTACCACCACCGACTCGTCGAACCCGACCCCGATCGGCCACCCGAATGGCAGTGGCGCATCGAGTTCCATCCGGACACCGGGCGGCCCCTCTTCGTCCCACCGAGAAACGTTGACCCAGGACGACGACCCCGACAACACCGTCGCTTCACCCTCAACGAGATGACGGCTCCACCACCCTCTGAGGGACGAGTGCGCCCAGAACCGGGTGTGCGGGAGTTGCGGACCTCCCCCGCGTGGGTCAGTTAGTGACTGGGTTCTGAATCCGGCCCTCCGAGGACCGGAAACAGACGCTTCCGCCCGTCGGTCACTCCCTGACCTGCGGCAGCTTGACCTTCGCGGAGCGCCTCGGGTTGGACGGCGGGGGCACTACCGGACCGATGTCGCCGTCGGGAGCGACGTCGAGATCGACGATGACCGGGGCGTGGTCGCTGGGCAGCTTGCCCTTGCGGGCCGCCCGGTCGATCCAGGCAGCCTGAACCCTGTCCGCCACCGGACGTGACGCCAGCACCAGGTCTATGCGCATCCCGAGATCCTGATGGAACATGCCCGCGCGGTAGTCCCAGTAGGAGAACACGTGGTCGTGCTCGGGCCAATGGTCCCGGACGACGTCGACGAGGCCGAAGTTGGTGATGCGCTGCCGCTCCAGGTCGGTGACGTGGGTGTGACCGACGAAGGCGGCGGGGTCGAACACGTCGGCATCCGCGGGTGCCACGTTCACATCACCGCAGAGTGCGACGTCGGCCGGCCCCTCCTTGACCGCGGCAGCCAAGGCGTCGAGCCACTCGAGCTTGTACGCGTAGTGGTCCGAGCCGACCTCCCGCCCGTTCGGCACATACAGGCTGTGCACACGCACCCCGTCGCAAGTCGCGCTGATGGCCCGGCCCTCTGCGACGCCGCCGTAGTCCGGCTGTCCCGGGAAGTTGAGCTCGACGTCGGCGAGCCCGACCCGCGACAGCAGCGCCACCCCGTTGAACCCGCCCTGCCCGTGGTGGGCCATCTGGTAGCCCAACGCGGCCAACGGTTCCGCGAACAGGTCCACGAACGCGGCGTCCGACAGCTTGGTCTCCTGCAGACACACGACGTCCGGGCGCCGCTCCTCGAGCCACGGCATCAGCCGGGGCATGCGCTGCTTAGCGGAGTTGACGTTCCAAGTGGCGATCCTCACAACCGCGAGGCTACCGTCCGGGGAGAACGAAAGCGCCCCTCCGGAGAACCGGAGGGGCGCAGATGCCGTGTGGATGGCAGGTCAGCGGGAGCGGAATCCACGGGAGAAGTCGGCCGCGCTACGCGAGCTGCCCGACCCCGCCGCGACGGGCGAGCTGGAGCCACGGGAGCCGCGGCCACCCCGTCGCGATCCGCCGTTCGCCTGCGGCTGCTGACCACGGCCACCGCCCTGACGGGCACGGCCAGCGCCGCCACCGGTTGAACGGCCTCGGCCGCCGCCCCCGCCGTGGCGGGTCTGCGGCTGGTCGGACTGACGGTTGGCGCCGGCCAGCTCCGCGGCCTTCTCCGCCGGGAGGAACGTCCGCTCCCCCGGCGCGAGGTCGGAGAGGATGCCGTGGCCGGGGGCCGCGTCGGTGAACTTCGGCGAGATCTTCGCCTGGCGCAGCAGCGTGCGGACCTCGTTGCGCTGCGCCGGCAGCTCGAGGGTCACGACGGTGCCGGACGCTCCCGCGCGGGCCGTGCGGCCGGAGCGGTGCAGGTACGCCTTGTGCTCGGCCGGCGGATCAGCGTGCACGACGAGGGACACGTCGTCGACGTGGATGCCGCGCGCCGCGATGTCCGTCGCCACCAAGGTGGTGACCCGACCCGAGTGGAAAGCGTCCATGTTGCGGGTGCGGGCGTTCTGGCTGAGGTTGCCGTGCAGGTCCACCGCGGGGATGCCCATGCCGAGCAGCTGCTTGGCGAGCTTCTTCGCGCCGTGCTTCGTGCGCGTGAAGATGATCGTGTTGCCGGGGGCGGCGGCGAGGTCGGCCAGGACCTGCGTGCGGTGCTCGTTGCTGACGCGGAGCACGTGGTGCTCCATGGTGCCCACCGGCGAGTGCTCGGAGTCCGCCTCGTGGGTGACCGGGTCGTGGAGGAACTGCTTGACGAGCGTGGAAACGCCGGCGTCGAGCGTCGCGGAGAACAGCATCCGCTGCCCCTTGGCGGGCGTCGCCTGCATGATCTTGCGCACCCCGGGAAGGAAGCCCATGTCGGCCATGTGGTCGGCCTCGTCGATCACCGTGATCTCGATCGCGGAGAGGTCGGCGAAGCCCTGGCCCATCAGGTCGAGGAGGCGGCCGGGGCAGGCGATGAGCACGTCGACGCCGCGCTGCAGCGCCTTGACCTGCGGGTTCTGACCGACCCCGCCGAAGACGACGGTGGAGGTCAGGCCGGCGACCTTCTCCAGCGGCGCGAGGGAGGCCGCGATCTGGGTGGCGAGCTCACGCGTCGGCGCGAGCACCAGCGAACGGGGCCGCTTGGCATGCTTGCGGGTGTTCGATTCGACGAGGCGAGCCACCAGCGGCAGCAGGAACGCGAACGTCTTGCCCGAGCCGGTGCGGCCGCGGCCGAGGACGTCGCGCCCGGAGAGCGAGTCGGGCAGCGTGGCGGCCTGGATCGGGGTGGGCGAGGTGATGCCGCGCTCCGAGAGTGCGGCGACGAACGAAGTGGGCACGCCGAGGCGTGCGAAATCTGAAGACAAGTGGGTACCTATCGGGAGTAAGTGTCTCACCGAGTGCTGTAAGCAATGCGAAAAGCGGCGTCCGGCAGCCGAGGCTGCGCGCCAGCGGCCCGAGGCAAGACTGGGCGGGCCGACTCCTGAAGACTAGCAGCCAACTCGTTGAAACCGGGAATTCCCGCGCGACGGGCGCCCAGGACGCACCTGCGCCCCGCCGGGAATCCGG
Organism: Tessaracoccus oleiagri; assembly: GCF_900103275.1. Lineage (GTDB taxonomy): Bacteria > Actinomycetota > Actinomycetes > Propionibacteriales > Propionibacteriaceae > Arachnia > Arachnia oleiagri. The sequence continues at coordinate 448,880 of NZ_FNGP01000003.1, read as the reverse complement.
CAGGGCGCAGGGATATCTTGCGGCTACGACGAGCGTCAGTTGGCGACCCTCGCGGGGATCGTCTTCGGCTTGAACGCGGGCCGGGTGGCCTCGTAGGCGGTGATGTCCGCCTCGTGCTGGAGCGTCATCGAGATGTCGTCCAGGCCCTCAAGGAGGCGGTGGCGGGTGAAGTCGTCGATCTCGAAGCCGATCTTCGTCCCGTCGCCGAGGGTGATCTCGCGGTCGACGAGGTTGACCTCGATCTCCTGGCCCGGGTTCGCGTCGATGTAGTCCCAGATCTGCTTGACGGTCTCCTCGCTCACCACGCCGACGACGAGGCCCGCCTTGCCGGCGTTGTTGCGGAAGATGTCGCCGAAGCGGGAGCCGATGATCGCCTTGAACCCGTAGTTCTGCAGCGCCCACACGGCGTGCTCACGCGACGAGCCGGTGCCGAAGTCGGGCCCCGGGACGAGGATCGACCCGTTCTTGAAGGCCTCCTGGTTGAGCACGAAGTCCGGGTCGTTGCGCCATGCGGCGAACAGCCCGTCCTCGAAGCCGGTGCGCGTGATGCGCTTCAGGTAGACGGCCGGGATGATCTGGTCGGTGTCGACGTTGCTGCGGCGCAGCGGGACTGGGACGCCGACGTGGGTGGAAAACTTCTCCATGGTGTGAGTCCTTATCTCGTTCTCAGAGGTCGGCCGGCGAGGACAGGTGGCCGGTGATGGCGGTCGCGGCGGCCACGGCGGGCGACACGAGGTGGGTGCGGCCACCCTTGCCCTGGCGGCCCTCGAAGTTGCGGTTCGACGTCGACGCCGCCCGCTCCCCCGGCTTCAGCTGGTCAGGGTTCATGCCGAGGCACATCGAGCAGCCGGCCTCGCGCCACTCGGCGCCGAACGCGGTGAAGACCTTGTCCAGCCCCTCCTCCATGGCCTGGATGCGGACCCGGGCGGAGCCGGGGACGACGAGCATCCGGACGTTCTCGTGGATCTTCTTGCCCTCGATGACCGACGCGGCGAGGCGCAGGTCCTCGATGCGGCCGTTGGTGCAGGAGCCCAGGAAGACGGTGTCGACGTGGATGTCGCGCATCTTGGTGCCCGGGGTCAGGTCCATGTACTCCAGCGCGCGCTTGGCCGTGGCCTGCTCGACCTCGGAGTCGAAGTCCTCCGGCGCGGGCACGGTGCCGCCCAGCGGGACACCCTGCCCGGGGTTGGTGCCCCACGTGACGAAGGGGGTCAACTGCGTGGCCTCGATGTCCACCTCGACGTCGAAGGTTGCGTCGTCGTCGGTGCGGAGACTCTTCCAGTACTCGACCGCAGCATCCCAGTCCTCGCCCTCGGGCGCGTGCGGGCGGCCCTTGATGTAGGCGAACGTGGTCTCGTCGGGGGCGATCATGCCCGCCTTGGCGCCCCACTCGATCGACATGTTGCAGATCGTCATCCGGCTCTCCATGGAGAGCGCCTCGATGGTGGTGCCGCGGTACTCGACGATGTGGCCCTGGCCGCCCCCGGTGCCCACCTTGGCGATGAGCGCCAGCACGATGTCCTTCGAGGTGACGCCGTCGGGCAGTTCGCCGTTCACGTTGACGGCCATCGTCTTCTGGCGCTTCTGCGGCAGCGTCTGCGTCGCGAGGACGTGCTCCACCTCGGAGGTGCCGATGCCGAAGGCGAGCGCGCCGAAGGCGCCGTGCGTGGAGGTGTGCGAGTCGCCGCAGACGATCGTCATGCCGGGCTGGGTCACGCCCAGCTGCGGGCCGACGACGTGCACGATGCCCTGGTCCTTGTCACCCAGCGAGTGGATGCGGACGCCGAAGTCCTTCGCGTTCTGCCGCAGCGTCTCCACCTGCTTGCGGGAGGTGGGCTCGGCGATCGGCTTGAGGATGTCGATCGTGGGGGTGTTGTGGTCCTCGGTGGCGAGCGTGAGGTCAGGGCGGCGCACCGGGCGGCCGGCGAGTCGCAGACCCTCGAACGCCTGGGGGCTGGTGACCTCGTGCACGAGATGCAGATCGATGTAGAGAAGGTCCGGCTCTCCCGCCGCAGCGCGCACGACGTGCGCGTCCCACACCTTCTCGCTGAGGGTCTTCCCCATGAGTACACACCTTCCAATGTCGTCTGAGGACGAAAGTAGTTCCAGCGTAGTTGCCAACCACTTGTCAGTCCACATGCTGAACAGGTAGTCTCAACATATGGACCAATCAAGTGGAGTCGGTGTCCTCGACAAGGCAGCCGCCGTGTTGTCCGCGCTGGAACACCAACCGTTGACGCTCGCCGGTCTCGTGACGGCGACGGGCCTCGCCCGCCCCACCGCCCACCGCCTCGCGGTGGCTCTGGAGCACCACCGCTTCGTGGGACGCGACCTCCAGGGCCGCTTCGTGCTCGGCCCCCGCCTGCTCGAACTCGCCGACGCCGCCGGTGAGGACCCGCTGCTGTCGACGGCCGGCCCCATCCTCACCCGCCTGCGCGACATCACCGGTGAGTCGGCACAGCTCTTCCGTCGCCAGGGCGACGTGCGCGTCTGCGTCGCGGCGGTCGAGCGGCCCCAGGGCCTGCGCGACACCGTCCCGCTCGGCGCCCAGCTCTCCATGAAGGCCGGCTCCGCGGCCCAGGTGCTGCTCGCCTGGGAGGAGCCCGAGCGCATCGGCAAGCTGCTCGAGCAGGCCACGTTCACCGAGTCCACCCTCCAGACCGTCCGCCGACGAGGTTGGGCGCAGTCCGTCGCAGAGCGTGAGCCCGGCGTGGCGAGCGTGTCCGCCCCCGTGCTCGCGCCGTCCGGCCGGATCCTCGCCGCGGTCTCCTGCTCGGGCCCCATCGAGCGACTCTCGCGCTACCCCGGACGCCTCCACGGCGCCGCCGTCATGGCCGCGGCCGAGCGGCTCTCGGAGGTGCTCCGTCGCAGCGGCAACGCCGAGTGACGGAGGGACTTTTTCCTAGCCATCACGCCTAGCGAGGCGTAAAATTGGTCCATGAAGCCAAGGATCGTCTTCGCACTCCTCGCGACGTTGGCGCTGCTGGCCGGGTTGCTCCCCCGGACGGCGTTCGCCGCCCCCACCGTCGGCGCCGCCAGCGCCGGTACCAAGACCGTTGGCTTCAGCACCTATGTCTGGGGCACCGTCACCGAATCCGGCTCACAGCCCGTCTGGACGGAGGTGAGACTCGGCACCGGCTGGTCCCGCTCCCAACTCGGCCGGACGGACAGCAGCGGGCGCTACACGCTCGAACTCACCTACGGCTTCACGACCCCCGGCAACTACGTCTACCGCGTCGGCTCCGCTACCTCGTCCGGCACGGTGTACTCCTCCGAGTTCACGCTCACCCGCACTCCCTGGCAGGTCGCCAGCTCCGGCACCAAGCCGGTGGGCCAGACCACGTACACGTGGGGCACCATGCCGTCGGCGGCGAACCGCAAAGTGTGGACTGAAGTCCTGCTGAACGGCGGCTGGTCCGCCTCGCAGGCCCGGACGGCCGACTCGTCGGGCTCCTTCGCCATCCCGCTGACCTACGGCGCCAACACCGTCGGCCGCTACACGTACAGGGTCGCGGCCAGCACCGCCCGGGGCATCGTCTACTCGCAGGCCTTCACCCTCACGCGTACCGCGCGGGTCGAGGCGTACAGCGCCGGCACCAAGGAGGTCAACCAGACCACCTACACCTGGGGCACCGTCCACGGCTACGGCGGCGGGCAGGTGTACACGCAGGTGCTCATCGGCGGGAGCTGGTCCACGTCACAGGTGCGCACCTCCAGCAGCACCGGCGCCTTCACGATCCCGCTGACGTACGGCGCCTCGACGCCCGGTACCTACACGTTCCGCGTCGCCGCGAGCACACCGGTCGGGACGGCGTACTCGAACGCCTTCACGTTGACCCGCACGGCCTCCGTCGACCTCGTCGAGAAGTGGCGCGGTCAGGACATCGAGGTGTTCCCGACGACCAGGAGGGTGGTCGCGCTCACCTTCGACGGCGGTGGCGACAACACGGCGGTCAGCAGGATCCTCTCCACCCTCAGGAACAACGGGGTACCGGCGACCTTCTTCGTCACCGGAGACTTCGCCCGTGACTTCCCGAACGACGTGCGGGCCATGGCGGCCGGCGGCCACCCGGTGGGCAACCACAGCAACACCCACCCGTACTTCTCCCAGATCACCGACGCGGCCATCCGGTCCGAACTGAGCTTGGCCGACAGCGCCATCAGCGGCCTGACCGGGAAATCGACGAAGCCGCTGTTCCGCTTCCCGTTCGGCGACCGGACCAGCTACGACATCCAGGTGGTCAACAACGCCGGCTACATCCCGATCCGCTGGACGATCGACACGCTCGGCTGGAAGGGCGTGACGGAGGGCTACACGGCCGCCGTCGTGCGGCAGCGCGTTTTGGACGGACTGCGTCCGGGTGCGATAGTGCTCATGCACGTCGGTGCCCACCCACAGGACCGGTCGACGCCCGACGCCGACGCGCTGCAGGGCATCATCGACGACCTGCGCGCCCGCGGTTACACCTTCGCGACGGTGAGCGACCTGCTGAAGGAGACCTGAGGAAACCGCAACTTGAACCATAGGTTGCAGGTTTGTGGGGCGATAATTGATTGAGGGTCTGAAAGATCCTTAGCATCGGCACATGCAGCTACGCAACTTCCTCGCGCCCCTGGTGGCGCTGATCGTACTGGTGGGCCTCACTCCCCCAGCCCTCGCGGCGCCCTCTGTCAGCGCGGACAGTGCCGGCACCAAGCCGGTGGGGTACAGCACCTACGTCTGGGGCAACGTCTCCGACTCACCGAACCGCGACGTCTGGACCGAGGTGAAGCTGGGCGGCAGTTGGGCCCGCTCCCAGTCCAGCCGGACCAACGGCAGCGGCAACTACACCCTCGAGCTCACCTACGGCTTCACCACGCCGGGTCAGTACCAGTTCCGAGTGGGCGCCGCCACGTCGGCCGGCACGGTCTACTCGAAGGAGTTCACCCTCGCCCGCACGTCGTTTACGGTCAGCTCCGCGGGCAGCAAGCCCGTCGGCCAGACCACGTACACCTGGGCGACCCTCCCCTCCGCGGCCGGCCGTAGCGTGTGGACCGAGGTCCAGTTGAGCGGCGGCTGGGGCCGCTCGCAGGTGCGGACGGCGAACTCGTCGGGATACTTCTCCATCCCGCTCACCTACGGCGCCGACACCCCGGGCACGTACACCTTCCGCGTCGGCGCCAGCACTCCCCGCGGCGTCGTCTACTCGAAGCCCTTCGCCCTCCAGCGCACCGGCGGCTCCTACCGCGTCGACGCCTACTCGGCCGGCACCAAGGAGATCAACCAGACCACCTACACCTGGGGCACCGTCCACGGCTACGCCGGTGGCCGGGTCTCGACCCAGGTCCTCATCGGCGGCCACTGGTCGACCTCCCAGGTGACCAAGTCCAACGGCAGCGGCGGTTTCACCCTCCCGCTCACGTACGGCGCCAACACCCCCGGCAAGTACACCTTCCGCGTGGCGGCCTCGACCCCGACCGGCACCGTCTACTCGAACCAGTTCACCCTGACGCGCACCGCACCGGCGACCGCCGCGCCGGCCCCGTCGCCCACACCGGACGGCGTGGGATCCGACCTCCTCACCGCTGTGAACCGCGCACGGGCCGCGGGGGCGACCTGCGGAACCACCAAGATGGCCCCCGCCCGCGCGCTCTCCTGGGACGCACTCCTCGCCAAGGCAGCCCAGCGCCACAGCACCGACATGGCCACCAAGGACTTCATGTCGCACACCGGCTCCGACGGCAGCTCGATGAGCAGCCGCGTGTCGGACACGGGCTACGACTGGCGCACCGTCGGCGAGAACGTCGCCGCCGGACACCGGTCGGTCACCGCCGTCATGGAGGCCTGGATGAAGTCCGAGGGCCACTGCCGCAACATCATGAACCCCAACTTCACGGAGTTCGCCGCGGCGATGGTGTCGAACGACAACAGCACCTACGGGATGTACTGGACGCAGACCTTCGCCGCGCCGCGCTGACCGACGGCACCGACGAAAGAGGGCCCCTCCCTCGGGATGGGGTCCTCTTTCGTTGTCGGTGGTTGGTCGGGGTTCGGGGCGGCAGTCAGCCGCCGCACCCGAGGGTGCAGATACAAAAAGACCCCCTCTTTCGAGGGGGTCTTCCTTTTGTAGCCCCGACGGGATTCGAACCCGCGCTACCGCCTTGAGAGGGCGGCGTGCTAGGCCGCTACACAACGGGGCCATGTAGGGATAGAGGATTTCTCCTCCGCAGGGGTACCTGGACTCGAACCAAGACTAACTGAACCAGAATCAGTCGGGCTGCCAATTACCCCATACCCCTAGGTTTTCGGTGCGGCTGGCACGAGAAGAAACTGTACAGAACTCCCGGCGGTTACGCAAAATCGGGGCTCAGGGCGTCGTCGTGGCGACCCGCATCCGCCTCCCCATCCACCACGCGACGAGCGCGAACACCGTGAACGTCAGGATGTCCCAGGCGGCCTTCCCCCAGGTGATGGACTGGATGGCACGCGCATCGGCGACGCTGGTGGTGAAGATCGCGTAGCCGAACGCACCGAGGTTGTTGATCACGTGGGCCGCGATGCCCGCCTCCAGCCCGCCCGTGGCCACCACCAGCCAGCCCGCGACGATCCCGAAGGCGAAGCGGTGCACGAACAGCGCCGGGTTCTGGACGCCGTGCATGAGCGCGAACAGCAGCGCCGAGCCCACGATGCCCACCCACGCCCTCCCGCTGGCCGACCCCATGGCCTGCAGCACGTACCCGCGGAAGAACACCTCCTCGGCGAGCGCCTGCAGCGGCGAGGAGATCAGCACCACGAGCACGAACCAGCCGGCGTACAGCTGGCCCGAGTTGAACTCGGGGGCCCCCGTCCACAGGAAGCTGAGCCACAGCATCCCATTGAGCACCACGAAGGCGATCCCAAGGGTCACGAGGAGGTAGCGCCAGCGCATGCCCGGTTGCACGGAGAACGTCCACCGCGGCGCCCTGCCGTGCAGGAAACGCATGATCGCCAGCACGACCAACGTGAGCGACGCCAGCCCGAGATGGCCCGCCAGCAGCCCCTCCGGGAGTTCGTAGGCAAGCGCCGAGGCTGCGTACGCCGCGTAGTCGCCGCCTCCCCGCAGCAGGAAGCCGATGCGCAGCACGACCTCGCTGACGAAGCGCACGACCACGACGAAACCCGCCAACGCGGTGAGCACGCCGAAGGCGAGACGGAACAGTTGGGCAGGGCGCAGCACCAGGGGGTAGGTGACCCCCGACGGTGGGTCCTCCGGCGGCCCCTGGTGCAGGATCGTCTCGCTCACTCGGAGATGATCTTGTTGGTCAGGGTGCCGAGCCCGTCGATGCTGATGCTCACCTCGTCGCCGTCCTCCACGGCGCCCACCCCGGCGGGCGTGCCGGTGAGGATGAGGTCGCCGGGCAGCAGCGTGATCGACTTGGTGATCTCCACGACGAGGTCGACGATGCCGCGCACCATGTCGCGGGTGTTGCCGTCCTGGCGGAGCTCGTCGCCCACGTGGGTCTGGATCCCGAGCTGGGAGGCCTCCTCGATCGTGAGGTGCGTGTTGATCCACGGACCGAGCGGGAGGAACGTGTCGGATCCCTTCGCCCGCCACCACTGGCCGTCGCCTCGCTGCCACTCGCGCGCGGAGACGTCGTTGGCGATGGTGTAGCCGAAGATCACGTCCTTGACCCGCTCGGCCGGCACCTCCTTGCAGAAGCGGCCGATCACGATGGCGAGCTCGCCCTCGTAGTGCAGCTCCCGCACCCCGGCGGGGCGCACCACGTGCTCGCCCGGCCCGATGACCGACGTGTTGGGCTTGAAGAAGGCCAGCAGCTGCTCCGGGACCTCGCCGCCCATCTCCTTGGCGTGGTCGGCGTAGTTCTTCCCGATGCACACCGCCTTGCTCCGGGGGATGACCGGGGCGAGGAGGCGCACCTCGTCGAGGTCGAAGCGCTCGCCGGTGTAGTTCACCGGCACGCCCGCGAGCGGGTCGGCCGTGAGTGCAGCGATGGTGTCTGGGTGGTCCCCGGCGTCGACGGCGAGCTCGATGATCCCGTAGGTGGGCTCCATACCGTCCTTGGCGAAACGTGCAATGCGCATGGCGCCCAGCTTAGTGTCGGGCCACCTGCTCGGCGAAGGCGCGGGCGATCCGCTCCCCCGTCGCCGACACCTCGTCGTCCACGGCCCGCATCTGCTCCAGCATCGCGCCGCTGTCCTGCCCCCGGTTCGTGGCCCACTGGGCCATGCGCTCGGGCGGCGCCTCGGGATGGAACTGCACCCCCACCGCGCTGCCGAGCCGGAACGCCTGGTTGCGGTACTTCTCGGTCGCGGCCAACTCGACGGCACCCTCGGGGAGGCGGGTGACCACGTCGAAGTGCGACTCGGCCACGGTCACCTCGCCGAGCCCGGCCAGTGCGGAGAACAACGGGTCCTCGGCGGCCTCGTCGGTCCAGGCGAGCCGCCGCGGTCCGTGCTCACCGCCGGTGGGGTGCCCGACGGTCACCTCGCCGCCCAGCGAGTGGGCCAGCACCTGGTGCCCGAGACAGATGCCGAGGACCGGCCGGTCGGCGGCGACCGCGTCGCGCAACAACCGTCGGAGCGGCAACATCCAGGGCCGGCTGTCGTCCAGCGCGTTCGGTCGGCCGCCGAGCAGGATGATGCCCTCCCTGCACTCGTCCAGCGTGGGCACGGGGTGCCCGTCGAAGATGTCGAGCACCTCGGTCTCCAGCCCGAGCCAGTCCCCGAACCGGTCGATCCCGACGGCGACGTCGGGGCGCAGGACGGTGATCAACTGTGGAGCAACCCGTAGACCATGGCATCGCGCAGCGCCTCCCAGGAGGCCTCGACGACGTCCGTGCCGACCCCGACCGTGGTCCACGTCCGGCCCTCGTACGAGGTGTCGATCAGCGTCCGCACGACCGCGTCCGTGCCGTGGCCCTCGTCGAGGATGCGGACCCGGTAGTCGGTCAGCTCGAAGCCCTCCACCACCGGGTACACGGCGGCGACGGCCTCCCGGAGGGCGCCGTCGAGGGCGTTGACCGGGCCGTTGCCCTCGCTCACCACCATGCGGCGGTCCCCGTTGGCCTTCACCTTCACGGTGGCCTCGGACAGCCCGTGGCCGTTGCGCTCCTCCGTAAGCACCCGCCAGGAGTCCACCTCGAAGGGCAGCTCGAGCACCCCGAGCTCGTCGCGCAGCAGCAGCTCGAAGCTGGCGTCGGCGGCCTCGTACGAGTAGCCCTCGGCCTCGCGGGCCTTCACGACGTCTGTGATGCGAGCGGCGAGCTCGCGATCCGTCAGGTCGAAGCCGAGCTGCTCGCCCTTGATCTGGATGTTCGCGCGGCCCGCCATGTCGGAGATCAGCATGCGCATGTCGTTGCCGACCAGCGACGGGTCGATGTGCTGGTAGAGGTTCTCGTCGACCTTGATCGCCGACGCGTGCAGCCCGGCCTTGTGCGCGAACGCCGCGCCCCCGACGTAGGGCTGGCGGTTCAGGAGCGGCTGGTGGGCGACGAGGGCGATCGCGTGCGCGATCCGGGTGAGCTCGCCCAGCTGCTCGGCGGGGAGGACGTCCCAGCCGTACTTCAGCTGCAGGTTGGGGATGAGGGCGGAGAGGTCGGCGTTGCCGGTGCGCTCGCCGTAGCCGTTGAAGGTGCCCTGCACGTGCATCACGCCGGCCTCGACGGCCGCCAACGAGTTCGCGACGGCGCACGAGGTGTCGTTGTGGGCATGGATGCCGAGGTTGGCGCCCGTGGCGGCTGCCGCCTCCACGATCTCACCGATCCAGCTGGGCAGCATGCCGCCATTGGTGTCGCACAGCACGACGACCTCGGCGCCGGCCTCGTGCGCGGTGCGGACCACCTGGATCGCGTAATCGGGGTTGGCGCGGTAGCCGTCGAAGAAGTGCTCGCAGTCGACGAAGACGTGCTTGCCCTCGCTGATGAGGAACTGGACCGTGTCGCGGACCATCTCGAGGTTCTCCTCGAGCGTCGTGCGCAGCGCGCGGGTGACGTGCTCGTCGTGGCTCTTCGCGACGATGCAGACGTAGTCGGTGCCCGCGTCCACGAGCGCGCGGGTGAGCGCGTCCTCGGAGGCCCGCACGCCCGCCTTGCGGGTGGCGCCGAAGGCGACCAGCTTCGAGCGGCGCAGCTCGAGTTCCTTGGCGGCGCGGGAGAAGAACTCCGTGTCGGCCGGGTTGGCGCCCGGCCAGCCGCCCTCGATGAACGTGACGCCCAGTTCGTCGAGGTAGCCCGCGATCCGAAGCTTGTCGTTGACGCTGAGGCGCAGGCCTTCCTGCTGCGCACCGTCGCGCAGGCTGGTGTCGAAGATGTGCAGCTCGGTGGGCCGCTGGGGCAGCTTGGGCATGGCTTCTCCTTGTCCGGACTGCAGCGCAATATACAAGCAGTTGTGCGGGAATCGTCTCGACTTGTGGACAATGGACATCCACGACGGGGGTCGTCCCGTCGGAGATCGCTAGGCTGCTCGACATGACTGAGCGCAAGAACATCGCGGTTATCGGGGGCGACGGCATCGGCCCGGAGGTCACCCGCGAGGCACTGAAGGTCCTGGAGACGGTGAGCCCCGGCGCCTTCAACTTCCACGAGTACGACCTGGGCGCCGAGCGCTGGCAGCGCACCGGCGAGGTGCTGCCCGAATCGGTGCTCGAGGAGATCAAGGGCGTCGACGCCATCATCCTCGGCGCGGTCGGTGCCGCGCCCGGTTCCAAGTCCATCCCCTCCGGCCTGCTGGAGCGTGGGCTGCTGCTCAAGCTGCGCTTCGAACTCGACCACGCCGTCAACCTGCGCCCGTCCCGGCTCTACCCCGGCGTGCCCACGCCTCTTGCCCAGCACGTCGTCGAGGGTCGCGAGATCGACTTCGTCGTCGTCCGCGAGGGCACCGAGGGCCTCTACTGCGGCAACGGCGGCGCCGTCCGCACGGGCACGCCCCAGGAGCTCGCCACCGAGGTCAGCGTCAACACCGCCTTCGGCGTGGAGCGGGTCGTCCGCGACGCCTACGCCCGCGCCCAGCGCCGACGCGGCAAGCTCACCCTCCTCCACAAGCACAACGTGCTCGTCAACGCCGGCAAGCTGTGGAACCGCGTCTTCACCGAGGTGGGCGCCGAGTTTCCCGACGTGGAGACCAACTACCTCCACATCGACGCCGCGATGATCGCCATGGTGGTGGACCCGTCGCAGTTCGACGTGATCGTCACCGACAACCTCTTCGGCGACATCGTCACCGACCTCGCCGCGGCCGTCACCGGCGGCATCGGGCTCGCCGCGTCCGCGAACATCAACCCCTCCGGCGACTACCCGTCGATGTTCGAGCCCGTGCACGGCTCGGCCCCGGACATCGCCGGCCAGGGCATCGCCGACCCGACCGCGGCGATCTCGTCGATGGCGCTGCTGCTGGACCACCTCGGCGAGCGGGAGCTGGCGGCCCGTATCGACGAAGCGGTGGCCACCGACATCGCCGAGCGCGGCTCGTCGCGGACCTCCACGACCGAGACCGGGGACCGGATCGCCGGACGGCTCGCATGAGGCCCGTCGCGCTGATCACCGGCGGCTCCCGCGGGCTCGGCGCGGCGATCGCACGTGAGCTGGTGCGGACCCACCGCATACTCGTGGGCGGAACCAACCCCCGCAGCGTCGACGCCATGGTGGCCGAGCTCGGCGACGCCGAACCCTTCATCGCCGACCTCCGCGACGACAGCGCCCTCGCCCACGCGGCCGCGGGCGTCGAGCGGGTCGACGTGCTGGTGCACAACGCCGGCGTCGAGATGGCGAAGACCGTCGAGGAGAGCACTCGGCAGGACTTCCGCGAGATGTTCGAGGTCAACGTGTTCGCGGTCGCCGAACTGACCCGCCTGCTCCTGCCCAAGCTGCGGGAGACACGCGGCCACGTGCTGACGATCAACTCCGGCATGGGCTTCCGCTCCACCAGCCGCGGCGCCCTCTACAGCGGCACCAAGTTCGCGCTGCGCGCCTTCACCGACGCGCTCCGCGAGGAGGAGCGCGGCCGCGTGCGTGTCACCTCGATCCACCCCGGGCGCATCGACACGGACATGCAGCGCGCGATGATGGCCCGCGACGGCCGCGAGTACCAGGCCGAGCTCTACATCCGGCCCGAGTCCGTGGCGGCCACCGTGCGACTCGCGATCGACACCTCACCCGAGGCCAACATCGACGAGTTGCAGATCCGGCCGGTCACGATCACCTGACGCGCCGAGCGCGGCGACAGCCTCGCCCAGTTGGTCCACCAGCCGGGCGAGGCGAACCAGTTCGGACGCCAGGGCCCCTCGGCCCTCGAAGGCCTCCACCGCGTCCAGCCCGCACCAGCGACGGATCACGTCGCGCGCGTCACCCCGCCCCCAGCGCCGTTCCTCCCGCTCATACGGCGGTGGGTCCACCATCGGCGGCACGGAGCTGAGTGCGGAGGCGGGGTACCTTCGGCACAGTGCGACGGCGATCCGCTCGGCGGCGAGCGCCGACGTGAGCACCCCGCCCTCCTCCTGTGGCAGCCTGCCGCACTCGGCGTACAGGTCCTCGGCCCTCACGCCGAGGCGCGTCTCCAATCGCCCCTCGTCGCGGATCAGGACCCGGCCCGAGCGCAGTTCCGCCACGTCCTCGGGAATCAGCTGGAAGATCCGCCGCACCGCTTCGGCGCCGTCGCGCTCGCCGCACTGGCGGTTCACGAGGTCCTCCATGGCCTTCTGCGCGTGCCACGCGTCGGCGTCCTCCCAGGCGCAGACCAGGGTGGATCCCGACACCTCCCGCTCGCGTCCATCGTCGAGCCGGATCATGTAGCGGTCCTTCTTCGGCCGCGGGATGACCTCGATGATCTCCGCGCGCTGCAGTTGCCTCGTCTGCGTCGTGGCCCTGTGGCCCCACTGCTCTCCAACCTGCATTTCGCTGTCCTTCCTTCGGTGGTCGGACGGCCAGTCAACCCGCAGCCGGCGTCAATGCGAGGCGAAACCCGGGGACTGTGGAGAACTCGTCACCGATCCCGTTTGCCCTTGGGGACAAAGATCACGATCGAGATCAGCGCCGCGATGGCCATCAGGGCGTTGAAGCCGAGCCCCACCATGCCGGCCTCGCGGATCGCCACATTGTCCTGTCTTCCGGTGAACTCGATCGCCGCGCCGACGATGTCGACACCGGTCGTCTCCAGCGCCGTGAAGATCGCGGCCGAGGCGGCCACGCCGAACGCCGCCCCGAGCGACGAGGCCATCTTGTAGATGCCCGAGCCCGAGCCCACCTGCGCGTCGGGCAGGTTGGACAGCGCCGCGTCGGTGGAGGGTGTGGCGTAGAACGCCAGGCCCAGGCCGAAGAGCGAGTACGCCACGGCGGCGAGGATGACGTACTGCCACTGCAGGGTCTGGGTGGCCATCAGCATGCCGATCGAGGCGAGCACGATGATCGTTCCCCACAGCATGGGCCGCCTGGGCCCGAAGCGCTGCAGCAGCTTCTCCCCCACGCGGATGAACGCGATGATGAACACTGCGTAACCGATGGTGATGTAGCCCGCCTGCGCCGCGCTGAGGCCACCGGCCCCCTGGAGCACCCAGAGCGAGACGGTGAGCGCGCCGGCGGTGCCGTTGATGAGGAAGTTGGAGATCGTGGCGCCGGTGAAGACCGTGTTGCGGAACAGGCCGAAGTCCACGAAGGGGCTCGCGGTCTTCAGTTCGGTGTTGAGGAATACGCCCATGGCCACCAAGAAGGCCGCCATGAGTCCCCAGGTGGCGGGGCTCGTCCAACCGAGTGCGGAGCCCTGCGTGACGACGATGAGCAGGGCCGCGAGCGCCACGGCCAGACTGATGATCCCCACCCAGTCCGTCCGGCCCTGGGCTCCAGCGCCCGGCGCGGCCTCCGGGATCTGGCGCATGAGGAGGATCGAAGCCACCGAGATCAAGGCGCGGATCACGAAGATGGAACGCCAGCCCAGCACGGTGGACGCCATGAAGCCGCCGAAGACGGCCGTCAGCCCGGAACCGCCCCAGGAACCGATGGACCACATCGACACCGCCCGTTGGCGGGCGGGTCCGTCCCAGTACACCTTGAGGAGCGCCATGGTGGTGGGCATGATGGAACCGGCCGCGAGTCCCTACAGGATGCGCCCGACCAGGATCATCGGCGAGGCCGCCCCGCCCACTGCGGCGGCGATGAGCAGCGAGCCGGCGATGTTGAACAGGTTGCCGAGCAGCGCGATCTTCTTCAGTCCGTAGCGGTCGCCGAAGCTGCCGAACATGACGATGAACATGCCGGAGAACAGCGCCGACAGGGAGATGGCGATGTTCATGACCTCCATCGGCATCCCCACGTCCTGCGCCATGAGGGGGCCGATGTTCATCGTCGTCTGGGCGAACAGCCAGAAGGTGATGACTGCCAGGACGATGCCGAGCAGCGCCGAATCGTCGCCGTCGAAGGTCCGGGGCTGGGCCGTTCGCTGCGTGGTCATGGTCCCACGCTAATCCCGGGACGGCCCAGCCGGGGGTCACTCCTGCGCGTCGCCCTTGATGGTGCCCGCCGTACGCTGCTGGAGGTAGCCCAGCAGGTCGATCCCGGTGGTGTTCTTGACCATCTCGACCGTCTGGAGCACGTTGTCGTTGACCTGACGGGGCAGCGCAGCGGCCCCGTCGGTGGAGATGACGGTGAGCTTGTCGATGGCGCCCATGGGCGCGGCCACCTTCTCCGCGACCTCGGGCAGCACCTCGATGAGCATCTGCAGCACCGCGGCCTCGTTGTACTTCGCGAAGGCGGCGGCCCGCTGGTCCATCGCGTCGGCCTCGGCCTTGCCGACGGCGGCGATCGACGCCGCTTGAGCCTCGCCCTCGGCGCGGATGGCGTCAGCCTCGGCGATGCGTCGGGCCTTCTCCGCCTCGCCCCGCTTGGCGCCCTCGAAGGCCTCGGCCTCTGCGAGCGCCTGGCGACGTGACTGTTCGCCGACGCCGGTGAGCCGCTGCCGCTCGGCCTCGGCCTCGGCTGCGGCGATGGAGGCGGCCTTGCGTGCCTCGGCCTCGTAGATCTCCGACTGGCGGCGACCCTGAGCGTCGGTCTCCACCTCGTAGCGTCGCGCGTCCGCGGGCTTGCGGACCTCCGTGTCGAGCTGGCGTTCCTTCAGGGCCGCCTGCCGGACGGCGACCTTCTCCTGCTCCGCGAGGATCGCCTGGTCGCGGTCGGCCTGGGCGAGCGGCCCCGCGGCCGCGGCCTGCGCCTTGGCGGCGTCCGTCTCCGCTTGGATCTCCGCCTCCTTGAGCACGAGCGCGCGTTCGGAGATGGCGATCTCCTGCTCGGCGAGGATGCGGGCCTGTTCGGCCTCGCGACGGGCCTCCGCCTCGGCGACGGCGGCGAGCCGTCCGACGCGGGCCGACTCCGGCCGCCCCAGGTCGGAGAGGTAGGAGCCGTCGTCGGTGATGTCCTGGATCTGGAAGGTGTCGAGCACGAGGCCCTGCCCCGTCAGGGACGCCTCCGCCTCGTCGGCGACCCGCTGCGCGAAGGCCGCGCGGTCCCGGATGATCTGCTCCACGGACAGGGAACCGACGATGGAGCGCAGCGACCCCGCGAGCGTCTCCTGGGTGAACGTCTCGACCTCGTCCTGCTGCATGAGGAACCGCTGCGCGGCGGCCCGGATCGAGTCCTCGTTGCCGCCGACCTTGACGATCGCGACCCCGTCGAGGTTGAGCTTGACGCCCTGGCCGGAGACGGCGTTGCGGATGGTGACCATGATGCGTCGCGACGAGAGGTCGAGGACATGGAGTCGCTGGATGAAGGGGATGACGAACACGCCACCGCCCATGATGACCTTCTGGCCGGACAGGTCCGTGGAGACGAGGCCGGTCTCCGGATTCGTGACGGCCCTCCCCTTCTGCCCGGTGATGATGTAGGCCTCGTTGGGTCGGGCGACCTTGTAGCGGCTCGCGACGAGCCAGATGATGAGGACGACGAGCAGCACGATGCCGCCGACGCCCCACAACAGGGACGGGATCTCAGGCACGGACGACGCTTCTTTCTGTGGTGGTGCGGCTTCAGTGGGTGGGTGGGTCGATTCCGGCCGCGGGGGTTACCTCCACAGCCGTGGGAGAGAGGATGCTGGAGACCCAGACCTCGGTGCCGCTCGCGATCGCGCGGTCGGCCTTGGCGGCTCGCTTGTGCGATCGGCCGCCGAGGTAGATGCGCACCTCGCCGTACCCGCCGTCGGGGATGGCGGTGATGACCCGTCCCGCGGCACCGACCAGGGCGTCCGAGCGGAACGAGGCGGCCGTCTCGCCGCGCTTGAGCCAGCGTGTCAACGCCGCCGCTCCCCACCCGGCGAGGATACCGGCGAGGATTCCGACGACCACCGCGATCCAGGTGACGTCGACGATGCTGAGCGAGATGACGCCGCCGAAGCCGAAGGCGCCGAGGAAGGCGGCGATGCTGGCGATGGAGAAGAGGTCACCGCCGAGGAAGTCGAGGTCCAGGAGGCCGTCGATGGCCTCACCGAACAGGAGGGAGAGCCCGACGATCATCAGGCCGAGGATCCCGATGATCAGGAATACGGTCACGTCCACTCTCCTAGGTTCGCGGACCCAGCCTATCGATTTCCGGGACGGTTCGGGGCAGGGGAATCATTCCCCTGCCCCGGTCACGTCGGTGGTCGGCCGCGGATCAGCGCGCCGCGGTGCCCTCCGTGTAGTCATCGTCGGACTTGACCCAGCTCATCAGCTTGCGCAGTTCGCGGCCGGTGGCCTCGATCGGGTGCGCCTCGCCTTCGGCACGGAGCCGCTTGAACTCGGGCGCGCCGGCGTCCTGGTCGTCGATGAAGCGCTTCGCGAACGCACCGGACTGGATGTCGGCGAGGACGGCCTTCATGTTCTCCTTGACGTGCGCGTCGATCACGCGCGGGCCGGAGACGTAGTCGCCGAACTCGGCGGTGTCGGAGATCGACCAGCGCTGCTTGGCGATGCCGCCCTCGTACATGAGGTCGACGATGAGCTTCAGCTCATGGAGGCACTCGAAGTACGCGACCTCGGGCTGGTAGCCGGCCTCGGTCAGGGTCTCGAAGCCCGCCATGATCAGCGCCGAGGCGCCGCCGCACAGCACCGCCTGCTCGCCGAAGAGGTCGGTCTCCGTCTCCTCGGTGAAGGTGGTCTTGATGCCGCCGGCGCGCAGGGAGCCGATGGCCTTCGCGTAGGACAGCGCGAGCGGCCACGCGTTGCCGGTCTCGTCCTTCTCGACGGCGATGATGGCGGGCACGCCGCGGCCGTCGACGTACTCGCGACGGACGAGGTGGCCGGGGCCCTTGGGGGCGACCATGCAGACGTCGACGCCCTCGGGAGCCTCGATGTAGCCGAAGCGGATGTTGAAGCCGTGGGCGAAGAAGAGGGCGTCACCGGCGACGAGGTGGGGGGCGATCTCCTCCGCGTACAGCTTCCGCTGCGCCTGGTCGGGGGCGAGGATCATGATCAGGTCGGCCTCTTCGACGGCCTGCGCCACCGGCAGGACGCGCAGGCCCTCGGCCTCGGCCTTCGCGGCCGACGGGGAGCCCTCGCGCAGGCCGACCCGCACGTCGACACCGGAGTCGCGGAGGCTCAGCGCGTGGGCGTGGCCCTGCGAGCCGTAGCCGATGACGGCGACGTGACGACCCTGGATGATCGAGAGGTCGGCGTCGTCGTCGTAGAACATCTCTGCCATGTGATTTCTTCCTTTACTTGTTGGTCTTGCCCGCAAGGGTCTTGGCGCCGCGACCGAGCGCGACCTGCCCCGACTGGACGAGTTCTTGGATGCCGTGTGGGGCAAGCATATTGAGCAACGCGTCGAGCTTGTCGCGGCTGCCCGTGGCCTCGATGGTGATCGAGTCGTTGGACACGTCGACCGCCTTGCCGCGGAACAGCCCCACCACGTCGATGATCTGGCTGCGGCTGGTCACGTCGGCCTTCACCTTCACGAGGATCATCTCGCGCTGGACGGCGTTGGCATCGAGCTCGAGCACCTTGCGGACCTCGATCAGCTTGTTGAGCTGCTTGACGATCTGCTCGAGGGCGGCCGCGTCGTCGACCTGTGCGACGACGGTCATCCGGGAGAGCTCGGGCCGCTCGGTCTGGCCGACGGCCAACGACTCGATGTTGAAGCCACGACGCGAGAAGAGCGCGGCGATCCGGGTCAGGACGCCCGGCCGGTTGGAGACGAGGATGCTCAGCGTGTACGCGGTCACAGGACTTCTTCTTCCCACTCGGGCGCCATGTCGCGCGCCACCTTGATCTCATCGTTGCTGGTGCCGGCCGGGACCATCGGCCACACCATGGCGTCCTTGTGGACGACGAACTCGACGACGACCGGGCGGTCGTTGATCTGCATCGCCTTCGCCAGGACGTCCTCCATCTCCTCCTCGTTCGTGGCCCGCAGACCGACGCAGCCCATCGCCTCGGCGAGCATCGGGAAGTTCGGCCACGTCTCGGTGGCGAGGTCGGTGTTGGAGTAGCGGTTCTCGTAGAAGAGGCTCTGCCACTGCCGGACCATTCCCAGCACGTTGTTGTTGATCACCGCGATCTTGATCGGGATGTTGTTGACCGCACAGGTGACGAGCTCCTGGTTGGTCATCTGGAAGCAGCCGTCGCCGTCGATCCCCCACACCATGCGATCCGGCGCGGCGACCTTGGCGCCCATGGCCGCCGGGACGCAGTAACCCATGGTGCCGGCGCCGCCGGAGTTGAGCCAGGTGTTCGGCGTCTGGTGCGGCAGGTAGTGGGCCGCCCACATCTGGTGCTGGCCGACGCCGGTGACGAAGATGGTGTCCGCGGGCGCCAGTTCACCCAGTCGCTTGATGACTTCCTGGGGCGACAGCTTGCCGTCGGGGGCCTGATCCCACCTCGGCTGGTAGCGGTCCTTCATGGTGCCCAGCTGGGCGCGCCAGGCGTCCGCGTCGGGCGCCGGCATGTCGGCCAGGACCTTCGCCAGTTCCCGGAGCGTCTCCCGCACGTCGCCCACGATGGGCACGTCGACGGGCTTGTTCTTGCCGATCTCGGCGGGGTCGATGTCCGCGTGGATGACCTTGGCGTCGACGGCGAAGCTGTCGAGCTTGCCCGTGACGCGGTCGTCGAAGCGGGTGCCGAGGGCGACGAGGAGGTCGGCCTTCTGCAGCGCCCCGACGGCTGCGACGGTGCCGTGCATGCCCGGCATGCCCATGTTGAGCTCGTGCGAGTCGGGGAACACCCCGCGCGCCATCAGGGTGGTGACGACCGGGATCTGGGTCAGGTCGACGAGTTCGGCCAGCTCCCGGTGGGCGTGGGCGGCCATCACACCGCCACCGACGTACAGGACCGGGCGGCGGGACTCGCTGATCAGCTTGGCCGCGGCGCGGATCTGCCGGGCGTGCGGGGTCACCGTCGGCTTGTAGCCGGGGAGGTCAAGCTCCGACGGCCACACGAACGGGGCCTTCGACGACAGCGCGTCCTTCGCGATGTCGACGAGCACCGGGCCCTTGCGGCCGGTACCTGCGATGTGGAAGGCCTCCTTGACCGCGAGTGGGATGTCCTTCGTCTCCTTCACCAGGAAGCTGTGCTTCGTGATGGGCATCGTGATGCCGCGGATGTCCGCCTCTTGGAAGGCGTCGGTGCCGATCGCCGCCGAGTTCACCTGGCCGGTGATCGCCACCAGCGGGGTGGAGTCCATGTACGCGTTGGCGATGGGGGTGACGAGGTTGGTGGCGCCGGGACCGGACGTCGCGATGCAGACGCCGATCTTGCCCGATGCGAGCGCGTAGCCCTCCGCCGCGTGCCCAGCGCCCTGCTCATGGCGGGTCAGGATGTGGCGGATCGTGGAGTCGAACAGGGGGTCGTAGGCGGGCAGGATGGCCCCGCCGGGGATGCCGAACGCTACCTCGACGCCAACGCGCTCCAGCGACTCAACGAGGGCTTCGGCGCCCGTGAGTAGTTCACCGTCCTGCTTGGCCATGGTTATCCCTTCATCTGTGCCGTCCAATAAAAAACCCCCGAGGCCGGAAGGCGCACGAGGGAGCGTTTCGTCGTAGGTGGCGAAACGCTTAGCGAATTACGAGACGGGTGGTTGACACAGTGCAACTGTTTCGCATCGCGCGCCGCCATGTCAACCGCGTCTCGAATCGCGAAACAGCGGGCCCGGGGAGACCCCGGACCCGCTGTCGTTTCGAGAGGTTGCTGACGCTGCTCAGACGGTCGCGTGAGCGTGGTCGGCGCGGACGTCGGCCACGGCCGGCTTGAGGCTCATGAGGGCCCAGCCGATGAGACCGAACATGACACCCAGCCCGATCACGAGGGCGGCGATGCCGTAGGACACCACCGAGGTGAAGAGTGACGCCCGCAGGAACGACGCGTTCATGATGGTGGTGCGCTTCTGCTGGAACTCAGCGGCGAGTTCCTCATCGCCGGCCTCCTGGGCCTTGCGGACCTCGGCGCCGAGCTCGGCGTAGGTCATGCCCTCGGTGGAATCCAGGGCGTGCGTGTTGATGATGTCGGCCTGGTAGTACGCGGTCAGGGGGCCACGCACCTCCTCGCCGCCGAACGCCTTGGCGTCCTGGGGCACCGTGATGCGCTCCGCGGCCAGCTGCGAGCTGACCATGCCCCACGTGACGGCCCCGGCGATGACCATGACGATTCCGGCGATGATCGACAGAATTCCGACGGTCTTAGCTACCTTCATGACCGTGTTCCTTTCGTTGCGTGCAGTAGATTTCACTGCACTGGTTCTCCAACAAGAAGAACTTTAAACACCCACGAAACCGGGATTCACGCGGGGTGAGTTAAGCCTGTCCTAACCGACGGTGGGTGGCCTCGATATCCTCACTGACTACGCTTTTCACGTTGCCGATGCCCGGGTTGTCGGGGTAGCGCGGGATGACGTGGACGTGGGTGTGGAACACCTCCTGGCCGGAGTCGGCGCCCGCGTTGCTGAGGAGGTTCACCGCCGACGCCCCGAGCCGTTCCTTGAGGAGGTTCGCGACCGTCACGACGGCGTGCGCGATCTCCCCGAGCACCGTCTCGTCCTCCAGCGCATCGACCGTGTGCCGCTTCGGCACGACGAGCGTGTGACCCGTCTGCCAGGGCGAGATGTCGAGGAACGCGACGGCGTGCTCGTCCTCGTAGACCTTCTTCGACGGGATCTCGCCGGCGACGATCCGGCAGAAGAGACAGTCCATGGGTGTTGCTCCTATCGAACGTTGATGCCGGCGGCCCGCATGCCGTCCTTGACCTGGCCCACCGTCAGCTTGCCATAGTGGAAGACGCTCGCCGCCAGCACCGCGTCGGCTCCCGCCCTCGCCGCGTCGACGAAGTGCTTCACCTCTCCGGCGCCGCCGGACGCGATCACAGGGACGGTGACCACCTCGCGCACTGCGCGGATCATCTCGATGTCGAAGCCTTCGGTGGTGCCGTCGGCGTCCATCGAGTTGAGCAGGATCTCGCCCACGCCGCGCTTGGCCGCCTCCTTCGCCCAGGCGATGGCGTCGACGCCGGCCGACCGGCTCCCGCCGTGGGTCGTGACGCCGAAGCCCGACGGCATCGTCGCGTCCCGGCGCGCGTCGAGGGAGAGGACCAGCACCTGCCGGCCGAAGCGCTGGGCGATCTCGTCGATCACCTGGGGCCGCGCGAGCGCGCCGGTGTTGATTCCGACCTTGTCCGCCCCCGAGCGCAGCAGCAGGTCGACGTCCTCGACGCTGCGCACTCCCCCGCCGACCGACAGCGGAATGAAGACGTTCTCCGCGCAACGGGTCACCATCTCACGCGTGGTGCCGCGGCCCTCGGAGGAGGCGGAGATGTCGAGGAAGACGAGCTCGTCGGCCCCCTCCCCCGAGTACTTCGCGGCCAGTTCGACGGGGTCGCCCGCGTCCCGGAGGTTGACGAAATTGACTCCCTTGACCACTCGCCCGTCTCGCACGTCGAGGCAGGGGATCACGCGCACAGAAACACCCATGCCGCCCAAGGTACCGCCGCGGGAAGCTACTCCTCCTCCATGTCCGCGGCCACCACGCCGCGGCGGAGTTGGTTGATGAGTGTGCGGCAGTTGCGCCGGAGGTCGCCCGGTCCGGCGGCCTGGGCCACCTGGCCGGAGATGTCGATGACCTGCCGCACCCAGCGGACGAAGTCGCCGGGGGCGAGCGACGAGTGGCGCAGCACCTTCGCGAAGTCCTGCCCGGACGCCCAGCGCCAGACCGCCTCGGCGAAGCCGATGTCGAGGTCGCGGGAACGCTCACGCTTGTGCCGGCGCTCGATGACGCCGACCTCCCGCCACACGTCGCGGAGCTCCGACTGGGCGCGTTCGCTCGCCAGGTCCGGCATCCGGGGCGCGATGACGTCCCGGCCAGGCCGGGACTCGAAGACGAGCGAGCTGAGCACGGCGCCGAGCTGCGGCGGGTCGAGGTCGCTCAGCACCCCCCGGCGGATGGCCTCGGCGGCCACGAGGTCCAGTTCGTTGTAGATCCGGCGGAGCATCGACCCGGCCTCGGTGAGGTCGTCGCCGGACAGGTAGCCGAGCTCCTCCAGCACGTCGCAGACGTGGTCGAACTGCACCGCTAGAGACTTCGAGCGGCCTCGCGCGGAGGCCTCGTTGCGCTCGGCCTCCCGCTCGAGCCGCAGCACCCTGGCGGCGGCGACCGCGTGCAGTTCCCGGTCCTCGCAGGCGTGACAGGGATGGTCGCGGATCTCCCGACGGAGCCGCTGGATCTCCGCCGCGTGCGACTCGTCGGTGGGGACGTCGTCGAAGTCCGGCTCGTCGAGCTCCTCGACCTTCGCGCCGAGGGCGGCCACCAGCGAGCGCCGGTCCGAGCGCTCCTTGAGTCGGAACTGCCGGGGCACGCGGATGCGGCCCTGGGCATCCACCGGGCCCGGGAAGTCGTGCGGCTCGAGTTTCAGGACCGTGTGGTCCAGCGAGATGATCTGCACCCAGGGCTTGGCGCCCTTCGCCGGCTTCTGACCGGTGCGCAGGACCACGCTCCAGCCCTGCCGCGGCACCCACACCACGTCGCCCGGCATGAGGCTCGCGATCGAGTCCGCGGTCTGCGCGACGCGCTCGGCGCGGCGGTGCTTCGCGGAGCTGGACTCGAGCCGCGACAGGTCGTCGCGGAGCTGGGCGTACTCCATGAAGTCGCCCAGGTGGCACTCGATCTGCTCCTGGAGGCCGGACAAGTCCTCGCGGATCCGTCGGTCCTGGCGGGCCGCCTGCACCACCGTCTTGTCGGTGAGGAACTGGGAGAAGGACTGGTCGAGCATCTCGCGCGCCCGGTCGCGGCCCATCGTCGTCATCAGGTTGACGGCCATGTTGTAACTCGGCGCGAAGCTGGACCGGAGCGGGTAGGTGCGGCGGGACGCGAGACCGGCCACCGCCCTCGGGTCCATCCCCGCCTGCCACAGGACGACGGCATGGCCCTCCACGTCGATGCCCCGCCGTCCGGCGCGTCCCGTGAGCTGGGTGTACTCGCCCGCGGTGATGTCGACGTGCGCCTCGCCGTTGTACTTCGACAGCTTTTCGAGCACGACCGTCCGCGCGGGCATGTTGATGCCCAGGGCGAGGGTCTCCGTCGCGAACACGAGCTTCAGAGCTCCCGTCTGGAACCCCTCCTCGACGATGGCCTTGAAAGCCGGGATCTGCCCGGCGTGGTGCGCGGCGACGCCGTGGGTGAGCGCCAGCCGGAAGTCCTCGAAGCCGAGCGCGTCGAGGTCGGCGAGGCTGAGGCCTGCGGCGTGCCGGTCGGCGATCTCGCCCAGCAGCCGCGCCTCCGCGGGCTCGGTGAGGACCACGCCGGAGTTCAGGACCTGCCCGACCGCGGCGTCGCAACCGGCGCGGGAGAAGATGAAGTAGATCGCGGGGAGGTACCGCGCCTTCTGGAGCACGCGCGCGACGTCGGCACGGCTCGTGGGGCGCTCGGCGAACCGCGGATGGGTCTCCCCGCCGAAGTCGCCCCTCCCGCCCGGCTTCCCTCGCCCGGACCGGCCGCGGGGGCGGCGGGAGTCGTCGCGGACGCGGCTGGACTCGTTCCTCGCTACCTGGAGCAGTTCGCGGTTGACCTTGGCGGCGCGCACGCTGGGCGCCTCCAGCGCGGTGGGTGCGGTCCCCTCGAACAGGTCCACGAGGCGGCGGCCCACCATGACGTGCTGGTAGAGCGGCACGGGGCGGCGCTCGCTCACGACGGTGGCGAAGTCGCCGCGCACCTCCGCGAGCCAGGCGCCGAAGTCCTCGACGTTGCTCACCGTGGCGCTCAGCGCCACCAGCTGCACCGACTCGGCCAGGCCGAGGATCACTTCCTCCCACACCGCGCCACGGAACCGGTCCGCAAGGTAGTGGACCTCGTCCATCACCACGTAGCCCAGATGGGTGAGCGCCGGGGACGCCGCGTAGATCATGTTGCGCAGCACCTCGGTGGTCATCACGACGATCTGCGCGTCCGGGTTGATGGACAGGTCCCCAGTGAGCAGGCCCACCCGCTCGGCCCCGTAGCGCGCCACGAGGTCGTGGTACTTCTGGTTCGAGAGCGCCTTGATGGGGGTCGTGTAGAAGCACTTGCGGGAGTGCTGGACGGCCAGGAAGACCGCGAACTCGCCGACGACCGTCTTGCCGGCGCCGGTGGGGGCGGCGACGAGCACGCCCTCCCCCGCGGCCAGCGCCTCGCAGCCCTCGACCTGGTAGTCGTCGAGCGGGAAGTCGTAGCCGGTGGCGAAATCCTCGATCAGTGTCATTGGGTGTACACCCTAAGGGCTCCGGGGTCGCACTCGACGGTGGCCGGCACGTCCCCGAGCTCCTCCCCGTCGCCCATGAGGAACATGTCGTCCCCGTCGACGGCGACGCTGGCGGCTGTGAACCGCTCCACCGCGGGGTCGGAGACGAACTTGCCCGTGTACACCGACGGGAGCAGGCGCAGCAGCTTGCCCCGGCCGACGGGGTGCACGATCGTGAGGTCGAGGAGGCCGTCGGCGAAGTCGGCGTCCGGGGAGATCAGCATGCCCCCGCCCACCACCCCGGTGTTGCAGATCGCCACCAGCATCGCGTCGAGCTCCCGCGGCTCGCCGTCGATGACGAGCCGGTAGGCCATGGGGGCGAAGTTGGCGAGTTCGCGCAGCGCGACGGCGCCGTAGCTGAGGGACCCGAACCGCAGGTGGGTCTCGTTGGTGGCGCGGTTCACGCGCGCGTCGTACCCGGAGCTGACCACCGCCCCGACGTACCGGCGCCCGGTGGAGTTCACGACGCGCGACAGGTCGATGCGGCGCCAGCGGCCCTCGGCGATCACGTCGACCGCGGCCCGGATGTCCTTCGGCACGCCCACGGCGCGGGCGAAGTCGTTGCCCGTGCCGGCCGGGATGATCCCCAGCGTGGCCTCGGTGTGGGCGCAGGCGTTCAGGCCGAGGTGCGCCATCCCGTCCCCGCCCATCGCCACCACCGAGTCGCCGTCGCGGGCCGCGAGGGCCGCGGCCCGGAGGTGGTTCTGCGCGTCCTCCCAGCTCGACGACTGGATGACGTGCAACTCGGTGGTCGGCATGGTCTCGCGCAGGTGCTGCGCGATCTTGGGCAGCGCCCGCCCGGCGCGTCCCCCGCCGGACTTCGGGTTGACGACCAGCGTGAGGAGCCGCGGCTTGGCGAGTTCGTTCACTTGCCGACGTCCAGTTCGGGGTTGAACTCGGCGTACGACTCCTCCGTGATGCCCCGCTTCTTGTCGATGATCCGGCACACCACCTCGGCCACGAGGAAGAGGAGCGTCATGGGCAGGACCAGTGCCAGCATCGAGAAGGGGTCGACGGTGGGGGTCACGACCGCGGCGAGCACGAAGGACCCGAGGACGACGAACTTCCGCGCCTTGGCGAGCTGGAAGCCGTGCACCACGCCGGCCAGGTTGAGCATGACCAGCAGGACCGGCAGCACGAAGGAGACCCCGAACACGAGCATGATCATGACTTCCTTCTGCAGAAAGTCGACCATGTCGAGGAGGTTGATGATGTCCAGCCCCTGGGGGGTGAAGCTCAGCATGAGCGCCACGCCGCGCGGCCACACGATGTAGCCCAGCACGCAGCCGATGACGAACAGCGGCGACGCCGCTCCCACGAAGACCAGGACGTACTTCTTCTCGTTCTTCAGCAGCGCCGGGGCCACGAAGGCCCAGATCTGGTACAGCCAGATGGGTGTGGAGAGGACGAGCCCGGCGAGCAGGCAGCCGATCACCGCCAGCGTGAACGGGGACACGACGCCCACGTTGGTCAGTTCGATCGTGGCGGCACCTCCGGTGGCGGCCATGACGTCGGCCTTCGCCTGTTCGTAGGGCGCGGTGATGAACCGCATGAGGTCCTCGTAGAAGAACGCGGAGAGGGCCGAGAAGACCACGATCCCGAGCACGGCGATCGTCAGGCGATAGCGCAGTTCGCGGATGTGGTCGATGAGCGTCATCGTCCCGCCGGGGCCGCCCTTGGGCGGCTTCAGCCAGCCGAAGCGGCCGCCACCGGTCACGCGGGCGGTCGAGGCAGACACGGCGCCCCGCTCAGACCTGCGGGTCGCGCGGGTCCTCGTCAACCGGGGTCGCGCCGGGCTGGTCCGGGCGGGTCGGCTGCGCGGTGCCCTGCGGCTGGTGCGTCTGCGGGGCGTCGACGGGCTTGGTGTCGCCGGTCACCTCGTCCTTGAACTCGCGGATCGAGCGGCCGACGCCCTTGCCGAGGCCGGCGAGCCGGGAGCCGCCGAAGAGCACCAGCACGACGAGGAGGATGATCACGGCTTCCCAGACACCGATGAACATTGGGATGGGCATGTTGTAGCCACCTTTCATTGCTGTGGACAGTCTAGTCAGTAGGTCGGGGTCCGGGATCGGCGACCACGGCGCGAAACTCGTCGACTGTCGATTTCAGCAGCGACGCCTCATGCCGCAGTTCGGTGAACCTCCTGCGCAGCGCAAGAGCATAGCCGACGACGAACAGGAGCCCCGCAAGGCCCAGGACGAGCAGCGCGACCGCCACCCAGATCATGGGCGACCGTACTGTTCGAGGGCCGCCCGCGCCAGTGAGCGGGCCAACTCGGCCACGTCGGCGTTCGACACGCGGACGGCGTCCTCGCCCAGGCTCAGCAGCAGCCGGGCGCCCCATTCGTCGGAGACGAGCGGGAAGGTGATCTCCAGCCCCTCGTCGACCTCGCGCACCTGCGTGGTCGGGTGGTAGTCGGCGCACCAGCGCCCGCGGGGCCGGACGACGACGGTGAGGGTGTGGGTGACGTCGCCGAACCAACTGTCCAGCTGCTCCGGTACCTCCCGGGGTGCGACCGGCTCGTCGAGGGTCTCCGCCCGGACGATCCGCTCGAGGCGGTAGGAACGCCACGCCGCGCGCTCGCGGCTCCAGGCGTCGAGGTAGACGTAGCCCGAGTCGGCACGCAACCGGGCCGGCTCGACGATCGCGGTCCTCGTCGCTCCCCTGCCGCCCGGCCGGTACGTGAGCCGGACCGCGCGTCGCTCCTCGAGCGCCGAATTGAGCGCAGCGCGGACCTCGGCGTCGCCGGACTGCACCGCGACGCTCACCGGCGGCTCGGCGCCGAGGGACAGTTCCTTCAGCTTCGCCAGCGCAGACTTGGCGGCGGAGTCGTCCCCGCCCATCTCCATGACCACCTGGAGCGCGACGATGAGGGACGCCACCTGGTCGTGGGTGAGCCGCATGGGCCGGCCGAGCGCGTCGACGTTGCGCACGAAGATGTGCCCGTCCGAGCGGGCGCCGTCGATGTCCACGTCGAACAGGTCCCCGTAGAGACCACCGGGCAGCCCGACGAACTGCAGGATGGCGAGGTCGGCCAGGATCCGCTTCGGCGTCACGCCGAAGGCCTCGGCCACCTCCTCGACCCTGATCCCCGGACGGGCCTTGAGGAACGGAACCAGGTCCACCAGCCGCTCGAGCTCGCTCACCATGCACTCCTCGACAAGGTCTCGAGACGCGCGACGACGGCGTCCCGGATGGACTCCGGGGCCAGGACGACGGCCTCGGGGCCGGCCGCGCAGATCTCGGCGACCAGCATCGCGTCGGTGACGTGCGACACCTCGTGTGCGGTGAACCCCTCCGGCAGCGGGCCGTCCCACTCGGCCGGGGCGGCGCCCGCCGCGAGCTCCGGGGCGTCGCGGAGCGCGACGACGGCGCTCACGGTCGTCGGCGGCTCGATCTGCGTGTCGACGTCGGCGGGCACGTCGTAGGCCCCGGCCGGGCCGACGGCCTCCACCTCGCCCTCGATGCGGTTCAGCTTGAAACGACGGGTGGCGTCGCGGTCGAGGTCCCGGCCGATGACGAGCCACTGGCCGCGTCGCTGGTAGAGCCGCCACGGCTCCAGCCGGCGGGTCCGCCCGTCGTGGGTGAACGTGATCGCGCGCCGTTGGAAGAGCGCCTCGTAGATGACGTCGAAGGACGGCTCCGCCACGGGGATCTGCGCCCGGATGGGCGGCAGGTGGGCGAGGTCGGGGGCGGCGCCCGCTGCGCTCAGACGCAGCAGCGCGTCGGTGGTGGCCTGGGCGCTCACGGACGTCTGCCAGGTGTGCGCCGCGAGTCCGATGGAGACGAGTTCCTCGGCGGTGAACTCCACCGGCGGCAGCTCGAACGTGCCGCGGTTGATGCGGTAGCCGTCCTCCTCGTTGAGGTCGCGGTCGTTGCTGCCGGTCTCGATCTCGATCCCCAGGTCGCGCAGTTCCTTCTTGTCGCGCTCGAAGGTGCGGTCGAAGCTCCCGGACTCGCGGTAGCCCTCCACCATCTCCCTGAGCTCGTGCTTCGTCAGGAACCGTTTCGTCGTCAGCAGAGCGATCAGCAGGTTGAGCACCCGCTCCGATTTCGCCGCAGCCATGGCCACCTCCTACGGGAGCACAGCCTAGCGGGGCCTACGCTGGACGAATGCACATCGACCGGTATGCGCCCTCCCCCACCTCGGACCTGCACCTGGGCAACCTCCGGACGGCGTTGGCGGGCTGGCTGCTGGCTCGTGTCGCCGGCGGGCAGTGGCTGATGCGGGTTGAGGACCTGGACGAGGCGCGCGTGAGAGCGGCCGGGGGTGCCGAGGCGCGGCAACTGGCGGACCTGCGGGCGTTGGGCCTGACGTGGGACGGCCCGGTGGTGCGCCAGTCCGAGCGGCTCGAGCTCTACCGGCAGGCCGTCGCCGCGCTGGGTGGGCGGGTCTACGAGTGCTTCTGCACCCGGCGGGAGATCGCCGAGGCGGCGTCCGCGCCGCACGGCGACGACGGGTACCGGCCCTACCCCGGCACCTGTCGTCGGCTGTCCGAGCGCGAGCGCGCAGAGCGGCGCGCCACCCGCCCGGCCGCCCTGCGGGTGCGCGGCGACGGCGCGTCGTTCACCATCCAGGACGCGCACGCGGGCGAGGTGACGGGCATCGTCGACGACTTCGTGCTGGTCCGCGCCGACGGGACACCCGCCTACAACCTCGCGGTGGTCGTGGACGACATCGCCATGGGAGTCACCCACATCACCCGCGGCGACGACCTGCTCTCGTCCGCGCCGCGCCAGGCCTGGCTCACGGAGCAGCTGGGCGGGTCACCGGCGCGCTACGCGCACGTCGGGCTGGTGCTCGGCCCCGACGGGAAGCGGCTGGCGAAGCGCGACGGCGCGGTGACGCTGGCCGAGGCCGGCGGGCCGGCGGCGGTGTTCCCTTGGCTCGCGGAGTCCCTCGGTCTCGGGCCCTGTCGGAACGTGGAAGAGGCCCTCGCGGCGATGCCGGGCGAGAGCCTCTTCGAACGGGTGGTGTGGCGTGGTCAGGGGTTCTGGACGTCCAGTACGTCGATCACGTAGACCAGCGTCTGGTCCGGCTGGAGCGCCGGGGCGGTGGTGCGTCCCTCGGGGTACGCCAGCGCGGGCGGCACGACGAGCATCACCCGAGAACCGGCGGTCTGGCCCACCAGGCCCTGCTTCCACCCCTCGATGAGTCCGGCGAGCTGGCCGGACTGCGGCGCCCAGGCGTCCTCGAAGACCTCGCCTGTTGACCAGACCCAGCTCCGGTACTTCACCTGGATCATCGACTCTGCGGTGATCGCCTCGCCGGGGCCCTTGATGAGCGGCGCCACCTGGAGCTCGGCCGGCGGCTGCTGCGAGGAGTCGATCGTCACCGTCGGCGCGCCCTCGTCGTCCTCGGCCACGGCCGGGAGCCCCTCGACGGGCGGCACGGCCTCGCCGGTGGCCTCCTCGAAGTTCGCCGACACGATGTCGACGACGAACAGGAGCGAGTCGCCCGGCTTGATGCTGCCGTCCTGGTTGCCCTCGGGGTAGCCGTCGGAGCTGGGCATGCCGATCAGGACCCGGGAGCCGACGGTCTGCCCGTCGAGACCCAGCCGGAAGCCGGGGACGACGTTGGCCAGCGCGAAGGTGACGGGGCTGCCGGCCTCGTAGGAGGAGTCGAACACCTCACCGGTGGTGCCGTTGACGCCGACGTAGTTGACGGTCACGACGGAGTCCTTGTTGAGCTTCTGGGTGCCCTCGGACGGGCGCAGCACGCGCGTCGTCGTGCTCGCGATGCCCCACGGCGCGTCGAACGTCACCTCGGGCACGTCCTCGTCGGACACCTCGATGGCGCTGAGGTCCGTTGACGGCGACACCGACGGGCTCGGGCTCGCCTCGGGACTCGGCGAGGCCTCGGACGCCGAGGGCGAGGGCGACGGGGAGGCGGCGGTGTCGCTCGCGGCGGGCGAGGGGCTCGGCGACGAGGTCTCCTCGGCGCTCGGGGAACATGCGCCCAACACGGCCACGGACAGCACGGCCAGGGCGGCGGTGCGCATACTCTTCAGGAAAGACACGCCGGAATACTACCCGAGTCTCACATGCCGACGATGTCGAGCAGCTTCCCGAGCTCGTCGCGCGTGATCTCGCGCGTCTCGCCGGGCGGCAGCTGGCCGAGCATGATCGGGCCGATCGCCGTGCGGGACAGCCGCTCGACGGGGTGTCCCACGGCGTCCATCATCCGACGCACGATGCGGTTGCGGCCCTCGTGCAGCGTGATGCGCAGCAGGGTGCGGCCCTCGGTCCTGGACACGACCTTGATCTTGTCCGGCTTCACCGGGCCGTCGTCGAGCGTGACGCCCTTCTCCAGCCTCTTCAGCGTCCGCGGTTCCATGCCACCGACGACCTCGACCATGTAGGTCTTGGACACCTCGTAGGAGGGGTGGGCCAGGCGGTGCGCGAACTCGCCGTCGTTGGTGAGGACGATGAGCCCCTCCGTCTGGGTGTCGAGCCGGCCGACGTGGAACAGCCGCGGCATGCGGGGCGGCACGTAGTCGCTGAGCGTCGGGCGCCCCTCGGGGTCGTCCATCGTGGAGACCACGCCGCGGGGCTTGTTGAGGACCAGGTAGATGTGGCGGCGCGGTGCGGGGATCCGTGACCCGTCGACGCGGATGGTGTCCCTTTCGGGGTCGACGCGGGTGCCCAGTTCGGTCACGATGCGGCCGTTCACCTCGACGCGTCCGTCGAGGATCATCTCCTCGCTCGCGCGCCGGGACGCGATGCCCGCGGCGGCCAGCACCTTCTGCAGGCGCACGCCCTCGGTCTCAGTCATGGTTCTCCTCCTTAGCGAGCTCGCCGAGCTCGGCCTCCAAGGCTACGGCGTCGGGGAGCAGCGGCGCCAGATCGGGCAGGTCGCGCAGGCTGGCGAGCCCGAGCTTCTCGAGGAACAGGGGCGTCGTCTCGTAGGTCGTCGCCCCGGTGACCTGGTCGTGACCGGCCTCGCGGATCAGCCCGCGCATGGTCAGCGTCCGCACCACGCCGTCGACGTTCACCCCGCGCACCCCCGCGATCCGCCCCCGGGAGACGGGCTGCAGGTACGCGACCACGGCGAGGGTCTCGAGCGCCGCCTGGCTGAGTTTGGCCCGCTGGTCCGACGTGAGCCAGGCCTCCAGCACGTCGGCCACGTCGTCGACCGTGGCGAAGCGCCAGCCGCCGGCGACGAACACGAGCCGGATCCCGCGGTCGTGCTCGGCGTAGAAGCCGGCGATGGAGCGGAGCTCGGACTCGACCTCGGCGACGGGCGCGTCGACCGCGGCGGCCAGTTCCTCGGGCGGCAGCGACTCCGTGGACATCAGGAGCAGCGCCTCGAGCGCGCGGGAAAGGCTCACGTTTCCTCCAGTTGGGGTTGCGGTCCGTACTCGTCCTCGACCTCGACCGCCTCGTCGTCACCGGCCGTCCACCGGATGCTGAGCTCGCCGAGCGGCGCCACCTGCTCGAAGCTCACCTGCGCCGCGCGGAAGAGTTCCAGCACCGCCAGGAAGCGGACGACGACCGTCAGCCGGTCCTCGCCCTCGATCAGCCGACGGAAGGTGAGCGCACCCTCTCTCCGCAGCCGCGCGCCGACGAGTTGCACCTGCTCCGTCAGGCTCACCGTCGCGCCGTGCAGGTGGGTGAGCTCGACGACGGGCGGGGCCTTCGGCGTCATGGCAGCGGCGGCGAGCCGGGCGAGGTCGTCGGGCGTGATGCCGAGCTCGACCTCGGGGAGGATGCCGCGGAACTTCTCCTCCACACCGCCGGGCCGGTAGTGCCGCCGGCCGGCGGTGTCCATGGCGGCCTGCAGCCAGGCGGCCATCTCCTTGAACGCCCGGTACTGCAGGAGCCGCGCGAAGAGCAGGTCCCTCGCCTCCAGGGCGGCGATGTCCTCGGGATCCTCGGCCTCCGCCCCGGGCAGCAGCCGCGCGGCCTTGAGGTCGAGGAGGGTGGCGGCGACGACCAGGAACGAGCTCATCAGCTCGAGGTCCCATTCCCCCTGCTTGACGTGCGCGATGAAGTCGTCGGTGACCTGGCTGAGCGCGACCTCGGTCACGTCCAGCTCGCGCTTGGCGATCAGTTGGAGGAGCAGGTCGAACGGGCCCTCGAAGTTCTTGAGGTGCACCTCGAACCCGGCCACCTCCTCGTGGTGGTCGCCGCGGGGAGCCTTCCTACTGCTCACGGAGTTCCCGCACCAGCGCGGACTCCGACTGCCCCTCCTCGAGGTCCCGGAGAGCCAGCGCGACGGCGGTGCGGACCAGGCGCCCGCGGTCGACCCGGATGCCGTGGCGGCGCCGCAGCTCCAGGTTCGCGTCCTCCAGCGCGAGCAGTTCGTGCTCCGAGAAGTAGACGGTGATCTTGTGGTCGTGCCGGACCCGGCCGGTGGCGGCCGGGGCGGCGGGTGGCTCGTCGGCCTCCGCCGGGGACGGCTGGGGCGCCGGGGGCTCCGCGGCCGGGGGCCTGGGCGACTCCGCCCCGGTGGGCCGGAACAGCTCGGAGGCGCCCGGCAGCGACGCCCGCTTAGCCATTCTGGACCCTCAGCAGCACCTCTCGCGCCAGCTGGCGGTACGCGTCGGCGCCGGGCGAGGACGGGGCGTAGGACGTGATCGGCTCACCCGCGACGGTGGTCTCCGGGAACCGGACGGTGCGGCGGATCACGGTATGGAACACCTGGTCGCCGAACGCTTGGACGACGCGCTCGAGCACCTCGCGACCGTGGATGGTCCGGGCGTCGTACATGGTGCCGAGGAGGCCCAGGATCTCCAGGTCGGGGTTGAGCCGGTCCTGCACCTTGGTGATGGTGTCGGTGAGCAGCGCGATGCCGCGCAGCGCGAAGAACTCGAGCTCCAGCGGCATCACGACGTAGTCGCTCGCCGTGAGCGCGTTGATGGTGAGCAGGCCGAGGCTCGGCGCGCAGTCGATGAGGATGAAGTCGTACTGGTTGCGCAGCTTGGCGAGCACCCGGGTGAGTGTCTGCTCTCGGGCGACCTCGCTCACGAGCTGCACCTCCGCGGCGGAGAGGTCGATGTTGGACGGCAGGATGTCCAGCCCTGGCGTGGAGGTCTGCCGCACCACGTCCTCGGGGGCGAACTCGCGCGTCAGCAGCAGGTTGTAGATGGAGCGGTCGAGGGTGTGCGGATTGATGCCGAGCCCCACGCTGAGCGACCCCTGGGGGTCGAAGTCCACCAGCAGCACGCGCCGGCCGGTCTCCACGAGCGCGGCGCCGAGGTTGATCGTCGTGGTGGTCTTGCCGACGCCGCCCTTCTGGTTGCACATCGAGATGATCGCGGCCCGCTTCTCGCCGTCGACGGGGGGCGCCGGCTCCGGAAAGATCGGTAGTGGGCGTCCGGTGGGGCCCAGCTCCCCCTCCAACAGCGATTCTTCAGCCACTGCATTTCCTCCTGCGGTCCATTTGTCGACATCCTACTGGTCGCGGGCACGGGGGTGCGCCGCAGCGTGGACCTCCCGGAGTTGGTCGACCGTCACGAGTGTATAGATCTGCGTCGTGGCCACGGACGAATGGCCGAGCAATTCCTGCACCGCCCGCAGGTCGGCGCCCCCGGAGAGCAGGTGAGTGGCGAACGAGTGACGCAGGGAGTGCGGCGAGACGTCGGTGCCGAGGCCGGCCTTGCCCGCGGCCTGCTGGATCACCGCCCAGGCGCTCTGCCGGCTGAGCCGCTGCCCACGCTGGTTCAGCAACAGGGCGTGGTCGGGTTGCTTGGCGACCCCCGCCAGTCCGGGTCTCGCCCGCACCAGGTAGGCGTCGACCGCCGCCCGGGCGTAGCTGCCCAGCGGGACGATCCGCTCCTTGTTCCCCTTCCCCAACAGTTTCAGGCCGGCGTCCGGGTCGGCGAGTGCCGCGGTGGCCTCGTCGAGGTCCAGCGCGCAGATCTCGCTCACCCGGGCGCCGGTGGAATAGAGCAGTTCGAGGAGCGCCGCGTCGCGGAGGCCCACCGGCGTGCTGGTGTCCGGCGCGGCGAGGAGGCGGGTGACCTCGTCGACGGTCAGGGCCTTGGGCAGCCGCTGCCGCAACTTCGGCGGGGAGATGTGCTCGGACGGGTTCTCGTCGGCGAGGTGCTCCCCGACGGCGAAGCTGTGCAGGTTGCGCACGCTGACGAGCGCCCGGGCCACCGAGGAGCGGGCGGCCGTCCTCGACCGCTCACGCACGAACTCGGAGATCTCAACCTCCGTCACGTCCCCGAGTTCGCAGATCCCCCGGTCGGACAGGAACTCGGCGTAGGTGGTGAGGTCCCTCCGGTACGCCGCGACCGTGTTGGCGGCGAGGCCCCGTTCGACGTTGATGTGGCCGAGGAACTCGTCGATCGCCTCGAGGATCGGGGTCATGCCCGGATCGGCCACGGCGCGTCGGTCCCGCGTAGTGCGTCGAGACGTCCCGAGAGCCGTGCGGTCTCCAGCGCGAGCACGCCGGCCACCAGCGTCGGCGACTGGCAGCGGCCGGCCAGCACCGCGTCGACGAGCTCCTGTCGGCCGACGCGGGCGGTGACCATCTCCGCCTCCTCGCCCTCGAGTTCGAAGCCGTCGGGGCGCGCCGTCGGGGCCAGGCCCCGCGCCAGGTAGATGCGTAGTGATTCCTCGCAGGCGCCGGGCGTGGTCACCATGTCGACGAGCACGTCCCATCGCCGGGCCGCGAGCTCCACCTCCTCGGCGAGTTCCCTGGCGGCGGCGTCGAGCCAGTCCTCGCCGTCCTCGTCGAGGAGGCCCGCCGGGATCTCGACGAGTTCCATCCCCACCGGATGCCGGTACTGGCGAAGCACGACGACCTCGTCCCGCTCCTCGTCCCAGGGCACCACGGCGACGGCACCGGGATGGGTGAGGAACTGACGGGTCATCGTTGCGCCGGTCGGGGTCTCGACGACCTCGTCCACGAACTCCGACACCCGGCCGCTGCCCAGCACTTCCCGCCGGAGCACCGGCCAGCGCATCCTGCGATCCTCGATCAAGGCGCTTCCTCCTGTTCGGAAGGTAACCCTACTCCCGGTACCGGTAAGAGGCACCGTCGGGTCAGACGGCGTGACGAGCGGACGGGTGGTCCGCTTCAGGACAGGACACCCCGGATCCACGCGCACGGGCCACGTGAACCCTATCGTCCGGCTCTGGAATTCCTGCGGACTCAGTAGAAAAGGATTTGAGGCATGTCGTCTGATCCCCGCGACGGCTACAGTCGTCGGCGAGGTGTACCGTGACCGACCCCGTACTCGACGCCCGAATCCTCGTCCACGTGATCGCCACCGGACGCAGCACCCTCGGGGGGCTGTCCCGGTGCCTCGACCAGGACCCCAAGACGCTCGTGCGACGCATCCGATCGCTCGTCGCCGCCGGCGCCCTGGAGCTCTCGTCCACCGGCGACGACACGCAGCTGGCCCTCGCGGCGGGCCGGCCCGAACCCATCGCGGCCCACGCCGCCGACGACGACAGCGGCACCATCGGCGCCTGGCTGCAACTCTGCCGGGCCCGCGCGGGCCATGGCACCATCGGGCTGCGCAGCAGGGCCGAGTTCGACACCGTCGCCGCCCGCTACAACCACCGGGCGCGTGGCGTCGTCTTCCTCCTCTCCCGCGCCGTCGGCGAGCAGGGCCGGGCGTGGCGCGACCTGAACCTCGGCCTGATCCGCGAACTGCTCGGACTCGGCAAGCGGGTGCGCATGCTGATCTCCCACTCGTTCCTCGACAGCCCGACCGGACGCGCCTTCGCCACCTCGGTGATCGACTCCGGCGGCCAACTCCATGCCACCTCCCGCGTGGACACGCCCATGATCCTGTGGGAACGGCTGGGGGCCGTCCACTTCCTGCCCCACCGGGGGCAGATGCTGCTGCAGACGGAGGGGGTGGACGCCCTCCAGCCGCTCACCGACACGTGGGTGGGCAGCGCCTCCCCCGCCCAGCAGGTGACCTCGGCCACCGTCATCCGGCTGCTCGCGGCAGGACACACCGACGCGGGGGCCGCCCGCAAGCTGGGGATCTCCGAGCGACAGTTCCGCCGCCACGTCTCCGTGCTCATGCAGGAACTGGACGCCTCGAGCCGCTTCCAGGCCGGGATCGAGGCCGCGCGGTCTATGCAGTGGTGAGGCCGGGCGGGCCCCAGGCGCCGGGGGCGGGCAGCGTCCGGGTGCGGACCTCCACGCCGTCCGCGTGCACGCTGGCGACCGCGACCAGGAGCGACAGGGTCGGGTAGCCGTGGGGGCGGTTGTCGCGGATGATCGCGCGGTCGTCGGTGGGGTCGACCGCGGTGGTCGCGGCGAGGACGTCCAGCCAGCCGTCAGGATCGGACTCGGCGAAGGAATCCAGCCATGCCGCGATGCGGGCCGTGCGCGGGTCGTCGACGTCGTCGTGGGCCACCATGTGGGTCCCGGGCCCGAGCAGCCGCACGGTCGGCGGCTCCTCGCCGGTCCACGAGGTCACCTTCACGGATTCGCCAGTGGCCTCCACGAGGTTGAAGCCCAGCGTCGTCAGGGGGCTCGGGAGCGGCACCCCGGCGAGCGCGTCGAGCACCAGCCGGCCGCGCGTCGTGGGGACGGGAACGTCGGGGAAGCCGGCCCGGTTCAGCAGCACGGCGATCTTGCGGTCGTCCGCGGCCAGCCACGCGCCCCCGGCCTGCTCGTCGAGCACCCCTCGGACGCCCGGTCGGTCCTCCCACCATGCCCCGAGCGGACGCCAGGGGCGGGCCGGGTCCTCGTCGCGCACCGCGAGCAGTCGGACGGGTTCGGGAGCGTTCGGTTGGGGGACGCGAATGACGACGGTGCACATGGTAGAGCCAAGGGTACCGACGCCGGACCCCCGGCGGATGCCAGAATCGGGGCATGGAGATCGTCGTGGGAGTCACCGGTGGCATCGCAGCGTACAAGGCGGTGCAACTGGTGCGGCTGTTCATCGGTGACGGCCACGAGGTCCACGTCATACCCACCCAGGACGCGCTCCGCTTCGTCGGGCTGCCGACCTGGGAGGCGATCAGCCGCCACCGCGTCACGACGTCCGTGCACGACGACGTGGCGGAGGTGCGCCACGTCGCGCTCGGCCAACGCGCGGACCTGGTGGTCGTGGCCCCCGCGACGGCGAACACGCTCGCGTCGATGGCCGCCGGGCTGGCCTCCGATCTGCTCGGCACCACGCTCCTCGCCACCCGCGCGCCGGTGCTCGTGGCCCCCGCGATGCACACCGAGATGTGGCAGCACCCCGCCACGCAGGCGAACATGGCGCTCCTCCGGTCGAGGGGCGTGCACGTCGTGGGCCCCGACGACGGGCCGCTGACCGGCGGCGACTCCGGGCCCGGGCGGATGAGCGAGCCGGAGGCCATCCACGCGGTCGCGGTCGAGCTGCTGGCGCAGCCGCGCGACCTCGCCGGACTCACGATCGCGGTCTCCGCGGGCGGCACCCGCGAACCCATCGATCCCGTGCGCTACATCGGCAACCGCTCCACCGGCAGGCAGGGGGTGGCGCTGGCCGTGGCCGCGGCCCGCCGCGGCGCCCGGGTGCTGCTGGCGGCGTGCAACGTGGAGGCCGACGTGTTGCGGCAGGCCCACCGGGCCGGCGTCGAGTGCGCCGAGGCCGTCTCCACGCACGACCTCTCCGTGGTCATGCGAGAGTTCGCCGAGCGGGCGGACGTGCTCGTGATGGCGGCCGCCGTGGCCGACTACCGGGTCGCCGAGGTGTCCGAGACCAAGCTCACCAAGGAGGCCGGCGGCGTGCCCATGCTCGCGTTGGTGGAGAACGAGGACATCGTCGCCGCGCTGGCCGCGCGCCGCCGCAAGGGGCAGCTAGTCGTCGCGTTCGCGGCCGAGACCGGCGACGACTACCTCGAGCGGGGCCGGCGCAAGCGGCGGCGCAAGGGCGCCGACCTCATCGCCGTGAACCAGGTCGGTTGGGACAAGGGCTTCGAGTCCCTGCACAACCGGCTGGTCGTGATCGGACCGGACGACGACGTCGTCGCGGACTCGGAGGGTACGAAGCTGCAGGTGGCCGACGCGCTCCTCGACGCGATCGCCGGGCTGCGGTCGCGGGAGGCCCCGAGGGGTTAGTCCTCCACCCCGACC
Source organism: Tessaracoccus oleiagri (assembly GCF_900103275.1). Classification (GTDB taxonomy): domain Bacteria; phylum Actinomycetota; class Actinomycetes; order Propionibacteriales; family Propionibacteriaceae; genus Arachnia; species Arachnia oleiagri. The sequence continues at coordinate 410,180 of NZ_FNGP01000003.1, read as the reverse complement.
TCGTTGTTGTCGACGGTGACCCAGATCCCGGCGTCCTGCCACTGCTCCACGAGGGCGGGCACGTTGTCGGGCGTCACGGCGGCGGTGAGCGGCAGGAGGACAGTGGTCTCGAAGCCGGCCGCGTTTGCGTCCGAGGCGGTGGCGCGCACGCAGTGGTCGGTGGCGATGCCGCAGACGTCGACCTCGGTCACGCCGCGCTCGCGGAGGAACTCCTCGAGCGACCTCCCGTCCGACTTCCCCTCGAACCCGGAATAGGCCGCCTCGTACTGGCCCTTGTCGAACACCGCGTCGAACCGGTTGAACCGCAGGTTCGGGTGCAGTTCGGAGCCCGGCGTCCCGGCCACGCAGTGCGGCGGCCAGGAGTCGACGTAGTCGGGCGTGTCGCTGAAGTGCGGGCCCGGGTCGATGTGGTGGTCGCGCGTCGCCACCACCACGTCGTAGCCGTGGTCGCCCTCGAGCAGGTCGTTGATCTGCGACGCGACGGCCGCGCCGCCCGCGACGGCGAGGGAACCGCCCTCGCAGAAGTCGTTCTGGACATCCACCACGATGAGAGCGCTGGTCATGCCCACAACCCTAGCTGTGGCAGAGTGACGGCCATGAGCAATCTCCCCGATTGGGCCCCCGAGTTCAACAGTCCTCTCGACGAGAAGATGGGCTTCCAGCTCGCCGAGCTGAGCGCCGAGCGGGTGGTCGGGTCGATACCGGTCGAGGGGAACGAACAGATCTTCGGGATCCTGCACGGCGGCGCCTCGGGGGTGCTCGTCGAGACGCTCGCCTCGCTCGGCGCGTACGCGCACGGCCGGACGATCGGCAAGGTGGGCGTCGGGTTGGACCTCAACGTGACGCACGTGCACTCGGCCACGCGGGGCCGGGTCACCGGCGTCGCCACCGCCGTGAAGCTCGGGAAGCGGGTGGCGGTCTACTCCGTCGAGCTGCGCGACGACGAGGGCACCGTCACGGCCACGGGCCGGCTCACCTGCCAGATGATCGACCCGCGCTGACTCACTTCTTCTTGTTGTGGCTGATGACGCCCTCGGCGACGTCGCGCATCGACTTGCGCAGGTCCATGGCCGTCTTCTGGATCCAGCGGAAGGCCTCCGGCTCGGTGAGGCCGAGGTCCTTCTGGAGGATGCCCTTGGCCTGGTCGATGATCTTGCGGGACTCGAAGCGCTCCTCCAGCGAGGACAGCTCGTCCTCGATGGCGCGGATCTCGGCGAAGCGGCCCAAGGCCACCTCGATGGCGGGGACCACATCGGAGGCATCGAAGGGCTTGACCACGTAGGCCATGGCCCCGGCGTCGCGGGCCCGCTCGACGAGGTCGCGCTGGCTGAAGGCCGTGAGCATCACGATGGGGGCGATCCGCTCCTCCGCGATGATCTCCGCGGCGGAGATGCCGTCCAGCTTCGGCATCTTGACGTCCATGATCACGAGGTCCGGCTCCAGCTCGCGGGCGAGTTCGACGGCTTCCTCACCGTCGCCGGCCTGCCCGATCACCTCGTAGCCCTCTTCGGTGAGGAGTTCGACGAGATCGAGACGGATGAGGGCCTCGTCCTCTGCGACGAGCACGGTGGGCTTCTTCTTGGTCTCGGGCACTGTTCCTCGCTTGTTTGGCATCATTGAGCGGACAAAAATCAACGCCTCCCAGAGTACCGCCGGGGAGTCGAAGTTGCCCACTTCGCCGGTTAATCGGCGATGTGGCACAATTATGCACGCCCTGCCCGGGTGGCGGAATGGTAGACGCGCTCGACTCAAACTCGAGTGGCCGAAAGGCCGTAGGGGTTCGAATCCCCTGCCGGGTACTCCCCGATCCTCGAACGGAGAACGGCCGCCGGAAGACCGGCGGCCGTTTCGTTTCGCAGGCGCCGGTCAGTCGACCTGGCCCAGCTCCTTGACCTTGTGCACGCGCAGGTTGTTGGTCTTGCCGGGAACGCCCATGGGCAGGCCGGACAGGATGACCACGCGCTCGCCGACCTCGATGAGGCCGTGGCCGCGCAGGTACTGGTCCAGCGAGTCCACCATCTCCTCCTGTGCCAGGAAGTGCGGGGTCACGACGGTCTCGATGCCCCACGACAGCGTGAGCTGCTGACGGGTGGACTCCTCCGGGGAGAAGACCAGCATCGGGATCGGGGAACGCAGGCGCGAGAGCCGGCGGGCCGTGTCACCGGACTTGGTGAACGCGACGAGGTAGCGGGCGCCGAGTCGCTCGGCGACCTCCGCCGCGGCCTTCGCCAGGATGCCGCCGGTGGTGTGCGGGTCCCAGTCGATGATGTGGATCTCGCCGTGGCCCTCCTTCTCGGTGGTCTCGACAATGCGGGCCATCGTGGAGACCGTGAGCACCGGGAAGTCACCGACGGAGGTCTCGCCGGAGAGCATGACCGCGTCGGCGCCGTCGAGGATCGCGTTGGCGACGTCGGAGGCCTCGGCGCGGGTGGGGCGCGGGCTGCTGATCATGGAGTCCAGCATCTGCGTCGCCACGATCACGGGCTTGGCCCACTTGCGGGCGGCGCGGATGATCTGCTTCTGCACCAGCGGGACGTCCTCGAGGGGCAGTTCCACGCCGAGGTCGCCGCGGGCGACCATGAAGGCGTCGAACGCGTCGATGATGGCCTGCAGGTTCTCGATCGCCTGCGGCTTCTCGAGCTTGGCGATGACGGGGACGCGCAGCCCCTCCTCGTCCATGATCTCGTGGACGCGCTTGATGTCGTCGCCGCTGCGGACGAACGAGAGCGCCACCATGTCGACGTTGTTCTGGAGCGCCCAGCGCAGGTCGGCCTCGTCCTTCTCGGACAGGGCGGGGACGGAGACCGCGGCGCCGGGGATGTTGATGCCCTTGTTGTTGGACACGGGGCCGGGGACGACCACTTCGCACACGACGTCGGTCTCGGTGACGGAGGTGGCGCGCATACCCACCTTGCCGTCGTCGATGAGCAGCATGTCGCCGGGCTTCACGTCGCCCGGGAGGCCCTTGTAGGTGGTGGAGCTGCGCTCCTTGTTGCCGATGATGTCGTCGGTGGTGATGGTGAAGACGTCACCGCGCTGCAGGTCGTACGGGCCGCCCTCGAACTTGCCGAGGCGGATCTTGGGGCCCTGGAGGTCGGCGAAGAGGCCCACCGTGTGGCCGGTGAGGCGGGCGGCCTCACGGACGTTCTGCAGACGCGTGAGATGCTCCGAGTAGTCACCGTGGCTCATGTTGAGGCGGGCGACGTTCATGCCCGCCTGGATCAGCTCGACGAGACGGTCGACCGATTCTGTGGCGGGACCGAGGGTACAAACAATCTTTGCTCTACGCACGCCGTAAACCCTACCTGACAGGTGCCCACCACCACGATGCCGGAGGGGTCAAAAGGCAACTTTCAGACCGCGTCGGCGCGGACGGCCTCCAACGCCCCGGCGAGGTCGGCGGGGTAACCGGACTCGAAGGTTACGTACTCGCCCCTCGTGGGGTGCACGAAACCGAGCCTGACGGCGTGCAACCACTGCCGCTCGAGGCCCAGCCTGGCGGACAGCCCCGGGTCGGCGCCGTATAGCGGGTCGCCGACGCACGGATGCCCGATGGCCGCCATGTGGACGCGGATCTGGTGCGTGCGGCCCGTCTCGAGCTTGATGCTGAGCAGCGTGGCGCGTCGGTGCGCCTCGAGCGTGTCGTAGTGGGTGACGCTGTGCCGGCCGCCGTCGACCACCGCCATCTTCCACTCGTGCCCCGGATGCCGCCCGATCGGGGCGTCGATGGTGCCCGTGAACGGGTCCGGGTGGCCCTGCACGAGGGCGTGGTAGGTCTTGTCGACGGTCCGGTCGCGGAACGCCTGCTTGAGGACGCTGTAGGCCACCTCGCTCTTGGCGATGACCATGCACCCGGAGGTGCCGACGTCCAGCCGCTGCACGATGCCCTGCCGCTCCGCGGCGCCGCTGGTGGCGACCGGGACGCCCACATGGGCCAGGTGCTCGACGACGCTGGGCCCGTCCCACCCGAGGCTGGGGTGGGCCGCCACGCCGACCGGCTTGTCGACGACGACCAGGTCGGCGTCCTCGTAGAGGATGCCGAGGCCCTCCGCCATCCGCGGTTCCACCGCGAGCGGGGGCGGCGCCAACTCGTCGACCAGTTCCAGCATGGCCCCGGCCCGCACCCGGGAGGAGGGCTTCAGGATGACGGCGCCGTCGACGAGCACGCCGCCGGCCTCGAGCATGGTGTCGATCTTGGACCGGCTGTAGCCGCTGATCCTGGCCGCGACCGCGTCGACACGCTGCCCGTCCAGGGCGTCCGGGACGAGGAACACGCTCATGCGGTTACCGGCTCGCTCGCGGGCTCCTCTTCCTTGTCCCACAGGAAGGTGGCCAGGACGATGAGCCCGGCCGCGAAGGTGATGCAAATGTCCGCGACGTTGAAGATCGCGAAGTACGGCACCTGGATGAAGTCGACGACGTGGCCGTGCATGGGCGACGGAGGCTGGAAGAGCCGATCGACCAGATTGCCGGTGATGCCGGCGAGCAGCAGCCCGAGCGCGATGCCCTGCCAGGTGCGGCGCACCCTGGGCAGCGCGACGAACAGGCAGACCGCGGTGGCCACGATGGCGAAGACGGAGAAGACGACCGTCGCGTTCTCCCCCATGCCGAAGGCCGCCCCCGGGTTGAAGATTAGTGTGAACCGCACCACCGGGCCGAGGACCTCGATGCTGCGGCCCGGCTCGAGGTGCTCGAGCGCGAGTAGCTTGGTGAGCTGGTCGGCGCCCAGGCCCAGGAGCCAGATGCCCAGGGCGAGGAGCGCCGCGGCCAGCCCGCTCCGCGACTTCAGCGCCGTTCCTCCCGCTGCTTGCACGTCACGCAGAGCGTGGCGCGGGGGAAGACCTGCAGCCGGCCCTTGCCGATCGGGTTGCCGCACACCTCGCAGTAGCCGTAGTCCCCCTGGTCGAAACGGGTCAGCGCCAGCCGCAGCTGGTCCGCCATCTCGCGCACGTTCTGGGCCAGGGAGAGTTCCTGGTCACGCTCGAAGTTGCTGGAACCGACGTCGGCCGGGTCGCGGCCCGCCCCGTCGTTGCCCCCCTGCAGGAGTTCGGCCAGCTCGGCCTCGGACTCCGCGATGCGCTTCTCCATGCGCTCGAGCTCCTCGACGAGCTCGGCGCGCTGCTCGGCGACTTCTTCGTCGGTCCATGGATCCTCACCGTCGAGGACCGGAAGCACCACTTCGGGTGCGCTGTGTTCGGGCATCGTAATGACTCTTTCATCGATTGCTGTCCGAGGCAGGGTACACCAAGGACGGGCGACGACGGGAGCGGGCCGGCCCGTGTCAGGCCGGCCCGCTCCCGAGGTGGTGACTACTCTTCGGTTCCGCCCGCGAGCGCGTCGAGGCGCGGCGTGTCGGAACGGCGCTGGGCCAGCTCCGGGACGTCTCCCGGCTCCGGGTGGTCGTCGTTGAGGGCCTGCAGCATGCGCTGCAGGGTGCCGCCCAGGTTGGAGCGGTACTCCCCCTCGAAGCGGCGCAGCGCGTCGACCTTCAGCGTCAGCTCGCCCTGCTCGCGCTCGAGGTCGGCGAAGAGCTCGGTGCGGCGGGCTTCGGTGTCGGAGTCGAGGCGCGACGCGCGACCCTCGGCCTCGGACGTCATCTGCTCGGCGTTGACGCGCGCCTCGGACTCGATGCGCTCGGCGCGGGTGCGGGCGTCGGTCTTGATCTCGGTGGCGCGCTGCTCGGCGTCGGCGATCTTGCGGGCCGCCTCCGTCTCCGCCTCGGCGACGAGCGTGCTCGCCTGGTCGGTGGCCATCTGCAGCAGGCGGGTGACCGCGGGGGCTGCGTCCTCCGCCGCGTGCACGGTGATGTGCTGCGGCTGGCCGCCGGCGTTCGTGATCCGGTCGTTGCGGGCCTGGTTGAGCTCCTCGCGGGTGCTCTCGAGCTGGCTGCGCAGCTGCTCGTTCTGCGCCTCGAGCTCGGCGTTGCGGCGCTGGAGCTCCTGGTTGGCGGCGTTCAGCTTCTCGATCTGCTCGTCGACGCGACCCGAGACCTGGGCGTGGGCGTTGTCCGCCTCCTGGCGGGCCTGCGTGGCCTCCTGCCGTGCCCGCTCGAGCTCGGCGCGGAGCGACTCGAGCTCCTGGTCCTTGGCGCCGATCGCGGCGCGGGCCTCGTTCAGCTCCGCGGAGTTGTCGGCGCCGCCGGTGGTCGTGCCGGCCGACTCCAGCTCACGGCGGAGGAGGTCGCGGTCGTTCTCGAAGGCGGCGAAGCTCTCCTCGACCTTGTCGATGAAGTTGTCGACGTCGGCGACTGCGTAGCCGGTCTCGCGGGGACGCGCCATGCGGAAGCGTACGCGACGCACCTCTTCAAGGGTGAGGCTCATTTGCGCTCCAAACTCTCCAGGGAATTCAAGTGATGGTCAGGCTAGCCTAGCGCCGCCGGAGCGGCCAACGCACCCGTAACCCGAGCTTTAGCTTTCTCAGACCGGCAGGAGCGCCAGCATCGACTGCAGCAGTTGCAGGCCGAGCAGCAGGACCAGGACGGAGAGGTCCAGGGCGACGTTGCCCAGCCTCATCGGCGGGATGATCCTGCGCAGTCCGTTGATCGGCGGGTCGGTGACCGTGTAGACGCCCTCCACGACGAGCAGCGCCAGTCCGCGCGGGGTCCAGCCGGGCACGAGCAACGGCACGAAGGACAGGACGACCCGCGCGAGGAGGACCCAGACGTAGACGGTGATGATCCACCAGAGGACGAACGCAATCACGAAGGGCAGTCTAGCTTTGGTTGAAGAAGCCGCCCGAGGCGATGCGCTCCTTGTCCTCCGGCCCGACCACGAGCCCGGGCGGACAGAGAAGGAAGACCTTGCTGGAGACGCGGTCGATGTTCCCGCGGAGCCCGAAGATGAGGCCGGCGGCGAAGTCGACCAGGCGCTTGTCCTCGCCGTCCTCCATGTCCGAGAGGTTCATGATGACGGGCACGCCGTCGCGGAAGTTCTCCCCGATCACCCGCGCCTCGTTGTAGGAACGAGGACGCACGCTCACGATGCGACTCAAGTCGGCCACCTCCGGTTCGTGCTGCTTCGGAGGGACGGTCGCCACGCGGGGGCGCCGGCGAGCCTGCGGCACGGGGGCCACCTCGCTCGGCTCCTCCGTGTAGTCGACGTCGTCCTCGTCGACGTACACGTCGTCGGTGAGCTCCGCGGAGGGCTCCTCATGACCCCGGTCGTACCGACCGTCGTCGACGAGCCCCATCCACGCGGCGATGCTCCGAACGCCCACTGTCGCCTCCTGAAAATTGCGGTTATCGGAAGGCTAGCGCGTCGCCCCGCAACGGCGGGATCCGACGCGCCCAGCGCCGGCACCTACTTCATGAAATCGGGCACGTCCAGGTCGTCGTCCTCGATCGGCGCGACGGGCGCCTGCGGACGCGCGGTCGGCATCGGCGCCGCCTGCGGGGCATGCTGCTGCGCGGGCTGGAACTGCTCGCGGGGGGCCTGCGCCTGGGGGGCGCCCGGACGCGACTGCTGCGGACGGGTCACCTGCGGCTGGCGCTTCTGCGGCTGGCCGCCGTCGAAGCCGGCCGCGATGACCGTGATCCGGACCTCGTCGCCCAGGGCGTCGTCGATGACCGTACCGAAGATGATGTTGGCCTCGTCGTGCGCGGCCTCCTCGATGAGCTGGGCGGCCGCGGAGACCTCGAACAGGCCGAGGTCGGAGCCGCCGGCGATCGACAGCAGGACGCCGTGGGCCCCGTCGATGCTGGCCTCCAGCAGGGGCGAGCTGATCGCCATCTCGGCAGCGGCACGGGCGCGGTCCTCGCCGCGGGCCGAACCGATGCCCATCAACGCCGAACCCGCCTGGCTCATGATCGACTTCACGTCGGCGAAGTCGAGGTTGATGAGGCCCGGGGTGGTGATCAGGTCGGTGATGCCCGAGACGCCCTGCATCAGCACCTGGTCGGCCTGCTTGAAGGCGTCCAGGATCGCGACCTGGTGGTCGGTCATCTGCAGCAGCTTGTCGTTGGGGATGACGATGAGGGTGTCGACCTCTTCGCGGAGCGCCTCGATGCCGGTCTCGGCCTGGTTCGCGCGACGGCGACCCTCGAAGGAGAATGGACGCGTCACGACGCCGATGGTGAGCGCGCCGAGCGAACGGGCGATCTTGGCGACGATGGGCGCACCGCCGGTGCCCGTGCCGCCGCCCTCGCCGGCCGTGACGAACACCATGTCGGCGCCGCGCAGCGCCTCCTCGATCTCGTCGGCGTGGTCCTCCGCCGCCTCGCGGCCCTTCGACGGGTCCGCCCCGGCGCCGAGCCCGCGGGTCAGCTCCCGGCCGATGTCGAGCTTGACGTCGGCGTCGCTCATCAGGAGTGCCTGCGCATCCGTGTTGACTGCGATGAATTCGACGCCGCGGAGTCCGGCCTCGATCATGCGGTTCACTGCGTTGACGCCGCCACCGCCGACGCCGACCACCTTGATCACCGCCAGGTAGTTCTGAGATGCGCTTGCCATTGCTCGCCTTCCGGCCACGGGAAATTGTCTTCCAACGAAGGCTATGGTCAATTCCCACGCCCGTCCAACAGTGCCCCCGTGTTTTGGATAAGTCGCCTCAAGTTGAACTTGAGGGTTGGCGCTAGCGGGTCGTCGGGTGGTTGGGGGCGGACACGTCGTACACCTTCGCGTCGACCCCGAGCAGCGGGGTGAGGACGCGTGACTTCAGATCGGAGTCGTCCGCGCTCCCCCAGACCACGGTGCGGTCGTCGGCGAGCGTGATCTGGATCCGGTCGACGCTCGCGGCGTCGACGCGCTCCACCTGCCCGGCCACGGCCGGCGGGATGGCGCGGACCACCGTCGCGATGTCGGCGAGGATGCGCTCGTCGCGCTCGCCGCTCACCCGCACCACCGGGAGTTCGGGGTCCGACGCCTGGTTGGTCCGGAACACGATGCCGTCGGCGTCCACCCAGCTGTGGGTGCCCCCGTCCTGGAGCTGGTAGACGGCGGCGCGTTCCTCGACCGTGATGCGCACGGCGTCGGGGAAGTCGCGGGCCACCGTGACGGACCTGACCTCGGGGAGTTCCAGGACCCTCGCCTCTATCGGCTCGGTGTCCACGAGCACCAGGGGCATCCCGGTGGGGATCGCCGCCGTCGCGAGGACGTCGTCGGCGCTCACGAGCGCGTTGCCCTCGACGGTGCCCGCCCGGGTCCGGAAGGTGTCGGAGAAGAAGAAGAGCCAGACGAGCGCGGCGACCAGCACGGTGGCCGTCGCCGCGACCACGACCCTGGACCAGGTCCGGCGCCGCTCACGGTTCCGGCGGCCGCGCAACGCCTCGGCGAACTCCGCGGGGCTAGGCACGCTCTTGCAGCAGCTTGGCCAGCAGCGGGCCGACGATCGTGACGTCGCCGCAGCCGAGGGTGATCACGAGGTCGCCGGGGCGGGCGAGCTCGTTGAGTGCGTCGGGGAGGTCGTACTTCTCCTTGACGTAGTGGATCTCCCGGACCCCGTGCCGCTCGGCCGCTTCGACGACGAGCTCGCCGGTGACGCCGGGGACCGGGTCCTCGCGGGCGCCGTCGATGTCGTTGATGACCGCCACGTCCGCCAGCTTGAGGACCTCGCCGAACTCGTCGGCGAAGTCGAGGGTTCGGGAGTAGAGGTGGGGCTGGAAGCAGGCGATCAGGCGGCCGCGGAGCCCGGTGGCCTCGTTGCCGGCCTCGGTGGCGCGGCGGGCGGCGGAGAGCGCGGCGCGGATCTCCGTCGGGTGGTGGGCGTAGTCGTCGTACACGCGGATCCCGGCGGTGTCGGTGATCAGCTGGAAGCGGCGCAGGGTGCCGTCGAACCGGCCGAGCGCGTCGACGCACGCCTCGTGGCCGAGCCCGAGCGAGCGCCCGACGGCGTAGGCGGCCGACGCGTTGGCCAGGTTGTGGTTGCCCGGGACGCGCAGGCGGAGGGGCCCGGAGTCGTCGCCGTAGGTGATCGTGGCCTCGGCGCCGGTGGGGGTGGGCAGCACGTCGTGGAACCGCACGTCTGCGTCCGCGGCCTCGCCGTAGGTGACCACCCGGCGTCCCTCTGCCACCAGCCGCTCCGCGAGGCTCCGCGACCCGTGGTCGTCCACGTTGATCACGACCGTCTCCACGGTGGGTCCCGTGGCGAACGCGTGGAACCCGTCGGCGTAGGCCTCGGGGGTCCCCCAGTTGACGAGGTGGTCGGCCTCGACGTTGGTGATGACGGCGATCTTCGTCGGGTACTGGAGGAAGGAGGCGTCGGACTCGTCCGCCTCCACGACGAACGCCTCCCCCTGCCCGACGGCGGAGCTGACGCCGGTGGTGGAGAGGGGCCCGCCGATGACGTAGCTGGGGTCGGCGCCGGCCTCCCCGAGCATCACGGCGGTCATCGCGGTGGTGGTGGTCTTGCCGTGGGTGCCGGCGATGGAGATGCCGTCCTTGCCGATCATGAGTGCCGCCAGGGCGGTGGACCGGTGCCATACCCGTAAGCCGCGGCGACGCGCCTCGGCGAGTTCGACGTTGGTCTCGCGGACCGCGGAGGAGATCACGACGGTGCGGACGTCGTCGGCGACCTGCGAGGCGTCGTGGCCCACGTACACCCGGACCCCGACGCGCTCGAGGGAGCGCAGCGCCGTCGAGTCGCTCTGGTCGGACCCGGTGGTCCGGATGCCGAGCTCGGCGTAGAGCCGGGCTATGCCGCTCATGCCGGAGCCACCGGCGGCGATGAAGTGCACCGGACCGACCTCGGTGGCCGGGAGCACTTCGACGGGGGTGAGCAGCATGCTCGTCACCTTTCCTTCTTCACGACGTCCAGGATGGCCCGCGCGAGCACCTCGGCGGCGTCCGCCGGGTACATGTCCCTGGCGGCCCGCGACATCGCCTCCAGCTTGCCACGGTCGGAGAAGATGCCGAGCACGGTGTCGCGGAGGGTCGCCGGCGTGAGGTCGGACTCGTCGAGGAGCACCCCTCCCCCGGCCTCGACGAGCGCCGCGGCGTTGCGGCCCTGCTCGCCGTTGCCCCAGGGCAGCGGGATGAAGACGACCGGCAGCCCGGACACTGCGGTCTCCATGACGGTGCCGGCACCGGCCCGGCCCACCATGAGGTCCGCGGCGGCGTAGGCGCGCGCCATGTCGTTCACGAAGGCGACGGGGCGGTAGCGGGCGCCCGACGTGTGGACGATCTCCACGTCGTCGGTCTCCGAGAAGTTCTTGGGACCGAGGACGTGCAGGATCTGGATGCCGGCGGCCAGGATCTCGTCGCGGGACTCGAGCACCGCACGGTTGATGGCCGCAGCGCCCTGCGATCCGCCGGAGACCAGCAGCGTGTCGCGGTCCGCATCGAGCCCGAAGCCCGTCCGCGCCTCGGCCGGCGTCACCTCGGGGTGGGTGATGCGCCGGTCCATGGGCATGCCGATGACCTTCGCTCCGGCCAGCGGCGTCTCGTAGGTGGTGGCCACGTAGGCGGCGTTCCGGGCGCCGATCCGGTTGGCGATACCGGGCAGGTTGTTGGCCTCGTGGACGACGACCGGGACCCGCATCAGCCGGGCGGCCAGGTAAACGGGGATCGACACGTACCCGCCGAAGCCCACCACCACGTCGGCGTCCGCCCTGCGGATGACGCTGCGGGCCTCGAGCACGGAGCGGGTCAGCGTGTACGGCAGCTTCACGAGGTCGAGGTTCGGCTTGCGCGGCAGCGGCACGGGTGTGATCAGCTCCAGCGGCAGCCCGGCCTCAGGGATGACGCGGACCTCGAGCCCCTTCGCGGTGCCCACGGCGACGAGGCGGTCGACACCGAGCGCCTCGAGGGCCCGGGCCGTGGCGATGAGGGGCGAGGTGTGGCCGGCGGTGCCGCCTCCGGCGAGTACGACGCTGGTCACTGGTCTCCCTTCGTGGCCGCCATCACGCTGGTCATGCGGCGGCGCTGGCTGTTCTTGCGCTTCTTCGACCGGAGGTACCGCTGCGCCTCGGGCGTCTGTTTCGCGACCGCGAGCAGGACGCCCACGGCGAGCAGGTTCGCGAGGAGTGCCGATCCGCCGTACGACACGAACGGGAGCGGGACGCCCAGCACCGGCAGCAGGTGCATGACGACGAAGATGTTGATGAGGGCCTGGACGATCAGCCAACCGGTGATGCCGGCGGCCGCGACCCGGCCGAAGAGCGTGTCGGAGCGGCGGGCGATCTCGAAGCCCGCGTAGGCCAGCAGGGCGAACGCGGCGATCACGGCGAGCACGCCGAAGAGCCCGAGCTCCTCGCCGATGACGGCGAAGATGTAATCGGTGTGGGCGCCGGTCTTGAGCCCGCCCCACTTCTGGCGGCTGGCCCCGAGCCCCAGGCCCCACCAGCCGCCGGAGGCCAGCGCGTACAGCGCCGACATGGGCTGGGAGGAGAGGTCGGTGTTGGAGCTGGGATCGAGGAAGATGCTGATCCGGCTCATGCGGTTGTCGGAGCCGTAGACGAGCAGTGCGACCACGCCGGCCGCGGCGGCGCCGATCGGGAGGAGGTAGCGCAGGGGGGTGCCGACGAACCACAGCAGCAGCGCGAAGATCGCGCCCATGATGATGCCCGTGCCGAGGTCCCGGCCGGCCAGGACGAGGAACAGCAGGATCACGGACAGGGGCACGAACGGCCAGACGAGGTGGAACGGCTCGTGGAGCAGCCGCCGCTTGCGGTGCAGCACCGTGGCGGCGAACACGACCAGCGCGAGCTTCGCGAACTCGGACGGCTGGATCTGCACCGGCCCGATCGCCAGCCAGTTCTGGTTGCCTGCGACGCGCACGCCCAGCGGTGAGAGCACGAGGATGAGGAGCACGGTGGCCAGCGCCCAGACGAGCCAACCGAGCCGCATCAGCGCCGCCAGGTTGAACCGCCCGAGCACGTAGGCACCGATGACGCCGATAACGAGGAACGCCAACTGACGGAGGGCGAAGTAGTAGGGACTGTGACCCCACGACTGCGCGATCACCGACGAGGACGAGAGGACCATGAGGGTCCCCAGCCCGACCAGGAAGCCGACGCTCGCCACGACGAAGTAGAACGGCGCCAGCGGCGCATCGAGGAGTGCCCGGATCTGGTTGCGGGTGGTCGGGGTCCGCGCCGGGGAAGCTGCGTGGATCGCCATTTCCGTCCCTCCGTCAGTTCTTCAGGTACTCCTCGACGGCTGCGGTGAAGGCATCGCCCCTGGCCGCGTAGCCGTCGAACATGTCCAGCGACGCGCCGCCCGGGGAGAGCAGCACCACGTCGCCGTCCCGGGCCAACTCGCCCGCGAGGCGCACGACCTCGGTCATGACCCCAGTGTCGGACGAATCCAGCACGTGGACGGGGACCTCGGGCGCGTGTCGCGCGAGGGCTTCCGCGATGACGCCGCGGTCGACGCCGAACAGGATGGCGGCCCGCATGCGCTCGTGGTGGGCCCGGACGAGGTCGTCGAACGACGTGCCCTTCGTCTGGCCGCCCGCGATCCAGACGAAGTGCTCGAAGGCTGTCATGGCGGAGTCCGCGGCGTGCGGGTTGGTGGCCTTGGAGTCGTCGATCCAGCGCACGCCACGGGCCTCGGCGACCTGTTGGATCCGGTGCCCGGCGAGCTTGAGGTCGCGCAGGCCCTGCGCCACCGACTGCGGTCGGACGCCGAAGCTGCGGGCGAGCGCCGCAGCGGCGAGCGCGTTGGCGACGTTGTGCGGGGCGTAGGGCTGCACGTCGCTCACCCGCGCGAGCTCCAGCGCAGAGGTGGCGCGCTGCTCCACGAACGCGCGGTCGACGAGGAGGTCGTCGACGATGCCCACCATGCTCCGGGCGGGCGTGCCCAGCGTGAACCCGATGGCCCGGGCCCCCTCGGTGACGTCGGCCTCCTCCACCATCCGCTCGGTGACCGGCTCGTCGGCGTTGTAGACGCAGGCATGCGTGACGCGCTCGTAGATCCGGGCCTTGTCGTCCTGGTAGCGCTGGTAGCCGTCCTCGCCGTCGTACCACTCGAGGTGGTCCTCGTGGATGTTGAGGACGGCGGCCGAGTGGAGCGCGACCGTGTGCACGTAGTGGAGCTGGAAGCTGGAGAGCTCCACTACGAACACGTCGTACGTCTCGTCGTCCAGGATCGCCTCCACCAACGGCCGCCCGATGTTGCCGACCTCGGCCACCTTGTAGCCGTCGGCGGTCAGGATGGAGGTGAGCATCTGCGTCGTGGTGGTCTTGCCGTTGGTACCGGTGATCCCCAGCCAGGGCACGACGCGGTCGGGCTGCTGCATCCGCCAGGCGAGCTCCACCTCGCCCCACACCGGCACGCCGGCCTCGGCCGCGGCGTGGAGCAGCGGCGCGTCGGGGCGCCAGCCGGGCGAGGTGACCACGAGGTCGGTCCCCTCCGGGAGCCTAGCCGTCGAACCCGGCCCGGTGATGACCGTGGCGTCCAGGTGCCGCAGGAGCTCCGCCTTGTCGTCGTGCGCGTGCGAGTCGTCGAGGACGGTCACCCGCGCGCCGAGTTCGAGCAGCCCGTCGGCGGCCGCGAACCCGGAGACGCCGAGCCCCGCCACGACGACGTTCGCCCGGCTCCAGTCGGAGAGCCGGTTCGCGGTCGCGATCCAGTCCTTGGTCACTGTCCAACCACCCATTCCGCGTAGAAGATGCCGATGCCGAGCGCCACGAAGAGGCCGCAGATGATCCAGAACCGGATCACGACGGTGACCTCCTCCCACCCCTTCAACTCGAAGTGGTGGTGGATGGGCGACATCTTGAAGATGCGCTTGCCCTTCGTGAGCTTGAAGTAGCCGACCTGGAGCGCCACCGAACCGGCCTCCATGACGAAGAGGGCGCCGAGGATGACGAGCAGGAGTTCGGTCCGCGTCATCACCGACAGCCCCGCGAGCGACGCGCCGATCGCCATCGAGCCGGTGTCGCCCATGAAGATCTTGGCCGGCTTGGCGTTCCACCACAGGAACCCGAAGCAGGCGGCCGTGAGCGCGATGGCGACGACGGCGAGGTCGTACGGGTCGCGCACCAGGTAGCAGCGCGGGCCGGCCGTGGACGTCCGGGAGCACCACTGGTTGAACTGCCAGATGTTCACGATCGTGTAGGCGGCGAAGACCAGGGTCGCGGAGCCCGCGAGGAGCCCGTCGAGGCCGTCGGTGAGGTTCGTCGCGTTGGACCACGCGGAGACGAGGAAGGAGATGAAGATGATGGCGACGATCGTCGGCAACACCAGCCAGCCGATGTCGCGCAGCAGCGAGACCGCGGGCGAGCCGGGCGTCAGCCCCCGGTCGTCCGGGAAGTTCAGGACGGCCCAGCCGAACAGCGCCCCGATCGCGAACTGGCCGATCAGCTTGCCCCGCGCGGTGAGCCCGAGGCTGCGCTCCTTGGCGATCTTCGAGAAGTCGTCCATGAAGCCGAGGAGTCCCATCGCGAGCATGAGCCCGAGCAGCAGGATGGCGGACAGCGTCGGCGGGTTCCAGAGGACCAAGTGGCTGATCGTGTAGGAGAACAGCACGGCGGCGATGATGATGAGCCCGCCCATCGTGGGCGTCCCGCGCTTGACCTGGTGGGAGTCCGGGCCGTCGTCGCGGATGTACTGGCCGTACTTCTTCCGAACCAGCAGCCGGATGAGCACCGGGGTGCCGACGAGGGTGAAGATGAGCGACAACCCGCCCGCCAGCAAGATGTTGATCACTTGGTCTCCTCCTCCAGCTCGGCCGCTACCCGCTCGAGCCCGATGCCTCGGGAGCCCTTGACCAGGATGACGTCGCCTGGCGACAGCCTAAGCGACCCGGCGACCTCGTCGCGCGCTGCCACTCGGGCGACCCGCACATTCTCCGCCGCGCCCTGCACGACGGCCTCCGCGTGCTCGCCGACGGCGACGACCTCGTCGTAGCGGAGGTCGGCCGCGAGCCGACCGGCTTGGAGGTGCGCGTCGCTGGCGCCCTCGCCGAGCTCGAGCATGTCCCCGATCACCGCGATGGCCCGAGCCGCCGGGTGCTCCTGCCGGTTCGCCTCGACGATGTCGGCGGCGGTCGCGAGCGCCGCAGCCAGGGAGTCCGGGTTGGCGTTGTAGGCGTCGTTGAGCAGCAACGCTCCGCCGGGGAGGCGGCTGAGCGCCATCCGCCAGCTGGACCGCACCTCGGCGGCGCTCAGCGCGGCGGCCACGTCGTCGAGTCCCATCCCGACGATGAGTCCGACGGCGGCGGCGCTCAGCGCGTTGCCCACCTGGTGACGCCCGATCACGCCCAGTTCGACGGGGGCGGTCCGGGTGCCCGACGCGTCCGTCACCTCGAGCGTGAACCGTGGCCGGCTCAGGGCGTCCACGTCGACGTCGCGCGCCCGCAGCCGCAACGCCCCGTCGGGGAGCTCCCCTCGCCCGACCCAGGCGATCCGGCCGCGGGTCTTCTCCGCCATGGCCGCGACGTTCGGGTCGTCGGCGTTCAGCACCGCCCAGCCCTCGTCCGACAGGTCGCGGACGAGTTCGGACTTGGCCCGGGCGGTCATCTCGATGCCCCCGAACTCGCCCACGTGCGCCTGACCAACGTTGAGCACCACCGCGACGTCGAGCGGGACCAACGAGGTGAGCCAGGCGATGTGGCCGACGCCGCGCGCGCCCATCTCCGACACCAGGTAGCGGGTGTCCTGCCCCACCCTGCAGGCGGTGAGCGGGACGCCGATCTCGTTGTTCTGGCTTCCCTCGGGCGCCACCGTCGGGCCGGAGCGCTCCAGCACCTGGGCGATGAGGTCCTTGGTGCTGGTCTTGCCCGACGAGCCGGTGACCCCGATCGACACGAGGCCCCGGGCGCGTGCCTCCCGGACCACCCCGCGGGCGATCCAGCTGAGGGTCTGCACGGAGTCCTCGCCGAGCAGGTGGGGCATGTCAGCCTCGGTGCGGTGGGTGCCGACGACCGCGGCGGCCCCCGCGTCCCGGGCCGCCGTCGCGAAGGAGTGACCATCGACTCGTTCGCCGGGGATGGCGACGAAGAGGGCCCCCGGCGTGACCTTGCGGTTGTCGGTGACGACGTCGGGACCGACGAGCACGTCGTCGCCCAGCACCTCCACGGCCGCGGGCTGCATCAGCTCCACGAGTTCGCTCAGCATGCGTGGCTTCATCGTTCTCCTCCTCGTAGGCGCCCCCAGCAACGGCGCGCGACGGCCACGTCGTCGAAGTCGACGACCCGGTCCGCAAAGATCTGGCCCTGCTCGTGGCCCTTGCCGAGGATAGCCACTACTCCCTCGCGGCCCGTCCGGGCGATGGCGAGCTCGATGGCCTCCGCGCGCCCCGGCACCTCGACGACCTCCGCCCGCCCGCCGCGGGCGCCGGCCAGGGTGGCGGCGCGGATCGCGGCCGGGTCCTCGGTCCGGGGGTTGTCGTCGGTGATGACGACGAGGCGGCTCAGCGCCGCGGCCGCCTCCCCCATGAGGGGACGCTTGTCGGGGTCGCGGTCCCCGCCGCAGCCGAGCACGGTGGTGACCGGTCCCAGCTCCGAGAGCGACTCGAGCGCGCCCCGGACGGCCTGCGGCGTGTGGGCGAAGTCCACGATGATCAGGGGCGCGTCGTCATCGAGGACGGCGCGCTGCATCCGCCCCGGCACCTGCGCGGTGGCGAGGCCCTCCAACGCGGCGTCTGCGGGGACGCCGGCCGCCTCGAGCATGGCGAGCGCCACCGCCCCGTCGATCATGTTGTGGAACCCGGGGAGCGCGAGTTCGAGTCGCAGCTCCTCGTCGCGGCGTCGGATGGTCGCCACCCCGCCGAGCCGGCCGTGGGGCCTGGCGTCGGAGACGAGGTAGTCCGCGTCGCGGGTCCCGACGGTGATGAGCCGCGTCGTGGCGTCTCGACGGAGTCGCCCGGCGATCTCGCGGCCGTGGGCGTCGTCGACCCACACCACGGCGGCCTCGGACCTGCCCGGTTCGAACAGCTTCGCCTTGGCCTCGAAATATGCGGCCTGCGTGTGGTGGAAGTCGAGGTGGTCGTGGCCCAGGTTCAGGAAGCCGGTGACGTCGAAGCGGATGCCGCCGACGCGCTGCAGGTCGAGCGCGTGGGAGGAGACCTCGAGGGCGACGCTGTCGGCGCCGCGCTCCTCCATGACCGCGAGGAGCGCCTGGAGATCGACGGCCTCCGGCGTGGTGACGGTGGAGCGTCCCGACTGGATCGCCTCACCGTTGAGCCGGAAGCCGATCGTCCCGATTGTCCCGACGCTCCGGCCGGCCCCCATGAGCCCGGCGGCGAGGAGCGCCACCGTGGTCGTCTTGCCGTTGGTGCCCGTCACGCCGAACATGGTGAGCCGGTCGGTCGGCCGCCCGAACACCTCCGAGGCCACGTCACCCAGCCGCGCCCGCACGTCGTCGACCACAACGACGGGGACGCCCAGACCGCCCGCGAGCGCGGCCCCGTCCGCATCGGTGAGGATCGCGGCGGCACCGGCCGCGGCGGCGTCGGCGGCGAACCGGGCGCCGTGCGTGCGGGTTCCGGGCAGGGCGGCGTAGAGCCAGCCGGGCTGCACGGCGCGGGAGTCCAGCGTCACGCCGGTGATCTCAGGGTTCGCGGTGGCTTCGGGCAGCAGCGCTTGCAGCCCGACCCCGCGGTG
This sequence comes from Tessaracoccus oleiagri, assembly GCF_900103275.1. Classification (GTDB taxonomy): domain Bacteria; phylum Actinomycetota; class Actinomycetes; order Propionibacteriales; family Propionibacteriaceae; genus Arachnia; species Arachnia oleiagri. The sequence goes on along the minus strand of NZ_FNGP01000003.1, from coordinate 391,700 downwards.
CCGGCTCGGACGGATCGAAGTCATCACTCAAAAGTTAGCGCCTTGCGCGGCGCCTCGCTCGTCGAGGGGAGCACGTTGTACCGGGGCAAGGCGATCTGCAGGACCTGGTTGACCACCGGCAGGGCGAGCTGGCTTCCGAGGTTGCCGTTGGTCGGCTGGTCCAGCACGACGTAGACGAGGATCTGCGGGTCCTCCGCCGGCGCCACGCCGACGTAGGAGGCGGTGAACCCGTTGTAGCACTTGCACTTCGGGTCGTACCGCTGCGCGGTGCCGGACTTGCCCGCCGTGCGGTAGCCGGGGATCGCCCGCTTGTCGGGGTCGAGCATCGTGACGGCCTCCATCATCTCCACGACCATGGCGGAGGCCTCCTCGGAGATCACCTCGCGGCTCGTCGGCTCCGGGAGTTCGACGGCCTTCCCGTCGGCGCCGGTGGCGGACTTGATGATCCTGGGCTGGTGGTAGGTGCCGCCGTTCACGACGGAGGCGATCGCCGACGCCATCTGCACTGCGTTGACCGACAGGCCCTGCCCGAAGGAGATCTGGTCGCGGGTGTAGTCCGGCATGTCCTTGCCGGGGATGCTGCCCGCGTTCTCGCCGGGCAGCCCGGACCCGCTCTTCGACCCCAGCCCGAAGCTGGCGAGGTATTGGCTGAGCGTGCCCTTCTCCATCTGGCGGGCGAGTTGGATCGTGCCGATGTTCGACGAGTTCGCCAAGATTCCGCGGGCGGTGAGGTTGATGGTGCCGTGGTCGTAGGAGTCGCTGACGTAGCCGCCGCCGGACGCGATCCTCGGCGGCACCTGGACGCGCGTGTCCGGGGTGACGAGCCCCTGGTCTGCGAGGGCGGCCATGGTGAGCACCTTCTGGGTGGAGCCCGGCTCGTAGGCCTGCGTGACGGCGCGGTTGCCGAGGTCGTCGGGGTCGGCGGCGCCGGGGTTCGACGAGTCGAAGGTGGGCAGGACCGACAGCGCGAGGATCTCACCCGTGTGGACGTTCATCGCGACGGCCGTGCCGGTCTTCGCCTTCGCGTTGCGGATGCCTTCGGCGAGCATCTGGTCCGTCATCCACTGGAGGTCGGAGTCGAGCGTCAGCTGGTAGTCGACGCCGTCCTCGGCGGGCACCATGATGTTCGTGCCCAGCGGGATCCGGCCGTAGGTGGAACGGTCGTAGGTGGACTTCCCGTCCACTCCCGCCAACTGCTCCTGGAGCGCGTACTCCAGCCCGCTCGCGCCCTTGCCCTCCGCGTTGACGAAGCCGACGACGTTGGAGCCGGTGGAACGGTTCGGGTAGACGCGGATCGGGTCGGACTCGCCGAACACCCCGTAGAGGGGGCGCTTCCCGTCGCCGTCCAGCCCGGCGCGCATGTCGGCCTGGATCTGCGTGAACGTGTGGGCCGGCACCTGCCGGGCCACGATCTCGTAGCGGGACCGCTTGCCGGTCTTCTCGTTGGTGCGGTCGAAGATCTCGAGGTAGTCCGCCTTCCGGCCGCCGAGGTGCTCGACGAGGATGTCGGCCACCGCGCCGGGGGCCAGTTCGGCCTCCTCCTGCTTCTTCCGGCTCATCGGGTAGCGCTTGTCGGCACCGTTGGTCTTGATCATGTCCGGGTCGACGGTGACCTTGAAGCCGGGCTCGGTCTCCGCGAGCACGACGCCGTTGCGGTCGGTGATCGCGCCGCGGATCGCGGGTTCGTCGCGGGTGGTCTGCATCTTCGACGCGGCCTCCGCCGCGAACGCCTGGGGGTCCAGCGCCTGCAGTTGGAAGGCGCGCACTCCGGCCACGCCGAGCAGCAGGGCGACGACGACGAGGAAGACGCGCAGGCGGAGCCCCGTGCTGGCCAGTTTGAGGCTGGCGCTGCGGCGGTAGCGGCGCTCCCCCGGCGGGGGGGCGTCGACGCGGCGCCGCTTGCGTGCCGGCGCCGCCGTGGTGGCGCGCTGCTTCGCGGCGGGCTTGCGGGTGGACGACGAAGCGGTCGCCGAGGTCCTCGACGAGGCGCCGTTCCGGGCCCGACGAGTACCACCGGTGGACCGCGGGGCGGCCGGCTTGCGGGCCGGTGGCCGGCGCTCGTCGCTCATCCCCGACCACCCACCTGGTCCGCGGCCACGACGTCATCGGGGTTCTGCACCGGCTCCGTGGGCGCTTCGCCGGGGAGCTGGGGGGACTCGCTCGGTGGGGCGGGCGGCTGCTGGGCCGGCACGTCGGTGACCTTCGGCAGCCGGCCGCGCAGCTGCGGCAGCTCGTCGCCCTCGACGGGGGTGGGGGTGCCGAGGATCTTGCCGTCGGCCAGCGACACGAAGGCGGGATAGGGGTTGGGGACCATGCCGAGGTCGGTGGCCCGCAGGGCCAGCGAGGCGGTGGACGACAGCGTCTCCAGCTGGGTGCCGAGGGCGGCCGACTCGTAGGCGAGGTCGTCGGCACGGTTGCGCAGCGCGCTCAGTTCCCTCGACTGCGCACCGATGGAGGTGGTCACCACCATCACGCCGCCGAGCCCGAGGCCGACGATGGCCAGGACGATCAGCACGAACCCGACGGTGGACACGCCGGCCCGGGGACGGTTGGTCATCTCGCTCATGCCTGTCTGATCCTTTTCACGATGCGGAGGCGCGCCGACGCGGCGCGCGGGTTGGACTGGACTTCTTCCTCGGTGGGCCGCTCGGCCCCCTTCGTGACTAGTTCGAGTTGCGGCTTGAGGTGTTCGGGCACCACGGGGATGCCGCGGGGCGCCTGGTCGCGCGCGCCGGCGGCGAAGAGGCGCTTCACCAGCCGGTCCTCGAGCGAGTGGTAGCTGAGGACGGCGAGCTGGCCGCCGACCCTGAGCGAGGCGATGGCCGCCGGCAGCACGCCCTCCAGCGCCTCGAGTTCCCGGTTGACCTCGATCCGCAGGGCCTGGAACGTCCGCTTGGCCGGGTGCCCGCCGGTGTGCCGGGCGGCGGCGGGGATGGCGCCGGAGATGGTCTCGACGAGGTGGGCGGAGGTGGTGAAGGGCCGGGCAGCGACGATGGCGCGGGCGATCCGGTCGGCGAACTTCTCCTCGCCGTACCACTTGAGGATGCGGGAGAGCTCGTTCACCGGGTAGGTGTTCAGCACGTCGGCGGCGGTGGGGCCCTCCTCCTGGTTCATGCGCATGTCCAGCGGGGCGTCGACGCGGTAGGCGAAGCCCCGCTCGGTGCGGTCGATCTGCAGCGAACTGAGGCCGAGGTCGAGGAGGATGGCGTCGACCTCGGTGACGCCGAGGTCCGCCAGCACGTCGGGGAGTTCGTCGTAGACGGCGTGGACGAGGGTGGCGCGGTCCGCGAGTCCGCCCAGCCGCTCACGCGCGACGGCGAGTGCGTCGGTGTCGCGGTCGATGCCGATGAGCCTTGCGCCGGGGTTGGCCTCCAGCACCGCCTTCGCATGCCCGGCCAGCCCGAGGGTGCCGTCGACGTAGATGGCGCCCTCGTGGTGGAGGGAAAGGGAGAGCACGTCGACGATGCGGTCCCGCATGACCGGCACATGCACGTCTGCCATCTCGACCCTTCCTGTGTGGCGCGTGGGGTTGGTTGTGTGTGGAGCTGCTCCCCGGTCCCCTTCCGGTGGGCGACCTGGCTACGGGGAAGAAAGCCAGGGCGCCGACCGGCCGGGCACCGGGAAGCAGCTAGAGGGTGGGCATGAATTCCTCGTCGAGGTCGGCGAAGCCCGCCTCGCTCGATTCCGAGTAGGCGGCCCAGGCCTCGGCGTCCCAGATCTCGGCGCGGGTCCCCGCGCCGATCACCACGACGTCCCGGTCAAGGCCGGCGTACTTGCGCAGGATCGGGGGGATGGTGACCCGTCCCTGCTTGTCCGGCACCTCGAAGCTCGCCCCCGCCGCCAGCATGCGCTGGTAGTCGCGGACCTGCTTCACGGTGGCCGGGGCCGATGCCACGGGGGCCATCAGCTCCTCGAAGGCCTCCTTGGTGTAGACGGCCAGGGCCCGCTCCTGGGTGCGGGTCATGACCAGCCCGTCGGCCAGTTCGTCGCGGAACTTCGCGGGGAGGATGAGGCGCCCCTTCTCGTCGAGCTTCGGGGTGTACGTACCCAGGAACACGAGGAGCACCCCCTTTCTCCAATTTCACGCCGATCCACTCCACTTGCCCCCACTTTACCCCACTTCCCCCCACTTTTACTCCCATTGTGGGCGTTTCCCCCACCGGTTCGTTGTGCAGCGAAGTGCCGGGAAAATGGGGCGGCCCACTACTCTTGGGAGGAGTCGGCGCATTCCCTTGCGAAGGAGACCCCTTGACCACCACGAACATCGGTGAGGTAGCCCAGCTCGCCAACCAGATCAGCGCGGAGATGGCGCGAGTGATCGAGGGCAAGAGCCGGCAGATCCGGACGGCCGTGACGGTGCTGCTCGCGGGAGGACACCTGCTCATCGAGGACGTCCCCGGGGTCGGGAAGACGGTGCTCGCCAAGTCCCTGGGCCGCTCCATCGCGGGCGACGTGAAACGCATCCAGTTCACGCCCGACCTGCTGCCGGCCGACGTCACGGGCGTCTCGGTCTTCAACCAGTCCACGCGCGAGTTCGAGTTCAAGCCGGGCGGGATCTTCGCGAACATCGTCCTCGGCGACGAGATCAACCGCGCCTCCCCGAAGACCCAGTCCGCACTGCTCGAGGCGATGGCCGAGCGCCAGGTCTCGGCCGACGGGAAGACGTACCACTTGAACCGGCCGTTCATGGTGATCGCCACCCAGAACCCGATCGAGATGGAGGGCACCTATCCCCTCCCCGAGGCGCAGCGCGACCGCTTCATGGCCCGCATCCGCATGGGGTATCCGGCGGCGGAGTCGGAATCGAAGATGCTGATGGCGCAGGCCACCGGCGACCAGCTCGCGAAGGTGAACGCCGTCACCACCGTCAATGCGCTCAGCTCCGCCACCGAGGCGTTGACGGAGGTCTATGTCGCGCCCGTGATCGCCGACTACATCGTTTCGCTGGTGAACGCCACTCGCCAGCACACGGACCTCCGGCTCGGGGCCAGCCCCCGCGCGTCGCTCCACCTCATGCAGGTGAGCCGGGTGGAGGCGGTGCTCGCAGGCCGCGACTACGTGATCCCCGAGGACGTGCAGGCACTGGCCGAGGAGGTGTTCTCCCACCGGGTGCTCACGACCGTGGAGGCGCAGGTGGCGGGGCGCCGCCCCGAGGACATCATCCGCGGCGTCGTCTCGTCCACGCCCGCACCGACCCGGGGGTAGACCTTGATCCGTGGCGCAAGGCCCACCATCCGCGGCATCATCCTCTTCGTCGCCGGGGCGGTGCTCGCGGGGATCGCGGGCGCCATCGGGGAGCCGGACCTCATGTGGCTGGGACTGTTCCTGTGCGTCCTGCCGCTGCTGTCCCTGGTGGTCGTCGTCGCGCTGCAGCCGAGACTCGAGTACGCGCGCTCGCTCAACCCGGCGCAGTTGCCGGTCGGCGAGCGGCTGGAGGTCGTCGTGCGGCTGCGCAACGTCTACCCGCTGGCGGCGACCACCCTGGAACTGCACGACGCCGCCCCGGTCTCGCTGGGTGGCGGCGCACGGTTCGTCGTGGCGCGGGCCTTCGGCCGCTGGGACCAGGCGGTGCGCTACGGCATCCAGACCGAGCAGCGGGGCAGGTTCCTCGTCGGCCCCCTCACCGCCCGTGTCGGCGACCCCCTCGGGCTGGCCACCAGCCGGGTGCACCCCCGGGGTGAGGAGTCGTTGCTGCGGGTGACGCCGAAGCTGTGGCCCCTGACGGAGGCCAAGCGCGGACTGGGGGTCGGCGCCACCGGCGAGGCCGCCCCGCAGCGCATCGGGCAGGCCGGCCAGGACGACGTGCTCGTACGGGAGCACCGCCACGGCGACGACATCCGCCGCATCCACTGGCGGATGAGCGCCAAGCAGGGCGAGTTGATGGTGCGCCTCGAGGAGCACCCGTGGGACCCGTCGGCGCTGATCATCACCGACACCCGGCGGCTGGCCCACGTCGGCGAGGGGCCGTCGTCGAGCCTCGAGTGGACGATCTCCGCCGCCGCCAGCGTCGCCGTCAAGCTGTCCGACGACCGCTACCGCATCGTCGTCGCCGGCGGCTCCGGCACGATCTACCAGCCGCACCAGCTGACCGGCGTGGCCCAGCGCCAGGGGCTGATCGACGCGTTCACCGACATCGGCGCCTCGGACGAGCGCGAGCTGGCCGCGATCCTCGCGGAATCCGAGTCCCTCGACGCGACCGGCAGCCTCATCGTGTTCAGCGGGCAGCTGAGCGTCCAGGACGCCGCGACGCTGACCAGCATGGGTCTGCGTATGGCGAAGCCCAGCGCGATCGTGCCGGACGCGGGCGCGTGGGGGCTGCGGTCGGCCGAGCACGGCGACGCGGTCCGGCTCCTGCGGGCGTCGGGCTGGGCGGTCGAGCAGTACGGGCCCGGCGAGCACATGCCGACGGTGTGGGCGCGGCTCATGGTGAGGCAGGCCGCCGCATGAACCCCACCGCCAACCCCGTCGTCTCCCCCGTGATCGCCCTCGCGACGTGGCTGTCGCTCCTGCCCCTGGGCGCATTGTTGGAGGGGCGGGCGCACCTCGTCGAGGCCGCCCTGCTCGTGACCGTCGTCGGCATCATCGGCGCCCTCGGTGCGCTGCTGGGCCTGGGCCGGGGCGGCACCTACGCCCTGCAGGTGGTGGGCGGCGTCGCCATGCTGGTCTGGCGCGGACTCATGCTTGGACCGGGCGACACCGGCTTCCTCGGCACGTTCCGCGCGCTGGTCCAGGAGGGGTCGGCGACGATCGCCGCCTCCGCCCCGCCGCTGGACGCCACCAACGGGGTGGTGTTCCTGATCCTCGCGCTCACCGCGCTCGTGCAGCTCGTGCTGGAGCTGCTGGTGAACGTCCTGGAGCAGCCCGCCTGGTCCTTCGCGCCGCTCGCGTTGGGCTACGTCGTCGCGGGCATCGCCGCATCCGAGGAGCTCACGGTCCCCACCTTCGCGGTGGTGGCGGGCTCGTACGTGCTGCTGCTGCTGGTGGCCACCGGCATCGGCGAGGGCCATCGCGCAGCCCGGGCGTCCAGGAGCGGCGCCTTCCACCTCACCCGTGCGGGACTCGCGCTGCTGCTCACCGTCGGCGGCGTCGCGGGCGCCGCGGCCGTGCAGCCGCTGTTGCCGATGGGGTCCAAACAGCCGTGGCAGGACACCCAGAGCGGACCGATCCAGCTGGGCGACCCGACCGTCGCCCTGAACGAGAACCTGCGGCGCCCCGAGGACGTGCCGATGTTCTCGTACACCACCTCCACCGGGGCACCCTCGTACTTCCGGACCGTGGCCATGCCGGACCTCACCAACGACGGCGTGCGGCTCATCCCGATGACCCTGCGCAACTTCGGGTTGTCCGGGGCGTACTCTGCGCCGGGGGTGCCGCTCGAGGTCGAGGTGCAGATGCGGGCCGTGCCGTCGGAATACCTCCCGGTGCCCTTCGCCGTCGACGACTTCTCCGCCGACGGCGTCTGGTCCTACGACCCGGAGACCCTCGCCGTCGTCGCCACCGGCGCCGACCGGCAGCAGCAGACGGTGAACCTCCGCTACACCGCCTCGTCGACGGTGCCGTCGCCCTCGCCCGAGGAACTCGACGCGGCCGAGGCGGGCCAGGGCGTCGATCCCATCACCACCGTCGTGCCCGACGTGGACCCGCGCGTCGCGGAGCTCACCCGACAGGTGGTGGAGGGCGCCGGCACCGCGGGGCAGAAGGCGCAGCGGATCCAGTCGTTCCTCCGCGGCGACGACTTCGAGTACTCCCTCGACGCGCCGCAGACCGCCACGCTCGACGTGGTCTCCTCGTTCCTGCTCGAGGATCGCTACGGCTACTGCATCCACTTCGCCGCCGGAATGATGACGATGGCCAGGATCGAGGGCATCCCGTCGCGGATGGCGATCGGCTTCAATTCGGGCACGCAGCAGGAGGACGGGTCCTTCCTGGTCACCTCCCACAACATGCACGCGTGGCCCGAGCTGTACTTCGAGGGCCTGGGCTGGGTGGCGTTCGAGCCGACGCCCGCCGTCGCCAGCCCGCCGAGCTACACCGACGCGGACCCCACCGGCCCGTCCGCGCCGGAGCCGTCGCCGTCGCCGTCCCCGTCGCCGACGAACCAGAGCGAGTCCCCCGAGGACGATCCCCAGGTGCCGGTACCGCCCACCACGCGCCCGGTGCCGGGGGCCGGTGACGACGCCGCCTGGGTGCTGCCCACCGTGCTGGGCCTGCTCGGCCTCGCCCTCGTGGCCGCCGCTCCGCTCGCCATCCGCACCGCACAGGCGCGCTGGCGGCTGCGCCCCGGGCAGGGCCCCGCAGAGCTCGCCGCGGGCGCCTGGCGGGAGGTGCGGGCGACGTTCGTCGACACGGACCGGGACTGGCCCGACGGGTCGCCAGGCCCCGCCTCGCGGGCCGTCGCGGGGTCCGTGCCGGAACCGGAGCTGCTGCGCGGTATCGCGCTGGCGGTGGAGCGCGCCACCTTCTCCCGGGAGCCGGTGGACCCGACCGCGCTGCCGGACCAGGTGCAGCGCCTCCGGCGCGCGTTGTACGCGGACGCGCCGTGGTGGGCGAGATGGTGGCCCCGGTCGTTGTGGGGACGGTGACCGGCCCCTTTGGAACCGACACTTTCACGCCTAGAATGACAGTTACCGATCCGACCGAGGGAGCATCAAATGGCGCTATCCGAGCAAGAGCGCAAGCTGCTGGAGCAGCTCGAGGCGTCCCTCAAGGCTGAGGATCCGGAACTGGCGGACACGCTGAGTGGCGCGGGTCAGGTTCGCATCCATCGTCGCCGCGCCACCATCGCGGGCATCGGGTTCATCCTCGGCATCGTGGCGCTCATCGCCGGCATCCAGGTCCACTGGGCGGTGAGCATCCTGGGCTTCGCGATCATGCTCGGCGCCGCGATCGTCGGCATCAACTCGTGGCAGCGCGTGAGCGGCGACGGGGGCGGAGTCGGCGCCTCCCCGGGCGGGCCGGTCGGCGGTTCGGGCCCCACCTCCACCGCATCCAACAAGGAATTCATGGACAAGCTCGAGGAGCGCTGGAAGAAGCGGCAGCAGGGAGACCTCTGACCGTCGCCGCGGCGATCCCGGCTAGGCCACACTCGATCTCGTCACCGAGCGCCCCGAGGCCGTGAGCCGCGCGCGCTGCACGGCCTTCGGGCCGAACTTGAGGATCGCCCGGTCCACTGCGGCCTCCGCCTCCTGCCAGCCGCGCTCCGGCTCGTCCAGCGCGGGCTGCTGATAGGTGTTCTCCTTCGGCACCAGCTTCTCCACCCGCACCCCGACGCGCCGGATCCGCGCCCGCTGCAGGTGCAGCCGCCGGAACAGCCGCATCGCCTCGGCGTAGATGTCGTTGGTGGAGTCGGTGTAGGCGTCGATCGTGCCGGTGCGGGTGATCGAGTGGAAGTCCGCGAACCGCACCGAGAGCGTGACCGTCCTTCCCACCATCCGCTGTGCCCGCATCCGCGAGGCGGTGCGCTCCGCCATCCGCAGGATCTCCGTGGCCACGAGGTCCGCGTCGTCGGTGTCCAGCGCGAACGTCTCCTGCGAGCCGACGCTGTGCTCGGCCGGCTCCCGGGAGATCACGGCGCGCTCGTCGCGGCCCCAGGCGAGATCGAACAGCAGCGACCCCTGCCCCATCCCCAGAGCCCGCTGCAGCGTCTGCTTCTTCGTCATCGCGATGTCGCGGACGGTCACGAGCCCCAGCTTGTGCAGCTTCGCGGCGGTCACCTCCCCCACCCCCCAGATGGCCTCCACCGGCAGCGGGTGCAGGAAGGTGACCACCTCGTCGCTGCGCACCAGCTTCAGCCCGTCCGGCTTGGCCTCCTTCGAGGCCAGCTTGGCGATGAACTTGCTGGGCCCGATCCCCACCGAGCACGGGACCCGCTGCTCGTCCATCACCTGCGCGCGCAGGAGCTCCCCGACCGCGGCCGGATCGCCGCCGAGCCGGCGCATCGCCGTCGTGAGGTCCAGGAACGCCTCGTCGATCGAGGCCATCTCGACGCGGTCGGTGATGGTGTCGAAGATCTCCCGGATCCCGGCGGAGACGGCCTGGTAGTGGTCGAAGTCCGGGTGGACGACCTTCACCTGTGGGCACAGCCGCCGGGCCCTGCTCGACGGCATGCCTCCGGAGATCCCGTACGCCCGGGCCGGGTAGTTCGCCGACAGCACCACCCCACGGGTGGAGCCGCCGACGAACATCGGCACCTTCCGCAGCTCGGGGTACCTCGCCATCTCCACCGACGCGTAGAACGCGTCCATGTCCACGTGCGCGATGATCATCGTCCCGCGCTCCCCGGGCTCGAGTGCCAGAGCTTCCGCGGGGCCTCCGCGGCCGACGTGCCCTGCGGCTTGATGTCGGCGTACGGCGACTGCCGGAACCCGCTCGCGTGCACCAGCACCCTGCGGCGCCCCATGCCGCCGGCGCGGGTGTGGTCGTCGGCGATGGCGGCGTGCCCCTCCTTCTCCGGCGGGACGTACTCCCCGACCAGGCTGTAGCCCTCCGGCACCTCCTCCACCAGCGCCCGCACCGCGGCGACGGCGTCGTCGGGGCTGCCGCTGCGCTCCAGCTCGGCGCGCCACACGTCGTGGACCTGGCCGAGGTCCCACGCCCCCGTGGCGCGGATGGAGACGCCGCGCGGACCGGTGCGGCGGACCACGCCCCGGACCAGCAGCAGCCATGTGTTGAACACGGTGGCCGAGTACGGCCCCTGCACGTCCTCGAAGAAGGTGGCGTCGACGGGGCCCGTCGAGTCGTCGAGGGTGAGGAAGATCACGCGACGGCCGGAGCGCACCGGCGGGGTCTGGGTGGCGACCTTCACGCCCGCCACCAGGATCTCCGAGCGGTTCTTCGCCTCCAGCAGGGTGCGGGCGCTGGTGGCGCGGATGGCGCGCAGCATCGGCAGGTAGCGCTCCATGATGTGGCGGCTCGCGTCGAGGCCGAGGATCTCCAGCTCGGCCTTCAGCCGCTCGTCGTCGCCCATCTCCGGAAGCCCGCTGGGGACCACGTCCAGCGCGTCGGCCTCCGTGAAGGTGAACGCCGCCTGCGCGGGCACCTGCTTGCGGGTGCCGGTGTGGAGGTCCGCCAGCGTCAGCAGCAGGTCGCGGCGCGTGACCTGGGTACTGGAGCGGATCCCCGTCGCCTCCCCGATGCCGTACAGGGAGTCGAACGCGCCCGCCAGCACCAGGTGCTCGGCGGTGGGCTGGCTGACGCTCGCGCGCTCCCAGAAGTCGGTGAGCGACTGGAAGGGCTGCGCTTCGACGATCCGCTCGATCTCGTCGGCGGCGATGCCCTTCACGTCCGCCAGCGACAGTCGGATCCCCCAGCCGTCGGGGGTCTCCTCCGCACGGTACTCACCCGTGGAGACGTTCACGTCGAGGCCCAGCACCGCGAGGCCGAGGCGCCGGGCCTCCTCCAGCAGCAGCCGCTTGGGGTACATTCCCGGATCGTGGGTGAGCACCCCGGCGAGGAAGTGCGCGGGATGGTGGCGCTTCAGCCAGGCCGACTGGTACGTCGGCAGCGCGAACGCCGCGGCGTGCGCCTTGCAGAACCCGAACGACGCGAAGGACGTGAGGATGTCCCACACGCGTCCGATCAGTTCCTCGTCGTAGCCGCGCTCGCGGGCCCTGGGGAACAGCCACTGCTTCACCTGTTCCTGCCCCTCCCTGTCGCCGAGGGCGCGACGGACCTCGTCGCCCTGCGCGAGGGTGCAGCCGGTGACGACCGCGACGAGCTGGATGATCTGCTCGTGGAACACCACCACGCCGGCGGTCTGCTCGAGGACGGGCCGGAAGTCGTCGTGGAGGTAGTCGGGCTCCCGGAAGCCCTGGCGGGCGTCGATGAACGGGGTGATCATGTCGGACTTCACGGGGCCGGGGCGGAACAGGGAGATGTCGATGACGATGTCCTCGAAACTGCTCGGCCCGAACTTGCCGACGAGCTCGCGCTGGCCCGGCGACTCGATCTGGAAGCAGCCGAGCGTCTGGCGGCGGGCGATCATGTCGTAGACCTCCTCGTCGTCGAACGGGGCCAGCGCGTCGATGTCCGGCGCGGAACCGGTGGTGCGCTCCAGCTCTCCCAGCGCGTGCGCCATCGCGGACTGCATGCGGATGCCGAGCACGTCGAGCTTCAGCAGGCCGAGGTCCTCGACGTCGTCCTTGTCGAACTGGCTCATCGGGTAGCCGCCGAAGCTGCCCTCCACCGGGGTGCGCTGGCGGAGCGCGGAGTCGGACAGGATCACGCCGCAGGGGTGCAGCGCGATGTGGCGCGGCAGCCCGTCGAGCGACTCGACGAGGTCGAACAGCACCTCGAGCCGCTTCTCCGCGAGCCCCGCAGCACGCAGCTCGGGCAGGTCGCGCAGCGCGGCGCGGGCGTCGCGGGCGCGGATGTGCGGGAACGCCTTCGCCATCGCGTCCACCTCCACCGGGGGCAGGCTGAGCGCGGCCCCGACGTCGCGGACCGCGTGCCGGACGCGGTAGGTCTCGATCATCGCCACGCACGCCACCCGCTGGTGGCCGAACGTCTCGAGGATCCTGTCGTACACCTCGGTGCGGCGGGCGGACTCGACGTCGACGTCGATGTCGGGCAGCGCGACGCGCAGCGGCGAGAGGAACCGCTCCATGATGAGCCCGTAGCGGATCGGGTCCACGCCGGAGATCCCGAGCGCGTAGTTGACCAGCGAGCCGGCCCCGGAGCCGCGGGCTGCGCACCGGATCCCCATGCCGCGGATGAGGTCGGTGACGTCACCGACGGTGAGGAAGTAGGACTCGAAGCCGAGCTTGCCGATCACGGCGAGCTCGTCGTCGAGCCGGTCCTGCACCTCGGGGCTGATCACCCCGTAACGGGCGTTCAGCCCGGCGATGCTGCGCTCCCGCAGGACCCGCGGCGCGGCCTCGGGCGTGGTGCCGAGGATCTCGAACTCGGGCAGCCGGATCTCCCCCAGCCCGACGTCGGCCATCGGGTCGAGGGCACAGCGCTCGGCGAGTTGCTCCGTCGCCGCCAGGACCGCGTCGGCGTCTGCGCCGACGAGCCGCGCCGCCTCCTCGACGGCGAACCGCATCTGCGGCTCGGACTTCAGGTAGCCCTCCGCGTTGCGGCGGTCGATGTTGCGCAGGTCCAGCGGGACGAGGCGTCGGGTGGCGTCGAGCACGTCGACGGTGGCCGCCTGCTCCCGGTGGGCCATGCGGACCATGTTGGTGGCGACCGCGGGCAGCCCGAGCCGGCCGGCCACCCGCAGCAGCCCGCCGGCCTGGTGCGCCGACGCGACGCCTCGGCCGCCGGTGTGGTGATTGGTCATCGCGACGACGACCCCCCGCCCCAGCTCGTCGCGCCAGCGCGCCACCTCCCGGGTGGCGTCGTCGAGGCGGCCCTGGACCAGGAGACGGCCTGCGTGGGAGTCCGCACCCAGGCCGACCACCACGTCGCGGCCCGCGCAGTGCTGCGCGATGGTCCCGAGGGTGACCATCGGGTCCGACCGGGTGGCGTGCGCGTCGCTGATCAGCTCGCACAGGTAGCCCCAGCCGGCGCGGGAGGTTGCCCACACCGTCGCCCTGGGCAGCCGTGGATCGCGGAGCTCGCCCCCGCGGGCCGCCGTGGGGCGCCGCTCGGGCCGCCAGCCGTCGGGCACCACGGCGAGGTCGACGCCGATGACGGGCGCGATACCGGCCTTCAGGCACGCCTTGGCGAACCGGACCGCGCCGTAGAGGCCGCTGCGGTCCGTGAGCCCGAGCCGGGTCATGCCGAGCTCGGCCGCCCGGGCGACGAGCGCGCCGGGCTGGGAGGCCCCGTACTGGAAGGAGTACCCGGAGAAGGTCTGGAGGTGCGTGAACATCAGTCGGCCACCGCCTGCAGCACCCAGTCCTCCTCGCCGACGGTGCGCGCCAGTTCGTAGACGCCGCGGCCGAGCCGGCCGTTGCCCGCCTCGACGCGCCACACCTCGCGCTCGCGCAGCAGGTCGGTCTCCGACTGCTCCGCCCGGCGCCACCAGGGCGAGGCCTCGCGCGAGAGCGCCTGCACCTCCTTCACCAGCAACAGGCGCCCCCGCCAGATGAACTGTGCGGGACGCTCGTCGAACAGCACCGCTATGGGTTCGTGATAAGTGCGCATGGCCGCCTCCGGGGAACGTTCGAATATGTGTTGCTCGACCCGGGAAACCTCGGCCCGGCGCAGGGGTCGAGTCCACGCCGGGCCAAGGCGGCCCACACCGGATTCGCGGGGTCGATCAGAGCTTCCCCAAGTTAATCGAACGCTTGTCCGGTAAATACAACTATAGGCTCCCCCACCGACAAAACGTCAAGGGCCGGGCGCGCCGCCTCAGTCGGCGTCGGGGGGCAGCGCCTCGAACCCGCCCCGGTCCCGGACGAGCTGCAGCACCAGCAGCACTGCGAGGGAGTACACGGCCAGGTTGGTGCCCCAGTCCTGCACCCAGCCGGCGAGCCCCGCCGGCACGTCGTCGACCGCAGCGTCCTTGGTGAGCCCGCCCACCACGATGGCGAGGACCAGCACCACGAGCATGGTGACCGCGAACGGCCGCCGGACCCCGGCCAGCAGCAGCACGTCCTTCGAGCTGGCGAGGAAGAACATAAGCCCGGTCACCACCGCTGCGGCGAGGATGAAGTACCACGGCACGTGCGGGTCCTGGCTCCCCGTCACCTCGTTGTCGAACGAGTAGACGACGCCGCCCAGCACCCCGGACGCCTGGATCGACAGGATCGCGACCAGCACCAGGTAGAACACCGTGAGCACCACGGAGCCGACAACCGCCAACACTTGCCTGGTCATTCCACCAGTACAACACCCACCGGAGCCGCACGCAGCGAATCGCGTCGACGGCCTATGGACTTAACCCAGCATGAGGCGCAGAATTATTGTGCAGCCTTGTCCATAGACCGTCCTGACTCGGCCCCAAACGGACTGCCATCACAACAGCGGGTGCGCCAATCCAGGAGGTCATGATGGCCGGTTCCATCAAGCACGCTGCCAATTTCGTCACCACCCTCGACGTCCGGCCGCTGCGTGTGCCGGAACTCACCGTGAACCCCGCCAACTCTGCGGCCGCGAAGGTCGACCAGGTCCGCACCCTCCTCACGGAAGCGGCGGACGCTGCCGCGCGCGGGGGCCACTCACGCGCGTTGCGTGCCTACCAGCGCGCGCACGCCCTTTGTTACTCGGTGCTGAACCCCGGCGTCACCCCGGGCTGGTTCCCGAGCGGCGTCCACCTACCGCTCGGTCCTGACACCGAGAAGGCCCTGAACCTGGCCTCGGTCAAGCTGATGGAGGCAATGCGGCCGGACGTGATCCTTCCGGTCGGCCCCGTCAGGGTGCAGCACGATCCCCACGAGGTGGACGCCCGGTTCGCGAAAGTCGGGTTCCATCCTCGCAGCGCCGCTGTGGCCGAAGCCATCACCTCGGCGACGCGGCTGCTCGCCAAGGGCGAGGCCACCGAGGCCGTGTCCCTGCTGGAGCGCGCTGCCGCCGAGGCGGACGACGACCAACTCAAGGCCACCGCGCTGCTCAACCTCTCGACGGCGCTGCTCGGCACCGGCGTCAACGACCGCGCCACCGAGACCGCCACGCTCGCGGCGCACGCGTTCGAGGCGAGCGGCGACCGCACAGGCGCGGTCCAGGCGCTGCACGCGGCTTCGGTGGCGGCACGTCGCGCCGGCGACGCCCAGACTGCGGCGGCGCGTTTCGCGGCGGCCAACGAGAAACTGCGGGGTCTCGCCCCAGCACCGGTCGACGGCGACACCCCCGCCCCCGGTGGCGGCTTCCTCCGCAGGCTCCGCGAAGGCTTGCCCGACGCGCAGGAGAGCCCCTTCATCCGGGCCATCGACCGCCCCGTGCGCGAGTTCCTGCGCGGCGCCGAGGGCACGCGGAACCCCGGTTCGCTCTCCTACATAGCGGACGACTCCGTGGACCTCGCGCCCCTGCGGTGGCTCGACCGCCACGACACCATAGCCACGGTGCCCGTCGACGAGCTGAACAAGCCGCTGGCGGCGCGGGGCCGCTGGTCCGTGGGCATCCCGACCGGGCCGGACATCGCGGAGCTCTCCTGGTCGCCCGGCGCGCCCGCCCCGCTGGAGATCCTCACCACCAAGGTCTACGAACAGCGCCGGGTCGCCACCAGCATCGCTGAGCTCACCGTCCCGCTGGAGTCCGCCGCCATCACCACCGCCTACCTCACGCACGTCTACTCCTACGTCATCCCCGTCGGTCTTGGCGACAGCCATGCCGCGCTCGGCGACCACGAACGGGCGGAGCAGCAGTACCTCGCGGCAGCCGGGTACAGCTACCTCAATCCCGAACTGGAGGCGCCCGCTCTCTGGGTCCGGCTCGCGCGCAACCTGCTGGCCTGGGGCGACCGCCTGTACAAGTATGAGCGCGCCGACGAGGCCAAGGACGTGTACGCGCGGATCGTCCGAGAGGACGGCACTGCCGATGCCGCCTCCTACCTCTACGCCGACGGGCCGCTCGCCGCCACCGGGGCGGTCGCCAAGGAGGTCCTGTCCGACCCAGGCGCCGTCGCCGAGGCCACCAACCCCGCCGTCGCGGAAGTGCTCCTCGTCGTGCTCGGCCGGTGGGCCAACCTGGCCGCCGGGCTCGACTTCTTCGGACTCACCTACACGCCCACGTTCACATTCGAGTACCTCCAGCAGGCCGCCCGCGGCCTCGCGCAGCAGTCCGTCCAGGCCGAGCGCGAGTACATCAACTTCGCCGCCCAGGCGGAGGCGGAGGCCTCGGCGCGCCGTGACCTCGAGAGCGCCCTCGCCCTCGCACGCACGGAGGCGAGCACCCAGGGGGCGCTCCTCCAAGCTGCCCAGGCCGACCTCCGCGGCGCCGACCGGGCCGTCGACTACGCCCGGCTGCGCAGGGACAACGCGCGCGAGGCCCGGCAGGAGTACGAATCGGCCGGCTACTGGCAGTACATCTCGCAGTCGATCGCCACGGCGCACGGGGCGGGCAAGGACTGGCACGAGAGCGAGATCCGCGAGCTCGCGCAGCAGATCGAGTCGGGCTCGTGGAAGGGCGACCGGGGCAAGCTCGCCGCGGCCGCCACCCTCGTGGGAGGACAGAAGTCCTACGAGTACCAGCTCGGCAGGCTTGACGACCAGGCGCAGGAAGCCGAGGCCGCCATCCCGATCGCGCAGGCACAGCGCGACGCGGCCGCCGCCCGCGCACGCGCCGCGGGGTTCCAACTGCAGGCCGCCAACCAGCGGGTCTCGATGGTCACCGACGCCCTCAACGCGTTCGACCAGGAGGTCTTCACGCCGGAGCTCTGGTCACGCATGGCGGCGATCGTGCGGGACATCTCCCGCAGCTACCAGGACTGGGCCATCGCGGCGGCGAGGCTGATGGAGCGCGCCTACAACTTCGAGACCGACAGCGCGCTCGCGGTGATCCGGCCCGAGTACAGCGTCCCCGCGACGGGAGACCTCCTCGGTTCGGACCTGCTCCTGCGCGACATCGACTCCTTCACGCACCACTTCATCACCGCCGTCGCGAAGAACGAATCACAGATCAAGGAGGTGCTGTCGCTGCGCAACGAGTACCCCTTCGCGTTCCGCGAGTTCCTCCGCACCGGGAAGCTCAGCTTCGACACGTCGCTGCACGAATTCGACCGGCGCCATCCGGGCACCTTCGGCCAGCGGCTCCAGGGCGTCGAGGTGGAGATCATCGGGCTCGTCGCCGCGGGCGGCGTCCGCGGCACCCTGCGCGGTGGCGGGATCTCGCACTACCGGACCGCCGACGGGGGCGACCGCACGCGCGTCCACGGCGTCGACACCATGGTGCTGTCCGACTACGTCCTGCGTGGCGACGCCTACGTCTTCCGCGCCGACGTCACCCGGCTCGGGCTCTTCGAGGGACACGGGATCGCCACCAGTTGGGAGTTGGAACTGCCGCCCGGCAGCAACAACCTCGACTACCGCCTCCTCAGCGACGTGCAGCTCGTCCTCTACTACACGGCCCGGCACAGCGAGGAGCTCCGGGACCAGGTGCTCGCCACGCCGCCGCGGCCCGGGGAGGACGTCCACGTACGGGACTTCGCCGTGCGGTTCGACTTCCCGGAGGTGTGGTTCGGAATGCTGCGGGACGCCACGGCGACGCTGGTCATGGATGCCGACTCGTTCCCCCGAAACGAGACGGCGCTGACCACTGCCGGCCTCGCGCTCGTCCTCGAGGGGGCATCCCCGGCGGACGTGGCCGGGGTGGACGTGACGATCGGGCTGCCCGGGCGCGACGAGGTCCGGATGACCACCGACGCCGATGGGGCGGTGGCCGCCGCCCCGGGCAACGACCTCGGAGCCGCCATGGGCGGCGAGGTGCTGGGCGACTGGACCATCACCCTCGAGCCGCCGGCCGGCAGTCCCTTGACCGGCCCCCGGGGCGGCCTCGACGCCGGGCGGCTTCGGGGGGCTTCCCTGGTCCTCCAGTACCGCTTCGAGTACCGGAAGTAGGTGCGCCGTGGAAGCCGGCTCCGGTGCCGACGCGACGCTGTTCGGCGCGAGCGGCGGCGGCGCGTTGCGCCCGCTCGGGGATGCGTTCGAGCCGGACCTGCTGCGCGGGACCGGCAACTACTCAGTGCCGCTCGAGGTGCCGCCCGGGCCCGGCGGGATCCGCCCGACCTTGGGGCTGCGATACTCCACGGGCCAGGGCAACGGCCCATACGGGATGGGCTGGCAGCTCTCCGGGCTCCTCACGATCGTCCGGGGCACCGACGGGGGCGTGCCCCGCTATGACCACACCGACACCCTCCTGCTCGGCGGCGACGAGCTCGTCGACGTGGGCGACGGCCGCTGGCGGCCCCGCTCGGACCGCCAGTTCTGGGACATCCGCCGGTCCGGTGACTCCTGGGTGATCCGCACGAAGGAGGGCCGGTCGTTCACGCTGGGCAGCACCCCCGACTCCCGGCTCGAGGACGGCGGACGCGTCTTCGCCTGGTACTGCGACGAGGAGCGAGACGCCGTCGGCAACACGGTCCGCTACACCTATCTCCGCGACGGCGGGCAGCTCTACGTGGCATCCGTGCAATGGGGCATCTTCGAGCTCCGCCTCGTCCACGGCCCGAGGCCGGATGTCTGCACGACCACCCGCCCGGGCTTCCCGGTCACCACGGCGCTGCGCTGCAACCGAGTCGAACGCCATTGCCTGCGCGCGGACCCGCCGTTGGTGGGGCAATGGGACCTCAAGTACGAGGACGCGCCCGTCTCGTCGCTCTCCCTCCTCACCGGCGTCCGCTACTGGGGCATTGGCCCGGAGGGCGAACGCGACCCGCAGCCGCCACTCGGGTTCGCGTACTCGCGCTTCGACGTCGCGCCCGACATCCTGCGGCCCGCCTCCGACGATGCCCTGCTGCCGCTGGGCGAGGACGACGCCGCGCTGGTGGACCTCACCGGCGACGGGCTGCCCGACGTGCTGCAGACCAGCCCCACCGGGCACCGGCTGTGGCGCAACCGGGGCGGCGGCCGGTTCGACCCTGCCCGTAAGATCCCCGATGCACCCGCCGGGTTGCGGCTGGGCCGACCCGGCGTCACCTTCGCGGACCTCACCGGCGACGGCACCGCCGACCTCCTGCAGATCGGAAGCCGCATCAGCCGGCTGGCACGCAACGACGGCGCGGGTGGTTGGCTGCCGGAGGCCCGCGACGTGGGCGCCCAGATGTCGCTCGTGCTGTCGGCCACCGACTCGCGGCTGGTGGACCTCGACGGTGACGGCGTGACCGACATGCTGCAGACCGGTCGGCACGGGTACACGATCTTCCTCGGCGACGGCGAGGGCACCTGGACGGCGCCGGAGTACGTCCGCCGCCGCGAAGGGGACGACTTCCCCTCCGTGCGGTTCGGCACCGAGGGGACCGTGGTGGCCGACTTCGCCGGCGACGGCATGCCGACGATCGGGGAGGTTCGCTCTGGCCTCGTGCGCTACTGGCCGAGCCTCGGCCGGGGCCGGTTCGGGCCGTCGGTGGAGATGGCGAACCCGCCGGTGTTCCCGCGCCCGTTCCGCGGCGCCAACCTGTTCACGGCTGACCTCGACGGCGACGGCACCACCGACCTCCTCTACGTCGACGGCGACCGCATCCTGCTCTGGCTGAACCGGTGCGGGACGGGGTGGAGCGACCCCGTCGAGATCCCCTTCGCCCCGCCGCCCGACGTGGCGACGCTCGAGCTCGTGGACCTGCTGGGCACCGGCAGCCCCGGTCTGCTGTGGGCCGGACAAGGTGGTGGGGCACGGTTCATCGACCTGGGGCTGGCACCGAAGCCGTACCTCCTGACGCGCGTCGACAACGGCTGCGGCGCGAGCACGACGATCCGGTACGCCACCACGTCGCAGCTCCGCAACGGCCGGGGTGCCGCACACCTGGGCGACGCCTGGGGCAGCTTCCAGCCCTTCCCCCTGCAGGTCGTGGAGGAGCTGGAGGACGCCGACTCGATCACGGGAGCCATGGCACGGACGCGGATCAGCTACGAGCGGGGCCACTTCGATCCCGTCGAACGGATCTTCCGCGGCTTCGAGAGCGTCGAGGTGTGGCGGGAGGGCGACGACGCCACGCCGGCGACGATCCGGCGCACCGCGTTCCACCTCGGTGACACCGGCGGCCCGGCTGCGGCCGGTGTCCGGGACCGCACGAGCAGGACCCGGCAGCACGCGCTCGCCGGCAGCACGCTGGCGGTGGACCTGTACGCGCTCGACGGGGACCGGCGCGTCCCGGTCGACTCGGCGACGTTCGAGTGGGACGTCCGCGACGAGGCCTCCGACGCGTCGGGCGTCATCGTCGCGTTCCCGCACCTCGTCTCCGCACACAGCGTGGAGGCCGCCCTCGGCGGCAGGGACCGGCTTGAGGACGCGACCTACACGTACGACGAGTACGGCAACCTCGCGACAAAACACCGTTCACTGCACTTCGCGGGCGGCGGCGCCGAGCACATCACGGTGCAGGAGATCGCCTACGCCGTCGATGAGGCGTCGTGGCGCGTCGGGCTGCCGTCGCGCATCACCACGCGCGACGAGGGCGGGGCCATCCTCGCCGACGAGCGGCTCCAATACGACGGGGAGCCCTTCGTCGGGCTGCCCGGGGGCGAGGTGGGCGCCGGCCTGCTCACCCGGCGGTTGGAACTGGCGCTCGTGGGCGCCGCACTGCCCGACGGCTACGCGGACCGCATCGATCCCGACTGGGGCCTGGTCCGGCTCGGCGACGACTGGTACCGCACGGTGGAGGGGTTCGAGCGCGACGCCTTCGGCAACGTGACCGGTCAACGGGACCCGGGCGGGGCGACCACCCGCATCGAGTACGACGCCGACGGCCAGTTCCCCGTCGCGAGCACCGATGCCCTCGCCAGACGGACCTCCGCGAAATTCGACCCGCGCACCGCCCAGCCCTCGGAGGTCGTGACGCCCGAGGGGCTGCGCACTCGCTACGTGCACACCCCGACCGGGCGGCTCGTCGCGCAGTTCGACACCACCGTCGACGGTGGCGAGGCGCTGACCGCCTTCCACGCGGTGCACCCGCACGACCCCGCCAATCCCGATCGCCCGGCTGAGTCGGTGGTCGTCCTCCCCCACAGGGCGGGGTTCACCGTCGACCAACTGCGGGAGGCCGACCCCGCCACGCTGGCGGACGCGGCGGTGGAGTTCGCGTTCTTCGACGGCCGAGGTACGCAGCTGCAGCGCTCCGCCCCGGCGGCCACCGCCGCCGGCGGATGGGTACTCGGAGGCCGCGCCAGGCGCACGCCCGACGGCAGGCCCGCCGAGGAGTTCCCGAACGAGTTCGCCCCCTCCCCCGGTTACCGGCCCGTCGCGCCCGGGGGCCCCTCGGTCCGCTTCCACTACGACGCGCTGGGCCGGGTCACGCTGTTGCAGCACCCCGACGGCGGCCGGTTCCGCGTCGACTACCTCGGGGACGAGGTCAGGAAGTGGGACGCGGAAACCCCGGATGACGCTGAGCCCACAATCGAGCGCTTCGACGCCAGCGGTGCGCTGGTGGCGGTCGAGACCCCGCTCCCCGACGGGGGCGCTGTCACGCGCTACGACGTCGACCACGCCGGCCGGATCCTCGCCGTCACCGATGCCGAGGGCGCCACCACCACCCGCTACCGCTACGCAGGACCCGGACCGGCGGTGGTGATCAGCGACCCGGCGGCCGGAACGAGGACGTACTGGCGCGACGCCGCGGGCCGGGTGCGCCGCCGCGAGGACTCGCAGGGCCGCGTGCTCGAGACGGCGTACGACGCGGCCGGGCGCGAGCGCGCCGTCGTCGACACCAGCGATCCCGCGTCACCGAGCGTCCTGCGGACGAGCGAGTACGACGGCGCCCGACTGGTCGCGCAGCAGGAGGGTGCGATCCTCACCCGCTACACGCACGACGCGCTGGGCCGCCGGGTGGGCAAGACCGTCGTCTTCGGTCCTGGGGACGAACTGACGCTCATCCATGAGTACGGGTTCCGGGGCGAGGTGTCCGCCACCGTCCAGCCCGACGGGTTCCGGGTCGAGCAGCGCTACCACCGGGACGGGTCGCCGGACGCGGTGACCGGGATCGTGGACGCCGTCGACTACGACGAGCACGGGTTGCCGGCCCTGGTCGACCACGGCGGCGTGGTGGCCCGCTACCGGCACACCCGGGAACAGAAGCGCCTGGTGTCGGCCTCGCTCGAGCTCGGCGACGTGGTGCTGCGTGGTCTGGAGTACGGCTACGACCGCAATGGACTGATCGTCTCCGTGACGGACACCGTCGGCGGCGGCGCGGCACCGGAGGTGACGGGCCATCGCTACTCCTACGACGCGCTGCTCCGGCTGGTGCGCTGGACCCGGCACGAGGGCGGCCCGGAGGCCGCTGAGTCGTCGCGCGTCGACTACTCCTACAACCGGCGCGGGGACCTGCTGCGCTCCGGCGAGACCGGACCCGTGATCTTCGGCATGGGCGGGCCCGACGCACGGCTGCTCACCGCGGTCACCCACGTCGGCGGCACCGACGGGCTGTCGATCGACGCGTCCGGCCGGCTCACCGCGGCCGGCGGCGTCGCCGGCGTCCGGTACGACGCCTGGGACCGGATCGTGGAGATGCGGCTCACCGACGGCAGCCGGGTGCGGCTGGAGTACGACGCCAAGGACCGGAGGCAGCGACGCACGGTGGAACGCTCGGACGGGACCGTCGAGGTCACGAGGTGGGTGGACGGGTACGAAGTCGGTCCGGGCGGGTCCCGGACCACGATCTCGCTCGGGTCGTTGGTGGTGGCGACGCGCGTCGTCGACGGTGCCGGTCAGGAGTCGCTGGCATGGGTGTTCGCCGACCACCTGGGTTCCGTCCTGTGCACCGTCGACCCGGCAGGCACGGTGCTGTCGCAGCAGTCCTTCACACCGTTCGGCCTCCCGCGGGCCACCGGCGCCGAAGGCAGGTACGCCGGCGGCCACCAACCGGAGGGCGGGATGGTCCAGCTCGGCTCGCGCTGGTACCACCCGATGCTCGGCCGGTTCGTGACGCCGGACTGGTACGTCCTCGAGAACCCGGAGGTCGCGCGCCGCCTACCGCAGGCGCTCAACCTGTACAGCTACGCGATCAACAACCCGGTCATGCTGCGGGACCCGTCGGGCAAGTGGTTCGGGCTGGACGACCTCATCGTGGCCGGCGTCGGTTTCGTGGTGGGCTTCGTGACCGGCGTGGTGGTGGGGATCGCCGAGGGGCGCGGATTCTGGGACACCATGCTGCTCGGCCTCGAGGCGGGCCTCCTCGGCGCCGCGGGGGCCTGGCTCGCGTACGCGACCGCCGGACTCGCCCTCGGAGCCCTGGGAGCGGTGGGTCTCGGGGTCGGCTCCGGGGTGGCCACCGGGATCGCGGTCACCGCGGCCGTGTTCGGCGGGCTGAACGGCGTGATCAGCGGTGCGACGCAGATCTACGCGTGGGACTCCTGGACCGGATGGGCCGCGTTCGCGTCGGACTCCACCTGGGGCATCGTCGGCACCAGCTTCGGCGTCCTGCTGCACACGGTGAACCTGTTCTACGGCGGGAGCCGCGACTACCAGTTCCACCTCAGCCGCCGGCAGAACCGGCACGTCTACGACGGCGGGTTCGGTTTCAGCACGTTCGCCTTCACGCAGGGCAACGTGATCAGCAACCTGCGCGGGCGCCACGGCAGCCTGCTCGAGCACGAAACGGCTCACATCCTGCAGAACCGCATCTTCGGGCCCGTGTTCACCGCGACGTACGTCGGCTGGCTCGTCGTGGGCGCCGTGGTGGGATTCCTCATCGGTGTCGGGCTCTGGATCGCCGACGACCAGAGCATCGGCAAATCCATCGAGGACATGGCCTACACCAACAACCCCTGGGAGTCGTGGGCCTACCACGTCGGGGGCTCCCACTCGGGGGGCACGCTGGCCTGGTCGTGAGCCCTACTCGAGGATCGCTCCCTTCGAGGCGGACTGGACCAGCTTGATGTACTTGCCGAGCACACCGGTGCGGAACTGCGGGGGCAGCGGCTGCCAGTCGAGCTTCCGGCGTTCCAGTTCCTCCTCGTCGACGAGCAGGTCGAGCCGCTTTGCGGCCACGTCGAGGCGGATGCGGTCCCCGTCGCGGACGAAGGCGATGGGGCCGGCGTCGACCGCCTCGGGGGCGACGTGCCCGACGCACAGGCCGGTGGTGCCGCCGGAGAAGCGGCCGTCGGTGAGCAGCAGCACGTCCTTGCCCAACCCGGCGCCCTTGATCGCGCCGGTGATCGCGAGCATCTCGCGCATGCCCGGGCCGCCCTTCGGGCCCTCGTAGCGGATCACGACCACGTCGCCCGCGACGATGGTGCCGTCCTCCAGCGCGTCCATGGCGGCCCGCTCGCGCTCGAACACCCTGGCGGTGCCCTCGAACACGTCCGAGTCGAACCCGGCGGACTTCACCACCGCACCCTCGGGCGCGAGCGACCCGCCCAGGATGGTGATGCCGCCGGTGCGGTGGATGGGGTTGTCGAGCGCGCGGAGGATCTTGCCGTCGGGGTCCGGCGGGTTGATGCCCTCGAGGTTCTCTGCGACGGTCTTGCCGGTGACGGTGAGGCAGTCGCCGTGCAGCAGGCCGGCGTCGAGGAGCGCCTTCATCACGACGGGCACGCCGCCCTTCTGGTCGAGGTCGTACATCACGTAGCGGCCGAACGGCTTGAGGTCGCCCAGGTGCGGGACGCGGTCGGCGATGCGGGAGAAGTCGGCGAGGGTGAGGTCCACGTCGGCCTCGTGGGCGATGGCCAGCAGGTGCAGGACCGCGTTGGTGGAGCCGCCGAAGGCCATCACGACCGCGATGGCGTTCTCCAGGGACTCTCGGGTGATGATGTCGCGGGCGGTGATCCCCTGGCGCAGCATCTCGACGACCGCCTCGCCGCTGCGGCGGGCGAACGCGTCGCGGCGGCGGTCGGCCGACGGCGGCGCGGCGGAGCCGGGCAGCGACATCCCCATCGCCTCCGCGACCGACGCCATCGTGTTGGCGGTGTACATGCCGCCGCAGGCGCCCTCGCCGGGGCAGATGGCCCGTTCGATGCGGTCCAGGTCGCCCTGGCTCATCAGTCCGCGGGCGCAGGCGCCGACGGCCTCGAACGCGTCGATGAGCGTGACGTCCTTCTCGGTGCCGTCCTCCAACTGCACCTTGCCCGGCATGATCGTGCCGGCGTAGAGGAACACCGACGCGAGGTCCAGCCTGGCGGCGGCCATCAGCATGCCGGGCAGCGACTTGTCGCAGCCGGCGAGCAGGACCGATCCGTCGAGGCGCTCGGCCTGCATCACGGTCTCGACCGAGTCTGCGATGATGTCGCGCGAGACCAGCGAGTAGTGCATGCCCTGGTGGCCCATGGAGATGCCGTCGGAGACGGAGATGGTGCCGAACTCGAGCGGGTAGCCGCCGCCGGCGTGCACCCCCTCCTTCGCGGCCTGCGCGAGCCGGTCGAGGGAGAGGTTGCAGGGCGTGATCTCGTTCCACGAGCTCGCGATCCCGATCTGCGGCTTGGCCCAGTCGTCGTCGCCCATGCCCACCGCGCGGAGCATGCCCCGCGAGGCAGTGGCCTCGAGCCCGTCGGTGACCTGCCGGCTGCGCGGCTTGATGTCCGGTGCGTCAGTGCTCATGCGCCGAGTCTAGGCATCGGCCCGCGTCATCGCCGGGAGAGCCATAGACTCGCTGACCATGATCGTCGTCCGCGGACACACGCTCGCCGGCATGGCCGCCGCCGCCCGGCTGGCCCGGCTCGGCCACGACGTGACGCTGGTCGGGGACCCGGTGGAACCCCGGATCTTGGACTTCTTCGAGCTGCCCGCCGCCTGGCGCGACGTGTTCAAGAAGACGGGCCGACCCCTTCCCGGCGAGTTCGTCCGCACCCGCACCGAAATGGTGGCCGCGCCCGCGACGACGTATCTGCTGCCGGACGGCGCCGAGCTGCTGCTCCCGGACGGGCGCGGTGCCCAGTTCGCCGCGATCCGCGACCGGTTCGGCGAGCGCGAGGCGGAGCGGTGGCGCGACCTCGTCGACGACCTCGACGAGGTGTGGGCGGCTCTGCGCCGCTTCGGTCTGGAGGCGTCCGACGTGCCGCGCTCGGCCGCGGACCGCCGCAGCCTGTGGTTGGACCGGAGCATCGGCGACGTGGCGGACCGCGCCGGCAGGTTGGCGCCCGTCGTGCTGGCCCAGGCCCACTTCTCGGGCACCGACTCACGCCGTGCCCCCGGGCTGCTGGCCGTCAGGCTCTCGGTGGTGCGCACCTTCGGCCGCCACCAACTCGTCCGCGAGGGCGCGCACCTGCCGGGGAACACGCTCGCGGAGTTGCTCGGGCGACGGCTCGCCGAGCGCGGGGTGGTCGCCGCGTCGGACGCCCACGGGGACCACGAGCTCGACTGCCGCCCGCACCCGCCCCGCACGCTGTTCCGCGGTCCCCGCCCCGCGCTCGTCCCGCACGTCGCCGAGACCGAGGCCGGGTCCGAGGCGGACGTCGTCGACCTCACGGGCCCCGCGCCGGTGCGCACCGTCCGTACGCCGGCCCGGGCGGTCACGCTCGACTACCGCCGTGCCGTCCCCGACCTCGCGGCCGGGCTGGCGCCCGACGACGCGAGGCGGTGGCTGCTGCGCCCGCCGCCCGACGCCACACGCGCGAGCAGCGCCTCGCCGGCGGGCGGTGAGCCCTGGGGGGAACTCCTCAGTGCCGCACTCGCCGTCTACCATCTCCACGAGGCACTCACCGGCGAGGACCCACGCCCCGCCAACAAGGACTTCCGGCTGCCCCGCATCCACCGACCCAAGAAAGCGACATGACGCTCCTCCCCACACCCCGGCACCTCCAGTACACCGACGGCAACCGTCCCCTGCCCCCGCTCCTCACCTGGCACGCCGGCCCCGACGGGGTGGACGCCGTGGCGGTCCTCGAGGAGCGGCTCCGCAGCGCCGTCGGGTTCTGCCGCGTGGCCGCCGCCGAGGACGCGTTCCTGAGCATCCGGTTCGACGGGGCGCTGCCCGCCGAGGGGTACCGCGTCACGGTGGACGAGACCATCGAGGTGGTCGCCGCCGACCGTCGCGGCGCCGGCTGGGCGATCCAGACCCTGCTGCAGCTGCTGCCGGTGCAGGTCCACGGCCCGGGGCCGCTCCAACCTGAGTCGCTGGCCTGGCCGAGGGTCGTCGTCGAGGACGAGCCCCGGTTCGCCTGGCGCGGGTCGATGCTCGACGTGGCGCGCCACTTCCAGCCCGTCGAGTTCGTGCTGCGCTGGCTCGACTCCATGGCCCTGCACAAGCTCAACGTCCTCCACCTGCACCTCACCGACGACCAGGGCTGGCGCCTGCCGGTGCCCGGCTACCCGCGCCTCACGGAGGTGGGCGCCTGGCGGCCGGGAACGGTGCGCGGGCACCAACCTTCCCCGGACCCGGTCCGGCACGAGGACTGCGACGAGCACGACGGCATCCCGCACGGCGGCGCCTACACCGCGGGCGACATCGGGCGCATCGTCGCCCGGGCGCGACAGCTCGGGATCACGGTCGTGCCGGAGGTCGATCTGCCCGGGCACACGGAGGCCGCGGTGGCCGCCTACCCGGAGCTCGGCTCGTGCGACCACGTCCGGCACCCGCGCACCGGCTTCGGCATCTCGCACCACGTGCTCGGCCTCACGCCGCAGACCATGGACTTCTGCGCGACCGTGATCGACACCCTGCTCGAACTCTTCCCCGACTCGCCCATCCACCTCGGCGGCGACGAGGCGCCCGGGGACCACTGGTTCGCCCACGCCGAGACGCGGGCACACCTGGACGCGCTCGGCATCACCACCCCGGCCGAGGCCCAGGCCTGGTTCGAGCAGCAGGTGTGCCGGCGGGTGCTGGACGCGGGGCGACGCGTCGTCGTCTGGGACGAGGTCCTGGAGCACGGCGCACCCGAGGGCGCCACCGTGATGGTCTGGCGCAACTCCCGGTACGTCCGGCAGGCCATCGAGGCCGGCCACGACGCCATCGCCGCCCCCACCGCGCACACCTACTTCGACTACGGCGCCTCGACCGGCGAGCACGAGCCGCTCGCGATCACGGCGCCGCGCACCCTCGAGGAGGTGGGCGAGTACCACCGGCTGTGGCAGGACCTCGACTCACCTCGGCTGCTCGGCGGCCAGTTCCAGCTGTGGTCGGAGTACCTGCGCACCGGGCCGGTGGTCGAGTACTTCGGCTTCCCCCGCGGTGCCGTGATCGCCGAGCAGCTCTGGACGGGCGGAAGCGGTCTCGGCTGCACGCCGGAGGCCCTGGCCACGCCCATGGCCCGGCTCACCGCGATGGGCGTCAACTGGCGCCGGTTCGACGCCGGCTAACGGCCGGAGCGCGTGGTCCCTCGCATCGGGCGGGCGGTGAGCGGGTCCTCCGGCCACGGGTGCTTGGGGTACCGGCCGCGGTTCTCGGCGCGCACCGCGGCGTAGGCGCCCGCCCAGAAGCTGGCCAGGTCCGCGGTCACGGCCAGTGGACGCCCCGCCGGCGAGAGCAGGTGCAGCAGCAGCCGCTCGCGACCGGCGCAGATGGTCGGGGTGGCGGTCCAGCCGAAGCACTCCTGGAGCTTGACCGCGAGCACGACGGGCGCGTCGCTGCCCACCTCGGGATAGTCGAGCCGGACGGCGGATCCGGTGGGGACGGTGATCCGCTCGGGCGCGAGTTCGTCGAGCCGACCTGCCTCCTGCCACGGCAGCAGCCGGCGTAGCGGCGTTGCGAGGTCGGGTACCTTCGCGCCGCCGGCGACGGCCGCGATCTCGGGGGCGAGCCACTCATCGAGGCGTGCGGCGAGGGCGGTCTCTCCGACGTCCGGCCACGGCTCCCCCAGGCTGCGCCGCAGGACCGCGAGCCGGCGACGGAGGCGCGCGGCCTCGTCGCTCCAGCCGAGCACCGCCCCGACGCCGTCCATGAGCAGCGCCTCGCGGAGGGCTCGTTCCGCCTGGCCGCGGTCGGGGCGGACCGGGGTGGCGGTCAGCGTGATGGCGCCGAGCCGACGCGTCGCCCTGGCCCGGACGCGGCCGTCCTCCCAGCGGGTGTCGACCACCTCCTGCAGCAGGTGGGCGCCGGCCTCCATGGCGGCCGCCTCGTCGATGGCGACGGCGGCGCGGACCTGCGACTCGGGCCCAGAGGCGGAGCGCTGCGAGTCCCAGACCGCGAGCCACTCGCCCGCGAGCCGCGAGCCCGGCGGCAGCACGAAACCTGTGCCTGAGGCGCTGGTGTAGGTGCGGTCGGCGCGCCTCCGGCTGATCCACCCGGGGCGGGCGGAGGCGACGAGCCAGGCGACGGCGGCGTCGTCGGGCACCGTCGTGGGCGGCGATGCGGGAGCCTGCCGCTCGAGGCGGGTGGCCTCGTCGCGCCACCGCCTCGCCTGCGGCGTGGAGGCGCGGCGGAGGCTGGCGAGCTCGTGGGCGAGGTCGTCGCCCGCCCGGGTGTCGTCGGAGAGGAACGCGACGATCTCGGCGGCGCGGCGGCTGCCGACCCTGGGAGCGCCGGCGAGCAGGGCGGCGGCCAGCCGCGGTTCGGCGGGGATGGCAGCCACGCGTCGGCCCTCGTCGGTGATCCGCCCTACATCCTCGACCAGCCCGAGTGACTGCAGTTCGGCCTCGGCCCGGTCGACGGCGGCCTGCGGGAGCGGTGTGGGCAGCCCCATCCCGTCGCCGCGGGGAGAGCCCCAGGCGGCGAGCGTGAGGAGGGCGCCGGTGAGGTCGGCGTGCATGACCTCCGGCGTGGAATCGGGCGCCATGCCCGCCCAGTCGTCCGCCGAGAGGCATCGCACGGCGAGGCCCGGCCCGAGGCGGGCGGCGCGGCCGGCGCGCTGCGTGGCCGAGGCCTGCGAGGAGCGCACGGTGACCAGACCGGACACGCCCCGGTTCTGGTCGAAACGGGGTTCGCGGCTCAAGCAGGAGTCGATCACGATCCGCACGCCGGGGACCGTGAGCGAGGACTCGGCGACCGCGGTCGCCACCACGACGCGCGGCCCGGCGGCGTCGTCGAGCGCGGCGTCCTGCCTCCGCGGGTCGAGCCTACCGTGGAGCGGCAGCACCGGCCGACCGAGGTCCGCGAGCCCGGCGACGAGACGGTCCACCTCCCACGCGCCCGGCACGAAGACGAGGGCGGACCGGTCCGGGTGCTCGCGCACCGCCCGGCGGGTGAGGTCCGCGACGTGGTCGAGGAAGCGGAGGCTGGTACCGCGGTGGTCGGTGGCGGGTCCGGCGTGGGGCGCCCAGCGGATCTCGAGCGGGTGGAGCACCGACTCGGCCGCCACCACCTCCGCGCCGCCCAGCAGCGACGCCCAGCGGCGGGCGTCGAGGGTCGCGGACATCGCCACGACCGCCAGGTCGTCGCGGAGCTGCGCGAGTTCGGCCACCATCGCGAGGGCGAGGTCGTCGTCGAGGTGCCGCTCGTGCACCTCGTCCAGCACGACGGCGCCGACGCCGGCGAGGTCGGGGTCCCGAAGCAGGCGTCGCAGCAGGACGCCGGTGGTGACGAACTCGACGCGGGTGGCGCCGGTGGCCGTGGACTCGCCGCGGACGGTGTGGCCGACGGGCGATCCGGGACGCGTGCCGGTCAGGTGCGCCAGCCGCCGGGCGGCGGCCCTCGCCGCGATGCGCCGCGGCTGGGTGACGATGACGCGTCCGTCGACGGCGTCGGCCACCACGGGCGGTACCACCGTCGTCTTGCCGGTGCCGGGTGGGGCTTGAACGACGACGCGGCGGGCCGCGAGCGCGCGGCGGAGGTCGCTGACGTGCCGCGCCAGCGGCAGGGAGGCGAACTCCCCTCGTCGCATCAGATCGGCCGTCAACACGCCCGCCAGTATTCCACCGGGCCGCCTCCGGGCGCCCACCTACGATGGTGGGCGTGAGCACTCCCCTGGAACAGTACGCACTCCTGGCCGATCTGCACACGGCGCCGCTGGTGTCGCTCGAAGGGAGCATCGACTGGCTGTGCCTGCCCCGGTTCGACTCCCCGGCCACGTTCTCGGCGCTCCTCGGCGACCCGGAGAACGGCCGCTGGAAGTTGTCCATCGTCGACGGCGAGGTCGAGTCGAGAAGCTACCGGGACGGCACGTTCGTCCTCGACACCATCTGGCGCACCGAGCACGGACGCGCCAAGGTGACGGACTTCCTGCCGCCGGGCAAGGAGCACGCGGACCTCGTAAGGCTGGTGGAGTGCCTCGAGGGGACCGTCACGGTCGAGCACGACGTGCGCCTCCGCCTCGGCTACGGGTCGGCGACGCCCCTGGTGCGGCCCATCGACGACGGGCTCGTCGTGGTCGCCGGGCCGGACGGCCTGATGCTGACCGGGCCGGGGCTGGACGGCGACGAGCCGCGCACCGAGGTCGGCGACCTGCCGTCGCAGATCTGCGCCCGGGTGGAGCTGTCCGCCGGCGAGAAGGCCGACTGGCACCTCGTGTGGTTCCCCTCGCACCAGGACCTACCCGGGCGCGTCGAGTGCGAGGCTGCGCTGGCCGACGCGGTGGACCGGTGGACCGAGTGGTCGCACAGCTTCGAGATCCGGGGCGACTATGTCGAGCCCGTCCGCCGCTCGTTGCTGGTCCTGCGCGGCCTGACGTACGGGCCCACGGGCGGCATCGTCGCCGCGCCCACCACGTCGCTGCCAGAGGAGTTCGGCGGCTCGCGCAACTGGGACTACCGCTACACCTGGCTGCGCGACGCGTCGCTCACCATCGAGGTGCTCGCCGACCACACCACCCCCGAGAGCGCGCTGCCCTGGCGGAACTGGCTGCTCCGGGCGATCGGCGGGGACGTCCGGGAGCTGCAGATCATGTACGGGATCGCGGGCGAGCGCAGCCTGCCGGAGCTCGAACTCCCGCACCTCTCCGGGTACGAGGACTCGCTGCCGGTGCGGATCGGCAACGGCGCGGTGGAGCAGTACCAGGCCGACGTGGTGGGCGAGGTCATGCTCGCCCTGGCGAAGCTGCGCGACCACGGCCTCGA
The DNA here is from genome assembly GCF_900103275.1 of Tessaracoccus oleiagri. GTDB lineage: Bacteria > Actinomycetota > Actinomycetes > Propionibacteriales > Propionibacteriaceae > Arachnia > Arachnia oleiagri. The sequence goes on along the minus strand of NZ_FNGP01000003.1, from coordinate 359,309 downwards.
GGAGGACGAGTACTCCTGGCGCCTCCAGCGGCACCTGCTCGACTACTGCGAGAAGCACCTCCACCGCAAGGACCACGGCATCTGGGAGATGCGCGGCGACGAGCACTTCTTCACCCACGGCCGGGTGATGATGTGGGCGGCCTTCGACCAAGGCGTCCGCGCCGTCCGCGAGTACGGCCTCGAGGGCGACGACGAGCGCTGGGCCCGGTTGCGCGACCAGCTCCGCGAGGAGATCCTCGAGCACGGCTACGACGAGGGCATCCAGTCCTTCACCCAGACCTACGACAACACCGAGGTGGACGCCTCGCTCCTGCAGCTGCCGCACACGGGATTCCTGGCCTACGACGACCCGAGGATGCTGTCGACGGTGGCCCGGATCGAACGGGACCTCGTCGACGACGAGGGGTTCGTCTACCGCTACCGCACCGAGAGCGGGCTCGACGGCCTCGTCGGCCACGAGTACCCGTTCCTGATCTGCACGTTCTGGCTGATCGAGCAGTACGCGATGAGCGGCCGAGAGGAGGAGGGGCGCGCCATGATGGAGAAGCTCCTGTCGATCGCCAGCCCGTTGGGGCTGTTGAGCGAGGAGTACGACCCGTCCACGCGACGGCTCGCCGGCAACTACCCCCAGGCTTTCAGCCACCTCGCGCTCGTGCGCGCGGCGCACGCCCTCTCCTACGAGGACCACGGCCGAACCCCCCGCTCGGGCGCCGGGCGGTAGCCGGCTCCCGACGGTCGGGCCCGGTCAGCCGAGGGCTCCGGCGGTGATGGAGGCCTGCTGCCCGGCGGCCCGGGCCGCGGCGGCGACGTCGGGCCCGTAGAAGGTCCGCCGTCGCGCCCTGCCGAGGCGCGGGTTCAGCCGCGCCAACTCGTCGTGCACCTCCTCGGTGCGCCTGGTCAATGCGAGCTCGAGCCCGGTGGTGGCCGCATCCCGGAACATCGCCTCCAGCCTCGCCGCGACGGTGGCACCGAAGGTGGCCAGGAAGGTGCGCTTCGCCCGTTCCCGGTCCGTGCCGTTCCAGAACTCCGTGCGAGCGAGGTACCGGTTCCAGGCGTGGCGGGCCTGCTCGACGAGGTGCGGCACGTACAGCTCGACGCGGGCGAGGTCGTCGGTGTAGCCAACGCACCACCACCGGTTGGAGCTGCGGTCGATCAGTGCGCGCACGGGGCCGATCCCCATCGCGACCGTGGCCGCGACGAGCTCGGCGAGCAACTTCCCGTTCGTGCCCTCCACCCGGTACGCGCGCTGCTCGATCGGCACCTTCGCCGACTCCCTGGCCTGCTGCTCGGCGCGGGACAGCATCACGTCGTCGATGCCCCACTTGACCATCAACCGTTCCGCGGCCTCGGTGAACGTGTCGCGCTCGGCGTCGTGTTCGGTGGAGGCCGCCTTGGCCAGCAGGGCATTGATCTTCGTCGCGTACTCACTCACAGCAGGGCTCCTGAACGCTCGGGGTCACCACGGAAGGGATGGGTCGGTCACGTTACGGCCCGCCACCGACATACATGATGGGAAGTAGTTCCGGGGAGTCGTGACCCTGCCTCTGACTGGTGCCCTGTTGGGTTACCGACAAACTGATCAGTCCGGCTCCTCGGGGCCCCAAGTGACGGCCGACCGGACATGACTTAATACGAGCCTGAGATCGTTGGAGCGAGTCCTGGTGTATGTCCTGTCTGGCCGGCCCGGCCGCCACTGACCCCACTTCACGCGAAGGGCAACACCATCATGACAAACTTCACCGGGCGTGTCGCCGGGATCGACTCACACAAGGACACCATCCACATCGCGCTGGTCACCCCCCTCGGCGCCGAGATCACCGACAAGGAGTTCCCGACCACCCAAACCGGTTACCGGCTGGCAATCGGCTGGCTCGCCAGCCATGGGCCGGTCGAGGCCGTCGGCGTCGAGGGAACTTCGAGCTACGGCGTCGGCATCAGTGCTGAACTGCGCCGCAACGGATTCCATGTCGTCGAGGTCAACCGGACCCGGGCCGCCGAGCGGCGCAAGTAGGGCAAGACCGACCGGCTCGATGCTTACCGCGCCGCTCGTTCGGTGCTCTCGGGGGAGGCCAGCACCGCCCCCAAACACGACACGATCGAACCGCTACGCGCGGTCACCGTCGCGCGTCGTTCAGCGAACAAGGCCCTGCAGGCCGCGTGGCGCCAGATCGGCAGCATGCTCGTCAACGCCAGCGCGACACTGCGTGACAAGTACCGCGACCTGCCTCGTCAGCAGCTCGTGGAAACCTTGGCGGCCAGCCGGCCCGACCTAATCCGTGACAAGCACGACGCCATCACACTGCGCGCGCTGCGCAGTCTCGCCCGCCGTCACCAGTTCCTGACCGACGAGGTCGAAGACCTCGCCCACGAGCTGGAGCAACTCACCACCAACGCCAACCCCGGTCTGATGGCTCTCAAAGGCGTCGGTCCGGTCACCGGCGCCACCTTGCTCCTGACCGCCGGGGACAACCCCGACCGGTTACGCAGCAGCGCCTCCTTCGCCGCACTCTGCGGCACCACCCCGATCCCCGTCTCCTCCGGCCGAACCCAGCGGCACCGCCTGAGCCGCGGCGGCGACCGCCAAGCGAACTGGGCCCTCCACCAGATCGTCCAGAACCGCATGGTCCACGATCCCCGTACTCGCGACTACCGCGACAAACACCTCGCCAAAGGCTGGACACTCGCCGCGGTCTACCGCTCCCTGAAACGCGCCGTCGCCCGAGAGATCTACCAAGCGCTCCTGGGCCACTGCCCCATCCCGAACTACACCGATTTGCGGCCCGCCCGTCAGGCCAAGAACATCACCCTCACCAACGCCGCACAACACCTCAACGTCTGGCCGGCGACCATCTCCCAACTCGAACTCGGCCAACGCCGCGACGACAAACTCGCCGAGACCTACCGCGAATGGCTCATCGCAGCTTGACGAACCATAGGAGCATCAGTTTCCGGGGACCACCTCCGTGCGCCCTCTAGAGCACCAGCTCCAACTGCTCGACGGCCCACTCCAGGTCGGACGCCTTGATCGTCAGCGGCGGCGCGATGCGGACGGTCTGGCCGTGCGTGTCCTTCACCAGCACCCCGCGCTCCAGGAGCCGCCGCGCCACGTCGCGGCCCGTGCCGCGGGAGGGGTGGACGTCCACGCCCGCCCAGAGTCCCGCCACGCGCACCTCCGTGAGCCCGCGGCCCAGCAACCCGCTCAGCATCCCCTCGAGCTTGCGACCCAGCGTCGCCGCGCGCTCCTGGAACTCGCCGGTGCGCAGCAGCTCCACGACCTTGAGCCCGACGGCGGCGGCCACCGGGTTGCCGCCGAACGTCGACCCGTGCTCGCCGGGCCGGAACACCCCGAGGACGTCGCGGTCGCCGACGACGGCGGACACCGGCAGGATGCCGCCACCGAGCGCCTTGCCCAGCAGGTAGAGGTCCGGGACGACGCCCTCACGGTCGCAGGCGAACGTGGTTCCTGCGCGCCCGAGGCCGGACTGGATCTCGTCGGCGATCAGGAGCACGTGATGCTTCGTGCAGACCTCCCGCAGGGCCCGCAGGTAACCGTCGGGCGGGATGATGACCCCCGCCTCGCCCTGGATGGGTTCGACGAGCACGGCCGCGGTGTTGGCGTCGATCGCGGCCTCGACCGCGTCGACGTCCGCGTAGGGGACGGTGACGAAGCCGGAGCTGAAGGGCCCGAAGTTGTCGCGGGCCACCGGGTCGTCGCTGAAGCCGACGATGGTGGTCGTCCGGCCGTGGAAGTTGCCGGCCGCGACGATGATGCGCGCGGCTCCGTCGGGCACGCCCTTCACGCGGTAGGCCCAGGCGCGCGCCGTCTTGATGCCGGTCTCGACCGCCTCGGCGCCGGTGTTCATCGGCAGCACCATGTCCTTGCCGCACAGTTCCGCGAGCGCGGCCGCGAACTCTCCGAGCCGGTCGTTGTGGAACGCGCGGCTGGTGAGCGTCAGACGGCCCAACTGGTCGACGGCGGCGGCGACGAGCGCCGGGTGGCGGTGCCCGAAGTTGAGTGCCGAGTAGGCGGATAGCAGGTCGAGGTAGCGCCTGCCCTCCACGTCGGTGACCCAGACGTCCTCGGCGGTGGACACCACCACGGGGAGCGGGTCGTAGTTGCGCGCGACGTGCAGGCCCTCCTCGCGGATGAGCCGCGCCGTCGTGGTCTCGGACTTGGCCGTGGTGCTCATGATCTGCCTCCTCGCAGTTCCAGGGTGCAGCACTTGATCCCGCCGCCGCCGAGGTGCAGCTCGGACAGGTCGACGGGGACGGTGTGGTAGCCGCGCTCGCGCAGCTGGTCGGCGAAGTGGGTGGCGGCCGGGGACATCACGACGTTGCGGCCGTCGCTGACCGCGTTCAGGCCGAGGCTCTCGGGAACCGACGGGGGCAGGCGGATCGCGTCGGGGAACCGCTCGAGGAGTTCGGACTGGGCGCGCTCGTCGAAGGCCGAGGGCAGGTAGGCGATGTTTGCCCGCTCGACTCCCCCGGGGCCCTCCACCGGGTCGAGGACGCAGAGCGCGGTGTCGAGGTGGTAGTAGAACGGGTTGACCAGCCGCAGCGACACGACCTCGCGCCCGAACACCCTCGCCACCTCCGCGTGGCTGTCGAGCTGCGTCCGGAAGCCGTACCCAGCGAGGATGATCTGGCCGGCGAGCATGAGGTCGCCCTCGCCCTCCTGCATCGCGACGGGTTCGACCACGCCGTACCCGTGGGCGGCGAACCACTGCCGGAACGGCCGTTCCTCCCCGCGGCGTTCACTGACGCTGAATCTCGCGCCCAGCGCCACGCCGTCGATCACCAGCCCGCTGTTGGCCGTGTAGACCATGTCGTCGAGGCCGGGAATCGGGTCGATGAGATCCACCCGGTGCCCCAGCCGCACATAGGTGTCGTGCAGCACCTGCCACTGCCGCAGGGCCTTGGCGGTGTCGGGAGGGCGCGCCCGGTCCATCCACGGGTTGATCTCGTAACTGACCGTGAAGTGGTCCGGCCGGCACATCAGGTACCGGCGGTGCTGCTGGATCCTGTCCTCTGAAGGCATCGTCACCTCTACAGTCGCGGCGGCGGACGCTGTCCCGGGGCCCGGCGGCACTTCGACCCGTGGCCGACCCACGGGGAAGAGGCGACACGAGCACGCCTTGCCCCATTATTCCATCGGAAGGCCGCGGAAATCAGCCGCCGGCGCAACGCGGCGCGCGACGAGGAGGTAGTCACCGGCCAGGTCGTGCCACGGGCGGTCCCAGCACACGAAGACGTCCTGGATGAGGCGACCGACCTCGTTCAGGACCCGGCCCACGTCCCACGCCAACGGCGTGAACCGGGCGCCGCTGTCGATGTTCGCGACGTTCACCACGAGATGGCCGTCAGGCGTCAGGAGCTCTAGGCACTGCGCGAGGATGTCCCGAAGTTCTGCAAGGTAGCGCTCGTACGAGCTGCTGCCGGTGTAGCCCGACAGCGGATCCTCCGGGCCGTCGTCGCGCGCCATGTAGGGCGGGGACGTCAGCACCAGGTCGAAGGGGCCCTCGACCAACTGGGACAGGTGACGGGCTCCGCCCTGCACCACCACGGAGCCTGGCGCCGCCTCGGCCGCGGCTGCGCAGCGCTCGGGCAGCAGTTCGACGCCCACCGCGCTGCGCCCCATCGCCTCGGCGACGTGCAACGTGGTCCCGAAGCCGGCGAACGGGTCCAGCACCCGGTCCCCGGGCCGCGTCAGGTCCTCGAGGACCGCGGCGACGAGGTCGCGCGAGAAATGGACGTCCTCCTCCGCCGCTGGGTGGCGCTCGGCGACGACGCGGTCGTGCTCGACGAAGAGATGGGGACGCAGGCGCACGCTCGTATCGTAGGCGCCCGCCGGCACTGGCGCGCTGCCGAACTCCGGAATAGTTCTCCACAGGCGTCGGGATTGCCTTTTGGTTGTCGGAGGAGCCCCGTAGAATAGTTCACATGTTCGAGATGGTGCCGATGACCTGCGCAGACGCGTTCGCCGCGGTCGCGCACGCGCACGAGCACCGCCGCGCGGCGGAGGTGGCGGAGAAGATCGCCCTGCTCCGCGCCGCCGAACTCTACGAGGTCGACCGGGACGCGGTCTGGGCCGTCACCGAACGAGAGATCCAGGCCGGTTCAGATGGCACCCCGCTCATCGGGGAGTTCCTGAGTTTGGAGCTCGCCGGTCTGTTGGGGTGCTCTCCGGAGTCGGCGTTGTGGCAGGTCGGGCAGATCTTGGACCTGCGCTACCGGCACCCGGCGTTGTGGGAGGCGTTCCTGTCCGGGACGGTGTGGTTTTGGCAGGCGTCGAAGATCGTGGAGGCCTGTTCGCAGCTGTCGTTCGAGGCGGTCGCGCTGATTGACCGGCGGACGGCGCATGCGCTGCAGTTGTGGCCGTGGTCGCGGGTGATGCGCGAGCTCCCCGCTTGGATCATCGATGCCGATCCCGCAGCGGCCGCCGCCCGTGCCGCCTCGGCCCGTCAGCAGCGCGGTGTGCATATCGGGAAGATCGAGGACGGGCATTGCACCCTCTACGGCCGCCTCGCCGCCGAGGACGCCATCGCCCTCGACCAAGCCCTGGATTCGGTGGCCTCGACGTTGCCTGCACCGGAGGCACCGGACTGGATGGCCCACTACACCGACGGCGCGAAAGCGCAGTACCGGCACGACCAGCGCCGCGCGTCGGCGGCCGGCATCATCGCCCGCCAAGCCTTCGGACAGGACGCCCTCCCGGTCGAGCTCATCGTCCACGTCGACGCCAACGACCTCACCCACGGCACCGGCGTCGCCCGCGTCGAACGCTGGGGCACCATCCTCACCGAATACCTACCCGAGTTCCTGCGCGGCTCGAACGTGACCGTCCGGCCGGTGCTGGACCCCAACATGCTGCCAGCTCTGGACGGGTATGAGCCGTCGGCGGCGATGCGGCTCGCGCTCCAGGTGCGGAACCCGGTGGATGTGTTCCCCTTCGGCACCCGCCAAGCCCGGGCCTGCGACCTGGACCACACCGATCCGTACCAGTTCGATCGGGACGTGAAGGGGCAGACGGGGCTGCACAACCTCGGCCCCCTCTCCCGCCGCACGCATAGAGCGAAGACGCACGGCGGCTGGCGGCTGACGCAACCCGAGCCCGGGGTGTTCCACTGGCGATCCCCCGCCGGCTACGAATACATCGTCACCGCCGCCGGCACCACCCGAATCGGCACACCACCACGAGCAGCACCCCACTACGTGGAGCGAGAACCCGAGCCCTGGGAAGACCCCGGGCCGAGTGATCCCGTCTGGGACCAGCCACTCCAACCCGAACTGATCCCCTGGACCATCGCCCGACACACCCTCACTCGAACGGCCGCCTGAGCGACACGCCGCCCAAGCCGGTCAGCGGTTCGACGCCTTGGCCAGTTCCTGCTGGATCACCTGTTCGAAGACCTGGGGCGGCTGCGCGCCCTGGATGACCTGCGTGCCCACCACGAAGACCGGCACGCTGCTCAACCCCATCGACCGAGCCTCGTTGGTGTCGGTGAGGACGGCGTTGCGGAGCTCGAGCGACTCGAGGTCGGCGTCGAACTTCGCCATGTCCGGCACGCCGATCTGCATGGCCACCTCGGTGACGACGTCCTTGTCCACGACTGGATGGCCGTCGTTGGGCAGCGCCGCATAGAGGACGTTCATGAACTCGTGGTGCTTGCCCTGCTCCCCCGCCGCGCGCGCCGCGACGGCCGCGTAGACGGACTCCTCACCGAAGAGGGCGAGGTCGCGGAACTCGTAGCGGACGGTTCCCTCGTCGAAGTGATGCCGCAACTGCGGCAGGGTGACCTCCGCGAAGGCCGAGCAGTAGGGGCAGCGAAAGTCGGCCCACTCGATCATGACGATGGGCGCGTCGACGGGTCCCACGGCGGTCGTGTCGTCCGAATCGCGGCGGGCCAGCCCCAGCAGGAACGCCTCGAGCGCCGGGTCTCGCTCCTCCTCGGGGACGGGCTGCGGGGCGGGCGGTTCGGAAACCGCCGGGACCGGCGATGCTGCGGGTGTCGTCGGCGGCGCCGACGCGGCCTCCTGCACCTGCCTCTCGTCGGGAGCCGGACGCGCGGACAGGAACGCCAACCCGGCGATCATCAGCACCGCCACCGCTACCCCGACCGCCGCCAGTAGTGGGCGATGCCTCATTTCCACGCCGCAAGCCTCCGACTCGACACACTCACCGACAGGGCTAGACTGATTAGCCAGTCAAAATCCAGTGAGGACTCCATTGACCATATCGCGCGAGGCGTTGGAACGAGAGATCGCCATCGAGCAGGCTCACGTCGACAGGGTGTACGCCAATCTGGACGTCGCGGCCGCCAGCGCCAAGGAGCTCGCCCGGCAGGGCCGGGAGATCTTCGTCTCAGATCGCACCGATTTCCTGCGTGAAGAGGACGGCACGGCGCTGTTCGAGCGTGACGCATTCGCCTACCAGGCGGCCCGCCGGCTGGCCATCCTCGACGCCGAGCACGAGGGCCTCGTCTTCGGCCGGCTCGACCTCACCGACAGCGAAGTCCGCTACATCGGGCGCATCGGCGTCCGCGACGACGACTACGAGCCCCTGGTGATCGACTGGCGTGCCCCGGCCGCCGAGCCCTTCTACCGCGCCACCCAGGTGGCGCCGATGAACGTCGTGCGCCGTCGGGTGCTCCGCTGCCGGGAGGACCGTGTGATCGGACTCGAGGACGACCTCCTCGACACCTCGGTCGAGTCCGACCTCCCCATCTACGGCGAGGGCGCGCTCATGGCGGCGGTCAGCCGCTCCCGCGGCCGCCAGATGCGCGACATCGTCGCCACCATCCAGGCCGAGCAGGACGAGGCGATTCGCGCCTCCTACCGCGGCGTCACCGTCATCGCGGGCGGCCCCGGCACCGGCAAGACCGTCGTCGCGCTGCACCGGGCCGCCTACCTGCTCTACACCAACCGCGCGCGCCTCGAGCGCGGCGGCGTGCTCGTCGTGGGCCCCAGCTCGGTGTTCATGAACTACATCGAGCGGGTACTCCCCAGCCTCGGCGAGGACTCGGTCACCCTGAAGTCGATCGGCGGCATCGCCACCGACACGCTCGGCATGGGCAGCGAGCGAGCCGACGAGGCCACCGCGGCCACGCTGAAGGGCTCTTGGCGCATGCTCACCGTCCTGCGCCGCCTGATCCGTCTCCCCCTCCTCGACGAGGCGCCGCGCGTCCGCGTGACGGTCAAGGGCGAGGTGCTGACGGTCGAGGGCCGCGAACTCGACCGCATCCGCGACCAGGTCCTCGCCGTCCAGCGGCACAACCGCGGCCGGGCGCAGGCCGAGTCGCTCGTCGTCGAGGCACTGCACCGGAAGCTCCCGGACGACGTGGACGTGGACGACATCGACGTCCCCGAGGTGATCCGAGAGCACCCCGGCCTCCAGATGTTCATGAACTCCTGGTGGCCGTCGCTCAGCGCCACCCGCGTGCTCGCGCGCCTCGCCGACCCGGGGGTGGTCGAGCGCGTCGCCCCCGAACTCACGGAGGCCGAGCGTGCCGCCGTCGTCCGCTCCTACGCCTGGCTCGACGGCACGGACACCGTGCAGGAGGTGCCCCGCGGCTGGTCCATCGCCGACATCGCCCTCCTCGACGAGCTCGTCAACATGCTCGGCCCCGAGCCCGACGACCCGACCGAGGACCCGCTGGTCTTCCTCGAGGGCGGTGAGGTCCAGGAGCTCGTCGGACTCGGTGACCGCTTCGCCCGGGAACGCGTCGCGGACCCCGACGACGACCCCCAGCACACCTTCGCCCACCTGCTCATCGACGAGGCGCAGGACGTCACCCCGATGCAGTGGCGGATGCTCCGCCGTCGCGGCCCGCAGGCCTCGTGGACCATCGTCGGCGACCCCGCCCAGTCCTCGTACCCGCATCCGGAGGAGACGCAGAGGGCCATGGCCGAGATCATCGGCAAGGGCCAGCACCGGACCTTCACGCTCAGCACCAACTACCGATCGCCGAGCGAGGTGTTCGACCTCGCCGCCAAGGTGATCACCAAGGTGCACCCCGGCGCCGACCTCCCGCGCGCCGTGCGCTCCACCGGGGTCATGCCCAAGCTCGTCGCCACCGACGAGGAGGGCCTGCCGTCGACGCTCCGCGACGAGGTCCTCGCCCTCGCCGGCCAGGTCACCGGCACGATCGGCATCATTGTCGCCCCCTCGCGGCAGGTGGAGATGACGCGGCTGGTCCTCTCGGACCCGCGTCTCGGCGCCTTCGAGGAGCGGCTCATCGTCGTCACGTCCCTGCAGGCGAAGGGCCTCGAGTACGACGGAGTCGTGATCGTCGGGCCGGACGAAATCGTCGCCGAGGCCCCGGGCGCAGAGCGCATGCTCTACGTCGCGCTCACGCGCGCCACCCAGCGCATGGTCGCGATCGACGTCGGCACCTCCCGCTGGCGCCGCTTGCTCGACTGACAAGGGGAAATTCCCCACCAACCGCACGCGGCCCTCATCCACCGGACCACACTGGTCCCATGAAGGAGCGGCCCAATCTCGTGCTCGCCGTCGTGGCGGCGGTCGTCGTGCTGCTCGCTGCAGTGGCGGCGTTCCTCGCCGCGAACCGGCAACCGCCCGACCTCGACCCGTCCACCCCGGAGGGCACCGTCCAACTGTTCGTGCGGGCGGTGCTCGAGGGGGACGACGAGGAGGCGGTCGGCTACCTCGACCCCTCACTCGGCTGCAGGGCTCCGTTGCCCGACCTGTACCGCCCGCAGGGGGCGACCATCACCCTCGTCGACTCGGTGACCCGGGACGGCACCGCCGAGGTGACCATCGACGTCACCGAGCAGGCGGGCGGGGGTCTCTTCGGCTCGTGGTCGCACCGTGAGACCCTGCGGCTCAGGGCCGAGGCCGACCGGTGGCTCGTCCAGCGCGATTCCTGGCCCATCTACTCGTGCCGATGAAGGGGTCCTGACCATGTCGCACGTCACCGCCCGCGGCGTCCGTCGCTTCTTCCAGTACGCGGTGCTCTACGCCCTGCTGCTGGTCACCGCCATCGGGGCCTCCGACCTGCTGTCGCGCGCCTTCGGCGTCGACTACGAACAGTGGCAGGATCCCGACGCGCTGCTCGCCCGATCGCTCGCCTTCGTGATCGTCGGCGGTGCCGTGTCCGCCGCCCTGCTGTGGGGCACACGCGGCGCGCACCGTCGCGATCCGGCCGAGGCGCGGTCCGTCCTCTTCACCATCTACCTCACCCTCGCGGCCCTCACGGGGGCGATCGCCTTCACCAGCGCCACCCAAGAACTGGTCTCCGCGCTTGTGGGCGACGGTGAGCTGCGGCCCGACGCGCTCGCCGCGGTGCTCGTCTGGGGGGCGTTCTGGCTGCTCCACCGCTACTGGGCGCGGCGGGCGCTCGACGCGCGGCGCGACACCCCGCACCTCCTGCTGGGCTCCCTTTACGGGCTCGCCTTCGTGGCCGCCGGCCTCACCCAGTTGCTCGGCGCCGCACTCGACGTGTTCCTGCGTCCCGACGTGATCGGTCACCGCCTCGGCGGGATCGGCACGGGGGCGGGGCTCCTCGTCGCGGGCGGCATCGTGTGGGGCGTGTACTGGTTGGCCTCCGGGATCCGGCTGCCGCGACGCACCTTCTGGCTCGTGTACGTCCTCCCCTTCGGGGTGGGTGGCGGTCTCGTCCTGTGCCTCGTCGCCGCGAGCCGCCTCCTGTGGAGCGTGCTCGTCTGGTTCCTCGGCGACCGGCTCGGCGCCCCCGCCGCGCAGCACTTCGACTCCGCCGCCGTGGAGATCGCGGCCGTGCTCGTCGGGGTCCTCCTGTGGTGGTACCACCGCAGCATCCTCGGCCGCGTCGGCCGCAGTGAGCCGCGACGCACCTACGAGTACCTCGTGAGCGGGATCGCGCTGGTGGCGGCCGCGCTCGGCGTCGGCACGGTCATCGTCGCCCTCATCGAGTCCGCGACCCCCGGCGTCGACGTCGGCATGACGGTGGTCAACACACTTCTGGCGGCCGTCACCCTCCTGGCCGTCGGCGTCCCCGTCTGGTGGATCTTCTGGCGCCGCATCCAGTCGGCCACGGCCGCCGACCCGCAGCCCGAGATCGCGTCGCTCAGCCGCCGCATCTACCTCGTGCTGCTCTTCGGGCTGGCCGCCGTCGCGGCGGTCATCGCGCTCATCTCGGTGGCCATGTCGTTCTTCGGGGACCTCGTCGACGGGGTCCTGGGCGCGGCGACGCTGCGCGCCATGCGCTACGGCCTCGGCACCATCGTGGCCGCGGGCGCTGTGGCCGTCTACCACTGGGCGGTGTTCCGGCACGACCGTTCGGTGGCCGAGGCGGCACCCGGGAGGACGGGCCCGAGGTCGGTGCTGCTGGTGGCCCCCGACTACGCGGACGGCCGCCGGCTCGTGGCCGATGCCACCGGCGCTGAAGTCCGTCTACTGCCGCGCGTGGACCTCGCTCCTTCGGGCTGGGACGTCGACGCGCTGGTCGCCGCCCTGGAGGGGCACGACGGGGAGGACCTCGTCGTGCTGGTCGGTCCGGACGGCCCCCGGGTGGTGCCGGTCAGGCGGGGCTGATCAGGGCGTCGCGCTGGGCGCGCACCTGGGCCAGGACCTCGCGCGTGGCCTTGGAGCGGTTCTGGGTGAAGAACTGGAGCCCCGCGGCGCCGCCGTCGATCAGCTCGTTGCACATGTCGACGGTGTGCTGCAGCCCCACCGCTCGCACCTCCTCCGGCGGAGCGGCGCGGAGCCGGTCGACGAACGACTGCGGCAGCGGCTGGCCGGACAGCGCCTGGAACCGCTCGATCTGCGTGATCACCGTGAGCGGCATCAGTCCGGCGATGATGGGCACGTCGCAGCCCAGGCCACGTACCCGCTCCACCAAATCGAAGTAGTCCCTGGTCTCGAAGAACAACTGCGTGATGGCGAACTCCGCGCCCGCCTCCACCTTCTCCAGCAGGATGCGCGCGTCCAGGTCTAGGTCGTTGGAATCCGGGTGGGGCTGGACGAAGGCCGCGACGCCGACGCAGAAGTCTCCCTCGCCCTTCACGAACTCGACGAGCTCGGTCGCGTTCCGCAGCCCGTCGCGGTGCGGCTCCCACGGCCCGCCGCCGGGCATGTCCCCCCGGACCGCGAGGATGTTCCGCACGCCGGCCTCGGCGTACTCGTGGAGGGCTGCCGCGATGTCGGCCTTCGACTGCGCCACGCACGTGAGGTGCCCGACCGTCATGGGGTTGCCGATCTCCGCGATGCGGCGGGTGGCGTGGATCGTCCGGTCCCGACGCGAGCCCGTGGCGCCGTAGGTGACGGACACGAAGTCGGGATTCAGCGGCGCGAGCGCCTCCACCGCGCGCAGCAGGACGGGCTCCTCCTCCGCGGTTCGCGGGGGGAAGAATTCGAACGAGTACAGCGGCCTGGCCGCATGCTCGAGGAGTTCTCCCACGGTCGAGGCGTTCGAATTTTGCACGGGGGCCAGAATAGGCGGCAGCCCGACGGACCCGACTACTCTGGGTCCATGCTTCGAGATTTCGACCCCGCCGATCCGCTGTCCGACGCGTTCCGCGACTCGGTGGGCGGGGCGATCGACGGGTTCCTCTCCCAGCAGGAGGTGCTGCTGCGGGAGGTGGGCACCTCGGCGCTCATGGAAGTGGCGCGCAGCTACACCGACGGCGGCAAGCGACTGCGTCCCGCCTACTGCTACTGGTCCTACGTGGCGGCCGGCGGAGACGGGACCCACCCGGAGCCCGTCCTGCAGGTGGCGGCCTCGCTCGATCTCCTGCACGTCTCCGCGCTGGTGCACGACGACCTCATCGACGCGGCCGACACCCGGCGCGGCAAGCCCGCGGCGCACCGCCAGTACGAGGCCCTCCACCTGGAGCGCGGCGGGCGGGGCAGCGCCCGCGAGTTCGGGGCCTCGGCGTCGGTGCTGCTGGGCGACATGCTGCTCATGTGGAGCGCGGACATGTTCGACCGCTCCGGCGCGCCCGGCCTCGACGCCGCCCGCGAGGAGCTCGGCCGGATGCGCGCGGAGGTCACCGCGGGGCAGTTCCTCGACATCAGCGCGGCCCACGGCGTCGCCGACGATGCCGACGCGCTCGCCGTCGCCGAGCGCGTGCTGGAGTACAAGTCGGCGAGCTACTCCATCCGGCGTCCCGCCCTCATCGGCGCCCGGCTGGCCGGCGCCTCCGACGAGGCGTACGGGGCCTTGGCCCGCTTCGGCGCCCACATCGGCCCCGCCTTCCAACTGCGCGACGACGTGCTGGGCATCTGGGGCGACGAGGACGTCACCGGCAAGCCGACCGGCGGCGACCTGCGCGAGGGCAAGGCCACGGTCCTCGTGCTGACCGCCCTTGAGCGCGCCGACGAGGCGGCCGGCCGCCGCCTGCGGGCGGTGCTGGGCGCGAAGGACGCAGCCGACGACGACGTCGCCGAAGCCGCCGCGATCGTCGAGGCGACGGGCGCGAGGGCGCACGTCGAGGAGCTCATCGACCGGCACCTGGCGGACGGGCTCGAGGCGATCGGTGACGCCCCGCTCACGGACGACGGCAGGCAGGCATTGACGCGGCTCGCGGAGCTGAGCGTCCGTCGCGCGTTCTGAGCCGCGACGTGCCGCCGCCCGCACCGCTCACCGGCCTCACCGCCGACGAGGTCGCCGAACGCATCCAGCGCGGCGACGTCAACACCCTGCCGCCCCGCTCGGGCCGCACCACGTGGGGCATCATCCGCGCCAACGTCGTCACCAGGGTCAACTTCATCCTCTTCGTGCTGTTCCTCTTCGTGCTGAGCACCGGCCAGCTGCTGCAGGGACTGTTCGCCGGCCTCATCGTCGCGAACTCGATCATCGGCATCATCCAGGAGCTGCGCGCGAAGCGCACCCTCGACAAGCTGGCGGTGGTGGGCGAGGCGCGGCCGACGGTGCTGCGCGACGGCGAGGAGTACGAGCTGGCCCGCGACGAGGTGGTGCTGGACGACGTGGTCCTGATGCGCCCGGGCGAGCAGGTCGTCGTCGACGGGGAGGTGGTCCGCGCGGACTACCTCGAGGTGGACGAGTCCCTGCTCACGGGCGAGGCGGACCCGGTGGCGAAGCAGCCGGGCGACCCCGTGATGTCCGGCTCCTTCATCGTCGCCGGCAGCGGCGCCTACCGGGCCACAAAGGTGGGGGCCGCCGCGTACGCCGCCCAGATCACGGCGCAGGCGGCGAAGTTCACCCTCGTGCACTCCGAGCTCCGGCAGGGCATCAACCAGATCCTCCGCTACGTGTCCTGGCTGCTGGTGCCCGTCGGCATCCTCTCGATCGCCGTCCAGTTCTCCCGGCCCGACGTCACGTGGCAGGACGCCGTCCTCGCCATGACCGCGTCGCTGGTGCCCATGGTCCCCGAGGGGCTCGTGCTCCTCACCGCCATGGCCTTCGCCCTCGGCGTGATCCGCCTCGGCAGGCGCAACGTGCTGGTCCAGGAGCTCCCGGCGATCGAGGGCCTCGCGCGCGTCGACGTCGTCGCCGCCGACAAGACCGGCACCCTGACGCAGAACGCGATGACGCTGGGCGAGATCCTCCCGATCGGTCGCGACGAGGCCGCCGTGCGGTCGGTCCTGGAGCAGCTCGTCGCGGCCGACGACACCCACAACGCCTCGATGCGCGCCATCGCCGACGCGGTCCCGCCGGCGACCGAGCCGTGGCCGCGGACAGCGCGTGCCCCGTTCTCGTCCGCGAGGCGCTGGTCGGGCACCAGCTTCGGCGACGAGCACTACGTCCTCGGCGCGCCGGAGGCGCTGACCGACGGCGAGGTGGCCCGCCGTGCGCAGGAGATCGCCGCGACCGGGCGCCGGGTGCTGGTCCTCGGCCGGGCCGAGCTGCCCGTCGACTCCCCTGGGGCGCCAGGCCTCGTGGCGCCCATCGCGCTGCTCGTCCTCGACCAGCTGGTGCGGCCCGACGCCGCCGACACCCTGCGCTACTTCCGCAGCCAGGGCGTGGACCTGAAGGTGATCTCCGGGGACAACGCCGCGTCGGTCGGGGCGGTGACCAGGTTGCTTGGCGTGGACGTCGGCGACCCCGTCGACGCGCGCACGCTGCCCGGGCCCGGACGCGAGTTCACGCAGACCGTGAACTCGGCCGACGTCTTCGGCCGCGTCACCCCGGAGCAGAAGCGGCACATGGTGCACGCGCTCCAGGAGGAGGGCCACACCGTCGCGATGACCGGCGACGGCGTCAACGACGTGCTGGCGCTGAAGGACGCGGACCTAGGCGTCGCGATGGGCTCCGGCTCGCCCGCCACCCGGGGCGTCGCCCAGCTCGTACTCCTCGACGACAAGTTCGCCACGCTCCCCCACGTCGTTGCCGAGGGGCGACGCGTGATCGGCAACATCGAGCGCGTCGCCAACCTGTTCCTCACCAAGACCATCTACGCGGTCGCCCTCGCCCTGGTCTTCGGGCTGGTCGCCGTCCCCTTCCCCTTCCTCCCGCTGCACGTCACCGTCGTCGGCTGGTTCACGATCGGCATCCCCGCGTTCCTGCTGAGCCTCGCGCCCAACCGCGACAAGGCCAGGCCGGGGTTCGTGCGCCGCACCCTGTCCTGGGCCGTCCCCGCCGGGCTCATCGTCGCCATCGCCACGATCGTCACCTACCTGGTGACCCGCGGACTCGCCCACGACGTGAGCGACGCCGTGCAGGAGGCGTCGAGCACCGCCGCGCTCATCGCGCTGATCATGGTGGCGACGTGGACCCTCGCCGTCGTGGCGCGCCCCTACTACCTGTGGCGGCTGGCGCTCGTGGCGTTCGCCTACTCGTTCTACGCGGCGATGTTCCTGCTGCCCTTCTCCCGCGAGATCCTCCAGCTCAACATCGACGACCCCGACCGGATCGTCGTCGGCATCGTCTGCGGCCTCGCGGGCATGGCGGCCATCGAGGTCACCTGGTGGGTCCGGGCGCGGATCCTGCACCTTCCCGCCCGCGTGCTCCCCCGTCGCTCCTAGCATGGGATGACCGACGACCCGGGGAGGCAACGTGCGCTGGGGACCGAAACTCGTGGAACAACTCGAATGGCACTGGGACCACCAGCTACGCCGCCGGCTCGACGGCCTCACCGATGAGGAGTACTTCTGGGAGCCCGTGCCCGGCTGGAGCGTCCGGCCCGTCGGCTCCTCCTCCGCCCGGCAGGACCCCGGCTACCTGCAGGTCGGCGCCGGCGACCACCTCATCGACTTCGCCTTCCCCGAGCCCAGCCCACCGCCGGTCACCACGATCGCCTGGCGGCTCGGCCACATCCTCGTCGGCGTGCTCGGCATGCGGATCGCGAGCCACTTCGACGGGCCGCCCGTCGACTACCGCACCTACGACTACCCCGGGTCCGCGGACGAGGCGCTCCGAAGCCTGGACGCGATGCACGACCAGTGGGTCGCCGGCGTCTCCTCGTGGACGGACGAGGACCTCGAGGTACCCGTCGGGGATCGCGAGCCGGGCTTCGGTGAGGAGCCGCGCGCGACGCTGGTGCTCCACATCCACCGCGAGCTGATCCACCACGGCGCGGAGATAGCCCTGCTGCGCGACCTCTACCCCGGACTGCGCCGCTAGCCCCCGGAGCCCTCCGCCCTCTCGTCGGCGGCGGCCAGGGTCAACTGGGCGCGATGGTGGGCGTAATGGCGGGGCGCCCAGTCGAGCACGTCCGCCCGCGACATCCAGGGCCGGAAGTACGGATCCCACTTCGCCGGCACGGCCATGCCCGCGGCCAGTTGCGCGTCGCTGGCGCTCCGGGCCCACCGCAGCAGCCAGTCCGTGTCCGCCGCCATCCACGAGGCGGCTCGCCGCAGCCTCACCGCCCGCACGCCGGCCACCGGGCCGGCGAAGTTGACCCAGTGGTACGGCCGTGTGGCCGCCTCCAGCAGTCGGGCGTATCCCACGGACACTGGGCGCGGCAGCCGGGCGAAGCCGCCGAACAGCGGGATGAACACGCGCACGAGGTGCTGCCCGAACCACATGTGGAACAGCAACTCGCGATTGGTCCAGCGGGTCCCGCGGGTGGGCCCGAGGAGCTCGTCGGGCGTGGCCGCCCCGACCAGGAAGGCGTAGTCCTCGCCCACCCTTCGCAGGGCGGTGAGGGTGCCTTCCGAGACGGGCACGATCAGTCCAGTACGGCCTTCGCCGCCGCGAACCGGGCGATCGGGACGCGGAACGGTGAGCAGGACACGTAGTCGAGCCCGGCACCGTGGAAGAACGCGACCGAGTCCGGGTCACCGCCGTGCTCGCCGCAGACGCCGGTCTTCAGGCCCGGCTTGGCGGAGCGGCCCTTCTCGACCCCGATCTCCACGAGCTGGCCCACGCCGTCGACGTCGATCGACTCGAACGGGTTGCGCTCAAGGACGTGGTCGATGATGTACTGCGCCAGGAAGCCGTTCTCGGCGTCGTCACGCGAGATCCCGATGCCCGTCTGGGTCAGGTCGTTCGTGCCGAAGCTGAAGAAGTCGGCATGCCGGGCGATCCGGTCGGCGGTGAGCGCCGCACGCGGCAGTTCGATCATCGTGCCGATCAGCACCTCGAGCCCGGAGTCCCCCACCTCCTCCGCGACCACGCGCTCGACGATGGACCGCTGGGTCTGCAACTCCTGCTCCAGCGCCACGAGCGGGATCATGATCTCGACGCCGACGGTCTCCCCCTCGCGCTCCTTCACCGCCAGGGCCGCCCGGATGATCGCCCTGGTCTGCATCTCGGGGATCTCCGGGTAGAGCATCGCGAGGCGGCAGCCGCGGGTGCCGAGCATCGGGTTCTGCTCGTGCAGTCGCTTGACCTGGGCGAGCGTGGCGCGCGCGGCCTTCAGCTCCCCCTCGTCGCCGCCGGTGAGCTCGAGCCGCTGCACCAGCAGCGACTGCTCCACCAGGTTGGGGAGGAACTCGTGCAGCGGCGGGTCGAGCAGTCGCACCGTGACCGGCAGCCCCTTCATGGCGGTGAAGATGCCCTCGAAGTCGGCCTGCTGCATCGGCAGGATCTCCTCGAGCGCGTCGGCGCGGGCCTCGGGGGTGTCCGCGAGGATCATCCGCCGCACCGCGGGGAGCCGGTCCGGCGACATGAACATGTGCTCCGTCCGGCAGAGCCCGATGCCCTCGGCGCCGAGCTCGCGGGCCTTCGTCGCGTCCTCGAAGGTGTCCGCGTTGGCGCGCACCCCGAGGCGGCGTACCTCGTCGGCCCACTCGACGACGCGCTCGAAGTCCTCGTTGATCTGCGGAGGGATGAGCTCGAGCGCCTCACCGTAGACCTCGCCGGTGGAGCCGTCGAGGGTGATCACGTCGCCCTCGGCGAAGACCTTGTCGCCGATGGTGAGCGTCTTGGCGGCCGTGTCGATCCGGATCCCCGAGGCACCCGCCACGCAGGGCTTGCCCATGCCGCGGGCCACGACGGCCGCGTGCGAGGTCATGCCGCCGTGGGCGGTGAGGATGCCCTGGGCGACGATGACGCCGTGGATGTCGTCGGGGGTGGTCTCGTAGCGGACGAGCACGACCGGCTCGCCGCGGCCGCCGCGCTCGGCGGCGGTGTCGGCGTCGAAGACCACCTCGCCCACCGCCGCGCCGGGCGACGCGGGCAGACCCTTCGCCACCGGCGCCTTGCCGTGGGCGGGGTCGATCGCGGGGTGCAGCAGCTGGTCCAGCTGGCCGGGCTCGATGCGGCGCAGCGCCTCCTTCTGGTCGATCAGCCCCTCGTCGACGAGGTCGGAGGCCACCTTCAGCGCGGCGGCGGCCGTGCGCTTGCCGTTGCGGGTCTGCAGCAGGTAGAGCTTGCCGTCCTCGACGGTGAACTCCATGTCCTGCATGTCTTTGTAGTGCGTCTCCATGCGGTGCATGGTGTCGATCAGCTGGCGGTACGCCTCGGGCAGGATCTCCTCCATCTCCGCCATCGGCCGCGGGGTGCGGATGCCTGCGACGACGTCCTCGCCCTGGGCGTTGATCAGGAACTCGCCGTAGAGCGCCTTCTCGCCGGTGGAGGGGTTGCGGGTGAAGCAGACGCCGGTGGCCGACGTGTCACCCCGGTTGCCGAACACCATCTGCATCACGTTGACGGCCGTGCCGAGCTCGGAGGAGATGTTGTGCGCACGGCGGTAGACCTCCGCCCGCGGGTTCTGCCAGGACCGGAACACCGCGTCCACCGCGCGGTGGAGCTGCTCCCGGGGGTCCGACGTCCAGGCCCCGCCGAGGTGGTCCTCCGACAGTTCCTTGAACGTGGCCACGAGGCCCTGCAGGTCCTCGGCCGTGAGCTCGGTGTCCTGCTCGACGCCGCGCTCCCGCTTGAGCTCGGTGAGGGCGTCCTCGTACACGTGGCCGGGCACGCCCTCGACGACCTCGCCGTACATCTGGATGA
Organism: Tessaracoccus oleiagri; assembly: GCF_900103275.1. Classification (GTDB taxonomy): domain Bacteria; phylum Actinomycetota; class Actinomycetes; order Propionibacteriales; family Propionibacteriaceae; genus Arachnia; species Arachnia oleiagri. The sequence goes on along the minus strand of NZ_FNGP01000003.1, from coordinate 339,015 downwards.
AGCGCCGGTAGCAGTCCCAGGCGAAGCGCGGGTTGCCGGACTCCTCCGCCACGGCGACGACCGACTCGTCGCTGATGCCCAGGTTGAGGATCGTGTCCATCATGCCGGGCATGGAGACGACGGCTCCCGAGCGCACGGACACCAGCAGCGGCCGGGTGGCGCCGCCGAGCGTGCGACCGGTGCGCTCCTCGAGCCTCGCGAGCGCCGCGTCGATCTGCGAGTCGAGCCCCTCGGGCCACGTGCCGCCGTTCTTCATGGTCTCCACGCTGGCGGTGGTGGTGACCGTGAAGGCGTCCGGCACGGGGACCCCGATGCGCGCCATCTCGGCGACGCCGGCCCCTTTCCCGCCCAGGAGGTTCTTCATGCTGGCGTCGCCCTCGGCCAGATCGTAGATGTAACGCTGTTCGCTCATTTGGGTCAAGACTCCTTCGACTCGACGGACGCGCGGGATCGCCCCGGCGGGACCAACACTACCGACGCCCGGCGGGCTACCGGGATCGGGGGGAAATTTTCCGAACACGGGCTTCAGCCCAGCTTGTCCGACTTGCCCTCGACGCCCGGCGGCGGGCGCAGCAGGGCCCCGAACTTGAGGGCGCGGGTGGCGACTAGGTCGATGATGCGGCTCGCGTTCTCCTCCAGCGCCACGCCGGTGGTGTTGAGCACGGGGCAGCCGAGTTCGCGCATCGTGCGGCCCACCTCGTCGAGCTCGTCGTATATCGCCGCGAGGTCCGCGTACCCGTCGCGGTTGCCGAAGCCTCCCATGCCCCGCACCCGCTGGTTGCGGATCACCTGCAGCCGGTCCGCGTCCATCGTGAGCCCGATGATCCGCCAGCGGTCGACGTGGAAGAGCTCCGGCGGCGGGGCGATGCCCGGCACGAGCGGCACGTTGGCCGCGCGGTAGCCCAGGTAACCCAGGAAGATCGACAGCGGCGTCTTGCCGGAGCGCGACGGGCCGATGAGGACCATGTCGGCCTCCCGCAGCTGCGCGGGCACCGAGCCGTCGTCGTTGCGGACCGCGAAGTCGATCGCGCTGACGCGGGTGAAGTAGTCCGCCTCCACGCCGACGGGGCGCCTCGCCACCGCGTCGGCCTCCGTGCCGCTCGCCGCCTCCAGCGCCGCGAGCGCCGACGACATCAGGTCGGCGTGCGGGATCTTGTAGTCGACGCAGAACCGGCTCACGACCTCCGCGAACTTCTCGTCGACAAGCGTGAAGAGCACCGCCAGCGGCTTCTCCAGCGGCAGCTGGGCCAGGATCTTGCGCAGTTGCTCCACCGAGCCCATCCGACGGTGCCGCACGATGACGAACTCCCGTCCCGGGAACTGCGCCAGCGCGGCGCGCGCGATCCGGGCCCCGGTCTCGCCCGTCGAATCGGCGATGATGTGGATCTCCAGCGGCTCTGCTGTCATGCGAGGAGTCTAGGCGCAACGCGCCGGGGAGTTTCGTCACCCCCGCGCAATATTCGGTACCCCCGGTCGTAGGATGACCACGACGGGAGGACCCGCCGCGTTCGATTCGAAGAGGAGTCGCCATGGACGGCACGCTGGGGCAGCGGAGTCGCAGGTTCAGGTGGGTGCTGCCGGCTGCGGCGGCGCTCGGTCTCGCGGGATGCGCCACGGGCGGCACCGGCGACGAGGTCCACCTGGGAGGTGAAGCCACCCTCCAGTTGCCCGACCTCGGCAGCGAGCAGTTCCTCGGTCTCCCGGGCGACGTGCTGCTCTCGCTCGGGCTCGTGGTGTGTGCGTTGGGCCTCGCATTCGGGCTCGCCAATTACATGTCGCTGCGGCGGATGCCGGCGCACGCCGCCATGCGCGACATCGCCGACCTCATCTACTCCACCTGCAAGACCTACCTCCTGCAGCAGGGCCGCTTCCTGCTCCTGCTCTGGCTGTTCATCGCGTCCATCATCGTCCTGTACTACCTGTTCCTCGTCGACTTCGGCTTCGGCAAGACGCTCGTCGTCATCGCCTTCTCCCTCATCGGCATGGCCGGCAGCTACGGCGTCGCGTGGTACGGCATCCGGCTCAACACCCTCGCCAACGCCCGCACCGCGCACGCGGCGCTGGGCGGCAAGCCGTACCCCGCACACGACATCCCCATGCGCTCCGGCATGAGCATCGGCATGGTGCTGATCTCCGTCGAGCTCGCCATCATGCTGATCATCCTCGTCTTCCTGCCGGGCGACATCGCGGGCGCGTGCTTCGTCGGCTTCGCGATCGGCGAGTCCCTCGGCGCCTCCGCGCTGCGCATCGCCGGCGGCATCTTCACCAAGATCGCCGACATCGGCGCCGACCTGATGAAGATCGTCTTCCACATCAAGGAGGACGACGCCCGCAACCCCGGCGTCATCGCCGACTGCGTGGGCGACAACGCCGGCGACTCCGTCGGCCCCTCCGCCGACGGCTTCGAGACGTACGGCGTGACCGGCGTCGCGCTCATCACGTTCATCCTCGTCGGCGTGCCCGACGCGGCACTGCAGGTACAGCTGCTGGTCTGGCTGTTCGTCGTCCGCGCCATGATGGTCGTCGCCTCCGGGATCTCCTACTTCGTCAACCACGCCCTCACCCGGGCCCGCTACGCCGACGCCGACGAGATGGACTTCGAGCGGCCACTGTCGAACCTGGTCTGGATCACGTCGGCCGTCTGCATCGCGACGACGGTCCTCACCTCCGCGCTGCTCATCCCGCACGTGGGCGACGGGCTGTGGTGGAAGCTGTCGCTCATCATCTCCTGCGGCACCGTCGCGGGCGCCCTGATCCCCGAACTGGTGAAGGTCTTCACCTCCCCCAACGCCAAGCACACGCGTGAGGTCGTCGTGTCCTCGGAGCAGGGCGGACCCAGCCTCAACATCCTCTCGGGCCTCGTCAGCGGCAACTTCTCCGGCTACTGGATCGGCATGGCGATCGCGGGCCTGATGGCCATCGCGTACGGCATCTCGACGCTCGGCCTCGGCGAGGTCATGCTGGCGCCGGCCGTGTTCGCGTTCGGGCTGGTCGCCTTCGGCTTCCTCGGCATGGGCCCGGTGACGATCGCCGTCGACTCCTACGGGCCCGTCACCGACAACGCCCAGTCGGTCTTCGAGCTGTCGATGATCGAGGAGGTGCCGGGCGTGCGCGACGAACTGCGCGCGGAGTTCGGCAGGGAGGTGGACTTCGAGCGCGCGAAGCACTTCCTGGAGGCCAACGACGGCGCCGGCAACACCTTCAAGGCGACGGCGAAGCCGGTGCTGATCGGGACCGCCGTGGTGGGCGCGACGACGATGATCTTCGCGATCATGATGGGCCTCACCGACGGCCTCACCGTCGACATCGAGAAGCTCTCGCTCCTCCACGCCCCGTTCCTGCTCGGCCTCATCGTCGGCGGCGCCATGATCTACTGGTTCACCGGCGCGACGATCCAGGCCGTCACCACGGGCGCCCACCGGGCGGTGGAGTTCATCCGCGACAACATCCGCCTGGACGGGATCGAGCGCGCGTCGGAGCGCGACAGCCAGCGCGTCGTGCAGATCTGCACCCAGTACGCGCAGAAGGGCATGTTCAACATCTTCCTCGGCGTGTTCTTCGCCACCCTGGCCTTCGCCTTCGTGGAGCCGTTCTTCTTCATCGGCTACCTGATCGCTATGGCGCTGTTCGGCCTGTACCAGGCGGTCTTCATGGCGAACGCCGGCGGCGCGTGGGACAACGCGAAGAAGCTGGTCGAGGTGGACCTGAACGCGAAGGGCACCCTGCTCCACGACGCCACCGTCGTGGGCGACACCGTGGGCGACCCCTACAAGGACACCTCGTCGGTGGCGCTGAACCCCGTGATCAAGTTCACGACCCTGTTCGGGCTCCTCGCGGTGGAGCTGGCCGTGGCGATGCCCGCGCTCGGCGTCGGCTGGCTCGCGCCGGTGCTCGCCGTGGTGTTCGGGCTGGCCTCGATGACCTTCGTGGTGCGCTCGTTCTACTCGATGCGCATCGGACGCAGCCTCGACGAGGTGGCCATGGCCCACCAGCCCGCACTCACTTCCTGACCCCGCACCCGCGCGCCGACTTCGTGCTCCGGAGTCGGCCGCCTACAATCGTCGCAGAATCAAGGGGTCACACGGCCTTCTTCCCCACCGTGACGGAGTGTGAATGAACAGCACTTTCGACCCGTTGGTCGGCCAGGTGCTGGACTCTCGCTACGAGATCGTCGCGAAGGTGGCACGCGGTGGCATGGCCACGGTCTATCGCGCGCGCGACCTCAGGTTGTCGCGCGTGGTGGCGTTGAAGGTGATGCGCTCCGACCTCGGCGAGGACGACGAGTTCGTCGCGAAGTTCGACCGGGAGGCGCGCTCCGCGGCCGTCCTGTCGCACCCCAACGTCGTGAGCGTCTTCGACCAGGGCATCTCCCAGGGGCAGCCCTACATCGTCATGGAGTTCGTCGACGGCGAGACCCTGCGCCGCGTCATCAGCCGGGAGGCGCCGCTGCGCCCCGAGCGCGCGCTCACCCACCTGGAGGACGTCGCGGCCGCCCTCGCGTCGGCGCACGAGGCGGGCGTGGTGCACCGCGACATCAAGCCGGAGAACGTGCTGATCTCGCACCGCGGCCAGCTGAAAGTGGTCGACTTCGGGTTGGCCCGACGGGTGGGCTCGCCCCAGATGACGGCGACGGGTGTCCTCGTCGGCACCGCGAGCTACCTCCCGCCCGAACTGGTCACCCACTCCCGCCCGGACTCCCGCAGCGACATCTACTCGTCCGGCGTCATGCTGTTCGAACTGCTCACCGGCACCAAGCCGCACACCGGCGAGAACAACTACCAGATCGCCTACCGCCACGTGAACGTCGACGTGCCGCGCCCCAGTGAGCGCATGCGGGAGACCGGGCGCCGCACCGGCTGGCCGATCCCCGACTACCTCGACGCGCTGGTCCGGGCCGCCACCGCCCGCGACCCCGAGAAGCGGATCCCCGACGGCCGCGAACTGCTGAAGCAGGTGCGCCGCAGCCTGCACGAGCTCGAGAGCCACGGCTACGCCGACAACCCTGCGCTGGCCGCGGAGCTGGAGCCCGAGCCCTCGGGCGGCGACCTGACGCAACCGATCACCCCCCGGCCCGAGCGCCCCCGGCCCGCCGTGACCCGGGTGCTCCCCAAGCAGCCCGCGGCCCCGGTGTCCCCAGAGCCGCGCTGGGAGCCGGAGATGCCCGCGTCGCCGCGCACCCCCAGCCCGACCCCGATCCCGGCACCCCCACACAAGGCCATGCCGGAGCGCCCGCCGCACGGGCCCCGCAGCCAGCGGACCCCGGTGTTCCACGTGTCGAAGTCCCCCGTGCACCGGAGGCGCCGCGGCGCCGTCGCGCTGCTGCTCGTCATCCTCCTCACCGCGGGTGCCGCCGTCGGGTCCTGGTGGTGGGTCGACGGGCGGTTCACCACGGTCCCCGCGATGGCCAACCAGACCGAGGCCGCCATCAACGACGCGGCCGAGACCGCGGAGCTGAGGCTCAACACCACCAGCGCGCACCACGAGGAGGTGCCCGCCGGGCAGGTCATCGCCTCGGATCCGGCCGCCGGTGAGCGGGTGCTGCGCGACACCACCGTCGACGTGGTCATCTCGCTGGGCCCCGAGCGGTTCTCGATGCCCGAGGTCGTGGGGCTCACGCTCGACGAGGCGTCGGACGCCCTGACCGGGACCAACCTCGTCGTCGGCAAGGTGACCGAGGCCTGGAACGAGGAGAAGCCGGCCGGCGAGGTCCTGTCGGCCTCCCAGGAGGCCGGCGCGGAGCTCAAGCGCGACACCCCCGTCGACCTCACCGTCTCGAAGGGCCCGCAGCCGATCGCCATCGAGAACTTCACGGGCCGCTCGGCGACCGCGGCGAAGGAGGCGCTGGGGAAGGCGGGCTTCAAGGTCGAGGTCACCCAGGAGCACAACGCCGACGTCAAGAAGGGAACGGTCATCTCGCAGACCCCCGGCTCGGGCAACGGCAAGCGCGGCGACACCATCGCCGTAGTGGAGTCGCTCGGGCCCGTGATGGTGACGGTGCCCGACGTCCGCTACAAGTCCACCGCCGAGGCCGAGAAGCTGCTCGCCGACGCCGGCCTCCAGTACGAGACGAAGCGCGCCTCGGACTTCCCGCTCCCCCTCGACATCGCCGCGGGCACCGATCCCCAAGCGGGGACCGAGGTCCCCGAGGGCACCAAGGTAACGCTGCTGATCACCTGAGAAAGGACCGGGACGAAGATGTCCGACGTCACCCTGATCGCCATCGTCGTCGGCGCCCTGGCGCTGGCCGGGCTCGCCGTCTGGGGGGTGCTCCGCTGGCGCTACGTGCAGAGCCTGAAGGCCCACGGCTGGCAGTTCGAGACCTCCCCGTCGATCCAGCACGTCGTGGGGCTCAACCACCCGCCCTTCGGGTCCGGCTTCCGCCGCCGCGTCGACGACATGGTCCACGGCACGTCGACGAGCGGCTGGGCGTTCAAGGCGCTGGAGTACGACCACGACGGCTGGCGCTCGGACCACTACGTCGTCATCCTCCCGCTGCCGCGTCCGCTGCCCCACCTCCACGCACGCGCCCACGGGCGGCCCGGCAGGGTCCCGGCCCTGCCCGGGGCGTCGACGCGGACCGTCGGCAACTGCACCGTCCACGCGGAGGACGCGCGCTTCGCCGACGCGCTGGCGCCCGTCCTCGCGGAGCTCGTGCCCGAGCTCGGTCACGAGGTGACCATCGACCACGCCCGGCTGGTCGTCCTCGACGTGCCCGCCAAGGCTGACGCGCTGTACGCGGCGGTCGAGACCGGGGCGCGTCTGGCCGAGGCCGTCTCCCGGGCGGCCGACGGGTTCGCCGCGCCCGACGCGCCGGGCCACCTCTCCTTCACCCACCGTCCCGACTGGGTCTACATCCCCCGCGACGACTCCTGGCTCGCCAGGGTGCCGTACACGCGGGGCGGACACAGCCACGAGGCGTGGGACATCGTCCACGGCGAGAGGGACGGCATAGGGTTCGTCCGGCTCGAGCACCGGTGGAAGACCACACACCGCGACAAGGACGGCCGGACCCACACCCGCAACCACACCGAGTACCTGTGCCCGTTCCACGTCACGTTCCCGTTCGGCGCACTCGACCTCGGCTCCAACCCGCTCGGCATCGCGAACGACCGCTCGGGCCTGCAGTTCGAGTCGTCGCAGTTCAACGAGGCGTACAAGGTCACGGCCGCCGACAAGAAGTTCGCCTACGATGTGCTGCACCCACGGATGATGCACTGGCTCCTCGAGCGCGGTGCGCCGCGGGTGCACATCCGCACGAACGGCCACGTCCGCATCCCCGAGGGAGGACGCTGGGGCGTGGCCGAGCTGGAGGCAGCCGACGACTTCCTCCGCGAGTTCTTCGCACGGGTGCCGGACTTCGTCTGGCAGAACCTGGGTGTCTGGCCCCGACCGGTGCCGGAGGCCGAGGTCAGAACTCCTTGAGCGAGTACTCCTGCACCGGGTTCGGGTGCTTGCCGTTGCGCTCGCGCAGCCGCTTGGCGACGATGAACGCCAGCTCCAGCGACTGGTTGCGGTTCAGGCGCGGGTCGCAGGCGGTCTCGTAGCGCGTCGCGAGGTCCTCCTCGGTGAGGAGGTACGTGCCACCGACGCACTCCGTGACGTCGTCGCCGGTGAGCTCGACGTGGAGCCCGCCGGGCCAGGTGCCGAGCTGGTCGTGCACGTCGAAGAAGCCGTTGACCTCCTCGACCACGTCGGCCACGGACCGCGTCTTGTAACCGTTGGCGGCCTCGAACGTGTTGCCGTGCATCGGGTCGCACACCCAGGCCACCTTGCGGCCCGTCGCCTCGACGCCCTGGATCACGTTCGGCAGGACGTCGCGCACCTTGCCGGCGCCCATCCGCGTGATGAACGTGATGCGGCCGGGCTCGTGGTCGGGGTCGAGCGCGTCCGCCAACTGGATGGCCTGCTCGGGCGTGGTCGTGGGGCCGAGCTTGATGCCCAGCGGGTTGCGCACGCGGCGCAACATCTCCACGTGCGCGCCGTCGAGTTGGCGGGTGCGCTCGCCGATCCACAGGAAGTGGCCGGAGACGTTGTACGGGAGACCGGTGCGGGAGTCGATGCGGGTCAGCGCGCGCTCGTACTCCAGGAGCAGGGCCTCGTGGCTGGCGTAGAAGTCGACGGTGCTGAGCGACTCGTCGCGCACGCCGCAGGCGACCATGAACGCGAGCGCCCGCTCGATCTCGGTGGCGAGCTCCTCGTACTCCGACTCGACGCGGGAGTCACGGACGAACTCGGCGTTCCAGGTGTGGACGCCGCGCAGGTCGGCGAGTCCGCCCTTGGTGAAGGCGCGCACGAGGTTCAGCGTGGCCGCCGACGAGTTGTAGACGCGCAGCAGTCGCTCGGGGTCGTGGGCCCGCGACTCGGGGGTGAAGTCGAAGCCGTTCACCGCGTCGCCGCGGTAGCTGGGCAGCGTGACGCCGCCGCGGGTCTCGCCGTCGCGGGAGCGCGGCTTGGCGTACTGGCCGGCGATGCGGCCGACCTTGACCACCGGCACCTGCGCGGCGTAGGTCATGACGACCGCCATCGAGAGCTGGACCATCAGCTTGCGCTTGATCGCGTCGGCGCTGACGCCGTCGAACGTCTCCGCGCAGTCGCCGCCCTGCAGCAGGAAGGCCCGGCCCTCCGCCACCGCCGCGAGGTGCTGGCGCAGGTCGTCGCACTCCCCGGCGAACACCAGCGGGGGGCGGTGCTCGAGATCGGTGATGACCCGATCGAGCACGGCGTTGTCGGGATACGTCGGCTGCTGGACCTGTGGCAGCGCGCGTAGTTCTTCCCGGGACAAAAGGCTGGACATGGCGCCGAGATTACCGCAACCGCGCAAACCTCCCACAGCTCGGGACCGAGCGTGGACAGCTCAGGCGTTGGGGTCGTGGATCCCCTGGTCGATGGCGTAGAGCGTGAGCTCGACCCGGTTGTGCAGCTGCAGTTTGCGCAGCACGTTCTGCACGTGGTTCTGCACCGTCCGGTGGGAGACGAACAGCTCCTCCGCGATCTCCCGGTACGCCAGCCCCTTGGCCACGAGCCGCAGCACCTCCACCTCCCGGGAGGTGAGGATCGGCCCCTCGTCGTTGTGGGCGCGGGCCACACTCACCATCCGGCGGAACTCGCCGAGCACGAGGCCGGCCAGCCCCGGCGTGAACACCGCGTCGCCGTCGGCGGTGCGGCGGACGCCCTCGATGAGCTCCTCCTTGGACGCCGACTTCACCTGGTAGCCCTTCGCCCCGGCCTTCATCGCCCGCAGCACGTCCTCGCGCTCCCCCGAGGCCGACATGACCAGGACGTGGAGGTTCGGGAACTCCTTGATCAGGATGTCGATGCACGTGGCGCCGTCCGGCTCCGGGATCTGCAGGTCCATCACCAGGACGTCGGGCTTCGTCGCCCGTGCCCGCTGCAGGCACTCGGTGCCGTTCTTCGCCACCGCCACGATCTCGAAGCCGACCGCCGTGAGGTCCTCGCTGAGGGCGTCGATCCACATCGGGTGGTCGTCGACGAGCATCACGCGGTTGCGTTCCGGTTTGTCCACTTGCCTCTACTCCACGTCGGTCGGAATGCGTAGCTCCCACTCCGTGCCGGCGCCGGGCGCGGACTTGAGGATTGCGGAGCCGCCGATGGCCGAGATCCTACCGATGATCGAGTCCCGGATGCCGAATCGTCCCTGCTCGGCGGCGCGTCGCGCCTGGTCGGCCGCCATGCCGGCACCGTTGTCGCGCACCCAGAGGATCACCTCGTCGTCGACCTCCTGGTCGAGCAGCACCCACACCTCCGTGTCGGGCCCCGCGTGCTTCTCGACGTTGAGCAGGATCTCCTGCAGCGTGCCCTCGATCTCCTCGACGATGGAGCGCGGCACGAGCACCTCCCCGGCCATGGTGGACACCGTCACCTTCGCGGTCGAGTACATGGCCAGCGTGGAGGCCAGGTCGACGCTCTCGTCGACGTCCACCCCGGTGACGTCCCGGTCCTGCAGGTGGATGCGCAGCTGGGACTCGCACTCCCGCGCGAGCGAGGCGAGCCTACTCCCGCGGGGACCGAGCGTCGGGCCCTCCCGCTCCACGAGCGCGAGGACCTGGAGGGCACCGTCGTGCACGATGCGGGACAGGCGCTCGCGCTCGGCGAGGGCCGCCATCTTGCTGCGCTCCGCGTCGCGCTCGGTGATGGTCGCACGGATCTGGGTGATCAGGATGCCGACGCAGAACGCGACGAGGAGGACCGTGAACGTGATGCCGGCGCGCTGCACGTTCGCGTGCGCCGGCACGACGAACAGCGCGCTGGACACGATCGCCGCGCTGGCGACCCCTCCCCAGGTGGACCAGAAGATCGCCGCGTAGAGCGGTGCGCCGACGAGCCAGTAACCGGCGAGCGAGAGCTCCGCGCCGCCCGGCTCCACCGCGAGGGCGGTCACGGCGACCAGCGAGAACGTCACGAGCGCATCGGCGACGAATGCGCCCGGCCGGCGCCGCGACGGGCGCATCATCACCAGCGAGATGACGACCGTCCAGACGAGCACGCCCGCCGCCACGCCCCAGACGACGCCCGGGTTCGTGGCCCTCGGCAGCACCAGGAAGAGGTCGACGAAGACCGCATGGAACCCGAGCGACAGGCGGGCGAACATCGCCACCTGGTAGACGCGTCCGAGCACGTCGTGGCGTGACGGCACCCACAGGGCAGGATCGATCAGCCGACCCCACAGCCGCGCTGCGGCGGAGGATCCGTCGGCAGGCTCCGCACGCCGGCGCGCGGGCTGGCTCACCCGGCCTCCGGGGCGACCGCGGGCGGCTCCTTGCCCCCGGGGCCCTCGATCTCGTACTGGGTGAGGTCCGCGCCCTTGAGGTCGCCGTGCTTGACGCGGGAACCGTAGACGTCGACGTAGGCCTGGCCCGTGAGGCGCTGGATGGCGGCCATGACCTCGTCGGTGACGTAGCGCTGCACCTTCATCTCGTTGCTGCCCGCGTACTCCCCGAAGTAGAGGGGCTCCCCCACCACGACGAGCGGCCTGCGGACCCACGGGATGCCGAATAGCCCGCGTACCGTCTGCGCGCCGACCACCCCCACGGGCAGCACGGGCACGTCGTGCCGCAGCGCCATGCGCGCCATCCCGGTGTGGCCCTTGTACAGCCTGCCGTCCGGGGAGCGGGTGCCCTCGGGGTAGATCGCGACGAGCTTGCCCTCGGCCAGCACCTTGGAGATCTTCTGGAGCGACTCGGCTGCAGCCCTGCCGCCTCCGCGCTCCATGGGCACCATGCCCACCGAACGCAGGAACCATGCGACGATGCGGCCGCCCGCGCTCGTGCCCTTGAACAGTTCGGCCTTGGCCGGGAACGTCACCTCGCGCGGCAGCATCGCCGGGATGATGATCGAGTCCATGGTGGCGATGTGGTTGCTCGCCAGGATCGCGCCCCCGCCCGCTGGCACGTTCTCCATGCCGATGACGCGGGCCCGGAAGCCCCACTTCACCAGCGGCCGGAAGATCAACTGCTTGAAGAGCTGGTAGGTAAGCAACGCGCTCCTTCGTCGTGGGTCGGAGGTCAGTCTAGGACCGTCCTCCGACGGTGGACAAAGGAGCGCGCGAATCCGTCGGGACGTCAGAGGACGCGGCGGACGCCCTTGATCGGCATCGAGTGGAGGCCGGCGACGTTGACGTCGGTGCGCGGGTTGGCCGCGTGCACGATCTTGCCGTTTCCGATGTAGATGCCGACGTGGCTCGGGCCGGAGTAGTAGAACACGAGGTCGCCGGGCTGGATGTCGCTAAGAGAGACGGCGCGCCCCGCGCCGGAGTACTGGGCCCGGGACGTGCGGGGCAGGCTGATGCCCACCTGGCGGTACGCGTAGGAGGTGAGCCCGGAGCAGTCGAAGGTGTTCGGCCCCGCGGTGCCCATCACGTACTGCTTGCCCACCTGCGCGAGGGCGGCGTTGATGACCCGTTGGGCGCGGCTGCCGTCGGGGGCGGCGACAGGCGTCGGCTCCGCTGCCGCTGCTGATGCTGCTGCCGGGGCAGCGGTCTCGGAGGCACGCTCCTCGCTGCGGGAGTTGCTGGGCCGGCGTGCGGCCAGCCGCGCCTCGGCGGCCTCCGCCTCGCGGCGGGCAGCCTCGGCGGCGCGCCGCTCCTCCTCTTCCTGGAGTCGGCGCAGACGCTCCTGCTCCTCGGCCTTCAGCTGGTCGTAGACGCGCTGGGCTTCGGCCTCCTTGGCCTTGTACTCCTCGGCGCGCTGCTCCAGCGTGGCGAGGTTGGCCTCCATCTCGCCCTTGGCCTGCTCTGCCTGGGCGCGCAGGACGTCCAGTCGTGCCTGGTCATTCTGCAACTGCTGCAGGCTGGCGTTGGAGCGCTCCGTCTCCGACTGGATGGTGGCGAGCGAGCTCAGGAAGGTGTCGTCAGTGGCGGTGGTGAGGAGCTCCATCGTGAGGTCGAACGTGCCCTGCTGCATCTGCATGACGGCCAGCCCGCCGATCTCGTCGGAGAGCTTGGCGACACGTTCTTCCTGGGTGCGCAGGTCCTGCTGCGCACGCTCGAGGTCGGCCCTGGCCTGCTCGGCCTTGGCACCCGCGTCGATGGCCTCCTGCTCGATGGCGGACACCTGCTCGTGGAGGGAGTCGAGTTGGCTCTTGGCCTCCGACACCGCGTCGGGGTCCGAGAAGGCGAGGTTGTCGACGGCCAGCAGGGATCCGACGACGATCCCCGTCAGTACGAGGCGGGCGAGCTTCACGTGGTGCTCCTGGTTGACGACTGGAAATCTGAGAGAATCCTAAGCCCTCCTCAGGGTATTCCCAAACGGGTATCGCAGAATCGCCGACCGCGGGTCGGTCGATCCCTGTCAGAGGCCGTGACTACTCTGCGGGGCATGTCGGAATCCGTCCTCGATCTCCAGCCGTCCTTCGACGACCTGGGCACCTTCCTGCCCGAGGTCACCTTCGTGGTCGTCGACCTCGAGACCACCGGCGGCGGCCCCGACTCCTCGATCACGGAGATCGGGGCGGTGAAGGTCCGGGCCGGTGAGGTCATCGGCGAGTTCCAGACGCTCGTGCGCCCCGACCAGCCCATCCCGGCGATGATACAGGTCCTCACCGGCATCTCGCAGCAGATGGTCGCCACGGCGCCCTCCTTGGACGACGTGCTGCCCCGGTTCGCGGACTTCGCCGCCGGGGCCACGCTCGTCGCGCACAACGCCCGCTTCGACGTCGGCTTCCTGAAGCGCGGCTACGCGGAGGTGGGGCTGACCTGGCCGCGCCCCTCCGTCGTGGACACCGTCGCCCTGGCCCGTTGCGCGCTGCTCCGCGACGAGGTCCGCAACTGCAAGCTGGCCACCCTGGCCGCGCACTTCGGCGCCACCACCGTGCCCAACCACCGGGCGCTCTCCGACGCCCGCGCCACCGTCGACGTCCTCCACGGGCTCCTCGAACGGGTCGGCAACTTGGGCGTCCACACGCTCGAGGATCTGCTCGAGTTCACGCTGCAGGTCTCCCCCGACCGCCGCGCGAAGCGCACCTGGGCCCAGGACCTGCCCGAGCGTCCGGGCGTCTACTACTTCGTGCGGGAGGACGAGGGGCGCCCGGAGGAGGTGCTCTACGTCGGGAAGTCCAACAACCTGCGCCGACGCGTCCGCTCGTACTTCTCGGCCGGTGAGAAGCGCGCCCGCATCCACGAGATGGTCCGGGTCGCCACCGCGGTAAGGCACGTCGAGTGCGCCACGGACCTCGAGGCCGAGGTGCGCGAGCTGCGCATGATCCTGAGCCTCGGCCCCCGGTACAACCGCCGCTCGAAGAAGCAGGAGCAACTGAAGTGGCTGCGGCTCACCGACGAGGCCTTCCCCCGCCTCTCCGTCGTGGCGCAGGTGCGCAGCGACGCACCGCACTTCGGGCCGTTCACCAGCCGGCGCGCGGCCGAGGAGGTGTCGTTCGCGCTGTTCGACGCCTTCAAGCTGCGACGCTGCAACACCCGGTTGTCGGCGCACACCGCGAGCGCCAGTTGCGCGCTGGGCGAGATGGGACGCTGCGTCGCCCCCTGCCTGTTGGGCGACGGCGCCAAGGCCTACGACGGGATCGTGGAGGCCGTCCGCGCCGCCTGGACCGGCGACGTCGACCCCGTGCTCGACGCCGTGACGGCCCGCATGCGCAAGCTTGTCGAGGGGCAGCGCTACGAGGAAGCCGGGGAGATCTCGCGACGGCTGGAGGCCTACGTGCGCGCGTCGGTGCGGCTGCATCGGCTCAAGTCGTTGGCGGCTTGCCCGCAGATCGTGGCGGGCCTGCCGGTGGCGGGCGGCTGGGACATCCACGTCATCCGCTACGGGAAGCTGGCCGCCGCGGCCCATGCGCCGTCGAGGACCGCGAGGGAGACCGCGGAGGCTGCCGCCGTTGCCGGCGAGACGGTGCTGCCGCCCGGTACGGGGCTGCCCGCCTGCACCGTGGAGGAGGCGGAGCGCGTGGCGGCCTGGCTTGAGCTGCCGGGCATCCGCCTGATCGAGATCGAGGGAGAGTGGGCGTGGCCGCTCAGGGCGGGGCTGACGCCCAGCCAGCTGGCCACGCAGCTGCTCGGGCCGTCCGAGCTGCCGCTGGCCAGCTGACCGCGGGTGCGTCAGGAGATGGTGACGGACTCGATGACGACCGGCTCGACGGGCCGGTCCATCGGCCCGGTCTTGGTGGAGGCGATCTCGTCGACCACCTTGCGGGAGGCCTCGTCGGTCACTTCGCCGAAGATGGTGTGGCGGCGGTTCAGGTGCGGCGTCGGGGCCACCGTGATGAAGAACTGCGAGCCGTTGGTCCCGGGTCCCGCGTTGGCCATGGCCAGCAGGTAGGGGCGGTCGAACTGCAGCTCGGGGTGGAACTCGTCGGCGAACTGGTAGCCGGGGCCGCCGCGGCCGTCACCGCGGGGGCACCCGCCCTGGATCATGAAGCCGTCGATCACACGGTGGAACGTCAGGCCGTCGTAGAAGTTGCCCGTCCGGCGCTCGCCGGTCTGCGCGTCCTGGTACTCCTTCTGACCGCTGGCGAGACCCGTGAAGTTCGCGACCGTGTTCGGCGCGTGGTCGTCGAACAACTCGATGGCGATGTCGCCGCGGTTGGTGTGCAAAGTGGCGGTGCTCACTGGCTTCCTTTCGATTGGCTGGCGTCCAGTCTTGCAGATCCCCAGCTTTCTGCCCCGCAACCCTTCATGCAACCCGATCGGCGGGTAGCGTAGAGGCTGCTCGACCACGAGCCACAACAATCATGGGAGGTACTTGTGCGAAAGTCACAAGAGCTACGGAAGGCCGCCGCGGATCAGGCATCCGCCGCCGCCGAGTACGGGCAGAAGGCACTCAAGGAATCGATGATCAAGGCGCAGGTGCTGCTCGACGAGGGACTCGTCAGGGCGCAGGATGCGCTGGCGAAGGCGCAGGCGCAGGCCGCGCCCGCGATCCACGACGCGCGCGTCCGCTCCGCGGACTACGCCGCCCGCAAGCTGGACGAGATCGAACCGCAGCTCCGCGGCGCACTCGACAGGGTCCAGCCGGCCGTCGAGACCGCCCGCTACAAGGTCGCCGACGACTACCTGCCGCGACTCTCCCGCGCGCTGCACGCCGCCGCCGAGCACCCCGAGCGCCTGGCCGAGGCGATCAAGCCGGTCAAGAAGACGAACCCCTTCAAGACCTTCGTCAAGGTGATCGCCCTCGGAGCCATCGTCGCGGGCGCCGTCGCGGCGGTGCGCCACTTCCTGGCGCCGAAGGACGACGGCTGGACCGCGCACGAGCCGTCCCGCGCGTACGTCAACAACAACGACACCTTCGCCACCGCCGCCAAGGTCGCCGCCGACTCGGACGCGATGTCCGAGGCCGCCGAGAACGAGGCGGTCGCCCGGGAGGCCACCGAGGAGGTGGCCGAGTCGATGCCTGAGCAGGACCGCATCCAGGAGCAGACGGAGGAGGCCGTCGCCGCCGAGCCGGCCGCCGAGTCGGCCTCCGAGTCGGCGACCGGCACCGAGGCCCGGTACGGAGAGGGCTCCTACGTGGGCGAGACCCCGCCCGAGGGCTTCACCATCAAGGGCAACGAGCGCTCGATGAAGTACCACGTCCCGGGCTCGGGTGGGTACGAGCGCACCATCGCCGAGGTGTGGTTCGAGTCCGAGGAGGCCGCCGAGAGGGCGGGCTTCACGCGCGCACAGCGCTGAC
This sequence comes from Tessaracoccus oleiagri, assembly GCF_900103275.1. Taxonomy (GTDB): domain Bacteria; phylum Actinomycetota; class Actinomycetes; order Propionibacteriales; family Propionibacteriaceae; genus Arachnia; species Arachnia oleiagri. The sequence continues at coordinate 322,882 of NZ_FNGP01000003.1, read as the reverse complement.
ACGACCGATCGAGGGCGGGGCGTCGCTGCGGCGGCGCCCCGTCTCGCGTCCCCGGCTTCTCCACAACCCCGTGGCGCCCGGCGCGCGGGCGAAGCCCGAGGCGTTATCGTGCTGGCCATGTGGCTGTGGGTGGTGTGGATCTCGACGGTGGCCGTCGCCGTCGCCGTGCAACGGTTCGTGGCCCCGCGGCTGACCGCCTTCGTCGAGGAGGGCGACGAGCGACCGGACTTCTCCCGCCTCGGCACCGCGCGGCACGCGACCGTGGCCGGCGCCCTAGCCGCCGCCGCCGGCAGCGTCTACCTCGCCACGCCGCCGGAGGCCTGGCCGGCCTGGTTCGGCTACGTCGCGCTCGGGGCCCCATTGGTCTACGTCGACGCGCACACCACCTACCTGCCCAACCGCCTGATGTACCCGATGTGGGTGCTCGTCGGGGCGGGAGTGTCGCTGCGCGCCGTGGCGGACCCGTGGGCCGGCCTAGCGTCGTTCGTCGGGGCAGTGGCCGCCTACGGCGTCTTCTGGCTGGTGTGGCGGTTCAGCAGCTCGTTCGGGTTCGGCGACGTGCGGCTCGCCGCGGTGATCGGGGCGGTCGCCGGGCCGGGGGGCGCCGTCGGCTGGGTGTGGGCGTTCCTCGTCGGGACGGCGCTGGGCGCCGTCGCCGCGATCGCCTTCACCGTGCGCGGCCGGCGCCTCCTGCCGTACGGGCCGTGGCTGTGGCTGGGCCCGCTCGTCGCGGTGTGGTGGCCGGTCAGCGGTTCGTGAGCTCGATCCAGAGGTCCAGGTTCTCGCGGCTGCGCCCGCTGTCGATCGCCTCTGCGGCCTGGTCCAGGTAGCGACCGACCTGCGGCTCGACCTCCTCCTCGAGCTCGGGGCCGTGGAAGGCGAGCAGCGCCGCTGCGGCGTTCAGCAGCACGATGTCGCGCACCGGTCCCCGCTTGCCCTCGACGAGTTCACGCGCCACCTGCGCGTTGTGCGCGGGCGGTCCCCCCACGAGGTCGGCGGGCGCGGCCGGCGCGAGGCCGAGCTTCTGCGGGTCCAGCGCGGTCCGGTGGACCTTGCCGTCGGCCACCACCCAGACGTCGGATGGAGATGTGGTGGTCAGCTCGTCGAGGCCGTCGAACCCGCGGAACACCAACCCCCGTCCGCCGCGCGACGCGATGACCCGCGCCATGACCGGCGCCATCTCGTCGTCGGCGACGCCCAGCGCCATGGCCAGGGGTTGCGCGGGGTTGGCGAGCGGGCCGAGGAAGTTGAACGTGGTCTGGATCGCGAGCTGGCGGCGCACGGCGCTGACGTTCTTCATCGCCGAGTGGTACAGCTGCGCGAACAGGAACGCGATGTTGGTGCGCTCGAGGATCCCGGCCTGCTTCTCGGGCGCCACCTCGATGTTCACGCCGAGGGCCTCCAGCGTGTCCGCGGTGCCCGACTGGGAGGACGCGGCCCGCGAGCCGTGCTTGACCACGCGGGCGCCGGCGGAGGAGGCGACGATGGCCGCCATGGTGGAGATGTTGACCGTGTTGGCGCGGTCACCGCCGGTGCCGACGATGTCGACCGCCTCGCGGGTGAGTTCGATGGGCAGCGAGTTGTTCAGCATCGCCTGGGCGAGACCGCGGATCTCGTCCTCCGTCTCGCCCTTCGCGCGGAGCGCGGTCAGCAGCGCCGCGATCTGCACGTCGGAGGCGCGGCCGTTGAGGATCTCGTCGAGCGCCCACATGGCGCCGTCGGTCTCGAGCCCCTCGCTGCGGACCAGGCCGGTCAGGATTTCGGGCCAGGTGTACATCAGGCGGCCAGACGCGCACGCAGCAGGTTGGCGGCCTGCTCGGGCATCTGGAACGGGTCCAACGGGTAAGGCGCGATGGCCTCCGCCTTCGACCAGGTGGCGAGCCACGCGTCGACGCCGCGCTTGATGAGCAGCATGACCGGCGGGCAGTTCGCGTACTCGTCCTTCAGTTGGTAGGCCAGCCCGAAGCCGCCGGAGGGCTGCGCCTCACCGTCGAGGATGACGAGTGAGTAGTCGGTGCCGGAGTCGAGCGCACGCAGGACCGCCGAGTGGGTGGCCACCTCGAAGACCTCGATCTCGGGGAGGTCGCCGGCGACCTTCCTGCCGAGAGTGAGCCTGACCTGTTCCCGGACCAGCCGGTTGTCCGAGTAGACCAGCACCTTCAAGGGGTCGTTCGTCATGTTGCATCCTTATTGGAATTCTCGTGCGTCTCGGCAGAGTCTAGCCCTTCCGCAGCGGCCGCCGCCGCACGGGCCCGCGCCTCCTCGCGATCCATCATGCGGTCGTGACGACGCTCCTCACGCTTGGACTCCTGGATCCACCGGACGAAGATGATCGTCATGGCGGCCGCCATGGTGAGGTCGCCCGTCGCCCACATCAGCCCGCCCGCCCAGGCCTGGTCGTCGAGCGGGCTCAGCCCCCAGTCACGCTCGAAGGCGACGTACCACTCCTCGGCGATCAGCCGGCGCGAGCCCATGATCATGACGCCGAGGAATGCGTGGAACGGCATGGTGAGGATGAACATGAGGATGCGCAGCGGGTACGGCACCTTGTACGGCTGCGGGTCGGTGCCCAGCAGCGGCGTGAAGAAGAGGTAGCCGATGGTCACCATGTAGATGTGGAGCAGGTCGTGGTGGAAGTCGTTGGTGAGCGTCAGCTCGTACCAACCGGTGAGGTAGAGGAGGAACGGGCTCGCGATCATGATGCCGAGGGTGAGCGGCGGGAACAGGAGCACCTTCGCCACCCAGCTGTGCAGGACGGCCAGGAGCCACTTGCGGGGCCGGACCGGGAGCACCCGGATCGCGAGCGTCATGGGCGCGCCGGAGACCAGGAATACCGGGGCGATCATGTTGAGCACCATGTGCTGGATCATGTGCGTCCAGAACAGCACCGTGTCGTACACACCAAGGAAGCTGAAGGTGGCGACCGCGATCAGGCCCAGCCCCAGGACGACGAACGAGAACGTGCGCCACAGCGGCCAGCGATCGCCTCGCTTGTGCAGGATCCGGACTCCGTAGAGGTACAGGCATGCGATGATGGTGAGCGACAGGACCACCCACCAGGGGAAGGTCCACGCGGTGAGGTACTGCCATCCGACCAGCGGTTCGATGGCGTCGTCCGGGTTCGCGTGCAGCGGGATAAGCGCCGAGAAGGCGACAGGCATAGCGGGCATTGTCCCACGAGCCTATCGCCCGTTCCGAGGCGGGGTCACTTTAAAACGGTCGCCGGCGTGACGTACGGCCCTTTTGCGGCAATAATGGCCCCGTGGTCACGAATGAAGATACGCAACGGCGCATAGGGCAGATGCCTTCAGGTGCCCTGCACGAGGTTCCCGGTTCACGTCTCAACGCCCCCAAGGGCCGCCCCGACATGGTCGCCGTGGGCGTCTGGGTGTGGCTCGCGAGCGAGTTGATGTTCTTCGCGACGCTGTTCGCGGCGTACTTCATGCTCCGCAACACCACCAACGAGATCGCCGCCGAGGCGGGCACGCCGGCGCTGTGGGCGACGGAGTCCGCACACCTGGACGTGACGTTCGGCGCGATCAACACCGCGATCCTCGTGTTCAGCTCCTTCACCTGTCAGTTCGCCGCCAACGCCGCCTCCGCCGGCCGCGTGAACGGCTCCTGGTTCAACCCGCTGAAGATGGGACTGCGCCAGGGCTTCATCATCACGGCGATCCTCGGCTCGATTTTCATCTCCGGCCAGATCTGGGAGTACTTCACGCTGTTCTCCGAGGGGTTCAACATCGGCACGAACCAGTACTGGTCGGCCTTCTTCCTCGCCACCGGGTTCCATGGCCTGCACGTCCTGGGCGGAATCATCGCCTTCTGGTTCGTGCTGGCGCGCTCGTACATGACCCGCACGCACACGCACGAACAGACGGTCTCCGCCCACGTCGTCAGCTACTACTGGCACTTCGTGGACGTGATCTGGATCCTCCTGTTCAGCGTCATCTACTTCCTCCGTTAACCCGCTAGGAGCACTCACTTGAACACCGAATCCAAGCGCAGGCGCAAGTCCCTCGCGCGCCCCTGGTTGCTGGTCCTGGCGCTCCTGGTCGTGGGTGTGGCGTACTCCGCCGTGATCCCCCAGACGAGCTCGGCGGACACCGAGATGACGCAGCAGATCGCCGAGGGCAAGGCGCTCTTCGACGTGTCGTGCTCCTCTTGCCACGGGCTCAACGGCGAGGGCCAGACCACGGGTCCCTCGCTGATCGGCGTCGGAGCCGCCTCCGTCGACTTCCAGATGGGCACCGGCCGCATGCCGGCCGCCCGCGCGGAGGCGCAGATCCCCGTGCGTGAGGTCCAGTACAGCCAGGAGCAGATCGACGCGGTGGCCGCCTACGTCGCCACCTTCGGTCCAGGCCCCGCCGTCCCAGAGGCCAGCCAGTACGAGCCCGAGGGCCTCTCCGAGGAGGAGATCGCCCGCGGCGGCGCCCTCTTCCGCGCCAACTGCTCCGCCTGCCACGGCATCGTGGGCGGCGGCGGTGCGATGCCCGAGGGCAAGCAGGCCCCGAGCCTCGCCGACACCGAGAACGTCCACATCTACGAGGCCATCCGCACCGGGCCGCAGCAGATGCCCATGTTCAGCAAGGACGTCCTCGAGGACGAGGACGTCCGCCAGATCATCGGCTACCTCAACGAGGCCAGCGAGCAGCCCCAGTACGGCGGTCTCGGGATGGGCAACAACGGCCCGGTCTCCGAGGGCCTGTGGATCTTCCTCCTCGGCATCGGCGGCCTCTCCCTCGTCGCCTTCTGGATCGCGAAGAATGGAGCGCGCGCACGATGAGCAGCAAGCACCTCCCCGTCAAGGACCCCGAGTTCGGGCTGTCCCTGCCCGACCCGGGCCTGCCGGAGCACGTGGAGCGCTACACCGACGTCGACAAGGGCGCGGGCAACCGCGCGTACTACTCGGTGCTGGCGATGTTCGGCGCCGTGCCGATCCTCGCGATCGCGTTCATCGTGATCTACTTCGCGGTGCCGCGTGACGCGATCCTCGACATCGGCTTCGCCGGCGCCACCTTCGTCCGGGCGAGCGCCCACAACGTGCTCCTCGGCCTCACCGGCGGCCTGGCGGTCCTCCTCATCGGTCTCGGCGCCGTGCAGTGGGCCAAGACGATCATGAACGACCACGAGATGGTCGAGGAGCGGCACAGCGCCGCGTCCGACGCGGAGACCCGGGCGATCGCCGTCGCGAAGTACGAGGCGGGCGTCGCCGACTCCGGCGTTCGCCGTCGCCCCCTGATCCTGGGGGCCCTCGGTGGCGCCATCGGCTTCGCCGTCCTCCCGGCGGTCGTCACGCTGGCCGACATGGGCCCGTGGCCCACGAAGGAGCTGCGCGAGCGCACGCTCGAGCGCACGCTCTTCGCGGCCGCCCCGGAGGAGGAGGTGCTGCTGGTCAACGACGTCACCTTCGAGCCCATCCGGGCCTCAGACCTGGAGATCGGCCAGCTCGTCAACGCACAGCCCTCCAACCTGCAGGACCTGCACGGCGTGGAGTACCAGCAGGCGAAGTCCAAGTCGGCGATCATCATCGTCCGGATGGATCCGAACGACATCAAGATCCCCGAGTCGCGCAGCGACTGGCACGTCTCCGGGATTCTCGCCTACTCCAAGATCTGCACGCACGTGGGCTGCCCCATCTCGCTCTGGGAGCGCCAGACGCACCACCTGCTCTGCCCCTGCCACCAGTCGACCTTCGACCTCGGCAACTCGGGCGTCGTGGTCTTCGGCCCCGCGGCGCGCTCCCTGCCGCAGCTGCCGATCACCGTCAACGACGAGGGCTACCTCGTCGCGCAGAGCGACTTCACGGTCCCCGTCGGACCGAGCTACTGGGAGCGCGACTCCCGCAACGACTACGAGGATGGTGACGCGTGATGGCCAAGCCCACCACCGTCGCGGACGAGGGTCGTGACGTCCTCAACGGGCGTCCCGCCGTCCACGACAAGAAGCACCCGTTGGCCGGGTCGGCCGCAGCGGTCGACGAGCGTCTCGGCGTCGGCAAGATCACGAAGTTCGGGCTCCGCAAGGTCTTCCCCGACCACTGGAGCTTCCTGCTCGGCGAGATCGCCCTCTACACGTTCATCGTGTGTCTCCTCACGGGCATCTTCCTGACGATCTGGTTCAAGCCCTCCATGGCGGAGGTGGAGTACGACGGCTCGTACCAGCTCATGAAGGGGCTGATGGTCTCCGAGGCGTTCGCCTCCACGCTGGACATCTCGTTCGACGTGCGCGGCGGCCTCCTGCTGCGCCAGATCCACCACTGGTCCGCGCTGCTGTTCGTCGCCTCCGTGACGGTGCACATGCTCCGCGTGTTCTTCACCGGCGCCTTCCGCAAGCCGCGCGAGGCCAACTGGCTCATCGGCGTCGGCCTGCTGACGTTCGCCCTCCTGGCGGGCTTCTCCGGCTACTCCCTCCCCGACGACCTCCTCTCCGGCACCGGTCTGCGGTTCGCCGACGGACTGATCCGTTCGATCCCGATCGTCGGCACCTGGGTGGAGTTCTTCGTCTTCGGCGGCGAGTACCCCGGCGGGCTGATCATCTCGCGGCTCTACATGGTGCACATCCTGCTGATCCCCGGCCTGCTGCTGGCGCTCATCTCGGCGCACCTCGCGCTCGTGGTGTACCACAAGCACACCCAGTACCCCGGCCCGGGCCGCACGGAGAACAACGTCGTCGGTTACCCGCTGTTCCCCGTCTACATGGCCAAGGCCGGCGGCTTCTTCTTCATCGTGTTCGGCACCATGGTGCTGTTCGGCGGCCTGTTCCAGATCAACCCGGTGTGGCTCTACGGCCCGTACGACCCGGCCAAGGTCACGGCCGGCTCCCAGCCGGACTGGTACATGGGCTGGCTCGAGGGGGCCGTGCGCATCTGGCCCAACTGGGAGTGGCACATCGGCTCCACGACCTGGAGCTGGGCGATCTTCCTCCCCGGCGTCGGTCTGATGGGCATCCTCTTCACCGCGCTCGGCCTCTGGCCGTTCATCGAGGCGTGGATCACGGGCGACAAGCGCGAGCACCACATCCTGGACCGTCCGCGCAACGCCCCGACGCGCACCGCACTCGGCGTGGCGGGCATGACGTGGTACGGCTTCTTCTGGATCGGTGGCGCCAACGACATCATCGCCACGCGGTTCCAGCTGAGCCTCAACGACATCACGGTGTTCCTGCGCATCGCCGTGATCCTGGGCCCGATCATCGCCTTCTTCGTCACTCGGAGGATCTGTCTCTCGCTCCAGCGGGCGGACCGCGAACGTGCGCTGCACGGTTCCGAGACCGGCGAGATCGTCCGGACCCCCGAGGGCAACTACTACGAGGACCACGTCCCCGTGCCCGCCGGCGAGCTGCATGCACTCACGCAGCACATCCAGTACCCCGTGCTGGTGGCCGACGACGGCACCGGGCCCACCGGAGTCGCCGGCACGCCGAAGGTCTCCAGGTTCCGTGAGCGGCTCTCCCGCTGGTACCTCGGCCGCGACATCCGGAAGCCCACGCGCGAGGAGCTCGAGGACGCGCACCACCACGAGGCGCAGCACGCCATCGGCACCGGGTCCCCCGAGGAGGACGTCAAGGTGCCGGAGCACAGCGGCCGCCACTGAGACGGTACGGACGGGCCCCACTCCCCGCGGGAGTGGGGCCCGTCCGCCGTTCGCTGTCATACTTGATGGGTGCGATTCCTCACCGACCCGACATACGACCTGACCTACTCGGACGTCTTCATGGTGCCCAGCCGGTCTGACGTCACCTCCCGCCTCGACGTGGACCTCACCTCCACGGACGGGCTCGCCACGCCGACGCCACTCGTCGCCGCCAACATGACCGCGGTCTCCGGCCGCCGGATGGCCGAGACGATGGCCCGCCGCGGCGGGCTGGCGATCTTCCCCCAGGACATCCCCAGCGACGTCGTCGGGAAGTCGATCGCGAAGGTGAAGCGCTCCCACCCGCTCTTCGACACCGCCGTCACCGTCGACCCCACCACGACGCTGGGCGAGACGCTGAGCCTCATCCCCAAGCGGGCGCACGGGGTCGCCGTGGTCGTCGACGGGGACCGGCCGATGGGCCTCGTGTCGCCGGAACAGGCCGACGGCGTCGACCGCTTCTCGCAGGCCCGCGACGTGATGACCACCGACCTGCTCACCGTCGACGCGGACAGTGACCCGGAGTCGGTCTTCAACGCGCTCTCCGCGGCCCACCAGGAGCTCGCCGTGGCCGTGGACGCAGAGGGCCTCCTCGTCGGCGTGACGACCGCCAAGGGAGCGCTCCGCTCCACGATCTACTCCCCCGCCCTCGACGCCGAGGGCCGCCTGCGGGCCGGCGTCGCCGTCGGCATCAACGGGGACGTCCGCAGCAAGGTGCGGGCAGCCCTCGACAACCGCGCCGACGTCCTCGTCATGGACACGGCGCACGGCTTCCAGGAGAAGATGATCTCGGCGCTCGGCATCGCCCGCGAGGTACGCGACGAGTACGCCCGCGAGACCGGCCGCCAGGTCCTCATCGTGGCCGGCAACGTCGTCACCGCCGAAGGCGTGACGGACCTCGTCGCCGCCGGCGCGGACATCGTCAAGGTGGGCGTCGGGCCCGGCGCGATGTGCACCACCCGCATGCAGACCGGCGTGGGCCGGCCCCAGTTCTCCGCCGTGCTCGAGTGCGCGGCGGCCGCGAAGGAACACGGGAAGGCGATCTGGGCGGACGGCGGTGTGCGCCACCCCCGCGACGTCGCGCTCGCCCTCGCCGCGGGCGCCGGTTCGGTGATGATCGGGTCCTGGTTCGCCGGCACCTACGAGTCCACCGGCAACCTGATGAACGACAACGACGGACGCATCTACAAGGAGTCCTTCGGCATGGCCTCCGCGCGCGCCGTGCGCAACCGCACGCGGGACCAGTCCCCCTTCAGCCGCGCCCGCGCGGCCCTCTTCGAGGAGGGGATCTCGAGCTCCCGCATGTACCTGGACCCGCAGCGTCCCGGCGTCGAGGACCTCCTCGACTGGATCACCTCGGGCGTGCGCTCCTCCTGCACCTACGCCGGGGCCCGCAACCTGTCGGAGTTCGCCGACCGGGCAGTCGTCGGGATCCAGTCCGGCTCCGGCTACGAGGAGGGCCGCCCCGTCGCGCAGAGCTGGTGACCAGCGGTGGACGAGAACGCGAAAGAAGGGCGCCCCGCGGGGCGCCCTTCTTCCATGTCAGTGCGGTCGAGCCGTCAGTGCTGGTAGTCGCCGCGGTAGAACTCGAGGACCCAGCCCGCACAGGCCCAGAAGCCCAGGCCGAAGCCGATGAGCGAGATCCAGCCCTGCTCGAGCGCAGGGCCGAGGAAGATGACCATCACGACCAGCGCGGACCAGAACGGCCAGATACTCTTCGGGGGGAAGAACCCGTACGCGCCGGCACCCTCGTGGATCTCCCCGTCCTTGCGGTCCTCCGGACGCGGGTCGAAGTTGCGGGACTCATAGGTCAGGAACGCCGCGATCATGAGACCGAGCAGGAACGTGAACCCCAGCGCGACCGTGCCGATGATCTCGTTCGACATGAACCAGTAGACCGGCGTCACGACACCGAAGAAGATGACGATGAACCAGAACACCCAGGCTTCGGTCTTCACTTCTTGAGCTCCTCTTCGATCTCGTGGACGGGCTCGGACACGGCCGCGTCGAGGTACTCGCCCGGGTCGTCGTAGTGCATCTCGTCAGCCAGTTCGGGGTGCTGCGCGTCGAACGCGGGGCTCGCGGAGCGGATGCGCGGCAGCGTGGTGAAGTTGTGCCGCGGCGGCGGGCTCGAGGTGGCCCACTCGAGCGAGCGGCCCCAGCCCCAGGGGTCGTTGACCTCGACCTTGGGTGCGTTGCGGGTGATCCAGACGTTCCAGAGGAACGGCAGCATCGAGAGCCCGAGCAGGAACGCGCCGAAGGTGGAGATCTGGTTCATCACCGTGAAGCCCTCCCACGCGCCGTAGTCGGCGATTCGGCGCTGCATGCCCGCCACGCCCAGCCAGTGCTGGATGAGGAAGGTCAGGTGGAAACCGATGAACAACGTCCAGAAGTGGACCTTGCCGAGCCGCTCGTTGAGCATCCGGCCGGTGAACTTCGGCCACCAGTAGTAGAAGCCTGCGAAGGTGGCGAACACGACGGTGCCGAACACGACGTAGTGGAAGTGCGCCACGACGAAGTAGGTGTCGGAGACCTGGAAGTCCAGCGACGGCGACGCGAGGATGATGCCGGTGAGGCCGCCGAACAGGAACGTCACCAGGAAGCCGATCGCGAAGATCATCGCCGAGGTCATGGTGATCGACCCCCGCCACATCGTGCCGATCCAGTTGAAGTACTTCACGCCCGTCGGGATGGCGATCATGAACGTCATGAACGAGAAGAACGGCAGGTTCACCGCACCGGTGACGAACATGTGGTGCGCCCAGACGGACACCGACAGGGCGCCGATCGCGAGGGTCGCGAACACGAGGCCGTAGTAGCCGAAGACCGGCTTGCGGCTGAACACGGCCAGCACCTCGGTGATGATGCCGAAGAACGGCAGCGCGATGATGTACACCTCGGGGTGGCCGAAGAACCAGAACAGGTGCTGCCACAGGAGCGCGCCGCCGGATGCCGGGTCGAAGATGTGGGACCCGAGCACGCGGTCCGAGCCGAGCACGAGGAGCGCGGCGCCGAGCACCGGGAACACCATGATCACCATCATCGAGGTGACGAGGATGTTCCAGGTGAAGATCGGCATGCGAAACATCGTCATGCCCGGGGCGCGCATGCAGATGATCGTCGTGATGAAGTTCACGGCGCCGAGGATCGACGACAGGCCCAGCAGGTAGAGGCCGAACACCCAGAGGTTGCCGCCGAAGCCGGGCGAGTGGATCGCCGTGGACAGCGGGGCGTAGGCGAACCAGCCGAAGCTGGCCGCGCCGCCGGGGCTGAGGAAGCCCGCGCAGGCCATCAGCGAGCCCAGCAGGTAGAGCCAGTAGGCGAAGGCGTTCAGGCGCGGGAAGGCGACGTCCGGCGCGCCGATCTGCAGCGGGATCAGCGCGTTGCCGAAGCCCGCGAACATGGGCGTCGCGAACATCAGCAGCATGATCGTGCCGTGCATGGTGAAGAACTGGTTGAACGTCTCGTAGTTCAGGAACTGCATGCCCGGGTTCGCGAGCTCGGCCCGGATCACCAGGGCGAGCACGCCGCCGAACATGAAGAACGCCATGGCCGTGACGAAGTACATGTTGCCCAGCACCTTGTGGTCGGTGGTGGTGACGTACTTCATGAACATGGTGCCGAGCTTGTGGTCGGACCCGGTGGTCTCGGCGGGCGCGACCTGCGCGCGCATCGCGATGCCGTCGCTGGTCATCACTCCTCCTCCTGGTTGGCCGCCGAAGGCACGATGTGCTTCAGCGTCTGGGGCATCTCGACGAGGCCCTCGTTGCCGTTGTCGGCGAGCGTGCGGATGTACTCGGCGTACTCCTCCTGGCTCACGATGTGCACCTTGAAGATCATGGCCGCGTGCATCTCGCCGCAGAGCTCCGCGCACTTGCCGTCGTAGACCCCGATGCGGTTGGGGGTCACGTCGAACGAGTTCGGGTGGCCGGGGATGGCATCCATCTTGAAGTAGAACGACGGGATCCAGAACGAGTGGATGACGTCGGCCGCGTCGAGGTTGAACCGCACCGTCTGGTCGACGGGCAGGTACAGGTCAGGGATCTTCTCCAGGGTGCCCACGGTGTGCGCGTCGACGCCGATCTCCGGGTCATCGGCCCCGTGGTAGTTGAACGTCCAGGACCACTTCTGCCCGATCACGTCGATGACGACGTCGGGCTCGGACTCCTGGCTCAGCACCTGGTCCGACGCCTTGATGGTGTAGAGGAAGAGGACGCCGATGATCAGGAACGGCACGAGCGTGTAGAGCAGTTCGAGCGGCAGGTGGTACTTGGTCTGGCGCGGGACCTCCGCGTCGCCGTCCTTGCGGCGGTAGCGGATGATCGACCAGATGATGAGGCCCCACACGAGACCGCCGACGACGAACGCCGCGATCCAGAAGCCCACCCAGAGGTCGCCCATGACCGGGGCCTGCTCCGACGCCGGCTCGGGGAGCCCGAACCTCGCCGCCTGACCAGAACAACCGGACAACCAGATGAGCGACATCACGCCGGCGAACGTCATCGTCGCGCGGCGGCGGCGCCCCGGCTGAGGATTGTTTCTCTCCACTCGTAAGCCTTCCAACTCTGGTGCCAGACGACCCGTGAAATCCGCCTGAACAGCACTGCAGGAGCAACCTTAGTGCATAAAAGCACCCCCGGGTGAAACCGATCAACCCGGGGGTGCTAGCTTAATGAGTTTGTGCGTCAGTGGAAAGAGTCGCCGCAGGCGCAGGAGCCGCCGGCGTTGGGGTTGTCGATGGTGAACCCCTGCTGCTGGATGGTGTCGACGAAGTCGATCGAGGCGCCTCCCAGGTAGGGAGCGCTCATCCGGTCGGTGACGACCTTGACGCCTTCGTACTCGGTCGGGACGTCGCCGTCGAGCTCGCGATCGTCGAAGTAGAGCTGGTACCGCAGACCGGAGCAGCCGCCCGGCTGCACGGCGATGCGGAGCGAAAGATCGTCGCGACCCTCTGCTTCGAGCAGAGCGCGCACCTTCTTGACGGCATCCTCGGTGAGGGTGACGCCCGCGGGTGCATCAATCTGAGTATCAGTCACGCTGACTCCATCATCTAGGGAATTGGTAATGGCCAGTGTACGCGGACGGTGTGCGGCACCCAAAGCGTCGTTCGCCGCTCAGAACCGCCACGTGCCGGCGACCTTCGCGGCGAGGTCCGCGAGGGCGTCACGGGTGACGGGACGCTCGTCGGCCGAGAAGTGGACGGCGTACGCGGACTCGATGCCCGCCATGCGGAGTTCCCGGGAGGAGACGAAGTTCCTCCCGGCCACCACGATCACCGGGCGCAGCGCCCGCTCGGCCACCTCCACGACGCGGCTGACGAGCGCGCCCCCCTTCGCGTGGAAGTCGAGCTCCGTGCAACCTGTGACCACGAGGTCGGCCTCTCTCGCGGTGCGCGGGAAGTCGGTGGCCTCCATGGCGATGTCCAGCCTGTCCGCCAGTCGGGCCCCGCAGGCCAGGAACAGGGCGCCGAGGCCACCGGCCGCCCCGGCGCCCGGCACGTCGGAGAGCCCGAGTTCCCGCAGCCAGGCGACCGCCCGCGCGTCGGCGGCGAGCCCGGCGGCGAGGTCCTCCCCCGCCTCCCTGGAGCTGGTCACGGCGGTACCCGACAGCCCGGTCAGCGGCGCCTGCAACTCCTCGCCGTGGACGACGACGGTGAGTGCACGCCCGCCAATCTCGCGGCGGAGCTCGTCGAGACCCGCGCGCGGAGTGTCGGCGTAGCAGGCGAGGAGGCCGGCGCCGAGGTCGTCGACCCGCAACTGCGTGCAGTCCACGACCGTGGCCCCCTCGCGCAGCGCGGCGGCGAGGCGGGCCTGGGTGTCCGGCGTCGGCGCGTCCGGCGCGAGGACGATGACGGCCACCTCGGCCCCCTCCTCACGGAAGGCCGCGCCGATCGTCTCGGCCGCGGTACGGGCGTCGAGGCCCCCGATCGCGTCGGAGGCGACGACGACCCTCAACTCTCCGCCGGCTCTTCCGAGCCCTGGCCGTCGGGCAGCAACCCGAAGTACTCGGACGTCGAGTCGAGCAGCATCTTGACCTCTTCGAGCGTGGAGTCCGGATCCGGCATCACGAGGTCGGACTCGGCGAGCACGTCGTCGGGCACCGGGGTGCCGAGCTCGCGGATGCCGTCGAAGAGGCGGCTCAGGGCGTCGCGCATCTTCTCCTCGTCCCCGGCCTGTACGGCGTTCTCCAGTTCGACGTCCACCGCGTCGAGGGCCTCGAGGTGCTCGGGCTCCAGCACCCACTGCCCCTCACCAAGCACGCGAACGATCATCGTCCCGACTCCTCCTGCGATCCGTACTGCGGCTGTGCGCCGGACTGCTGCGTCGCTGCGCCCTGCTGCGGCGCGTTCAGCTGGCCACGGGAGGCCGGGCCACCCGTGAGCTGTGCCTTCATCGCAGCCAGTTCGCTCTCCACCGATGCGTCCGCCGCCAGGGCGTCGAGCTCGCGGGTCACGTCGTTCAGGGCACCGCTCGAGTCCTCGAGCGCGCCGGAGGCGATCAGCTCGTCGACGGCAGATGCCCGCGCCTGCAGTTCGAGGGTCTTGTCCTCCGCCCGCTGGATCGCGAGGCCGACGTCGCTCATCTCCTCCGAGATGCCGGTGAAGGCCTCGTTGATCCGCGTCTGGGCCTCGGCGGCCGAGTAGGTGGCCTTGATCGTCTCCTTGCGGGTGCGGAAGGCGTCGACCTTGGCCTGCAGCCTCGAGCTGGCCCGGACCAGCTTCTCCTCCTCGCCCTGGAGCTGGGCGTGCTGGGCCTGCAGGTCGACGAGCTGCTGCTGGAGGCCGGACTTCCGGGTCAGGGCCTCGCGGGCGAGGTCCTCACGATTGGATTCGAGTGCTCGCTGCGCCGCGCTCTGCAGCCGCTCGACCTCCTGGTTGAGCTTGCTGGCCTGCAGCTCCACCCGCTTCCGGCTCGTGGCGACGTCCGCCACGCCGCGGCGGACGTTCTGCAGGAGCTCAAGCTGCTTCTGGTACGAGTAGTCGAGCGTTTCGCGGGGGTCCTCCGCCTTGTCCAGCGCCTTGTTGGCCTTGGAGCGGAACACCATCGCGATGCGTTCAAAGATGCCTGCCACGAACTAGTCCTTCCAACTGATGTGTTCGCCTACAACCGTACATGGCAGCCGGTGGTGATAACGAGCAGATGGCAAACAGGTAGAATGCTCGGGCACCAAGAATTCATCACCATTTGTGAGGCTGATCCGACGTGGGACTGTTCCGCGCCTATGAGCGCACCGAGAAGACCGACCGGCAGCGCACCTCGACCGTCCGCCGGGTTTCCCGCACGGCGTCTCCCGAGCCCGCCGCTCAGCCGGCCGCCACGGAGAAGATCACCGTGACCCGCGGCGGGGGGAAGGCAGGCCCCACCCCCACCCGCAAGGAGGCGGAGGCAGCGCGCATGCAGCGGCTGCACCCCAGCCTCAGCCCCAAGGAACAGCGCAAGGCCGACCGCGAGGCGCGGTTCAGGTCGCAGCAGGAGGCGTGGGACCGGATCGAGCGCAGCCCCGAGCGCGCGTTGCTGCGCGACTTCGTCGACACCCGCTGGACCATCGCGGAATTCATGATGCCCGCGATGATCCTGATCATGGCGCTGATAGTGGTGACGATGAACAACGTGCAGCTGTCGTTCTACGTCTCCATGTCGCTGTGGGGCATCTTCATCCTCGCGGTGATCAATGTCGCCATCATGTGGCGCAGCTACAAGCGGCTCCTCGACGAGCGCATACCAGGCGCGAACCGCAAGGGCCTGCTCATGTACATGATCAACCGGTCCATGATGATCCGACGGTTCCGCCGCCCGAGCCCCCGCATCAAGCGAGGGGACCCCATCTGATGAGCTACCGCTGGGAGCCCGCCTCGGGCGCGTTCGACCCGAAGTCCCTCGCCGAGTCCGGCCTGCTGCACGAGTTCGACTCGAAGGAGGCCGCCGAGGAGTGGCTAACGCTCTTCTTCGCGGAACTGGTCTCCCACGGGGTGGCGGAGGTCACCCTCATGGAGGAGGACCGCACCGTCTACGGCCCCATGTCGCTGCTGGCCTGAGCGCAGCGCCAGCACCACCCCGAACACCGTCGCCGCCACGCCGAGCCCGATGACGAACGGCACCTGCTGACGCACCGTAGCGACGCGCTGCTCATAGCTCTGCACCTGGTCGGTGTTCTCCTGCGTGGCGCTGGAGTAGTGGCACAGGTCGCCCGGGCCCATCGGGACGCCCCGACAGTCCACCCCGGGCGACACGTAGCTCGCCACACCCCACGCCGTGAGTGCGACGGCGGCGACGACGAAGGCCCAGAGCCCGATTCGCTTCAGCATGGGGGCAAAGGTAGCAAGTACCTCGATAGGCTGGCCGAATGCACGACGTAACCCTGGAACTAGCCAAGTCCCTCCCCCGCTCCGCCGACGTGGTCGTCGTCGGACTCACCACCTCGGGCGACATCACGACCCTCGTGGGCGGAACCCCCGAACTCGAGAAGGCCTACGCCGGAGCCTTCAAGGTCGGCGTCGGCGACCTCGCCGTCGCGCTCGGCGCCACGAGCGAACTCGAGAAGGTCACCGTCCTGCCGGTCAGCGACGGCGGGCCCCGCGCCGTGGTCGTGGGCCTGGGCGAGCCCGACGTGTCCCCCACCGCGCTGCGCCGCACCGTCGGCGCGGCCCTGCGCCGGGTGGCGGAGCTGCCGGGCGCGGAGGACCTCACCGTCGCCGTCTCCCTCGAGCTCGCGGACCCCGAGCTGGTCCAGGCCGCCGCCGAGGGCGCGGCGCTCGGCGCGTACCGGGTTCAGCGCGTCACCACCGAGCCGAAGCCGGAGCCGGTGTCCCGCATCGTCCTGCTCGCCAAGTCCGAGCTGCAGGAGGCGATCCGGGTCGCCGACGCCGGCGTCCGCGCCGTCTACCAGGCCCGCGACTGGGCGAACACCCCTCCGAACCTCCTCTACCCCGAGACCTTCGCCGACGCCGCCAAGGCGTACGTCAAGGACGAGCGCATCACCGTCGAGGTCCTCGACGAGAAGGCCCTGGAGAAGGGCGGCTACGGGGGCATCCTCGCGGTCGGAGGCGGTTCCGCCGCCAAGCCGCGCCTCGTGCGCCTGAGCTACGTGCCCCGCGGCGCGCGGTTCCACCTCGCCCTCGTCGGCAAGGGCATCACCTTCGACTCCGGCGGCCTCGACATCAAGCCGCCGGCGAGCATGGAGGGCATGCAGATGGACATGAGCGGCGCCGCGATCGTGATCGCCGCCATCAAGGCCATCGCCGAGCTCGGCCTGAAGGTCCGCGTCACCGCGTACGCGGCGATGGCCGAGAACATGCCGTCGGGCTCCTCCTACCGCCCGGGCGACGTGCTGACCATGTTCGACGGGCAGACGGTGGAGAACTACAACACCGACGCGGAGGGCCGCCTCGTCATGGCCGACGCGATCGGCCGCGCCGGCACCGACGAGCCCGACCTGATCGTCGACGTCGCCACCCTCACCGGCGCCTGCATGGTGGGCCTCGGCGAGCGCATCGCCGGCCTCATGACCAACGACGACGCGACCGCGGACCGGGTGCTCGACGCCGCGGAGGCGGCCGGCGAGGAGTTCTGGCAGCTGCCGATCACCGACCACGACCGCGACCAGCTGAAGTCCGACATCGCCGACTTCCGCTCCGGCGGCAGGAAGCGGTGGGGCGGCGCGCTCGTCGCCGGCGCCTTCCTCGAGAAGTTCGTCCCCGAGGGCGTGGCCTGGGCACACCTGGACATCGCGGGCCCGGCCGACGCCTCAGAGGCGTTCGGCTACACCACCAAGGGCGGCACCGGCGTAGGCGTGCGGACGCTGATCGCGCTGGCCCAGCAGGCCTCCGCCTAGCGGGCCAGGTGGGCGGCCAGCCCGGCCTCCAGCGGCAGCTTCGCGTACAGCGTCGCCTGCAGCACGTGGTAGAGGTCGGGCTTGCCGTCCCACGTCCGCGTCGTGGGCAGCAGGTCGTCGTCGAGTTCCGAGTGCCAGGCGCCGTGGTCGTGGTCCATCAGGTAGGCCTGCGCGAAGTCCCAGAACCGGGTGTACCAGTCGGCGTACTCCTGCTTGCCGGTCGCGAGCCGGAGCACGTGCGCGGCGCCGATCGCCTCGGTGACCGGCCAGAAGAAGCGGTTGGAGATGACGGGGCTGCCGTCCCAGTCGACCGTGTAGTAGAAGCCCCCGTTGGGCGCCCACGCGTCGGCCAGCGCCCCCGCGAACAGTTGCTCGGCCGCCGGCACGAGCCACTTCACGTCGGGGCGCAGCCCCGCGATCTGGACCGCCAGCTTCGACCACTCCAGCCAGTGGCCCGGGGTCGAGCCGTACGGCCGGAACGGGTGGGCCGGCTCGTCACGGTTGTAGCCCGGCACCGGCTGCCACTGCTCGTCGAAGTGCTCGACGAGGCGGTGCGGCTCCGGGCGTCCCGAGCGCAGCTGCCCCTCGACGAACCGCTCGGCCAGCCGGATCGCCCGCTCCAGCAGCACCGGGTCGCCGGTGGCCTCGTGGGCGGCCAGGTAGGCCTCGGTCAGGTGCATGTTGGCGTTCAGCCCGCGGTACGGGTCGGCCACGGTGAACGTCCGGTCCATCGCGTCCAGGGCGGCACCGTCGGCCTCGTTCCAGTAGTGCGCGTCGATGAGCCCCAAGGCCTCGGTCAGCAGGCCCTGCGACCCCTCGATGCCGGCGGTCAGCGCCGAGGAACCGGCGAGCACCACGTGCGCCAGCCCGTAGAGCTCCTTGGACTCGTCGCGGTCCTCCTCGTTCACCGCGGCGAACCAGCCGCCGTACCGGGTGTCGCGGCCCGGCGGCGTGGTGAGGTAGCGCACACCGTGCGCGGCGATCTCCCGGGCGCCCTCCCGGCCCAGCAGGTGAGCGAGGGAGAAGCAGTGCGTCATGCGCGCCGCGAGCCACAGCCCCTTGCCCTTCTCCGGCATCGGCTGCCCCGTGCCGCCGAGCCAGAAGTAGCCGCCCTGCGGGTCGGCGACGTGCGGCTGGTAGAAGTCGAGCAGTTCCTCGCGGTAGCGGTCGAGCCAGGCCAGGTGGGCGTCCGTGCCCCAGGTGTGGTTGATCATGCGATGGGCTTTCGTTTGTTGGCCTTGCCGTACTCGCGCATCCGCTGGGGATACGGGACTACGCCGGCGTCGTAGCAGGGGATGTCCAGCTCCTCGGCGAACGCGTACCCGTACTCCTCGCTGGGTACCGCCCGCCGCGTGGACTCGCCGTCGGCGGCCACGAGGAGGATGGACGGCTTGTTGAAGCTGGTGGGCCGCTCGATCCACGCCTCGACGCCGCGACGGCTGCGCACGAACGCCACCAGGTGGTCGTAGGAGACCCCTCGGAGCGCGTCCGTGGCGCGCCGGACCTCGGCCTTCGCTCTGCGTCGTCGGAACCAACCCACGTGGACATTATTGCCCACCCTCCGAATGCCCCGTGGAAGACTGGCCCCCATGACCGACCTCGCCGTCCTCGGCGCCGGCTCCGCCGGTTACGCCGCCGCCCTCCGCGCCTCCCAACTCGGACTGGACGTGACGCTCGTGGACCCCGGCCCGCTGGGTGGCACCTGCCTGCACGTCGGCTGCATCCCGACGAAGGCCTGGCTGCAGTCCGCCAAGGTCCGGCGGACGGTGCTGCACGCCGGCGCGTTCGGGATCGGCGGCGGCACCGGCGACGTCGACGCCGCCGCGATCCGGTCGCACGCCGACGACGTGGTCGACCAACTGCACCGGGGGCTCTCGGGGCTGGTCTCCGCCAGCGGCGTCCGGCACGTGGCCGCGGCCGGACGTCTGGTCGGCGGCACCGTGGTGGAGGCTGGCGGCGAGCGGATCGAGGCGGCGGCGGTCCTCGTCGCCACCGGTGCGGAGCCGGTGACGCTGGGGCTGCCGGTCGACGGGGAACGGATCATCACCAGCGAGCACGCGCTCCGGCTCGATGCGCTGCCGCGGCGTGCCGTGGTGCTCGGCGGGGGTGTCATCGGCGTCGAGTTCGCCTCCCTCTGGGCCGACCTGGGCGTGGAGGTGGTCATCGTGGAGGCGCTCGACAGGCTGCTGCCGTCCGAGGAGCCCGCGCTGTCCAAGGTGCTGACCCGCGCGCTCCGGTCGCGCGGAGTCGACGTGCGGACCGGCGCCCCGGTCGCCGGGGCCGAGGCCGGGGACGGCGGCGTGCGCGTCACCGTGGGCCACGAGCAACTGGAGGCCGACCTGCTGCTCGTGGCCGTGGGACGGCGTCCGCGCGTCGCCGGGCTCGGGCTCGAGGAGGTGGGGGTCGAACTGGACGGTGCCGCGATCGCCACCGACGCGGACCTCCGGACCAGCGTCCCGCACATCCACGCCGCCGGCGACGTGGTCGCCGGCCCGCAACTCGCGCACCGCGGCTACGCGCACGGCCAGTTCGTCGCAGAGCTGGTCGCGTGGGAACTGGGCCGATCCCGGCACCGGCCGACCCTGCCGCCCGACCATCAGATCCCCCGCGTGACGTACTCCTCCCCGCAGGTGGCGAGCGTCGGCCTCCGCGAAGACCAGGCCGGCCCCGGCGCCCGCAGCGTCACCTACCACCTCGCCGGGAACGGCAAGTCCCTGATCGCCCGGCCGACCGATGAGAGGGAGACCGGGATGGTGAAGGTCGTCCGCTCCGCCCAGGGGCCGATCGTCGGGGTGCACGCCGTGGGCGAGGACGTGGCCGAGCTGATCACGTCGGGTGCCATGCACGTCGGCTGGGGCGCCGAACCGGACGACGTCGTATCGATCGTCCACCCCCACCCGACGGTGGGCGAGTCGCTCGCGGAGGCGATTCTCGCGCTCGGGGGGCGGCCTTTGCACATGCGGGTCGCAACGGATATAGGCTGAACAGCAACACGCGGCAAGCAAAGGAGCATCTACACAATGTCAACCGAAGTAACGCTTCCGGCACTGGGCGAATCGGTCACCGAGGGCACGATCTCGCGCTGGCTGAAGGCCGTCGGCGAGACCGTCGAGGTCGACGAGCCGTTGCTGGAGGTCTCGACCGACAAGGTCGACACCGAGATCCCCAGCCCCGTCGCCGGCACGCTCCTTGAGATCCGGTTCGAGGAGGACGACGTCGCCGAGGTCGGCGCGGTCCTCGCCGTGATCGGTGAGGCGTCCGAGGGTGGCGACGCGCCGTCGCAGCCCGAACCGGAGGCCGAGCCCGAGCCGGAGCCCACCGAGGAGGCGGCCGAGGAGGTTCCCGTGCAGGAGTCCCCGCAGCAGACCGAGGAACCCGCTCCGCAGGCCCCGTCCGGCGGCGGCAAGGCGCAGGGCACCGAGGTGACACTCCCGGCACTGGGCGAGTCGGTCACGGAGGGCACGATCTCGCGCTGGCTCAAGTCCGTCGGCGACTCCGTGGACGTCGACGAGGCCCTGCTCGAGGTCTCCACGGACAAGGTTGACACCGAGATCCCCAGCCCGGTCGCGGGCACGCTGCTCGAGATCCGGTTCCAGGAGGACGACGTCGCCGAGGTCGGGGCCGTGCTGGCCATCGTCGGCGACGAGAGCGCCGCCCCCGCAGCCGAGGAGGCTCCCGCTCCGGAGGCTCCTAAGGCGGAGGAGCCCGAGCCTGAGCCGGCGAAGAAGGAGGAGGCTCCCGAGGAGGCCGCGCCCGCCGCCGACCCGGTGAAGGCCGAGCCCACCAGCGAGGAGGCGCCCGCGCCGTCGCAGCGTTCGACGCCCGAGCGCTCGGAGGCCGTCGAGGCGGCCGTGGCCCGCCGCGCCGCGGAGTCCTCCAGCGACGGCACCTACGTCACCCCGCTCGTGCGCAAGCTGGCCAAGGAGCACGGTGTGGACCTCGCCCAGGTCACCGGCACCGGCGTGGGTGGTCGCATCCGCAAGCAGGACATCCTCGACGCCGCAGAGGCCGCCAAGCAGGCTCCCGCCGCCCCAGCCGCCGCACCCGCGGCCGCCGCTCCGGCCGCTGCGGCCCCGGCCGCCGCTCCGAAGGCACAGCCGACCGCGGAGGCGAAGGCCCTGCGTGGCACGACCGAGAAGCTTTCGCGCCTGCGCAAGACCATCGCCAACCGCATGACCCAGTCGCTGTCGGTGTCCGCGCAGCTCACCGCCACGGTCGAGGTCGACGTCACCGCGATCAGCCGGATCCGGAAGGCCGCCAAGGACGACTTCAAGAAGCGCGAGGGCGCCTCGCTGTCGTACCTCCCGTTCATCACGCTGGCGACGATCGAGGCCCTGAAGGCGTTCCCGACGCTCAACGCGACGATGGACCTCGAGGGCGGCACGGTGACCTACGCCGACGGCGAGCACATCGGCATCGCGGTGGACACCCCCCGCGGTCTCCTCGTGCCCGTCATCAAGGACGCCGGCGACCTGAACCTCACCGGCCTGGCCAAGAAGATCGGCGACCTCGGCGCCCGCACCCGCGAGAGCAAGGTGACCCCCGACGAGCTGTCCGGCAGCACGTTCACGATCACCAACTACGGCTCGGCCGGGACGCTGTTCGACACGCCCATCATCAACCAGCCCGAGGTGGCCATCCTCGGCACCGGTGCGCTGGTGAAGCGGCCGGTCGTCGTCGCGGACCAGTTCGGCGACGAGACGATCGCGATCCGCGACATGATGTACCTGTCGCTGACCTACGACCACCGACTGGTCGACGGCGCCCTCGCGGCCCGCTTCCTGTCGGCGATCAAGGCCCGCCTCGAGGAGGGCGACTTCGGCGCCGAGTTCGGTCTCTGAGCCACCCCGCGTGTGCGACGGCCGGTCCCCTGTCGGGGGGCCGGCCGCCGGTCGTTGAAGGGTGGAGTAACCTGACCGGCATGCTGACCTTCGAGGATCTCGGCCTGGGCCGGGGCGACGCGGACTACCAGCGCACGTGGGACTACCAGCGGCAGGTGCACGACGCGGTGGCCTCGGGTCAGCGGCCCGGGCACGTGCTGTTCGTCGAGCACTCCCCTGTCTACACCGCGGGGCGCCGTACCCTCCCCGAGGAGCGGCCGTTCGACGGGACACCCGTGATCGACGTGGACCGCGGCGGCAAGATCACCTACCACGGCCCCGGCCAGCTCGTCGGCTACCCCATCGTCCGCCTCCGCGACGGCATGGGCGTGGTGGACTACGTGCGCAAGCTGGAGGAGGCCGTCATGGGGCTCCTGACCGACTACGGCATCCCCGGCGGGCGCGTCGAGGGCCGCACCGGCGTCTGGCTGCCCGCCGACGCCGACCGGCCGGAGCGGAAGATCTGCGCGATCGGCGTCCGCGTCTCCCGGCGCACCACCATGCATGGCTTCGCGCTCAACGTCGCCTCCAGCGCCGAACGGTTCGGCAACATCATCCCGTGCGGCATCGCCGACGCGGGCGTCACCTCGATCGTCGAGGAGGTCCCCGGCGACTGGACGGTCGAGGGCGTGGCGAGGGACCTGCGGCCGCACCTGGAGGCGGCGCTCGATTTCGGAAGCGAGTAGGGTGGCAGCGTGACTGCAGTGAAGCCAGAAGGTCGGAAACTCCTCCGCGTGGAAGCGCGCAACGCGGAGACCCCCATCGAACGCAAGCCGGAGTGGATCCGCACCAAGGCGAAGATGGGGCCGAACTACAACGACCTGCAGAGCATCGTCAAGACGGGCAACCTCCACACCGTGTGCCAGGAGGCCGGCTGCCCCAACATCTACGAGTGCTGGGAGGACCGCGAGTCCACCTTCCTGATCGGCGGCGACCAGTGCACCCGGCGCTGCGACTTCTGCCAGATCACGTCCGCGAAGCCCGAGGGCTACGACCCGGCCGAGCCGCTGAGGGTGGCCGCCTCCGTGAAGCAGATGGGGCTGCGCTACGCCACCGTCACCGGCGTCTGCCGCGACGACCTGCCAGACGAGGGCGCCTGGCTGTACGCGGAGACGATCCGCCAGATCCACGCCGTCAACCCCGGTGTGGGGGTCGAGATGCTGGCGCCCGACTTTTCCGGCAAGCGGGAACTGCTGCAGCAGCTGTTCGACGCGCGCCCCGAGGTCTTCGCCCACAACGTCGAGACCGTCCCGCGGATCTTCAAGCGCATCCGTCCCGGATTCCGCTACGACCGGTCGCTCGAGGTGCTGCGCTGGTCGCGCGACGAGGGGCTCGTCACCAAGTCCAACCTCATCCTCGGCATGGGCGAGACCCGCGAGGAGATCTCGGGCGCCCTGCGCGACCTGCACGACGCCGGTGCGGAGCTGATCACGATCACCCAGTACCTGCGCCCCAACGCCACCCTCCACCCCATCGACCGCTGGGTCACGCCCGACGAGTTCGCGGAGCTGGAGCAGGAGGCCAAGGAGATCGGATACTCTGGTGTGCTGTCCGGACCTCTGGTCCGGTCGTCCTACCGCGCCGGTCGCCTGTACCGCACCGCGATGGACGCGCGGAAGAAGCAGTCCTGATCCACTAGAAAGCGACCATGGCAAAGAGCGAGAAGGCCAAGGCACTCGAGGCGAAGCAGAAGGCCGAGGCCCGGGCCGAGAAGCTTCGTCGGAAGAACTCCACCAACCCCGCCGACTGGGGCCGGTGGCGTCAGCTCGTCGAGGTGTACAAGGCGACCAAGGAGCACGATCCCAAGCTCGGGCTCATCCTGGTGGCATCCTTCCTGGTGCCGTTCCTCGTCATCCTCGCGCTCACCCTGTGGCTCGCCAACGGCTGGCTGGGGATCCTCCTGTGGACCATCCTCGCCATCACCACCGGCATCATGGCCGTGCTGCTGATGCTCACCCGCCGCGCCCGTCGCGGCGCCTACAAGCGTTACGAGGGACAGCCCGGCTCGGCCGAGGTCGCCCTCAACATGCTGAGCAAGAAGTGGCACTCCACGCCCGGTATCGCCGTCACCAAGAGCTACGACGCGGTGCACCGCACGCTCGGCCCCGGCGGCCTCGTGCTGATCGGCGAGGGCGAGCCCGGCCGTCTCAAGGCGCTGCTCGCCAGCGAGAAGAAGAAGCACGACCAGGTGCTCTACGGCGTGCAGGCCCAGGTGGTCCAGATGGGCACTGGCCCTGGACAGGTGCCGCTCGACAAGCTCGCCGACCACATCAAGAAGCTGCCCAAGCAGCTCACCGACGCGCAGATCAACGAGACCCGCAACCGCCTGCGCTCGCTCGACGCCATGCGCCCCAAGGCCCCAATCCCCAAGGGCCCGATCAACATGAAGGGCGCACACAGGGCGATGCGCGGCCGCTGACGTGGCCAACATCGTCAACGCCGAGGCGGTCACCCACGGCTTCGGCACGCGCACGCTGCTCGACGGGGTGTCGCTGGGCCTCTCCGCCGGGGAGGTGATCGGCGTCGTCGGCCGCAACGGCGACGGCAAGACCACGCTGCTGCGCATCCTCACCGGCGAACTCGAGCCCGACGCGGGCCGAGTCACCGTCTCCAACTCCGCCTCCATCGGCGTGCTCCGGCAGGAGCACATCGGGACCGACGAGCAGACGATCCGCGACGTGGCGCTCTTCGGCGAGCCCGACCACGTCTACGCCCGCCACGCCGAGCAGCGCGCCGTGGTGCAGGCGCTACTCCCCGGCCTCGAACTGGACCGAACCCTCGGCACGCTGTCGGGCGGGGAACGGCGACGCGTCGCCCTGGTCTCGGTGTTGCTCGGCCCGCACGACCTGATCGTCCTCGACGAGCCCACCAACCACCTCGACGTGGAGGCCATCGCCTTCCTCGCGGACCACCTCGCCGCCCGGTCGCGCGCCGGCCTGGCGATGCTGGTCGTCAGCCACGACCGCTGGTTCCTCGACGCCGTCTGCACGCGCATCTGGGAGGTGCACGACGGCGTCGTCGACGCCTACGACGGCGGCTATGCCGCCTACGTGCTAGCCCGGGTCGAGCGGCAACGGCAGGCGGCCGCGAACGAGGCGCGCCGGAAGAACCTGGCGCGCAAGGAACTCGCCTGGCTGCGCCGCGGTGCCCCGGCCCGCACCTCCAAGCCGAAGTTCCGCATCGACGCGGCCAACGAACTCATCGCCGGTGAGCCGCCGCCCCGCGACAAGCTCCAGCTCGAACAGTTCGCCACGGCGCGCCTGGGCAAGGACGTGTTCGATCTCACCAACGTGCGCTACGAGGTGGGCGACCGGCAGCTGCTGCGGTCGCTGACCTGGTCCATCGGTCCCGGCGACCGGATCGGACTGGTCGGCGTCAACGGAGCCGGCAAGACGTCCCTGCTCGACCTCCTGGCGGACCGCCGCTCCCCCACCGCCGGCAAGATCAAGCGCGGGCAGACGATCCGGCTGGCGTACCTCTCCCAGGCCGTCGCCGAGCTCGACGACAGCGACCGGGTCCTGCAGTCGGTGTCCCGGCTGAAGGAGGAGACGCGGCTGGCCACGGGCCGGGAGGCGAGCGCCTCGTCGCTCCTGGAGGAGTTCGGGTTCACCGGCGACCGGCTGGTGGCCCGGATCGGCGACCTCTCCGGTGGCGAGCGCCGCCGGCTGCAGTTCCTCCGACTGCTGCTCACCGAGCCCAACGTCCTGATCCTCGACGAGCCCACCAACGACCTCGACATCGACACGCTCACCGTCGTGGAGGACTACCTCGACACCTGGCCCGGCACCCTCATCGTCGTGAGCCACGACCGCTACTTCCTCGAGCGCGTCACCGACGTCACGTACGCGCTCCTGGGCGACGGCAGTTGTGTGCTCCTGCCCGGCGGGGTGGACGAGTACCTCGAGCGCCGGCGGACCGGCGGGGCCGCGACCACCGTCGCCGCCCCGGCTGCGCCTGCGAAGAACACGTCGGACGCCGCCGCCGAGCGCGCGCGGAAGAAGGAGCTCGCGCGGCTCGAGTCCCAGCTGGAGAAGGTGGAGGCGGAGATCGCCGGGCTCCACCAGCGCATGGCGGAGGCCGCCACCGACTACAGCCGCCTGGCCGAACTCGGGACCCAACTGCAGGACGCCGAGTCTCGGCGCGACGCCATCGAGGAAGCCTGGCTCGAGTCGGCCGGGTGACCGGTCAGGGCGGGTACAGCGGCGACAGGCGCTGCTCCTCCGGGGCCACCAGGAGCAGCCTCGGCCCCACCTGCGTCACGGCTCGGAAGCCGCGGTAGGTCTCCCGCCACTCCAGCGCGCCGTCGCCCAGACCACGACGCGACAGGACGAGGTCACCAGCCGGGGAGAGCCCGGCGCTGAAGTACGAGCCCGTGCCCAGATGGGGCGCACCCTCGTAGGGAAGCTCCGCACGCACCTCGCCGGAGTCCTCGTCGAGCACCGTGATCGCCCACCGGTCGGGCGTGACCGCGACCAAGCCCTCGTCCCCGCCCAGCAGCAGCGTCATCGTGCCCTCGAGTTCCCGCTCCCAGAGCAAGCCGCCGTCGGCCGGGTCGAGCCGCATGAGCCGCGTCCCCTCGAGGGTGGACGACGTGGCGTAGAGCTTCCCGTCGACCGCCAGCGGGATGAGTCCCGCGTCGAACCGCTGCCAACGCACCGCCCCGTCGCTCCACCGGCGAGCCCTGACCACGCGCTCCCCCGCACCCACCGAATGCTCGACGAACAGGTCCTCCAGCGCCTGCCGCTGGAACCGCTCCCCGGGCCCCGCCACTGCCAGCCAGCCGGGAATGGCCCCCGTCGCGGGGTCGAGTGCCGTGAGGAAGACGTCACCGCCCCGCATGGTCGCGCGGCGGCCCTCGTCCTCGGGGACCAGCAGCAGCCAGCCCCCGTGCCTGCGGAGCTCGGGCGCGTGCCCGAGCCACATGTACGGGTCGATGGTGGTGCGCCAGCTCACGGAGTTGATGTCCTGCATCGCCTGGATCTCCGACGTGCCGGTGTCGAGGCGGTAGATGCGTCCGTCGTCGGAGGGGACGAGCCGGTGGGCCGGGTCCCAGTCACGACGCGAGAGCTCGCGTCCGTCGTCGAGGTTCAACGCGACGACCACGTCGCGTTCGTCCTCCGCCCCGGGCGCGAGCGTCCGGGGCGTCGAGAGAACCAACAGTGCCCGCCGGTCCGCAGCGTTGCCCACGAGGCTCACGGCCCCGATCGGCCGGTCGGCCCCCACCTCGCGCTCCCAGAGGGTAGTGCGGCCCTCGTTGGTCACGCTGCGCACCTGCACCGTCCGGCCGCCGAGCGACACCCTCGCGGTGAGTTCCATGCCGCCGACGCGGCCGAACGCGTGCACGGAGGCCATCGCGGGCGGCGGTTGCTCCAGTCCGACGACCAGTCCGGCCTCCAGCCAGTCGGCCTGCGGGGGCCGCAACACCCACTGCCCGGCCAGCACCGCCAGGACGAGCACGGCCACCGCGGCCGTGATGCCCCGGCGACGGCCGCGGGAACGATCGACCGCGGCGTCCAGGTCGATGGCGTCACCGGCCCGCGAAGGTACCGGCGCGACGAACGTCACCGGCAGGTCCTGCCCGCCGCGCTGGAACGGTGAGAGTTCGGAATTCATGTCGGCCCGGTTCCGTGATGACCTCGTTGCTCCTCAGTGTTCTTCGGAACGGGCGATGATGCAAGAGTTCCGCCCCACGACTCGCGTACTGGGGCCGGCCGGCCCTCAGCGCCGGTTGACCACCACGGTGCCGAGCAGGAGGTCGTGCAGGCCCCGCCGTTCAGCGCCCACCACGAACATCGGGATCACCAGGCACTTCAACGCGGTACGCACGGTGGGGCGCCAGAGGCCGAGCGGTCCGCCCTCGACGCGGGTCACGCCGATCCGGGCCAGCAACTGGCCGAAGGAACTGCCGGTCACGGTCGTCAGCACCGATGCCTCGACGAAGTAGACCGCCAGCACCATGAAGCTCCTCCAGCCGGACTCGGTGAGCACGCCCGGGCCGAACAGCATGGTGGCCACCAGCATGGACGCCGCCCAGTCCCCGATCATCGCCGCCACCCGGGCACGCCAGCTCGCGAGCGAGCCGGGCCCAGACGACGGCAGTCCGATGCTCTCACCCGGGTAGCCGCTGTCCACACCGCGAGCGTAGCGGCTGCGCCGTGGGCCCGGCCAACCGGGCACTTGTGGTGCGGGCCGCCCTGTGACATCCTTTGCCCATGCCAATCCTGGTGACCCGGCCCTGGGTCGACAACTGCATCATCACGACCGCGTCCTGTTGACGCCGGTCCCCGCAGTCGTCCCCAGCCCCACCCGTCACCAGTAGAAAGCACCCATTCCCATGGCACAGACCGCCATCGCGCCTGCCGACGTGCAGCCGCAGAACAAGCAACCCCTGTGGAAGTCCTTCGGCTTCCAGATCTTCCTCGGCCTCGTCGTCGGCCTCTTCCTCGGCCTCGCCGCAGCGGCCATCGGCCCGGGCGCCGACGAGTCCCCCAATTGGCTCACCGTCCTCCTCAGCGAGGTCGGCAGCGGCTACGTCAAGCTCCTCACCGTGCTGGTCGTGCCGCTCGTCGTCACCGCCGTCATCTCCTCGGTTTCGCGGCTCCGCGAGGTCACCAATGCCGCCCGCCTCGCCGTCAGCACGCTGATCTGGTTCGGCATCACCGCGCTCGCCAGCGTGGTCGTCGGCATCCTCGCCGGCCTGGTCTCCAGCCCGTGGCTCACCGCCGGCGTCTCCGGGGACGCCGCGCAGGAGCCGGGACGCACCGGCGACTGGCTCGCCTTCCTCACCGGCCTCATCCCCAGCAACATCCTGGGCCTCGGCGTCCGGGTGAGCGGTGATGCGGAGGCCGGGTTCACCGCCACCCCGAACTTCTCCATCCTGCAGATCCTGCTGATCTCCATCGCCTTCGGCATCGCGGCGCTGAAGGTCGGCGAGAAGGCGGCCCAGTTCGTCTCGCTGACGGAGTCGGTCCTCGCCGTGGTGCAGAAGGTGCTCTGGTGGATCATCCGCCTCGCCCCCATCGGCACCGCCGCGCTGATCGGGCGCGCCGTCGTCACCTACGGCTGGAGCTCGCTCGCCTCGCTCGGCGCCTTCGTCGTGGCGCTGTACGTCGGCCTGGCCATCGTCTGGCTCGTCGTCTACCCCGTCATCCTGAAGCTCCACGGACTCGGCGTCGGGCAGTTCTACCGCAACGTGTGGCCCGTGATCTCGCTCGGCTTCGTCACGCGCTCCTCGATGGGCGTCATGCCGGTCACCGAGCAGGTCGCCGAGCGCAACCTCGGCGTGCCGCGCCGGTACGCCAGCTTCGCGGTGCCGCTCGGCGCGACGACCAAGATGGACGGCTGCGCCGCGATCTTCCCGGCGCTCGCGGCGATCTTCATCGCCCAGTTCTACGGCGTGGACCTCAACCTGACCCACTACCTGCTCATCGCGTTCGTCGCGGTGATCGGCTCCGCCGCCACCGCCGGGACCACCGGCGCGACGGTGATGCTCACCCTCACGCTCTCCACGCTGGGCCTCCCCCTGGCCGGCGTCGGCCTGCTCCTCGCCGTCGAGCCGATCGTCGATATGGGGCGCACCGCCCTCAACGTCACCGGCCAGGCCCTCGTGCCCACGGTCGTCGCCAAGCGCGCCGGCGTGCTGGACGAGGACATATACCACGCCAAGCCGGAGTTCAGCGCCAAGATCTGAACTTATAAACACCGGACGATTCGCGGCGGGGCCCACTCATCTAGAGTGGGCCCCGCCTGCTACAGAGAGGGGCTCTCCAAATGTTCAAGAACGCTGAAGAACTGCTGGCCTACGTCCGGGACGGTGACATCGAGACCATCGATGTGCGGTTCTGCGACATCCCCGGCGTCATGCAGCATTTCACCGTGCCGGCCGCCGCTTTCGATGAAGCCGTGTTCGAGGACGGTCTCAACTTCGACGGGTCCTCCATCACCGGATTCCAGAAGATCCACGAATCGGACATGTCGCTGCTGCCCGACCCGACGACCGCGTTCGTCGATCCCTTCCGCAAGTCCAAGACGCTGAACGTGAACTTCTTCGTCCACGACCCGCTGACCAAGGAACCGTACTCGCGTGACCCGCGCAACATCGCCCGCAAGGCGGAGGCGTACCTGCAGTCGACGGGGATCGCGGACACCGCGTTCTTCGCCCCCGAGGCCGAGTTCTACGTGTTCGACGACATCCGCTTCGACACCACCTCCAACTCGGCCTACTACCACATCGATTCCGAGGCCGGCGCGTGGAACACGGGCCGGGTCGAGGACGGCGGCAACCGCGGCTACAAGGTGAAGTACAAGGGCGGCTACTTCCCCGTCGCGCCGGTGGACCACTTCGGTGACCTCCGCGACGACATCGTCCGCCACATGGAGAACGCCGGGCTGCAGGTCGAGCGTGCCCACCACGAGGTGGGGACCGCTGGGCAGGCGGAGATCAACTGGCGCTTCGACACGCTGCTGCGGTCGGCCGACGACGTGATGAAGTTCAAGTACCTCGTCAGGAACACCGCCTGGGAGGCCGGCAAGACCGCCACCTTCATGCCGAAGCCCATCTTCGGCGACAACGGGTCGGGCATGCACTGCCACCAGTCCCTGTGGAACGACGGCAAGCCCCTGTTCTACGACGAGAACGGCTACGCCGGCCTCTCCGACGTCGCCCGCTGGTACATCGGTGGGCTCCTCAAGCACGCCCCGTCGCTGCTGGCGTTCACCAACCCGTCGGTGAACTCCTACCACCGTCTGGTGCCCGGCTTCGAGGCCCCCGTGAACCTGGTCTACTCGCAGCGCAACCGCTCGGCCTGCATCCGGATCCCGATCACGGGCTCGAACCCGAAGGCGAAGCGGATCGAGTTCCGCTGCCCCGACCCGTCGTCGAACCCGTACCTGGCGTTCGCCGCGATGCTGCTCGCCGGCCTCGACGGGGTCCAGAACCGCATCGAGCCGCTGGCGCCGGTCGACAAGGACCTCTACGAGCTGCCGCCCGAGGAGCACGACCAGGTGCCCACGGTGCCCGCGAGCCTCGGAGCGGTGCTCGACCGGCTGGAGACGGACCACGACTTCCTGCTGGCCGGGGACGTGTTCACGCCCGACCTCATCGAGACGTGGATCGAGCTCAAGCGCGCGGAGATCACCGCGATCGCCCAGCGCCCGCACCCCTACGAGTTCGAGTTGTACTACGCGCTCTGAGCTCTCGGTACACGAAAGCGGCCGGTCACCCTCGGGTGGCCGGCCGCTTCCGCGTTCGCGAGTCAGGCGCCGCGCGGCATCATCGAGCCGGTCTCGGCCAGGCGCAGGTGGAACTCGAACGCCCTGGCGAGGTCGTGCGGGGTCTGCTGCGGCGAGGTGGCCTTCGCGTGATCGAAGTACTCCTGCAGCAGCGGCCGGTAGTCCGGGTGCGCGATGGCGATCATCCGCGGCACCCGCTCCTGCGGGGACAGCCCGCGCAGGTCGGCGTACCCGTA
The DNA here is from genome assembly GCF_900103275.1 of Tessaracoccus oleiagri. Classification (GTDB taxonomy): domain Bacteria; phylum Actinomycetota; class Actinomycetes; order Propionibacteriales; family Propionibacteriaceae; genus Arachnia; species Arachnia oleiagri. The sequence continues at coordinate 291,070 of NZ_FNGP01000003.1, read as the reverse complement.
CTCGGAGACGATGACCATCGCGTCGTGCTCGGTGTGGTCGATGTGCGAGGCGAACGGCACGATCGCGGAGATCGCGCCGTGCTTCGCCACGGACGGCGTGATGAACGTCGACGTGAAGGCGTTGCGCGTGAAGTCGCCCGAGCCGCCGATGCCGTTCATGATGCGCGACCCGGAGACGTTGGTGGAGTTCACGTTGCCGTAGATGTCCGCCTCGATCAGTCCGTTGTTCGAGATCAGGTCGAGTCGGCGGATGACCTCCGGGTGGTTGGAGACCTGCAGCGGCCGCGTGATGATGTACTTGCGGTAGTGCGCCGCCTCCTCGTTCATCTTCTGCGCGTACTCCGGGGAGAGCGAGAACGACGTGGCCGAGGCCACCGACATCTTGCCCGCGTCGATGAGGTCGACCATCCCGTCCTGGATCACCTCGGTGTAGGCCTGGATGTTCTCGAACTTCGAGTCGAGCAGCCCGGCCATGACCGCGTTCGGCACGTTGCCGACGCCGGACTGCATGACGTACCCGTCGTAGCGGAGGCGGCCGAAGCGCACCTCGTCCTCGAGGAAGTCGAGGAAGTGGCCGGCGATCTGCTTGGAGACGTGGTCGATCGGTTTGAAGGGGGCGTTGCGGTCGGGGAGGTCGGTCTCGACGACCGCCACCACCTTGGACACGTCGATGTCGATGTAGGTGGTGCCGATGCGGTCGCCGGTGGCGTAGATCGGGATGTGCTGGCGGCCCGGGGCGGCGCCGATCCGGTAGATGTCGGCCATCCCCTCGAGGTCCTCGGACTGCCAGGAGTTGACCTCGATGATGATCTTCTCGGCCGCGTCGAGGAACTCCACGTTGTTGCCGACGCCCGAGGAGGGGATCAGGTTGCCGTCGGCGTCGATGCGGGTGGCCTCGACGATGGCGACGTCGACCTTCCCGAAGAAGCCGGCTGTCACCTGCCGGGCGGTGTGCGACAGGTGGGTGTCGAAGTAGCCCATCCGTCCCTCGTTGATGGCCTGCCGCATCGACGGGTCGGACTGGTAGGGGAAGCGGAGGCGGATGGCGTCGGCCTCGGCGAGGACGCCATCGCAGTCGGGGGCGGTGGAGGCGCCGGTGAGGAAGTCGATCTGGTAGGGCTCGCCCCGGTCGTGCAAGTCCTTGGCGCGGTTCGCGATCGCGGTTGGCAAGGCCTTCGGGTACGCGGCACCGGTGAAGCCCGACGTGGCCACCACGGCACCGTGGGGGATCAGCTGGGCGGCCTCATCGGCAGACATGACCTTGCCGCGTAGCTCGGCGTTGTCAATACGGGGCATCTACTCTCTCCTTAGTCGAGGTTGCTTCGGGGCATCCGCACCACTGCGAATGACTTCGATCTCCGCGAAGTCGGCTCGCCCAAGTCTGGCAGAAATGCCTCGGGTCGTCAGCCGCTCCCACCGCCGAACCGCCATGCAGACGGTCCCATGCCGGGTCGAGATCGAATCACTCATCGCCTCATCCTTGCACGAGGCGGGCGCCCGGAAGGTCCCGGCCCCTCAGTAGGGTGGGGACATGCGTGGAATCGTGGTCAGGGATGAGGGCGTCGCCCTCGAAGAGTTCGGCGAAGAGCTTCTCGGGGAGGGGACGCTGCACGTCGACGTGGCGTACTCCGACCTGAACTACAAGGACGGGCTCGCCGTCACGGGCAGGCCCGGCGTCGTGCGGACGAGGCCGCTCGTCGCCGGCATCGACCTGGTCGGCCGGGTGGCGGAGTCCTCCGACGAGCGTTGGTGCCCCGGCGACTGGGTGATGCTGAACGGCGCCGGACTGTCCGAGACCGCGCACGGCGGCTACGCGACCCGCGCGCACATCGATGGTGAACTGGCCGTCGCGCTCCCCGACGGGCTCTCGCCCGAGCAGGCCGCCGCGCTGGGCACCGCCGGCTACACCGCCGCCCTCGCCGTCCTCCGGCTGGTGATGGAGGGCGTCTCCCCCGACCAGGGGCCGGTGCTCGTCACGGGCGCCACCGGCGGCGTCGGCTCGATCGCGACGATGCTGCTGGCCGCTGCCGGCTTCGACGTCGCGGCGCTCACCGGGCGCCCCGACGAGCTCGGCGACTTCCTGCGGGAACTCGGCGCCGACGAGATCGTCGCGCGGGCGGACCTGGAGGGGGCCGGCAAGCCGCTGCAGAAGGCCACCTACGCGGGCGTCGTGGACTCGGTCGGCGGGGAGGTCCTCGCCAATGCCATCGCCCGCACCGTGCCGGGCGGCACGGTCGCCGCCTGCGGGCTGGCCGGCTCGCACGCGCTGCCTACGACGGTGATGCCGTTCATCCTGCGGGGCGTGACCCTGGCCGGCATCGACTCCGTCTGGGCGCCCGCCAACGACCGGGAGGACGCCTGGCGCACCCTCTCGCGCGGCGTCGATGTCGAGCTTCTCGACGCCATGACCACGCGGATCGGGTTGGACGGGGTCATCGCCGCGGGCGAGGAGCTGCTGGCGGGCCGCCGGCACGGCCGCACCCTCGTCGAGGTGCGCTGACCGCGGTGGCGGGACGCAACACCTGGCGCGACCCCAAGGCGCTCGCACTCTGGCTTGTGGTGGCCCTCGTCCTGTGGCTGCTGATCCCGGCCGGGGCGACGCTCGGCGTCATGGTCTGGGAGTGGACCAACCCGGGCGTGGGCTACGCCTACGACCCGATGGTCATCCCGCCCTTCCTGGTGCACGGCTCGGTGGGACTCGTCGCCGCCCTGGGCGTCGTGGTCCTCGTCTGCCGACGGCTGCGGCTCGGGCTGCTGTGGCTGGTGCTCGCCGTGCTGCTCGCGGGAATCCTGTGGGCGCTCGCCCCGCTCCTGCCGGGCACGAGCGGGGTCTACCTCACCGTCCTGCTGCCGCCGGTCATCGGCGCCCTGGTCTTCCGCCCCAGGGCGCCCCTCGAGTACTAGCCCGAGACGATGCCCGCGCCGGTGAGGAACTCCTCCATGCGCCGCATCGCCGCGGGATCGACGTCGACGCTCACCTCACCGGACGGGTCGCGCCACAGCTCGATCGTCGCCTCCAGCACGCGCTGGGCCATCTCCAGCTGGGCCGGGTCGGCGAGCGCGGGCACGTGCTCCTTGGTAGCCTCGATCGCCGCCGCGGGATCCTCCACCACGCGGCGCTCCGCGGCCAGCAGACCGGCCACCACCGCAGCGACCGCCGGCTCGTCGGCCCGATCCGGGGTGGTGATCAGCCCGGGCCCCACGAGCATCGGCTCTTCGGAGATGGGCACCTTGGACACCTCCACGCCCATCATCTCCAGCTGCACGAGCTCGTTGTTGGTGAAGCCCATGATCGCGTCCACCTTGCCCGTCGCCATCGCCGACACCTGGGTGTAGCCGATCTCCTGCAGCGTCAGGTCGTCCTCCGTGAGCCCGGCCGATTCCATGGCGGCCAGCGCCGCGTAGTAGCTCGAGCCGAACCGTCCGGGGATGCCCAGCGTCTTGCCGCGAAGCTCCGACAGGTCGCCCGCCTGGCCCAGGAACAGCACCTCCACCGGGTAGCGCTGGTAGCTGGTCGCCACCGTGACGAGCTCCTGCCCCGCCACGACCGCCTCGTCGGAGGAGGCGTACACCAACTGCTCCTGGTCCCGGGCCAGCGCGCCGAACAGGTCCTCCTGCTCGCCGTGGTGCCGGATCGTCACGTCGACGTCCTCGAACAACCCCTCCTTCAGCCCCAGGTAGAACGCGCAGAACTGCACGTTGGGGATGTAGGTCAAACCGACCGTCACGGCCGGATCGGGCGACGGCGCCGGCTCATCGGCGGGCGAGCATCCCGCGGCGACGAGCGCGGTGAGGCCGCCGGCGGCGAGGAGGTGACGACGAGAGATCATTGGGTTTCTCCTTGGAGTCGGTTGGACGCAGCTTGTTCGAGGACTGCGAAGAGCATGTAGAGGACCATCGACGCGGCGCTGATCCAGAAGATGACAGTGAACATCCCGGTGGTGTCGGAGGCCTGCCGGGAGAGGGTGAGCAGCGTACCGAGGCCCCTGCCACCCATGACGAACTCCCCCACCACGGCGCCGGTCATCGCCAGCGCCGCGCCGGCGCGCATGCCGGCGAGGATCGACGGCGCGGCCATCGGCAGCTCGATGTGCCAGAGACGCTGCCACGGGCCGGCGCCGTCGAGCATGCCCGCTTCGAGGGCGCGCATGTCGAGACGGCGGAAGCCGATGATGGTGGTGGTCACCATGGGGAAGAAGGCGACGATGGCGCACAGCACCGCGATCGGCACGGCGCCGTAGCCCAGCCACAGGACCAGCAGCGGCGCGAGCGCGACGAGCGGGACGGTCTGCGAGAGTGCCACGAACGGCTCGAACACGGCCGCCAGCACCCGGGAGTGCGACGAGGCGAGCCCGAGCGACAGGGCCGCGACGATCGCGAGCAGGACCCCGAGCACGGCCGGACCGAGCGTGGGCCAAAGGTACTGCCAGGCGAGTCCCGACGAGGCCTGGCGCACGACGCGGACGGCCACGTCGAACGGGCTCGGCAGCAGCAGCGGAGGAAGCACGCGGCTCAGCGCGTACCAGGCGAGGACGACGACGACGAACGCGACCGCGGGCACCACGAGACGCTCGGTGCGCGTGCGGGGGTAGGTCCGCGCGGGGTACGCGACCCACAGGCGAGCTGCCATCCCAGTCCCTTCATCGGTCCGGGGCGCTCACCGACGCGGGCGCGCAGACAGGCGCGCCGCATGGGCTCGCATTCCTCCCATCCAGACTCTTACTGTCGGCCTCGGAATTCCACCGAGTCAGCCATCGGACGCGGGCGCGTCGTCAGGGTCGCGGGCTGTAACCGCCGGTTCGGACTTTCACCGACCCCGGAATACGTGGCCCCCACTCTAGCAGCGGCTGGGGAAACGGGTGCACCACTCCTATTCTGGTGACATGACCACGAGGCGCGCGCTGCTCACCGCCGCGTCCTTGGCGCTGCTCACCGGCTGCGGCCGGAACACCGTGCTCGAGCCACTGGGCGAACCCGATGGCCGCGCGGCCCCGACGTGCCGGACGCCGGGGGATCTCGTCGCGTTCGACGCCGTCGCTACCGGCACGCTGCTCTACGACGAGACGGGCGCACCCACCACCATGCAAAGCGACCCGGCCTTCCTCGCCCGGCTCGAGGCCTGGGCGGCGGACTGGGCCGAGTTGAGCGGGCTGGGCGCGATCCGGACCGTGACGAGCTTCGGCGCCTACGTCGACAAGTGCGGCTCCTACCACCAGGTGGGCCGGGCTTTCGACATCTCCGCCATCGCGCACGACCGGGGCGAGGTGTCGCTGCGCTTCGACCGGTGGGGGCCGGGCTCGTCCACGCAGTTGCGCGACTACTGGCGACTCGCCGCGTCGCTCCACCTGCACTTCAGCTACACGCTCGCCTACCCCTACGACGCGGCGCACCACAACCACATCCACGTGGACAACGCTGTCTCCGGGGACGGTCTGAGCACCTTCAACCGGCGCAGCGGCACCCAGGTCCAGCTCGTCCAGTACGCGTGCCGCCACGTCTTCGGCCACGACGTGGAGCCGACCGGCGACTACGACGACCAGACCCGGGACGCGGTGCGCCGCGTCCAGTCGATGGCCGACCTGACCTCGCCGCTGGCGACTCCCGAGGGCTGGCGGGGGTTCCTGCGCGCCGTTGCCCGGGGCTGAGCCGCTACTCCCCCCAGAAGAGCCGGGCCACCACCGCGGACGCCCGCCGGGCGAGGCGACGGGTCCGCTCCCCCAACTGCGTGACCGGACCCGACATCCCCAACAGGGCGGAGATCGCGGCGAGCTCGCGCAGGTCTGAGGGCAGCACGTCGCTGGGCCGCCCCCGCACGAGCATGATCGCGTCGCGCAGGCTGCTCGCATGCCGCCAGGCGGCGGCCAGCGCATCGGCGTCCCCCTGCTGCACCAGACCCAGTGCGCGCGCAGCTTCCAGTGCCTCCATGGTGCCGGTGACGCGCAGCTCGGGGTGGGCGTGCGCGTGCTGCAACTGGACCACCTGCACCGTCCACTCGACGTCGCTCAGGCCGCCCGGCCCGAGCTTCAGGTGACGGACGCCGGCGCCGCCCTTCGGGAGCCGCTCGTTCTCCATGCGCGACTTCAGGCGGCGGATCTCCGTGAGTTGCGCGCCTGTGAGACCGCCCTCGGGGTACCGGTAGGGCGCGACGTCGGCCAGCACCGCCGCGGTGAGCCGCTCATCGCCCGCCCCGTGGCGCGCGCGGAGCAGCATCTGGCGCTCCCACGTCGACGCCCACTTGGCGTAGTACGAGGCGTACGAGGAGACGGTCCGCACCGGCGGCCCGTCCGCGCCCTCCGGGCGCAGGTTGGTGTCGAGCGGGAACGCCGGGTCGGGGCCCGGCTTGGCCAGGATCTCGGCGAGCCGCCGCACCAGCCGGCCCGCGGCTGCCAGGTCCTCGCCCTCGGTGCCGTCGGGGACCACGAACATGCAGTCCGCGTCCGACGCGTAGCTGAGCTCCCGTCCACCCCAGCGTCCGAGGGCGACGATCCCCAAGGGTGGTGCGTCGATGTCCCGCCGGGCGACCTCGAGCGCGGCCTCCACCGTGGCCGACCCGATGTCGCTCAGCGCCCGGCCGCAGTCGTCGATGTCGAGCTCGCCGAGCACGTCGGCGATCGCGACGCGGCAGAGCTCCGATCGGCGCATCGCCCGCGCCGAGCCGACCGCCCGCTCGACGTCGTCGTGGCGTGCCGCGGCCTTCTTCAGCGCGTCGGCCAGCTCGGCCCCCTCGGGCAGGCGCAGGTCGTCGGTGGACGCGAGCCAGCGCACCGACTGCGGGGCCCGCTTCAGCAGGTCGACGACGTAGCGGCTCGTCGAGGCGACTTTCGCCAACCGCTGTGCCATGTAGCCCTCGTCGCGCAGCGCACGGAGGTACCAGCTGGAGTCGCCGAGCGCCTCGGAGAGCTGGCGGAAGGAGAGCAACCCGAAGTCGGGGTTCGGGCCGTCGGCGAACCACTCGAGCATGGCCGGCATCAGCTGCCGCTGGATCTCGACCGCCCGGGACGTGCCGCTGGTGAGGGCCTCGATGTGGCCGAGCGCGGACCGAGGGTCGTCGAAGCCGAGCGCCCGGATCCTCGCCATGGCCGATTCGGGCGTGAGCAGGCTCTCGGTGGGCACGGTGGCGAAGACGTCGAGCAGCGGCGAGAAGAAGATACGCTGGCGGAGCCGCCGGACGTCGCGCCGGCTGGCACGCCACCGCGACTCGACTTCCTCCAGCCCGAGCCCCATGGTGCGGGCGATCTCGGCGAGTTCCTCGCGGTCGTCCGGGACGAGGTGGGTCCGCCGGAGGTGCTTGAGCTGGATGCGGTGCTCGAGCAGCCGCTGGAACCGGTAGTGCTGCGCCATCTGGGCCCCGTCGGAACGGCCGATGTAGCCGTACTCGACGAGTTCCGCCAAGGCGGCCAGCGTGCCCCGGGAGCGGATGCGTTCGTCCGCCCGGCCATGGACGAGCTGCAGCAGCTGCACGGTGAACTCGGTGTCCCGCAGTCCCCCGCTGCCCAGCTTGATCTCGTGCTCCTCCTGCGCCGGGGGCACCAGGGAGATGACCCGCTCGCGCATGGCGCGCATCTCGGGCAGGAACCCGTCCCGGTGCCCCGCCTCCCACACCCAGGGCTGCACCATGTCGACGAACTCCTGCCCCAGTTCGAGGTCGCCCGCGGCGGCGCGGCCCTTCAACAGGGCTTGGAACTCCCAGTTCTTCGCCCAGCGGCCGTAGTACGTGCGGAGCGACGCGAGGGTTCGCACGAGGGGCCCGGCGTTCCCCTCGGGCCTGAGGCCGGCGTCCACCGTCCAGATCGTGCCCGCCTTCGTGTGCGCCGAGCAGATCCTCGCCAGCGCCGCCGCGAGCCGGGTCGCCGTCGCCATGGCCCGGTCCGTGCCGACCCCCTCCGCCGGCTCGGCGACGTACATGACGTCCACGTCGGACAGGTAGTTGAGCTCCTGCGCGCCGGTCTTGCCGAACGCGATGACGGCCAGCCGCACGTCGCGCCAGCCCTGCACCTCCGCTCGTGCGAGCGCGAGCGCCACGCGGAGGACGTTGTCGGCCACGTGGCTGAGCTCGAGCGAGACGGAGTCGACGACGGCGGCCGGGTCCTCGGCGGAGAGGTCGCGGGCGGCGACCTCGACCAGCGCCGCCCGGTTGGCGATCCGGAGTTGGTCGCTGTCGACCGTGCAGACGCCGTCGACCACCGGGGTCCACCGGTCGAAGAACGCGCGCCACTGTTCCGCGTCGCGCTGCCCGGGTGCCGCGCGGAGCCCGTCGACCAGCTCCGGCCGGCGGCCGAGGACCTGCGCCAGCACGGACGACGCCCCGGCCACCCGCAGCACGCGACCGCACCACGCGGGGTCATCGCACAGCGACCGGAACCGTTCGGGGTCCCTGGCGCGAAGCTGGTCGAGCGACTGGAGTGCGGAGAACCGGTCACCGACCGGCTCGAAGAGCGAGAGCCCGGGCCGGTCGTCGTCCGCCTCGGGCCAGGACTCCCAGATCCGGGCAGCGGCCGATGGCTCGCGGAACCCGCGGCGGGCGAACTCCGCCACCGGCGACTGCACCCTGCTCATGCTCCGGCAGTCTAGTCGCGGAGGCTAGGATGACGAGTCATGTTCCGCCCAACCCCCGCCGTCGTCGCCGCGCTGACCGACCTCGGGGAGGGTCCCGCCGTCGAGGCCGCGCTCCGCGCGCGCCGCCCGGACCTGACCGACGTGCTGCTGCGGACGGCCGTCGCCCACCCCATGCTGCCACGACCGCTCCTGGCGGCGGCGGTGCGGGCGGCCGCCTCCCGGCTCGGCGAACTACACGGCGGCCACACCATAGAGGTGCGGGTCCCGCCCTACGCGGCCGTCCAGCTGGGTTTCGGCACCGGGCCTCGACACACCCGGGGCACACCGCCCAACGTCGTCGAGATGGCGCCCGGGACGTTCCTCGACGTCGTGACGGGCCGGGTGGCGTTCGCCGACGCCGACGTGCGGGCATCCGGGGCGCACGCCGCCGAGGCGGCGCGGGCGTTCCCGCTGCTCACATGACGGTGATGTGCCGGTCGATCTCCCACTGGCTCGTCTGCCGGCGGTAGTCGTCGAACTCCGCGTACTTGTTGCGCAGGAAGTGGTCGAAGACGTGCTCGCCCAGGGTGTCGGCCACGAGTTCGCTGTTCTCCATGATCCGCAGCGCCCCGTCGAGGTTGCGGGGCAGTTCCTCGATGCCGATGGCGCGCCGCTCCCTGGCCGAGAGGTTGTAGACGAGCTCCTCCGCCTCCTGGGGCAGCGGGTACTCCTCCTCGATACCCTTCAGGCCGGCGCGCAGCAGCACGGCGTAGCCCAGGTAGGGGTTGGCTCCCGAGTCCAGCGCGCGGTACTCGATCCGTGCGCTGGAGGTCTTCCCCGGGGTCCACTGCGGCACGCGGATCAGCGCCGAGCGGTTGGCGCGACCCCACGAGACGTACGCGGGGGCCTCGTCGCCGGCGGCCAGCCGCTTGTACGAGTTCACCCACTGGTTGGTGACGGCGGTGATCTCCGGCGCGTGCCGCAGCAGGCCGGCGATGAAGTGCCGGGCCGTGCGCGAGAGGTGGTACTCGTCGGCCGCGTCGTAGAAGGCGTTGGTGTCGCCCTCGAAGAGGCTCAGGTGGGAGTGCATGCCGGAGCCGGGGAACTGGGTGAACGGCTTGGGCATGAAGGTGGCGTTGATCCCGCGGCTGATCGCCAGTTCCCGGACCACCACCCTGAAGGTCATGATGTTGTCGGCCATGGTGAGGGCGTCGGCGTAGCGGAGGTCGATCTCGTGCTGTCCCGGCGCGCCCTCGTGGTGGCTGAACTCCACCGCGATGCCCATCTCCTCCAGGGTGGTGATGGCCTCCCGGCGGAAGTCGGTGCCCTCCCCCAGCATGGTGTGGTCGAAGTAGCCGCCGCTGTCGAGCGGGACCGGCGGCTGCAGCTGCTTGAGCAGGAAGAACTCGATCTCGGGGTGCACGTAGAACGTGAAGCCGGCGTCGGCGGCGGTGTCCATGGCCCGCTTGAGGACGTAGCGCGGGTCGGCGAAGCTGGGCGAGCCGTCGCGCATCCGGATGTCGCAGAACATGCGGGCGGTGGCGATGCCGTTCTCGTTGCGCCACGGAAGGATCTGGAACGTCGACGGGTCAGGGTGGGCCACCATGTCCGACTCCAGGACCCGGGCGAAGCCCTCGATCGCGGAGCCGTCGAAGCCGACCCCCTCCGCCAGCGCGCCCTCCACCTCGCCCGGCGCGATCGCCACCGACTTCAGGGATCCCAGCACGTCCGAGAACCAGAGCCGGATGAAGCGGACGTTGTGCTCCTCCATCGAGCGGAACACGGCCTCCGATTGCTTGTCCATGTGCTCAGTGTGCCGTAAAGCACGAACTAAGCTCTCCCTCATGAGTCAACCCGGGTGGTACCCAGATCCAGAAGGACGCGGCGGACCCAGGTATTGGGACGGCACGCGGTGGCTGGCCCCCGACGCGCAGGCGCGGCCCCGCGGCAACCGCGGGCTCTGGTGGTTCGTCGCCGGCCTGGTGGTGATCGCCGCGATAGTCCTCGCGCTCGTGCTCGGCCCGCGGGGGTTGGGATTCGGGTCGACCGCGCAGCCCGACACCCGCAGCGAGCGGCCCAGCGTCCAGCCTTGGGACGAGCGCTCCGAGTCCCCCAGCGAACCCGGCGAGACCGACGAGGGGGCGGCCCAGCCCGAGGAGTGCCCCTCGGTGGGTTCACCGGTGAGCCGCGTCGACGCCGACGGCCGGCTGCGCGGCGGAGGACTCTCGGTGGAGGCGCCCACCGCGCCCGGGTGGGAACTGTCGCCCACCTGGATGCCCTGGATGTCCGAGCAGAACTCGGTCACGCGCATGGTGGTGCCGGGGTGGGTCGCGTCCGTCGACGTCGGTACCGTCCGTCACGCCGACGGGTTCACGTCCCCCGAGCGGGCCGCCCGCAACATCATCTCCTGCATGGCGTCGTCGTGGATGTTCCAGGACTTCACGCACAGCGAGACGCTGGCCAGCCAGCCGTTCTCCCTCGATGGGCACGAGGGCTGGTACATCAAGGAGAACGTGTACGTGTCGGGGCGCGAGGTGGCCGGCGACGTGCTCGACGTCTTCGTCCTCGACCTCGGCCGCGACGGGGAGCTGTCCGTCATCGTGGGATGCGCGACGCAGGATCACGACCCCTCGATCAGTGAGGTGCAGGCCGCGCTCGACACCATGCGGGTCGACTGAGCGATTGGCGCCGGACGATAGGATCGGTCCGTGAGCATCGTTACCCCCCACACCATCACGCCCGTGCGCCCGGTGCCGGCCTCCATCACCCGGCCGGAGTACGCCTGGAAGGACGCGCCGAAGCCCTACCGCGGCTCGCACGTCCAGACCGAGGACGTGATCGAGCGGATGCGGGAGGCCGGGAGGATCGCCTCGCAGGCCATGCACGAGGCCGCGAAGGCAATCGCGCCCGGGGTCACCACCGACGAACTCGACCGGATCGCCCACGAGTACATGCTCGACCACGGGGCCTACCCCTCGTCGCTCGGCTACCGCGGGTTCCCCAAGGCGATCTGCACCTCCGTCAACGAGGTGATCTGCCACGGCATCCCGGACATGCGGCCGCTGGAGGACGGTGACCTCGTGAAGATCGACTGCACCGCGTACAAGGACGGCGTCCACGGCGACAACTGCGCCACGTTCTTCTGCGGGGACGTCGACGAGGAGTCGCGGCTCCTCACCGAGCGCACCGAGGAGGCGCTGCACCGCGCGATCCGGGCCGTGAGACCCGGCCGTCCGTTCTCGGTGATCGGCCGCGTGATCGAGGCCTACGCGAAGCGCTTCGGCTACGGCGTCGTCCGCGACTACACCGGCCACGGCGTCCACACGGCCTTCCACTCTGGGCTCGTCGTCCTGCACTACGACGAGCCGCGCCTCGACACCCGCATCGAGAAGGGCATGACCTTCACCATCGAGCCCATGCTGACGCTCGGCGACTACGAGTCGGAGGTCTGGGACGACGGCTGGACCGTCACGACGCTGGACAAGTCGCGCTGCGCGCAGTTCGAGCACTCGATCGTCGTGACGGACGACGGCGCGGAGATCCTGACCCTTCCCTGAAATCCGACGCAACCCGATGTGCCCGCCGGCGCGTATCGGGTGCATGAGGGGAACTAATCCATCGGGTCGGGGGCTCGGCATCGCGATCGTGCTGGCGGCCATGTCGCTCGTCGCGGCGATCGGCGCGGGCGCCGTAGCACCCGACGAGGCGCTGACGCTCCCGGCCGCGCCGCTGCCGGCACAGGCCCCGTCATCGCAACCGGGTGGGTGAGGGACGAGCCGGCCGGTAAGCCGGGTTCTGTCGAGGATGATCATCTATCTGAGGCGACGCGTTGCCGCGCCGCTCTTGCGACCTACCCGGACACCTCGGGCGGGCAGCCCTCGGACGGTGTCCGCGGTCAGCCGTGGCTGACCTTCTTGGTCTTGCTCCCGGTGGGGTTTGCCTAGCCGCCCCGGTCACCCGGGGCGCTGGTGGTCTCTTGCACCACCGTTTCACCCTTACCTGTCGCCAGGCGGTCTGCTTTCTGTGGCACTGTCCCGCGGGTCACCCCGGGTGGGCGTTACCCACCACCGTGCCCTGTGGAGCCCGGACTTTCCTCAGCCCTTGGGGCCGCGATCATCTGGCCGACTCGTCCAAGGGACCATTCTAGCCGTCCCGGGCGCGAGGGCGTACACTCCCGTGCGTGGCCAAGCGCACCTCCGTCCCCCGCCCGGCGCGGACGATCCTCATCGGTTTCCTGCTGGCCCTCCTCATCGGCACCGTCCTGCTCATGCTGCCGCCCTCCACCGTGCAAGAGGGTGGCATCGACCTGCTGCCCGCGCTGTTCACCGCCACCTCGGCGCTGTGCGTCACCGGCTTGATCATCGTCGACACCTCCTCGTACTGGACGCCGTTCGGCCAGGTCGTGATCCTCGCCCTGATCCAGATCGGCGGCTTCGGGGTGATGAGCTTCGCGACCATCCTCGGCTACGGGGTTACGGGGCGGCTGTCGCTGGGCAGCCGGCTCACGACGGCCACGGAGGCGCACCGCCCGGTGGGCAACATCCACACCGTGCTGCTCGGCGTCCTCCGCACCGGGTTCCTCATCGAGCTCGTCGTCTTCCTGGCGCTCACCGCCCGTTTCGTGACGCTGGGCCACGGCGCGGGCCAGTCGCTGTGGCTCGGGCTCTTCCACGCGGTGTCCTCCTTCAACAACGCCGGCTTCGCCCTCTTCCCCGACAACATGATGCAGTTCGTCGGCGACTGGTTCATCGGTGTGCCGCTGATGGCCGCCACCGTCCTCGGCGGGCTCGGCTTCCCCGTGCTGCACCAGTTGGCCAAGGACTTCCGCTGGCCCCGCAAGTGGACCATGAACACCCGTCTGGTGCTCTTCGGGTCCGCCGCACTGCTGGTGCTGTCGTCGATCTTCATCACCGCCGCCGAGTGGACGAACCCAGAGACGCTGGGGCCGCTGCCCGTCGACGAGAAGATCCTCGCCGGCACCTTCCAGGCCGTGCAGACGCGCACCGCCGGCTTCAACTCGGTCGACACCGGCGCGATGCACGACCCGACGCTGTTCGGCATGGACCTGCTGATGTTCATCGGCGGTGGCCCCGCCGGCACGGCCGGTGGCATCAAGATCACCACCGTCCTGGTGCTGTTCTTCATCGCCTGGAGCGAGATCCGCGGCCGGACCGCGGTGAACGTCCTCGGCAAGCGGCTGTCCCGCTCCGTGCACCGGCAGGCCCTCACCGTGCTCCTGCTCGCGTTCGCCGTCGTGTTCACCTCGACCATGCTCATCCTCGCGATGAGCCACTACACGTTGAACGACGTGCTCTTCGAGGTCGTCTCCGCCTTCGGCACCGTCGGCCTGAGCACCGGCATCACGGCGGGCCTCGACGGGGGCAGCCAATTGGTCCTCATCGCGCTCATGATCATCGGGCGGCTCGGGCCGATCACGGTCGCCACCGCCCTCGCCACGCCGGGACGCAGACGCGCCACCGAACTACCCAAGGAAAGGCCGATCATTGGCTAGGTTCACACGCAGGTCGATCCACGACGGCAGCGCGGAGTCCGTCGCGGTGCTGGGGTTGGGCCGGTTCGGCTCCTCCGTGGCACTCGAGCTCATGAGCGTCGGGGCGTCGGTGCTCGGCGTCGACACCGACGAGGAGCTCGTCCAGCGCCACAACGGGCTGCTGACACACGTGGTCAGGGCCGACACCACCGACGAGGTCGCCCTCGACGAGCTCGCCATCCGCGACTTCGAGCGCGTCGTGGTCGCCATCGGCTCGCACCTCGAGGCGAGCATCCTCACCTCGTCGCTGCTGCTGAACATGGGCGTCCGCGAGGTCTGGGCCAAGGCGACGAGCAACGCGCACGGACGCATCCTCACCCAGCTGGGGGTGCCGCACGTCGTCTATCCCGAGCAGGAGATGGGCCGCCGCGTGGCGCACCGGGTGCGAGGGGCGCTCATGGACTACATCGAGACCGGCACCGACTTCGCCCTCGTCCGGACCGAGATCCCCGCCCACCTCGCGGGTGGACGGCTGAACGAGGAAGAGGCCTGGGAACGTCACCACGTCAAGGTGGTGGCGGTGAAGTCGTCCCAGGGCTGGATCCCGGTACTGCGCGACACCATCCTGAACGAGGGCGACCTCGTGCAGGTGGTCGGGCGCACGCGCGACGTGGAGGCCTTCGCCCAGGTCCGCTGATGCGGCTCAGTTGACACGGGTGAGTTTCACGCGCCCCTCGCGGATGTCGACGTGGTCGATCCGGACCCGGATCGTCTCCCCCACATCCTTCGGGTTCGCGCTCACGTGCAGCTCGACCGCGGACACGGGCACCTGCACGGTCCCGCGCCGCGTCTTGGGGTTGACGTCGATGAGGGTGCCCTCGAGCAACTCGCCCTCGCGGCCGAGCAGGACGAGCGCCTCGGCGACGTCCATGACGCCGTTCTCGTACGCGCTGGCGCGCTGCCCGGATCGCGCCATGTCTGCAGGGACGGCGTCCATGCCGGCGCGCACCCAGTCCGGCACGTCCGTCCCGGCGGCCAGCGCCAGGCAGATCTCGAGGACGTACCGGTCCACCAGCCGCCGCAGCGGCGCCGTCACGTGGGCGTACTCGTTGCCCAGGGCGCTGTGCCGCACGTTCCCGCCGGGCACCTCCCCCTCGAAGGCGAGGTAACCGGCCCCACGGAACAGGAAGGTGCACTTCATCAGCACCGCGAGCTCCCGCGGGTCGTTGGGGTCGAGGCGACGGACGAACTCGGGGTAGCTCTCCCCGTCGCGCCAAGGCACGCCGATCGTGGCCGCCGCGCGGCGGAGACGGTCGATGGCTGACTGTTCGGCGGGCGGCAGCGTGCGGAGGATGCCGACCCCGCCCCGTAGCTGCAGATCCGCCGCGGCGAAGCCCGTCATGAGCGAGATCTGCGCATTGTGGTTCTCGACCGGCTGCAGTTCGCGGAAGGCGAGCTCCCAGTGTTCGCCGCGCTCCACGATCTCCTGCTCCGGCAGGTTGAGCGAGATGCCGCCTCGGGCCTCCTCGATCATCTCCCGCAGCTGGCCGACCTCCGGGAGCAGGGCGACGCTGGGGTGCGCCCGCCCGGCGTCGAGGTCCGCCTGCACGCCCGCGTAGTCCAGCTTGTGGCGGTTGAGCACCAGCGCGCGCTCGACCGTCACCTCGCGCACGCGGCCGTCGGGCCCGAGGTGATGGCTCCACAACACCGCGGGCCTCGGCCGGCCGTCGGCGAGCAGCGACCCGGCCTGCTCGCTGAGCGCCGGTGGGTGGAGCGGGATGCGCGCCCCGGGCGCGTACAGCGTCTGCCCGCGCCGGTGCGCCTCGACGTCGATCGGCGAGCCGGGCTCGATCCAGAAACCGACGTCGGCGATGGCGTAGTGGATGAGGTAGCCGTCGTCCTCGCGCTCGATGTGCAGCGCCTGGTCCAGGTCCATCGAGCCGGGCGGGTCGATGGTGACGAACTCGATGTCGGTCCGGTCGACGTGCTGCTCCGGGCTGGGCGGGCGGCGCAGCAGCGCCTCGGCCTGGGCGGTCGCCTCGGGCGGGAACTCGAGGGGCAGCTCGAGCCGCTCCTGCAGCGCCCGGATCGCGGCCCTGGCCGCCTGCGGGACCCGGTCGAGCCGGTGCTGGCGCATCAGAGGCCCGACTGGTCCGTGCGCACGAGGATCCGGTCGCACTCGACACAGCGCAGCACCTCGTCGGCCGGGGCCTTCCGGAACTTGTCGAGGTCGGCGACGGTGAGCGTGAGCTGGCAGCCCCCGCACCTGCCCTGCACCAACCGCGCGGCGCCCAGACCGGTGGCGGCCCGCAGCTTCTCGTAGAGCTTCAGCAGCGGCTCGGGGATCGTGCCGGCCACGGGCTGCCGGGACGCCGTCAGCGACTGCGCCTCCTCCTTGAGCCTGGCGACGGCCTCATCCCGTGCAGCGACTTCCTCTCGGAGGCGCTGCTCGATCTGCTCCTTGCGACGGGCGAGCTCATCGCGGGCGGCGACGGCCTCCTCCGCCCGGCCCATGGCGTCGAGCTGGGCGTCCTCAAGGGTGGAGATGCGGCCCTTGAGGTGCTCGGTCTCCTCGATCAGCCCACGGAGCACCTTCTGGTCGGAGATCGTGCCACCGTCGATGCGTTCCTGGTTGCGCTCGAGCCGGGCCCGGACGGGGACGAGGTCCGCCTCCGCCCGCCGCGCCGCGACCTCCAGGTCGTCCGCGTTCGTGCTGGCCGCGGTGAGTGCGTCGCCGATCTGCTGGCGCTGCTCCATCAGTTCCTGGATCGTGCGGTGCTGCGGCAGGCTCCGGGCGGCGTGCGTCACCCGTGCCATCTCGGAGTCGAGGTCGGCCAGGCGCAGCAGTTGGAGCTGCGCGGAGGGTTCAGCAAGCATGTCGGCTCCTTCGTTGTCGAGTTGATCCTAGTCGCGGGCCCTACAGGGCGAGCCGATGCTTCACCACGTCGGCCAGTTCGCCGGCGATCGAGTCCGCCAGCTCCTGGGTCTCGGCCTCGACCATCACGCGCACCACCGGCTCGGTGCCGGACGGGCGCAGCAGCACGCGGCCGGAGTCCCCCAGCCGCTGGGCGGCCGCGCTGACCGCCTGGTTCACGTCGTTGTCGATGCCGGCGCGGAGCTTGTCGACGCCGCGGACGTTGATGAGCGCCTGCGGCAGCACCGTCATGACGGACGCCAGTTCGCGCAGCGTCTTGCCGGTGGCCACCATCCGCGCGGCGAGGTGCAGACCGGTCAACGTGCCGTCGCCGGTGTTGGCGTAGTCGTTGATGATCACGTGCCCGGACTGCTCCCCGCCCAGCGCGAAGCCGTTGGCGTTCATGGACTCGAGCACGTAGCGGTCGCCGACCTTGGTCTGGTCCACCCGGATGCCGTGTTCCCGCATCGCGTTGATCAGGCCGAGGTTGCTCATGACGGTGGCGACGAGCGTGTCGGCGTGCAGCCGGTGCTGCTCCTTCAGCGCGATGGCGAGGATGGCGAGGATCTTGTCACCGTCGACGATGTCGCCCTCGTGGTCAACCGCGAGGCAGCGGTCCGCGTCACCGTCGAGTGCGATCCCGAGGTCCGCGCCCGTCTGGCGCACCTTCTCCACCAGCGACTCCATGTGCGTCGAGCCGCAGCCGTCGTTGATGTTGATGCCATCGGGCGCGTTGTGGATCGCGGTGACCTCCGCGCCGAGTTCGGTGAAGGCGTCGACGGCCGTCCGCGAGGCGGCGCCGTTGGCGCAGTCGAGCACCACGCGCAGCCCGTCGAGCCGGGCGCCGGCCAGTGAGCCGGTCAGGTGGTCGATGTACTTCCGCACGGCCTGCCCGTCGGGGCGCACACGGCCGACGCGGTCGCCGTAGGGCCGCTCCCAGTGCTCGCCCATGCGTGCCTCAATCGCGTCCTCGAGGTAGTCGTCGAGCTTCACTCCACCTCGGGAGAAGAACTTGATGCCGTTGTCCTGCATCGGGTTGTGGGAGGCGGAGATCATGACGCCCAGGTCCGCGTTCAACTCATCGACGAGGAACGCCACGGCCGGGGTGGGGACGACGTCCACCAACGTCACGTCGATGCCCGCCGACGCGAGGCCGGCGACGACCGCCGCCTCGAGGAACTCCCCGCTGGCACGGGGGTCGCGGCCGACGATGGCGAACGGCCTGCCGCTCTTCAGGGCCCCGGCTTCCCCGAGTACGTGTGCCGCAGCCACGGAGAGGTCGAGTGCGAGTTCCGCGGTGAGTTCGACGTTCGCGGTGCCGCGGACGCCGTCGGTTCCAAAGAGACGTGCCATAGGTAGTGACTCTACCGAGGATGGGCGCGCCACTGCCAACAAAGCGAAGGTGCCCGCCTCCCTCGCGGGAGACGGGCACCTTCGATGGAACCGGTGTATCAGCGCTTGCTGTACTGGGGCGCCTTGCGGGCCTTCTTGAGACCGGCCTTCTTGCGCTCCTTGATGCGGGCGTCACGCGAGAGCATGCCGGCCTTCTTCAGTGCCGGACGGGAGGCCTCGGCGTCGACGGCGTTCAGCGCACGGGCGATGCCCAGACGCAGCGCGCCGGCCTGGCCGGTGATGCCGCCACCGTCGATGCGCACGATCACGTCGTAGGCGCCGACGAGGCCGGCGATCACGAAGGGCTCGTTCACCGTCTGCTGGTGCAGCTTGTTCGGGAAGTAGTCCTCGAGGGTGCGGCCGTTGACGGTCCAGTTGCCGGAACCCGGAACGATCCGGACGCGGGCGACGGCCTCCTTGCGGCGGCCGACTGCGGCGCCGGGGGCGACGACGGCCGGGCGGGCCTGGGTGCCCTCCGCGACGGCGGGGTTGGCATCGGAGCGGTACGCGATCTCGCGGTCCTGCTCATCGGTGAACGGGACGAACTCGTCGCCCACGGTCTCCTCAACAACTTCTGTGCTCATGGGTAAGGTCTCTGCGCTCTCGTTACTGGGCGATCTGGGTGATCTCGTACGGCTGCGGCTTCTGCGCAGCGTGCGGGTGCTCGGGGCCGGAGTACACCTTGAGCTTGCTGATCAGCTGACGCGACAGCTTGTTCTTCGGCAGCATGCCCCAGACCGCGCGCTCGACTGCCTTGCGCGGGTCCTTCTCCAGGAGTTCGCCGATCGACACCGACTTGAGGCCGCCCGGACGACCCGAGTGCGAGTGACGCAGCGAGTCGGCGCGCTTGTTGCCGGTGAGGGCGATCTTGGAGGCGTTGACGACGATGACGAAGTCGCCACCGTCGACGTGCGGTGCGAAGGTGGCCTTGTGCTTACCGCGCAACAGCGTCGCAGCGGTGACGGCGAGACGCCCGAGGACGACATCCTCGGCATCGATCACATGCCAGTTCCGGGCGATTTCGCCTGGCTTTGGGGTGTACGTAGACACGGACGTAGACCAACTTCCAATTTGTTTACTTCTTGCCTGAGTGGTTGCTTGCACGGGGCACGTGAGCCAGCCCACCTAGGCGCGCAACAGCTAGTCATTCTAGGTGCTTGCATGCCCATGGTCAAAATCGGGCGGCGGCGTGAACTCCCCGCGCCCGCCAAGTATGCCAGCCGGAGCGCTATCGTCGAAACCCATGAGGATCGTTGTGCAGCGAGCGAGCTCCGGGCGGGTGCGGGTGGACGGCGAGGTCGTGGGCGCCCTGCCCTCCCCCGGCCTGGTGCTCCTGGTGGGGATCACCCACCACGACACCGTCGAGACCGGCGCCAGGCTCGCACGGAAGCTGTGGGGGCTGAGGATCCTGGAGGGCGAGGTCTCCGCGTCCGACGTGCAGGCCCCCATCCTCGCGGTGAGCCAGTTCACGCTCTATGCCGACACCAGGAAGGGCCGCCGTCCCTCCTGGTCGAGGGCGGCGCCGCCGGCGGTGAGCGAGCCGCTGTTCGACGCCTTCGTCGATTCCCTGCGGGGCCTCGGCGCCCACGTGGAGACGGGACGCTTCGGCGCGATGATGGAGGTGGAACTGGTGAACGACGGGCCGGTCACCATCCTCCTCGACTCGGACGACCGCTGACGCCGACCGAAATAGTGTGCCAATTGCCGATGACTTGCACGTATGGCTGAACTATCGTTTTCAATATGAATTACGTGAACATCGGTGGCCCCATCGCACTCGGTATCCTCGGTGCCGTTCTCGCCTTCGCGGTGTCCGACATCATCGAAGGGGTCGACCTGACCGCCATCGGATACATCCTGATCGTCGGAGCGCTGATCTGGCTGCTCCTCGGTCTCGTGTTCAACAGCCGCGCGCGTTCGGTGCGCACGGCCGAGCACCACACCCAGACGCCCACCGGCGAGCACGTCGAGCGTGAGACCCGCGAGGGCTGACCCCTTCCCCACTCATTCGACCAAGCAAAAGCGGCCCCGGAACATTCCGGGGCCGCTTTTCCATTGCCGAAGGGCCGGTCAGAACGCCGAATCGACGATCTCCTTCCCGAAGGGGAAACAGCTCACGGGAATCATCTTCAGGCTGACGACCGCGTTCGTGAGCCCGATGATGGTGACCGCCTGGCCCAGCGCGGCGACCACGTGCACGAGCGCCAGCGCCCAGCCGATGAGCACGAACCAGACGACGTTGACGACCGTGGTGAGCGCACCGGCGCCCGGCTTGCGCACCACCGCCTTCCCGAACGGCCACACCACGTAGGCCGCCATGCGCATGAAGGCCACGCCGACGGGAATGGTGACGATGAGCAGGCAGCTGATGACGCCGACGATGAGGTAGGCCAGGGCGAGCCAGATCCCGCCGAACAGCAGCCAGATGATGTTGAGGACAGTCCGCATGTTTCCTCCCTAGGGTTCGACTCTCACACTACCCAGTCCGCCACCGCTCCGGCCGGGGAACTTGGCTACAGTGTTCCGGTGACAGATCGAGTGCACCGGCAAGTCGTGAGCTTCGTGCGCCGCAGCGCGCGGATGAACGACTCCCAGCGGGGCGCATGGGATCGCCATGCCGCGGACTTCGTCGTCGACGTGCCGCCCGCCGAACTCTCCACCTCCATCGCCGACGGGGCGAGCGTTGACTGGGTCCGCGAGTTCGGCCGACGAGCCGACCTGATCGTCGAGATCGGCTCGGGCGCCGGCGACTCCCTCGTGCCGATGGCGGCGGCCCGTCCCGAGGCCGACGTCGTCGCGTTCGAGGTCTTCGAACCGGCGGTGGCCTCCACCCTCGGCCGGATCGGCCGGGAGGGCCTGACCAACGTGCGGATCGTCGTCGCCGACGGTGCGCAGGGTCTCGGGAGGCTGTTCGACGACGGCACCATCAGCGAGGTCTGGACGTTCTTCGCTGACCCGTGGCACAAGTCGCGGCACCACAAGCGCCGGCTCGTCTCGGGGGCGTTCGGGGACGTCGTCGCGCGGAAGCTCGTGCCTGGGGGCGTCTGGCGGCTCGCGACCGACTGGGAGGATTACGCGCTCTGGATGCGCGAGGAGCTCGACGACCACGCACTCCTCGAGAACGTGCACGGCGGCTGGGCGCCACGCCTCGCCGATCGCCCCGTCACGAAGTACGAGTCTCGCGGGATCGCGGCCGGCCGCCGCATCTACGACCTCACCTACCGGCGGCGGGCATGAGGTTGCGTCTGGACATGGCCTACGACGGCCGCGACTTCCACGGCTGGGCCCGCCAGCCGGGGCTGCGGACCGTGCAGGGCGAGCTCGAGCACTGGATCACCCGGGTGCTGCGGCTCGACACCCCGGCGGAGCTCGTCGTCGCCGGACGCACCGACGCGGGCGTGCATGCCCGCGGGCAGGTGGCCCACGTCGACGTCGACGACGACGCTGACGGAGCGTCCCTGCTGAGGAGGCTGCGCCGGGTCCTGCCCGACGACGTGGTCGTGACGGGCGTCGGCCGGGCGCCCGAGGGATTCGACGCCCGCTTCTCCGCCCTCTGGCGCCGCTACAGCTACCGCGTCCTGCCTGCCACGGCGACCCCGGACCCGCTGGACCGCGGCCACGTCGTCCGGCTCGCGCACGACGTCGACCTCGACCTGCTCCGTTCGGCCGCTCCCCTGCTCCTGGGCCTGCGCGACTTCGCACCGTTCTGCAAGCCGCGGGAGGGTGCGACGACCATTCGCGAACTGCGGGAGCTCTCGGCCTCCGAGGTCCCGGGCGGCGTCATCGAGATCCGACTGCTGGCGGACGCCTTCTGCCACTCCATGGTCCGGTCGTTGGTCGGCGCCCTCATGGCGGTGGCCGGGGGGCGGCGCCCCGTCGAGTGGCTGGCGACCGTCGCGGCACACCCCTCGCGCCACAACGAGGTCGTGGTCATGCCGCCGCATGGCCTCGTCCTCGAGGAGGTCGGCTACCCACCCGACGCGGAGCTGGCGGCCCGCGCCGCCGAGGCGCGGGCCGTGCGGACATTGGAGGGCGAATCGTGAGCCACTACTTCGAGACGGGCGAGGGCCCGCTGGTCACCCGCGAGATCACCGCCCAGGTGTTCGGTCGCGAGCTGGGGTTCACCACTGCGCGCGGCGTCTTCTCCGGGTCGCGCCTCGACCCCGGCACGTCGGTCCTGCTGCGCGAGGTGTCCCCGCCCCAGTCGGGACACCTCCTCGACCTCGGCTGCGGCTTCGGGCCCATCGCCGTCGGGCTGGCGGTCGCCTCGCCCGGCGTCACCGTCGAGGCGGTCGACGTCAACGAGAAGGCCGTGGAACTCACGCGCATGAACGCCGAGCGGCACCAGGTGGCCGACCGGGTCAGCGCCGCGAGCACGGCAGCCGGCCCGTTCGACGAGATCTGGTCGAATCCCCCGATCCGCATCGGCAAGGAGGCACTGCACGAACTGCTCCTGGCCTGGCTCCCCCGTCTCAAGCCCGACGGGGTCGCCTGGCTGGTGGTCGGCAAGAACCTCGGCGGCGACTCACTGGCGAAATGGCTCACCGCGCAGGGATGGCCGACGGAGAAGTTCGCCTCCGCGAAGGGGTTCCGAATACTCAAGACCACTTGGGCCCGGGAATAAATTGCCTAGGATGGGACTTGTCGCCATTGAACGTTCTGAAAGGAATACAGGCTATGACATACACCCTTCCCGATCTTGATTACGACTACGGTGCACTGGCGCCCCACATCGCGCCGGAGATCATGGAGCTGCACCACAGCAAGCACCACGCCACCTACGTCAAGGGGATCAACACCGCGCTCGAGCAGCTCGCCGAGGCCCGCGAGTCCGGCAACCTGGGTGCGGTGAACAAGCTGAGCAAGGACGCCGCATTCCACCTGGGTGGCCACATCAACCACTCGGTGTTCTGGAAGAACATGTCCCCCGACGGCGGCGGCCGCCCCGAGGGCGAGATCGCCTCGGCGATCGACGAGTACTTCGGCAGCTTCGAGGGCTTCCAGAAGCACTTCAACGCCGTCGCCAACGGCGTCCAGGGCTCCGGTTGGTCGATCCTCGTGTGGGACACCCTCGGTGGCCGGATGAACATCAACCAGCTCTTCGACCAGCAGGGCAACCTGCCGGCTTCGCAGATCCCGCTGCTGCAGCTGGACATGTGGGAGCACGCCTACTACCTGCAGTACAAGAACGTGAAGGGCGACTACGTGGACGCCTGGTGGAACGTCGTCAACTGGACCGACGTCACCGAGCGGTTCAAGAAGGCCCAGGCGGCCGGCCAGGCCCTCGCCTGACCCGTACCGCTGACAGAGGGGCGCGCCGGCTTGGCCGGCGCGCCCCTTCTCGTGTCAGGCGGAGTGTTCGTGGTAGACCCAGCGGGGAACCCGTTTGCCGGTCAGCCACGCCTTCCAGACGGTGTAGACGACGAAGACCATGAGGGCCAGGCCCCCGGCCAGTCGGGTGCGGGCCCGCATGGGCAGCTCGTCGGTCAGGGCGACGAACCCCACCCGGCCGACACGGTTGTCGGGCGAGGAGGCGCAGGCGTTGCGCCAGTGCCCGCCGATGCGCACCTTCACCCAGGTGTGCCCGCTCATGAACCACGGCCGGTTGAACCCGCGCACCCGCGCCGCGTGGACCAGGCGCGCGTCGAAGCCGAGGCGGCGCAGGAGCAGCAGCAGCACGGTGTTGTACTGGTGCGACCAGCCCCGCCCCCGCGCGAGGGCGCGCTCCGGGTCCTCCCAGAGGTGCCAGGCGGAGTGCCGCCGGAAGGCGAGCGCGACCTCGCGGATGGCCTGGTTCGCGAGCTCCGGGCCCTCGGCCCCGGAGTCCCGCAGCCGGCGCTCCAGCTCGGCGAGCGTCGTGCCGGTGGCGCGCGTCCTCGGGGCCCGCAGCGCGACGGCGCCGGCCATGGCCAGGGCTGCGAGCACCAGTACCCAGAGGAGCCTACGCACGGTATGTCCCTTCTCCGAATGCGCTGAGCCGCCGGTGCGGGGCCTCCTGCGCCAGCCGCTCGTGGAGCGCGATCATCTTCGCCACCGCCCGGTCCCAACTGTACTGTTCGGCGCGGCGCCGGGCGGCACGCCGGAGGTCGGGGCCCAGACGCGGCAGCAGCGTCTCCACCGCGTCGGCCAACGCCACCGGGTCCGGGTCGGCGCTGGCCCCCGACGAGGAGTCGATCAGTTCCTGGGCCCCACCCCGGTTGGAAGTGACGACCGGGGTCCCTGACGCGAGCGCCTCGAGGACCGCGAGCCCGAAGGTCTCGGCCGGGCACACAGACAACGAGATGTCGGAGGAGGCGAAGCGCTTCGCCACCTCCTCGCGGCCGGGGACGAAGCCGCGGAAGAACACGGGCGCGTCCCCGGCTGCCGCCTCGAGTTCGGCCTGGTCGGGCCCGGTGCCGTACATGTCCAGACGGATGCGGTGACCGCGCTCGTGCAGCTCCACCGCCGTCTCGACCGCCAGCTGGGGCGACTTCTCATGGCTGAGCCTGCCGACGTAGCAGAGTTTCAGCACGCCGTCGTCGTCGGGCGACCCCACGGAGGGATGGAACGTCTCCAGGTCCACCCCCAGCGGCACCAGCTCCAAGTTGGCCCCGCTGTCCTCGAACTCCTCGGCGGCGAACCGGCTCGTGACCACGACGCTGTCGAACTCCTTGGCGAGGCGACGGTTCATCGCCCCGACGGCCGCCTCGACACCGAACGAGCGCCGGACCCACATGGCGAGCATGTCCGAGAGTCGCTCGTGGCTGAAGAGCACCGAACCGACGGCGTGCTTCCGCGCCCATCGCCCCGCCGGGGACAGCGTCCACTTGTCCGAGACCTCGATGTTGGTGGGGCGGAACCGGTCCAGCACGTCGAGGGCGCGCCACGGCCGGAAGATCATCCGGTACTGCTCGGTCACCTTCGGGGCACGGACCCGGACGATGATGCCCTCCTCGGTCTCGAGCACCTCGTCGCGCTCCCCCGGCTGCACGAAGATCCGCTCGTGCCCCGCCGCTACGTAGCCCTTGCCCAGTTGCTCGATGACCACCTTCATCCCACCGGAGGTGGGGCCGACGAAGTTGGCCAACTGGGCGATACGCATGTCTGCAATGGTCCCACAAGGCGTGGACCAAGGCCTCAGGCGCGCAGCCCGTACAGCTTGGCGACGAGTTGGGCGCGCGAGGCGACACCGAGGGCGGTCATGATCCGGGCGGCGCGCTTCTTCGTGCCGGAGACGCTCATCTCCACGTCGGCGGCGATCTCCTCGTAGCTGCGCCCGGCGCACAGCAGGTCGACGATCCGCTCGTCGACGTCGTCCATCGCCATGCCGTGGAAGTCCGAGGGGTCGATGACGGGCCGCGCCGATCGCTGCAGGATCCCGGGTGCCACGACGGTGAAGCCGTCCATGACCGAGCGGATGACGTGACGCAGTTGCTCGGGTGTCGCGTCCTTGTTCAGGTACGCGCTGGCACCGGAGTCGAGGGACTCGCTCAGCCGGTCATCGCCGAACGCGGTCAGCAGGATGACCTTGGCCTCCGGCCGCCGCTCCCGGAGTGCGCGGGCGGTCTCGCGCCCGTCGAGACCCGGCATGCGGAGGTCCACCAGCCACACGTCGACCTCGGCGTCGGCGGCGACCGCCTCCTCGCCGGAGCCGCAGCGTGCGACGACGTCCAGGTCCTCACCGGCCAACGTCTCGGACAACAGCTCGCGGACGAGCGGATCGTCGTCGCATATCCCCACTCGGATCACTGGTGCTCCCCCTCGCCCGGCGCCAACTGTTGCTTCGGGAGGCTGATCCTGGTGATCCATTCGGCCCCCCGCCGCTTCGTACTCACCTCCCCGCCCAACATCGCGGCCCGCTGGCGCATGGCGCCGAGCCCGAGCGATGGTCCCCTCTGGACGGAGGTGGTGTTGACAACGATGTTAGCGACCTCCATGCAGAACCGCGAGGCGTTCTCGTCGAAGGTGACCCGGACGTCGCCTGCCCCATGCTTGCTGGCGTTGTGGATCGCCTCCCTCAGGATGCGTCCACCGACGGCATCGCCGAGGTACTCCGGCTTGGGCGCACTGCCCTCGACGACGAGCCCGCGCCCCATCGTCGCGAGCTCCTTCGCCCCCTCCGCAAGGGCGGTGTGGATGCTCAACACGCGCGACGAGCCGGAGCCCAGCTGTCCCGCCGTGTCCCGCAGGAACTGGGCGGCGGAGCGGCTGTGCTGGGCGATCTGCTCCAACTCCTCCACCGTCGCGCCGCCTCGTCGCTTGGCGGCCTCGATGCGCATGGAGATGATCGTGAGGTCGCGGGCCACGAAGTCGTGCAGGTCCCAGGCGAGCTCGAGGCGGGCGCGGTGGTGCTTCTCCCGCTCCTTCAACGCCGCCAGCTGGGCCTGACCGTTGAAGGACAGGCCGATCGCCCAGGCGATTCCTGCCCCGAGCAGCCAGGGGAACAGCGCGTCCACCGGCCCGAGGCCGAGCCGGAAGGACACCGACGCGCCGACGATCACCGTCATCACGGTGTGCGCGGCGGCCATGCGCAACTCGCGGTCGCGCAGCACGGCGATGACCGCGATGAAGGACAGGACGCCGATGACCCCGTAGGTCGCCGGGTCGAGCAGGAGGCTGCAGAGCAGCGCGGCCAGCATCATCGCCAGCCCCCAGCGACGGTGGCGCGTGGTGACGACCACGGCGCCGAAGGCGGCCACGTCGAGGAGGAACGCCAGTGGGTGGAAGTCCCGGCTGCCGACCTCGGGCAGCCATGCGCTCAGCCAGAGGAGCCCGAGGCTGATCTCGGCGCCCCCGCCCTGGAACATCCGCCGTAGCACGGACTACAGCATAGGGCCGCCGTCAGTCGAGCATCGTGCGGTCGGAGAGTTGCGCGCCCTTGATCTTCGCGAACTCAGCGAGGAGCGCCTCCGCCGTGACCGTCTTCTTGGCCTCCTCGTCGACCTCGAGCACCACCTTGCCCTCGTGCATCATCACGAGGCGGTTGCCGAGTTCGATGGCCTGGTGCATGTTGTGCGTCACCATCAGTGCGGTGAGGTTGTGCTCGCTGATCAACTCCCCCGTGAGGCGTGTGATGAGCTCGGCCCGGGACGGGTCGAGGGCCGCGGTGTGCTCGTCGAGCAGCAGGATGGAGGGCCGCTCGTGGGCCGCCATGAGCAGGCTCAGTGCCTGCCGCTGGCCGCCGGAGAGCATCCCGACGCGCATGGCGAGCCGGTGCTCCAGTCCGAGGTCGAGCTTCGCGAGCGCCTCCCGGTACTCCTCGCGCTTCCGGTTCGTGACCGCGAGCGAAAGGCCGCGGCGCTTGCCCCGGTCGAACGCGATCGACAGGTTCTCCTCGATCGTCAGGTGCGGCGCGGTACCTGCCATGGGGTCCTGGAACACGCGTGCCACCTGCGTCGCCCGACGGTGCTCGGGCACCTTGCTGACGTCCTTGCCGTCGATGACGATCGCGCCCTCGTCGATCGGGTACCGACCGGAGATGACGTTGAGGAGCGTGGACTTCCCCGCGCCGTTCGAGCCGATGATGGTGACGAAGTCGCCCTCCTCCAGCTTGAGCGACAGCGAGTCGAGCGCCGTGCGCTCGTTGATCGTCCCCGGGAAGAACCGCTTGGTGATTGACCTGGCCTCGAGCATCAGACGGCCCCTCCCTCGGCGACGGCCTTCTCGCGGATCCGCTGCTGGCGCCACCGCTTGAGGGGCGACAGCTTCGGCACGGTGAGCGCGAGCACCACCAGCACCGCGGAGATCAGCTTCATGTCGTTGGGGTTGAGCCCTGCGTTGAGCGCGAGCTGGATGATCCCGCGGTAGATCACCGAGCCGAGCGCCGCCGCGAGCACGGCCTGCCAGACCGCCGTCATGCCGAAGATGGCCTGACCCACGATGACGGAGGCGAGCCCGGCGACGATCAGGCCGATGCCCATGGAGATGTCCGCGAAGCCCTGGTACTGCGCGATCAGGGAGCCGCAGAGCGCGACCAGCCCGTTCGACAGCGCGAGCCCGACGATCTTCGTGCCGCCGGTGTTGATCCCCTGCGCGCGGGCCATCAGCTCGTTGTCGCCCGTGGCGCGCAGCGCGACGCCGTACTGGGTGCCCAGGAACAGGTAGATCAGCACGCCGACCAGCGCAGCCACCCCGGCGAAGATCGCGATGGAGACCCAGGTCCCCAGCAGTCCGTTCTCACGCAACGGGGTGAACAGCGTCTCGGCCCGCAGCAGGGGCAGGTTCGCCTTGCCCATGATGCGCAGGTTGATCGAGTACAACGCGATCTGCGTGAGGATGCCCGCCAGCAGCGGGTTGATGTTGGCCCAGACGTGCAGCACGCCCGTCACGATGCCGGCCACGACGCCCGCGAAGAGCCCGCCGAGCACGGACAGCCAGATGGGAACGCCCCCGAGGATCAGGACGGCCGTCGTGGCCGCACCCGTGGTGAACGACCCGTCGACGGTGAGGTCGGGGAAGTCCAGCACGCGGTACGTCAGGTAGACGCCGATGGCCATCACTGCGTACAGCAGGCCGATCTCGAGGGCGATGATCATGGTCGGGCTTTCGTCGGTGTCAGAACTGCTTGGCGGAGCGCTCGATGACCTCGGCGGGGAGCGTGATGCCCTGTGCCTCGGCGGCGGCCTCGTTCACGAAGAGGTCGAACTCCTTCTGGGTCTCGACCGGCAGGGACGCCGGGTCGGCGCCCTCGAGCAGCTGGATCGCGAGCGCGGCCGCGTCCTTGCCCTGCTGGGTGTAGTTCACGGAGAGCCCCGCGGCGGCGCCGCGCTCCATCGTGGACTCGTCGGAGGCGAAGACGGGCACACCCTTCTGCTCCGCCACCTGGATGACCGACTCCGCGGCCGAGACGACGGTGTTGTCCGTGGGGATGAGGAAGGCGTCCACGTCGAGCGACTGGGCGGCCTGCTGCACCTCGGCGGAGTTGGTCACCGTGGCGGTGCGGATCTCGATGCCGAGTTCGTCGGCCACGGCCTGCGCCTGCTCGACCTGCACCTCGGAGTTCACCTCACCGGAGGAGTACACGATGCCCACGGTCTGCACGTCGGGCAGCACCTCCTGGATCAGGTTGAGCTGGCCGTCCATGGGGTTCATGTCGGAGACACCCGTGATGTTGCCGCCCGGGTTCTCCCACTCGTCGACGAGGCCCGCCGAGACGGGGTCGGTGACGGCGGCGAAGACGATCGGCCGATCGGTGATGACCTGCGCCAGCGACTGCGCCGAGGGCGTGGCGATGGCGTAGAAGAGGTCGGCGTCACCGCTGGCGAAGGTGTTGGCGATGTTGGTGAGCGTCGACTGGTCGTTGTTGGCGTTCTGGATGTCGAGCGTGAGGTTCTCACCCTCGACGTAGCCCGCCTCAGCGAGGGCCTCGATGAAGCCCGCCTGCGCGGCATCCAGCGCCGGGTGGCTCAGCAGGTTGACGATCCCGATCGTGGCCTCTGCCGGTGCCTCACCGTTGCCGGGGGACGGCGCGGCCGTCTCCTCGGGATCGGTCTCTGCGCCTCCGCATGCCGCCAGCGCGAGGCTCGCGGCGGCGAGGGCCCCCACGAATGCACGGGACCACTTCATCTGGGTTCTCCTTCGTTAGAACAAGTCACGGAAAGACTAGTAGCGGCCTACAGGGACCGTCCTCCGCGTCCAGCCCTCAGACTGTGCGGGCGGCCTTCTCGACGACGCTCTCCGGCAGCGTGAAGCCCATCCGCTCCGCCGCCTCAGGGTTGATGGTGAGCTCGAGGCTCTCCTGGATCTCCACCGGCACGTCGGCCGGGGCTGCGCCGTCGAGGATGCGGGTGATCATGCGCGCGGTCTGCACGCCCTGCGCCTTGTAGTCGGTGGCGTACGACGCCCCGGCCCCCCGAGCGACGGAGTCGGCGTCGGACGTGAACAGGAAGCGCCCGTTGGCCTCCGCGACCTGGACGATCGACTCGATGGCCGACACCACCGCGTTGTCGTTGCCCACCCAGTACGCGTCGACGTCGAGGGACTCCGCGGCCTGCTGCACTTCGGAGGAGTTGATAACCGTCGCGACCTCGACGTCGATGCCCGCGGCCTCCGCCGCCTCCTGCATGCCCCTGGCCTGGACCTCTGCGTTGACCTCCGCCGACGTGTACACGATGCCGAGTGTGGCCAGGTCGGGCACGATCTCGCGCAGCACCTCGAGCTGCGCGTCGGCCGGGATCTGGTCCGACGTGCCCGTGACGTTGCCGCCGGGTTCCTCCATGCTGTCGACCAGGCCCGCCGCGACGGGGTCGGTGACGGAGGCGAACACGATCGGCTTGTCCGTGATCACCTGCGCCAGCGCTTGGGCGGGCGGCGTGGCGATCGCGACGTAGAGGTCCTCGTCGCCGTTGGCGAAGGTGTTGGCGATGTTGGCGAGCGTCGACTGGTCGCCCTGCGGGTTCTCGAGACGGATGTCGAGGTTCTCGCCCTCCACGTAGCCGGCGTCGGCGAGACCCTCCTTCACACCCTCGTAGATGAGGTCCAGCGACGGGTGGGAGACGATCGTCACGGCGGCGATCGCCACGGGGGCCGGAAGGTCACCGTCGCCGGGCGCTGGTGTGGCGCCCTCCCCCGTGGAACAAGCGGCCAGCAGGCCGGGAACCAGGGCAAGGCCCAGGAGCGCGCGTCGCTTCATCGTCATCCTTCTCACTCGATCGACGACCCACCTTATCGCCCGCTGCGCCGCCCGTCCCAGCCCGCGTCGTTGGCCGGCCGGGCCGGGGACAAAAGAAACGAGGGGCCCCCGCGGGGGCCCCTCGTCGCTCGAACGCGAAGTCACTTGGCGGCTTCGTCGGTCTCCTCGGCCTGCTCGGTCTGCTCGACCTCGATCCCCTCGGCGGCCGCGACCTCCTCGGCGGTGTCGGCCTCGACGGCCGGCTCGTCGGTCCCGGTCTCCTCGAGGTCCGGTCCCTGGTCCTCCACGACGTCCTCCTGCTCGGCGGCAGCGGCGGGAGCGGCGTCGGCCTTGGGGGCCTTCTTCTGGACCTTCTCGGTCACGATCTCGATGATCGCCATGGGGGCGTTGTCGCCCTTGCGGGGACCCACCTTGGTGATGCGGGTGTAGCCGCCCTCGCGGTCGGCGAGCTGCGGGGCGATCTCCTCGAAGAGCTTCGCGACGACGTCCTTGGCCGTGATGTCGGCGAGCACCACGCGGCGGGCGTGCAGGTCGCCACGCTTGGCCTTGGTGATCAGCTTCTCGGCGAAGGGCTGCACGCGGCGGGCCTTCGTCTCGGTGGTCTTGATGCGGCCGTGCTCGAAGAGCTGGGTGGCCAGGTTACGAAGGATGATCCCCTCGTGCGTCGGCGTACCGCCCAGGCGCGGGCCCTTGGTTGGCTTAGGCATTTCTCATTCTCCAAAAAGTGTGAGCCGTGGGGCTCGGGCGGTCAGTACTGCTCGGTCTCCGCGAAGTCCGTGTCGTTGTCCTCGTCGTAGCGCTCGATCGCCTCCATGGGATCGAAGCCCGGCGACGAGTCGCGCAGGGACAGCCCCATGCCGGCGAGGGTCTCCTTGACCTCGTCGATGGACTTGGTGCCGAAGTTGCGGATGTCCAGGAGGTCCTCCTCGCTGCGCGCGACGAGTTCACCCACGGTGTGGATGCCCTCGCGCTTCAGGCAGTTGTAGGACCGCACGGACAGCTCGAGATCCTCGACCGGACGGTTCAGCGACTCCGAGATCTGCTCGTCGACGGGCGACGGGCCGATCTCGATGCCCTCGGCCTGCACGTTGAGCTCGCGGGCCAGGCCGAAGAGCTCCACGAGGGTGCTTCCGGCCGAGGCGACGGCGTCGCGCGGCAGGATGGAGGGCTTGGTCTCGACGTCGATGATGAGGCGGTCGAAGTCGGTGCGCTGGGCGACACGGGTGGCCTCGACCTTGTAGGTGACCTTCAGCACGGGCGAGTAGATCGAGTCGACCGGGATGCGGCCGATCTCGGCGTCGGGGTTCTTGTTCTGCTGGGCAGAGACGTAACCGCGGCCGCGCTCGACCACGAGCTCCATCTCCAGCTTGCCGTTGTCGGCCAGCTCGGCGATGTGGAGTTCGGGGTTGTGGATCTCGACGCCGGCGGGCGGCTGGATGTCCGCCGCGGTGACCGCGCCGGCACCCGCCTTGCGCAGGTACATGACCACGGGCTCGTCCTCCTCGGAGGAGATGACGAGGCCCTTGAGGTTCAGGATGATCTCGGTGACGTCCTCGACCACGCCCTCGATCGTCGAGAACTCGTGCTGGTTGCCCTCGATCTTGATGCTGGTGACCGAGGCGCCCGGGATGGACGACAGCAGGGTGCGACGCAGCGAGTTGCCGAGGGTGTAGCCGAAGCCCGGCTCCAGCGGCTCGATGATGAACCGGGAGCGGTAGTCGGAGACGACCTCTTCGGAGAGCGTGGGGCGCTGTGCGATGAGCATTGGTTTTCCTTCCCGCACCAACCGCTATCTGATGGTGCGAACTTGGTTGGGGGCCGGAACGGCTCCGGCCCCCTGCAAGGGATCTTCTTACTTCGAGTAGAGCTCGACGATCATCTGCTCCTGGACGTCCACGACGATCTGCTCGCGGACCGGGAGCTGGTGGACCAGGATGCGCATGCGGTTCGGGCGGGCCTCGAGCCAGCCGGGAACGGTGCGCTCGTGGTGCGTCTCGCGCGCCACGACCAGCGGGTGGAGGTTCAGCGACTTCTCGGCGACGTCGATGATGTCCTTGGGCTGGACGCGGTACGACGGGATGTTCACGCGCTGGCCGTTGACCAGGAAGTGGCCGTGCACGACGAGCTGGCGCGCCTGGCGGCGCGTCGAGGCGAAGCCTGCGCGGTACACCACGTTGTCGAGGCGGGACTCCAGGATGCGCAGGAGGTTGTCACCGGTCTTGCCGGGGACGCGGGCAGCCTCTTCGTAGTAGCGGCGGAACTGCTTCTCCAGCACGCCGTACGCGAAGCGGGCCTTCTGCTTCTCCTTCTGCTGCAGCGAGTACTCGGAGTCCTTGGTGCGGCCGCGGCCGTGCTGACCCGGGGGGTACGGGCGGCGCTCGAAGGACTTGTCGTTGCCGACGAGGTCAGTCCCGAGACGACGAGACTTCTTGGTAAGAGGGCCGGTGTAACGAGCCATGATTCTCTTCTAGCCTTTCTATCTCGAGACGATTAAACGCGACGGCGCTTGGGCGGACGGCAGCCGTTGTGGGGCACGGGCGTGACGTCGGAGATGGTCCCGACCTCGAGCCCGATCGCACCAAGCGAACGGATGGCGGTCTCACGGCCGGAGCCGGGACCCTTGACGAACACGTCCACGCGCTTCATGCCGTGCTCCATGGCGCGGCGGCCAGCGGCCTCGGCGGCCATCTGTGCGGCGAACGGGGTCGACTTGCGCGAACCCTTGAACCCGACGGTGCCCGCGGAAGCCCATGCGATGACGGCGCCCGTGGGGTCGGAGATCGAGATGATGGTGTTGTTGAAGGTGCTCTTGATGTGCGCCTGACCGGCGAGCACGTTCTTCTTTTCCTTGCGGCGCATCTTGGTCTGTGCGCCCTTGCGGCCTGCAGTAGCCATAAGTTTGTGTTTCTCCTACAGTCTTCTCTTCAGCTCACCGCGCGGGTCAGCGTGCCTTCTTCTTGCCGGCAACGGCCTTCTTCTTGCCCTTGCGGGTGCGGGCGTTGGTGCGCGTGCGCTGGCCGTGGACAGGAAGGCCGCTGCGGTGGCGACGACCCTGGTAGTTGCCGATCTCGACCTTGCGGCGGATGTCGGCTGCGACGCTACGGCGGAGGTCACCCTCGATCTCGTAGTTGCCTTCGATGTGGTCACGCAGCTGGACGAGCTCTGCTTCGCTCAGCTGGTGGACGCGGGTGTCGCCGCTGATGCCGGTGGCGGCGAGGGTTTCTGCGGCGCGGGTCTTGCCAATGCCGAAGATGTAGGTGAGTGCGACCTCCAGGCGCTTTTCGCGCGGAAGGTCGACACCGACGAGGCGTGCCATCAGGCGGTACCTTTCTTAGGTTTCAGCTGTTTCCATCAGCTGCGAAGGTGTGTGGCGTGTCGCGTCCCCGCTGCCTTGGCCGGTCGAAACTCTTCGACCGCGGGGCCCCGGCCTTCGTCCGGGGGTGTGGGCCGGTGCGACCCGGCCTTTTGCGTACACGTTGCTTTCAGTTGTCGGCGGTCGGGGCCAATGGCCCTTGCCCGCGGCGGTCTGCGATCAGCCCTGGCGCTGCTTGTGGCGCGGGTTCTCGCAGATCACCATCACACGACCGTGCCGGCGAATCACCTTGCACTTGTCGCAGATCTTCTTGACGCTCGGCTGAACCTTCATCGAGCAACCTTTTCAATCAGCGACTGGACATGGGGATGCCCAATCTTGTGGTGGATATTCTCGGTAGCCAATCACCGCGGCACTTCGGGCACGAAGAGCCGACGGCACAGACGACCGACGGCCAACTCTACGCCGAGTCACGCCGGTTTCCCAAATCCGATGGGGCCGTCCGGACGCTCACGCCCTGCGGGCAAGAGCCCGCAGATCCGCGGACTCGTCGGCGACCACTGTAGCGGGTAGGGATCGCCCCTTCCTGAGGAGCGTGCGCCCCGCGAGGTAGTCCCGGGGGCGGTCGACCGCGGCGACGCCGACGAGGGCCTCGCCGTCGTACCCGAAGAGGCTGAAGCTGCCGGACCCCGGCCCACCGCGGACGACGGTGCGTCGCGCCAGGTCCATCCGGCCCGCGAGCTGCACCGTCGAGGGGCCGATGTCGCTCCAGAACCACGGGACCTCGTCGTAGGGCGCCGTCGCCGGGTGGACCAGTCGCCGGGCGACGTGTCGCCCCTGGTCCTGCGCCGCCTGCACGGACTCGTACCGGTGCCGGGAGCCGTCGCCCCGGATCTGGACGGCGCAGTCGCCGATCGCGGAGACTTGTGGGTCGGCGGTGGCGAGTTGGCCGTCGACGACGATCCCGCCGTCGACCCTCAGGCCGGCCGCCTCCGCGAGCCCGCTCGCCGGCAGTGCGCCGAGCCCGAGGACCACCAACCGCGCCGCGTGGCGGCCCCCGGCGGAGTCCCGCACCGCCGTGACGCGGCCGGAGGCGTCGGTCTCGACGGCGGTCGCGATGGTCGACGTACGGACGTCGACGCCCAGTCCGGCGAGGTGTGCCGCGACCCAGTCCGCCAGGGGCTGCGGGGCGACCCGGGGCAACAGCGCGTCGAGCTTCTCGAGGAGCGTCACCCTGCGGCCGGAGATCGCGATCGCGGCGGCCGCCTCCACCCCGATGAACCCGCCGCCGAGGACGACCACGTCGTCCGAGTCCTCGAGCAGCGCGGCGACGGCGAGCGCGTCGTCGAGGGTGCGGATGGGCTGCACACCGACCGCGCGGGCGCCCGGCAGGCCGTCGGGGAGGGTTCGCGGGACGGCCCCGGTCGCGAGCACGAGGTGGTCGTAGCCCCGACGCGTACCGTCGACCAGCAGGACCTTCCGTGCGGCGCGGTCGATCCGCTCGACGCGACCACTCACCAGACGGATCTCGGACCGGGCGAGCGACTCGCCGTCGGCGAGCGTGATCGATCCCGCCGATGCAGGGTCCACCAGCACGCGTTTGGACAGCGGTGGGCGGTCGTACGGTGGGTGCGGCTCGTCGCCGATGAGCGTCACGGGCCCGGACCACCCCTCCTCGCGGAGGGCCAGCGCGCAGGAGAGTCCCCCGTGCCCCGCGCCGACGACCACGACGCCGTCGTCAGTCCCCACGGACGGCCTCCGCACCGTCGGCCTCCTCCGACCGCTCCGCCAGCTGTCGCCGCTGCCGCTGCCGTCGGCTGTAGGTGGCCTCGCGGATGGCGCCCTCGCTGTCGAAGTTCGACCCGAGCGCGCCCGCCATGAGCCCCAGCGACGAGGCGAGCCAAGCCAGCTGCAGGTAGTCGCGGACGCTGACCGGGTGGGCCAGCTGACTCTCCAGGTAGTCCGGGGTGATCACCGTGAACCCGCCCAGCAAGAGGACGAGGTAGAGCAACACGTACGCCATCAGCACGCTGATGGCCACGGTGATCACGGTGGCGGCGTTGTCGAGCCTCGTCTCCTTGCGGCTGGCGATCGGCGAGCGCCGGCTCCAGAGCCGGTTGTGCACGATCAGCCAGCCGCTGAAGGCGGTCACGACCGCCAGGCTGATGAGCGCGAGGCGGCGGGCCGTCATGGAGTCGGCCATGTTCCAGATCGTCGGGTAGAAGATGCCGAAGGCGCCGGTGGCCGTGGCTGCCGCCAGAGCGCGGGACAGGGCGACGGGGAGCCGACCGGGACGGTTGTTGCGCACCATGCCCGCAAGCATCAGGAACGCGGTCGCCGGACCACGCCGCGTCAGGTACGAGATGTCGTCATCTCCCGCGCGCCGCGCGATGCCGTAGCGTCCGAGGGAGGGTCTGGCGGCCTCCGGCGACGGGTAGCGTGCCGAACCCTCGACCAGCGACGCGACCACCGTGACCAGCAGGGACCGGCTGCGGGCCCTCAGCCGGACCGCGCCGAGCGCCGGCAACGAGACCAGGGCGGCCGCCGCCCCCGAGCTGAGCTCGCAGACGATCGGTTCACCGAGGTGGTAGAGCGGCAGGTCCGTCAGGTACACCACATGGTCCGCGCCGGTCGCCCGGCGCAGCGAGGCGGCGGACTCGATCAACGGAACCTCGCCGTCGGGGGTGAGTGGCAGCGTCCGCTGGTCCACCTGGACGACCCATCGGACTCCCCCGCCGACCTCGCGCTGCAGGTCTTCGGCAAGACCATCCGCGATGGCGTCGGCGACCCGCCGGGGCAGCCCGGGGTCGGCCAGCAACGCCACGCTGCGGGTGGCCGGGGAGCGCGTCGGCTCGTCGGTCATGTCCTCGCTCCCATAGCATCCATCCTTGTCGGGGAAAAGCCTGTCCTCTGGGCGGCCCACTCCATATACTGCCGGTACAGGCTGTCGAGTGATCCCACACGACGGCCTCGTCACGCATCAAGGAGGCTAGCGTGTTCCGCAAACCCGTCACCCGTTTCACCGCAGTTGTCGCTGCCGGCCTGCTGGCGCTCGCGAGCGCCTGCTCCCCCGGCGAGACCGTCGACGACGAGGATCCCCAGGCCGCACCCTCCGAGGGCCAGTCGGTCGAGGAGGGCCAGTTCGCCGGCGAGACGCTCAACTACCTCTACTTCACCGATGGCCCGGACGAACAGGCCACCCGCGACAACATCGCCCGCTTCGAGGAGGAGTACGACGTCACCGTCAACCTCGAGATCCTCCCCTACTCCGACCTGGTGTCGTCGCTCCAGGCGCGGCTCTCCGGGGGGAACGCCCCGGACGTGGTCCGGCTCACCGGGCTCGGGGAATTCGCCGCGGACCTGCTCCCGCTGGACGAGTACCTCGGCAGCGAGTTCGCCGATGAGTTCCTCGAGGGCCCCATGCTGGCGGTCCGCAACAACAGCGACCAGATGATCGCCGTCCCGTCGGACCTCACGATGAACGGCCCCTTCGTCAACGTCGAGATGTTCGAGGAGGCGGGGGTCGAGCTCCCCAGCACCGAGGAACCGTGGACGTGGGAGGAGATGCTCGCCGCAGCCAAGGAGGTCCAGCAGGCCACCGGCTCGTCGTACGCCTTCGCGATGGACAAGTCCGGCCACCGCCTCTCCACGATCCTGTCGCAGTACGGCACGGCGCTGCTCAACGACGACGGTTTCGCGCTCGACAAGGAGAAGGCGGTCGCCGCGCTGCAGCCGCTTGTGGACATGATGGCCGCCGACGAGATGCCGCGCGACTTCTGGCTGGGCTCCGGCTCCCGCTACGAGGGCGCCAACGAGATCTTCCTCGCCCGAGAGACCCCCGTGTACCTGTCGGGCTCGTGGCAGGTCGGGCAGTTCGTGAACAACGCGGAGTTCGAGTGGGCGGCCGTGCCCAACCCGTGCGCCGACGAGTGCGGCGGCTTCCCCGGCGGCAAGTTCATGGCCGCCCTGTCCGCCAGCGAGAACCCACAGCTCGCCGCGGAATTCGTGCGCTTCATGAACACCACGGAGAGCCAGGAGCACTTCGCCGCCGTGTCGGGCAACCTGCCCACGCGCGCCGACCTCGCCGAGTCCGGCGTCACCTACGACGACGCGGCGCAGGCTGCGATGGACGTGTTCATCGCCGACCTCAACCGCACCCCGGACCTCGGGTTCGCCGCCAACAGCCAGCCCGCCTTCGGACCGTCCGCGACGGCGCTCGTGGAGCAGGTCTCCGAGGTGGTCGCCGGCAACAAGGAGCTCACCGCCGCGATGGACGACCTCCAGCCCGAGGTGGAGTCCATCGTCGAGGAAATGGGTTCTTGGTGACGGTTGCCACCGCCACGAGGGCCGGGTCGGAGACCCCACGGCGTCGCCGCACGCCGTGGGGCCTCCGCCTGGCCCCGTACCTGTTCCTGCTGCCGAACATGGTGATCTTCGGCGTCTTCACCATCTATCCCGCCTTCAGCGGCGTCAACATCTCGCTCTACGAGTCCCCGAACGGGCGGGTCTTCCGCTGGGTCGGGCTCGGCAACTACGAGCGCATCCTGACGAGCGACGAGTTCTGGCGCGTCGCACGGCAGACGATCACCTACGCCTTCGCCTACGTGGCCCTCAGCCTCGTGCTGGCCACCATCGCTGCTGTCCTCGTCAACCAACAACGTCGCGGCAAGGCGTTCTTCCGTGCCTCCCTGTTCGTGCCGGTGCTGGTCTCCCCGGTGGTGGTGGGCCTGGTGTTCGGCTGGATCCTCGAGCGACAGGGCGGCCTGCTGAACAACATGCTGGGGGCCATCGGCATCGACCCCATCCCGTGGCTCGTCGACGGCACCTGGGCCATGATCTCGATCATCGGCGTCGGTGTCTGGACCCAGCTGGGGTTCTACATGCTGATCCTCCTCGCCGGTCTCCAGGCGATCGACCCGAGCCTCTACGAGGCGGCGCGGATGGACGGCGCGAGCGGATGGCAGCAGTTCTGGGGCATCACCCTGCCGCTGCTCAAGCCGAGCGCCCTCGTCGTCCTCATCCTCGGGACCATCCACGGATTCCAGGCGTTCGACTTCATCTGGACCCTCACCGGCGGCGGACCCGTCGGCGCCACCACGCTGATCGTGCAGTACATCTACGAGAACGGCTTCATCTCGCCCATCCGCTACGGCACGGCGGCGGCGGGCGGCGTGATCCTGTTCCTGGCGGTGTTCACCCTGACGCTGGTCAACTGGTTCCTGAGCCGCGGAAAGGAGGACTGATGAGCACACAAGCCGCCCCCGTCCGACGCACCTGGACCGGCCTCGGCCGCAAGCGCGTCCGTCTCGCCGACGCCCTGCGCGTCGTCATCCTCATCGCGCTCGTGCTGGTGAGCCTGATCCCCGTGGTGTGGACGGTCCTGGGGTCCTTCAAGACCCCCACCGAGCTGGCGATGCGTTCCGGGTCGGTGCTGCCGGAGTCCTGGGCGCTGGACAACTACACCGACGCCCTGAGCCGGTTCAACTTCGTGAGCTACATCACGAACTCGGTGCTGGTCACCGTCGGCGCCACCGCGCTGACGCTGGCGATCAACTCGCTGGCCGCCTATCCCCTCGCCAAGTACAACTTCAGGGGGAAGAACTTCCTCTTCGTCCTCACTCTGGCCACGATCATGATCCCGCTGCAGGTGATCCTCATCCCGGTCTACCAGGTGGTGGCGGACCTCGGGCTGGTCAACAGCCTCTGGGGCATGATCATCCCCGCCGCGGCGACGCCGACCGGCGTCTTCCTGCTGCGGCAGTACATGCTGACCATTCCCGACGAACTGATCGAGGCCGCGCGGGTGGACGGCTCCGGCGAGTTCCGGACGTTCCTGACCATCGTGCTGCCGCTGTGCAAGCCGGCCCTGGCCGTCGTTGCGATCTTCTCCGTCATGTGGCGGTGGAACGACTTCCTGTGGCCGCTCGTCGTGGCCCAGAGCGAGCGCGTCTACACGCTCCCTGTGGCGCTGGCCCGGTTCAACGCGGAGGAGACGGTCCCCTTCAACCTGATCCTGGCGATGAGCGTGGTGTCGATCCTGCCCGTGATCATCGCCTTCCTGTTCTTCCAGCGGCAGATCGCCACGGGCATCGCCAACACCGGCATCAAGTGATCACGGGGCCCCGGGCGTGAAAAAACGCCCGGGGACTCCGGGCGTCTGATCGGGTGTCGTGACCTACTTGTGCCGGTACACGATGCGTCCGCGGGTCAAGTCGTAGGGCGACAGCTCCACGACGACGCGGTCCGCGGGCAGGATACGGATGTAGTGCTGTCGCATCTTCCCCGAGATGGTCGTCAGCACCTTGTGGCCGTTGGCGAGTTCAACGCGGAACATCGCGTTGGGCAGCGCTTCAACGACCGTCCCCTCCAGCTCGAGGGCGCCTTCCTTCTTAGCCATAAACTCTCAATCTTCCACCGGGCAGCGGGCGCGGCCCACGTACCATCCTACGCGGTGGCGCAACCAGCCCCAAACCGCCGCGCCTCCCCGCCTGCGAGCCGCGTGCCGATACCGTGGGCGCATGGCATACTTCGCGGTCCACTACACCTA
Organism: Tessaracoccus oleiagri; assembly: GCF_900103275.1. GTDB lineage: Bacteria > Actinomycetota > Actinomycetes > Propionibacteriales > Propionibacteriaceae > Arachnia > Arachnia oleiagri. The sequence continues at coordinate 250,268 of NZ_FNGP01000003.1, read as the reverse complement.
CGGCACCGACACCGAGTCGCTCGACTCGATCCGTCCGGAGCACCGGGCGTACCTCGGCTCGCTCCCTGAGCTCGTAGCCTCCGGTCCCCTCGTCGGCACCGACCCCGGCCGCGCCCTGCTGCTGTTCCGCGCGGACGAACTCTCGACGGTCGAGGCGCTGCTCGACGAGGACCCCTTCGCCAAGGCGGGCCTCGTCGCGTCCCGCGAGGTACTGCCCTGGAACCCCGTCATCGGAGTGTTCGCGCAGTAGCTCAGGACACCCGCTCGTCGGGGACGGCCCAAGTGTTGCAGTCCCCCGCGGTGGCTGCGTGGAGCCCGCGCAGCCCCCACTCGACGAGCGCGGCGCGGTCGCCGTGCGCCTCGCTCTCCTGCATCGTGTGGAGGCGGAGGTTCCAGGACTCGTAGTCGGCGACGTCGAACTCCGGGTCGCTGCGCACCGCCATCATGGCCGACCAGCACACCGACTGCAGCTCGCTGCGTCGGACGTTGGTGCTCCGGGCGCTGACCACGTCCTCCGCCCAGGCGCCGGTGATGCCGGAGACGCGCTGCAGATGGTGCGCGTACTCGTGCGAGACCATCTCCCGCACTGCGAGGTCCCAGCCCTTCGCCATCGCGAAGTGCGCGGAGCCGAAGTGGACGCTGCCCTCGCCACGGCCGCAGTAGAATGCGGGTCCCTCCACGTAGCCGCAATCGCTGTCGGCACCCGCCCCGGAGTAGAAGTGGACCGGCGGCTCGGCCGTCGGCCAGCCCTGCCCGTCCAGCAGCGGCGCCCACCCGGCGTGCAGGCAGGCCCACTGCCGGCTCACCGACTCGCGCCAGGCAGCCTCGTCGGCCGGCAGCGACGCCTCGGGACACCCCTCGAGCGCCGGCGGGGGGAACGCGTACAGGGGGTTGGCGACGAGCACTGCGGACACGCCTTCGCGATCCGAGGGCAGTGGCTCGAGGCCGGGGTCGGGGAGCTCGGAGAAGGCCGGCGACGGGATCGCCTCGAGCGACCCGTTCGGGTTCGGCGCGGCGGGCAGGGGTGGCCCGTAGACCGCTTCGCCAGGCCGCGTGGGGGTGGCCACGCTCTGGGGTGCGGGCCCCTCGGCGGGAGCGGACCACCAGGCCACCAGGACGACGGCCAGGAGCGACGCGGCGCCGAGGGCTGCGGCGATCCGGGTCCACACGCCGCGGCTCACACCACGAGGAAGAGGAGCAGCAGCAGGATGAGGACCGCCCCGAGGGCGACTCCGCCGACGACGAGCGGCTGCATCCAACTGCCCTCTCGGATCGGGGCCAGTTCCCCGGGCTCGCCGCTGCCGGTGTCCACGATGGCCGGGACGTCGGCCACCGAATCGGGGACGTGCCGGACGACCGGCACGAGCTCCCCCAGGGTCCGCGCGGCGTACAGCTCATCCAGGGTCTCAAGGTAGGTGGGCTGGTCGATGCGGCCGGCCTCGAACTCCCTGGCGAGCCGCTTGGCCAGTGAGTCCCGCTCGGCATCGCTGACGGCCTCGTCGCGTCGGGCGACGTACTTCGAGGAGGGGGGCAGTTCCATGCCGCCAGTGTAGTGAGGCGTCAGTCGGCCAAGGGACCGAATGCGTCGCCGAGGCGTGCGGCGCCGCCGTCGAACTCGGTGAGCACCCACAGGCCCGACTCGGTGATGGCGACGGTGTTCTCCCAGTGCGCGCCCCGGGAGCCGTCGCGGGACACGATCGTCCACTCGTCCTCGAGCTCGACCGTCTTGTGCGAGCCGAGGGTGATCATCGGCTCGATCGCCAGTGCCATGCCGACCTGCAGGGGCACCTGGCGCCCGAGCGTGTGGTAGTTCGGCACGTCCGGACGCATGTGCATCTCGGACCCGATGCCGTGGCCGGTGAACTCCCGCAGGATGCCGTAGCGACCCCGTCGGCGGATCGCCTTCTCGATGGCCTTCGAGACGTCGCTGACACGGCCGCCGGGGCGCATTGCGGCGATGCCCTCCCACAGGGCCTCGCGCGCCGTGTCGATGAGGTCGAGATCCTCGGCGCTGCCCTCCCCCACGACGAGGGTCCGGGCCGCGTCGGCGTGCCAGCCGTCGACGATCGCGCCGTAGTCGATGCTGACCACGTCGCCGGGCTCCAGCGGGCGGTCACCGGGGATGCCATGGACGAGTTCCTCGTTGACGGAGATGCACGCCACGCCGGGGAACCCCACGCCGTACTCGGCGCCGTAGTTGAGGAAGTTGGACCTGGCGCCGTGCCGGGCGATCACTTCGCGGCCGATCGCGTCGATCTCCCCCGTCGTCACCCCCGCGGCGACGGCGGCGGTCATCGCCTCGAGGCCCTCGGCGACCACGAGTCCCGCGCGCCGCATCAGCTTCAGCTGCTCGGCGGTCTTGACTTCGATCACGGGCGCCGCTCGTCGAGCTGGTCGAACATGCGCTGCCGGACCTCGTCCACACTGCCTGTGCCGTCGACCTCGACGAGGAGGCCCTCGTCCTCGTAGTAGGACAGCAGCGGCGCGGTCTGGCCGGCGTAGACCTCCATGCGGCGACGGATCGTCTCCTCGTTGTCGTCGGCCCGGCCCTCCTTCTGGGCACGGTCCAGGAGTCGTTCGACGAGCGCCTCCGGGTCGACGTGGAGCGACACCACCGCGTCGAGCGCGGCGCCCTGCTCCGCAAGGTAGCGGTCGAGGAACCGGACCTGGTGCATGGTGCGCGGGAAGCCGTCGAGCAGGAAGCCCGGGGCGCAGTCCGGCTCCCGGAGCCGGTCGGCGACGATCTCCTCCGTGGTCTCGTCCGGGACGTAGTCACCCGCCTCGATGATGGCCTTCACCTTGAGCCCGAGCGGGGTCTCGTTCTTGATGTTGTGGCGGAAGATGTCGCCCGTGGAAATCGCCGGTACGCCGTAGCGGTCGGCGAGGGCACCGGCCTGGGTGCCTTTCCCCGCGCCCGGCGCCCCCATGATCAGTAGCCTCACTTGAGGAATCCTTCGTAGTTGCGCTGCTGCAGCTGGCTCTCGATGCGCTTGATGGTGTCCAGGCCGACGCCGACGATGATGAGCACCGACGTGCCGCCGAACGGGAAGTTCTGGTTCGCCCCGACGAGCATGAAGCCGAGCGTCGGAAGCGCAGCGACGATCGCGAGGTACAGCGAACCGGGAGCCGTCAGCCGGTTGAGGACGTAGCCGAGGTAGCGCTCGGTGGGCTTGCCTGCACGCACCCCCGGCACGAAGCCGCCGTACTTCTTCATGTTGTCGGCGACCTCCTCCGGGTTGAAGGTGATGGACACGTAGAAGTACGTGAACAGGATGATCAGCACGAACTGGGCGATGTTGTAGGGCAGGGAGAAGGTGCCGTTGGCCCCGGCGAAGTTGACGTTGACCCACTGGGCGAAGGCGCTCTCCGGCTGGAACGTCGAGTAGAGCACCGGCAGGTACAGGATCGAGCTGGAGAAGATGACCGGGATGACGCCGGCTTGGTTGACCTTCAGCGGGATGTAGGTGGTCGACCCGCCCACGAGGCGCCGGCCCACCATCCGCTTGGCGTACTGGACGGGGATGCGTCGCTGGCCCTGCTCGATGAAGAGGATGGCGCCCATGACCAGCAGGCTGATGGCGATCATGGCGAACAGGTAGACCCACCCGATGGTGCCCGGGTTGGCCACCTTGACGCCCCAGATGCCGGCCGGGAAGGCGGCCGCGATCTGGGTGAAGATGAGCAGCGACATGCCGTTGCCGACGCCGCGCTCGGTGATCAGCTCACCCATCCACATGACGATGCCGGTGCCGGCCGTCATCACGGCGACCATGGTGACCAGGGCGAACAGCTCGTCGGTATAGAGGATGCCGTCGCAGCCGGGGAACAGCTGACCCGTCCGCGCCAGCGTGACGAACGCCGTGGCGTTGAGGATGCCGAGGACCAGCGTCAGGTACCGCGTGTACTCGGTGATCTTGGCCTGGCCGGCGCCGCCCTCCTTCTTGAGGGCTTCCAGCCTCGGGATGACCACGGTCATCAGCTGCAGGATGATGGAGGCCGTGATGTACGGCATGATGCCCAACGCGAACACGGTCAGCTGCAACAGCGCGCCACCGGAGAACAGGTTGATCATCGAGTAGAGGCCCGCGGCGTCGCCCTGGCTCGCGAACGCCATGCATTCGCTGATCCGGGCCATGTTCACGTTCGGCGACGGCAGCGTCGAGCCGAAACGGAAGATGGCGATGATGCCGAGCGTGAACAGGATCTTCTTGCGGAGATCCGGCGTTCGGAACGCATTCGCGAAGGCGGAGAACATCCAGCCCTACTTTCTTAAGTCTTCGTCTTAGTTGCGCGCACAAGGCACGACCGCAAGCAGCCTACCAAAGGCGAACGCCCTGCCCTGTGCGAAAGAGCACGGGCGGGCAGGCCATGCCTACCCGCCCGTGCCGATGGTCGTTCGACCTAGAGCTCGTTCGCGGAGCCGCCGGCGGCCGCCAGCTTCTCCTTGGCGGAGTTGGAGAACGCGTGCGCGGAAACGTTCAGCTTCACGGACACGTCCCCGTTGCCGAGCACCTTGACGAGCTTGCCGGCGCGCACGGCGCCCGCCTCGATGAGGTTGTCGACGGTCACGTCGCCGCCCTCCGGGAAGAGCTCGGCCACGCGGCCGACGTTGACGACCTGGTACTCCACGCGGAACGGGTTCTTGAAGCCCTTGAGCTTCGGGATCCGCATGTGCATGGGCATCTGCCCGCCCTCGAAGTTCTCCGGGACGTTCTTGCGTGCGCCCGTGCCCTTGGTGCCCCGACCGGCGGTCTTGCCCTTGGAGCCCTCACCGCGGCCAACACGGGTCTTCTCCGTCTTGGCACCCGGCGCGGGGCGCAGGTGATGGATTTTCAGCGCCATGTCACTTAACCTCTTCCACACTCACGAGGTGGGCGACGGTACGGATCATGCCGAGCACCTCGGGACGATCCTCGCGAACCACGGAGTCGCCGACGCGCTTGAGACCAAGCGTGCGCAGCGTGTCCTTCTGGTTGCTCTTGCCGCCGACCCCGGACTTCACCTGGGTGATCTTCAACTCTGCCATCAGCTGGCCGCCCCTTCCTTCTGCGCGCGGAGCATGGCGGCGGGCGCCACGTCCTCGACGGGGAGGCCACGGCGACGGGCCACCTGCTCGGGCTGCTCGAGCTGCTTGAGCGCATCGACGGTCGCGTGCACGACGTTGATGGCGTTCGGCGAGCCGAGCGACTTCGACAGGACGTCGTGGATGCCTGCGCACTCGAGCACGGCGCGGGCCGAGCCACCGGCGATGACACCGGTACCCGGGGTCGCGGGACGCAGCATGACCACGCCGGCGGCCTTCTCGCCCTGCACTGCGTGCGGGATCGTGCGCTGGATCATCGGCACGCGGAAGAAGTGCTTCTTGGCCTCCTCCACGCCCTTTGCGATCGCGGCCGGCACCTCCTTCGCCTTGCCGTAGCCGACGCCGACCATGCCTTCGCCGTCGCCGACGACCACCAGAGCGGTGAAGCTGAAGCGCCGACCACCCTGGACGACCTTGGCGACGCGGTTGATGGCAACCACGCGCTCCAGGTACTGGCTCTTTTCTTCGCGAGCGTTCTGGCCACGACGGTCGTCACGGCCACGACGCTCACCGGAAGCGCGTCCACCGCGCTGCTGGGTTTCACTCATCGTTTCCTCTTTCGTCGGGTCAGAAGTCGAGGCCGCCCTCACGGGCAGCGTCTGCCAGGGCCGCGAGGCGGCCGGTGTACTTGTTGCCAGCGCGGTCGAACACGACCGCCTCGATCCCCGCCGCCTTCGCGCGCTCCGCGATCAGCGAGCCGACCTTGGAGGCCTTCTCGGACTTGGTCGCGGTGAGGTTGCGGAGATCGGCCTCCATCGTGGAGGCCGACACCAGGGTGCGGCCGGCCACGTCGTCGATCACCTGTGCGTACAGGTGACGAGGAGAACGGGTGATGACGAGACGGGGACGCTCGGCGGTGCCGCCGATGCGCTTGCGAGCACGGAGCTGGCGGCGCGCACGCGACGCAGTCTTGCTCGCCAGCGACTTGCGCGTCTTCAGCGAGATAGCCATTACTTACCAGCCTTTCCAGCCTTGCGGCGGACGTGCTCACCGGCGTAGCGGACACCCTTGCCCTTGTAGGGCTCGGGCTTGCGCAGCTTCCGGATCTTCGCGGCGGTCTCGCCGACGAGCTGCTTGTCGATGCCCTGGACGCTGAAGCGCGTCTGGGTCTCGACGTTGAACGTGATGCCCTCGGGGGCATTGATGATCACCGGGTGCGAGAAGCCGAGCGCGAACTCGAGCTGCTGCGGACCCTTGGAGATCACGCGGTAACCGACGCCGACGATCTCGAGCTTCTTCTCGTAACCCTCGGTGACACCGACGATCATGTTCGAGATGAGCGTGCGGGTCAGGCCGTGCAGCGCACGGGACTGACGCTCGTCGTTCGGTCGGGTGACCTCGAGCACGCCGTCGTCGTTCTTGTTCACGCTGATGGGCGAGGCAACGCTGAGCGAGAGCTGGCCCTTGGGCCCCTTCACTGCGATGTCCTGCCCGTCCAGGGTCACGTCGACGCCCGACGGGACGGTGATGGGGAGCCTGCCAATTCGAGACATTATCTATCCTCCTCCGTCACCACACGTAGGCGAGCACTTCGCCGCCCACGGACTTGGCCTTTGCTTCCTTGTCGGTCAGCAGCCCCTGCGACGTCGAGATGATGGCGATACCGAGACCGCCGAGCACTCGAGGAAGCTGGTTGGCCTTCGCGTACACGCGCAGACCCGGCTTGCTGATTCGACGAAGCCCTGCGATCGAACGCTCACGGGAGTCGCCGTACTTGAGGGTCAGCTTCAGCACCTTGCCGACCTGGCCCTCGGCCTCGGTCAGCTCGTAGCCAGCGATGTAGCCCTCTGCCTTCAGGATCTCAGCGATCCCTACCTTGATCTTGGACGACGGCATCGACGTCGAGTCCAAGTACGCCTGGTTGGCGTTGCGCAGACGCGTCAGCATGTCTGCGATTGGGTCAGTCATTGTCATGACTTATGCCTCTTTCTCGCGCCGGTTTCCCTGCCGGGACCTGTCGCGTAATGGTTCTTCTCGTTCTCGGGGATCACCAGGACGACTTGGTCACACCGGGCAGGTCGCCGGCGTGGGCCAGCTCGCGCAGGCAGATGCGACAGACGCCGAACTTGCGGTAGACCGAACGGGGCCGACCGCAGCGCTGGCAGCGGCTGTACTCGCGCACGCCGAACTTGGCCTTGCGGGCCTGCTTGACCTTGAGTGCTGTCTTAGCCATGCGTCAGCCTCACTTCTTCTTCTTGGAGTAGAAGGCCGGACCACGCTTGGTCTTCGCCTTCTTCGGATCGTCCTGGGCCTTGAACGGGAAGCCCAGGTGCTTGAGCAGCGCCCGACCCTCGGCGTCGTTCGTGGCGGACGTCACGAAGGTGATGTCCATGCCTCGCACGCGGTCGATCTTGTCGGGGTCGATCTCGAGGAACATGACCTGCTCGTTGAGACCGAAGGTGTAGTTGCCGTTGCCGTCGAACTGGCGGCCGTTGAGACCGCGGAAGTCACGGATGCGGGGCAGCGCCAGCGTCAGGAGACGGTCGGCGAACTCCCACATGCGGTCGCCGCGCAGCGTGACGTGCGCGCCGATCGGCTGGCCCTCGCGGAGCTTGAACTGCGCGATGGACTTGCGGGCCTTGGTGACGGAGGGCTTCTGGCCGGTGATGGCCGTGAGGTCCTTGATGGCGCCGTCGATGATCTTCGAGTCGCGGGCCGCCTCGCCGACACCCATGTTGACCACGATCTTCACGAGACCGGGGATCCGCATCGGGTTGTCGTACTGGAACTCCTCCTGCAGCGCGGGAACGATGGTCTCGCGGTACTTCTGCTTGAGGCGCGGGAGCGCACGGGTGGTGGTGGTCTCGGTCATCAGATCTCCTCCCCCGTCTTGCGGGCGATCCGCACGGAGCGCTCGGTCTTGTACTCGGAGCCGTCGGGACGACGCTTGGTGACCTCGACGCGCTTGTAGCCGACGCGGGTCACGACGTCCTTGCCGTCCACGCTCACGACGAGCTGGACGTTGGAGGCGTGGATCGGGGCCTCCGACGTGATGATGCCGCCCTCGATCTTCCGACCGTTGGGCGTCTGCTGCTCACGGCGGTGACGCTTGACGATGTTGACGCCCTGGACGAGGACCGTCTGGTCCTGCGGGTTCACGGCGATGATCTCGCCGATGGCGCCCTTGTCCTTGCCGGCGATGACCCGGACGCGGTCACCCTTCTTGACGTGGAGCGACATGTCAGATCACCTCCGGGGCGAGCGAGATGATGCGCATGAACTTCTTCTCGCGAAGTTCGCGGGCGACGGGGCCGAAGATGCGGGTACCGCGGGGCTCGCCGTCGTTCTTGAGGATGACAGCGGCATTCTCGTCGAACTTGATGTACGAGCCATCCGCGCGACGGCGCTCCTTGCGCTGGCGGACGATGACGGCCTTGACCACATCGCCCTTCTTGACGGTGCCGCCAGGGATCGCGTCCTTGACGGTGGCGACGATGGTGTCACCGAGATGTGCGTAGCGACGACCAGAGCCACCGAGCACACGGATGCAGAGGATTTCCTTCGCACCAGTGTTGTCGGCGACTTTGAGCCGCGACTCCTGCTGGATCATTGATACTCCTTGTCTCGCTGGTTCCAGGGGCCCTGGCCTTGCGAAACTAGAAACGACCCCCCTGGATTTTGCCAGGAGGCAGCCCCCAGCTCTAGGGAGTGGGCGCCGAGGATGCCGTCCGGGAAGGGTCCCCTCGAAGAGGGCACAGACCCAGGACAACTTGAACATCCTATCCGACGGGGCCAAGCTCGCGAAATCGGCCATTCGGCGCCCCTCGTCGGGCACCGGCCTCAGTCGCGCGTGCCGCCCAGCGACGACCTCTGCGGCGAGGACCCAGCATACGCGTCACCTGCCCCGGCCCTTAGGTGCGTGGGCCCGCTAGGTGCAACCTGTGCGGCCGCACAGGTTGCACCTGCCTCGACCGAAGGCCTACTTCTGCGACCCGGCCAACAGCGCCTGCACGAAGTAACGCTGGAAGGCGAAGAACACGATCAGCGGCACGATCATCGACAGGAACGCACCCGCGGACAGCACGTCGATGTTGGAGCCGAACTGACGCAGCTGGGACTGGATCGCCACGGTGAGCGGCGCCGAGTCGCCGGAGGTGAAGATCAGCGCCACCAGCATGTCGTTCCAGGTCCAGAGGAACTGGAAGATCGACAGCGACGCGATGGCCGGCAGACCCAGCGGCAGCACCAGCCGCAGGAAGATCGACCACTCGTTCGCGCCGTCCACGCGCGCAGCCTCGAGCAGTTCGCTGGGGAACTGCGAGAAGAAGTTGCGCAGGAGGAAGATCGCGAACGGGAGACCGAACGCCACGTGGAAAAGGATGACGCCCGTGATGTCGCCGAAGATTCCCAACTGGCCGAACAGCCGGGCCAACGGGATCAGCGCCACCTGGATGGGCACCGCCAGCAGGACGATGACCGCGATCAGCAGCCAGTCGCGCCCCGGGAACTCCAGGAAGGCGAAGGCGTAGGCGGCAAGCGCGGCGATCACCACGACGAGGATCGTGGTGGGCACGGCGATGACGACGGTGTTCCAGAAGGAGCCGGTGATCGTCGGGTTGGACAGCAGGTTCTCGTAGTTCTCGAGCGTCAACTGGGTGGGCTTCGTGAAGACGTTCCACCAGCCCGACGAGGCGTTGTCGCCGCTGCCCCGGAGTGACGTGAGCAGCAACCCGAAGCTGGGCACCAGCCAGAAGATCGCCACGATGGCGAGCACGATGTTGACGACCGTGTTGCCGAGACCCGACACGATTCGGCCGGCCAGTGTCTTCTTCTTTCTTACGATTGTCAGTTGTTCGGTCACGACCGTCGCTCCTCACGGAATCGGCGGATGTTGAGGATCATGGAAGGCAGCACGAGGATCAGCAGCAGGATGGCGAGCGCGGAACCGAGCCCGTAGTCGTTGCCGCCGCCGAACGACTGCGTCCACATCTCCACCGCGATCACGTTTGCCGCGGGCTTGGAGGTGCCCGGCGGGATGACGTAGACGAGGTCGAAGATCTTCAGCACGTTGATGATCAGCGTGACGAACACCACCAGCAGCACGGGCGCCAGCAGCGGCGCCGTGATGCGCGTGAAGACGCGCCACTCGTTCGCGCCGTCCATCCGGGCGGCCTCCTGCAGTGACCGGTCCATCGCCGACAGGCCCGAGGCGATCATCACCATCGCGAAGCCGGCCCATATCCAGATGTAGGAGAGGATCACCACGGCGTTGATGAACGTCGAGCTGAGCCAGCTGACGCCTTGGAAGCCTTCGCCGAAGTTGGAGGCCGGCAACGCGACGCGGTAGGGCTGGCCCGGGTCGAGGCCCTCGATGACGTAGGTGCCGTCGTCCTCGGTGGTCGCGCTCCCGGCGATCGAGCCGTCGGCGGCCACCGCGTCGACCCGGATGCCGGGGAGTCCACGCTTGCCCTCGCTGATCTCGCCGTTGGTGCCTCCGCCGCCCGGGACGACGTCCAACCAGACGGTCCCGGACAGGGCGTCCTCGCCCACGTCGGGCGCAGGTGCCGCCTGGACGGCGGACTCCGGCACGTCGTCCTGGCGGATCGCGACCAGCGGGAAGTTCTGCTGCTCTCCCGCCGCCACCTCGGACTCGGAGGCGATGATTCCGCCCTCGGCCGCGATGCCCACGTCGGGACGCGGGTTCGCTCCCGGGTAGTTGGCCGCATCGCTGAACACGCTGTCCACTGCGACGAGCGCGGCGTTGACCGTGCCGAGCTGTGGGTTCTCCTGGAACATGGACCTGAAGATGACGCCGGCGGCCAGCATGGAGATGGCCATCGGCATGAAGATGATGAGCCGGAAGGCGGCCTTCCAGCGCAGCTTCTCCAGCAGCACGGCGAAGATCAGCCCGAGGATGGTGCAGGCGGCGGGCGCGACGAGCACCCAGAGCACGTTGTTCTTGATCGCCGTGAACGTGGTGTCGTTGGTGAACATCGTCACGTAGTTCTGCCACCCGACGAACTCGTCGCCGGAGCGGTCGTAAAGCGACCGGATCGCCGTGAACACGATCGGGTACACGACCAAGGCGCCCAGCACCACGAGCGCGGGGAGCAGGAAGGAAGCAATGATCAACCACTTGCGACCCGACTGCGAGGACCGGGGTTTGTTCCCGGTCCTCGCAGGGGTGGCAGTGGCGACGGTGTCAGCCACTTCGTCGTCCTAGCGACGGATCACTGGTACGCCGAGACCGCCGCGGCCTCAAGGCGCTCCATGGTGCCCTGGATGTCGCTCGGGTTCTCGTAGAAGGTGATCATCTCCTGCCAGAAGCCCTGGCCCTGGGTGCCGCCGAACGCGGACGGGGTCAGGTCGGACATGTCGAAGCGGAAGGCCTCGGCGCCCGTGAGCGCCTCCGCGATCTGCCGCGAGATGTCGTCGGGGTAGAGGCTGGTGTCCACGCCGTTGTTCGGGGAGGTGAGCCCGCCGTTCGGCACCCAGATGCTCGCCGAGTCGGGCGAGGCCAGGTACTTCATGAAGGCGCTCGTGGCCTCGTCGTCCGTGAACTGGATCGCGACGTCGCCGCCGCCGACGACCGCGGGGGCCGAGCCGTTGATCGACGGGAAGTCGAAGAACAGCGCGTTCTCACCGACGGTGGAGTTGCCGTCGTCGGCGATGTTGCCGGCGACGAAGTCACCCTCGTAGACCGTGCCCGCCGCCGGAGCCGAGCCGAAGACCTCGGTGACCGACTCCGAGAAGGTGCGCTGGCCGCCACCCTCCTGGACGAGGTCGGTGCCCCAGAGCTGCGCGAGGACCTCGAGCGCTTCCTGCACCGACGGATCGGTCCAGGGGATCTCGTGGTTGGTCAGCTGGTCGTACATCTCCGGGCCGGCGGTCCGCAGGTAGACGTTCTCGAACCAGTCCGTGAGCGGCCAGCCCACGTCGGCCCCGATGGAGATGCCGGCGTAGCCCGCGTCACGGATCAAGCCGAGCTGCTCGAGGAAGCCCTCCCACTCCGCCGCGGCGGCCGGGTCGGCGCCCGCCTCGGACCAGATGTCGTTGTTGTACCACATCGTGGACTTGTTGGCCGCCTTGAACCAGACGCCGTAGACCTCACCGTCGACCGTGCCGAGGTCGAGCCAGGACTGTGAGTAGTTCTCGTTGACGGTCGCGAGCACGTCCTCGCTGAGCGGCAGGATGTCACCGTTGGTGGCGAGCTGCTGCATGAGGGCGGGCTGGCCCACGATCGCGACGTTGGGCGGGTTGCCGCCCTCGAGCCGACCCTGGATGAACGTGGGGCCGTTGTCGCCGAAGCTCTCGTAGTTGACGGTGGCCCCGGTGGCTTCCTCGAACCCGGCGAGCACCTCCTCGAAGTTCGCCTGCTCGGCACCGGACCATGCCGCGACGACGTTCAGCGTCTCGCCGCTGAAGTCTCCCCAGTCACCGGCCCCTTCGCCCTCGGTGCCCTCCCCCTCGGTGGTCTCCCCGCCGGTGGGCTCCGTGGTGGCCTCGGTGGCCCCCGGAGTCGCCTCCTCCTGGGCGTCGCCGTTGGAGCAGGCACCCAGAAGGGCCACGCTCACGACGGTCAGGCCAGCGACGAACGATCTGAAACCATTCTTCTTCATTGGACTCCTCCGTTGAGTGCGTCCGGTAGCAACGTCGTCGCTCCTGGGCCGGACGCTTCCAACTACCAACCTAATCACTCCGGGAGTCGCTCGGCCGGCTTTGAGGTCTCAATTGGCTAACAATTGACACCGGCGGGCTCAAGGGAGGACGCTCAGGCCTCCCCGAGGACCCCCGGGTACGTCTGGAGCCATTCCTCCACGGCGTCGAGCTCCTCGCCCTCCTCGTACTCGTTGAGGATCAGGTTCTCGAGCGAGCCGAACTGCTCCTCGTCGAGTTGGAAGCCGTCCACCCAATCGGCGATGTCCGGGTGCTCCGAGCTGAAGCCGTCCGTGGCGATGTAATGCATCCCCTCCGTCTCGCCGAAGGCGCCCTCGGGGTCCTCCAGTGGGCGGACGTCGAATTCGGTGGTCGCCCAGTAGGGGCTCCAGAGCGTGACGACCACTTCCTCCTGCGCCTGGATGGCTGATTGGAGCTCCGCCAGCATCGCGGTCGTCGACGAGGTGACCATGCGGTCCTTATCGATCCCGTAGGCGGGCAGCACGTCCTCCACCATCTGCTTGGTGAGTCCTGCTCCCGGCTCGATGCCGATGATCTGCCCGTCGAGCTCGTCCCAGTGGTCCGGGATGTCCTCGATCGACTGGAGCTCGCTGTACGAGGGAACCGCCAGGAAGTTGCCGGCTCCGTCGTAGTAGGAGCCGAGGTCCTCCAACTGGTCGCCGTAGCGGTCGACGAACTCCTTGTGGTTCCGCTCGGACCAGGCCGAGGCGTACACGTCGACATCCCCCTGCGCGACCGCGGCGAAGAGCAGCGGCGGATCGCTCAGGTCCTCGAGTTCCACCGAGTAGCCCATGCTCTCGGCCTGGTACGTCATGAGCGCCGCGGCGACGCGGGTGTCCGACCATGGCGCGATGATGCCGATGGAGATGTTCTTGTCGCCCGCTTCATCCTCCTGACCGCCGCAGGCGGAGAGTGACACGGTCATCGTTCCTGCCAACAGTGCCCCGCCAAGGGCACGGAATGCGTGGTTGGTCATGGTGTTCCTTTCGTGGGGTCGCGCGCGACGCACTGCCGCACGTGGTGGTCCCGCGGGCGTCGGGCCCGTGGAACGCACGAGGGGCAGGACTTGCGGTCCTGCCCCTCGTGGGCTTGGCTGATCAGGCTTCGGGCAGCACGTCGGGGTTCTGCTCAGTCCAGACGCGGATGGCCTCTTCCTCCTGGCCCTCCTCGAACTGGTTCACGACGGTGTCCTCGAGTGAGCCGTACTGCTCGTCGTCCAGCTTCAGCTGGCCGACCCAGTCGGCGATCTCCGGGTGTTCCTCGGAGAACCCCTTGGTGGCGAGGAAGTGCAGGGCTTCGGGCTCGCCGAGGGCACCCTTGGGGTCCTCGAGGTCGCGGACCTCGAACTCCGCGTTCGCCCAGAACGGACGCCACAAGGTCACGACGACCTCCTCCTGCGCCTCGACCTTGGACCGCAATTCCGCCAGCATGGCGGTGGTCGAGGACGTCACGAGCTCGAAGTCGTCGAGGCCGTACTGCGGGATCACGGACTCCTGCGACGCCTTCGTCAGCCCCGCACCGGGCTCGATGCCGACGATGCGGTTGTCCAGTTCCTCGGCGAACTCCGGAATGTCCTCGATCGACTGGATCTCGGAGTACTCCGGCACCGCCCAGGTGAGGATCGCGTTGTCGTAGTAGGCGCCGATCGACTCGATCCGGTCTCCGTACGTTTCCATGTAGGAGGCGTGGGTGACCTCGGGCCACGCCGACGGGTAGATGTCGATGTCGCCCTGCGCCAGCGCGGTGTACAGCGGGCCGGGGTCGGTGAGCTCTTCGGTCTCGACCTCGTAGCCCATCTCCTCCAGCTGCACCTTCAGCAGGTTGCCGACGGAGCGCCCGTCGGTCCAGGAGGGAATGAAGCCGAGGGTGATCGTCCCCTTGCCGGCCTCGTCACCCGCGCCGGACGCGCCGTCGCCGCATGCTGCGAGCGACACCGCCGCCGCGGCCGCGAGAGCGGCGATTCCGAGCTTTCGAATGTATGGGGCGTGCAATTGGTTTCCTTTCACATTGGTCACGCGGCGGTCGCCACGCCTTCCTGGTTGTCGCGGGCCTTCTTCTCGCGAGCGGACTTCCACCTGCCGAGCAGCGAGGACCGGAACTTGTCGGGAGTCCCGAGCGCGGCGGTGAAGCGGTCGAGGAAGATGGCGAGGAACACGATGGAGAGGCCCGCCTCGGCTCCTCGTGCGATGTTGATGGTGGCCAGCGCGCCGACGACTTCCTTGCCGAGCCCGTCGGAGCCGACCATGCCGGCGATAACGGCCATCGAGAGCGCAAGCATGATGACCTGGTTGATGCCGGCCATGATGGTGGGGATGGCCAAGGGCAGCTGGGTGCCGCGCAGGATCATCCAGTCCGTGGCGCCGAACGAGTGCCCGGCTTCGACGGTCTCCCGGTCAACCCCGCGGATGCCGAGTTCCGTCAGTCGCACGGCCGGGGGCATCGCGAAGATGATCGTGGAGAAGAGGCCGGGGACCGCCCCGATGCTGAAGAAGGTGATCGCGGGGATCAGGTACACCATCGCCGGCATGGTCTGCATGAGGTCGAGCACAGGCTTGACCACGGCACTCACGGTGCTACTGCGCGCTGCCCAGATGCCGAGCGGCACGGAGATCACGACAGCGGTGAGGGTGGCGATCAACACCAGTGCCAGCGTCTGCATCGACTGCGTCCACTGGCCCATGCTCATGATGAGGAGGAACGAGACGATCACCCCCACGGCGAGCTGCCAGGACCGCACCAGCCAGGCGAGCGCGGCGAACAACGCGATCATCAGGAGCGGTGGCGGCGCGAGGAGCAGCGACGTGACCGCGTCGTTGATCGAGGTGCCGGTGTCCTTGATGAAGTCGAGCACGAACCCGAGGTTCGTGTTGATCCAGTCGATGATCTCCGCGACCCAGCTGCCGACGGGGATGCGTGGTGGGAAGTCGATCATGCGTGGGCCCCTTCCAGGTCCTCGTCGGTTTCCTGTTCCACGACCGGCGTGGCGGCGGTCAACAGCGTCACGCGCGGTATGACACCCTCGACCCGGCCGTCGTCGTCGGTCACCACGAGAGGCGCGAGGTGCTTCGCCGAGTGCTCGAAGAGTTCGTTGATCGGGGTGTCACGGTGGACGACAGGCATTTCGTGGACCTTGGAGAACGGCAGGTCTTTGCGGCCCTCACGCACGGCGCGGGCGACGTCGTCCTCCCAGACCATGCCGACGGGCTTCCGGCCCCTCCCCACGACGAGCAGCCACGACGGCTGGTGCTCACGCAGGATCTTCTGGGCCATGAGGGGGCCCTGTTCCGAGCCGAGCACTTCGTAGGGCGGCTCCGCGATGCTGCCGGCAGTGAGGACCCGGGTCCGGTCCACGTCGGCGACGAAGCGGGACACGTAGTTGCTGGCGGGATCGTTGAGGATCTCCTCCGCGGTGCCGATCTGCTCGATCCGGCCGTCGCGCATCATCGCGATCCGGTCCCCGAGCCGCATGGCCTCGTTGAGGTCGTGGGTGATGAACAGCACGGTCTTCTCGAGCTTCTGCTGGAGCTCGATCAGCTGGTCCTGCATCCCCCGCCGGATCAGCGGATCCAACGCCGAGAACGCCTCGTCCATCAGCATGATGTCCGTTCCCGCGGCGAGCGCCCGCGCCAGGCCGACGCGCTGCTGCATGCCGCCCGACAGTTCGGAGGGCTTGTAGCCGCCCCATCCGCCGAGGCCCACCATCTCGAGGGCCTCTCCTGCCTTCTTCTCGCGGTCGGCGCGGTTCAGCCCCTTGATCTTCAGCGCGTAGGCGGCGTTCTCTCCGACGGTGCGGTGCGGCAACAGCGCGAAGTGCTGGAACACCATCGACACGTTGTCGCGCCGCACCTGACGGAGCCCCGCCTTCCCGAGGCCGCTCAGCGGCTTGTCGTGGATGTAGATCTCGCCGTCGGT
Source organism: Tessaracoccus oleiagri (assembly GCF_900103275.1). Taxonomy (GTDB): domain Bacteria; phylum Actinomycetota; class Actinomycetes; order Propionibacteriales; family Propionibacteriaceae; genus Arachnia; species Arachnia oleiagri. The sequence continues at coordinate 233,656 of NZ_FNGP01000003.1, read as the reverse complement.
GAGCGGCAGGAGACCGTTGACCATGCGGATCAGCGTCGACTTGCCCGAGCCCGAGAGGCCCATGACGACGAAGATCTCGCCGGGGTCGACTTCGAAGGTCGCGTCGATGACGGCGGCGGTCATGCCCTGCTGCTGAAGGTCCGCGCGGGTGGCTCCGTCGCGCAGTCGCCGAACGCCGGACTCGGGCCGCTTGCCGAAGACCTTGTAGAGGTGCGCAGCTTTGATTGCGCTCACATCACTCCTTGAGTCGAAAACCGTCTGTCCGCTCCCCGGCCGATCTGGCCGCGCAAAGCGCCCGGGGACGCCGGCGCTCGGCCGACATTGGGCTCAAATCCGATGGGACGAACCCGCAAGCCCGGGGTCTCCACCCTTCCGAGCACTTGCTTGAACGTCAAACCGAAATCCACATTCCGTGAGCTTCCTGAGACTTCTCAGAATCCAAAGGGGCTAGTGAAGCACGAGTCAGCCGACTTCCTAAGAAAACAGTAAAAACCGGCCCGCCCCTTGCGGGGACGGGCCGGTTTCGCGGTTCTGGAGGTCGGGACGCCTTACTTGGCGCGCTCGATGACCTCAACGAGACGCCAGCGCTTCTGCGCCGACAGCGGTCGGGTCTCCATGACGCGGACCCGGTCGCCGATGCCGGCCGTGTTCTCCTCGTCGTGGGCCTTCAGCTTCGTCGACTTGGTCATGACCTTGCCGTAGAGCGAGTGCTTGACCCGCTCCTCGACCATGACGACGATCGTCTTGTCCATCTTGTCGCTGACGACGACGCCCGACAGGACCTTGCGGCGGCTGCGCGCCTCGGTCCCCGGGGTCTGGGTGGTTTCTTCGCTCATGCTCACTTCTCCTGGGCGGGCTCTTCGACGATGCCGAGGTTGCGCTCCTGCAGCACGGTGTAGACGCGCGCGATGTCCTTGCGGACCTCACGCAGGCGCCCATTGGACTCCAGCTGGCCGGTGGCCGCCTGGAAACGGAGCCCGAAGAGCTCCTCCTTCAGCTCGACGACCTTCTCGTTGAGTGCCTCACGAGTCAGACCGCGCAGTTCGGCGGCGGAAAGCGTCTTGCTCATCAGAATTCACCTGCCTCACGCTTGATGAAACGAGCCTTGAACGGCAGCTTGTGGATGGCGAGGCGCATGGCCTCGCGGGCAACATCCTCCTGGACACCGGAGAGCTCGAAGAGCACCCGCCCGGGCTTGATGTTGGCGACCCACCACTCCGGCGAACCCTTGCCGGAACCCATGCGGGTCTCGGCAGGCTTCTTCGTGAGCGGACGGTCGGGGTACACGTTGATCCAGACCTTGCCGCCACGCTTGATGTGACGGGTCATGGCGATACGGGCCGCCTCGATCTGACGGTTGGTCAGGTACGAGGACTCGAGGGCCTGGATACCGTAGTCACCGAACGCGAGCTTGGTGCCGCCCTTGGCGGCGCCGCTGCGCTTGGGGTGGTGCTGCTTACGGAACTTGACTCGACGAGGAATCAGCATGCTCAGGCTCCTGCGTTCTGCGTTTCGGGAGCAGCCTCAGTCTGCTGGGCTGCTTCCGCGCGACGACGACCGCCGCGCTCCGGACGATCCCCACGGCCTTCGCCACGACCCGGGCGACGGCCCGGACGCTGGCGCCCACCGGGGGCGGCGTTGCGGGCGGCCTTCTGGGCGGCGCGCTCAGCGCGGGTGCCCGTGACGTCGCCCTTGTAGATCCAGACCTTCACACCGATGCGGCCGAAGGTCGTGCGGGCCTCGAAGAAGCCGTAGTCGATGTCGGCGCGCAGCGTGTGCAGCGGGACGCGACCCTCGCGGTAGCCCTCGGAGCGCGACATCTCCGCGCCGCCGAGACGACCCGAGCACTTGATGCGGATGCCCTTGGCGCCCGCACGCATCGCGGTCTGCTGCGCCTTGCGCATCGCGCGGCGGAACGCCACGCGGGCGCCCAGCTGCTCGGCGATGCCCTGCGCGACGAGCTGCGCATCGGTCTCGGTGTTCTTCACCTCGAGGATGTTCAGCTGCACCTGCTTCCCGGTGAGCTTCTCGAGCTCGGCGCGGACGCGCTCCGCCTCGGCGCCGTTGCGGCCGATGACGATGCCCGGACGTGCGGCGTGCAGGAAGATCGTGACGCGCTCGGAACGACGCTCGATCTCGATCGACGAGATGCCGGCGCGCTCCAGGCTCTTGGTCAGGTACTTGCGGATCTTGACGTCCTCGCCGACGTAGTCGGCGTAGTTCTTGTCAGCGAACCAACGGCTCTGGTGATCGGTGGTGATACCGAGGCGGAAACCGTTCGGGTTGATCTTCTGTCCCACGGTTAGCCCTCCTTCGATTCGCGGGGTTCGACTACGACGGTGATGTGCGACCCACGCTTGAGGATCCGGCTGGCGGAACCCTTCGCGCGGGGGCGGATCCGTCGCAGGGTGACACCCTCGTCGACGAAAGCCTTGGAGATGTACAGGTCCTCCGCGCGCAGCGCCTCGGCGGACTCGGCGTTGGCGACGGCCGAGGCCACCACCTTGTACACCGGCTCCGAAGCGGCCTGCGGGGCGAACTTCAGGGCGGTCAGGGCGTCGGAGACGTCCAGCCCGCGGACCAGGTCGACCACACGACGAACCTTCATCGGGCTCATCCGGACGTGACGCGCGACGGCGTACGAGCCAGGACGATCCCCGAGCAGGACCTCGCGGCGACGGCTGTTGCCGTTTTCGTTGCTCATTAATCAGTTCCTATTCTCGTCCGCCTCAGCGGCGACGCGACTTCTTGTCGTCCTTCACGTGCCCCTTGAAGGTGCGCGTGGGTGCGAATTCGCCCAGCTTGTGGCCGATCATGGCCTCGGTGACGAACACCGGGACATGCTTGCGGCCGTCGTGGACAGCGATGGTGTGACCCAGCATGTCCGGCACGATCATGGAGCGCCGGGACCAGGTCTTGATGACGTTTTTCGTGCCCTTTTCGTTCTGAGCGTCCACCTTCTTGATCAGGTGGTCGTCGACGAAGGGGCCCTTCTTGAGACTGCGTGGCATGATTCAGGCTCCCTTTAGCGCTTCTTGCCGGACTTGCGACGACGAACAATGAGACGATTGCTCGCCTTGTTCTTGCTGCGGGTGCGTCCCTCGGGCTTACCCCAGGGCGACACGGGGTGACGACCACCGGACGTGCGACCCTCGCCACCACCGTGCGGGTGGTCGACCGGGTTCATCACGACACCGCGGACCGTCGGGCGGATACCCTTCCAGCGGTTGCGGCCGGCCTTGCCCCAGTTGATGTTCGCCTGCTCGGCGTTGCCGACGGCGCCGATGGAGGCGCGGCAGCGGACGTCGACCATGCGCATCTCGCCCGAGGGCATGCGCAGGGTGGCGTACTTGCCCTCGCGGGCAACCAGCTGGATGGAGGCTCCGGCGGAACGACCCAGCTTGGCGCCGCCGCCGGGGCGGAGCTCCACGGCGTGCACCACGGTGCCGACGGGGATCTGGCGCAGTTCGAGGTTGTTGCCCGGCTTGATGTCGGCACCCTCACCGCTGGTGATGACGGTGCCCTGCTTCAGGTTGTTCGGCGCGATGATGTAGCGCTTCTCGCCGTCGGCGTAGTGCAGCAGCGCGATGCGGGCGGTGCGGTTCGGGTCGTACTCGATGTGAGCGACCTTCGCCGGCACGCCGTCCTTGTCGTAGCGCTTGAAGTCGATCAGGCGGTAGGCCTGCTTGTGACCGCCACCGATGTGCCGCGTGGTGATGCGACCGGTGTTGTTGCGGCCACCCGTCTTGGTCTTGGCGACCAGGAGCGACTTCTCAGGGGTGGAGCGAGTGATCTCGGCGAAGTCCGACACGCTGGAGCCGCGACGGCCGGGCGTGGTCGGCTTGTACTTGCGAATAGCCATGAAAGTTCAGTTCCTTCCTCGACGCCGTATCACTCGGTCGGGCCGAAGATGTCGATGCGGTCGCCCTCGGCGAGCGTCACGATCGCACGCTTGGTGTCGGCCTTCTTGCCGGTGCCGTAGCGGGTGCGGCGGGTCTTGCCCTGACGGTTCGCCGTGTTCACGGAGAGGACCTTGACGTCGAAGATCTCCTCGATGGCGATCTTGATCTCGGTCTTGTTCGCGTCGGGAGCGACGATGAACGTGTACTTGTTCTCGTCGAGCAGGTTGTAGCTCTTCTCGCTCACGACGGGGCGCAGGATGACGTCGCGGTGGTCGCGGATCTTCAGCCCGGTCACTTGTCCTTCTCCTCAGCGTTGTTGTCGGCGTCCTCGACGGCCGCGGCCTCGGACTCGGTCGCGACGGCCTTGACGGACTTGCCCGTCGCCGGCCCGGCGACGAACGCGGCCAGCGCGGCCTCGGTGAACACGACCTTGTCGTTGACCAGCACGTCGTAGGTGTTGAGCTGGTCGACGGCCAGGGCGTGGACGTCGGCGGCGTTGCGCAGGCTCAGCCAAGCGACGTCCTCGAAGCGATCGAGCACGACGAGCACCTTCTGCAGATCACCGAACGCGGCGAGCGCGGAGAGCGCCGACTTGGTCGACGGGGTGTCGCCGGAGACGACCTCCTTGATGACGAACACCTGACCGTCGCGCGCCCGATCGGACAGCGCGCCACGAAGAGCGGCGGCGACCATCTTCTTGGGGGTGCGCTGCGAGTAGTCGCGGGGCTGCGGGCCGTGGGCCACGCCACCGCCGGACCAAATGGGCGAACGACGCGAGCCGTGGCGGGCGCGGCCGGTGCCCTTCTGGCGCCACGGCTTGATGCCACCGCCGCGCACGTCGCCGCGGGTCTTGGTCGCGTGCGTGCCCTGGCGGGCGGCCGCAAGCTGGGCCACGACCACCTGGTGGATCAGGGGGATGTTGGTCTGGACGTCGAACAGCGCCTCGGGCAGCTCGGCGGTGCCGGCCTTCTTGCCCTGCGCGTCGAGGACGTCGACGGTCTTGTCGCTCATGCTGCGTCACCCTTCTTGGCCGCGCTGCGCACCACGACGAGCGAGCCCTTGTTGCCGGGGATCGCGCCGCGCACCAGCAGCAGGCCGCGCTCGGCGTCCACGGCGTGAACCTTGAGGTTCTGGACGGTTACCTTGTCGTTACCCATGCGGCCGGCCATACGGAGGCCCTTGAACACGCGACCGGGCGTCGAGCAGCCACCGATCGAACCGGGCGAACGGTGCTTGCGGTGCACACCGTGCGAGGCCCGGAGACCGTGGAAGCCGTGACGCTTCATGACGCCCGCGGTGCCCTTGCCCTTGGTGGTGCCGGTCACGTCGACGACCTCGCCCCCGGCGAAGACATCGGCGCTCAGCTCCTGCCCGAGGGTGAACTCGGAGGCGTTGGCGGTGCGCAGCTCCACGAGGTGCTTGCGGGGGGTGACGTCGGCCTTGGCGAAGTGCCCGGCCTCCGGCTTGGTGACCTTCTTGGCCTTGACGGCGCCGAAGCCCAGCTGGACTGCGGAGTAGCCGTCGGTCTCGGGGGTGCGAACCTGCGTCACGACGCAGGGACCCGCCTGGATGACGGTCACGGGGACGATGCGGTTGTTCTCGTCCCAAAGCTGGGTCATGCCGAGCTTGGTGCCCAGGATGCCCTTAACGATTCGTTCACTCATGCTCACAGACCTCACGGAAGCTTGATCTCGATGTCGACGCCCGCAGGAAGATCAAGGCGCATGAGCGAGTCCACCGTCTTCGGGGTGGGATCGAGGATGTCGATGAGTCGCTTGTGCGTCCGCATCTCGAAGTGCTCGCGGCTGTCCTTGTACTTGTGGGGCGAACGAATAACACAGAACACGTTCTTCTCGGTGGGCAGCGGCACGGGGCCAGCCACCTTGGCACCGGTGCGAGTCACAGTATCGACGATCTTGCGCGCCGAGCTGTCGATGACCTCGTGGTCATACGCCCGCAGCCGGATGCGGATCTTTTGTCCCGCCACAGTTGTTCCTTCTTCTCGTCCCTATTTAACTGGAGTTCCAGTGGGGTAAAACCCCTTGTCGCACCGGCCCCCGCGGACGGGGGTGTCGTGACTTTTGGCCCGGCTTGGAGCCGCCTCCCGACTATTCCGAGAGGCCATCCAAACACTGGTTCGTCCCGACCTCGACTGCAGGGGGATCAACGACGCACGCCAACACCGCCCCGCGGAGCAACCTGACTATCTTGGCACGATCCGACGCGCAGACCAAATCGAACTCCCGCCCGGGAGGCCGGGGGGACACGGCGCAACGCTGCGCGGGCCCAGTCTAGCGGTCGGAACCCTGCGCGTGCCTGCGCTCCGCCATGTCGATCGCCAATTGCGCCGAACGCTCGGAGTCCCCGCCGTCGGCGCGCAGCGGCTTGAAGTCGCCGCGCAGCACCTTGAGCGCGGTGCGCTCGACGTCGATCTCCGTCCGGGTCCGGACACCGAACCGGCGGATCAGCGGAAGGGGCGGGCACCAGCCCTGGATGGCATGCTGCAGGAGGAACGCCGGCACCACCGTCGCCAACCACAGCCACCTCCGTGAGTGGAGCCGTCCCAGGGTGACGCCGATCAGCATGAGCGTCGACGCGTTGGCCTCGAGCACCCGCTCGACGTCCCAGGTGCGGTCGAGTTCGTCGATGCGGGCCGTGATGACCTCCGCGGGCTGGTCCACCGCCGAGGCCACCCGTCGGAGACGTTCGGCGTCCAGCTTCGCGTTCAGTTCGGAGTCGGTGGCGTCGCGCACACGATCTTCCATGATTGCCCCCTGACGTCAGGACACACAGTCCACCACGGGGGTGCCGTCACGGGACACGATTCGCGACCGTCACCTTCGCAGACGTTGGGTAGCGTTGGCCGCGACGAAGCGACGAGGAGCGAACCATGTCCGAACCCACCACCGAAGGCCGCCGCGGCAAACCGCTGACGATGCTCACCGTGCTAGGGAGCCGCTGGCTGAACCCGACGATGGTGCGCGTGACGTTCAGCGCCCCCGACTTCACCCCGAACGGATTCACCGACGCGTACGTGAAGCTGCTCTTCGACGAGCGGGGCCCGATCCTCGACGACATCCCGGAGCGGCCGACGACGCGCACCTACACGGTGCGGCGCTTCGACCCCGTCACGCGGGAGCTCGACCTCGACTTCGTCGTCCACGGCGACGAGGGGCTCGCGGCCCCCTGGGCCACCGCCTGCAGCCCCGGGGACCGGGTGATCGCGCGCGGCCCGGGCGGCAAGTGGGCCCCCTCCCCCGACGCCGACTGGCACCTCTTCGTCGGGGACGAGTCGGCCATCCCCGCGATAGAGGCGGGCCTGGCCGCGTTGCCGGTCGCGGCCCGCGGACTGGCGCTGATCGAGGTGGGCGAGCACACCGTCGAACTCCAGGCGCCCGAGGGGGTCGAGGTGCGGTGGCTGGTCCGCGGCGACGCGCCCTACCGTGAGGAGCGGTTGGCTGAGGAGGTGCGGTCGCTGCCCTGGGGCGACCTGGGCGACGTGGACGTCTTCGCCCACGGCGAGCGGGGTGCGATGAAGTCGCTCCGCGCGGTCTTCCGCAAGCACGCCGTCGCCGCCGATCGCCTGTCGATCTCGGGCTATTGGGCGCTGGGCCGCAAGGAGGACGAGTTCCAGGCCGAGAAGCGCACCGACCTCGGCCGAATCTGACGCTAGCCGGACTCCGAGGCGCTGGGCGAGGGACTGCCCGGCGTTGCCGTGGGGACCGGAACGTGTTCCGCCTCCCAATTGCAGCGGTGCTCGAGGGCGCCGCGCATCCAGTCAGGGTGGTCGAGCCTGAAGGCCTCGAGATTCCAACTCTGTTTGCGGGGTGCGCCCAGGACATGGCAGTCGAACTGCTGCTTCAGCGAGTCCGGTGAGGACAGCGCGGGCTGCAGGGCGACGGCCTGGCGCCAGCCGAGCTGTTCGAACAGTTCCCGGGCACCGGGACTGCCGAGACCGCCGCCGAGGAGCGCGTGCCCGAACGGCGTCCGCGCGATGGCGTACATGGGCTGGTCGCGTTCGGCTCCCACGGTGACCTCGTCGATGACCTGGCGGCCCACCCACAGTTCGGCGGTGATCGCGCCCGCATGGCGTTCCTCCGGCGTCACCATCAGCAGGAGCGATCCGTCGCGCGCGCTGAGCGCGGAGGCCACGGGCTGGTCGTCCTCGTCGAGCACTTCGGGCTCCGGCACCGCGGCGAGGACCCCGTCCGGGAGGGTGCCGATGACTGCCACCCCGCCGTTGACGGTGACTTCTTGGGCGCCGGGCGTGAGCCGCAGTTCGAGCCTCGTCGGGATCGGGTCATCGGCGAGGGTGACGGTGATCTGGAGCGCGTCCCCGGGATGCGTGGTCACTTGGGCGCCCGCGGCGGCCTGGAGCGACGGCGGGCCGCCCGGCGTCACGGCGAGCGTCCCGAGCAACTGGACGCGGACCGAGGGCTCGGCGGTGGGCGACGGGCTGGGTGAACCGGTCGGGCTGGGCACGTCGCTGGGGGCCGCCGATGCCGAGGGGCGCTCCGTTACCGGCACCGTGGTGCCCGGAGCCGGTGCGGGTCCGGGAGTCGCCGCGCAAGCGGCGAGCGCGAGACAGGCCACCACCGCCGGCGCTGCTCGCACGTCGCACTCCTTCCGTTCGCCCTCATCCATGATCCCCCACGCGGAGGGGTCGGCGAAACCCGCCGCGACCTTGCTACCAGTGGATAGGCTCAACCCATGGAAAACCCCGAACACGGCACCCCCGGCGTCTACTCGGCCAAGGGCAAGGCGTTCGAGCGGGACTCCCGCTACATCACCACTCGGATCATGGCCGAGCCCCGCGAGGGGACGGACGACTACCCGGTCGAGCCGGGCCGGTACCGACTGATCGCGGCGATGGCGTGCCCCTGGGCCAACAGGAGCATCATCGTGCGCGAGCTGCTCGGCCTGGAGGACGTCATCTCCCTCGGCAAGCCCGGGCCCACCCACGACCAGGACTCGTGGACGTTCGACCTCGACGAGGACGGGGTCGATCCCGTGCTGAGGATCCCGCGGCTCAAGGACGCGTACGAGAAGCGGTTCCCGGGCTACCCCCGCGGCATCACGGTCCCGGCGATCGTGGAGATCGCCACCGGCGAGGTGGTCACCAACGACTTCGCCCAGATCACCGAGGACTTCTTCTTCCAGTGGCGCGAGCACCACAAGCCCGACGCCCCGAACCTGTGGCCCGACGACCTCCGCGAGGAGATGGAGACCGTCATGGAGAGGGTCTACACCGAGGTCAACAACGGCGTGTACCGCTGCGGCTTCGCGGGCTCTCAGGAGGCCTACGACGAGGCCTACGACCGGCTGTGGACGGCGATGGACTGGCTCGAGGAGCGGCTGGGCGAGCGGCGCTACCTGATGGGCGACGCGATCACCGAGGCGGACGTGCGGCTGTTCACCACCCTGGCCCGCTTCGACGCCGTCTACCACGGCCACTTCAAGTGCAACCGTCAGAAGCTCTCCGAGATGCCCAACCTATGGGGCTACGCGCGCGACCTCTTCCAGACCCCCGGCTTCGGCAACAACACCGACTTCGAGCAGATCAAGGCCCACTACTACGTCGTGCACACGGACCTGAACCCGCTCAGCATCGTGCCGAAGGGCCCCGACCTCGAGAACTGGCACACGCCGCACGGTCGTGGCTGACGCGCGGAGCGGCGAGGGACTCCCGTCCCTGCGCGCCGTCAGCTTCCACACCCCGGCGGCCGACCTCCGAGGCGCCTACGTCGTGACCTACGACGACGGCGAGCAGGCGCTCATCGACATCGCGGACGACCACGCGCTGGCGTACAGCAACCGCCTGCACTGGCCACGCCGGTACAAGTTGCTGAGACGGAGATCCGAACTGGGTGACGTCGCCATCGCTGCCCGCAACGGGCGCCCGAGGTCGGTCTTCGCCCTGCCCGAGGGCAGGGTGCTGGCCCGGTGGAGCGGCTGGTTCCTGGCCGAACTCGCCTCCATCGCGGCCCTCGGCGTCGCTCTGACGATGTATGCGCATTACGAGGATCCGGACGTGCCCGTCCTGATGATGCTCTTCGGCACCTTGGTCGGTGTCTTCATCGCGTTCTTCGCGCTGCCGCAGGCGCGACACGCCTACGAGGTCGACGGCGTCGCGCACGACCTCCGCGGCCTCGTCCGGCCCGACCAGGACGAGCGCGCCGGGCTCAGCCTCGCGGAGGATGTGAAGACCGAGTACGGCCGACTACTGTCCGACGTGGTCTACCGCATCGAGAACGCGGCGCTCTTCGATCCATCCGTGCCGACCACGCGGGAATTCGCCGAACTGATGGTTCGCTGGGACGAGGACCGCGCCCGGCTCCGTCCCGACCAGCGCCAGACGCTGGCGGCGGACCTGCGCGTCGCCTTCGACACGGCACGCGCGCACGCCGAGCGAGTCGGGCTGACGCATCTACCGGCGACGGCGAGGAAGCCCGCAGCCGTGGCGGCGAAGTCGTTGCTGCTCGCCAGGAACCCGGCCACCACGGAGGCAGAACGCCGGACGGCTCTCGCCAAGGCCAACGAGATCCTGGACTCCCTGATGCTCTACTACCTGCCCACCCCGGGTGAGGCGACGGAACTGCTGGAGGGCCGACGGCCCAAGGCGCTCCCGTGGCGGCGGTCGGGGACGGGCGCCTGACATGCTGACCTACTGGCACCGTCTCAACACGCGCCGAACGCTGGGCTCGCTGAAGAACGAGGCTGCCCTCGCCATCCGCGACGACGGCACCGGGGTGCTCATGAAGTTCCGGACCTACACGGCGAAGAGCCTCACTTGGAGCACCATCAGCACCGTCGACACCCGCCGGCCCCATCTGGTGAAGTGGCGGGTGCGCTGGCCTTCGGCCCACCTCTCGTCGGTCCTCCCCGCCGAGGACGGGCTCGACGTCGTTGCGATGCCGATGTGGCGGCAGCCCGCCTGGGCGCGATGGCTCCGCTTCCTGTTCACCGTCCTGCTCTGGTACCTGATCGGGCAGGGCGTGGCGGCGCTCGGCGCGGACGGTGAGACGGCCGGGGCGATCGCCACGCTCCTGTACCCGCTGGTCCTGCTGCTGACGCCGCGGTTCGGGCCGGTCGAGGTCCGCTCGCTCGAGCAGCTGCCCCTGGACAGCACCAATGTCGTGGAGTACGCCACTCAGCGTCTGGCGGGTGCGCACCCCGAGGCGCTGGAGGCGAAGCCGCACCGTGAAAGGGTGCTGGCCCGGATCGCCGACGTCCGCGCCGAGTACGGCGCCCTGAAGCTCGACCTCCTCGCTCGCATCGACCATCCGGCTCTGTTCGACGGCAGCGAGCCGCTGACCGCGCGCTTCCTGTCGGTCCTCGTCGAGGCCGACGACGTTGCCGAGGACCTACCGCTGCCGCAATTGGAGGCGCTCGCCTCACGGCTCGAGGTCAGCTTCGAGGTCGCCAAGGCCCACGCCGACGCCGTGGGAATCCACCATCTCCCCGACGACCGGCGCGACGACGCCAGGCGCGCCGCGAAGGTGGCGCGGCTCGCCCGCGCGGCGACGAGCGACGGCGAGCGTCGGGCGGCGGTGGCCCAGCTCGGACGCATCCTCGATGGGATGGCCCTCCACTACATGCCCTCGGCGGTGGAGACTTTGGCGATCGAGCCGGACTAGACGAGCCGTTCCGCCAGCGCCGCGGCGGCCCGGGCGAGGTTGGTGCGTGCTTCGGCGATCGCCTGCTCGATGGGCACTCCGGGCGGTGTGATCGCCGTGGCGCTCGCGACACCGACGGTTCGCGCCGCCTCGAGCACGCCCTCGTCGACCCGGCCGGCCAGCACGTGCACCGGCACACCGGCCGGTTGCGCCCGGGCGGCGATGCCGTGGACGACCTTGCCGCGCAGCGACTGCGAGTCGAACGAGCCCTCGCCCGTGACGACGGCGTCCGCGCCCGCCAGCTGCTCCTCGAAGCGTACGGCGTCCAGTACGACGTCGATCCCGCGCCGCAGCGTGCCGCCGAGGAACGCGACGAGTCCACCGCCCATCCCGCCTGCGGCGCCAGCCCCGTCCAGACCTTCCACGTCCACGTGCACGTCGCGCCGCACGACCTCCGCCAGATGGCGCAGACCGGCATCCAGTTGCGCGACCGTCTCGGGGTCGGCCCCCTTCTGGGGCCCGAACACGGCGGCCGCGCCGTGCTCGCCGGTCAGCGGGTTGTCCACGTCGCACATCACCACGATCTCCGCCGCGGCGACGGCCGGGTCGAGGCCGGCGAGGTCGATGACCGCCACGTCGGTGAGCGTGCGGCCCACCGGCACGAACTCGTTGGCCTCATCGTCCAGGAAGCGCACGCCGCAGGCGGCCGCGGCGCCGCAGCCCCCGTCGTTCGTCGCCGAGCCGCCGATGCCGACGATGATCCGCCGGGCCCCTTCGGCCGCTGCAGCGCGGATCTGCTCCCCCACGCCGTAGGTGGTGGTGTCGCCGGCGCGCCGGTCCTCCCCCACGAGCGTCAGCCCCGCGGCCTGGGCCAGTTCGACGAGGGCCGTGCCGTCGGGCAGGATCGCGCGGGCGGCGTCGAGGGGCTGCCCGTAGGGGCCCTGGACGGTGTCGACGCGTCGCTCCCCGCCTGCGGCCAGGAGCATGGCGTCGACGGTGCCCTCTCCCCCGTCGGCGACTGGGATGAGGCGCGTCGTGGCACCCCGGGCGACGAACGCCTCACCGACGAGGCCGCACACCTCGGCGGCGGACAGCGAACCCTTGAACGAGTCGGGTACCACGAGCACGTGCATGTCGACCTATCGGATGATCAGCCAGAGACGCCAGGCCTCAGAGGCTGTCGCGCAGGGCCCGCAGCCTCGCCACCGACGCCTCGCGGCCGAGGATCTCCATCGACTCGAACAGCGGCGGCGAGACCTTGCGGCCCGACAGCGCCACCCGGACGGGCGCGAAGGCGAACTTGGGCTTGATGCCCATCGCGTCGACGATCCGCTCCCTCAGCCCGGCCTGAATGGCGTCGGCCTCGAACGGAACCTCTTGGGCCACCTCGATCGCGGCGTCCAGCACTTCGGCCGCGTTGTCCGCGAGGGAAGCGCGCGCGTCGTCGGCGACCTCCACGCGCTCCGCGAAGAGGTAGTCGAGTTGCGGCAGTGCGTCCTTCAGCAGCACGAGCCGCTCCTGGATGATCGGTACCGCCTTGCGCAGGATCTCGACGTCCATCGTCGGCTCCCACTGCCCCGACTCGCGGGCGTACCGGGCGATGCGGTCGGTGAGCTCGTCGACGGACAGGGTGCGGATGTAGTGGCCGTTCAACCAGTCGAGCTTCTTCAGGTCGAAGATCGGTCCGACGGTGTTGACCTTGGCCCAGTCGAACTCCGCCACGAACTGCTCGAAGGACTTCACCTCCTGCTCGTCGTCGCCGGCGTAGCCCAGCAACTGGAGGAAGTTGCGCACCGCCTCCGGCAGGTAGCCCTGTTCCCTGAACCAGAGGAGCCTCGCGGCGGGGTTCTTCCGCTTGGAGATCTTCGACTTGTCGGTGTTGCGCAGGAGCGGCATGTGGGCGAACGCCGGCGGTTCCCAGCCGAGCCACTGGTAGAGCAGCACGTGCTTCGGCGTCGAGGAGATCCACTCCTCGCCGCGCACCACGGTGTTGATGCCCATGAGGTGGTCGTCGACGACGACCGCCAGGTGGTACGTCGGGAACCCGTCGGTCTTGAGGATGACCTGGTCGTCGGGCCGCGGCGCCTTCACCTCACCACGGATGATGTCGTTGAAGGTGAGCGGCACGTCGTCGGGGATGAGCATGCGCACGACCGGGGCGTCCGAGAAGCCGGGCAACTGGGCCCGCTCCTCGCGGGTCTTGCCGAGGCACAGCCGGTCGTAACCGGTGTCGGCCTGCTTGCTGGCGGCCTGCGCGTCGCGCATCTCCTTCAGCCGCTCGGCGGTGCACCAGCAGTAGTAGGCGTGCCCGTCGGCGATCAGCTGCTCCACGTACGGGCGGTAGGTGTCCAGCCGCTCCGACTGGCGGTACGGCCCGTGGTCACCCCCGACGTGGGGCCCCTCGTCGGGCTGCAGCCCGAGCCACTCGAGCGAGTCGTAGATCTGCTGCTCGCTGCCGGCGACGAGTCGTGCCTGGTCCGTGTCCTCGATGCGGAGCACGAACGCGCCCCCGGTCTTCTCGGCCCAGGCCTTGTCGAACAGCGCCATGAAGGCGGTGCCGACGTGGGGGTCGCCGGTGGGCGAGGGCGCGACTCGGGTGCGGGCAGGCATCGGGGCATCAGTCATAGTGGGCCCAGCCTATCCGGACCGCGACGGTTCAGCGCAGCGGCAACTCGTCCACGACGGACGCCGCGACGTCCTCGGCGTGACGTCCGGGCAGCGCCGAGTTCGGGTCCACCAGCACCACCTCGTGCCCGTCGGCACCGAGCCGTCGGAGCCCCTCCAGCAGCATCCGCCGGGCGACGTCGTTGACCGAGGTGACGTGCCCCAGGTCCACCACGACCACCTCGCGGTCGGTTGGCACCTCCTGCATCCGCCGCAGCAGCCGCTCGGTGCTGCCGAAGTGCAGGGGCCCCTGCAGCTGCAGCCGGTGCGCCGCGCCGCCCGCGAGCGACACCTCGTCGGTGCGCCGCAGCACCTGCGTCGCAGTCGCGGGCGTCTCCATCATGTGCATGCCCATCTCGCGCGACAGCTTCTCGAAGATGCGCACCCCGCGCACGCTGGTCCCGGTGCGGTCGAGCCTGGGCGAGAGCGTGGCCGCGCCGACGAACCCGGGCAGTGCCGCCATGATGCCGCCTCCCACGCCAGACTTGGCGGGCATGCCCACGTCGGTCATCCAGTCCCCCGCCACGTCGTACATGCCGCAGGTACTCATGACGCTGAGGACCTGCCGCGCGACCCAGCGGGGAACCACCTGGTCACCGGTGAGCGGGTTGGTACCGCCCGACGCCAGCGTCATGGCCATCACGGCCAGGTCCCGCACGTCCACCTGTACCGCGCACTGCCGCGTGTATCCCCACACCACGTCCCGCGGGTCCGCGGAGAACACGTCGTAGCTGCGCACCAGGTGCGCCAGCGCCAGGTTGCGGTGGGCCGTGGCGCGTTCGGACTCGAACACCCGCTCGTCCACGGCGAGCTCGCGCCCCGCGAACCGGCCCAGCCCCCGTCGGATCTCCTCGAAGAGGTCCTCCTTCGCCGCGCCCTCCTCCCCCGCCAGGGCGTGGGTGGTGATCGCGCCGATGTTGACCATCGGGTTGCGTGGCCGGCCCGAGGCCTCGAGCGAGATCTCGTTGAAGGGGTCGCCGGAGGGCTCGACGCCGACGAAGCGCTCCATGCCGTCGAGCCCGTGGCGCATGAGGGCCAACGCGTACACGAAGGGCTTGGAGATCGACTGGATCGTGAACAGCGCATCCACGTCACCCGCCCCGTACAACTGCCCGTCGGGCATGCACAGCGCCACCGCGAGGCGGTCGGGGTCGACCGCCGCCAGTTCCGGGATGTAGTCGGCGAGCGCGCCCTCGTCGTCGTCGGCACACTGGCGCAGGACCTCGTCGAGGTACTCGGGCACGGGGGATCGCATGCGCCTCAGGCTAGTGCGCGAACCCTTCCGCATGCATGCTTGGACGGTGAGGCAACATGACGACGCGGAAGCGGCCCGCGAACTGCTCCGCCAGCAGCCGCCGCAGCAGCCCGCGCAGCTGACGCGCCTGATGACCAAGCTGCTCGACGACATGACCGGCGTCCCCGGCACGCGCATCCGGTTCGGGATCGACCCCCTGCTGAGCCTCGTTCCCGGGGCCGGATCGACGGTCGGCACGCTGTTCGGCGCCGTGATGCTCGTCGACGCCATGCGGCTGCGGATGCCGGCGCCGGTCCTGGCCCGGATGGGCCTCAACTACGTCCTCGACTGGCTGATCGGGATGGTGCCAGGCCTCGGGTTCCTGGGCGACATCGCGTTCCGGGCCAACCGCCGCAACCTCAGGCTCCTGAACCGCACGATCGAGAACCGCGGACAGGTGCGGGAGGCGAGCGTCCGCTACTGGATCGTGGGCGGAGCGGTGATCGCCGTCACCCTCCTGCTGATGGTGGTGGGCACCGTCTGGCTCGTGGGGTGGCTCCTCGGCATGCTGGGTTGAGCGGTGACCGCAGCGGGCTGGATATGCTCTCTCCTATGACTGAGCTGCCCACCAACTACCTCTACGAAGCCGTAAGGCAGGACAACACCTCCGGACGCTACGGCGCGCGTGTGCAGACTCGGTTCCCGCCCGAACCCAACGGGTTCCTCCACATCGGCCACGCCAAGGCGATCGTCACCGACTTCTCCGTCGCCGAGGACTTCGCGGGCATCTGCATGGTGCGTCTCGACGACACCAATCCGGAGGCCGAGGACGACGACTTCGTGCAGGCGATCATCGAGGACATCCGCTGGCTCGGCTACGAGCCCGCCGACGTGCGGTTCGCCTCCGGCTACTTCCAGCAGCTCTACGACTGGGCCGAGCTCCTGGTCCGCAAGGGCCTCGCCTACGTCGACGACCAGAGCCCCGAGGAGATCTCGGTCGGTCGCGGCAGCTTCACGCAGCCGGGCGTCGAGAGCCCCTACCGCGACAGGACCGTCGACGAGAACCTGGACCTGTTCCGCCGGATGCGGGCGGGTGAGTTCCCCGACGGTTCGCGGGTGCTGCGCGCCAAGATCGACATGGCCCACGAGAACATGCAGATGCGCGACCCGCTGATGTACCGCATCCGCAAGGTCCCGCACCACCAGACCGACATGGACTGGCCGATCTACCCAACCTACGACTGGGCGCACGGGCAGTCCGACGCGATCGAGGGCGTCACCCACTCGCTGTGCTCCCTGGAGTTCGAGTCGCACAGACCCCTGTACGACTGGTTCCTCGAGCAGCTCGAGGTCGACCAGGCCCCGCGGCAGATCGAGTTCGCCCGCCTGGAACTCACCCACACGGTGACCAGCAAGCGGCGCCTCGCGAAGCTCGTCCACGACGGGGTCGTCGACGGCTGGGACGATCCCCGCATGCCGACGCTGCGCGGACTCCGTCGACGGGGCTACCCCGCTTCCGCGATCCGCGCCTTCTGCAAGGAGGTGGGCATCACCCGGGTCAACTCGCGCAAGGCCATCGAGGAGCTGGAGAGCTACGTCCGGCGTGACCTCAACGCCACCGCCCAGCGCCGCATGGCCGTCACGCACCCGCTCAAGCTCACGCTGACCAACTGGCCGCGGAACGCGGACGGGAGCCCGGTCGTCGAGCACTTCGAGCTGGTCAACAACCCCGAGGACGAGGCCGACGGCACGCGTAGCGCCCCCTTCACCGGTGAGCTGTGGATCGAGCGCGACGACTTCATGGAGGTGCCGCCGCCCAAGTACTTCCGGCTCTCCCCGGGCAAGGAGGTCCGGCTCCGCGGCGCCTACTTCGTCACCGCCACCGACGTCGTGAAGGACGACGAGGGTCGGGTCGTCGAGGTCCTCGCCACGTACGACCCGGCGTCGAAGGGCGGCAACTCCCCCGACGGCCGGAAGGTGAAGTCGACGATGCACTGGGTCTCGCGGCCCCATGCGGTGGACATCACGGTCGCGCTGTACGAGCGGCTCTTCACCGCCGAGGCGCCCGGCGCCGCGACCGGCGAGGCGCTTGACGACCTGAACCCGGAGTCCCGCACGATCGTGCCCGGCGGGAAGGCGGAGCCGGCGCTCGCGGACGCCGCTCCCGGCGAGGTGGTGCAGTTCGAGCGGATCGGCTACTTCGCCGCCGACCTCGACCAGCCGCTGCTCTTCCACCGGACGGTGGGACTCCGCGACGAGTGGGCCGCGGTCCAGAAGCGCGGCCAGTAGACCGACACCGAGCGAAAGGGACGCCATGGAGGAGACCACCGAAGCAGCCCTTGACCTGATCTCGCTCGTCATGCACGCGGCCTTCGGGTTCGCGGCGGGCGCGGTGCTGGCCATCCTGCTGGGGGTGCTGACCCGGGTGCTGGTGAGGCGGCGGCCCCACCTCAGGCCATTCAGCTCCCACCTGAAGGTGCCTGGCCGGGTGCTCCTGATCGTCCTCGGCACCGGCCTCGGGATACTGGTGGCGACGGGCTGGCCGCGACCCGCGCCCGAGGTGGCCTGGCGGCCGAGCTTCACGCAGGGGTTCGTGATCGCCCTCATCCTGTCCGGCGCCTACCTCGTCACCGGCGTGATCAATGCGTTCGAGAACATCGTGGTCGCCCGTCGGTCCGACGTGGAGGAGACCCCGCACGCCCGTCGGGTCCGCACCCAGACGCAGGTGATCAGCCGGGTCGGTGTCGCGCTCGTGTGGGTGGTGGCGATCTCCGCCGCCCTGCTGACCTTCGAGCAGTTCCGCGCGGTCGGGGCGTCGCTGCTGGCGTCCGCGGGCCTGCTGTCGATCGTCGCGGGCCTCGCGGCGCAGTCCTCGCTCGCCAACATGTTCGCCGGCATCCAGATCGCCTTCACCGACGCCCTGCGGGTGGGCGACCTGGTGATCGTCGACGGCAACTGGGGCACGGTCGAGGAGATCACCCTGACCTACGTCGTCGTCGCGAGCTGGGACGGGCGCCAGTGGCTGGTCCCGTCGACGGTGTTCATCTCGAAGACGTTCGAGAACTGGACCCGGCGCGAGACGAAGCTGCTCGGCACCGTCGAGTTCGACCTCGACTGGCTGGTACCCATCGAGGCCATGCGCATCGAGCTGCAGCGCATCGTCAAGGCCTCCGACCTGTGGGACGGGCGCCAGGTGGGGCTGCAGGTCACCGACGCCACCGGAGGCCCCGTGCGCGTCCGGGCCGTCGTGTCCGCCGCCACGTCCGGCGACCTCTGGGACCTGCGCTGCTACGTCCGTGAGGAGCTCATCGGGTGGGTGCAGCGCAAGGCCGTCTACGCGCTTCCCCGGGCACGCCTCGAGCCCGAGCCCACGCCGGCACCCCCGCCGCAGGCGCGGGACGCGTTCATCGAGGAGACCAAGGCCGCCTGGGAGGCGGAGCAGGCCCAGGACGCGACGCGCCAGCTGGAGCCCGCGGAGGGAGACGAGACCCAGCAGTTCACCGCCGTCGACAACCGGCGCAGCTGGTTCCAGGCGGTGCGGGACCGTCGCGCCGCCGCGCGCGAGGTCGGCCGCGGCCACCGGCCCAAGGACATGGAGGCGCTCATCGCCGGGATCCTGCGCCAGTCGGACAACCTGGAGCGGCGCCGCGAGGACACGAACCCGGACACGACGGAGCTGCCCAAGGTCGAGATCACCGACGGAGAGGGCAGCTCGATGAGCGCTACGGCCCGTCTCTACTCCGGCTCACCCGAGGGCGACGAACTGAACCGCCGCTACGCCGGGCCCCACCCGGACGACATGCGCGAGCGGGAGGAACGCGCGGCGGAGCGGACGACGACCAACCTCCCCAAGTCGTCGGACGGCGAGGAGTCCTGACCACATTTGTGGGCCCCGCGGCACGGCGGGGCCCACGACGAAGAAGAGGCCCGCACCGTCTCCGGTGCGGGCCTCTCCAGGCTTGCGATCAGATCACTTGAGGATCTTGGTGACGGAGCCCGCACCGACGGTGCGGCCGCCCTCACGGATGGCGAACTTGAGGTTCTCCTCCATGGCGATCGGCTTGTTGAGGTGGACGGTCATCTCGGTGTTGTCACCGGGCATGACCATGTCGGTGCCCTCGGGGAGCTGGACCACGCCGGTCACGTCCGTCGTGCGGAAGTAGAACTGCGGCGAGTAGTTGGAGAAGAACGGCTTGTGACGGCCACCCTCCTCCTTGTTCAGCACGTAGACCGAGGCCTCGAAGTCGGTGTGCGGGGTGGTCGAACCCGGCTTGATGACGACCATGCCGCGCTCGACGTCTTCCTTCTTGGTGCCACGGAGCAGCAGGCCGACGTTCTCGCCGGCGCGACCCTCGTCGAGGATCTTGCGGAACATCTCGACACCGGTGATGGTGCTGGTCTGCTTCTCGTCGCGGATGCCGACGATGTCGACGGTGTCACCCGTCTTGATGATGCCGCGCTCGATGCGGCCGGTGATGACGGTGCCACGACCGGTGATCGTGAAGACGTCCTCGACGGGCATCAGGAACGGCTTGTCGGTGTCGCGCTCCGGGGTGGGGATGTACTCGTCCACCGCGTCCATGAGCTCGAGGATGGTGCCGGCCCACTTCTCGTCGCCGTTCAGCGCCGGGAAAGCAGCAACGCGGACGATCGGCAGCTCGTCGCCGTCGAAGCCCTGGTTGGAGAGGATCTCGCGGAGCTCCATCTCGACGAGGTCGATCAGGTCGGCATCCTCGTCGTCGATCATGTCGCACTTGTTGAGGGCGACGACGATCGCGGGCACGCCGACCTGGCGGGCGAGGAGGATGTGCTCGTGGGTCTGCGCCATCGGGCCGTCGGTGGCGGCGACGACGAGGATCGCGCCGTCCATCTGAGCGGCACCGGTGATCATGTTCTTGACGTAGTCGGCGTGGCCGGGGCAGTCAACGTGAGCGTAGTGGCGCTTGTCGGTCTGGTACTCGATGTGGGAGATCGAGATGGTGATACCGCGCTGGCGCTCCTCAGGAGCCTTGTCGATCTTGTCGAACGGGGAGGCCTCGTTCAGATCCGGGTACTTGTCGTGGAGCACCTTGGAGATCGCCGCGGTCAGAGTGGTCTTGCCGTGGTCGACGTGTCCAATGGTGCCGATGTTTACGTGCGGCTTCGTCCGCTCAAACTTGGCCTTTGCCACTTGGGCTCCTTCTCGGTGTCGCCACGCACCTTGCGCAGCGTTGGATTGAGGGTCTCCCTGATCTGGACACAGGGAACCCGTTTATTCTTGTGCAGGGCAGGCAGATAGTCAAACCAGCCCGACCCGGCGCCGCTTCAGTCTACCGGACGATCCCCGACGGCCAAGCGGGCCGGCGCAATCCGGCTCACGCGCCGCGCCGCAGCATGGTGCGGTGCGGGATGCCGGCCTCCACGAACGGTTCGCCCACCACCTCGAACCCGAAGCCCGCGTAGAGCGGCGTGATGTAGGCCTGCGAGTGCAGGACCATCGGCTCGCTCCCCCACCGTGCGATGACGGGCTCGATCAGACGCTTGGCCAGCCCCTCGCCACGGCGGTCGGCGCGCACCGCCACGCGACCGAACGCGCGGGCCGCACCGTACTCCGGTTCCGGCAGCGAGATGACCCGCAGGTACGCGGCCACGCCGCGGTCGTCACGGATGTAGAGATGCACCGTGTCCGGGGCCCGGTCCGCGTCGTCGAAGTCCTGGACGTCGACGCGCTGCTCGACGAAGAACACCTCGCACCGCAACTGTGCGATCTCGAAGAACTCGTCCTTCGTGAGCGCTGCCCAGGACTTCATCACGATCTCGTTGGCCACCCGCGAAGCCTAGCCCGCATCGTCGGCCCCGCGAGCCCGTGCCCGGATCACGGCCCGAGACGCAGTAACGCCCCGGTGGGCGAACCCTCCGGGGCGTTTCCGCAGTCTGGCGTCAGGGCCGGATCACTCCGCGCCGCCGCGAGCCTTGGCGACGATCTCGTCGGAGACGTTCTTCGGCGTCTCGGCGTAGGAGTCGAACTCCATCGAGTACGACGCCTGGCCCGAGGTCTTCGAGCGGAGGTCGCCGACGTAGCCGAACATCTCGGACAGCGGCACCAGCGCGCGGACGACACGGTTGCCGTGCTGCTCGTCCATCGACTGGATCTGGCCACGGCGCGAGTTGAGGTCGCCGATGACGGTGCCGAGGTAATCCTCGGGCGTGGTCACCTCGACGGCCATCATCGGCTCGAGGATGGCGGGATCCGCGCGGCGGGCCGCCTCCTTGAATGCCTGCGAGCCGGCGAGCTTGAACGCGAGCTCGGAGGAGTCGACGTCGTGGTACGCACCGTCGGTCAGGGTCACCTTGATGTCCTCGACCGGGTAGCCGGCGAGCACGCCGAACTGCATGGCCTCCTGGATGCCCTGGTCCACCGCGGGGATGTACTCGCGGGGGATGCGGCCACCGGTGACGGCGTTGACGAACTCGTAACCGGCGCCCGGCTCCTGGGGCTCCAGGTCGATGATGACGCGACCGAACTGGCCGGAACCGCCGGTCTGCTTCTTGTGCGTGTACTCGACCTTCTCGACCTTGCGGCGGAGGGTCTCGCGGTACGCGACCTGCGGCTTGCCGATGTTGGCCTCGACCTTGAACTCACGCTTCATGCGGTCGATCAGGACGTCGAGGTGGAGCTCGCCCATGCCGGCGATGATCGTCTGGCCGGTCTCCTCGTCGGTGTGGACGCGGAAGGTCGGGTCCTCCTCGGCGAGACGCTGGATCGCGTGCGACAGCTTCTCCTGGTCGGACTTCGTCTTCGGCTCGATGGCCTGCTCGATCACGGGGGCCGGGAACGTCATCGACTCGAGGACGATGGGGTTCTGCGGGTCGCAGAGGGTGTCGCCCGTAGTCGTGTTCTTGAGGCCCATGACCGCGCAGATCATGCCGGCGCCGATCGAGTCGATCTCCTCACGCTTGTTGGCGTGCATCTGGTAGATCTTGCCGATTCGTTCCTTCTTGCCCGTGACGGGGTTGAGGACGTTCTCGCCGGAGTGCAGCACGCCGGAGTAGACGCGCACGTAGGTGAGCTTGCCGAGGTGCGGGTCGGCCGCGACCTTGAACGCGAGGGCCGCGAGCGGCTCGTCGTCGCTCGGGTGGCGCTCGAGCTGCACGGACTCGTCGCCCGGCTTGAAACCGTCGATGGCGGGCACGTCGAGCGGGGAGGGCAGGTACTTGTTGACCGCGTCGAGCAGGGGCTGGACGCCCTTGTTCTTGAACGAGGTGCCACAGACCACGGCGGTGAAGGCGTTGGTGATGACGCCCTTGCGGATCGCCGCCTCGATCTCCTCGACGGTGGGCTCCTCGCCCTCGAGGAACTTCTCCATGATCTCGTCGTCGACGTCGGAGATGCGCTCGATGAGCTCGGCGTGGCGCTGCTCGGCGAGCTCCTTGAGGTCGGCGGGGATCTCCTCGACCTCGTAGTCCTCGCCCATCGCGGTCTCGCCGCGCCAGGTGAGGGCGCGCATGCGCACGACGTCGACGACGCCGATGAAGTCGCCCTCGGCGCCGATCGGGATCTGCAGCAGGACCGGGTCGGTGTTCAGGCGCTCACGGATGGTCTTCACCACGTGGTCGAACGACGCGCCCGTGCGGTCGAGCTTGTTGACATAGCAGATTCGCGGCACGCCGTACTTGGTGGCCTGGCGCCACACGGTCATGGACTGCGGCTCGACACCCGCCACGCCGTCGAACACCGCGACGGCACCGTCGAGCACGCGCAGCGACCGCTCCACCTCGACGGTGAAGTCGACGTGACCGGGCGTGTCGATGATGTTGATCAGGTGGTCCTTCCAGAAACAGGTCGTCGCGGCCGACGTGATCGTGATGCCGCGCTCCTGCTCCTGCTCCATCCAGTCCATCGTCGCCGAACCCTCGTGGGTCTCACCGATCTTGTAGTTCTTGCCGGTGTAGAAGAGGATGCGCTCGGTGGTCGTGGTCTTGCCGGCGTCGATGTGGGCCATGATGCCGATGTTGCGCACCTTGGACAGGTCAGTCACTGTTGCAGTCCTTTACCTAAAAAGCTTGGTTTCAAGGGGTGAAGCGCCCCCGGGCCGTTGGGCCCGGGGGCAGTGGATCACCAGCGGTAGTGCGCGAAGGCGCGGTTCGCTTCGGCCATCTTGTGGGTGTCCTCGCGACGCTTCACGGAAGCGCCGAGGCCGTTGGAGGCGTCGAGGATCTCGTTCATCAGCCGCTCGGTCATGGTCTTCTCACGACGGGCGCGGGAGAAGCTGACGAGCCAGCGGAGCGCGAGCGTGGTCTGGCGGGCCGGCTTGACCTCGATCGGGACCTGGTAGGTGGCGCCGCCGACGCGGCGGGACTTGACCTCGATGGCGGGCTTGACGTTGTCCAGCGCGCGCTTGAGGGTGGCGACCGGGTCGTTGCCGGTCTTGGCGCGGGTGCCCTCGAGGGCGTCGTAGACGATCGACTGCGCGATGGACTTCTTGCCGTCGAGGAGGATCTTGCTCACGAGCTGGGAGACCAGCGGGGAGCCGTAGACGGGGTCGTTGACGACGGGGCGCTTCGGAGCGGGACCTTTGCGGGGCATTACTTCTCCTTCTTGGCGCCGTAGCGGCTGCGGGCCTGCTTGCGACCCTTGACACCCTGGGTGTCGAGGGCACCGCGGACGATCTTGTAACGGACACCGGGGAGGTCCTTCACACGACCACCACGGACAAGCACCATCGAGTGCTCCTGGAGGTTGTGGCCCACACCGGGGATGTACGCGGTGACCTCGATGCCCGAGCTCAGACGCACACGAGCGACCTTACGCAGTGCGGAGTTCGGCTTCTTGGGGGTCGTGGTGTACACACGGGTGCACACGCCGCGACGCTGGGGCGAGCCCTTGAGGGCCGGCGCGTCGCTCGACTTCTGCTTGTCTTTCCGGCCCTTGCGGACCAGCTGCTGGATTGTTGGCACCTGTCGGCATCTCTTTCGTTGTCTTAACGGAATGTTTCATCCCTGGCGCGCAGCGCCCCTCCCCCGCGGCTCAGGTCACCGTTTCTGTGCCTGCAGGTCAGTCGCGCTGCCGTGCGAACTCCGCACGACGTCCGTGACTCTCCGCAACGAAATGAGAGCAGACGGTCATGCCAGGGCACGCACAAGGGTGCCCGAGCAACCGAGCACACCCGACAAGGGTAATCGAGGGACCCCTCCCGGTCAAAATGCAGCCGGAACCTACTTCACCGACCCGCTCATCAGCCCCCGCACGAAGTAGCGGCCGAGGAAGATGTAGACGAGCAGCGTCGGCAGTGACGCCACCAGCACGCCGGCCATCATACGGGAGTAGTCGGGGTTCTGCGCGGACGCGAGCTCCTGGAGCGCGAAGGTCACCGGCCCCGTGTTGCGGTCGGTGAGGAACAGGGCGAACAGGAAGTCGTTCCAGGCGGAGGTGAACTGCCAGATCAGCGTGACGACGAACGCCGGGGCGCTGATCGGGAGCACGATCGACCAATACGTGCGGAGCATCCCCGCCCCGTCCACCCGGGCCGCCTCGATGATGTCCGTCGGCACGGCGGTCGCGTAGTAGTTGCGGAAGATGAGGGTGCAGATCGGGATGCCGTAGATCACGTGCACCACGATCAGCGTCGGGATGCCGCTCATGAACAGGGCCGACGAGTTCATCGCGATCATGATCTGCTGCAGCGGGATCATGACCGCCTGGTACGGGATGAACATGCCGAACAGGAACATCGTGAAGATCACGGACGAGCCGGGGAACCGCCACTTCGCGAACACGAAACCGTTCATGGAGCCGAGGATCGACGAGATCACCGCGGCCGCGGTCGCCATCACCATCGACCGGGCGAGCGCTGGGGCCAGCGCGTCCCAGGCGGCCCGCCAGCCCGTGAAGCTCAGCCGATCCGGGATGTTCCACGCCTCGGTCACGCGGAAGTCGGCCGGCGACTTGAAGCTCGTCACCAACACCACGTAGATGGGCATCAGGATGAGCGCGGCGAAGGTGACCAGCAGGACCATGCGCAGCGTGCGCCAGCCGGTCTCCGCGGGGGTGGACCGTCGCTTGCGGACGGTGGGCGGCGCGACGGGGATGGGCGCCATCGTCGTCGTGGTCATCACCGGCCCCCCTTCTCGGTGCGGTTGGTGTAGATCAGGTACGGGATGACCACCAGGGCCACGATGAGCAGCAGGATCGTGGCGTTCGCGGCGGCGACCGGGGCATTCCGCTGCGAGAACAGTTGGACCCACATGAGCGTTGCGGGCACGTCGGCGACGTAGTTGTTCTGCCCGGCGATCGCGTAGATGAGGTCGAACGTCTTCATGGACATGTGGCCGATGATGATCAGCGCCGACAGCGCGATCGGGGACAGCTGGGGGAAGAGCACGTGCCGGTAGATGCGCCACTCGCTGGCTCCGTCGACTCGGGCCGCCTCGCGCTGGTCCTCCGAGATCCCCCGGAAGCCGGCGAGGAAGAGCGCCATCACGTAGCCGGCCAGCTGCCACACCGCGGGCATGGCCATCGCGGCCATGTTGAACGGCCCCGGGTCGGACCACCAACGGGATTGGAGCTCCGGCAGGCCGAACATGATGAACAAGCGGTTGAGGCCGATCGCCTCGTGGTCACCGATGCCCGGTGAGAGGAGCCACTTCCACACGGTGCCCGAGGCGATGAAGGACACCGCCATGGGGAACAGGTAGACGGACCGGAAGAAGCCCTCCGCCGTCACCCCCTTCTCGAGCAGCAGCGCCCAGAGCATGCCGAACAGCATCGTGCCGCCCACGAACACGATCGTGAGCACCAGAAGGTTCCACAGCGCACGCTGGTACCGCTCATCGGCCAGGAGCTGGGCGTAGTTGTCGAAGCCGCCGGGGCTCACCACCTGCTCGTTGCCCGCGAAGGTGCGACGGGTCAGCGGCGCCATGGAAGTGGCGAAGGTCTGGGCGATGAGCCCGTACACGAAGACCAGCACGAGGACGATGGACGGCAGCACCAGCCAGAACCCCTGCCACTTCTTCCACATGTCGCTCCCCTTTCGTCCCCCGCCCAACGGTGCACCCCGGGTGTGGTCCACCCGGGGTGCAGCGCCGGAACGGTCAGCGGTTGGATTCGGCTGCCTGCTTCAGACCCTCGTGGAAGGAGTCTGCGTCCTTGTCGGTCCAGAACTTGGAGATCGCGGTCGAGATGTCCGCGCTCCACGCCATCTGCACCGCCGCGCCGTGGGCGATGGAGGAGGCGAAGGCGTCGTTCTTGAACGACTCCATGGCCGACTGCTGGTAGGGCGGGAACTCGTCCGGCGCCACGTCGGTGCGGGCGGGGATGGAGCCCTTGGCCAGGTTGAACGCCAACTGGCCCTCGGCCGAGCCGACGGTGTTCAGCCAATCCTTCGCCCCCTCGGGGTTCTTCGCGCCCTTCGGGAGCGTGAAGGAGTCCGCGAGGAACAGGAAGGTGCCGTCCGTCCCGGGGGTCGGCCAGTAGAGGTAGTCGGTCCCCTCCTGCTTGTCCCGCTGGGCGAACTGCGCGACGGCCCAGTCACCCATCACGTTGTAGGCCGCGTTGCCGTCGATCACCATGTCGGTGGCCTGCGGCCAGTCGTCGGCACCGCCGGTGTTGGCGTAGGAGAGCAGCTGCGCGTACTTGTCGATCGCGCTGCGCACCCCGTCGGCGCCCCAGTCACCGTCGGTGAAGAGCGCGTTGTACTCGTCGGTGCCGAGCTCGGCGAGGAGGACGGACTCGAAGAGGTGCAGTTGGGTCCAGGGCGCGGTGCCCACCGCCAGCGGCGTCTCGACGCCCGCCCCCTTCAAGGTCTCCATGTCGGCCAGCCAGGCATCCAGATCCGCGGGCGCGTCGTGGCTGACGCCGCCCTCGTCGAGGACCGCGGGGTTCACCCAGACGACGTTCGACCGGTGCACGTTCGACGGGACGGAGTAGATGTTGCCGTCCACGGTGAGCAGGTTGAGGAGGTTCTCGGGGAACACGTCGGTGCCGCCCAGCCCATCGATCACGTCGTTCACCGGCTCGAGTTGGTCCGCGACGATGTAGTCGTAGAGTTCGGCGCCGGCGTGGCCCTGGAACGAGTCCGGCGGGTTGTTGTTCTGGAGATCGGCCTCGAGCTTCGCCTTGGCGTTCGAGCCTGCGCCGCCCGCGACCGCGAGGTTGATGAAGGTGTCGTTGGGGTAGTTCTTCTCGAACTCCGCCTGCAGCGCTTCGAGGCCAGCCTTCTCCGAGCCCTCTGCCCACCAGGTGAAGACGCCCACTTCGCCGCCGGCGCCGCCGTCCTGACCCTCCGAGGTCGTCCCCTGACCGCTGCCGGGCGCACCCGTGGCATCGTCGGTCGTCTCTCCCCCGCCGCAGGCGGTGAGCGCCAGCAGACCGGCCATTCCCACCGCCACAAGTGTCTTGAAGCGCATGAAAACCTCCTTGTTCCCTTGACCCGCGGTATCGCGAACCGCCTCAATCATCCCACCGCCGCCCACGCCCGTGACGGCTCGTCGCCAATAGTGTTCGAACCGTTATCTGTGACCCCCGGGGACGACGAAGAGGGGGCGCCGGCACGAAGCCGACGCCCCCTCGCGGGTGCGAATGGATCAGCGCAGTTCGCCGAAGTCCAGGTCGTCCAGCGGCACCGCCGCACCGGAGGAGTCCGCGCCGAAGGAGTAGTCGAACGGGTCGTACGTCATGGTGTACGCGGCCGCCCGGGCCTCCTCGGTGGGCTCGACACGGATGTTGCGGTAGCGGTCCAGGCCGGTGCCGGCCGGGATCAGCTTGCCGAGGATCACGTTCTCCTTCAGTCCGAGCAGCGAGTCGCTCTTGCCCTGGATCGCCGCGTCCGTGAGGACCTTGGTCGTCTCCTGGAAGGAGGCGGCCGACAGCCAGGACTCGGTGGCCAGCGAGGCCTTCGTGATGCCCATGAGCACGGGGCGACCCTCCGCCGGGCGGCCACCCTCGGTGACGGCCTTGCGGTTGTGCGCCTCGTAGCTCTGACGGTCGACGAGCTCGCCCGGCATCATCGTGGTGTCACCCGACTCGATGACCGTCACGCGACGGAGCATCTGGCGGATGATGATCTCGATGTGCTTGTCGTGGATCGGCGCGCCCTGGGTGCGGTACACCCGCTGCACTTCCTCGACGAGGTGCTCCTGCACCTTGCGGAGGCCGCGGATGCGCAGCACGTCGTGCGGGTCGACCTGGCCCGACGTGAGCTGCTGGCCGATGGAGACGTGCACGCCGTCGGCGATGCGGGTCCGGACGCCGTTGTGGTCCTCGAACTCGAGGCGCGTGCGGCGCGCGATCGGGTACTCGAGGTCCTCGCCGCCGTCATCGCGGACGATGACGATCTTGCGGGTGCGGTCGCCGTCCTCGATGCGCACGACGCCGTCGGCCTCGGCGATCGGGGCCTTGCCCTTGGGCTGGCGGGCCTCGAACAGCTCCTGGACGCGGGGCAGACCCTGCGTGATGTCGTCGCCCGCCACACCACCGGTGTGGAACGTACGCATCGTGAGCTGGGTGCCAGGCTCGCCGATGGACTGGGCCGCGACGATGCCGACGGCCTCACCGACGTCCACGGTCTTGCCGGAGGCGAGGGAGCGGCCGTAGCACATGGCGCAGGTGCCGGTGGCGGCCTCACAGGTGAGGACCGACCGGACCTTGACCTCGGTCACGCCGGCCTCGACGAGCGCCTTGATCTCCACGTCGCCCAGGTCGGTGCCGGCGGCGACGAGGACGTTGCCGTCCCGGTCCACCGCGTCGACCGCCAGCGAACGTGCGTAGACGGCGGTCTCGACGTCGCCGACCGTCTCGACGGTGGCGCCCTCGGCGAACGGCTCGGCCGCGACCTGCACGGCCTTGCCGTCCTCGTCCACGCCCGGCTTCGACCAGACGGCGATCGTCTTCGTCAGGCCGCGCTCGGTGCCGCAGTCCTCCTCGCGGATGATGACGTCCTGGGACACGTCCACGAGACGACGGGTCAGGTAGCCCGAGTCCGCCGTACGGAGGGCGGTGTCGGCCTGGCCCTTGCGGCCACCGTGCGTCGAGATGAAGTACTCGAGCACGGAGAGGCCCTCGCGGAAGTTCGACTTGATGGGTCGGGCGATGATGTCACCGCGCGGGTTGGCCACCAGGCCACGCATGGCGGCGATCTGGCGCATCTGCGTCATGTTTCCTCGCGCACCGGAGTCCACCATCATGAAGATGGGGTTGGTGCGCGTGAAGTTCTTGCGCATGGCCTCGGTGAGCTCGGCGGTCGCGTCGGTCCAGATCGCGATGAGCTCCTGGCGGCGCTCGTCCTCGGTCACGGTGCCGCGGTCGTAGAGCTTGTCGATCTTCGTGGCGCGGTTCTCGTACCCGGCGAGGATCTCGGCCTTCTGCGGCGGCGTCTGGACGTCCTGGATGGACACGGTGACGCCGGAACGGGTGCCCCAGTAGAAGCCGAGGTCCTTGAGCCCGTCGAGGGTCTTCACCGCGACCGCGGTGGAGTAGCGCTCGGCGAGGTCGTTGACGATCCGGCCGATGCCGCGCTTGCCCACGTGCTCGTTGACGTACGGGAAGTCGTCCGGCAGCACCTCGTTGAACAGGGCGCGGCCGAGCGTCGTCTCGAGGACGACGGAGCCGTCCGCGCGCACCTTGTCAGCCATGTCGGCCGGCGGCACGATGCCCTGCAGGCGCAGACGGATCGGCGCGCCGATCTTGAGGTGCCCGGCGTCGAAGGCCATGACGGCCTCGGCCAGCGACGAGTACGCGTTGCCCGCGCCCTCGACGTCCTCGCGGAGCATCGTCAGCCAGTAGGCACCGATGATCATCTCGTGCGACGGGACCGTCACCGGCCGACCGTCGGCCGGCTTCAGGATGTTGTTCGTCGACAGCATCAGGATGCGGGCCTCGGCCTGCGCCTCCGCGGAGAGCGGCAGGTGCACGGCCATCTGGTCACCGTCGAAGTCGGCGTTGAACGCCGCGCACACGAGCGGGTGAAGCTGGATGGCCTTGCCCTCGATGAGCTGCGGTTCGAACGCCTGGATGCCGAGGCGGTGCAGCGTTGGTGCGCGGTTGAGCATGACCGGGTGCTCCTTGATGACCTCTTCGAGGACATCCCACACGACCGGGCGCTGGCGCTCCACCATCCGCTTGGCGGCCTTGATGTTCTGCGCGTGGTGCAGGTCGTCGAGGCGCTTCATGACGAACGGCTTGAACAGTTCGAGCGCCATGGCCTTCGGCAGGCCGCACTGGTGCAGCTTGAGCTGCGGGCCGACGACGATGACCGAGCGGCCAGAGTAGTCGACGCGCTTGCCCAGCAGGTTCTGGCGGAACCGGCCCTGCTTGCCCTTGAGCATGTCGGAGATCGACTTGAGGGGGCGGTTGCCGGGACCGGTGACCGGGCGGCCGCGACGGCCGTTGTCGAACAGCGAGTCCACGGCCTCCTGGAGCATCCGCTTCTCGTTGTTCACGATGATCTCGGGGGCACCGAGGTCGAGCAGTCGCTTCAGGCGGTTGTTGCGGTTGATCACGCGACGGTAGAGGTCGTTGAGGTCCGACGTGGCGAAGCGGCCACCGTCGAGCTGCACCATCGGGCGAAGATCCGGCGGGATGACCGGGACGGCGTCGAGCACCATCGAGCTCGGCGCGTGCTGGCCGGAGAGGAAGGCGGCGACGACCTTGAGGCGCTTGAGGGCGCGGGTCTTGCGCTGGCCCTTCGCCGTGGCGATGGTCTCGCGCAGGTTCTGCTCCTCGGCCTTCAGGTCGAAGGACTGGAGGCGCTTCTGGATCGCCTCGGCGCCCATGTAGCCCTCGAAGTAGCGGCCGAAGCGCTTCTTCATCTCGCGGTAGAGCGTCTCGTCGCCCTCGAGGTCCTGGACCTTCAGGCTCTTGAAGCGGGCCCACACCTCGTCGATCTTGTCGAGGGTGCGCTGCGTCCGCTTGCGGATCGCCTCGGCCTCCTTCTCGGCGGCCTCGCGGACCTTGCGGATCGCGGCGGCCTCGGCGCCCTCCTTCTCGAGGGTGGCGAGGTCCTCCTCGAGCTTGGTCATGCGGGCCTCGATCTCGGCGTCGCGACGCTGCGCGACCTGCTTCGACTCGACCTCGACCTTCGCCTGCAGGCTGGAGAGGTCGCGGTGGCGAGCCTCCTCGTCGACGCGCGTGATCATGTGCGCGGCGAAGTAGATGACCTTCTCGAGGTCCTTCGGAGCGATGTCGAGCAGGTAGCCGAGACGGCTCGGGACGCCCTTGAAGTACCAGATGTGGGTCACCGGGGCGGCCAGCTCGATGTGGCCCATGCGGTCGCGGCGCACGTTGGAGCGGGTCACCTCGACGCCGCAGCGCTCGCAGATGATGCCCTTGAAGCGGACGCGCTTGTACTTGCCGCAGAAGCACTCCCAGTCGCGGGTGGGACCGAAGATCTTCTCGCAGAAGAGGCCGTCACGCTCGGGCTTGAGCGTGCGGTAGTTGATGGTCTCCGGCTTCTTGACCTCGCCGTGCGACCATTCCCGGATCTGGTCCGCGGAGGCGAGACCGATCCTGAGTTCGTCGTAGAAGTTGACGTCCAGCACGTGTTCTTCTCTTTCCCCTACATGGCCCGTAGGTGGCTGTTGTTCGTCTGAGTTGTTCTGTTGATCAGGTAGCGAGCCCGGCCGGTGGCGCGGCCACCGGCGGGGTCACGGGGACGGGGCCCCGTGCGTTATCAGACTTCGCCAACGTCCATGAAGTTGTCGCTGCCGGGGCGGCGACCCAGATCAATACCGAAGTCCTCGGCGGAACGGATGTCCTCCTCGGAGTCACGCAGGTCGATGATCTTCCCGTCACCGGAGAGGACCTCGACGTTCAGGCAGAGCGACTTCATCTCCTTGACGAGCACCTTGAAGGACTCGGGGATGCCCGGCTCGGGGATGTTCTCGCCCTTGACGATGGCCTCGTACACCTTCACGCGGCCGGGGACGTCGTCGGACTTGATCGTCAGGAGCTCCTGGAGCGCCCATGCCGCGCCGTAGGCCTCGAGCGCCCACACCTCCATCTCACCGAAGCGCTGGCCGCCGAACTGGGCCTTGCCGCCGAGCGGCTGCTGGGTGATCATCGAGTACGGGCCGGTCGAGCGCGCGTGGATCTTGTCGTCGACGAGGTGGTGCAGCTTGAGCATGTACATGTAGCCCACGCCGATCGGCTCGGGGTACGGCTCGCCGGAGCGGCCGTCGAACAGCCGGGCCTTGCCGGTGCCGTCGATGAGGCGATCGCCGTCGCGGGTCTCGAGCGAGTTCTCCAGCAGGCCGGTGATCTCGTTCTCGTTCGCGCCGTCGAAGACGGGGGTGGCGAGCTTGGCGTTGCCCTCGACGCGGCCGAGGCCGACCTCGCGGAGACGCTCGGCCCAGGCCTCCTGGACCCCGGTGACGTCCCAGCCGGTCTTGGCGATCCACCCGAGGTGGTTCTCGAGCACCTGGCCGACGTTCATTCGCGACGGGACGCCGAGCGGGTTCAGGACGATGTCGACCGGGGTGCCGTCCTCGAGGAACGGCATGTCCTCGACCGGGAGGATCTTCGAGATGACGCCCTTGTTGCCGTGGCGGCCGGCGAGCTTGTCGCCGTCGGAGATCTTGCGCTTCTGGGCGACGTGGACGCGCACCAGCTGGTTGACGCCCGGGGGCAGCTCGTCGTCGTCGTCGCGGTCGAACACGCGCACGCCGATGACCGTGCCCTGCTCGCCGTGGGGCACCTTGAGCGACGTGTCGCGCACCTCGCGGGCCTTCTCGCCGAAGATCGCGCGCAGCAGGCGCTCCTCGGGCGTGAGCTCGGTCTCGCCCTTGGGGGTGACCTTGCCCACCAGGATGTCGCCGGCCGAGACCTCGGCACCGATGCGGACGATGCCGCGCTCGTCGAGGTCGGCGAGCATCTCGTCGGAGACGTTCGGGATGTCCCGGGTGATCTCCTCGGCGCCCAGCTTGGTGTCGCGGGCGTCGATCTCGTGCTCCTCGATGTGGATCGAGGTCAGCACGTCGTCCTGGACGATGCGCTGCGAGAGGATGATCGCGTCCTCGTAGTTCAGGCCCTCCCAGGGCATGAAGGCGACGAGCAGGTTCTTGCCCAGGGCGAGCTCGCCCTGGTCGGTGCAGGGACCGTCGGCGATGGGCGTGCCGGGCTCGACGCGGTCACCCACGCGGACCAGCGGGCGCTGGTTGATGCAGGTGCCGGCGTTGGAGCGGACGAACTTCTCCAGCTTGTAGCTGGAGTAGGTGCCGTCGTCGTTGGTGATGTCGAGGATGTCGGCGGTCACGCCCGTGACGACACCGGGCTTCTTGGCCACGGTCACGTCGCCCACGTCGACCGCGGCGCGGTACTCGACGCCGGTGCCGACGAAGGGTGCCTCGTTGCGGATCAGCGGGACGGCCTGGCGCTGCATGTTCGCGCCCATCAGTGCACGGGACGCGTCGTCGTGCTCGAGGAACGGGATCAGCGCGGTGGCGACCGAGACCATCTGGCGCGGCGAGACGTCCATGTACTCGACGTCCGACGCGGGGATGGTGTCGACGTCACCGTGCTTGATGCGCACGAGGACGCGGTCCTCGATGAGGCGGCCGTCGACGTCGACCGCGGCGTTCGCCTGCGCGATCGCGTAGCGGTCCTCCTCGTCGGCGGTCAGGTAGTCGATCTGGTCGGTGACCTTGCCGTCGACGACCTTGCGGTACGGGGTCTCGATGAAGCCGAACGCGTTGACGCGGCCGAACGACGCGAGCGAGCCGATCAGGCCGATGTTGGGGCCTTCAGGGGTCTCGATGGGGCACATGCGGCCGTAGTGCGACGGGTGGACGTCGCGGACCTCCATGCCGGCGCGGTCACGGGACAGACCGCCGGGGCCCAACGCCGAGAGGCGGCGCTTGTGGGTCAGCCCCGCGAGCGGGTTGTTCTGGTCCATGAACTGCGACAGCTGCGAGGTGCCGAAGAACTCCTTCAGCGCCGCGGTCACCGGGCGGATGTTGATCAGGGTCTGCGGCGTGATCGCCTCGATGTCCTGCGTGGTCATGCGGTCGCGGACGACGCGTTCCATGCGGCTGAGGCCGGTGCGGAGCTGGTTCTGGATCAGCTCCCCCACCGTGCGGACGCGACGGTTGCCGAAGTGGTCGATGTCGTCGGCCTCCACCGGGACGCCGTCGAGCTCCTCGCGGTGCTCGTGCAGCGCGCAGATGTACTTGATCGCGGCGACGATGTCCTCGTTGGTCAGGACCTGCTTGTCGAAGGGCAGGTCGAGGCCCAGCTTCTTGTTGATCTTGTAGCGACCGACCTTGGCCAGGTCGTAGCGCTTCGGGTTGAAGTAGTAGTTCTCCAGGAGCTGCTGGGCCGCGTCGCGCGACGGCGGTTCGCCCGGGCGCAGCTTGCGGTAGATGTCGAGCAGCGCCTCGTCCTGGGTCTTGACCGAGTCCTTCTCGAGGGTCAGTCGGATCGACTCGAACTCGCCGAACTCCTCGAGGATGCGGTCCTCGCTCCAGCCGAGCGCCTTCAGCAGGACGGTGACGTTCTGCTTGCGCTTGCGGTCGAGGCGGACGGACACGAGGTCGCGCTTGTCGATCTCGAACTCGAGCCACGCACCGCGGGACGGGATGACCTTCGTCGAGAAGATGTCCTTGTCCGAGGTCTTGTCGGGGATCTGCTCGAAGTAGACGCCGGGCGAGCGGACGAGCTGCGAGACGACGACGCGCTCGGTGCCGTTGATGATGAACGTGCCCTTGTCGGTCATCAACGGGAAGTCGCCGATGAAGACGGTCTGGGACTTGATCTCGCCGGTGTCGTTGTTCACGAACTCGGCGGTGACGAAGAGCGGGGCGGCGTAGGTGACGTCGCGGTCCTTGCACTCCTCGACGGTGTACTTCGGATCCTCGAAACGGTGGTCGCGGAACGACAGCGACATGGTCTCGTTGAAGTCCTCGATCGGGGAGATCTCCTCGAAGATCTCCTCGAGGCCGGAGCGCGGGTTGACGTCGGTGCGGCCGGCGGCGAGACGCTCCTCGACGGATGCCCGCCAGGCCTCGTTACCGATCAGCCAGTCGTACGAGTCGATCTGCAGGTCGAGAAGGTTCGGGAGCTCGAGGGGCTCCGAGATCTTCGCGAAAGAGATACGACCACTGGGCGAGACGACATTGGTGTTGTTCAACGCAGAGCGCGAGGTGGCCAAGATTCGGTCCTTCCAAGAACGCTTGGTGGCTGTTTGCTGCACGCGGAAGCGCCCGTGTCAAGTTACGGGCACGAAAAGCACACAGGGGCAAACAAACACTATAGGGGAAATCACTACCCCAAGCAACCCCAGATCCGATTGTGGGCAGCCTCGTCGCTACGCGATCCACTGTAGCCCAGATCCCGCTCCCCCGCCATGCCCCGTTCGCGCGTGTCCCGGAAGGTGAATGGCCCGCCCCCCGAAGGGGACGGGCCACGCGTCAGTGGGGTGCTCCGAGGAGCAGCGATCACTTGATCTCGACGGAACCGCCGGCGGCCTCGAGGGCCTCCTTCGCCTTGGCGGCGGTGTCCTTGTCGACCTGCTCGAGGACCGGCTTCGGGGCGCCCTCGACGAGGTCCTTGGCGTCCTTCAGACCGAGCGAGGTCAGGGCGCGCACCTCCTTGATGACGGCGATCTTCTTGTCGCCACCGGAGGTGAGGATGACGTCGACCTTGTCGGAGCCAGCCTCTTCCTCGCCGGCGTCGTCGCCACCGGCAGCGGCCGGGGCGGCAGCGGCCACGGCGACCGGGGCGGCGGCGGTGACGTCGAAGGTCTCTTCGAACAGCTTCACGAACTCGGACAGTTCGATGAGGGACATCTCCTTGAAGGCGTCAAGGAGCTCTTCGTTGGTGAGCTTCGCCATGTTCGGCGTTCCTTTCAGTTAAGTCGCAGCAGCGTGACGCTGCAACGGATCATTCCGCAGCTTCAGCTGCTTCGGGTGCCGCTTCCGCGGCGGGGGTCTCAGTGGCCTCGGCGGCCGGCTTGGAGCCGGCGCCGCCGATAACGTCGGGGTTCTCCTGCGCCTTGGTCTCCAGGGCACCGAGCACGCGAGCGAGCTTGGCGGCGGGAGCGGCGAAGGCGAATGCAGCCTTGGACAGGTTGGCCTTCATGCCACCTGCGAGCTTGGCAAGCAGGACCTCGCGGGATTCGAGGTCGGCGAGCTTGAGCACGGCCTGGGCGTCGAGGAACTTGCCCTCCATGACGCCACCCTTGATGGCCAGAGACGGATTGTCCTTTGCGAAGTTACGGAGCCCCTTGGTGACCGTAGCGACGTCGCCAGTGATGAAGGCAATGGCCGTGGGGCCGGTGAGGGTCTCGTCGAGGCCCTCGATGCCTGCCTCCTTGGCAGCGATCGCGGTCAGGGTGTTCTTCGCAACGGCATAGGTGGCATCCTCACCCAGCGACCGACGCAGTTTCTTCAGGTCGGCCACGGTGAGACCGCGGTACTCGGTAAGCACTGCAGCAGCAGAGTTGCTGAACTTGTCAGCGAGCTCCGCCACCTTGGCAGCCTTGTCCGGCCTCGCCATTGGGTCTCCTTCCGGTTCATCAGTCCGGGGCCAGCGGCCCCGGAAGTGCCGAAGACAGGCAACAAAAAAGCCCCGTGCCGGTGGCGCGGGGCGGCTCCTCCCCCAGGGGGAGAGCTGTCACGGTCACCTGCGCGGGCGCCCTTCGGGCTTATGGCTTTCGCCACCTGCGGTCTTCGGCTCGGCCAACTATACGGGCCCGTCCTCCGAGGGCCAAATCACGGTGTGGCCGCTACGCATTGCTGCCGACGCGGACGGTGGCGGCGACGGCGACCCAGACCAGCATCATCACCAACCCGTTGGCCAGCGGCACCAGGAACATGGCGGGCAGGAAGAGCGCCACTGCGACGCCGGTCCACCAGGGCCACACGCGGCGCGTACCGAGCACCGCCGCAGCGGTCATCCCCACGAGTATGCACGCAACCGTTGCGAGGAAGAGCCAGCCGGGCGGTTCCGCGCCAAACAGCGGCACGGCGAGCATGGTCACGCCACCGACGGCAAGCCCAATCGGCGCGAGCGACCACAGGAGGCGACGCCAGCCCGCCACCGGCGTCAACCATTGCAGGCACACCGCCCCGGACAGGAACGCCAGTCCCGTGGTCATCTCGGAGGCGGCCCCTGCTCCACGTGTGTGATCCGCGAGGCTCGCGGGGTCCCCAGCCAGGGCGACCGCCCCGTTCGCGAGGAAGAACAGCGCTGCGAAGGCCGCGGCGATGCGGGCGCCGCGGGGAACGTCGGATCGGGGACGGCCGGTGGCCGGTCCAGCGGTGGTGTGGGACATGAGTTCGTACGTCATGCCACAACGATCCGCCGGCCGACGGCGTCGCGCCTCTCCTTGCGGGCCCGGCCCGTATGCCGCGGGGCCACAAGCCCTATGCCTTGCGGCAGAGGCCCGGCACGACGGTGCCACACTAGAATGACGCCATGGGTCCACCACGTGGAGTGTGGAAGCGAGACCTCGCCGTCGCGGCCGCCATCACGATGGTCGCGGAAGCGGAGTTGTTGCTCGTCGGCGGGGCTGCCGGTGTCGAGATCTGGCCCGGTTGGGCCCTGACACTCCTGCTGACCCTGCCCGCACTCGCCCTGCGCCGTCTGGCGCCTCTGGCGGCGGCAGCGCTGGCGGCCGTCGGGCTGACACTGCAGCTCGCGTCCGTCGAGCAGCTGGGCATCGCGACCCCCTTCCTGGCGCTGCTGTTCCTGTTGGCCTCCCTGGGCTGGCACGCTCCCCTGCTCCAGGGCCTCCTTGGCACCGGCGTGGTGCTGGCCGGAGGTCTCGCCGCCGAGATCGCCGCAGGCTCCGCCGCGCCCGGGGATGCCGTGGTGAATGTGGTGATCATCGCCGGAGCGTGGGGAGCCGCGTTCCTCCTGCGGCGCGCAACGGACCGAAGGCTCCTCGCCGAGGTCGCCGCCGTGGTGGAGGCAGAGCGGAGCGCCCGCGAGTCGGTCCAGGCGGAGCGCACGCGCATAGCCCACGAACTGCACGACTCGTTGGCACATGCCCTGACCCTCATCACGCTCCAGGCGGGCAGCGCGGGAGAGCGGACCTCCGAACCAGCCACCAGGGACCTGCTCGGCGGCATCGAGTCGACGGCGCGCGCAGCCCTTGCCGACCTCGAGCGGATGCTCCGGCTGGTGGGCGAGCGCGGGGACGAGGCGCCGGGCATCGGCGCGCTCCCCGCGCTGGTCGCCGACATCGAGCGTTGTGGTCTGGCCGTCGACCTGCGCCTCGACGTGGCCGACGGGGTTCCAGGATTCGTCGCCAGCTCCGTCTACCGGGTGGTTCAGGAGGGCCTGACGAACATCGTCCGGCACAGCGGCTCCCGGCGGGCCCGGGTCACGGTCACTCGCGACGGGCAGGGCTGGCTCGTCGTCTCGGTGGAGGACGACGGCCCGGCGCGACCCTCCCCCGTCGACGGGTCGGGCCGCGGGCTCGAAGGGCTGCAGGAGCGTCTCTCGCTGCTCGGGGGTGCCTTGCGCTCCGGCAGGCGCGCCGAGGGCTGGCACCTCGAGGCCCACATTCCGGTGGAGGCCGCGTGACCACCGGTCCAGACGGCCTCGGCCCCGACACGCTTCGGCTCGTCCTCGTGGACGACGAACCGCTCGTACGGCACGGACTGCGGCTCGTCCTCGAACTCGACCCGACGTTCGCCGTCCTCGCCGAGGCCGGGAACGGTGACGAGGGCGTCGCGCTGACGCGCCGCCACCGGCCGGATCTCGTGCTGGTGGACATCCGCATGCCCGGAATGGACGGGATCGAGGTGGTACGCACAATCGTCGCCGATCCGGCGCTTGCCCGGACGAGGGCGCTGGTGCTCACCACCTTCGCCGATGATCGGTTGCTCACCGACGCGACCCGCGCCGGGGCCTGCGGCTACCTCCTGAAGAGCATGCCGCCGGCCGACATCAGGGCTGCCGTTCGCTCCGCCGCCACGGGCCAGACCGCCGTCGCCCCGCAACTCGTGGACCGATTGCTGAGCGAGCACGCACGCCGCCCCACGGGGGCATCCCCGCTGCTGGCACGGCTGACGGAGCGGGAGACGCAGGTGCTGCGAGAGCTGGCGACCGGCCGCTCGAACTCCGAGATCGCCGCTCTGCTCTATCTGGGCGAGGGAACGGTGAAGACGCACGTCGCGGCGATCC
Source organism: Tessaracoccus oleiagri (assembly GCF_900103275.1). Lineage (GTDB taxonomy): Bacteria > Actinomycetota > Actinomycetes > Propionibacteriales > Propionibacteriaceae > Arachnia > Arachnia oleiagri. Next base: position 194,140 of record NZ_FNGP01000003.1, on the reverse strand, counting down.
TGCGCAAACTCTCGGTCCGCGACAGGACCCAGGCGGCCGTGGCCGCCTACGAACTGGGGCTAGTGAGGCCCGGTGACGCAGGACTCCACAATTAATAGTTATCGAAGTACCTGCATTAGTATTCCGCTGTTGCACGATTTCTAGGAGTGTTCATGCGCAAGCTCATCGTCGGCGGCCTCGTCGCCGCCCTCGCCCTCACCGCCTGTTCCAACGGTTCGGGGGAACCCGCCGCCGACGGCTCGTCGCCGGCCACCACCGCCACCGACCGTACGTATGACGTGTCCGGCGTCGAGCAGGTCGACGAGCTGGCCGAGCAGGTTCCGCAGGAGATCCGCGACCGGGGCAAGCTCATCATCGGCGCCGCGATCGACTACGCCCCCGCCGAGTTCCGCGCCGAGGACCTCCAGACCGCCATCGGCTACGACGTCGACCTCGGCAAGGCGCTGGGCCGCGTGCTCGGCCTCGAGACCGAGGTCAGCGCCGCCGAGTTCGCGTCCCTGTTGCCCGGCATCGGCACCAAGTACGACATCGGCATCTCCTCGTTCACCATCACCGACGAGCGCACCGCCAGCTACAACATGATCGCGTACGTCGAGGTGGGCTCGTCCTTCGCGGTCAAGACCGGCAACCCCGAGGGCTTCGACCCCGACTCCCTCTGCGGCCAGAGCATCGCCGTGCAGAACGGCACCTGGCAGCACGAGGACCTCGACGCCAAGAGCAAGGAGTGCACCGACGCCGGCGAGGAGGCGATCGACGTGCTGGTCTACAGCTCGCAGTCCGACGTGACCACCAACGTCATCGGCAACAAGGCAGTCGCGTTCTATGCCGACTCGACGGTGTCCGACTACGCCGTCGCGCTCACCAACGGGCAGCTCGAGGTCGTCGGCGGCGTCCGTGACTCGGCGCCGCAGGGCATCGTCGTCGCACAGGACGACGTCGAACTCACCAAGGCCATCCAGGGCGCCATGCAGCACCTCATGGACGACGGCACCTGGCAGGCCATCATGGAGAGCTGGGGCACCGAGGACGCCGTGCTGACCACCGCCGAGCTCTACCCGCAGGCCTGATCATGTCCTCCCCGACGACGTCCCATCCGGAGCTCCTGCGCCCGCGGCCGGTGCCCCGGCCCGGCAACTGGGTGGCGGCTGCCATCGTGCTGGTCCTCGTGGCCATGCTCGTCAACGGCCTGCTCACCAACCCGAACTACCGGTGGGACGTCGTCGGGCAGTACCTCTTCGACGAGCGCGTCCTGCGTGGAGTGGTGTGGACGCTGCTGCTCACCGTGGCCGCGATGGCGCTCGGCATCACGCTGGCCGTGGCCACCGCCATCATGCGGATGAGCGCGAACCCCGTGCTGCAGGGGGTGGCCTGGGTCTACATCTGGTTCTTCCGCGGCACCCCCGTCTACACGCAGCTCGTCTTCTGGGGCCTCATCTCGGTGCTGTACCCGCGGCTCAGCCTGGGCATCCCGTTCGGCCCCGAGTTCTTCGTCTTCGACACGCAGGACGTGATCAACGCCACCGTCGCAGCCATCCTGGGTCTCGGGCTCAACGAGGGCGCCTACCTGTCGGAGATCGTCCGCTCCGGCCTGAACTCGATCGACAAGGGCCAGTGGGAGGCCTCCACCGCGCTCGGCATGAAGCGCTCGACGACCCTTCGTCGTATCATCATCCCCCAGGCCATGCGAGTGATCGTGCCGCCCACCGGCAACGAGACCATCTCGATGCTCAAGACCACCTCGCTCGTCGTCGCGGTCCCGTTCACCCTGGAGCTCACCTTCGTGACGCAGGCCATCGGCAACCAGACCTTCCTGCCCGTGCCGCTGCTGATCGTCGCCGCGATCTACTACCTCGTCATCACCTCGATCCTCATGGTCGGTCAGCACCGCCTCGAGCGGTACTACGGCCGCGGCTTCGACGGCAACGACGTGACCCCCACCAAGAAGGGCGTTGGCAAGCGGCAGCAGGCGATCCTCGCCTCCGGCACCGCCAAGGGCGCCCCGTACCTGGATGTGACACCGTGACCGCCATGATCCACGCCGACGGCGTCCACAAGTTCTTCGGCGACCTCCACGTGCTCAAGGGGGTCGACCTCACGGTCGAGCGCGGCGAGGTGTGCGTGCTCCTCGGGCCCTCGGGCTCCGGCAAGTCCACCCTGCTGCGCTGCATCAACGAGCTGGAGCAGATCAGCGCCGGCCGCATGTGGGTCGACGGTGAGCTGATGGGCATGCGAGAGGTCGTCAAGGGCGACCAGGTGCAGCTGCATCGCCGCACCGACAAGGACCTCTCCCGGCAGCGCGCAAAGATCGGCATGGTGTTCCAGCGGTTCAACCTCTTCCCGCACATGACCGCGCTCGACAACGTCATGGAGGCGCCGATCCAGGTCCTCGGGTTGAGGAAGCGCGACGCCCGGCAGCGCGCCCTCGACCTCATGGAGCGCGTGGGTCTCAGCGACCGGACCGATCACTACCCCGGCCAGCTCTCCGGCGGGCAGCAGCAGCGCGTCGCCATCGCGCGGGCGCTGGCCATGGATCCGCAGCTCATGCTCTTCGACGAGCCCACCTCCGCGCTGGACCCCGAACTGGTGGGCGAGGTGCTCGGCGTGATGAAGGAACTCGCGACCTCCGGCATGACGATGGTGGTCGTGACCCACGAGGTGGGCTTCGCGCGCGAGGTGGCCGACCAAGTGGTCTTCATGGACGACGGCGAGATCGTCGAACGCGGCACCGCCGCCGAGGTGATCGACAACCCCGCGCAGCGGCGGACCAAGGACTTCTTCGCCAAGGTTCTCTGACTCGGATCCGGGCGACCTCTTCCAACGCGGCCCACGAAGTGGTTGAATGACGTATCCAGAAAAGCATTTCTGGTGCCTTCAACGACGAAAGGACCGCAAGCATGTCCACCCACATCAAGCGGCGCACACTGCTGGGAGGGGCCGCGGGCCTCGCCGCGGCCGCGGGAGCCGCCAACTGGATCGCAGCCGCTCCCCTCGCGCAGGCCGCCTCCGTACTCCCCAACCCCGGATTCGAGGCCGTCACGAACGGCTGGCCGGACCACTGGCGCGCCTTCAACGCCACCTCTTCCCTCAAGGCCTCGATCGTCGCCGACCGCGTGCACGGCGGCACGAACGCCCTGCGTATCAGTGACGACACCGCAACGGGCATCGGCGTCCGCAGTGCGCAGGTGCCCGCGGAGGCGGGCGGCTGGTACCAGGGCTCGATCTTCGCATTCGTCGAGAGCGGCAGCTTCGTGATGTACCTGGAGTTCTGGAATGCCAGCGGAACGCGCATCGCCACCGCCACGAAGAACTTCGGCGCGGTGGACGACTGGCAGGAGATCAGGGTCCGCGCCCAGGCTCCGGCCGGCACCGTCGCTGCCACGATCCTGCCCTACTCCGCCCAGAACAACCGCGGTAGCGCGACCTTCGATGATGCCGCCATCGACGCGATCGAGCTCACCGAGCCGCAACTCTTCGGAACCGCCGCCACCACGGCTGCCGTTCGCGGCGGGATCCGACTCGGCGACACCGTCTTCTTCACCTCCCGCCATCCGGTCGAGCAGGGGGCGTGTCGCCTCGGCGCCGTGAACTTCCGCACCGGTGAGCTGGAGTACACCGTCGACCTCGACCTCGGGAACGGATCCGCAGGCCTGAACCTCGAGACCGACGGGACCCACCTCTACATCGGCTCGGCCGGCAGCCGCTACGTCTGGCGCTACCTGCCGGGATCCGACCGCGCCGAGCGACTCGTGGACCTCGGCACCGGACGATGGGTCTACTCGATGTCCATCCACGGCGACCACCTCTATCTGGGCACCTACAACGATGGCACCGTCCGTAGGGCTCGCCTGTCCGACGGTGTCATCGACGTCGTCTACGGGAGGGTCTCCACCTCCATGTACGCCACCGGTGTCGCGGTGGACGACAACTACGTCTACGGCGGTTCCAGCGCGCCGGGTCGCCTCCTGCGGTGGCCCAAGGAGGGCGGGGATCCGGTGGATCTCTCCGGCTACCTCAGCGACTCCCCCGTCGGCATCCTCGACATGGTCGTGGCCGACGGCAAGATCTACGTCGCCAGTGGCAAGCAACTCATCAGCATGAACATCGACGGCAGCGGGCGCGTGAGCCGCGACATCCTGCCGGAGGACCGCTACGTGGACCAGATCGCGGTGGCACCTGACGGGTCCATCTACGCGATGGCCCGCCTGACCACCAACGTGTACCGCGTGACGGACAGCGAGCTCATCAAGGTGGCGCAGCCCCTGGACTACGTGGAGAACCAGTACCTCGGCGTCGCGGAGGACGGCACGATCGTCGGAGTCACCGGCCTGGGCCATGTCTGGTGGGTGCCACCGGGTGGTGAGGCCACGGTGTTCGACGCCGCGCAGACCGAGTTCGGCTACCCCGACGAGCCGCAGTCGATGCTCCTGCACACGGACGGCAGCGTGTGGGTGGGCGGACACTTCGCGATGACCGTGCGTGACGTGAAGCAAGGCAAGGTCAACCGCTTCCTGATCAACGGTGAGCCCAAGGCGATGGTGGAGGGCCCCGACGGCACCGTCTACGCCGCGATGTACCCGAGCGCGCAGATCCTGGCCATCCACCCGCGCACCCACGAGGTGAGCCTGCTGGGGAGCATCGGGGGGCAGATGCGGACGATGGACATGAACATCGACTGGAAGCGCAAGGTGCTGATGGTCGCCACCGGACCCAGCAGCGGCCGTTACGACGGCGCGCTGACGTTCATCGACCTGAAGACGGGCAAGTTCGAGACCCGGCAGGACATCCTCCCGAACCACCGGGTCCACGGTATTGCCCACAACCACCGGATCGCGATCGTCGTCGGCGACACCGTCGGCGAGGGCAACTCCCAGCCCCTGCTGCCGGTGGCGGAGGTGGCAGCTGTCGACCTGGACAGCCGCGAGGTGCTGTGGCGGCGGGTCCTGAAGGAGGGCTGGCTCTCGTACGAGGACGTCGTGCTGGACGGGAATGTCGCCTACTTCATGGGCCGCCGGCCGAACGGTGGCTGGTTCGCCTACGACCTCGAGACCGAGCAGATCGTCAGGCAGGGCAACTTGGGCGGCTACGGGTCATTCGGCTACGACAAGGGGCGCGTGTTCGCGTGGGTCCACTTCGCGCTCGAGATGAGCGAGCTGCCCAGCCGGGTCAACCCGGACGGCGAGCTGCTCTACAGCCCGGTCCCGAACGGCTGGTACAACAACCCGCTGTTCAACATCACGCCCAACGGTGAACACACCTGGGGCATGTGGGGCTCGCAGTTGGCCCTGTTCGACCTGCCGGGTCGTCCCGAGTAACAGCGACTGGGAAAGGGCGGCCGCGCGCAGGAGCGCGGCCGCCCGTCCTGTGCTCCTAGACCCCGGTCCTCGGTAGCCCCGGCCGCGGCCGTTCGGTGGGCCAGATCGTCGGGCTCGACGTGGGCTTCCCGGACGGAACCGCCGTCGGCTTCCCCGAGGGCACCGCGGTCGGCTTGCCGGTGGGCGTCGGAGAGGGCGTGACGCTCGGCGTCGGGGTGGGGGTCGGCTCGATGACCTCGTCCCCGCCCTGCACGAACACCGCGACGGTGTAGGCCGGCACGTCGGCGGTCCCCGTCGCCCGGTCCCACGTCGCCGTCTTGACGACCTCGTCGGCACCCTCGCGCTGCACCTCGGACAGCTCCAACTCATGCCCCTCCAGGCCCGGCACCTGCTGGCTGATCGGCTCGGCCGAGGCGTTGAACACGACCACCACCCGCTCCAGGTCCTCGTCGACGTCGCCGCCCACCGTGTCATCGATGTGCATGACGATCACCTGGTTGTCACCCAGCTCCGTACCGGAGACGGGGAAGCTCAGCTTCTCCCGGATCAGGTCGGGGTCGCCGAGCCGGAACAGCTCGGTCGAGAACCGCAGCTCGAGGAGGTCCTGCGCCATCGCCGAGGCCTGCTCGATGTCCTCCGGCGCCGGCTTCAGGGCCGCGTCGGCGAGCAGCGGGCGCATGATGTCCCACTTGTCGCCGTTCTTGCCCTCCGGGGGGAGACCGCGGCCGAAGCCGTTCTCGGTCATGGACCAGTCGAGCAGGTTGAACCAGTCGCCCGAGTTGTAGGAGTCCCGGTCGAGGCTCTTGCTGCGCAGCATGTCCGCGCCGGCGTGCCAGAACGACACAGACTGCGAGAGCGCCGTCGTGGACAGACCCAGCGTGTTCAGGCGAACCTTGTCGGCCATCGGCATGTCGGCCGGCAGCTTGAAGGTGAGGATGTCGAACAGCGTCTCGTTGTCGTGGGCGTCCACGTAGTTGACGATCTCGTCGGGATGCGACGCGTAACCGGCGGGCGCCCCGTTGTAACTGATTCCGGCGCCAGTCGTCAGTTCACCCGTCTCCTGGCTCCGCAGCTCGAAGTCACGGAGGTTGCCGGCGAGCCCGACCTGCACGAGATCGAGGTCGTTGGCGCTCTCACCGCCGGAGGCGAAGCCCTTGTCGGTGCGGAGGTCCTGGTCGAACGGGCCGCCGCCGCGCACCCCGTCGCGGAGGCGATCGTTGAACGTGGCGATGTGGGTCCCATCCAGCTGGCCCTGTTTCGCCTGCAGGAAGCGGGCGTTGCCCGCCACCTCTCCGAAGTCCCAACCCTCGCCGTAGAGCGTCACCTGGGTGCCGTCGACGCCGTCGTCGGCCACGGTGAGCTCGTTGAGCGCGTCCCTGACGGCCTGCATGTTCTCGACCGAGTGGTGGCCCATGAGGTCGAACCGGAAGCCGTCGACGCGGTAGTCCCGCGCCCACTTCACCACCGAGTCCACCATCAGCTTCTCGGCCATGGCGTGCTCGGTGGCGACGTTCTCGCAGCAGGTGGACGTCTCGACGGCGCCGGTCGCGTTCAGGCGGTGGTAGTAGCCGGGCACGACGCGGTCGAGCACCGACTTCTCCGACTGACCCGACGCTGCCGTGTGGTTGTACACCTGGTCGAGCACGACGCGCAGGTCGAGGTCGTGGATGGCGGACACCATCTCGCGGAACTCGAGGGTGCGCTCCCCGCCGTGGGCGGCCTCCGCCGTCGACGTGTAGGACCCCTCCGGCGTCATGAAGTGCCACGGGTCATAGCCCCAGTTGAACGCGTCGGTGTCTGCCTGCGCCATGACGCACCGCTGCTGCTCCTCGCTGTCGGGAGCGTATGACTCCAGGTCACAGTCCGGGGTGGTCTGGAGCGCCGGGTCCTCCTCGATGCTGGCGATGTCGAACGTGGGCAGCAGGTGGACTGTGTTCAGCCCGGCCTCTGCCAGTTCCGCCAGGTGCCGGCTGCCGTCCCCGTCCGCGCCGAACGCGAGATACGAACCCCGCAGCTCCTCCGGGACGGTCTCGTCGTGGATGGAGAAGTCGCGGACGTGCAGCTCGTAGATCGTCTGGTCCACGGGGCTGTCGAGCCTCGGGCCGGACGAGGTGGCCCACCCGTCGGGCATCAGCTCGGCATCGGCCAGGTCGATGATCACCGAGCGGGTCGAGTTGAGCGTCAGCCCGACGGAGTACGGATCGGTCACGCGGTTGGTCTCCACCGCACCGGTCGACGGCACGAAGACCTCGACCTCGTAGAGGTACTCGCGGCCGTCCCACTCGCCGGTGACGCCCCAGGTGCCGGACGCGTCGTCGCGCGTCATGGGGATGCGCTCCGGCTCGCCCGCGCCGGCCTCCGGCCAGACCAGCAGCGCCACGTCCTTCGCGGTGGGCGCCCAGAGGCGGAGTGTCTGCGAGTTGCCGTAGGTGACGCCCAAGGGGAGGTCCGCGGCGGCCTCGGCGTAGAGCGCGTCGAGCACGCCGGGGATCTGGACTCCCGTCGCATCCCGCACGGACCCCGTCGAGGAGTAGCGGCCGACGGCCACCTGGCCCGTGAGGATCTCGGGAGCCAGCGCCGCGGTGGCGGGATCGACCCGCAGCGCGAGGTAGTTCGCGAGATGCGGGTACTGCTCGCGCAGGTCCTGGGGCAGACCGGCCGGGTCGACGGTGAGCGCCGCTGTGCTGCCGCCCGCGACGTCCTCCGCATCCACGACCAGCCCGCCCTCGCTCGCCCAGTGGAGGCGGTAGCTGTCGGACTCCGCGCCCGTCTCGCGCGGCCAGGCGATCACGTCGGGCGTCAACCAGTGGGCCTTCGCCGCCGTCAGGTCGGGCGCGACGCCCGCCTCGGAGGTGGTCACCGTGATCTCATGCGTGTCGATGCGGTAGCTGATCGTCACCTGGATCCCGTCGCGCGGCACGGAGAACGCGACATTCGCCCCGTCGCGGGCGCCGCCGGCACCGTAGTTCTCGGCCCAGGAGAGCCCGTGGGCCACCTTCAGCTCGTAGTTGCCGGCCGGGACCGCCGTGGCCGACCACGTGTACACCCCGTCGCCATCGGGGTCGATGAGCCAGGGAGCCATGCAACTGGGGTCCCAGTCGCCGGGGCAGCCCAGCTCGCTCTGCATCGACCCGGGTGCCGTGATGATCGGCCCCTCCGCGTCGGACGTGACGTAGTGGCGCGCGTGCTCGTAGTAGAACGTGACCGGCTGTCCGGTGGCGGTGTAGGCGATGTTGCCGCCGTCGCGCACGCCGCCGGCCCCGTAGTTCTCGTCCCAGGCGTTGTTGATGGCCGCCTTGTACTCGTAGTCGCCCGCCGGGAGTGCGTCGTAGGTGCGCTTCCAGATGCTGTCCTTCGCGTCGAGCGACAGCTGCGCCTCGGCGCAGTCGGGCTGCCAGTCGCCGGGGCAGCCCATCTCGGTGTTGTGGCTGCCGGGGACGGACACCGCGTCGGGCTGCTCGACCGGACCGACGGGGTCGACGCCGCCGCCTCCGGAGGTGGCCTCCCCCACGATCCCGTAGCTGGAGCTCGCGGAGATGTTGCCGGACGAGTCCTTCAGCACCGCGCGGTACTCGACGAGCGTGCCGAAGTCCAGGTCGGTGACGTCGTGGAACACGCGATAGGGGGCGTTGTCGTCGGTGCCCAGGGTGCGCCAGTCCGACGTGCCGGTGGGCCGCCACAGGAACGTCACCTGGGCGAAGTCTGCCTCGGGCACGGACGCGGCGATCTCCGCCCGTCCCCCGACGACGCCGCCGGCCGACGGTGACGCGATCGACACCGCGGGCGCGTCGGAGCGCTCGGCCAGCGGCGCGGTGGCCCTCCAGACCACGGTGCTGAGCGCGGGGACGGTCACGCCCAGGCGGCCGTCGGACCCTGCGGTCAGGGTGCCGCCGTCGCCGTGGATGGATTCGAAGGTGCCGCCGAAGGTGGGGATGCTCGTCTGGCGGGAGGCGGAGGCGTTGTTGGTGACGACGAGGTACTCGACGTTCTCCCCCTCGGCGATCCGGCTGAACGCGTAGACGCCGGCGTCGTTGCTGGCGTAACGGTGGAGCTGGGCACCGTCGACCAGCGCCGGGTGCGCCTCACGCAGCGCGGCGAGCTCGGCGATCTGCCGGTAGAGCGGATGCGACGTGTCGTACCGGTCCCGGGAGCCCGACGGCGCGCCGACCACGGCCTCGCCGGCGTACTGCCCCACCTGGGTGGCGAACATGTCCTGTCGGGCGTCCTTGTCGCCGCCCGCCCCGATGAAGCCCTGCTCGTCGCCGTAGTAGACGACGGGGTGCCCACGGGTGAGGAACATCAGCTCGTTGGCGAGCTCGACGCGCCGCTGCAGCTCGTCGCCGGTGTAGCCCTTGCCTGCCAACATCATCGCCGCGCGGCCCATGTCGTGGTTACCCGTGAAGGTGGCCAGCTGGTACGCGTTGGAGTCGGCGTCGGTGTAGTAGTCGTCCTGGGCGAAGAGGTCTCGCAACTGCACCGTCGCCCCGCCCGAGGCGAAGTCGATCGAGCGGCCCTGGAACGGGAAGTCGAGCGCGGACTGCAGCGTGCCCTCGGTGGTGAACGTCGAGACGTACTGCGGATTGCCGTCGAAGACCTCGCCGAACATGAAGAAGTCCGCGTTGCCGGCGCGGGCCGCCTCGAGCACTCGAGGGCTGAACTCCTGCCAGAACTCGAGGTTGACGTGCTTGACGGTGTCGATCCGGAAGCCGTCGATGCCGAAGTCGGCCCACGTCGAGTAGATGTCGATCATCCCGTCGACGACCTCCGCGCGCTCGGTGAAGAGGTCGTCGAGGCCGATGAAGTCGCCGTAGGTGCTGGACTCGCCGGCCCACGTGGAGTTGCCGCGGTTGTGGTACATGGTCACGTCGTTGAGCCATTCGGGCACCTTGACCGTGCGGTCCGCGTCGGTGCGGAACGTCGGGGTGTAGGGGAACGACGACGCGTCCATGGCCGGGAAGGTCCCGCCGACGTAGTCCCGGTCGTCGAACGCGTTGCCCGAGGCGTCCCGGTAGGGCTCAGCCTCCTTGGAGATGTAGGAGTATTCCCCCTCCGCGTAGTCGATCACGTCGGCCGTGTGGTTGGTGATGATGTCGAAGAACACCTTCATGCCGCGGGCATGGGCGGCGTCGACGAGCGCCTTCATCTCCTCGTTGGTGCCGAGGTGCGGGTCGATCTGCGTGAAGTCCGTGATCCAGTAGCCGTGGTAGCCGGCGCTGATGTCGTCGCCGCTGCCCTGTACCGGGCGGTTCTTGAAGCTGGGGGTGAGCCAGATCGACGTCGTCCCCAGGCCCTCGATGTAGTCGAGCCGGTCCATGATGCCCTGGAGGTCGCCGCCGTGGTAGAACCCCTTGTCCGTGGGGTCGAAGCCGTGCGCCATGCGGTCGCCGTCGATGCCGCCACGGTCGTTGCCGGTGTCGCCGTTGGCGAACCGGTCGGCCAGCACGAAGTAGAACTGTTCGGCGGTGAGTGCCTCCCGCAGCGAGTCCCCCGCCAGCGCGGCGTCCGCCTCGGTGGCCGGGCCGGGAAGGGCGGTGGGGGCGACGCCCACGGCCTGGGTGCCGAGGTCGAAGGTGAAGGCCAGGCTGGCGGGCCCCTCGATGCTGAGTGGCACGTCGGCCGCCGGGTACGCCTCGTCCCAGGTGCCGTCGAGCGCCACCTTGAACTTCCAGTCACCCGCCGGCACGTCGAAGACACCCTCGTAGCGGCCGTCCGCGTCCGGATCGGCGAGGCGGGTGCCGGCGCACTCCGGCTGCCAGTCGCCAGGGCAGCCCAGCTCGCTCTGCAGGTCCCCGACCAGCGTGACGGTGCGCTCCTGCGCGATCGTCACCTGCGGCGCGGTCATCCCCGGGATCGCACCCAGGACCAGCGCGGCGGACAACAGGACGGCAGACTTTCGCTTCATCGCGACTCCCCACGTGAATGCGGCCCCACGTCGGGCCATCTCCAATGGGCACTCTAGGCCAGGCGAGGGGGCAGCGTCGAGGGTTCATCGTCAGCAACCCCGGATGGGTCCCGTGCCGGGCGCGTGGGACAATCGGCGCATGCCCGTTGACCCCACGAACGACCTCTCCCGCGACGAACTCCAGCGCTACTCGCGGCAGATCATGCTCCACCAACTCGGGTCCGAGGGACAGCGACGCCTGCGCTCGGCGAAGGTGCTCGTCGTGGGCGCCGGCGGACTGGGCTCCCCGGCGCTGCTGTACCTGGCGGCCGCCGGCGTGGGCACCATCGGCATCGTCGACGACGACGTGGTGGACGCGTCCAACCTGCACCGGCAGGTCATCCACGGCACCTCCGACGTGGGCCGGCCGAAGGTGGCGTCGGCCGCCGAGACCGTGCGCGACCTCAACCCCGGCGTGGAGGTCGTCGAGCACGCGGGCCGGCTGACCAGCGCCAATGCCCTCGATGTGCTCGCGGGCTACGACCTCGTCCTGGACGGCACCGACAACTTCCCGACCCGATATCTCGTGAGCGACGCCGCCGAGATCCTCGGCCTGCCGTGCGTGTGGGGGGCGATCTTCCAGTTCGCCGGGCAGGTGGCGGTGTTCCACGCCGGCCACGGGCCCACCTACCGCGACGTCTTCCCCGAGCCGCCGGCGCCGGGCACCGTGCCGTCGTGCGCGGAGGGTGGCGTCATCGGGGTGCTGCCGGGCCTGATCGGCACCGCCATGGCGAACGAAGCGGTGAAGCTCATCACCGGCATGGGCCGCAGCCTGCTGGGCCGGCTCGTCGTCCTGGACGCCCTCGACTTCACCTGGCGCGAGCTGACCATCAAGCCCGACCCGCGGCGCGCCCCCGCCACCGAGCTCATCGACTACGAGGAGTTCTGCGGCGTGACCCGCGCGACTCCCCCGTCCGCTGACGACCCGGCCGCCGTCGACGTGGCGGAGCTCGCCTCACTGCTGCGGGCGAGGGAGCGCGGCGGGGCGGACTTCGACCTCATCGACGTACGCGAACCGGGCGAGCACGAGATCGTCAGCATCGACGGCGCCCGTCTGGTGCCGCTCGGCCGGTTCATCGCCGGCGACGTGCAGCTCGACCCGTCCCGGGACGTGGTGCTCCACTGCAAGTCCGACGTCCGGTCGCGTCAGGCCCGCGAACTCCTCGTGGCCGCCGGGCATCCGTCGGTGCGCTATGTCGCCGGGGGCGTGCTGGCGTGGGTCCGTGAGATCGAGCCGCACAAGCCCCTCTACTGAGGCTCCGGGCATGCGAAGCGGGGCGGGTGGCTTCCGTGAGGAAGCACCCGCCCCGTTCGGGCGTGTGTGGATCAGGCCTCGGCCGGCTTGTGCGCCGCGGAGTCGATCAGGATGCTGGGGCTCATCGTCGCGGAGACGGCGATCTTGCGCAGGTAGCGGCCCTTCGAGGCGGAGGGCTTGAGGCGCAGGACCTCGTCGAGCACGGCGAAGTAGTTCTCGGTGAGCTGCTGCTCGGAGAAGGAGGCCTTGCCGATGATGAACTGGAGGTTGGCGTGCCGGTCGACGCGGAACTCGATCTTGCCGCCCTTGATGTCGGAGACGGCCTTGCCGGTGTCCATGGTGACGGTGCCCGTCTTCGGGTTCGGCATCAGACCGCGGGGGCCGAGGACGCGGCCCAGGCGGCCGACCTTGCCCATCATGTCGGGGGTGGCGACGACGGCGTCGAAGTCGAGGTAGCCGCCGGCGACCTTCTCGATCAGCTCGTCGGTGCCGACCTCGTCGGCGCCCGCCGCGAGCGCGGCCTCAGCCTTGTCGCCGGAGGCGAAGACGAGGACCCTTGCCGTCTTGCCGGTGCCGTGCGGGAGGTTGACCGTGCCGCGGACCATCTGGTCCGCCTTGCGGGGGTCGACGCCGAGACGCATCGCGACGTCGATGGACTCGTCGAACTTGGCCGACGCCATCTCCTTGATGAGGCGGATGGCCTCTTCCGGGGAGTAGCTCTGCGAGCCGTCGCGCTTCTCTGCGGCGGCCGTGTAGCCCTTGCTGTGCTTCATTAGCTGGTTCCTTAGTGTTTGCGCCGGGCTCGTGACCCGGTCCACCAGTTGCTGGTACGGGAGTCACTTCCCTGCCAGCGATGTCGTGGGGATCAGTCGGTGATGGTGACGCCCATTTGGCGGGCGGTGCCTTCGACGATCTTCATGGCGGCGTCGACGTCGTTGGCGTTGAGGTCGGGGAGCTTGGTCTCCGCGATCTCGCGCACCTGCGCCTTGGTGAGCTTGCCGACCTTCTCCTTCAGCGGGCTGCCGGAGCCCTTGGAGATACCGGCGGCCTTCTTGATGAGTTCGGCGGCCGGGGGCGTCTTGGTCACGAACGTGAACGTGCGGTCCTCGTAGATCGTGATCTCGACGGGGATGACGTTGCCGCGCTGGGACTCCGTCTGGGCGTTGTACGCCTTGACGAACTCCATCATGTTGACGCCGTGCGGACCGAGCGCGGTACCGACCGGCGGCGCAGGCGTGGCAGCGCCGGCGTTCAGGGCGATCTTGACGATCGCCGACACCTTCTTCTTGGGAGGCATGGTGGGTCCTTACCTGTGAAATGAAAAATTGTTGCCGAAGAGTTTTCGGCCAACGCCCTATCTTAGACGACCTTGCTGACCTGACGGAATTCGAGGTCGACCGGGGTCTCGCGGCCGAGGATCTCGACCAGGGCCCGGAGCCGGTTCGCGTTGGCGTTGATCTCGGTGATCGTGGCGTGCACACCGGTGAAGGGGCCGTCGATCACCATGACGGAGTCGCCGACCGCGAAATCGACGACTTCGACCTTCTTCCGCTGCTTGGGCTGGACGCCGACCTGCTCGGCGGCGACCTTGGCCTTCACAGAGGGAGTAAGCATGTGCACGACCTCGTCCAGCGAGAGCGGGACCGGGGTCTGGCCCTGTCCGACGAAACCGGTCACCGACGGGGTGTGCCGCACCGCGCCCCAGGAGTCGTCGGTGAGGTCCATGCGGACGAGCACGTAGCCGGGGAGCACGCTGCGCGTCACGGTCTTGCGCGTGTTGTTGCGCACCTCGACGACCTCTTCCGTGGGGACGATGGTCTCGAAGATCTCGTGCTCCATGTTGAGGGTCTGCGCGCGCGAGTCGATGTTCTGCTTGACGCGGTTCTCCATGCCGGAGTAGGTGTGGATGACGTACCACTCGCCGTCCTTGGACTCGAGCTCGGCCCGGAGGTCCTCCAGCGCCTTCTCGAGCGCGGCGTCGGCATCGGAGCCGGCTTCTTCGTCCTCTTCGTCCTCGTCGTCGCCGCCGAGGTCGATCTCCGCCTCTTCGATGGAGGTCTCCGCGGGGGCGGTGTCGAGGCCGAGGTCGATCTCGAGGTCGTCCGCCTCGGGGGCCTCCACCTCGCCCAGGTCGATCTCGAAGTCGAACTCGTCGTTCGCGTTGTTCTCAGTCATCAGTTGTTTCCTAGGATCTGCAGCAGTGCCCAGCCGAAGGCCGCGTCAAGCAACGCCACGACGGCGATGATGAACAGCACGAAGATCAGCACTGCGGCGAAGTAACGGACCAGGGTCGGCCAGGTTGGCCAGACGACCTTCTTCAGTTCGTCGGTGCTCTGTCGGACGAAGTGCGCGGGATTCTTGGCCTTGTAGGGGTCGACGTGCTCGACCTGCGCGTCCGAGCGCTTGCGGGTCGGGGCGGCCTTCTTGACCGGGGCCTGGGCGGTCCGCCGACGGATCGGGGCCGGGCCGGCGGCCAGCGCCTCGTCGGAGGGCAGGTCCTCGTCGAGTCGCGCGATGACCTCGTCGTCGGTCTCGTCGGTTGCCATCGCGTCAGCGTCCCCGGCTGGGGTCTCCGGACCGGGAGCGTCCTGCTCCTCGGGGGTCACGTCGAGGGCGGCGTCGTCGTTCGGGGTCTCGTCCGGAGTGTCCCTGGGCGACTTTTCGCTCACGTTCCCAAGCCCTTTCGCTGACAAATAAAAGGCCCTGCGGCGATTACGCCGTAAGGCTCACAAAGTGACCTGGGCCACTTCGCAGGGCAGGAGGGACTCGAACCCCCAACCTGCGGTTTTGGAGACCGCTGCTCTGCCAGTTGAGCTACTACCCTAAGGCGGTTGGGCTGCGTACCGATCACGGGGATGACCGAGCACGGCAACTTGCTTACCGAGGGACCACTATAGCCGCTTTCGGGCGACCATCCGAAATCGCGAGGATCCGCTCATGCCAGCGACGCCAGCCAGGCTCGGTGGAGGTCCGCGTAGCGCCCCTCTCCCCCGATGAGTTCCGACGGCGCCCCGTCCTCCACGACGCGCCCGTGCTGCAGCACCAGCACCCGGTCCGCGATCGCCACCGTGGAGAGGCGGTGGGCGATGATGATGGCGGTGCGGTCGGCGAGGATCGTGTTGAGCGCGTTCTGGACCAGCCGCTCGCTCGGGATGTCGAGGGAGCTGGTGGCCTCGTCGAGGATCAGGACCGCCGGGTCGGCGAGGACCACCCGCGCGAACGCCACCAGCTGCCGCTGCCCGGCCGAGAGCCGGGAGCCGCGCTTGCCGGTGTCGGTGTCGAACCCGTCGGGCATCTCGCCGATGAACACGTCGGCGCCGACGGCGGCCGCCGCCGCCTCGATCTCCTCACGGCTCGCGTCGGGCCTCCCGAAGGCGATGTTCTCCGCGATGGTCCCGGCGAAGATGAAGTTCTCCTGGGTGAGCAGCGTCACGTGGCCGCGCAACGTCGGGGCGTCGAGGTCCCTGAGGTCGACGCCGTCGAGCGTCACGGCGCCCTCCTGCGGGTCGTAGAAGCGGGCGACGAGCTTGGCGATCGTCGTCTTGCCGGCGCCCGTGGTGCCGACGAGCGCGACGGTCTGGCCGGCGGGGATGTGCAGGGTCAGGTCGGGCAGCACGACCGTCTCATCGATGTAGCCGAACCGGACGTGGTCGAAGCGCAGTTCACCGCGGGCCACGGGCAGCGGGACGGGGCGCTCGGGGTCCGCCACTTCGGGCCGCTCCTCCATGACGCTGGAGATCTTCTCCAGGGCGGTCAGTGCGGACTGGAGCGACGAGACGAACTGGCCGATGTCCTGCATGGGGTCGAAGAACATCCGCAGGTACAGGACGAACGCCGCCATCACGCCGACCATGAGGTCACCCCGCAGCACCATGAGCCCGCCCACCAGGACCACGACCACGGTGCCGATGTGGCCGATGTACTGGATGCCGGGCATCGCGCGGGCGAACACACGCATCACGTCGATGTTCGCGTCGCGGTACTCACCCGCGACCTGCCGGAACTGGCTGCGTGAGCGCTGCTCCCGACGGAACGCCTGCACGGCCTTGATGCCGGTCATCGTCTCGATGAACTGCACGATCGTCGTGGCCGACTTCGTCCGCACCGCCCGGAAGCCGCGCGTGGACGCGCGGGTGAACCAGTGCAGCAACCAGAAGATCAGCGGGTACGTCAGGAAGGCGACGAGCGCGAGGCGCCAGTCGAGGTACAGCAGCAGGACCGTGGCTCCGACGATGGTCAGGCCCGAGGCGACCACGACGTCGAGGCCCTGCATGACGAGTTCCTGCACGGCCTCGATGTCCGAGGTCATGCGCGAGACGGCGCGGCCGGAGGTGTACCGGTCGTGGAAGCCGATGGAGAGCCGCTGGAACTGCTCGTAGAGGCGGCGGCGCAGGGAGAGCAGGATGTTGTTGCCCACCACGCCGGAGCCGCGGATGAACGCGACGCGTCCCACCGTCTGCACGACCACCGCGACGCCCATGAGGAGCAGCAGCCGCGTCAGCGACGAGCCGTCGCCGTCGGCCAGCTCGGGCATCCCGAAGTCGAGGACCTGCTGCACGAGGTACGGGATCGCCAGGCTCGCGGCCGCCTCGGCCACGACCGCGACCACCAGTCCCAGGCCCATCCACTTGTACGGCCGCACCAGCTCGACGAGGAGCTTGCGGCTGGCCGGGCGGAGGGCGACGGTGGTGTCCTGCTCCTCCGCGATCTCCTGGCGCTTCCCGCGCCACGACTCGGCGGTGTCGCTCACGGCGCCTCCTCGAGGTTGGGTTCGATCGAGTAGTCGGCCGACAACAGCTCCCGGTACTCGGGCACGGTGGCCAGGAGCTCGGAGTGGGTGCCGACGTGCGCGATGCGGCCGTCGACGAGCATGGCGACGCGGTCGGCGAGCAGCACCGTCGACGCCCGGTGCGCCACGACGATGCCCGTGACGCCCACCAGCGTCGACTTCAGCGCCTCCTCGACCTCCGCCTCCGTGTGGATGTCCAGCGCGGAGAGCGTGTCGTCGAGGACCAGGACCTTGGGGTCCACGAGGATCGCGCGGGCGAGCGCCAGCCGCTGCCGCTGCCCGCCGGAGAGGCTGAGCCCCTGCTCGCCGAGCCGCGTCTCGAGGCCCCACGGCAGGTCGTGGACGAACTCCGCGCGCGCGACCCGGACCGCCTCGGCGATCTGCTCGTCGGTGGCGTCGGGACGGCCGAGGGTGAGGTTCTCGCGCGCGGACATCGAGAACAGGATCGGGTCCTCGAAGGCGGTCCCGATCAGCGACCGCAGCTGGGCGAGGTCGAGCTCACGCACGTCCACCCCGTCGAGGAGGATCCGCCCGCCGGTCACGTCGAGCAGCCGCGGGATGAGCGCGACGAGGGTGGACTTGCCGGAACCGGTGCCGCCGACCAGTGCCACCGTCTCCCCCGGCTCGACCGTGAGGTTGAGGCCCCGGAGGGTGGGCAGGTCGGCGTCGTCGAACCGGAACTCCACGTCGACGAGCTCCAACCGCCCCCTGGGCTCCGCGATCCGACGGTCACCAGAGCGGATCGTCACCTCGGAGTCGAAGACCTCCGCGACGCGCGTCGCCGCGGACTCGGCCTCGCCGGCGAAGCTGAGCAGGAAGCCGAGCGAGCCGACCGGCCAGGCGATCGACAGCAGGAGCGTGACGAAGGCCACGACCTGGCCCAACGTCAGTACGCCGGCCGCCGCCGCGTAGGAGGCGACCCCCGCCACGAGCAGGAGCAGCGCATTGGGGAAGACCTCGAGCAGGGTCCACAGCACCGAGGCGAGGTTCATCCGTCTCACGCCGAGGTCACGCAGCCGCAGGGCCGCCTCGTCGAAGCGGCGGTACACGTAGCGCATCCGCCCGAAGGAGCGGATGACGCGGACCCCGTGCAGCGACTCCTCGGCCAGGCTCGCGATGTCGCCTGTGGAGTCCTGCACGTTCCGGGACAGCCGCGTGGCGCGCCCCACCAGGACCCGGGTCGCCACGACCACCGGCACGATGGCCACCAGCACCAGCAGCCCCAGCTGCCAGTACATGACGAGCATCACGCCCAGCACCACCACGATCTGGATGGTGTTCATGATGAGCATGAGCATCCCGAAGGACGTGAACCGGCGCAGGAGGCCGAGGTCGCTCATGATGCGGCTCAGCAACTGCCCCGATTCCCAGCGCTTGTGGAAGCCCATCTGCAGCGCCTGCAGCTTGTCGAAGAGGTCGAACCTGATGTTCGCCTCGATGACGGAGGTGACGCGCGACATCATCCAGCGCCGCAGGAAGTTGACGCCGGAGTCGACGGAGCCGGCCAGCAGGATCAGCAGCGCCACGCCCACGACACCCCAGGCGTCGCCCTCGGCGATCGGTCCGTCGACGACGTAGCCCAGCAGGATGGGGATCGCAACGGCCATCGCGACGCCGACCGGAGCGAGCGCCAAGATGAGCGCGAACTGCCTCCAGTAAGGCTTTACGTAGTGGAGGAGGCGGACCAGGGTGGGGCGCCGCCGCACACGGGGGCGGGCTGCAACAGACACGCCGCCTGAGTCTACCCTCAGTTGCCGAGCAGGCGTCCCCAGGTCATCGTGGCGACGGTGCCGGTGACGGGCAGCGAGTGCCGTCGCTGGAAGTCCTCGACCGCCTGCTTCGTCAGGGAGCCGAAGACGCCGTCGTCGGTGACCATCGAGTAGCCGGCGTGCCGGAGTTCGAGCTGCAGCGCCTTGACGAGCGGCCCGCGGTCGCCCTGGCTGAGCGTCGGCACGATGGCCTCCCAGGTGGCGCGGTCCACGTCGCCGCTCTGCTCCGGGAACTTCTTCTCGTACTGCCAGTCCGCCACCGCGTCCTGCGTCTGCCAGCCGTACCTTCCGTCGAACTGGATCGTGCGCCCCATCTGCTCGGAAAGCAGCCGCTGCAGCGTCGTGACCCTCTGGCCGGCGCTGCCCAGCGTGAGGTCGCCGAAGTCGCGGCCGGTGACGGGCAGCTTGCTGGTGTCGCCCAGCGCCGTCCTGCCCCCGACGTTGTACTGGTACAGGTTGTAGGACCGCATGATGCCGACTACCAGTTCGGTGTAGCGGGGATCGGTGGCGTAGCCGGCGGCGTGCACCTCGCGGACGAACGCGTCGGGGTTGGTGGTGTGGTCGAACGCCTTCGCGTAGCGGGTGAGCGTCGTGAGGAACAGCCCGAAGTCCTTCAGGGAGTCGCCGGTGTTGGCGTAGGTGCGGAAGCCCGAGACCTTGAGGTAGCGCACGCCGTTGCTGTCGTACTCGTAGCTGGCGACCTCGCTGCAGCCCTTCTGGTAGGGCGACGGCTTGGCGGTGCACTTGATGTTGAACAGGGTGTTCATCGGCTCCTTCGCCATCGAGGAACGCCCCCACCCGGTCTCGAGCGCGGCCATGCCGATGGTCACGGACGCCGGGATGCCGGTGTCGCGCTCGTTCTCCTGGGCGGCCTTCACCAGCGAACCGATGAAGTCGCTCTGGACGCTGGCGTGTGCCTGCGGCACCGCGAGCCCGCCGAAGCCCAGCAACGTGGCGACCACCATGGCCAACAGGACCCTGAACCGGCGCATGCACCCTCCTCGAAGTGGATTCGAGGGTGAGGCTAGCGGCCGCGCGCTCGGCGGGGATAGTCCCTCAAGTTCAGCTTTAGATCGTCGGCGACGCCGCGGCGGGCGGTCAGAGCTCGAGACCCACCAGGTTGACCTCGGGGACGAGCCGGACGCCGAGCCGCTGCTCCACCCCGTCGCGCACCTCGCGGGCGAGGGCGACGAGTTCGCCGGCGGTGGCCCCGCCGCGGTTGGTCAGCGCGAGGACGTGCTTCGTCGACAGGCCCGCGTTGCCGTGACCGTAGCCCTTGTCGAAGCCGGCGTGCTGGATCAGCCAGGCCGCGCTGGTCTTCACCAGGCCGCCCGGCGCCGGGAAGCGCGGTGCGTCGTCGGGCAGGCGCGCGGCCTCGTCCTCGGTGAGGATCGGGTTGGTGAAGAAGCTGCCGGCCGACCAGGTGTCCGGGTCCGCGTCGTTCAGCACCATCCCCTTGCCCGCGCGGATCGCCAGTACGGTGTCCCGGACCGTCGAGGACTCGACCCGCGCGCCGATCTCGACCCCGAGCCGCCGGGCCAGTTCGGCGTAGCGGACGGGCGCCGAGAGGTCGCCGAGCGTGAACTGGAACGTCACGTCGAGCACGACGTAGCGGCCGGGGTGCTCCTTGAAGACGCTGGTGCGGTAGCCGAAGCCGCAGTCCGCCGGCATGAAGGTGCGCTGCCGGTCCGCGACGCGGTCCCAGGTGCGCACGCGGTAGACGTACTCCCCCACCTCGCTGCCGTACGCGCCGACGTTCTGGATGGGCGTGGCCCCGACGCTGCCGGGGATGCCCGACAGCGACTCGATGCCCGACCACTCCTGGCCCACGGCGAACGCGACGAAGTCGTCCCAGTTCTCGCCGGCGCCGACCTTCACGACCGCGCCCCCGCAGTGACTGACGTCGCCGTCGACGCCGGTGTTGGCGACGAGGACGACCGTGCCCCGGAAGCCCTCGTCGGGGACGAGCACGTTCGACCCCCCACCCAGGACGAGGAGCGGCGTACCCTCGGCGTCGGCCTCCCGGACGAGCTCGACCAGTTCCGCGTCGGTGCGGGCCACCTCGAACCGGTCGGCCTCGCCGCCCACCCGGAGCGTGGTGTGGTCGGCGAGCCGACGGGAAGGCGTGGCGTCCACGTCGACGGGACCCCTCGTCACCCGCTCGACCTGGCAGGCCTCGACGTCCTCCACGACGTCATTCCAGTCAAGCAACGCGCACCTCGGCCTTCGCGGCGCCGAGCACCGCCTCGTCACCGCAGGTGGCCGTGATGGTCAGCTTCGCGACGCCGTCCTCGATGGAGGCGACCGTGGCGGTGTAGACCACCTCGGTGCCCTCGTCGGTGTCCGGGACGACCACGGGGCGCGTGAAGCGGACGAAGTAGCTGAGCACCCGGGCGGGATCGCCCACCCAGTCGGTCACGACGCGCAGGCCGGCGCCCATCGTCCACATGCCGTGGGCGACGACGCCGGGGAGCCCGATCGCGCGGGCGTGGCGGTCGGAGAAGTGGATCTCGTTGAAGTCCGTGGAGGCGCCGGAGTAGCGCACGACCCGGGAGCGCGTCACCGGGACCGTGAGTTCACGGGTGTCGCCGACGTTCATGCCGCCTCCTCGCGGGTGTGGATCAGGGTGGAGCGGGCGGAGCAGACGGGCTCCCCCTCGACCGTGAGCTCGACGACGATCGTCACCATGTCGAGGTTACCGCGGTTGCGGACGCGCTCGATGCCCAGCTGCGCGACCACCTGGTCGCCCGGCACGAGCGGCCGGTGGAAGTCGAACTGCTGGTCGCCGTGCATGGTCCGGTGCAGCGCCAGACCCAGCTCGGCGTCGCCGAAGAGCGCTTCCCACGCCTGCGCGGCGATGATGGCCGCGAAGGTGGGCGGGGCGACGGGCTGGTCACCGGAGTAGGCGGGGTTGTCGTCCCCCAGCGCGGCGGCGAACTCGGCGATCTTCGCCCGGCTCACCTCGTAGGGGGCCGAGGCCGGATAGCGGCGGCCGGCGTGTTCGGAGCTGATCGGCATGGGCCAAGGCTACCCCGAACGGGCCGGGACCCGGTGACGCACCGGTGGCGTTCGCTGCCCCGGGCAAAGCAAAACGACCGCCCGTGGGCGGTCGTTTCGGATGCTCTGGGTCAGCGGGTCTCGCGGTGCACCTGGTGCACGCGGCAGCGCGGGCAGAACTTCTTCAGCTCGAGCCGGTCGGGGGTGTTCCGACGGTTCTTCTTCGTGATGTAGTTGCGCTCCTTGCACTCGGTGCAGGCAAGCGTGATCTTCGGACGGACGTCCGCGCCCTTCTTGGCCATGATGTCTTCCTTTGCTCTGCGCGCCGAGGCGCTTGGTGAAAGCCTTGTTCGGTGACGAGGGCGGGACTTGAACCCGCGACACAGCGATTATGAGCCGCTTGCTCTACCGACTGAGCTACCCCGTCAGTTGACCCTTCCTGTGGGAAGGAATCGAGCCCCCATGCGGAATCGAACCGCAGACCTTCTCCTTACCATGGAGACGCTCTGCCTACTGAGCTATAGGGGCCAGCCGACGACCAAACATACACGACGCCGGAGCGAGCCAGCAAATCGGCCACCGATCAGGCGCACAGACCGGCGATCGCGGCCTCCAGCGCCACCTCGTAGAGCTGCTCGCGCTCCTGCGACGTGAGGTCGGCGGAGTGGTCCCGGAGGTGGTCCGAGACGGTGAGGCAGGCGAGCGCATCCCTGCCCTCGCGGGCGGCGGCGAAGTACAGCGCTGCCGCCTCCATCTCCACCCCGAGGGTGCCGAGGCCCTCGAGGACGGGGATGAGGTCGGTGCGCGGGTGGTAGAACTGGTCCGAGGTGAACACCGGCCCGACGTGCACCCTCCGCCCCGCTCCCCTGGCCTGGGCCACCGCACCGGCCAGCATGTCGAACGATGCCGCCAGCGACAGGGTGACGCCCGGCAGGGCCGAAGTCGCGATGCCGGAGTCCGTGTGCGCGGAGACCGCGATGATCACGTCGGCCACCGAGACGTGGTCCGGGATCCCGCCGCAGGTACCGACGCGGGCGATGCGCCGGACGCCGTACTCCCGGTAGAGCTCCGTCGCGTAGATCGACATCGACGGCACGCCCATCCCGGACGCCATGACGGTCATCGGTACGCCGTCGACCGTGCCCGTCCAGGCGCCGATGCCCCGGACCTCGGACACGAGCTGCGCATCGGCCATCCGCTGCTGGGCGATGCGGCGCGCCCGGACCGGGTCGCCGGGCATGATCACGAGCTCGGCGATCTGGCCGGGCTCCGCTGCGATGTGGGGTGTGGGCATGGGGGTCCTCTCGTCGCTTCCAAGCGTGGCACACGAAGCCCGGTTCAGGGGCCGGTTGCGCTCCGGAGCGCGCGGCGCAGCGCGCGGGCCTTGAGCTCCTTCTCGGCGTTCTCGGCGTCGGGATCGGAGTCCAGCACCACTGCGCCGCCCGCGCCGAGGGTCCAGCGCCGCCCGTCGCCGACGAGGGTGCGGATGACGATGGCGAGGTCGGCGCTGCCGTCGAAGCCCAGGTGCCCGAGCGTCCCCGAGTAGATGCCCCGCGGCCCCGCCTCCAGCTCGTCGATGAGTTCGAGGGTCCGCGGTTTGGGGGCACCGGTCATGGAGCCGCCCGGGAAGCAGGCGCGGAGGAGGTCGACGAGGTCCTTGTCGGCGCGCAGTTGCCCGCGGACGGTGGAGACGAGCTGGTGGACGGTCGCGTAGCTCTCCACCTGCATGAGCTCCGGCACGTGCACGGTTCCCGGCCGGCAGACCCGGCCGAGGTCGTTGCGGAGCAGGTCGACGATGATCAGGTTCTCGGCGCGGGTCTTCGGGTCGGCGCCGAGGTCGGCGGCGAGCCGGCGATCCTCGGCGGGGTGCGCGGCGCGGGGTGCGGTGCCCTTGATGGGACGGCTCTCCACCGTCCGGTCGCGGTCCACCCTCAGGAATCGCTCGGGGGAGGCGGAGAGCACGTCGAGGGAGTCGCCGAAGGTGCGGAACCGGAGGTGGGCGGCGTACGGGGCGGGGTTCAGGCGGCGCAGGATTCGGTAGAGCTCCCACCCGCCGGGATGGGCGTCGGCGACGAACGTGTCGGTGAGGCAGATCTCGTAGGAGTCCCCGCGTCGCAGCGCCGCCTGCGCCCGGCGGACCCTCGACTCGTACTCCCGGGCGGGCAGGCGCCAGCGGCCGGGGGCCTCGCCGAAGTCCTCGGGGACCGCCTCCGTGCCCGGCGTCCGCTCCACCAGCGCCGCCTCCAGCGCGTCCAGGAGCGCGGCCGCCTCGCCGGTGTCCCCGCCGTGGGGGTGGAGGGCGGCGAGGTGCGTCCGGCCGGTGGCGTGGTCGTGCACCAGGAAGGACTGCGGACGCAGCCAGTACGCGTCGGGCGTCTCCGCGGTGTGCCGGCCGGGCGCGACGGTGAGCGCCTTGCACTCGTAGCCGAGGTAGCCGACGTAGCCGCCGCGGAAGGGCAGGTCGGGGAGGTCGCCGACCACCGGAGTGGCCAGCTGTCGCTGCAGGTGCGTCAGGACGTCCGCCGGGACGGTGCGATCCCGGCCGCCGGCGCGGAGCCGCACGTGCCCGTCGGCGAGGCGGTAACGCACCACCTCGGCGAGACTCCCCCGGTCGGTGCCGATGATGCTGTGGCGCCCGTTGCCGGTGGCGACGGAGGCGGAGTCGAGCCAGAAGGAGGCATCGGCGTCGCGCAGCAGCCCGTGGGCCGTCGCCTCGACGTCGAGGTCCAGGTCCAGTACCCGCCACATCGCCGCGAGAGGGCCGACGGTCGATGCGTGCTCCATGGCGAGCAGTGTAGGAACGCGGGGGTGCCCACGGGAAGCAGTAGACCCCGGATCAATCCGATCCGGGGTCTGGGTGGCAGGTGTTGGATTCGAACCAACGTAGGCTGTGCCGACGGTTTTACAGACCGCTCCCTTTGGCCGCTCGGGCAACCTGCCGATTGCGCTCAGCGCGGACCAAGGCTAGCACCTGTTCTCCGGTGTCGGCAAAGCAGCCCGGAAGAGGCCGGTAGGCTGGTCCGGACCGATCATCCCCCGAAGACAGGAGCACCCCATGGCCGCTGAGAGCTCGTTCGACGTCGTGAGCAAGGTGGACCGCCAGGAGGTCGACAACGCGATCAACCAGGCGGCCAAGGAGGTCCGGCAGCGGTTCGACTTCAAGAACACCGATGCGGCCATCGCGTGGTCCGGGGAGTTCGTCGAGATGCAGGCGTCCACCGAGGATCGCGTCAACGCGGTGCTCGACGTGTTCCAGTCCAAGCTCGCGCGCCGCGGGGTGGACCTGAAGTCGCTGAAGGCCGGCGAGCCCCGCCAGTCCGGGAAGCTGTGGAAGATCACCGGAGAGATGCAGGAGGGCATCTCGCAGGAGAACGCCAAGAAGATCTCCAAGCTCATCCGCGACGAGGGCCCGAAGGGCGTGAAGGCGCAGATCCAGGGCGACGAGCTGCGCGTCAGCTCGAAGAGCCGCGACGATCTCCAGGCCGTCCAGAAGCTGATCCGCGACAAGGACTTCGACTTCGCCACCCAGTTCGTGAATTACCGCTGAGGTCGCGCGCCGCTATCCTCGTCGGCATGCGTATCGGCACCCACAACGTCAACGGAATCCGCGCGACCCTGGTCCGCGGATTCCGTGATTTCTGGGACGGTGCCGCCGCCGACGTGATCGCGGTGCAGGAGGTGCGTTGCCGCGCCGGCGACCTGCCGCTGTGGGGCTTCGACGGTTGGCACGCCACCCTCGAGCTGGGCCACCTGCCCGGGCGCAACGGCGTCGCCGTCCTGACCAAGGCGCCCCCGGTGGCGGTCCGCACGCTCCACGGCGGCGCCCTGCACCGGGTGGCGGATGGGCGCGTCGAGGAGATCAGCAGCTCCGGCGTCGGCGGCCGCGACCTGCGTCCGTTCGCGACGGAGGGTCGCTACGTGGAGGTCGACCTCGCCGACGCGCCGTTGCGCGTCGCGTCGCTCTACCTGCCCAAGGGGGCGGCGTGGCCCTACGACGGCCTCGGCGAGGAGAAGTACCGGCGCAAGATGCGCTTCCTGCGCGGCCTGCGCCGCCAGCTGCGGGAGAGCCGCCTCGACGCGCAGGCCCAGGGCCGCGAGTTCCTCGTGATGGGCGACTTCAACATCGCGCACCAGCAGCTCGACCTCAAGAACTGGCGCGGCAACCAGCGCTCAGAGGGGTTCCTGCCGGAGGAGCGCGAGTGGTTCTCCTCCATCCTCGGTCCCCGGACGCTCGTCGACGTCGTGCGCCGGCACACCGGTGACGTCAGCGGGCCCTACTCGTGGTGGAGCTGGCGGGGACAGTCGTTCACGGGCGACATCGGCTGGCGGATCGACTACCACCTCGCCTCCCCCGGCCTGGCCCGCAGCGCCACGTCGACCTGGACCGCCCGCGAGCCGCAGTACGAGCACCGCATGAGCGACCACTGCCCGGTGATCGTCGACTACGCGATCTGACTCACTCGAAGACGGACTCCTCGTCGTCGATGGGCTGGCTCAGTTCGTGGGTGTGGATCGTCCAGTAGGCGGCGCCCACGAGGATCAGCATGATCACCCACAGTCCGTTGCGGATGCCGAAGTTGAGGGCGTTGTACGCGAGCAGGACCACGGTGGCGACGATCGCGGCCCGGACGGTGCGCCGTCCGGGCGACGTCATCGGCAGGAGCACGCCGCCCCACAACAGGTACCAGGAGTGCAGGGCCGGGGCGGTGAGGGAGAACCAGAGCAGCGACCACGACACGAACCGGATCGGGCGTCGGCCGAGGTAGAGGATCGCGAACCACACCATCCCGACGACCATCACCACGACGCCGAGCTTGCGGATCACGTCGAACACCGCGGACCCCGTCGGATCCCACCCGAACGCCGTGGCCGGGTACTGCAGGACGCGGCCGAGGATGGTCACCGGCGACACCGTGTCGACCCTGCCCGGCACGTCGGTGGCGTTGATCCAGCCGAACCCGAGACCGGTCGCCCACGTGATCGCGACGAAGACGGCCACGGCGATCGCCAAGGACGTCAGGGCCCGCCCCATCGCCGCTGCGAGCGGCCGTGGCCGCCAGGAGGTCCAGGGCCGGACCATGAACGGGAGGGCGACCGCCGCCAGGAGCGCCGGCTGCTTGATCGCCGCGGCGATGCCGATGACCATCGCGCCCGCCCACCAGGAGCGGTGGCGCAGCGTGAGCCAGATGCCGAACACCATGAGTCCGGTCATCAGGGAGTCGTTGTGGGCGCCGCCGATGAAGTCGATGATGAGGATCGGGTTCAGCGTCGCGAACCAGCTGGCGCCCGACCGGGACACCCCGACGAGCCGGGCGATCCGCGGGACGAAGTAGCCGATGAGCCCCACCCCCAGCAGCGCCGGGATCCTGTGCAACAGCGCCGCCCAGACGGGGTCGAACCCCGCGAGGATGACGAGCAGGTGGCTGGTGCGCAGCGCGAGCGGGCCGTAGGGGGCGGGCGTCTCGCGCCACACCCAAGCCACCTGGTCGGCGAAGTAGCCGGGCAGGGCGCCAGGCCCGATCTGGTAGGGGTCGAGCTGGTTGTGCAGCAGCCAACCGTGGGCCACGTAGGAGTACGCGTCGTGCGAGAAGACCGGGGGGGCGACGAGCAGCGGCGAGGCGACGATGGCCAGCACGGCCCAGTTGCGCAACTGCGGGCGTCCCCGTCGGCGACGCGCCGCCGGACGCAGCCGGAACCAGGCCTCCAGCAGCGCCATGAGGCCCAGCAGGGTCAGCACCGTCCCGGTCCAGCGGACGGTGGCCAGCCCGGGGCCGGATCGCGGGAGCCAGTCCCAGATGGGCGACGCCTGGGGCAGGTACGCGGGGCTCAGCGAGCCGAGCAGGATGCACAGCGAACCGGCGAAGCCGACCCAGACGGCCCTGGATCTGGCGGCGTTGGCGAGGTCGGTCCGCCACCCGCCGTCAGCCACCGCCCTCCGTCGGCGCGAGCTCGTCCCTGCCGTGCAGCAGGTCCGCGAGCGAGTCGGCCGGGGGCACGTGGGCGCCGCCCCAGACGAGCGCGTCCGTGGGGCACTGCTCGATGCAGACGCCGCAGTACATGCACAGCGACCAGTCGATGGTGAAGGTGTCGAGCACGTTGTGGGTGCGGGGCCGCGCACCGGGTGCGGGCACCGTCTGCTCCATGTGGGACGTGAGGCGGATGCACC
Organism: Tessaracoccus oleiagri; assembly: GCF_900103275.1. Classification (GTDB taxonomy): domain Bacteria; phylum Actinomycetota; class Actinomycetes; order Propionibacteriales; family Propionibacteriaceae; genus Arachnia; species Arachnia oleiagri. The sequence goes on along the minus strand of NZ_FNGP01000003.1, from coordinate 165,911 downwards.
ACGTCGGGCACTCACGGGCGCAGATCATGCAGGAGGTGCACTTCTCCTCGAGGAGGTGGATGGAGCCGTGGATCATCGTCGCCCCCTCACCCGCGTGCCCGTCGCGCTGAGCGCGATGTCCTCGGGCGTCGCCCGGGGGTCCTGCGCGACGGTGGGGTCGGGCACCCCGACGGGCAACAGCTTGCGTCGGCTGGGAGAGGCCTCGGACTCCCCCGGCTCCAGTGCGCCGGGCCACGAGACGTCGCTGCGCGGCTCCAGGAGCACGTCCTTGCGCAGGGGCGCGCCGGTGCCGTGGTGGATGAGCGGCCGGTCGTCCGCGCCCTCGAACGACACGCCGAACAGGTCGTGGACCTGGCGCTGGAGCCAGGCGGCGGCTGGGTAGAGGTCGTCGAGCTTGGGGGCCACTCCCCCGTCGCGCGGCACCAATGTCGACAGCGTCCGTCGCTCCCCGTCCTCTGGGCGCTCGAGCAGCACCAACACCCGGATCTCGTCGGAGCGCCCGATCTCGTCGACGGCGGTCAGGTGGACGAGGAACGTGAAGCCGTCGGCGAGCGCCCGCTCCGCCTCGGTGCGCAGGTCACCCATGGCGCACCGCCTCCACGACCTCCGCGAACGCTCGCGGCGGCGGCGGGCAGCCGGCGATGAAGTGGTCGACGTGGATGAGGTCGCCGACACCCTTGGAGACGGAGTAGGAGTCCCAGTACGGGCCACCCGCGATCGCGCAGGCGCCGAAGGCGACGACGACCGGCTCGCGGGGCAGGGACGCCACGGCTGCGCGCAGCGCCGGCTCCATGGGTGCGGTCAGCGTGCCGGAGAAGGTCAGCACGACGCGCGCGTCCGGCGGCACGTCGGCGACGGGTACCCCCTGCCGGCTCCCGATGGCGGCCTGGGATTCGAGGGCGCAACACGCGAGGGCGAGGTCGACGACGAACACCGAGCCATCATCGAACCAGTCCACCGCCTGCAGCATGGGAGCCAGTGTACGGCCGTCTCAGGATCCGGGGATCTCCGTGATGGTCGTCTGCTTGTCGACCACCACGAGTCGCCACTTCGACGGCTCACCCGCCACTCCGCCGCTGCTCGGGCTGATGGTCACGACCAGTTCGGCGGGGACGCTGTTGTTGTTCTTCTCGAACGCCAGGGGGGTTCGTCCGGATGCGCCGGGCGGCACGGTGACGGTCACCGCCGATGTCGGGTTCGTGACCACCACGTTGGACACGGCCTCGAAGGAGATCGTGTACGAGACCGAGGACGTCTGGGCGACCAGCGGCACCCAGGTGAGTGACCCGTCGAACTTGACCGGCCCGTTGTTGCCCGCGAAGGCGACGGAGAGTGGAATCCCCCAACCGCCGGTGGTCACATCGATTGTGCCGGTCGCCCGCTGTGACCACAGGGCCACGGCGTTTCCGCCCGCACCGCCGACCAGCACCGCGACGAAGACCACCAGCCAGACGCGGGCGAGGCTCCACCCCCTCACCGGCGGCCCTTGTCGCGACGGCGCGCCCGCACCCCGGCGACCACGGAGCCCGCGCCATAGACGATCAAACCGACGGCGACCAGCTTGAGGATGAGGCCGCGGTCCTGGCGGCCGAGCGCGTTGGCGACGAAGCCGGCGTAGGGAACGGCGTAGAGCAGCTTCCCCCGCACCTGAACCTCGCGCACGGGTGGATCGGCGACGTCGTTGTTGTCGCCCTTCAGGACGAGCAGCCGGCTCCCGTCCTGGCCCGCGGCGAAGCCGGTGACGCGGTGGGTGATGACGTCGGGCTTGCCGGACTCGATCTGGTACGTGACGACGTCACCGATCGCCAGCTCGTCGAAGGGTTGGGGCCTCACCACGAGGAAGGTGCCGGGCGGGTAGGCCGGTGCCATGGAATTGGTGAGCACGGAGTAGGTGGTGGATCCCGTGACGAACGGGACGACGACGAGCACGAGTGCGGCGAAGATGCTCGTCCAGAGCAGGAGGGCGGACGTCGCGTTGACGAGGAGGCGTGCGGGAGCGGCGCCCTCGGTGTCGGGGCGCTGACGGAGCCTGAGCATTCAGATCCCTATCTGCGTGAATTCCATCGGCACGCTGATCCGCGCGCCGAGTTGCTGGATGGACAAGGGGGCACCCTCGCGCAGCGCGAGCCGGACACAGAACGTGGTCTTGTCGCTGGTGCTCACCCTGGCGGCTGCCGTGGCCGTGTAATGAAGCCCCGGCGTGCCGCAGTCGCCCCCCGCGACTGCGGCATAGCTCACGGCGAGGTTGCGCCGGAGCTCCGCCGAGGAAGTCTCCGAGATGGAGGCCGCCCCCAAACCGGCCTCCATCTCGAAAGGGGCCGTGGCGTTCGTGGTGAGTGTCACATCCACTTTCACGAACACCGGCGACGACGGGGTGAGCACCGTGGTGGGACTCCCCAGCACCACCGCGGCGGCAGCTACTCCGCCCGGTATCTCCCTGTCGTTCAGATCCAAGCGAAAATCCGCCGCCTGAATCATGCCTGCGTCCGACGATGCGGACACCGTCCACAACGCCAACGTCCCCTGGACCCCGAACAATCCCGCGACCACCGCGGAGGCAACGACTGCAGCGAGCTGCAGGGCCTGCCGAAAACGCACTGTCTTACCCCCTGGCGCTTTGTTGTGGTTACGAGAGTTGCCCTCGGAGTCGGTCTCTTTTTAGTTGTTGTTGGTGTCGGCCACCTGGGTCAGCTGGTAGCCGACCTTGTCCAGATTGAAGGTCTTGGCCGCACCCTGCCGGCCGGTGATGCCGTCCCTGAATGCGAACGTCGCCGTGGCGATCAGTTGCTGCGGAACGTCCGAGTTCCCGATGATCGTGCCATCGACCCGCGCTCCCGCCGGGTCGGTGAGATAAGGCCCGTCCAAAGTCACTGCGTCGTCGAGGCTGACACCTGAAACAGTCAGTTCGGCCTGCAACTCATCACCTTGGACCGTGACCGTGACGGCCTGTTGGTACGTCAAAGTCTCGCCGGGGACGACCCTGTACGAGGTCGGATCGATAGCTTCCCCATTCTTGGTCCATTTGCCGTCTGAAGCGACCAGGTTCAGGTCTCCGGTGGAGATGATGCCTGCCCTCGAATCGTCGCTGACGTTCCAGTTGGCAAGCGTTCCGCCGCCGCCCAGGAGGAGTGCCACGCCGAGGCCGGCGAAAGCTGCACCCTTGATCATCTTGTTCATCGTGTGTCTCGTACCCTTTTTCTGTTGTCCTCGTCGTTTTGTTTCGACGTCCTGATTCCACGCCCTCAGGCTCAAGGAATCCACGGATTCATCCGCAAGACCTCCACAAGATCTCCGGGGGCTTCCGAACGACGTCGGAGCGTCGACGCGCGCCGCTGCGAATCTTCGGCAAAACTTTGGGGAAAGATGGTGCTACCACTGCGGCTCGAGGGGGAGGATCCGTACATGACCGTTGCGCCCGTGCTCGACACGAGGGAGCTCGTCCTGCTGGGCGAGGAACTCGGAGACCGCGACGCGCTCTGCACCTTCCTCGACCGCTACGCGACGATGCTGGACCAGCGGGTCGACAGACTGGAACGTGCGTTGGACGCGCGCGATGTGCAGGACTGGGAGGACGCGGCGCTGAGCCTCCGGACCTCGTCGCAGATGGCGGGCGCGATAGCGCTGTCACGCCTCGTCGCGGAGGTGCAGGCCTGGGTGAAGTCCATCACTCCGGAGAACCCGTGGCCGGGCGAGAGCGCGCTGCACTGCGTGGTGATGTGTCTGCGGCTGCTCGCGGCGGAGACCGCGCGTCAGTTGCGGGTGTTCGTCAGCCCCTCGGGGGCATAGCCCGTCAGTCGTGGCTGCCGGTGCGGACCGGGGTGCCGGCCGAGCGGTACCCGACACCGCGAACCGTCTCGATCCAGCGGGGGGTGGCGGGATCGTCACCCAGCTTCCGCCGGAGATTCCCGAGGTGCACCTCGATGGTGCGCTCATCGGCCATGGACACGAACGTGCCGCTGTCGGGATCCTCGTCGCGCAGCACGCGGAACAGCTCGGCCTTGGATCGCACCACGCGCTTGGAGGCGAGCAGGGTCTTCAGGAGGATGAACTCAGTGGGCGTGACGGTGACGCCTTCGCCCTCGACGGAGACCTCGAAGCTGCGCGGGAACAGCTGGAGCCCGTTGAGCTCGTAGGACGGCTCTCCATCGATTCCCACCGGAGGCGGCTCGGCCACCGGCGCGATGGCCTGCGCCCGGGGCGTGACCACCTCGGGCTGCTTCCGGGGCCGACGCATGAGCGCCTCCACCCGGGCGCGGAGCTCGCGCGGCCGGAACGGCTTGATGACGTAGTCGTCGGCGCCCGCGTCGAGCCCCATCAGCGCGTCGATCTCCTCGCTGCGGGCAGTGAGCATGAGCAGGTAGGCGTCCGAGAACAGCCGGATCCGGCGGGCCACCTCGTAGCCGTCGATGTCCGGCAGGCCCAGGTCAACGGTGACGATGTCCGGGGACTCCTCCTCGACCATGCGGACCCCGTCGACACCCTTCGAGGTCTCATGGACATCGAATCCGGATTGCGTGAACAAGGCGACGAGCAACCCGCGAATGTCCTCGTCATCCTCGATGACCACTGCAACACGCCGTTCTTCCACGTGCACTCCCCACTTAGATTGGTCCAAGGCTATCGTGGACCAGCGACTATTATTTCGCAGGCCATAGGAAAGGTGTTCAGGTGTTGGTGGCCGAATCGCCGGGCAAACACGAACACCGGCCCCAGTATTTCAGCGAGCTTCCCCTGCGACGCAAGGTCCTCTTGTCCCAGCTGCCCGTCGCCGTGTCGGTCGGGCTCGTCGTCCTCGCCTGCCTCTATCTCGACGCGAACGGCGCACTCGCGGCCCGAGAATTTCTCTTCGGTGCGGCCGGCGTCGCCGTCCTGACGCTGCTGGCCGGGACCATCCCCTGGCAGAAACTGCCCGAGTACGCGTACTGGGCGATTCCGCTGCTGGACTTCGTCGCCCTCGCCCCGGTCGTGGAGTACGCCCGGCACCAGCTCGACGGCATGACGATGCTGGCGGCCTTCCCCGTGTTCTGGCTGGGCTGGTCGAACGTGTTCCCCAGGTTGGCGCTGGTGCTGTCCCTCATCGGCAGCGCCGCCGTGACCTGGTGGCCCTACGTGAACGCGCCCGAGGTCGGCCAGCAGGAACTGATGCGTCCCCTCCTCGTGCCGCTGTTCATGTTGAGCCTCGCGATCGCCACCGGCGTCATCAGCCGGAGCGTCGACAAGCAGACGGAGGAACTGGGCGCGTCGCTGGCCGGTATCCGGCAGCGCAACCGCCTGCTCCAGACCGTACTGGACACCACCGACGTCGGAATCCTCGTCACCGACCGGCACGGCAACGACATGATCATGAACCCCGCCCAGCGGCGCTTCCACATGATCGGGTTGCCCGAGGGCACCGACGACGGGGCCGAGGCGGACCTGCTCCAGTACCGACCCGACGGCACGACCCCGATGCCGCTCGAGGAGCGTCCTGTCCTCCGCGCGATCCGGGGCGAGAGCTTCCAGGGCTGCCTCATCACCGTCGGGCAGGCACCGGAACAGCTGACGCTGTCGGTCTCGGCCCAGGCCATGCACGACGAGGACGGCACCTTCGACGGGACCGTGGTGGTCTTCCACGACGTCACCGAACTGATGCACGCCATCCGGGCACGAGACCGTTTCGTCGCCGACGTCTCCCACGAGTTCCGGACGCCGCTCACGTCGATCATCGGGTACCTCGAGCTGGCCCGCGACGCCGAGCTGGACCCCGAGCTTTCGCGCTACGTGCGGATCATCCACCGCAACGCCGAACGGCTGCTCGTCCTGGTGAGCAGCCTCCTCGACGCCGCCAGCACCAAGGAACTGATCCTCCGGCGCACCGACCTCGTCAAGCTCCTTCGTCACAGCGCCGAGTCGGCGGCCGCGCGGGCACGGTCGGCGGGGGTTCGGCTCGAGACGGAGCTGCCGGAGTCCCTCCCCGTGGTGGCCGACCGGCTGCGGACCGCGCAGATCATCGACAACGTGATCTCCAACGCCATCAAGTACACCCCGGCCGGGGGCGTCGTGACGCTTTCCGCGCGAATGGACGACGACCACGCCGAGTTCTCCGTGGCCGACACCGGCATCGGCATGACCCGGGAGGAACTCGACCACGTCTTCGCGAGCTTCTACCGCACGGAGGAAGTGCGCAAGGCCGCCATCCCCGGCACCGGTCTCGGGCTGTCGCTCACGGAACGCTTCGTGCGCGAACAGCACGGCACGATCACGGTCGACTCCGAGAAGGGAGTCGGCACGGTCTTCACCGTCCGGCTCCCCCTCGTCGTGCCCTCGGCGTCCTGAGCGTCAGCCGAAGCGCACCTGCCGCCCCAGGGTGCCGCGCAGCCGCTCCGCGTCGGGCGTCATGCCGCGCAGCCGCTCCAACTTCTCCGCCAGGCCCAGCCTGGCTGCGGCCTCCTCGTTGAACGGGTGGGTGAGGAACTCCTCGATCGCCGCAACGGACCTCGTGATCAGGCGGTGCTCGGCGTCTGCGGCGGAGACGAGCCGCTGCGCGTACCACTCGGAACCCAGTACGGCCTCGCGGGTGAACATGGCACGGAAGTCCGGGGCGTGGAGTTCCAGCCCGTCGTGGCTGCCGTGCGCCATGATGCCCAGCAGCGCCTTCACCGGCGGCACGGCCAGTTCGATGGTGCCGTCGTCGAAGTAGCTGCGGGCCACGCGCTCGTGGGTGGTGAGGATCGTGCGCATGGAGGCGACGTACTCGTCGATCCCCTGTTCCTCGGGGCGCAGCATGTCGTCGGCGAAGACCACGTGGGGGTGGAGGAAGATGCGGCCGAAGTACTTCGTCGCGAACTTCCTGGTCATCCGGTAGCCGAGCCGGCTGGCCTCGAGGACCTCGCCCTCGAACTCCACGTCCGGCACCCGTTCGAGCGCGCCCTCCTCGATGAGGTTCCGGGCGTCCCGTTCGGCCTCGGACATGCGGGAGAACAGCTCGGGCACGAGGAGGGAGATGTCGTGGTCCACGCGCACGGAGGGACCGACGACGCCCGCGGAGGACAGCCAGCCGTCGTAGCCGGTCAGCGCGAACGAGAGGAACGCCGCGTTGAGGTCGTAGACGGACGGCAGGGCGTTGAAGGGCCCCTTGGTCATGGCCCCCTCCGAGCCCGCGCCCGTCGTCGACGGGGACTTGCCGGTCATGGAGGAGATGAACTCCATCATCAGCTCAGGGAGCTCCATGTAGTGCAGGGGCGCGTAGGCGCAGAGCGCGGGCACGTGCTCCTCGGCGGGGTTGTTGCGCCGGCCCGCGGCCACCACGTCGATGGCGTGGCGGTAGGGCTCGTCCTCGCCGAGGGAGAGCGCCAGCCGCTCGGCGACGTCCGCGAGCCGGGTGGCGCGCGCGTTCACGACGTCGGGCCTGCGTTGGAGGTAGCGCGGGTTCTTCGAGCGCGCCCCGTCGACGATCCGGGGGTGCGCCGACGAGACGAAGTAGGTCTCGCTGGTCTCCCCCTCCGCGACGCGACGGATCAGGTCGCGCATCGGCGGGGTGAACTGCGAGAAGCCGACGGCGTCCTCCTGGAGGCGCAGTGCGTCGTCGCGGGTGAGCGGGGCGAAGTTGCTGAGGAACGCACCGCCGGCGATGTCCGCCTCCGCCTGCGTGTCGTAGCCGCGGTGGATGGCGTCGTCGGGCCGCTGGAACAGCAACTGCTCCGCGTTGGTGACGTACTTGCGGCTGGCGCCGTCCTCGCGGCCGGCCACGTCGGCGGGGACGACGATGGAGGCGCTGATGTCGTCCTCGGTCTGCACCTTCGCGGCGGGGTGGAAGTCGTGGCGAAGCGCGAACAGTCGCCAGGAACCGTCCGCGCCGTAGCCGACGCGCAGCATGTTGACGTGGATCTCCTGGTCGTCCATCCGCAGCGCGTGCCCGGCGCGGCCGTTGATCGACGGCACCGAGAAATGGCCGGCCCAGTCGTCGCCCCACTCCGGGCGGTGGAACCGCTTCACGACATAGACGAGTTCCTTGACGTGGTTCGGGATGGAGTCGAGCCATGCGTTGTACTCGTCGGTGTAGTCCACCGACGGCGTGAGCAGCTTGATCACCGAGCCGATCGAGCGCGCCTCCGACAGCACCGGGCGGTGGTCCGTCTGCGACTCGTCGACGAACCGGTCGCTGAAGTCCCTGCCGATGATCTCGGCGACGCGCGCCATGTCGACGGCGAAGTCCTCCACCCAGGCGCGGCCGGTGACGAACGCGTCGGTGATGCTCTTGGAGATCTCCGACTTACCGCCTCCCGAGACCGTCGCCGGTTTGTGCGCCTCGGTGGGCCGGGGCGCGGTGCCGACGAGCGTCCAGTGGCTGCCGCCGGGAGCGAGCTGCTGCAACTCCACCTGGTAGCCGTCGGGGGTCACGTAGGTGTGGTCGGCGCGCAGGACGATGCCGGCCCCTTCACCGTCGCCGCCCCAGGTGACCCGGCTGTCGCGGAGCGAGAACTCGGCCCCGGCCGGGACCAGGACGAGTCGCTCGATCTCGCGGTGCACGGCCGTTCCGTCGGACCGCCGCTCCCACCGCTGCGGATCGCGTGCGAGCACGTCGTCGAACCGCTGGGCGGTGTCGGGCTCGGTGGCGTAGGTGTGGCCGAGGTTGTAGCGCGGGAACGCCCGCGCGCCGCCGGCGTGCTCCTCCTCCACGAGGCCCATGAGGTTGGTGGCGTAGCTGATCTGCGCCTTGACCTCCTTCTTGCAGTAGCCGAAGTAGTTGTCCGCGATGACGGTGACGATCACGCCCCGCTCGTCGCGCACGCACAACTTGAACGCGCTGCCGCCGTTGTAGCGCTCGTCCTCCGCGCTCCAGCACTGCCCGTCGCGGCGCTGGCGCTCGGTGGCGTCGTCCACGTGCGGGAGCCCGAGCTCCTTCTTCGTCAGCCGCGTGAGGTGCGGCGCCAGGATGACGGCGCCGGTGTGGCCGGTCCACGTCTCGGGGTCCAGCGCGGCGTCGTTGTCGGGCAGGAAGGGGTCGCCGGCGTTGCCGAAGATGCCCTCCACGAAGTCGAGGTTCGCCATCAGGGTGGCCGGTGCGAAGAACCGGATCTCCATCGTCCGCTCCGGCGTGAAGCCGGGCACCTCGGGAACGACGACGGGGCGCAGCAGCAGCGAGGCCCAGCACCTCGCAGGCGGCTGCTCGTCGGCGGTGTAGGGCAGTGTGAGAGCCTCGTCGGGGGCCTGCATGGCGGCGGCGAAGATGCGCGCGGCCACCTCGCGGGGCACGGCGATCTTGTCGTCCTGGATGGGCAGCCCGCCCTCGGCGATGTGGAAGACGCCCTTCGTGGTGCGCCGGTCGTTGGCGGGGTTGTGCAGGATGCCGTTCGCGAGCCGGTAGCTGCTCAGCTGCTCGGAGGCGAAGTGGTCGCCGCCCTTGGGCAGCGACATCGCGCGGGCCAGTCCCGCCTGGTCGAGGACGAGGGTGCGCTCGGGCAACCGGCAGTCCCACTCGGTTCCCGCGAAGTAGTCGGCGAGGAAGGACTCGATCCGGGCGCCGATCGGCGAGAGCGCGGGGCCGAGGCGTCGCGTGAGCTCGCGCTGCTTGTCGAGGATGGGGCGGATCAGCCGGGTCCCGGCGTCGCTCGCCGAGGTGGTCTCGCCGCCGTACCCGAGCAGTGCGAGTCGGAGGCTGATCGCTGCAGCATCAAAGGAGGATCCCATGCTGCCAGTATCCCGGGGACCCCTCCGAACGGCTGGGGTCCCCCCTCGCTAAGGGCGCGGGACGCTGGTTGTAGGGTGTGCCGCTCCGGTCCGGCTGCGGCGGGTCCGGCGGACCCGCTCGCGGGTGACCTCGAGGAAGTGCAGCGGCGGCGGGTACTTCTCCGACTTGGCCAGCAGCACCAGCCCCACGAACAGCCCCACGAGGCCGGTGGTGACGGAGCCGACGAGCAGCGTGGCCCGGGCGCCCCAGAGTTCGCCGATCCAGCCGACGAGCGGCGCGCCGATCGGGGTGCCGCCGAGGAACACGACCATGTAGAGCGCCATGATCCGGCCGCGCATCTCGGGTTCGGTGGTGAGCTGCACACGGCTGTTGGCGGTGGTCATCGTCGTGATCGCCACGAAGCCGGTGGGAACGAGCACCGCGGCGTACACCCAGTACGACGTCGCGAGCGTGAGCAGCAGTGTGAAGACGGAGAAGCCCAGCAGCGCGAGGACGAGCCGGCCGAGCCTCGGGTACCCGCGCCGTGCGGCCATCACGGCCCCGGTCAGCGTGCCGGCGGCCATCACCGACCCGAGGAGCCCGTACGCGTCGGCGTCCAGGCCGAAGACCTCGGTGGCCATCAGCGCGTTCGTGACCTGGAAGTTGAGTCCGAAGGTGCCGAGGGTGAACACCATCAGGAAGATCAGCAGCAGGTCGCCCCGCCCGAGGAGGTAACGCACCCCCTCCATGACGGCTCCCCTCCCCGAGCCGCCGGCACGGGCGGGATGGAGCTCGTCGGCGCGCATCAGGTGCAGCGCGATGATCGGCGCCAGGAAGCTCACGGTGTTGATCCACAGCGCCGGAGCGACGCCGAACCAGCCGATGAGCAGGCCGGCGACGCCCGGCCCCACCAGGCGCGCCGAGTTGAACTGCATCGAGTTGAGGCCGACGGCGTTCGGCAGGTTCTTCTCCGACACCATCTCCGAGACGAACGACTGCCGCGCCGGTGAGTCGAAGGCCTGGACCGCCCCTTGGACCAGCGCGAGCACGTACACGTGCCAGAGCTGCGCCAGGTCCAGCGACACCAGGAGCGAGAGGATCAGGGCGTTCACCATGAGCGCGGCCTGGGTCAGCTGGAGGATGCGCCGTTTGGAGAAGCGGTCGGCGAGCGCGCCGGCCAGCGGCGACAGGATCGGGATGGGCAGGAACTGCAGGCCGGTGACGACGCCCAACGCAAGGGCCGAGTTGTCGGTCAGGATGGTGAGCACCAGCCAGTCCTGGGCGATCCGGTTCATCCAGGTCCCGACGTTGGCGACGAGGGAGCCCGTCCAGAAGTAGCGGTAGTTGCGGATGTGCAGGGACTGGAAGGTGGAACGTCGCTCGGTCACTCGAGCACCCTCCTGAGGATCCGGGCCGCCTCGGCCAGCGTGGCGCGCTCCTCGTCGCTCAGGGTGGCTAGCTTCGCCTCCATGAAGCTGTCGCGGACGCTGGCGGCGTCGCGGAGCGCGGCCTCCCCCGTCGGCGTGATCGAGATGATGCGGCGCCGGCCGTCGCCGGGGTCGCCACTTCTTGCCACGAGGTCCTGGGACTCGAGCGTGGCCAGGGTCTTCGTCATCGACGGGGCGGTCACCTGCTCCTCCTCCGCCAGCTCGCCGGGCGTCATGGAACCGCGACGCAGCTTGAACAGCACGGACAGCTGGTGGGGCGGCAGCGGCGCGCCGGACTCGAAACGCACCTTGTGGCTGACGAGCTGGCAGGCCAGCCGGACCTCGTTCGCCAGCCGGGTCATCGCGTTTACCAAAGCACTTCCTTCACCAAAACTTATTAGTCACGGTGAAGTATATGCCATGGGGGCAAGCGCGCTACCCTTGACCGGGCGGGCCACTCCCCTGGGGCGGTTCGACCGAATTACGAAACGTGATGTTTTTCAATTGCGTGCCTACAATGACACGGACATCTACTTCTTACGAGGATCTGTGACAAAGCAACTCGAACGCGTGGTCATCCGCTTCGCGGGTGACTCCGGTGACGGCATGCAGCTCACCGGCGACCGCTTCACTGCGGAGGCCGCGAGCTTCGGCAACGACATCGCCACCCTCCCGAACTTCCCGGCCGAGATCCGCGCCCCCCAGGGCACCCTGCCGGGCGTGTCGAGCTTCCAGCTCCACTTCGCCAACTTCGACATCGTGACCCCCGGCGACACCCCGGACGTGCTCGTCGCGATGAACCCCGCGGCGCTGAAGGTCAACCTGAAGGACATGCCCAAGGGCGCGGTCATCATCGTCGACACCCACGACTTCACCGCCCGCAACCTCAAGCGCATCGGCTGGCAGACGAGCCCGCTGGACGACGGGTCGCTCGCCAACTACGTCGTGCACGAACTGGACCTCACGTCGCTGGCGCAGGGCGCGGTGGAGGGCTTCGGCCTGTCCCGCAAGGACGCCTCGCGCACCAAGAACATGTTCGCGCTGGGCCTCCTGAGCTGGATGTACTCCCGCCCCACCGAGGGCACCGAGAAGTTCCTCGCCGAGAAGTTCGCCAAGAAGCCGGACATCCGCGACGCGAACATCGCCGCCTACCGCGCGGGCTACGCGTTCGGGGAGACGACCGAGGCGTTCGCGGTGCAGACCACCGTCGACCCGGCGCCGATGCCCGAGGGCCGCTACCGGCAGATCTCGGGCAACCTCGCCACCGCCTACGGCCTCATGACCGGCGCCCAGAAGGCGGGGCTCGACCTCTTCCTCGGCTCCTACCCCATCACCCCCGCCTCGGACATCCTCCACGAGCTGTCGAAGCGCAAGGACGTCGGCGTCATGACGTTCCAGGCCGAGGACGAGATCGCCGGCGTCGCCGCCGCGCTGGGCGCGAGCTTCGCCGGTGCGCTCGGCGTCACCACGACCTCCGGTCCCGGCATGGCGCTCAAGTCGGAGACCATCTCGCTCGGCATCATGACGGAGCTGCCGCTGGTGGTCGTCGACGTGCAGCGCGCCGGCCCGTCCACCGGCATGCCGACGAAGACCGAGCAGGCCGACCTCCTGCAGGTGCTCCACGGCCGCCACGGCGAGGCCCCGCTGCCGGTGATCGCCGCCCAGTCGGCCAGCGACTGCTTCACCACCGCCGTCGAGGCGTGCCGGATCGCGGTCAAGTACCGCACCCCCGTGATCATGCTCTCCGACGGCTACCTCGCCAACGGCGCGGAGCCGTGGCGCATCCCGGACCTCGACGAGATCCCTCCGATCGACCCCGGCTTCGCCACGGAGGCGAACGGTCCCGACGGCAAGTTCCTGCCCTACGTCCGCGACGAGGAGACCCTCGCCCGACCGTGGGCCATCCCCGGCACCCCGGGGCTCGAGCACCGCGTCGGCGGCATCGAGAAGGACGCCCGCACGGGCAACGTGTCGTACGACCCGGACAACCACGAGACCATGGTGCGGACCCGGCAGGCGAAGATCGACGGCATCGTCCGCGACATCCCGGACCTCACCGTCGACGACCCGAGCGGGAGGGCGAGGATCCTCGTCCTGGGCTGGGGCTCCACCTACGGTCCCATCACCGCCACCGCGCGACGCATCCGCAAGGGCGGACGCAACATCGCCACCGCGCACCTGCGCCACCTCAACCCGCTGCCCGCGAACGTCGGCGACGTGCTGCGCGCCTACGACCGCGTGATCGTCCCCGAGATGAACCTCGGCCAACTGGCCATGGTGCTCCGGGCCAAGTACCTCGTCGACGTCGAGAGCTACTCGCGCGTGCGCGGGCTGCCGCTGTCCATCTCGGAGCTCGAGGAAGACTTCATCACCGCAATCGACGCAATGGAGGACCACCGATGAGCGGGCTGGCAGGCGTGCCCCTGGCCGTCGAACCACTCAACCGCAAGGACTTCACCAGCGACCAGGAGGTGCGCTGGTGCCCCGGCTGCGGCGACTACGCGATCCTGTCGACGTTCCAGTCCGTGGCGGCCGAGCTCGGCATCAAGCGCGAGAACACGGTGATGATCTCCGGCATCGGGTGCTCCTCGCGGCTGCCGTACTACGTCGACTCCTACGGCATGCACTCGATCCACGGCCGCGCCCCCGCGATCGCCACCGGCGTCGCGATCGCGCGGCCCGACACGAGCGTCTGGGTCGTGACCGGTGACGGCGACGCGCTGTCGATCGGCGGCAACCACCTCATCCACGCCCTGCGCCGCAACGTGAACGTCAACATCCTGTTGTTCAACAACCGGATCTACGGCCTCACCAAGGGCCAGTACTCGCCCACCTCGGAGCTGGGCAAGCTGACCAAGTCGACGCCGTACGGCTCCCTGGACACGCCGTTCAACCCGCTGTCCGTCGCGCTGGGGGCCGAGGCGTCCTTCGTCGCCCGCACCATCGACTCGGATCGCGCGCACCTCACCGAGGTGCTGCACGCGGCGGCCAACCACCGCGGCGCGTCGCTCGTCGAGATCTACCAGAACTGCCCCATCTTCAACGACGGTGCATTCGACGCCCTCAAGGGCCCGGGCGCGGAGGAGACGATCATCCCGCTGCGCCACGGCGAGCCGATCGTCTTCGGCAAGGACGGGCACAAGGCGGTCGTCCGCGACGCGGCCGGCGCCATCACGGTGGCCGAGCGCGACACCGTCGACGAGGCCAGCATCCTCGTCCACGACGAGACGAACGCCGACCCGTCGCAGGCGTTCGCCCTGTCCCGGCTGACGGATCCCGGCGTCCTGCACCAGGCGCCCGTGGGCATCTTCCGCCGGGTCGAGCGGCCCACCTACGACGACATGCTCCGCGACCAGATCCGCGCCGCGGAGGCGGACGACCGTGCCGCGGCGCTGGCGTCGATCATCGCCGGACCCGACACCTGGGAAGCCACCGAACGATGACCGGCTGGCGGCCGCCGGCCCCGCCCCCGCAGGGTGGTCGGCCGCCGTCGACGCGTCCGGAGCCTCCCGCCCCGGACCCGGCCGGGATGGACTCCGTCCTGATGCGGGCGCGCGACCGGTCACGCTTCCAGGCGCCGGTCATCGAGGAGGAGCAGGCCCGTCCCCCGTTCCCCTGGCGACCCGTGCTGCTGGTGTTCAGCCTGGTGATCGCTCTCGCCGTGGCCGGCGGCGCCGCGTACGTCCTGTGGCTGCGCCAGCCCGAGCCCGATCCCGACACGATCGTCCAGGTGCCGGAGGGCCGCGAGACCGTGCGGTTGCGCTCCCCCCAGGACGCCGCCCGCGACTACCTCCAGGCGCTCGCCGACGGCGACATCCGCACCGCCCTGTCGCTGGGCGAGTACGGCGGCATCGGCAGCCGCGCGCTCCTCAACTCCGAGGTGCACGCCCGCATGCGCGAGCGGGCGCCGCTGACGGACATCGCCATCCTCACCGAGGACCCCAACGCCACGGACGTCGAGGTCAGCTACACGCTCGCGGGTGAGCCCGTGCGCACCTCCATCCCCGTGGTCCGCAACGACGCGGGCGGCTACGAGCTGGAGCGCACCACGGTGACGGTCGTCATCGAGTTGGCGCAGGCGGAGTCGCTGCCGCTTCGCGTCAACGGCGTCGACGTGCAGAAGTTCGCCCCACTCGAGGTGGTGCCCGGCTTCTACGAGGTGACCACGGGGCTGACGTTCATCGAGTACCCGCAGGACAACTCGTTCCTGATCGGCTCGCTGGGCTTCGCCTCCGAGACGAGGTTCACCGCGACCCCGCGGCTCACCACCGACGGCGAGGAGGCGCTGCGGGCGGCGGTGCGGCGCTCGCTCGACGACTGCTTCGCCCGCCGCCAGCTGGCCCCCGAGGGGTGCCCGCAATCGATCACCGCGCCACAGCCGGTGGCCGCGGACACCATCCGGTGGCGCCTGATCGGCAACCCGCTCGCCGACGTCCAGCCCACGCTGCTGCCGCAGGACCTGTCGCGCGGGACGATGACGGTCGACCTGCGCTACTCCGTCACGTTCGACTACATTGACGGCTCGACGTCGGGCACGAACACCGGCGCCCGCTCTCCGCGCGCGACCGCCAACATGCTGGGCGACGACCCCTCGCGCGTGAACGTCGTCTGGCAGCAATGACGGGGAGCTCTGGGCCGGGTCGCTAGGGTTGCCCCCATGACCGGACTTGACCTCAGCCACCGACTCGACGACGTGCGCCCGCAGGACGACCTGTTCAGGCACCTCAACGGCGGTTGGCTCGCCACCACCCAGATCGACCCCGACAAGACGAGCGCGGGAGCGTTCATCGACCTCCGCGACGAGGCGGAGCTCAACGTGAGGCGGATCGTCGAGGAGATCGACAACGACGATCCGGACACCGACGACGGGAAGATCGCGCGGCTCTACGCCACCTTCATGGACGAGGCCCGCATCGAGGAACTCGGCGCCGAGCCGCTGCGCAGCCTGCTCGCGCGGGTGGACGAGATCGTGGACCCCACGACGCTCTCCCGGCACCTCGGGTGGAGCCTCCGCCACGGGTTCTCGTCGCTGGTCGGGATGGGCGAGGACGCCGACCCCGGCGAGCCGAGCCGCTACATCTTCTTCGTCGGCCAGGGCGGGCTCGGGCTGCCCGACGAGGAGTACTACCGCCTCGAGCAGCACTCGGACACCCTCGCGGGCTACGTGGTGCACGTCGCGCGCATGCTGCGGCTGGCGGGTTTCGAGGACGCCGAAGCCCAGGCCGACGCGGTCGTCGCCCTCGAGTCGCGCATCGCGGCGCACCACTGGGACAAGGTCCGCAACCGGGACCTGCGCGCCATGTTCAACCCCATGTCGTACGAGGAACTGGCCGCCTCCGCGCCCGGCATCGACTGGCGGGCCTACGCCGAGGGCGCGGAGCTGCCGGCGGACAAGGTGCGCGAGCTCGTCGTCATGCAGCCCTCGTTCATGACCGGTCTGGCCGAGGTCGTCGCCGGTACGCCGATCGAGGCGTGGCGTTCGTGGGCCCGGTGGAAGATCGTCACCGCGCTCGCGCCGTACCTGTCGTCGGCGTTCGTCGACGAGAACTTCGACTTCTACGCCCGGCAGCTCTCCGGCACCGAGGAGCTGCGCCCCCGGTGGAAGCGCGGCCTCTCGTTCGTCGAGGGCGTGATCGGCGAGGGCGTCGGCCGGCTCTACGTCGACCGTCACTTCAGGCCGGAGGCCAAGCACGCGATGGACGAACTGGTGTCGAACCTGATCGAGGCGTACCGCCGGTCGATCAGCGACCTCACCTGGATGACCGAGGCCACCCGCGAGGAGGCGCTGCTGAAGCTGTCGCGGTTCCGCCCGAAGATCGGCTACCCGACGAAGTGGCGCGACTACTCGGGCCTCCGGGTGGGCGACTCACTCGTCGACAACGTCATCGCGAGCAACGTGTTCGACTTCGAGTACACCCTGTCGAAGGTGCTCGGCCCCATGGATCCCGAGGAGTGGGCCATGCTCCCCCAGACGGTCAACGCGTACTACCACCCGCTGCGCAACGAGATCGTCTTCCCGGCGGCCATCCTGCAGCCGCCGTTCTTCAACGTCGACGCGGAGGACGCCATCAACTACGGCGCCATCGGCGCGGTGATCGGCCACGAGATCGGGCACGGGTTCGACGACAAGGGCTCCACCACCGACGGCGAGGGACGGATCCGCGACTGGTGGACGCCCGAGGACCGGGACGCGTTCGAGTCCCGGACCAAGCGGCTCGTCGAGCAGTTCGAGGGGCTCAGCCCGGAGGGCGTCGAGGGCCACGTGAACGGCGAGCTGACGCTCGGTGAGAACATCGGCGACCTCGGCGGGGTGGGCATCGCCTACAAGGCCTGGCGCATCGCGGGCGGCGACCCGGACGGGGAGCCGGTCGACGGGTTGACGCCGGCGCAGCGGTTCTTCCTGGGCTACGCACAGGTGTGGCGGTCGAAGCGGCGCCCGGAGATGGCGAAGATGCTGCTGAGCGTCGACCCCCACTCCCCCGCGGAGTTCCGGGTGAACGAGATCGTCCGCAACGTGGATGCCTTCCACGACGCGTTCGGCACGCGGCCCGGCGACGCCCTGTGGCTCGAGCCGGAGCGCCGGGTGAGCATCTGGTGAGGCCGTAGCGCGCACCCGCGAACCTTGGGCCGACTAGGGTGGGAACCGTGACTGTCTACGGATTCCACGCCTCGCACGAACAGATCTCGCCGCGGCAGCTGCTCGCGGACGTCCAGCTGGCGGAGGAGGTCGGCTTCCAGGCGGCCATGTGCTCGGACCACATCGAGCCCTGGTCGAAGCGGCAGGGCCACTCCGGGATGGCGTGGCCCTGGCTGGGCGCGGCGCTCGCGACGACGAACCTCACGTTCGGCACGGTGACGGCCCCCGGGCAGCGGTACCACCCGGCGATCGTCGCCCACGCGATGGCGACACTCGGCCAGATGTTCCCCGGCCGGTTCTGGACCGCGCTCGGCTCCGGCGAGAACGCCAACGAGCACATCACCGGCGACGCCTGGCCCCGCAAGGAGGTGCGCCAGCAGCGGCTCGAGGAATGCGTCGACATCATCTCGCGTCTCCTCGACGGCGAGACGGTCTCCCACGACGGCCTCGTGAGGGTGCACGAGGCCAAGCTCTGGGAGCGGCCCGATCCGAAGCCGAAGATGATCGCGCCGGCCGTGAGCGTCCCCACCGCCGTGCGCGGGGCCCGCTGGGCCGACGGCCTCGCGACGATCAACATGGACCCGGGCACGCTGCGCGAGATGCTCGCCCGCTGGGACGAGGCGGGCGGCGCCGATCACAAGGTGCTCCAGGTCCACCTGTCGTGGGCGCCCACCGACGATGAGGCCTACGCCATCGCCCACGACCAGTGGCGCTCCAACGTCTTCGGGCCCCCGGCCGCGTGGGACCTCACCGTTCCTACGTTCGACGCCGTGAGCGCCGAGGGCATCTCCCCCGAACAGGTGCACCGCTCGGTCGTCATCGAGTCGGACCTCGGCAAGCTGGCACAGCGCATCCACGACCTGGCGTCGCTCGGGTTCGACGCCGTGTACCTGCACCACGTCGGCCAGGACCAGCGACCCTGGCTCGAGACCGCCGGCGAGCGGCTGCTCCCCCAACTGCGCTGACCGAGGAGGCAACGTGCTGAAGACCGAGACCGCCGACCTGTGGTGGAAGTCCGCCGTCATCTACTGCCTGGACATCGAGACCTTCTTCGACTCCAACGGGGACGGCGTCGGCGACATGACGGGTCTCGCCCAACGCATCGACTACCTGGCGGAACTGGGCGTCACCTGCCTGTGGCTGATGCCGTTCTACCCCACCGCGAACCGGGACGACGGCTACGACATCATCGACTACTACGGCGTGGATCCCCGGCTCGGGACGCACGGCGACCTGGTCGAGCTCGTCCGGACGGCGAAGGACCGGGGGCTGCGGGTGATCGTCGACCTCGTCACCAACCACACCTCCAACCAGCACCCCTGGTTCAAGGCCGCCCGTTCCTCCAAGGACAGCCCCTACCGCGAGTACTACGTCTGGCGCGACGAGCCGCCGGAGGACACCTCCGACGAGGTCGTGTTCCCCGACGCGGAGAACTCGCTCTGGACCTACGACGAGAAGGCCGGGCAGTACTACCTGCACAACTTCTACTCCGAACAGCCCGACCTGAACATCACGAGTCCCGCCGTACAGGGCGAGATCGCGAAGATCATCGGCTTCTGGCTGGAGCTCGGCATCGACGGCTTCCGCGTCGACGCGGTGCCGTACATGATCGAGACCCGGGGCGTCGCCGACAGGTGGGCGAAGGAGTTCGGCGACCCCCACGTCTACCTCAAGCAGCTGAAGGCCTTCATGGGACGCCGCCGTGGGGACTCGATCATGCTCGGCGAGGTCAACGTGCCATACGAGACGATGTTCGAGTTCTTCGGAGGCCCCGACGGCGACGAGCTGACGATGATGTTCGACTTCGAGCTCATGCAGCGGCTCTACCTCGCCTTCGCCCGCGAGGACACGGCCCCAATCATCGAGACCATCCAGCGACGCCCCCAGCTCGCGCGGCACAGCCAGTTCGCCAACTTCATCCGCAACCACGACGAGCTGACCCTCGACAAGCTCTCCGACGAGGAGCGTCAGGAGGTGTTCGACGCGTTCGGTCCCGAGGAGGACATGCAGCTGTTCGGTCGCGGCCTGCGCCGGCGGCTGCCACCCATGGTGGCCGGGGATCCCCGTCGCATGCGGATGGTCTACTCGCTGCTGTTCGCCCTCCCCGGGACGCCCGTGCTGTTCTACGGGGAGGAGATCGGGATGGGCGAGAACCTCGACGTGGAGGGCCGACTCGCGGTCCGCACGCCGATGCAGTGGACCGACGCGAAGAATGGCGGCTTCTCCTCCGCCGCGCCGTCGAAGCTGCCGCGCCCCGTCACCCAGGGCGCCTTCGGGCCGGATCACGTGAACGTCGCCGCGCAGCGACAGGACCCGGACTCGTTCCTCAACTTCATGACGCTTCTCGCGCGCCGCTACCGCGAGTGCCCGGAGGTCGGGATGGGGAACTTCGAGATCCTCGAGCACGACGTCAAGGAGGTGCTGGTGCACCGCTCGACCTGGGATCCCTTCGGGGGCGGCCGGTCGAGCTCGGTGCTCGTGCACAACCTCAGCCCGCGCGCCACCCGCATCAAGGTGCGGTTGGAGGGCGTCGACGAGGGCCTGGAGGTGGCGGACCTCGTCTCCGGCGAGCGGCACACGATCGGCAGGTCCGGGCAGTTGGAGCTCCCGGTCGACGGGTACGGCTACCACTGGCTGCGGATCCTATACGCGGACGACTCGCGCTTGGTCTAGCGGCACGGACCGGTCCGCCAGCGTTTCCTACGTCCACCTGCGATGCATCGCTGGTACTCAGAGCGAACGCTGGCGGCTCTCGGGTGCCTGCGTGAAGCCGGCCATCACAGCCCCGATGGACGCCGTCAGAGCGGGTCCGACGAGGGCCTCGAGGCTCCCCGGGCGCCCGGCCTCACGCCAGCCCCAGCGCGTCACCCAGTAGCCCAGCCGACGCAACCCAGCCTCCCGGTGCTTCTCGGCCATCACGGCATCCTGGCTGGTCATCCCGTCCTCGAGCAGGTCCCCGTACTTCGCCGCACCGTCCACCTCCCCCACCACGCCGTGGTCGGGCCAGAGGAAGTCCACCCGCGCCACGAAGGCGCCCTCCTCGTCGAAGATCTCCACCTGCTCCTGAGGGGCGGGCAGACCGGCGAGGATCAGGTTCGTGCGGCTGAGGGACTCGGCCGGTGACTCGGCGAACGGGCTGGCCATCATCGCCACGCTGAGCGCCTTCCGGATGCCGTGCAGCCGCGGGTGCATCCCAACGGCGGCGGCCAGGGATTCCCTCTGCAGCCCGTCCGCGAGCGCCCGGTCGGCTGCGGCCACGCCCCACATCAACGGCTCCGTGCGCGCGACGTCCGACACGGTTCGGGCCAGGGTCGTGATCGGCATACCGTCCAGCGTGGTGACCTCGTCGTCGGTGAGGCGCGTGTTGCGCACGCGGAGGTGCGGTCCCTTGTCCGCGTGGCCCGTCGTCGTCCGGGTCATGGTGACCCGCTCGAGGGTGTGGTTGCGCACAGGCAGGCCCTGGAGCGCCGCGGCGGTGGTGTGGCTCAGGACGTTCGTGGGGCTCACCACACGTCGGGTGGCTTCGACGAGCGCCCGGTGGGCTGCCAGTCGTTCCGTCGACGTCTCGTGGGCGTACACGCCCCTGCGCAGGCGGTGGAGGAGGTCGTCCTTCTCCAGCGACGCCACGGCCGCCGGCGTCAGCCCGACTTGCATGAGTTCCGCATAGGTGATGGTCATGGGTGCATTCCAGCGGCCAGAGGTGGCGTTCGGCTCCCTGCGTTCGCACCTGTGGAAAACCGGCGGCGGTGTCTCCACAGACCCCCTCTCGCGCGGGAACGCAAAGACGCCTGCGTTTCCTACGTTCACCTGCGAAGCAGCGCTGGTGAACGTAGGAAACGCAGGCGCCTTGGTCTGGGCCTAGGTGGAGCGGGTGACCAGTTCGTCGCAGACCTGCAGCAGCGCGTCCTTGGCGTCGCCGTCGGGCAGGATGGCGAGGTGGCTGCGCGCGATGTCGGCGTGCCGCCGGATCTCCGCCTGCGCGCGCCCCATGACGGGGTGGGCGCGCAGCATCTCCAGCGCGCGGGCGAGCGTCGCGTCGTCCGAGAGGTCGCCGTCGATCAGCGACAGGAGTTCGGCGTCGGCCGGGTTGTTCTCGGCACGCAGCATGAGCACGGGGAGCGTGGGCACGCCCTCGCGCAGGTCGGTCCCGGGCGTCTTGCCGGTGACGTCGGAGTTGATGTCGATGACGTCGTCGGAGAGCTGGAACACCACCCCGATCTCCTCGCCGAACGCGTCCAGCGCGCGCACGATCTCCCGCGGCGCGCCGGACGCCATGCCCCCGAAGCACGCGGAGGCGGCGATGAGCGACCCGGTCTTGTCGGCGATCACCTGCAGGTAGTGGGTGAGCGCGTCGCCGCCCTCCTGCGGGCCGACGGTCTCCGCGATCTGCCCCTGCACCAGGCGCGCGAACGTCTGTGCCTGCAGCTTGACGAAGTCGACGCCCAGTTCGGCGACGAGGTACGAGGCCTGCGAGAAGAGGAAGTCGCCCACGAGGATCGCGACCGAGTTGCCGTAGAACCGGTTGGCCGACGGAGCCCCGCGCCGCACGTCGGCCTCGTCCATGACGTCGTCGTGGTAGAGGCTGGCGACGTGGGTGAGCTCCATGACCATCGCGGCACGCTGGATGCTGTCCTCGTCGCCGGCGTCGCCGAACTCGGAGGCGACGAACACCAGCATCGGCCGGAAGCGCTTCCCGCCCGCCGAGATGACGTGCTGCGCAGCCTCGGTGACGAACTCCGAGTTCGCCACCGCGGCGTCGGACAGGAGCGTCTCGAAGCGTTCCAGACGCTCCTGCAGCCGCACCTCGAATGGTTTCGCCATTACCGGATGAACTCCGAGAAGTTGTTCATGAGCTCGATCATGCCACCCGGGAGGAGGCCGAGGACGATGGTGGCGAGCACGCCGACCAGCACCACGGTCCACGTCCACAGCGAAGGCGTGACCACGACGGTGTCGGAGTCGTCCTCGGCGTCCTGGAACCACATCGCCACGACGATCTTCAGGTAGAAGAACGCCGCCACGACCGACAGGATCACCGCCACCAGGACCAGCCAGCCGAACCCGCCCTGGAAGGCCGAGCTGAAGACGGCCAGCTTGCCGACGAAGCCGGCGGTGAGCGGGATGCCCGCGAAGCTCAGGAAGAAGAGCGTCATGACGGCGGCCACGACCGGGTTGGTCTTGCCCAGACCGCGCCACGCGACGATGCCGTTGGCCTCGCCGCCCGAGCGGCGCACCGTCAGCAGGAGGCCGAAGGCGCCCAGGGTCGCGACACCGTAGGTGAGCAGGTAGAACGCGACCGCTCCGACCGACGAGACGGTGACGCCCTCGCCCGGCTCCACGGCGCCGACGATGCCGACGAGCAGGAAGCCCGCGTGCGTGATCGCCGAGTACGCCAACAGTCGCTTCAGGTCGTTCTGCGACAGGCCGACGACCGCGCCGAGGATCATGCTGACGATCGCGATCACCGCCAACAGCGGCTGCCAGTCCCACGACGCGCCGCCGAGGCCCACGTAGAACACGCGCATCAGCGCGGCGATCGCAGCGGTCTTCGTGGCGATGGCCATGAAGCCCGTCACCGGGGTGGGTGCGCCCATGTAGACGTCCGGAACCCACGAGTGGAACGGCACGGCGCCCATCTTGAACAGCAGGCCCACGGCCAGCAGCACGAGGCCGAGCAGCAGGAGCCAGTAGTTGTCCGCCCCGGCGTCGATCGCCGCGGCCACGTCGGTCAGCGTGAGGCCGCCCGAGTAGCCGTAGAGCATCGCGATGCCGTACAGGAAGAAGCCGCTGGCCAGCGAGCCGAGCAGGAAGTACTTGAGGCCGGCCTCCTGCGAGAGGAGGCGACGGCGGCGCGCCATGGCCGACAGCAGGTACAGCGGCAGCGACATGACCTCGAGCGCGACGAAGAGCGTGATGAGGTCGTTGGCCGACGCGAACAGCATCATGCCCAGCAGCGAGAACAGCAGCAGCGGGAAGACCTCGGTGTGCTCGCGGCGCAGGCGCACGGCCTCGCGCTCGAGCGGCGAGCCGGGGACGGCGGAGGCCGACGACGCGAAGGCCGACTGCCCGTCACCGACGCCACGCTCCGCGAAGAGCGCCACGCCGCCGAGCGAGAAGAGGATCAGCAGGCTCCAGAAGATCAGGGTCGGGCCGTCGTGCGACAGGAGGCCCATGGCGATCGTCTGCGGCTCGAGATCCGCCATCTGGAACAGCACCGCCGCGCCTGCGCCCAGGAGCACGAGGATCGACAGCCCCGTCTGCAGCACGTAGCGGGTGCTGCGCGGCGCGAAGGCCTCGAACAGCACGCCCACGACGGCACCGCCGAAGACGAGCAGCAGCGGGAGCAGCGGCATCCACTCGACGGTGGGTGCCTGGATCTCCAAGACGTTGATCATCGTCCGCCTTCCTTCAGCTGCGGGGTGGGATCCTGGACGCCGGCGACCGAGAGGAAGCCCGTCGAGGATTCGTCAATGAACTCCAGCGCGGGCTTCGGCACGAAGCCGAGCACCAGCAGGAGGACGAGGAGCGGGAAGACCGCGGCCTTCTCGCGCAGGGAGAGGTCCCTGTTCACGTGGGTGCTCACCTGTTCGGTGACGGGCCCGGTCATCGTGATCTTGTACATGCGCAGCACGTACACCGCGGCCAGCACCATGCCGAGCGTGATGACGGCGGTGTGCACCGGGTAGCGCTGCCACGAACCGGCCATGACCAGGAACTCGGACACGAACGTCGCCATGCCGGGCAGCGACAGCGCCGACAGGCCGGAGATCAGCAGGAACCCTGCGAGTACCGGGGCGACGCGCTGGACGCCGCCGAACGCGTGGATGTCCGCGCTCCCGCGGCGGGCGACGAGGAAGCCGACCATCAGGAACAGCGCCGCGGTGGAGAACCCGTGGTTGAGCATGTAGAAGATCGAGCCGGTCAGCGACTGCGTGGTGAGGGCGAAGATGCCGAACACCATGAAGCCGAAGTGGCTGATCGACGTGTAGCTGACCAGGCGCAGCAGGTTGGTGGACTGGAACGCCATCAGGGCGCCGTAGATCATGGAGACCACGGCCCAGACGAGCACCACGGGCGCCGCCCACTGCATCGACTCGGGGAAGATCACCAGGCAGATCTTGATGATGCCGAAGGTGCCGATCTTGTCGAGGATGCCGACGAGCAGCGTGGAGGTACCGGGGGTGGCGGCCTGCGCGGTGTCGGGCAGCCAGGTGTGGAGGCCGACGAGCGGCGCCTTGACCGCGAACGCGAAGAACACCGCGAGGAACAGCAGGTGCCCCGTCGTGTTGTTCAGGTCGAGGGCGCCGAGGTCGCCGATCAGCAGGCTGGCCTGCCCCTCCCCCGCCGCGACGGCGTAGAGGCCGACGACGCCGACCAGCAGCACGAGGCCACCGGCGAGCGAGTAGAGCAGGAACTTCATCGCCGCCCGGGAGCGTCCGTCGCCGCCGTAGCGGCCGATCAGGAAGTAGACCGGGATCAGCGTGGCCTCGAACGCGAGGTAGAACAGCAGCAGGTCGCCGGCGAGGAACACGAACAGCGCCAGACCCTGCATCAGCAGCGCGAGCGAGAAGAACCCACCGGTGGTGCCGCGGGCGGTGACGGATTCACCGACGCGCCACTCGGCCAGCATGACGACCGGCACCAGGATGACGGTCAGCAGCACGAGGACGGCGTCCATGGTGGTCATGTCGAGCGCGTAGTAGGCGCCGATGGGCCGGATCCACGGGACGGACACGCTGAGCGCCTGTCCGCTGATGGTCAGGGCCACCGCGACGACGCCGAGCACCAGGGTGCTGAGCGCGACGCCCATGCCGACGAGCTTGGCGATCTCCCCCTTGAGGAGGACGACGACCAGGGCCCCGACGATGGGCAGCAGGGCGAGAACAGTCAACAGCATCTCTTCAAATCTCCTTAGCCCAGCTGTCCGAGCGCGACGACGAGTGCGACGCCGATGACGCCGAGGACCAACGTCAGGCCGTACGTGCGCGAGTAACCGTTCTGGGTCCTTCGCAACAGCCCACCGAGCCCGGCCGCCACCGTCGCGCCGCCCTCCGGCACGCCGTCGGCCGCGGTGCGGTCGAACCAGGCGAGGCCGGCGGCGAGTTCCTTCGTCGGGCGGATGATGGCGTGCTCGTTGAACGCGTCACCGTAGAGGTCGTTGCGGCCCGCGTGCGCGAACACGTTCTTCGTCTGCGGGACGGTCTTCGGGATGTCGTCCTTGAACATGTACCAGCCGATGAACACTCCCACGGCGACGACGGCCATGGTGAGCCAGCCGATCGGCGTGATGTGGAGCAGGCCGGTGTTGTGGACCTCGTGGCCGGTGGGGACGGCGAGCCAGTCCTGGATCCAGCCGTTGAGGAACAGGCCGGCGAACAGCGAGAGGATCGCGAGGATGATGAGCGGCACCGTCATGACGGCGGGCGACTCGTGCGGGTGCACGTCCGGCTCCCAGCGCTTCTGGCCGAAGAACGTCATCATCATCAGGCGCGTCATGTAGAACGCCGTCACGCCGGCGCCCAGCAAAGCCAGGGTGCCGAGGATGATGTTCGACTCGAACGCGGCCTCGATGATGTGGTCCTTCGAGTAGAAGCCCGCCGTGAACGGGAACCCGATGATGGCCAGGTAGCCGGCGGCGAAGGTCAGGAACGTGATCTTCATCGCCTTGGCGAGGCCGCCGAAGTTGCGCATGTTCACGTCATCGTTCATCCCGTGCATGACGGAACCGGCGCCGAGGAACATGTTGGCCTTGAAGAAACCGTGCGTGAGCAGGTGGAAGATCGCGAACGCGGCGCCGATCGGGCCGAGGCCCGCGGCCAGCATCATGTAGCCGATCTGCGACATCGTCGAGCCCGCGAGGACCTTCTTGATGTCGTCCTTGCTCGAACCGATCCAGGCGCCGGCGAGCAGCGTCACCGTGCCGACGATCGCGACGGCCAACGTGGCCTCCGGCGTCTGCGCGTAGATGACGTTGGAGCGGATCACCAGGTAGACACCGGCGGTGACCATCGTCGCGGCGTGGATGAGCGCCGACACCGGGGTCGGGCCCTCCATGGCGTCGAGGAGCCAGGACTGGAGCGGCACCTGGGCCGACTTGCCGCAGGCGGCCAGCAGCAGCAGGAAGCCGATCAGCGTGGCCCAGCCGCCCATCTCCCCCGCCGCGGCGTTGACGTCGACGAAGGACACCGAGCCGATCAGCGAGAACATCGTGAACATCGCCATCGCCAGGCCCAGGTCGCCGACGCGGTTGACGATGAACGCCTTGTTGCCGGCCGCGGACGCGGAGTCGCGGTGCGCCCAGAAGGAGATCAGCAGGTACGACGCCAGACCGACGCCCTCCCAGCCGACGAACAGGATCAGGTAGCTGTCGGCGAGCACCAGCGTCAGCATCGCGGCGATGAAGAGGTTCAGGTACGCGAAGAAGCGGCGGCGACGGTCGTCGTGCGCCATGTAGCCGATCGAGTACACGTGGATCAGCGAGCCGACGCCGGTGATCAGCAGCACGAACAGGATCGAGAGCTGGTCGATCAGCAGGCCGACGCTCACGTTCCAGGAGCCGGTGGAGATCCAGTCGTAGAGGTGGACCGTCACGGCGCGGGAGCCCTCGTCGGCACCCAGCATCTGCAGGAACAGCAGCAGCCCGATGGCGAACGAGGCGATCGGCGCAAGGGTGGCGAGCCAGTGGCCCCAGCTGTCGGAAACGCGCCCCAGCAGCAGGAGGAGGAACGACGTCGCGAGCGGGATGGCGATGAGCAGCCAGGCCAGTGAGAAGAGACCTGTGGCGGGGACCGCCTGGAAGGTTTCGAGAAGAATCACTTTCTGTTGTCCCCTTAGAACTTCATCAGGTTCGCGTCGTCGACCGAGGCCGAACGACGCGCACGGTAGACGGCGACGATGATGGCGAGGCCCACCACGACTTCAGCGGCGGCGACGACCATGACGAAGAAGGCAGCCATCTGCCCCTCGAGGTTGCCGTGCTGGCGTGCGAACGCGACGAACGCGAGGTTCGTGGCGTTGAGCATCAGCTCGATGGAGAGGAACGCGATGAGGGCGTTCCTGCGCAGCAGGAAGCCGGCGACGCCGACGGTGAAGAGGAACGCGGAGAGGACGAGCAGCGAGGCGGTGGTCATTTCTCTCCTTGGATCTCTGCGTGCGTCTGGTCGATCTGGGCGTAGTTGGCGTCGGTGGGACGGCGCAGCCGGTCCACGTCGACGGCGATGCCGCGGTCGAGCAGGGCCTGGGACAGCGAATCCTCGGCGACGGAACCGTCCGGGAGGAGCGCCGGCACCGCGATGGAGTTGGCGGTGGCGAACACGCCCGAGTTGGAGCGGGGCCCGGGGTGCTGGCCCTTCTCGGCGTAGGCGCGGGCACGTTCCTGGGCGGAACCCCACTGCGAGACGCGGCGCTTCAGCTCGTCGCCGTGCGTCAGCACGATGGCACCCATCGGGGCGATGATCAGCAGCGCCGCGGTGATCTCGAAGAGCAGGAAGTAGTCCTCGAACACCAACTTGGCGAGGCCCTCGATGTTGCCGCCCGCGTTGGCCATCTCCAGGCCGGCGGGGCCACCGAAGACGGCCGCCTGGCCGACGCCCATGATCAGGAGGATGCCGAACCCGAGCGAGACGAGGATGGCGGTGACGCGGTGGCCCTTGATCGTCTCGACGACCGAGTCACGCACGTCGACGCCGATCAGCATCACGACGAAGAGGAACAGCATCAGGATCGCGCCGGTGTAGACGATGATCTGCACCACGAACAGGAACGGGGCGTCCTGCGCAGCGTAGAGCACCGCGAGCCCGATCATCACGCCGGCCATGTACACCATCGAGTGCACCGGCTTGCGCGACACCAGGAACCCGAGCGCCAGCAGCGCCATGAGTGGTGCGGTGATCCAGAACGCGACGTCCCCGGCGGTCACCAGGGGAACCAGCGACATCATTCGGCTGCTCCTGCCTGCGTAGCGCTGCGCGTGTCCAGCTGACCGGTGGCGGGGAGGCCGGCGTAGTAGTCGTCCTCGTCGTCACCGAGCCGCCGCGGGTGCGGGGGCTGCTCCATGCCCGGCAGCAGCGGTGCCAGGAGGTCCTGCTTCTCGTAGATGAGGCTCTCGCGCGACGAGTCCGCCAGCTTCCACTCGTTCGTCATCGTGAGCGCGCGGGTGGGGCACGCCTCGATGCAGAGGCCGCAGAAGATGCAGCGCAGGTAGTTGATCTGGTAGACGTGCCCGAAGCGCTCGCCCGGCGAGTACCGGGCGTCCTCGGTGTTGTCCGCGCCCTCGACGTAGATGGCGTCCGCGGGGCAGGCCCACGCGCACAGCTCACAGCCGACGCACTTCTCGAGGCCGTCGGGCCAGCGGTTGAGCTGGTGACGCCCGTGGAAGCGGGGCATCATGACCTTCTCGGAGTCCTTGTGGGGATAGTTCTGCGTGAAGGTCTTGCGGAAAATCGTCTTGAACGTGATGCCGAAGCCGGCCCACTCTTCCATGAACCCCATCAGGCGTCCCTTCCCTCGGTAGTGTCCGTCTCCTCGACGGTGCCGTCGTCGGTGCGTCGGCTCGTGACCACACCCGCGAGCTCGGGCAGCACCTGGCCCTTGCGGGGCGGCACCGGGTAACCGCCAGCGTACGGGTCGAACGTCTCGAGCTCGGCCCGGTCGGTGGTGACCTCCTCCGTGTACTCCACCCGCGCCTCGAGGTCCTTACGGCGCTTCGAGGCGTAGAGGAAGTAGACGACGATCGCGGTGAGCACGCCGAAGAAGGCGGAACCCTCCGGGTAGATCATCACCGCGATCAGGTAGACCAGCGCGATCTCGATGAGGTACTTCCAGCCGAGGTCCATGAAGTGGTCGTAGCGGAAGCGCCAGGTGGCGCCGCGGAGCCACATGAACAGCGAGAACACGAGCTGGACCTTGATCAGGAAGACCAGGAAGCCGAGCCACGGGTTGTCCAGCCCCGGGATGAGGTTGAGCGGCCACGGCATCAGGTAGCCGCCGAGGAACAGCGTCACGCACACGGCGGAGACCGTGAGCATGTTGATGTACTCGGCGAGGAAGAACATCGCGTACCGGAAGCCGGAGTAGTCGGTCATGAAGCCGGAGACCAGCTCGGACTCGGCCTCGGGGAGGTCGAACGGCGCACGGTTGGTCTCGCCCACCATCGCGATCACGTAGATCACGAAGCAGGGGAACAGCAGGAAGAAGTACCAGCCGGTGATCCCGTGGTCGCCGTTCATGAACAGCTCGCCCGTGAACGGGTTGGCGAACGGGATCGGCTGGTTCTGGGCCTCGACGATCTGGTGGGTCGACATGCTGCCGGCGCGCATGAGCACACCGACGATGGCGAGGCCCATCGCGAGCTCGTAGGAGATCATCTGCGCCGTGGAGCGGATGCCGCCGAGGAACGAGTAGGAGTTGGATCCCGCCCAGCCGGCGAGGACGATGCCGTAGATGCCGATCGAGGCGATGGCCAGCACGAAGAGGGCCGCCATGGGCAGGTCCGTCAGCTGCAGCCGCGTCTCGACGCCGAACATCGTGACCTCGCCCGCGAACGGGATGACCGACCAGGCGGTGAAGGCCGCGAAGCCGGAGAGGATCGGGGCCAGGTTGAAGATCAGCCCGTCGGTGTTCGCCGGCCGGTAGTCCTCCTTGAAGATGAGCTTCGCACCGTCACCGAGCGCCTGCCCGAGGCCGAGGGGGCCGTTCATGACGGGGCCGATGCGGTTCTGCATCTTGCCGAGGAGACGACGCTCGTACCAGACGTTGAAGATCGTCCACACCAGAAGCAGGACGAACAGGCCCAGCACCTTGATCAGGACGAGCCACCACGGGTCGGCGAAGAAAATGGGGTTCATGCCATTGCTCCCTCTTCGAAGGTGACGGCGGACACCGTCACCGCACTGCCCGGCAGGACCGACAGTCGGTCCCCCAGACCGGAGTTCATCGGCACCCAGACGACGTTGTCGACCATCTCCGGGGTGACGAGTAGCGGCAGGACCTGCTCGCGACCATCGGCGCTGACGCGCACGACGTCCGACAGGCCCAGCTGCTCGGCGGTGGCCGGCGAGACGCGGGCGACGGCGTCGCGTGCGGTGTCGCGGAGCGCCACCTCGTGGTCGTTGCCGCGCGACGCGTCGAGCAGCTCGCGCCAACCGGCGAGGACGAGGCCCTCGGGCCGCTCCCCCGCGCTGACCTGCGGGGCGGCCTGGCGGTCCCCCTCCCAGTCGAGGAGCTCGCTGAAGCTGGCCCACGCGGCCGCCGGGGTGCGGAAGCCGAGGTCGGAGCCGAGCGCGTCGGACAGCGCGGCGAGGATCCGGAGGTCGGTCATCGGGCTGCCGGGAGCCGCAGTGACGAGCGCGACGTCGAGGTCGCGGCCCTCCCAGTTGCGGAAGTGGCCGGCCTGCTCCTCGATCAGCGCTGCGGGGAACACGACGTTCGCCCGTTCGGTGACCTCGGAGGGACGCTGCTCGATGCTGACGACGAAGTCCGCCGCCTCGAGCCCGGCGCGCGCAGCGTCGGGATCGGCGAGGTCGGCGAGCTCCACGCCCGCGAGGACGACCGCCTTGAGTGCACCGGAGGCCAGTGCGGCGAACTGCTCGTCGGCGCTGAGGCCGGGCTCGCTCGGGAGCTGCTCGACACCCCACGCGGCGGCCACGTCCACGCGGCCGGTGGCGTCGGAGACCAGGCGTCCGCCGGGCAGGACGCCGGGGAGGCAGCCTGCGTCGAGGGCGCCGACGTCGCCGGCCCGGCGGGGGATCCACGCGAGACGGGCGCCGGTGGCGTCGGCCTTGGCGGCGACGGCGGAGAGCACGCCGGGCAGGGTGCCGGCACGCTCACCGACGAGGATGATGGTGCTGCCGTCGAGGCCCTCGACGCGGTCGAGTGCGGCGATCTCGTCGCCCGGGGCGGCCGGGATCAGGGTCGCGTCGAGCTTCTGCGAGCCGCGGGAGGCGAACGGGGCGATCGTCGTGACCTTGAGGCCCTTGTCGCGGTTGGCCTTGCGCAGGCGCAGGAACACGATCGGCGACTCGTCCTCGGGCTCGAACGCGACCAGCACGACGTGCTTGGCCCGCTCGAGGTCGGTGTAGGTCACGTTCTGCGGCAGCGACCGTCCGGCGACCCGGGCGGCCAGGAACTCGGCCTCCTCCGCCGACTGCGGGCGGGAGCGGAAGTCGATGCTGTTCGTGCCGAGCACGGCGCGGGCGAAGCGGGAGTAGCCGTAGGCGTTCTCGACGGTCAGGCGGCCGCCGGTCTGGACGCCGACGGCGGAGCCCGCGCGCTTCAGGCCCTCCACCGCGGCGTCGATCGCCTCGGGCCACGACGCCGGGCGCAGCACGCCGTTCTCGCGCACGAGCGGGTGCTTGAGCCGGTCGTTGCGTGCGTACATGAAGCCGAAGCGGCCCTTGTCGCAGTTCCACTCCTCGTTGACCAGCGGGTTGTTGCCGGCCAGCCGGCGCTTGACCTGGTGGTGGCGGTGGTCGGTGCGGAGCTCGCAGCCGGCGGCGCAGTGCTCGCAGGTGGTCGTCGTCGACACGAGGTCGAACGGGCGGGCCTGGAAGCGGTACGCGGCCGACGTGAGGGCGCCCACCGGGCAGATCTGGACGACGTTGCCGGAGAAGTAGGAGTCGTACGGCTGGTCCTCGTAGAAGCCGACCTGCTGCAGCGCCCCGCGCTCGACGAGCGCGATGAACGGGTCACCGGAGATCTGGTCGGAGAACCGGGTGCAGCGGGCGCAGAGGATGCAGCGCTCGCGGTCCAGCAGGATCTGCGCCGAGACGTTGATCGGCTTCGGGTAGGTCCGCTTGGGCAGGTTGTAGCGGGTCTCCTCGTAGCCGTGGCTGAGCGCCTGGTTCTGCAGGGGGCACTCGCCGCCCTTGTCGCAGATCGGGCAGTCGAGCGGGTGGTTGATGAGGAGGAACTCCATCTGGCCCTTCTGGGCCTTGTCCGCGACGGGCGAGGTCACCTGGGTCTTGACGACCATCCCCTCGGCGACCGGCATCGTGCACGACGCCTGGGGCTTCGGGAACCCGCGGCCGTTGCCGGCGTCGGGGATGTCGACGAGGCACTGGCGGCAGGCGCCGACCGGGTCCAGCAGCGGGTGGTCGCAGAAGCGCGGCACGTGGGTGCCGACCATCTCGGCGGCCCGGATGATCAAGGTGCCCTTCGGGACGCTGACCTGGGTGCCGTCGATGGTGAGGGTGACCAGGTCCGGCTTCTTCTCAACCTCGCTGGCGGTCTTGGCGTCGACGCTCATCGGACGGCTCCTTCCTCGGCGAAGACTGCGCTCTTCTCATAGGGGAACAACTCCCACGCGGGCGTGTGCGTACCGGCCTCGAACTCGGACCGGAAGTGGCGGATGAAGCTGGTCACGACCGCGACCGCACCGTCGGCGAGCGCGCAGAAGGAACGGCCTCCGATGTTGTCGGCGATGTCGAGCAGCTTGTCGACGTCGCCCTGGGTGGCGATGCCCTTCTCGAAGTTCATCAGCAGCAGAACGAGCCACCACGTGCCCTCACGGCACGGGGTGCACTTGCCGCAGCTCTCGTGCTTGTAGAACTCGACGTAGCGCAGCGCCGTGCGGACGGCGGAGACGGTGTCGTCGAACACCTGCAGCGCCTTGGTGCCCAGCATGGAGCCGGCGCCCGCGACGCCCTCGTAGTCGAGCGGGATGTCGAGGTGCTCGGCGGTGAGGATCGGCGTCGAGGAACCGCCCGGGGTGAAGAACTTGAGTTCGTGCCCCTCGCGGATGCCTCCCGCGAGCTCGATGAGCTGCCGCATGGTGATGCCCATGGGCGCCTCGAACTGGCCGGGGTTCTTCACGTGGCCGGAGACGGAGTAGAGGGTGAAGCCCTTCGACTTCTCCGTGCCCATCGAGGCGAACCAGTCCTTGCCGTTGGCGATGATCGACGGCACCGACGCGATGGACTCGACGTTGTTCACCACGGTGGGCGACGCGTAGAGGCCGGCGACCGCCGGGAACGGCGGGCGGAGACGCGGCTGGCCACGGCGTCCCTCGAGGGAGTCGAGGAGCGCGGTCTCCTCACCGCAGATGTAGGCGCCGGCGCCGGCGTGGACGATGATGTCCAGGTCGTAGCCCTTGCCGAAGATGTCCTTGCCGAGGTAGCCGGCGGCGTACGCCTCCCGGACCGCCTGCTGCAGGCGACGGATGATGTGCAGCACCTCGCCGCGACAGTAGATGAAGGCCGTGTGCGAGTTGATCGCGTAGGCGGCGATGATGATGCCCTCGACGAGCGTGTGGGGCGTCGCCATCATGAGCGGCATGTCCTTGCAGGTGCCCGGCTCCGACTCGTCGGCGTTGACGACGAGGTACTTCGGGTTCGGGTTGTCCTGCGGGACGAAGCTCCACTTCATGCCGGTCGGGAAGCCCGCGCCGCCGCGACCGCGGAGGTTGGCGTCCTTCACCAGCGAGATGATGTCGGCCGGCGCCATGTCGAGCGCCTTGCGGGCGGCCTCGTAGCCGCCGTTGGCCTCGTAGCGGGACAGCTTCCAGGAGTTGTCCTCGCCCCAGTGCGCCGACAGGACCGGGGTCAGCAGGTCGGTCACTGGTCAGCCTCCTTCTCTGCGGGTGCCGGCAGGGTGTCCTTGTCGGGAGCGCTCCAGCCGCGCTCCTTCGCGATCTGCAGACCGCGCAGCGACGCGTGCCCCGCGGAGGGGCCCTCGTCCGCGCGGCCGTCGGGGAAGCCCGCGAGCACGCGCTCGGCTTCCTTCCACGACGTGATGGTGGCGCCGCGGGTGGAGACGACCTCCTCGTCGGCCTGCAGCCGGTCGAGCAGCTCGTCGGCCTTGGCCGGCGTCATGTTGTCGAAGTACTCCCAGTTGACGGTCATCACCGGCGCGTAGTCGCAGCCGGCGTTGCACTCGATCCGCTCGAGCGAGATCTGGCCGTCGGGGGTGGTCTGGTTCTCGTCGATGCCCAGCTTCTGCTTCGCGCGCTCCAGCAGGATGTCGCCGCCCATCACCGCGCACAGCGACGTGGTGCAGACGCCGACGTGGTGCTTGCCCGCGGGGCGGCGCTTGTACATGGTGTAGAACGTCGCCACGCCGGAGACCTCGGCGGTGCTGATGCCGAGGACCTCGGCGCACACCTCGATGCCACGGGGGCTGACGCGGCCGTCCACCGACTGCACGAGGTGCAGCATCGGCAGCAGCGCGGAGCGCGGCTGCGGGTAGCGGCCCGCCAGCTCGCGCAGCTCCGCCATCGTCGTCTCGTCGATGTTCGTCGACTGGTCCGCGTAGTCGACCGACCCCGAGTCGGGGAAATACGTTTCGAAGTGGCCGCTCATCGGTCCACACCTCCAAGGACAGGGTCAATGCTTGCGAGCGCGACGACGACGTCGGACATCATGCCGCCCTCACACATGTACGGGATCGACTGGATGTGGTGGAAACCTGGGTCCCGCACGTGGACGCGGTAGGGTTTCGGGCCACCGTCGGAGACGACGTGGCAGCCGAGCTCGCCCTTCGGCGACTCGATGGCCATGTAGGCCTGGCCGACGGGGACGTCGAAGCCCTCCGTGACCAGCTTGAAGTGGTGGATCAGCGCCTCCATCGAGCCGGTCATGATGTGCTTGATGTGCTCGTTGCTGTTGCCCTGGCCGTCGGGGCCGAGGGACAACTGCGCGGGCCACGCGATCTTCTTGTCGGCCACCATCACCGGCTGGCCCTGGGTCTTCTCGAGGCGCTCGAGACACTGCTCGACGATCTTCAGCGACTCCCAGCACTCCGCCTGGCGGATGCGGAAGGCGGCGTACGCGTCATCGCCCTCCCAGGAGACGACGTCGAAGTCGTAGGTCTCGTAGTCGCAGTAGGGCTGCGTCTTGCGGAGGTCCCAGTCGTAGCCGGTGCCGCGCAGGCGGGGGCCGGTCATGCCGAGCATCATCGCGCCGCTCAGGTCGACGACGGCGATGTCCTTCATGCGGGCGAGGAAGATCGGGTTCTCGTTGCAGAAGCCGGCGTACTCCGGCAGGTGCTTGTGCAGCCACTTGATGACGTCGCGGAGGTGGTCCAGGCCGCCCTCGGGCAGGTCGTTGGCCACGCCGCCGGGGCGGATGAACGCGTGGTTCATGCGCAGGCCGGTGAGCGCCTCCAAGAAGTCGAGGATCATCTCGCGCTCGCGGAAGGCGATCGACATGACGGTGGTGGAGCCGATCTCCAGCGCACCGGTGCCCATGGCCACCAGGTGCGAGGCGATGCGGTTGAGCTCCATCACGAGCACGCGGATGATCCGCGCCCGCTCGGGGATCTGGTCGGTGATGCCGAGCAGCTTCTCCACGGCCATGCAGTACACGGCCTCGTTGAACAGCGGGGCGACGTAGTCCATGCGCGTCACATAGGTGACGGCCTGGGTCCAGGTCTTGAACTCGATGTTCTTCTCGATGCCGGTGTGGAGGAAGCCGATGCCCGGGCGGATGGACGTGACGGTCTCGCCCTCCATCTCGAGCATGAGGCGGAGCACGCCGTGCGTCGACGGGTGCGACGGCCCCATGTTGATGACGATCGTCTCGTCGCCGCTGCCGGCGTGCTCGCTGACGATGTCCTCCCAGTCGCCGCCCTGCGGGAAGTACACGTGGTCCGCGGGCTTCTCCTCGGGCTGCGAGTAAACGTCCTGCTGGCTCACGAGTAGCTCCTTCGGGTGTCCGGGGCGGGGATGGTGGCGCCCTTGTACTCGACGTCGATGCCGCCCAGCGGGTAGTCCTTCCGCTGCGGGTGCCCCGCCCAGTCGTCGGGCATGAGGATCCGGGTCAGCGACGGGTGGCCGTCGAAGATGATGCCGAACATGTCCCAGGTCTCGCGCTCGTCGTAGTCGGCCATCGGGTAGGTCTCGACCACGGACGGGATGTGGCGGTCGTCGTCGGGGCAGGTGACCTCGAGGCGCAGGCGGCGGTTGTAGGTGTAGGAGAGCAGGTGGTAGACGGCGTGCAGTTCGGCGCCGACCTCCTGCGGGTAGTGCACGCCCGAGATCGACATGATGACCTCGAACCGCAGGTACGGGTCGTCTCGGAGTGTGCGCACGACCTCGCGGAGGTCCTCGCGCGGCACGTAGACGGTCAGTTCCCCCGCGTGGAAGAGCATGCGGTAGCCCTTGAACTTCGGGAGCACGTCGACGGCGCGGTCATGGATGGCGTCGGCGGCGGCGTCCTCGAAGGGCGCACCGGACTTGCCGGGCATCGCGAGCTCGCGGACCAGGCCGTTGTAGCCCGACGTGTCCCCGGACCCGCGCGACCACATGCCGCTCTTGGTGGCGAACACGCGCTCGGCGCGGTCGGCGTCGCGGCGCTCCTCCGGGAGGTTCTGCTCGGTCATCGCAGGAGCCCCTTCTGCTCGATCTTCGCCGGAGCGGCGAGCGCCGCCTGCTCGAGTTCCTCGATCTCGGCGACGCGGTTGGCCCCCATCTTGGTGCCGTACTGCACCTGCGCGCGCAGCTTGAAGATGCCGTCGATCAGCTGGTCGGGACGCGGCGGGCAGCCGGGGATGTACATGTCCACGGGGAGGATGTGGTCCACGCCCTGCAGGACCGAGTAGTTGTTGAACATGCCGCCGGAACTGGCGCAGGCGCCCATGGCGATGACCCACTTGGGGTTCGGCATCTGGTCGTAGATCTGGCGCAGGACCGGCGCCATCTTCTGCGTGACGCGGCCGGACACGATCAGCAGGTCGGACTGGCGGGGCGAACGGAAGACCTCCTGGCCCCACCGGCCGGCGTCGAAACGCGGCGTGCCGAACGCCATCATCTCGATCGCGCAGCAGGCCAGGCCCATGGTGGCCGGCCAGAAGGACGTCTTGCGCATCCAGCCGGCGATCGCCTCGACGCTGGTGAGCATGATGCCCTGAGGAATCTTGTCTTCGATACCCATTTGGAATCGTTTCCTAACCTGATCAGTCCCAGTCCAGGCCCTTGCGGCGCAAGACGTAGAAGAACGCGACGAACACGAGCGCGATGAAGAGCACCATCTGGAACACCACGAAGAGCTCCATCTGGCCGCGGGCCACCGCGAACGGGTAGAGGAACACGACCTCGATGTCGAACACGATGAACAACATGGCCGTGATGTAGTACTTCACGGGGAAGCGTCCGCCGCCCGGGGGCTGCGGGGTGGGCTGGATGCCGCACTCGAACGCGTCGTGCTTGCTGCGGTTGTACCGCTTGGGTCCGAGGACGGCGCTCAGGAGCATGGACACGACCACGAAGCCCGTGGCCAGCAGCATGATGGCCAGGACCGGGATGTAGGGATTCACGAGGACTCCTTCACTTCTTCTTCTGAGCTACGCCGACGGAGCTGCCTTGGCGAGCATGTTGATCAACCGGTCCATCCAGTCGCCCTCGTGGGCGTCGGTGAGGTTGGCCAGCAGCTTCATGACCAGTTGCATGAGGGTCTTCCGGGGAAGACCGTAACGCGTGCAGAGCTTCATGATGGTGGGGTTGCCGATGAGGTGCACGAAGATGTTGCCGAGGCGGTAGAAGCCGCCGAGCTCGGCCCGGAGCTGGACCGGGTAGCCCTGCAGCGCACGCTCCGCCTCCTTCGTCCCGATGCCCCGCGCGTGGGCGTCGGCGATCGCGGCGGCGGCGTACTCCGCGGCCTCCATGGCGTAGGCGATGCCCTCCCCGTTGAACGGGCTGACCATGCCGCCCGAATCGCCGACGAGCAGCAGTCCGCGCCCGTAGTGCGGCTGGCGGTTGAAGCCCATCGGCAGGGCCGCGCCCTGGACGGTGCCGACGCGGTTCTCGTCGCGGAAGCCCCACTCCTCCGGGGTGTGGTCCAGCCAGCGCTTGAGCAGCGCCCGGTAGTCGGTCTTGCCGAAGCCCTTCGAGGTGTTGAGGACGCCGAGGCCCACGTTGCTGGTGCCGTCACCCATGCCGAACACCCACCCGTAGCCGGGCATCAGCGTTGACTTGTCCGGCTCGCCGTCCCAGAGCTCGAGCCAGCTCTCCAGGTAGTCGTCGTCGTGACGAGGGGTCTTGTAGTAGGTGCGCACGGCCACGCCCATCGGGCGGTCGTCGCGCTTGTTCACGCCCATGCTGATCGCGAGGCGGGCCGAGTTGCCGTCGGCGGCGACGACGAGGGGCGCCCGGTAGGTCTCCCCCGTCTTCGTGGTGACGCCGACGATGCGGCCGCTGCGCTCGTCGAGGACCGGCTCGGTGACGTTGGCGCCCTGCACGAGCTCGGCCCCGAGGCCGACCGCGTGCTGGGCCAGCAGGTTGTCGAAGTCGGAGCGGGGGCGGACGAGACCGTAGTTGGGGAAGTCGCGAAGGTCCGGCCATTCGAAGTGGAACGGCTCCTTGCGGCCGGCGTACACGCGCAGTCCCTTGTTGCGCAGCCAGCCGGCCTCCTCCGAGGTGTCGATGCCGAGCCGGATGAGCTGGCGCGTCGCACGCGGGGTGAGACCGTCGCCACACACCTTCTCGCGCGGAAAATGCGACTTCTCGAGCAGTGTGACCGAGAGGCCGTGCTGGGCCAGGTATGCAGCCGTCGTGGATCCCGCGGGTCCCGCGCCTACGACGATGACATCCGCCTCACCAGCGGCATTAGCCATACTGCGCACCTCATATCTCTTCACAAAGCCGGGACTGTACTCCGGTCAGTCTAGGGGTGTCGATTGGATGGTGCCAGCCGGGTCCTGCCGGGTATTTACGGCATCTTCGGGTAGCCAAAATGGGCGGGCACGACAGCGCATAGTAGAGCCCGAGCGGCTATGCTCACCAAGGTGATTTCGGATTTCGGCTCTGGGCGGGTGCGCGCCACCACCGTCGCCATCAGCGACCCCGGACCGCTCGAGCGCTACCTGTCGGCGAAGGAGCCGGGCAGCGCGTTCCTGCGGCGGGGTGAAGGGTTCGTCGGGCTCGGGGAGGTGGCGAGGTTCGAGACCGACTACATCGACACCGCCGACGTGTGGTGGACGGAGATCGCCACGCAGATCGACCACGACTCCGAGCTGCCCGGCGCCAGCGGCATCGGCCCGCTGGCCGTGGGCTCGTTCGCCTTCGACCCGGACCGCTCCGCCTTCCGGTCGGTGCTCACCATCCCGCGCACAATCATCGGGCGGCGCGGCGGGCAGTACTGGCTGACGCAGATCGGCGAGCACCGCAACCAGACGCTGCCGGCGCCCGGCGACGCGCCGAGGTTCCCCGAGCACCTCGACCTCGGCCACGGCACCGTCACGCAGGACGAGTGGGCGGGCATCGTCGCCCGGTGCGTCGAGCTGATCCGACAGGGCGACATCCACAAGGTGGTCCTGGCGCGCGACCTCATCGCGAAGGCCGACGGCCCCATCGACCTGCGCGCCGTGCTGGGTCGACTCATCGAGCGCTACCCCATGACCTGGACGTACCTCGTCGACGGCATGGTGGGCGCCACCCCCGAGCTGCTGGTGCGGGTGGCCGACGGGCTGGTCACCTCCCGCGTGCTCGCCGGCACCATCTCGGTCGACCCGGACCACACCGACCCGCTCGCCAAGGCGGCGCAGCTGGCCCGCAGCACCAAGGACATCCGCGAGCACGAGTTCGCGGTCGAGTCCGTGGCGCAGGCGCTGGAACCGTTCTGCCGCGCGATGAACGTGCCCGAGGCGCCGTCGGTGCTCCCCCTCCCCAACGTGCTGCACCTCGCCACGGACATCACGGGTGTCGCGGATGCCGACGTGAGCGCCCTGCGGCTGGCTGCGGCGCTGCACCCGTCGGCGGCCGTCTGCGGGACGCCGACGCACTTGGCCCTCGACACCATCGCGGCGATCGAGAACATGGACCGCGGGCGCTACGCCGGCCCCGTCGGCTGGGTGGACACCGAGGGCGACGGCGAGTGGGCCATCGCGCTGCGCGGCGGCTACTCGGGCCCCGACGCCCCGGACCAGATCAGGCTCTTCGCCGGCGCCGGGATCGTCGCGGACTCCCAGCCGGGCGCCGAGCTCGAGGAGACGCGGGCGAAGTTCGTCCCCATGCTGCAGGCCCTCGGCCTCGACTGACGGCCACTCCGCTGGGAGGGTTTGCACCAAGCTCGGTGCAAAGCGTCCCACCGGAAGCTCCCTGAGGAGCGCAGTGTCTCGATGGGTCAGCGCGTCTTGCGCTGGACCTTGATCTTCTGGCCGGAGCCCGACGTGCCGCCGGACTTCGTCTTGGCCTTCTCCTCCTCCAGCAGGCGGCGCTGCTCGGCCGACTGCTCCATGAGCGACTCCTGGCTCATGCCGGAGCTGAGGAACATGAACGCGATGGCGCCGATGACCAGCGAGATCCACGCGGGCAGCCCGAAGAGCAGCGGGAAGGTGGTGAGCGCGATCATGTCGAAGCCGCGGATCATCGAGAACATGAGGCCGGGCGGCATGGCGCCGGTGCCGGTGGCCACGAGCGGCCCGCTGTAGGAGGCCGGCTTCGCGGAGACCCAGCGCACGGCGCCCAGGAACCCGGCCAGGCCGGCGACCAGTGCGGCGGACGCGGCGGTGACGAAGTCGACGCGCACCTCACCCGTCACGCCGGCGAAGGCCGGGAACGCCCCGAACACCCACAGCAGCGCCAGCACGGCCGGGACGACCATCGTCGCCTGGCGCACTGTCGTGGGGCTGAACGGGAACATCCGCTCGAGCCCCTTGGTGCGCGAGAGCACGCGCAACGAGTTCATGAATGGAATGAGCGCGGCCATCAGGACGATGCCGGAGATGGCGACGTTGAGGGCCTGCAGCCCCAGCGCCTGGACCGCGTAGGGCACGACCACGGAGCCGGCGAAGACCACCAGCGACAGCGGGTTGCGCAGGAGCCGCTGCACGTCGCGCATGATGAGCGCCGTGGTGCCGCTGCCGACGCCGCGGGTGGGGTTGACGTGCCCCTTCTGCCGGCTCTTCTCCTCGACGAGGATGTCGCGGATGAGCGCGAACTCCAGCGCGAAGGCGGCACCCTGCAGCCCGCTCAGCAGCGAGCCGCCCGACGTGAGCCGCTGGCGCCGGATCTCGCGGAGCCTCGTGAAGGCGGCGACGCCCGCAACCACGAGCAGCACCAGTCCCACGCCGCCGACGATGAAGGCGAGTTGCGCGTCGATGTCCGGGTCGATCGCGATCCACTCGGCGGCGGAGGCGACGAGCAGCGCGAGCGTGGCGGCCGCGGCGGCGCCCATCACCCACTCGAGGACGTTGATGATGACGCGGCGGTCGAACGTCTGCTCGAGCGCGGCCAGCGCGGTGAGCCCCGACGCGCCGAGCGCGGCCGATACCGCCCAGATGAGGACGTGGCTGAGCGACGAACCGGTCAGGGCCGCCACCAGCGCGGAGACGGCGCCGACTAGGACGCCCGCCAGCACCAGCGCGAGGACGAACCGCCCCGCGAGCAACCGGCGCCGGTCCATCGGCGAGTCCATCAGCCAGAAGCCCTCCGCCGCGCTGGCGAGGACCGGCCCGAACATGCGTCCCGCCACGAGCGTCAGCGTCAGCAGCGCGGCGGCCGCGGCCCAGGGCAGAAGCCCGCGCGCGGCCGAGCAGCCGACGGTGGTGCAGCCCGCGGCCTGCTGCTGCGCGTCGAAGATGGCGGAGCCGATCATCGCGCCGAGCACCGCGATGGAGAAGACCATCACGTAGGAGTCCGAGAGCGCCGCCCAGAAGTTGCGGTCGGCGCGGCCGTTGCGCCAGTCCCCCATGAGGCGCTTGATGGCGCGCTCGTCGGCGACGCCCACGGGACCGTAGCGGTCGTCGAGTGTGGTCACTGCTGCTCCCCGACGTGGACCTCGCGGGCCCCGACCGCTGCGATCAGCGAGGGCTCGTGGCTGGCCAGCACGATGGCGAGTCCCTCGTCGAGGTCCTCCCTCAGCTTCCTGCCGAGCCACTCCACGCCCTGCACGTCGAGGCGCTGCTCCGGCTCGTCGAGCACGAGCAGGCGACGCGGGCGCACGAAGGCGGTGGCGAGTGCCAGGCGTCGCCGCTGGCCGGAGGAGAGCGTCGAGGGCAGCTGGCCGGCCTGCTGCACCAGCTGGACCTGCTCGAGCACGTCGTCGACGATGTCGTCCGGGTCCTCGAGGCCGTGCGCGCGGGCGAGCAGGTCGAGGTGCTCCACGACGGCGAGGTCGGGGAAGAAGTCGAGGTCGTCGATGACGGTGGCGAGGTCTCGCCGCACCGCGGGGTTGGTCTCCGTCATCCGGTTGCCGCCGATGAGGACCGTCCCCTCGTCGGGCCGGTCCGCGCCGACGAGGCAGCGCAGGATGGTCGACTTGCCCGCACCGTTGCGCCCGACGAGCGCGACGGCCTCGCCCTCGCGCACCGACAGGTTGAAGTTCTCGACAATGGTCACGGGCCCGTAGGACTTCTTCAATCCTTCGACCTTCAGCACGACGTCTCTCTTAGCCACGTGCGCCATTGTCCCAGCAGGGGACAACTGGGGCCAACCAGGGCCCGTCGGGCTAGGCTGTGCGCATGACCGCAGCCCAATCGTCGTCCTCCGGCCACCGCGCAACGCTCGACAAGCACCGCGACGACGTGTCAGGCATGTTCGACGCCATCGCCTCCCGCTACGACCTGCTGAACGACATACTGTCGCTCGGGCAGGACCGCGCGTGGCGTCGCCGCACCGTCGCGGCCGTGGCACCGAAGCAGGGCGAGCTGGTCCTCGACCTCGCCGCGGGCACCGGCACGTCGTCGGTGGCCCTCGCGGAGCTGGGCCCGGTCGTCGTGGCAGCGGACCTGTCGTTCGGCATGCTCAAGCAGGGCCGGTTGCAGTACCCGGAGCTCGACTTCGTCAACGCCGACGCCCTGCGGCTCCCCTTCGGGGACGGCACCTTCGACGCGGTCACCATCAGCTACGGCCTGCGCAACGTCGAGAACACGCTCGGGGCGCTCAAGGAGATGCTCCGCGTGACGAAGCCGGGCGGGCGCGTCGTCGTCAACGAGTTCTCCACGCCCAGCAACCCCGTGTTCCGCCACGTCTACAACAACTACCTGCTGCGCGCGCTGCCGCCGCTGGCGAAGATCTCCCCCAACCCGGCGGCCTACAGCTACCTCGCCGAGTCCATCCTGGCGTGGCCCGACCAGCAGGGGCTGGCGGACCTGATGGTGGAGGCGGGCTGGACCGGCGTCGAGTGGCAGAACCTGTCCGGCGGCATCGTGGCCCTCCATCGAGGCTGGCGCCCGTGATCCTGCTCGATCCCTATGCGGCTCGCTCCTGCCCGGTCAAGACGTTCAACGCGTTCGACCCGACGGAACCGGCTCCGCCGATGGACGAGTCCCTCCGCGAGGCGTTCCAGGGCGGCAGCGACCACCGCGACCTCGTGCTCGGCGCCCTCGCGGCCGTCCCGGGGGCCGTGGACCTGCGGACGTCGACGAGTCTGGAGGCCACGCGCGCCGCGGTCGCCGCAGGGGCGAGCGTGATCATCCGCCCGACGCTGCCCGACGACGTCGAGGGCCACCGCAAGGGCAGCACCGACGCCCTGGTGTCCGACGCCGGCGCCCCGGAGCCGCGCTACTACCCGCTCAAGGCAAAGCCGTACCGCGTCGTCGAGAAGCAGCTGGGGGCCGGGGAACTGCGCACGTCCCCGCTCTCCGCCCCGCACACCCTCCACATCCTTCACGACCGCCGCTACCGCGTGTTCCGG
Organism: Tessaracoccus oleiagri; assembly: GCF_900103275.1. Taxonomy (GTDB): domain Bacteria; phylum Actinomycetota; class Actinomycetes; order Propionibacteriales; family Propionibacteriaceae; genus Arachnia; species Arachnia oleiagri. Next base: position 121,634 of record NZ_FNGP01000003.1, on the reverse strand, counting down.
GAGGGTGTGCTGCTGGAACTCGCCCACGCCTGGCGCATGCTGCAGTCCGCCGGCTGGGCGGGCGACGAGCCGTGGGCCGCGGTCGTCGGCGACAACCACGACGGCTCCCAGCCGTCGATCACGTGGGTGAACCTGCAGCACAAGTTCATCCGGACCTACTCCCGCACCGCGGGCCACAAGATGCGCAGCCCGCTCGAGCGCTACGACCACGAGCACGGCTTCCGCGTCCACGTCGCGACCAGCGCCGCGGAGCGCACCGGGGTCGACGACCCGCCGCCGGTCGTGCGGCCCATCCGCGTCAAGGAGTGCGAGTGGTGCGCGTGGTGGCAGGTGTGCCGGCCGAAGATGGACGACGACGACCTCTCCCTGCGCATCGCGAAGGCGCCGCTCGACGTGCGTGAGCTGCAGACCCTGCTGAGCCTGGGCATCAAGACTGTGGCCCAGTTGGCGGAGGCCGACGTCGACGCGCTGCTGCCGGAGTACCTGCCGCTGACCGGTCACCGCGACCGCTCCGAGGCGCGGCTGCGCCAAGCGGCGCTGCGGGCCCGGATGCTCGCCCGCGGGGTGGAACTGGAGCGGGTCACCGACGATCCCGTCGGGTTGCCGCGCGCTTCGGTGGAGGTGGATCTCGACATCGAGACCTCCGACGACGGCACCACCTATCTGTGGGGGGCGCTCGTCTCAGGCGTGGACCCGGAGCCGACGTACCGCCCGTTCGCCCGGTTCGGCCGGATGACCGGTGCCGACGAGGTGGAGCTCGCCCTGGAGTTCTCGACGTGGCTGCTGGACCTCGCCGACCGCCACCCCGACCTGCGGGTCTACCACTACTCCGACTACGAGGTCGTGCACCTGCGCCGCATGGCCGAGCGCAGCGACCACCCCGTCCTGCGGCGCGCCGTCCAGTTGGCGGGCGAGCGCTTCGTCGACCTCTACGGGTACGTGCGGGACCACTTCGTGGGCGTCGACGGGCTCGGCCTCAAGGTTGTCGCCACCCGGGGGGCGGACTTCCGCTGGCGCGACGAGGACCCGGGCGGCCTCCAGTCGCAGGTGTGGTTCAAGGACGCCGTCGGGGCCGCGGACGTGACGACCCGCGAGTGCGCCCGTCGCCGCGTGCTGGAGTACAACGAGGACGACGTGCGCGCCACTCTGGCGGTGCGCGAGTGGCTGACCCGGCTGGACGCTACGGCCGGCTGATTCTGGCGACGACGAAGTCCGCGTCGCCGGCGAGCGCCTCCTCGAGCGCCGACACCGAATCCACGACGGCCGTCCGCCACCCCAGCGCCTGCGCCACCCCCGCGAGGTCGGCGTGCTGCGGGGTGCCGAAGACGCGCTCGAAGGCGTGCGCGAACTCGGGCGCCCCCTGCTCCAACTTGTGGAAGAGCGACCCGCCGTTGTCGTCGGCAACGACCACCCGCAGGGGTGCGCGCGGCTCCTGGGGCGGCCGCACGAGGGAGCCCAGGTCGTGCTGCGCCGTGATGTCGCCGAGCAGCACCGTCGTCGGCCGGCCCGTGGCCAGCGCGATGCCGCTCGCGGTGGCGATGGTGCCGTCGATCCCGGCCTGCCCGCGGCTCGCGTAGCAGGTGGGGGGCGACGAATGGATCGGCGACAGGTCGGCCGCCCGGATGATGTTGCTCGCCCCCAGCACGAGGACGTCGGCGCTTCCCATGTGGCGCAGGACGGCGTCCGCGACGGCCCGCCCGCCCCACCTCGGCTCCTTGCGCAGCGCCGCGTCGGCGTCCCGCCACCGTGCCAACCAGCCCTCGTCCTGCGGCTCGAGGGTGACCCGGTCGGCCACGACGTGCGCCCGGTGGCCGGTGTCGCCCCAGCTCGCTCGGTCCGTGACGACGACCAGTTCGACGTCGGAGCGCGACAGCAGCGTGGTCTGGGGCCGCGAGAGCGTGGGGTGGCCGAACACGACGACCCGCTCGATCTCCCCGGCGAGTCCGTCGGCGAGCAGGATCCGGTAGTTCGCGATCGCGCACTCCCCCGCGCGGGCGTTGCTGCTGGGTTCGGCGAGCAGCGGGACGCGCGCCAGCTCGGCGAGCGCCCGTGCCTCGGCGCCCACCGCGGGGGCGGCGTCGCCGACGAGGACCACCGTGTTGCGGCGCCCGTCGAGCTCGACCAGGTCGTCGCCCCGGCTGGCGGAGACGCGCGCGATCCGCGGCGGGGCCACGTCCGCGGCCCCCACCAGCGGGGGCGTGAGCTCGACGTTCAGTTGGACCGGTCCCGGTTCGCGCGTGCGGGTGCCGAGGGCGAGGTGGGCGGCGCGCTGCACCGTCGCGCTCCACGCCTCCGGGCCGCCGGAGGTGGACGCGAGGCGGGCGACGCCGAGCACCGAGGGGCCGAAGATGCCGACCTGGTCCGCGGTCTGGCTCGCGCCGGTGCCGACGAGTTCGCTCGGCCGGTCGGTGGTCACGAGCAGCAGCGGAACCCCGGCGTGGCGGGCCTCCAGCGCCGCGGGCGCGAGGTTGGCGACGGCGCTGCCGCTGGTCACGACCACGACCGCGAGCCGGCCCGACGCCTTCGCGAGGCCGAGCGCGCGGAAGGCGGCGGCGCGCTCGTCGATGGCGACGTGCAGGTCGATGTCGCTGCCGGCCGCGTGCAGGGCGAGCGACAGCGGGGCGTTGCGCGATCCGGGCGACAGTACGAAGTGCCCCGCGCCCATGGCGCGGAGCGTCTCGACGATGACGGCGCCGAGCGCGACGCTGCCGGAGCCGGTGCTGTGGGCGCTCACAGCAGGGCCTCCACCCGTTCGAGGCGCGCCCGCCACCAGCGCGTGGTCTCCGCGTCGGCCGCGTACCGCTCCGCCAGCTCGGGGTCGGGGGTGGGCCCGACCACCGGCGGGGTGAGGAACCCGTCGACGGGGAGGAGCGGCTCGGCCACCACGTCGCCCTGCAGGAGGCGGATGGTCTCGAGGCCGCAGGCATAGGGCAGCGACGGCAGCGCCGCCGCGAGGGCGACGCCCGCGGCGAGGCCGATGGACGTCTCCACGGCCGAGGAGACGATCACCGGGAGCCCCAGCTGCTTGGCGAGTTGCAGGCAGCGGCGCACGCCCCCGAGGGGCTGCACCTTGAGCACGATCGCGTCGGCGGCGTCCAGTTCCTTGACGCGGAACGGGTCCTCGGCGCGTCGGATGGACTCGTCGGCGACGATCGGCACCCCCATCCCGCGCAGTCTGGCCAGGTCCTCCACCGCGGCGACGGGCTGCTCGACGTACTCCAGGCCGAACGGCTTCAGCCGGCGGATCGCCTCGCGGGCCTCCTCCAGCGTCCAGCCGGCGTTGGCGTCGACGCGCAACTTCGCCTCGGGGAGCGCCTCCCGGACGGCGCGGACTCGGGCGACGTCGTCGTCGAGCGGCCCCTCGCCCGCGACCTTGATCTTGATGGTGGCGCAGCCCGTCTCGACGGCGCGCCGGGCGGCCAGCTCGGGCGGCAGCGCGGGGACGATGCCGTTGACGGGCACCTGGTCGCGGAACGGTGCGGGGAACCCGTGCTGGGCGGTGTCGCGGGCGGCGCGGAGCCAGGCCGCGGCCTCCTCGTCGCCGTACTCCGGGAACGGGCTCCACTCGGCCCAGCCGGCAGGGCCGCGGAGAAGCATGCCCTGGCGACGGGCGAGGCCGCGGAACGGCACCGCCATGGGGATGTCGTAGACGATCATGCGAGGTACACCCCGACGAGGAGCCCCAGCCCGATCCCGACGCCGGCCAGGCCGGTGCCCTGGATCACCGGGATGAGGTCGCGGCCGACGGCGCCCGACAGCACGAGCCTGAGCGGGCCGCCGAGCGGCAGGAGGCCGAGGAGCGCCACCAGCGCCCACCAGGTGGTGCCCGCCGCGAACGCGACCACGCTCACCACGGCGAGCACCGCGAGCGCGACGTAGAGCACCCGGGTGCCCCGGTCACCGAGCCGCACGGCCAGCGTCCGCTTGCCGGTCTCCCGGTCGGTGGGGATGTCCCGGAGGTTGTTGCCGACGAGGACCGCGCACGCCATGGCGCCGACGGCGGAGCCCGCCGCCACCGAGTACCAGGCGAACCGGTCGGCGACGATGTAGGCGGTGCCCATCGTCGCGACCAACCCGAAGAAGATGAACACGAAGACCTCGCCGAGCCCCATGTACCCGTAGGGCTTCTCGCCGCCGGTGTAGAACCAGGCGGCGAGGATGGCCGCCACGCCGACTGCCAGCAGCCACCAGTGGGCGGTCAGCACCACGATGACCAGGCCGAACACGGCGGCAGCCCCGAAGCTGAGGAAGGCCGCGCGCTTCACGGCGGCGGGCCTGGCGAGGCCGGAGGCGGTGATGCGGGTGGGGCCGGTGCGGAACTCGTCGGTGCCGCGCACGCCGTCGGAGTAGTCGTTGGCGTAGTTGACGCCCACCTGGAGGGCGGCGGCGACGAGGAACGCGAGCACGGTGAGGAGCAGGTCCGCCTCCCCCTGTGCGGCGGCGGTGGCGGCGCCGGCGAGGATGGGGGCGATGGCGGCGGGCAGGGTGCGCGGGCGGGCGCCCGTGACCCAGACTTCGAGTGTTGTCATGTCCCGAGCAATCTTAGGAGCGATTCGCGGTCGGGTTTGCCACCGGAGGTGCGGGGCAGTTCCGCAACGCGAACCAGCTGACGAGGCAGCGCGTGCCGGGGCAGGCCCCCGGCGAGCCGCTTGCGCCACTGCCCCAGCGTGCCGGCGCGCGCGAAGAGGACGATCCGCTGGCCCCACTCGTCGTCGTCGACGGGGAGCACCCACGCGTCGGGGTCCAGGGCGGTCACGTGCCGGCGGACGACCGCCAGGTCGGCCTTCAGACCGCCGGTGATCACCACGTCGTCCACGCGGCCGAGCACGCGCAGGCGTCCGTCACGCCACTCGCCGCGGTCGGCGGTGAGGAAGGTGCCGCCGCTCACCATCGGCCCGGACAGTCGGATGCGCCCGTCCTCGAGGGTGACGTCGACCCCGGGCAGCGGCACCCCGTCGTAGACGACGCCGCCGCAGGTCTCGCTCATGCCGTAGGTCTCGACGACGCGGATCCCCAGCTGCTCGGCCCGCGCGCGCACGTCGGGTGCCAGCGGTGCGCCGCCGACGAGGACGGCGTCGAAGTCGGCGAGGCGGCCGGGTGCGTCGAGCGCACGGACCAATTGGGTGGGCACGATCGAGACGACGTTGCGGCCGGGCGCCGGGTCGAGGTCGGTGAGGTCCGACGAGGCCGCGCGGACACCGTCGCCGAGGACACCGCGGACGAGCACCATGAATCCGGCGACGTAATGGGCGGGCAGCACCAGGTGCCAGGTGGCACCCCACCCGAAGTGGGCGGTCGTCGCGGCCGCGGCGGCGCGCAGCTGCTCCCGCTGCAGGGGCACCCGCTTCGGGACGCCCGTCGAGCCGGACGTCTCGAGCACGACCCCGACCGACGGGTCGACCGCTTGCGCCTCCCCGGAGGCGAGCCACAGCGCCGGGCCCCCGCCCAGCATGCGGCGGACGTCGTCGACTTGGGTCATGGCTACGCATCGTAGTCCCACGCCCCCGGGAGCCGTCCGGTGGCGCGGTAGGATTGGAGAATGCTCCGGGTCATCCTCATCATCGCGGTCGTCATGTTGACGGTGTACTGCGTCGTGGAGGTGGCGCAGTCGCGCAAGTACCGCGTGAGGACCTTCCCCAAGTGGCTGTGGGCGTTCGCCGTGATCGCGGTGCCGGTCGTCGGACCCATCGGTTGGCTCACGCTCGGCAGGCCCAGGTCCGAGCCCGCGAGACCGCTCCCGCCCCGCGCGCCCGACGATGACGAGGACTTCCTCCGCGGGATTAGGTAGCTGGGGCAGGGTCGCGCGAGAATGCACCCATGGCATTCGGACTCGGCGCAATTCAAGGTTGGCTCTCTGAGGCGAGGACAGCGTTCAACGCGGCGGCCGACCGCCTGGACGAACTCGACGCCGCCATCGGCGACGGCGACCACGGCTCCAACATGGCACGCGGCCTCGAGGCCGCCGCCACCATGGACTACGCCACCTGCAACACGCCCCCCGCCGCCATCAAGCAGATCGGCATGACCCTCCTCGGCACGATCGGCGGCGCGGCCGGCACGCTGTACGGCACCTTCTTCCTCACCCTGGCCGCCCAGTGGCCCTCCCAGCTGAACACGCCCCGGTTGGCCGCACTCTTCCGCGCCGCGCGCGACGCGGTGCAGTCTCGCGGGCGGGCCGAGGTCGGCGACAAGACGATGGTCGACCCCCTCGACGCCGCGGTGAAGGCCATGGAGGCCGCGGACCCGGAGGCGCCGCTGGCCGAGTCGCTCGAGAGCGCCGTCCTCGCGGCCCGTGAGGCGCGCGACGCGACCCGCGACATGGTGGCGAAGCGTGGCCGTGCGGCGCTGCTGGGCGAGCGCACCGTCGGGCACATCGATCCCGGTGCCGAGTCCATGACGATGGTTCTGGAGCTCTGCCTGCGCCACCTCTCCGACGAGGGCTGACGCCGCTCACACCGCAGGGGGCCCGAACCCCTCGTCGATCCGGCCGCGCTGGCCGATGTGGATGTCGTCGTAGCTCCGCGGGTCCTCGATCGGCTCGAGGTGGCCGTTCACGTGCAGGTCGGGGAACTCCTCGACGATGTCGTCGATGAGGTCCTCCATCGCGTCGTGCCCGCGCTGCACCGTCCAGCTGCCCGGCACGAGCATGTGCATCTCCATGAACTGCTGGGAACCGCTCACGCGGGTGCGGAAGGCATGGAAGCGCACGTCCTCGGTCGACTGCTCCTCGAGGATCTCCCGCAGCCGGGCGTTGACCTCCTTCGGCAGTGACACATCCATCAGGCCGCCGGTGGACTCGCGCAGCAGGCGCCACCCGGTCCACAGGATGTTGACGCCGACGAGCAGCGCCACGACCGGGTCGAGCCACAACCACCCGGTCACCCACACCAGCAGCACGCCCACCACCACGCCGACAGAGGTGACGACGTCGGTCATCAGGTGGTTCCCGTCGGCCCGCAGCGAGATCGAGTTGTGCGCCTTGCCGGCGCGGATCAGCACCCAGCCCACCAGCCCGTTGACCACGGCGGCGACGACGGAGATCAGGAGGCCGACGCCGACGGACTCGAGCGGCGCCGGGGTGATGAGGCGCTCGATCGCGAAGTAGACGATCGCCACGGCGGCGACGAAGATCATGATGCCCTCGACCGCGGCGGAGAAGTACTCCGCCTTGGTGTGGCCGAAGTGATGGTTCTTGTCGGCGGGCTTCGCCGCCACGCGCAGCGCGAACAGTGCGGTGACGGCGGCGGCCAGGTTCACGAGCGACTCGGCCGCGTCTGACAGGAGGCCGACGGAGCCGGTGATCAGCCAGGCCCCCGTCTTCAGGGCGATGGTGACCAGCGCGGCGGCGATCGACAGCCACGCGAATTTGGTGAGGTTCTCGCGATTCATAGCGTTGTCCATCTTCCCCCATTCGCGCAGGTCCGGACAATCGTCCCCGTCGCCGATGCCTAAGCTTGTTGCCATGCGCAGTGGATGGTTCGGGCTCCCCTTCTTCGGCACCAAACCGGAGCCCGCCGTGGTCTCGTGCACGCTCTCGGGAGGCGGCGCCCGCGCCAGCTTCCAGATCGGCGCACTGGCCTACCTCTACGAGCACGACCCCGCGTTCTCCCCCACCATCTTCGTCGGCGCGTCCGCAGGTGCCATCCTGGCCGCCGGGCTCGCGCAGTACGCGGACCGCGGGGAGCAGCACGCCTGGCTGGAGCGGATGGAGCAGGTGTGGCTCGGCATGCGCACGTCCGACGACATGTTCACGCCACGGGAGTGGTACCGCCGCCTGCAGGACGAGGGCCCTCACTGGTTGGAGCTCGTCCACCCGCCGGAGCCGGTCAACCCCCGTCCGCGGCGCCTGCTCTTCGCGCGTCGTCAGGAGCCGGAGCCGCCCGCCACCCCGGCCTCGCCGACCGACCCCATTGAGGCCGCGCTCACCCCCGACCAGGAACTGCGCGCCGAGTGGTCGCTGCAGCAGTTGTCGGCCCTCGCGGGCAACGTCGGCAGGCTGCCCCGCATCGGCAGCGAGATGACTGCCATCTGGTCCGGCCTCGAGCGGACCCAGTCGATGTACCGGCCCGGGCCGGTGCTCCAAGAACTGCTCGAGCCGGCGATCTTCCAGCCGGGTCGGGTGGCCACGTCGGGGATGACGCTGCGCGCCGCGATGGTGGCGCTCGAGTCCGGCGAGGTCCGCTACATGACCGAGACGGGCACCCTCGTCGACCGCAACAACAAGGCCTTCGACGAGGACCCCCACGATCTCGTCCTGGGGCTGCTGGCCTCCTGCTCCATCCCCGGTGTCTTCCGGGCCGTCCCCATCGGCGACGAGACCTACGTCGACGGCGGTACGCGGGAGAACCTGCCCGCCGAACTGGCCATCGGCCTGCTCGGCGCGTCGCGCAACTACGTCATCTCGTCGCAGAACGACGGGGTCCAGCCGCGCCCCAACATGGCCGGGGAGAGCATCTTCTCGGTCGTTCTCCGCTCCACCGAGATCCTCATCGACGAGGCCGGACGCGACGAGCTGGAGTACGCCATCTCGGCGGGCGCGATCGCGATCTACCCGGAGATCCAGGTGCACGACGCGATGACCGTGCACCCCGGACTCATGAAGATCCACCTGGACTACGGCTGGCTCCGGGCGGCGGAGGTCACCCTCGGTCTCGTCGACGGCCCGGCCCGGCGGCACCGTCGCATCATCGAGCAGCGCATCCACTGCCTGCGGCTGGAGCGGCGGTTCCTCGAGTCGCCGGACTCCTCGGAGGCCCGCCAGGCACTGTCCGACGCGAAGCTCCAGCTCCGCACGCTGCTGCCGCAGGCGCACCCCGACGCCCTGCCGCCCGACGCGGCCGACTGGTGGCGCACCTTCGAGCGGCACCCCGAGCCTGTGGAGTTCGCCCCCTGGTGGGTCTAGCGGCTCACTTCCGCAGCCAGGTGTGACGCGCGTCGGCGGACGCCCCGGCGACGTGGCCGAAGGCGGACGCGGGCGTGTAGCCGGCGCGCAGGTCGTCGCCGGAGAGGATCTCCCCGCCGACGAAGTCCCGCACCTCGATGAGGTCGCCCGGGCTCGCCTCGCACGCCAGGACCGGCATGCCGAGCGCCCGACGGTTCGCGCCAAGAGTGCGGCCGACCTCCTCCCCCAGCCCGTCGGCGATCAGCAGCAAAGGGCCGTCCCCGAGCACCGGCAGCAACTGCCGCATGCTCGTGACGTCCCCCTCGACCATCAGGACGCGGGGCGCCTCGAGCGTCGCCGCGCCCCCATCCGCAGCCAGATCGGGGTGGGCCAGCCCGAAGTCGAACCGCCGGCCCTCAGGCCGGCCGCCGGCGCCGCTGGGCCGCGGCAGCGCGTCGATCTCCTCCTGCGTCACGTAGCGGGGCCGGTGCCGGTCGACCCGCTCGTCGCCCCGGAGCGGCACCTCGCTCGCGGCCCGCTCCAGCTCGCGGCGCCGGCGGGCGTCGAAGGTGACCGCCACGACGAGCAACGCACCTCCCAGGAAGAGCGCGCCGACGAGCCAGAGCCATGCCATGCAGCCACTGTGCCAGACGTACTAGACTGACCGGGCCCCTATAGCTCAGCTGGCAGAGCAGTGGACTTTTAATCCATGGGTCGCGGGTTCGATCCCCGCTGGGGGCACCATCCGTTCCCATCCACCAATCAACGTCGGCCCATTGACCGTCGGCCTGATTCGTGCCTATCCTACACTAAAGCGCTTTAGCAAGGAAGCGGCGCCCGGACAGGAGAACTCCCCAGATGGATCCCAAGTACACCTTCACCAGACGCACGATGCTGATCGGCACCGGGGCGGTCGTGGCCACCAGCGTGCTGGCCAACCACCTCAGCCCCATCACCGCAGCCGCGGCGCCGGTCACCTGGACCGACGTCATCGGCCACTTCGAGTCCCGCCACGAGCCCTGGGCGCTGCACCTCGGCAACGAGTACGGGGCGGCCGTGGGCGAGTTCGTCCGCGACGACTCGCTCGCCGCGGTCGGCCGACGCTCGGGCCGCCTCACGGGCGACTTCACCTCCGCGGGGCGATACGTCGCCCTACGCAAGACCCTTGACCGGCTCGACGTCCGCAAGGTCACCCTCAAGGTCCGCACCCAGGGCGTCTCCCGGATCCAAGTCAGGTTGGTCAGCGCCACGCAGGGCGTGCGCAACGTCCAGGTGAACGTGCCCGCCGGTCAGCCGGCCTGGCAGCACGTCGAGATGACCCAGTGGAACAACATCGCCGGCATGGACGACGTGATCCGCCTCGAGCTGCAGGTCTGGAAGGACCACCTGACGCTCGGCTCCACCAAGGCCGTCGCCTGGTTCGACGACGTGCGCGTCGAGCACCTCGTGGAGGAGGTGGTGCCCAGCTCGCTCGAGACCACCGGCCTGCCGCTCGCGCTCACCGACGACGACGACCTGGTCCCGCTCGTGGTGCGCGCCAAGTACGCCGACGGCACCACGCGCGACGTGACCCAGCACTCGTCCCTCACCCCCGCCGACCCCGGTGTGCTGACCGTCGACGAGTACGGCTACCTCACGCCCGTGGCCGCGGGCACGACCGAGATCACCATCGACCACCTCGGCGTCAGCCACACCTTCCCCGTCGAGATCAGGGACCCACAGGAGCTGGGCCCGCTCACCGTCGTCGGCGGCAAGCTGCTCGACGGCGACCGCCCGTTCGGCTTCACCGGCTTCAACTACGACCTCGTGATGCTGAAGTTCCCGCGGACCGCCGACTGGACCGGCCTCGACGCCGACATCGCGCTGATGGCGCACTGGGGCCTGCGGGTCATCCGCGTGCCGATCAACCTCGGCATGGTGCAGCCCGCCCGCGGCGTCTTCCCGGACGACGACGCCTGGCTCGGCGAGATCACGTCGCGGGGCATGAATCCGCAGTGGCTGGCCATGCTCGACCACTTCGCCGAGCGGGCCGGCCGCCACGGCATCCGGCTCGTGCTCGACTGGCACCGCTACCCGGTGGACCCCTACGACTACTGGAGCGGCGGGAACAACCACGACGCCGGGACCGGGAAGCCGGGCACCGCGTTCGCGTACCTCGCCCCGTCGCCCACGGAGCGCGGCACCTTCAACGTGGCCGACCCGGAGCACCTGGGCACCCTGCTCGACTCCCATCGCTGGCTGGCCACCCACTTCAAGGGCAACCACGCCATCATGGGCATCGAGATCCCCCACAACGAGCCGCACGACGCCTACATGTCCATCCAGTCGAACTGGCGACGCGTCACCGAGCAGTGCGCGATGGCGGTCAAGGGCGCGGATCCCCAGCGGCTGGTGTTCGCGATGGTCGGCGCGTACGGCCACGACGTGTCGACCTCGGTCTCCACCTGGCAGCTGCCGAACATCGTCGACGGCAACGCGCCCCACCACTACATGCCGAACGCCCCCATCGACCTGCGGCCCGACGCCGAGCAGCGCCGGTCGCCGTGGCTGGCCCGCGACGTCGACGACGTGTTCTCGCACGCAATCGCCTCGCTGTTCGCCCCGTACTCCACCTCGGGACCCGTCTACAACGGTGAGGGCGGCAGCTACGGGTGGGAGTCGTTCCTGCCCGACCTGCCCCAGTCCGAGGCGGGCGAACTGATGATCGAGGCCGGCCTCGCCCAGTACTACGCGGCCGGCGCCGTCGGCCAGCTGCACTGGGCGCTGTGGCACAACGCGGTGGATTTCGTCCCCTTCCGGGAGGCCTTCGAGCGGCACTACCGCCGCTTCTCCCCCGTCTACGCCGCCGGCCCGGTGGACTGGTCGGGCGCGCAGGTGGCGGTGATCCAGAACCCCGCCGCGGTCCCCATCGCGAACGGGCACAACTTCGCCGTCGTCCCCTTCGTCCGGCTGGCGCTCGACCTGCACCTGCCGGCGTTCCACCTCCTGACCGACGACGAGATCATCGACCGGCTCCTGACCATGGTCCCGACGGGCCTGGAGCAGGTGGACGGGCTCAGCGCGGACTTCGACTACAAGGCCGTGGTGGTGGACCGACGCAACCTCGATGCGAGGGTGCGCAGCGTCCTCGAGGCCGACGGGTTCCCCGTCCCGATCCTGTGGGTGGACGACATGGCCGCCCTCGAGCGGGAGGCGCTGGCGTCCTTCCTGGCCGGCGCGGGTGTGCCTGTGGACGAGCGCACCGGCGTCGACCACCAGCTGATCGTCGGCCCGGAGCACCTAGTCGTCTACCGCAGGTCGGCCAAGAACCCGGCACGGGACAAGGTGTACCCCCGTATCGAGCGCGAGGGCAGCTTCCGGCTGCTCGCCGAGGACGGCAGCTCCGTCTTCAGCGGCACCTCAGCGCAGCTGGCCCAGGGAGGCATCCGGGTGCCGTTGGAGAAGTGGCGCAGCGCCATCTTCCGCATCGCACAGTGACGCGACGAGCCATGCGGCGGCCCCTGCGGCCGCCGCATGGCCCACCGCGTTGGGATGCACGCCGTCATCCGTGAGGCCCGCGCCCCAGACGTGCTCCGACTCCGGGGCGCAGAGGGCGCGGGCCACGTCCACGACCCCGGCCAGCGGCGCCGGGACCGTGCGGAGCCAGGCGTTCACCGCCGCGCGCACGTCGCTCCCGGGGGTGGGAACCTGTCCGGGGATCGTCAGCCACCCGTCCGTCGACGTCGTCACGGGCGGGATCGTGCACGCGTGGACGGGCCGCCCGGCTCCCGCGAGGTCGAGCCAGTGCGCCGTCAGCCTCCGCTGCATCTCCGCGAGCGTCGGACCGCCGCGCTGGAGGTCGTTGGTACCGAGGGCGGCGAGGGCGACGTCGGGCTCCGCCCACTGCAGCAACCGGCCGCGCCGGAGCTTCGATGCGTCGGTCTGCGCGCCCAGCGCGGTGCCGCCGCTCACCGCGAGGTTGATGAGCGGCACGGTGCCGGCGAACGCCCGCCGGACCCAGCCGAGGTGGTCGGCGGTGCCGCGGCGGTCACCGAAGCCCACCGCGTTCGAGTCGCCGGTGACGAGCAGCAGGGGCGCGACGTCGGCTACGTCGCCGAGGACCTGCCAGGGGCCGTACCCGTAGGCGGTGCCGGGCTCCGGCTCCCGCTCCCCCACTGCCACGCCCTCGCCCTCAGTGGCGTCGGTGCAGGGGCCGAGGGGGACGGTGCCGCCGCGTGCGGTGGTCGTGCTGGTGATCGTCGCGCCCTTCGGGGCCCCGATGGGCAGCGGGTCGCTGATCCGCGCCTCGCCGGGCGCGAGCGTGGCGGCGGGTTCGCCGTCGAAGGTGACGGGCAGCGGCGCCCCACCGTCGAGCGCGACGGTGGCGGAGACGCGGATCGCGTCCGGCCCCGGGAGGTCCGCGCCCTGGTCGTTGGACCAGTTGGCGTAGACGAGCCGGATGCCGGACGCGTCGCGTTCGAGGACGTGGTGCAGACGGGTGGTGATTGCACCCGCGTCGCTCGAGTTGTGTGGCGGGGCCACCCGCACGGGCAGGTGCACGTGCGAGGTGACGGGGAGTGGTCGGGGGATCACCCCTTCAGGCCGCCCGCGAAGCCCTGGATGACGTGGCGCTGCAGGAAGAAGTACACGATGAGCACCGGCAGCGCGGCGATCATCATGCCCGCGAAGATCAGGCCCCATTCGCTGGCGAACTCCCCCTGGAAGGAGAAGACCGCGACGGGGAGCGTGCGGTTCTCGGTGCCGGCGAGGTACAGCAGCGGGGTGAGGAAGTCGTTCCAGGTGTTGATGGTGTTGACGATGATCACCGTGCCGGTGACCGGCCGCAGCAGGGGGAAGACGACGTGGAAGAAGGCCTTCCACCAGCCCGCCCCGTCGATCTTGGCCGCCTCCTCGTAGGTGGGCGACTGGGTCTTGAGGAACCCGGTGTAGAGGAAGACGGTCATCGGCATCAGGCTGCCGACGTAGAAGATGATGAGCGACGCGTGGGTCTGGAGCAGACCCGCATCCCGCATCAGGATGTAGAGCGGCACCATTCCGAGCTGGCCCGGGATCATCAGGCCGAGGAGGAAGAGCATCAGCTTCCAAGTGCTCGTGCGACGGTTGCCGCGCACGATGGCGAACGCCGCCATGGCCCCGATCAGCACGGCGATGGTGATGCTGACGGCGGTGATGAGCAGGCTGTTGAGCATCGCCCGGCCGAGGCCTGCGCTCACCCAGGCGGTCTCGTAGTTGCCGAGGAACAGCGACTGCGGGGGCGCCACCGTCGAGGAAGCGATCTCGGAGGTGGTCTTGAACGACATCGAGACCATGATGTAGAGCGGGAAGAGGTAGGCGATGGTGATGGGGATCATCGCCACCTCGAGCAGCGGACGCCCGTAGCCGTGGCGGAACCGTCGGCGTCGCGGTGCCGCGGTGGCGGTGACCGCACTGGTGGCGATCCGGGTTGCGGTGGCGCTCATGCGTCGACCTCCCCTCGTCGGGTGATGGACATCTGGAGGAAGACGATGAAGGCGACGATCATCGTCAGCACGAGCGCGATGGCGGAGCCGTAGCCGTACTCGCCGTAGACGAACGCCTCGCGGTACATGATCAGCGACAGCGTCTGGGTGGAGACGCCCGGGCCGCCGCCGGTCATGACGAAGACCTGGTCGAAGAGCTTGAGGGAGGAGGTCATCGTCAGCGCGGTGGCGATCGTGATGGCCTGCCCGAGGAGCGGCCAGGTGACGGAGAGGAACTGGCGCAGCTTGCCGGCCCCGTCGAGGGCGGCCGCCTCGTACAGCTCCCAGGGGATGCCCTGGAGGCCGGCGAGGAAGATGACCATCGACATGCCGACGTGGTGCCAGATGACGCTCGCGATGATCGACCAGAGGGCGATGTCGGAGCTGCCGAGCCAGCTCTGGATGAGGCCGCCGAGGCCGAGCGCCCCGAGTGCGGTGTCGAGCGGGCCGCCGGGCGTGTAGATGTACTGCCACAGGAGACCAACGATGACGGGCGGCATCATCATGGGGGCGAAGAAGAGGGTGCGCAGCAGGTTGCGGGCGCGGATCGCGGAGTTGAGCGCGAGGGCCAGCAGGAGCCCGAGTCCCGACTGCACGACGGTGAGCGAGACCGCGATCAGGAGGGTGTTGCGGAGCGAGGCGACGGCCGCCTGGTCGTCGAGCATCTCGCGGAAGTTGTCGAGTCCGATGAAGTTGGCCTCGGCCCCACCCGCCCAGTCGGTGAAGGCATAGTAGCCACCGGCGACGGAGGGGTAGAGGACGACGATTGCGTAGAAGAGGAGGGCGGGCGCCAGGAACCACTGGGGCGCCAGCCGCCGGCGGCGCGCCGCTCCCCCGGGGCGCCCCGCCCGCGAGGGGGCCTGCGGCCCGGAGGCCGCAGACACCCTCTCGGCGAGAGCTGTGCTCACTTCATGGCCTCCTGGTAGGCAGCGTCCATGGCGGCGAGCACGTCGTCGATCGTCTTGGAGCCCTCGACTGCCTGCTGACCAACCTCCATGAGGGCCGCGGCGACCTGGCCGCCGGGCCAGGCGTGGTTGGCGAAGGGTGCCGTGCGCCCCTCGTCGAGGAACGGCTGTACCGTCTGGTTGAGCGGGTTGTCGATCGGCTCGGCGTTGGTCAGCGCAGGGATGGCACCCATCTCGGCAGCCCACTCGGCCGTGCGCTCCGGGGCGGAGATGTAGTCGAGGAACGCCAGCGCGGCGTCGGCGTTCTCCGCGTCGGCGTTCACGACCAGGTAATCAGGAGTGAATGCGACGAAGGTCTCGCTCGCATCGTCCGTGGCCGGGATCGCGAAGGACCCCATCTGGTCGGCCCCGCCTTCCATGAAGCCGGCGAGCACGGGGGATGCGGCGGACGGCATGACGACGATGGCCGCCTCGCCGCTGCCCACCGATTGCATGGCGGGATCCCCCGGCATGCCGAGCGGGTTCGGCGTCGTGTAGCCGTCCTCGATGAGTCCGAGGAACAGTTCGAGGGTCTTCCGCCATCCTTCAGACTCGACGAATGAGGTCTCGCCGGCGTTGAGGCGGTCGTAGAAGTCCGGCGTCTGCCCATTGACCAGCGTCGAGGACAGTGCGAACGGCAAGAACTGCATGATGTAGGCGTCGGCGAGACCGAGGGCGATCGGGGTCTTGCCGGCCGCCTTCAACTGGTCCATGACCTCGATGAACTCAGGCCAGGTGGTCGGAGGTTCGACCCCGACTTCCTCGAACACCGCCTTGTTGTAGAAGGCGAGCATGGCCTGACCGTAGGTCGGGAAGGCGTAGGTCTTGTCATCGAGCTGCTGCAGCGGGGCGAAGGACTCGGGGACGAATTCGGCCCATGGCTGGTCGGAAAGGTCCATCAGTGCCCCCTCCTCCGCAAGGTTCAGCACCGACGACGGCGCCGCGTAGCCGGGCGCGGAACGGAACAGGTCAGGGGCAGTCCCCGACGTGACCTGGATTCGGATCTGCTCACCCAGTGCACCGGCCTCGGCATAGGTGCCCTTGACGTCGACGCCGGTTTCCGCGGTGAAGTCGTCGATGAACAGCTTCGGGCCGATATCGCTGCTGGTGGCGATCGTGAGCGTTCCTCCGAGCTCTGCGGAGCTGGCGGGAGCAGGGGCGGGTTCGTTGGTCTCTTGGGCGTTGCTGTCGGAGCAGGCGGCCAGGAAACCGGTGGAAAGCGCTGCGACCGTGAGGACGGCAACGCGACGGCGGGACGATGCAAGCATCTGGATCCTCTAATCTCTCGGCATTGAGTAGTGAGTGGGCGTTCTTGAGACCTGGCCGGTACAGGAGATTCAACAACTAAAGGGCTTTAGTGTCAAGTCTGCGGCGGACTTTTTTCACGCGGTTCGCTGTACGAGCGCAACCTGTGCCCCCCGGATTCAAGGATGGTGACGTGACCGGCGGGGAGCCTGACGACCGCCGTTGCTCCCACCGGTACTCCGACGTGCACTTCATGGCCGTCAATGGTTTGCAGCCAACCGACGCTCACGACCAACATGGCCGTCTCGATGCTGGCCGTGGCTGACGTGAGCGGGGCAGCCAGCATCGGGGACACCAGGAACACGCGGTACCCCGGGACCAGCGGACGGATGCCGGCGACGTCGTGGAAGAGCCAGTCATCCACAGTGCCGAGGAAATAGTGTCCGCGTGAGCGGGACTCGATCGACCAATGTTCCCACGTCGTCGTCGCACCGTTTGCGAGCCAGTATCCCCAACTGGGAAAGGAGGTCTGCAGTGCCACGCGTACCGCCACATCCGAGTGCCCGTGACGGCTCAGCACCGGCAACAGGTACTTGGTCCCCAAGGCCCCAGTATTGAGATGGAAATCGCGCTGCACCACGTCGTTGGCCACGGCGTCCGCGACCGCCTGTCGCCCGGAGTCGGGGATCAGCCCGAACGCCAGAGCGAGGACGTTGTGCGTCTGCCGGAACTCCCTCTCTCCCGCTCCCTTGACCACGCCGGCGGAGGCATCGTAGAAGGCGTTCAGGAACGCCTGTTTCACCTGTCCCGCGAGCACGCGAAATTCTTGGGACTCCCCCCGGCGGCCCACCAAGTGCCCCGCGTCAGCCACGGCGCTCAGGATCGCGTGCAGGAAGATCGTTGCCGTGACGCGCAGGTCCTCCTCGGGATTGCCGCCACCCGGAGGGGTCTCGGGGGCCACCCAGTCACCGAGCGTGGTGGTCGCTATGCCCGACGATGCCCGCCGGAACTCGAGCCGCGCATGTTCCGCCAGGACGTCGTAATGGGTCGCCAAGCTCCTCTCGTCCCCGGTGTAGAGGTGGAGCCATTGCGGAACCAGTGCCATGGCGGCGTTCCACGTCGGCGTTGGACCCCAGTCGTGCGGCCAACCGCCATGGGGGGCGATCACACGGGGAATCCCCGTGTGACGGGCGGTCGCGACGATGTCCTCGGTCCACTTCGCCAGGAACTCGTGCGCGTCGAAGTTCATCAGCATCAGTTCCGCGGCCACCATGCCGTCCCCGGTCCATCCGTTCTTCTCGAACGTGGGTGTGTCCGTAGGAATCCCATGCGCATTGTTGAGGACCGTGTCGACGACGATGCCGTGGATCTCGTTGAGCAGGGGCTCAGAGCAGCTGAACGCACCGGTGCGCCGGAGGTCGGTGTGAATGCAATGGGCCACTACGCTGTCCCCGGTCGGCGGCTGCTCGTCCGGCCAGCCGGTCAATTCGACGTAACGGAACCCGTAGTAGCTGAACTTTGGACTCCAGGACTGCCCTTCGGCCGTGAAGGTCACCTCACCGGTCTGGAACCGCCCCTCGTAGTAGTCCGCAGGGTCGTCGTTGTTGGCGCTGCCGTCGGCTCGCAGCGTCTCGGCATACACGACTCTCACCTTGGATCGCGCCCGGGCAGGGATGGTCAACGTCACCCAGCCAGCCATCACCCGCGGAAACTCGACGACGAATCGGCCGGGGGCCAGGCGCACCACCGACACCGCATGGATGGTGTCCGTCGCCCTGATCGGAGGCTGGCGCTGGTGCCTGAGGGCCCCGCGGGGGCCGGCCACGGTGACCACCGGTTGCCATGGCCCATCATCGAAGCGTGCATCGTCGATGCCAACCAGTCGCCTGGAGAAGTCGAACGACTCACCTGCGTAGAGGTCGTCGAAGATGATTGGCCCGTCCTCGGCGCGCCACTCCTCGTCCGTCACCACCGAAGTGCGGCTGCCGTCGTCATGCTCGACCAGCAGGGCGATCCTCACGCACGGTTCAGCGTGCCACGGGGCCCTTTCCCACCCCCAGATGTTCCGTTGGAGCATTGCATAGAAGCCCCGTCCCAGCTCCACCCGGAGTGTGTTGATGCCGCAGTGCAGAAGCTCGGCCACTTCGGTGGCGTCGTACTGCACGCAGACGTCGTAATCGGTGAAGCCCGGTGCTAGCACCCCCCGATCCGGGGCGTCCCCGTTGATGCGGACGTCGGCATACCCTCCGGCGGCCACGTACAGCTGGGCACTGACCACGGGACGATTGAGGACGAAGCTCCGGCGCATGACTGGTGCGGGCTGGGAGATCCGCCCGACAGTGCCCCCACGCCGAGCGATCCACTTGGCCCCCGCCCAGTCCGCGTCGATGAACAAGCCGGTCCGAAACGTGGACCAGGCAGAGGCTTCCCCTGCCGACGTGGACACGGACACCCGCCACCGGTACCTGGTGTTCGCCTTCAGTGGCGAACCGGCGTAATCGACGCTCCGGGTGGCGGACGACGCCACCGGTCCGAGCTCCCACACGGCCGGCGAGGCGCCCTCGGCATCGCCGACCTCCTCGACGCGAACGGCGTAGTGCGTCTGGCGTACTCCGTTTGCCCCGGCCTCGACGATCCAGGACAAGCGGGGCGCGGCGACGTCGACTCCCACCGGCTCCGCGGTCGACTCCACCCTCAACCTGCTCACGGCGACCGCGGGCGCAGCCCCAGCCCCCTCGACCACCTGCATGCTCAGCGACTCCTCGGCCCTCATTCGGTTGCCTCCTGCGGCAAAAACGCACTCGCCTACTATATTGACGAAGCAGGTTCTGCAATGTAGAACAGATCTAACCACACCGCGCAGCCACCGGAGCGGCGCAACAACAAGAAGAGGCGATCCCATGCCGCCCAGTCAGGAGCCTCGGCCATCCCTCGGGGACCAGCCTGCCCCCGCTCAGCAACCGCGCAGCCCCATCCAGGCGATCGATCGGACTGTCTCACTGCTGACCGAGATCGCCGCCGCCGGGCCCGCTGGAGTGCCGCTCAAGATTCTGGCCGACCGGGTGGGTCTGCACGCCTCGACCGGCAGGACCCTGCTCAGCGCCTTGGCAATCCATGGGCTCGTGGGCCAGATCGATGAAACCCGCCGGTACGTCCTGGGGCCCCGGTTCTTCGAACTGAACCGCACCTACGAGCTGCAGTACGACTTGGGCATCGTGGCTGCACCGGTGTTGCGCGACCTTTGGGAGCGGACCGACGAGACGGTGCACTTGTCGACTCTTCGCGAGGGCAGAAGAGTGGACCTCTCGGTGCTCGTCAGCCGCCAATTGTTGAACGTCAACCCCAGCAACATGAGGAGCCCTTCCGACCCCACTGGAGCCTTGCGTCGCACTGCCGCCGGCAAGGCCCTCCTGTCCGGCGCCACCACAGGCGAGCTACAAGCCCTTCTCAACCTGCCAGCGGGCGAGATGCAGCGACTTGCCGCCGAACTCGACGGCGTGCGCCGGTCCGGCTACGCGACCAACTTCGAAGAAGAAGCGGCGGGCGTTTGCGGTGTCGCTGCTCCCGTTCGGGACGGTGCTGGCAGGGTGGTTGCGGCGATCTGCGTCGGCTACCCTGCTGTACGAAGAACCCCGGCCCACGAGACACTGCTCGTGGACGCGGCCACAGCAGCAGCATCCAAACTGTCCACGGTCCTCGGCCACTCGGCAACTCCGGTGCGAGGCGATTCGTGGTGACCCCTCACGGAGGTGAGACACTCCTCGATGTCCTGGTCATCGGCGGAGGAGCGGCCGGCGTGCCAGCAGCGATCCAAGCTGCCTCGATGGGTATGCGCACCATGCTCGTGGAGAAGAACGGGGCGCTCGGCGGGACCACAACCGTGGCAGGTGTGGCTCTGCCGGGGCTGTTCCACGCGTGGGGCCAGCAGGTCATTGCGGGAATCGGCTGGGAGATGGTCAAACAGGCGGTGTCCTTGGCGGGCGGCACGCTTCCCAACTTCAGCGACTGGCGACAACCGCACTACAAATTGCAGGTGCCAGTGGTCGCTCCGCTGTTCGCCGCCACCGCCGACGAAGCAGTGCTCCGCTCCGGCTCAGGTCTACGGCTGCACACGATGCTGGGCGCCGTGTCGCCCGCGGGTGACTTCTGGCGCGTGACGCTCTGCGGCAAGGAGGGGCTGACGCAAGTCCTTGCCCGTCGCATCGTGGACTGCTCCGGCGACGCCGACGTAGTCGGTCTCGCGGGACTCGAGCGGGAGAGCAACACGCAGAGACAACCGGGCACACTGATGGTGCGGCTCGGTGGGTACGAGTTGGAAGAACTCGACTTCGAGGCCCTCGACGTGGCCTACTCACGGGCGGTCTCCAATGGCGAGCTGCGGGCCACTGATCTGTCGATGAGCGAGAGGCCGATGCGGCGATTCCTGAGCAGTCGCGGCGAGAACACCATTCACGTCACGGGCGTCGACGGCGGCACGAGCGTCACGCGGACAGCCGCAGAGGTGGAGGCCAGGAGAACACTTACGCGGATCTACCGATTCCTGCGCGGGCAGGAGGGCCTGCAGAACCTCACGGTCGACTCCTGGGCGATCGAATGTGGGATCCGGGAGACCTTCACGATCGATGGCCTGGAGCGGATCCGCAGCGACGACTACCTGAGCGGGCGACATTGGGACGACGCGGTCTCGAACAGCTTCTACCCCATCGACCTGCACCGGCCCGATGGTGACGGCATCGAGATCCGTGCGCTGCCATATGGCACCGTTCCATCCATACCTCGTGGGGCGATGATCCCGCGCGGTAGCAACAACCTCATCGTCGCGGGGAGAGCCATAGCCGGCGACCAGGAAGCCAACTCGGCCTATCGCGTTCAAGCCTCCTGCATGGCCATGGGACAGGCGGCGGGTGCCAATGCAGCGCTGTCGGTCACGGAAAGAGTCCCCATGGCAGAAGTGCCGCTTCCGTTGTTGCACGATGCCCTGCGTGCCAGGGGCGCCATCATTCCGGGGGAGGTGGTGATCCCGCCCCGCTGACTGGATGCCCGACCGGACCCGTGCTGTCACGCCGTACGAGCCGGGTGCTGGTTCCCCGGATCGACCTTCGCTCGCCGCTTTCGATGGCCTCGATCAGCTGGTCTGCGGCGAGCCTGCCATACTCGGTGATGTCTCGGTGGAGCACCGTGAGCGCAGGGGTCAGCAAGGTGGCCGCGGGGCTGTCGTCCCAGGCGAGGACCGAAATGTCCCCGGGCACCGAGATGCCCAGCTGGCGGAGCGCGCCCGTCAGGTGGACCGCGAACTCGATGTCCTCGACTATCACGCCCGTAAGAGGGTTGACGGGCGCAGCGGCCAGTTCTCGGACCCGTTCGGCAGCCGTCGCATCGGCGTCCAGTGTCTCGGCGTTCATCTTGACGCGAGCGTCCTGGGCTGCAGCCTTGAAGGCGCGCTCGCGGATCGCGAAGTGGAGCAGCTCCGGGTCACCGCCGATCCTGGCGACGTGCCGGTGACCGAGCCTCGCGAGGTGCTCCACTGCGATGTGGGCCGCGTCCTCGTCATCCGTCCAGACGCAGCTCAGATCCGACTGTTCGCGGGTGTCGCCCACGACGACGGCGGGGAGGTCGATCCTGTCCAACTCTTCCAGTCGGGGGTCCGTGACCCGCGGGTTGATGACGAGCACTCCGTCGACCCGGCGTTGACCCAACCAGCATTCGTAGAGCTGCGCCTCTTCGTCGAGGCTCTGGACCGTGTGCAGGATGAGGAGGACGCCATGCTCCGCGAGGGCGGACTGCACGCCCGCGAGGAAATGACCACCGAAGCTGGCGGACCAGAGCGGCTGGCCCGGTTCACGGATCGTGACCACACCAATCACTCCCGCCCGGGACTTCGACAGCGCCTGGGCCGCGTAGTTGGGCCGCCAGTTGGCCTGGCGGACCACTTCCAGGATCCGCTCGCGGGTCTTGGGGGAAACTCCCGGGCGGCCGTTGAGCGCGAACGAGACCGCAGAAGGAGACACGTTCGCTCGTTCAGCGATCTGCGCGATCGTGAGGCGGCGAGGCTTTCCATCGCCCGTGGGTGTCGGCATGTTGAGAGACTACCCATTCCCTCGAAGGGAAATGCAATCACGCTACTAAACCGCTTTACAAGTCGCGTCGGATGGCCTAGAGTTCGTCGCGTGGGTGTTCCACTGAGCCCTGGCCGGTTCATTCGAACACCACGACCCACGGAGTTATCCACGTGATTCCCTCACCCAGCGGTGTCTCTGTCACCCCTTCCGACCGTCTCGACCTAGGTGGCGCCTGGACGCTCCGCGCCGTACGAGGCCCGGTCCCGGAGGCCCTGGCCCAGACACTCACCGACGGCATCCCCGGCAACGTGCCCGGCGTCGTGCATCTCGACCTCCTCGCAGCCGACCTGATCCCCGACCCCTACGACGGCCGCAACGAGGCGGCGCTGGCCTGGATCGGCCACGTCGACTGGGAGTACCGCAGGTCCTTCGACTGGACCCCCGACGGGCACGACCGGCACGAGCTCGTCGCCGAGGGCCTCGACACCGTCGCCACCCTCTGGCTGGGCGAGGCCGAGATCGGCCGCACCGCCAACCACCACCGTTCCTACCGCTTCGACGTGCACCGCCACCTGCGCGAGGGCCGCAACGACCTGCGGGTGCTCTTCACCGCCGCCCAGCGGTACGCCGCCGAGCGCGAGGCGGTGCTGGGCGAGCGCCCCCACTCCAACCCGCACCCCTTCAACGCCATCCGTAAGCCCGCCTACGCCTTCGGTTGGGACTGGGGGCCGGAGATCGTCACCGCCGGCATCTGGCGGCCCATCGCCCTCGAGGAGCGCTCCGGCCCGCGCCTGGCCGAGGTCCGCCCCCTGACGGCGTGGTCGGCCGAGGCCGGTGCCACACTGGATCTCCGCATGGCGGTCGAGCACCACGCCCCGGGCCACACGCTGCGAGTCCGCGTCGGGGACCATCTCGACCACACCGTCGACGCGTCCGGGGACAACCGTCTGGAGCTCGCGGTGCCCGGGGCCGAGCCCTGGTGGCCGCGCACCCACGGCGACCAGCCGCTGTACCCGGCGACCGTGACCCTCCTGTCGCCCGCCGGCGAGACCGTCGACGAGTGGCGCGGCCGCCTCGGCTTCCGCTCGGTGGAGGTCGACACCTCCCCCGACCCCGAGGGGAACCGCTTCGTGGTGCGTGTGAACGGGGCCGACGTCTACGTGCGCGGGGCCAACTGGATCCCCGACGACACCTACCTGCCGCGGATCACCCGGGCCAGCCTGCGGGCGTCGGTCACGGACGCCGTCGACGCCGGGATGAACCTGCTTCGCGTCTGGGGCGGCGGCATCTACGAGTCCGAGGACTTCTACGACCTCTGCGACGAGCTCGGCCTGCTGGTCTGGCAGGACTTCCCGCTCGCCTGCGCCGCCTACTCCGAGGACACCGAGCTGTGGGACGAGTTCGACGCCGAGGCGAGGGAGGCCGTCGGCCGCCTCGCCGGCCACGCGTCGCTGGCGCTGTTCAACGGGGGCAACGAGAACATCTGGGGTTGGGCCGACTGGGGCTGGCGCGCCATGCTCGACGGCGCCACCTGGGGCGAGGGCTACTACACCGAGCTGTTCCCGCGCGTCGTGTCCGAGCTGGCCCCCGGGGTGCCCTACCTCGAGGGCAGCCCCTTCTCCTTCGACCGCTACCTGCACCCCAACGACGACACCAGCGGCTGCATGCACATCTGGGACGTCTGGAACACGCACGACTACCTCCACTACCGCAGCTACCGGCCCCGCTTCGTGGCGGAGTTCGGCTTCCAGGGCCCGCCCGCCTTCGCGACGCTCGAGTCGGTCGTGCACGACGAGCCCCGCTCCCCCTTCGGCCCGGACCTGCTCGTCCACCAGAAGGCCGACGACGGGCAGGGCAAGCTGCAGCGCGGGCTGGGCGACCACCTCCCCGAGCCCGCCGACTACGTCGACTGGCACTGGGCCACGCAACTCAACCAGGCCCGCGCCGTACGGCTCGGGATCGAGCACTTCCGATCCCTGGCCCCGTTCAACACGGGCGCCGTGGTCTGGCAGCTGAACGACTGCTGGCCGGTGGTGTCCTGGTCCGCCGTCGACGCGCACCGCGTCCGCAAGCCCTTGTGGTACGCGCTCCGCGACGTGTTCGCCGACCGGCTCGCCACGATCCAGCCGCGACCCGACGGGCCCGCGCTGGTGCTGCACAACGACTCCCCGGACGCGTGGGAGGCGACCCTCTGGGCGCGCCGGTGCGGCCTCGGCGGCCTCGTCCTGGCGGAGGACCGCCGGTCGGTGTCGGTGCCGGCGCGCTCCGCCGTGACCGTCCCACTGCCGCGCGACGTGCTGGCGGTGAAGGACGCGACGGCGGAGTTCGTCGTCGCGGACCTGTCGACCGGGGAGCGCGCGCTCTGGTACTTCGCCGAGGACACCTCGCTTGCCCTCTCCGACGAGGCGCTCGACGTGCGCGTCGAGGCGGCCGACGGTGGCGTGCGAGTGGTGGCGACCGCCCGCGCGCTCGTGAAGGACCTCACGCTCCTCGTCGACCACATCGACCCGCGGGCGCGGGTGGACCGCGCCCTGGTGACACTGCTCCCCGGCGAGACGGCGGAGTTCCACGTCACCACCGCTGCGGCGGTGGAGCCCGGCGCCTTCGGGCGTCGCCCGGTGCTGCGCAGCGCCAACGACCTGGTGGCGGCCGCACGTCGGTCCGGGGAGGACTCCGCCCCCGGCATCGACGCGCTGCCCCGGGAGGACGTCGTAGCCGTGAGACTTGAGTCATGACCGACGCACCACTCCGCCGCGCCAACCTCGAAGTCTCCCTGAAACCGTTCACCGCATACGACCGGGACTCGCTCCTGGCGACGGTGGGGACGATCTTCGACCAGTGGTCCACCCTCCTCGCCGCCGCCGACGAGTGCTCGGTGTTGCTCTGGGTCTCCGACGGCAGCGAGATCCTCGACTGGCGCTCCGAGATCGACGAGGAGATCGAGTGGGCCCGCTGGATCGGGTTCAACAACACGGAGGCGAGCCCGTACGGGGAGCCCAAGGAGCCCGAGCGGGTAGCGATCCCGTTCCGCGACGGGATGCCGACCGTCACGTACCGGGACCTGGCCGCCCTCGTCGCGACGATCAAGCGGGTGGGCGCCGAGCGCGGACTGCCGACGAGCGTCGGCGCGACCTTCGACCCCGGGCCGGAGTTCGCTCCCTCGTCGTTCAAGTTCGACCGGCATCCGGAGGTCGTGGCCCGCGGCGAGGACATCGGCATCGGCCCGATCATCGCCATGGTCCGGCACTTCTCCGAGCTCCGCGGCGACGACCGTCGCTACGCCGCCTTCCCCGGAGGCATCCCGGACGGGACGAGCTTCGGCGAGTTCCTCGGCAGGCAGGCCCAGGACTACTTGGCGGTGCTGGACTTCGACTACCTGTGGCTGTCCAACGGGTTCGGGTTCAGCTCGTACGCGTGGTCCGAGCTCGGCGAGTCCTTCGACGGCACCCGCTTCCGCGCCGACCGGGTCGAGGAGCTTCGCACGAGAGCGCTCGGGTTCTGGCGCGACCTCGGCCGCCACCTCTCCTACCCCGTGCAGGTGCGCGGCACCAACCACACCGCCGGCATCGACATCGGCGCCGACGCGGTGCCCGCGCTCGAGATCTACGAGGCGGGCGTCATCGAGTCCCCGCCCCCGAACTCGCCGTGGGGACCGCTCAACGAGGACTTCGGCATCGAGATGGCGGGCTTCATGTCGCGCATCGCGATGCTGCCGGCGGGCGCGGAGGGCTACCGGTTCCGCTTCTACGCGAACGATCCGTGGTTCTGGCAGCAGCCGTGGTGGGACTTCTACCACCGCGAGCCGTTCGACATCGACCTGCCGCTGGCCGTCTCGAGGGTCCGCGCCGACGGGTCGGTGCAGCCGCCGACCGAGGTCAACGTCCTCGCCATCGACACCGCCAAGGGCGTGCTCGACGAGCGCTGCGCCCGCGAGGTGGGCGACCACGTCGCCACGGCGCTCGAGGCGGCGCCGGACGCCCCCGGCCCGCTGGTGTGGGTCTACCCCTTCCGGGAGTACCACGAGCGGATGGCGGCCGACCCTTCGACGATCGGCTCGCCGCACTTCGAGGACTGGTACCTCACCTCGGCCATCAACGCGGGGCTGCCGCTCAACACCGTCGTCCCCACCGACGACCTCGCCGGGGCCCTCGGCTCGGGCTCCATGGCGGAGAGCATCCTCGTGGCGCCGGCCGGGGCGCTGACATCGGCCATGGCCGGACTGCTGGAGTCGCACGCCTCGCGCGGCGGCACGGTGCTGCTGTACGGCTCCCTGGCCCGCTCGGAGGCGGCGCGCGCGATGGTCGGCCTGGACCTCGCTCGCGAGGGAATCGACGGGGACCTGCGCCTCGCGACCGCGCTGGCCGGGGACGCGACCACGACCGACGTTCTCCCCACCACGCTGCGCCACGACCCGCTGCTCTCCGACGGGCCGGCCCGCGAGGTCGCCCGCGACCCCGGGGTCGAGGTGCTCGCCACCGTCGCGGCCGAGGACCGGGAGCGGGTGTACGCGTCGTCCAGGGCCGTCGGCCGCGGCCGGGTGCTGTGGGTCAGGGGGTCGTCGCCGTTCGCCTACGCGGAGCCCGACGATCGCGGCGTCCGCGCGCACGTCCCGCACGACCGGGAGGAGTTCGTCGACGCGGGCGCCCTGGCGCGGGACCTGGTCGCCACGACCGGGTTCCGCGTCTCGCACGAGCTGCGCCGCCCGTCGTCCGGGCGCGCGGTCCTGGCCGCGCACCGTTCCGCCGGCGCCCTCTGGTTCAGCGGCTACCTGCCCGACACGACCACCCGCGTGCGGCTCGCGCTGCCCGGCGGCGCGCCGGTGCTGCACCACCAGGAGTGCTGGCTCGAGGACGGGGTCGCCACCTACCAGTTCGCGAAGTCCGTCCGCGCCGAGTGCCGCGCCCTGGTCCGACAGTCGTCCGCCGGGCGGCTCAGCTGCCGCGAGATGGCACCCTTCCCCGCGCACATGACGCGCGGGTTCCGCGTCACCGGGCTCGTCGACGCGAGCGTCACCCTGCTGCTGCCGCCCCACGTGGCGGAGCTGCGGGTGCTCGTCGACGGCGAGCCGCTGACGCTCGACGACCAGCCGGGCGGCCGCCTCACGGTGGGGCCCGTCACCGGCACCCTGACCACGATGTGGCAGGAAACCAAGGACACAGGAGGAGAAACAACATGAGGATCGAGCGCCGGAAACCGCTCAGCGCGAAGGTCGGGATCGTCTCGGTGGGTCACCACGTCTATTGGGACCAGTTCGACGGCCTCCGCGACGAACTGCTCGCCAAGGCCGCGGTGCTCGGGCGGAAGGTGGAGGGCAACGGCGTCGAGGTCGTCGACTTCGGGCTCGTCGACGAGGCCGAGTCCGCCTACGCCGTGCTGCCGCGGGTGCGCGCCGCCGACCTCGACCTGCTGCTCGTCGACATGGTCACCTACGCCACCTCCTCCACCTTCGGGGTCCTCGTCCGCGCCCTCGACATCCCGATCGTGCTCGTCGCGCTGCAGCCCCGCTCCTCGCTCGACTACGCCAACGCCACCACCCACATGCAGCTCGCCAACGACGACTTCTGCTCGGTCCCCGAGTTCGCCGCCGTGGCCGTCCGGATGGGCAAACCCGTCCCCGACGTCATCATCGGCACCCTCGACAACGACCCCATCGCCGACGCCGAACTCGCCCAGTGGTGCCAGATCGCCAAGGTCCGCCGCAGCCTCCGCACCGCCCGCATCGGCCTCATGGGCCACGTGCTCGAATCCATGCTCGACATGCACACCGACCCGACCGCCCTCACCGCCGCCTTCGGCGCCCACGTCGTCCTGTGCGAACCCGAGGACATCCAGCGCCACTGGGCGGACCCCGACCCCGCCGCCGTCGCCGCGAAGAAGGACCAGATCCTGGCCTTCTTCGACACCCCCGACCCGGTCTCCGACCCCATCACCATGAAGCTCACCGACGCGGACCTCGACACCGCGGCCCGCGCCGCCGTCGCGCTCGACGGCTTCATCGACGAGAAGCACCTCGACGGGCTCGCCTACTACTACGAGGGCCACCCCGGCTCCGAGATGCGCACCCTGATGACCAACCTCGTCGTCGGCAACTCCCTCCTCCAGGCCGAGGGCTTCCCCATGTGCGGCGAGTTCGACGTCAAGACCTGCGTCGCGATGATGGTCATGGACCGCCTCGACATCGGCGGCAGCTTCGCCGAGTTCCACCCCATCGACTTCGACCGCGACGCCGTCCTCGTCGGCCACGACGGCCCCCACCACATCAACATCGCCCAGGGCCGCCCCGCCATCCGCTCCCTGAAGAAGTACCACGGCAAACCCGGCTCAGGCGCCTCCGTGGAGTTCAACATCAAGGAGGGCCCCATCACCATGCTCGGCAACACCATCACCGCCGACGGCCGCTTCAAGTTCGTCATCGCCGAGGGCGAGTCCCTGCCCATGCCCGTGCCCCCCACCGGAAACACCAACACCCTCGGACGCTTCGAGCCCGACGTCCGCACCTTCCTCAAGCGCTGGACCCGCGAGGCCCCCACCCACCACTACGCCCTCGGCATCGGCCACCACGCGCAGACGCTGGCCAAGGTCGCCGACGTCCTCGGCATCGAGTCGGTGATCGTGCCGACCCACTGAGGGGCCCGCCCCTACCCGTCGCCGGCGGCCTCGTCGGCGAGTCGGTGGGCGTGCTCGTGGATGACCTCCCAGACGGCCTCGTCGCGGACCGGGCGGAAGTGCCCGGCCGCGGCCAGGTCGACGTTGGTGGCGCCGGCCAGGTGGGAGCCGCCCGGGATCATCTGGTCCCATGCGGGCGAGAGGGAGACGATGTGGGCGTTGACCGACACCTCGTCGGCGAGCGCCTGGAGCACCGGGTTGCCGGGCGCGAAGAGGCCGAGCGGGGACCGTGCGACCAGCCGGTGGAGCCGGCGCCCCACCGTCGAACCGGCGAACGGGGTCGCCACCGCCACCATGCCGACGGCGGCTGCCTCGTCGCCCTGCGCGAGCAGCACCGCCTTGCCGATGAGTCCCCCCTTGGAGTGGGCGACGAGGACCGCCCCGCTGGTGCCGCGCTGCCGCAGCACGCGCAGGCAACGCTCGGCGGACGCGTCGAGGTCGGCGAGGTTCCAGCCCAGGGTCTCGACGAACTCGACCGGGTGCCCGCGGTCGGAGAGCCAGCGGGCCATAGGCGCAAGGTACGTCCAGGGTTCGAGGATGCCCGGCAGGATCACGATGGGCACGTCACGGCACCGGGAGTCGGGGTCGGGCGCGACGGGCAGGCGCCAGGCTGCGCGCCCCCGCCACACGGCCCTGGCGAGGTCGCCGAGCGCCACGCCCCAGTCATGGACCGTGTCGGCGGTGCGCGCCGCCATCGCGGGCAGCCTCATGGCCGGGCCCCGGCGGTCGTGCAGAGCCGGACCGCTTCGTCGGCGTGGCTGACCATCACCTGGTGCGCTGCGCCCGGGACGACGTGCGACGTGGCGGGACCCCCGGCCCGTTCCCGCAGCAACTCGAGCCAGCCGGCGGGCGCGAGCGCATCGCGCTCGCCCGCCACCAGCGTGACCGGCACCGACACGTCGCCGATCCGTTCCTCGATGCGGTAGTCGGTCATCGCGGGGAAGATCTCGACGAACCAGCGCGGGCCGCAGCGCAGGAAGGCGGCGACGGACAGCCACGCGGACGCGGGCGTCTCGGCGGACGCGGCCTTCAGGAAGCGGCGCACCACCGTCACCGGCCGGCGGTCCTCGGGCCGCACGACCGGCCCCATCAGCACCGCCGCGCGGGCGAGCTGCGGCTCGAGCGCGAGCGCCTCGACCACCACCTGGCAGCCCATGGAATGGCCGACGAGGATCGGCGCCTCCAGCCCTAGCTGGGAGACCACGTCGACCACCGAGTGGGCGAACCCGGGGATCCGGAGGGCCCGGTCGGGCGCGTCGGTGTGGCCGAAGCCGGGGAGGTCGAGTGCCACGACGCGGGCCCGTTCGGCCAGCCGTTGGGCGAAGGGGCGGAAGTAGAGCGACGAGACGCCGAGGCCGTGGACGAGCACGAACACCGGGGTCGAGGGCGACGCGTCCGGGCGCGAGTCGAGCACCGCGACCTCGAGGTCGCGGACCCTCCGGGTGCTCCGGTCGAACCCCTCGAGCTCCTGCATGCCGACTCCCTCCGAGCGTCGCCCGACCATTCCATCATGCCCCCAAGCCACTCGGCGCGGCCGTTGAGGCTGGTTGAGGTTCGGGCCGGCGAAGCCTGAACCTCAAGCTCGACTTCAAGTGTTTATTAAGAAGTGTCCTCAAATCCGCGACGACTCAGCCCACCGCCCAGGGTCGGAGCCGCGAAGCAGTCAAAAGCCCTAGTCAGAGCGCTCGCCGCAGAGCGAATCACACAGATGTGGTTTTCCGTCCCAACACGCGCCGACCACCCCGAGAACCTCAGCAAACTCTCAACCAACCCTTGTTGAGCCTGAGAAAACGGTCCTATGGTCCGTCCAGCCGGATGTACCGGGAGCACCGTCTCCGGGGAAGCGGTGCATCCGTCCCGACACCACGCAGAGGAGAGAACGTGAAGAGGGTAATGAAGGGGTTGCGCATCGGCGCCGCAGCCACAGGGTTGGCGCTCGCGGTGCAGATGTTCGGCTCGCTCGCCATCGGACCGGGCGCGGACGCCCTCAGCGGGCCGGCGAAGGCCACCACCCGCGTCCACGTGCGTGCCGAACCGACGACCCAGAGCACCTCGCTCACGATCCTCGACGTGGGGCAGCAGGTCACCGCCGCCGGCACCACCGACGGCTGGACGACCGTCAACTGGAACGGGCGCACCGGGTACGTCTTCTCCAAGTACCTGACACTCTCGACCGACTCCTCCCGCGTCGTGGAGAGCGCTGCCCCCAGCAACTCCTACGCCACCGCGAACCTGAACGTCCGCACCGGCCCCTCCCTGCAGCACAGCGTCGTCGCCGTCGCGAACAAGGGCGCCACCCTGGACCTCACCGGACGGATCAGCGGCGCCTACACGCAGATCGTCTGGCAGGGCAGCGAGCGCTGGGTCGCCACCCGCTATCTCTCCGTGAACACCCCCACGAGCGGCGTGACGGCCCCCGAGGCCAAGGGCTCCATGCAGACCACCGCCAACCTCAACGTGCGCGTCGGCTCCTCGACGTCGCACCGCACCGTCGGCGTCGTGCCCCGTGGCACCATCCTCCCGGTGACCGGCGCGTCGGCGAACGGCTTCAGCGAGGTCGTCTGGCAGGGCAACTCCCGCTGGGCCTCCGCCCGCTACCTGCGGCCCGTCTCGGACTCCGCCACCTCTCCGGGCACGCCGACGGACCTCCCCGCCACGACGAAGCGCTGGGCGACGGCGAACCTGAACCTCTGGACCGACAGCTCCAGCAACCGCTACAGCGGCGAACTGCCCCGAGGCACCGAGCTGGCCGTCACCGGCAAGGTCGCGAACGGCCGCGCCGAGATCGTCCACAACGGCGCGCTGCGCTGGGTCACCTCCCGCTACACGACCTCCACCGACCCGAACGCCGCCGGCGGCGTCGGCAGCACCCCCGGCAACTGGGACCTCACCTCCGCCCCGATCACCGGCGGGCTGCGCGGAACGGCCCTCAACAAGGGCTACTCCTCCGGCCTCGAGCGCACCAACCCCTACGTGCAGCGGATCGCCGCCGACGTGTGGGAGCGCTTCCCCGAGATCAAGACGCAGTACGGTTGGCGCCGCGACGTGACCCCTGACCATCCCGCCGGCCGCGCCGTCGACGTGATGATCCCCAGCTACAAGACGAACAAGGCCCTGGGCAATGCGATCGCGGAGTACTACCGCAAGCACGCCAAGGAGCTGAACATCAGCTACATCATCTGGGACCAGAAGATCTGGAGCGTCGCCCGCAACAGCGAGGGTTGGCGCGCCATGGCGAGCCGCGGCAGCGACTCCGCCAACCACCTCGACCACGTCCACATCAACACCTACTGAGCTTCTCCTCCTGCGGCGCCCCGGAGCCCCCATCTCCGGGGCGCCGCCCTATGCCTGGAGATGTGCACGCACGGCCGCTAGACGCTGCGCGACGGTGACGCCGCCGCCCAGCGCGAGGAGCAGCACCGCACCCTCGACCGCCCATGGCACCCCGAGGCCGCCCAGCAGCGCACCGAGAACGGCGATCGCGACGCGGTCGGCCCTCGTGACGAGGCCCACGTCGGCACTCGCCCCCACCGCCTCCGCGCGGGCCTTCACGTAGGAGGTGAGCTGGGCCGCGACGAGCGCCGCGACGGCCAGCGCGCCCCACCAGGCCCCCGTCCTGACCACGAGGAACCAGGCCAGCCCGCCGAGGATGCCGGCGTCGGCGACGCGGTCGAGCGTCGAGTCGAGGAAGCTCCCCCACCTCCGGTCGCGATCCGGCAGGGCGCGGGCCATGTGCCCGTCGAGCATGTCGGAGACGGAGAACAGCGCGACGAGCAGCGCCCCCTGCCAGAGCCAGCCGTTGGGGAAGCACACCAGCGCGACGGTGGTGACCGACAGTGTCCCGAACCAGGTGACCGCGTCCGGGGGCACACCTAGCCGCAGCAACCCCGTCGCCACCGGGCGCAGGACCCTCCCCTGCGCCGTCCTGAACCGTTCGAGCATCGCCACGTTCCTCTCCGAGTCGCCTCGCCGCTGGGCAAATTTACTCGGATCGGTTTTCCCTGTAATCTCATCCGAGCTAGTCCCCATCGTCTAGCGGCCTAGGACTCCGCCCTTTCACGGCGGCAACACGGGTTCGAATCCCGTTGGGGATGCCACTTCCCTGGAGGAAGTGAGGGAAGAAACCGGCGGGGCCCACGATTTCACATCTGGGGAAGATCGCCGCTATAGTTTCCCGAGTTGGCAAACGCCAGCAAGGTCAAGAAATTGGCCCCGTAGCGCAGTTGGTTAGCGCGCCGCCCTGTCACGGCGGAGGTCGCGGGTTCGAGTCCCGTCGGGGTCGCCAGGTCTGTAATCAGGCCGCATGGCCAGGTAGCTCAGCTGGTAGCAGCGTTCGCCTGAAAAGTGAAAGGTCGCCGGTTCGATCCCGGCCCTGGCCACCACTCCCCCGCCTCGTCGAGGCGGGGTTCTTTGTTTCCTTCCTGCGGGTCTCCCCTGGCCGGGCTCCGGCAACCTGTGCGGTTCTGATGCCGCACAGGTTGCCGGAGTCCGGTTCACCTGCCTACGTAGGCAGGTGAACCGCACCGGAGGCAGGTAAAGCAGAACGCGGGCCGCCCGAAGGCGACCCGCGTCCAGTCAGTGGTGGCTCAGGAAGCCGCGCCGGCCTTGACGGCCGTGCCGCCGAGGGCGTTGCGCACGAACGTGGGGGTCACGGTGTCGGCGACGACCCAGTTCTCGCCGTAGACGTAGCCGCGGCCCTCGTCGTCCAGCTGCGCGGTCATGGCCTCGACGCCGGCGGCGTCGGCGAACACCATGACGGTGTCCTCGCCGTTGCAGGTGCCGGAGGCCTGGGCCTCGGCGACCTCGTCGGTCTGCTGCCAGTCCTTGCAGGCGTAGTTCTTCTTCTGCAGGGCCGCGACCATGGCGTCGATGGACTCGACGGTCTCGGACTCTGCCTCGTTCTCCGCGGTGGCGTCCTGCGAGGGGGTCTCGGCGGGGGCGCTGGTGGCCGCGGGGGTGCTTGCGGTGGAGGACGCGGTGTCCTGCTCTTCGGCGCCGCACGCAGACAGGGTGGCTGCGAGCCCGATGGCCCCGAGCAGGGCGATTCCACGCTTGCTAAGCACGCGCATGTACTTCATCTCCTTGGGTTGGTTGTGGCCGCGTTCCGGCCGGTCGCACTCGCCCGGCTGGACGCCGGAGAGCAAACGCCTTCCATCGTATCCCGGTTGGTAGGACCAGGTCACATCGGGCGGCGGCTCAGGGGTGCAGCAGGACCGCCACGAGGAGCGTCACCGGGAGCGCGAGGATCGTGGTGAGCAGGATCGTGTCGCGGGCCACGATCTCCCCGACGCGGTAGCGCAGCGCGTACTGGTACATGTTCTGCGCGGTCGGCAGCGACGCCAGGACGGTGGCGGCGTACACCTCCTGCGGCTGGAGCCCGAACGCGTAGGTGGCCAGCAGCCACGCTACCACCGGCAGTGCGAACGACTTCGCCGTCGTGGCGACCAGCACGTCCTTGCGCCCGGTCCCGGCCTGCAGGGGACGCTGGCCGCGCAGCGAGATGCCGAAGGCGATCAGCATCAGCGGCACCGCGGCCCCGCCCAGCAGTTCCAGCGGCAGCATCACCGGCGCGGGCACGCTCCACCCGGCGGCGGAGACGACGATGCCCAGCCCAGAGCCGAGGACGATCGGGTTGACGAACGGCTGGGCGAGGATGCGGCGCAACTGCACCGACCCACTCCGCAGCGCGTCGAGCACCGCCATCAGGAGTGGCGCCATGACGACGAGCTGCAGCACCAGCAGGGGCGCGACGTACTGGCCGTCGCCGATGACGTAGACGGCCACGGGGAGGCCGATGTTGTTCGCGTTGGAGTAGACGGCGGAGTGGGCGCCGATCACGAGCCGTCCGGCGTCGCGGCTGCCGAACAGCCACATCAGGGCCGCGGAGCCGAGACCGACGACGAGGACCGCCACCGCGTGCGTGGCCAGCGAGCCCGTGAAGATGACGCCGATGTCGGCGCGCGCGAGCACGGTGAACAACAGGGCGGGGCTGGCGGCGAAGAACGCGACCTTGTTGAGGACGATGCGGTCCTCGCCGCGCACCACCTTCAGTGCCGCGAGGAGCCAGCCGACGAAGATGACGAAGGCGATGACGCCGAAGCCCGTCAGTACACCAGTCACGTCAGACAGCGTAGGCCCGGAGGAACCGTCGGAGCTCCTCGAACACCTGGGCGCGGACGGGCGGGGCCGACAGCGTCACGTCGTGGAGGGCCCCGGGGATGCGCACGAGGGTCACGTGCCGGCCGAGGTCGTGGGCCCGCTCGGCGATGCGGCGCACGTCGAGCACGCTGTCCAGCTCGCGGTACTCGTCGGTCCATGCCGGGCCGAGGATCCCCATGGCGCTCCGGGTGGCGGTGACCACCAGGATGGGCACGTCGATGTCGAGGCCGCGCGCGATCCGCGCCTGGCCTTGCATGATGGCGCGGAGCCACCCGACGCGCACCCGGAAGGCGGGGTCGCCCTTGAGGTTGCGGTCGAACTCCCATTCGCCGCCGAACTCCTTCGAGATCGCGCGCAGGTAGTGGCCGTTGTCCACCAGCGGCAGGGGCGTCGTCGGCGAGACCCTGGACACCGCCCGCATCAGCGGGTGCGCCGCCGGCCTCGTGATGGGCGAGCCCTGGAACTCGATCCAGGGCGAGTTGAGCGCGAGCGCCCCGAAGGTGCCCGGTCGCTTGTTGGCGTACAGGGCGGCGACGAGGCCGCCGGTGGAGTGGCCGGCCAGCACGATCGACGCGTAGCCCTGCTCCGAGAGGATCGCGACCGCCGCGTCGAGCTCTACGGCGTAGTGCTCGATCTCCGCGACGAAGCCGGCCAACTGGCCGGTGCGCAGCGAGCGGCCGTAACGGCGCAACTCGATGGCGTGGAAGTCGTAGCCCGCCTCGTGGAACGCGTCGGCGGCATGGGTCTGGAAGAAGTAATCGCTCCAACCGTGGATGTACAGCACGGCGCGACGGTGAGTGGGTTCCCCGCGGCGTATCAGGGTCGCTGACAAGGAGCCTTCCGGCTCCAGTGCGTAGGTGGGTTCGTCGGGGAGGGGGATCGTCCGCGTGTGGTAGCCGGACAGCAGGGCGTCATCCGCCCAACCGCTCATCCGCGATCGTCTTCCTCATCGTCGTAGGACTCGTACTCGGACGACTCCTCGTCGTCGTACTCCTCGGCAAGGTCGGCGTACTGGTCGGGTACCTCGACGTATGCGTCGTCCCGCTCGCGGGCGCGGAGCTCGCGCTCCAGCGATGCGAAATCGGTCTCGACTGAACGGTACTTCAGGTCGCGAGCGACCCTCGTCTGCTTTGCCTTTGCACGGCCGCGCCCCATATCGGGTCGACCCCCTTGCTTTGTCCCTCGCGGAAACCCGCGGTATCCATCAATGTCTCGTGCGGCTAGGGTACCCAAGAATTTGGCATTGACCAAAGGCGACATGGCTAAGCTGGGCGCCGTACGACACATTGTAAGGAGCGCCACCTAGACATGGGCAAGATCATCTACACCCTCACAGACGAGGCCCCGCTGCTCGCCACCTATTCGTTCCTGCCGATCGTGGAAGCGTTCGCCGGACAGGCGGGCGTGGACGTCGAGACGAGGGACATCTCCGTCGCCGCCCGCATCCTCGCGCAGTTCACCGATGAACCCGACACGCTGCAGGAGCTGGGCGAGCTGGCGAAGACGCCCGAGGCGAACATCATCAAGCTGCCCAACATCTCCGCGTCCGTGCCGCAGTTGAAGGCCGCGGTCACCGAGCTGCAGTCGCAGGGCTTCGACATCCCCGACTACCCGGAGGATCCGAAGACCGACGAGGAGCGCGCCATCCGCGCCAAGTACGACAAGGTCAAGGGCTCTGCCGTCAACCCCGTCCTCCGCGAGGGCAACTCCGACCGCCGCGCTCCGGAGTCGGTGAAGAACTATGCCCGCAAGAACCCGCACCGCATGGGCGCCTGGACCGGCGACTCGAAGACGTCGGTCGCCACCATGGACGGCGGCGACTTCCGCGCCAACGAGCAGTCGGTCGTGCTGGGCGCCGACGACGTGCTCACGATCCGCCACGTCGGCGCGGACGGCAACGAGACGACCCTCAAGGACGGGCTCAAGGTGCTGGAGGGCGAGGTCGTCGACGCAACCGTCATGAGCGCCGCCGCCCTCGACGCGTTCCTCGCCGAGCAGGTGGAGCGCGCCAAGGCCGACGACGTGCTGTTCTCGGTGCACCTCAAGGCCACCATGATGAAGGTCTCCGACCCCATCATTTTCGGCCACGTCATCAAGGCCTTCTTCGCCGACGTGTTCGAGCGGTACGGCGACGAGCTGGCCGCCGCCGGTCTCTCCCCCAACGACGGTCTGGGCTCGATCTTCGCCGGGCTCGAGCAGCTCGACCGCGGCGAGGAGATCCGCGCCGCGTTCGACGCCGCCATCGAGCGCGGGCCCGAGCTCGCGATGGTCAACTCGGACAAGGGCATCACCAACCTCCACGTGCCCTCCGACGTGATCGTGGACGCCTCCATGCCGGCCATGATCCGCTCCTCCGGCCACATGTGGGGCCCGGACGGCGAGGAGGCCGACACCCTCGCGGTGCTGCCCGACTCCTCCTACGCCGGCGTCTACCAGGCCGTGATCGAGGACTGCAAGGCCAACGGCGCCTACGACCCCCGCACGATGGGCACCGTCCCGAACGTCGGGCTCATGGCGCAGAAGGCCGAGGAGTACGGCAGCCACGACAAGACCTTCGAGATCCCGGCCGCGGGCCGCGTCGAGGTCGTCAACGGGGCCGGTGACGTGCTGATGCGCCACGAGGTGGCCGGGGGCGACGTGTGGCGCGCCTGCCAGACCAAGGACCTCCCGATCCAGGACTGGGTGGGCCTCGCGGTGCGCCGCGCCCGCGCGACGGGGTGGCCGGCGGTCTTCTGGCTGGACGAGTCCCGCGCCCACGACCGCAACCTGATCGAGAAGGTGCAGCGCTACCTCGCCGACCACGACACCGACGGTCTGGAGATCAAGGTCCTGTCGCCGATCGAGGCGACGAAGTACACGGTCGAGCGCATCCGTCGCGGCGAGAACACCATCTCGGTCACCGGCAACGTGCTGCGCGACTACCTCACCGACCTGTTCCCGATCCTGGAGCTGGGCACGTCGGCGAAGATGCTCTCCATCGTCCCGCTGATGGCCGGCGGCGGCCTGTTCGAGACGGGCGCGGGCGGCTCGGCCCCCAAGCACGTCCAGCAGCTCGTCCAGGAGAACTACCTGCGTTGGGACTCCCTCGGTGAGTTCCTCGCGCTGGCCGCCTCGCTGGAGCACCTCGCCACCGCGCAGGGCGTCGAGCGGGCCGCCGTGCTCGCCCGCACGCTCGACGAGGCGAACGGGAAGTTCCTGGAGAACGACAAGTCCCCGACGCGTCGCCTGGGCAGCATCGACAACCGCGGATCGCACTACTGGCTGGCCCGCTACTGGGCGGAGACGCTGGCGGCGCAGACCGAGGACGCGGAACTGGCGGAGCGGTTCGCCCCCGTGGCGAAGGCGCTCGCCGACGAGGAGGAGACCATCGTCGCCGAGCTGAACGGCGTCCAGGGTTCCCCCGCGGACATCGGCGGCTACTACCGCCCCAACGCGACGAAGGCCGCCGCCGTGATGCGGCCGTCGACGACCCTGAACGGGATCATCGACGCGCTCTGACCCGCGTCAGGCGGTGACCGCCACCCAAGCGATGAAGGCCACCACGCTCACCACCGTGTACAAGCTCAGCACGTTGGTGGCGTAGGTGGCCTCTTCGCGTCGGTCCCGCGGGAGGTAGATCGGGACGATGAACGGCGGCGGCAGGATCAGCAGCGTGAAGATGGCCGCCTCCACGATGGGCGGCAGCCCGAGCAGCGTCCTGATGACCAGCCAGTTCACCAGCAGAGCCAGGGCGAGGACGACGACGAAGCGCACCGCCACGAGCGGCGCGGCCTGGCGGAAGCCCGCCCGGTCGAGCCGCGTGCCGTAGCCGACCACGATGAGGATGATGGGCACGATCGTCGCGGCCACCCAGGTGAGCGTCTGCAGGACCGCGGCGCCGACGGGGCTGGCGGCGATCGGGTCGCGCAGCCCCGAGACGTTGAGGATGACGCCGGCCGCGATCGCCAGGATCACCGGCGACGTCACGAAGGAGCGCACGGTGTTCAGCGCCGACACCGCACCCTCCATCCTGCGCCGCAGCAGCGTGACGAAGATGAACCAGATGAAGAACTCGTGGCCGAGCCCCACCATGCCGGCGATCGGGACGTTCTCCTGCCCGTAGGCGGCGGTGAACAGCGCGAGGCCGAGCATCCCGAACTCGAAGCCGGTGAACAGGTAGGGGGTGACGTCCGACGAGCCGGGGAGCACCCGTCGCGCCCCGTGCCCGAGGGCCAGCAGGAGCAGGCACAGCAGGGGCACCAGCACGACGATGACCAGGTACTCCGGCTGGAACTCGATCGCCAGGAACGCGTTGAACAGCACGGCGGGCAGCACCACCGTGACCACCAGCCGTTTCAGCGTGTCGACGCCGGCGTCGTCCAGCACTCGCGTGACCCGCAGCAGCGTCCCGAGCCCGATCAGCAGGATGATCGGCAGCACCACCAGCAGGGTGCCCGAAATAGATTCCATTGCCACTCCCTCGTCAGCACTGGAATCATCCCACGGCCCGGGCAAGGGGGAATCGACGGCCCCAGACCCGGTCGGTACGATGAACACCATGCCTGAATTTGCGCATACAAACGGCGCCATGCACGCCGACGAATCCCCTCAGACGGATCACCGGGTCCTCGGCCCGGCCAACAAGCCCACGCACCCGATGGCGCTCGCGCCCGTCGCGACCCCGCGCCACTCGGTGGACGGCTTCGTCCAGGAGTTCCTCCACGAACTCAACACCACCCAGGGTGTGACGCTCTCCGCGTCGACGATCAACGACCAGTACAAGGCGCTCGCCCTCACCGTGCGCAACTACCTGATGGCGCGATGGCTCGAGACCACGCGCAACTCGATCAAGTCGAAGTCGAAGGCCGTCGCCTACCTCTCCGCCGAGTACCTGCTGGGCCGCCAGCTCGGCAACGCCCTGCTCGCCGCCGACCTCGCGGACATCGCCCAGGAGGGCCTCAAGCAGTGCGGCATCGAGCTGTGGCAGCTGCGTGCCCAAGAGGTCGAAC
Source organism: Tessaracoccus oleiagri (assembly GCF_900103275.1). Lineage (GTDB taxonomy): Bacteria > Actinomycetota > Actinomycetes > Propionibacteriales > Propionibacteriaceae > Arachnia > Arachnia oleiagri. The sequence continues at coordinate 81,194 of NZ_FNGP01000003.1, read as the reverse complement.
CCGGCCTCGGCAACGGCGGCCTCGGCCGCCTGGCGGCCTGCTTCATCGACTCGCTCGCCACCATGAACGTCCCCAGTGTCGGCTACGGCATCCGCTACGAGTACGGCATCTTCCGCCAGACGTTCGTCGACGGCCGGCAGGTGGAGCAGCCCGACACCTGGCTCTCCCTGGGCTCCCCCTGGGAGTTCCCGCACCCCGAGGCCGCGGTCACGATCAACTTCGGCGGCACCACCGAGAAGTACACCGACGAGGACGGCCGGGAGCGCACCCGCTGGCTCCCCGAGTGGGACGTCCAGGCCATCCCCTACAACTACATGGTCCCCGGCTACCTGAACGGGCGCGTCAACACGCTCCGCCTGTGGAGCGCGGAGGCGACGAGGGCCTTCGACCTGCAGATCTTCAACTCGGGCGACTACGCCCGGGCCGTGCGCGCGCAGACGTTCGCGGAGAACATCTCCAAGGTGCTCTACCCCGAGGACTCCACGCCGCAGGGCAAGGAACTGCGCCTGCAGCAGCAGTACTTCTTCGTCGCAGCCTCGATCCGCGACTTCATCAACCAGGTGCTCGGCGAGGACTTCGACCTCCACAACCTGAGCGACCGCATCATCTTCCAGCTCAACGACACCCACCCCGTGATCGGCGTCCCCGAACTGATGCGGGTCCTGATCGACGAGGAGGGCTTCGGCTGGGACGAGGCGTGGGAAGTCACGAGCAAGTGCTTCGCCTACACCTGCCACACCCTGCTGCCCGAGGCCCTCGAGGTCTGGCCGACGGAGCTGCTCGGCCGGCTGCTGCCGCGCCACCTGGAGATCATCTACGCCATCAACGACCGCTTCCTCGAGCAGGTGCGGGACCGGTTCCCCGGCGACGAGGTCCGCGTCGGCCGGATGTCGATCATCGCCGAGTACCCCGAGCGTGCCGTCCGCATGGCGCACCTCGCGTCGGTTGCGGCGACGAAGATCAACGGCGTCGCCGAGCTGCACTCGCAGCTGCTGCGCGACAAGGTGCTGAAGGACTTCGCCGACCTCTGGCCGGAGAAGTTCACCAACGTCACCAACGGCGTCACGCCGCGCCGGTTCCTGCGGATGGCCAACTACAAGCTGTCCGGGCTCCTGACGGAGACCATCGGCAGCGGCTGGGTCACGGACCTGGAGCGGCTGCGCGAGCTCGAGCCCTGCGCGGACGACCCGGAGTTCCGGGAGAAGTTCCGCGAGGTGAAGGCATTCAACAAGCGCCGCCTCACGAACCTCCTCCGTGCCCGCGACGGCATCGACCTCCCCGAGGGCCACATGCTCGACGTGATGGTGAAGCGCCTGCACGAGTACAAGCGGCAGTCGCTGAAGATCCTCCACGTGATCTCGCTGTACGAGCAGGTCATCTCCGGGAAGATCTCCGCGGACGAGATCACGCCCCGCACCGTCGTGTTCGGCGCGAAGGCGGCCCCCGGCTACCGGCTGGCGAAGGACACCATCCACCTGATCAACAAGGTGGCGTCGGTGGTGAACGAGGACAAGCGCCTCGACGGGCGCCTCAAGGTCGCGTTCCCCGCCAACTACAACGTCACCCTCGCCGAGAAGCTGATCCCCGCGGCCGACCTGTCGGAGCAGATCTCGCTGGCCGGCAAGGAGGCGTCGGGCACCGGCAACATGAAGTTCGCCCTGAACGGCGCCCTCACCATCGGCACGGACGACGGCGCGAACGTGGAGATCCGCGAGCTCGTCGGCGACGACCACTTCTTCCTGTTCGGCATGACCGAGCCGGAGGTCGAGGCGCTGCAGGCGAAGGGCTACCACCCGGGCGAGTACTACCAGAACAACCCGCAGCTCAAGGCCGCCGTGGACCTGATCCAGTCGGGCATCTTCTCCGGCGGCGACCGCGGCACGTTCGACTCGCTCACCTCGAGCTGGCTGTACCACGACCGCTTCATGGTGTTCGCGGACTTCGACTCCTACATCGCGGCCCAGAAGAAGGTCGAGGAGAAGTACGCGGACCAGGACGCCTGGACGAGGTCCGCGATCCTCAACATGGCGCGCACCGGCTACTTCAGCTCGGACCGCTCCATGCGTGACTACATGACCCGGATCTGGAACATCACCCCGGACTTCTGATTCCAGCCACCAACCAGTGGGAGGCCTTGCACCGAGCTCGGTGCAAGGCCTCCCACTCGTTATGGGGGCGGGGGGCTACCGCAACTCGGCGCCCGAGCCGCCCTCGACGATCTCGCCCAGCACCCATGAGTCGACGCCCCGCTCCCCCAGAAGGGCGATCGCGCCGTCGACCGACGTCTCGGGCAGGACGGCGACCATCCCGACACCCATGTTGAGCGTCGCGTCGACGTCGGCCTGCTCGAGGTTGCCGACGGACTGGACGAGCTGGAAGATCGCCGGCGGGGTCCAAGTGTTGCGCTGCAGGAGCGCGGTGGCGCCGTCGGGGATGACACGGGCGAGGTTCGCCGCGAGCCCGCCTCCGGTGATGTGGCTGAGCGCGTGCACCTCGACGGCGTCGATGAGCGCGAGGACGTCCTTCGCGTAGACCTTGGTCGGCTCGAGCAGTTCCTCGCCGAGGGCCCGGCCCAGCTCGTCGACGTGCCGGTCGAGCGTCCAGCCGGCCTCCTGGAGCAGGACGTGCCGGACCAGGGAGTAGCCGTTGGAGTGCAGGCCCGACGAGGCCATGGCGACCACCACGTCGCCCGGCTGAACCCGCTGCGGACCGAGGATCTTGGAACGCTCGACGACGCCGGTCGTGGCGCCGGCCACGTCGTACTCGTCCGGGCCCAGCAGCCCGGGGTGCTCGGCGGTCTCGCCGCCGACGAGGGAGCAGCCCGCCTCGACGCAGGCGTCGGCGATGCCGCCGACGATCGCGGCGATCCGCTCGGGGACGACCTTGCCGGTGGCTATGTAGTCGGTGACGAACAGGGGCTCGGCGCCCGTGACGACGAGGTCGTCGACGAGCATGCCGATGAGGTCGTAGCCGATGGTGTCGTGCTTGTCGAGGGCCTGAGCGATCGCGACCTTGGTGCCCACCCCGTCGGTGGAGCTGACGAGCACCGGGTGCTCCATCGTCTTGAACGCGCTGGCGTCGAAGAAGCCGGCGAATCCGCCGAGCCCGCCGAGCACCTCGGGGCGGCGGCTCTTCGCGACGGAGGCCTTCATCAGCTCGACGGCGCGGTCACCGGCCTCGATGTCGACTCCGGCGCGGGCGTAGGCGTTGGTCACTCTCACTCCTTGGGTTGGATGCCGAGCAGCTTCGCATGCTGCGGCGGGATCGCGACGGGGTAGTTGCCGTCGAAACAGGCGCGGCACAGCTTGTCGGCCGGCACGGTGGTGGCCTGGGTCATGCCGTCAAGCGACACGAAGCCCAGCGAGTCGGCACCGATCGAGCTGCAGATGTCGTCGACGCTCAGCCCGGGCGCGATGAGCTCGGCGCGGGTGGCGAAGTCGATGCCGTAGAAGCAGGGCCACTGCACCGGCGGCGAGGAGATCCGGACGTGGACCTCCTTGGCGCCCGCCTCGCGCAGCATCCGCACGAGTGCGCGCTGGGTGTTGCCGCGGACGATGGAGTCGTCGACCACGACGAGCCGCTTGCCCTCGATCACCTCGCGCAGGGGGTTGAGCTTGAGCCGGATGCCGAGCTGGCGGATCGTCTGCGACGGCTGGATGAACGTCCGGCCGACGTAGGAGTTCTTCACGAGCCCCATGCCGAACTCGATGCCGGACTCCTTGGCGTAGCCGATGGCCGACGGGGTGCCCGAGTCCGGGGTGGGGATGACGAGGTCCGCGTCGGCGGGCGCCTCGCGGGCGAGCTGTCGGCCGATCTCGACGCGGGTGGCGTAGATGCCGCGGCCGGCGATGCGGGTGTCGGGGCGCGCCAGGTAGACGTACTCGAAGATGCAGCCCTTCGGCCGCGCCGGCGCGAAGCGGTGCGTGCGCAGGCCGGCCCCGTCGATGACGATGAACTCGCCGGGCTCCACCTCGCGGACGAAGCTGGCGCCGACGATGTCGAGCGCGGCCGTCTCGGAGGCGACGACCCAGCCCGACTGCAGCCTGCCGAGGACCAGGGGCCGGAAGCCCTGCGGGTCGCGGGCCGCGTACAGCGTGTGCTCGGTCATGTACACGAACGAGAAGGCGCCGCGCAGCTTCGGCAGCACCTCCATCGACACCTCCTCGAGCGGGCGGTCGCCGAACGCCACCATCAGGGCGCTCACGAGGGAGGTGTCGTTGGTGGAGTCCATGCTCTTCTTGGACGCCACCTTCGCCTGGGGCGCGAGTTCGGCGAGCCACTCCTCCAACTCGTGGGTGTTGGTGAGGTTGCCGTTGTGCGCGAGTGCGAGGCCGGTGCCGTCGGAGAAGGACCGGAACGTGGGCTGGGCGTTCTGCCAGACGCTGGCCCCGGTGGTGGCGTAGCGCGTGTGGCCGACGGCCATCATGCCGGGCAGCGACTTCAGCGTGGACTCGTCGAAGACCTGGGCGACGAGGCCCATGTCCTTGAACACCATGATCCGCTGGCCCGTGGAGACGGCCATACCGGCCGACTCCTGCCCGCGGTGCTGCAGCGCGAAGAGGCCGAAGTAGGTGAGCTGCGCCACGTCCTCGTCGGGCGCCCACACGCCGAACACGCCACACTCGTCCTGCGGGAGGCGTTCGGTGGGGTCGACGTCGAGCGAGAGTTTGCCATCGGGTCTCAGCACCCGAACAGCTTACCGCGCGCGGCCCCGCTGGCCTACGCCCCGCTCAGCCCGCGTACCGGTAGGCGAGGTTGCCGAGGACGTAGTCCCAGCCCTGACGGTAGGAGTCCACGTTGTCCGCGTTCGCCACGTCGTGCGTCACCGTCACCGCGGTGCCGCCGTCATTCCCGTCGAACTCCACCACCACGGGTTCCTCCTCGCCCGGCACGCCGTGGTCGATCCAGGTCCACGTGAGCTCGAGGCGGCGCGGCTCGTCGACGCTGCGGAAGCGCCCCTCGATGCCCATCCCGCGCTCCTCCGAGACGATGGAGTACTCACCGCCCTCACGACCGTCCACGGTGTAGGTGGTGTCGGGGATCTCGGGCCACCACCATCGCCGCAGCGCGTCCGCGGAGAGCCACTGCGGAAACACCTCGGTGGGCTCCGCATTGATGTGTGTGCTGACGACCAGTGGTGTTCCCATGCCGGGTCCTTCCTCGAGCGACCACTCCACTCTATGCTTCGGCGCGACCAGGGGCGCGTGCTCAGCGGCTGAGCAGCAGCGCCTCGCCCTGGCCACCGCCGCCACAGAGGGAGACGGCCGCCCTGCCCGCGCCGCGACGCCGGAGCTCGGCCGCCGCGTGGAGGGCCAACCGGGCGCCGGATGCGCCGATGGGGTGGCCCAGCGCGATGGCGCCACCGTGGATGTTGGTCCTCTCCTGTGGGTATCCCAGCGACTTGGCCGACGCGGCGACCACCGCCCCGAACGCCTCGTTCACCTCGAGGAAGTCCAGCTCGTCGAGCTCCCAGCCGGTCTTGGCGAGCGCAGCCCGGACGGCGTCGGCGGGCTGCTCGTGCAGCTGTGTGTCGGGTCCCGCCACCTGGCCCGCGGCCCCGACGACGGCCCAGACGTCGAGCCCGTGGCGTTCGGCGTAGTCGCGGGAGGTGATCACGAGCGCGGCGGCGCCGTCGCTGATGGGTGAGGAGTTGCCGGCGGTGATGGTGCCGTCCCTGCTGAACGCCGGTCGCAGCCCGGCCAGCGACTCCATCGTCGTCTCCGGGCGGACGCCCTCGTCGGTGTCGACGACGACCGGCTCGCCCCGGCGCTGCGGGATGCTGACCGGGGCGATCTCGTCGGCGAACGCCCCACTCCGCTGCGCCTCGGCCGCACGCCGGTGCGACGCGACGGCCGCCTCGTCCTGCGCCTCGCGGGAGATCTTGCGCTCGATCGAGCCGCCCTCGGTGAGCAGACCCATGGACTGCTTCGAGGCGGCGTCGTCGAGCCCGTCGATCGCCATGTGGTCCTCGAGCGCCGACGGGCCGTACTTCACTCCCCCGCGCACCCGCGCCAGGTGCGGCGCGTTGGACATGGACTCCATGCCGCCGACGACCAGCACCTCCGCGTCGCCGGCGCGGATCGCGCGCGCCCCGTGGGTGACGGCGACCAGCCCCGAGAGGCACACCTTGTTGATGGTCTCGGCCCACACGCCCATGTCGAGGCCCGCGGCGACGGCGACCTGCTTGGCCGGGTTCTGGCCGCAGCCCGCCTGCAGCACCTGGCCGAGGATGACCCCGTCGACGTCGGCGCGCTCCACCCCGGACCGCTCCAGGGCCGCCCGAACGGCGACGGTGCCCAGCTCCACCGCGCCGAGTGACGACAGCTGGCCCATCAGCCGGCCCTGCGGGGTCCGCGCCCCGCCCACGATCACGACTTCGGTCATGCCACCTTCTCCTCTTCGACGACGAAGTCCGGCTCCGTGCGCTGCCGGACCTCCTCCACGGTGTGCCCGGGCGCGACGTCACGCAGCACGAGGCCGTCGTCGGTGACGTCGAACACGGCGATGTCGGTGATGATGCGGTCCACGACGCCCACGCCGGTCAGCGGCAGGGAGCACTCGCGGACGATCTTGTACGAGCCGTCACGCGCGTTGTGGTCGGTGACGACGATGACGCGCGGCGTCCCGGCCACCAGGTCCATCGCCCCGCCCATGCCCTTGACCAGCTTCCCGGGGATCTGCCAGTTCGCCAGGTCGCCGGTGCCGGAGACCTGCATGGCACCCAGCACCGCGACCTTCACCTTGCCGGCCCGGATCATGCCGAACGAGGTGGCGGAGTCGAAGATCGACGCCCCCTTCGTGAGGGTGATGGTCTGCTTCCCTGCGTTGATCAGGTCGGGGTCCTCATCGCCCTCATACGGGAACGGCCCCATGCCGAGCACGCCGTTCTCGCTCTGCAGCACGACGCGGACGCCCTCGGGCAGGTTGTTCGCCACCAGCGTCGGGATCCCGATGCCGAGGTTGACGTAGTCGCCGTCCCGCAGCTCGGAGGCGGCGATGGCCGCCATCCCGTCGCGTGTCCAGGCCATGTCAGGCTCCTTCCCGCACCGGCCGCGGCCGGACGGTGCGCTGCTCGATGTCCTTGCCCTCGCCCGAGAACCGGTGCACCGCCGTCACGAACACGCCAGGGGTGACGACGTGGTCCGGGTCGAGCTCGCCGAGCCCGACGATCTCCTCCGCCTCCGCGAACGTCACCCTCCCGCAGCTGGCCACGACCGGGTTGAAGTTGCGGGCGGTGAGCCGGTAGACGAGGTTGCCGTCGGTGTCCGCGCGCCACGCGTGCACCAGTGCCAGGTCGGCGACGATCGCCTCCTCCCGCACGTAGGTCCGTCCCCCGAACTCCGCCGTGGGCTTGCCCTCGGCGACCACGGTGCCCACGCCGGTGGCGGTGTAGAAGGCCGGAATCCCCGAACCTCCTGCGCGCATGCGCTCCGCCAGGGTCCCCTGCGGCACGAACTCGACGTCGAGTTCACCGTCGATGAACTGCTGCATGAACAGCTTGTTCTCTCCGACGTAGCTGGCCAGCACCTTGGTGATCTGGTGGTTCTCCAGCAGGAGGCCGAGCCCCTTGCCGTCGACCCCCAGGTTGTTGGAGACGATCGTGAGGTCCTTCACCCCGGACTCCTTGACCGCCCTGATCAGGTCGCTCGGGATCCCGCACAGCCCGAACCCGCCGGCGGCGATCGTCATCCCGTCGAACAGGTGCGGCGCCAGTGCCGCACCGAGGTCGTCGACCACCTTGCTCATGTGCCCTCCTTCACGGCTCGCACGATCGCCTCGACCCCGGGCGGGTCGAAGACGATGGTGTAGTGGTTGATGCCCTCGACCTTCCGCGACGTGAGGTTCGGCACCCGCTCCACCCAGCGGGCCAGGTACTCGTCGCGGAACAGTCCCGTGGGCTGGTCGAGCATGCCGCGCTCGGCCTGCAGGAACAGCGCCGGCACGGCGAGCGCCTCGATCGCGGCCATCAGCGCCCCGTCCGTCTCGGCGAGGTCGATGGTGTCCTCCTCCAGCGCGGCGAACTTCGTCGCGGGCCGGAAGGGCGCGGCCTCCCCGTCGAGGTCGTAGTCGATGTAGCCGGTCACGTCGTCGCTCCACGGCTGCGGGAACGCGGGGTGCGCCCGCCACAGGTCGCGGTACTCCTCCGGGCTGGCGAAGGTCATGGAGAGGCGTTCGGCGGCCGGGCCGAGGATGGCCGCGATGGACTCGTCGGGCGCGACGCCGGCGGGCAGCTCCAGCGGCATCCCGCCGTCGACGAGCACCAGCCGGTCCATGAAGCGCGGGTGCCGGTGGGCGAGGACGACGGCCACGAAGGCCCCCATCGAGTGGCCGACGGGCAGGGCGCGCTCGATGCCGAGGTGGTCGAGCACCTCGGCGACGTCGTCGGCGTGGCGCGCCATGCCGTACGGGCGCGGCAGTGCGTTGCTGCGGCCGCGGCCACGCAGGTCGGGCGCGACGATCCGGTACTCAGGCAGCGCACGGGCGACGGTGGCGAAGGCCCGGTGCGAGGACGTGACGCCGTGGATGGCGACGATGGTGCCGACCGGCTCGGCCTCCGGTTCCCAGAGGCCGAAGTGCAGGCCGCCCGGCACCTCCTCGAGCCGGTAGCTCTGTTGGATCGTCTCGCTCATCGGTTCAGCTCCTAACGGGTTGGAGGGCGTTCGTGACGAGCTGCATGCAGGCCTCGAACACGTCGTCGGGGATCGCGTCGCTCGCGCGATCGGGGTCGGGCCACGCCTGGTAGCGCATGCCGAGCATCTCGCCGACGCCCATGAGCGCCCAGGCGGCGACCTCCGGGTCGACGTCGGCGATCTCGCCGGAGGCGGAGGCGTCACGCAGCGCCTTGACGTAGCCGGTGGCGATGCGCTCGTAGTGGAGGCGCAGCGCGTCGGGGGCGACGAACCAGGCCTCGCGGATGATCGGGTACACCTCGGGGTGGCGGGCGAGGAAGTCGAAGTAGGCGCGGAAGCCGCCCCGCTCGGCGTCGAGCCGGTTCGTGGCGCCGGCGCTGCCTCGGCTCATCGCGTGGCGCAGCCGCCGGTTGAGGTCGAACACCACTTCCCGGAACAGTTCCAGCTTGCCGGGGAAGTACAGGTAGAAGGTGCCCATTGCCACCCCGGCCCCCTCGGTGATCTTCACGATCGACGCCTCGTGGAAGCCGTACTGCGCGAACGCCTCCTGCGCGGAGGCGATGATCTTGGCGCGCGTGGCCTCGCCACGCTTGGTGCGGGGCGCGGCGCTCATCCGGCACTCTCTTCCAGGACCGCGCGACGGCGGACCTTCTCCAGGGACCCTTCGGGCAGGTCGGACACGAAAACGATCTGGGCCGGCACCTTGTAGCGCGCGAGGTAGGAGCGGCAGTGGCGCAGCAGTTCCGCGGCGTCGACGGTGCTGCCCTCGCGGCGCACCACGCGCGCCAGACCCACCTGGCCCCACTTGTCGTCGGGCACGCCGACGACGAGCACCCGCTCCACGCCGGGGTGTTCGAGCAGCGCCTTCTCCACCTCGGCGGGGGCGACGTTGATCCCGCCGGAGATGTAGAGCCCGTCCATGCGGTCGATGATCGTGTGGTAGCCGTCGGCGTCGCGCTCGACGAGGTCGCCCGTGCGGAGCCAGCCGTCGTCGGTGAACGCCTCGCGGGTGGCGGCCTCGTCGCCGAAGTAGCCGACGAACAGCCCCGGCCCCTTGATCTGGAGTTCGCCGCGGGCCGGGCCATCGAGCACCTCGCCGGTGTCGTGGTCGACGAGCCGCACGTCGAGGTGGTGGTACGGCCGGCCCGCGGTGCCGACGTGGGCCGCCGCCTCCTCCGGCAGCAGGCACAGCACGTTCGGGCCGGCCTCGGTGAGGCCGTAGCCCTGGGTGAGGCGGACGCCGCGGTCGAGCCAGGTCTGCAGCATGGCGCCGGTGGCGGGCGCGCCGCCGACGACGGCGGTGCACAGGCTGCTGATGTCGGCGTCGGCGAAGCCCCGGTAGTCCGCGAGGGCGCGGTAGTGCGTCGGGACCCCCATCATCATCGTGATGCCCCGGGTGCGGATCAGCTCCAGGACCCTGCGCGGGTCGAAGCCGCGCTCGATGACGACCTTGGCCCCAACCCACCAGGCCAGCAGGGTCTGCACGTTCCAGGAGCCGACGTGGTGCTGCGGCAGCAGCGACAGGACCACGTCGTCGCGCGACACGGGGACGGCGCGCGAGAACGCGAGGTTGGTCCAGAAGCAGGTGGAGTGCGTGAGGATGGCAGCCTTCGGCGCGCCGGTGCTGCCGGAGGTGAACATGATCAGCAGCGGGTCGTCGTTGCGGGGCGGCCGCTGGTCGGCCGCCTCCGACGGGTGGTCGCGCGGCGGCAGGTCGTGGTCGAGCGCGTCGAACCGGATCTGCGTCGGCGCGCGGTCGAGCAGCGCTACGGCCGCGTCGGCCAGCACGCCGTACTCCTCCTCGACGACGACCAGTTGCGGGTCCACGACGCCGAGCTCGTAGGCGAGCTCGCGCGGGGCCGCCCGCCACGAGAGCGGCGACATCCCGATCCCGAGCCGGGCGCAGGCGAAGAACAGCACGACGTGGTCGGCGCTGTTGCCGGTGATCGTGACGATCCGGTCGCCCGGCCGGTACCCGGCCCGCGCGAGTCGTCGCACGAGCCGGTCGACGCGCCGGTCGAGCTCGGCGTAGGTGGTCGTCACACCGCGGTCGTCGATGGCCACCCGGTGCGCGAAGGCGCGCGCCGAGTCGCTCAGCCAACGGCCCACGGTCTGGTCGTCGGTCACACCGGCTCCTTGAGGGGTTCCTCGTCGACGGTGCCCCTGCGGAAGCGGTCCGCCAGGCCCGCGATGCCGCCCGGGAGGAACATCACGATCAGAATGAACAGCGTGCCCAGGAGGAACAGCGGCTCGCTGAGCGGGATGCGCAGCACGGCCGGAAGCTGCTGGATCTCGGGCAGCCTGGCCAGGGCGACGAGCCGCTGGTCGAGGATCGTGTAGACCGCGGCGCCGACGATCGCGCCCCACCGCTTGCCCACGCCGCCGAGGACCACCATGACGAGCAGGGTGAGCGTGAATTCCGCGGTCGTGTACGTGTGCGAGGCGCCCGACTGCAGGAGCAGGAACGCCATGCCGACGATGATCGCCAGCGTGCCGCCGACGACGAACGCGAGCAGCTTGATCAGGTAGGGCTGGCCGCCGAGGACGCGCACGCGCATGTCGTTCTCGCGGGTGGCCTTGATGCTGTGACCGGCCCGGGTCTGCTCCACCCACATCACGACGAGGTAGACCAGCACAACGATGCCCAGCGCCACCCAGTAGAGGTTGCGGGTGTTGACCACGCCGATCAGGTAGTCGGGCACGTTCGCGGTGTTGATGGACAGGCCCTCGTCGCCGCCGGTGTAGCCGCCGGGGTTCCGCCGCACGAACACGTTGCCGGCTTGGGCGAATGCCAGCGTCACCATCGCGAACGAGATCCCCGTGACGCGCAGCGAGATGGCGCCCAGCAGGTTGGTGACGAAGATGCCGATCACGAGGACGATGAGCGCGGCCGGCAGGAGCGGGATGTCGGTGCGCTCGAGGACGATGCCCAAGCCGTAGACGCCGACGCCGAAGTAGAGCGCGTGGCCGAAGCTCAGCAGCCCGGCGGTGCCGAAGATCATGTGGTAGCTGAGCGCGAGCGCCACCATCAGCATGACGTAGGCCATCAGGTGCAGGGACCCGGGCGTGTACGTCGGGCCGGGGAGGATCCCCATGCCGGGGATGTTGAGCAGCGGCAACACCGCGAGGAGCACCACGACCGCGGCCCCGATGATCGCGGGGACCCAGGGCCCCAGCGCGCTGCGGCGGGTCTCGACTGACTTCTTCACGCTGCCTTCCTTCCCATGAGGCCCTGCGGGCGGACCAGCAGGACGACGGCGAGCAGCAGCACGACGATGAAGTCGCCGTAGCCCCAGTAGTAGTTGGTGAACTGCTGCAGCACGGCGACGACCACGGATGCCACCGCGGCGCCCGCCAGCGAGCCGAGGCCGCCGATGACCGTGACGATGAACGCGAAGATCAGCAGCGAGCCGCCCAGCAGCGGGGACACGTAGCCGAAGTAGTTGCTGGCCAGCACTCCCCCGATGCCCGCGGCCATGCCGCCGATGGTGAACACCAGCGTGAAGGCGCGGCGCACGTCGATCCCGAGCGCGGTGACCATCGAGCGGTTCTCCACACCGGCCCGGATGATGAGGCCGTAGCGGGTCTTGTTGAGGAAGAGCAGGAGCCCGACCAGCACGAGCACGGCCGCGCCTATGGCGACGAACACCGTGTTGCCGACGCTGGCGCCGAGGACGTTGGTGGTCTGGGTGAGCCAGGGTGCCCGCTGGAAGTAGACGGGGTCGGAGCCCCAGATGCCCTCGAAGAGCGCGACGCTGGCGAGCGACAGGCCGACGGTGACGAGCACCTGTTCGATGTGGCGCTCGTAGAGCCGGCGCACCAGCACGAACTCCGTCAGGGCGGCGAAGAGGGCGCCGACGAGCGCGCCCACCACGATGGAGACCACGAAGCCCGACGTGGTGTCGAGCCCCATCCGGCGGCCCACCTCCCAGCCGGCGAACGCGGCCAGGGTGAGGAAGGCGCCGTGGGCGAAGTTCAGGATGCCCATGAGGCCGTAGATGAGCGAGAGGCCGGAGGCGACGAGGAAGTACAGGGCGCCGAGCCCGAGCCCGGTGATGAGCAGCAGGATGAACGTGGTCATGCCGCCACCTCCCCGTGGACGCCGAGCAGCTGCTGCACCCGGGCGGGGTCGTCGAGGAGCTCGCGTGCGGGCCCGGTGTGGACGACGCGGCCGGCGTCGATGACGACGACGCGCTCGGCGAGGGCGTCGATGACCTTGAGGTTCTGTTCGACGAGGACGATCGGCACGGTGTTCGAGGCCTCCCGGAGGGCGACGGCCACCTCGTCGACGATCTTCGGGGCGAGGCCCTTCGTGGGTTCGTCGACGAGGAGGATGCGGTTGTCGTTGATGAGCGCCCGGGCGAGCGACACCATCTGCTGCTGCCCGCCCGAGAGCGTGCCAGCGCGCTGCTGTGCGCGCTCCACGCAGACCTCGGGGAACAGCTCGCGGACGAAGTCCAGGCGGGGGTTCTTCTGGCGGATCGCGAGCGAGAGGTTCTCGGCGACGGTGAGGCCGGAGAACAGTTCGCGGTCCTCGGGCACGTAGCCCACGCCCAGCTGCACGATGCGGTGGGTGGGCAGGTGGTCGATGCGCCTGCCCTCGAGCGTCACCTCGCCGGTGCGCTGGATGAGCCCGAGGATGGACTTGATGGTGGAGGTCTTGCCGACGCCGTTGCGGCCGAGCACGGCGGTCACGCCGGTGGCGGGGACCTCGAAGCTCACGTCCTCGACGACGAGCTGCCCGCCGATGCGGCCCGCGAGGTGCGACACGGTCAGGACGTGGTTCATGATGCGATGTCCCCCAGGTAGGCGGACTGCACGGCTTGGTTCTTCATGATCCCTTCCGGGGTGTCGACGGCGATCAGCTCGCCGTGGTGCATGACGGCGACGCGGTCGACCAGGCCCAGCACCACCTCGAGGTGGTGTTCGACGATCATCACGCTGGCGCCGGTGGCATGCAGGCCTCGAATGACCTCCGTGAGGTCGGGGACGTCGTGGCTCGAGACGCCTGCCATGGGCTCGTCGAGCAGGATCACCGCCGGCTCCTGCGCGAGCAGGACGGCGATCTCGAGCTTGCGCTTGTCGCCGTGCGACAGCGAGCCGGCGAGGCGGCGCGGCTTGCCGAGCCGGACGGTGGCCAGATGGCGGAGCGCCTCCTGGGTGGCCTCGTCGTCGCGACGCGGGAAGCGCAGCACGGACAGGTTGCCGCCGAGCCGCTGCTGCGCGGCCAGGCGCACGTTCTCCAGCACGCTGAGCTGCGGGAAGAGGCTGGAGGTCTGGAACGTCCGGCCGAGGCCGCGGCGGGCGCGTCGCGAGATGGTCTCGTTGGTCACGTCGGTGCCGCGGAGCATGACCACGCCGGAGGTGGCGGGGTTGATGCCGGAGATGAGGTTGAACAGCGACGTCTTGCCTGCGCCGTTGGGCCCGATGACGCCGACGATCTCCCCCTCGGCGACGGAGAGGTTGACGCCGCGGACGATCTTGGCGCCGCCGACCTGCCAGGACAGGTCGACCAACTGGATGGCGGGGGTGCCGGGGCCCGCGTGGGCCCCGACACTCGTTGCGGTTGCCTCGGTCACGCCGCTACTGCGCTTCCGCCGGCGTCGTCTTATCCGCGGGTACCTCTTCGATGAGCTCCGGCTTCCAGGTGCCGCCGTCGTCGACGAGGCGCGCCTGGAACATGGGCTGGAGCATGGCGTGGTCGCTCTCGCGGATGGTCTGCTTGCCCTTGGGGGCGTCGAATTCCCAGCCCTCGAGTGCGGAGACCATCGCGTCGACGTCGTCGCCGCCCTCGGCGACGGCCTGGACGATCATCTGCGCCGCGACGAAGCCGTCCGGGGTGAACAGGTCCACCTCGGCGCCCGCCGCGTTGACGCGCTCGATCATCGCCTTGTTGACCTCGTTGTCGGTGGCTCCCTCGAAGTAGTGGTTGAGGAAGTTGATCCGGTCGGAGGCCTCGCCGTACGCGCCGTAGGTGGAGATGTCACCGAGGCCGGTGACCACCTTCGTGGCGTCGAGCACGCCCTGCTGGGAGAGGCCCTGCCACATCGCGCCCGACGTCGCGCCGGCCCAGGCGACGAAGACCATGTCGGGCTTCGCGTCGATGATCTGGCGGGCGAACGGCGTGAACTCGGTGGCGTCCTCGGGGACGAGCAGTTCGCTGACCTCGGCGCCGACGCCACCGAAGACGGCCTTCACCGCGGCGACGTTGCCCTGCCCGAAGGCGTTGTTCTGCGCGAACACGAGGACCTTCTGGCCGGACTCGACGAACGAGGCCGCGGTCATGACGTCCTGGACGGACTGGCGGCCGGAGCGGAAGGTGTAGTCGTTGATGCCGGTGATGGCGTCGGTGGCGGCGGGTCCGGAGATGTAGAGCACCTTGTTCTGCTCAGCCTGCTCCGCCATGGCGAGCGCCACGCCGGAGACGACGGTGCCGCCGATGATCTTGGTGCCGTTGCCGATGGCGTCCTTGGCGGCCGCGACGGCCTTGTCCGCGTTGCCGGCGTCGTCGGTGTAGGTGATCTCGAGCGCGTGGCCGTTGACCTCGTTCGTGCCGTCGGTGGCGTAGTCGAGGCCTGCTTCGAAGCCGGTGCGGAACGCTTCGCCGTAGGCGGCGAGGGGGCCGGTCTGGCTGTAGATGATGCCGACCTTCACCGGCGTGGCGGGAGCGGCAGCGCTCTCGGATTCGGAGCCGGTGGCGGTGGGGTCTTCGTTGGCGCTCTCGGCGGTGGGAGCGCAGGCACTGAGTGCGAGAGTTGCGGCGGCAACTACCGCCAGCACGGACTTTGGCATCCGCATGGGTGGTCCTTCCATGTCTCGAACCTGAAAGGTGATTCAGGTTTTGAGGAAGCGTATGTCTACGTGGAACTTGACGTAAAGGGTTTTCCCCCAACCGTTACCCCGCCGTTACAAAAGGCGGTCGGCGGATGAGGGAAACGAACCCCGCCCCTGTTTGACTGGTCACCATGCGACGTGTCCTGGTACTCGGCGGAACTGCATGGTTGGGGAATTGGACGGCGCGGCTGTGGGCCGCGGAGGGAGCGGAGGTGACCTGCCTCGCTCGGGGCGCCAGCGGTAGCGCGCCCGAAGCGGTGCGGCTCGTCGCGGCGGACCGCACGAAGCCGGGCGCCTACGATGCGCTTGACGGTGAATGGGACGAGGTGGTCGAGCTCGCCTGGGAGCCGGAACTCGTGCGCTCGGCGCTGGACGCGCTGGCGGACCGCGCGAAGCACTGGACGCTGGTCTCGACGATGTCGGTGTACCGCGACAACGACACCACGGACGCCGACGAGTCCGCTCCCCTCGTCGAGCCGGTCGACCTCTCCGACTACGGGCAGGCCAAGGTCGCTGCGGAGCAGGCCACGGCCAATCGACTCGGGGATCGCCTGCTCATCGCCAGGCCCGGGCTCATCGTCGGCCCGGGCGACCCGACCGACCGGTTCGGCTACTGGCCCGCCAGGCTGCGCCTCAGCGGCCGGGTCCTCGCCCCGACGCTCGCGGACCGCTTCGTGCAGGTCATCGACGTCGCCGACCTCGCCGACTGGCTCGTCCACGCGGGGAAGGAGCGCCTCACGGGCACCTTCAACACCATCGGCGAGCCGCACACGTTCGACGACTTCCTCACCCATGTCCGGATCAGTCTCGGCTTCGACGGCACCATCAGCCAGGCCGACGACGACTGGCTGCTCGCGCACGACGTGCGGTACTGGGCCGGCCCACGGTCGTTGCCGCTCTGGCTGCCGGCCGACATGCCGGGGTTCGCCCGTCGGAGCAACGCGCGCTACCTCGCCGCGGGCGGCAAGGTGCGGCCGTTGCGCACCACCATCGACCTCGTCCGCGACGACGAGCTCGCCCGCGGCGTGAAGCGGGCCCGACGCTCGGGGCTCACCCTGCAGGAGGAGGCCGAGCTGCTGCTCGACCTCAATTGATGCGCGCAGGGTCCTTGCGCGCGGGGGGACAATGGAGGGCGACGGTGGTCAGGCGCCCCCCTGCCTGATCACCGTCGCCCCGTTCAGTGGAAGCGGCGCCCCGCTCAGCCCTTCACGCCGCCCGCCGTCAGGCCCGAGACGATGTACTTCTGCAGGAACATGAACAGCAGGATGATCGGGATGGCCGCCAGCACCGCGCCCGCGGCGAACAGCGACCACGGTGCGTTGCGCTCGTCCGAGGCCCATTCGTAGAGGCCGACGGCGAGCGTGTAGTTCTCGGGGCGCTGCAGCACGATGCGGGCGAGAATGAACTCCCCGTAGCTGCTGACGAAGCTGAGGAGCGCCACGACGGCCAGGATCGGCGACACGAGCCGCATGATGATCCCCCAGAACACTTGGGCGTGCGTGGCGCCGTCGATCTTCGCCGCCTCGTCGAGCTCCTGCGGGATCGTGTTGAAGAAGCCGTACATCAGGAACGTGTTGGCGCCCAGCGCGCCGCCGAGGTAGACGGCGATGAGGCCGAACGGCTCGCCGAGCCCGATGAACGGGAACACCTCACGCAGCCCGAGGAGCAGGAGGAAGATCGCGACGAAGGCGAGCATCTGCGGGAACATCTGGATGATCATCAGCGCGGCGAGACCACCGCGGCGGCCCTTGAACCGGAACCTGCTGAAGGCGTACGCGGCGGACGCGGCCATCAGCACGGTCCCGATCGACGTGACGCCGGACACGTACATGGAGCGCCAGAACCAGCTCCAGAAGTTGGTGCCCGACAGACCTGCGTAGTTCTGAAGGGAGAACTCCCGGAAGAGATCGTTGGAGCCGGTCAGCGTGCCGCCCGGATTCAGCGAAGCAGACAACACGTAGAGCAAGGGCAGGAGGCAGTAGGCGATGAACAGGAGCGCGAAGACGTGCTTCCATCCCACCTCGCCCCACCAGCGCAGCGCTCCGCCCTTGACCTTCCGCTTCCTGGGCGGAGTCTGCTGCTCGATGGTGCTGACAGCCGTCGCCTGCGTGGCTGGGTACTCGTTCATCACATGATCTCCTCAAGCTTGCGGGTCTGGCGGAAGCCGAGCCACGAGATGAATCCGACGACCACGAAGATGATGATCGACAGGGCGCTGGCCAGGCCGTACTGCCTGTTGCCACCCTCGAACGAGATGGCGTACACCATCGAGATGAGGATGTCGGTCTCACCGACCAGGATCGGCGCGCCCGGGTAGTTGGGGCCGCCACCGGTCAGCATGTAGATCAGCGAGAAGTTGTTGAAGTTGAACGCGAAGCTCGCGATCAGCAGCGGCGCGACGGAGACCATCAGGATGGGCAGCGTCACGTTGAAGAAGCGCTTGATGGGGCCGGCGCCGTCGATCATGCCGGCCTCGGTGAGCTCGCCGGGGATCGACTGCAGCGCCCCCGTGCAGACCAGGAACATGTAGGGGAAGCCGAGCCAGAGGTTGACCATGATGATGGACAACTTCGCAAGGTTCCCGTCGCCCAGCCAGTTGATGGCGTTGCCGTCGAGCAGCACCTGGTTGACGAAGCCGAACTGCCGGTTGAGCATCCCCCGCCACACCAGCGCCGCGAGGAAGCCGGGGAACGCGTAGGGCAGGATGAACAGCGCCCGGTAGATCACGCGGCCCTTCACGCGCGGATCGTTGAAGATCACCGCCAGGAACAGGCCGAGCGCGAACGTGGTGAAGACCGAGAGGATCGCGAAGGCGAATGTCCACCCAAGGGAGCTCGCGAAGAGCGACGAGATCCTCGAGTCGGTGAACATCTGGGTGAAGTTGTCGAACCCGACGACCACGCGCCACCCCGGCGAGAGTTCCTCGCCGTCGTCGGCGACGAACACGCCCTGGTCCGAGTTCGCCCGGAAGAGCTTGCCCTCGGCGTTGGTGAAGGTGTCGGTGGCCTCGTCGTACTTGAGCGCCGGAAGCGACGTGGTGGCGGTGGTCCCATTGCGCGTGCGCAGCGAGCCGTCCTCCGGCTCGTCGCTGACGGGGACGCGCAGGCCGAGGACTTCCTCCTGGCGCTCGACGATCTGCGGCATCCCGAGGATCTCGCCGTCCTCGACCGCGACGACGCGGTCGTTCTCGACGGTGGCGCCGTCGAGCGGAGCGAGCGCCTCCTCTTCGGTGCCGAAACGAGCTTCGCCGTCGACGACGACCGCGAAGCCGAGCTCCCCTCCGCGATCGATCACCGTCAGGGGGAAGGATTCACCGCCCTGCACCTCGGAGGTGAGGGAGATCTGGCGGACCGCGGCGGGCTTGGAGTCGTTGTGGCCGTCACCGTAGTTGGTGAAGGCGACGTAGGCGGTCATGCCCATCACGAACAGCTGGTAGACGATCAGGAAGACCAGGCCGGGAAAGAGGTACTTGGCCGGGATGGCCCGCTTGGAGAAGTAGATGTAGTCGGCCGCGATGAGCGTCACGACCAGGACCCCGAGGATTGCCCATTGTTCCTGGGCGTACGACGCCAAGATGCCGTACACGCCGAAGGCGTTGACGAGGGCCATCAGGGCGAGCTTCACGTAGAACCCGGGGCGGCTCAGATCCCTGGCGTGGGAGAGTTGCGGCGTCGTTGCCTGTGACTTGATGTCGTTCACGAGTCCACTTTCGCACAAGTAATGGATGCGGGCTGCGCAGTTTGTGGAAAGAAACTACGCAGCCCGCGATGGATGGTCAGTCCCGGAGGATCAGAACTTGGCCTTGATGTTGTCGTTCATCGTCTGCCAGGCGGCGGCGGCGTCGGGCGAGGTGCCGTTGATGATGGCGACCTCGGTGCCACCCCAGAACTCCCACACGGCGGCCATCTCGGGGATGACCGGCATGGGCTGGCCTTCGGCGCCGGCCTCGTTGAAGCCCTGGAGCAGCTCGTCGTCGACGGCCTCGGCCGACTCGATGAGCGCCGGGACGCGGCCGCCCTGCTCGAAGAGGACGTCCTGGGCTTCCTTCGTGGACAGGAAGTCGACGAATTGGTTCGCGGGGAGAGCGTTCTCCGAGTAGGAGGAGACGTAGACGCCCTGGACGCCGACGAACGGTGCAGCGGTCTCGCCACCGGCCGACGGCACGGGCAGCACGGAGATGTCCATGCCCGCATCGACGAACTCGGAGGTCCACCAGGGACCCGTGATCATGTAGGGCGACTTGCCGTCGAGGAAGGCCTGCTTGGCCTGGTCGCCGCCGAGGTCGGCCGAGAGGACGCCGTCCTTGCCGAGCTTCTGGATGTACTCGGCGAACTTGGTGCCGTTCTCGCCCTCCATGCCGAGCTCGGTGGTGTAGTCACCGTTCTCGTCCGTGACGAACACCGGCGCACCGAACGACGTCTGGATCGGGTACAGGTGGTAGGCGTCACCGCTGGGGCCCTGCTGGATGATGATCGGGAACTCCGCGCCCTCCACGGCCTTGCCCTGGGCGATCAGCTCGTCGAAGGTGGCGGGGGTGTCCTGGACCAGCTCGTTGTTGCGGACCAGTGCGATGTTCTCCATCGCGTAGGGAACGCCGTAGACGTTGCCCTCGAGCGTGAACGCCTGCACCGCGACGGGGTTGAACAGGTCCGCCTTGGAGGCGAAGTCGATCGGGGCGACCACACCGTTCTCGACCAGCTGGCCGAGCCCGTCATGCGCGGTCACGATCATGTCGGGGCCCTGGCCCGTGGGGGCCTGGGCGATGAAGTCCTGGCCGATGTCACCGGTGGGCTTCTGGACGACGTCGAGCGTCACGCCCGACTCCTCGCCGAACATCTCGCCGAGCTGCTGGAATGCGGCGACTCGCGTCTCGTCGGCCCAGATGGTGAGGGTTCCGCCGTCGGCGGGGGCTTCGCTCGTCGCCTCTCCCGAGGGCGACTCAGTGGCCTCTGTCGTTTCGGATGCAGTCGGCTCGGGCGTTTCGTTGGTATCAGCAGTACCGCCACCGCAGGCCGTCAGAACGACGGACACGCCTGCGGCAAGGGCGATGAGGCTCTTACGCATGGGTCGGATCTCCTTTGACTCTGAAGGGGTGTCGCGGGCTCTGCGGCTCCCCTCATGTCCGTAACTGTAACCCGTCGGGGGCCGTCGTTTCAATGGGGGTTGCAAAGTTTGCGAAGTTGTTACAAACCCTTGCATGCCACTCGCATCGGCGGTACGGTTTCGCCATCTGATTGTCTCGAGAAACAACGGGGTCACGAGAATGACGCTTGCCGACATCGCTGCGGCCGCTGGCGTGTCCACGGCCACCGTCTCGCGTGTGATGAACCAGAAACCAGGGGTGAAGGACAGCACACGCGCAGTGGTCATGCGCGCCCTACAGGCCGCTGGCTACGAGCAACCCCGCCAACACTTCTCCAAGCACGTCGTCGCCGTGCTCGTCCCCGAGCTGTCGAACCCGTCGTTCCCGCAGTTCGCACAGGAGCTCACGCAGGTGCTGTTCGCGGCCGGCTACAGCGCCATCGTGTGCCCGGTCAGCCAGGGCGGCTACAGCGAGACGCAGTACCTCGACATGCTGCTCGACTCGGACCTGAGCGGCATCATCTCGGTCTCCGGCGCCTCCGCCGACTCGCTGGCCTCGAAAGCGCCTTACCATCGTTTGCAAGATGCAAGAATGCCCGCCGTCTACATCAACGGCAGCAACGAATCCATCGATGCACCCTTCTTCTGCTCGTCCGATGCGGCAGGGATCCGGCTCGCCGTGGACCATCTGCGCGGCCTCGGCCACTCGCGCATAGGACTGGCCGTGGGTGAGCCGCGCTACCTCCCCACCTCACGCAAGATCGAGGCCTTCGCCGCGCTCGGATTCCCCGAGGACGAGAGCGTCGTGACGACGGAGTACACCGCCGACGGCGGGGCGCGGGCGGGCCGTCGGCTCCTCCAGAGCGGGCACACCGCGGTCATCTGCGGCTCCGACGTGATGGCGCTCGGACTCATGCGCGACGCCGAGCGGCACGGCCTCCGCGCCCCGGGCGACTTCAGCGTCGTCGGGTACGATGATTCACCCATCATGCGGTTGACCAATCTGACGACGGTGCGCCAGCCGGTGAAGACCATCAGCGAGGCCGCCGTGAGCACCCTCCTCCGCCTGATCGGCGGGGAGGAGGTGCCGATCGAGGAGCAGTTGTTCAACCCCGACCTCACCATCCGGCAATCGACAGGAACAGCACCCAATGACTGACCAGAGCTGGTGGCGCACGGCCGTCATCTACCAGATCTACCCCCGCTCCTTCGCGGACGGCAACGGAGACGGGTACGGCGACCTCCCAGGCATCATCTCCCGCCTCGACCACCTGGTGGACCTCGGCGTGGATGCCGTGTGGTTGTCGCCCTTCTACAAGTCCCCCATGGTGGACGCGGGCTACGACGTCGAGGACTACACCGAGGTCGACCCACTGTTCGGCACCACGGAGGACGCCGAGCGCCTGATCGCCGAGTGCCACACCCGCGACCTCAAGGTGATCGTCGACCTCGTCCCCAACCACACCAGCTCCGAGCACGAGTGGTTCAAGGCGGCCGTGGCCGCCGGACCCGGCTCCCCCGAGCGCGAGGTCTACCACTTCTACGACGGCAAGGGCGAGCACGGCGAGATCCCGCCGAACAACTGGAAGTCCGTGCTCGGCGGCCGCGCCTGGACGCGTCTCGTCGGACCCGACGGCGAACCCGAGCAGTGGTACCTCCACCTGTTCGACCCCAAGCAGCCCGACCTCAACTGGGACTCCGAGCGCGTCCGCGAGATGTTCGACGACGTCCTGCGCTTCTGGCTCGACCGCGGCGTCGACGGCTTCCGCGTCGACGTCGCCCACTCGCTGGTGAAGGCCAAGGGCCTCCCGGACGACGACGAGGAGCTGCGCATGCTGAGCGGCTCCGCGGGCCCGATGTGGGACCAGGACGGCGTGCACGAGGTCTACCGCCGCTGGCGCAGGATCCTCGACTCGTACGAGGGTGAGCGGATCCTCGTCGCCGAGGCCTGGGTGGGCAACCCTGAGCGGCTCGCGCTCTACCTGCGCCCCGACGAGATGCACACGGCCTTCAACTTCGACTTCCTGGCCTCCCCCTGGGACGCCGACGAGTACCGCCGCCGCATCACCAACTCGCTGGCCGCCGACGACCTCGTCGGTGCCCCCACGACGTGGGTGCTCAGCAACCACGACACCGTGCGCCACGTCTCCCGGCTCGGCCGCGCCGAGAAGCCGGGCGTGCACCGCGAGGGCATCGGCCCCGACGATCCGCAGCCGGACAACGTGCTGGGTCTCGCCCGCGCGAAGGCCGCCACCCTCATGGCGCTGTCGCTGCCGGGTTCGGCGTACCTCTACCAGGGCGAGGAGCTGGGGCTCCCGGAGCACACCACGCTCCCCCACGAGTTCCGCGAGGACCCCACCTACTTCAACTCCCTGCATGGCGAGGTGGGCCGCGACGGCGCACGCATCCCCATGCCGTGGGAGGCGGGCAAGCCCGGCATGGGCTTCTCGCCCAACGGGAAGACGTGGCTGCCCCAGCCCGAGAACTACCACGACCTCGCCGTCGACCAGCAGGCGCACCGCGACGACTCGACGCTCGGCCTGTACAAGCGCGCGCTGGTGCTGCGTCGCGAACTCGGGCTGGGCGCCGGGGAACTCACCTGGCGCGACGACTTCCCCGACGGGATCGTCGCCTACGAGAACCGTGGCGTCCTCGTCGCGGTCAACGTGAGCGCAAAGCCCATTGCCCTCCCCGACGGTGAGGTGCTGCTCAGCAGCGAGCGGCTCGACGGCACCCTGCCGACGAACTCCGCCGCTTGGATCCGCCTGTAGCGGCTTACACCTGGAACTCCGGTGGGAGGCTTTGCACCGAGCTTGGTTCAAAGCCTCCCACCGGAGTCGTTTGTTCGGCCCCTGGTCAGACGCGCGAGACTTCCGGGAGCCTGGCGCCCGCGAACACCCCGACGACGCCGAGCGCGGCGAGGAACAGGAGCGCCCAGGGAATCGCGACCGCGGCAAGCGCGGAACTGATCGCGCCGACGACCAGCAGGATGATGCCCATGGCCGAGTTCGACACGGCCACGTAGGTGGTCCGCAGGTCGCCCTCGGCCATGTCGACGACGTAGGTCTTCCTGCCCACCCGCACCCCGGTGTGCAACAGCGTGAGCAGGAAGTAGCTGCCGATGAACAGCGCGGTGCCGAGCGGCTCGTCCCCGCGGAATCCCGGGAGCGCGGTGATGATGACCACCGCGACGACGACCGCCGACGCCCCACCAGCGCCGACGGACATGAGCCGCCGACTGGAGCGATCGGCCCACCTGCCGAACAGCCGACCGCCGAGCAGCGCCGCGACGCCGGACGCGATCACGAATCCGCCGAGGCCCGCCAGCCCGGACGAGCCGGACTGCACCGAGAGCGTCACGACGAAGGGCGGGCTGAGTGCCGAGACGAGCAGGAAGCTGCGCACGCCGACGAAGTGGCGGAAGTCGCGGTCGTCGCGCAGCAGGGCGCCCGTCCTGCGGAGCCAGTAGGCGCCCGACGCGGCAGCGTCGCCGGCCTCCTCGTCGACGGGCTCGTCGATGACCGCGTAGACCGACGCGGCCAGTACCCACAGCGCCGCGCCGAGGGCGAGCAACCAGGCGAGCTGCGGGCCGCCGAGGTCGCCTCCCAGCCACCGGATCGCGAGCCCGAGCGTGATCGCGACGAGTCCGGCCGCAGTGGTGGCCATGCCGTTGATCCGGCCCCGCTCCCCCTTCGGCACGGTCCGGCCCTGCACGTCCTTGGAGGAGATCGAGCACAGGCAGCGGCCGAACGCGAACACCGCGAGCGCCGCGATCAGGACCACACCGGCCGCCAGTCCGCGCCCGAGCGCGGCGGTGAGGGCCATCGTCGCCACCGCCGCCGCCTGGACGAGCGCCCCGGCGACGAACACCCACTTGCGCTGCCGCACCCGCACCACCAGCGGCGTGAGGAACGCCTGCGGCAGCATCGACCCCGACTCCCGGATCGGCACCAGGAGGCCGATGAGCGCGGCGGGGACGCCGAGCGCGTGGAACAGCCAGGGCAGCACCGTCGAGGCGCCGACGGTCTGGTCGCCCGACGACTGCAGCGCGCTGGCCGCGACGAGTTTCAGTTTGTTGCGCGAACGGGTGGAGACGATCACCCTGCCACGTTAGCGGGGCGACAACGCCCGAAGCGCTCACCCGCGCTTAGCACCAATTGCCCCTGGCGGGGGCCGCGTGGGAACTTATGGCAATGGTGCAGCGTTGTACTGAGGAATGATGTACATATTGCTGTGACGGAGTAGAAGTCAGTGCAGTGTCGCTCTGTGGATTGCACTCCGCAAGAAGAAGGGAGCCAGCGTTGGCCAGGAAAAAGGTAGCCGTCGGATCGACCATCGGTCTGCACGCCCGTCCTGCGCGCATCATCGCGGAGGCGGCCCAGAAGTTCACCGATTCGGTCCTCCTCACGTTCAACGGCCAGTCCGTCGTCGCGGGCTCGCCGCTGCTGATCATGTCGCTGGGTGCCGAGCACGGCGCCGAGGTCACCGTGTCCAGCGAGAACGAGACCGCGACCGAGACGATCGCGGCCCTGCTCGCCCAGGACCTCGACGACGAGGACTAGCCCCTAGCTGAGGTTCTTGCTGTCGGCACGGTCCAGTTCCCGCTCGATCGAGGCGATCACCTCGGGCGTCATCGCGGGCAACGACTCGGTGTCCGGCCCCTGGTTGGACAACTGCTCTGGGTTGAGCAGCGCGTCCACCTCGTCGCCGGTGAGCAGGCCCTTGTCCACGACGAGGTCGCGCACCGTCCCCTCACCGCGCAGCGCGGCCTTAGCCAGCTCCGCCGCCCGGAGGTAGCCGATCGCGGGCGTGAGTGCGGTGACGACACCCACCGAACTGCCCACCATCTGGGCCAGTCGGTCGCGGTCGGCGGTGATGCCGTCGACGCAGTTGATCCGCAGGGTCCGCACGGCGCGCCTCAGCCAGGTGACGTTCTGCAGCAGGACGTGCGCCATGACGGGCTCGAAGGCGTTGAGCTGCAGCTGGCCGGCCTCGCTCGCCATGGTGACGGTCACGTCGGAGCCGGCGATGACGAACGCCACCTGCGAGACCGCCTCGGGGATCACGGGGTTGACCTTGCCGGGCATGATCGACGAGCCCGCCTGCTTCGCGGGCAGGTGAATCTCCCCCAGACCCGCCTGCGGGCCGGACGACAGCAGCCGCAGGTCGTTGCAAATCTTGCTGAGCTTCATCGCGTTGCGCTTGAGCACCGAGGACGCCGACATGAAGACGCCCGTGTCGCTCGTGGCCTCGATGAGGTCGGTCGCGGTGCGCACGTGGGGCTCGTCGGTGATCTCGCGCAGGTGGCGGACCACCGCGTCGGCGTACCCCTCGCGCGCGGTGATGCCGGTGCCGATGGCCGTGGCGCCGAGGTTCATCTCGAGCATGAGCGGCAGCACGTCCCGGAGCCGGGCGATGTCCTCCCCCAGCGTCGACGCGAAGCCGCGGAACTCCTGGCCGAGCGTCATCGGCACCGCGTCCTGCAGCTGGGTGCGGCCCACCTTGAGGACGTCGCGGAACTCGCGGCCCTTCTGCCGGAAGGAGTACTGCAGCAGCTGCACCTCGGCGATGAGCTTCTTGAAGCCGTAGACGACGGCGAGCTTCACCGCCGACGGGTAGGTGTCGTTGGTGGACTGCGACCGGTTGACGTGGTCGAGGGGCGACAGGTAGTCGTAGTCGCCCTTCGGCCGGCCGGCGAGCTCGAGCGCCCGGTTGGCGATCACCTCGTTGACGTTCATGTTGGTGCTCGTGCCCGCGCCGCCCTGGATGACCCCGACGACGAACTGGTCGTGCAGGTGCCCGTCGATGATCTCCTGGCACGCCTTGTCGATCAGGGCGAACCGCTCGTCGTCGAGGTCGCCGAGCTCGTGGTTCGCGCGGGCGGCGGCCTGCTTCACCTGCGCATAGGCGACGATGAAGTCCGGGTAGACGTTGATCTGCCGCTTCGAGATGGCGAAGTTCTCCAGCGCCCGGGCGGTGTGGATGCCCCAGTAGGCCTCCTCGGGGACCTCCATCGAGCCGAGCGAGTCGTGCTCGGTGCGGAAGGTCATTCGGTGGCCTCCGCGAGGTTCGCCAGCAGTTGCGCCTCGGCGTGGGCCGCCTTGGCGAAGTCGTCGAGGCCGAGCGACTCGTCGAAGCCGTGCATCCGCGAGTAGGGGTCGACGACGGCCGTGACCAGCACCAGCGCCTCGGGGTTGCGGGCGGCGAACTCGGCGACGATCGGGATGGACCCGCCGATGCCGACCTCCACCGGATCCTTGCCGAACGCCTCCCGGAAGGCGGCGACGCTTGCCTGCGCCCGGGCGTCGCTCAGCTCGATGCGGCTGCCGGCCGACCCGCGGCCGAGCTCCACCTCGACCTTCGCGCCCCACGGCGCGTGCTCCAGGAGGTGCCGCTTCAGCGCCTCGCCGGCGGCGTCGGGGTCCTGCGTCGGCGCGATCCGGACGCTGACGACGGCGCGGGCGCTGGCGACGAGCACGTTGGCCACGTCCTTCACCGGGGTGGCGTCGATGGCGAGGACGGAGGCCGTGGGCTTGGTCCACAGCCGGGCCGCGGCGGGCCCGTCGCCGATGAACTCGACACCATCCAGCAGCCCCACCTCATCGCGGAGCCGCTTCTCGGAGTAGTCGACGTCGACGTCGTCGGAGCTCACGAGGCCCTCGATGGCGACGTTGCCGCGCTCGTCGTGGAGGGTGGCGAGCAGCCGGGACAGCGCGGTGAGCGCGTCGGGGACCACGCCGCCGTAGGCGCCGGAGTGCAGCGGCGCCTCGAGGGTGGAGACGGTGACCTTCGCGTCGACGAGGCCGCGCAGCATCGTCGTGAGCGACGGGGTGCCGATCTCCCAGTTGATGGCGTCGGCGACGATGTACACGTCGGCCTTCAGCTCGTCGGGGTGCTGGTCCATGAGCTGCGTGATCGTGGGCGACCCCTGCTCCTCCTCGCCCTCGATGAAGAGCTTCACGCCGACTGGCGGCTTGCCCTCGAAGGCGCGCAGCGCGGCGAGGTGGACGGCGATGCCGCCCTTGTCGTCGGCGGCTCCGCGGCCCCAGAGCCGGCCGTCGCGCTCGGTGGCGCTGAACGGTGCGCTGGTCCACTTGGCGGGGTCGCCGGTGGGCTGCACGTCGTAGTGGGCGTAGAGCAGCACGGTCGGGCGGCCTGCGGGTGCCGGGTAGTGGCCGTAGACGGCCGGCTTGCCGCCCGCCTCCAGCAGCCGCACCTCGGGGCAGCCGGCGTCGGTCAGGAGCCGGGACACCTCCGCGGCGGCGGCGAGCACGTCGTCGTGGTGCTCGGGCATGGAGGAGATGGACGGGATGGCCACGAGTCGCTCGAGATCGGCGATGACGCCGGGCAGGACTCCTTCAACTTGCGCACGAATAGTCACGAATCGCAGCCTAGCCGCGGCGCCTGCGCGCCGCAGCCGGACATGCTACGGGGCTTTCCTCAGGCGCGGCCCAGTGCCGCCGGGATGGGGCTCGTCCATGCGTCGCGGGCCTCGTCGAGGGCGATGCTGAAGCGGCCGACGAACTCGAGCTGGTCGTCGGTCACCTCGCCGAGGCGGGTCACCGGCACGCCGTGCTCGGCGCACAGCGCCTCGAATCGGGCCACGTCGGCGCCGGAGAGCGACACGATCGCGCGGGCGGCGGACTCGCTGAAGAGCGCGACGGTGGGGTCGTCGCCCGGCAGCGTGACCGCGAAGCCGACGTCGCCCCGGAACGCGGACTCGGCCAGCGCGACCGCCAGGCCGCCCTCGGACAGGTCGTGCGCGGAGCTGAGCAGCCGCTCCTTCGCCGCGGTGGCGAAGACGCGGGCGAGCGCCTTCTCCGCGTCGAGGCGGACCTTGGGCGGCATGCCGCCGAGGTGGCCGTCGTGGAGTTCGGCCTCCCAGATCGAGCCTGAGAGCTCCTCGTCGGTCTCCCCGAGCAGGAGGATAGCGTCGCCGGGGTGCTGGAACGCGGACTTGATGCGGGTGGTGACGTCGTCGATCACGCCGAGCACGCCGATGGTGGGCGTGGGCAGGATCGGGGTGGCGCCGGTCTGGTTGTAGAGCGAGACGTTGCCGCCGGTCACCGGGGTGCCGAGCTCGCGGCAGGCGTCCACGAGGCCCAGGACGGACTCCGCGAACTGCCACATGACCTCGGGGTCCTCGGGCGAGCCGTAGTTGAGGCAGTCGGTGATGGCGACGGGTTCCGCGCCGGTCACGGCGACGTTGCGGTACGCCTCCGCCAGCGACTGCTGGGCGCCGAGGTACGGGTTGAGGAACGTGAAGCGCGAGTTCGCGTCCATCGACAGCGCCACGCCGAGGTTAGTCTCCTCGTCGATGCGGATCATGCCGGAGTTGTCCGGCTGGGAGAGGATCGTGTTGCCGCGCACGTAGCGGTCGTACTGCTGCGTGACCCACGTCTTGTCGGCGACGTTGCCGTTGCCGAGCACGCGGACGAACGACTGCTTGAGCCCGTCTGCGGAGTTGTCGCGCGGGAGGTCCTCGGCGCGGTTGGCGTTGACGGCGTCGAGCCACCCGGGGCGGTGGTAGGGCCGCTCGTAGACGGGGCCCTCGTGGGCGACGGTCTTGGGGTCGACGTCGACGATGGTCTCGCCGTGCCAGTCGATGATCAGGCGGTCGCCCTCGATGACCTCGCCGATGACGGTGGCCTGGACGTCCCACTTGGCGCAGATCTCCATGAACCGTTCGACGTTGGCGGGCTCGACGACGGCCATCATGCGTTCCTGCGACTCGCTCATCAGGATCTCCTCCGGCTGCAGCGAAGGGTCGCGCAGCGGGACGACGTCGAGGTCGACGTGCATGCCGCCGTCGCCGGCGGAGGCGAGCTCGGAGGTGCCGCAGGAGATGCCGGCGGCGCCGAGGTCCTGGATGCCCGAGATGATCCCCGCGGCGAACAGCTCGAGCGTGCACTCGATGAGGAGCTTCTCCATGAACGGGTCGCCCACCTGGACGCTGGGTCGCTTGGCCGGGCCGTCCTCGTCGAACGACTCCGAGGCGAGGATCGAGGCGCCGCCGATGCCGTCGCCGCCGGTGGCCGCGCCGAAGAGGATCACCTGGTTGCCGACGCCGGACGCGAACGCAAGGTGGAGGTCCTCGTGGCGGAGGACGCCGATCGAGAGCGCGTTGACCAGGGGGTTGTCGAGGTAGGTGTCGTGGAAC
Source organism: Tessaracoccus oleiagri (assembly GCF_900103275.1). GTDB lineage: Bacteria > Actinomycetota > Actinomycetes > Propionibacteriales > Propionibacteriaceae > Arachnia > Arachnia oleiagri. Next base: position 51,488 of record NZ_FNGP01000003.1, on the reverse strand, counting down.
TGCACCTCGCCGCCGATGTTCGGCAGGCCGAGGCAGTTGCCGTAGCCGCCCACGCCGGAGACGACCCCGGGCAGCACGCGGTGGGTGTCGTCGGCGTCCAGCGGGCCGAAGCGCAGCGAGTCCATGACCGCGATCGGGCGGGCGCCCATCGCGAGGATGTCGCGGACGATGCCGCCGACGCCCGTGGCCGCGCCCTGGTAGGGCTCGACGTAGCTGGGGTGGTTGTGGGACTCGGCCTTGAAGGTGACGGCGTAGCCCTGGCCGATGTCGACGACGCCGGCCTGCTCACCGATGCCCGCCAGCAGCGGGCCCCGGGGCGTGTCCTGGCTCAACTCGCCGAACTTCCGCAGGTGCACCTTGGAGGACTTGTAGGAGCAGTGCTCGGACCACATGACGGAGTACATCGCCAGTTCCGCGGAGGTGGGTCGGCGGCCGAGGATCTCCCGGATCTGGGCGTACTCGTCGTCCTTCACGCCGAGGGCAGCGTAGGGCTGCTCGACGTCGGGCGTGCGGAAAGCGTTCGAAACCGTGTCTACCACGGGCCCTAATCTATCCCGTCCGCGCATGCTGCGCGCCCCGCCCGCGTGGGCTGGGATGTCGGTAGCGTTCGTCGCGTGAAACTTTCCATCGCCGCCGCCCGCCGCATCGCCATCGCGGCGCAGGGCTTGGACCGCTCCAGGCCGACGCGCGTGACGATGCGCCACCTGATGGGGATGTACGAGCGCATCGGGCTCACGCAGATCGACTCGGTCAACGTGCTCGCCCGGGCGCACCTGCTGCCGGCGTTCTCCCGCCTCGGCGACTACGACGTCGATCTCTACCGCAGGGCCGCGCACGGCACTCCCCCGCGGCTGATCGAGTACTGGGCCCACGAGGCGGCGTACGTCACCCCGTCGACCTGGCACTGGCTGCGGCCGCGGATGGAGCGCTACCGCACCGGCGGACACTGGTCCGTGTTCCTGCACGAGCACGACGACGTCGTGCGGCACGTGCGCGACCTCATCGCCGAGCGCGGGCCGACCACGGCTCGCGAGATGCACGAGATCCTCGGTCACGAGCGGGGGCCCCGCCAGAACTGGGGCTGGAACTGGACGGTGGCCAAGCGCGCGCTCGAGACGTCGTTCGCGACGGGCGGGCTCGTCGTCGCCGAGCGCAACGCGCAGTTCGAACGCCGCTACGACCTCCCGGAGCGGGTCCTCGGGCCGCTCGGCCCTGCGCCGTCGAAGGAGGAGGCGGCGGTGGAGCTGGTGCGGATCGCCGCCCGCGCGCTCGGTGTCGCGAGCCCCCGTTGCCTGCGCGACTACTTCCGCATGCCCACGGCCTCCACGAAGATGGCGATCGACGCGCTCGTCGCGGCCGGCGAACTCGAGGAGGTGTCCGTCGACGGCTTCGCCGACGTGGCCTACCTCCACACGGCCGCTGCCCGTCCGAGGAAGGTGCGGGCCCGGGCGTTGCTCGCCCCGTTCGACCCCATGGTCTTCGAGCGCACCCGCCTCGAGGGGCTGTTCGGCATGCGCTACCGGATCGGCATCTACACTCCCGCTGCGCAGCGGCAGCACGGCTACTACGTGCTGCCCTTCCTGCTCGGCGAGAGGATGGCGGCGCGGGTCGACCTCAAGGCGGACCGCATCGGCGGCGTGCTGCAGGTGCGGACGGCGTTCGCCGAGCCGGACGCTCCCGCCGAGACCGTGACGGAGCTCGCGGAGGAGCTCGCGACGATGGCCGCGTGGCTCGGGCTGGGGACCGTCCGCCCGGACGACGACGCCCGCGGCGACCTCGTGCCGGCGCTCGCGGAGCTCCTCTGAGGCGGGGTCAGTCGACGGGCTGGAAGGCCCCGGAGATGCGGACGAACCGGTCGTCGATGTGGGGGCGGGTGAGTTCGTGGATGCGGTCCACCACCTCCTCGGAGGCGACCATCACCTGGACGTCGAAGAAGCCGTCGATGCCTCCCCCGCCGCCGGAGACCAGCTCGCCGCGCAGCGACTCGTCGGTGAACACGGCGTCGGTCGCGGCCTCGCGCGCGGCGAAGGTGGGGAGTTCCTGCTCGGCGACGCAGAGGTCGCCCTGCCAGACCTCGCGCAGCTTCGCGTGCGCGCCCTCTGGGTCCTCGTTCACGATGACGTTGTAGAAGTCCCGGCCGTCGGAGACGTAGGAGTTGACGTAGCCGGGCAACGACAGCATCACCTCGTGCAGCTGGAGCTCGTCGTTGGTGCCCCTACCCGACGCGCCGCGGGTCGGGTCCTCGCAGAGCGCGGGGAACTCGACGGTGGGCACCTCCTCGGGCTCGGCCAGCCCGTCGGGTCGGTCGAGGCTGGGGGGCCGCGTGAGGGTGAAGGCCGCGCGTGCCTCGTCGAAGCGGCCGACGATCCACACGCCCTCGGCCCAGCGCACGTCGCCGCTGGTCTGCGGGTCGAGCGCGGGCCAGTCGATGTCGCCGACCACCGAGGGGCCTCCGCAGGAGGGCGGCAGGGACTCTCCCCAGGCGAGGCAGAACTCCACGTGGCCGGGCGGGTCCTCGAACAGCATGACCTGGGCGGCGAGTTCCTGACCGCCGGTCGGGCCCGCGGGCACCGTCTCGCGTGGCCGGATCAGGGTCATGGAACCGACGAGCGCTGCGACGGCCAGCACCGCCAAGAGTGCGGCGACACCGCCGCGGACCAGGTCACGCGATCGCATGGTTCAACTCCTCGTCGAGCGTGGTTCCAGTCTGGCACGCCCCCGCCCGGCTGGGAAGAAGTGACCGCGCGGGTCAGGTGAACTTGGGCCGGCGGGACCAGAAGAAGCAGTAGACGCCGTACGCGGCGAGGCCGATCGCGACGGCGGCGAGGAGCCACGGCCCGAACGGCATCTCCTTCAGCTTCTGGAGGGCTTGGTCTAGCCCGCCGGCCTCCTCGGGATCGAGGGCGAGCCCGGCGGCGATGAAGAGGGAGCCGACGATTCCCACCGCGACGCCCTTGGCGCTCAGTCCGATCCGGGCCACCCACTTCTTGCGGCCGTGCAGCGGGCGGGAGAGGTCGTCGTTGTACTTGTCCCGGACGCCCTTGACGATCTGGTAGATCCCGTAGCCGACGATGCCGAGCCCCACCAGCGCGACGATGGCGCCGCCGAAGGGCAGCGCCAGCAGCCGAGCGGTCATCGACTCCTCGCCGCCGCCCTGCTGCTGCCCGGAGCCCAGGGCGATGCGGAGCGCCTGGTAACCGAGGAAGCCGTAGAGGATCGTGCGCAGGCCCGAGCTGATCCGCTTGCCGACGCGCTTGGCGCCGTCGAACTCGCGGTGCCCGATGAACGCGGTGATCGCCTGCCAGAGCGCGATCACGAAGAGGCCCACGGCCACGGCACCCAGGATCCACGGGCCGAGCGGATTCTGTGCGAGCGTGCGGAGGGCGCCGCCCTGCGACGCCTCTTCACCGCCGCCGCTGCCCATCGCGACGCGGATGGCCAGCACGCCCACCAGGAAGTGCACCACCCCGAAGGCCACGAGGCCGCCACGGACGAGGAAGCGGTACGCCCCCGAGTCCTGGACCGAATCGGCCGCATCCTTCGCATCATCCACCGGTGAATTCATGCGCTGAGCCTAGTGACTCGCGGGTACCGCCGACAGGACTCCTGCGGATTCGTCGGAGAAGGGTCTTCCATTCTGAGAAATCTTCAATAAGAATGACCCCCCTTGGGACTTAAATAGCCCCCAACTCCGGCCAAGGACGGCCGGACACCCACGCAAGCGAGTAGGAGCCCCCTCTATGCACTCCCCCACAACGCGCCTGCGCCTACGGGCCATGGGCGCAGGCCTGGCGGCGGCCGCGCTGGTCGCCACGACGGGTCTGGCCGCGGTAGCGGATGACCCGGACATCAAGGACCTGGGCAGCGCCGCCGACTACGGACAGGCCGTCGAGGTCCCGTCGATCGAAGAGCAGCTGGCGCACTACAAGGACGCCGTCGTGCCGGGCCGCTGGCTCGTCGGCCTCTCGATCTCCCCGGGCAAGCTGGTCAGCGCCGCCAAGGCCGAGGGCGTCGACGTGCGTGTCGTCGCCAGCTTCGACAAGGCCTGGAACGGTGCGAGCGTCGCCGTCGACGACTCCCAGATCCACACCGTCTCCCGCCTCGCCGGCGTCACCGGCGTCTACCCCGTGCTGGAGGTGACGCAGCCGGTCCTCGACGAGGAGACCACGCCCGCCGTCGAATACGCGAAGCAGCTCACCGGTGCCGAGTACGCCAACAACGAACTGGGCTTCACGGGCGAGGGCATCAAGGTCGGCATCATCGACTCCGGCATCGACTACAACCACCCCGACTTCGGCGGATCCGGCACGAACGACCAGACCAAGGACTTCCCCGGTGACCGCGTCGTCTGGGGCTACGACTTCGTCGGCGACGCCTATGACGCCAGCTCCGACGACGCCGCCGTCGCCACCCCGAAGCCGGACCAGTGGCCGGACGACTGCGGCGGCCACGGCACCCACGTCGCCGGCATCGTCGGCGCCAACGGCGAGATCCAGGGCGTCGCGCCCGACGTGCAGTTCGGGTCCTACCGGGTCTTCGGCTGCGACGGCAGCTCGAGCTCGGACATCATCGTCGCCGCAATGGACCGTGCCAAGGCCGACGGCATGGACATCGTCAACATGAGCCTCGGCGCCTCGTACGCCACCTGGCCGAGCTACCCGACCGCGGTCGCGGCCGACAACCTCGTCGAGGACGGCGTGGTGGTCGTCGTTTCGCAGGGCAACTCGGGCACGGGCGGCATATTCTCCGGCGGCGCGCCGTCGGTGGCGCACAACGTGATCTCCGTCGGCTCCGTGGACAACAGCCAGTTCATGGCCCACTACATCGCCACCGCGGGCGGCCTCGAACTGCCGTACTTCGGGGCGACGGGCGCCCCCGACTTCGAGCCGGGCGCGAGCTTCGAGATCATGGCTGCCAACCCGATCCTCGGCTGCTCCACGGCTCCGCCCGCCCCGGCTGCGGAGGAGGGCTTGGCGCTCCTCGTCTCACGCGGCACCTGCAGCTTCCACGAGAAGGCGGTCAACGCGCAGGCGGCCGGCTACGACGCGCTCCTGATCGCCAACAACACGACGGGCGTCATCAACGCCACGGTCGAGGGCGCCACGCCGATCACCATCCCGGTGGCCACGACGCTCAAGACCGACGGCGACGCGCTGCTCGCCGAGATCAACGCGAACGGCTCGACGACGATCACCTTCTCGGAGGACCAGAAGCGCTTCGACAACCCCACCGGCGGCTACCAGTCCGACTTCAGCTCCTACGGCCTCGCCGCGGACCTGACGCTGAAGCCCGACGTGTCCGCTCCCGGCGGTTCGATCTACTCCACCTACCCGCTCGAGGAGGGTGGCTACGCCAGCCTCGGCGGCACGTCGATGGCGGCCCCGCACGTCGCCGGCGCTGCGGCCCTGCTGCTCGAGGCGAAGCCGGATCTCGATCCGTTCGAGGTGCGAACCGCGCTCACCAACACCGCGGACCCGTTCGAGTGGGGCCTCGCGGCCGGGGCTGGCTACATCGAGCCGGTCCACCGTCAGGGCGGCGGCATGATCGACATCCCGCAGGCGATCACGACCGCGGTCACGGTCGAGGACTCGAAGATCTCTCTCGGTGAGGGAGAGGCCGGGCCGATCAGCACCACGCTGACCGTCACCAACGACAGCGACGAGGAGAAGACCTTCACCCTCGGTGCAGAGCACGGCATCGCCACCTACAACAAGATCAACAGCGCCGGTACCCCGGTCATGCAGTTCGCCATCGCCAATGCGGACGTGGTGTTCTCCGGCGACACGGTCACGGTGCCTGCACGCAGCACGGCAACTGTCACCGTGACGATCGGTGAGGACTTCGGGATGGACGGCATCATCTACGGCGGCTGGATCACGCTGACCTCAGAGACCGAGGATTTCGTGGTGCCCTTCGCCGGTCTCTCGGGCGATTACCAGGCGCTAGAGACCCTCACGATGGCCTACACGACCTACGTCGATGAAGACGGCGTGCTGCAGATCGCCGAGCCGTTCCACGAGTACTCGATGGTGGATGGGGACTACCCGTACATCTACTTCAACCTCGCGTACCCGGTCTCGGGCCTGTACTTCGACATCTACCGGGCGAACGAGGACGGGACGAAGGGCGAGAAGGTGCACGAGAACTTCATCAACTACGTCACCTACCTCGACCAGGGTCGCTTCGCCGCCGCCGCGACGCTGGCCTGGGACGGCACGTACCAGGGCAACGCGGGCCGCAACGGCAAGGTCCGCCGCGTCGAGAACGGGGACTACATCCTCGAGGTGCGGATCCTGAAGGCGCTGGGCGATCCCAACAACCCCGACCACTGGGAGAGCTGGGATTCAACGCCGATCACCATCGCCTACGGCGAGGGTGCGGACACCTCCGCGGGCAACGGCCCCCAGCCCGGCCGAGGGGGTGGCAGCAAGCGCCCCTGACCGGCTGATCAAATGACGAGTGCCCCCGACCGGAGCGGTCGGGGGCACTTTCGTTTGGTTCGCGAGACCCTAGACGCGGGCCGAGACGAAGCTGATGACCGACTCGAAGAAGCGCCGACCGTCGAGCGAGCTGCTGGTGTACTCCTCGACGTTGTGCTCGGGGTGCGGCATGAGACCAACGACGTTGCCGCGCTCGTTGGTGATGCCGGCGATGTCGTTGGCGGACCCGTTGGGGTTGCCGATGTAGCGGAAGACGACCTGGTCGTTGTCCTCGAGCCGCTTCAGCGTCTCGGGGCTGGCCTGGAAGTTGCCCTCGCCGTTCTTCAGGGCGATGGTGATCTCCTGGCCGCGCTCGAACTCGCAGGTCCAGACGGTGTCCTTGGTCTCGACGCGCAGCCGCTGGTCGACGCAGACGAACTGCTGGCCGGCGTTGCGGATCATGGCCCCGTCGAGCAGGTGCGCCTCGCAGAGGAGCTGGAATCCGTTGCAGATGCCGAGGACGGGCATGCCCTTGTTGGCCGCGTCGATGACGGTCCCCATCACGGGGCTGAAGCGGGCGATGGCGCCGCAGCGGAGGTAGTCGCCGTAGGAGAAGCCGCCGGGCAGGATGATCGCGTCGACGTCGTCGATGGAGTCGGAGCCGTGCCACAGCGGCACCGCCTCCGCCCCGCTCAGGCGGACGGCGCGCAGCGCGTCGTGGTCGTCGAGCGACCCCGGGAACGTGACGACGCCGATCTTCATTCGGCCACCACCTCGAAGGACTCGATCACGGTGTTGGCGAGGAGCTTCTCCGCGGCGTCGCGGATCTCGGCGAGCACCTCGTCGGTGACCTCGCCGTCGACCTCGATCTCGAATCGCTTGCCCTGCCGCACGGACAGGCCGTGGAACCCGAGACGCTGCAGGGCACCGGTGACCGCCTTGCCCTGGGGATCGAGGATCTCGGGCTTCGGCATGACGTTGACAACGACGCGTGACATAGCGCAAACCCTACCGCGAATGTCGCCTTTCGGCCGCCCCGCAGGGTGCTCGTGGGCGGCCAGTTGCCACGCGCGTGGCCCGGCCACTCCGGTGGGAGGTTCTGCACCAACCTTGGTGCAATGCCTCCCACCGGAGGCCACGGGTCAGTCGAAGAGCGCCGCCACCAGGGGCTGGCGGGCGATGTAGCCGTCGAGCAGCTTGTGGCCGAGGACCGGGGAGTCCACCAGCGGGTGGGTCGCGAAACCCTCCCAGGCCTTGCCCTTGTCGCGGGTGATGGCCGCCTCGAGGATGCAGCGCTCGGCGGCGCGCAGGCGTGCCATGCGGCCGAGCTGGTCGAGCGTCGGCGGCGCGACCTCCTGCGGGTGGACCCCGTTTCCGTCGACGACGCAGCCCACCTCGAGCACGAGGTCGTCCGGCAGCTCGTCGACGATGCGGCCTCCGTCGCGGCTGTTGCCGACGTTGAGGATCATCCGCTCCGACGTGTCGCCCGCGATCGCGGTCATCAGGCGGAGCGCGACCTCTTGGTAGCCGCCGCCGGCCACGTCGGCCTCGCGGCGCTCGTCGTCACGCGACTCGGCCATGTACGTCGCCTCGCGCATGTGCAGCGCGTCCTGCCACGTCTTCAGCGGGGAGGTGCAGCACTCGTCGGCCACGTCGCGGTAGAACTTGCCCTGCTGCTCGACGAGGAACTCGCCGCGGGTGCGGCCCGCCTCGAGGATCCGACCGATCGCCGAGTCGGTGTGCAGGTAGTAGTAGAGGTACTCGTTGGGCAGCGCCCCGGCCTGGCGGACGTAGTCGAAGCCGATGAGCCGCGCCTCCTCGATCTCGCCGAGCATCTCGTCGGAGGCCAGCAGCTCGGGGAGCCGGTCCACCCCGTCGACGCGGGCGGCACGCAGCCAGCCCATGTGGTTGAGGCCGAGGTAGTCGTAGTCGAGCCGGTCGAGGTCGACGCCGAGGGTGCGGCCGACCCGTCGGACCAGTCCGATGGGGGTGTCGCAGATACCGATGACACGTGGGCCGAGCACTTGGCGCATGCCCTCGGTGACGATGCCGGCGGGGTTGGTGAAGTTGATGACCCAGGCGTCGGGCGAGGCCTGCGCGATGGTGCGGGCGATCTCCTGCATCACGGGGATGGTGCGCAGCGCGTACGCGAGGCCGCCGGGGCCGATGGTCTCCTGCCCGAGCACGCCGAGGTCGAGGGCGACCCGCTCGTCGATGGTGCGCGACTCCGCGCCGCCCACACGGATCGCGGAGAACACGAAGTCGACGCCCGTCACCGCTTCCGTGAGGTCGGTCGTCGCGGTGACTTTCGTAGCGTCCGGACCCAGCTGCTCTGCCATCTCCGCCATGACCCGGCGCATGGAGTCCAGCCGCTGGCTGTCGAGGTCGTAGAGGATCACCTCGTCGACCCGCAGCCCCGTCACGGACTTCGCCACCGCCTCGTACACGAGCGGGGTACGGAAACCACCGCCGCCCAGAATCGCCAGCCTCATGCCACCAATACCTCCACTTCCGCCCCTTCGGGGAGTTGCAAGTTCGTAGGCGCCTGATCCGTGATCAGGGCGTTGAAGTCGTTGAGGTCGCTCACGCGCAGGAAGCCCTCGCCGGGGAACTTCTTCGAGTCCGCCAACAGGTAGGCGCGTTTCGCCGACGCCAGGATCTGGCGCTTGACCGGCACCTCGCTGGGGGTGGTGTCCATGACCATCCCCTCCCCCGTCACGCCGGCGGTGCCGAGGAATGCCTTGTCGAAGCGCATCTGCCGCAGCATCAGCTCGGCCATGTGCCCCACCATCGACCGGTAGCTGGGGCGCAGGATGCCGCCGACGACGATGAGGTCGATGCTCGGCGACGACTGCAGCGCCTCGATGACCGGCAGCGAGGCGGTGACGACGGTGAGCGTCCGGTCCACCAGGAACGGGCACATGAGCGAGACCGTCGTGCCGCTGTCCAGCGCGATCACGTCGCCGTCCTCGACGAACGCCGCGGCCCGCTTGGCGATGGCGCGCTTCGCCGCCGACGACGAGTCCGCCGCCACCTCGGCGAAGCTCTTGAGGTCCGGCTCGGGGCGGACGGTGCCCTTCACGTCGCCGGCCCCTCCGCGGAGCCGGCGGATCTGGCCCTGCTGCGCGAGCGCGTCGAGGTCGCGACGGATCGTCGCCTCGGACACGTCGTAGAGCCCGCAGAGTTCGGCGACCGTCACGAATCCGCGCTGGCGTACGAGCGCGAGGATCCTGAGTTGGCGGTCTTCCGAAAGCATGGCGTCAAACTATCAAGAAAATCCTTCAAAAGCAGTCAACATCATGAAAAAGGTGGCATAGACGCGCATTTGGTGACATGATGTTGCCAAGTTTCAGAGTCGAGAACTTGAGAGGGTCCCCGCCATGCGACGTCGCAGACTAGTCATCCCGGCACTTGCCGCCACCACCATCCTCGCCCTGGCCGCCTGCGCGCCGGGGTCCGATCCCGACGAGCCCGCCGGCAGCGAGACGGGCGGCGGCTCCGAGCCCGCCGAGGTCAACACCGACATCGCCGGCCTCGGCGACATCACCCTCACCGTCTGGGACCAGGAGGTGCGCAGCTCCCAGGATCCAGCCCTCCAGGCACTCAACGAGGCGTTCATGGAGAAGTACCCGAACGTCACGATCGAACGCGTCAGCCAGTCCAACGATGACCTGCAGTCCCAGATCGCCCTCGCACTGTCGGGCAACGACGTCCCGGATGTCATCCAGGTCAACAACGCTCGCGCCGACATGGGGGCGTACGTGACGGCCGGCCAGCTGGTCAACCTCGAGCCCTACGCCGAGGCGTACGGCTGGGCGGACCGCTACAGCGAGTCCGTGCTCAGCTACTCGCGCTACTCCGAGGACGGCAAGACGTTCGGCGAGGGCAACCTGTACGGCCTGCCGCAGACCGGTGAGGTCGTCGGCATCTTCTACAACAAGGCCAAGTTGGAGGAGCTCGGGCTCGAGGTCCCGCAGACCTGGGACGACTACTTCGCCGCCCTCGACGCTGCGAAGGCTGCCGGCGAGCAGCCGATGGTCCTCGGCAACATCGACCAGTGGCCGGCCTTCCACGTGTTCGGACCGCTCCAGGCGAACTACGTCCCCGTGGACGAGATCGCCGCGCTCGGCCTCGGCAACGAGGGCGCCAGCTGGACCTCCGACGGCAACGTGCAGGCGCTCGAGCAGTTCGGCACATGGGGCACCGAGGGCTACTTCGGCTCCTCCCCCAACGGCACCGACTACGACCTCGCCTGGGCGGACTTCGCCAAGGGCACGGGCGTGTTCCTGCCCGCCGGCAACTGGCTCGCGGGTGACCTCGAGTCGCTGATGGGCGAGGACGTCGGCTTCATGGCGCCACCTCCGGGCACTGACGGCACCCTTGCCACCACCGGCGCCACGGGCATCCCGTTCGGTATCCCCGCCGCCTCGGAGAACGTCGACGCGGCTGCCGCGTACATCGACTTCATCACCACCGACGAGGCGATGGCCATGATCGCGGAGAACGGCGGCATGCCGGTCAACAACACCGCGGACAACGCCCCCGAGGCGGGCCTCCAGAAGGACGTCTTCGAGGCCTTCGACGCGGTCTCCACCGAGGGCACCCTGCTGCCCTACCTCGACTGGGCGACCCCCTCGTTCGCGGACACCGCGGGCCAGGGCTTCCAGGAGCTGCTGGGCGGCCAGAAGTCTGCGGCCGACGTGGCGCAGGCCTTCGAGGACGACTACCAGGCGTTCATCGGTGGCTAGGAGGAACGCCAAGGAGAGGCCATCGGCGGTGGTGCGGAATCGCACCACCCCGTACCTCTACCTCCTCCCGGCGTTCCTCGTTTACGGCTTGTTCCTCCTGTACCCGGTCGCTCGGACGGCGCAGTTCTCGCTGTTCGACTGGCCGGGGTTCGGGCCGTCGACATTCGTCGGGTTCGAGAACTATGCGGATCTGCTCGAGGACGGCAGATTCATCACGGCCATCGGGAACGCGCTGTACCTGATCCTGTTCTACTCCGTGCTGCCGCTGCTGGTGGGGCTGGTCCTCGCTGCGACCCTCCGTCGCGGCCAGGTGCGGGGCATGGGCATCTACCGGGTCCTGATCTTCCTGCCGCAGGTGATCGCGCTGGTCGTCGTCGCCGTGGCGTGGCGACAGATCTACACGCCCAACGGCACGCTGAACCAACTGCTCGGCCTGGTCGGGATCGAGACGGACACCGGCTGGCTGGGTGTGCCCGAACTGGCGCTGTCCGCCGTCGGCATCATCGGCTTCTGGCTCGAGACCGGCCTCGTGATGCTGCTGCTGCTCGCCGGCATGAACCGCATCCCCAACGACCTCTACGAGGCCACACGTCTCGACGGGGCGGGCCCGATCAGCGAGTTCTTCGCGGTGACGCTGCCCTCGGTCAGGGGCGAGATAGTGACCTCCATGGTGTTGACGATCATCGCCGCACTCAAGACGTTCGACCTGGTCTACATGACCACCTCCGGCGGCCCGGGCACCGCGACCACGGTCCCCAGCTACGAGGTCTACAACCGCGCCTTCCAGCTCAAGGAGGTCGGCTCCGCGTCGGCCGTCGCGATCGTGCTTACGGTGCTGGTCTTCGTGATCAACATCTTCGTGACCCGGATCGGTGAGGAAAGGAAGGTGACCCGATGAGGGTCTCTGCAGGCGAGAAGGCGCTCAACTACGTCGTCCTGACGCTGTTCTCCCTCTTCGCGCTCTTCCCCGTGATCACGATCGTGGTGACCGCGCTCGGCCCGCAGCTCGGTGTCGCCGAGTCGGGCCCGCACTGGGGCAACATCGTGGACGCCTGGAACCAGGGTTCCTTCGGGCCCGCGTTGCTGCGCTCGCTGCTGGTGGCGCTGCTGGTGGTGCCGGTGGCGCTGGTGCTGTCGATCCTCGCCGGCTACGCGTTCGGCACGATGCGGTTCCGCGGCTCCACGTTCCTGTTCTACGTGTTCCTGTTCGGCATGATGGTGCCGGCGGAGGCGATCATCATCCCGCTGTTCTACGACATGCGCGCGCTGGGCCTGACCGACACCATCTGGGCCATCGCGTTGCCGCAGATCGCGCAGTCGATCGCGTTCGGCACGTTCTGGATGCGGGCGCAGTTCCGCGCGATGCCCCCGAACCTCGTCGAGGCGGCCGCCATCGACGGCACCAGCGGCCTCACCACCCTGTGGAGGATCATGGTGCCCCCGGCGATCCCGTCGATCGCGACGGTGACGGTGCTCATGTTCATGTGGACGTGGAACGAGTTCCTGATCCCGCTCGTCATGTCGCCGGGAGCCACCTGGCGCACCGCGCCCCTCGGGCTGTCCGTCTTCAAGGGCCAGTACACCGCCGACGGCGCGCTCATCGCCGCCGCGGGCCTCATCGTCGCGGCGCCGATCGTCGCGGTCTTCCTGCTGATGCAGCGGTACTTCATCAGCGGCATGCTGGAAGGAGCAGCGAAGGAATGAAGGAGCACGACCACGACGAGGGCGACGACGTCCGCTGCGAGCGCTGTTGGAGTTGGGACCCCCTCGCCGACCAGCGCAAGCCCGACGACCCGCCGCTCGACGTGCTCACCACCGGCCCGGTGTTCTTCGACATCATCTTCACCGGCCTCTCCCGGCTCGCGCAGCCGGGCGAGGAGCTCTGGGCCAAGGGCATGGGCTCCTGCCCGGGCGGCATCGCCAACCTCGCGACGGCGCTCGCCCGGCTCGGGCTGCGCACCGGCCTGGTCGCGGGCTTCGGCGACGACGCGTACGCCGACTGGATGTGGGAGACGCTGAAGGACCAGGAGCGCATCGACCTCAGCTCCTCGCCCCGCTACAGCAACTTCCACTCCGCCATCACCGTCGCGATGACGGTGGAGGGCGACCGCGCCATGGTCACCCACGGGCACCCGCTGCCCGAGCAGTTGGACCGCTACATCCTCAATGCGCCGGCGGCGCGGGCCGCCGTCGTCGACCTGGCGAGCGACACGTCGTGGTGGCGGACCATCCGCGAACGGGGCACGATCCTGTTCGCCGACATCGGCTTCGACGAGACCGGCAAGTGGGACCCCGCCGATCTCGTGCCGCTGCAGTACTGCCACGCCTTCACCCCCAACTCGGTGGAGGCCATGAGCTACACGCGCACGGAGTCGCCGGCCCGAGCCGTGCGGAAGCTCGCCGACCTCGTGCCGTTCGCGATCGTCACCGACGGCATCGGCGGCTCGTACGCCATCGACCAGACCACCGGCGAGGAGGCCTACTGCCCGTCCGTCGCGGTGGAGGCGGTGGACGCCACCGGCGCCGGCGACGTGTTCGCCTCCGCCGTGCTGCTCGGCACCCTCGCTGGCTGGCCGCTGGAGCACCGGCTCCGATTCGCGTCGCTGAGCTCGTCGCTCGCGGTGCAGCAGTTCGGCGGCTCCCTCGCCGCACCCGGCTGGGGCGACATCTCCGACTGGTGGCGCGACACCCGGACTCGCGCCGAGGGCGGCGACCTGCGCGCCGAGTTCATCCGCAAGGACTACAGCTTCCTGGACCACATCGTGCCGAAGCACCAGGTGCACGGCGTGCGCCGGGCGCAGGGCACGTTCGCCGGGCATTCCGACCTCGGGGCTGACAGCCACCGCCTCGCTGAGGAAGACTGGAGCCTCTGACCCCGGGAGGCTGCGATGCGCGACGAATGGGCCGACGACCCACTGATCAGTGAGCTGCGGGCCCTGCGGGAGACGTCGTGGCGCAACCCGACGACGCGCCCCGCGGCTGACGCCCTGCCGGAGGTGGGGCTCACCGTCACCGACATCGACGAGGCCGCGGCACGACTGAAGCGCTTCGCGCCGTACCTCGCCGAGGTGTTCCCCGAGACCCGTCGCAGCGCCGGGATCCTGGAGTCGCCGCTGGTGGCGATCCCCGACGCGCGGGCCGCGCTGGCTCGTCGCTACGGGCGCGAACTGCCCGGCCAGCTGTGGGCGAAGCTCGACAACCAGCTGCCCATCGCCGGCTCCGTCAAGGCCCGCGGCGGCATCTACGAGGTGCTGCAGCACGCGGAGGCGATCGCACTCGAGGCGGGCCTGCTGCGCGTCGGCGACGACTACCGGCGGCTCGACTCCCCCGAGGCGCGCGAGCTGTTCGGGCGTCACAAGGTGGCGGTGGGTTCCACCGGCAATCTCGCGCTTTCGATCGGCATCATGAGCGCGCGCCTGGGGTTCCGGGCGACGGTGCACATGTCATCCGACGCGCGGGAGTGGAAGAAGGCGAAGCTGCGCGAGCACGGGGTCGAGGTGGTGGAGTACGACTCCGACTTCTCGACGGCGGTCGCGGAGGGGCGCGAGCGGACGGAGTCCGAGCCGAACGCGTACTTCGTCGACGACGAGTCCTCCCGCCACCTGTTTCTCGGCTACGCCGTGGCGGCGAGGCGACTGGCCGGCCAGTTCCAGAACCTCGACATCACGGTCGACGCCGACCACCCCCTGTACGTGTACCTGCCGTGCGGCGTCGGGGGCGGGCCGGGCGGGGTCACGTTCGGGCTGAAGACCATCTTCGGCGACGACGTGCACGCGGTCTTCGCGGAGCCGACGCACGCCCCGTCGATGCTGCTCGGCGTGTACACCGGGCGGCACGACCAGGTCAGCGTGCAGGACTTCGGGCTCGACAACGTCACCGCCGCCGACGGACTCGCCGTGGGCCGGCCGTCCGGATTCGTCGGGAAGGCGATGCAGCACCTGATCGACGGGTTCATCACCGTCGCCGACGAGGAGCTGTACCGGCTCGTCGCCACCATGCACGACGCCGAGGGGCTCCCACTGGAGCCCGCCGCGGTGGCGGGGCTGCCGGGGCCGTGGCGGCCGATCGCCGACGAGCAACTCGCCCCCGGCGCGACCCACCTCGTCTGGCTCACCGGCGGCAGCATGGTGCCGGCCGACGAGGTGGCGGAGTACGTCGAGAAGGGTCGCGCCCTACTGTGAGGTGACCGGCGCGCGCAGGGTGAGCCGTTCGAAGGCCTCGAGGTAGCGGGCGCGGGTCGCTTTCACGATCTCCGGCGGCAGGGGCGGGGGCGGCACGTCGGAATTCTTGTCCCAGCCGGACTCCTTGGCGAGCCAGTCGCGGACGAACTGCTTGTCGAAGCTCGGGAGCGACTCCCCCGGCTGCCACAGCTTGGCGTCCCAGAAGCGCGACGAGTCCGGGGTGAGGACCTCGTCGGCGAGGACGAGCTCGGACTGGCCAGGGCGGCGGCCGAACTCGAACTTCGTGTCGGCGAGGATGATGCCGCGCTGCGCGGCCATGGTGGCGGCGCGCGTGTAGATGTCGAGGGTGGCGTCGCGGAGCTGCTCGGCGAGGTCGGCGCCGTGGAGGGCGACGATGGTCGCGAAGTCCACGTTCTCGTCATGCTCGCCCAGCTTCGCCTTGATGGCGGGGGTGAAGATCGGCTCGGGCAGCTGGTCGCCGTCGCGGAGGCCGTCCGGGAGCGGGATGCCGCAGACGGTGCCCGAGGTCTGGTACTCGGCCCAGCCGGAACCGGTGAGGTAGCCGCGTGCCACGCACTCGACCTCGATCATCTCCAGCGCCTCGACGACGACGGCCCTCCCCCGCACGAGTTCGGGCACGTCGGTGGAGACGATGTGGTTCGGCACGTCGTCGAACTGCTCGAACCACCACGAGCTCAGCTGGGTGAGGATCGCCCCCTTGTCGGGGATCAGGGTGGGGAGCACGTAGTCGAAGGCCGAGATGTTGTCCGTGGCCACCATCAGGATGCGCGGCTCGTCGTCGAACTCGATGTCGTACAGCTCCCGCACCTTGCCTGCGTGGCGGAGGGGAAGTCCGAGGTCTTGGTACTGGCTCACCCCGCCATCGTAAGCGGTAACCTGCGGTCGTGGACTTCCGTGACCTGCCCGACGGACGCCTACGCGTCACCGCCCAGCAACGCGACCATGCCGCAGCCATCCTCCGCGAGGCGGTCGTAGACGGGCGCCTCACCGTCGAGGAGCTGAACGCCCGCCTCCCCACCGCGCTCAATGCCTTCACCCGCGAGGACCTCTACCGCATCCTCGACGACCTCGTCCCGGCCGCGGAACTCCCCGCCGTGGTGGCCGAGCAGGTGGCCCTCGGCGACGGGCCGGGAATGAGCTGGGAGAACCCCCTGCTCATCCGGTCGAGCTGGGCGGGCCACAAGCTCGAGGGCGCGTGGGAGCTGCCGCCGTTCCTCGAGGTGCTCGGCACGGGCTGGGGCACGGTCAAGCTCGACTGCACCCATGCCCGCCCGCTCGCGAAGGTGATCGACGTGGTGATCACCGGAAACCCGTCGGTGACGATCGTCGTACCCGACGGCTGGGGCGTCGACGTGCAGCAGCTCAACATCTCCGGCGCCTCGGGCTCGATCAACTCGATGGTCCCCACCCGGCCGATCGGCCCCAACCCCCGCATCATCCTGCGCGGCAGCACCACTATGACGGTGAAGGTGCGCAACCCCAGCAAGTGGGACCGGCGCGCCATCACCGCGGGCTGAGGAACCGACGCACCTGCGGCACCAGGTCGTCGATCGTCTCCCACGTGTAGCGGAGGACCGTCCAGCCTGCCAGCACGAGCAGGTTCTGGCGCGCACGATCGTCGTGGAACGTCTGCTTGCGGGAGTGGATCTCGAAGCCGTCCAGTTCGATCGCGAGCTTGAAGTGCGGAAGGGCGACATCCACATACATGATGCGTTCTCCGATCCGGAGCTTGTGGTTCGTCACCCACCCAGCGATGCGCGCCTTGTTCAGGCGCACATGGGCCTCGCGCTCGAGCGGCGACCAGGGCTCGTTCCTCGACTCCCGCAGCAGGCGTCGGATGGACTTGTTGCCGGGCTGACGAGGGGTGGCGTCCAGCGCTTCGTTCATCTGCTGCAGAGTCGCCGCTCGGCGCCGGAGGGCCTCGTCGATCGCGATTCCGCCAAGGACGCGGGCGGTCTGGATGGCTGACAGCGCGGGTACGGCGACTTTGGCCTCCTCCATGACGTGCATCAGGTCCTTGGGCACCGGGGCTTGGGAGACGTTGAGCCACGGCACCGGTGCCTTCCGCTGACCGCCGCAGAGGTCGATCTGCTCGGGTTCCAGTTCCGGCCACCACAACAGCTTCGCGGCCGCCGCGCCGCAGATCACGAGATTGGGCGCCCACAGCCGGGCGCTCGCCAGCCGAAGATCCCAACAGTCCTCCGCTTCCGCAAGGGCCAGGACGCCGGGCAGGGGTGACCAGAGTTCACCGCGTCGTCGGCGGTAGTAGAGCGAGGCGGCCTGATGAGGAAAGTCGCGGACGGCGACGAGCGGGGAATCAGCGAAGGGATCCATGCCCCACTCAGGTCACGAACGGCGCTCCGCGTCCGCAATCCACAGCCCGATTACAGAAAACTCATTTGCTAGGCGATCTCGACGCTCAGCCCAAGCGTCGAGATCGCCTAGCAAATGAGTTTTCTGTAAACCCCGGCTCAGTCCCGGGTGCGATCGATGGTGTCGGGGGTACCGATCCAGGCCACGGCGCCGAAGATGAGGATCAGGCCGCTGATCAGGAAGGCGATGCCGTAGTTGGTGAGGTCCACGACCAGGCCCATGGCCATGGGGCCGACGATGGAGCCGATGTCGGTGATCATCTGTGTGGAGGCGATGACCTTGCCGGCCGGGCGCTCGTGCCCGACCACGTCCGCGACCACCGCCTGCGCGGCGGGGTTGAACATGCCCGTGCCGATGCCCGCGAGGAGGCAGAGGAGGAAGACCGCGACGTACCCGGTGGCGAAGCCGAGCACAGCCGTGAACACGCCCGCCACGATCGCGCCGAGCACGATCATGGGCTTGCGGCCGCCGCGGTCGGCGAACCGGGAGCTGAACGGCAGCGCCAGCGCGTTGCCCACCGCGAACACCGCCATCGCCGCGCCCGCGACCCACGCCTCGCGCGACACCGCGAACGCGACGAACAGCGGCACGAGCGAAACGCGGACCCCGAAGTTGGTCCAGCCGTGGGCGAGGAGCCCAGGCAGGTTTGCGACGTAGGCGCGGTCCCGGAACGCCTCGCGCAGACCCATCGGAGCGATGGCGCTGTGTTTGCCGCCCTTGCCCGGGCTGAACGACGGCATCCACACCGCCATCACGACGGCCGCGACCAGGAGCGAGAACGCGTAGAAGAGGAACGGCACCCGGTAGCCGAAGCCGGCGAGTACGCCGCCGAGCACCGGGCCGACCATGTTGCCGATCAGGAACATCGCCCCGTAGAGCGCCGAGATCCGCCCCCGCATGTGGCGCGGGGAGATCTTGATCAGCAGCCCCATCGCCGCCACCGTGAACATCACGGAGCCGACCCCGCCCAGCGAGCGGAAGACCAGCAGCTGCCAGTAGTTCTCGGCGAAGGCGGTGAGCGCGGTGGAGGCGCCCACGACGAGCACGCCGGTGATGTAGATGTTCTTCTCCCCCAGCCGGGAGACGAGGGACCCCGCCGGGGTCGCCCACAGCAGCCGGAAGACGGCGAAGGCGCTCACCACCACGGTGGTCGCGGTGATCTCGGCATCGGGGAACACGTCCGCGGCCATGTCCTGCGCGAACAGCGGCAGCACGGGCGCGATCAGGCCGTAGCCCATGGCGATGACGAAGGCCGCCGAGATGAGTACCCATACGGTTGGCGGCAGCTTGTCAGTCACTCGGCCCATTGTGGCACCAACCCCGCGGGAACTCATCAAGTGGTCGATAGCATCGACCACATGCCCGAACGTCCGTTGCCCCCGCGCTGGCTCCGCACCGATTCCCTGGTGGCGCTCGCCTTGGCTGCGGTGGGTTCTGCGATGGTGCTGCTGGCCGCGGCCGCTGGGGTGCCGTTCTACGAGACGCACCCCGGCTTGCAGGTGCTCGGCACGTTCCTCGTCGCCGCGCCCTTGGCGGTCCGCCGTCGCTTCCCGCTGGTCGCCGCGACGGTCCAGGCCGCGGTCTACATCGTCGTGCCGTACACGCTCGGGATGGACCTTTACACGTCGCAGGTGATGCTCTTCCTGGGCTTCTACAGCATCGGTGCATGGTCGGCGCGCCGCGGCCGGGCCCTGATCGTGCGCACCACGATCGCGGTCGTCATGGCCGTGTGGCTGGTGGCGAGCATGTTCGGCGGGCTGAACATCCCCGGCTACACGCCGCCGTCGATGTCCGCCACCCAGTTGCTCGCCCTGTTCGCGATCAGCGGCAGCATCAACGTCGCCTACTTCGCGGGCGCCTGGGTGTTCGGCGACCGCGCGTGGCAGCAGTGGGTCGAGCGCACCGAGCTTGAGCGGGCGCAGGCCGACATCGCGGTCCTCCAGCAGGAGCTCGTGGAGTCGGCGGTGGAGGGCGAGCGGATGCGGATCGCGCGGGAGTTGCACGACGTCGTCGCGCACCATGTCACGGCGATGTCGGTGCAGGCAGCGGCCGCGCGTCGGCTCCTCGGGCGCGACCAAGACCGCGCGGAGGAGTCGCTGAGGCAGGTGGAGGCGAGCGCCCGGTCGGCCGTGCAGGACCTCCGCACGATGGTCCTGACGCTCCGCGCCACCGACTCCGACAGCGAATCGCTCCCCACCCTCGCGGACCTGGACGACCTCGTGGCCGCCGCCGAACGCAACGGCCAGAACGTCACCTACGAGCGCATCGGCGACCTGCCCGACCTCACCCCCGCCGCCGAACTCACCCTCTACCGGGTGGCCCAGGAAGGGCTCACCAACGCCAGCAAGCACGCGGGGCCGACGGCGCGCGTCGCCCTCCGGCTGCGGGCGGCGGAGGGGGCGGTCGAGCTGGAGGTGTCCGACGACGGCCGCGCGACCACCAGCCTCGTCCCCGGCACGGGCACCGGCTTGAAGGGCATGCGGGAGCGGGTGACCGCGGTGGGCGGCCGGCTCGAAGCGGGACCCAAGCCGCGGGGCGGGTTCATGGTGCGGGCCTCAGTCCCCGCCGGGGAGGCGGCATGACTCGGGTGCTGCTGGTGGACGACCAGGCCCTCATCCGCACCGGGTTCTCCACGATCCTGGAGACGGAGCCGGGCATCGAGGTCGTGGGACAGGCGGCCAACGGCGACGAAGGTGTGCGGCTCGCGCTGGAGCTGGAGCCGGACGTCGTGTGCATGGACGTGCAGATGCCCGTCATGGACGGGATCGAGGCGACGCGTCGGCTCACCGCGGCCGGGAGCGCGGCGTCGGTGCTGATCCTGACGACGTTCGACCGCGACGACTTCCTCTTCGAGACGCTGCGCGCGGGCGCGTCGGGGTTCCTGCTGAAGACCGCGGAGGCGGAGGAGCTCATCGAGGCGGTCCAGGTGCTCGGCCGCGGCGACGCGCTGCTCGCCCCGCAGGTGACGCGACGGGTCATCTCCCGCTTCGCCGCCGCGCGGCCCGAGCCGGCCCCGACCGCCCAGGCCGACCCGCTCACCGAGCGCGAGCGCGAAACCCTGCTGTGGCTGGCGCGGGGGCTGAGCAACGCGGAGATCGCGGTGGAGATGTACGTGAGCGCGGAGACGGTGAAGTCGCACGTCTCCAGCATCCTCATGAAGCTCGGGCTGCGGGACCGCATCAACGCGGTGATCTGGGCCTACGAGCAGGGGCTGGTCTCCCCCGGCGGGCACTGATCCCCCGCACGGGGGAGGCGCGGAAATCCCCCTCCGGCGGGAGGCGCCGACCGGTGTCCGGTTCGTAGGCTCGTGCCATGATCAGCGTGCGCAATGTCCACCGATTCTTCGGTGACAAACACGTCCTGAAGGACGTCAGCTTCGACATCAGACCAGGCCTCATGACGGGCTTCGTCGGCGGCAACGGCGCCGGCAAGACCACCACGATGCGCATCATCCTCGGGGTGCTCGCGGCCAACGAGGGCAAGGTGCTCGTCGACGGTCACCCGATCTCGAAGGACTACCGCGCCAACATCGGCTACATGCCCGAGGAGCGCGGCCTCTATCCGAAGATGAAGGTCATCGACCAGCTCGTCTACCTCGGGCAGTTGCACGGCATGACCGCGGCCGACGCGCGGCAGCGCAGCCTCGAGCTGCTGGAGCGGTTGGGGCTCGTCGGGAAGCCGACGGACACGCTGGAGTCGCTGTCGCTCGGCAACCAGCAGCGCGCGCAGATCGCCGCCGCCCTCGTCCACCGCCCCGCCGCGCTGATCCTCGACGAGCCGTTCTCGGGCCTGGACCCGACCGCCGTCGACGCCACCGTCGCCGTCCTGCGCGACGTGGCGGCCACCGGCGCGCCCGTGCTGTTCTCGTCGCACCAGCTCGACCTCGTCGAGCGGCTCTGCGACGAGCTCGTCATCATCTCCGACGGCGTGATCCGCGCCAACGGCACCCGCGACGCGCTGCTGGCCGCCGGGAACACCGGCGAGTGGGAGCTCGTCTCCTCGGCCGACGCCGGCTGGGTCCGCGGCGTGGCCGGCATCCAGGTGCGGGACTTCGACGGCGGGTACGTCCGCTTCGCCTCCCCAACCGAGCGCGAGGCCAACGACATCCTCGCGGGCGCCCTGTCCCGCGGCACCGTCAAGAGCTTCGGTCCGGTGCAGCGCTCGCTGCACGAGATCTACAAGGAGGTCACCCAGTGAGCACCGCCAACCGTCCCAAGATCAACCCGCGCCCGTCGTTCTCGAGCTCGGTCGGTATCGTCGCGCAGCGCGAGATCCGCGCGCGGATCCTGTCGAAGTCGTTCCTCATCTCCACCATCATCACGCTGCTGGTGATCCTGCTTGTCATGGTGCTGATGCCGCGCATGGAGGACTTGTTCGGCGGCAACCCGGACACGGTCGCCGTCGTCGGCGAGGCCGAGCAGGTCGTCGCCGCGCTCGGGGGCGACGAGGAACTCACCGTGCTGCCCGACGATGCCGCCGCCCGCGAGGCGGTGCTCGCCGAGGAGGTGGACGTCGCCGTCGTGCCCGACGCCACGAACCCCGTCGGGGTCAAGATCTACACGCTCGACGACCTGCCGACGGAGTGGCTGCAGAAGCTGTCGGTGGCCCCGTCGCTGGAGATCCTCGACACCGAGGCCGCCGACCCGGGCGTGCTCTACGTGATCGCGCTGGGCTTCGGGATCGTGTGGATGATGTCGGCGATCACGTTCGGCATGAGCATCGCCAACTCTGTGGTCGAGGAGAAGCAGACCCGCATCGTCGAGATCCTGTTGGCGACGGTGTCGGCGCGGTCGCTGCTAACGGGCAAGATCGTCGGCAACTCGCTCGCGGCGCTGGTGCAGATCGGGTTGATCGTCGCGACGGTGTTCCTCGGCATGGCCATCAACGGCGACCAGCTCCCGACCATGAACCTCACCGCGCCCATCCTGTGGTTCGTGGCGCTGTTCCTGGTCGGCTTCGTGATGATCGCGTCGCTGTACGCGGCGGCCGCGGCGCTGGTGTCGCGGCCCGAGGACCTGGCGAACGTGCAGCAGCCGATCATGTGGCTGGTGATGCTGCCGTACTTCGCGATCATCTTCGCGTTCAACAACCCGCTCGCGCTGCAGGTGATGAGCTACATCCCGTTCTCCGCGCCGGTCGCGGTGCCGCTGCGGGTGTTCACCGGGGAGCAGGCGTGGTGGGAGCCGGTGCTGTCGCTCGGGATCCTGTTCGCGACCACGCTGGTGATCATATGGTTCGCCGCCCGCGTCTACGAGAACGCGCTGCTGCGCACCGGCAAGCCGGTGAAGTGGCGCGAGGCGCTCAACTCGACCACCTAGATGGTTGAGCCGCCCGTCCCCCTAGATGGTTGAGCAGCCCCGCGAGCGACAGCGAGCCGGGGCGCGGTCGAAACCATCGATCGCTACAGCACGTGGCCGGGTCGGTAGGCGGCAGCCTCCGGCTCGGCCGCGACGATCTCCCCCACCTTCGCGACGAGCGCGTCGACCTGCGCCTCCGCCGTCCCCGCCAGCTCGAGCGGCGCCGACACCAGGCCGCCCAGCTCGTCGCGGCTGAGCTGGAGCCGCTCGTCGGCGGCGAGGCGGTCGAGCAGGTCGTTGGTCTGCAGCCCCTGGCGCATCTCCAGCGCGACGGCGACGGCGTGCTCCTTGATCGCCTCGTGCGCGGTCTCGCGGCCGACGCCCTTGCGGACGGCCGCCATCAGCACCTTGGTGGTGGTGAGGAACGGGAGGTAGCGCTGGAGTTCGGCCTCGATGACGGCCGGGAAGGCGCCGAAGTCCTGCAGGACCGTGAGGAAGGTCTCGAACAGCCCGTCGAGCGCGTAGAACGCGTCGGGCAGCGCGATGCGGCGCACGACGGAGCAGGACACGTCGCCCTCGTTCCACTGGTCTCCGGCGAGTTCGCCGACCATCGACACGTAGCCACGGACCACGACCGCGAGCCCGTTGACGCGCTCGCAGGAGCGGGTGTTCATCTTGTGGGGCATGGCCGACGAGCCGACCTGGCCCTCCTTGAACCCCTCCGTCACGAGCTCGTGTCCGGCCATGAGGCGGATGGTGGTGGCGACGTTGCTCGGCGCGGCCGCGACCTGCGCCAGCGCGGTGACCACGTCGTAGTCGAGGCTGCGGGGGTAGACCTGGCCCGTGGAGGTGAGGACGGCGGCGAAGCCGAGGTCGTCGGCGACGCGCTGCTCCAGCTGGGCGAGCTTGCCGGCGTCGCCGCCGACGAGGTCGAGCATGTCCTGGGCGGTGCCGACCGGGCCCTTGATGCCGCGCGCCGGGTAGCGGGCGATCAGCTCGTCGATGCGGCTGAGCGCGATGAGCAACTCGTCCGCGGCGGTGGCGAACCGCTTGCCGAGGGTGGTGATCTGGGCGGCGACGTTGTGCGAGCGGCCCGTGAGGGCGGTGGAGCGGTACTCGGCGGCGAGCCGGGTGAGCTGCGCGAGCGTCGCGATCACGCGGGTGCGGATGACGCCCAGTGACTCGAGCACCTGGAGCTGTTCGATGTTCTCCGTGAGGTCGCGCGAGGTCATGCCCTTGTGGACGTGCTCGTGACCGGCGAGGGCGTTGAACTCCTCGATCCGCGCCTTCACGTCGTGGCGGGTGACGCGCTCGCGGTCGGCGATGGAGGCGAGGTCGACGTCGTGGAGGCACTCCTCGTAGTCGCTGATCACCGCGTCGGGGTCGGCGCCGCCGAAGTCGACGCCGAGGTCGCGCTGGGTGCGCAGGACGGTGAGCCACAGCTTCCGCTCGGCGATCACCTTCGCCTCCGGCGCCCAGATGGCGCGCATCTGCTCGGAGGCGTAACGGTTGGCCAGCACATTGGGGACGCTCATGGGGTCATGTTATCGCCGCCCGCTGGTTTCGACCGTCGCTCGCTTCGCTCGCTGGCTCAACCAACTGGGAGAGCGAAGCTACCGATGTTTCGAGATCTCGCTGGCTCAACCAGCCAGTCGACCGACCAGCTTGGGCTTGCCCTCCTTGTCGACCACCGCGAACTTCTCCCCGTCGACGACGAAGCCCACCTTCCCGGGCAGCAGGATCGGCTTGGTGAACTGCACCTGCACGCGGTAGCGCTCCGGCAGCGACCCGCCGAAGGCGGCGAGCGCCCGGGCGTGGGTCCACATGCCGTGGATGATCGGCCGGGGGAAGCCGAAGATCCGCGCGGTCAGCGGGTGGAGGTGGATGGGGTTCCAGTCGCCGGAGACCTTCGCGTACTGCCGGCCCAGGTCCGCCGGGAGCCGCCACAACTGCGACTGCTCCCCGGACGGCATCTCCAGCCGCTCGGCCTCGGGGGCCTGCCCTGGCAGCTTGGCCTTGGTCGACAGGTAGTTGCTGGTCCCCTCCCAGACGAGTTCCTCGCCGACATGGACGGTCCCCTGCAGGTCGAACGTCACGCCCCGCTTGTGGGGTTGGACGTTCTCCGCCACGACGGTGAGCCGCAGCCGCTCGTCGGCGCGGACGGGCCGGTGCAACGTCATGTCGTTGGACACGTGCACGAGGCCGGCGAGCGAGAACGGGAAGTCGGGCTGGCCCATGAGCCACATCTGGAGCGGGAAGGTCTGCACGTGCAGCCAGGTGGCGGGGACGTCGTCGCGCACCGTGAAGCCGCACGCGCGCGCGTACTCGGCGGCGCGGGCGAAGTCCTGCCGGTGGTCCATCACCATGACGCTGCGGTCGGGGAGGCCGGCGGACACGTCGGGCCGCTTCATCGCCGTGCGGAAGCCCTTGAGCATGAGCTGGCGCGCGTCGGGCAACGTCTGCAGCACCTTCACGTCGCGGCCCATCAGGCACCCACCAGGTTCTGGCCGCAGACGCGGATGACCTGCCCGTCGACGCCGCCGGAGGCGGGCCCGCACAGGTAGGCGAGGGTCTCAGCCACGTCGACGGGGTCGCCGCCCTGGTTGAGCGAGTTGCTGCGCCGGAAGATCTCGCGCTGCACGAACGGGATGGCGGTGGTCAGCGCGGTCTCGATGAAGCCGGGCGCGACGGCGTTGGCGGTGATGGGCCGGTCCGCGA
Source organism: Tessaracoccus oleiagri (assembly GCF_900103275.1). Lineage (GTDB taxonomy): Bacteria > Actinomycetota > Actinomycetes > Propionibacteriales > Propionibacteriaceae > Arachnia > Arachnia oleiagri. Next base: position 25,731 of record NZ_FNGP01000003.1, on the reverse strand, counting down.
GCTGGCGGCTCAGCTCCCACGTGTAGCCCATGACGCCGGCCTTGGAGGCGGCGTAGTTGGCCTGCCCCTTGTTGCCGGCCCAGCCAGAGGTGGAGGCGATGCCGACGATGCGGGCCTCCTCCCCGAACCCACCGGGCACGTCATGCGACAGCAGGTAGTCGTTGATGCGCATCTCGGCGGCGAGGTTGACTTCGATCACCTGCGCCCACTTCGCCTCGTCGAGGTTGGCGAGCATCTTGTCGCGCGTGATGCCGGCGTTGTTGACCAGCGCCCAGATCCGCGCGTCGTTGCCGTGCGTGTGGGCGACGTGGGCGGCGATCCGCTCCCCCGCGTCGGCGACGGTGATGTCCAGCTGCAGCGCGGAGCCGCCGACCTCGTTGGCGACCTTCGCGAGCGAGTCGCCCGACTGCGGCACGTCGACGGCCACCACCTTGGCCCCGTCGCGGGCGAACGTGCGGGCGATCGCCGCGCCGATGCCGCGGGCGGCGCCGGTGACGACGACGATCCGCCCCTCGAACGGCTTGTCGCTGAGCTCGTGGGCGACCTTCGCCTTCCCCACCCGCCATGTCTGCCCGCTGACGAACGCGGACCGGCCCTCGAGCAGGAAGCTGAGCGTTGACGCGAGGTCCTCAGCGCTCACGCCCTCGCGCAGGAAGACGAGGTTCGACGTCGCGCCCCCACGGAGCTCCTTGCCGACGGTGCGGTTGATGCCGTCGATCGCCTGCGCCACGGCGCGCGCCTCGAGCCCCTCGACCGCGCTGGCGTCCTTCGCGAGGATGATCACGCGGCCGGACCCCTCGAGCCCGCGCATGACGGGACGCAGCACCTGGCGGATGCCCTCGAGGTCGGTGAGCTTGCGCAGGCCCGTGGCGTCGACGACGATCGCGCCGGGCTTGGCCGCGTAGGGACGGGGCACGTCGCGGCCCTTGTCGTCCTTGGTCCGGTTCTCGGCGACGTCGACGATCGGCTCCCCGGGGGTGATGCCGAGCAGGCCGAGCGTGACGCGGGCGACCCCGTCGCTGCCGGGCAGCTCGCCCAGCAGCACCGGACCCGTCGGCATGACGCGGCCGCGGCGCAGCTTCGGCGGGTCGGTGAGCCCGGCCTTGCGGGCGAGGGTCTTGCCGACCGGGGAGTTGTACATGCTTTCGAGGATGTTCATCACATCGCCTCCAGGATCATGACGGCGCCCTGCCCACCGGCGGCGCAGATGGAGATGAGGCCCTTCTTGCCGGGGCCGCGCTGGCCGAGTCGCTTGGCGAGGCTGGCGACGATGCGCCCGCCGGTGGCTGCGAAGGGGTGGCCGGCGGCCAAGGAGGAGCCGTCGACGTTGAGCTTGGAACGGTCGACGGTGCCGGTGCCGTTCTGCTCGAGCGCCTTGAGCGTGGCGAGGACGGTGCTGGCGAACGCCTCGTGGAACTCGAACAGCTCGAAGTCGTCGAGCGTGAGCTGGTTGCGCTCCAGCAGTTCGGGGATGGCGCGGGCGGGCGCGAGGAGGAGGTCCTCGTTGCCGGTGACGTAGTCGGTGGCGGCGACCTGCGCGTCGACCACCTTCGCCAGCACCGGCCAGTTGCGCTCCCGGGCGACGGACTCCTCCGCGACGAGCACCACCGCGGCGCCGTCGGTGAGGGCGGTGGAGTTGCCGGCGGTCATCGTCGCGCCCTCGCGGCCGAACACGGTCTTGAGGGAGGCGAGCTTCTCGAGGGTGGTGTCGGGGCGGAGGACGGTGTCGCGGGCGACGCCGCGGTAGCCGGTGACGAGGTCGTCGAAGAAGCCCTCGTCCCAGGCGCGGGCGAGGTTCTGGTGGCTGTCGTAGGACAGCTGGTCCTGGTCCTCGCGGCTGATCTCCCAGCGCTTGGTCGTGAGTGCCTGCGACTCCCCCATGCTGAGCCCTGTGCGGGGTTCGACGACGGCAGGCGGGACGGGCATGAGGTCGGCGGGCCGGACGGCGGCGAACGCCTTCAGCCGCTCGGGGAGGCTGCGGGCCCGGTTGGCCTTGAGCATCGCGCGGCGCAGGCCCTCGGTGACGACGACGGGGGCGTCGGACGCGCTGTCGGTGCCGCCCGCGATGGCGACCTTCGCCTGCCCGAGCCGGATCTTGTTGCTCGTGTAGATGACGGCCTCGAGGCCGGTGGCGCAGGCCTGCTGGAGGTCGCACGCGGGTGAGTTCGGGGAAAGCGCGGAGCCGAGCACGGCCTCGCGGGTGAGGTTGAAGTCGCGGGTGTGCTTGAGCACGGCGCCGGCGACCACCTCGTCGACCTTCGCGCCCGCGAGCCCGAAGCGGGCGACGAGCCCGTCGATCGCGGCGGTGAGGAGGTCCTGGGCGGAGGCGTCGGCGAACTTGGTGCCGGCCTTGGCGAAGGGGGTGCGGTTGCCTCCCACTACGACGGCGGTGTGGGTCATTGGTGGTTCCTCCCGGGAGAAAAAGTTATCGAAACTCAAGGTAGCAGATACTCCGCGTATCCGATACCCTGTCGGTCATGGAAACCACAACGGACGGCCGCGCCACCCGCTGGCACGCGCACAACGCCGAGCGGCGGCGTGAGCTGGTCGCCTCAGCGTTGCGGGCGATCCGGAAGCACGGGCCGGGGGTCGGGATGGATGACATCGCGGCCGAGGCGGGCACGTCGAAGCCGGTGATCTACCGGCACTTCCGTGACCGGGCGGGGTTGTACCAGGCGGTCGTCGACTGGGTGAACGACTTCATCTGGAACTCCCTCGGCCTCGAGGGGTCGGGCGACGTCGACCCGCGCGAGCTCGTCCGCCAACTCGCGGACACCTACCTCACGCTCGTGGAGAAGGACCCGGAGATCTACCAGTTCGTGATCACCCGCCCGCCCGGCGACACCCCCGTCGACGACCCCGTGCTCAGCATCACCACCCGCATCGGCAACCAGGTCTCCGACCTGTTCCGCCACTGGCTGCGGGCGCAGGGGCTCGACGAGGAGCCGGCCAACATCTGGGGCCACGGCGTCGTCGGCTTCACGTGGGCCACCGCCGACCGTTGGATCCTCACCAAGCTCCGGCGCCCGAGGGCGGACGTCGTGGGCTACATCGACCAACTATTCGCGCCGGCCTTCGACGCGCAAAGGAGCAAGTAGATGACCACCACCATCGCCCGGCCCACCGAGCCGGCTGACGCCATCCCCCGTCGCGCCGACGACGAGTCCATCACCGCCACGGGCGAGGGGCTCCGTCGCGCGCTCGACGGCCCTTTCCACGCGACGAAGCAGCGCTGGCGCCGGGAGGTGCGCGCCGAGCACATGACCCGCGACCCCGGGATGTCGGTCGAGGAGGCGCGCGACTGGGCGCTGGAGAAGGTCATCGAGCTGTCGAAGCTGGACTTCGTCACGGCCGGGTTCCCGAAGGAGTTCGGCGGCTCGGGGACGCTCGCGGAGTCGGTGGCGAACTTCGAGATGCTCGCGATGGGCGACCTGTCGCTCACCATCAAGTCCGGCGTCCAGCACGGCCTGTACGGCGGAGCGATCATGAACCTCGGCACCCGCTACCACCACGAGACGTTCCTCCGCGACGCGGTCACCGTCGACACCCCCGGGTGCTTCGCCATGACCGAGCTCGACCACGGCTCCGACGTGCAGAACCTCGAGACCACGATCACCTGGATCCCCGAGACGCAGGAGTTCGAGGTCCACTCCCCCCACCCGCGCGCCGCGAAGTGCTACATCGGCAACGCCGCCCGCGACGGCCGCATGGCCGCGGTGTTCGGGCAGCTGATCGTCGACGGCGACAACCATGGCGTGCACGTCATCCTCGTCCCCATCCGCGACGAGGCGGGCCGCGACCTGCCCGGGGTCACCACCGGCGACCACGGCCACAAGGGCGGCCTGAACGGCGTCGACAACGGCACCATCCTGTTCGACCACGTCCGCGTGCCGCGGCTGATGCTGCTGGACAAGTTCGGCGGGGTCGACGAGGAGGGCCAGTACCACTCCCCCATCGAGAAGCGCTCCGCCCGGTTCTTCACCATGCTCGGCACGCTGGTGCGCGGCCGCATCTGCGTGGGCGGCGGGGCCGCGTCGGCGACGCGCAAGGCGCTGTCGATCGCCACCCGGTACGCGCTGGAACGCAAGCAGTTCCGTCGCCCCAACCTCGGCGACGAGATCACGCTGATGGAGTACCAGCTGCACCAGCGCAAGCTGATGCCGAACATCGCCCGCGCCTACGCGTACGGGTTCGCGCAGAACGAGGTGGCGCTGAAGCTGCAGGCCGTCACCGACGAGGACCACCGCAACACCACGTCCTCCCGGGAGCTCGAGACGCGCGCGGCCGGCATGAAGCTGCTGCAGACCCGCTGGGCCAACGACACGGTCCAGGTGTGCCGCGAGGCGTGCGGCGGCGCCGGCTACATGAGCGAGAACGGCATCACGCTGACGAGGCAGGACGTGGACATCTTCGCCACGTTCGAGGGCGACAACACCGCGCTCGCGCTCCTCGTCGCGAAGGCGCTGCTGCTGGACTACAAGGCGACGTGGGGCGACCTCAACCTGCGCGACACGGCCCAGAAGACCGCCGCCATGGTGGGCAGCGCCATCCTGGAGCGCACGACCGCCCGGGCGCCCATCGAGCGGCTCATCAAGGCCGCGCGCGGCAAGTCGGAGGAGGAGCAGCTGCTCGCCCGCGGCTGGCACATCCAGACGTTCGACTTCCGCGAGAAGCACATCGTCGAGGGGCTGGCCCAGCGGATGCGCGCCGCCGGCAAGGAGTCGCCGGAGACGCAGTTCGACGCGATCAACGCCACCCAGACCCACATGGTGGCCGCCGCCCGGGCGCACATGGACCGGGTGGTGCTGGAGGCGTTCATCGAGGGCATCGAGGAGTGCACCGACGACTACATCCGCGCCATCCTCGTCCGGGTCTGCGACCTCTACGCGCTCGCGACGATCGAGGAGCACCGCGCCTGGTACATGGAGCACAACGTCTTCGACGGCCGGCGCTCGAAGTCCGTCACCGCGGCGGTCGACAAGCTCTGCCATGAGCTCGCCGACAAGTCCCTGGAGCTGGTCGAGGGCCTCGGCGTCCCGAGGAAGTGGCTGAACTCCACCATCGCCTAGCCCTCTCCAGATGGTTGAGCCGCCGCCGGACGAAGTCCTGCGGCGTGGTCGAAACCACGAAACCGTGTACCGCAGGTGGTCGAGCCCGCCCAGAGAACGGTGGTCGAGCGAGCGTCAGCGAGTCGAGGCCCGGGGGCCCTTTGACGGTGCCGCGGACTTGTCCTTCTGCTGGCCGGGCGCGACCTTGCGCTCCGACTGGTCGGCACCCCGCAGGGCGACCTCGGCGGCCCGCTCCAGGCCCGGAGGGGTGGCGGGCTTCCGGTTCTCGGTCACCACGGGTTCGGTCGTCACCTCGGCGGCCCGCTGGAGGCCGGGAGGCGTCGTCGGCTTCGCTGGAGCAGCGACCCGCTCGGTCTCCTCAGCGGCCGCCGGAGCCGGCGTCGTCTCGGTGGGCTTGTTCGACGGGGCGGCGGTCCCCCGCTTCACCTCGGCGGCGCGCTCGAGGCCGCGCGTGGGTTCGGGCTTTCGCTCGGCGGCGCCACCCGCCTCGGGCGCCGCGACCGCCTCGAACGATTCCGACGCCGACCCGGCAGGTGCGAAGCGTTGGGGGGTCGCCGGAGCGGCCTCCAGACCAGCGCCCGGTTCTTCGGCTTGCCGCCGCTCGCCGCGCTCGGCCTCGTCCTGCCCGACGGATGGCCGCAGGGAGTCGGTGCCCTCGGCAGAGGCGAGGAGAGAGTTGTAGGAGGCGCTGGCCAGCATGTGGGCCGCGTCGGCCGCCTCCGTCGCTGCGGCGATGAGGTCCGCTTGGTCCTTGAAGACCGCGGCGCCGAGCCTTTCGAGGTCGCCATTCTTCAGCGCGGTCGCGGTGGAGGCGACGTCGGCGACCTTGGCGGCCGCGTCGTCGAGCGAGATCCCGGTGGCGTACTCCGCGGGGATCGACTCGGCCGCGCTCACCGCGTCGGAGAGTCGGGCAGGCAGCGTGCAGTCGATGCTGGGGTCGAACAGACCCGACTGGCGCAGCTGGGCATTCTCGAATCCGGCCTGCGCCTCCGGCCAGTACCGGTTCCCGTCGGCCGAGTAGACCGGAACGCCCAGTCCGGCGGCAGTGAGCTCCGCATTGACCAGGGCGCCGTCAGCGAACACGCCCGCGAGAGTGCGGCCGTCGGTGTCGATCAGCTCCCGGGCGTATCGGAGTTCGACGCTGGTGCCGGCGGGCAGCCGTTCCTCCAGCCATACCGCAGCCTCCGTCGCCATGCACTGCGGCTCGGCAGATGCCTCGACGATCTCCGGAGCGGCGACGTTGAGCAGTCCGATGGTCCGGGTCTCGCCCGCCACCCGCACGACGATGGTGTCACCGTCTACTACCCGCTCGACCACGCCCTCGCGATCCAGCGAACCCAGGTAGCCGTAGGCGGCCATCCCGACCCCGACCAGCAGGGAACCCGACACCACGGCGGCGATGCCTTGAGCTGAAGCTCCCATGGACGGACCCCCTATAGCAGTTGCAGGGACAATATATCGCGACGTTCCACAATATTCCTAGTGGCAAGTGACAAGGGTGTTCGCCCCACCTCCCCTGCGGAATGGGACGCTCAAGTCACGAACACTTTCTGAACGTCTTGCCGCCTGGCATGCCGTATCGCTTCCCCGTGTATCCACCCGCCTTGGAGTAGGGGATCTCGGGCCCGTATGGCACACACTTGCGAGACTTAGTCGCAGTCTTCTTGGGGGTGACCTGGACATCGCGCTCCCGTGCGCGGGCACGCTCTCTCTCTGCCTGCTGAAGCCGCTCCCGCTCCGCCCGGGCCTCCCGTTCCCGAGCCTCCCGTCGTTCCTGCTCAGCCCTCTCGGCCGCCTCGCGCGCCTCGCGCTCGATCCGCTCCTTCTCTGCCCTCTCCGCGGCTTCACGTTGTTCTCGGGCGATTCGTTCACGTTCGATGCGCTCAGCCTCAGCCCGTTCGGCAGCCTCCTTGGCGGCCCGATACTCCGCCTCCGATTGAGTCAGCCTCTCGTATGAAGTCCTCGCCAGTTCGTGTGCCGAGTCAAGACTGCGCTCAGCCGCCGCAATCAACGCAGCGTCCGCGCTCAAGATTGCATTTCCCAGGCGATCCAAGGCTCCATTGCGCAATAGCGCTGCCGTGGCGGCGACGGCCGCGACCTTCGAGGCTTCTCCTTCAAGTGACATACCTTCCTCGTATGCGGTAGCGACCGACGCGGCAGTGGTCGAGGCGTGGCTCACCTGACCCGACAGTGTGCACTTGAGACTCGGGTCGAACAGACCGACCCCAGCCTTCTTGGCCTCCTCGTAAGCAGCCTCAACGTCCGAAAGGAAGCGATCGTTCGGAGCGTAGTACGCCGGCACCCCCAATCCTTGGCCTGCGATCTCCGCGTTCACTAGGGCTCCGTCCTCGAAGACGCCCGCTAGCGTGCGTCCATAGTGATCGGTCCGCTGCTTGTCGTACTCGATGGCGATTTTGCTGCCTTGCGGAAGCCTCATCGCCAGCCACTCCGTGGCCTCGTCACCGAGGCATTGCACGGGCAAGTCGGGGTGCTTGGTTTCGGGCGTGTCGATGTTGAGCAACCGGATCGTGATCGGCTCCCCGGCAACGCTTGCGATTAGGGTGTCCCCGTCGACGACCCGCTCCACCACTCCCCTGTTGTCACTCCAAATGCTGGCCGAGGCAGCCGCCGCGAGGGTGAACCCCACGACTAGCGACCCAAATATCCCCGCAATCGATGTACTGGCTGTAGCGCCCACGTCGGCGACTTCCTCTCCTAGCGCGAACGGTCAAGATACCGCTCCGCTGCACGGTCGTTCATCTTGGCGACGTTTGCTACTGCATGCCGTGCGACGTAGGTGACTAGGAGTTAAGCGGGTAGGCCGTATGCCGCCATCTCTTATGTCAACCCGCTTCCTCGCGGCAGTAAAGGTAAGGCTAAGCTCGTCCCGACTCAGTGAGTGGTCCTCGTACGGACCCCGCCGATCATGAGTCGCAACTTTTCAGAAAGACCTGGGGACTGGGGAACATGTACCGTACGACGCTATTGGCGCGCGCTCGCTTCAATGAATTGTGGGGCAACCTGCCGGCGCTGACCGTGTTGGCGGCGTTCCCCGGCTGGGGCCGGACCACACTCCTGCAGCAGTGCGACGAGTGGCTCGCCTCCCACGCGACACACCTCCAGCGGCGCTGGATCCGCGACCGCGACTCGCTGACCGCGGTCCTCGAGCGCGGCACGGTCCGGCAGGAGACCGTCTACCTCGTCGACGACGTGCTCGCCTCCGCCACCGACCCGCTGTGGGGCCGGCTGCTCGCCTTCGCCCGCAGCCACCCGACGCAGCGGTTCCTCGTCGCCAGTATCGACACTCCCCTCTTCGACGAGGACGCACCGGCCGACGTCGTCATCCTCGACGAGCGGCACATCCGGTTCTCCCGCAACGAACAGGCGGAGATCGCCAGGACCCTGCCCGAGGGCGCCAACTTCTCCGACGAGCTGAAGGGCTGCCCGTCGCTGATCCACCTCCAGTGGCAGCGGCTGAGCGCCCAGCAGGACGAGCGGCAACGTTGGACCCCGATGGTGGTCCCCGAACTGCAGTTGTTCAAGATCTGGGCGAAGGCCTGGCCGGAGGCGGAGCGGCCGAAGTCGGCCCTGTTCACCGCGCTGCACAATGCCCGCTACCTCCGTCGCTTCTCCTTCGACATACTCGCCCGCGACACCGCGCTCCAGCGCATCCTCGCAGCGCAGTTCCCCCGCCTCGACGCGATGCCGATGTTCGTGCGCGAGTTCGACGCGGAGCTGGAGGTCGACGTGTACGCGTGGACCCGGGTGGTGTGGGGCGCCCTCACGCCGCACGACACCAGGGCCGACCGCAGCCGCGGCTTCACCGACGCCCTCGAGCGCGTACGGGACGCCGGCATGCACACCGGACAGCTGTACTACCTGCTGACGTTGCGCCACAACTTCGAGGCGGAGGAACTCGTCGCGTCGTCGTTTGACGAGTGCGTCCGGACCGTCGACCAGTGGACCGAGGAGTTGCTGCTCCAGCAGATCGATCCGCAGCTCTTCCCGCACCGTGCCCTGCTCAGCGTGGAGCTGCACCGCCGTCGCTACGGACCCTCCGACGCGCACCTCGGGACCGTGGCGCTGGCACTCGAGTCGCTGCGGCTGCGTCGGGCACCCGACCCGCGCGGAGCCGGCAGCTACTCGAAGTAGGAGATTCTCAGAGTCACTCCACGGCCGACGAAAACTGTCGTACGTGCGTTCTATTGTGTGGGCATGTCAGTCACACCAGCACGCGAGCTCGCCGAGCAACTCCGCGACGCGAACCGTCGCAAGCGGGACGCCGCCATGGACGAGGTGCGCTTCCTCGTCGGTCTGGCGGAGCAGTACACCCTCCCGGAAGACGACGGGCTCCACCCGGAGCTGCACGACCACGGCGTGAGCGTCGGCGACCTCGGGTTGCCGAAGATCTCGGAGTTCCTGTCCCTGGAGGTCGGCGCACTGCTCGGGATCTCCACACGCAAGGCCACGACGATGATCGTCGAGTCCCTGCACCTGCGGCACGGGCTGCCGTCGCTGTGGCGCGCGGCCGACGAGCTGCGGATCGACGTCGACCGTGCTCTCCGCGCGGCGGGCAAGTGCTCGCAGCTCTCTCGAGAGGTCGCCGAGCGCGTCGTGAAGCGGTGGCTCAGGATTCAGCACAAGTTCTCATGGGCAGGCGCTTTCAAGAAGCTTGACGAGATAATCATCGACGAGTCACCGCTGGACTCCGCCGAGGCGGAGCGCTCAAACCTCGACGGGCGCCACTTCTTCATCCGGCAGGCCGTCCACGGCACCGTCGACGTGCACGCAAACCTCGACGTGCTGGACGCCCAGTTGTTGAGGGCGGCCGTGTCCCGGATGGCCGAGGTGCTCGCCTCGGTAGAGGGCGACGAGGACCTGTTGAGCGTCCGAGAGTCGAAGGCCCTCGGCGTCCTGGCCCAGCCGGCCTACGCGCTGGCGCTCCTCCAGAAGGCGGCGCAGCAGCCGCTCGTGCCCGCGCCAGACTTCGACCCCTCCGACGAGATCGCCCGCGAGCGGTTCCACACCGCGACGCACGGCGCCCCGCGCCTGCCGCTGCCCGACGAGGACCCAGCCGGCCACGACAGCTGCCTCGGCCGCCTGTGTGGCCGAATCACCGAACCGCTGGAAACCCTGCGGCACCCGGTGGAGCTCCACGTGCACATCGACGCGAGCGGCCTGCCCGACGGCGGGGTGGCCCGGATCGAGCGGGCCGGCGCGGTCACCACCGAGACACTTCGCTGGCTACTGATGGACCGCCCGGTCCGGGTGCATCCGGTGATCGACCTGCCCACGCTCAGGTCGCAGAACGGCTATCGGCCCAGCGACCGGATGAGGGCAGCAATCACGTCGATCTTCCCCACAGAGCCGTTCCCGTTCAGCACCAACAACAGTCGAAGACTGGAGCTGGACCACACGGTCGCGTTCACAGCAGCGGGGCCGCCGGGCCAGACCGGCGTCGGCAACTTGGCGCCGCTCACGACTCGGGTGCATCGGGCCAAGACGGCCGGCCATTGGCAGCTGGAGCAGCCGGAGCCCGGGGTCATGGTCTGGCGGAGTCCGCTGGGATTCAGGTACAGGGTTGCAGTGGACAGCACTGAGGTGCTCAGCTAGTCGCATCCTCTGGCATGGCGCGTTTGGCCTCCGCGCTTCCCGCTCGGCCGTCTTTTCGCCGCTGATATCGCAGTAATGCGCCGTTCAGAAGCAGGATTCCGCTGACCACTGCGATCGTGCTCGGCGCGATGAGCACGCCGATGAACTGAGTGGCCGACCCGCGAGGAGCCCAAAGCACGCTCTGGGCGACAAGCAGCCGCGCCGCGTTCATCCAGACACCGCCGCTGCCGAATTTGTCCATCCAAGCGATCAACAGCCCATACAGCAGCGACACGAGCAGGACGCCCAAGAGGCCGAGATCGACATATGCCTCGCCGACAAAGGACGTGCCAGTCGTGATGCCAGCCAGATATTGGTCTGGCCCAAGTACGACGTACGAGAGCGAGTGCGACAGCGACCCGCCTTCAAGCGCTCGTTCTGGAGAATTGCCTTGGAGGACGGGATTGCCGAGTATCCGTGGGATTATCCCGCGCTGGGCGAACTCGAATAGATAGATCTGATCTGGAAGCAGAGACCTGTGCGTGGCGACGTTTTCCAAGACCTTGACGCTGATGCCCTGCCCGTAGAAGAACTCGGGAATCGCCGCCAGCGAGAATCCGCCGCGGGTGGATCCGACGCCCCGCCATGCCTCAAGGCCCGCGAAGATGACCAGAAGTACCGGCACGGCGATGGCACCGACCCGGATGCGGGCCCGTGTCAGCCAAGGCTCGTCCGATGTCACGCGAGACCGAATGATGGCGTAGCAGAGCACGAAGAGCAGGAACACGGCCACCTCGCGACGGCGCCCTGTGAACAGGAACAGACCGACGTAGCCGACCCAGAGTGCGAGCGGAAGTCGCGCGGCACGGAAGCTCGGAAGTGTCGCCAGGTAGATCACGAACGCAACGAATGCGAACTCGGACGAGTACTGACCAAGTGTCGCCAGTAGTCCGCTCTGGGCCTGTACGAAGTCGTCGGTGTACGTCGCGGCGTACGAGGAACCGCGGACGAACATGATGTTGCTGACGACGTTGTAGAAAGCTCCCGGCAGTGACACGTAGAACGCTACGAGCGCGAGGCGACCGATCCGGTCCGCACCCCAAGGCCCATCAACACGGGCCGGAGCGAGTCGTCTGGGCGCGGGCGAACCGCGTCGGCGAAGACTCAGTGCAAAGTAGCCACCCATCACGCCCAGCAACGCCGCGATCAGCATCGCTGAGACACTCGCATGCGCTTCGGGGGTAGCCGTGGGCGGGGCGTAGTGGAAGACGCGCTCCAAGGTGTCGCGAGTCATGAGGAAGAGGAAGAACGTCACCAGGAACGCCGCGAGGAACGTGCGCTCCCTCACTCGGGTCACCGCAAAGATGAAGCCGTTGGCCCAAAGGAGAACGACGACACCCCAAAGTCCCCAGGCACCGGAGGCGGTGAGCAGGGTCGCCAACACGACGTTGGAGACCACCCAGATCAGCATTTCACCTCCGCCGACCGCCCCTACGAACGAGCCAATCCGTCAAATTGTGTCACAGTCGACGCACGTGCCATGCATGCTGCGCGGTTGGGAGTCCGTCGGCCCGGGCCCTATCATGATCGGGTCCGGGCCAAGGCCCTCCCCTCGCACGAAATACGCATGAAGACAATCTGGTCGTTCCTGAAGAACTCGGGAATCTTCGTACTCGGCAGCGTCCTTTCCAGGGCTGTCGGGTTTCTTATGCTCCCCATCCTGACGGCGTACATCCCGCCTCACGACATGGGTTACTACGACCTCAGCCTCGCGTACCTAACCATCGTGTACGAGGGCGTCTTCATGAACATCTGGGTGGTCGTCCTGCGGCACATGTACGACCACGAGGGCGAGGACGAGAAGGCTCGGCCCATCGCCGGCGGGCTTGTGGTCTTCAGCGGATCGGTCGTCTGCTATCTCTCGGTCGCGCTGGTGGTCTGGCTCGTCGGGGACTTCCAGTACTTCTGGCTGATCGCCGCATACGGACTGATGGTGAGCGTAAGCTACTTCGCGCTTTACGTCTGCCGCGGCTACCGGCGCAACCTCGAGTTCGCGATGGGCGGTGTCATCGCCGCCGTCGTGGTCGCGCTCGTGAACATCGTGCTCCTGGTCGGGTTCGGCTGGGATTTCTCTGCCATGTACATCGCTGGAATCGCCGGGTTCCTGGCCCAGGTGCTCTATCTGGAGGCGCGCGTCGGCATCATTCGTCGCCTGAAGCGCTCGGACTTCGCCTCGATCTCGCGTCGTTCGGTCTGGTCGATGGTTCGCTATGCGATCCCGATCGGCATCAACGCAGTCATTTTCTGGTTCGTCTACTCGTTCAACCGCGTGGTGATCAGCCAGGTGCTGACGCTGCAGGAGAACGGGCTCTTCGCCGTGGCGATGCGTTGGGGTTCCATCCTGGCGCTCGTGCTGCACGCGATGAGCTTCGCCTGGCAGGACATCGCCTTCGGCCGCAGTTCCTCGGATGGTCGGTTCTTCGGGCGCGCATCGACGGTCTACTTCGTCGCGCTGTGCGGAGCGGTCGCTCTCGTCCTGCCGTGGGTCAAGCTCGCCTTCCCCTTCCTCGTCGACGATGCTTACGAACGGGCGCTGTGGGTGGTGCCCACGACACTGATCGCTGGCGTCTTCAGCGGCTACTTCAACTTCGTCGTGAACATCTTCTACGCGATCAAGGACAGCCGGGCGATCATCTGGGGAACGGTGGTGGCGCTGGTGGTCAACGTCGCAGGCGTCTATCCGCTGATCGGTTGGCTGGGGATGCAGGGGGCCAACCTCTCCATGGCGCTTGCCTTCCTCTTCGGTACCCTGACCCTCCACTGGATCCTCGAGACGAAGATCGGCTATCGCTTCAATCACGCCCTGGCCGGCCTGGGTCTGCTGCTCCCGGTCGGGGCGACGGTCCTTTACTTCCAGGCAAGCACCCCGATCAACGTGTTCGTCGGTACAGTCGCCGGCATCGTCATCTTCGCAGCCTTGTGGCATCGCTTCCGCGATCCCCTGCGCGCCTATTTCCGACAGCGAACAGCGAGGTCGTCATGACGCCGACAGGGTCGCCGAGGCCCAAGCTGTTGTTTGGAGGCATGACCGCGAACAGGGGCGGCAAGGAGGCGTTCATCATGAACACCTTCAAAGCGCTCAGGGGCCAGTACGACTGCTGGTTCCTGGCTGACCAAGCCATCGCCTACCGCGATGAGATCAGTGACCTCGGCGGACATGTGGTCGACATCACGCCGCGAGGGACGAACCCGATCAGGTACCTGCGGGATCTGCGCGCCCTGTTCCGGTCCAATGAGTTCGAAGCGATCTGGCTCAACCAGACCGTGGTGAATTCGATTGAACCCCTGATCTTGGCGAAGCTCTCCGGAGTCCCTTATCGGATCCTGCACAGCCACTCGAGCAGGAACATGGGCTCACGCCTCACAGGCACGCTGCACCGGATCCAGCGCCCGCTCGTCCCTCTATTCGCCAACCGACGATTCGCCTGTGCGCGTCCGGCGGCGAAGTGGCTGTTCGGCAACCGGCCCTACACCTTCATCCCCAATGCGTTCGACGTGAGCGAGTTCACCTTCGACCCGGCGACCCGCGAGAGCGCCCGGGAAGAGCTCGGCATCGATGACGACCAGATCGCGCTCGTCCACGTCGCACGGTTCGGGGAGGAGAAGAACCACGCATTCACGGTCCAGGTGCTGAACGAATTGATCCGGCGGGGCCAGCCAGCGGTGGCCATCTACATCGGTGACGGCTCACTGCGCGCCGGGATCGAGGAGCAGGTCGATCGGCTCGGGCTTCGTGAGCACACGCGGTTCCTGGGCATGATCCCGGATGTGGCAGTCAAGCTGCAGGCTTCCGACGTGTCACTCCTGCCCTCATTCTTCGAAGGCCTGCCATTCACGGTGCTGGAGGCGCAGGCAGCAGGGCTGCCGAGTATTGTCTCCACCGCGGTCACTGATGAGGTCGACGCCGCCGGCACCGTGCGCTTTCTACCGCTCGAGGCAGGAGCCGAGGTTTGGGCCGACGAAGTGCTGTCGGTTCTCCAGACCCACATTCGCCCGGCGGGAGTCAACCCGTTGGTGGGCACGGCTTTCGACTCCGCCCACAGCAGCCAACTGCTCGTGTCAGCTGTCCACCGAGGTTGACGCGGCATTCAATGTTTCAAGTAGTTCGCGTCCGAACCGCGGGTAGTTCGTCGCTGCGTCGAATTTCGCTCGCCAGACGCGACGCGCGCCACTGCGCAGTGAGGCATAGTCTTCGTAGTCCATCTCTGCGATCTTGCGGATTGCGTCCGCCAACTCGTCGAAAGAGGGTTCGCTGGCCAACAGAATCCCGTTGACGCCCGTCTCCACGATCTCACCAACGCCCCCGACATCGGTGGC
Organism: Tessaracoccus oleiagri; assembly: GCF_900103275.1. Classification (GTDB taxonomy): domain Bacteria; phylum Actinomycetota; class Actinomycetes; order Propionibacteriales; family Propionibacteriaceae; genus Arachnia; species Arachnia oleiagri. The sequence goes on along the minus strand of NZ_FNGP01000003.1, from coordinate 10,693 downwards.
GATGATCGGTATGCCGAACGAGTTGGCCTCCATCATTGACACCGGGATGCCTTCGGACTCGCTGACGTTGACCAGGACGTGGTACGGCGTCGTGGCGTAATGCTCAAGGAGCGCCACGTTGGTCACTGCTCCGGGAAGGTGTACCTCCACGTTGCCCGGGAGAGACTTCACCGAGTCGCGCAAGCCATCCATGAGCGGGCCATCCCCAAAGTGCGTCCAGGAGACTGAGATGTCACTGATCAGTGCCAGTGCGTCCACCAACCGATCGAGGCGCTTGACAGGGACCACGTTGGAGCATGTGAGGATTCGCAGCGTTTCCCGGTCTGCAGGCGAAGGTCCGACCCCGCGATCGATGCTCCCGAGGTAAGAGATGCGCATGCGGTCCAGGGCTTCCGGAAAGCGCGAAGCCAAGTAGTCGTACCCGTGCTTGGCAATCAGGATGATGTCGTCCAGTGAGTCCAGGGTGCGCTTTCGCATGGGTATGTAGCCGTTGGGCGCCAGTTCCTCGTACAGGTCGGCGCGATGCGCCCGTGCCACGCGAACGCTGCGGCGCGGCGCGAGCGATCGGGCGACGAGCTCGCTGAGGTAGGGCTGGTAGGCGAGCCGATAGGAGTACAGCACGACGTCGGCGTCAGCGGCCACGAGGTTCTCCTTGCGGATCATGGAGGTGATGGCCCGTGCCTCGTGATGGCACCTGCTGAGGAAGACGAAGAGCTGAACCAGCCGCCCCGGGCTCAGCCGCCGCTGGTTCCACAGCACCCGCACCTCGCGGTACAGCTCGACGTCCAGCAACACCCTCAATGCGGCGACCAGATAGAAGAGCCGCGAGCGAAACCGGAGCGGGTGGACCGTGGCATGAGGATGCCGGACCGGCCGCCGAGTCCGCGCTTGGTCCTCCCTCACAGAGAGGGAGAAGACTCGCACCTCGTCAAAGTCCGTGAGGTACGGCAACTCCGTCTCGAGGTATGGCTCCCAGGAGCCGAAGGGAAAGGCGTTCGCGAACAGCAGCAACGTCTTCAAGCCACTCACTCCAAATCGATGGTGATCGCCTGCCGGGCGCGCAGGGCGAGTTCGTTGGCGGCCGGCAAGGTGTCGGCCGCGACGGTGATCTGTCCGACGCAGTCGCCCGAGTGCTCGAAGCCGTCGATCTCGTCACCGGGGCGCCGGAAGAACAGGTACTCCGCCTCGGGTACGGCGTCGCGGTTGACGTCGATGCCCCGCACCACGCCGCGCAGGTTAGGCTCGATCACCATTCGCACGACGACGGCGGGCCGCTGACCGGGCTCGTCCCACGGGCCGACGGGCGACTCCCCCAGCGCGAGCCGTGCGAGGGTTTCGTAGTAGTCGATCCCGAAGTGCCGAGAGACCATTTCGGGGAGTCCGTTGGCGCCCACCCGGCCGGTGAGCTCGATGATGAACACCTCGTCGCCGCGGGCGATGAGGTCGACGTTGACGGCGCAGTTGTCGAGTCCGGTGGCGCGGATCGCTCTGGCGATCTCCGCCTCGGCCCGCTGGCGGAATGCCTCGTCGCGGTCGATCGGCACCGAGTGCAGGACCGGCACGGCGGTCTTGGCCAGGTGCACGTCGTCGTTGTGGAGCAGCGTGAACAGGATCCGGCCCTCGTGGACCAGCGCCTGGGCTCCGAACTCCACGCCCTCAATGAACTCCTCGACGATCACCTCGTCGCGGGTCGTCTCCTCCATGACGTGGCGGAAGCCGCTCTCGAGTTCGTCAGCATCCCGGATGATGACGATGCCCTTGCTGCCCTGCAGGTCGGTGGCCTTGATGATCACCGGCAGCGAGAGCCGTTCGAGCGCGGCGTTCAGCCCGTCGAGGTCGCGGACGGTGGCGTATTGGGCGCTCCGGACGCCGCCCTCGGCGAACGCCTCCTTCATGAGCTTCTTGTCCGCGCAGATCAGCGCTGCCTGCTCCGAGAGCCCGGGCAGGCCCAGCGCGTCGCAGGCGCGACCGAGCGCGGGCAACCCGGTGTCGGCGCAGCTCGTCGCGATGGCGTCCACGCCTTCCTCACGCGCGATCCGTTCGATGCCCTCGACGTCGGTGATGTCGACGTGCAGCACGGCATCAGCCAGCGGGATGCCGGGCGCAGTCGTCGAGGGGAGGGAGGCGACGAGCACCCGCGCCCCGATCTGCTTCGCGGCCCGGATGAGGCCGACCTGGCCCCTGCCCGCCCCGAGGACGAGGATGCTGCGCGGCTTCTCGCCCCGGATCAGCCCGAGCACGGTCTCACAGGTGGCGATCGCCGCGTCGGGCGTGTCGCCGACGGCGATGACCTGGCCCGCGCGGTCCGCGCTGCTGTGCACGGCCGAGGCGCAGCCCCCTTGGAGCACGTGCACGTCGGCCACGCCTTCGAGGTGACGTGCCGTCTCGACGGCGGCGTCCACGTCGGGCCCCGGGTCACTGGCGGTCAGGAACCGGATGGCGCTCGCGGCGGATCGGGTGGGCGTGAGGTCGGGCCGATGTCCGCAGGAGAGGTCGATGAGCGCCGTGACCATGTCGACGCCCGTGGAGAGCGGGACGAGGTCCGTGGTGATGAAGTCTCCCCCCAGCCGCGCCCCGAACTCGATCATGCGCGGCCCGGCGAGGGTCAGCATGATCTCGGCGTGCACGGCGCAGTCGGTGACACCGAGTGCTCGGGCCGCCGCGGCCGTCAGCGCGCGGATCGCCGCTTGGTCCGAATCCGGGAGCGAGGAGGGCTGGGAGTGCCCCATCTCGACGAAGTGCGGTGCGGCGGAGGTGAGCTTGTCCGTGATGGTGACGACGTGCAGTTCGTCACCGAGGAGGAAGCCCTCGACGCTGACCTCGCGGCCCCGCAGGTATTCCTGGGCGATCACCCGACCGCTGCGGCTCGCCGCATGGCTGTACCGGAACGCCTCCGCCGCCGCCTGGCTCGTCTCGACCAGCACCACGCCCCGGCTGCCGGCGTTGTCCACGGGCTTGAGGATGTAGGGCAGGTCCCAGCCAGAGGTCGCCCCTGCGAGCTCATCCGCCGAAGCAACGACCGCGAAGCGCGGCGCGGGCACTCCCCCGTGTGCGAACGCTTCGGCCATCTCGCCCTTGTCGGTGGCCGCTCGGGTGGCCTCGGGCGATGGGCCCACAAGGCCGAGCGCATCGGCCACGCCGGCGACGCCGCGCATGGGCATGTCGGTGCCGAGGGTCAGCACCCCGGCCGGTCGGTAGCCGCGTGCCGCTTCCACGATGGCGTCGACATCGGTGGTGCTGATCTCGAAGAAGTCATCCGCGAGCGCGATCCCCACGGCGTCGGGGTCGCGGTCCACGACGCCCACCCGGTAGCCCAGTTCCCGGCCCTTCACGAGTGCGGGGCTCTGCAGGCGTGAGGCCCCGAGGACGAGCAGTCGTGGACGCGGGTCTTCGTCGATCGGGGTCACGATCGCTCCCCCTCGCCAGCGGTGCCGGACGCGTTGATGTTCCTCGCCGCGAGGACCGAGGTGAAGGTCTTGGCGATGATCTTCAGGTCGAGCAGCAGCGACACGGTGTCGACGTACTCGCAGTCGAGCGCGTACTTCTGCTGCGTCGTCGCCGCATTGCGGTGATAGGCCTGCGAGAGACCGGTGATGCCGGGGCGCACCTGCACGCGCTTGCGCTCCTGCTCGGTCAGCTCGTCCCAGCTCTGGCGGGTCATGTTGGGTCGGGGGCCGACGAAGCTCATGTCGCCGCGCAGCACGTTGAGGACCTGCGGCAGCTCGTCGACGGACAGCTTCCGGATGATGCGTCCCACACGGGTGACGCGGGGGTCGTCGTCGCTGTTCAGGGTGGAGAGGTCCGCGTTGCGGAGGTCGGGTGCGCCGACCCCCATCGAACGGAACTTCAGCATCGTGAAGTGCCGCCCCCGCAAGCCGCGTCGCTGGCTGCGGTAGAGCGCAGGCCCGCCGTCCTCGAGTCGGATGGCCGGCACCACTACGAGCGCCGCAGCACCCACCAGCGGCAGGGCCACCACTCCCAGGGCGAGATCCAGAATCCTCTTTCCGTACCGCCGATACAGACTCATGCCGCCCGTTCCACCGCCTCACGGAAGGAGGCGATGACGTACTCGAGGCTCTCGTCGGTGAGGAGCGTGTGCAGCGGCAGCGTGAGCTCGGCGAGGTACTGCGCGTGCGCGTTCGGAAAGTCGACGATGTCGAAGTTCGACCGGTACGCGGTCAGGAGCGGCAGTGGCTTGTAGTGCACGTTGGTGGAGATGCCGGCCTCGGCCATGTGGTTGATGATCTGCTGGCGGTGCGGGGCGAGCGCCCCGAGGTCCACCATCGCCAGGTGCGCGCTGGAGAGGAACTCGGTGCCCGCGTGGGGCAACACGGTGGCGAGCCCGGCGAGCCCGTCGGCATAGCCAGCTATGAGCCCCCGGCGGGTTGCGAGCATCTCGTCGTAGCGGCCGAGCTGCGACAGGCCGAGGGCGGCGAGGATGTCGGGCATGTTCGACTTGTAGCCGCGCTCGATGATGTCGTACTCCCACTGGCCGGCCTGCGTCTTGGCCAGGGCGTCCTTCGTCTGGCCGTGCAGCGACAGCCGGCGGACGAGGCGGGTGGCGACGTCGTCGTCGATCTCGAGGTCGGGTCGCCAGCAGAGGGCGCCCCCTTCGCCGGTGGTGAGGTTCTTGACGGCGTGGAAGGAGAAGGCGGTGAAGTCGCCGAGCTGGCCGGCGCGCATCCCCTTGCGGGTGGCGCCGAGGGAGTGGGCGCCGTCGACGATGACCGCAGGCCTCTCCATGCGGTCCAGCACCCCGAGGCGACCGGCGGGGCGGGAGCCTTCCAACGCCGTGCGCAGGTCGTCGGCAGGGAACGGCACGCCGGCGATGTCGACGACGATCACGGCCTTGGTCCGCTCGGTCACCGCGGCGAGGATGGTGGGGATGTCGGGCCGGTACTCGCCCGGCGCGGTGTCGACCAGCACGACCTGGGCGCCGACGTGCTCGACGACGGCCGCAGAGGCGGTGTAGGTGTAGGCGGGGACGATGACCTCGTCGCCGGGACCCACGCCCAGCGCACGCAGCGCGAGTTCGAGGGCGGCCGTGCAGGAGTTGACCGTGACGGCCTGGTGCACACCCATGTAGGCGGCGAGGGCGGCCTCGAACTGTCGCGAGACCGGGCCGGTGGTGATCCAGCCGGAGCGCAGGACGTCGACGACGGCGTCGATGTCCTCCTGGCGGATGTCCGGTGGCGAGAACGGTACCTTCATCACGGCAGCGTCAAACCTACGGGCGCGCAGCATGGCAGAGGGCTCTCCACTTCTTCCCCTTCAGACCGTCGACTGCTTCGTCGAGACTTGAAGTCCGTGAGTAGTCGCGAAAACTGGTGATCTCCCTGAGGATAGCCCTAGACCGCCTTTACCACCTAGACGGGGTCAACTGCGGCAGACGCGCGGATCGCATCTGGATGTCTCCGTAGCGGCTCCGCCCCTCGTGAGAGCCCGATAGGCGCCCGAGCAAAGCCTTTCGTTGCCACGGAAGAGGCTTTCAATTTCGAGCTTTGCCCGTCATACGCACTATGGTGATGGCCGTGGATGGGGTTACGGCAGAGTTCGAAGCAAGTGCGCCCAAGGGCGGGAACGCGCTGAGCACCACGGTCTATCGAATGCCCGTGGTGGCTCGCCGCGTACTGCTCGTCGCCTGGGACGGGCTGTCCTGGGTGCTGGCCATGCTGGCCTTCCTCTTGGTCCGCTACGACTTCAACCTCTCGAATGCGCAGTGGGACTGGGTGCTGGCCTACACCGGCATCGCCGTGGCGCTGCAGGTGGCCGCCGGACTCGCCACCCAGCTCTACCTGGGCCGCAACCGCATCGGCAGCTTCGCCGAAGCCTCTTGGATGGGCATCCTCGTGGCGGTCATCGCGCTGGTGCTCGGGCTCATCTTCAGCGCCATCTCGAATGACTTCCCCCGCGGGGTGGCCATCATGCTGCCGCCCATCGCCCTCGTGGTCATGATCAGCGCCCGCTGGGCGTTCCGCAGCATGGTCGACGCACGCCCACGCAGCGCGCGTCAGGACGCCGTCCCCGCCCTCGTCTACGGCGCTGGCAACGCGGGCTACCAGGTGGCCCAACTGATGGACCTCGCCGAGGAGGCCCCGTACCGGATCATCGGCTTCATCGACGACGCGCGCGGCAAGAGCAAGCTCCGGATCCGCAACCACCCAGTCCTCGGCCGCGGAAAGGACTTGATCCGGGTGGCCAAGGAGCGCGGGGCGCAGGCCGTCATTCTTGCCATCTCCAACGCACGCCCCAGGCTCATCCAGCGGCTCAGCGAGGAGTGCGACGAGCACGGGCTGGAGCTCATGATCATTCCCCCGCTGCGCGAGATGGTCGGGGGCCAGGTCACCCTCGGCTCCCTCCGACAGATCAACGTGGCCGACCTCCTCGGCCGTCGGCCTATCAAGACCGACCTCAGCGCCATCGCCGACTACATCACCGGCAAGACGGTGCTCGTCACCGGCGCCGGCGGCTCCATCGGCTCCGAGATCGCCCTGCAGGTCCACAAGCTCGGCCCCGCCAAGCTCGTCCTGCTCGATCGCGACGAGTCCGCCCTCCACGGCGTCCAGCTGGACCTCTACGGCAACGGTCTGCTCGACACCGACGACATGGTGCTGTGCGACATCCGCGACGAGGACGCGCTCGATCTCGTGTTCCAGGAGCACCGCCCCGAGGTGGTGTTCCACGCCGCCGCGCTGAAGCACCTGCCGATGCTGGAGCGCTTCCCCTTCGAGGGTTGGAAGACCAACGTGCTCGGCACCCGCAACGTCCTGCGGGCCGCGCACGCCGTGGGAGTACAGCGCTTCGTCAACATCTCCACCGACAAGGCCGCCGCGGCCACGAGCGTCCTCGGCCGCACCAAGCGCCTCGCCGAGCGCCTCACGGCCTGGTACGCCAAGACTTACGACGTGCCTTACCTCTCCGTCCGGTTCGGCAACGTCCTTGGTTCCAGAGGGTCCGTGCTGATTTCCTTCCGGTCCCAGATCGAGAAGGGCGGCCCCGTCACGGTGACCCACCCCGACGTGACACGCTACTTCATGACCATCCCCGAGGCGTGCGAACTGGTGCTTCAAGCCGGCGCCATCGGAAAGCCCGGCGACGTGCTGGTCCTCGATATGGGCGAGCCCGTGAAGATCCTCGACGTGGCCAAGCGCATGATCGCGGAATCCAAGAAGGATATTGAGATTCACTTCACCGGACTCCGCCACGGCGAGAAGATGCACGAGGTCCTGTTCAGCGGCATGGAGGCCGGCGCACCGAGCGCGCACCCCCTCATCAGCGAAGTGCACGTGCCAGAACTCGACCCGTTCTTCGTGCCGGACGAACCCGAAGACCACGACCACGTCCTCGAGATCTTGGACACCGAGCGCACTTCGCACCCATGATTCTTTCTATTGCGCTACCGCTTATAGTCGCCGCTGTCGTCGCCTTGGCCTCGCCACTTGTCCTTTACCCTCTCCTCGCTCGTGCGGGAGTGGTCGACATTCCTAACGAGCGCTCTTCCCACCATCGCGTCACAACTCGAGGAGGCGGTGTAGCCCAACTGGCCGCGGTTTGGTTGAGCGGCACAATTGCCGTTGTCTGCGCTCCGAGTCTCGAGTCACAGCGGACTATGGCGATCGTCATTGGGGGGGCCCTTCTCACCGGCGTGCTCGGTTTCGTTGAGGACGCACGAGGGGTCAGGATCGCCGTACGCGCGGGAACGCAACTTGCTATCGGTGGTGTCGTGGCCCTGATGTTCGTGACAACAACCGAAGCATCATGGTGGTTGGTCCCGACGGCCGCTCTGGGCTTCGCGACCTATGTGAACTTCACCAACTTTATGGATGGCATTAACGGGATATCTGGTCTTCACGGGGCAGTAGTTGGCGTTAGCTACGCCGCGCTAGGTAGCATCCTTCATGTCGAGTGGCTGACGGTCGTGGGAGCCATCATCGCGATTGCGTTCGTTTGCTTCCTCCCTTGGAATTTCACCCCCCCGGGTGTCTTCATGGGAGACGTGGGTAGCTACCTGCTCGGCGCAGCGATCGCTGCCTCAGCCATGGCCGCCCACGCCGCTGGCATTCCTCCATTATCGATCGCAGCCCCACTCACGATCTACTTAGCAGACACCTCGACAGTCATTATTAAAAGAGTGCTTAGGCGCGAGAAGTGGTTCCAACCTCACAGGCAACATGTTTACCAGCGGTTGGTCGATGCTGGCGCGTCACATCTCGCAACCGCTCTGGTTGTGACGCTCCTGTCGGGCTTAGCTGCCCTAGTCGGTGTAGCGCTCGCTACCCGGGTCATACATTCCCCAAGCGTTGCCATCGCCATTCTGACAGTTATCGCCTTCGCCTACCTAAGTCTTCCCCACTTCAGCCGAATAAAGGATCACTGAAATGCGCATCATGGTTACGGGGGCCAACGGCTTCGTCGGCCAGCACATCGTCTCAGGGCTATCGCTGAATCACCGGGTGCTCGCTCTGACCCGCGACTTAGGCCATTCGTTTCCTAGTGGTGTCGAGATCCGCAGAAGCCCAGATCTCTCCTCCGATTCATATTGGGGTGACATGCTGAATGATGTTGAAGTGGTGGTCCATTGCGCTGCCAGGGTCCACGTCATGCGGGATCGCTCATTGGATCCGCTCGAGGAATACAGGGAGGTTAACCTTCGGGGAACCAAATCGCTTGCCCAAGCTTCTGCAGACCGAGGGGTTCGGCGTTTCGTATTCCTAAGTTCGATTAAGGTTCATGGCGAAAAAACGAGCGATGTCGCGCTTACCGCCGCAGACACGCCCAATCCGGTGGACCCGTACGGAATTTCTAAACTAGAAGCGGAACAGGCACTCACCGAAATCTCGCATCAGACCGGGATGGAGACCATAATCATCCGCCCGACGGTCATCTATGGGAGCGGCGTCAAGGGTAACATACGACGAATGCTCAGCCTCATTGACACTGGCTTACCCCTGCCATTCCGAGGCCTTGACAATCGACGATCCATGCTGTCAGCGGCGAATTTGGTTGAGTGGGTGCGTTCCGCCGTAGAGGGCTCCGTGGTTCCGACCACGCCTCTGCTCGCTGCGGATACGACGCCCATCTCCACGACCAAGCTCGTCGAGAAACTCGCTTCAGGTATGGGTCGCCCATCCCTTCAATTCGTAGTCCCGACCGCAATCCTTCGCGGCGTCGCCGCGGCGATCGGTCAACGAGCAGCCATCGAGCGCCTAGTGGAGAATTTCGAGGTACAGCCGACAGTCGAAGCATTCCCCGGGATTGCGGCGCGCTTAGAACCGAGCGAAACAGCTTTAGAGGCCGTGGGTCGGGCTTGGCGGGCGTCGCGCCGATGAACAAAGCAGTGAACCCTCTGAAGGCCGCCCCCGCCGCCGTAATCGTACTTGTAGCGACTGCAGGCATCTCAGCCGAGCAATTCAGCCTCGGATTCGCCAAGCATCTTGCGAATCGAGGTCACCGAGTATACGTGATTGCAGATGGCGTCGACGTCTTAACCCAGGAACACGGCACTGACCGGTTGCACTTCATTTCAGTGGCAATGTCTCGAGAGCCGAAACTTTTCAGAGACTTTCTCTCGCTCCTGCGAATGACGATTGTCTTGAGGCGGCTTCGACCGGATCTCGTTGCCTATGGAACACCTAAAGCTTCCCTTATCGCCGCCATAAGCGCATTTGTCCTTCGCGTACCCATACGCGTCTATCAGATATGGGGACTTCGACTGCAAACTGTGCACGGTCTTCGCCGTGGGGTTCTCGCGGCCATGGAGCGAATCACCTCGCGATGCTCCACGCGGATCGTGGCCAACAGCCACAGCCTGGCTGAGGTCTACGGACTTATGAAGCTCGCTTCAGGAACGCCTGTGGATGTACTTGGGCGGGGCTCCTCTCACGGAGTTGATCTAGAGCGCTTCGACAGGGCCTCCCCTTGTACTCCTATGGATTCGGAGACGCGCACATTCCTTCAAGACACAAACGACCAGTTCACTGTTGGGTACGTTGGCCGGCTGCATCCCGATAAGGGTCTAGATACCCTTGCAGCCGCTACGCAAATTTGCGCCGCCAACGGCCTGAATTTGCGCGTCCTGCTAGTTGGACGCGATGAGGGCTTCGAAGACACGTTCAAGAAAATGCGGCAGAGGGTGCCCGTCTGGCGGACAGGAGAGGTCAAGGACACTCGTCCGTATTACGCGGCAATGGATGTCTTGGTACTCGCAAGCAAGCGCGAGGGCTTCCCCAACGTAGTGCTTGAAGCAGCCGCCATGCAGGTGCCAGCTGTGGTGTCGGACGCTACCGGCACTGTCGACTCAGTCGTCCATGGAGAAACGGGAATCGTGGTGCCGGTCGACGACAGCCGCGCCCTCGCAGAGGCCCTGATGCACTTGGCAGATGGTGCAGGCCTCCGCCATGCCATGGGTCATGCCGCACGTCGTCACGTCGAGACGCATTTCGCCCAAGGCCTGGTCTTCACCGCTCTCGAGCGCTACATGCTGGACGGAATGCTGACCGACTAGGATTCTTGTACTCGGCCTCGCTGCAGCCCCGATGTCTCACCGACAGGGTGCGCCTCACGCGATCAATCCAAGCGGTCCACCTCAGTCGGGAAGTGGCCGGCTCGTCATCGTCGGCGGAACTGGACTGGATCACAGCGCGAGCGACAGCATCCACCCTATCTCTCGTCCACGCCGATCACCTCGACCCCG
>NZ_FNGP01000006.1 GCF_900103275.1 Tessaracoccus oleiagri | reverse complement strand
TGATCCTGGTGCCGTTGACGGTGGCTGTGGCGTGGAAGCCGGACCGTGCGGCGAAGCGCTCCGCTGCCGAGGCGGCGGCCTGTTGTGCGGGTGCGGCCCGGCCGCCTGTGAGGGTGATGCGTTGTCCGCCGGCCCGGGCTGCTTCGGCGGCCACCGCCCGGGCTTCCTGCGTGGCCCGGGCGTGGCCCGAGAAGTCCACACCGATCCCGATCGCCAGCAGGAAGCCGAGCAGCCCGACCGCGGTCCACACGGCGATCGCGCCACGCTCCCGGTGTCTGCGGCTCTTCATCGGCCGGTGGTGGTGACGACCTGCACCTCGGCGACGACCAGTTCCCGGGTGTCGCTGAGCTCCAACGGGATGACACCGGTCTCGCCGATGCCACTCCAGTTCACCGACCAGTAGCTCGTGGCGGTGATGGTGTAGCGGCCGGGCTGCTCGTAGACGTAGCCGCAATCCGGCGATGGTTCGTTGTTGGTGAAGCGCGGCCGCCACGGCGTGCCCTTCCCGCACGAGACGGTGTCGCCATTGCCCATGTCCCAAACGACGCGGTCCACCACCGCCGTGGCAGTCACCGTGTAGCCGCCCGCGCTCGCGGACGCGGTGATCGGCCCCCACGTCTGGTCAGAGGGTGAATCCGCCCACATCCACGTATTCCAACCCACATAACCCAGCGAATCGGGATCGTCTGCGACTGATTTAGGGAAGATGCCCATGGTGATGGGGTCAAGGCTCATGCTGTCTACTGCGCGCTGGGCGAGAACGGCAGGGTCCGGCAACTGCGCTGTCTCGGGGGTAGCTTGCCACCAGTCCCAAGACATGCTCCAACCGTTCATATCCCCGCGCGCGCATTCCATGATCTGACCATCTGTATTCCCCTCCCACACAGGATCGCTCATGGCGGGTTGAACGTCCTTGGGCCGCGAATAGCACTGTTTGGTAGGGTTCCATTTTCCGCCGAAGCTGATGCAACTGACGACGTCGCCGCTCGCCGTATAGCACCTCTTGTCGGTCTTAACGGGCGCTCTGGCGCCGCCCTCGCTGCCGCCTTGGACTACGCATCTGATGGCGGTTTTGATTGTGCCGAACTCGGTGACAATCTCAGAGGTGCACGAATTTGCGCGTGCATCAGGTGTTGTAGCGAGTGCCATGGCTAAGGCGAGAGACAAGGCGCTTAGGGTACCTAGCCATCGCACGAGGACACCTCTTCGATCTGCCCACTGGCGACTTTCAGAGTGTTGTTCTCTTGTAGAACCGTCAGATTGAACCGGACAAAGTGCGCCCGATCCTCAGTAAGAACAGATTCCCCCGTCGCGTCGTTGACGACATCGGAACCGCTGCTGTCGCTACAGACCTGGACCGGCAAGCCACTGGCCGATTGGGCGCCTACCTCTTGGACCTCGTAGGTCACATCGCCCACTTGCTTGAATCCCTGGGTTCCGAAGAGCTCGACCTCCTCCACCAGTTCACGCTGAATTTGGCCGGTAGTGATGTCGGCGAGCGGTTGGAAGTCTCGGCTTGGGTCTTTCCGAATCTCGTTCTTTAGCCGGAAGTACTCAAGGACAGTTTCAACCGCCGCTTCCTGCTCGGGTGACAGGGTCGAAGTCGGAGAGGGGCTCGGCTTGGGGCTCGGGCTCGGCTCGACGCTCGGGGAACTGGAAACACTCGGAACCAAGCTGGGCGACGCCGACGCTGACGCCGACGCGGACACGTCGGGCTCGGGCTGGGAGGTGCAACCCACGGCGAGGCCGAGGCTGGCGACTGCGAGGGCAACGAACTTCTTCATACGGAGGGATCCTTATGGTTGGGTGAGTCGCTCGGTGGGTGTGTCGGCGGTGACGCTGACGGTGACGGGAAACAGGGGAATGACCCCGAGGGCCCGGCCGGTGACGGTGGCCGAACTGACGCGGGGGCCGCGCCGCACGTCGGCGCGAATGGTGTCGAGGGAGCCGTTGTCGGCGGCGGCGAAGGCGACGGATCGACCGTGGGCGGCGGTCCCGTTGAACGCCGCGGCCGCGCGGGCGCCGTCCTGGGCCGCGGCCTGCGCCGTCGTCTCGGCCCAGCTGTACATGGCCCACTGCAGCGCCAGCAGGAAGATACCGAGCACGAACGGCAGCAGCAGGGTCACCTGCACGGAGCCGCTCAGCCCACGCTCACCTCGTCGTCGCACGCCCCCATTCTTAGCCGGTCGGCCGGGTCACGCCAGCACCCCGTCGGCCGCCTGTGGACAACTCGGACGAACCAGCCGAGCAAACGAAGAGGGGCCGCCGTGGCGAACCACGACGACCCCTCACAGGCCGTTACCGATCAGGCGGAACCGATCAGCCGGCGACCACGTCACCCGAGGGCCAGGTGGTCTCGATGAACTCGGCGACCTCGTCGGAGTGCAGCAGCTCGTCGAGGACCTGGACGCCCTCGTTGTCGTTGTCGGCGCGCCACGCGACGATGTTCGCGTAGGGGTTGCCCTCGACGGACTCGGAGAAGATGGCGTCCTCGGGGTTGAGGCCGGCGGTCAGGACGAAGTTCGCGTTGATTACGGCGACGTCCACGGCGGGGTCGTCGATCAGCTGGACGACGACCTCGGGCTGGGTCTCCTCGAACTGCAGGCCCTTCGGGTTCTGCTCCTCGGTCAGCTCGAGGACGGAGGACTCGAGGTCGATGTTCTCGAGCAGGCCGGCCTCCTGGAGCAGGAGCAGGCCACGGGCCTGGTTGGAGACGTCGTTGGTGATCGCGACGGTGGCGCCGTCCTCGATCTCCGCCGGGTCGCTCACCTTGCTGGAGAACAGGCGCAGCGGCTCGATGTGGACACCTTCACCGTGCTCGAACTCGTAGCCCTTCTCGGCGACCTCGGCCTCGAAGTAGGGCACGTGCTGGAAGTAGTTGGCGTCGAGTTCTCCGTCGTTGAGCGCCTGGTTGGGCAGGACGTAGTCGTCGAACTCCCGGATCTCGATGCTGATGCCGGCATCGGCGGCCAGGTTGTCGCGGACGAACTCGAGGATCTTCGCGTGCGGCACGGGGCTCGCGCCGACGATGACCTCCTGGAGCTCGCCGCCGGCCGCCGTGGTGGCGTCGTCGACGGTGGGGGAGGGCGTCTCGGCCGCGTCGCCACCGGTGCTGGAGCACGCGGTGAGAGCGAGGGTGGCGGCCAACGAGGCAGCGGCTACAGACAGAAGCTTTCGCATAGGAGGATTCCTTTGCTCGGGGCCAACAACAAGTTGGCCGTTTCTTCATTTTCGTCGGGCGGGATGCCCGACAACCCACTAGGAGTGGGAGACCTAGCGGTGGTCGACGACGCGGCTGAGGCGGTCGCCGACGAGTTGGATCAGCTGGACCAGGATGATCAGGATCACGATCGTCACGACCATCACCTCGGGGATGAAGCGCTGGTAGCCGTAGTTGTACGCGAGCCGGCCGAGGCCGCCGCCGCCGATGAGTCCGGCCATGGCGGAGTAGCCGACGATGGTGACGATGGTGGTCGTGACCGCGGCGATCAGGGTGGGCATCGCCTCGGGCAGCCACACCTTCCGGATCACCTGCATCCGCGACGAGCCCATCGCGAACGCCGCGTCGGTCTTGCCCGAGTGCACGTCGCGCAGCGCCGTCTCGACCAGCCGTGCGAAGAACGGCACCGCCGCGATGGTGAGCGACACGCTCGCCGCGATCGGCCCGATCGACGTGCCGACGAGGATCTTCGTCAGCGGGATGAGCGACACCATGAGGATCGCGTACGGGAAGGAGCGGGTGATGTTGACGAGCACGCCGAGCACCGTGTTGACGACCCGGCCGGTGAACCCGAGCGAGTTGAACGTGAACAGCGCGATGCCGAGCGGCAGCCCGAACAGCACGGTGAACACCCCGGAGATCCCCACCATCTGCAGGGTCTCCAGCAGCCCGTCCCAGATCGCGCCCCACATCTGCGGGGTGATGGCGTCCATCACGGCACCACCACCTCCTCCAGCTCCGAGGTGAGGGCCGCGTCGGCGCCCTGCTCCTTGAGCTTCTCGACGACGACCCGTGCGTCCGTGCCCTCCGGCACCGCGATCCGCAGGTGCGAGAACGTGGTCCCGGCAAGGTGCTCGACGCTGCCGGCGATGATCGCCAACTCGGCACCCACCAGCCGCGAGGTGTGCGCGACGACGGGCTGGTTCGCCTGTGCGCCGCGGCTCAGCACGTCGACCAGCGTGCCCGGCACGTCGTCCTCGTGCGGCGGGATCCCGAGCAGCATCTGGCTGAGCCGCCCGTCGAGCCGCGAGACCACCTCGGTCAGCGGTCCGGACTCGACGATGCTGCCGTGCTCCAGCAGCGACACCGAGTCGCAGATCTTCTTCACGACGTGCATCTCGTGGGTGATCACGATGGTGGCCAGGTCGGGGCGACGTAGTTTCAGGATCAGCTCGAGGATCTCGTCCGTGGTGCGGGGATCGAGGGCCGAGGTGGGCTCGTCGAACAGCAGCACGTCCGGGTCCACCGCGAGCGCCCGCGCGATGCCGACCCGCTGGCGCATGCCGCCGGAGAGCTGCGACGGGTACACCTCCGCCGCGTCCGAGAGACCCACGAGCGACAGCAACTCGCGCGCCCGCTCCATCCGCTGGGCCTTGGGCTCCCCGGCGATCTCCAGCGGGTATGCGACGTTGCTCACCACGGTGCGGGAGTCGAACAGGTTGGCGTGCTGGAACACGAGCCCGATGCGCCGCCGCGCCCTGCGCAGGTTCGCGTCGGTGGCCTTCGTCAGGTCCTGGTCCTGGATCACGATGCTGCCGCTGGTGGGGCGGTCGAGCATCGCGAGGCAGCGCACGAGCGTCGACTTGCCGGCGCCCGAGTGCCCGATGATGCCGTGGATCGTCCCCTGCGGCACGGTCAGGGAGACGCCGTCGAGCGCGCGGACGAACCGGCGCTTGGTGCGGTACTCCTTGACGAGATCCGTGACTGTGATCAAATGAGCCTCCTGGGGGACCGTCCCATTGAATCAGCCGCGAGCGGGGCCCGGAAATCCAATCTCACGGGAGTTCACCCATGGCTGAAACTTCTCAGGTATGCTTCCGCACTTCGCGCGCCACCCGCTGGAAGGTCTCCTCGTCCAGCACGGCCCCGATCCGGCGTACTGCGCTCGGGTCGATACGGATGAGCCGGTTGACCCGCACCTCCGACGGCCGCCGCCGGTTGTCCCAGTCGCCCGCGCCGATGTCCTCCCAGAACCGCCCCTCCCGCGCCTCCGCGACGGCATCGCGGTCGTGGTCCTGGCTGGTGACCTGCAGCCCGAGCAGCCACGGGTCGTCGCGTCCGATGAGCAAGACCGGGCGGTCCTTGCCCTTCGTGACGTCCTCCTCGTACGGCACCCAGGTCCACACGATCTCGCCCGGGTCGGGCAGCCCGTCGGGGTGGGGGTCGTAGACGGGGTCGACGGCACCAGAGAAGTCGCCCGGGTAGTTGACGCTCTGCGACGGCGGGACCGGCTGCTGGTAGCGGCGGCCCTTCGGCTCCTCCAACCCCGACGGGCGACGCTTCGTCGCCTGCCTGCCCGCCTCGCGGATGCCCTCGACGACGAGGCGCTTCATCAGCCGTTGCCAGTTCACGGGTACTCCTAGCGGTAGCGCGGCAGCCGGCCGTAGACGACGGCGGTGGGCCGGCGGTAGCGCGGCTCGGACCGCGACCGCACGTCGTCCCATTCACGGAAATAGCGGCCCACCGGCGGCGTGAACAGCAGCGCCAGCCCCAACACCACGAGCCCGAGCGCGATCAGCGCCCAGAGGTTGACGAGCCCCGCCAGTAGCCCGGTCAGCGCCAGCGCGACCAGCCCGCCCCAGCGCGTCCAGCGCTCCCCGTTCCAGGCGTGGAAGCCGACGACGCCGGCCGCGGCCCCGGTGAGCCCGACGAGGCCTGCGTAGACGAACTCCAGGAACAGCGACACCCACTTCCCCGGCTCCGGCTCCAGCCACACGGTCAGGTGCGCGCTGCCCGGGTACGTCTCCGAGTAGGCCGCCCGGAACCAGTGCCAGCCGTAGCTGAACGCCACCGCAGCCACCGCCAGGTACAGCACCACGGCCGCGACGGCAACCGCCGCCGGACGCCGCGGCTCGCCCGTGCGCGGGCTCAGCGGCGTCTCGTTCTTCAGCTCCGCCAGCGGCGGCAGCGTGGCGATCTCCTTCGGCATCGTCGCCAAACCTACCCCGCGAGCTTGCGGAGCGTGAGCTCGGTGAACACCCGGACGCCGTCCTCGAGGACCGCGTCGTCGAAGACCGCATAGGCGGAGTGGTTGAACGGCACGGTGGCCGGGTCGGCGTCGGGCGGGCAGGCGCTCAGCCCGAAGAAGCAGCCCGGCACCTCCTGCAGCACCCGCGAGAAGTCCTCCGAGCTGGTCAGCGAGTTCTCCCACCTCACGTGCCGCTCGTCGCCGAACAGCTCCGAGACCATCGCGCCGACGAAGTCCGCCTCGGCGTGGTCGTTGACGGTGGGCGGGTACGACTGCGGGTTGGTGAGCTCGCACTCGACGCCGTGGGCGTCGGCGATGCCGCGGGCCAGCCGCTCGAGGCGGGCGATGACCTTCTCGCGCGACTCGGGCGAGAACGTGCGGATCGACGCGTCCAGCTCCGCGTACTCCGGGATGACGTTCGCGGCCGTCCCGGCCGACAGGCGGCCGATCGTCACCACGACGGGCTCGAACGCGTCGAACTGGCGGGTGACCATCGCGTGCGACGCCGTGACCAGCTCGGCGATCGGGGGCACGGGGTCGACGGCGGTGTGAGGCACGGACCCATGGCCGCCCTTGCCGACGTAGCGCACCCGCACCACATCGTGGGAGGCCATCGTCGTGCCCGGCTTCGTGGTGAACGTGCCGTGGGGCTCCATCCCCGCCCAGACGTGGATCGCGTAGGCGGCGTCGGGCCGGGCGCCGGCCGCGTCGAGGACGCCCTCGTCGAGCATGTAGCTCGCCCCGTCGACCATCTCCTCGCCCGGCTGGAACATGAAGACGACGTCGCCGGCGAGCTCGTCGCGGCGGGCGCTCAGCTCGCGCGCGGCGCCGATGAGCATGGTCATGTGCAGGTCGTGGCCGCACGCGTGCATGTTGCCGTTGGTGGAGGCGAAGTCGAGGCCGGTGGCCTCCTGCACGGGCAGCGCATCCATGTCGCCGCGCAGCAGCACGACGGGGCGCTTCCCGTCAGTGGCCCTCCCGCCGCGCAGCACCGCGACGACGCTCGACAGCGACTTGCCGAGCGTGATCTCCAGCGGAAGCCCCTCCAGGGCCTCCAGCACGAGCGCTTGGGTCTGCGGCAGGTGCAGCCCGACCTCGGGGATCCGGTGGAACTGGCGACGAAGCTCGACGAGCTCGGACATGGTGCAAACCTCCTGGACGAACAGGACCAACCCTACCGGGGCGCCTGGATCCGCTCCCTGGCCGCGACCAGCGTGAACCACACCGGGATCCCGAACATCGTGCCCGTCCACGTCGCCAGCGGGTACCAGAGCACGAGGGCGACGAGCAGCAGCGCCACCACCAGCGCGGGCACGTACGAGAGCCGACGGCCGAGCCCGCGCCACCGTCGCACGAACACCAGCACCGCGAACGCCACGACGAGCCCGACCAGGGCCAGCCCGGTGCCCTCGCCGCCGTCGCCGAGACCCGGGTCGATCCAGCCGAGGACCCGGTCGTAGGCGGGGCGCGACCAGCGCGTGAGCAGGAAGTCGAGGCCGGTGAACGGCAGCGCCGCGAGCATCCCGGCCGTCACGCCGAGCAGCACCGACGCCAGGTCCGCGGCTCCCTTGGTGGGCGGCCGGTCGTGCGGCAACCAGCGCTCGACCGCCACGGTCGCCGCCAACCCCAGAAGGTAGGCGCCCAGCAGCCAACCCGCGGTGTCGGCGATCGCCTCGATGTCGCGGCCCCGGAAATGGATCGGGCGCAGCACGACGACCGCGAGGGCCAGCCAGTGCGCCAGGAGCCGGCTGGGCAGCCGACGTCTCCCCGGCACGAGCCACCAGCCGGCCACGTCGGCGCCCGTCGCGACCAGCGTGAACAGCCCCGCCCACAGCAGCAGCGCCTCCACCGGTGGGATCGCGAAGTCGCTGAGCGTGGGCCGTTCGCCCGAGGCGAGGATGCCGCTCCACCAGGCGGCCACCAGCAGCAGCCCGACCACCGACGGGAACCGCGTCACGAGGCGTCGCACGATCGCGCCGTACGGCGGGCGCCGCTGCAGCCTGGGCACCGGCGACGGGGGCACCGGCGGCATCTCGCGGGTCAGCTCCACAGGCGGGACGACCGGGATGCGCTCGGTGGGAATGTGGTCCTGGTCCCAGCGATCAGTCATATGGCGTTCCTCCCGGCGCGGAATTCGAGCGTACCCTTGTCACCACGCAGAGGACGGTGAACCACGCACCGCCCGGCCGACGACCAACACGGGAGGATCGTCCTGATGTCCAACCTTTCGAGCGACCTGGAAGCCGACGTCCTCAGCCGCCCGGCCTGCGTGGAGACGGGCAAGATCCCCGAGACGCAGGCCGAGCAGACGCCTGACGGCGGCTTCCGCCGCCAGCGCAACCACTTCACCCGCCGCTTCGGCGATGCGCCGGGCCAGGCCGAGCCCGAGCTCGGGCGCTACCTGCTGCTCGGCAGCACCGCCTGCGGCTGGAACCGCCGCCAGCAGATCGTGCTCCGGCTCCTCGGGCTGAGCGAGGCCGTGCCGTTCGTCCTCCTGACCGGGCGCGACGAGAAGGGCTGGCGCATCGCGCCCAGCGGCAACGATCTGGCCGACCGCTTCGGCACCGACCTGCTCAACGACTTCTACCGCCGCACCGACCCCGACTTCGTGGGTCGCGGCACGTCGCCGACGGTGCTGGACGCCGAGACCGGGCTCGTGGTGACGAACAACTACCACCTGATGAGCATCGACTGGGAGACCGCCTGGAAGCCGTTCCACGCCGACGGCGCCCCCGACCTGTACCCCGAGGAACTCCGCCCCGAGATCGATCTGCTCAACCAGCAGCTCTTCGACGACGTCAACAACGGCACCTACAAGGTCCTCTTCGCCACCAGCGAGGGCGCCGCCCGGGCCGCCAAGACGATCTTCGAGGCGCGACTCGCGGACTACGACTTCCGCCTCGCCTCCCGCCGCTACCTCTTCGGCGACCGCCTCACCGACTCCGACGTGCGGCTGTTCATCACCCTCTCGTCCTACGAGCGCGGCTACCGGCCGGGCATCGCGAAGATCTTCGGCGAGGAGCACACCAAGCGCGTGCAGGACTACCCGAACCTGTGGGCCTACGCCCGCGACTTGTTCGCGCAGGGATTCGTCGACGACCGCGAGCTGTACTTCCTCGGGCTCATCCCCGGACCGTCGGGCACCTACATCGACGGCAGCCTCGTCGTGAACGACCCCGACCTGCCGCCGCCGGCCGAGTCGCTCGCCGCCTGGCAGGAACCGGCGGGGCGGAAGCACCTCACCGGGTCCCCGCTGTACACGGGTCCCGGTGGCGGCGGCTCCCACGAGCTCTGGCGCTTCGGCTGACCGCAGCCCTGTTCCCGGCGCATGCGCCCGTGCGACCATGGGCGCATGTGCCGAAACATCAGACCCCTGCACAACTTCGAGCCCCACGCCACCACTGACGAGGTGCAGGCGGCGGCGCTGCAGTACGTCCGCAAGGTCAGCGGGATGAACAAGCCGTCGGCGGCCAACCAGGAAGCCTTCGACCGTGCCGTGGCCGAGATCGCGCACGCCACCATGCACCTGCTCGACGACCTCGTCACCAACGCGCCGCCCAAGGACCGTGAGGTGGAGGCGGCGAAGGCCAGGGCCCGCAGCGCGAAGCGGTTCGCGACCGCCTGAGCCGGGGCTTACGCCTGCGGGAAGGCGAACGCCGCGACGGCGTCCAGCCGCTTGAACGGGATCGCGACGTCGGCCTGCAGCGCCGCCACCGGCTTCGCGCAGTACGCGACGCCGAGCGCCGCCGTCGCCAGCATCTTGAGGTCGTTCGCGCCGTCACCGACCGCCACCGTGTGCGTCATCGGCACACCCTGCCGGAACGCGAAGGCGCGCAGGTCCAGCGACTTCTGCAGCTTGTCCACGACCTTCCCGATCACGTTGCCCGTGAGGAACTCGCCGCCGCCGTGGCTCACGATCTCCAACTGGTTGGCGTGCATGAAGTCGAGCCCCAGCTCCTCGGCGAGCGGCCCCACCAGGTGCGTGAACCCGCCCGACGTGACCCCCACCTTCGCGCCCCGCTCCTTGGCGGACGCGATCAGCTCGTGCGCGCCCGGGCTGAGCGTCATCCGCGGGTAGACCTCCTCGAACACCGACGTGGGGAGGCCCTTCAGGGTGGCGACGCGGCGGCGCAGCGACTGCTCGAAGTCGATCTCCCCCCGCATCGCGGCCTCGGTGATCGCGGCGACCTCGTCGCCCGCGCCCGCGTACTCGGCCAGCAGGTCCACAGCCTCCGTGGTCGTGAGGGTGGAGTCGACGTCGCACAGGATCAGCCGCGCGTCCTCCGTCGCGAGCGCCCCGTCGATCACGGCGACGGCGACCCCGTCCGCCGCCGCGGCCAGTTCGGCGCGGAGTCGTTCGGGGTCGTCGTGCTCGGTGAAGGCGTGGACCGCGTGGCCGAACGTCGTCTCGGTCTTCACGATGCGCTCGGGGTCCGCGAGTCCGACCAGGGCGTCGGAGAGCGGGTCGGTCGAGGCGAACGTCACGCGGATGGGCATTGCCTCAGCCTAGCGACCTACTCGCTTGCCGCAACGGGTGTGACCTCCACCGTGGATTCCTCACCGCCCCGCACGTAGGTCACGGTGATCGGCTCACCCACCTTCTGGGCCCGGACCAGGCCGACGAGCTGGCTCGTCGAGGACACCGTGCGGTCGTTGATGGCCGTGATCACGTCACCGGGCTGGAGGCCGCCCTCGGCGGCGGGGGAACCTGGGACGACGGTGACGACCTCGGCGCCCATGGTGCCCACCTCCTGCACGTCGCGGGCGGTGACGCCCACCTGCGGGTGCTGCGCGGTGCCGTCCTCGAGGAGCTGCTCGGCGACGTGCTGGGCCTGGTCGGAGCCGATGGCGAAGCCGATGCCGATGTTGCCGGCCTGGCCGCCCGACGAGGAGCCCGGCAGCGACGCGATCGACGTCGTGATGCCCACGAGCTCGCCCGAGCTGTTGACCAGCGCGCCGCCGGAGTTGCCCGGGTTGATGGCCGCGTTGGTCTGGATGGCGGCGGTGACGACCGTGTCGCGGTTGGACGCGCCGACGGCCTGGGTGGTGACGGGCCGGTCGAGCGCGGAGACGATGCCCGTGGTGACGGTGCCGGACAGGCCCAGCGGGTTGCCGATCGCCATCACCGGGTCGCCGACCACGAGGGCGTTGGAGTCGCCGATCGCGATCGGGGTGAGGTCCTCGGGCGGGTCGGTGAGGCGGATGACCGCGAGGTCCGTCGCCGGGTCGGTGCCGACCAGCTCGGCCTGGAACGACTCGTCGCCGAGGGTGACGAGGATCTGCCGTGCCCCGTTGACCACGTGGTTGTTCGTGATGATGTTGCCGTCGGTGTCGATGACGACGCCCGAGCCCTGGCCGCCGCCCTGCGCGGTAGCCACCTGGATCGCCACGACCGACTTGCTGGCCACGTCGGCGACCGTGGCCCAGTCAGGCGCGTTCGGGTCGGCCTGGACGACCGTGGTGGTGCCGGTGCCCTGCTCCTCCTGCGTGCTCGTGACCGCAGGCTCGGACGTGTTCCAGTACCGGTCCGCGACGATGCCGGAGCCCGCCCCGACGCCGGCGGCCAGCAGCGCGACACCGACGAAGCCGGCGGCGAGCTTGCCGCTGCCCTTCTTCTGCGGGGACCGGCTGGGTTGCGGCTGGGGCCCGTAGGACTGCTGCATGGGCGGGCGGTAGCCGCCGCCCATGGAGGGCTGGCCCTGCCACGGCTGGGAGGTCGGCCTCGTCTGGAACTCCGGGCGAGGGTACGACGCTCCGGCCTGCTGCCCCTGCGGGTACTGCGGACCCTGCTGGAACTGCGGCCGCTCCTGGTACCGCGGCGCGTTCGCCGAGGGCTGGCCCTGCGGGCCGGTGTCGGCGCGGCGGTGGTCGTCGTTCCAGGGGTTTGGGGTGTCGCTCATCGGTTCTCCTTCAAGCTCGTTGACCCCAGTGTTCCAACCGAATCTATGAGCTTTCTGTGAGGTTTCTGTGCAGTTCCGAGGCGTTCCCGATCACGGCGCCGTCGCGACGGCCACGGTGTAGTGGGGGTTCTGCGCCGCCACCCTGGTACGCCCGAGGCGCATGTTCAGCTCACGGCGCCACGGGAGGTGGGAGTTGTACACGCACCACAGCTGGCCGCCCGGCCGCAGGAGGCGACGGGCATCGTCGAAGAGTTCGAGCGCCGCGTCGGAGTCCTTGGCCGTGCCGCGGTGGAACGGCGGGTTGGTGACGATCGCGTCGAAGCTGTGCTCGGGGAGCTCGGTGGTGCCGTCGGCCCAGAAGGTGTCGACCTCCAGGCCGCTCTCCGCGGCGCCGATCTGGGTGGCGGCCACGCCGGACCAGCTCACGTCGAGCGCGGACACCCGCTTCCCGCGCGCCGCGAGCCAGAGCGAGATCGTGCCGTTGCCGCAGCCGAAGTCGAGCACATCGTCGCCCTCGACCTGCAGCGTGTCGAGCAGCAGCCTCGTGCCCGGGTCGATCTTCGTGCCGCCGAAGGTGGCGCCGTGCGCCGCCACGGTGAAGCCGAGGTCATCGTAGCGCTTGAGCTTGGGCCACTCGTTGGCCGCCTCCTCCACCGGGCCCCAGGCGCGCAGCACGCGCGACTTGCTGCGGCCGAGGCTCGCGTTGACGGCGGTGAAGTACTTCGCCAGCACGCTGTTCATCGACTTGTTCATGTGCTTGTCGCGGCCGCCGCCGAGGAACATCAGGTCGTCCGCGCCGAGCGAGGAGACCGCCATCTCGTCGAGCGCGCCCAGCGACTTCGGCAGCCGGGCCACGGCCACCGATGCCCCACCCAGCTCGTCGGGGTGCTCGGCGAGGAGTTCCTCGGGCACCTCGAGCGCGTCGCGCAGGTCGTCGCAGAAGACGCGCACCTCGGCGCCGCGGTCGAGCAGTTCGGGCACGACGGCGGGGGCGTCGAACACTGCGACCGTGCCGGGCGCGGCGGGCACCTCCTCGAGCAGGAGTCGGTCGACGGGATCGGGTTCGAGGCTCACGGGGTTCCTAGCTGCAGAAGGGGGCGGAGTTCGTCGAGCGTGGCGACGATGTGGGTGGCGACGTCGGTGGGCGCGGCGTGCGGGGACGTGAGCATGGCGGCGTCCATGCCCGCGGCGCAGGCCGCCTCGGCGTCGATCGCGCGGTCACCGATGCCGAGGCAGTCGGCGGGGGCGAGACCGTGGCGGCCGAGGAGGACGGTGTACATCGTCGGGTCCGGCTTGCGGGGGTACCCGTCGGAGGTGGAGACGAGGTCGTCGATCTCGAGGCCGAGGCCCTCGACGAGGCTCTCGGCGCTGCCGCGTTCCCGGTGGGTGACGACGAGGTTGAGCCCGCCGGCGGCGCGTACGTCGGCCATCAGCTCGCGCGCGCCCGGCATCACGGGGGCCGGCTGGGTCCGCCACCGCTCCTTCAGCGCACGGTTGGCCCGCGCGAACTCGTCGGTCGGGATACCGAACCGCGCGGACAGCGCGTCGATCGCCTCCCCAGTGGATTGCCGCGTCCAGCGCGAGACGGTCGCCGCGTCGACGTCGTGGCCGTGGCCGCGGATGACGCGCACGAACTCGGCATCCAGCGCGGGGTAGGTGTCCACCAGGGTGCCGCCCATGTCCCAGAAGAGGTGCCGATACATGGCGATCAGCCTACTGGCGACCGGCGCGCGGCCGCCGCGACCGCGTCGGCCACCAGGCGGGCGCCGATGCGGGCGGTGCGGTCGTCGACGTCGAGGCGCGGGTTGAGCTCGACGACGTCCATCAGCCGGAGTTTCCCCGTCCCGGCCGCGGCCCGCACGGCGGCGACGACCAGGCACGGGTCCAGTCCCAGCGCCGCGGGCGCCGAGACGCCGGGCGCCACCGAAGCGGGGAGGACGTCGAGGTCCACCGTCAGGTAGAGCAGGTCCAGCCCGGCCGCGAAGTTGGCGACGAAGTCGGCCACCCGCTCGGCGGAGCAGTCCACGTCGAGCAGGTAGTCGACGCCCAGCGAGTCGGCGCGCTCGAAGAGGGCCCGGGTGTTCGAGTGCTCGGAGATGCCCACGACGCCGTAGCAGAACGGCAGTCCCGCCGCCTCGCGAGCGCGCGCCATCTGCAGGAAGGGGGTGCCGGAGCTCGGGCGGTCGGCGTCGCGCAGGTCGAAGTGGGCGTCGAGGTTGAGCACCCCACACCGTCGGACGGGATCCGTCGAGGCAGCGAGGCCGAGGTAGGAACCCCACGCCGTCTCGTGACCGCCGCCGAGGACGACGGTGAGCGCGTTGCCGTCGCGGTCGAGTGCTTGAGCGATGCGTTCGCCGAGCGCTACCTGCCCGCCCTCGAGGTCCTCCCCTTCGACGACGACGTCGCCCAGGTCGTGGACGGCGACGGTCCCGTCGCCCAGATCGCCGTGCAGGGCCATCGACGACAGCGCCCGGCGCAGCGCCGCCGGGCCCTCCGCGGCGCCGACGCGCCCCTCGTTGCGGCGCACCCCCTCGTCCGAGGCGAACCCGAGCAGGGCGATGTGCCTGCCCGCGGGCTCGTCGGCGCGCACCAACTGGTGCCAGCGCGCGTGCTCGGGTCCGTCGCCGTCGATCCGTCCGGTCCAGGTCATGGGGCAATCCTTCCATTCGGCTCCGACAGCGTAGATTCGGCTCGCATGAGGGACAAGAGCAAGGTGCCGGCCGCCGACGCGACCCTCGCCGTCCTCAGCTTCCTGGCCCGGCAGGCGCGCCCGGCGCCCGCGGCACGGATCGCGGCCGCGGCCGGGCTGCCCCGCTCCACCACCTACGACCTGCTGTCCGTCCTCGTCGAGCGCGGCTTCGCCATCCACTACGAGCAGGACCGCGCGTACGGGTTGGGGGCCGCCGCCTACGAGCTCTCGTCCGGCTACGCCCGCCAGGCGCCGCTCGCGATCCTCGGCCGCAGGGTCGCGGAGTCACTGGTGGCGGAACTGGGGGAGTCCGTGCACGTCGCCGTCCTGCACGGCCGGGACGTCCTCTACGTCGTCGAGTCCCGGGCGGCGGGTCGCCCCTCCCTCGTCACCGACGTGGGCGTCCGGCTCCCGGCCCACCTCACCGCGAGCGGACGGGCGATGCTCGCCGCACTCCCGGCCGCCCAACTCCGGGCGCTGTACGCGGGCGTCCGCGAGCTCGAGGTGCGGCCCGGCTGGGACTCCTCACTCGGCTACTCGGTCGCCCGGGTGATGGCCGAGGCGAAGGAGACCCGCGCGCGCGGGCATGCCGTCGAGGACGGAGAGGTGACCCCCGGCCTGCGGTCGATAGCCCTTGCCGCACACGACCGGGCCGGCTGGCCCGTCGCCGCCATCGCCGTGACCTACCCGTCAGACGTCGAGCTGGTCGACGGGCTCGATGCGCTCCGCCGGGCTGCCGAGCGACTGGGTGCCGCGCTCGCCTGAGCGTGTCCGGGATACCGGACAGTATTTGCGCCCGTCGCCGCCTGCCGAGCCGCTTCCGCTGGCCCGCGGGCGGGCGCTGTGGTGGGCTGTGGCCGAGAGGAGACGACGATGACACGAACCGTCCGCGCCCCCCGGGGAACCGAGCTCAACGCCCGGTCCTGGGCCACCGAGGCGCCCCTGCGCATGTTGATGAACAACCTCGACCCGGAGGTCGCGGAGCGCCCGGAGGACCTCGTCGTCTACGGCGGCACCGGGCGTGCCTGTCGCAGCTGGGAGGCGTTCGACGCCATCGTCGCCACCTTGAAGGAACTCGGCGACGACGAGACCCTCCTCGTCCAGTCGGGCAAGCCGGTCGGCGTCGTCCGTACCAACAAGTGGGCCCCGCGGGTGCTCATCGCCAACTCCAACCTCGTCGGCGACTGGGCCAACTGGGAGCACTTCCGCAAGCTGGAGGCCGAGGGCCTCATGATGTACGGCCAGATGACGGCCGGCTCCTGGATCTACATCGCCACCCAGGGGATCCTGCAGGGCACCTACGAGACGTTCGCCGCGGTCGGCCGCAAGACCGCCGCTGGCACTCTGGCGGGCACCATCACGCTCACCGCCGGGTGCGGCGGCATGGGCGGCGCGCAGCCGCTGGCCGTCACCCTCAACGGCGGCGTCGTCATCATCGTCGACGTGGACCGGACCCGCCTCGAGCGGCGCCTCGCCAAGCGCTACCTCGGCGAGATCGCCGACAGCCTCGACGCGGCCGTGGCCCGCGCGAACGCCGCCCGGGACGCCGGCGAGGCCGTCTCCATCGGCGTCGTCGGCAACGCCGCCGAGGTGTTCCCCGAGATGCTCCGACGCCACCGCGCCGGCGAGGTGCGCGTCGACGTCGTCACCGACCAGACCTCCGCCCACGACCCGCTGAGCTACCTCCCCGTCGGGACCAGCGTCGAGGACTGGCACGCCGAGGCGGCCCGAGACCCCGAGGGCTTCACCGCGCGGGCGCGGGAGTCGATGGCGGCGCACGTCCGAGCGATGGTGGAGTTCCAGGACGAGGGCGCCGAGGTCTTCGACTACGGCAACTCCATCCGCGACGAGGCCCGCAAGGGCGGTTACGACCGCGCCTTCGAGTTCCCCGGGTTCGTGCCCGCCTACATCCGCCCGCTGTTCTGCGAGGGCCTCGGCCCCTTCCGCTGGGTGGCGCTCTCCGGCGACCCCGAGGACATCCGCGTCACCGACCGGGCGCTCAAGGAACTGTTCCCCGACAACGAACACCTCCACCGCTGGCTCGACGCCGCGGAGGAGTTCGTCGAGTTCGAGGGGCTGCCCGCCCGCATCTGCTGGCTCGGCTACGGCGAACGCCACCGCGCCGGGCTCCTGTTCAACCAGCTCGTCGCCGACGGGCGCGTCAAGGCCCCCATCGTGATCGGCCGCGACCACCTCGACTCCGGCTCCGTCGCCTCCCCGTACCGGGAGACCGAGGGCATGCTCGACGGCTCCGACGCGGTGGCCGACTGGCCCCTGCTCAACGCGCTCACCGCCGCCAGCTCCGGCGCCACCTGGGTCTCCATCCACCACGGCGGCGGCGTCGGCATGGGCCGCTCGATCCACGCCGGCCAGGTGGGGCTCGCCGACGGCACCGAACTGGCGGCGGCGAAGCTCGAGGCGCTGCTCACCAACGACCCGGCCCTCGGCGTCATGCGCCACGCCGACGCCGGTTACCGGCGCGCGGTGGAGGTGGCGGGGGAGCGCGGCGTGCGGATCCCCATGGACCCGCGGATCCGGGACTGACCATGAGCACGCTCTTCACCAACATCGGCGAACTCTGGGTGTTCGACGTGGAGGCCGGCGTCAGCGTCCTACGCGAGGCGGCCCTCGTCGCCGACGGCGGGCGCGTCGCGTGGTACGGCCCCCGTGCCGAGGCGCCGGACGCCGACGAGCGCGTCGACCTCGGCGGGCGCGCCGTCCTCCCCGGCTGGGTCGACTCCCACACCCACCTCGTGTTCGACGGCGACCGCTCGCGCGAGTTCGAGGCCCGCATGGCAGGGCGGCCCTACGAGGCCGGCGGCATCGCCGTCACCACCGACGCCACCCGCGCCGCCACCGACGACCGACTCCGGCGACTCGTCGCCGGCCGCGTCCGGGAGGCGCAGCGCGGCGGCACCACCACGATCGAGACCAAGACCGGCTACGGGCTGTCGGTGGACGAGGAGGCCCGCCACGCGCGGATCGCGGCGGAACTCGTCGACGAGGTCACGTTCCTGGGCGCCCACCTGGTGCCCGCCGGCTGGGACGCCGACGCGTACGTCGACCTCGTCACCGGCGAGATGCTCGACGCGGTCCGGCCGCACGTCACCTGGCTGGACGTGTTCTGCGAGGAGGGGGCGTTCACCGTGGAGCAGTCGCGGCGCGTCCTCGAGGCGGGCCGACGCGCGGGCCTCGGCCTCCGCGTCCACGGCAACCAACTCGGCCACTCGGGCGGCGTCGCGCTGGCGGTGGACCTCGGCGCGGCGAGCGTCGACCACGTCAACCACCTCTCCGACGACGACGTCGAGGCGCTGGCCGCCTCGGCGACGGTCGCGACGATCCTGCCCGCCTGCGACCTCTCCACCCGGGCGCCATTCGCCCCGGCCAGGCGGCTGCTCGACGCGGGCGCCGTGGTCGCCATCGCCTCCAACTGCAACCCCGGCACCAGCTACACCTCGTCGATGAACTTCTGCGTCGGCACCGCAGTCCTGCAGCAGCACCTCACGCTCGAGGAGGCGATCCGGGCCGCCACCCTCGGCGGGGCCATGGCCCTGCGCCGCACCGACGTCGGCTCCCTCCGCGTGGGTGCCCGCGCCGACCTGCACGTCCTCGACGCCCCCGCCGCCATCCACCTCGCCTACCGCCCCGGCATGCCGCTCACGCACCGGGTGTGGCGGGCGGGGGAACCACTCACGGAAGGAACCGCATGACCGTCACCCTCTCCCTCTCCGGGACCACCGCCGCCGACGTGCTCGCCGTCGCCCGCCACGACGCGCGGGTCGAGATCGCGCCCGAGGCGCTGGCCGAGGTGGAGCGGGTCCGCGCGCACGTCGACGCCCTCGCGCACGGCGACAAGCCGGTCTACGGGCTCTCCACCGGCTTCGGCGCGCTCGCCGACACCGCCATCCCGGCCGAGCGTCGCGCCCAGCTGCAGCGGTCACTGATCCGCTCGCACGCGGCCGGCACCGGTCCCGAGGTGGAGCGGGAGGTGGTGCGCGCGCTCATGTTCCTGCGGGCCCGGACACTGGCGAGCGGCTACACCGGGGTGCGCCCCGTCGTCCTGGAGACGATGGTCGCACTGCTGAACGCCGGCATCACGCCGATCGTGCACGAGTACGGTTCGCTGGGATGCTCCGGCGACCTCGCACCCCTCTCGCACTGCGCCCTGGTGCTGCTGGGCGAGGGCCGGGCCCGGGACCGTGCCGGCGACGAGCGCCCCGTGCCGGAGCTGCTCGCGGAGGCCGGGATCGAGCCGATCGAGCTCCGCGAGAAGGAGGGACTGGCGCTCATCAACGGCACCGACGGGATGCTCGGCATGCTGCTGATGGCGATCGCCGACCTGGACGAGCTGGTCAAGGTGGCCGACCTCACCACCGCCATGTCGGTGCAGGCGCTGCGCGGCCACGACACCGCGTTCGCCCCCGAGCTGCACCTGCCGCTGCGGCCGCACCCCGGGCAGGCGGCCTCGGCGGCCAACATCCACGCGCTGCTGCAGGGCTCCGGGATCCTGGCCGACGTGGCGGCGGAGGGCTCGCGGGTCCAGGACGCGTACTCGCTGCGTTGCGCGCCTCAGGTCGCGGGCGGCGTCCGAGACACGATCGACCACGCCCGCGCCGTCGCCGAGCGGGAACTGGCCGCGTCGATCGACAACCCCGTCGTGCTGCGCGACGGGACCATCACCTCCAACGGCAACTTCCACGGCGCACCCGTCGCCTACGTGCTGGACTTCCTCGCCGTCGTGGCCGCCGACCTCGCGAGCATCGCCGAGCGCCGCACCGACCGGATGCTCGACAAGGCCCGCTCTCACGGGTTGCCGCCGTTCCTGGCCGACGACCCGGGTGTCGACTCCGGGGTGATGATCGCGCAGTACACGCAGGCGGGCCTCGTCGCGGAGATGAAGCGGCTGGCCGTCCCGGCCTCGGCGGACTCGATCCCGAGCTCGGCGATGCAGGAGGACCACGTGTCGCTCGGCTGGCACGCCGCGCGGAAGCTGCGCACGTCGGTGGACAACCTCCGACGGGTGCTCGCGATCGAACTGCTGGCCGCGGCCCGGGCCATCGACCTGCGCGCGCCGCTGGAGCCGTCGGAACCCACGAAGCGGGTCATCGCGGTGCTGCGCGAGCACGTCGAGGGCCCGGGCCCGGACCGATTCCTCGCGCCCGCGATCGAGGTGGGCGTGGGCCTACTGAAGTCCGGCCAGCTGGTCGCGGCGGCGGGGGAGCTCAGGTAGAGAAGGGCTCGATTGGGCGGCCGTGGTCGTCCAGCAGCACCACGGACCCCTCGGGGTTGCGCAGCAGGAAGGCCACGGAGTAGGCCAGGCCACCCCAGACGATGACGATGGCGGCCACCATCATGATGATTGCTTCGGTGCTCATCAGAACTCCTCGGTGGTGGTGTGGGCGGCGTGGCGGGCGGCGGGCCGCGGGGGCTCGAGCGGCAGGGTGGCGTCGTCGACGACCGGGTCCTGCTTCGCGGCCTCGATGCGGCCCGCGTCGACGAGCCGGTCGAGGATGGGCGACGGGATGAGGTCGCCGTCGGAGTCGACCTTCGCCGCATTCGAACGGGCCGACCACGGGATGAGGGTCATGATCAGGGCGATCACGACAAGGCCGCCGGCCATGCCCCAGCCGAAGGCGTTGACGAAGCCCTGCGGCATGCCGCCGTAGCCGTTCAGCAGCACCTCCTGGAACTGGCCGATCAGGATGTAGCCCAGGATGACCGGCGCGATGCCGCCGACGAGCAGCTGCCACACCCGGCCCACCTTGAAGGAGCTCGACCGGTTGAGGTGGTTGCGCAGTGTGGGCAGGGCGGCGAACCCCGCGGTCAGCGTCACGGCGGCGACGAGGGCGGCGGCCACGATGCCGAAGTTGTTGACGAAGGCGTCCATGACGTCGAGCAGGTTCAGGCCCGTGGTCGTCGGGAACAGCAGCAGTGACGCGAGCGCCATCGGGATGCCCACGACGAGCACCGACGTGATGCGGCCGAGGCCCAGCTTGTCCTGCACCGCGGAGATGATCACCTCGATGATCGAGATCATCGACGTGAACGCCGCGAACACCAGCGAGCCGAAGAACAGCACGCCGATCACGGTGCCGAGCGGGGCCTGGTTGATGATCGTGGGGAACGCGATGAAGGCGAGACCGATGCCGGAGCCGGCCACCTCGTCGACGGGGACGCCAGCGGCCTGCGCCATGAAGCCCAGCGCGGCGAAGACGCCGATGCCGGCGAGGATCTCGAACGAGGAGTTCGCGAAGCCGACGACCAGGCCCGAGCCGGTGAGGTCCGCGTCCTTCTTCAGGTACGAGGAGTAGGTCAGCATGATGCCGAACGCGACCGACAGCGAGAAGAAGATCTGGCCGTAGGCGGCCACCCACACCGACGAGTTCGTCAGCGCGCTCCAGTCGGGGGTGAACAGGGCGTCGAGGCCCTGCGCCGCGCCCGGGAGGGTGAGGCCAATGGCCACCAGGGCGACGAACATCACGACCAGGAGCGGCATGAAGATCAGCGACGTGCGCGCGATGCCCCGCTGCACGCCGAGCGCCAGCACGCCCACGGTCGCCACCCAGACAATGATCAGCGGGATCAGCACGGCGGGGACGAAGTCGAGGCCGACGGTGGCCTGCGCGGCCTCGATCGACTGCGTGAACTCGCCGATGAAGAAGGCGCCGGGGTCGTCACCCCACGCCTTGGTGAAGGAGAAGATGAAGTACTGCGCGGCCCACGCGAGGATGACGGCGTAGTAGATGCCGATGATCACGCAGATCATCACCTGCCACCAGCCGATCGGCTCCGTGAGGCGGTGCAGCCGCCGGAAGGAGAGCGGTGCCGACGCGCGGTAGCGGTGGCCGATCGCGTAGTCGAGGAAGAGCAGCGGGATGCCCGCCGTCAGGAGCGCCACGACGTAGGGCAGGATGAACGCGCCGCCGCCGTTGGAGTAAGCGATGTACGGGAACCGCCAGATGTTGCCGAGACCGACGGCAGAACCGATCGCGGCCAGGATGAACGCCGTGCGGCCGGAGAACGCTCCCCGGTTCGCGCGCTGGGTGCTGGACGCAGCTGCCATGTGACTGACTCCCTCTGTCGGACGTGATGCACAGAACTTAGAACACCCGACCCACGCGGGCGCGGAGGTACCGCCACTCGGACACTGCAACTTTTTGGCGCCGATTCGGTGCTTGGACCCTTTTCGGTGGACAATGGTGGTTCGCGCTGCCGCTGCCCTCACGGATTGGGGGCGCCCAAGTGGTGGTGACGAGAATTGGGTCAGCCAAGTTGGGCCCAATCGTGAGGAAAGAACATGCCAAACGGCACAGTCAAGTGGTTCAACGCCGAAAAGGGTTTCGGCTTCATCGAGGTCGACGGCGGAGGCAAGGACGTCTTCGTCCACCAGTCCGCCATCCAGACGCGCGGGTTCCGCACGCTCGACGAAGGTCAGCGAGTCGAGTTCGAGATCGTCGATGGCCCCAAGGGCCCCAACGCAGAGTCGGTCAAGCCGCTCTGATCTCCACCTTTTGAGTAGCGAGGGCGCCGGGTACACCACCCGGCGCCCTCTCTCTGTGCCCTTTCGCCGAGCCGCCAGCGTTCGCACGGTGTACCAGCCGTGCTTCGCAGGTACACAGTGCAATCGCTGGCGAACCGTCAGCGCAGACCGGTCACCGGGGCTGCGTCCATGTCGTCGAACGCCTGGTTCTCGCCGGCCATGGCCCAGATGAACGCGTAGGCGCGCGTGCCGACCCCGGAGTGGATCGACCAGCTGGGGGAGATGACGCCCTGCTCGTTCGCGACGACGAGGTGTCGCGTCTCGCTCGGCTCGCCCATGAGGTGGATGACCCGGGCGTCGTCGGCGACGTCGAAGTAGAGGTAGGACTCCATCCGTCGGTCGTGCGTGTGGGCGGGCATGGTGTTCCACATGCTGCCGGCCTCCAGTCGCGTGACGCCCATCATGATCTGGCACGTCTTGACGTCGCCGTTGTAGAGCAGCTGGCGCAGCTTGCGCTTGTTCGACGTCTCCTGCTCGCCGAGGTCCAGGACGTTGCCCTCGTCGGGGCCGACGAGCTTCGTCGGGTAGGCGGTGTGGGCCGGGGCGCTGTACAGGTAGAACCGGCCGGGCGCCGAGAACACGATCTCGCGGGCGCCGCGCCCGACGTACAGCAGGCCCTCGCGCGGGACGGTGTACGTGACCGAGTCGACAGTCACCTCCGCCTCCTGACCGATGTTGACAATGCCGGCCTCCCGGCGGTCAAGGAGGTGCTCGGTGTGGAGCTCCTCGGGGGTGGGGAGGGTGAGGGGCGCGTCACCCGGGACGATGCCGGCCATGATGACGCGGTCGTAGTGGCTGTAGGTGAATCGGGCCTCGCCCGACACGAAGAGGTCCTCGACGAGGAACCGCTCCCGCAGTTCGGAGGTCCTCATGGTGGCGACGTGCTCGGGGGCGCACGCGTATCGGTTCTGCATTGTTGCTCCTTCTCGGTGGTCGGTTGCGGTCATCGGGCCAGCCACCCGCCGTCGACGGCGAGCAGCGTTCCGGTCACGTAGGCGGACGCGGGGGAGGCGAGGAAGAGCGCGGCGCCCTTCAGGTCGTCGGCTTCGCCCCACCGTCCGGCGGGGATGCGCTCGAGGATGGACCTCGACCGCTCGGGGTCGGCGCGCAGCGCGGCGGTGTTGTCGGTGGCGAAGTAGCCGGGGACGATCGCGTTCACGTTGATCCCGAGCGGTGCCCACTCGTTCGCGAGCGCCCTGGTCAGGCCGGCGACGGCGTGCTTGCTGGCGGTGTAGGAGGCGACGTTGATGCCGCCCTGGTGGCTCAGCAGGGACGCGGTGTTGATGATGCGCCCGCCACCCGCCTCCGCCATGACACGCCCCGCTGCCTGGGCCAGGAAGAACGCGGACTTCTGGTTGACCTGCACGACGTCGTCCCAGTCCGCCTCGCCGAGCTCCAGCGCGGGGGTGCGCCGGATGATGCCGGCGTTGTTGACGAGGATGTCGAGGCGACCGAACTCGTCGGTGGTCCGCCGGACGAGCGCCTCCAGTTCCTCGGGCCCGGCGGAGGCGAGGTCGCACACCAGCGTCAGCGCCCGGCGTCCCAGCCCCCGCACCGCCTCGGCGGTCGTGTCGGGCGGGCTCGAGGACCCCACCAACGCGACGTCAGCGCCCGCCTCCGCGAGCGCTTCCGCCATCGCCTCTCCGAGACCGCGGGTGGCGCCGGTCACCAGCGCCACCCGTCCGTCGAGCCGGAACGAGTCGAGAATCATGCCCTTCCTTCCATCGGTGCCTGGCCTGGATGCCAGTAGCTGGTCCACGCGGGGTCCTGGCGGCGCAGCAGCGCCTCGAGGTAGTAGTAGTCGCCCCACAGGTTGCCCTCGTCGACGCCCCGGCCGCCGGCCTTGAAGTAGACACCATGCCGTAGCAGGCAGGTCGCGGGCGCCTCGCCGCGGGTCGAGTACGAGGTGGCGAGCGAGTCGAGGATGCTGTGGGCCGCCTCGCGGTAGCGCTCCTCGCCGGTCGCGGCAGCGATCTCGAGGAGACCGCAGACCGCGATGGCGCCGGCGGAGCTGTCGCGCTCCTGGCCGCTGCCGTCGGTGAAGATGAGGTCCCAATAGGGGACCAGGTCGGCCGGCAGGTGGTCGAGGAAGTAGTCGGCGGCGCGCACGGCGGCTTCGAGGAGCCCGGGCTCGCCGGTGTGGAGGTGGTTGAGGACGAAGCCGTAGACGGCCCAGGCCTGGCCGCGCGCCCAGCAGGAGTTGTCGCTGTAGCCCTGCGCGGTGGCGCCGCGCAGGGGCTCCCCGGTGCGCACGTCCCAGTAGAACGTGTGGAAGGTCGAGCCGTCCTCGCGCATGATGTGGTCTCGCATGGCGCGGGCATGGCGCGTGGCAGCCTCGCGGTACCGGGCGTCGCCGGTGGCCTCGCTCGCCCAGTGCAGCAGCGGCATGTTCATCAGGCTGTCGATGATCGCCCGGCCCTGCTGGGACTCGTCGCTGAGGTCGCCCCAGGACTGGATGATCCCCGCCGCAGGCAGGAGGCGGGTCATCAGGTGGTCGGCCGCCGCGATGGCCGCCGCACGCGCGACCGCGTCGGCGCGGTGCCGCCAGGCGGGCACGCAGGCGAGGCTGTAGAGGAAGCCGAGGTCGTGGTGGTCGATGTGGACGCGGCGCGCCATCCGGTCGGCGAAGCTCGCGACGTGCCGCTGCGCCTCGTCGTGCCACCATGCGTCACCGGTCATCTCACCGGCCAGCCACAACATGCCGGGGTAGAAACTCGTGGTCCACTCGGTGTTGCCGCCCTCCGGCTCGCCGAACTGCGCCTCGCGCAACGGATACCGGTCGTCGACGGTGCAGTCGTCGGGATACCGCGTGCCGAAGGTCTCGACGAGCCGGCGCAGCGTCGCCAGCGCGTCGCCGGCTGCCCGTTGCCGGCTGAGTGGGTCGATGGTCTCGGTGGCTTGCTTCGGCACGTGGAAACTCCTTGGAAGTGTTCGATCAGCTTGGGTACGGGTGGCGATCAGGTCTTCGCCGCACTAGCGCCGGCCTGGGCGGCGCCGCACGACTCACGGACGACGAGGACGGGGCGAAGCCGGATCTGCTCGAGCGCCGACGAGTTGCCCTCGCGCAGGCGGCGGACCAGGACGTCCGCGGTGAGCTTCCCGAGCTGGTACTTGGGGGGCGCGACGGCCGTGAGCGGCACAGCGGCAATGTCCGCGGTTTCGTCGTCGTAGGACACCATCGCGAGGTCCTCGGGGATCCGCGAACCGCGGCGCCGGAGCTCGTTCTGCAGGGTGATCGCCTCGCGGTCGCCGAAGACCAGCACGGCAGAGAGCCTCGCCTCCACCAACGACGTGGCGAGCGGGAGGATCTCGTCGGTGGAGACGCTATGGCCCACGGGTGGTTCGGAGAGTTCCCACTCCCAGGGGTCGATGCCCATGGTCTCGCAAGCTGCTCGATACCCCTCCAGGACGCCCGCGGTGGTGTTGGTCCCCTTGCGGTAGGCCAGCCCGATGCGGCTGTGCCCCAGCCCGTGCAGGTGGCGGATCGCGTCGAAGGCCCCTCCGGCGTGATCGCTCACCACGTGCTCCAGCACCTGGCCCAGCCCGGGTGCGCTGAACTGCCTCTCCGCGAGGACGACGGGTACCGGTAGGCGTCCGATCTCGGAGATCAGCGAGGCGCTCCGCCCTCCGTCCGGCAGAGTGGGCGTGAGGATCAGGCCGTCAACGCCGGCCTCCAGCAGCGTCTGGAGTGCTTCCATCTCGCGGTCGGGATCCCACTCGTACGTGGCGAGGAGCGTGGAACCGGCGCGCGTGGAGGCAAGCTGGTCCTGGATGCCGTGGATGACACGGTCGTAGTACTGGCGGGTCTCGGGGACCATCACCCCGATGAGGTACGTCGAGCGCTCGCGCTTCTGGATCCAAGGGGCGACGAAGCTGCCGGCCCCCCGTTGCCGCCTGAGCCACCCCTCCTCGGTGAGGAGCTGCAGTGCGCGGCGCACCGTCGTCAGCGACATGCCGGTGGACTCCATGAGCTGCTTCTCCGTCGGGATTTTCGCTCCCACGGCCCAGACTCCCGCCCTGATGTCGCGGCGCAGCGTGGTGGCCAGGGTCTCGTACTTGAGGTCCTTCACCGCCGGTTGGGTCTTCATCTCGTCTCCCGCAGCAGCGGTTCGCGATGCGTTGGGTCGACCGGCCCCGCCGTGGGCCCCGGAGGCTCCTCACGGGACGGGCTGCAGCGGCACAACATCGATTCCACTCCTGATCGCAAGCTTAAGTTGATTGCATTGAATCCGCAGCGGAAGAGAGTATTCAAGTAGTAACGGTCTTCGACCTGAGAAGTGCTTTCGGGAGGGCATCCGCGCCGTCGTGCACGGTCGGGACGTGGCCACCGGGTCTTCAGCGAACGCAGGACGCCGGAAGTCACCCGGCGCGGAAACGGCGTACCAGCACGCCGTTCGCCGCCCGCAGGCTCGGTGCCTAGCTCGAGTAGGTCTTGACATCGCGCCCCGAGGGTCCGTATTCGTGGATCATTGCCGACCGCGGCGAAGAGGCCGTCGCGACGATTAGGAGCAACATGAGCAAGTCCACCCGCCCGCGCAATGTATTGGTCATCATGACGGACCAGCACCGCATCGACACGATCGCGGCACTCATGGGGGAGGGGGCACGCGGAGTGCACACGCCGAACATCGACCGCCTCGCCCAGGAGGGCTTCGCCTTCACGCAGGCCGTCACCCCGACGCCGATCTGCACACCCGCCCGGACGAGCCTCCTCACCGGAGCCGCACCCTTCCGCCACAAGGTGCTCGCCAACCACGAGTGGAACATCGGCTACAACACCGAACTCGACCCGAGCAGCTGGACCTACACCAAGGCGCTCCGGGAGGCTGGCTACAACGTCGGTCTCGTGGGCAAGTACCACGTGGGGAAGCAGAACCCGCCGGATGTCTTCGGCATGGACGACGACTCGTTCCCCGGTGCGACCAACCCGCTGGGGCATCCTGGGTACGCCGCCTGGCTCGAGGAGAAGGGCCTGCCCCCGGCGATCTACGTCGACGAGGTCCGCGGCACGCTCCCCGGCGGCCGCCCGGGGCACCTGCTCGCCGCGCGATTGCAGCAGCCGCTGGAGGGGACCTTCGAACGGTTCCTCACCGAGTTGGGCCTCAGAAGGCTGCGGGAGTACGCCGAGGCTCTCGACACCGAGGGAAGGCCTTTCTGCCTGCACGTCCACTACTTCGGCCCGCACCTGCCCTACATCATCCCGGACGAATGGTTCGACTTGATCGACCCGGAGGACGTCGAGCTCCCGCCCTCCTTCGCCGAGTCGTTCGAGGGCAAACCCCAGGTCCAACGCAACTATGCGACGTACTGGTCCACCGACTCCTTCGACCGGGACGAGTGGAGGAAGCTCGTCGCCGTCTATCGGGGCTACGTGGCCATGATCGATCACGAGGTCGGGATCCTGCTGCAGGAGCTCGAGACCCTCGGTATCGCCGAGGAGACCGCCGTGTTCTTCACGGCCGACCACGGCGAGTTCACCGGTGCGCACCGCTTGAACGACAAGGGACCGGCCGCCTACGACGACATCCTGCGGGTCCCCCTCCTGGCGCACATCCCCGGCGTCGGGCACGAGGGCCAGTCCGATGCGTTCGTGTCTCTCCTCGACATCCCCGCGACCATCCTCGACCTCGCCGGGCTCGACACCACCCCGGTCCTCGACGGCCGCTCGCTCCTGGACCTGGCCGATCAGCAGCCGCACGCCGAGGCCTGGCGAGAGGACATCGTGTGCGAGTTCCACGGCCATCACTTCCCGCTGCAGCAGCGCACGCTCGTCACGCGGGATTACAAGCTGGTGGTCAGCCCCGAGTCCATCAACGAGCTCTACGACCGCAGGGCTGATCCGTACGAGCTCGTCAACGTCTACGAGGTCCCGCTGTACAGGGACGTGCGGGAGCGCCTCGCCAAACGGCTCCACGGGCTGCTCACCGAACGTGGCGATAAGGCTTTCGCCAACTGGATGCTCGCGACCACGCCCTTCGACGTCCCCATGCGCGACTTGTCCCGGGCCGACCACGGGACCGCCCGGTCGGATGGAGAACTTCTCAGCGAAAAGGGATGATTACTTCTTGATTAGGTACTTGGAAGGCTGATGAAGTGCCGATGTAATCGCACCGATTGCCAATCCGAAAGGACAAAGAAGCCATGAGCACTGTCGCTCGCAAGCTTGCTCCCACCCTGATGGTCGCCGCGCTCGTCGCACTCTCTGCCTGTGGTGGAGATACGGGCAACGCCACGGACCCCGGGGGCCAGGGAGGAGACTCGGCGAAGCCCGAGAGCATCTCCTACTGGTCGCACTGGAAGGAGGGTGAGAACCAGCAGAAGGTGCTCGCCGAAGCGATCGCCGCCTGGGAGGAGGAGACGGGCATCACCGTCGAGGCCCAGTGGCAGGGGCGGACCATCACGCAGAAGCTCACCCCCGCGCTCAACACGAACAACGTCCCGGACTTGGTCGACTCGTCCTTTGCTCGCCTCGCGCCCGTCCTGGCCGAGACCGGTCAGTACGCCTCGATGCAGCCCGCGTTCGAGAAGACGCTTGAGGACGACACCAGCGTCGCCGACCTGATCCCGAAGAAGTACATCGAGGGTTCCGGTTTGCAGATCGACGGCGAGCCGTGGATGCTCCCCTACACGATCTCGAGCGAAGCGATCTGGTTCAACGGCGCGCAGCACCCGGAACTGAAGGAGTCACCGCCGAAGACCTGGGACGAATTCACCGCCCTGCTCGACGACCTGAAAGCCGCCGGCGAGGTGCCGCTCGCGCTCGACGGCGACATCGGCGGCTACAACGCCATGTGGTTCGTCAGCGGCTACGTGCGCGAGCACGGCCCGGGCTCGTTCGCGGAACTCGTGGCCGACGAGTCGGGCGAGTCGTGGAAGTCCGACGAGGTGAGGGCCATGGCCGAGCGCGTCGAGGCTCTGGTGCAACAGGACGTCTTCATCGACGGCTACAACGCCTCCAAGTTCCCTGCACAGCAGCAGGAATGGGCGACGAACAAGGCCGCGCTGCTCCTGAACGGCTCGTGGATTCCCACGGAGACCGGCACCTATGCCGCCGAAGGATTCGAGTTCGCGTCCTTCCCGATGCCCACCGAGCAGCAGGACAAGGTCTACACGCGCACCGACTTCATCGGCTTCGCCATTCCCTCGAAATCCGACGCCGTCGACTGGGCTGCCGACCTGGCCGCGTTCACGCTCCAGAAGGAGTACCAGGAGAAATTCGCCTCCGAGGCCAAAGTGCTGCCCGTCCGCGATGACATCGAGGTCTCCCCGGAGCTCGCCGGGGTGATGTCGGAGATCGAGAAGGCCGACGCGGTCTACCAGCAGAACGACGCGGTGAGCCACCCCGGCTACATCGAGAAGGTCTTCTGGCCCATCCACAACGAGCTCGTGCTCGGCAACATCGGCGCGGACGAGTTCATCAACCGCATGGCCGAGGCGCAGGCCCAGTACTGGCAGGACCAGTCCTAGCAGTGACTGTCAAGCTCATGCCGCCGCTCCGGAGGCGGAGGACTCGTTCCTCCGCCCCCGGCAGCGTGATCGAGAACCAACGCCGCAAGTTCCTGGTCCCCTTCGTGGGACCAGCGTTCCTCTTCTACACCCTCCTGTTCGTCCTGCCCGCCATCGGCGCGGTGTGGGTGAGCCTCCACAAGTGGGCCGGCTCGGGCCCGATGGAGTTCGTCGGGCTCCG
This sequence comes from Tessaracoccus oleiagri, assembly GCF_900103275.1. Classification (GTDB taxonomy): domain Bacteria; phylum Actinomycetota; class Actinomycetes; order Propionibacteriales; family Propionibacteriaceae; genus Arachnia; species Arachnia oleiagri. The sequence continues at coordinate 141,867 of NZ_FNGP01000006.1, read as the reverse complement.
GAACTATGAGCGCGTGATCAACGACTCCCAGTTCCAGGCCGCCTTCGTGAACACGCTGCTCCTGCTCTTCGTGGCCGGGACCGCCATCTTCGTGCTCGCCTTCGCGCTCACCATGGTGCTGCGGACCATGTGGGGACGATCCGCCGTGCGGTCGATCATCTTCTTCCCGCACCTCATCAACGCTCTGGTCTTCGGCGTCCTGGCCGGATTCCTCTTCAACCCCACGGGGCTCGTCAACACTGCTCTCGGGTGGTTCGGCGTCGACAACCCGCCCCTGTGGCTGGCGAAGGAGAACATCTTCCCGCTGATCATGGCCACGGTGATCTTCACGACCACCGGGTACTACACCACGATCATCATGGCGGGCGTCGACCGGATCCCTCCGTACCTGTACGAGGACTGCGCCCTCGCAGGCGCCACGCCGTTCCAGCGACTCTGGCACGTGGTCATCCCCCTCACCTGGGACGTATTCGGTACCTGCGCCATCCTGTGGACGCTGTCGTCCATCAAGATCTTCGAGATCATCTGGGTCTTCGGCGGAAGCAGCGGGGCCGGTATTCCCCCGGTGGAGTCCTGGACGAGTGCGGTCTATACGTATGTCACCGCGTTTTCCGGACAGTCCACTCCCGCCTTCGGCGCCGCCACGGCGTCTGCTGTCATCTCGCTGCTGCTCGTCTCGGTCCTGGTGGTCTTCCTGCGCCGGGTCTTCAGGCGCGAAGCCATCGAGTTCTAGGAGTCGAAATGGCTGCTGCTACATCCATCCATCCCGCGATGCGGGACAAGCCGTCCGTCCTCCGTTCCATCTGGATCGGCATCATCTGGATCGCCGTGGTGCTGGGAGTCGCGCTGCTGGTCTGGGTGGTCATCCAGTCCTTCAGGCCGACCGCCGAGATCCTCGACCAACCCTTCGGCCTGCCCTCGGAGTTCGATGTCTCCAACTGGGTCACCGCATGGACCCAGGGCAATTTCGCCATGGCGACGTGGAACAGCGTCTGGGTCACGCTCGTCTCCTCGGTCCTGACGATCCTGGTGGCCGTCCCGGCGGCGTACTACCTGGGACGGGTCGAGACACCGCTCACCCGAGGTATCACCATGTACTTCATCCTCGGGCTGGGCGTACCCGTCCAGGTGATCCTGATCCCGCTGTTCGTCATCCTGAACGAGCTGAACCTGATCGACAGCCTGATCGGCCTCAACCTGGTGTACATCGCCATCTCGATGCCCTTCACCGTCTTCCTCCTCACGGCGTTCTTCCGAACTCTGCCGATCGAGGTGGAGGAGGCTGCGGCCCTCGACGGTGCCGGCTCGATCAAGACCCTGATCCTCATCGCACTTCCACTCGCGAAGGGCGGCATCCTGACGGCCTTCATCCTCCAGGTGATCGCACACTGGAACGAGACCCTCCTGGCGCTGACGCTCATGCAGACGCCGACGAAGTACACGCTGCCCGTCGCGCTGATCGAGTTCGTCAGCCAGCAGATCTACACCGGTGCCGACTACGGCGGCACGTTCGCGGGCATCTCGCTGGTCGTGCTCCCGATGCTGGCGATCTACGTCTGGATCGGTGGCCGGTTGAGCGAGGGACTGACGGTGGGGATCGGCAAATGAACCGGAACCTGCTCTTCGTCCTCTCGGACCAGTTCCGGGCGATGGCGCTTGAGGACGACCCCGTCGCCACGCCGGTCCTCGACCGCTTCGCCGAGGAATCGATCGTGCTCAGTCAGGCGGTGAGCAGCTATCCCGTCTGCAGCCCGCACCGCGCGATGCTGCTCACCGGCGTGCATCCGTCCCGCAACGGCGTGTTCATGAACCTCAACACGGCGAACGTGGAGCACGGGGTGCGGCTGCGCGACGACGTCCCCTCGTGGGCCCGGGCGCTGGCCGATTCCGGCTACGACACGGCATGGATCGGGAAGTGGCATCTCCAGGAGCCGCTGCTCCCCGACGACGAGATCCACGGCGAGGGCCGGCGCGAGGACGGCAAGGTGTGGGACGCCTGGTCCCCTCCCCATCGGCGGTTCGGGTTCAAGGAATGGTATTCGCACGGCTGCTGCGACTCGCACCTGCACCCCCACTACTGGCCCACCGAGGCGCCGCGGGAGCGGCCGGATCGGGTGCACCGGTGGTCCGCCGAGCATGAGACCGACGTCGCCATCAACTTCCTCTCCCGGCCCCGGGCAAATCCGTTCGCCCTGGCCGTGAGCTGGAACCCGCCGCACCAGCCCTTCGACGAGCTCCCGCCGGACGCGAACCGCGCCTACGCCGCGCTCAGCCCCGAGGAGCTGCTGGTCAGGCCGAACGTGGCGTGGGGCACCCCGGCCGCCGACGAGGCCGCCGCGATCGCCCCGGACTACTTCGCCGCCGTCGAAGCGATTGACGCGCAGTTCGGCCGACTGCTGGAAACGCTCGACCGCCAGGGCCTAGCGGAGGACACCATCGTCGTGTTCACCTCCGACCACGGGATGCAGCTCGGCAGCCACGGGCTGGTCTACAAGAACGTGCCGTTCGAGGAGTCCATGCGCCTGCCGTGCGTCATCCGGGTCCCGGGCGTCGGGGGCCGCCGCACCTCCGCCATGCTGTCCAGCGTCGACATCGCGCCCACCCTGCTGGGGCTGCTGGGCGTCGACGTCCCCAGCGGCATGCAGGGGCGGGATCTCAGCAGCGTCCTCCTGGGCCTGGCGGAGGTCGACCGGGACGAGTCGGCGCTCTACTACTGCTGGAGCCCGGGACGCGACGGGGCCGACATGCGGGGCGTGCGCACGCACGGCTGGAAGTACGTCGTCGGGCGGGAGCCCGACGGGCGGATGTGGCAGTACGCCATCGACCTCCAGGAGGACCCCTACGAGCTGCACAGGATCGAGGATCCTCGGGTCATCGCTCCGCTGGCCTCGCGGCTCGTCACCGAGCTGGCTGCGGCGGGCGACGAGTGGGAGGGCATGGATTGGGTGTGGGACCAAGCCAACCGGGGGTGAACCGCTCCATCGTCGTGCTGATGGCCGACCAGCTCGGGGCGCACGCACTGGGTGAGGACCACATCGACGCCCCCTGGCTCCGGATGATGGCCGAGCGCGGCGTCAACTACGAGCACGCCTACTGCTCGTTCCCGCTGTGCACGCCGTCGCGCTCCAGCATGATGACCGGCCTGATGCCCCACGAGATGGGCGTCATGGGCAATCAGCACGACCGCCACGTCGGCCGCTCGCCGCACTCGTTGGGACACTGGTTCCGCGAGCACGGCTATGCCACCGTCTGGGCCGGCAAGTACCACACGCCCGGCCCCGACGGCGACCCCGAGTCGGGCTTCGACGTGATCCACCCCTTCGGCGACCACGGCTTGGCGGAGGCGATCGGTGCCTGGCTCGGCGACGCGCCCAGCGACCGCCCGTTCCTGCTCGTCGCCTCGTGGGACGACCCGCACTCCATCTGCGAGTTCGCCCGCGGGCAGCACCAGCCCTACGGCGACGTCGCGCCCCGCCCCGTGCGCGACTGCCCGCCGCTGCCGGTCAGCCACTCACTGCCGATCCCCGAGGCGCTCGCGAACCACAAGGCGACCGCCGCCCACATGTACGGCACGAACGGCTACACCACGGACGACTGGCGGCGCTATCGCGACGCCTACGGCCAACTCGTCGAGCGGATCGACGACCAGTGGTCACGACTGTGGCACCAGCTGGAGGCGATGGGCGTCACGGTGGTGATCACTTCGGACCACGGCGACGGGGACGCGGCCCACGGCTGGAACCAGAAGACGGCCCTCTTCCAGGAGTGCATCCGCGTGCCGCTGATCATCGCTGGGCCGGCGATCGAGGCCGAATCGGTGGGCCGTGCGGTGAACATGTCCACCGGGCTGCTGGGCTCGTTGTGCCGGCTCGCGGGCATCCCGCGGCCGCCCGGGGTTCCGGACTGGGAGCGCGACGAGCCGGTCGTCGTGGAGACCCGCTTCAGCACCGGCAGCGGGTGGACCGACGGCCGTGCCGTCGTGGATCCCCCGTGGAAGTACGTGGTCTACGCGTGGGGGCGGGAACGCGAACAGCTCTTCAACCTGGACGACGATCCCGGCGAGACGCGGAACCTCGCGCTCGAGTCCCGGTTCGACGACCAGCTCGAACGCTGCCGGCGCACACTGTTCGAGTGGTGCGAGCGGACCGGCGACACGGCGATGCTGCGCAAGCTCATCTGGCCGGCGGAGGCTTCCGCCCGCACGGCGGAACTCTTCGACCCGCCCTACTGACGCTCAGGTCCAACGATGGACCCGCTGGGCGCGGGTCGCCGGGCCCCAGTCCGGGTGCGGTGTGGCGAACGCGATCGCCCGCACCGTCCCATCGGGCAGCACGACGTCGGCGCCGCCGTCCCGCCAGGTGACGCGCACGGCGCTCGCGAGCTCTCGCGCCGCGTCGGCCGCGGCTCCGAGGCCGGTCGCCCAGGCAGCCCGCAGTTCGTTCCCGCGGGGGGTGAGCAGGATCCGCTCGAGGCGCGCGGGCCCCAGCGCGGTGTCGGGCGAGTCGTGCGCGTCCCGGCCCACCGTCGACGCATCGGTGTCGATGAGCTCGAGGGCCGACGGGATCGGCGTCGGGGCGTGCCACCCGGCCACCGCCAACGGCAGCGCGACCACGTCGCGGCAGCGGGCGACGTGGATCTCCGCTCCCGCGACGACGAGCACGGCGTGGTCCACCGTGCACTCCCTCCCGCCGGCCAGCCAACGCACCCGCTGCGCGCCGGAGTCCGGGCGCACCACGCCGGCCGCCCTCCCCAGGTGCCGGCCCCCGATCGGGGCGATGCCCTGGTCGACCAGCCCCTCGTCGAAGCAGGGCAGCGTCGCCGAGGAGTACGCGGCGCGCCGGTAGAGCGGGTCGTCGACGGCGGGGTGGCCGTCGGAGCCCATGTTCAGCAGCCGGACGATCCCGTCCTCCCGATGCGCCCAGGTGAGCCATGCGGGCCCGGAGTGCGCCCACGGCTCCTCGGCGGCCGCCCACTCGGACTCGGCCCAGGCGGGGTGCGCGTCGGGCAGCAGGAGGCCGAGGAACCCCTTGGCGGCCCACAGCGGTGAGCCGGGGCGGTTGTAGCTCTGCAGGATCGACGCGTGCGGGCCGAGCCAGCCCAGGTTGAGCATGCCGTCCTCGAGCGCGCCGCCGGCCATGAAGAACTCGGTGCAGCGACTGGTGAGCGCCGCGGCCTCGCCCGGGGCCAGCGGAGAGCAGCCCTCGATCTCCGCCATCCAGAACGGGGCGAGCACCCCGAACCGGTAGATCAGCGACCGCCCCATCGCCACGAACGATCCCTCCGGCGAGAAGAGGCGACGATAGCCCTCCAGGAACGCGCGGAGCCGGCGGCGGTACAGCTCCCGGCGCGGGGCGGTGCGGACACCGTCGGGGTCCATCAGGTCGAGCAGCCAGAAGGGGTACAGGTGGAACGTCCACGCGTTGTAGTGGTCGACTCGCCGCCCCTCGCCGTCGGAGTACCAGCCGTCGCCGACGTACCACTCCTCGATGCGGTCGAGGGCCGCCCAGATCGCGGCCTCGTCGACGGGCTCCCCCTCGCGGTGTCGGAACGCCTGGCACAACGCCCCGAACAACACGTGGTTGTTGTCGGCGCACCAGTGGCCGGATTCCAGCCAGTCCAGCAGCCGCCGCCTGGTCGCCGGGGCGAGTTGCTCGAGGACCCAGGGGCGGGTGAGGTGCAGCGCGACTGCCACGGCCGTCGCCTCGACCGTCGTCTGCCCGTGGTCCGTCTGCGGTGGCCAGCGGTCCGGGTGCGTCGGGTCCATGGCGGCGTCCAGCACGCCCCGCAGCCATGCGGCCAGCCGGGGATCGCCCCCGCCGCTGCCCGCCAACCGGAGCGCCGCGAGCAGGACGACGCGGGCGACGCCCTCCATCCGGTCGGCCGACGGCCCGTCGCCCTCCATGAGCGCGCCCGACGGCGTGCTGTGGCGCTGCACGCCCGCGATCAGCTCATCAGCCGCACGCGCCATGTACTCCCGGGTCACCCTGTCCGCCTTCCGTACGCTCACCCACCCAATACACCGCATGTCGCAGGACGCATTCCAGATCTATTCACTGGGCCCCTTCGCCGACGCCGCGCATTTCTGATTGGGTCTTCAATACTCCCTTGACGCCTGCCTAGCGTCACGGCATGAACCTTTCCGTCAGTCGAAGAAGCCTGCTGATGAGTGGTCTCGCCGTCGCCGCGGCCACCTCGATTCCCTGCGCCACCGATGCCTGGGCCGGTCCCAACACCATCCTGCCCCTGGCCCCCCAGGACGCCGACGCGCTCGCCGCGCTGGAGGCGGAGATGGCCGCCCGAAGGCCCGCCATCTTCCTCCTGGAGACCCGCGTCCCGGACCAATTCCGCGTCTCGGAGGGATCCGCGATGCGGATCGTCGCCGACCGGGCCAAGGTGGGCCGGCACAGCCTACGCTGGGACTACAAGGCGGCGGCGGAGCTGTCGATCCACGCCGACATCGCCTACAACATGAAGCAGTACGTCCCTGGCCTCGAGAACCCAGGGCAGACCGTCGGCCACTTCGCCTTCTGGGTCTACAACGAGCGGCCGACCGACGAGCCGCTGCGGGTGGAGTTCCACACGAGCGAGGGGAATCAGTGCTGGTTCGACTTCCATCTGGGATTCACCGGGTGGCGCACCGCCTGGGTCCGCTACGGCTACGACACCGTCGGCGAGCCGCGCCCCGACATGAACAAGGTGGTGCTCCGTGCGCCGCGGACCGGCGGGACCCTCTGGCTCGACAACATCCTGCTGAACTCCGGGATGCGCGGCGACCATGCCTGCCGCGACCTCCAGGTCCCCACGGTGCAGAAGGGTGCCCACCTCAACGCCAACTACCACTGGCTCGCGCTGCTGGACTACGACGAGTTGCTGCGCGATCCGGGGTTCGACGACCGCGCCCCCAACAGCGAGGAGCTCGCCGGCCTCCAGGAGATCGAGTCCCGCGTCACGGCGCGCCTGGACCGGCGGAGCACGCCGTCGGCCGGCGCGGTCGACGAGCTCACCCGCGCCATCGACGCCATGGGGATCCCGAAGCCCGTCGACCCCAAGGCCCCCGTCGAGGAGTACCGCTTCGAGACTCCGGGCGCCATGGTCAACGGCTACCAGACGTCGATCTGGCCTGGATTCCTCCGTGCCCGCCTGGTGGAGGCGGCGCGCGTCGTCGGCCTCCGACCGGTCAATGAGCTGATCCTCACCGCCGCCCAGCTGTGGCTGGCGGCGGAGAAGGCCGGGGACGCGGCGCTGGCCGAGAGGGCCGGCGACGAGTACGTGCGGCTGCTCGCCTACATGCGCGAGCAGGGCTGGAGCTACGGGAGCTCCCAGGGCACGACGCACCACGTCGGCTACCAGGTGCGCGAATGGTTCTCTTCGCTCCACGTCGCCCGCCCGCTCCTGGAGGCCCGCGGGCACTGGGACGACCAACGCCGGGCCCTGGAGTGGTATGCCGGGCTCGGCCGGCTCACCCACGAGTTCGACGACGACCTCTCCTACTCCGGACTGGCCGACATCCTCAACACCTTGACCAACGGGCTGCTGGTCGCGTGCCTCGTCGGCGGCGCCGCGGCCGAGCGAGTGACGCGCCTCCGGGCGTTCAAGCAGTGGCTCGACCTCGCGTTCGACTACTCGCCCGGCACCCTGGGCGGCTTCAAGCCGGACGGGACGCTCTTCCACCACATGGGCGCCTACAGCGCCTACGCCCGCGACGGGCTGGGTGGCTCCACGCCGCCGGTCAACGACCTGCGCCTCACCACCTTCGCGCTGGGCGCGAAGCCGACGCAGGTGCTGCGGACGGCGCTGCTGACCCAGCGCCGGATCGCGAACACCATCGAGTACCCGCACACCTTCACGGGTCGCCACCCAACTGGTGTCGAGGGGATGGGCACCGGCCCGGCCGGGCTGCCGGAGGCGTTCGGGATCCTGGGCGCGAACCCGTGGCGGTCGGGCGTCGAGTACGACGTGGAGATGGCGGCCGCCTACCGCCGTCTGCTCCCCGCCCTGACGCCCACCGACGCGCGGGCCGCGCTGGAGGCGCAGTTCGCCGCCGCGGGCATCGAGCCGGAGGACGCACCCAACGGGTACTGGTCCTACGGCTATGCCGCGGCAGGGCAGATGCGCCACGGCGAGTGGTCCGCCACGGTACGCGGCCACAACCACCACCTGTGGAGCACCGAGATCTACAACACCGACAACACCTACGGCCGCTACCAGACGTACGGCCAGATCGAGGTGCAGGGGCTCGCCGACGAGCGGGGCGCCATCACCCACGCGGCGCACGGCTGGGTCCAGCCGGGGTACGACTGGAACCACATCCCGGGCGCCACGACGATCGTCCTCCCGTTCGACGAGCTCCACCACGGCGGCGGCACGCAGATGCCGATGACCGAGTCGCAGTTCGGCGGCGCGGGCGCGCTCAGGGACCACGCGGTCCTGTTCGGGATGGAGCTGCTGGAGGCACCGCTGTTCGAGGGCCGGCACCGCGCGAAGGTGTCGGTGCTGATGGTGGAGGACCGCATCGTCGCGCTCGGTTCCGACATCCACAACGAGTCGAACCGCCCGACGCACACGACGCTGTTCCAGATCAGCCCCGAGACGATGAGCGACCCGGGGGCCGTCGTCGCCGGGGACAACTGGGTCGTCGACCCGGTCGGCCACGGCTACCTCGCGCTCGACGGGTCGTCCCTGCAGCATCGCACCGCCCCGCAGTACGGTCCGGCCGACGACGGGCGCAACGGCGGCGCCACCCGCGAGTACGCCCTGGGTTGGATCGACCACGGCGTCGCCCCACAGGGCTCCGGCTACGCCTACGCGCAGCTCGTCTTCGGCGGCGAGCAGGCGACGCGCGAACTGGCCGCCCGCGCAACTCGGGCGTTCACCGTCGTGCAGCGCGACGGCGAGGCGCACGTCGTCCACGACGTCGAGTCGAAGGTGGAGGCGCACACGATCTTCGCGGGCGGGGTCGAGCTCGCGGAGGGATCCCGGGTGCGCTCCGCGTCGCGCGCGTGCCTGGTGCTCGCCCGGCCGGCCGGGAGGCAGCTGAAGCTGTCGGTGACCGATCCGAACCTCCACTTCTCGGACGGGCCCGACACTGACCAGTGGCGCGGCGACCGTTACGTCGGGCGCAGCCCCTACGACCGCCCCTGGAAGGGCAACGAGAGCAGGCCCGTCGAGGTGGTCATCGAGTTGGAGGGCGAGTACGACTCCCTCCGTCTGGTGTCCACGGAGGCACCCGCCGCGCCCGAGCTGAGGCGGCACGGCGGACGCACCACGGTGACGTTCACTCTCCAGCACGCCGCGCCTGTGGAGGTCATGCTGGGCTCCGGCCGGCCGTGAGCGGCGAGGTCAGCGGCTGACGAGGATGATGGTGAGGGCGGCGGACAGCCCGACAGCGGAGACGCATCATCCAGATGCTGAGCGCGGGCCCGGCCGCCGCCGCCAACATGCCCCACAGCCCGACGACCCGTGCGCTGCCTCGACAGGACGCTGCGGTCGGACTGGAGGCCGAGGTCGAACGGCGCGGACATCCTCCTTGTTACGTGTCGACACCAGCGCCCCGAACCCGGGCCGCGAGGCGCGACGGTCTCTGAGGAGAGTCTCTCAAAGTTCCAGAAGAAGACTTACCGCCGCCCACGTGTTCCTCCGTCACTCATTGGATCTTGAATAGGTCCCTGCAACACCCGCAGGTTAGGGGTCTGGCATTCATCCGAAGGCGCCCGCAACGGCGCCCCGAACGTCGAAGGAGCCAATGATGGCCCACTTGTCACGCCGTACCCTGCTGGAGGGCGGTGGCGCGCTAGCCATCGTCGCCGCAATGAGCCCCTACTTCGCGGAGTCGGCCGCTGCCGCCCCCGCGCTCGAACCGGCCGCCGTCGAGGCATTGCGCCTCAAGTGGGTCGAGGACCTGACCTCCGCATCGATCATCGAGGCATCCCCCGAGGCGTTCGCCTCGAAGATCGCCTCGATGGACACGCTCGTCGGCAACTTCCAGAACCCCGCGCACCGCCGCGGGATGGTGTTCCTCCCCAACAAGCTGTTCAACGATCTCGACTGGACGGTCGGCGCCACGGAGATCGTCAAGTCCAACAACATGCGCCTCGGCTACGCCAACCTGCAGACGATGGCGACGGCATGGGCCACCCCCACCTCCATCTGGTACGGATCCGAGAGCCTGCTGACCAACATCCGTCGCGGCCTCGCGCACCTCAACACCCACATCTACAACGACGAGACGGTGTGGTTCGGCAACTGGTGGAGCTGGCTCATCGGTGCGACGAAGCCCTTGGCCGACATCATGGCGATTCTCCGGCCCGAGTTGGACCAGGAGGAGATCGACACCTACTGCCGGGCCATGGACCACTTCCTGCCGAACCGCGATCCCCGCCTCCAGATCCACCCCAACGGCGATCCCGCGACCCCGGGGATCCAGGAGTCCAACGGTGCGAACCGCGTGGACATCTGCCGGGCCTTCATCATCCGCGCGATCGTGCAGCCCGACACCGACCTGTTGCAGGCGTCGGTGGCCGCGCTGAGCCCCACGTGGCAGTACGTCACGTCGGGCAACGGGTTCTTCAAGGACGGCTCCTTCATCCAGCACTCCACCATCGGCTACACCGGCACCTACGGCCTCGTGCTGCTCGAGGGGCTCTCGAAACTGTTCGCGCTCCTGTCGGGCTCCACCTTCGACATCACCGACCCCACCAGGTCGAACCTCACCGCCACGATCGAGGACTCCTTCGCGCCGTTCATGTACAACGGGCAGATGATGGACGCGGTGCGTGGCCGGGCGGTGTCCCGCTACGCGCTGCGCAGCATCGACAACGGCAACGAGCTCATCGAGTACACCCTGCGGCTGGCCAAGGCCGCGGACCCGGAGACCGCCGCCCGCTGGCGCGGCCTGTGCCGTCAGTGGATCGAGTCCAACTCGGCCGCCACGATCATGGAGGGCAATATCGCCCGCGTCGCCCTGGTGACGGAACTGCTCGCCTCCGACGTGGCGCCGGTGCGGGACGCCACAGGGCCACGGTTCTTCCCCGCCATGGACCGGCACGTCCACCGCGGCTCAAGTAGTGACTGGGCCGTGTGCGTCGCCATGTGCTCCAACCGCATCGCGTGGAGCGAGAGCTCCGGCGCGGAGAACTTCCGCGGGGTCAAGACCAGCCAGGGGATGACGTACCTCTACCTGGCCGACGACGACGACCACTTCGACGACGAGTTCTGGTCGACGTCGGACCTCGACGCGCCTCCCGGCACGACGGTGGACCTGACCCCCCTGCCCAACGATCCCGAGGGCCAGTGGGGGGAGACCACACCGCCGAACGAGTGGACCGGCGGGGTGACCGCTGACGAGTACGCCATGGTCGGTATGCATCTGATCGCGCCCGGCGGCACGGGATTGGTGGCCCGCAAGTCCTGGTTCACGATGGACGACCGCATAGTCGCACTCGGCTCCGACATCTCCACCGCCAGCGACGCCGCCGTCCAGACCGTCGTCGAGCACCGCAATCTCGGCACCGCGCCGCGGGGGCTGCTCGTCGATGGCGCGTCCGTCACCGACGAGACCGTGATCACCGATGCCCGATGGGCTCACGTGGAGGGAGTGGGCGGCTACGTGTTCCTCGACGGCGCGCCGTCCCTGCGGGCGGGCCTCGCCGAGCGGCAGGGGACGTGGCGGCGCAACAACAGGAACGCCGCCGCAGGCACCGAGGTGGTCCAGCGTCGCCACTACGCCACACTGGCCTACGACCACGGCACCGGATCCGCGGCCGACGGGTCAGGGTACGCATACATGATGCTGCCGCGCATGGGTGCGCAGGCCGCGGCGCAGGAAGCCTCCGACCCCGGGGTGGCCGTGTTGCGCAACGACCACGTCGCCCAGGGCCTCAGCACCGAAGGGGGCGTGGTGGCAGTCAACTTCTGGAAGGCCGGCACCGTCGACACCTACACCGCCCGCGCGCCGCTGTGCCTGATCGCTCGAGACCGGACGAACAACGGGGTCCGTCTCAACGTGAGCGATCCCACCCAGACCCAGAACGTCGTCGTGTTCGACATCGCCGGGATCCATGGCCACGGTCACGGAAGGGTCCGCGGACGGGATGCGGCTCGCGTGCAGTTGTCGCGCACCGACACGGGCATCGCGGTCGCCGTCGACACCTCAGGTCTCGCCGGTGCCACCGTCGAGTTCGAGATCGGCGGCTGAGCCGGTCGCCAGCCCACGGCCCCGCTGCCGGGCGGCGATCCGTTTCGCGCCCGGCAGCTGCTGGAGCCCGATGGCCCGCAGGAGCACTCGATTTCGGTTCGCTCGAGGCGCTGGGGGTGTCACCGTTGCGACGACTGAGCCGGTGTTAACCGCCGCGGACCGATCGCTCGACGATGGGCCGCGTACTCAGGCATCGACTGGGACGGCGCTCGAGGTCGGACTTTCGTGACCGGGCGCAGAGGCTGCGGACTCAGCGCTCCATGATCTCGGCTGGTGCGCGTCCCGCCTGGATGAGTCGGGCCATCTGCTCGATGGCGGGGGTGGCGTGGGTGAAGAAGTGGTAGTAGCCCTCGCAGAGGTGGTTCTGGCCGGGTTCGCCGTCGACCGACAGTGCGAAGCGGTCCTTGGGGCAGCCGCCGTGGCAGGCCCAGCGGACGGGGCAGCGTCGGCACTGCTCGGTGAGGCCGGTGCGTTTGGCGCGGCCGAAGTCGCGCTGCTTGGGGGACTGGAGGACGTCAGCGAAGGCGTGGGTGCGGACGTTGCCGAGTTCGTAGCCGGGCTCGACGTAGTGGTCGCAGGAGTAGATGTCGCCGTTGTGTTCGACGGCGAGCGCGGTGCCGCATTCGGGGGCGTGGACGCACAGGGTGTATTGGCCGAAGCGGGCGGCGAGCATCACGTCGAAGTGCTGCACGAACACGCGGCCCACGTCCGCGCGCACCCATTCGTCGAACACCTCCGTCAGGAAGCGGCCCCACTGGCCGGGGGCGACGGAGCGGGACGTGACCGCGTCGCCGGTCTGCCGGTAGAGCAGCCGGGCGCCGTCGGGCCCGATCCAACCCTGCTCGGCGGTCGCCAGATCCTCGGCGGGGACGCGTTCGACGATCGGGATGAACTGCAGGAACGTGGCGCCGAGCTCGTCACGGAAGTAGCGGTACACGTCGGCGCCGTGGTCGGCGTTGGCGGCGTTGACGGTACAGAGGATGTTGGTGTCGACGTCGTGCGCGCGAAGCAGTTCCCAGCCGCGGAGCACCTGTTTGTGGGTGCCACGGCCGGCCTTGTTGACCCGGTAGGCGTCGTGGAGATGGGCGGGGCCGTCGACGGAGAGCCCGACGAGGAACCCGTGCTCGCGCAGGAAGCGGCACCAGTCGTCGTCGAGGAGGGTGCCGTTGGTCTGCAGCGCGTGGGTGACGCGCTGCCGGGGCCGCTTCAGCTCGTCGGCCACGCGCACGGCCTCGCGGTAGAACGCGAGCCCGCGCATCGTCGGCTCGCCGCCCTGCCACATGATCGTGACGTCCCCGTCCGGCTGGGAGTCGAGCTGGTTGGCGATGAAGGTGCGCATGGTCTCCGCCGACATCCGCTGGTTGTCGGCGTCGTGGAGCAGTTCCTTCGACAGGAAGAAGCAGTACGTGCAATCCAGGTTGCACGCCGCCCCGGTGGGCTTGGTCACGACGGAGAACGGCAACTGGCGCTGCAAGCCGGGCTCCTCTCGTCGACGGCGACCGATTCCTCCACAAAGCGAACGATCCCCATCGGGGTGGACGGGGATCGGGCTGGCGGAGGATACGAGATTCGAACTCGTGAGGGCGTGAACCCAACCCGCTTTCCAAGCGAGCGCCATAGGCCTCTAGGCGAATCCTCCGTTGGAAGACATTACCGGAGGTTCCCCGGTTGCGCCAAAGCGGGGCCCCTGGCACCGGATGGGCATCCGCGGCGGGGATGGGCTAGACTTGTGGATGGTTCCTCGCGCGGCGGTATCTCGCCCAACTCCCCCAGGGTCGGAAGGCAGCAAGGGTAAGTGAGCTCTTCCGGGTGCGCGGGGGGCCCTTTTATTTTCCTCTGTTTCGCCGGTGTCAGAGGCGTGGAATAGGGTTGGGCGCGTGGAAGACGAGGACGAGTATTCGCTGTTCGACGAGCCCATCGTCCAGGACGGCCCCGACCTCTTCGAGGAGGCGGACGAACCCGCCGTCCAGGACGGGCCGGACCTCTTCGGCGACGAGCCTGAACCAGCCGCCGAGGCAGTTGCCCCCGTGGCGTCCGACGTGGCGCCCATGCCCTCGAAGCTGGGCACCGGAGCGCGCCCGACGATGTCCGAGCAGCACCTCGCGCTGTACCGCCGGTACCGGCCCGACACGTTCGCGGACGTCATCGGCCAGGACCACGTCACCGTCCCGCTCCAGCGCGCGCTGGCGAACAACAAGGTCAACCACGCCTACCTCTTCTCCGGCCCGCGCGGCTGCGGCAAGACCACCTCGGCGCGCATCCTCGCCCGCTGCCTGAACTGCGAGCAGGGCCCGACGCCCACTCCCTGCGGCCGCTGCCAGTCCTGCGTGGACCTCGCCCGCGGCGGGCCCGGGTCCATCGACGTCATCGAGATCGACGCCGCCTCCCACGGCGGCGTGGACGACGCGCGGGACCTCCGGGAACGGGCCTTCTTCGCCCCTGTTGCGAGCCGCTACAAGATCTACATCGTCGACGAGGCCCACATGGTCACGGCCGCCGGCTTCAACGCGCTGCTGAAGCTCGTGGAGGAGCCGCCACCGCACGCGAAGTTCATCTTCGCCACGACGGAGCCCGAGAAGGTCATCGGCACCATCCGCTCCCGCACCCACCACTACCCGTTCCGGCTCGTCCCGCCCCGCACCCTCACCAACTACCTCGGGGAGATCTGCGAGGCCGAGGGCGTCCAGGTCGACGCGCAGGTCCTGCCGCTCGTCGTCCGAGCGGGCGCCGGCTCCGTGCGTGACTCCCTCTCGGTGCTCGACCAGTTGCTCGGCGGCGCCGGCAGCGAGGGCGTCGAGTACGAGCAGGCGGCCGCGCTGTTGGGCTACACGCCGGACACCCTGCTCGACGACATCGTCGACGCCTTCGCCGCAGGCGACTTCGGGGCCGTCTTCCGCACCATCGACAAGGTCATCGAGATCGGCCAGGACCCGCGGCGCTTCGCCGAGGACCTGTTGCGCCGCCTCCGTGACCTGGTGATCCTCGCGGCGGTGCCTTCGGCGATCGACGACGGCATCCTCGAGGTCGCCGCGGACCAGGGGGAGCGCCTCAAGTCGCAGGCCGCCGCGCTCGGCGCCGGCGAGCTGACCCGCGCCGCGGAGGTGCTCGCCGTCGGGCTCACCGAGATGCGCGGCACCACCGCGCCCAGGCTGCACCTCGAGCTGATGTGCGCCCGGGTGCTGCTCCCGGGTGCGGACCTCGACGAGCGTGGGCTCCACGCCCGCATGGACCGGCTGGAGCGCCGCGTCGGCATGATGGGCTCGCCCGAGGCGCCCACCGAACCGCAGCAGTGGGCCGACGTGCCCTCGCGCCCCGCCCCGGAGCCGGCCCGGCCGGCACCCATCCAGCGCCCCGTCGCCGCCGCTGCGCCCGAGCCCCAACCGGCGTCCGTCCCCGTCCACGAGCCGGCACCGGAGCCGGTCCGACAGCCGACCCCGGCCCAGCGTCCCCCGGGCGCACCCCCGCGCCAGCGCCCGGCCGGCGCCCCACCGTCGAACCAGCCCGCCGCACAGCGCGCGCCGGAGCCGACGCCCCAGCCTGCGGCGGCCCCCGCCACAGCCGCGGTGCCCGGGCAACTGACCACCGCCGAGATGCGCCGCGCCTGGCCCAGCGTGCTCGAGGAGGTCAAGAGCCGCCGCCGGTTCACGTACATGCTGCTGAGCCAGAACTCCCAGGTGCAGGAGGTGACCGACGGGACGCTCGTCCTCGGCTTCGCCAACCCGGGCGCCCGAGACAACTTCGGCCAGGGCGGGTCGCACGACGTGCTCGTCGACTCGATCATCGAAGTGCTCGGCGTCGAACTGCGCGTCCAGGGAGTGGTGGCCAACGAGAAGCTCGCCCAGCGGGGCCAGCGGTCGGCGGGCACCATGCCGGAGCAGCCGCAGCCGCCCAACCGGCCCGAGCCGGAACCGCCGTCGGAGCCCGAGTACGTCGAGACCTCCGCGGACGACGAGGAACTCGACGCCACCAGCAATGCTGAGGCGCTGCTCACCCGGGAGCTGGGTGCGCAGGTCATCTCGGTCGAGGAAGACAATCCCGGGCCCACGTAGACTGGCCCCACTTCGAAGGAAGGAAAACCGATGTTCGGTGAAGGCTTTGACATGAACGCGCTGATGCAGCAGGCGCAGAAGCTGCAGGAGGACATGGCGAAGGCGCAGGAGGAGATGGCCTCGCGCACCTTCACCAGCACCGCCGGCGGAGACCTGGTGTCCGTCACGCTCAACGGACAGGGCAACCTCGAGTCCGTCACTATCAAGCCGGAGGCGGCGGAGGACGTCGAGACCCTCCAGGACCTCATCGTCGCGGCCTTCCGCTCGGCGAAGGCGGATGCGGACCAGGCGCTCGTCGAGTCCATGCCGCAGGTCCCCGGACTGGGGATGTAGTTGTACGAAGGCCCGATCCAAGACCTGATCGACGAGCTGAGCCGGCTTCCCGGCGTCGGTCCCCGCAGCGCGCAACGCATCGCGTTCTACCTGCTCGACGCTCCCGAGGAGGACGTGTTCAAGTTCGCCGACACCCTGCGGCGCGTGAAGCAGCAGGCGCGCTTCTGCGACGTCTGCTTCAACGTGTCGCAGGAGGAGCGCTGCCGCGTCTGCCGCGACCCGCGCCGCGACCGGACCGTGCTCTGCGTGGTCGAGGAGTCCAAGGACGTCGTCGCGATCGAGCGCACCAACGAGTTCCGTGGCCTCTACCACGTGCTCGGGGGCTCCATCTCGCCCATCGACGGACGAGGTCCCGCCGACCTCCACACCCGTGAGCTGTTCACCCGGCTCGCCGACGGCGAGATCCAGGAGGTCATCCTCGCCACCGATCCCGACACCCAGGGGGAGGCGACGGCGGCCTACCTCAGCCGGATCCTGCGCGACTTCGGCATCCGCGTCACCCGCCCGGCGAGCGGGCTGCCGGTCGGCGGCGATCTGGAATACGCCGACCAGGTCACCCTCGGCCGGGCGTTCGAGGGCCGGCGGTCGATGTTCCCGGAGACCACCGGCTCCTGACCGCGCGGGTCAGTCGTCGCGCGGCCGCTCCAGCTCCTTGGGGCTCACCGGCCTGCGCGCGTCGGCCAGGGCGGTGACCACCCAGATGCCGACGCCGACCATGGGCCAGATCGGCCAGTAGTAGTGGAGGCCCGCCCCGGTCAACGCGGTGACCAAGTAGATCACGTTGAACAGGAGTGCGAGCCCGGTCCACGTCGTGACAGCCCTGCGCAGCTCAGACCGCTTCTCGGCGCGGATCCGTTCGACGGCGACGGCGGGCGGCTCCCGGCGGGCGAGCAGGTGCTTGGGGGAGCCGAGGTCGATCACCAGCGGCCGGACCTCGCCGAGCAACTTGATGCGCAGCGCGCTCTCGAGCCGCTCCTGGTACTCGAGGTCGTCCAGCTTCCCCTCGGCGTACGCGTCGGAGAGGATGCGCGCCACCTCGTCGCGGTCGGACATGCCCGCGCGCAGGCTCGCGTTCTCCAACTTGAACGGGTTCGCGCTGAATCCGGCCATGCCACCCCCTCCTCGTGTTGAGGGTTCCACTATGGCATCCCGGGTTGGCAGGTACCCAGCACAGCCGCCTCCTTGTGGCTGACACGCGCAAGGGCTTACTGTCTCCTTTCGTGAGTGTGATCCGGGCGCGTTCCCTGACCAAGCGGTACGGCAACTTCCTCGCCGTCGACGGCATCGACTTCGACATCGAGGCGGGGGAGTCGTTCGGGTTCCTGGGGCCCAACGGGGCGGGCAAGTCCACCACCATGCGGATGATCTCCGCCCAGTCGACGCGCACGTCCGGCACCCTCGACGTGCTCGGCCTCGACACCAACGAGTACGGCCCCGAGATCCGGGCCCAGCTCGGCATCGTGCCGCAGGCGGACCAGCTCGACGAGGAACTGCGCGTCTTCGACAACCTCACCACCTACGGCCGCTACTTCGGGTTCTCCCGGGCGCACGTCCGCAACCGCGCCGAGGAGCTCCTTGACTTCGCCCAGCTCCGCGAGAAGCGGGGCGTACGCGTCTCGGAACTCTCCGGCGGCATGAAGCGACGGCTCACCATCGCCCGGGGGCTCATGAACAGCCCCAAGGTGTTCCTCCTCGACGAGCCCACCACCGGCCTCGACCCCCAGGCCCGACACATCCTCTGGGACCGCCTGTTCCGCTTGAAGGAGCAGGGCACGACGCTGGTGCTCACCACCCACTTCATGGACGAGGCCGAGCAGCTGTGCGACCGCCTGGTCGTCGTCGACAAGGGCGTCATCGTTGCCGAGGGCTCGCCGCGTTCGCTCATCCAGCAGTACTCGACGCGCGAGGTCGTCGAGTTGCGGTTCGGCAGCAGCCGGAACGCGTGGGCGGCCGAGCAGCTCGTCGGCATCGGCGACCGCCTGGAGGTGCTGCCGGACCGTGTGCTGGTCTACGCCGACCACGGCGAGGCCGCGCTCGAGTCCGCCGTGCACCGTGGACTGGAGCCGACGTCGAGCCTGGTCCGCCGCTCGTCGCTGGAGGACGTGTTCCTCCGGCTCACGGGACGGAGCCTGATCGAATGACCACCGCGGTCAAGGCCCGACGGTGGGGCTGGTGGTTCGTCGCCGAGCACCGCGTCTCCCACATCCGCGCCTACTGGATCACGCTGCTGGTCACGTCGCTGGGATCGCCGTTCGTGTACCTGCTGGGACTCGGGCTCGGGCTCGGGATCCTGATCGACGAGAACCAGGGCGGGGCCGGGGTCGGCGGCGTGCCGTACCTGACGTTCGTGACGCCGGCGCTGCTGCTGTCAGCCGTCATGCAGGGCTCGTCGCAGGAGAACACCTTCGGCACCTTCGGCGGCTTCAAGTGGACGCACTGGTACATCACCCAGTACGCCTCTCCGATCACCCCGGCGCAGATGGTGCTCGGCTCCCAGCTCGGCATCCTGGTGCGCACCTCGATCACCGCCGCCTGCTACGTCGTGGTCATCGCCGTGGCCGGCATCGCGCCGCTGGGGCGGGCGCTCCTCCTGCTGCCCGTGGCGATGCTGCTGTCGGTGGCGGTCGGGTTCGCGGTGACGAGCTGGGTCGCCACCCAGGTGGACGACCGGGGCCAACTCAGCTTCGTCGAGCGTTTCGTCGTGACGCCGCTCGCGCTGTTCTCGGGGACGTTCTACCCGCTGGAGGTGCTGCCGGCGTACCTGCAGTGGATCGGCTGGATCTCCCCGCTGTGGCACGCCGTCGAGCTCGGCCGTTGGGTGATGTACGGGGCCGACATCCCGGGCTGGCGGCTCGTCGTGCACGTGCTCTTCCTCGTCGCTCTGGCCGCGGTGACCGCCGCCCTGTCGATCCGCACCTTCGAGAGGAGGCTCGACAAGTGAGCGTCGAAGCACCCAAGGTGCACTCGGGGTTCCTGCGCGGCCTGTACGCGGGCAACACCATGGCCGTGCTGGAGCGCGGCCTCAAGGTCATCGCCCGCAACAACTGGCTGATCATCCTGACCGGCTTCTTCGAGCCGGTGCTCTACCTGCTCTCGATGGGCCTGGGGCTCGGGGCGCTCGTCGGCGCCGTCGAGTTCTACGGCATCAAGGTCCCGTACGCCGCCTACATCGCTCCCGCGCTCATGGCGGTCTCCGCGATGAACGGCGCGGTCTACGACTCGACGATGAACGTGTTCTTCAAGATGAAGCACGCGAAGCTCTACGACCAGATGCTCTCGACGTCGCTCGGCCCCATGGACGTCGCGCTGGGGGAGATCCTCATCGCGATGTTCCGCGGCCTGCTGTACGCCGTCGGGTTCATGATCATCACGACGCTGCTGGGCCTGAACCTCTCGTGGACGGCGCTGCTCGCCGTGCCGGCGGCCCTCCTGATCGCGTTCGGTTTCGCAGCGATCGGCCTCGGCGTGACCAGCTACATGAAGACCTACCAGCACCTGGACTTCGTCTACTTCGTCATGCTGCCGATGTTCCTGCTGTCGGCCACCTTCTTCCCGATCTCCGTGTACCCGGAGCCGGTGCAGTGGTTCATCATGGCGCTGCCGCTCTGGCACGGGGTCGACATGATCCGCCAGCTCACGACGGGGCTGGTGCAGCCGTCGATGTGGGGCCACGTGACCTACTTCGTGGTGATGATCGCGATCGGCGCGACGCTCGCGACGAGCCGGCTGAAGGCGCTGTTCCTCCGCTGAATGCGGCCATGGGGCCGTAGGCTGCGGGAATGAGGCGCTTCCTCCACTGGCTACGGCGGGTACTACGGGCGTTCTGGCTGGTGCCCATCGTGTGCGTCGTCGCCGCCATCGTGCTCGCGGAACTGCTGGTGGCCATCGACCGCGCCGTCAGCTACGAGGATCTGCCGTTCTGGTCCACCCCCGTGTTCCAGCTCGGCATCGACGGGTCCCGCGGGCTCCTGTCGATGATCGGCGGCAGTACGTTCGCGGCCGCCGCGACCGCATTCTCGATCACCATCTCGGTCATCGTCACCGCGTCGACGACCTACGGGCCGCGGCTCGTCGGCAACTTCATGAGCGACCGACGCAACCAACTCACCCTCGGCGCGCTCGTCTCCACCTTCGTCTACACCACGCTCGTGATTCGCACGATCCGTTCCGCGACCGATGACGGCAGCGCGTTCGTCCCACACCTCGCCGTCAACGCCGCCATCCTGATCGCCGTTGCCGACGTGCTCCTGCTCATCTCCTTCATCCATCACATCGCGAGGACGACGCAGGTGGACTCGCTCACGTCGTCCGTCGCCGCGTCCTTCAACCGTGCGGTCGAGGACGTCCAGCGGCGGACCAGGTTCCAGTCGGTCGACGCGAAGGTTCCCGTGGGCGGCGTGGTGGTCCGGTCGAGCCGCACCGGATGTGTCATCCAACTCGACGAGGAGTCGCTGCTCGAGGCCGCCACCGCGGATGGGGGACAGATCGTCCTCGAGGTCGGGATAGGTGACCGGGTGGTGGAGGGCACGCCCATCGCGAGACTCATCGTCGGGCATGACGCCGACGCGTTGGAACGCGCCGTACACGACTCGATCGACCTCGACGCGCACCACAATCCGGAGACCGACATCCGCTTCGCCCAGCACCAGGTGCTGGAACTCGCCGTGCGGGCGTTGTCACCGGGCACCAACGATCCGTACACGGCCATCGCGGTGATCGAGGACCTCGTCCCGCAAATGGCCGAGCTCGTGCGCTCGCCCAAACCGTTGGCGGTGATCGGCGACGACAACACCGTCGCCCGGGTCTTTCTGCGCCCCGCGACGCTGGAGGAACTGATCGACGTCCCGTTCGACCACCTCCTGCCCTTCGTGGGACCGCAGCCGGCGGTCTACCTCGCGCTCGTCGACCTCGCCGGCCACGTCGAGCAGCAGGTCGTCCACGTGGACCTGAGGGGCTACGCGTTCCGGCACGTCGAGCGGATGCGATCCATCGTCGCGGCCTCCGACCACCTGTCGCTCGGACGGTTCGAGGAGCGGGTGGCGCACAACGAGCGGCTGGTCGACCTGGCCCGCAGGCCGCCACACCCGGCCTCGGCCGTCTGACCGTCGGGGCAGCGCTACGCGGGAATGCCGCTGGCGAGGTCCGAGCCGGACTCGGGGGTGGTGGCGACGGGGGGCTCGAGCGGCGCCGCCGCCACCAGCACCCAGCGGCCCTCATGGCTGTGCCAGGTGGCCTCGCCGCCGATCGCGCTGAGGCGCTCGGCGATGCCGAGCAGGCCGTACCCGACGCGCGGCTCGCTGGCACGGGAGTCGAGCGGGTTGCTGGCCACCAGCATGGCGGTGTCCTCAGCGACCTTGATGGAGAAGCGACAGGGGCCGGGCGCACCGTGCTTGATGATGTTCGTGGTCGCCTCGATCAGCACAGGCGCGAACAAGTGGGCGATCTCGGCGCTGTCCGCGTCGTCGGGGATGTTCGCCTCGGGGCTGAAGCCCTCCGCCCGCAACCGCGCGAACTGCTCATTCAGCAGCGCCTCGACCGACAGCGGCAGGTTCGTGTTGGTCATGACGTTCGTGCCGGACGAACGCAGCGCTCCGACGAGAGCCCCCAGGTCCGCCACCGCCTGCGCGGTCGCCTTCTGGGCGGCGACGAGTTCGGCGCGCGTCCCCTCGGACAGCGTCGGGTCAGCCATCGCGGACTCGAGTCGGAGCGAGATGAGCACGTGGGAGCGGGCCAGGGAGTCGTGCAGTTCCCGCGCGAGCCGGAGCCGGAGCCGCTGCTGCTCGTCGGCGGCCTGCGCATCGCGCTCCTCCGCTTGCTGCCTGGAACGACGAAGCACCGCCCCGAAGCCCAGGGCGGTGAGGAGCATCGCGGACTCGAGAGCCATCTCGATCGGGTGCAGGCTCGGGTAGAAATTCAGGAGCAGAACCGCGTAGATGACCGCGGCGGCGACGGCGGCCCAGTAGGTGCGGATCGCCAGCGCCATGATGATGAGGGCGATGCACAGCGCCGTCGGGGTCGACTCCGCCAGGTTGGTCAGCGAGATGATGAAGGCAACGAGGTAGAACGCCGATCCCACCGTCGGCCAGCGCAGGACGAGAACGCCCCCGAGGCATGCCAAGATGTCGTTGCCCACCGTCGCGAGCGTGTTCACGTCGCCGGGCATGAGCCTCGCCGTCACGAAGAGTGCCAACGCGACGACGAGGTAGACGAGTGTAAGGGGTCGTTCCTTGGTGTCCCACGCAGCGCGCAGGTTCACCGGCAGATCCAGGGAAGCCAGTTGCACCAAGAGGTCGTGAGCGTCGGGTACCAATATGTCCAGTAATACATGGGGCCCATCGTCGCGGGTGATGAACGACACGGCAAGCGGTTCACCAACAACGTCAACATTGGGCGACTGATGCGCGGCGACCCGTCGCCCTCTAGAGTTTCAACCATGCCCGGCCCCATCCGAGTCCTCCTCGTCGACGATGATGCGGTGCTTCTCCTCCAGTTGCGCCGACGGTTGGACAGGATGCCCGGGATCCGTTGCGTGGGGGTGGCCGACAGCGGGTGCGCGGCGATCGAGAAGGCCCGGACCCTGCTGCCCGACGTGGTGCTCATGGACATCCGGATGCCGGGCATGGACGGCGTGACTGCGACGCGGACACTGATGGCGGAGCCGAGGCCCCCGAAGGTGGTCGCGGTCACCGCGCTCGGCGACGATGACACGTTCAACGCAGCGGTCCGTGCCGGGGCGGTCGGGTTCATCCTGAAGACCGCGTCCGCGGAGGAACTCTCGAAGGCGATCCACAAGGCTGTCGCCGGCTACAACCCGCTCGACGAACGCCTCATCTCGCTGCTGCTCGCCTCCTACCAGCGGCAGCTGCGCTTCGAGGTCCCCGCCCTCTCGCCGAAGCAGCAGGAGCTCCTGCGCCACGTCGGCCAAGGAATGCGCAACAGCGAGATCGCCGAGCGGATGCACCTCTCGGAGGCCACGGTCCGGACCTACGTGAGTCGCCTCCTCCAGGCGACGGGCTGCGAATCCCGGGCGCAACTCGTCGCATTCGCCTACCGCTCCGGCCTCGCGTTCGACTAGCGGCGCCGGGTCAGACCCCGAACGCGAGGGAGTCGACGATCGGCTGCACGATGGCCCGGTACTCCTGGGTGGGGTGCTGCTCCAGGACGTTGGTGATCTCCAGCGTCACGTTGCCGTCCTCGTGGTCGAGGATCACCAGCCGCACGTCGATCTCGGCGCTCACCACGTGGTGGAGATCGGAGACCTTGCCGTCGCCGATGATGAGCGGTGTGGAGACACCTCCACCGAAGGTGCACGGCTCCGCGCCCGGGACCTGGGAGATGTCCACCTGCAGGCCGTCGAGGCCGCCGACGGAGACCAGCTGCGGCTCCGACACCTCGATCATCTCCAGCGACGTGAACCACTCTGCGAGCTCCCGGGAGGAGGTCCCGACCCCCTCCTGCGCATCCTCCACGCAACTGATGGCCGCGGCGTGGGCGTTGCGGTAGATGCCGAGGTAGCTGCCGCCCGCCCCGCCGAGTTGGTCGTCGGCGTCAAGGTGCAGCAGGAAGTTCCCGGGCAGGTCCTCGGCGTTCACCCAGCCCTCGGGGACCGTGTAGGTGATGGACGGCTCGAACGTCGTGGTCGTGTAGGTGCCGGGCTCCAACTCGAACAGGCACGTGCCGCCGTGGTCGTAGGGGCAGCCGATCGGCTGCATCGATGTCGTGGGCGGCGGCGACGTCGCCGGACCTGATGCGGTGGATGACGGCGCGGCGGCGGGCGTGGAAGCGTACGGGACCGGGTCGACGTCACCGCCGGCGCAGGCACCGAGCACGTAGGCGCACGCCGCTGCCAGTCCCAAGAGCGCGAAGCGCGCCGAGCCGACCATGGTGCTTCCCTTCCCAGCAACACCCATCAGCGGCAGTGTGCGCCCACCGTGAGGCGAGGTCAACCGTTTGTCAGGACCTTCTCTCGCACCTGACGACGCAGCACCTTGCCGAGCATGGACCGCGGCAGGTCGTCGACGACATGCAGCGCTCGCGGCACCTTGTACGACGCGAGCGTTTGCTTGCAGAAGGCCCGCACCTCGTCGAGGGTGGGTGCGGTGGCGCCCTCCTCCAGGGTGATCACCGCGACGACGTCCTCGCCCCCGCCGGCGTTGCGGCGGCCCACCACCGCAGCGTCCGCGATCGCGTCGTGGGCGCGCAGCACGCGCTCCACCTCGCTCGGCGACACGTTGAACCCGCCGGTGATGATCAGTTCCTTGAGCCGGTCGACGATCGTCGTGAACCCGTCCTCGTCCTGCACGACGACGTCGCCCGTCCGCAGCCAGCCGCCCGGCAGCAGCATCCGTGCCGTCTCCTCGGGATTCTCCCAGTAGCCCTCGAACACCTGCGGGCCGCGGATGAGCAGCTCGCCCTCCTCGCCGCGCTCGACCTCCACGTCGGGGTCCTCCGGGTCGACGACCTTCATGTCGGTCGACGGGAACGGGATGCCGATCGTGCCGGTGCGGCGCGTCGGCGCGAACGGGTTGCCGAGCGCGACGGGGGAGGACTCCGTCATGCCGTAGCCCTCGACGAGGAGGCCGCCGGAGACCTCCTCCCACTGCGCGACGATGTCGTCGGTGAGCGCCATCGCGCCCGAGATGCAGAACTTGGCCGACGAGATGTCGACGCCGCGTTCCTTCGCCACGGCCGCGGTCTTCTGGTAGATCGGCGGCACTGCGCAGTACACCGTCGCCGGCGACTTCTTCCACGCCTTGAGGACGAGGTCCACGTCGAACTTCGGGAACAGCACGATGCGCCCCTGCTTGAGGATGCCGAACGTGAGGTAGAGCGTCATGCCGAAGGCGTGGAACATCGGCAGCAGCGCGTAGAGCGTCTCCTTGCCCTTCACCGCGTCGTGCATCCATGCCTCGCCCTGCCGGGCGTTCGCGTAGAGGTTGCGGTGCGTGAGCTTGGCGCCCTTGGCCTGGCCGGTGGTGCCGGAGGTGTACTGGATGACGGCGAGGTCGTCGACCGTGGGACGTGGGTGGTCGGCCGCGAGCGGGGGCGCCGACAGCAGTTCCTTCCACGGCATCGCGCCCGGGGCGGGCGTGTGGAGGGCGTCCCGGGAAGCGCGCAGCTTCGGCACCGGCAGGCCGAGCGCCAGGCGCATGACCGTGGGGAACTCGTCGAGCAGGTTCACAGCGACGATGCGCCGCACGCCGAGGTCGCGGGGCAGGTCCGCGACCTTCTCGACAGCAGAGTCCCAGGCGATGATCACGTCGGCGCGATGGTCCTCGAACTGGTGCCGCAGCTCGCGAGCGGTGTACAGCGGGTTGTGCTCGACGACGATCGCGCCCAGCCGGAGGACGGCGTAGAACGCGACGACGTGCTGCGGGCAGTTCGGCAGGATCAGCCCGACCCGATCACCCGCCCCCACGCCGAGGCGGCGCAGCCCCTCCGCGGCACGAGCGATCTGGTCCCCCAACTGGCGGTACGTAGTCGTGCGGCCGAAGAACTCCAGCGCGACGGCGTCGCCCGCCTCCCGCACCGCCTGCTCGCACATCTCGACCAGCGACGTCGTCGGCATCTCGATCTCTGCCGGGACCCCCGGCTGGTAGTGCTTCGTCCAGGGTCGCGCATCGTTCATGGTCGCCAGCCTATCGGCCGGGCTCTCGGCTTCCGTGCGTCAGGCGCCGGCAGGTTACCGCTCGACGCGACGGTCCCTGCCGAGCGCCGGGGTGAGCGCGAGCGCCACGACGGCCGCCAGCGGTAGCGCGGCCATCGCCCAGCGGATCCCGAACACCTCCGCGAGCAGGCCGATCGTCGGGGGGCCCAACAGGATGCCGATGCGGAACATCGCCGTCACGATCGTGAGACCGGTGCCGTTGCGGAGCCCCGGGATGTCGTCGCCGGCGTTCATCGCGCCCGGGATGGTCGTCGCGATGCCCCAACCGGCGATCGCGAAACCGAGGATCGTCGTCGCCGGTGAGGGGAGGAACACGACGATGCCCATGCCCACGGCGGCGGCGCCGAGCCCCATGGTGACGGTGCGTCGCCGGCCGAAGCGGTCGATGATCCGGTCGCCGGTGAAGCGGCCGATCATCTGGGCGCCCTGCAGCGCGACGAACGCGCCGCCGAACCAGAACGGCGCCACGGAGAACATCTCGTCCATGTAGATGCCGCCCCACGACGCGGGGGAGTCCTCGATCATGGCGGCCGAGGCGGCCAGGATGCCGAGCGCGAGGAGCCGGACCAGGATGGGCAGTGGGATCCGGCCCGGCGCGTGCACGTCGTGGGGACGGAAGGGGTCCTTGCCGTCGAGCATCCAGTAGCGGGCGACGATCGCCAGGGCGCCGAACACGATGCTGAGCACGAGGCACTGCAGCCACACGGATATGCGAAGCTGGGCACCGGCGGAACCCAGCAGGCCGCCGAACACGGCGCCGAGCGACCACCAGGCATGGAAGCCGGTGATGATCGATCGCGAGAACAACCGCTGCACCCGCAGCCCGTGCGAGTTCATGGCCGTGTCACAGAGGCCGTCGAAGGCTGCCATCATGACCAGCCCCAGCGCGAAGACCGCGGGGTGGGTGGCGTTGCCGAGGAGGTTGAGCGTGAAGATGCCCGCGGTCTGCATGGTGACTGCGAGGTTGGCCGATCCGAAGCGCCGGATGAGGTGCGCCGAGGCGAGCCCGAAGAACAGTCCCGCCAACGGGCCGACGCTGATGATGAGGCCCCACTCGAGGTCGCCGAGCTCGAGCGTCCGGCGGATCTCCGGGTAGCGGGGGATGACGGACGACCACGCGGCGCCGTTGAGGAAGAAGCACAGGGTCACGCCCCAGCGGGCGCGGCGGGCCTCGGCAGTCACGCTGGTTCCAAGCACGCGATCATCGTCACAGATCGAAGGCGCCGCCGCCAATCGTCAGGACAATTTTGACCTGCTGACATCGACAAACGATTGACGTACCATTGGTAGACCTACCCGATACCACAAGTATCGGTAAGAGTCCGAGGGGGACCAATGACCACCATGACGGACCGACCCGCCGCGCCGACGCCGCGAGTCACCGAGAAGGAAGCACGACGGGTCAGCGAGGCGGCGCGCGAGACCGTCTGGGAGAAGCCCTCGTTCGCCAAGGAGCTCTACCTGGGTCGTTTCCGGCCCGACCTGATCACCCCGTTCCCACGGACCTGGCCGGACGTCGCCGAACGGGGCGAGGCCTACCTCGAGAAGCTGCGCGCGGTGCTGGCCGAGCTCGACGGCAACGTCATCGAGCGCGACGCGCGGATCCCCGACGAGTACCTCACCAAGCTCGCGGCGATCGGCACCTTCGGGATCAAGATCCCGCGCGCCTACGGGGGCCTCGAGCTGGGCAACGTCTACTACAACCGCGCGCTGATGCTGATCGGCACCACCAACCCGGCGCTCGGCGCGCTGATCTCCGCCCACCAGTCCATCGGCGTGCCCGAGCCGGTGAAGCGCTTCGGCACGGAGGAACAGAAGGCGAAGTACCTGCCCCGTTGCGCGGCCGGCGCCGTGTCGGCGTTCCTGCTGACCGAGCCCGACGTGGGGTCCGATCCCGCACGGCTCCAGGCCACCGCCACCCCCACCGAGGACGGCGGCTACGTCATTGACGGGCTCAAGCTGTGGGGCACGAACGCGGTCATCGCGGAACTGCTGGTCGTGATGGCTCGCGTGCCGAAGTCCGACGAGCACCGCGGCGGCATCACGGCGTTCGTCGTCGAGGCCGACACCCCCGGCATCACCGTCGAGCGCCGCAACGCCTTCTCCGGCCTCCGCGGCATCGAGAACGCGCTCACGCGCTTCCACCAGGTGAAGGTGCCCGCAGAGAGCGTCATCGGCAAGGAGGGACAGGGGCTCAAGATCGCCCTGACCACGCTGAACTCCGGCCGGCTGTCGATCCCGGCGCTGGCGGTCGCCGCCTCCAAGTACTCGCTCAAAATCGGCCGCGAGTGGGCCGGTGAGCGCGTCCAGTGGGGCAAGCCCATCGGCCGGCACGCCGCCGTCGCCCACAAGCTGGCGTTCATCGCCGCGGTCACCTACGCGCAGGAGTCGATGCTGGAGCTCGCCGGCCAGCTCGCCGACGCCGGAGAGACCGACATCCGGATCGAGGCCGCGATCGCCAAGCTCTACGGCAGCGAGCGTGCCTTCCAGGTTGTCGACGACCTCGTGCAGATCCGCGGCGGGCGCGGTTACGAGACGGCCGACTCGCTGCACGCGCGAGGGGAGCGGGCCGTCCCCGTCGAGCAGTTGATGCGCGACATGCGCATCAACCGGATCTTCGAGGGTTCCACCGAGATCATGCACCTCCTCATCGCGCGGGAAGCGGTGGACGCCCACCTCTCCGTGGCCGGGGACATCATCGACCCGGACGCCAGCCGCGCGGACAAACTGCGCGCGCTCGGCAAGGCGGGTGCGTTCTACGCCACCTGGTATCCGCAGCTGCTCGTCGGACGGGGACAGGTGCCGACCATGTTCAAGGAGTACGGCAAGCTCGCCACCCACATGCGCTACATCGAGCGCACGTCGCGCAGGCTTGCGCGGGACACGTTCTACGGCATGGTCCGGTGGCAGGGCGGGCTCGAACGTAGGCAGGGCTTCCTGGGCCGCGTCGTCGACATCGGTGCCGAACTGTTCGCGATGGCCGCCATGTGCACGCGGGCCAAGGCGCGGCTCGACGAGGACCCGCAGCAGGGCCGGGCGGAGGTCGAGCTCGCCGACGCCGCGTGCAAGCAGTCCCGGTTCCGGGCCGAGCGGCTCTTCGACGCGCTCTGGGACAACACGGACGCCTCCGACGTGAAGCTCGCCCGCGAGGTGCTCGACGGGAAGCACACCTGGGCGGAGGCCGGGATCCTCGACGCCTCCGAGGGCACCGGGCCGTGGATCGCGCCCTACGTGCCGGGCGAGTCCACGACGGAGGACCAGCACCGGAGGGTGCGGCTGACGTCGTAGCCAAGAGGACACCTTGCCCCGCCTCCCGGCCGGAAGGATCGGCCGGGGCTAGCCTTGGTCGCGTGAACTTCGACGTGGTTGACCTCATCCGGACCAAGCGCGACGGCGGGAAGCTCTCCGACGCAGAGATCGATTGGGTGATCGACGCCTACACCCGGGGCGCCGTCGGCGACGAGCAGATGGCGGCGCTGGCGATGGCGATCCTCCTTCGCGGGATGGACCGCGCGGAGATCGCCCGCTGGACGAACGCGATGATCGCCTCCGGCGAGCGGATGGACTTCGGCGCCCTGCGGCGCCCCACCGCGGACAAGCACTCCACCGGCGGCGTGGGCGACAAGATCACGCTGCCGCTGGCGCCGCTCGTGGCGGTGTTCGAGGTTGCGGTCCCGCAGCTCTCCGGCCGAGGCCTCGGCCACACCGGCGGCACGCTCGACAAGCTCGAGTCGATCCCCGGCTGGCGCGCGGCGCTCAGCAACGAGGAGATGTTCAGGCAACTCGACGAGGTGGGCGCGGTCATCTGCGCGGCCGGCTCGGGGCTGGCACCCGCCGACAAGAAGCTCTACGCACTGCGCGACACGACGGGCACCGTCGAGGCCATCCCGCTCATCGCCAGCTCGATCATGAGCAAGAAGATCGCCGAGGGCACGAGCGCGCTGGTCCTCGACGTGAAGGTCGGCTCGGGTGCCTTCATGAAGTCGCTCGACCAGGCCAGCGAGCTGGCCCGCACGATGGTCGACCTCGGCACGGACGCCGGCGTGAAGACGGTCGCGCTGCTCACCAACATGGACACCCCGCTCGGACTGACCGCCGGCAACGCTCTTGAGGTGCGGGAGTCCGTCGAGGTCCTCGCGGGCGGCGGGCCGGCGGACGTCGTCGAGCTCACCTGCACGCTGGCGCGCGAGATGCTCGCTGCGGTGGGCAAGACGGACGTGGACGTCGAGGCAGCGCTGGCCGACGGCCGCGCGATGGACGTCTGGCGGCGGATGATCGCCGCGCAGGACGGCGACCCCGACGCGCCGCTGCCCGTCGCGAAGCACCAGCACACCGTCACCGCCGAACGGTCCGGCCACCTTGAGCGCCTCGACGCCTACGCCGTCGGCGTGAGCGCCTGGCGACTCGGCGCCGGCCGCGCCCGCAAGGAGGACCCGGTGCAGGCCGTCGCCGGCATCGAGCTGCACGCCAAGCCCGGCGACGAGGTCCGCGCCGGCCAGCCGCTGATGACGCTGCACACCGACACCGAGGAGCGCTTCGAGCGCGCGCTCGAAGCGCTGGAGGGTGCGGTCGGCTACGCGGAAGCGGCACCCGAGGTGCCCGGCATCGTCCTCGGCCGGATCGATTGAGGCGCCCGATGAAGCGCCTCGTCGCCGGTCTCGCCGGCCTGCTCCTGTTGACCGCCTGCGCCCCCACCCCGGGCGACCCGGGTCCGACGGAGGCGCCCGCCACCTCGGAGAGCGTCACCGCGGTTCCTTCCGCGACGGAGCAGGGATCCGCCACCGAGTCGGAGTCGGCCGGGACCGCGCCCAGCGCCACGGTTGAGGCCTCGCCCACGTCGGAGGCGTCAGAGGAGCCGGCGTCGTCGCCGTCACCGTCGGAGAGCCCAGTCACCGTCAGCCCCACGGCGGAACCGCCTGCGGAGGCGCCCGCCAGCGGATGGGCGATCGTCGACCGGAAGGTGTCCACCGAGTCCGAGGCGGATGCAGCCGGGCTGCCCTCGGCCGTCACCCAGTACGTGAAGAGCCGCCTCGCCGAGCCCTGCAACGTGCAGTTCAACCTCTTCGCCGTGCATCCCGACGGCTACCTGGTGGCCGACGAGTCCGGGATCTGCGCCGGGGCGGCCCTGTTCGTCTACGGCCCCGACGGGAGCGGTCGCGTGTCCGAGCTCGTCGAGTCCACTTCGGTGCAGCCCTGCAGCGCGTTCCGCAACGCCGACGTGCCCACCGGAGTCCCGAAGACCAAGCTGCTGCCCGACGGGCTGGTCTGCAGCGACGGCGGAGCGAAGAACTACTGAGATGCGCAGGGCAGGGATCCTCATCGCGGCGCTGGTCCTCGGCGGCTGCACGCCCGCGCCGGAGCCCTCCGAGCCGATGACCAGCGACGCGTCACAGGCCGCCGCCGCGCCGTCGCCCTCCCTGGCCCCCGTGGCTCCCGCCTCCGCTGCGCCGGCCGAGCCTGTCAAGGCCCCGACGGTGGAGGGGGTGTGGCAGGAGGTCGAGACCGGCGCCATGACCTCGGACGAGGCGATCGACGCGGCGCCGCTGCCCGACGGCCTCCGCGCCTTCCTGAAGGACGCGCTGCTGGAGGAGGTGCTGGCCAGCGAGGAGTGGTCGGAGGAGTTCCCGGACTGCCCCGTCGAGGCACGGGTCACCGCGTTCCACCCCGCGGGGTTCGCGGTCGGCTCGGTGCTCGGCTGCGGGCCGTACGGCGTCATGGGCTTGCTCGGCGAGGCCGAGGGCGGGTGGGAGGAGTTGGCGAGCGCCCTCGTCGAACCGCCGGAGTGCGCCGAACTGGCGGAGGCCGGTGTGCCGGCGGGCGTCCCGTACCCGTGGGACGAGGGGCTGAGCTGCGTCGAGGGCGGTGCCTGGCGCTACTGGTGACGCTCTCGCCCCCGGTTGCGCCGGAGCCGCGTCACGACGAACCAGGCGAGCAGGATCACGATGGTCACCGCCACCAGGTTCGAGAACAGGTCGGTGTAGGGCTCGATGACGTGCCAGTTCTCGCCCAGGTAGAAGCCGGCAGCGATGAACAGGGTGTTCCAGATCGTCGATCCCGAGGCCGTGAGCAGCGTGAACTTCAGCAGCGACATGCGGTAGATCCCCGCCGGAATCGAGATGAGCGACCTGACGCCCGGCACCATGCGGCCGAGGAAGATGCCACTCTGCCCGTGCCGGGCGAACCAGTCGAGGGACTTGTCGAAGTCCTCGACGTCCACCAGCGGTACGCGACGGCACCAGTGCCGGACCCGGTCCGGACCCACCAGGTACCCGATGCCGTACAGCAGGTAGGCACCGGCAAGACCACCGACCAGCGCCCAGAGCAACATGGTCACGAACGAGTGCCTGCCCATCCCGGCCACCACGCCCGCGACGGGGAGGACCACCTCGGACGGGATCGGCGGGAAGACGTTCTCGAGGAAGAGCAGCAGGGCCACGCCCGGGCCGCCCAGGCTCTCGGTGACGTGGATCGCCCACTCGATGAGGTTCACCCGGCGATCCTACGTCCGCCGGTCAGGAGTGCTCCGCGAGCAGCCGCATGAGTTCGGCGTGCACACGGTCGTCGACGGGCAGGTCGGCGTCGTCGAGACGGGCCACCTGGCTGAGCAGCCGGCCGCTGGAGGCGAGCCACACCGCGTCGGCCGAGCGGAGGTCGTCGGGCGTCAGGCGCTCCACCGACGTGCGCCAACCGGCCGCTTCGGCGGCCCGGAACAGGACCCGCTGGGTGGTGCCGGGGAGGATGCCGATCTCGGCGGGCGGGGTCCCGAGCGTGTCCCCGCGCTTGATGATGACCGTCGATGTCGGGCCCTCCAGCACCAGCCCGTCGGTGCTGGTGAAGATCACGTCGTCCGCGCCGCGGCGCCGCGCCTCGCGGACCGCCGCCATGTTCGGCGCGTAGCTCAACGTCTTGGCGCCCAGCAGCAGCCAGGGCGCCCGCTCCATGGTGGCCGAGTCGTGGCCGCGCTCGAGCAACACCACCCGAATGGGGCCGTCGGGCCTCAGCGACCTCCACATGGGCGTCACCGTCACCCATGCGTAGCCCTGCGGGTTCTCGGGGCCGTAGCCGCGGAGGGCGAAGAGCTTCACCAGGGCCTCGTCGGGCACGGCCTCGGCGATCTCGCCCGGATTCCACGCCGCCACCGCGGCGGCGATAGCGCGGCGCCAGGCGTGCGCGTCCGGGATGTCGAGGCCCACGATGCCGGCGGAGCGCTGCAGCCGCCACAGGTGCTCGTCGAGCTTCCGAACTCGGCCGTGGTCGAGGAGGGAGGTCTCGAAGATCCCGTCCCCGCGGGCGAGCCCCTGCGCGAGCGCGGAGAAGTGGGGCACCGACGGATCGAGCAGCTCGCCGTCGGGGTGGTCCGGGGTGAGCAGGACGACGACGGCAGTGGCTGGTGTTGTCGAAGTGGCCATGAACCGACCTTATCCCGTCGCCGCGAACGAGAATCCCGGGCCATCCGTGGAGGATGACCCGGGAGTCGCTTGGTCGGGGTGACAGGATTTGAACCTGCGGCCTCGTCGTCCCGAACGACGCGCGCTACCAAGCTGCGCCACACCCCGATGGCCGTTTGAGCCGACGCTCAGCATAGCGCAGGGATCCGACCCGGCGCCAACCGGCTCAGCTGCGTGCCGTCAGGGTCACCAGGCTCACTTCCGGGCGGCAGGCGAACCGGAACGGCGCATACGGCGAGCTGCCGAGGCCCGCCGAGACGTGGAGGTGCGCCGTCCGGCCGCCGGCGGTGTGCGTGCTGACGCCCTTCACCCGGTCGGTGTCGAGGTCACAGTTGGTGGTCAGCGCCCCGTACCCGGGGACGCAGACCTGGCCGCCGTGGGTGTGGCCGGCGAAGATCACGTCGACCCCGTCGGCGGTCATCCCGTCGAGCAGCCGCAGGTAGGGGGCGTGCGTCACGCCGATGGCCAGGTCGACGTCGTCCGCCGGTGGCCCCTGGACGGTGGCGTAGTCGTCTCGGCCCAGGTGCGCGTCATCGGTGCCGCGGAACTCGATCCGGTAGCCGGCCACCTCCATGACGTGGCGCCGGTGGGCGAGGTCCACCCAGCCGTTGTCCTCGAAGCGCCGCCGCAGCGTGCCGGTGTCCAGCGGGGTGGGCTTCACGCCGGTACCCTCGGACCGGCCGCGGATGACGTAGCGCAGCGGGTTGGTGAAGCGCGGCGCCTGGTAGTCGTTGGAACCCAGGGCGAAGACGCCCGGCTTGAACCGGAGCCACCCCCACGACGCATGCAGCGCGGCAATCGCGTCGTTGGAGGCGATGTTGTCGCCGGTGTTGACCACCAGGTCCGGCTCGAGGTCGGCGAGTGACCGGATGAAGCGCATCTTGTCCAGTTGCCGGGGCAGGAGGTGGAAGTCGGAGACGTGGAGGACCTTCAGGTCCTTCCCACCGGGGGGAAGGACGGGCAGGGTGAAGCGTCGGACCGTGAACAGGTGGGCTTCAAGCAGACCCCAGCCGAAACAGGCGGCACCGGCCCCGGCGACCAGCCCGGCCGCCTTGAGCAGACCCCGCATCAGCCGCCGCCGTTGCCGTTGCCGTTGCCGTTGCCGCCACCGTTGTTGCCGCCGTTACTGGGCGGGGGAGCGGCGGGCGTCGAGGGCTGTGGCTGGGGGGCCTGGGTGGCCGGCGGCGGGGCGGGCTCGGGCTTGGGCGCGGGGGCCGGCTTGGGCTTCGGGCGTGGGCCGACCGAGACGCGCAGCGAGATCACCGAGAACATCGGTGCCTCGTCGGCCGGGGACGCGCCGAGGAACGTACCGGCGCGGCGCGACGAGTAGACGCCCCAGCGTCGGGTCGTGAAGCCGGCGGCCTCGATCGTCTCCTTCGCCTCCTCATAACTCATGCCCGAGACATCGGGCACCGGGATCTTCTTGCCCTCGAGGATGCGGTCGGTCGGCGCAGTGAAGTCGGTCTTGGGCTTGCCCTCGAGTGCAGCGCCCATGGCCGCGCGCCAGATCTGGCCGGCGTCACCGCCGCCGGTGCCGCGGAGCCGCTCGCCGTTGGCGAGGCGCAGCCCCTCGAGGGTGTCGACCTTGGGGCGGTTGGGGTCGGTGTCGACGGCGATCATCGCCACGCCGGCCATCTCCGGGGTGTAGCCCGCGAACCAGACGGCCTTGTTCTCGTTCGTGGTGCCCGTCTTGCCGGCCTGGGGCCGGCCGTCGGGCAGCCGCGCCGGGCGTCCGGTGCCGTTGTCCATGACGGACTTCAGCAGGTAGTTCATGCCGTCGGCCACCTCGGGCTCGATGACCTGCTCGCAGTTGCCGCTCGGGACCTCGATCTCCGTGCCGTTGTCCATCACGATCGACTGCAGGATGCGCGGGCTGCAGTGGACGCCACGGTTGGCGAAGGTGGCGTAGCCCTCGGCCATCGACAGCGGCGTCACGTAGCTGGTGCCGAGCACCCAGGAGGCGATGTTGGACTGGTCGCGCATGTCGCTGCCGTCGGCCATCTTGACGCCGGCGCGCTGGGCGAGCTCGATGGGGCCGCAGTTGCCGATGCTCTGCACCAATTGCAGGTAGTAGGTGTTGACCGAGTTCTCGGTGGCCTCCACCATGTCGATGTTGCCGTAGTTGCGACGACCGAGGTTCGAGGGGGACCAGTCCTCCGGCAGGGCCCGGAAGTCACGCTCACAACTGCGGAACGTCTCGCCACCCAGCTTCAGGGTGCCGGGGGAGTCGAACTCCTGTGTGACGGCCATGCCCATCTCGAGGGCGGCCGCGGCCGCGAACACCTTCATGGTGGAGCCGACCTGGTAACCCTCGGCGCCGCCCATGTCCTGGTCGACGTTGTAGTTGTAGTACGTCTCGCCGGCGGCGATGTCGTCGCCCATGACCGGACGGCTCTGCGCCATCGCGACGATGAGGCCGGTGGAGGGCTGCAGGACCACGGAGTTCGCGACGATCGGGTCGGTGGGGCTCACGAGGTTGGCGACGGCCGCCTCGGCGGCGTCCTGCGTCTTCGGGTCGATGAGCGTCTGGATCGTCAGGCCGCCGCGGCGCAGCGTGTTGATGCGCTCCTCGCGGGTCTCGCCGAGGCCCGGGACCTGGCCGGAGACGAGGGTCCGGTAGACGTAGTCGCAGAGGAAGGGGTAGCGCGACGAGGTGCAACCGTTCGGCGTGCGCGTCACCTTGGCGGGGTCGAACGGAATCTGCTTGGCCGCGTCGGACTCCTCCTGCGTGACGAAGCCGACGTCGGCCATCCGCTGGAGCACGAGGTTGCGCCGGTCGGTGGCCTTCTGCGTGTTGCGCACGGGGTCGTAGCCGACGGGGTTCTGCACGAGGCCGGCCAGCATGGCGGCCTGCTCGAGCGACAGGTCCTTCGCGTGGACGCCGAAGTACTGCAGCGAGGCGGACTCCACACCGTACGCGCCGTTGCCGTAGTAGGCGATGTTCAGGTAGCGCTCGAGGATCTCGTCCTTGCTGAACTTCTCCTCGACCGCGAAGGCGTACCGGGCCTCCTGGATCTTGCGCTCGATGGAGACCTCGACGGCCTGGCGCGCGGCCTCCTCGTCGCCGCTGGCCTTCGCCATCTCCACACGAACGAGCTTCACGTACTGCTGCGTCAGCGTCGACGCGCCCTGGGTGTCGCCGCTGATCGTCTTGAAGAACGCGCGGCCCAGGCCCTCGAAGTCGATGGCGCCGTGCTCGTAGAAGCGGTGGTCCTCGATCGCGATCTGTGCCTCCTGCATGACCGGTGCGATCTGGTCGAGCGTGACGTAGATGCGGTTCTCGTCGAAGAACGTGGAGAGGACCTCGCCGTTGGCCATGAGGATGCGGGAGCGCTGCGACTGGGGCGGGGTGTCGAACTCGGCCGGAAGGTAGTCGAGGGAGTCGACGGCGGCCCTCGCCCCACCGCTCGCCATGGCTACGAAGGGGACTGCGACGCCCGACAACAGCACCCCGGCGAGGAGGCTGACGGCCAGGAACATAAAGGTCGCATAGGCCTTCTCGCTCAGCTTCGCAGACTTCATGGCGGTCAGTCTACGTGAAGGGTTTGGGATTACCCGTATGCGGAAATTGGGTCTTTCGTTACCGGACCGTTATGCGCTAGCGTTGTGAGCGGAAGACAAACCTGCGCAAAGGAGGGCAGCATGTCGCTAGCCGAGGTCAGTGAGTGGACGCTTCAGGCGAAGTGCCGTGACATGGCGGACGCACTGTTTCCGGAGGGCAAGGACCAGAAGCGGGCGCGCGTGGTGTGCCGCGATTGCCCAGTCCGGTCGGAGTGTCTCGCCGAAGCCCTCGACAACCGCATCGAGTGGGGTGTCTGGGGCGGCATGACCGAGCGCGAGCGTCGGGCGCTCCTGCGGGCCCGCCCCGACATCAAGTCCTGGCGGGACGTGCTCTGCAGCTAATCTGACTGCATGACCAAATGGGAATACTTCACGGCCCCGATCCTCTCGCACGTCGCGCAGCAGATCCTGAACAACTTCGGCGCTGACGGCTGGGAGCTCATCACGCTCGCGCCGGGGCCCAACCCGGACACGCTCGTCGGCTACTTCAAGCGTCCGCTGGAGGGCTGACCGCCTTGAGCGCGACCGCCATCGCGGAAGCGCTGGCCGCGGCCTATCCCGAGGCGGAGTGCGAGCTGGACTTCCGGTCGCCCTTCGAGCTGCTGCTGGCCACCGTGCTGTCCGCGCAGTCCACCGACCGCCGGGTGAACTCCGTGACGCCGGAGCTCTTCCGCCGCTGGCCCACGCCGGAGGCGCTCGCGGGAGCGGATCCCGACGAGGTCGCCACCATCATCAAGCCGGTCGGCTTCTTCCGCAACAAGACCGCCGCCATCATCGGCATCGCGCGCGCGGTCGTCGACGAGTTCGACGGAGAGGTGCCGGGCTCCCTCGACGAGCTGGTGACGCTGCCCGGCGTGGGGCGGAAGACGGCCAACGTCGTGCTCGGCAACGCCTTCGGCGTCCCGGGCGTGACTCCCGACACGCACCTGATCCGGCTCACCAATCGCTTCGGCTGGGTCGCGTCCACGAAGCCCGACGTGGTCGAGCAGGCGGTGATGGCACTCTTCCCGCCCGAGCGGTGGACGCAGCTGTCGCACGAGATCATCTGGCACGGACGTCGCGTCTGCCACGCGAAGCGGCCCGCCTGCGCCGCGTGCGTCATCCGCGACCTCTGCCCCAGCCGCGACATCGGTGAGCAGGACCCGGTCGTCGCCGCCACGCTCATCAGGGAACCGCGCGCATGAGGGTCGCCGGGTCCCTCGTCGCCACGCTGCTGCTCCTGGCCGGATGCGCCGCGCCCGATCCGGCACCGACGTCCACCCCCGAGAGCGCCGAGGTGCCCCCCGCCGCGCTCGCGCAGCTGAGGGAGGAGTACGGCCTGCCGGACTGCCCCGACACCGACCCCGCCGCCGAGCCGGTGGAGGGAGGGTTGCCGCGCACCGCCCTCCCTTGCCTGGGCTCCGACAAGGTCGTCAACCTCGCCGGCCTGCCGAGGCGTCCGATGGTGATCAACCTCTGGGCGCAGTGGTGCGGCCCCTGCCGCGAGGAGGCCCCCTTCCTGCGTGAACTGCACCGGACGCGTGACGACGTCGACCTCTACGGCATCAACTACAACGATCCCAAGCCGGACTGGGCGCTGGAGTTCGCCTCGCTCGTCGAGTGGGACTACCCCCACATCCAGGACCTGGACAAGACCCTGCAGACGTCACTCGGCGTCCCCGGGATCCCCATGACGGTCCTCGTCGACGCGGAGGGCGTCATCCGGTACCGCCATCCCGGTCCGTTCGAGTCGACCGAGCAGCTCGAGTCCCTGATCGAGGAGCACCTGTGACCGCCGACTTCAGCGCACTGCGCCGCGCACTGGTCGACCCGCCGAGCAGGCCGCTGATCGACTTCGACCGCACGCCCAGGGGCAAGCGGTCGGCCGCGGTGCTGATGCTCTTCTCCGACCGGCCCGACCCCGAGATCGTCTTCGTGCGACGCGCCTCGACCCTGCGCCGTCACGCGGGCCAGATGGCGCTGCCCGGAGGCCGCATCGACGACGTCGACGGCGGGCCGGTGGGTGCGGCGCTCCGCGAAGCGGAGGAGGAGGTGGGCCTCACGCCGCACGAGGTGTCGGTGATGGGGGAGCTGCCGCCGCTGTGGGTCCCGGCCTCCAACTACGACGTCACGACCGTGGTCGCCACGTGGCCGGGCGGCGAACTGGACGCCGTCGACATCGCCGAGACCGAGTCGGTGCACCAGTACCCGGTCTCGATGCTCACCAGCGCGGACGTCCGGATGACGTGCGAGCACCCTGCGGGCTTCCGTGGCCCCGCGTTCGTCCTCCCGGACAGCTTCATCTGGGGGCTGACCGCGCACCTGCTCGACTGGGTGCTGGAGCTCGCCGGGTGGGATCAGGGCTGGGACCGGGAGCGTGTCGTCCCGATCCCCAACGAGTACATGCGCGACTAGGCGATCCGGTCGTCGACGACAGTGAAGCCGGGCTGCGTGGTCCGCGCGGGCACGGCGGTGTCGCTGTGGCTGAAGCCGTCGATGATGGCGCTTGCGGTGGCCTTGAATTCCGCGATCGTGGCCGTCGGGGCCTTGACCTGCTTGAACTTGCGGTAGGCGAGGAAGCCGATGATGGCGGCCACGATGAGCGAGATGACGGCGGCGATCAGGAAGCCGAAGACGATCGACAGCGCCGTGCTGAGCCCGGTGAGGCTGACGAGCCATGCGAAGACCGCGGCGAGCGCGATGACCAGCATCCAGATGGCGTGAAGGGCGAAGGAGAGGGCGACGATGCCCAGCACCGAGCCGATCCCAGCCTTCTTCGCCGACGGGACGATCTCGGCCTTGGCCAGTTCAGTCTCCTTCGACAGGAACTCGCCGAGCTGCTCCTTGATGTTGTTCACGTTGTCAGCCATGTCGCTTCCTTTCTGAGGCTCCAGCCTAGGACCTTCGCGGGCCGGGTGAGGCGCTAGACCTTGATTGCCAGCCCGTTGTCGGGGAGCTGGACCGGGTTCGTCAGTTCGGCGTGGTCGACCCAGGCTCGCCAGCACAGCAGCTGGAAGGGCAGCTTCAGGTTCTCGCCGGGCCGGGCGGCCGCGTCGTAGAGCTCGAGCACCTGCTCGACGAGGCGGTCCAGCTGGTCGCCGTCGAGGTGCCTGGCCAACGGCTGGTGCCGCACCATGTTGGCCATGTCGTCGCGGGTGACGGGCTGCCAGATCCGGAAGGCGCGCTCCTCGATCTCCGGGAAGTAGTGCGACTCGCGCAGCGACTCCAGGGACTGGTGGCCGTAGTCCCCCTTCATCGCGACCGGGTCGTAGCGGCGAAGCAGCGCGGCGAGGCGCCGCACCCACGGCACCGAGTCGTCGCGGATGAGGTAGGAGGCGGACAGGCAGCCCCCGGGACGCAGCACCCGCGCGATCTGCGGCAGCGCCTGGGCCCGGTCCAGCTTGTGGAACGCCTGGTGGGTGAAGACCACCTCGAACTGGAACGGGTCGAGCGGGATCGCCTCCGCGCGCGCGTGCAGCGGCGTGATGTTGCCGTAGCCGTTCAGTCGGGCGACCAGGGCCTCGTCGGGGGTCAGCGCGAAGATCTGGTGGCCGCGTCCCGCCAGGCGCCTCGGCAGCGACGCGTCGTCGCCGACGGTGAGGCCACGGACCCCTCCCCAGACGGCGAGCCAGTCGAGCGCTTCTGACGGAAACGTGCTCACAGGTAAACCCTCCTAGTCCGGGAACAGCCTAGCTTGCGAGGGGTTGTCCACAGACTTGCCGCGCGGTGCACCCGACCGGCCCCTCGTGACCACCACGGGGGCATGGAAGCTGATGACGCGGTGCTCGTCGCCGCACGTGACCCCGCCGTCGTGGAGACGCTGGAGGTGTCCGCCATCGCGATGGACGTGGCGTTGCAGGTCGTCCAGGGCACCGACGAACTGGCCCGCCGCTGGCCGCGGGCGCCGCTGCGCCTCGTCGCTCCGGAGATGGCGGCCCGCACCGCGTGGCTGGGCCACCAGCCGCGGACGTTCCTCGTCGGCCGAGACCCGGCGGAGCTGGCCGATGCTTCGGCGGAGCTCGGTTACCCGGTGGTCCGGCTGCCCGACGCGGCGGGCCGCCTGGCGGAGCTGTTCGCCTCGGTGTCGGCGGGTTCGGTCGCGCGGGCGACGACGGTGGCGCTGGTCGGCGCGTCGGGAGGCCTGGGCACGTCGACCTGCGCCGTCGCCCTGGGACTGCTCGCCGCGGCCCGGGGCCAGCGCGCGGTCGTGGTGGAACTCGCGCCCCACGGGGGCGGGCTGGACCTCCTCGTCGGCGCGGAGGCCGTGGAGGGTCTGCGCTGGGGCGGTCTCGCGGGCGCGGCCGGCCAACTGGGGGACCTCCAGGACTCGCTCCTCGAGGTGGGCGGTGCCCGGTTCCTTCCCGCGGGCCGCGACGATCCACCCGGCCCGCCGGCTCCCCAGGCGCTGGGCGCCGTGCTGGGTTCCCTGCGCCGCACGATGGACCTCGTCGTGCTGGACGGCGTCTCGGCGGCCGTCGACGCAGACCTCCAACTGCTCGTGGTGGGCGCCGACGTGCGTTCCGTCGCCGCAGCCCGGATGCTGACGCGCGGGGCGCCGGTCCCGCCGGCCGGCCTCGTCGTGCGCACCGGCCCGGGGAGGGACCTGCCGGCCGGGGCGGTGGCCGAGGCGCTGGGGGCGCCGCTGGTGGCCCGGGTCCGGCACGACCCGACGGTGCCGCGGCTGGCCGCGTTGGGCCAGATCCCGGTCGCATCGCCGGCGAGGCGGTTCCGCGCCGACGTGGAGCAGCTGAGGCGGGTGGTCGTCGATGGTTGACCTCGGGCTGGTGCAGTCCCGGCTCGGCGAGCTGGGCCGCGACTACACCCCTCGCGACGTGGCGGCGGCGCTCCGCGACCTTGGCGAAGTGGTCACGGACTCCGCGGTGCTGGCGACGATGGACCGGCTGCGTCGCCACTCCCGCGGCGCCGGACCGCTCGACGACCTGCTCCGGCAGCCGGGCGTCAGCGACGTCGTCGTGAACGGGCCGGCCGACGTGTTCGTCGATCGCGGTAGTGGGCTCGAACGTGCCGGCGTCACGTTCGTCGACGACGAGCAGGTGCGGCGGCTCGCGATCCGGCTCGCGGCCGCCTCCGGCAGGCGTCTCGATGACAGCCGTCCCTTCGTCGACGGCAGGCTGCCCGACGGCACGCGCCTGCACGCCGTGCTCGCCCCGGTCTCGCTGCCCGGGACCTGCCTGTCGCTGCGCGTCCCGGCGGCGCGGAGCTTCTCCCTCGACGACCTCGCCGCCGCCGGCTCCATACCGGCGGAGGGCGCGCGCCTGCTGCGGGCGATGGTGACCCGGCGGGTCCCGTTCCTCATCAGCGGCGGTACCGGGTCGGGGAAGACGACGCTGCTGGCCGCGCTCCTGGCCGCCGTCCCGCCCCACGAGCGGATCGTCCTCGTCGAGGACGCGCGCGAGCTCGTGCCGGACCACCCGCACTGCGTGCGGTTGGAGGGCAGGGTGGCCAACGCCGAGGGCACCGGCGCGATCACTCTGGCCGAGCTCGTCCGCCAGGCGTTGCGCATGCGACCCGACCGGGTCGTGCTGGGAGAGGTGCGCGGCGGAGAGATCACGGACCTGCTGCGGGCCCTCAACACCGGGCACGAAGGGGGCTGCGCCACCATCCACGCCAACTCCGTGACCGACGTGCC
This sequence comes from Tessaracoccus oleiagri, assembly GCF_900103275.1. GTDB lineage: Bacteria > Actinomycetota > Actinomycetes > Propionibacteriales > Propionibacteriaceae > Arachnia > Arachnia oleiagri. The sequence continues at coordinate 98,987 of NZ_FNGP01000006.1, read as the reverse complement.
CGCCCGACTCGAGGCCCTCGCCGCCCTCGGTGGGCTCGGCCGGGAGGCCTGCCACGCGCAGGTCGCGGCCGCGCTGCGGCTGGTGGTGCACGTGCGTCGCGACGTCCACGGCCGCCGCAGGGTGGACGAGATCGGTGTGGTGCACCGCGAGGCCACCGACAGGGTCGCCATCCTGCCCGGCCTCCGTTTCGTTCCTGGTGGGATCGAACGCCTGGCCGGGGCGGCCCAAGTCGAGGAACTCCTGTGCTGACGCCGCTGCTCGCAGGGGCGGCGGCGTGGCTCGTCGTCCCGGGGCCCGGACGCGCGTCGCTGGCCCGCCTGTCGGTGGTCCCTACGACGCGGCGGAGCCGGTCGCTGCGGCTCGCTCCGGTCGCTGCGGTGGCGCTGGGTGCCGGTTCGGTGGTGCTGGTCCTCCTCGGGCCGTCAGGGCTCGGTTGGGCCGTCACCGCCGCCATCCTGGCCGGCCTGCTCACCTGGTTCGTCACCGACCGGGCCCGCCGCGCCGCCGCTCGTCGGCGTGGACGCTCGGTGGCAGCCGCCGCCCGGCTGTTGGCCTCGCTGTTGTGGTCGGGGCAGATCCCCGTCCACGCCCTCCGGGAGGCTGCCGCCGAGCACGGGGTCCTGCGGGAGGCCGCGGCCACTGCCGCGCTGGGCGGCGACGTCCCGGCCGTGCTGCGTGCCCGCGAGCACGAGCCCGGGGGACACGGTCTGGGCATGATCGCGGCGGCGTGGCGCGTGAGCGAGCGCAGCGGCGCACCGGTCGCCGGCGTCCTGGAGGGGGTGGCGGAGACGCTGCGGGAGGAACAGAGGGTCAGCGGCATCGTCGAGACGGAGTTGGCCACCGCCCGCGCCTCCGGCCAGATCATGGCGGTGCTGCCGGTGGGTGCGGTCGGCCTCGGGTTCCTGGGCGGCACCAACTCGCTGGAGTTCCTGTTCGGCCACCCGGTGGGCCAGTGGCTGTGCGCCGTGGCCATGGGCCTGACGGCCGCCGGGACGCTGTGGATCGAGCGATTGGCGCGACGATGACACTTCCCCTCGCGCTCGCCGCGGCCCTGTGCGTCGCACTGCTCCTTCCCGGCAGGCCGCTGCGCAGACTCGACCAGCCCGCGCGCCGACCCGTCGCCTGGCGCAACGCCCTGCGTCGGCTGGGGCCGCGCCCGGCCGCGGACCGGGTCGTCCGCCGGCAGGCGCCCGTCGCGATGGAGTTCCTCGCGGTGTGCCTCGACGCGGGCGCGCCCGTCGCGAGCGCCGTCGCTTCGGTGGTCGAGGTCTCGCCCGACCCCAGCGCCAGCCTGCTGGGCCGGGTCCTCGCCCACCTCGACGTGGGCCGCGCCCCGGAGGAGGCATGGGCCGAACTGCGGAACGACCCCGTCTGGGGGCCCGCGGCGCGCGACTTCGTCCGCTCCGCGCGTTCCGGCACGGCATTGTCCGAGGCGCTGCGGCGTCACGCCGCGGACCTCCGGCAGGTCCAGCACGACGAGGAGACGAAACGGGCACGGACCGTCGGCGTGAAGTCGGTCGGCCCCCTCATGGGCTGCTTCCTGCCCGCCTTCGTCCTCGTCGGGGTGATCCCGATCATCGCCGGGCTCCTGGGGGACTTCTTCGGCTGACGAGTACCATGCCCGGCATGTCGTCGAACTGGTCGTGGGTGCTCGAGTCGCAGGAGGTGTGCGCCGTCGACGACCGGCCCGCGCTCCCCGGACGCCACGGCGCCTGGCCCGACTGGGTCTCGGAAGCGACGATCTCCCGGCTCCGCGACTGCGGCATCGAGTCGCCCTGGCGACACCAAGCCGACTTCGCCGACCTGGCGTACCGCGGGCACCACGTCGCGCTCACCTCCGCCACCGGCTCCGGCAAGTCGCTGGCCTACCTGCTGCCCATCATCGCCGCCACGGGCGAGGGGCGGGTCGGTGTCCCCCTCCCGGCCGCGCGCCTGCGTCGCCCCACCCACACCGCCCTCTACCTCGCGCCCACCAAGGCGCTGGCGCACGACCAGGCGCGGGCGGCGGCGGCGCTCGGCCCGCAGGGTTGGCGGATCGGCGCCGTCGACGGGGACTCCGACGAGGCGGACAGACGCTTCGCCCGCGACCACGCCGCGTTCGTGCTCACGAACCCCGACATGGTCCACTACTCGATCCTGCCGGGCCACCAGCGCTGGTCGAGACTGCTGGGCGGGCTGCGCTACATCGTCGTCGACGAGGCACACCGTTACCAGGGCGTGTTCGGCGCGCACGTCGCCCAGGTGCTCCGTCGGCTCCGCCGCATCGCCGCCCACTACGGCGCCACGCCCACGGTGCTCCTGGCCTCCGGCACGGCCCCCAACGCCGCGGAGTTCGGCGGCAGGCTCATCGGCGAGGACAGTGTGGAGGCGGTCACCGAGGACGCCGCGCCCAAGCCGCGCCGCACCGTCGCCCTCTGGAAGCCGTCCGTCTCGCTCAACCAGGACACGGCCAACCTCCTGGGCCGGCTCGTCGACGACGGGTCCCAGACCATCGCCTTCGTCGCCTCCAGGGTGGGCGCCGAGCTGGTCGCGCTCGACGCCCAGGAGATCGCCGGTGGCGCGATCGCGTCGTACCGGGCCGGTTACCTGGCCGCGGAGCGGCGGGAGCTCGAGCACGACCTGCAGACCGGGCAGCTGCGCGGAGTCGCCACCACCAACGCCCTCGAACTCGGCATCGACGTCGCCGGGATGGACGCCGTCCTGATCGCCGGCTACCCGGGGAAGCTGAGCGCGCTCTGGCAGCAGGCCGGCCGCGCCGGACGCCGGGGGTCCGATGCGCTGGTGGTGCTCCTCGCCAGGGAGAACCCGCTCGACGGGTTCCTGTTCGACCACCCGGAGGCGATCCTGTCCGCCCCGGTCGAGCACGCCGTCCTCTACCCCGAGAACCCGCACGTGATCGGACCGCACCTCGCGGCGGCCGCGCAGGAACTCCCGCTGACCCACGCGGACGCGCGCTGGTTCGGCCCCACGATGCCCACGGTCGTGGAAGCCCTGTGCGCACAGGGCGTGCTCCGGGACCGTGGCGGCCGCTACTTCTGGACCCGCCCCGACCGCGCCGTCGACTACATCACCCTCCGCTCCGCCGGCGCGAAGCCGATCGACATCATCGAGCGCGAGACCGGCCGGGTCGTCGGCACGGTCGACGAGGCCATGGCCGACTCGGTCGTCCACGAGGGCGCCGTCTACCTCCACCAGGGGGAGAGCTTCATCGTCGAGGAGCTGATCCGTGAGGAGAAGCAGGCGATGGTGCGGGCGGCTCGCCCGAAGTACTACACACAGCCGCAGTCCACGTTCGACATCGAGGTCCTGCGCGACCTCGAGTCACGGCCGCTCGGTGAGACCACCGTCCACCGGGGCGACGTGCGCCTCACCACCCAGGTCCACGGCTACCTCCGTCGCGACGAGCTCACGCACGAGGTGTGGGACCACACCCCGCTCACCATGCCGTCGCGCACCCTGAACACGCAGGCGGTGTGGTGGACGGTGCCCGCGGAGATGATCCGGCGCCTCGGCTGGGGCGCGCTGCAGGTCGGCGCCGCCGCGCACGCCATGGAACACACGGCCATCGGCCTGCTCCCCGCGTTCGCGCCCTGCGACCGCTGGGACATCGGCGGCGTCTCCACCGCGCTGCACCCGGACACGGGGCTGGCGACGATCTTCGTCCACGACGGCCTGCCCGGCGGCGCCGGTTTCGCCCACCGGGCCTACGAGGTGGTCGAGCAGTGGCTGTTCGCGACCCTGGAGCGGCTCCAGCGGTGCCCCTGCGACGATGGCTGCCCCGCCTGCGTGGTGTCCCCGAAGTGCGGCAACGCCAACCAGGTCCTCAGCAAGGCCGACGCGCGGATCCTGCTCGGCGAGTTGCTCCCTGACTAGGGTGGGTCCCATGGAGATTCGTCGCATGGGACATTCGGGGCTGGCCGTGTCGGTCGTCGGCCTCGGCTGCAACAACTTCGGCCGCGCCGGCACCGCAACCGAGCACCAGGACGGCACGACCGCGGTCGTCGAGGCCGCACTCGACGCCGGCATCACGCTCTTCGACACCGCGAACTCGTACTCCCGCGGTGTGTCGGAGACGCAGCTCGGCAAGGCACTCGGCTCCCGGCGCGACGAGGCGGTCGTCGCCACCAAGTTCGGCATGGACGCCGGCCCGCTGGACGGCCCCGACTGGCAGGACCGGGGATCGCGCCGCTACCTGATCCGCTCCGTGGAGGGCTCACTGCGCCGCCTCGCAACGGATCACATCGACCTCCTGCAGCTCCACCGGCCCGACCCCGACACGCCCATCGAGGAGACCCTCGCCGCGCTGGACTCGCTGGTCCGTGCGGGGAAGGTCCGCTACATCGGCCACTCGAACTTCGCCGGTTGGCAGATCGCCCATGCCGACCACGTCGCCCGCCAGCTGGGCCACGAGCGGTTCGTCTCCGCGCAGAACCACTACAGCCTGCTGAACCGCGGGATCGAGCGGGAGGTCATTCCCGCGGCCCGCCACTTCGGTCTGGGGCTGATCCCGTACTTCCCGCTCGCCAGTGGCCTGCTGACCGGGAAGTACTCCGACGGGCGCGCGCCCGAAGGGTCCCGACTCAGCCAGGAGCGGGTCGACGCGGCGGACCTCGACCAGCTGCGCCGGTTCGGCGAGTTCGCCCGCGAGCGCGGCGTGACCGAGGTGCAGGTGGCGATCTCCTGGCTGCTCGCCCAGTCGCCCGTGGCCTCCGTCATCGCCGGCGCCACCACGCCCGATCAGGTCCGCACCAACGCGGCCGCGGGCTCGTGGCAGCCCACCGCCGAGGACCTCGCCGCGCTCGATGAGATCTTCCCCGGCTGAGAGGAGCCCAGTCATGCCCATCACCGACGAGGATCGCCGTTTCCTGATCCGGGCCGTCGACCTCGCCGAGCGGGCCCTCGCCTCCGGCGACGAACCGTTCGGCTCGGTGCTGGTCTCGGCCGCCGGCGAGGTCCTCTTCGAGGACCACAACCACGTAGCGCGCGGCGACCGGACGCAGCACCCCGAGTTCGCGATCGCCCGCTGGGCCGCCGAGCACCTCACACCCGAGGAGCGCGCCTCGGCCACCGTCTACACCTCGGGCGAGCACTGCCCGATGTGCGCGGCCGCCCATGGTTGGGTCGGGTTGGGTCGCATCGTCTACGCCAGCTCCACGGAACAGCTGTTGGGCTGGTTGCCGGAACTCGGTCTCGCGCCCGGGCCGGTGGCGGCGCTGCCGATCAACGAGGTCGTGCCCGGCCTCGAGGTGGACGGGCCGGACGAGGAGCTGTCCGAGCGCGTGCGCGCCCTGCACGCCCGCCGCGGCTGAGCGGACTGCGACCGCTGTCCACAGCCGATGGTGTTGTCCCTGCGGGGTCGTCCACAGGCGGGTCGCGGTCCGGGCGTCGCACGCCCGGTGCGCCCATCACGGGGGTGGCGGATGACACGCATCCGGCACTCCTGGGAAGGGGACAACAGTGTCCGACATCGTCCACATCAACAAGCCCAAGCGCCTCATCGAGCGGGGCCTCACCACCGTCGAGTACGCGATCGGCCTGCTCGCCGCGGCGACGGCGGCGCTCCTGCTGTTGCGGATCTTCAGCGACAACCGATTCTTCGAGATGCTCTTCGACTGGGTGGTGGCCCTGTTCAACGTCGTGTCGTCCGGCGGCGGCTTCGGGGGGTTCCTCGGCGGACTCTTCGGATGAGCACGCGGGGCCTGGGCGGTTGGCGCCGTCGCCCGGCGCCCCGAGGCATGGTCACGATCGAGCTGGCGGTCGGCATCGTCACCGCGACGCTGCTGGCCGCCGGGCTCGTGACGCTGGTCCTGCTCGGGGTGGCGCAGGCCGCGGTGGCCGAGTCGTCGGCGCAGATCGCCCGCCAGATAGCCCGCGGCGACGAGGCGGCGCTGGCCGTCGCCGAGCGCCGGTCGCCGCGGGAGTCCACCGTCGTGCACCGGGACGGTGGGGTGGAGGTCACGGTGGAGGCGCGGTCCTTCGTCCTCGGGATCGGCGACGTGCCGGTCCGGGCCAGCGCCTGGGCGGCGTACGAGCCGGGGGTCGGGCCATGAGGGCGCGCAGCGAGCGGGGCGGTGGCGCGGTGCTCACAATCGGCGTCGCGCTGGTCCTCTTCTCGGTGGCCGCCGCGGCCGTCGTGGTCGTCGGATGGTTCGGCAACATCCGTCACGCCGAACAGGTCGCCGAGCTGGCCGCGCTCGCCGGGGTCTCCGCGGCCGTGCGCGGCGACGACCCGTGCGGGGCGGCGCGGGCGGCCGCCGCCCACAACGGGGCGGAGCTGTCGCACTGCCAGGTCCGGGGACGCGACGCCGACGTCGTGCTCGACGCGGGCGTCACCGTCGCCCTCGAGCCCGCGTTCCTCGGTGCCCCCTCCACGGTGGAACGCCGCGCCACCGCCGGCACGATGTGACCCGGGACGACGCCCAACGGCCGGTAGTGTGTCGACCCGACAGCCCAAGAGACAGGAGCCCCCATGAGCCTTCGCGAGGTACTGCGGCACGCCCGCTACGACGCCGACGGGGTGCTGGAGCGCATCGGCGAGCTCGGGCAGGAGGGGCTGCAGCGCAACATCACCGTTCCGGCCACGGTGGCGTTGGCCGGGCAGCACGACGAGTTGGCGACGCTGATCCGGCTGTTCATCCTCCAGGAGGAGGTGGGCATGGAGGAAGCGGCGTTCCTGCTCGACGACGCGGCGGACTTCCTGGAGCAGACCGAGCACGGCGTCCGCGCGCTGGTCGACATCCGACCCTATGGCTCGGAGGACGACGGTGCGTCCGGCTGGGCGGTGGCCGACCTCACTCCGGGCATGGACACCGCCACCACCCCGACGCGCCGCGACTACGTGCTGGGGGTGTCCTCGGCCTCCACCACGCTCGCGCAGATGACGATGCGCACCCAGATCGGCTCCGCGCTCGACCTGGGCACCGGCTGCGGCGTCCAGTCATTGCACCTGAGCCGCCACGCCGAGCGCGTCGTGGCCACCGACGTCAACGCGCGCGCGCTGAAACTGGCCCGCGTCACGGCCGAGCTGAGCGGCGCGGAGGTCGATTTCCGCCAGGGCTCGCTCTTCGAGCCGGTGCAGGGCGAGAAGTTCGACCTCATCGTCTCGAACCCGCCCTACGTGATGAGCCCGCCGTCGGACTCGCGGCTCATGTACCGGGAGACCAACTTCTCCGGCGACGAGCTGCTCCAGGCGATCCTCCGCGAGGCGCCGCGTCACCTGAACCCCGGCGGCAGCATCCAGCTCCTCGTCAACTGGGCCGTCGTCGACGGCCAGCCGTGGGAGGAGCGGATCCGCGGCTGGGTGGAGGGCAACGGGATGGACCTGTTCGTCCTCGAGCGGGAACGGATGGACAAGTTCTCCTATATAGAACTGTGGCTCGCGGACGCGGGTCTCGCCGGGTCGGAGGAGTGGGTCTACGCCTACGACCGCTGGCTGAAGTACTTCGAGGACCTGGGCATCGAGGAGGTCGGCATGGGGTGGCTGCTCATGACCGACGCCGGCCGCGCCACCCCGCACGTCCGGATCGAGTCCTGGCCGCACGCGGTGCACCAACCCGTCGGCGAGGTGTTCGCCCGGCACCGCTCGGCCGTGGACGCCGCGACGTTGCCGCTGGACGACCTGCTCGCCTCGCGCCCGAGGATCGTCGACGTCACCCAGGAGACGTTCGGCGAGCCGGGGGCTGCCGACCCGGAGTACATCGTGCTGCGCCAGTCCACGGGGCTGCGCCGCGCGATGAAGGTCGACACCGTCCTGGCGGCGGTGCTGGGTTCGCTCGACGGCGACCTCACCGTCGGGCAGGTCATCGCCGCCGTGGCGGAACTGCTCGAGAAGGACCCGACTGCGCTCTCGCTGGAGATTGCACCTAAAGTACGGGAAGCGCTCGAGGAGCAGTACCTGCGCCTCGACTGACGATGCGCTCCACATTGCGCCCATTCGCTATTGTCGAATGGATCGTGCCCTCGTAACAGGAAGAACTGATGAGCCCTCAACGCCTCGTGATCGTCGAGTCCCCGACGAAAGCCAGCAAGATTGCCAGCTTTCTCGGCAAGGACTACGTCGTCACGTCGAGCCGCGGCCACGTCCGCGACTTGCCGACCTCCGCGTCGGACGTCCCCGCCAAGTACAAGGGCGAGAAGTGGGCACGCACCGGCGTCAACGTGGAGGACGGGTTCTCCCCGATCTACGTCGTCGGTGCCGACAAGAAGGCCACGATCCGCGACCTCAAGGCCCAGCTGAAGGGTGTCGACGAGCTCCTGCTCGCCACCGATGGTGACCGCGAGGGCGAGGCCATCGCATGGCACCTCCTGGAGGAGTTGAAGCCCAAGGTCCCCGTGAAGCGGATGGTGTTCCACGAGATCACGAAGCAGGCGATCCTGGACGCGGTGGACAACCCTCGCGAACTCGACACCGACCTCGTCGACGCGCAGGAGACCCGCAGGATCCTCGACCGCCTCTACGGCTACGAGGTCTCGCCCGTGCTGTGGAAGAAGGTCATGCCGAAGCTCTCGGCGGGCCGCGTGCAGTCCGTCGCCACGCGGCTGATCGTCGACAGGGAGCGGGAGCGTATCGCGTTCGTGCCGGCCGGCTACTGGGACCTGGACCTGACCCTCGACGGCGGCGCCGACGCCGACCCGCGGCTCTTCCCGGCACGGCTGGTCACCGTCGGCGGCCGGAAGGTGGCCACGGGACGTGACTTCGACGCGCAGGGCGGCGTGAAGGACGACTCCCTGCTGGTCCTCGACGAGCGGGGCGCCCGCGCGGTCGCGGACGCGCTCCGGACCGCGACCGCGACGGTCGAGAGCGTCGAGGCGAAGCCGTACTCCCGACGCCCCTACGAGCCGTTCCGCACCACGACGCTGCAGCAGGAGGCGGGCCGCAAGCTCGGGTTCACCTCCCAGCGCACCATGTCGGTGGCGCAGGACCTCTACGAGCAGGGCTTCATCACCTACATGCGTACCGACTCCGTGACGCTGGCCGCCTCCGCGGTCGCGGCGGCGCGGAAGCAGGTCGCCGAGCTGTTCGGGGAGAAGTTCCTATCGCCCAAGCCGCGGGTCTACACGTCGAAGGTGAAGAACGCACAGGAGGCACACGAGGCCATCCGCCCCGCCGGCGACACGTTCCGCCACCCGGACCAGACCGGCCTGCACGGCGACCAGTACCGGCTCTACAACCTGGTCTGGATGCGCACCGTCGCCTCCCAGATGGCCGACGCCATCGGGGAGCAGGTCTCCGTGAAGCTCACCGCGCTCGAGGGCGACCAGCAGGTCGGTCTGGCGGCGTCCGGCCGCACCATCACGTTCCACGGCTTCCTGCGCGCCTACGTCGCCGGCGTCGAGGAGGGCGCGAACGCCGACGACCAGCAGACCCAGTTGCCTCGGCTGTCCGAGGGCGACGAGACGGCGGTCCACGCGGTCGCCGCCACCGGGCACGAGACCCGACCGCCCGCCCGCTACACGGAGCCGTCGCTGGTGGCGAAGCTCGAGGAGTTGGAGATCGGCCGCCCGTCGACGTACGCGTCGATCATCCGCACCATCACCGCCCGCGACTACGTGTTCAAGAAGGGCTCCGCGCTCGTCCCGACGTGGCTCGCGTTCGCGGTCACCCGCCTGCTGGAGGAGCACTTCTCGGAGCTCGTCGACTACGACTTCACCGCCCAGTTGGAGGAGCAGCTCGACGAGATCGCCTCGGGGAAGGCCGAACGCCTGCAGGTGCTGGGCGACTTCTACTTCGGCCCGGAGGGCAAGAGCCACCAGGGCCTCGAGACGCTCGTGACGGAGCTGGGCGACATCGACGCCCGTGCGCTGTCCACCTTCCCGCTGAAGGACTCCGGGATCGACGTCCGCGTCGGCCGTTACGGCACCTATGTCGAGGACGCCGACGGGCGCCGCGCGAACGTTCCCGACGACCTGCCGCCCGACCAGCTCACCGTCGAACTCGCCGAGGAACTGCTGAGCACCCCCATGGGGGAGGAGCGGGAACTCGGCGTCGACCCGGAGTCGGGCAACATGATCGTCGCGAAGAACGGCCGCTACGGTCCCTACGTCACCGAGATCCTCCCGGAGGACGCGCCCAAGTCCGCCAAGCCGCGCACCGGGTCGCTCTTCAAGTCGCTGACGCTGGAGTCGGTGGACCTGCCCACCGCCCTGCAACTGCTGAGCCTGCCCCGCGTCGTGGGGACGGGCGCCGACGGGGTCGAGATCACCGCCCAGAACGGGCGCTACGGCCCGTACCTCAAGAAGGGCACCGACTCGCGATCCCTCACCTCGGAGGACGAGATCTTCTCGATCTCCCTGGAGGAGGCGGAGGCGATCTACGCCCAGCCGAAGGCGCGCGGCCGGGCCGCGGCCGCGGCACCCCTGTTGGAGTTCGGCGAGGACCCCACCAACGGCAAGCCCGTCGTCCTGAAGAGTGGACGGTTCGGCCCGTACGTCACCGACGGTGAGACGAACGTGACCGTGCCCAAGGGCGAGGATCCGTCGGGGCTCACGAAGGAGCGCGCATTCGAGCTGCTGGCGGCGAAGCGCGCCAAGGGGCCCGCGCCCAAGAAGGCGCCGGCCAGGCGGAAGACCACCACCCGGAAGAAGTAGGGCGATGTCGAAGCGGAGAACGCCGATGTGGTTCCGGCTGCCCGTCGACGCGGGGCCGCCGCCGCTGGTCTCGGAGGCCGTGGGTATCGAGCGCATCGTCGCCCATCCCTCGGCGAGCTACGAGATGGTCGTTACGGTGCTCGACTCCGAGGAGGGGCGGCTGCTGCGCGCCGACGTCGTCGTCGCCCACCGGAGCCGCGACGGGGAGGGTGAGTGGTACGTCTCGTCGCCCACCTGGCCCGGCCTCCCCGACGAGGTGTCCTACGAGCTCGACAGCTCCGGCGAGCTGCCGCCGCACATCCGGCGCCGTCTCAACCTCTTCCTGCGGCAGGCGCCCATCGCCCCGTTCGCGACTATGGAGCTCGAGCGGCGCGCCTTCACGCTGCGCGGTCCCGACGGCGACCTCGTCGACGTGTGCGACGACGTGGTGACCATCATCCGCGACGGACAGGTCCGCTCGAGGTCGCGCGAGATCACCATGGAACCGCGGGTCAAGCTGGACGGGCAGCAGCGAGAGTTCATCCACTCGGCCATGGCCGCGATCGACGCCGTGCCGCTCGACCGCCTGCCCACCCTGCAGGAGCGGATCGGCGCGCCCGCGACCGGGCTCACCAGCTTCCGCCCCCCGCTCGGGATCGACAAGCGGATGTCGCTCGAGGAGTTCGTCTCCGAGATCTTCCTGATGCACCTCCACAGCCTCATGCTGAGCGAGCTGGAGGGCACGACCGCCGTCACGAGGGAGGAGCTCTCGCTCATCTTCCGCGACCTGCGGGGTCTGTCTCCCGTGCTGGAACCGTCGTGGCGCGAGGCGCTCGAGGTGGACCTCAAGGCGTTGCCCTGCGCCGTCGAGGAGGATCGCGAACCGATTCTGCTCCGCGTCATCGACGCCCTCGTCAGCGCGGTCCGCGCCCCGAAGGTGGGCGACGTGGGCGCCGAGCCCGCCCGCAAGGTGCTCTTCGCCAGGACGGAGCAGGCGCTGCTCATCCTCTTCGACCGCTGCCGTGGGCTCGGCAAGTCCAGCAGCGACGAGGCGTGGGCGGCCGCGCTCCGGTCCGCGGAGCAGCTCGACGCCGCCTCCGCCATCCTCGAGCCGCTGTTCGAGAAGCCGCTGCGCAAGGCCCGCCGCGAACTCGAGACCGTCCTCGACGGACTGCGCATGTCGGTCCGGCCGCCGGTGGACATCGAGGTCGTGGGGCTGAGCCCTGCGGAGGCGTTCCAGTTGGGCCGCGACGTCGAGCACGCCCAATGGAGCGTGGACCGGGCCCGGCGGCTGTTCATCGAGTCGTGGCCGGAGCGCGTCCCCAAGGTGCGCAAGGCGCTCGTGAAGATGCGGAAGAAGCTGCAGTGAGCGGCCTCTTCGTCGTCTTCGAGGGCGGCGACTCGGTGGGCAAGTCCACCCAGGTCCGCATGCTGACCCGGCACCTGGCCGAACGCGGGGTCGAGCACCTCGTCACCCGCCAGCCCGGCGGCACCGAGCTCGGCGCCGAACTGCGTCGCCTCATCCTCGACCCCGCCTCCGGCGACGTCGACCACCGCGCCGAGGCGCTGATGTACGCGGCCGACAAGGCCCAGCACGTCCACCAGCTGATCCGCCCGGCGCTCGCGTCGGGGATGGTGGTCGTCTCCGACCGCTACGTCGACTCGATGATCGCCTACCAGGGCGCCGGCCGCGCGCTGGACGTCGCCGAGGTGAGCCAGATCGCGTGGTGGGCGGTGGACCACCTCCGGCCCGACCTGACCGTGCTGCTGGACACCGACCCGGCCGCGGCCGTCGCCACGATCGAGCGGAAGGACCGGCTCGAGGCCGCAGGTCTCGAACTCCACCGCCGCGCCCGGCATCACTTCCTCGACCTCGCAGCCGAACGCCCCGCCCAGTACCTCGTCCTCGACGCGCGGGACACCCGGGAGCGGATCGCGGCGGCGGTAGCGGAGGCCGTCGATCGCCTGCTGCGGACGCGGGAGAATCGTCCGACACAGGTGGGAGGATGAGCCCATGGCGGACGTCTTCGGTGAACTGATCGGGCAGGAGCGCGTGATCGCCACGCTGCGCCGCGCCGTCGCTGGCGACGCGCACGCCATGACGCACGCCTGGCTGTTCGTCGGCCCGCCCGGCAGCGGCCGGTCCAACGCCGCCCGGGCCTTCGCGGCCGCCCTCCAGTGCCCGCGCGGCGGCTGCGGCGAGTGCGAGCAGTGCCGGACCACGCTGAGCGGGGCCCACCCCGACGTCACGCTGGTGCGCACCGAGCAGCTGTCGATCGGCGTCGACCTGGCGCGCGGCATGGCCAGTCGCGCCAACATCGCGCCCGTCCAGGGCCGCTACCAGATTGTCGTGGTGGAGGACGCCGACCGGGTCACCGAGCGCGGCGCCGACGCGCTGCTCAAGGCGCTCGAGGAGCCGGCGCGGCAGACCGTCTGGCTGCTCTGCGCGCCCACCCCGGACGACGTGATCGTCACCATCCGCTCCCGATGCCGGGTGGCCCGTCTCGTCACCCCCAGCGACGAGGCGGTCGCCCAGCTCCTGATGGAGCGCGACGGCGTACCGGAGGCGCTGGCGGCGCACGCGGCCCGCGCCGCGCAGGGGCACGTCGGACGCGCCCGGGCGCTGGCCCGCTCCGAGGACGCCCGGATCCGCCGGCACGAGGTCCTCACGTTGCCCGGGCGGCTGAAGTCGCTGACGGACTGCATCGTCGCCGCGGAGAACCTGGTGGCCGCGGCCAACGCCGACGCCGACGAACTCTGCGCCGAGTTGGACGCGAAGGAGATGGCCGCGCTCCAGGAGTCGCTCGGCGCCACCGGCCGGGGTGCCCGCGTCGCCCGCCACGCGCAGGCCGCCATCCGCGACCTGGAGGACGAGCAGAAGAAGCGCCACAAGCGCATCGTGCGCGACTCCCTGGACCGGACCCTCACCGAGCTCACGTCCTTCTACCGCGACGTGCTCGCCCTGCAGACCGCCCCGCACACGCCGCTCATCAACGCCGACCTGCAGGACGTCATCGAGCCGGTCGCGCGGCGGAGGACCCCGGAGCAGACCATCCGCGCGCTGGACGTGATACTCGACACCCGCACCAAGCTGGAGGGCAACGTCGCACCCCAGATGGCATTCGAGTCGCTCCTGATCGGCGTCGCGCGCAGTTGAGGCGCCGCGTGTCCCGCCCGGCGTGGACGCTTCCGGCTGACAGAATGGCTCGGAAGACTGTCTAGGGATTGAGTGAGGTCACCATGTCGACCAATGACTCCAACGACTGGGTCAAGGAGGGCACACCGCGCGAGGACTGGGATAGCGACACCGACTACGGCGTCGAGATCAACCCCGCGGAGTGGAACGATTACTCGGAGGAGCAGGCCGTCCCGGTGCCCACTCCCGCGGCCGCCAAGGAGTACCAGCGGCCCACCGAGTCGCGCCCCGAGGACACCGTCGGCCAGGAGTGGGGCGACGAGGAGCCCACCGCCGAGTACTCCGAGCGCGATGCGCTCACCGAGCCCGACGCCCCGCGTGGCGACCAGGAGCCCGACATCGTCGCCGACGACACGGTCTCGCCCATCGCCCGGGACGACGAGTACGCCGTTGACGCGCCCGGCGATGGCGCGGTGGGGGAGGAGCGGCCCGTCGAGGACCTGCAGGCCCCGCCACCCGTCGATCAGCCGGTCGACGAGCCGGTCGACGAGCCGGTCGACGAGCGGCAGGCGGACCCTGTCCTCAGCGACCCCTGGGGCGAACGCCAGACCGTCGAGGAGGTGGACGGCGAGCGGTTCGACGACGTCGAGGAGACGCAGGTCCGCCAGCGGCCGATCGTGCCGCCGGTCGACCCGTCGCTGAGCGGTGAACCCCACCCCGAGACGCAGGTCGACGAGCAGCCGGCCGACGAGCGCCCCCTCGAGGAGCAGGTGGCCGCAGAGGAGGCCCACCAGGTGCGCGACGACGCCACCGACCGTCCGCACAGCGCGGTGGGTACCGCTGCCGCGGCTGCCGCCGCCGGAGCGGCGGGCGGAGCAGGGCTCGCCGGTCTCTACCGCCGCGACCGCGAGGAGGACCGGGAGGACCAGACCCAGGTCATCGACCAGTCGCGCCTCCAGCAGGAGCAGGCCGAGGAGGAGGCCCGCATGGCGCGGCTGCGCGAGCAGCGCGACGCCCGGGACGCCCGCCTCGGCGTGGTCCCGGGCTCGGACACCGACAACACCCGCGTCGTCAACGCGCCCGTGAAGCGCCAGTCGGACCGGTTCTTCGGCGCCTTCTCGCTGTTCGTGCTGCGCCTCGTCGTCGCCGCGATCATCGGTGTCCTGGGCTACCAGGTGCTCCAGGACGTCGACGCCGCGACGGACTTCCTCTCCGGCACGGTGATACCGGAGCCGCGGCTGGTCGCCTGGATCCTCGGCTTCGGGCTGGTCTCCATGGCCGTGCTGCTCGTGCTGGGCCTCGGCGTCCGCGGCGTCGGCTTCCTGCTCCTCTTCGTGTCGGTCGCCTCCCTCGTCACCATCCGGTGGGGCGCGTTCAGCGTCTTCCAGGAGGGCATGGAGGGCTTCCTCGGCGACCGGACCCTCCTCACGGCGGCGGTGTCCCTGGTCCTGATGGCGTTCGGCGCCGGACGGTGGAGCATCGACGGTGCCATCCGCGGGGCTCGCGACAATTCGAGGGCCGCGCGCAGCCACTAGGCTGGACGCATGGACAGAGGCTTGCGGCTGACCCAGACGGTCATCGGGTTCTTGGCGGTCGCGCTCGTAGCCTCGCTGTTTCTCTTCGGGATGGTCGGCGGTGGTGCACCCGCCGACCAGCAGCCCACCGTGAGCCCCAGCGCCCGCCCGTCGCCGAGTGAGCTGGGCGAGGAGGACCGGCTCCCGGGTGAACTCCCCGAGCCCCTGGACTCCATCGAGGTGTTCGACGTCGACGAGGAACTCAACCCCGACCGGCAACTCGACTACGAGGCGCAGGGGGACCCCGGGGTGGAGTTCGCCGCCGGCCTACCCGACCTGCGCGCCTACGCCGAGCAGAGCCTGGACTGGGCCGAGTGCGGCGAGGCGACGGAGTGCGCGACCGTGCTGGCGCCCCTGGACTGGGAGGACCCGGCCGCCGCCGCCATCGAGCTCGCAGTGAACCGGGTCGCGAGCCCGAACCCCGTCAACGGGCCCCTGTTCGTCAATCCCGGCGGGCCGGGCGCCAGCGGGCGGGAGTTCGCCGCCTCCTTCGCCCCGGACCACTGGCAGGGCTACGACATCGTCGGCTTCGACCCGCGCGGCACCGGCGGCTCCACCCACGTCGTCTGCGGCACGCTGGAGGAGACCGACGAGATCCTCGGCCTCGACGGCAGCCCCGACGACGACGCGGAGGACCGAGCCCTCCAGGACGGCTACCGGGACTTCGCGCAGCAGTGCCGCGACGGCTCCGGCGAATTGCTGGACCACCTCTCGTCCGTCGAGGTCGCGCGCGACATGGACCTCCTGCGTCACCTGCTCGGCGCCGAGAAGCTGAACTTCTTCGGCGTCTCGTACGGCACCTACATCGGCGCCATGTACGCCGAACTGTTCCCGGACACCTCGGGTCGGCTCATCCTCGACGCCGCCGTCGAGATCACCGATGCGGAGCCCATCTACCAGATCGAGGGCTTCGAGCGCGCGTTCGTCGCGTGGGCCGACTGGTGCGCCGGCCAGGAGGTCTGCTCCCTGAACGGGCCCTCCTCGGCCGAGCTGCAGGAGCAGGTCAGCGAATGGCTCGACAGCCTCGACCAGTCGCCCCTGCCGGTGGGCGACCGGCTGCTCACCCAGACCCACGCCGCCACCGGAATCGCGCTGTTCCTCTATGGCGACAGCAGCGCCTACCGGGTGCTCGCGCTGGCGCTGCAGGCCGCCATGAGGGGCGACGGGGAGGCGCTCCTCGCCTCCGCCGACCAGCTCAACGGGCGGGGCACCGACCGGTACGACACGATCGCCTACGCCTTCCCCGCCATGCTCTGCGCGGACTGGCCGGACGAGGGCGTCGACGAGGTGCAGGAGCTCGCTGCGGAGGGTGCCCGGCGCGCTCCCGTCCTCGGCCGGCACATGGGCATCACGTACGCCTGCGAGTTGTGGACCGCGGAGTCCAACCCGCCCTACAAGCTCACGGCCGAGGGCGCCGACCCGATCCTCGTCATCGGTGGCACGGGCGACTCCGCCACCCCGTACGAGCAGGCCGTGCGGATGGCCGAGCAGCTCGAGCCCGCGACGCTGCTGACCTACGACGGACCCGGCCACGGCGCCGTCACCGGACCGAGCGAGTGCGTCGCCGACGCGGTGGACCGCTACCTCGCCGACGGCACCCTCCCCGACGAGGGCACCCGCTGCACCTGAGCGCGAAAAAGTCGCCCCCGGAATTGGGCATCGGCGGCAGCGGGCCGCTATAGTCTTGCCTTGCTGCCGTCCTAGCTCAGTAGGTAGAGCGACGCTCTCGTAAAGCGTAGGTCACGGGTTCGAATCCCGTGGACGGCTCCATTGCCTCCATACCCCTGGCCCACCCCCGTCGCGGGGCCGGCGCCGACAGGTTAGGTCAGCCAAAGTCGGGGTGCCCGAAGATCGCTTTTCACGGGTTTGTAGGGTTGGACCAGCAAACTGCTGATTCACAAGAGGAGGACGACCATGTTCGACTGCGCCATCATCGGTGCTGGCCTCGCCGGCCTGGTCGCGGCGCAGGACCTGCGGAGTCGCGGACTGAGCGTCGTGGTGCTGGAGGCCCGCGACCGCGTGGGCGGACGCGTGGAGAACGCGGAACTGGCCGACGGCTCCTACCTCGAACTGGGCGGACAGTGGATCGGCCCCGGCTTCGACGCGCTCCTGGAGCTCGTGCACAAGTACGGCCTCGAGACCATTCCCCTGCCCACCCAGGGCGGCGACTTCATCGTCCGCGCGCACGGCAAGGCGGTCCAGATCCCCACCGACGAGGACCGCGCCACCCTCAACCCCTTCGAGATCTCCGACCTCGGCCAGGGCCTCCTGCGGCTCCGTCGCCTCGCCCACCGGCTGGAGGACGACCCCGCGTGGGCCGCGGCCAACCACGTCTGGCTCGGGCAGAGCCTGCGCCGCTGGGCGAAGTCCAACATGCGCACCAAGAAGGCCCAACAGCGCTTCGAGGAGGTGTACCGCGCCGCCTTCGGCGAGCTCGACGAGGACACCACCCTCAAGCAGGGGCTGGACTTCGTCGGCACCGGCCCCGACCTCGAGAGCATGCTGGCCACCAACGGCAAGCTGCAGCAGCTCCGGGTCCGCGGGGGCGTCTACCGTGTCGCGGAAGCGCTGGGGAAGGATCTCGGCGATGTCGTCCGGTTGCGGACGGTCGTGACGAAGGTGCGCCACAGTGCCGACGAGGCCACGCTCGAACTGGCGGACGGCGAGGAGATCCGCGCGCGCCACGTCATCTCGACGCTGCCGCCCCGGCTCGCGATGAACCTCGAGCACGAGCCACCGCTGCCGGCGTGGCGCGCGGAGGCCGCGGACAAGGTCAGCCCAGGCAACGTCATCAAGGCGTACCTCCTGTTCGACCGGCCGTTCTGGCGCGAACGCGGCCTCTCCGGCCAGTCCAGCGCCGACGAGGGCGCGGTCCGCGTCACCTTCGACACCACCACCGACGGCACCACCGGCGGCCACCTGATGGGCTTCTTCGCCGGCTCCGAAGCCGACTCCCTGTCCAAGCGCACCACGACGATCCGCGAGCGGGCGTTCCTGGAGTCGGTCCGGCAGTCCTTCGGCTCCGACGTGCCGAAGCCGGTGGCCTACATCGAGCGCGACTGGTCGGCGGAGCCGTACTCCGGCGGCTGCCACGGCGCCCACTTCGCGCCCGGCATCTGGACCGCGGTCGGCCCCGGGCTCGCCGAGCCCGAGGGCGTCCTGCACTGGGCCGGTGCCGAGTACACCACGAAGTTCAACGGCTACATGGAAGGGGCCGTGCGCTCCGGGTTGAGCGCTGCCGCTGCGGTAGCCTCGCAGAGTGCCTGACCGAACCCTCGCGCGCTCACGCCTGGTCGCCCAAGGGCTCGTCGACCGGCCCTATGCCTCTCCGCTCGACGCCGTCTCGGCGCTGGGGCTCATGCAGGGCCAGGACCTGCCCGGCGTGCTCGCCTCCACCGCGCTCCGCACCCGCCGCGGCGGCGTCGACGAGGTGCTCGCCGCGCTGGACGCGCGGACCCTGGTGCGCGGCTACCCGATGCGCGGCACGGTGTTCCTCGCACCCGCGGCCGACCTGCGCTGGATGACCGAGCTGTGCGCGCCGCCGACGCTGCGCGCCGCGGCCCAGCGGAGAGCCCGCAACCACGACTTCGGCGACGACGCCATCGAGCGCGCGTTCGAGGTGGTCGCGCCGCACGCCGCAGGCGACGGCGTGAGCCGGGCGCGCTACCAGGAACTACTGCGTTCGGTCGGCATCGACCCCAGCGGGGGCCGCGCCTACCACATCCTGTTCGTGCTGATCGCCGACGGGCGGCTCGTGCACGGGCCCTGGAACGGCTCGGACCAGCAGATAGTCCTCGCCTCCGAGACCCTCGGGCCCGGCATCGCAGACCGGTTCGGGGGCGACGAGACGGCAGCGATCGGGGAGCTCGCCAGCCGCTACTTCCGGACCCGCGGGCCGGCGACCATCGCCGACTTCGCCTGGTGGACGAAGCTCCCGCTCGCCCGTATCCGCAGGGCGGTCCCGCTGCTCGCCGACGACGTCGAGGCGCTCGGCGACGAGACCTTCGCGGCGGCGGGACTCCACGGGCGGGTCGCCGACCTGGCGCGGGCCGCCGCGGCCCCGCTGCTCCTGCCGGGGTTCGACGAGTTCATCCTCGGCTACAAGGACCGGCTCTTCGCCATGGACGAGGCGACGCACCGCGCGCTGGTGCCGGGCAACAACGGGGTCTTCCGGCGCTCCATCGTGGTCGACGGCGTCGTGCGGGGATTCTGGACGCGGGGCGGACGCAACGGCAGTCGAACGCTCGAGGTCACCGAGACCGAAGGGGTCCCGAAGGCCGCCCAGGCGGGCGTGCGGCGCCGGTTCGCGGAGTTCCCCTTCGTCGCGCCCTGACCTATGGGCGGACCACCTCACGCAGGCGCACCGACTCGAAGCTGCCGAGGTCGGTGAGCTGCTGCCACGAACGGCCCACCTCGAACACGGCATAGGTGGCGGTGGGGAAGTGGTGCGCCAGCTCGTCGGAACGCTCCTCGTCGCCGGCCTCCCTCGCGAGCTCCATGGCCAGCGCCGGCACGGAGGGGGAGTGGCCGACCACCAGCAGGCAGTGCACGTCGTCCGGCACCTCGGCGATCCGCTGCATGATCTCGCGCACGTCCTGCTCGTAGATCGCGTCGAGGTACTCGACCGGGACGTCGAGCCCCAACGCCTCGAACGTCTGGCGGGTGCGGGCCGACGTGGAGACCAGCGCGTAGTCGACGTCGAGGTCGGCCAGCCGTTCTCCGGCCAGCACCGCGTCGGCGCGGCCGCGGTCGATCAGCTCGCGGGCGTGGTCACCGCGGGGGTTCGCGCCCTCCGTCTTCGCGTGGCGCATCAGGATGAGATGCATGCGCCCACCCTACGGTTTCACGGCCACCAATAGGTCGCGTTTGATGGAAGAGTCGACGCGATGGGCGAAGTCGGAGGGGTGTTCCACGGGTTCGAGGCCCCCCCGAAGGCAGATCGTGGCCAGGTCCTCGCGCGTGAGGCCGAAGGTGTTCCAGCTGATCCCGAGCGCGCCGCCGTGCTTCAGCTGGGAGGCCCACACCGGGATGGCCTGGCCCAGCAGGGCCGCGGGGGAGCGGTCCCGGCCGCCGCCCGCGTTCGCGCCGTGCGCGACGCCGTACGGGGCGTCGGTCACGATCGCGTCGAACCGCTTCTTGCCGAACAGCTCGGCGGAGTCACGGGCGTCGCCGGTGAAGACCGTGGCCTTCTGGCCGTCCAGCGCGAGGTCGAACCGCCGCCCGATGGCCCGGCCGCCGCGCTTGACGCCGGTGACCTCCGCGGTGTGCTTGATGCGCTTGCGCCGGAAGTACGTCTTGTAGAAGGCCGCCATCGCCTCGAACGACTTGGCGTCGAGCTCCACCCCGTACGCGTCGTGCCCCTGCCGCAGCGCGGTGGACAGCGTGGTCCCCCGCCCGGCGAGCGGATCGAGGACCTGCCGGTTGCCGTCGGCCTCACGGGTGACGGCCGCGAGCGTCACGCCCAGCAGCAGCTGGGTGAACTGCTCGTTGGTCTTGCCCTGGTACTTGGGGATGGACACGAGGTCGTCCTCGAGGACGAACACCTCGGGCAGTTGCACCGGCCGCAGCAGCTCCCCGGCCTGCTCGAACAAGGCGAAGCAGGCGGACTGGCGGGCGAGCGTCGGCAGGGCCTCCTCGGACGCCGCGAGTGCCAGGTAGTCGACGCCCGCGAGTCGCACGGGGCGGACGCCCTCGGCGCCCGGCCAGGTGGCGGCCAGCTCCGCGGCGGCGAGGCGGGGGGCCTCGCCGGCATAGACGCGGTTCGCGGAGGGGGAGAGCAGCATCAGGTAGTCGGGCATGGGGCAACGCTACGGCCAACCATCTTGCGGCGCGAGCGCGGACGACGCCTGTCCGATCATTAGGATCGAGTCATGAAGGTTCTCGTCCCGAATTCGTTCCCGCTCGCGCTCGACATCGACGGCGAGGTCGTCGAGTACAACATCAAGGAGGCGATCCCGGAGGCGCACACCGATGCCGACGTGCTGGTGGTGTGGGGCAACCAGCCCTCGCAGCTCAAGGAGGTCGCGGCGCAGCTGGACCGGGTGCGGCTCGTGCAGACGCTGATGGCCGGCTCGGACGCGGTCCTGGCCGCCGGTTTCCGGGACGAGGCCGTCATCGCCTCGGGTGTCGGCATGCACGACAAGACGGTGACCGAGCATGCGCTCGCCCTGATGCTCGCGCTGGTCCGGAAGCTGCCCACCCTCCACGAGGCGAAGAAGGAGCACCGTTGGGCCCGGGAGATCGGCGGACGCCAGCCGCTGTACACCAAGCCGGTCACCACGCTGATCGACAGCAACGTGCTGCTCTGGGGCTTCGGGTCGATCGCCAAGGCGCTGGCGCCGCTGCTGACCGCGCTGGGGGCCAACGTGAAGGGCGCCGCGCGCAGCGCCGGTGAGCGGGCGGGCTACGAGGTCGTGGCGGAGAACGCGCTCGCCGACGAGCTGGCCCGCACCGACATCCTGGTCATGATCCTCCCCGACACCCCGGAGACCGACAAGGCCCTGAACGCGGAACGGCTGGCCCAGCTGCCCGAGCACGCGTACGTCGTGAACGTGGGCCGGGGCCGCACCGTCGACGAGGATGCCCTGCTCGACGCGCTCACCCGGGGAACGATCGCTGGGGCCGCGATCGACGTCACCAGGGTGGAGCCGCTGCCGGCCGAGTCGCCGCTGTGGGACGCGCCGAACCTCATCATCACGCCGCACGCCGCCGGGGGTCGACCGATCGGCGCCGAGGCGCTGGTCCAGGACCAGATCCGGGCGCTGGAAGCGGGCGAGGAGCTGCGCAACCTCGCCCGCTGACCCGCGGGCCCGGGGCGGTCACTCCGTGGCGAGCGCCGCCACGACCGGCACCCGGGTGGCCGTCCGGGCGGGCACCACCGACGCCAGGAGCCCCGCCACCAGCGCGATCACGACGCAACCCAGGGTCACGCGCCAGTCGAGCCCGAAGCGGAACTCCGCGGACGAGCCGAGGATGATCGCCGTGCCGGCGAACCCGGTGGCGAGGCCGAGCGCGATGCCGATCAGGGCGCCGGCGGTCGAGATCAGCACGCCCTCGACCGCGAGCAGCTGGCGCAACTGCGGTTGCGTGACGCCGACCGCGCGCAGCACGCCGTGCTCGCGCCGTCGCTCGATCACCGACAGCGACAGGGTGTTCGCCACGCCCACCAGCGCGATCACCACCGCCACGCCAAGCAGCCCGATGAGCACCGCGAGCAGCGCGTCGATGACCTGGCCGAACGTCGCGCGCACCTCGACCGGCGCCACCATGTTCGGCGGTGCCTCGGGGTTGGCGTCGGAGACCGCGTCCTGGACGTCGGCGACGACCTCGCTGGCGCGCGTGTCGTCGACGTCGACCAGCATCGCGGTCGGGGCGCCGAGATCGCCGAGTGCGTCGGGTGCGACTACGGCGGGCAGGGGCAGCGACTCCACGACCTCCACCGGAAGGGCCTCGGCGGTCGACGCCGCGGTCCCCATCCCGTAGTCGCCCAGCCGCACGGCCTCCGGCGAGCCCAGCCGCTCGTACACCGTCGGGCTGAGGGCCACGTGGCCGTCAGCGACGGCGAAGGACCGGCCACCGAGGACCTCGTCCAGTGCGACCGGGTCCACCACCATCACGGCGGTGCCCGGGTCGTCGGCGAGGTTGACCGATCGGTCCCAAGCCGTGGCGAGCCCGACGACGCCGTCCACCGCCTCCGCGGCCTCCAGCTCCGCGTCGCCGAAGCCCTGCTCAGACGTGCTGGAGACCAGCAGGTCCGCCGGGAACTGGGCCCCGAGCTCGTGCTCGAGCGTGGTGCGGGCCGTTGCGGCCCCGGTGCCCATCATGACCACCAGGCCCACGCCGATCACGAGCGCCGACGTGGTGGCCGCGGTCCGGCGGGGGTTGCGCACGGCGTTGGCCGTGGCGAGCCTGGCCGTCGCGGCGGCCTCCCCGGGGAGCAGCCGGGCGAGCGTCGAGCCAAGCGCGCGGATGACCGCCGGGACGAAGAACACCGACAGGACCAGCACGCCGCCCACCGTCAGGAGGCCGCCGGTGACGCCCACCAGCAGGAGCAGCACGAGCAGGGTGTCGAGGTCGACGCCCTCGGACACGTCCGTGGCCACGACGAGCGTCGGCGGCACGACGAGCAGGGCCAGCCCGACGACGAGCGTCAAACCGCCGAACCACTTCCGCGCGCGCCCGCCCGCCCGGACGGGGTCGACGGCCGCGGGACGGAGCGCCGCGACGGGGCTCACCCGGGTGGCCGAGCGGGCCGGCCCCAGGGCGGCGACGAGGGTCACGACGACCCCGACCAGAACGGGCACGAGCAGCGTCGTGGGCGCGACGTCGGTCAACCGCGGCGCCGTCACGCCGAACGTGCGCGAGCTCAGGAACCAGGCGGCCGCCTGCCCCAGGCCGAGGCCGAGACCGACCCCGACCACCGACGCCAGCAGCCCCAGCAGGGTGGCCTCGATCAGCACCGAGCGCCGAACCTGCCCCTTCGTCGCCCCGCCGCAGCGGACGAGCGCGAGGACCTTGGTGCGCTGCGCGACCAGCACGTCGAAGGTGTTGGCGATCACCATGCCGGCGACGACCACCGCGACTGCGGCGAAGCCCATGCCGAACAGGACGAAGAACTGCGCGCTCCCGGTCAGCTCCGCCATCTTGGTGTCGGTGACCTCCTGCGCGGTGCGTGGGGCGAGGTCCGGGCTGACGCCGCGCACCCCGGCCGCGATGCGCTCTTGGGAGGTGCCGTCGCCGTGGATGAGCAGACGGTTCTGCGCGGAGGTGTCCTCCTGGGCGCCGGTGCCGCGAAGGGCGTCCAGCGTGCCGGAGCTCGCCCAGCCGGGGGCGTCGCCCAGCAGGAGGCTGCCCTGGTCGGTGATGCCGGAGACGATGAGGGTCCCGTTGAGCTCACTCGAGACGCTGGACCAGCGCAGCGTTTCGCCGGCGGCCACGCCGAGCGAGTCGGCGAGGGAGGCGGAGATGGC
Organism: Tessaracoccus oleiagri; assembly: GCF_900103275.1. Classification (GTDB taxonomy): domain Bacteria; phylum Actinomycetota; class Actinomycetes; order Propionibacteriales; family Propionibacteriaceae; genus Arachnia; species Arachnia oleiagri. Next base: position 74,741 of record NZ_FNGP01000006.1, on the reverse strand, counting down.
CAATTCGCCGTCGGCGGACGGAAGGGCACCGGAGGCGATGGGCGGGGGCGCGCCGTGGACAGGCAGTGACTGCACGTCGATGTAGCGCGATCGGTGGCCGGACTCGACGATCACGCCACCGGTGACCAACTCGTCGACGCCGGCCACGCCGGGCAGCGCCTCGATCTCACGGAGCTGCTCCTGCGTGTAGGGGACGTACTCGACGACGACGTCGGCGCCGTTCAGGTCGGCGACGACCGCGGCCTCGGCGGTGGCGCGCAGCACGTCGGTGGTGAGCAGCGTGGCCGCCACGAAGCCGGTGCCGAGCACGATGGCGATGCCGGCGGCGACGAGCCGGCCGACGGAGGCGCGCATTGACGCCACGGCGAAGCGCAGCATCACGCGACCTCGTCCACGCGCAGCGCGTCGAGCCCGGCGCTGATGGCGTCGGTCGTGGGGTCCGTGATCTCGCCGGCGATCCGTCCGTCGGCCAGCAGCAGCACCCGCGAGGCGTGGGCCGCGGCGACCGCGTCGTGGGTCACCATGATCACCGTCTGCCCGAGCTCCCGCACGCTCGTGCGGAGGAACGAGAGGATCTGGCTGCCGGAGCGGGAGTCGAGGTTGCCCGTCGGCTCGTCGGCGAAGACGACCGCCGGCCGGGTGATCAGCGCGCGGGCGATGGCGACCCGCTGCTGCTGCCCGCCCGACAGCTCCGACGGCAGGTGCGTCAACCGGTCGCCGAGGTGGAGGAGGTCGACGAGCTGGTCGAACCAGGCCGGGTCGGGCTTGCGCCCGGCGAGCTCGAAGGGGAGCAGGATGTTCTGCCGCGCGGTGTACATCGGCAGGAGGTTGAACCCCTGGAACACGAAGCCCACCTTCTCGCGCCGCAGGAGGGTCACCTGCTTGTCCTTCAGGTCGCTGATGTCGATGTTCGACAGCCACACCGAGCCCGAGGTCGGCCGATCGAGGCCGGCCAGCATGTGCATCAGCGTCGACTTCCCGGAGCCGGACGGGCCCATGATGGCCGTGAACTCCCCGGAGGCGAACTCGACGTCGACGCCGTCGAGGGCCCGGACGATGGCGTCGCCGGAGCCGTAGGTCTTGGTGAGGCCGCGCGTTCGGGCGGCGGGTTCGGTTCGGGTCGGGGCAAGGGGCTGTAGCGTTCTCACGGTTCTGACGCTACGTGCGGAGCGGGGGTGCGCGCGTCCGGCCGGGGGAGGGTTTCCGGGGTCATCCCCAGGTCGTACGTCAGAGTCAGCGGGCATCCCCGGGGCTGACGAGCCCCGTCTCGTACGCCACGACGACGGCCTGCACCCGGTCACGCGCGCTGAGCTTCATCAGGATCCGGCCGACGTGGGTCTTCACCGTCGCCTCGGCGACGTAGAGCCGGTCCGCGATCTCGCAGTTGGAGAGGCCGCGGGCCATCAGCACCAGCACCTCCCGCTCGCGGTCGGTCAGGCCGTCCAGCGCCGCCGGGGCCGCGCGCTGCTCGTCGGGCAGGACCTGGACCAGGTGGTCGAGCAGCCGGCGCGTCGACGACGGCGCGATCACCGCGTCGCCGCTGTGCACCGTGCGGATCGCGGCGAGCATGTCCTCGGGCGGGGCGTCCTTGAGCAGGAATCCCGACGCGCCGGCGCGGATCGCGCGGAGGACGTACTCGTCGAGGTCGAACGTGGTGAGGATGATCACCTTCGGCGCGCCGTCGGCGGCGGTGAGGCGCTCGGTGGCCGTGATGCCGTCGACGGTGGGCATCCGGACGTCCATGAGCACGACGTCGATGTCCCGGCCGGGGAACTCGTCGATGGCCTGCTGCCCGTCGGAGGCCTCCGCCACGACCTCGAGGTCGGGCTGGGAGCCGATCACCATGGCGAAGCCGGCGCGCACGAGTTGCTGGTCGTCGACGAGTCCGACGCGGATCATGGGTTCTCCTTGCGGGTGGGGCCGGTGGGGTGGAGCGGCAGGGCGAGGCGCACGCGGAAGCCGCCGGTCGAGCGGGGCGCGGCGTGCAGCTGGCCGCCGAACATCGCCGCGCGCTCCCGCATCCCGACGAGGCCGGTGCCCGCCCCGTCGGAGATGGAGGCGGCGCCGCGGCCGTCGTCGTCCACCTGGAGGATGACGGCGTCGTCGGTCCACTGCAGCAGCACGGACATCCTCGCGCCCGGGCCGGCGTGCTTCAGCGAGTTGGTGAGGGCCTCCTGGCAGACTCGCTGCAGGGTCAGCCCCATGCCGGGCAGCAGCGGGCGGGGTTGGCCGATGGTCGTGTAGGCGACGGTGGCCCCCGTCTCCTTCACGCGCTCCACCACCTCGGCGAGGTCCTCGCCGGTGGGCTGCGGGCGCACGAGGGGGCCGTCGGCCTCGTCGGAGCGCAGCACGCCCAGGATGCGGCGGATGTCGGCCAGCGAGGAGCGGCCGATCTCCGCGACCGTCTCCAAAGCCTTGACCGCCTGCTGGGGGTCGTTCGCGGCGGCGTACCGGCCGCCGTCGGCCTGGGCGATGATCACCGCGAGGGAGTGGGCGACGACGTCGTGCATTTCCCGGGCGATGCGGGCCCGCTCCTCGGCGACGGCGAACTCCGCCTCGCGGCTGCGCTGTTCCTCGCGGGCGCGGGCCCGGTCGGCGAGCGCCGCGGCGCGCTCGTTGCGGATGCGCACCACCAGGCCCAGCGCCCAGGCGATGGCCACGGCGAGCGCGGTGGGGAGGAAGTAGGCCACCAGCTCCATCAGGCCGGAGGTGCCGAGCAGGAGCGCGAAGAGGCCGGCGCCCAGACCGCCGCCGAGGAGCCCCACGAGGCCGGCGCCCTTCGGGCCGTGGACGGTCACGGAGTAGAGGGCGATCAGCACCGTCAGGTTGATGGGCAGCGGCGTGCCGATGGCGATCACCTGGAGCAACGCCACGAGGTAGATGCCCACCGCGGACACCAGCGGCGCGCTGCGCCGGAACACGAGGAGGACCGAGGGCAGGATGACGAACGCGGCGGTCTCGGCGGCGCCGGCCAGCGCGTTCCCGGCCGTCAGCGTCCCGAGGACCACCAGGACCCCGAGCGCGAGCGCGACGTCGCCCCACCGGATCCTGCTCATCATGGGCACAGCCTAGGGGCGGTGGACGCGGCGCCGCGTCCACCCGGGGTCGTACTCGGGATCAGGCCAGGTTGACGTGGTGGTGCTCGAAGGGGGTCCCCTTGGCGCGCTCGAAGGACGCCTGGATCTCCTCCTCGGCCTCCTCCTTGCCGGTCCACGTGGCACCCTCGACAGACTTGCCGGGCTCGAGGTCCTTGTAGACCGAGAAGAAGTGCTCGATCTCGAGCAGCATGTACTCGGGCACCGAGTCCAGGTCGACGAGGTGCTTGCGGCGCGTGTCGGCCGTCGGCACGCACAGGACCTTGTCGTCGCCGCCCATCTCGTCGGTCATCCGGAACATCGCAATGGCGCGGCACTCGATGAGACAACCCGGGAACGTGGGATCACCACCGATCACCATCGCGTCCAGCGGGTCGCCGTCCTGACCGAGCGTGCCCTCGACGAACCCGTAGTCGTACGGGTACTGCGTCGAGGTGAAGAGCGTGCGGTCAAGGCGGATGCGACCGGTGTTGTGGTCCATCTCGTACTTGTGCTTGGTCCCCTTCGGGATTTCGACGGTGACGTCGAAGAGGACCTGCTGACCCGGCTCAATCGGCTCGAAGGAGGCGTGGATGTCTTGGCTCACTGCCCCAACTCCTATAATTTGCGGTGTTCTTGTTCGAGCAGGATACCGCGTTGGAGGTGGGAGTGCCGAAGTCGCGAGGGCTCGACTGGGCCATCACCGGCCTGATCGTGGCGCTGCTGCTCGCGGGCGGCATCGTCGCCGCCGCGCTCCACCGGCCCATCCTCACCGCAGCCGGCCTCGAGAACCCCGGCGGGGAGCCCACCATCGCGCCCACGATGTTCGTGGAGCCGACCCCGGAGCCCGAACCGGTGGTCGAGCCCGACCTCGCCCCGCCGCCCCCGCTGCCCCCCGGTGGTCCTGCCCCCGACCCGGCCGTGCTGCAGCAGCGCCTTGCCGCGCTCGACACCAGCCGGATCGTCACCGCCGACGGGAGCCCCGCCGCGATCGCCTACGAGATCCTCGACGCCGCCACGGGCGAGGTGCTCGCCGGCAGCAACGCGGCCCAGCCGCTCATCCCGGCCTCCAACACCAAGACCCTGACCGCGGTCGCGGTCATGAACGCGTTCGACGGCGACGAACGCTTCGCCACCCGCGTGGTGGCGCCGGACCCGTCGACGATCGTGCTGGTGGGCGGCGGCGACCCGCTGCTGCGCGTCGAGCCGGTGTCCGAGGGCGCCTATCCCGCGCCGGCCTCGCTCCGGGCACTGGCGGAGGCCACGGCGGCCGCGCTGCGGGAGGCCGGGACGACGACGGTCAGCCTCGGCTACGACGCCTCGCTCTTCGAGGGCGACGGCTGGGCCCCGACGTGGCCGGAGAGCTACCGGGACCAGGTCACGCCGATCACCGCGCTCTGGGCCGACGAGGGTCGCGTCGACGGTGCCCGCAGCCGCACGCCCGCCCTCGCCGCGGCGCAACTGTTCGCGGGCCAGCTCGCCGAGCTGGGGGTGACCGTGACCGGAGAGCCCGCCGCGGTGGCGGGCTCGGGCCGGGAGCTCGCGCGCGTCGAGTCCGAGCCGGTCCACGTGCTCGTCGAGCAGGCGATGCTCCGCTCCAACAACTCGTTCACCGAGCTGCTGGGATTCCAGCTCGCGGCCCGCACCGGCCATCCCACGACGTTCGCGGGCTCCACCGCGGCCATCGCCGAGCAGCTCACCGAACTCGGGCTCTGGGAGGACACGGCCCACCTCGACGACGCCTCCGGGCTCTCGCGCAGCAACGTGTTCTCGGCGGGCCTCCTCGCCCGGGCCAACCTGCACCTGCTCACCACGCCCCGGCTCACCGCGATCCTCGACGGGCTACCCGTCGCGGGCGTCACCGGCACGCTCGCCGACCGCTTCTCCGACCCCGTCTCCAGCGCCGCCCGGGGGGTCGCGCGCGCCAAGACCGGCACCCTGAGCTTCGTCTCGTCGCTCGCCGGCACCACCGTCACGAGCGACGGCGCCCTCGTCGTCTACGCGGTGCTCGCCAACGGCCAGGTGAGCGGCTGGGACGCCAAGGTCTGGGAGGACCAGGTCGTCGGGGTCCTCACCGGATGTGGGTGCTGATGGACTACGCCCCCGAGGTGCACTGGCAGTCGGCGACGCGCATCGCGCGGCTCGGACGCGGCGACCCGCCCGACGTGACGAGGCCGGAGGCGATCCGCTTCGTCGCCGACCTCAAGCAGCGGGCCCGTGAGGCGGGGGAGATCGCCGCGCGCGGCATGCGGATGCAGTCGGTGGGTGCGCGCGACGTCGTCGTCGTGGACCGCGACGGGTGGGTGCGCGCCGCCTCGACGATCACCCAGGCCGCCCTCGACACGCTCGACTGGCCGCACCGGCCCGACGGGCTCCGCCGCGAGCTCGGCCGCCGCGGACTGGGTGCCGCGCTCGGCGTCGGCTTCGCGCTCGGATCCCGCTTCATGCTCGGACAGTACGACGCGTTCACCGGCCGCGACCGGCTCTACCTCGTCGCGCCCAACCTGTACGCCATGGAGCGGGCGCGTGGCTTCGTCCCGCGCGACTTCCGTCGCTGGGTGGCGATCCACGAGCAGACCCACGCGCTCCAGTTCGAGAAGGCGCCCTGGCTGCGCGAGCACCTCGCCTCCCTCGTGCGCGACGCGGGCGGCCGCCACGCGCTGGACCAGATCGTCGCCACCATGACCTTCCTCGAGGGCCACGCGGACTACGTGTCGGACCACTCGGGGCGCATCCGCACCGCAGGACGCATGCGCAAGTCGTTCCGCCGGAAGCCCCGCAGGGGCGCGGGCCTGCTCGACAAGGCCGCCCAGTACGCCAACGGCCTGGAGTTCTGCACCCGCGTTCGGCGCCTCTCCCGCAGCAACGCGGTCCTCGCCGCGTACGAGAAACCAGAGAACCTTCCCTCGAAACGGGAGATCTCCGACCCGCAGGCGTGGCTCAATAGGGTCCATGGCTAAACGAGAGCTCGGTCCCGCAGCACTGGAGGTCGCGCAGGCGGTCGCGAACGCATGGCCCGGGGGCGAGGTCGTCGTCGGGGTGTCCGGAGGGGCCGACTCGCTCGCGCTCGCGCTCGGAGCCAAGTGGTGCGCGGAGAAGCGCGGCGGCACCGTCCGCGCCGTGATCGTCGACCACCAGCTGCAGCAGAACTCGGGCGACATCGCCGAGCACGTCCGCGGCACCCTGGAGGTGCGCGGGGTCCACGCCGAGGTGCGGAAGGTCGACGTCGAACCCTCCGTGGAGGGCGTGGAAGCCGCGGCGCGCGACTCCCGGCTCGACGCGCTCGCCCAGGACGGGCTCCCGGTGCTCCTCGGCCACACGCTCGACGACCAGGCGGAGCAGGTCTTCCTGGGCCTCATCCGCGGCTCGGGCATCCGCTCCCTGGCGGGCATGGCCCCGGCCCGCGGACCCTTCGTCCGGCCACTGCTCGGGGTGCGCCGCTCCACGACGGAGCAGGCCTGCGTCGAGTGGGACATCCGCTACTGGAGCGACCCGATGAACCTCGACGACGCCTTCACCCGCGTCCGCGTGCGGAAGTGGCTGGCCGACTTCGAGGGCGTCGTCGGCCGCGACATCGTCCCCAGCCTCGGCCGCTCCGCGGAGCTGGCGCGCGCCGACGCCGACCTCCTCGACCAGCTCGCCCGCGACGCCGTCGCCACCCTCGACGGCCCGCTGCCGGTCGACGCGGTCAAGGACCTCCCGGAGGCGCTGCGCTGGCGCGTCCTGAAGAACTGGCTGACGCGCGGGGGAGCGGTGGTCGGCATGGGCCATGTCCTCGCCGTCGACTCCCTCGTCTCGGCCTGGCACGGCCAGGGACCGATCGACGTCCCGTGCGCGAGGGTGCAGCGTACCGACGGGGAGCTGCGCTTGCTAGGGTGAGCGGGTGGACGCATCCGACATCTCGCAGGACCTCGAGCACGTGCTCTTCACCTCCGACCAGATCGCCGACCGCATCGCGGAAGTGGCCGCGCAGATCGACGCCGACTACGACGGCAAGGAGATCCTGCTCGTCGGGGTCCTCAACGGCGCCGTCATGGTGATGGCCGACCTGCAGCGCGCCATGAAGAGCCATGTCCAGATGGACTGGATGGCGGTCTCCAGCTACGGCGCCGGCACGCAGTCGAGCGGCGTCGTCCGCATCCTGAAAGACCTCTCGCAGGACCTCGAGGGCCGCCACGTGATCGTCGTGGAGGACATCATCGACACCGGGCTCACGCTCAGCTACCTGATGAACTACCTCGCCTCCCGCGGCCCCGCGAGCCTCGAGATCATGACCATGTTCCGCAAGCCCGACGCGGCGCAGATCGACGTCGACGTGAAGTACGTGGGCTTCGACATCCCCAACGAGTTCGTCGTCGGGTTCGGGCTCGACTACGCGGAGAAGTACCGCAACCTGCGCGACGTCGCCACGCTCAAGTCAGAGGTCTACAGCTAAGCCGCAGGGGGCGGTTGCGGCACGCTGGTAGGCTGCCGTTTGCTGAATTCCGACTTCTTTGAGCGGGGCCCCCTTGCAAAAGTTCTTCAAATCGCCCGTGGCGTGGATCCTCATCATCGTCGTGTCGATGATGCTGATCTGGCAGCTCTTCAGCTCGTTCACGGGGTTCCAGAACGTTCCCACCAGCCAGACCATGGAACTGCTCCAGAGCGACCAGGAGCTTCGCGAGGTACTGCTCGTCGACGGTGAGCAGCAGATCCAGGTCACCGACATGGACGGCAACAAGACCCAGTCGGTGTGGGTGGGCGAGCAGCAGATCGACGACGTGATCTCGCTCCTCGAGGAGCGCAAGGCCGACGGCACCCTGGAACGCTGGGACGGCCTCAACCCGTCGCCCGGGCTGCTGTCGATGTTCCTCTACACGGGCCTGCCGTTCCTGATCCTGCTCGTCGCGTTCTTCTTCATCTTCCGGATGATGAACAGCGGCGGAGCGGGCGGGCCGCTGTCGTTCGGGAAGTCGCGCGCGAAGCTGGCCAACAAGGACACCCCGCAGACGACGTTCGCCGACGTGGCGGGCGCCGACGAGGCCGTCGAGGAGCTCGTCGAGATCAAGGAGTTCCTCGAGAAGCCGGCGAAGTTCGCCGAACTCGGCGCCAAGATCCCCAAGGGCGTGCTGCTGTACGGGCCCCCCGGCACCGGCAAGACGCTGCTCGCGCGCGCCGTGGCGGGCGAGGCGGGCGTGCCGTTCTTCTCCATCTCCGGTTCGGACTTCGTCGAGATGTTCGTCGGCGTGGGCGCCTCCCGCGTGCGTGACCTGTTCTCCCAAGCCAAGGAGAACGCCCCCGCGATCGTGTTCATCGACGAGATCGACGCCGTCGGCCGCCACCGCGGCGCCGGCATGGGCGGCGGCCACGACGAGCGCGAGCAGACGCTCAACCAGCTGCTCGTCGAGATGGACGGCTTCGACGCGCGCGGCGGCGTGATCCTGATCGCCGCCACCAACCGGCCCGACGTCCTCGACCCCGCCCTGCTCCGCCCCGGCCGCTTCGACCGCCAGATCTCCGTCGAGGCGCCCGACGCCGCCGGCCGCGAGCACATCCTCCGCGTGCACGCCAAGGGCAAGCCGCTCGCGTCGACGGTGGACCTCGCCTCCATCGCCCGCCGCACCCCCGGCTTCTCCGGCGCGGATCTCGCGAACGTGCTCAACGAGGCGGCGCTGCTCGCCGCCCGCGAGGGCAAGGACATCATCGGCCAGCGCGAGCTCGACGAGGCCATCGACCGCGTGATCGCCGGGCCGCAAAAGAAGACGCGGCTCATGAACGAGAAGGAGCGCCTGATCACCGCGTACCACGAGGGCGGACACGCGCTGGTCGCGGCGGCGATGCCGGGCAACGACCCCGTGCAGAAGGTCACGATCCTGCCGCGCGGCAGGGCGCTCGGCTACACGATGGTGCTGCCCGACCAGGACAAGTACTCCCAGACCCGCGGCGAGTTGCTCGACCAGATGGCCTACATGATGGGCGGCCGCGCGGCGGAGGAGCTCGTGTTCCACGACCCCACCACCGGCGCCAGCAACGACATCGAGAAGGCCACCCGCGTGGCGCGGGCCATGGTCACCCAGTACGGCATGAGCGAGCGCATCGGCGCTGTGAAGATCGGCGGTGGCGACTCGGAGCCCTTCATGGGCATGCGCGGCACCGACTCCACCAAGGAGTACTCCGACAACCTCGCGGCGGTGGTCGACGAGGAGGTCTCCAAGCTCATCCACGTGGCGCACCAGGAGGCGTTCGACGTGCTCGAGGAGAACCGGGACGTGCTCGACGAGCTCGTCCGTCAGCTGTTCGAGAAGGAGACGCTCAACAAGGAGCAGGTGGCGGAGATCTTCAAGGCGCTGCGGCGTCGCGAGAAGCGCCCGGCCTGGACCGGGTCCGACCTGCGCGTCCCCTCCGAGATCCCGCCCGTGCAGCCGCCCAAGTCCGACGAGGACGAGGAGCCCGCCGGCGACAACCGTCCGCCGGTGTGGGGCCCGCCGAGCGCCCCGGTGCCCCCGGTCGAGCCTCCGGCGCAGCCGCCGGCCGGCCCGAGCGGCTGGGAGCGTCCCGGCTCCTCCGACTGGCAGCCCCCGAGGTCCTGATGGCAGTCGACCAGGCACGCATCGCCGCCGCGGTCCGCGAGATCCTCCTCGCCGTGGGGGAGGATCCCGAGCGTGACGGGCTGAGGGACACGCCCGCCCGCGTGGCCCGTTCGTACGCGGAACTGTTCTCCGGTCTGGGCAAGGACGCGTCCGACGTCCTGGGCACGACCTTCGACGTCGCCCACGACGAGCTGATCCTCGTCAAGGACATCGAGGTCGCCAGCAGCTGCGAGCACCACCTGCTCCCGTTCTACGGGGTGGCCCACGTCGGCTACATCCCCTCAAAGGACGGCCGCGTCGCTGGCCTGTCCAAGCTCGCCCGCCTCGTCGACTTGTACGCGCGCCGCCCGCAGATCCAGGAGCGCCTCGTCTCCGAGATCGCCGACGCGCTCGTCGAGCACCTCGATCCCGGTGGCGTCATCGTCGTCATCGAGGCCGAGCACATGTGCATGTCGCTCCGCGGCGTGCGCAAGCCCGGTGCGAAGACGATCACCAGCGCCGTGCGCGGCTCGCTGCGCAACGCGGCCACGCGAGCCGAGGCGATGAGCCTGATCCTGGGGCATTGAGCATGACCAGGGTCATGGGCATCATCAACATCACCCCCGACTCGTTCTCGGACGGGGGCCGCTGGTTCGACCACGACGACGCGCTCGCCCACGCCCGCGAACTGCTGGCCCAGGGCGCCGACATGATCGACGTCGGCGGCGAGTCCACCCGGCCGGGCGCCCCGCGCGTCGACGAGGCGGAGGAGATCCGCCGCGTCGTGCCGCTCGTCGAGGCCCTCGTCCGTGACGGGGTCACCGTCTCGGTGGACACCATGCGCTCGGCCACCGCGAGGGCGTCCATCGACGCCGGCGCCGCCATCATCAACGACGTCTCCGGCGGCCTCGCGGACCCTGCCATGTTGGGCGTGGTCGCCGCCTCCGAAGCCGAGTACGTGCTCATGCACTGGCGGGCGCACTCCGACGTCATGCAGGAGGTGGCGAGCTACGACGACGTCGTGGCGGACGTCATCCGCGAGCTCCTCGTGCAACGCGACGCGGCCGTCGCTGCGGGGATCGGCGCCGACCGCATCATCCTCGACCCCGGTCTCGGGTTCTCGAAGACCGGCGGACACAACTGGGAACTGCTGCGCCGGCTCGACGAGTTCCAGGCGCTGGGCCATCGCGTCCTCGTCGGCGCCTCCCGGAAGCGGTTCCTGGCGGGAGCTCGGGACCGGGACGTCGCGACCGCGATGGTGACCGCATGGTCCGCGTGGCACGGCGCCTGGGCGGTCCGGACGCACGACGTGGCACTGCAGCTCGACGGCGTGTTCGTCGGGTCGAAGCTGCGGTCCCGGTGAAAAACTCCTGACGGGACTCCGCTAGACTCCCAGACGTCACAGCACCCAGGGCAAAGGTGAACGCCATCGACACCATCACGATCACAGGCCTGACCGCGCGTGGATTCCACGGCGTGTTCCCCGACGAGCGCGCGAACGGGCAGGACTTCGTGGTCGACGTGGAACTCGCCGTGCCGACACTCCCGAGCCACGACGACCTCGACGCCACGATCGACTATTCCGCGGTGGCCGACCTGGTCGTCGGAGTCATCGAATCCGAGCCCGTGCAGCTCATCGAGTCCCTCGCCAGCCAGATCGCGACCGGAATCCTGAAGAGCCAGGCCATGGCCCAGTCCGTCCGGGTGACTGTGCACAAACCCGACGCGCCGATCGCCCACAAGTTCACGGACGTGGCTGTCACCATCACTAGGAGTAGATAGAAATGTCTAACGGTCCCTTCGATATCGACGTCGACACCCTCGGCAACCTGCGTCCCATTTCAAAGGTCGTGTTCAGCCTGGGATCGAATCAGGGAGATTCGGCGGCCATTCTCCAGCAGGCCACCGATTTCCTCGCCGAGACGCCCGGACTGATGCTCGTCGACGTCTCGCCCGTCTACGAGACGGCGCCCTGGGGTGACGTGCCCGACCAGCCCAATTTCCTGAACATGGTGATCGTCGCCGAATCCACGATGGAGCCGCTGACCCTCCTCGACCGGGCGCTGGCCATCGAGGAGAACTTCGGCCGCGAACGCGACGTCCCGGGCGGTCCGCGAACGCTCGACATCGACATCGTCATGGTGGGCCGCCGGGTGTCGGAGGGTGACATCGAGCTTCCCCACCCCCACGCCCACGAGCGCGGCTTCGTCCTCGTCCCGTGGCTGGACATCGATCCCAATGCCGAACTCGAGGGCCACGGCCCCATCGCGGACCTCGTCGAGGACGTGGACACCGAGGGCATCGTCCGCCGCGACGACATCGTCATCATCGCCCCGACAGGCTTTTGAGAAACAAGCTCTCCCTGACGAGCCCGCGCCAGACCGTCATCGCGGTGCTGGCGGGGGCCCTCGTGAGCTGGCTGCTCCTGTCCCTCTACGACGCGCTCGCCGAGTACCCGCCGGTCGTCCCGTGGACGGTGCCCATCGTGCTGGGTGCACTCGGCGTCGGCGGCATCATCTACGCCGCGCTGCTCCCGAAGCGCCGCGAGGAGCGGCGGTTGGGCTCGCAGGAGGCGTTCATCGCCCTCGTGACGGCGAAGTCGCTGATCGTGACGGGGGCGGTGCTGGCCGGTGCGCACGCCGTCTACGTAATGAAGTACCTGCCCGCCATGTCCGCCTCCACCCCGCTGCAGCGGGTCGTCCAGGGCTCGGGCACGATCATCGCCGCGCTGGTCATGGCGTTGGCCGGGTCGCTCATCGAGCGCCAATTGGTGATCAAGGACCCGCCGGACGACACCCAAGATGAGCGACACGCTGAAGGGTCCCCGTCGTAATTCGAACGACCTTATAGAATCCCCCTCATGGCAGGTCGTCGGGTAGCACCAAATTCATCGGAGCGTAATGCTGCGCTCATCATCCTCACCGTGGGTTCCGCAGCGGCCCTCGCGTCCCTCTTCGGCAGCATCTGGGTCGTGCGCGCCGGTGTCGTGGTGGCCATCGCCATGGCGGTGGTCGCGCTCGTCGTCTCCTTCGCCCAGATCAAGCGGCTCCAGGAGGAGCACGCCCGTGAGCTCCGCCACGAGGTCGAGCTGCGCACCGCCGCCGCCGAGCGCCACCACGCCGACTCCGTCGCGATGATCGACCGCTTCAACCAGCGGGCCGCCAGCCTCAACTCCGTCATCACCCAGCTCCGCTCCCAGCTCGCCGCCGCGCGGTCCGAGCTCAGCACGATGCGCGGCAACGCCGCATGGCTCCGCGGTGAGGTCGCCGAGCGGCAGGCTCGAGTGGAGGCGCTGAACGCGCGCATCGCCGAGCTGGAGCAGCAGCTCCGCGGCGCGGAGGAGCGCGAGGCCGAGGAGTCCCGCATCATCGAGCTCGTCCCGGACCGCCCGAGCCCCTCGGTGGAGGACATCTGGGGCGACGACGAGCACCCCACGCTGGTCGACATCCGGATGGTCAACATCGACGAACTGGACGCGCCGCTGCGCAAGCACGCCTGAGCCGCTCCCTCACTTGTCCGCGTCGCCGACGCTGTAGCCGATCGTGGCCACGGCGTCGGCGATCGCCGTCTCCGGGGTGCCCTCGAGCGCGCGGCCGAGGGCGGAGAGGTTCGCGAACGACGGGGTCCGCAGCGCCAGGCGCCACGGCGTGGAGCCGCCCCTCGACACGAGCAGGCTGCCGGCGATGCCCCACGGCGCCTCGAGCTCGGACCAGTGCTCGCCCTCCGGCACCTTGAGGCGCCGGGCGAGCCGGATCCCCACCTCCCCGGGGGTGCCGGCGGCACGGGCGAGCAGCCGTTCCACCATGTCGCTCGACGTGCGCAGTTCGTCGACCAGCACCGCCAGGCGCGCGTGGCCGTCGCCCTCGGCCCGGGTGGGCGCGGGGGAGAACACCTCGTCGTAGGCCAAGTAGCCGGAGCGGCGACGGTCCAGGTCGAGCCCGGCGGCGCGCGCCACGGGCCCCGACAGGCCGAACGCCAGGCAGTCCCCGCGGTCGAGGACCGCGAGCCCCCGGAAGCGCCCGTCAGCCTCCAGGCGCCGCTCCAGGTCGTCGGCGAGCCGGCGCACGTCGTCGAGGGGGAGGCGCCAGCCCGCGGGCAGGTCGGCCGAGAGCCCGCCCACGCGGTTGAGCATGGGATGGACACGGTTGCCCGACCAGTCGAGGAGCGCCTCCCTGATCCGGTCGACGACGGACCAGAGCCGCTGGGGGTCGTCGGTGAGGTAGCTGAGGAAGGAGAGGTGGCTGTGGATGCGGCCCACTTCGGCGAGCATCGTGCGCAGCATGACCGCCCGCGGCGGGGGCGTGAGCCGCATCGCGCTTTCGATCGTCATCGTGACGACGAGTTCGCCGCTGAACGCCGACAGCCAATCGTGCCGGTCGGCCAGCATGATCGCCGTGCGATAATCGCGGACCTCGAATAGCTTTTCCGCCGCGCGATGGCCATATCCGGGCCGAATATCAATTCCCGTCCACATTCCCTCGACGACGCTCCCGCTACCTGCAATGAAGCCGGCCGTGGACGGATGACGGGGGCCCAGTGAGATGTGTTCGAAATCCGGGAGGGCCAGGGCGCCGATGCAGAAATTTCTCGAGGACAATGGCGATCCGGTCTTTCGGTGAATAGTTCGTGCGTGTATCTTACCGTTACACAGCACCAATACTGGAAGGCATTTCAATGGCACGCAAGGTTGAAGTCACCCTCATCGACGACATTGACGGCTCGTCGGCCACCCGCACATTCGAATTCGGCATCGAGGGCGTGAGCTACGAGATCGACCTCAGCGAGGCCAATATCCAGAAGTTCAATGACGCCGTGGCGGACTTCGTCGACAATGCGCGCAGGGTCGGGGGGAGCACCCGTCGCGGTGGCCGCGGCAGGAGCGGTTCGAGCCGCTCGTCGGCAGCGCCGGCGGCCGGTGGCGGCGCCCGGCCGCAGGACGTCCGTCGCTGGGCCGCGGACAAGGGACTCGAGGTCTCCGAGCGCGGGCGCATCCCCCGCGAGGTCATGGAGGCGTACGCCGCCGCGCACTGAGGTCCGTCCTGGGGCTGTCGCGTTCGCAGTCAGAGAATCCGGTCGTCGTTCGATGGCGGGTAAGCTTGGCGACAGCCAATAGGAGGAATGGATGTTCGAACGGTTTACTGATCGCGCGCGTCGCGTGATCGTGCTCGCCCAGGACGAGGCGAAGCTACTGAACCACAGCTACATCGGTACGGAGCACATCCTGCTTGGCCTCATTCATGAAGGTGAGGGAGTGGCCGCGAAGGCGCTCGAGTCCTTGGGGATTTCGCTCGAGGCCGTCCGCGAGCAGGTGGAGGAGATCATCGGGCAGGGGCAGCAGCTGCCGACGGGGCACATCCCGTTCACGCCGCGTGCCAAGAAGGTGCTCGAGCTGTCGCTGCGCGAGGCGCTCCAGATGAACCACAACTACATCGGCACGGAGCACATCCTCCTCGGCCTCATCCGTGAGGGCGAGGGGGTCGCCGCGTCGGTCCTGATCAAGCTCGGCGCCGACCTGAACCGCGTGCGCAACACGGTCCTGCAGCTGCTGTCCGGCTACCAGGGCCGCGAGGCGTCGCTCTCCGGGGCGCCCGAGGTCGGGCCGGAGAAGACCAGCTCCCAGGTGCTGGACCAGTTCGGCCGCAACCTCACGCAGGCGGCCCGCGAGAACCAGCTCGACCCGGTCATCGGCCGCACCCACGAGATCGAGCGTGTCATGACGGTGCTCAGCCGCCGCACCAAGAACAACCCGGTGCTGATCGGCGAGCCCGGCGTCGGCAAGACGGCAGTGGTCGAGGGCCTCGCCCAGGCCATCGTCCGCGGCGACGTGCCGGAGACGTTGCGCGACAAGCAGATCTACACGCTGGACCTCGGCGCGCTCGTCGCCGGCTCGCGCTACCGCGGCGACTTCGAAGAGCGGCTGAAGAAGGTCCTCAAGGAGATCAAGACCCGCGGCGACATCATGCTGTTCATCGACGAGATCCACACGCTCGTCGGTGCCGGCGCCGCCGAGGGCGCGATCGACGCGGCCTCGATCCTGAAGCCGATGCTCGCGCGAGGTGAGCTGCAGACGATCGGCGCCACCACGCTCGACGAGTACCGCAAGCACATCGAGAAGGACGCCGCGCTCGAGCGACGCTTCCAGCCCATCCAGGTGGCGGAGCCGTCGGTGGCGCTCACCGTCGACATCCTCAAGGGCCTGCGCGACCGTTACGAGGCGCACCACCGCATCACCATCACCGACGAGGCGCTCACCGCCGCGGCGACGATGGCGGACCGCTACATCCAGGACCGGTTCCTGCCCGACAAGGCCATCGACCTGATCGACGAGGCGGGCGCCCGACTGCGCATCCAGCGCATGACGGCGCCGCCGGACCTCCGCGAGTTCGACGAGGCCATCGCGCAGAACAAGATCGCCAAGGACGCCGCGATCGACGCGCAGGACTTCGAGAAGGCCGCGCGCCTCCGCGACGAGGAGCAGAAGCTCCGCGCCCAGCGGGCGGAGAAGGAGGAGGCCTGGAAGCAGGGCGACTCCGACATCCCCGCGGTGGTCGGCGAGGAGGAGATCGCGGTCGTGCTCTCGGGCTCCACCGGTATCCCGGTGTTCAAGCTCACCGAGGAGGAGTCCCAGCGGCTCCTGCGCATGGAGGAGGAGATCGGCAAGCGGTACATCGGCCAGGACGACGCCGTGAAGGCGCTGTCCCGTTCGATCCGCCGCACCCGCGCCGGCCTGAAGGACCCGAAGCGTCCCAGCGGCTCGTTCATCTTCGCCGGCCCCTCGGGCGTCGGCAAGACGGAGCTCACCAAGGCGCTGACCGAGTTCCTCTTCGGCGACGAGGACGCACTCATCACGCTCGACATGTCGGAGTACTCCGAGAAGCACACCGCGTCGCGGATGTTCGGCTCGCCCCCCGGCTACGTCGGCTACGAGGAGGGCGGCCAGCTCACCGAGAAGGTGCGTCGCAAGCCGTTCAGCGTGGTCCTGTTCGACGAGATCGAGAAGGCCCACCCGGACATCTTCAACTCGCTCCTGCAGATCCTGGACGAGGGTCGACTGACGGACGCCCAGGGCCGCGTGGTGGACTTCAAGAACACCGTGATCGTGATGACCACCAACCTGGGCTCGCGGGACATCTCCCGCGGCGCCTCGCTCGGCTTCAGCCGGGCCGGCGACCAGCAGGGCAGCTACGAGCAGATGAAGGCCAAGGTGTCGGAGGAGCTGAAGCAGCACTTCCGCCCCGAGTTCCTGAACCGCGTGGACGAGATCGTGGTCTTCCACCAGCTCAGCCAGGCCGACATCGAGCGGATCGTCGATCTCATGGTGGGCCAGATCGAGCACCGTCTCGCGGACAAGGACATGGGCATCGAGCTCACGCCCGCCGCGAAGTCGCTGGTCGCCAAGCGCGGCTTCGACCCGGTCCTCGGCGCCCGGCCCCTGCGCCGTGCGATCCAGCGCGACATCGAGGACATCCTCGCGGAGAAGATCCTCTTCGGGGAGCTCGGCGCGGGCCAGATCGTCCAGGTCGACGTCTCGGAGGAGGGATCCGAGCTGCCGTTCAAGTTCACGGGCGTGCAGAAGACGGACGTCTCCCAGTTGGCGCCGGCTCCGAACGACGGCGAATAGCACCCGGCCACCACTGACCGAGGCGGCGCTCTCCTTTCGAGGAGGGCGCCGCCTCGTCGCGTCAGCCCCTAGGGTGGGGGCATGCGCGAGAAAGTGACGCGGGTCGCGGACCTGGTGAAGCTGTTGGCCCGTTACGGCGGGGCCGGCATCCTGAGCACGGGGGAGGCCGACGAGTTCCTCGTCGAGGAGGAGCAGGCGGACGCCAAGGGGCCGGGACCGGAAAGCCTGGCCTCCGACCTGGAGGCCATGGGCCCGACCTACGTGAAGCTCGGCCAACTCCTCTCCACGCGCCACGACCTGCTCCCCGAGGCGTACACCGCCGCGCTCTCGCGGCTCCAGGACGACGTCGACCCCATCCCCGCGGACGACGTGCGCCGCATCATCGCCGACGAGATCGGCGCCGAGGTCGGGGACCTCTTCGACCGCTTCGACGACGAGCCGGTGGCGGCCGCGTCGCTCGGTCAGGTGCACCGCGGCCACACGAAGTCGGGGCGCGACGTCGTCGTCAAGGTGCAGCGGCCGGAGGTCCGGGAGACCGTGCGCGCCGACATGGCACTGCTGGCCCAGGGCGCCGAGCTGATCGACCGCCGCACGTCCGCCGGGGAGCGGATCGGCACCGGCGACCTGCTGGCCCAGTTCCGGCGCTCGATCGCCGACGAGCTGGACTACCGCAAGGAGCTCGCCCATCTCGAGCGGTTCGGCGAGCTCGTCGAGGACGAGGAACTGCTGACCGTGCCGGCGCCGGTGCGCGACTACAGCACCTCGCGGGTCCTCACCATGGAGTTCATCCCCGGCCGCAAGGTCACCGAACTCGGCCCGATCGACCTGCTCGACATCGACGGCCCCGCGATGGCGGACGCGCTGTTCCGATTCTTCCTCGACACCCTGCTGAACGAGGGTTACCTGCACGCCGATCCGCACCCGGGCAACCTGCTCGTCACGCCCGACGGCCGGCTCGCGATCATCGACCTCGGCATGGTGGTCCGGGTGCCGAAGCGCGTGCGCGCCCAGCTCGTCCGCCTGCTGCTCGCCATCGGCGAGGGCGACGGCGACGAGGCGGCCAACGTGCTCGCGTCCATGGGCCACCCGCTGAGCGACTACGACGCTGCCGCCTTCCGTGAGGACGTCGCGCACCTCGTCTCGAGCGCACTCTCGCTGGGCAACGACGTGCAGGCCGGCACCGTGCTCGTGCAGATGGCGCGGATCTCCGGGACCCACGGCCTGCGGCCGCCGGCCGAGATGACGATGATCGGCAAGGCGCTCCTGAACCTCGACCAGGCCGTGCAGCACCTCGACCCCGACTTCGCGCCGGCGGAGGCAATCCGGGCCAACGTCACCACGATCCTCCAGTCGGGGTTCTCGATCTCGCCCGGGGCTGCGGTCGCCGGCGCGCTGGAGCTCAAGGAGTTCACCGCGAGCCTGCCGCGACGGGCCAACCGGATCCTCGACTCGCTCAGCAACGGCGAACTCACGTTCCGCATCAACGCCCTCGACGAGGACCGGCTGCTCGAGACGATGCATCAGGTGGCCAACCGGGTCACGGTCGGCCTGGTGCTCGCAGCCGTGACCGTCGCCGCGGCCCTGATGTCGCGCATCGACGCCGGCCCCCGCCTGCTCGGCTACCCGGCCGTCGCGCTGGTCTTCTTCGCCGCGGCGGCCATCGGGGGGCTGGCGCTCGTCGTGCACATCCTCGTGACCGATCGCAGGACCCGTGGCCGTGCGCGTAAGGCCGAGAAGGACACTCCCAAGCGCGCGAGCGACCGGCCCGCTTGAGAAGCCGTATACCCCCGGGGGTATAGTGGGGTCATGGCGAAGACACTTGAACGCACCATCGGCGCCGCGACGCGCGTCCTGACCGTGGTCGCCCACCCGGACGACGAGTCGTTCGGGCTGGGGGCCGTGATCCACGAGTTCACGAAGCGCGGAGCGGAGGTCGACGTGCTGTGCCTCACGCATGGCGAGGCTTCCACGCTCGGCGCACGTCCGGACCTGGGCAGAGTCCGCGAGGCGGAGCTGCGCCGCGCAGGGGAGCGGTTGGGGGTCCGCGAGGTCGAGCTCGCGGACTTCCCGGACGGCGCGCTGGAGGCGATCGACCCGCTGGAGCTCGAGGCCCGCATCCAGGCCTCGGTCATGCGCGTCGCGCCCGACCTCATCCTCGTGTTCGACCCCCGCAGCGGCGTGACGGGCCACCCGGACCATCGGATGGCGAGCGAGGTGGCGCTGAAGGTTGCCGCGACGCACGGCATCCGCGTGCTCGGCTGGGCGCTGCCCAAGGCCGTCACGGAGGTGCTGGAGGACGAGTTCGGTGCGCAGCTGTGCGGCTACCCGGCCGACGAGCTGCACTACGCGCTCGAGGTGGTCCGTGAGGCGCAGCTGCGCGCGATCGACGCCCACGCGAGCCAGGCCGTCCCCGGCAGCATGCTGTGGCGGCGCCTCGAGCTGATGGGCGATCGCGAGTACCTCCGCGAGCTGGCGGGCGCCGACGCCCTTATGCCGGCGTGACGGCCCCCGACGTGAGGGTCACTCGGACGTGGTCCGCGTCGGCCTTCTTCGGGGCGGCGACGGTGGCCTGTTGCCCGTCGGGGAGGCGCACCTCGATCACGTAGTGGTCGACGGTCATCGACTGGCCGAGGACCGGCACCTCCACGCCCCGCTCGTCGAGGTCCAGGCTCCTCGGGCCGATGCCGAGCACGTAGCCGGCCTCGAGCCGGCCGTCCCAGCCGAGCGCGGCGGCCGTCGCCTGGGTGATGAACGTCCGGAACCCGAGGAACGCGGCCACCTGCTTGTTCGTGGGCCGGTTCCACAGCTCGTCGGGCACCTCCCGTTGCAGGATCCGCCCGTCGGCCATGACCGCCACCGAGTCGGCGACGGCGAACGCCTCCTCCTGGTCGTGACTCACGTACACGGCGGTGGTGCCGGTCTCGCGGAGGATGCGCGACAGGTCGTCGGCGAGCCGGCGCCGCAGGCCAGTGTCGAGGGCGGAGAGCGGCTCGTCGAGGAAGATCGCCCTCGGGTTGGGCGCCAGGGCCCGGGCGAGCGCCACGCGCTGCGCCTCGCCGCCGGAGAGCTGGTCCGGCTTGCGGTCGCCGTAGCCGGGGAGCCCGACGAGCTCGAGGAGTTCCTGGACCCGGCGGCGGCGCGTGAGCCTGTCGAGCGCGCCGAGGCCGTAGGCGATGTTCTTGGCGACGGTCATCGTCGGGAACAGCTGGCCGTCCTGGAAGACGAGGCCGAACCGTCGCTTGTGGACCTTCACGGTGCTCAGGTCCTGTCCGTCCCAGCAGACGCGGCCGCTCGCGATCGGCTCGAAACCGACTATCGCGCGCAGCAGCGACGACTTCCCGCTGCCCGAGGCGCCGAGCAGCGCGAGGACGTGTCCCGGCTCGAGCGTGAACGTGGCTTGGTCCACGGCGACCTTGTCCCCGTAGCGCACCGTGACGCCGTCGACCGCGAGCCCGCTCACCAGGATTCCACCTCTCTGGGCCGCGCCTGCTCGGCCGCGACCATCACCGCTGCGGTCAATAGTGCCAGCACCACCGACGCGGCCAGCGCCATCGCGTAGTTGTCGCCGGTGGGGCGGCTGAAGAGCCGGTAGATGAGGACGGGGAGGGTGGGGTTGTCGGGGCGGGCGAGGAACGTCGTCGCGCCGAACTCGCCCAGCGATGTGGCGAACGCGAACCCGAGCGCGAGGCCGAAACCGCGGCCCAGGGCGGGGAGCTCGATCGTGCCGAGCACCCGGAGCGGGGAGGCGCCGAGCACCTGCGCCGCCTGGATCTGGCGGGGGCTGATGGCGCGCAGCGTGGGCAGGAGGGTGCGCACGACGAGCGGCAGCGCCACCACCGCCTGGGCGATGGGGATCAGGACGACGGACGACCGGAGGTCGAGCGGGGGACGGTTGAGGGTGATGAGGTAGCCGAACCCCACGGTGACGGCCGACACGCCGAGCGGCAGCATGTAGACCGTCTCGAGGGCGTGCAGCCAGGACCGCCCGGTCCGCGAGTGCGGGCGGCGGGAGGCGGTGAGCGCGACGAGCATGCCCAGCCCGACCGCGATGGCGGCGGCCCCGGTGGCGGTGACGAGCGAGGTGGAGATGGCGCCGACGAGCTCCTCGTCGAGCAGGCGGCGGTACCCGTCCAGCGACCACGCGCCGCGCACCCGCAGCGACCGCAGCACCAGCCCGGCCAGGGGCACGACCAGGAGGCCGAGGATGACCACTCCGGTGAGCAGCAGCGCCGGCCAGTCGCGGCCCCAGACCGGGGCCGACGTGCTGCTCGTCTCGGGCATCAGCTTGAGCGCGGCCTGGGAACGGCGCTGCCAGGCGTTGGTGAGCCACAGGCTCACGGTCACGACGACCACCTGCGCGATCGACAGCGCGGCGGCGGCCGTGAGGTTGAGGACCTGGGTGGTCTGGAACCAGATCTCGGTCTCGATGGTGTGGTACTGCCCTCGGCCCAGCGTCATCACGATGCCGAAGCCGGACGCGCAGAACAGGAACACCAGCGCCGCCGCGGAGGCGACGGCCGGTCCGAGGGAGGGCAGCGTCACGCTTAGCGCCACCTGTCGCGGCGAGGCGCCCAGCGCGGTGGCCGCCTGCGCCTGCCGGGGGTCCAGGCGGATCCACAGCGCCCCGACGGTGCGCACGACCACCGAGTAGTTGAAGAACACCATCGCGAGGACGATGCCCGCCACCGGGTGCGGGCCGCTGAAGGCGATGCCGACGACCACCGTCGGTAGCACGAACGGGACGGTGACGAGGCCACGCAGCCAGGACTGGCCCCGGAAGCGCAGCCGGTAGAGCACGTAGGCCCCGACCACTCCGAGCGCCACGGTGATCGCCGTGGCGGCGGAGGCGGTCGCGAGCGTGAAGACCAGGGCGTCCCAGGTGCGCCGGGATCCTGCGACGGCGGCGAGCCCGGCCAGGGTCCAGGACTCGCCGTCGTGGAATCCGCGTGTGACCAGCGAGAGCGCCGGCCAGACGAAGAAGACGGCGAGGAACGCCGCGGGGACGGCCGCGACGAGGACCCAGGCCAGGCGGCGGATCAACCGATCGCCTCGGTCCACTCCTGGATCCACCGCTCCCGGTTGGCGTCGATCTCCTCGCTGCCGAGTTCGATGGGCGCGTCGGACAGGGGCGCGAACCGGACCCACTCCTCCGGGAGCTCGACCGAGGTGTCGGCCGGGTACATGTACATGTTCTCGGGGATCGTGGCCTGGAACTCGGGGCTCAGCAGGAAGTCGACGAACTGCTGCGCGCCCTCCGGGTTGGCTGCGCCCTCCAGCACGCCGGCGTACTCGGTCTGCCGGAAGCAGGTGTCGAGCAGCGCCGTCGTGGTGGACTCACCGTCGTC
This sequence comes from Tessaracoccus oleiagri, assembly GCF_900103275.1. Lineage (GTDB taxonomy): Bacteria > Actinomycetota > Actinomycetes > Propionibacteriales > Propionibacteriaceae > Arachnia > Arachnia oleiagri. The sequence goes on along the minus strand of NZ_FNGP01000006.1, from coordinate 52,153 downwards.
CCCGATGGTCCAGGCGGGCGAGGTGGAGTAGCTGAGCACGAGCGGGCGGTCGCCCTGGCCCTCGCCGGCGGTGAACTCGACGTTGTAGGCCTCGGTCCAGCCGCTCACGACGAGCGTGCCGTTCGCCTCGAGTTCCCGCCAGTAGTCGAGCCAGCCGTCGCCCTTGGCGCCGACCGTGGCGAACAGGAACGCCAGGCCGGGCGAGGAGGAGGCGGGGCTCGGGGTGACGAAGAGGTCGCGGTACTGAGGGTCGGTTAGGTCGTCGAGCGTCTCCGGCAGGGGCAGGCCCTGCTCGTCGAACCAGGCCAGGTCCGCGTTGACGCACACGTCACCGAAGTCGATCTCGGTGAGCTCGTCCCCGGCGATGATGCCCTCGCCGAGCGCCCGGGAGGCGAAGGTGTTGTCGATGCCGAAGACCACGTCGCCCAGCGGTGAGTCCTTCGTGAGGATGAGCTGGTTGACCATGCTGCCCGTGTCCGCGAGCGTGGTGTAGGTCACGTCGAGGCCGGTCTCCTCCGCGAACTGCTCCTTGAGTTCGTCGGGCATCACGAACGACTCGTGTGAGACGACCGTGAGTCCGGTCGGCGCCTCGTCGGTCGTTTCCTCGGCGGCGGGCTGGCCGCAGGCGGCCAGGGTCAGGGCCGCCGCGGCGGCGAGGGCGGCACTTGCGCGCAATGTCATGGCTTCCTCCTTGTCGTCGGGCTCGGCATACGCCAAGGAGAGATCTCACTCCCTACGCCGGTACGAACCGGATCAGGTTGAGGGTCTGCGGTCACGCCGCACTCTCAGCACCCCTTTCGGTGCTCCCCTGTGGTGAGGACAAGGGTATCAAGCGGTGTCGGAGCGGGCGAACGCCGTTTCGCTGATGCGCAGGAGCGCGTCGCGGATGAGGCGGGCGCGCCGATCGCCGATGCCCTCGATACGCATCAGTTCCCCGACGCTCGCGGCGAACAGCTCCTGGAGGGAGTGCTTCGGCACGAGGAGGTCGACGACGTGGCGCGGCAGCCTGCCCACCGTGGTGAGCATCCGGTAGCCGACCGACTCCAGCGGGGTCTCGAGGTAGGCGTCGGGCCCGAACCCGAGCCGCTGGGCCACGAGGTGGTTGTTCATCAGTTCCTCGGGCGTGAAGTTCTGCAGGTTCTCGAGCTGGAACTCCTGGGCGTCGTCGAGGTTGTGCGCGTAGTCAGACGCGATCAGCGTGGACAGCCCGCCGAGCGGGGCGGCCAGTTCGGCGTGCTGCATCTTCAGGAGGCGGCCCTCGACGCCGAGGACCTCGATGTGGAACTCGGTCTCCGCCGACAGCCGCCGGGCCAGTTCGTAGCGGTGGGCCACGGCGACGAGGTCGCGCAGGGTCACCTGCTCGGCGACCTCGAGGGAGTTGAGCTGGTCCAGCGCCTCCTGGAGTCGGTTGATGAGGCTCGTCATGGCGGCCAGCGTCTGGTTGGCGCGGCTGATCACGTCGCTCGCCTTCTCGACGACGTGCCGCCGCCCGGCGATGAACAGGGACACGGTCCCCATCGACGCGGACACCGTCACCACCGGCACTGCGGTGGCCTGGGCGGTGCGGTCGGCGGAGCGGTGCCGGGTGCCGGTCTCGGCGGTGGGGATGTCGCCGGGCGGGACGAGGTGGACGCCCGCCGACACGATGCGGGAGAGGTCGTTGCTCACGATGATCGCGCCGTCCAGCTTCGCGAGCTCACGCAGCGCCTGCTCGGAGAAGTCCACCCCGATCTGGAACCCGCCCGAGCTCACCTGCTTCACCTGGCGGTTGAAGCCGAGCACGATCAGGGCCCCCGTGCCGCTGTGCAGGATGCGGTCGATGCCGGCGCGCAGCGGGGTGCCGGGCGCCAGCAGCTTCATGTAGTGCTGCAACGTGGTCCGTGACAAGGCCCCTCCTCGACGAGTCCCCTCAAGGATAGTGGCGGGGCCCCGCGCCGGCTCACTGGTAGGACACGAAGTCGGGCGTCGGCTCGACGAGCTCCATCGTCTGCTGGGGCGTCATGGTGGGGGAGTCCTCGTCGATGAAGTTCTTCCAACCGAGGCGTACCTCGGGGCCGAGGCCGGGCAGCAGCGCCCGCCAGGTGGCGAGCTTCTGGCCGTGGTTGCCGTGCCCGTCGGCGTGCATGAGGTACTGGATCTCGTCGCGACTGGTGTCGAGCCGCTCACGGTTCACGATCATGCGGGTCTGGAACTGGTGCAGCACGAGCACCTTGGGCGGCAGGTTGTTCGCGGCGACGAGGTCGGCCAGCCAGGCGCCGGTGGCGTTGACCTCGTCGATCTGGACCTGGCCGATGATCGTCATGTGCCGCTGACCGGGGCGGAGCCGCCACTCGGGGTCGAGGGCGAGGCCGACGGTGGGGCGCTTGAGGAGCTCCTCGTACTTCTTCGCCTGGGTGAGGAAGTCGGTGAGGCCGGGCTGGAGGTCGAGGACGCAGTACACGCCGTTGGCCTCCGCGGCCTCGATCCACGGCAGGAGCTGCTCGATGGGGGTCTCGCCCGAGTAGTCGCCGTCGGGGCCGGAGACGGCGGTGGCCACGGTGGTGATGATCTCGAAGCAGCCGATGACGGGCTTGTCGCTGAACTGCTGGTACTCGGCGGCCAGCTGCTTGACGCGTTTCGCCGCGGCCTCCGGGCCCTGCTCCCCGAGCGCGCCGAGCGTGCCGCCGGACGGGTGGCCGTAGAGGGCGACCATCATGCGGCCGGGGAACGGGGCGACGCCCCCGCCCGGCAGCTCGGGGAGGGTGCGGGCGGCCTCGACCCGGGAGGGGAACCGCTCGCCGAAGGCCCCGAGCCCCACGACGCCGGTGGCGCCCTTGACGAGCGCGACCGATTCGGCCGTCGCGCGGGGATCGTCCCAGGCGACCTCCTCGACGGCCACCCCGGCGGCGGCGAGCGTGGCGCCCACCCCGGCGGGGACGGTGGTTCCCGGCGCGACGAGGGCGACGTGCCCGGTCTCGGGCGGGGTCAGCGGCAGGCCCTCGAGGTCGGTGGCGCCCGCCTCGTCGACGACCTCCCGGTCGCCGAGGTCGGCCTCCGCGGTGCCGAGGCGCACGACGGTGCGGGTGCCGAGCCGCTCCAGTTCCTCGGTGAGGCCGTCGCCCACCACCAGGAGCGGCAGCCCCAGCCGCGACGCGGTGGCCGCCGCCTCCGGCGTGTCCGCGTCGGCCACGACGACGACGGTGGCGGCGGCGAGCACCGCGCGACTGACGTCCAGGGGTGAGGCGTCCGCACCGAGCAGCGTGGTGTCGAACCGCTCGTGGGCCGCCACCACCGGTCCGGCGGGCGTCGGGCTCTCCTCCGCGGTCGCGGTCTCGTCGCCGCCGGTCCCCGCACCCGGGCCGGGGGCGCCGACGTCGTCCCCTGCGTCGTCGGTGCAGGCGGCGACGAGGAGCACGGCGCCGGCGGCCAGGCCGGCCACTGCGGTGCGGCGGGAGATCAAACGCATGGGGTCAGCTTGCCATGGACGTGGGCTCCCGCCCTCCCGCTGCTACGCCGGTGGCGAACGGTGCAATACCGAGAACTAAGGTGGCGTTAGGCCGATCATCAGAGAAAGAGAGTCACATGACCGAGACCATGATCGAGAACCTCCGTCACGGCGAGCCCGCCACCCAGCGCCGCCACGCCGCGCTCGCGCTCGGTACCGCCAAAGACTCCGGCCTCGTGCCGGTGCTCGTCGAGGCCCTGCGCACCGAGAAGGACGGCCGGGTCCGCGAGGACATCACCTGGGCCATCGTCCAGCACGCCGACGAGGCCGACGAGCTGCTCAGGGAGCTGCTCACCAGTGACGACCCGTCGGACCGCTTCTCCGGTGCCCACGTCATCAGCAAGATCGGCAACCCGGACCACTTCGACGCCGTCGCCCCGCTCGTGCTCGACGAGCACAAGGATGTCGCGCTCAAGGCGTACCGCGCGGCCGCGAACACCGGCGGCCACCGCGCACCGGCGCTGCTCGCGAAGCGGCTCGGCGACGGTGACGGCTGGCAGCGCGACGCGCTGAGCGACGCCTTCCGGAAGCTGGGTGAGCTCTCGATCCCGGCGCTGGTGGAGGCGCTCGAGAGCGACAACCCCGACGTGCGTGACCACGCCGTCGAGGCCCTCGGCTACCTCGGCGACCACGCCGACTCCGCCGTGGATGCGATCGAGGCGCGGGTGGCCGACGAGCACCCGCCCGTCCGGCTGACCGCGGTCTCCGCGCTCGGCCAGCTCGGCGAGGTGGCCGACCCGGCGCTGCGCCGCGTGGCCGAGTCGGACGACGAGGTGCTCGCCGCGCTCGCCAAGCGGTTCCTCGCCGCACGCGACTGACGGCGGCAAACAAGGATCCTGGTCACCGCGCTCCAGGGCGCGGCAACCAGGATCCTTGTCGTTGCGTCTAGCGGGACGGCGTGCGGAGGTCGAGGACGCCGAGCGCGTCGGCGAGCGTGGGCACCTCCACCACCCGGAGCCCACCCAGCTTCGGCACCTTCACCGTGACGTCGCGGGAGCCCTGCGGGATGACGGCCAGCTCGAATCCGAGCCGCGCGGCCTCCGCGAGGCGACGCTCGACCCCCGGCACCCTGCGGAGGTCGCCGGCCAGGCCCACCTCTCCGAGCGCGATGAAGCGTCGCGGGTGGTGGCGATCCAGCGCGGCGGAGGCCACCGCGATCGCGACCGCGAGGTCGACCGACGGGTCGGTGACGCGCGCGCCGCCGACGGTGGAGACGTACACGTCGTGGCCGAACAGCGGCATCCGCGCCTTCCGCTCCAGGACCGCGAGCACCATGGCCATCCGCGACCCGTCGAGCCCGTGCGTGGTGCGCCGGGGCGACTTCTCGTTCGTGGACTGGGCGACGAGCGCCTGCACCTCCGACAGGAGCGGCCGCCGGCCCTCCAGCGTCACGGTGACGCAGGTGCCGGGGGTGGGCTCGTCGTGGCGCGTGGTGAACAGCCCCGACGGATCGGGCACCTCGACGATGCCGCGCTCGTCCATCTCGAAGCAACCCACCTCGTCGGCGGGCCCGAAGCGGTTCTTCGTAGCGCGCACCATCCGGAACCCGGAATGGCGGTCGCCCTCGAAGGTGAGCACCACGTCGACGAGGTGCTCCATGGTGCGCGGGCCGGCGATGGAGCCGTCCTTGGTGACGTGCCCGACGATCACGATCGCGACGTTCTCGCGCTTGGCCACCCGGGCCAGCGCCCCCGTCACCTCGCGGACCTGCGACGGGCCGCCGGGGACGCCCTCGGCGTCGGCGGTGCTGATGGTCTGCACCGAGTCGATGACGACGAGCGACGGCGACACCTCCTCGATGTGGCCGAGCACGGTGCCGAGGTCGGACTCCGAGGCGAGGTAGAGGTCGTCGACGACGGTGCCCGTCCGCTCGGCGCGCATCTTCACCTGCGACGCCGACTCCTCCCCGGAGACGTACAGCGTCTTGCGGCCCGACGACGCCCACTTGGCCGCGACGTCGAGCAACAGCGTGGACTTCCCGACGCCGGGCTCCCCGGCGAGCAGGATGACCGCGCCGGGGACGAGCCCGTCGCCGAGGACGCGGTCGAGCTCGCCGATGTTGGTGGGGTAGCGGCGGGCGGCGTCCATCGGCACCTTGGAGATGGGCAGCGCCTTCGCCAGCGGCGCCGTCGACGGCACCTCCCTCAGCTTCGGGGCGCCTCGCTCGACGACGGACCCCCATGTCTGGCACTCGCCGCAGCGGCCGACCCAACGGGTGGAGGCCCAGCCGCACTCGGTGCAGTGATACGCGTCCTGTTTCTTCGCCACGCTGCGAGGCTACCGGGCACGTAGGACGAAATCGGCGCGCTCCAGCGGCGACTCGTCGGCGAAGTAGCGCTGCTCACTGGGCCACCACTGCTCGCGCCACAGCGGGAGGAGCGCCTCACCGTCGCGCTCGGCGATTCTGGCGCGGCGCAGGTCCTCGTCCGCGTCCACCCACACCGACAGGTCCCACCACTCGCCGGCGAGCGCCACGGCCGCCAGTGCGAGCGCGGAGACGCCCTCGACGATCAGCAGGCCCCCGGGCGGAAGGTGGACGGTGGGGGAGGGGGCGTCCTGGTCGTAGCGCCACGGTCGGTACGCGGCCCCGCGTCCGGCGCGCAGGGGGGTGAGCACCTCGTCGACGAAGCGCTCGTGCTCCCAGGTGGGCGTGCCGGGACGGGTGAAGTCGTCGAGCGCGACGACGTTGCCGGCGAACTGCTCCGCGAGGCGCGCGGCGAGGACCGACTTGCCCGAGGCGCCGAAGCCGTCGATGGCGAGGATCAACGTCAGATGGTGACGGTGCCCTTGGTGGGGGACTCGAACTCGATCTGGTTGATGCCCGGCATGCCGTTGGGCGCCACGAGCGTGAAGTCCACCCCGTCCAGGGAGTCGTCGATCTCGAAGCCGAGCCACTCGCTCAGCCGGTCGGCGGAGCCGCTGATCTCGAGTCCCTTGAGGCGGACCTCGCCGTGGAGCGCCGCGGGGCGCAGTTCCTCGGGCGACTTCCACTGCAGGAAGTAGGGCAGCTGCGGGTCGGCGATCAGGCCCTTGATGCCGATCTGCATCCACTCGAGGCGCCGGCCGTCCGGGAAGAGGCGGGAGCCCTCGACGGCGCCGCGCTCCAGGCGCTCCTCGATGGGGGCGAGGTCGTCCACGCTCACGACCCAGCCCATCCAGCCGCCGCCCATGTTCGAGCGGGCGCGCACGGCCTGGCCGAATGGCGCCTTCTCCGCGGCGGGGTGGTCGAGGACCTCGACGATCTCGATGTAACGGGCATCCGCGAGCGGGATGATGTGGTTGCGGGTTCCGAACCGTGGGTGGAAGCCGCCGTCCTTGTATTCGGCGCCGAGCGCCTCGGCCAGCCGGGCGGCATCAGCGGTGAGTCCGGCGGGGCTGGCGGCGAAAATCAGATGGTCGACGTGCATCATGCCCCCATTCTGGTCCCCCGCCCTTCGATTCAACTAATCGGGGGTGTCGAGGCTTGTAGTGTTGATCCCGTGTCCACAGCAACCGTGACCCTGTCGACCACCACCGTCTATCCGGAGACCTCGGCCAGCGCCTTCGAACTGGCCGCCGAGCTCGGTTACGACGGCGTGGAACTGATGGTGGGAATCGACCCGCTGTCCACCGACGTGGACGCAATCGAGAAGCTGAGCGACTACCACGGTGTGCGGGTGCTGTCCGTCCACGCCCCGGTGCTGCTGGTGACGCCGAACATCTGGGGCACCGACCCCTGGGACAAGCTGAAACGCTCCGCGGAGGCCGCATTGCAGCTGGGTGCGGACACCGTGGTGGTGCACCCGCCGTTCCGCTGGCAGAAGGAGTACGGTGCGGGCTTCGAGGCCGGCATCCGGGAGCTCAACCGCACCACCGGCGTCATCTTCGCCGTCGAGAACATGTTCCCCTGGCGCTCGCGCGTCGGCAGCCTGCAGATGTACCTGCCGTCCTGGGATCCCACCGACCGCGACTACGACCATCTGACGCTGGACCTGTCGCACGCGTCCACCGCGCAGCAGCACTCGCTGGACCTCATGCACGAGTGGGGCGACCGTCTCCGCCACGTGCACCTCACCGACGGCCGCGGCTCCTACAAGGACGAGCACTTCCTGCCCGGCGAGGGCGACCAGAACGCGTGGGAGCTGGTGGAGCAGCTGGGTCGGCAGGGCTTCGACGGGCACATCGTGCTGGAGGTCTCCACCCGTCGCGCCCGCTCGCGCCACGAGCGCGCCGAGATGCTCGAAGAGGCGCTCACCAACACGAGGAAGTTCTACGAAAAGGGGTTGGTCCGTCGATGATCACCGAGCTGCTGCGCAAGGTAATCCGCTCGCGCCGCGTCCAGTCGATGGCGCTCGCGTCCGGGGCGCTCGAGGAGCTGGCCAAGCCGTACATCGTCGGCCTCGATGCCGAGGACGCCAGGGACGAGGCCCGAGTCATGCGGACGCGCGGGCTGGAGGTGAGTTTCGCACACCTGCCCACCAGCGACTCAGAGGCGGAGTCGCCCCGCGAGCTGGAGCGGCTCCTGGACCTGCTGGGAGAGGAGGCGCGCGGCGCCGAACTTTCGGTGAAGCCGTCACAGCTGGGGCTGCGCGAATCGGAGGACGGTGCGCTGCGGACGCTGCGCCGGCTCGCCGGCCGTGCCCACGAGATGGGGGCGCACATCACCCTCGAGATGCAGGGCTACGCCGAGTACTCGGAGACCCTCCGCCTGTGGCGCGACGCGCGCGCCGACCACCCGGACCTGGGCATCACCCTCCCGGTCGACATCCGCCGCGCCGAGCGGGACTGCCGGAGCATCGTCGACGAGTCCCCGAGGCTCCGGCTCTGCATCGGCTCCTACCCGGTGCCCGACTCGCAGGCGATCACCGACGAGCACGACAAGTCGCTGGCGCTGGTGCGCTGCATGCGGATCGCGATGGAGGGCGGCGCCTACACCATGGTGGCCAGCCACGACCCGACGATCATCGCCATCGCGCAGGACCTGCACCGGCGGACCGGGACCGACTTCGAGTTCCAGATGCTCTACGGGGTGCGACCCCTGGAGCAACGCCGCCTGACCGACATCGGGTACCGGTCCCGGGTCCTGTTGCCCTACGGCCCGGGTTGGTTCGAGTACCTCATGACCCGGGTGGCGGCGCGACCGCAGACCGCGGTCAGCTACCTGCGGGCGGTGTTGGACAAACGATGACCACTGACACCAAGCGGCGCCTCGGCGTCGAGATCATCGTCGTGCTCGCCATCTCGCTCGGGCAGTCCGCGGTCTACGCGATGCTGTCCATCTGGGAGAAGCTCACCCGCGAGGTGCCGCTCGCGCAGCAGGTCACCCGCATGAACACCTCCCGCACGCCGGACCGGCCGTGGCTCGACTTCGCCTACCAGGTGGCCGGTACGATCTTCCCGCTCATGCCGGCGGTGCTGGTGCTGTACCTGCTGTGGGTGCACCTGCGGCCCGAAGGGGGGCCGTTCGGCGCCATGGGCTTCGACTTCCGCAAGCCCGGCAAGGACCTCGCCTGGGGGTTCGGCATCTTCGCGGTCATCGGCGTCGCGGGGCTGGCGTTCTACCTGTTCGCACTCAACGTGGGCATCAACACCAACGTCCAGCCGGCCAACCTCACCGCGGCCTGGTGGACCGTGCCCATCCTCGTCGGACGCGCCTTCATGAACGGGATCCTCGAGGAGGTGGTCATGATCGGCTACCTCTTCACCCGCTGGGCGCAGCGCGGCGGCAACATGCTCGCGATCATCTTCATCTCCGCCCTGATCCGCGGCACCTACCACCTGTACCAGGGCTGGGGCGGGTTCTTCGGCAACCTCGTCATGGGCCTCGTCTTCGGCTGGCTGTACCTGAGGATCAAGCGCGTCATGCCGCTGGTGATCGTCCACATCCTGCTGGACCTCTTCGCCTTCCTCGGCGCCGGGCTGCTGGTGTACCTGCCGTTCGCCCCAGGCAGCTGAGCCCGGCGGACAGCACCGACGGGCGCGGGGCGCGCAGCGCGTAGACTGGCGCCCATGCGTGTTGGAGTATTTGGAGCCACGGGCCAGGTGGGCAGCGTCATGCTGCGCCTGCTGGCCGAACGGAACTACCCTGCCGACGAGCTGCGCGCCTTCGCGTCGCACCGCTCCGCCGGCAAGACCGTGCAGTTCAAGGACCGCGACGTGCGCGTCGAGGACATTGCCACCGCCGACTTCTCCGGCCTCGACGTGGCGCTCTTCTCCGCGGGCGGCGCGACGTCGAAGGAGTGGGCTCCGAAGGTGGCCGAGGCGGGCGCCACGGTCGTCGACAACTCCTCGGCGTGGCGCATGGACGAGCGCGTCCCGCTGATCGTCTCCGAGGTCAACCCGGGCGACGTGGGCAAGGCCGAGCTCGGCATCATCGCCAACCCCAACTGCACCACCATGGCCGCCATGCCGCCGCTCAAGGCGCTGCACGACGCGGCGGGCCTGGCCGGCCTGCAGGTCACCACCTTCCAGGCGGTCTCCGGATCCGGCCTCGCCGGGGTCGACACCCTGGCGCAGCAGCTGCCGCAGATCGACGACGCGCGCGTCCTGGCCCACGACGGGTCCCGGTTCGCCCCGTCGGAGCTCGGTCCCTACGTCGCGCCCATCGCGTACAACGTGGTGCCGCTCGCCGGCAACCTCGTCGACGACGGCGAGGGCGAGACCGACGAGGAGAAGAAGCTGCGCAACGAGTCGCGCAAGATCCTCCACCTGCCCGAGCTGGCGGTCTCCGGCACCTGCGTCCGCGTGCCGGTCTTCACGGGCCACTCGCTTTCGGTGCACGCCCGGTTCGACCGCGCGATCACGCCCGACGAGGCGCGCGAGATCCTCGCCGCCGCGCCCGGCGTCGAGCTGGTCGACGTGCCGACGCCGCTGCAGGCGGCCGGGGCCGACGCGTCCCTCGTCGGCCGCATCCGCCAGGACCAGTCCGTGCCGGGCAACACCGGCCTGGTGCTGTTCATCAGCAACGACAACCTCCGCAAGGGTGCCGCGCTGAACACCATCCAGATCGCGGAGCTGCTGGTCCGATGACCGTCTCGCTGATCGGCGTCGGTGCCATGGGCGGCGCGCTGCTCTCGGGCTGGCTCGCCTCCGGGAAGCGGCCCGACGACGTCACGGTCGTGGTCCGCCGCGACGAGCAGGCGAGGGCACTCCACCTCGAGCACGGGGTCCGCACCGTCTCCCTCGACGAGGCCGCCAACGCGGAGGTGATCGTCGTCGCCGTGAAGCCCGGTCAGTTCGAGTCCCTGCTGGGCGACCTGCGGCCGGCGGAGGGTTCCGTCGTCGTGTCCGTCGCCGCCGGCGTCACCGTCGAGCAGTTGGAGGCCTGGCTGCCGGAGGGCACCTCGGTCGCACGGGCCATGCCGAACACGGGCGCGTTGGCCGGCGAGAGCATGACCGGCATCGTCCGGGGCTCGCGCACCACCGACGAGCAGCTCGACGCCGTCGTGCGCCTCTTCGAGGCTGTCGGGCGCACCCTGGTGGTGTCGGAGCCGCAGCTCGACGCCGTCATCGCGGTGTCCGGTTCCGGGATCGCGTACCTCTACTACGTGGCCGACGCGATGATCGAGGCCGGCGTGCACCAGGGCCTCACCCGCGCGCAGAGCCGCGAGCTGGTCGTGCAGACGTTCGCCGGCGCCAGCGCGGTGCTGGCCACCTCCGGCCGTCCGCCGGCCGAACTCCGCGCCGACGTCACGTCGCCGGCCGGGACCACCGCGGCCGCCCTCCGCAAGCTCGACGACCACGGCGTCCGCGCCGCGTTCCTCGACGCCGTCGAGGCATGCAGGCTGCGCGCGGGAGAGATGAGCAGGCGGTCCTGACGGCCCTCCGGCGCCGGCAAGATTGGTAACGATCGCGCGCGCCGGGTTACTATTGGGAGTCGTCCGCGCCCTGTGCGCGGTTCCACATTCTATGAAAGGCAAGACGTGGGCTCTGTCATCAAGAAGCGCCGCAAGCGCATGGCCAAGAAGAAGCACCGCAAGCTGCTGAAGCGCACCCGCATCCAGCGCCGCCGCGCAGGCAAGTAAGTCAGGTGGCCCCCGCGCGGGTTCGTCTGCTGACGCGCGTCGGTTGCACGCTCTGCGTGGACGCCGAACGCATCGTCGAGCGGGTCTGCACCGGGCGAGGGGTCGGCTACGAACTGGTCGACGTGGACACCGACGAGGCGCTGCGCGCCGAGTACACGGACCACGTCCCCGTCCTGATCGTGGACGGCAAGGTGCGTAGCTATTGGTTCGTGGACGAAGCTGCGTTGGCCAGCTGGATGTAGGAGAGTGCCGTGAGTGAAGCCCGTGGGACGGTCACGTTCGTCGGATCCGGTCCTGGAGACTTCGGTCTGCTGACCCTGCTGGGGGCCAAGACGCTTCGCTTCGCCGACCTCATCATCATCGACCGCGACGCCAACGAGGACGAGCTGCGCAAGCTCGACACCGGCCACGCCGTCATCGAGCGCGTGGCCGAGGACCAGGTGGCGCAGATCCTGGATGCCGTCCACCGCGGTCTCAAGGTCGTCCGGCTGGGCATCGCATACCCCTTCGTCGAGGTCAGCGAGACCTGGCTGGTCTCGCGCATCCTCGACGACGCCGGCGTGCGCATCAACATCGTCCCCGGCCTCAACCACTGGAGCACGCTCCTCACGTTCGCCGCCGTGCCGGTGGGACGGTCGATCGCGGTGCTCGAGGCCCGGTACGACGTGCCGCCGGTCGAGGACTGGCCGAGCGGCGACACGTTCGTGATCCGCACCATCGGCCCGCTGCTCGGCGAGGTCGCGAAGGCGGCCGCGGAGCGCTTCGGGCCGGACGGGCAGGCCCTGTTCGTCGACGACGTCGCCACGACGCGCCAGACCAGCGAAGTGCTGCAGTGGCGCGACGTGAAGCCGGACGCCGACATCTACGAGTGCTACTTCGTCATCTCCGACTCCGTCGCCGACACCGCGCGGAACCGACTCGACTGGTACGCCTCCAAGCCGCTGTTCGACTGGCGCATCCTGAGCCCCCGCACCAAGGACGACCTCGAGCCGCTGGCCGAGGAGCTCGCCCAGTACGGGGCCACCATGGAGACCATCCCGACGATGTCCATCGAGCCCCCGCGCACCGAGCAGGGCATGGAACGGGCCGTCCGCGGCCTCGTCGACGGACGCTACATGTGGTGCCTGTTCACCTCCCCGCACGCCGTCGAGGCGATCGCCGAACGCCTGTCGGAGTACGGGCTGGACTCGCGGGCGCTGTCGGGCATCCTCGTCGGCGCCGTCGGCCGCGGCACGGACACCGCGCTGCGCAAGCTCGGCATCGTGGCGGACCTGGTGCCCGAGAGCAACAACACCGTCTCTGCGCTGGCGGACGAGTTCCCCGCGTTCGACGAGCTCATCGACCCGCTCAACCGCGTCCTGGTGCCGAGCGCCGACGTGTCGATCGACCCACTCGTCGAGGGCCTCGAGCACCTGGGCTGGGAGGTCGAGGGCGTCACCGCCTACCGCACCGTCCGCGCCGCGCCCCCGTCGGCGCAGATCCGCGACGACATCAAGACCGGCATGTTCGACGCCGTCGTCTTCACCTCCGCCTCCTCGGTACGAAACATGATCGGCATCGCGGGCAAGCCGCACGCCGCGTCCGTGATCGCCGCCATCGGTGAGGCGACGGCCGTCGCCTGCGAGCAGCACGGGCTGCGCGTCGACGTGATCGCGGACGCCCCGAACTTCGCCTCGCTCGCGGACTCGCTGGCCCGTTTCGCGGACCGTCGCCGCCAGGAGCAGGAGTCGAAGGGCGAACCGGTCAAGAAGCCGTCGGAGCGCAAGCGTCGCCGCCGCCGCAAGCCGGTTGTGAGCCAGACATAGGCTGAGTGCCATGAGTCGAGCGACGGTGCACGTCATGCGCCACGGACAGGTGTTCAACCCGGATGGTCTCCTCTACGGGAGACTTCCCGGTTTCGGTCTCTCTCCGCTGGGGCATGAGATGGCCCAACGGATGGCCGACCACTTCGACGGCTACGCGCTCACCCACCTGCGCTCTTCGCCCCTCCTGAGGGCGCGCGAGACCATCGCCCCCACCGCCGCACGGCACAGCCACCTGGACCTCGTCATCGACGACCGGCTCCTCGAGGCGGAGAACATCTTCGAGGGCCGCGTGTTCGGCCCGGGCAACAAGGCGCTGCGGGATCCGCGCATGTTCTGGCACATGCGCAATCCCCTGCTCCCCAGCTGGGGGGAGCCCTACAAGCAGATCGCCGCCCGCATGCTCGCCGCACTCGGCGACGCGGCCGAGGCGGCAGGGGAGGGCGGGCAGGCCCTCGTCGTCTCCCACCAGCTCCCGATCTTCATCGCGCGCCGGGCGGTGGAGGGCAAGCCCTTCGTCCACGACCCGCGCAAGCGTCAGACCACCCTCGCGTCCCTGACCACGTTCGAGTTCGAGGACGGGCGCCCCGTGGGGGTCAGCTACCGAGAGGTGGTCCGCGACCTGCTGCCCAAGGGCAGCGGCCGCCGGTTCCGGGTGGGCACATGAGGGCCGTCCTGGCCCTCGTAGCGACGCTGGTCCTCACCGCCTGCTCCGCGGGCGGGCAGCCGGGCGGGGCGGCAGGCGGCACCGTCGGCTTCACGACCGGCGACGGCACGGTCACGATCGTCCCCGAGGCGGAGCGCGAACCGGCGCCCGTGCTGGAGGGGCCGTCGCTCGACGGCGGCACGCTGTCCACCGCCGACCTGGCCGGGAAGCCGATCGTCATCAACGTGTGGGGCTCCTGGTGCGCGCCGTGCCGCGCCGAGGCGCCCGAGCTCGTGGAGGCGGCGGAACGGCTGGGTGACGACGTCGCCTTCCTGGGGCTCAACACGCGCGACCTCTCCGAGGCGCCGGCGCAGGCGTTCGTCCGGGCGTTCGAGATCCCGTACCCCAACATCTTCGACCCGGACGGCGCGCTGCTGCTCGGCTTCGGGCAGGTGCCGCCCAAGGCGATCCCCAGCACGCTCGTCGTCGACGCCGAGGGGCGCGTCGCGGCCCGGGTGATCGGCGAGGTCAATGCCAACACACTGGTCGAGCTGGTGGGTGACGTGTCGTGATCCTGCTGGAGACCTGGGTCGCCTCGGCGCTGACGTCGTCCATGCTGCTCGCCGTGCCGGTGGCGCTGCTGGCCGGCATCGTGAGCTTCGCGTCGCCGTGCGTGCTCCCGCTCCTGCCCGGCTACCTGTCGTACGCCTCCGGGCTGGGCACCAACCAGATCGCCACCGGCTCCGTCGCCCGTCGCCCGCTGGTCCTCGGCACGCTCGGCTTCGTGCTCGGCTTCTCCGTCGTGTTCGTGCTCACCGGCGCGCTCGTCGGCGGCGTCGGCTCCCTGCTGATCGAGCAGCAGCGCCTCATCACGGTGGTCGTCGGCGTGGTGATCATCGCGCTCGGCGTGATGTTCATGGGCTGGCTGCCCATGCCGCGCATGTGGCAGCCGCAGTACACCCCTCGCGTCGGCGTGCTCGCGAGCCCGGTCCTCGGGATCGTGTTCGGGCTGACGTTCACCCCCTGCATCGGTCCCGCGCTCTCGGTGGTCCTCTCGCTCGCGTTCAACGAGGGCTCCGCCACGCGCGGTGGCCTCCTCGCGTTCGCCTACGCGCTCGGCCTCGGCCTGCCGTTCCTGCTGTTCGCGGTCGCGTTCACGGCGCTGGCCCCCAAGCTCGACTGGCTCAAGCGCCACCAGGTCTCGCTCCAGCGCGCCGGCGGCCTCATCATGATCGCCGTGGGCGTCAGCATGGTCGTCGGGTGGTGGGACCTGATGATGGGCGCCGTCCGCCAGTGGGTCGCCGGGTTCGGGACGATCCTGTGAGGGAGTGGCTCCGCTGGGGCTGGGCCCAGCTCACCAGCATGCGCACCGCGCTGATCCTGCTGTTCCTGCTCGCGCTCGCCGCCATCCCCGGCTCGATCATCCCGCAGCAGTCCATCTCGCCGATCGAGGTCATGGACTACAAGGCCGAGCACCCCGAGCTCGACCGCATCTGGGAACCGCTCGGCATGTACCACGTCTACACGTCGCCGTGGTTCTCGGCCATCTACCTGCTGCTGTTCATCTCCCTGATCGGCTGCATCACGCCACGCATCGCGAAGTTCGCGCGCGACCTGCGCAAGCCCCCGCCGAGGCTGCCGTCGCGCCTCGACCGGCTGCCGGCGAGCGCGACGGTCGACACCCCCGTCGACGACGCACTCGGCATCGCGGAGGCGTGGCTGAAGTCGAAGCGCTACCGCACGCTGCGCACCGACGACGGCATCAGCGCCGAGCGGGGCTACCTGCGCGAGCTGGGCAACCTGGTGTTCCACCTCTCCCTCGTCGGCGTGCTCGTGGGGCTCGCCTGGTCCAACCTCGGCGGGTTCATCGGCACGGTGGTGGTCGTCGAGGGCCGGGGCTTCGCCAATGCGATCACGCAGTACGACGACTTCACGGCCGGCGCGTGGGTGGACACCGACGCGCTGGAGCCGTTCTCGCTGCGGGTCGACCACTTCGACGCCCGTTTCGAGACCGGCCGCGTCCAGCGCGGCGCCGCCCGGGTGTTCGACGCCTACGTCGAGGTGACCGACGAGGGCGTCACCACCGACCACCTCCTCACCGTCAACGACCCGATCCTCACCTCCGGCGGCACGCAGGTGAACCTGCTCGGGCACGGCTACGCACCCAACGTGACGGTCACCGACGGCAACGGCGACGTGGCCTTCAGCGGCCCCGTCGTGTTCCTCCCGCAGGACGGCAACTTCTCCTCCGTCGGGGTCATCAAGGTGCCCGACGGGCGGCCGCAGCGGCTGGCGTTCGAGGGCTTCTTCTTCCCGACGGCGGTGCTGGACCAGGACGGCCCCAAGTCAGTGTTCCCGGATGCCCTCGAGCCGGAGCTGTGGATCAACGCCTGGTACGGCGAGCCCGCCGATGAGACCGGCATCCCGGAGAGCATCTACACGCTCAACACCGCCGGGCTCGAGCCGGTGCTCGGCGACGGCGAGGAGCGGTTCCGGGCCCGCATGAAGCCCGGCGCCGCGTTCAGCCTGCCCGACGGATTGGGCAGCATCAGCTTCGACGGCTACTCTCGCTGGGTCAAGCTGCAGATGAGCGAGACCCCGGGCAACCCGGTGGCGCTCACCTCGCTCGCTATCGGCACGCTCGGGCTTTGCCTTAGCCTGTTCATCAAGCCCCGACGGCTGTTCGTCCGGCTGGGTGACGGGGTGGCCGTCGGCGGACTCGACCGCAGCGACACGGCCCTCGGCCTGGAAGACGAGGTCTCCGAGCTCGCGGAGGCGTTGACGAAGGAGAGCGAATGACGGTTGCGCAGTACTCGGACACGGCGATGGTCGCCGCGACGGTCGGGTTCATCGTCGCCTTCTTCCTGCACGTCGCCGAATGGGCGTTCGCCGGCGGGCTGGGGGAGCGGCGCAACCCTGACGGCTCCGAGGACGCCAAGCGCACCAACGTCGACCTGTTGGGCCGGCTGGCCGTCGCGGCGACGATCGTGGCCGCGGCGCTCAACGTGTTCGGCGTGGTCACCCGCGGCCTCGCCGCCGGCCGCCCGCCCTGGGGCAACATGTACGAGTTCGTCACGTCCGCGATCGCGCTCGTCGCGGTCGTGTACCTGCTCTGCCTGTGGCGCTGGGGCATGCGCTGGCTCGGCATCGGTGTCACGCTGCTGGCCGCGCTGATGCTCGGCCTCGCGGTCACCGTGTTCTACGTCGACGTGGCGCCGCTTGTCCCCGCGCTGCACTCCGTCTGGTTCATCATCCACATCATCGCCGCGGTGATCGCGGCGGCGGGCTTCAACATCGCGGGCGTCGCGAGCCTGCTGTACCTCGTCCGGTCTTGGGCCGAGGACCGGGCCATCCGCCGCGGCGACGACCTGACCGGCTACCTCGCGAAGCTGCCGTCGCTGAAGGGCCTCGACACGTTCGCGCACCGGATGCACGCCTTCGCGTTCCCGATCTGGACCTTCACGATCGTCGCCGGCGCCATCTGGGCCCAGTACGCGTGGGGCCGGTTCTGGAACTGGGATCCCAAGGAGACGTGGAGCTTCATCACCTGGGTGGTCTACGCCGGGTACCTGCACGCCTCGCTCACGGCTGGGTGGCGCGGCCGGGGCGCCGCGGCCATCGCGCTGCTGGGCCTGGTGACGTTCTGGTTCAACTTCATCGGGGTCAACCTCCTCTTCAGCGGGTTGCACTCGTACGCGGGGATCTAGGCATGCCGGAGAACCTCGGCTGGGTACTGGAACTACACGAGGAACAGCGTCCGACGCTGTACCGCCTCGCCGTGCTGCTCGGCGCGGGGGACGACGCGGGCGACATCGTCCGCAGCGCCACGATGGCGCTCCACCGACGGGGGCGGCGCCTGGTCGACCCGATGGAGCGGATCGAGTTCCTGCAGGAACAGGTGGTCCACCTCGCACGCTCCCTCAACCGGCCGGTCGCGGTCACCGTGCCGGAGGACGACGACTGCGCCGACCTGATGCGGTCGCTGGCGAAGCTGCCGCGGCCGATGGCCGAGTTGCTCGTCGTCAGCCACTTCCTCGGCACGTTCGGGCCGGAGCTCGCGAGTGTCATGCGCATGACGGTGCGCGGCACCAACCAGCGCCTCGAGCACTCCCTCAACGAGCTCCGCGGGCTCGTGCAGGCCGACGTGTCGGTGGAGGCGCTCTCGGAGGACCTCGCGGCGGGGCTCCGCACGGCCGCCCGCCCCATCAGGGTGCCCGACGACGAGGGCCTGATCGGGGCCCTCCGCGAGCGGGTCAACGTCCCGAGCCGTGGCTACCTGCGCGGCCAGCTGGTGGTCGTCTCGGCGATCGTGGCGCTCGCGCTGGGGGCCGCCACGGCGGCGTTCACGCGCGGCGAGCCGGACCTGCCGTCCAGCCCGCCGACGACGCCCACGGGGCCGACCACCGACGCCACCGCGCCGGTGGCGATGCGCGCCGTGGTGAAGCAGGTGCCGGTCTTCTACGTGGGCCGGGGCGACTCCCGCCTCTACCGCGAACTGCGCAACCTCCCGGCGATGAGCAGCCTGGCCCGGTCGGGCGTCGAGGCGCTCCTCACGCTGGCACCGCTCGACCCCGACTACACGTCGCTGTGGGACGGCAGTATCCGCGAGGTGCAACTGTCCGGCGACGAGCTCACGGTCAACCTGAGCGCCGACGCCTTCGAGGCGATCGACCCCGTGGCCGTCGAGCCGGCCATCAATCAGATCGTGTACACGACGTCCGAGGCGCTGGGCAACCGGGACCTGCGGGTGAAGTTCCTCTCCGACGGCGCCGCCCCGCCCGAGCCGTTCGACAACGCGCAAGGCTTCGGCCGCACGGGCCTCCAGCCGATGCCGGGGCTGTGGATCAGCTCCCCGGGCAACCAGGCGCAGCTCTCCGCCGGCGAGGTCATTGTCACTGGCACCGTGAAGCCGGACTTCGGGGCGCCGGTCGTGTCGATCAGCAACGTGGAGACGCAGGAGCAGCTGGCCTACACCGTCGCGCAGACCACCCTGACGGCGAACTCCGACGGCTGGCTGGTCTGGTCCATGTCGGCCACGCTGCCCAGGCCCGGCGCCTACGAGATCGTCGCCAGTTCGACGAGCACGCTCGACGGCCGGACCGATTCCAGCTCCGAGGACAAGACCATCAACATCGGCTGATCAGGTCAGCTTCATGAAGGTCGGCGCGATCCGCGCGGCCACCCCGCGCGGTGCGAAGCGGGTGGCGAAGGCCACCGCTCTGTTGCGGGCGCCGTCCACGACGAACGGCTTGTGGGCCTCGAGTGCGCGGAACGTGGTGTCGACCACCTGTTCGGGTTGCCGCCGCTGCTTGAGCATGGCGTCGTCGCCCGCATAGGCGAAGAACCGGGTGGCGGTGGGTCCCGGGCAGACGGCGAGGACGCGGACGCCGCTGCCGTGGAGCTCTGCCCAGAGCCCGACGCTGAACTGCAGGACGTAGGCCTTGGTCGCCGAGTAGACGGCCATCGTGGACATGGCCTGGAAGGCGGCGGTGCTGGCCACGTTGATGATCGCGCCACGTCGCCGCGCCACCATCCCGGGCAGCACCGCGTGGGCGAGCTCGGTGACCGCTCCTGCGTTGAGTGCGACCTCCTCGGCGATCCGGTCGCGGCGCAGCTCCGCGAGCTTGCCGACGGTGCCGAAGCCGGCGTTGTTGACCAGGGTGTGGACGCTGGTGGCGGACAGCTCGTCGGCGAACGCGGTGCGGTCGGGCTCGAGCGCCAGATCGACGGGCCGGGTCTCCACCCGGACGCCGTGGCGGTGCCGCAGGTCGGCGGCGACCTCCTCCAGGAGCTCCGCCCGGCGGGCGGCCAGGATCAGGTTGGCGCCCTGCTGCGCTAGGCGATCGGCGTACGCGACGCCGAGCCCGGACGAGGAACCCGTGACCACGGCCCATTCAGTCTGCATGGGTGTCAGCCTAGCGCCGGTTCGTGCGCCTTGGTTTTCGGCAAAAGCTGGCAGGATGGACCCATGCAACACTTCGATCTGGCGGTCATCGGCTCAGGCTCCGGGAACTCACTCATCGACGAGCGGTTCGAGGGGCAGCGGGTGGCGCTGATCGAGCGGGACCCGGTGTTCGGGGGCACCTGCCTCAACCGCGGTTGCATCCCCACCAAGATGTACGTCTACCCCGCAGACGTCCTGTCGTCGGTGGACGAGGCCCAGAAGCTCGGCATCACGCTGCGTCCCGGCAAGGCCGACTGGCAGGCGATCCGCGACCGCGTGTTCGGGCGGATCGACCCCATCTCGGCCGGCGGGCTCGCGTGGCGCGAGCGCAACGCCCACGTCACCGTCTTCCACGACGAGGCCTCGTTCGTCGACCCACACGTGCTCCGCGTCGGGAACACGGAGATCCGGGCCGACCAGATCGTGCTCGCCACCGGCTCCCGGCCGCGCATGTTGAACGTGCCCGGACTGGCGGAGCTGGCGGACCGCATCCACACGTCGGACACGGTGATGCGGATCGACGAGATGCCGGAGCGCATCGTGATCCTTGGCGGTGGGTTCGTCGCAGCCGAGTTCGCGCACGTGTTCGCCTCGTTCGGCGTCGACGTGACGATGGTGCACCGCTCCGAGGTGTTCCTCCGCGAGGAGGACGAGGAGGTTCAGGCGGCGTTCGCGGCGCAGCTGTCGAAGCGGGTCCGGATGCGGCTGAACCAACGCGTCTCGGCCTTCGAGGAGGGTCCCGCGGGCGACGTCGCCGTCGTGACGCAGGACCGCAACGGCGTCGAGTACGTCTACTACACGGATCTGGTGCTGGTGGCCGTCGGCCGGGAGCGCAACTACGAGGCGCTGAACCTGGACGCCGCCGGCGTGGAGTACAAGCCGAACGGCCAGGTCCGCGTCGACGCGCACCAGCGCACGAACGTGCCGCACATCTGGGCACTTGGCGACATCTCGTCGGACTACCTGCTCAAGCACGTGGCCAACCACGAGATGCGCACGGTGCAGCACAACCTGCTGTACCCGGACAACCTCATCGAGAGCGACCACCGCTACGTGCCGGCCGCGGTGTTCACGCAGCCGCAGATCGCCTCCGTGGGCGCCACCGAGCGGCAGCTGGTGCAGTGGGGCAACCCGTACGTGAAGAAGGTGCAGCGCTACGCCGACGTGGCGTACGGCTGGGCGATGGAGGACGAGGGCCACTTCGTGAAGCTGCTCGCCGACCCGCGCTCCTGGCACCTGCTGGGCGCCCACATCATCGGCCCGCAGGCGTCCACGCTGATCCAGCCGCTGGTGCAGGCGATGAGCTTCGGGCTGTCGGTGCCGGACATGGCCAAGGGGCAGTACTGGATCCACCCGGCGCTGCCAGAGGTGATCGAGAACGCCCTGCTCGGCCTGCTGCACGTCGAGCGGCCGCAGGAGCTCGAGCATGGGTAGGCCGGCGCTCGCCCTCGCCGCCTGCGCGGTGCTTGCGCTCTCCGCCTGCGCGCCGGCGCCCTTGGTCACCCGGCCGGGCCTCTCGGGCGGAGCCTCGGCTTCGGCGCAGGGCGCTCCCCAGCAGGAAGCATCGACGACGGTCGCTTCCTCCTCGCCGAGCGAGTCGAGCCCGGTGGACGCGTGCCGTGCCAAGGCCGACGGACTGACCGCGGCGGAGCAGGCCGGCCAGCTGCTGATGGTGGGCGTCCCGACGGGTGGCCTCGACTCCCAGACGGCCACCGCGATTCGCCAGTCCCGCGCGGGGTCGGTGGTGCTGCTCGGCAGCGGCGACACGGGGGTGCGCAGCGCCGCCAAGGTCTCCGCAGCGGTGGGTGCGCTCGGCTCGTCGGAGCTCCCGATGCTCGTCGCTGTCGACCAGGAGGGCGGCCGCGTCCAGCGTCTGCAGGGCGAGGGCTTCACCAGGATCCCCACCGCCGTCGAGCAGGGTGAGCTCGACCCGGCCGAGCTGCGCGCCCAGGCAGAGACCTGGGGCGACGAGCTGCGCCGCGCCGGCGTCCGGTTCAACCTCGCGCCCACGGCCGACGTGGTGCCCGAGGACAAGGTGACCAGCAACGCCCCGATCGGGCAGTTGCAGCGCCACTACAACACCGAACCCGCGGGAGCGGCGCGCTCGGTCGTCGCGTTCGTCGAGGGCATGTCGGAAGCCGGTGTCGCCACCAGCCTCAAGCACTTCCCGGGCCTGGGCCGCGTCGAGGAGAACACCGACTTCGCCGCCGCGACCGACACCGAGACCACGGTCGACGACCCGGGTTGGGCCCCGTTCGTCGACGGCATCGCCGCGGGCGCCTCGTCGGTGATGATCTCCTCCGCGGTGTTCGAGCGGATCGACCCCGACTACGAGGCCGTGTTCAGCCACCGCATCATCACCGAGATCCTGCGCGACGGGCTCGGCTTCGACGGTGTCGTGATCGCCGACGACCTGGGCGCGGCCGAGGCGGTGGCGGACACTCCGCCCGGCGACCGCGCGGTGCTGTTCCTCGAGGCCGGCGGCGACCTCGTCATCAACGCCGACCCGTCGCTCGCGCCCGAGATGGCGCAGGCGATCGTGGCGACGATGGACGACGACCCTGAGTTCGCCGAGAACGTGGCCACGTCGGTGGCGCGGGTGCTGGCGCTCAAGGAGTCGGTCGGCTCCGGCACCTGCGACTGAGGCGAACCCACAGCGGGAAGTTACACTGTAACAATCGTGTCCCGGTGGACCGTGCGAGACGACGAGGCGCCGGCCCCGAGGGGACCGGCGCCTCGCGCACGCGTGGACGATCAGCCGAAGCGGCCGGTGATGTAGTCCTCGGTCGCCTTCTGGTCCGGGTTGTGGAAGATCTTCTCGGTGGGGCCGACCTCGATCAGCTCGCCCGGCTGGCCCTGCGCCTTGAGGTTGAAGAACGCGGTGGTGTCGGAGACGCGCGCCGCCTGCTGCATGTTGTGCGTGACGATGACGACGGTGTACTCCTCCTTCAGCTGCTTGATGAGGTCCTCGATCGCCAGCGTCGAGATGGGGTCCAGGGCCGAGCAGGGCTCGTCCATCAGGATCACGTCGGGGGAGACCGCGATGGCGCGGGCGATGCAGAGGCGCTGCTGCTGACCGCCGGAGAGGCCCGAGCCGGGGCGGTCGAGGCGGTCCTTGACCTCCTCCCAGAGGTTGGCGCCGCGCAGCGACTTCTCGGCGAGGTCGTCCATGTCGGACTTGCTCATCCGCGCGTTGTTGAGGCGCACGCCCGCCAGCACGTTCTCCTTGATGGACATCGTCGGGAACGGGTTGGGGCGCTGGAAGACCATGCCGATCTGGCGGCGTACGCGTACCGGGTCGACGTTGGGGCCGTACAGGTTCACCCCGTCGAGCAGCACCTCCCCGTCGACGTAGGCGCCGGGGATGACCTCGTGCATGCGGTTGAGGGACCGCAGCACGGTGGACTTGCCGCAGCCGGAAGAGCCGATGAAGGCGGTCACCGCGCGGGGCTCGATCGTCATGCTGACGCCCCGCACCGCCTGGAACTTGCCGTAGTAGATGTCGAGATCGTTGATCTCAATGCGCTTCGCCATGTGTTTGGAATCCTTCCGAAATCTCGCGTGGGTGTCAGCGACCCTGCTTGGGGGCGAACTTCCACGCGATGAACCGACCGATGAGGTTCAGTCCCATCACGAGGATGATCAGGGTGAGTGCGCCGGCCCAGCCGAGCGCCTGCATCTCCTCCGCACGGGGACCGTGCGTCCGGAGCGACTGGTAGACCATCACCGGGAGGGTGGAGGTCGGCCCGCTGAACGGGTTGGTGTTGAGCAGCTGGAAGTAGCCGGCCGTGACGAGGAGCGGAGCCGTCTCGCCGATGATGCGGGCGATGCCCAGGATGACGCCGGTCACGATGCCGGCGAGCGACGTCGGGAGCACCACCTTCAGGATGGTGCGGTACTTCGGCACGCCGAGGGCGTAGGACGCCTCGCGCAGCTCGTTGGGGACCAGCTTCAGCATCTCCTCCGTGGAGCGGACCACGGTCGGGATCATCAGCACGCTGAGCGCGACGGCGCCCGCCAGGCCGCTCTTGGTGCCGGGGCCGAGGAACATCGAGAACAACGCGTAGGCGAAGAGACCGGCGACGATCGAGGGGATGCCCGTCATGACGTCGACGAGGAACCGGATGCCGGCCGCGAGCCGGGTCCTGGCGCCGTACTCGACCAGGTAGATGGCGGTGAGGAGGCCGATGGGCACCGAGATCAGGAAGGCGAGCGCGGTGATCAGCAGCGTGCCGACGAGGGCGTGCATGGCGCCCAGCTCCACGTTCATGAGGTGGGTGTTGGCCTGGGTCTCGGTGAAGAAGGTGAGGTCGAAGCGCTCCGCGCCGCGGGTCACCACCTCGAACAGGAGCGAGCCCAGCGGCACGAGGGCCAGGAGGAAGAAGCTCGTCACGGTGTACTTCGCGAGGCGGTCCTTGGCCGGCCGCGGGCCCTCCACCGCAGCGGAGACCACCGTCATCAGGACGAGGAACACGAGCACGCCGAGCGCGAACGTGCCGGCGAGGGAGTAGGTGCCGAGCAGGAGGAGGATCCCTGCGGCGATGCCCAGCCCGAGCGCGAGGCACAGGGCCCAGGTCCACTTCGGGAGTTGGTTGCCGGTGATCGGCTCGCGGGGCAGCTGCGGCGCGGAGCGCTTCGCCGGAGTGGCGGGAGCGGTGGCCGTGGTGTCGTTTCTCATCAGTTCGCTCCCGAGAATTCGCGTCGGCTGTTGATGATCGCGCGCGCCACCATGTTGACCGCGAGCGTGATGATGAACAGCACCAGGCCCGCGGCGATCAGCTGGTGGTTGCCCATGCCCTCCGCCTCGGGGAAGTTCTGCGCGATGTAGGCGGCGATGGTGTTGGGGTTGTCGAAGGTGATCAGCTTGAAGCTGATCAGCACCTTGCCGGGGAGGATCATGGCCACGGCCATCGTCTCGCCCAGCGCACGGCCGAGCCCGAGCATGGAGGCCGAGATGACGCCCGGCGTGCCGAAGGGGAGCACCGTCTGGCGGATCATCTCCCAGCGGGTGGCGCCGAGGGCGAGCGACGCCTCCTCGTGCAGGCGAGGCGTCTGGAGGAAGACCTCACGGGCCAGCGCGGTGATGATCGGAACCACCATGAGGGCGAGCACGAGCGCCGCGGTGAGCATGTTCTGGCCACCGGCGGCGAGGTTGGGCCGGAGGTCGCCACCGTCGCCGTAGGGCACCCAGGCGTTGAAGAAGTAGATCCAGGAGAGGTTGTCGTTCAGCCACCGGTAGAACGGGTCGAGCGCCGGGGCGAGCACCATGACTCCCCACAGGCCGAAGACGACCGACGGGATCGCGGCGAGGAGGTCGATGATGTAGCCGAACGTCCGCGCGACGCGACGGGGCGCGTAGTGGGAGAGGTACAGCGCGATGCCGATCGAGATCGGCACCGCCATCGCCATGGCGAGGACCGCCGACCACACGGTGCCGAACGCCAGCGGCAGGACCCACTGCCAGAACCCGCCCGCGGCCTCGACGCCCTGCAGCCCGGTGTGGTCCGGCTCGCGGGTCACGGCGGGGATGGCCTGCGAGGTCAGGAACGTCGCGACCGCCGCCAGGATGACGAAGATCATCAGCGCGGACGAGACGGAGATCCCGTTGAACAGCGCATCGCCGTAGCGCTTCTTGTCGCGCGCCAACACCTTCTCGGTGGTGGAGTCGGACCCTTCTCGCTGCAGGTCAGCGGGAGGTGTCTCAGTGGACATGTGTCTCCTAGATTGCGGCCGGACGGCGGGCGCACCCGCTGGGCATACCTATTGTGAACGAGGAACACGCCCGCCTCGAAATGTACGAGGCGGGCGCGCTACTTTGCACTCAATTTGCCGATGGCGCGGCCTGTCAGGCGTTGATCGACTCGATGGACGCGGCGACCTGGTCGCGCAGGCCCGCGGAGAGCGCGGCGCTGCCGGCCTGCTCGGCGGCCAGGCTCTGGCCGGCCTCGGAGCTGATGAAGGTCAGGTAGCCCTTGACGAGGTCGGCGGTGGCCTGGTCCTCGTAGTTCTGGCAGGCGATGGCGTAGGCGACGAGCGAGATCGGGTAGCCCTCGGTGGACTGGCGGTCGAGCTCGAGCGCCAGGTCGTTCTCCGGGGTGCCCTCGACCATCGGCGACGCCTCGACGGCGGCCGCGGCGGCCTCCGGCTCGGGGGCGAAGAAGTTGCCCTCGGAGCCGATGGAGACGATGCCCACGCCGTCGGCGGCGGACGCGTCGACGTAGCCGATGGTGCCCTGGCCGCTGGCCACGGCGTTCTTCACACCGTCGGTCTGCGGAGCCGGCTGGCCGCCCTCGTAGGGCCACATGCCGTCAGCCTCGGCGTCCCACACCTCGGGGGCGGCCTGCGACAGGTAGTCGGTGAAGTTCTCGGTGGTGCCCGAGTCGTCGGCGCGGTGCACGATGGTGATGAACTCGTCGGGGAGCTCGACGCCCTCGTTCAGGGCGGCGATCGCCGGGTCGTTCCACTTGGCGATGTCGCCCTTGAAGACGCCCGCGACGGTGGCCGCGTCCATGTTCAGGGACTCGACGCCCTCGAGGTTGAAGATGACCGCGATGGGGGAGATGTAGACGGGCAGGTTCAGCACGTGCGAATCGGCGGCGCAGGAGGCGAAGGCGCCGGCCTGGTTCTCGTCGACGCGGAAGGCGCGGTCGGAGCCGGCGAACTGCACGGAGCCGTTCTGGATGCCCTCGCGGCCGGCGCCGGAGCCCTCGGCCGCGTAGGAGACGGTCACACCCGGGTTCTCGGCCATGAAGGCGGCGGTCCAGGCGTCCTGCGCGACGCGCATGGCCGAGGAGCCCATGCCGGCGAGCTCGCCGGAAAGGTCGGAGCCGGCAGCAGTCTCTTCGGCGGCGGCCGAGGACTCGTCCGCAGCGGCGGAGGTCTCTTCGGCGGCGGCGGTGGTCTCGGCGTTGGTCGCCTCTTCGGTGGCGTCGCCACCACAAGCGGTGAGCGCCAGGGCGGCGGTCAGACCCAGAGCTGCAACAGCACGGAGCTTCATTTGGTTCCCTCTCAAAAAGGATGCAGGTTGCCGAGTCCGCGGCTAGCGGATCGGCGGAACATTGCGTTCTCGAGATGGAACTTACGGAGCGTAAGTTACGCGAACCCGCTGGAAAGGTGAACAGCAGGTGAACAACTGGCGGGCTGGCGCTTCGGTGCCCCCGGCCGTTGGCATAATCGTGGTCTTTTCGTGACCCCGGTTCAGGCCTTCGGCTTCAGGATCTCCAACTCGACGGTGCGCCCCTTGCGGTCCCGGTGAAGTACGAGGGCCTCCGCCACGACCATCGGCCGGGGCTTGATCCCCATCCCGGTCTGCATGGCCGGGAGGACCGGCCGGTGCCCGCAGACGGCGGTCGGTTCGTTCAGGCCCGAAATGGCCTCGCGGGTGGCGGCGACGACCCCGTCGGGATCGCGGGTGCCCTCCTCCTCGGTGAGGAGTTCCAAGGTCTCGATGTCGAGGTCGCGGTAGTGGCAGTAGGGGGCGAGGGTCTCGGTGCAGCGCACGGCGGGGGAGCTCACCAGGCGGCTCACGCCGTAGGCCTCGAGCAGCGGGATGAGCTGCACCGCCTGCCGGCGGCCGCGGCCCGACAATCGCCGGCACTGGTCGTCGCCGGACCAATTCTTGCGCAGCATCGCCTTGGCGTGACGGACCAGCAGCAGCGGGGTGGTCTGGGGCGCGTCCAGCGCCTGCTCCAGCACGGGCACCTCGTCGGCGTAGGTCAACATCCCGCGGGCCTCGTCGACGGGGACCCAACGGTTGATGTCCACCTCCTGGTCCGGAGGGTGGTAGAACTGTGCGATCGGGCGTGCCCGCCAGTAGTCGACGGTCTTCAGGTTGCCGCCGCCGACGGTGTAGCGGATGCTGTGCAGCCGGAGCCCCAGTTGGACGACCACCCCGGTCTCCTCCCGGACCTCGCGCACGGCCGTCACCGGGGCCAGTTCGTCGGGGAGCCCCTTGCCCTTGGGCAGGGTCCAGTCGTCGTAGGCCTGCCGGTGCACGAGGAGAACCTCCTGCCGTCCATGCTTCTCCCGCAGGACGACGGCGCCCGACGCTCGGATCCGCTTGCTCACCGCGACCTGCGGTTCGAGAACTGCTGGATGAGCACTTCCTGCAGGTCGTTCAACGGCTGCCCCTGGTCATCCAGCAGGTGCGCGGTCCACGTGTCGTCGACCAGCGACCAGTGCACCGTGTCGGGGGCGAAGGCCAGCTCGAACAGGTCGGTGATCTGCTGGATGTGGCGACGCTGGCTGATGCCCACGATCGCCTCCACCCGGCGGTCGAGGTTGCGGTGCATGAGGTCGGCGGAGCCGATCCCGACGATGGGCCGCCCGCCGCCCGCGAACCAGTAGATGCGGGAGTGCTCCAGGAAACGGCCGAGGATGGAGCGGACGCGGATGTTCTCGCTGAGCCCCGGTACGCCCGGCCGGATCGTGCAGATGCCACGCACCCACATGTCCACCGGCACGCCGGCTTGGGATGCGCGGTAGAGGGCGTCGATGACCGCCTCGTCGACGATGGAGTTGACCTTGATCCTGATCCCGGCGGGCCTTCCGGCCTCCTTGTTCGCGATCTCGCCGGCGATGCGCTCCAGCAGCCCCGTGCGGATGCCGTGGGGCGCGACGAGCAGGCGTCGGTAGTTGCGCTCCTGAGTGATGCCCGAGAGGTGGTTGAAGAGGCGGGCGATGTCGTCGGCGATGATCGGGTTGCTGGTGAGCAGGCCGAGGTCCTCGTAGGTGCGCGCCGTCTTGGGGTTGTAGTTGCCGGTGCCGATGTGGACGTAGCTGCGAAGGCCCTCGGGCTCGTCGCGCACCACCAGCGAGAGCTTGCAGTGCGTCTTGAGTCCCACCATGCCGTAGACGACGTGCACGCCCGCGCGCTCGAGCTTCCGGGCCCAGCCGATGTTGTTCTGCTCGTCGAAGCGGGCCTTGATCTCGACGATCGCGAGCACCTGCTTGCCCGCCTGCGCCGCCTCGATGAGCGCGTCGACGATCGGGGAGTCGCCGGAGGTGCGGTAGAGCGTCTGCTTGATCGCGAGCACCTGCGGGTCGGCGGCGGCCTGCTCGATGAACCGCTGCACGCTGGTGGCGAACGAGTCGTACGGGTGCTGGACCAGCACGTCGCGGCGCTTCAGGGCGGCGAACATGTCGGCGGGACGCGCGCTCTCCGCCTCCGCCAGCTCGGGGTGGGTGGACGGGAGGAAGTTGGGATACTTCAGGTCCTCGCGCTTCGAGCTGGACAGGGAGAACAGGCCCGTGAGGTCGAGCGGTGACGGGAGACGGAACACCTCCTCGTCGCGGACGTCCACCTCGTGCATCAGCATGCTGAGCATGCCGTCGTCGATGTCCTCCTCCACCTCGAGCCGGACCGGCGGGCGGCCGACCTTGCGGCGCAGCAGTTCCTGCTCGAGGGCGGTCAAGAGGTTCTCCGCGTCGTCCTCCTCCACCTCGATGTCCTCGTTGCGGGTGACGCGGAAGGTGGTGTGCGAGATCACCTGCATGCCGGTGAACAGCTGGCCGAGGTGGCGGGCGATGATCTCCTCGAGCGGGAGGTAGCGGCCCTCGCCCACCTGCATGAACCGGGGCAGCAGCGGCGGGACCTTGATGCGCGCGAACTGGCGACCCCCGGTGGTGGGGTTGCGCAGCAGCACCGCGAGGTTGAGCGAGAGCCCGGAGATGTACGGGAAGGGATGCGAGGAGTCGACCGCGAGCGGAGTGAGGACGGGGTAGATGCGCTCGGCGAACACTGTGCGCATGTTGTCCTTCTCGGTGGCGGTGAGTTCGGCCCAGGTGAGGAACTCGATGCCCTCGGCGGCGAGCGCGGGCCGCACGTCGGACTGGAAGATCTTCGACTGCGAGGTGACGAGCTCGTGCACGCGCTCGAGGAGCAGCGCGTGGAGCTCCTTGGGCAGGATGCCGCTGGTGCTTGGCTGGGCGACGCCCGCGTCGATGCGGCGCTTGAGCCCGGCGATGCGGACCATGAAGAACTCGTCGAGGTTGCTGGAGAAGATCGCGAGGAACTTCGCGCGCTCGATCAGCGGCACCCGGACGGTGTCGCTGGCCTGGTCCAGCACGCGCTGGTTGAACTCGAGCCAGGAGAGCTCACGGTCCAGGTAACGGCCCTCGGGAAGCGGCTGCTCGGCCAGGGGCTCGCTCATGACTTCCTCCCGTAGCTCGTGTCGCGGGCGGCGATCGCGAAACCGGCCGCGCGATACATACTAACCACCCGCGTTTCGGACTCCTCGACGTAGAGCTCCACTTCGGTGTCCCCCTGCTCGTGCAGGTGCCGGAGTCCGGCCGCGAGCAGCGCGCGGCCGAGGCCCTTGCCGTCGTGGTCGGGGTCGACGGCGAGCACGTACACCTCGCCGAGGCCGTCGCCGTGGCGCTTGGTCCAGTGGAAGCCGACGGGGTCGTCGCCCTCACGGGCCACCTTCAGCCCCTCGGCCGAGAACCAGGGCTGCCGGGTCAGGTCCAGGAACTCGTCGAGCGTCAGCTTGCCCTGCTCCGGGTGGTGGGCGAACGCCCGTGCGTTGATCTCGACGATCCGCTCGGCGTCGGAGGGGCGGAAGTGGTCGATCCGGGCGTCGGCGGGCGCCTCGTCGTCGGTGGGGAGCGACCGTGACATGCGCAGCAGCGTGCGGGTGGGCACGAGCCCCAGCTTGGCGGCGAGCTCCGCGCTGCCCGGCAGGGAGCCGAACGCCCAGACCGTGAGGTCGGGGTGGTCGGCCAGCACCTCGGTGAGCAGCGCGGTGCCGCGGCCCTCGCGTCGGTGCTCCGGGTGGACGGCCAGCATGATGGTGCCGTCGCGCAGGTCGGCGACCGCCGCGGCGTGCTCGCGCTCGTACAGGCGGCCCGCCCGTTTCCCCTCGACGACGAGCGTGCCGGACTCGTTGAGCGGCGACACCCCATCGAACGTCTCGGCAGCCTGGAACACTTCGAGCACCACGGGACACGTCCATTCTTCTCGGGGGAAATCACATCCTAGTAGGGCACTCGCCCGCGTGGGCCCTACGATGGGGGCGTGGTTTCGAAGCTGCCCGACGAATTCTTCCGTCGGCGCCCGGAACAGCCCGAGGTTGTCGAGGAGGCGTCGCCGGCTCCGGTGCGCCCGCAAACCCGCGTGCTGCCGCCCGACCTCGAACCCCCGTCGAAGGTGATGCTGGTCCCCACCCGCGTCGCCGCGGTGCTCGTCTTCCTCGCGCTCCTCGCGGGCTTCCTCGCCGGCCGCGCGCTGCTGGACCGGCCGGAGCCGATCGTGCGGCCCACCGTGCAGCCGAGCGCGGTCACCACCACACCCACCACCACCCCGACGGAGAACCTCACCCTCTACGACGGGCCGACGACGACCGTCCGGCCGCTCGACGGGGACGCCAGCTGCATGGAGGAGGACGTCATGAACGTCCTCGACAGCCGGGCCGGCCGGATCTGGAGCTGCCAGGGCGACGGCGTGGGGGAGACCCTCCGGTTCGGCTTCCGACCCGGTCAGGAGCTGGTGGGGCTGCGCATCGTCGGTGGCAACGACACCAGCCTGGAGGAGTTCGCCGCCGGGCGCCGGATCCTGTCGGTGCGGTGGCGGTTCCCGGACGGGTCGTGGTTCGAGCAGGGGCTGCCGAGCGACGACGCCACCGCCCAGGAGGTCAGCTTCCCGCCGGTGCGCGCCGACTTCGTCGAGCTCGAGATCCTCAGCAGCACGGAGCCCGGGGAGCCCACGCAGGCGGGCGCCGACCTGGTGTCGATCAGCCTGTTGCAGTTCGTCGCCCCCGCCTGAGCCCCTTGTACACTGACCGCCATGGCCACGGTCCTGCCCTGGGTGCTCATCGTCGCCGCCGGCGCTTTCGCCGCGGTGGCGCTGTTCGCGCTCGTGCGGCTGCTCGTCGATCTCGTGGCCCGGAAGAGGACTGGGACTGAAGTATGAACATTGACATTGAGGTGCCCGAGGGCCTCGACCCGCAGCTCACCGCGCTGGGTTGGATGGTCGGCAGCTGGGAGGGCACGGGCAACGGCACCGACCACGACGGCAGGGACTTCGAGTTCGAGCAGCGGATCCAGTTCTGGCCCGGTGGCGGGCCCTACATGTACTACCTGGCGCAGGCGTTCGAGCTCGACGCCGACGGCAAGCCGGGCGCGATGCTCGACATGGAGACCGGCTTCTGGCGGCCCCGCCCCGACGCCTCCCTCGAAGTGACGCTCACGAACTCCGGCGGCTGGACCGAGGTGCTGGTCGGCAAGATCCAGATCACCCGCATCGACCTGCGCAGCGACGCGGTCATGCGCACCGAGTCGGCCAGCGTCGAGCACTCAGCCGGGCAGCGCCTCTACGGCAAGGTGGAGGGCGACCTCATGTACGCACTCGACCGCGCCACCACCCAGCACGAGCTGCGCCCGCACATGTGGGCGCGACTGAAGCGGGTCTGACATGGCCGTCCTCCTGGAGGAAGGGATCGACGCGGGGCTCGTCTGGCACTACGGCAACCCCGTCGCCGAGGCGCGGCTGATGGAGACCGGCAAGGGCATCGTGGCTCTCGGCAACCGCGAGATCGTCGAGATCACCGGAGAGGAGCGCCTGCAGTTCCTGCACCTGATCTCCACGCAGCACTTCGAGCAGCTGCAGCCGGGCCAGGCCACGACGGCACTGTTCCTGAGCCCGCACGGGCACATCGAGCACGTGCTGCACGGCGTCGACGACGGCACCAGCTTCATGGCCTGGACGGAGCCCGGCCGGGCCGACGCCATCGTCTCCCACCTCAACCGGATGCGCTTCGCGATGCGCGTGGAGGCCGTCCGCCGCGACGACCTGCGGCTCCACTGGGTCGGCCACCAGGCGTGGGTTCCCGAGGGGGCGCGCACCCGCGACTCCGACCTCGGTGGCAGCGAGGTGTTCTCCCCGGTGGAGCTTGAGGCGAACGTCGGGACCTGGGCCTACGACGCGGCACGCATCGCCGCCGGGGTGCCGCGCATCTTCGTCGACACCGACCACCGCACGATCCCCAACGAGATCGGGCTGTACGGCACGCACCTCAACAAGGGCTGCTACCCGGGCCAAGAGACCGTCGGGAAGATCCACACGCTCGGCCGGCCGCCGCGGCGGCTCGTGCAGCTGCACCTCGACGGGTCGCTGGTGTCCCTGCCGGCCCAGGGCTCGGAGATCATGCTGGGCGAGCGCGCCGTCGGCATCGTCGGCTCGTCGGCCCGGCACCACGAGTTGGGCCCCATCGCGCTGGGGCTGGTGAAGCGGAACGTGGAGACATCGGCCGAGTTCGTCGTCGACGGCATCCCCGCGGCGCAGGAGGTGCTCGTCGATCCCGACGTGGGCCTCCACGTCCGCCCCGTGCTGCGCTAGTTACGCGGCCTGCTCCCGGACGGCCTCGAGCGCGGCCTCGTAGTCGGGCTCGGTGCCGTTGGGGGAGATGTGCTGGGTGTGGATCACCCGGCCCTGCTCGTCGAGCACGACGACCGCGCGGGAGAACAGCCCCTCGAGCGGACCGTCGGCGAACGTCACGCCGTAGTCCTCACCGAACGAGCTGCGGAACGCGGAGGCGACCACCACGTTGTCGATGCCCTCGGCGCCGCAGAAGCGGGACTGGGCGAACGGCAGGTCCATCGACACGTTGAGGACCTGGGTGCCGCGCAGGCCTGCCGCCTTCTCGTTGAAGGTGCGGACGCTGGTGGCGCAGACGCCGGTGTCCAGCGACGGGAAGATGCTGATGATCAGCTTCGACCCGGCGAAGTCGGCGAGGCGGACGGGGGAGAGGTCGTTGCCGACGAGCTCGAAGTCGGGCGCTTGGGTACCCACCTCGGGCAGCTCGCCGACTGAGTGGAACACGGAATCCTTCACGGTGATTTCAGCCATGCCCCGATCCTTGCCGATCGGTGGGTGAATTTTCAAAGTTTCCATCGCGGGATTGCAGAAAACTCATTTGCTCGACGATCTCACCCCCGCTGGGGCGCCGAGGACGCCGAGCAAATGAGTTTTCTGTAATCGGTCACAGTGGGAGTTCCACGAAGCGGGGGTCCGGGTTGCCGTAGCGGTGGGCGGTGATGCTGACGGACTGCTCGCGCAGGAACGGGAGCATCTCGAGCCGGCCGGAGGCGGTGACCGGCTGGTCGTGGACCGCGACGCGCGGGTTGCCGCCCAGCGCCTGCCGCAGCTCCCCGTCGCTGCCCACGAGCCGGATGCGCCGGACTGGAGCGAGGCCGTCCCCCTCCTCGAGCGCCCGGCCGCTGGCCACGCGACCCCGGAAGGAGTCGTCGTCCTCGACGGTGACGGCCGCGGCCGCACGGAAACGGCCGAAGTGCTCCGGCAGCGGCTTCGACGTCGAGACCCGCACCCGTGAACCGGCGCGCTCGGCCGCGCTCAGCACGCGCTCGAGCTCGCACAGCGTGCCGTCGTCGGCGAGCCGGACCAGCACCTCGCGGGTGGGGCGGTAGCGGAAGGCGTTGCGCTCGACGCCGAGCCCTGAGACGTCCTCGGCGCGGGACATCGTCGCGTCCCACACCAGCAGGTCGTCGTCCTCGGCGGCGCGGAGGAACACCTCGTCGGAGGCGTAGCGCTTCGCCTCCCAGTCGACGAGCGTGAACAGGTAGTTGGGCCCGCCGGCCTTCGCGCCCGGCCCCACCTGCGACAGCTTCCAGCCGCCGAACGGCTGCCGCCGCACGATGGCGCCGGTGATGCCGCGGTTGACGTAGAGGTTGCCCGCCTCGACGGCCTCGAGCCAGCGCGCCACTTGGCCGGCGTCGAGCGAGTGGATGCCGGCGGTGAGGCCGAAGTCGGTGCCGTTGGCGACGGCGATCGCCTCGTCGAGCGTGTCGACGGCGATGAGCGACAGGTGGGGGCCGAAGAACTCCGTCAGGTGGGTGTACGACCCGGGGCGGACCCCCTCGCGGATCCCCGGACGCCACAGTCGCCCGGAATCGTCGAGGGGCTGCGGCTCGAGCAGCCACGACTCGCCGTCGCCGAGCTCGGTGAGCGCGCGTTCGAGCTTGCCGGTCGCCTTCTCGATGACGGGGCCGACGTGCACCCGCGGGTCGGTCGGGTACCCCACCACGAGGGTCTCGACCGCGTCGGCGAGCTGCCGCAGGAACCGCTTCGAGGTGCCCACCGAGCCGACCAGGATGCCGAGCGAGGCGGCGGAGCACTTCTGGCCGGCGTGGAAGAACGCGCTGCGGGCGAGGTCGTTGGCGGCGAGGTCGAGGTCGGCGTCGGGGGTGACGATGATGGCGTTCTTGCCGCTCGTCTCGCCGAGGATCGGGAGGTCCGGCCGCCAGGACCAGAACAGCTCCGCCGTGTCCGACGAGCCGGTCAGGATCAGCCGGCCGACGCGCTCGTCGGTGATGAGCCGACGCGCCACCTCGTCCTCGCCGAGGGCGACGAACCGCAGCACCTCGCGCGGCACGCCCGCCTCCCAGAGCGCCTCCACCATCACCGCCGCGGTCCGCATCGACTGCGGGGCCGGCTTGATGACCACCGGGGAGCCGGTGGCGAGGGCCGCGGCGACGCCGCCGGTCGGGATCGCGGTGGGGAAGTTCCACGGCGGCACCACGACGGTGAGCGCCACCGGTTTCGCGACCGCGCGCTCGATGCCATCCAGCCCGAGCGACTGGTCGGCGTAGTAGCGGAGGAAGTCGATCGCCTCCGAGACCTCCACGTCGCCCTCGGCGATGGTCTTGCCGGTCTCGTGGCCCATGATCTCGATGAGGTCCGCGCGGTGGCGGGCGAGGGAGTCGGCGGCCGCGTAGAGGATGCGACGGCGCCCCTCCGCCCCCAGCGAGGCCCAGCCCGGGCCGGCCGCGACCGTCTCGTCGAGGATCCGCTCGATCTCGGCCACCTCCGTGACGCGCGAGCGCTCGACGAGGTCGGCGCCCAGCCGGCTGTCGGCCATGCGGGCGACGATGCCGCGGGCCCACTCGCGGTTGGCGGCGAGCGACGGGTCGGTGTCGGGCTCGTTGGCGAAGGATCCCACCGGCGTGGCGCCCGCCTCGTCGCGGCGGTCCTGGCGGCGGTTGGGTCGGAGCGGGCCCTCGCGGTCCTCCTGGTCCATCAGCTCCAGCGAGCTCAGGAAGCGCTGCTTCTCGCGCTCGAAGACGCGCTCGTCGTCGAGCTCGAACATGCCGGACATGAAGTTCTCGCCGGAGCCGTTCTCCTCGAGGCGACGGATCAGGTACGCCACGGCCGCGTCGAAGTCCTTCGGCTCCACGACCGGCGTGTAGAGGACGATGTTGTCGACGTCGGCGCGCACCGCGTCCAGGTGCTCGTCGGCCATGCCGAGCAGCATCTCGACGTCGAGGGCGTCCTTCGTGCCGTGCTGGGCGGCGAGTTCGATCGCGTACGCGAGGTCGAAGAGGTTGTGGCCGGCGACACCGACCCGCACGGCGGCTGCGTTCTCGGGGCGGAGCGCCTGGCGCAGCACGCGCTTGTAGTTGGCGTCGGTGGCGGCCTTCGACGGCAGCACGGCGACGGGCCAACCGTGGATCGCGGCGTCCACCCGCTCCATCGCGAGGTTGGCGCCCTTGACGATGCGCACCTTGATGCCGGCGCCCCCGTCGGCGGTCCGCGCCCGGGCCCAAGCGGTGAGGTCCTCGTAGGCGGCGAGCGCGTCGGGCAGGTAGGCCTGCAGCACGATGCCCGCGTGGAGGCCGCGGAACTCAGGCTTCTCCAGGATCCGCTTGAAGACGGCGAGGGTGAGGTCGAGGTCGCGGTACTCCTCCATGTCGAGGTTGATGAACTTGCCCGATCGGGCGGCGATCTCGTAGAGCGGGGTGAGCCGCTCGACGACGTCGGCCACCGTGTCGTCGAAGGCCCAGAGGTTGAGCTGCGGCGCCACGGAGGAGACCTTGATGGAGACGTAGTCGACGTCATCGCGACTGAGGAGCGTCTTGGTGCCAGCCAGGCGGCGGTCGGCCTCACGTCGGCCGAGCACGGCCTCGCCGAGCAGGTTGACGTTGAGCTGGACCCCGCGGCGGCGCAGGCGGGCGAGGTGCCTGCCCAGCTTCGCGGGCGTGGCGTCGATCACGAGGTGGCCGACGAGCTGGCGCATCGCGGCCTTCGCCGCCGGGACGACGATGCTCGGCATCACCGTCGCCATGGCGCCGCCGACGCGCACGCCCAGCTGCAGGTACTGCTCGAGGAAGCCGGGGGCATGGGCGCCGAGCTTGCGGAACTCCTTCGCCGACGCGAGTTGGTCCTCCGGCCGCACCACGCGGTCGACGAAGTCGATCGCGAACTGCAGGCCGGCGGGGTCCCGCAGCAGCCCGGCCAGCCGCTCGGCGGACTTGTCCCGTGCCTGGGTGGGGGAGGCGAGCCAGCGGGTGACCCGGGCGACGGCGGCGTTGGCAAGGTTGTCGTCGGTGACCATGTCGCCATGCTAGTGGGCACCCATGGCGGTGGCGATGGGAGGATTGGCCAATGCAGAAGGTGATCCTCTTCTACAAGTTCACGCCGCTGGCCGACCCGGAGGCGGTCCGGATGTGGCAGTTCGACCTCGCCGACGCGCTCGCTCTGCGCGGGCGGGTCATCGTCTCCCCGCACGGCATCAACGGCACCCTGGGCGGGGAGATGGGCGCGCTGAAGCGGTACGTACGGCGGCTCAAGGAGTACCCGGGCTTCCGGGGCACGGAGATCAAGTGGTCGGCGGGTGGAGCGGAGGACTTCCCGAGGCTGACCGTGAAGGCGCGCGACGAGATCGTCACCTTCGGCGTGCCGGACGAGCTCGTCGTGGACGACGGCGGGGTGGTCGGCGGTGGCCTCCGGCTGAGCCCGGGCGAGTTGCACCGGCTGGTCGCGGAGAAGCCGGAGACGGTGTTCTTCGACGGCCGCAACCGCGTGGAGGCGAGCGTCGGACGCTTCCGCGGAGCGGTCGTCCCGGACGTGGACCACACCCGCGACTTCGTCGGCGAGCTCGAGTCCGGGAAGTACGACCACCTGACGGACAAGCCGGTCGTGACGTACTGCACGGGCGGCATCCGGTGCGAGGTCCTGAGCGCGCTGATGGTCAACCGCGGCTTCCGGGAGGTCTACCAGCTCGACGGCGGCGTCGTCCGCTACGGGGAGACCTTCGGCAACGGGGGGCTCTGGGAGGGATCGCTCTACGTCTTCGACCGGCGCGGCGTCGTCGACTTCGGCGAGGGTGCGGCGGTCATCGGCGTCTGCTCCGTGTGCGGGGACCCGACGAGGTACGTCGGCGACTGCGCTGACGTGGCCTGCAAGGCACAACTCGTCGCCTGCCGGGACTGCACGCCCCGCTGCGTCGCCCACGCGGCGTGATGGGCGTCAGGGCAGCGCCTCGAGGGCGCGGATGGCGGCCGCCAGCGGGCGCAGGTCGTTGTTCGTCACGCGCTGTGAGTTGGCGCTGGGCGTGATGCCGAGGCGACGGGCGGCGTCCTGGTTGTCGAGGCCCTCGAGCAGGGCGGTGAGCGTGGCGCGGGGGCCGGGTCTGAGCCGGGCCAGGTGCGCGTCGACGAGCTGGCCGAGGGGCTCCGCCGCCGGTGTGGCCACGTCGCGGGCGTCGCGGATGGCGGTGCGCAGGCCGCCGAGCCCGGGTTCCGCCGCGCGCTGCTCGACGGACTCGATGGCCTCCCGCGCGAGCAGCCACGCCGAGCCGTCCTGGATGCCCCTGTCCGCGTCCAGGATCCGCACCTCGCCCCCGCCGAGCCCGAAGCGAAGGTCGACGCGGCCGACGAGCTCGTGGCGCAGCGCGAACGACGCGGCCATGGCGTCGCCGAGCGTGGCGTACACGCCCTGGAGCTCGTCACCGACGGTCACGCGGAGGACGTCGAGCTGCGGTACCTTGGCGTTGACCCGCTCGATGGCTGTCAGTGTGGCCTGATGGGATGTGGGTCGGTCGGCGTCTCGGGAGGCCACCATGTCGGCGAGCAGCGCCACACATGAAGGAAAAACCTGAATATCTGCCATATGTAGACAATACCTTAATCCGATGGGAGGTGTGCGCATGGAGATGGTGTGGAAGGCCTTGGTGGTCGCCGTCTGCGGTGCGCTCGCGCTTCTCGGCAACGGGCCGGTCAGGGCCCTGCTGCGACGCGTCGACCCACCGCGCCCGAAGCCGGACCCGCAGTTACTGGACGCCCAGGAGCGGTTGCCCGGCGGTCGCTGGATCGGGGTGCTGGAGCGCGCCGGCACGTACGCCTGCATCGTCGCTGGCTTCCCCGGCGGGCTCGTGCTGATCCTCGCGGTCAAGGGCCTCGGCCGCTATCCGGAGCTCCGGGCGGGGGACAACCCCCGGCTCGGCGAACTCTTCATCATCGGTACGTTCGCGAGCATGCTGTGGGCTGCCGCGTTCGCCGGCATGGCCTACGGAGTGAATCGACTGTGGTGAACATCGACCTGCCCGACGAGATCCGCGACGACCTGCTCGCCCGGTGGCGCGAGCCGCATCGCGACTACCACGGGATCAAGCACCTGGAGAGCGGCCTCGAGTACCTCGACCAGCTCGGCGGCACGCCGATCGAGCGCATCGCGTTCTGGTACCACGACGCCGTCCACACCAACACCAGCCCCGACGACGAGCTCGCCTCCGCGGAGCTCGTCCGCGCGCAGCTCGGCGCTGTGCTGACGCCGGCGGAGGTGACAGAGGTGGCGCGCCTGGTGATGGTGACCATCGGCCACGACCCGGAACCGGGCGACGAGGCCGGCGCCCGGATCTCCGACGCGGACCTCGCCGGTCTCGCCCGTCCGTGGAAGGGTTACCTCGACAACATCCGCGGCATCCGGGCCGAGCTGCCGCACGTCGACGACCACGCCTGGCGGATCGGCCGCAGCGCGGTGCTGGAGCAGTTGCTCGGGCACGAACGGCTTTTCCACACCGCCCACGGCGCCACCCACTGGGAGCAGCGGGCCCGCGCCAACCTCGTGCGCGAGCTCTCCGCCCTCCAGCCCGATTAGCCCTTCTTGGCCCGGTTGCGCAGCTTGGCGCGGTCGTTGGCGGACAGCGCCACCTTGCGGATGCGCACGAAGTCCGGCGTGACCTCGAGGCACTCGTCGCCGGCGCAGAACTCGAGGGCCTGCTCCATCGACATGACCTTCGGCGGGATCAGCCGCTCGAGCTCGTCGGCGGTGGAGGAGCGCACGTTGGTGAGCTTCTTCTCCTTGGTGGGGTTGACGTCCATGTCCTCGGCGCGCGGGTTCTCGCCGACGATCATGCCCTCGTACACCTCGGCGCCCGGCGCGACGAACATCGTGCCGCGCTCCTGGAGGCTGAACAGCGCGTACGACGTGACGACGCCCTGCCGGTCGGCGACCAGCGAGCCGGTGGGGCGGGTGCGGAAGTCGCCGGCCCACGGCTCGTAGCCCTCGCTGACGTGGTGCATGATCCCGGTGCCGCGGGTCTCGGTGAGGAACTCGGTGCGGAACCCGATGAGGCCGCGGGCGGGCACGAGGAACTCGAGCCGGACCCAGCCGGTGCCGTGGTTGACCATCGTGTCCATCCGGCCGCGGCGCAGGCCCATGAGCTGGGTGACGGTGCCGAGGAACTCCTCGGGCACGTCGACGGTGAGGCGCTCGATCGGCTCGTGCACCTTGCCGTCGACGAGCTTCGTGACCACCTGCGGCTTGCCGACCGTCAGCTCGAACGACTCGCGGCGCATCATCTCGACGAGGATCGCGAGCTGGAGCTCGCCGCGGCCCTGCACCTCCCACGTGTCGGGGCGGTCGGTGGGGAGCACGCGGATCGAGACGTTGCCGATCAGCTCCTGGTCGAGGCGGTTCTTCAGGAGACGGGCGGTGAGGTTCTTGCCGGAGCGGCCCGCGAGCGGGGAGGTGTTGATGCCGATCGTCATGGAGATCGACGGCTCGTCGACGTGGATGAGCGGCAGCGGCTGCGGGTTCTCCGGATCGGAAAGCGTCTCGCCGATCATGATGTCCGGGATGCCGGCGATGGCGACGATGTCGCCGGGCCCCGCCTTCTCCGCGGGCTTGCGCTCGAGCGCCTCGGTCATGAGGAGCTCGGTGAGCTTGACGGTCTGGACCGTGCCGTCGGTCTTGCACCACGCCACCTGCTGGCCGCGACGCAGCTCGCCGTTGATGACGCGCAGCAGCGCGAGACGGCCGAGGTACGGGGACGCGTCGAGGTTGGTGACGTGCGCCTGCAGCACCGCGCCCTCCTCGTAGCTGGGCGCCGGGATGTGCTGGAAGATCGCGTCGAACAGCGGCTCGAGGTCGGGCGAGTCCGGCATCCCGCCGTCCTCGGGCTGCGTCATCGACGCACGGCCGGCCTTCGCGGACGCGAAGACGATGGGGAAGTCGAGGATGTCCGCGGAGTCGTCGTCAAGAAGGTCCATGAACAGCCCGTAGACGTCGTCCACGACGGCACTGATGCGCGCGTCGGGACGGTCCACCTTGTTGATGACGACGATGATCGGCAGCTTCTTGGCGAGCGCCTTGCGCAGCACGAAGCGTGTCTGGGGGAGCGGGCCCTCGGACGAGTCGACGAGCAGCACGACGCCGTCCACCATCTCCAGGCCGCGCTCGACCTCGCCGCCGAAGTCGGCGTGGCCGGGGGTGTCGATGATGTTGACCGTCGCCTCGGTGCCGTCGGGGCGGCGGTGGCGGACGGCGGTGTTCTTCGCGAGGATGGTGATGCCCTTCTCGCGCTCGAGGTCCATGGAGTCCATGACGCGGTTGTCGACGTCGGACCCCTCGCGGAACGCGCCCGACTGCCACAGCATCGCGTCGACCAGCGTGGTCTTGCCGTGATCGACGTGGGCGATGATGGCGACGTTGCGCAGGTCTTCGCGGATTGGCATGTGGGGTTCCTCACTGTTGGGCCGGAGCGAGTTTACGCGCCGGGACCCCCATCAAGCGATTCGAAGTTCGCCCATCTCGTCCCAGCCCTCGCCGTCGACCTGCCGCGAGACGATGTGCGGGGTCGCGACGAGGAACGGACGCATCGCGTCCAGACCGGCCTGGAAGTGCGGCGAGCTCACGTGTGCCTCGCCCGCGCCGTCCTTGAACGCCTCGACGAGCACCAACTCGTTCTCGTCCTCGACGCTGCGCGACCACTCGAAGAAGAGGTTGCCCTCCTCGCGGCGCGTCGCCTCGGTGAATTCCCGCGTGGCCTCGAGGAACTCGTCGGCCTTGCCGGGCTGGACCTGGTACTTCACGACGATGAATATCATGCGCCCCACACTAGTCGCGGCGTCGCGTCGGGTGATCCAAGGGAGTAAGGAAGACGCCGAGGAGGTGCGTGGGTTCGCCCGCGCCGTCCTGTGTGTCGGCAAAGCGCGCGACGAGGGCCGCCAGCTCATGCTGGAGTTCCTTCGCCTCCTCGGGCGACAGATGGGCGGGAATCCAGTTGAAGGCGATCGCCGGAGCCGCCGGCGCCTGAAGGTCGGACGGCGAAACCTGCCCGCGCTCAGCCGCGAGGTCGAGGTGGACCCCACCGTCGTCCGCCCGATACAGCTGGACGACCCACTGGGCCAGTCGTGCTCGTGCAGCGCGGGCCGCCAACGCAGACAGGAAGAGCTCCCGCCCCACCGCGTCCACGCGTTCGAAGTACCCGCGGACGTCGTCGTAGGGCAGGAGGTCGAGAGGCGCCTCGAGCTTCGACGGTGCCTGGTACAACGTCATCGGCCGCCCCTTGCGCGCGACGCTGCCGGCCCGCTCGAGCAATCCGTGACCCATGAGGGAGCGCACCCGGTAGGACATCGTCTCGACGGGTACCCCCACCTCGCGGGCGGCCTGCGCCGTCGTGCGCGCCCGGCCGATGAAGGGCTCGAGGAAACGGCGGTCGGCGGGTGAGAGAAGGATCCGAGCGGCTCGCTCGGAAGTGATCCTGACCCCGGCGTCGCTACTGGAATGTGGACCTTCCACGTCCAGTAGGTTACTCCGCAGACTCGGGCCATGACACTCAAATCACAACCGGGGCTCCCAATGGGAGCCGCCTCGCGCACACTCCGACGGCCTCGGAATGAGGCCCTCTCGTGGCCCATGGCCATCGCTCTGCACCTGCTGCCCGGTGCGGTCCTCCTCCTGTTTCAGGTCCTCGCCGGTTCCTGGCTCGTGGCACACCGTCTGCCGGCGATATGGGGGCTCATGGCCGGCGTGGTGCTCGTCGTCATCCCTTTCGAGATCGGCGCCATCGCTCTGTCCTCGCGAGGTCTGCGGGTCGGGACGGTCGCGCGTGAGTTGGGGGTGCGGAGGCCGCGTCGACGGGACATCAGGTCACTCCTGGTCCTCGGGCCGGTTTGCCTTCTTCTCCCCGGCCTCGCCGTGTGGTCCGAGCGCTGGATGCGCTCATCGCTGTTCGCGTGGGTGCCCTCCTGGGTCGGCGGTGACGCGGCGCAGCTCGCCGAATTGCCCGGGTCGCTACTCCTGCCCACCGCCATCCTCTGGGTGGTGACCCTCGTCGTCCTCGGCCCTGCAGTGGAGGAGGTCTACTTCAGGGG
Organism: Tessaracoccus oleiagri; assembly: GCF_900103275.1. GTDB lineage: Bacteria > Actinomycetota > Actinomycetes > Propionibacteriales > Propionibacteriaceae > Arachnia > Arachnia oleiagri. The sequence goes on along the minus strand of NZ_FNGP01000006.1, from coordinate 8,886 downwards.
CTGGTTGCTCCAACGGATCCCCGGGCGGCGCCCCTGGGTGGGTGTCGTGGTCAGCGCTGGGCTCTTCGCCGTCTATCACCTCTGGCAGCCACAATCCTGGCCTACTCTGCTCCTGTTCGCGCTGCCGTTGACGCTCCTGGCCCGGCGCACTGGGAACACACTCCTGACGTTCCTGGTCCACGCGAGCGTGAACGTCGTGACGTTCGTCACCTTCATCGCGGGCGTGGAGTGGCGCTGACGTGGCGCCGGGCGTCAGTAGGCTCCCGAGGAGCCGACGACGGCCCGGAAGGTCTTGAGCAGGATGATCACGTCCTGGATGATCGACCAGTTGTCGACGTAGTAGAGGTCGAGCCGGACGGTGTCTTCCCAGGAGAGGGTCGAGCGGCCCGAGACCTGCCACAGCCCCGTCAGCCCGGGGCGCACCTCGAGTCGTCGGCGGGTGTCCGAGTCGTACTGTGCCACTTCGCGTGGGAGCGCGGGCCGGGGCCCGACGAGGCTCATGTCGCCGCGGAGCGCGTTCCAGAGCTGCGGCAACTCGTCGATGGAGTAGCGGCGGATGAACTTGCCCACCTTGGTGATCCGCGGGTCGTCGACCATCTTGAACAGCACGCCGGCGCCCTGGTTCTGCGCCTGCAGCGCGGCGAGCCGGGCCTCGGCGTCGACGCACATGGAGCGGAACTTGAGGCAGTCGAACTCCTGCCCCTTCAGCCCCACGCGCCGCTGGCGGAACAGGACCGGGCCGCCGTCCTCGAGCTTCACGAGGAGCGCCGTCACCAGGAGGATGGGCAGGGCCAGCACCAACAGGATCGCGGACGCGACCACGTCGCTGACGCGCTTGGACCAGCGCAGCGAGCGCAGCGCCCGGGGCCTGGCGACGTCAACCAAGGGCAGGCCGCCGAACGGGCGGAATTCGAGCCGGTCGGGGCTGATGTCCGCCAGTGTCGGGACGACCAGCAGCTGGATGCGCGACTGCTCGAGCTTCCAGGCGAGGCGCCGGAAGTCGCCGGGGCAATCGAACGAGCCCTCCGTGAAGATGGCCACCGACACCTTGTGCTGCTCGATGACGCTCTTGAGGTCGGAGAGCCCGCCGAGGACGCGCAGGCCGGTGCCGGTGGAGGTCGTCTCCTCGCGAGTGATCGCGCCGACGATCTTGTACCCCATCCAGCGTTCGCGGGACAACACCATGGCGACCTCGTCGACATGCGCCACCGACCCCACCATGAGCACAGGTGTCAGCAACAGCTCGCGCCGGTGCAGGCCGTGCATGACGCGGCGACGCGCCAGGCGGAACAGCAGGAGCCCGAACAGGCCCACGACCACCCAAACCCCGAACATCGTCCGCGGGTAGGAGTAGTTCAGCAGGTAGCAGCTGACGCCGAAAATCCCGGCGGCCACCACCGAGGCGTTGGCGACGCGCCGGTACTCCACCGGGCCGGCGCGGAGGTGCCGCAGCGAGTACGCACCCGTGAGGCCGAGCAGGACGATCCAGCCCACCAGCATGCCCGCGGTCACGAGCACGTGCTCCGCGGTCAGGTGGATGAGGTCCCGGCTCCAGCCCCATGCGAGGGTGACGCCGAGCGCTGCGATGATGACGACTGCGTCTATCGCGATCAGTATGGCGTGCTGGGTCCGGGCCGAGAAGGACCAGCGGGACCACGTCTCGGCCGCGGCTACGGTGGGCTTGGCGAGCCCCGAAAGCGTCAACGCGCGCTCGGGCGCGGTGAGGTCGGTCATGATGTCTCCCCCGATGAATCATGCCTTGTCGACGAGCGCGCCCACCCCCCATGGAAGGCGTCTTTCTCGTTGGACCCGAGTCTAATCCTTCAAATATTTTGACGGAACCCCCACTTATGTGCTAATGGGCTTTATCCTTCGGAAATGAGTCGTTCTATCGGGGGAGACGACCCTCATGTCCTCGTCATCGTCCAGAATCTGCCCATCCAGGTGGACCGCAGGGTGCAGCTGGAATTCCACGAACTGCTCGACCGCGGCTACCGCGTCAGCCTGATCTGCCCCAAGGGCCCGGGCGATCCGGCCCGGGAGACCATCGACGGGGCCCGCATCTACAAGTACGCCCCGGCACCCGTGGCCACCGGGGCGCTCGGCTACGCCGTCGAGTTCGTCTACAGCTGGCTGCGGACCGCGTGGCTCAGCGTCGTGGCGTGGCGGGAGCGCGGGCCGTTCCAGATGATCCAGGCCTGCAACCCGCCGGACACCTACTGGTTGCTGGCCCTGCTGTGGCGGCTGCGCGGGGTCCGGTTCGTGTTCGACCACCACGACCTGAACCCGGAGCTGTTCCACAGCCGGTTCGGCGCACCGAAGACTGCGGTGCAGAGGCTGGAACTCGCGTTCCTCCACTGGCTGGAGCGCAGGACGTTCCGTACCGCGCACCGCGTCATCTCCACCAACGACTCCTACCGCGCCATCGCGCTGCGCCGCGGGCGGAAGCGCCCCGAGGACGTCGACGTGGTGCGCAGCGGACCCGACACCGCTCGCATGCGGCCCATCTATCCCGAGCAGCCGGTGCCGGAGGGCCTCACCATGTTGGCCTACCTGGGCATCATGGGCCCGCAGGATGGCGTCGACCAGGTGCTCCTCCTCGTCGACGAGTTGCGCCGCCGCGGCCGCACGGACATCCGCGCCACGCTCATGGGCTTCGGCGACTGCCTCGACGACCTGCGCCGGCAGTCGGCCGAGATGGGGCTCGACGACGTCGTCACGTTCACCGGCCGGGTCGACAAGCGAGAGATCGCCGAGCAGCTGAGCCGCGCGCACATCGGGGTCTCGCCGGACCTCAAGACGCCGCTCAACGACCTCTCCACCATGAACAAGACGCTGGAGTACATGTCCTACGCGCTCCCGGCCGTCTCGTTCGACCTCAAGGAGACCCGTGTCACCGGCGGCGACGCGGTCCGCTACGTCCCGTCCGGCGACATCGTGGCCATGGCCGACGAGGTGGAGCGGCTCGTCGCGGACCCCGAGCTGCGGGTGGACCTGTCCCGCAGGGCGCGGGCGCGGGTGGTGGAGATGTTCGACTGGGCGGGCCAGGCGAAGGTCTTCGGCGACGTGTTCGACGAGGTGCTCGGCCGCCCGCGGTTCGAGCGCCACTCGTACGCGGCCCCCGACCCGGACGTCGACGACCACGGCCGGCGGTTCGTGCCCCTGGAAGACGAGGAGGAGTTGACCCGGTTCCTCCGCACGCGCCGCGCGGAGTCGACGTGAGCGGGCGCCGTCGGGTCGTCCTCAACTTCCACGGCATCGGTGAGCCGCCGCGGGACGTGCCCGACGACGAACGGCCGTTCTGGTGTCCCGCCGGCCTGTGGCTGCAGTTCGCCGACGCGCTCGCCGACGTGCACCGCGACGGGCGCGTCGACCTCGTCATCACGTTCGACGACGGCAACCGCAGCGACGTCGACCGGGCGCTTCCGGCGCTGACAGAACGGGGGCTGCGGGCCACCTTCTTCCCGTGCGCGGGGCGGCTGGGCGCGGCGCGGTACCTCGATGCCGACGAGCTGGCCAGGCTTCGCGCGGCCGGCATGGGCATCGGTAGTCACGGCTGGGCGCACGTCGATCTCCGGCGCGCCGACGACGCGACCCTGGAGCGGGAGAGCCGGGGATCGCGGGCCCGGTTGGAGGAGGCGTCCGAGGGCACGGTCGACGAGTTCGCCATTCCGTTCGGCAGCTACGACCGGCGCGTCCTGCGCAGCCTGGCGCACTACCGGACGGTGTTCAGCAGCGACGGGGGGCCGGTCACCCGCGGGCGCCTGGTGCCCCGCTCCTCGTACGTTCGCGGCTGGGAGCCCGACGACATCGAGCGCCTCGCACTGGCGCCGTTTCCGGCCGGCAAGCGGCTCGCGCGTGGTGTGCGGGTACTGACGAAGTCCCTGCGGTAGGTCATGCAGCGCGCTGGTCGAGCGACTGCCGAGCCGCGCGGCGGCCCCAGTCCATGCTGCCCCGTCGCTGCAGGCGGGCGGAGACGGCGGCCGCCGTCGTGATCGTCGCGTACACGACCCCCGCCGGCGCCAGCCTCGGGTCCTTGAACACCACGTCGACGAGCCAGGACCAGCGCCGCGCCGGGCGGATCGAGATCGGCACCTCGCCCTGCTGTGCGGCCCCCCGCATGGCCGCGGATCCCCGTCGCACCCGGATCAGGCGGTGCAGCAGCTCACCGGTGGACGCCGGTGACTCGACGACCACCCGCACCTCGGCGACCTCGGTCTTCTCGTCGCTGGAGTACATGCCGTCGAGGAAGAGGTCGTCGGCCACCATCGGCGGGAACTCCTCGAACCGGGACCGGCCCTCCGCGGATAGGGCGATCATGCCGCGGCCGAACAGCGCGTCGCGGAACACCGGCAGCCGACGGTGCACGCTGACCCAGGCCCGCACCGGCCACGGGCGCCCCGAGCAGTCCATGAATCGTCCCGGCACGGCGGCGTGGACGCCCGGCCGCTCGAGCGCCCGTTCGAGGGCGGCGACCCCTCCCGGCGGCACGATGATGTCGGCGTCCAGGTAGATCCGCGGGAAGGTGCGCGCCACCTCGTCGCCGGCGTTCATCGCGAGCGGTTTGCTGCCCTTCTCCAGTTCGACGACCGTGACCCCCTCGCGGCTGCGGGCGACCTGTGCCGTCTCGTCGGTACACCCGTTCGGGACGACGATGACCTCGGCATCGGGCGCGGCCCGCAGCAGTGCGTCGAGCGTCGCGCCGAGTACCGGCGCCTCATTGTGCGCGGCAATGATTACACTGACCATGATTTCCCCCGAACACACGGTCGTAATGCACTGACTATACGCTCAGACCCTTTTCGAGAGAACCCCCGACTATCTCGGGGAAGGGAAGCTCAGCGAAGGTCGGTGGTGGCCCGGCGGGCCCGTCGCTGCTGGAACAGGCGGTCGACGCCGAATGCCGCCAGCAGCGTGACGACACCTCCCACACCGAGCACCCCGATCACCTCGCGCAGCCGCGCGTTGCCCTGCTCGACGGGACGTTCCTCCGCGGCGAAGACCCTGGCGTGCGCGATCTGCGCCTCGGGCGCGCCCTCCTCGACCTGCACCGCGAGCAACTCCTCTTGGAGAGCGCCCACCATCCAGTCCCTGGTGGCGAGCACGTCCTCCGGGTCAGGCCCCTCGACCGCGATCACGACGATGGGGTTCTGGGGGTCCACCGTCACCTGGTAGCCGGAAGTGAGCCCCTCCGCCGCCATCGCCTCCCGGAACTCGCGCGTCGTGGCGGAGACGGAGACGAGCCGACCGATGACGTTGAGGCCGTCAGGGAGGTACAGGAAGGGACTCCCGACGGCGTCTGCGCCGCGGGCGTTGGGCGGCAACAGCAGGAGCATCCTCGCCCCGGCCGTGTAGCTGGGCGGTGCCGAGAGGTACAGGTAGGCGGCACCCCCCACGGTGAGCAGCAACCCGACGAGGACCACGACCCAGCGGCGCAGCAGGACCTTGACCGCGCTTCCCAAGTCCATGTCCCACCGCCTACTCCAACGGCCACCCTGCCATGTTGCCAAGACATTAGCAGTTGGGCCCCGGCCGCCAGCCCGATCGGAGGAGGTTGTGCGGAACCCCGCCACGAGCGTGGGCGGCGATTTATAGTGGGTCCACGCTTGCTGCGAGGGGAGAGCAGATGAGCACCCACCCGCTGGACGCCGTGCTCGCCGGGCACATGTGTTCGGGGTGTGGCGCGTGCGCCTACCTGGGTGCCGACGGCGGCGTGACGATGCGCGACGTCCCGACCATCGGAGCCCGCCCCGTCGGCGTGGCGGCGCTACCCATCGAGGTGAAGGACCGCATCGTCGCCGCCTGTCCCGGGGCGGGTGTGCGGTCGCCCGCCTCCGGCAGGCCGGCACCGACGGACCGGGACGAGTTGCTCGTCGGACCCGCCGACGCGATCTGGGAGGGCTGGGCGGCGGACCCCGAGGTCCGGCGCAGGGCGTCCTCGGGCGGCATCGTCACCGCGCTGGCCGCGTACTGCGTGGAGCGGCTCGGCATGCGGCTCGTCGTCCACGTCGGGATGGAACCGACGCAGCCCTGGACGAACCGCACGATCACCAGCCACGATCGCGCGGGGCTCCTCGCGAACGCAGGGTCGAGGTACGCACCCTCCTCCCCGGTCGAGGCGCTCCGACTCATCGAGGAGGCGGACGGCCCCTGCGTGTTCGTCGGCAAGCCGTGCGACGTGGCCGCCGTGGCCGAGCTGCGCAAACAGCGTCCCGCCCTCGACCGCAACCTCGGAGCGGTGCTGAGCTTCTTCTGCGCGGGGACGCCGGCCTCGGCGGGCACCCTGGGGCTCGCCTCGACGCTCGGGTTCGACGAGGACCGCATCGCCTCCGTCCGCTACCGCGGCGACGGCTGGCCGGGGCGGTTCCGGGTCCGGGGCCGCGACGGGCAGGAGGCCTCACTCAGCTACGACGAGTCGTGGGGGGCGCTCGCCCGGCGGCATCGACAGCTGCGGTGCCAGGTCTGCCCCGACGGGTTGGGGGAACTGGCCGACGTGACGGGCGGCGACGCCTGGCACCGTCGCGAGGAGTCGCCGGAGGGCATCTCGGTCGTCCTGGCGCGCACCCCACTGGGTCGGAGGCTCGTGGAAGGGGCCGCGGAGGCGGGGTACGTCGAGCTCACCGAGAGCGACGCCCACCGGGTCGTCGCCGCCCAGGGGCTCGTGCGCCGCAGGAAGCTCGTGGCGGCGCGGCTCACCGCGCTGGGACTCCTCGGCCTGCCGGTGCCGAGGTTCCGCGGCTTCCACCTCTGGCGCGCGGCACGGCTGATCGGACCGGTGAAGTTCGTCCGCGAGATGGGCGGGACCCTGCGGCGCGGTTTGGCCCGCGGCTACCGGCGACCCGAATCGAGCGAGGGGCCGTGATGACTCCGTGGCTGGAACGCGTGCTGGTCCGCCTCTACGGGATACGCCGGCGATCCGTTCGGGGCGTCGTGACCAGACTCTGCCTCGCCCTCGAGGGAGGGGAGATGCGTTCCACTACCCTGAGGGAGATCTTCCGGAACCACCACGGGGTGGACGTTGGGCTGTACACCCACGGCGGCTGCTTCGTCCCGTTCTCGTTCGGCCGCGGCACCAGCATCGGGCGGTACTCGTCGATCGCCCGCACCGCCTTCGCCGCCACGCTCGACCACCCGCTGGAGCGCAAGTCGATGCACGGGTTCTTCTTCAACCCCGGGCTGGGCTACGTGAGCAAGGAGCGGGAGTACAGCCCCTTGCGCATCGGGAACGACGTCTGGCTGGGGCACAACTCCATCATCAGCGCTGGCGTGCACGAGATCGGCGATGGCGCCGTCGTCGGCGCGGGAGCGGTGGTGTTCAAGGACGTGCCGCCGTACGCGGTGGTGGTGGGGAATCCCGGCCGGGTGGTGCGGTACCGCTTCTCCCCGGAGACGATCGAGCGGCTCCTGGCGGAGCGCTGGTGGGACACCGACGTCGAGGACCTGAAGTCCCGGATGCACGAGTTCGAGGCCCCTTTCGAGAGCGGATCTTAATAAAGACGCCATCTGAAATCCGCTTTGGCAACTAATCGGGGCCGAGTATTAGAAACTCTCAGGTTTCTATTAAGGTGTGAGTCGCGCCGTCGGAAACGTCGGTGACTCCCCATCAAAGGGCCCGTTCTCCAGCGGGGCCCCATCCGGAAGGATTTACTTTCTTTATGATAGGAAAAACGCGAATTCTCGCGGGGTTCCCTCGTGCCCGTGGCAAGCAAGTCGGCCTCGTGGGCACGGTGCTCGCGGCCGGCGCGCTCGGCATCGGCGCCATCGCAGTCCCCGCCTCAGGCGCCACCCAGTTCGCCGCCATCGACACGGGCAGCCTCGTCAAGTCGGGGACCATCGAGGTCAAGCAGGACGGCGCCGTGATCGACGGCCGGCTCGTCACCGGCGACATCAAGATCAAGGCTGACAACGTCACCGTGAAGAACACCATCGTGAAGAGCGGCAGCTACAACGCCATCCGCATCTACGACGGCTTCAAGGGCGCGCGCATCCTCAACACCCAGGTGTACTGCCAGGCCGACCGGACCAACGGCATCGCGCACGGCAACTACACCGCCGACCGTGTCGACCTCTTCGACTGCCGCCATGACTTCTACTTCACCTCGAGCAACCCGGCCGTCGTCACGAACTCCTCGATCGACGGCGTGCCCTACTCGACGGAGGTGACCCCCGAGCCGACGGCGTCCCCCACGCCGACCGCCACCGCGTCACCGACCCCGACCGCGAAGCCGTCGCCCACCGCGTCGCCCACGCCGACGGCCTCGCCCACCCCGACCGCGTCGCCGACCCCCACCGCGACCGCCTCGCCCACGCCCACCGCGTCCCCCACGCCGACGGCGTCCCCGACGCCGACCGCGTCCCCCACCCCCACCGCGACCGCCTCGCCGACGCCGACCGCGTCCCCGACGCCGACCCAGACCGCGGCGCCGACGGGGTTCCCGAACGCGACGAACACCGGCGTGCCTGCCGGGACGGTGCTGCGTCGGTCGGGGAGCATCGTGGTGACGACGCCCGGGACGGTGATCGACGGGCTGGATGTGGACGGTTCGATCGACGTCCAGGCGAACAACGTCACGATCCGCAACTCCCGGGTGTCCACGGGTGCTGCGCGGTACCCGATCCGTGTGCACCCCGGTGTGTCGGGCACGCTGATCGAGCGTGTCGAGGTGAGCAACGAGGGCGGTGACGGCAAGGGCATCTACTTCAACAGTGGTTCGGGCACCGTGCGTTACTCGAACATCCACTCCGCGGAGGACGGCATCTTCATCACGGCCGACAACGTGGTGGTGGAGCACAACTACGTCCACCACCTGATGCGCAACGCCGAGGCCCACCCGGACGCGATCCAGATCCGCGGCGGCGACAACATCCGGATCCGTTACAACAACC
>NZ_FNGP01000001.1 GCF_900103275.1 Tessaracoccus oleiagri | reverse complement strand
GGCGGTGGTGTCAGATGGTTTGTGTAAGGGGTGGCTCCTGACACGAAAGCAGAGACACTGATGACCATGATGGATAAGCACGCCCGTGAGGAGCGTCGCCGCGAGCAGCGTGAGGGCGTCCGGGCCCTCGAGGCCAGCGGTGTGCTGGATGAGCTCTATGCCGCCATCGATGCCGGCAGCGTGCAGCTCGAGGGCAAGGACGGCCTGATCCAGCAGATGATCAAGTCGGGCCTGGAGCGCGGTCTCCAAGCGGAACTGACCGAGCATGTCGGTTACGAGAAGGGCGATCCCGACGCGGACGTGTTCCCGAACTCCCGCAACGGTACGTATCCGAAGACCGTCGCCACGAGCGTCGGTGACGTCGACCTCGACATCCCTCGCGACCGGGACGGGACGTTCACGCCGATGCTGGTCCCCAAGGGCAGCCGAAGGCTGGGCGGACTCGATGACATGATCATCTCGTTGTATGCGGGTGGGATGACCGTCAGAGACATCGAGCACCACCTCGTCTCCACGATCGGCACGGAGATCAGCCGCGAGACCATCTCGAAGATCACCGACGAGGTCCTGGATGAGGTGCTGGCGTGGCAGCAGCGCCCGCTGGAGGCGTTCTACCCCGTGATCTACTTGGACGCGATCATCGTGAAGGTCCGCGACGGCGCGCACGTGCGGAACAAGGCCGCCCACATCGCCGTCGGTGTCGACATGGACGGGATCAAGCACGTGCTGGGGATCTGGCTCCAAGCCACCGAAGGAGCGAAGTTCTGGGCCGGGGTGTGTGCCCAACTCGCCAACCGCGGCGTCCAGGACGTGCTGATCGTCTGCTGCGACGGCCTCACGGGGTTCCCCGAGGCGATCGAGGCCACCTGGCCCCAAGCCACCGTCCAGACCTGCGTGGTCCATCTGATCCGGCAGGCGATGCGGTTCGTGAACTACAAGGCCCGCAAACCCGTCGCGACCGCGTTGAAGAGCGTCTACGAAGCCGCCGACGAGGCGGCAGCCCGAGCGGCGTTGGAGGCGTTCGCGGCCTCTGAGCTGGGGAAGGAGAACCCGAACACCGTGCGCGTGTTCGCCGATGCCTGGGACCGGTTCACACCGTTCCTGGCGTTCCCGCCGATGCTGCGCCGGGTGATCTACACCACCAACGCGATCGAGTCGTTGAACTACCAGCTGCGCAAGGTCACCAAGAACCGCGGTCACTTCCCCTCCGACGACGCGGTCGTGAAACTGCTCTGGCTGGCGATCTGCAACATCGAGGACAAACGCGCCCGTGACCGAGCCAAGGAACGCGGCCTACCGAAGGGCTCGAAACGCAAAGCCGAACCCCGACTCGTCGAAGGACAGGTCGTCACGAACTGGAAACGAGCCCTCGCCCAACTCGCCCTCGCCTACCCCGACCGAATCCAGCCCTACCTCTAACCCCTGAAATGTCGACCACTTACACAAACAACTTGACACGCTCGGACCGGCTTGACCCGCGGCAACGCGGTCCCGTTGGTGCTGCAGCGACGCCGGTCCCCGGACTGCCCGGCTTTCCGCATCACCCGGTGCATGGTGGCCAGCGATCCCAGATACTCGCCCCGGTCGAGCAGCGAGTAATAGCCCTGCCTAATCGACAGGTCCGCCACATCCTCCTGGTTCAATCGGGCCACGATCGCCACCTGCTCCTCGGGGCTGAGCCGGTTCGGATAGTTCCGCTCCGCCTGAGGGATGGTCAATGTCGAGACCCGTCCGCCGGCGAGGTGGCGATACACGCTCGACCGCGCGACACCGAGCAGATCGCAGGCCCGCACCATGCTCATTCCTGCGGCTTGGAGGGCCTGGGCGGTATCGGCGGCAACTGCGAGGTATCGGGCCCTTGTAACCAGGCCGGGCGGCCCGGCTTCGGTTCCGGCGGGAGCTGGTCCGCGCCCTTGGCCAGCGATTCCAAGAGCGCGGCAGCTTTTCCCAAGATGTCGACCGCAGCCTGGGACTGCTCCAGTTCGCGCTCCAGCCGCTGGTTCTCACGCCGCAGTTGCTGCAGCTCCCGGCGTTCTTCGGCGCTCAACCGCGGATCCTTCTTCGGGTCCTTGTTCATGGAACCGACGGTAGCCGGATCCTTCAGCTTGCCCTCGGCCCGCTGCCGAGACCATTCCAGCGGGGTCCCGTTCCAGACCCCGATCCGCCGACAGAACTCGGCCTTCGCTCCCCGATCCAGACACTGGTCCCACTCCAGCAACACCGCCCACTTCTGGGCTGGCGTGAAGTGATGCTGCCTCGACGGACGAAACGGCACCGCCGCCGCTTTCTCCTCTTCCATGACGATCTGCCTTTCCCCACCCAGCTGTCTCACAACAGGCTGACGCACTGGGACGTCGGCAGGTGAATCGGACCGGAGACAGGTGGCCCGTACGGAGGCAGGTGAACCCGACCGGACGCAGGTGAACCCCCGCGCTCGGCCCGGCGATCAGCCCGCGATCAGGTCGATCAGCGGTCCCTGCAGGAAGTAGACGATGAACATCGCCGCGACGACGTACATCAGCGGGTGCACGCGGCGACCCTGGCCCTTGACGACCATCAGGAAGACATAGGCGAGGAAGCCGACGCCGATGCCGGTGGTGATCGAGTAGGCGAACGGCATGAAGATGATCGTGAAGAACGCCGGGATGCCGAACTCGGGCTTGCTCCAGTCGATGTCGACGACCTGGGAAATCATCAGGAAGCCCACGAAGGCGAGCGCCGGGGAGGCGGCCTCGGAGGGAACCATGTTGATGACGGGCGCGAGGAAGATGGCGACGAGGAACGCCACGCCGGTCACGACGGAGGCGAGGCCCGTGCGGGCGCCCTCGCCGACGCCGGTGGTGGACTCGACGTAGCAGGTGTTCGAGGAGACCGAGCCCAGGCCGCCGGCGATCGCCGCGGCGGAGTCGACCAGCAGGATCTCGGTGGTGCGCTCGGGCATGCCCTGCTCGTCGAGGAGGCTGCCCTCGGAGCCGACGGCCACGACGGTGCCCATGGTGTCGAAGAAGTCCGCCAGGAGCAGCGAGAAGACCAGGACGACGAGCGTCAGGGTGACGGTCAGGGAGAACTGGCCGTCGGGGAAGAACGCGCCGAACAGGTCGATGTTGCCGAGCAGCGAGAGGTTGGGCAGCGAGAAGTCGCTGAGCTGCGGGACGTTGAGCGCCCAGCCCGTCGGGTTCGCGCCGTCGGGCGTCTGCGGGCCGACCTTCGCCACCGCCTCGACGATGATCGCCAGCACGGTGGCGACGGCGATGGAGATGAGGATCGCGCCCTTGACGCGCAGGGTGTGGAGCGCGATGAGGAGGAAGAAGCCGACGAGGAACACCAGGATCGGCCAGCCGACGAGCGAGCCGCCGACCCCGAGCTCCACGGGCGTACCGGCGCCGCGACGGACGACGCCCGCGTTCATCAGGCCGACGAACGCGATGAACAGGCCGATACCGACGGAGATGGCCGTGCGCAGCGTCTTGGGGACGGCGCGGAACACCGCGGTGCGGAAGCCGGTGAGCACGAGGATCGCGATCAGCACGCCCTCCCAGACCACGAGGCCCATCGCCTGCGCCCAGGTCATCTGCGGGGCGAGCACGTACGCGACGAGCGCGTTCAGCCCGAGCCCGGCCGCGATGCCCATCGGGAAGCGGCCGATCACGCCCATCAGGATGGTCATCACGCCCGCGATCAGCGCGGTCGCGGCCGCGACCATGCCGATGGAGGCGGCGACGGCGGCGTGGTCGACGTCGCCGTTGGCCAGGAGCTGCGGGGCTCCCGAGATCAGCAGGCCGTTCTTGTCGACGGCGGTGCCGAGGATGAGCGGGTTGAGGGCAATGATGTAGGCCATCGCGAAGAACGTGACCAGCCCGCCGCGGATCTCGCGTCCGACGGTGGATCCACGTCTCGTGATGCCGAAGTAGCGGTCGAGCGCGGATTGGCCGGTGTCGGCCGCGGTGTCAGCAGTGTTCGTAGTCACGGCGGTCATGGTAGTGCTTCGGGCTCCGGGGAGCCGAGGCGAGGTCGCCCCGCAGACACGGCATCACCTACGCTGGACCGGTGACGGGTAGCGTGGCGAGGCTGAGGCGTGCCGGCTGGTTGGCGCTGGCTACGGCCTTCGTCGCCGGCTGCACCGTCTCGCCGACCCCGTCGCCCTCGGCGTCCGATCCCGTCCCCACTGCAACTTTCACCCCCTCCGCCGGCGCGGTCTCCCCCAGTGCCGCCGACGAGCCGCCCGGACCCATCGAGGTGCCCACCAGGGACGTCATGACGGGCGGCACCCTCTCGGTGATGCTGGGCGACGAGTCCGCGCAGTTCGCCGAGGTGCAGTGCGACGTGGCGCGCGGGCTCTCGGTCGTGGCACCGGGTCCGGAAGGTTCCGGGGTGACGCTCCTCGTCGAGGACGGCGAACTGCGCGACCTCGTGGTCACGATGCCCAGCGGCCGCACCGCGCTCGTCGGCGGATTCGCGGGCAGCGCGGAGTTCGGGGGAAGCGAGGACAATTTCCGGCTGACCGGCCGGGCGTCGGCGGTCGCGGCACCGTCAGGGCTCGTGGAGGAGGTGCCGTTCACGATCACCGGCACCTGCCTGAGCTAGCTAGTCGAAGAGTCCCTCGTCGAGGCTGATGGTGTCGAACACGGGCGCCGGCAGCTCCCGGGCCCGGGACTTCTCGACGACGTCGGAATGCGCCCCGCAGCCGTGGTCCAGGTGCACGACGCGGCCGTCGGAGGCGGAGTACTTGTTTGCGCACGCACCGAAGAGCGTGCCGAGCGAGCCCCGCAGCGGGACGAAGTAGCCGCAGGTGCCGCAGTTCGCGGGCGCCTCGCGGGAGCCCTCATCACCGGGGCCGGGCGGGCCGGCGATCCAGCGTTCCGCCGCCTCGTCGCGTCCGTAGCGGCTGAGGACCCGCTCGCGGCCGAGGCCGAGCTCGGCGACCGTCGTGCGCAGCTGCACCCACTCGCTGGTGTCGGCGTCGGCGGGCAGGTCGGTGGCCGCGAAGCCGGGCTCGAGGCGGGGATCGTTGTCCGGCGTGGCCATGAGGAGGCCGGGGCCGACGTCGCCGGGCTGGATCCGCTCCTCCCACGGCACCCATGCCGGCGCCAGCAGCGCCTGCTCCTTCGGCAGGAGCGACACCTCGTTGACGGTGGCCAACTTGGCGCGCGAGGCGCGCACGGTGGTGACGGCCCAGTGCCAGTCCGGGTAGCCGGGCAGCAGGCACTCGAAGTAGTGGGTCACCACCCGGTCGCCCGGTTCGGCGACGGCCTCGACATGCTCCCCGACGGCCTCCGGCCCGCTGACGCCGTTCGCGGCTTCGCGCGCCAGGTCAACCGCGGCGGCGGCGATCGGGTCGAGCTTCGGGGCCTTGGCCCGGGGCGGTGGTGTTACCAACTTCACAGCTCCAATTCATCGGCGACGCGGCGCAGCACCTGAGCCGCTTTGGCCGCCATCTTGGGGTCGGGGTGGCGGTTGGCCCGGTAGCCGTTGCCCACCCCGTCGAGCATCTGGATCAGGTCTTCGATGATGACTGCCATCTCCTGGGGACGCTTCCTGGCGGCCTTCGACAGCGACGGCGGCTGCTCGATGACGCGGACGTTCAGGGCCTGTTCGCCCCGCCGCCCGTCGACGACACCGAAATCCACCCGCTGCCCGCTGTGCAGCGCGGCCACACCATCGGCGAGCGCGGTGGCGCGCACGTAGACGTCGCCGCCGTCATCCTTGGTGATGAACCCGAAACCCTTCTCCGCGTCGAAGAAGCGCACCTTCCCGGTTGGCACTGCCAGTCCCTTTCTGAAGAACTACTGACTGGGCAGTCTACCCGTGGGGTCAGAGCTTGTGGAAATGGTCCCTGCTCGCCAGCTTCGCGGCGGCCGCCTCGTCGAGGACGACGTGCACGTCGGGGTGGAACTGCAGGATCGACGCGGGCATCGCGATGGCCACGGGCCCCTCGATCATGGCGGCGACGGCGTCGGCCTTGTGCTCGCCCGTCGCCACCAGGACGGCGGTGCGGGAGTCCATGATCGTGCCGAGGCCCTGCGTGAGCGCGTGCGTCGGCACCTGGTCCATGGAGTCGAAGAAGCGCGCGTTGTCGTTGCGGGTCTGCTCGGTGAGCGGGACCCGGTGGGTGCGGGAGCCGAACGAGGTGAACGGCTCGTTGAAGCCGATGTGGCCGTTGCTGCCGATGCCGAGCACCTGCACGTCCACCCCGCCGGCGGCACGGATGGCCTCCTCGTACTGCTGGGCGGCGCCGACGAGGTCGGCGGCCATGCCGTTGGGGACGCGGACGCGGGCCGGGTTCATGCGCAGCGGCTCGGTGACGGTGCGGCGGATGACCGCGTGGTAGCTCTCGGGGTGCTCGTGGGCCAGCCCGACGTACTCGTCGAGGGCGAACCCGTACGCCTGCGACAGGTCGAGCGCACCCTCGTCGACGAGCTTGGCCAGGTGGGCGTAGAGGTCGAGCGGGGAGCTGCCGGTCGCGAGCCCGATGACGGGGTTGGCCCGGCCCCGGAGCCGGTCGGCCACCTTCTCCGCCGCGACGATCCCCACTTGCGCCGCATCCCGACAGATCACAACTTCCACGTTCAACACTCTCCTTGGTTCTCCCCCCAGATTAGGAAGAAGCCCCTGTGGTGGCCATTTCGCGGCCCCGCTCGCGCAATCCGGCTGCGCGCCTGACGGTTACTATGGCGGCATGGCCACCTGGAAGGACGGGGCAGCGTATGCCCCGACGGAACGTCCCGACGGGTTCGCCGCGCCCGTCGTCGACCCCCTCACCAGGGCAGAGGCCCGGCCCAGCGTCACGCCCGGGCCCGTCCCGGCACCCGACCGACTCGAGGCGACGGAGGCACCGCCGCTGGAGCACTTCGGACCCCGCAAGCAGTCGTCGCGCCGCCCGGAGGAGCCCTTCGACGTGGCGGCCGCGGCCCTCACGTCGATCCCGCTGCTCGCCGACGGCAGGCGCGACCCGCGCGCGCCGTTCGCCGTCGCCTCGTCCGCGCTCGAGGCGCCGGAGCCGACGATGCCCCCGCCTCCCCCGCCGGGCGCCAAGCCGCTCCCCGGACCGCCGCCCGACGCGCTGCCGGTCGGAGGGCGCCCCGGAGTCGGGCCCGCCGCCGCCACCCCGCCCACCGACGCACAGAAGACGCTCGTCTACCTGGTGGCCGGGCTCTGCACCGTCGGGGTGGTGCTCACCGACGCGGCCCCGATGCTGATGATCATCGCCGGGCTGATCAGCGTGCTGCGCGTGCCGTGGACGGCGAGGATCGGCGCGGCGGCCGTCGGTATCGGGTCCACCTTCCTGCTCGTGCAGCTCATGATCCCCACAGCGAGCGCCGGGGTGCTGTTCGGGCTCACCAGCCTCGTGCTCGCAGCGGCGTTCGTGATCCGCACGTTCGCCAGCAAGCCGCCCTCGGACGACGACGATGACGACGACTACTGGTCGCCGCTGGATCCGCCCGGTTTGCGGGATGCGCCGCCCTTCCCCGGGCAGGCGCCCCGCGACGAGGGCCCGCGACGGGGCTACTGATCGTCGCCTGCTCCGGTCACGGCACCGTCGACTCGTCCATCAACCCGAGGTCGAGCGCAGGCCCACCGGACCACCGGAGCAGTTCACCGAGCGACGCCGGCCACAGGACCTGCGGCAGCGCATCCACCGGGAACCACCGGTGCCCGCGCATCCGCTCCAGTTCGGAGGCGGTGAGCCCGACGGGATCGGGTTCGAAGTGGTCCACGTCGACGCGGAAGAACGTCTCCCGCTGGAAGAGGATGCGGTCCGAGTAGCCGTGCCGGACGTGCCGGACAGCCACCGGCCCGCGCAGGTCGGACAGCCTCACGACGAGTCCGGTCTCCTCCCACAACTCCCGCACTGCGGCCTCGCCGGGCGACTCCCCGGGGTCGATGCCCCCTCCCGGAGTGATCCACCAGCGTGATCCCGGGACGCCGGGGTCGGTGTCCTGCTGGAGCAGGACGCGGGAGCCGGCCACCACCAGCACCCGCGCGGCCTCCCGTCGCTTAACGTGCCGCTGCAAGGCGCTGCCTCTCGTGCGCGATCTCGTCGTCGACGAGGTTGCGCCAGCTCCGCACGAGGTCGGGGTCGACGTACGCCTTGTACGAGCCACCGGGCCGGGCCGGGCGGCCGATGTGGAAGTTGTGGATGCCTGCGCGCACCAGCCAGGGCACGTGTTCGGCCTGCAGGCCCCCGCCGACGAGAATGCGTTTGGCGAGCTCGGGGTCGGCCTTCGCCCGCGCGATCAGGTCGGTGAGCCCGTGCTCCACGTCGAGCGCCGACCCGGCCGTGAGCACGTGCGTCAGCCGCCCGGGCAGCGACTGGACGGCGCGCCACGCCCGTTTCTGGTCCAGGCAGTGGTCGACCGCGCGGTGGAAGGTGTAGGGCACGGCCCCGTCGCCGACGAGTTCCCCCACCACCTCGGTGTCGATCTCGTTGAGCCCGTTGAGGAAGCCCAGGACGACCCCGTCGGCCCCGGCGTCCATGAAGCTCGCGATGAGCCCCTTGAGCCGGACGACCTCGCCGCCGTCGGTGGCGAACCCGGCACGCAGCCGCAGCATGGGCCGTACCTGGATCGTGGTGGCGAGGCGGACCTTCTCGATGAGGCCGGGCTCCGGCGAGAGCCCGCCGTCGTCCATCGTGCCGACGAGTTCCACCCGGTCGGCACCGCCCGCGTCGGCGTTTCTCGCGTCGGCCGCGGTCATCGCTATCACTTCAAGAAGCGCCATGACGACATTTTGCCGGGCCCGGGCGCGTTTGGGGCTGAGGCGCGACGGCGCGGGCCGCAGGTGGCCGCGCTGCGGGTGAGAAAACGCCCACAGAGCCCCCTGTGCAGGGCTCTGTGGGCGTGAACGCACTCCGTGTTCTCGGCACCCGCCTCAGTAGAGCGTGTAGCCGCCGTCCATCACGACGATCGTGCCGGACATGAAGCTCGCGGCGTCCGAGGCGAGGAACACCACCGTGGGCGCCACCTCGTCGGGGGTCGCGTAGCGCTGCTGCGGCGCATCCTCGATCCAGTACCGCTGGAAGCGCGGCTCGTCGACCGGCGACATGTCGGTCTTGATGTAACCGGGCGCGACCGCATTGACCCGCACTCCCTTAGGCGCCCACTCTGCGGCGAGCGACTTGGTCAGGTGGTGCACCGCCGCCTTGGAGGCGTTGTACGCCGGCTGCATCTGGGGTCGGTTGACGATCAGGGCCGAGATGGACCCGATGTTCACGATGCTCCCGGAGCCACGCTCGACCATGTGCCGGCCGGCGGCCCGTGACATCCGCCACAGCGCAGTGAGGTTCGTGTCGATCACGTGGTCCCACTCGTCGTCCGTGACGTCCAGCGCCTCCTTGTGGATGCAGGCACCGGCGTTGTTCACGAGGATGTCGAGGTGGCCGACGGCCGCGATCGCCTCGTCGACGACCGCGTCCGCCGCCCCGGGGCCGGTGAGGTCCCCGAGGACGACATGCGCGGCGCGCCCGAGCGCCTCGATCTTGCGCTTCGTCTCCTCCGCCGCCTCCGCGTCGCGGCCGTGGACGACCACGTCGGCGCCGGCCTCGGCCAGCGCTACCGCGAACTCGGCGCCCAGCCCGCGGGTGGCGCCCGTCACCAGGGCCGTGCGCCCGGTGAGGTTGAACTTGTCGAGTACTGACATTTGCCCTCCTGGCAATCGACGGGGTCCCCGGCCCGTGCGCGGACCGGGGACCCCGTGCGGTGGTTGTTGTTGGCGGGTCAGCTGATCTGACCGGTCTCCTTGTACATCTCAACGTATTCCGACGCGTTCTCCTGCGTGATCAGCGGGTTGCCGACGTCGGTGTTGACCTCTTCCTCGGCGCCCGTGAGCAGGTCGTGGACGGTCTTCAGGTTGAGCTGGGCCAGTTCCGCGGCGTCCTGGAGGGAGGTGGCGGTCATCTCGCCGGCCTCGATCGCGAGCGCCGCCTCGGCGGTCCCGTCCACGCCGTACGCCTGGATCTCCTCGAAGCCCGACTTGCCCTTGACTGCCTCGAGCGCGCCGGTGGCCATGTTGTCGTTCATGGAGATGATGGCCTGGATGTCCGGGTTGGCCAGCGACCAGTCCTCCATGAGGGTGAGGGCCTCGTCCTTGTTCCAGTTGGCGATGTCCTCGCCGACGATCTGCACGTCGGGTCGCTTCGCGAAGAACTCCTGCTCCCACGCCTTGCGACGCTCGGTGCTGTGCATGTTGCCGCCGGGGCCGTTGAGCACGACCACCTTGGCGTTCTCCGGGACCTGCTCCACCGCGAGTCGGGCGACGACCGCGCCCTGCTCGTACGGGTTGGCGTCGACGGAGGAGGCGCCCTCGATGCCCTCGACGCGCGGGTTCGTGGTGATGGTCACGATGCCCGCGGCGACGGCCTGCTCGATGTAGGGACGCTGCGCCTCGGCGTTGTTGGCCTGGATGATGATGGCGTCGAACTGATTGGCGATCGCGTTCTCGATCATCCGGTTCTCGATCTCGTCGTCGGCCTGGCCGTCGAAGACCTCGAGCTCGATGTCGTCGTAGTTCTCGGCCTCGGCCTTCATCTCGTTGGCCAGCCAGGCGGCGAAGGAGTCGACCTGCGCACGCGCCACGTAGGCCACGCGGTAGCTATCCTTCTGTTCGCCGTCGCCGCCGCCGGCGGTGCTGTTGTCGGAGCCGGGGGTCCCGGTGGTGACGCTGCAGGCGGACAGGGTGGCCATCGCCACGGCGATGCCCGCCGCCGCTGCTCGCTTCAACCAAGTGTTCATTGTTGTTCTCCTGTGTTTGGTGTTGGGATTGCGGTTTGGGTTCTTGTTCTTCATTGATGTGGTGGGTCTAGCCGACCGAGCCCGTGACAGTTGGTTCGCCGCTTCCCTTCTCTTCGCGCTTCTTGAGGATGGTGGTGCGGACCTTGCCGCGCTTGCTCCAGATGTCGTAGGAGACGGCGCCGACGATGATGAGGCCCATGACGATCTGCTGGATGTAGGAGCCGACGCCGGTCAGGTTCATGATGTTGCTGAGGATGCCGACGATCAGCGCGCCCGCGAGGGTGCCGAGGGTGGTGCCGACGCCGCCGGAGAAGCTGGTGCCGCCGATGACGGGCGCCATGATGGCCTGCAGTTCGTAGCCGACGCCCGCGTTGGGGAGGCCGGCGTTGACGCGGGACATGAAGATCACGCCCGCGATGCCGACGAGCACGCCGTTGACGATGAACGCCTGGATCTTCACTCGCTCGACCGGGATGCCGGAGGCGCGGGAGGCCTCCTCGTTGCCGCCGATGGCGTAGACGGAACGGCCGTAGCGGGTGTGGTTCATCAGGTACCAGACCACGGCCGTGATCGCGATGAGGATCAGCACCGGGATGGGGAACCAGCCCAGGTTGCCCTGCCCGATGAGGACGAAGTCGCCCAACTGGGTGATGTTCTGGCCTTGCGTGATCTCCAGCACCGCGCCGCGGGCGATCAGCATCACGCCCAGCGTGACGATGAAGGCTGGCACGTTGAGGTACGCGACGAAGACCGCGCTGAAGAGGTTGCACGCCACGCCGATCGCGATCGCGGCCAGCAGCGCGAGGACCATGCTCGTCGACTGCTTGTAGACGATGACCGACACGACCCCCGCGAACGCCATCACGGCGCCCGACGAGAGGTCGATCATGCCGCCGATGATGAGCGTCATGGTGCCGTAGGCGAGGATCGTGATGACCGCCACCTGCCGCAGCACGTTGAACACGTTGTTGGTGCTCAGGAAGTTCTCGCTGAGCAGGCTGGCAATGAGGATGCCGGCCGCCAGGATTATGAAGATTGTGTACTTGCTAGCGTCGAAACGCTTCAGTGCCGACGGCATCGTCACGCCACCTCGATTTCATTCATCGCGTACTTAAGGATGGTTTCCTGGTTGAACTGGTCCCGCTCGAGCTCAGCGGTCAGCCGGCCCGACGACATCACGTAGATGCGGTCGCACATGCCGAGCAGTTCCGGCAGCTCGGAGGAGATCATGAGGATGCCCTTGCCCTGCCGGGCGAGGTCGGTCATGATCCGGTAGATCTCCCACTTGGCGCCGACGTCGATGCCGCGCGTCGGCTCGTCGAGCAGCAGCACCTTCGGCTCGGCGATCAGCCACCGCGCCAGGAGCACCTTCTGCTGGTTGCCGCCGCTCAGCGACGCGATCTTCACCTCGGTGCTGGGCGCCTTGACCCGCATCCGGCCGAAGTACTCGTCGACGATCTTCTGCTCCTCGCGGGCGTGGGCGTAGCCGCCGTAGACGACCTTCTTCATGTTCGCCAGCGTCGCGTTCTTCTTGATGCTGAGCGCCGGGATGATGCCGGCCAGGCGGCGGTCCTCGGAGAGCATGACCACGCCCTTGTCGAGCGCCTTCTTGGGATTGTTGAGCTTGACCGGCTCGCCGTCGACCTCGACGTGGCCCGCGTGCAGCTTGTCGAGGCCGATCAGGGCGCGGACGACCTCGCTGCGGCCGGCGCCGACGAGTCCGGCCAGGCCGACGATCTCCCCGGCCCGCACCTGCAGGCTGACGTCCTCGAAGAGGTTGTCGCTGGCGAGCCCCTCCGCCTTGAGCACGACGTCGCCGAGCGGCACCTGCTCCTTGGGGTACTGCTGGTGGTCGAGGTCGCGGCCCACCATCTCGGCGATCACCCGGTCGGGGGTGGTCTCGGCGGAGGGTCGGCTGCTCACCCACTCCCCGTCGCGGAGGACGGTGACGTCGTCGGCGAGCTCGAACACCTCGTCCATCTTGTGGGAGATGTAGAGGATCGCCTTGCCCTCGGAGCGGAGCCGGTTGATCTTGTCGAACAGGGCCCGCACCTCCTTGTGGGCGATCGACGACGTGGGCTCGTCCATGATGAAGATGTCGGCGCTGTGGTAGACGGCGCGGACGATCTCCAGGGTCTGGATCTCGGCCACGGTGAGCGAGCCGAGCTTGCGGTTGATGGAGTAGTCGAGCCCCTCCTCCGCGAGCACGCGCTTCGCCTCGCGCTTGATGTGCCCCCAGTCCACGCGGCCCGCCTTGGTGGGGAGCCGTCCGAGGAACAGGCTCTCGGCGATCGTCATGTTGGGGACGTAGTTGAGTTCCTGGGCGATCATCGCGATGCCCTTGGCGCGGGCGTCGATCGGGTTCTTGATCTGCACCTCCTCGCCGCGGATGCGGATGGTGCCGGCGTCGGGGTGGTAGATGCCGTTGATGATCTTCATCAGCGTCGACTTGCCCGCCCCGTTCTCGCCGCAGACGGCGTGCACGGTGCCGGCCCGGGCCGCGAAGGAGACGTTGTCGAGCGCCTTGACGCCCGGGAAGGACTTGGAGATGCCGTCGACGGCGAGCAGCACGTCACTCATGCGAGCTCCTCACGTCGGGGACCTCGACGCGCTTCACGCCCGGGTGCACGATGCGCTTGAGCGCGTCGCCGGTGGCGGTGAGCGCCTCCTCAACCTGCTCGATGCCGTAGCGGTGGGTGACGAGCGAGTCGAGCTCGACGAGCCCCCGGCTCAGCAGGTCGCGGGCGATGGGCCACGTGTTGGTGTAGCGGAAGGTGCCGGTGACGTTCAGCTCGCGCATGGCGACCTCGGCCACGGAGAGCGGGAACTCGTCGGCGCTGCCGACCAGGACGACCGTCCCGCCGGAGCGGGTGGCGCGCACGCCGCCGGTGATGGCGGGGACGGCGCCGGTGGCGTCGATGAAGACGTGTGCGTCGATGTCGTCGGTGGGCTCCGTGGAGGGGTCGACCACCTCGAAGCCGTAAGAGGCGACGAGGTCGCGGCGGCCCGCGTCGATGTCGCTCACGACGACCCGGCTGGCGCCGAACGCGCGCGCCACCTGGGCGGCGATCAGCCCGATGGGGCCGCCGCCGGCGACGAACACGGTGTCGCCCACCTTGACGCCACCCTTTTGGGCGGCGGCGATGCCGACGGACAGCGGCTCCATGAGGGCGGCGGCGTCGTCGCTGATCGAGTCGGGCACCTCGTAGGCGAAGTCGTCCTGGATCTTGGCGTACTCGGCGAACGCCCCGTCGATCGGGGGCGTGGCGTAGAACTCCATGTCGGGGCACAGGTTGTAGTCGCCGGCGCGGCAGAACTCACAGGTGCGGCAGGGCCGCTGGGGCTCGATGGCGACGCGCTGCCCCACCCGGGCGGGGTCCACGTCGGAGCCGACGGCGACGATCCGGCCGCTGACCTCGTGCCCGAGGATGAGGGGCGCCTCGACGACGTACTTGCCGATGCGGCCGTGCTGGTAGTAGTGCACGTCCGACCCGCAGACGCCCACGCTGGCCACCTGGACGAGCACCTCGTCGGGCTCGAGCGTCGGCACGGGGCGCTCCTCCAGGGCGACCTCGCCGACCGCGCGCAGGACGCTGGCCGTCATCGTTGAGGGGAGTTGATCCATTTCCATTCCAATCTCTTGCTAGAGAGCAGTCGTGAGTTGCAGGTCCGCGAGGCGCCGGTAGCGGGCGTCCGCGCCGGAGCGGTCCCTGGCGGGGAGCGTCCGTGAGGTCTCGGGCGGCGCCCAGCGCCGGGTGAGTTCGGCGACGGACTCCCCCGCCGCGACGGCCGCCGCCTGGATGGCCGCGCCGCGGGCGGTGGCCTCGGGGGCGTCGACCGTGATGACCGGCCGGCCGGTGAGGTCGGCGATCACCTGCCGGTAGGCGGCCGAGCGGGCTCCGCCGCCGATGAGGATCGTGCGACCGTCGACGTCGATGCCGAACGACTGGAGCAGCCTCTCGCCACGGACGAGGCCGAGCGCCACGCCCTCGAAAGCCGAGAGGGCGAGTTGTTCGCGCGTCGTGGCGGTGGTGAGGCCCGCCAGCGCACCGGTCGCCCACGGCAGCCGCGGCGAGCGTTCGCCGTCGAGGTAGGCGGCGAGGACGGGCCGCTCGGCGGCGGGGTCCGCGTCCAGCGCCAGGCGTCCGAGCTCGGCGTGGTCGACGCCGAGCAGCCGGGCGAACGTGTCGGTGACCTTGGTGCAGTTGAGCGTGCACACCAGGGGCAGGTAGCCGCCGGTGACGTTGGCGACGCCGTCCAGGCCACCGCTCGGGTCCTTGATCGGGGTGTCGGTGGTGGCGAACACGACTCCGGAGGTGCCGAGGCTGTACGCCACGTCGCCGGGCGCGAGGCCGATGCCCTGCGCGGCCAGGTGCTGGTCGCCGCCGCCGGCGCTGACGATCGCGCCCTCGTCGATGCCCAGCTCGGCCGCGACCTCGGGGAGCAGGGTGCCCGCGGCCTCGTCGGGGCCGAGCACCTTGGGGAGCATCGGGAGCCAGTCGCGGGCGGCGATCACGTCGTCGAGGATGTCGGTGCGCCACTGCAGCAGGTCGGCGGAGTAGTAGCCGGTTCCCGAGGCGTCGGAGCGGTCGGTGACGTGGGCGCCTGTCAGCCGCCAGGTCAGCCAGTCGTGCGGGAGGCAGAGGTGGGCGACGCGGGCGAAGGACTCGGGCTCGTTGTCGCGGAGCCACGCGAGCTTGCTGATCGTGAGCGCGGCCGACGGGACCACGCCGATCTCCCGCGCCCACCACTCGGCGCCGAATCGCTCGACGAGCGCTGCGGCCTGGGGGCCGGAGGTGGTGTCGTTCCAGAGCTTGGCCGGGCGGATGACGTTCCAGTCGGAGTCGAGCGCGACGAGGCCGTGGCACTGCGCGCCGACCCCGATGCCGACGACCCGGGCATCGAGCCCGTCCGTCGCGGTGCGAACGGCGTCGACCAGCGCCGACCACCAGCGGTCGGGGTGCTGCTCGCTGACGGGCGGGTGGGTCACCGGGTGCGGCGACCGGCCGCCCCCGAGCAGCGCGCCGGTGACGGCGTCGCGAACCTCGACGGTGCAGGACTGCGTCGAGCTGTCGACGCCGAGGACCACGTCAACCATGGCTGGCCTCCGAGCGGGTGCGGTCGTGGCTGGGGAGCGTGAGGGGCGGCAGGTCGGCGGGCAGTTCGTCGAGCAGGCCCACCGCGCCGGCGGGGTGCGTCGCGTGGAACTGGCGCAGCGTGTAGCCGCGGGCCCGCATCAGGACCTCGGCGAGCGCGTCACCCCAGGCGGCCTGCGCCAGCGTGATGCCGGTGGCGACGACGCCGCCCAGCTCGGTGTCCTGCGGCACGTCGAGCGCGAGGCTGATGTCGGCGCGGCGGGCGAGGTCGGTGTCGTGGGAGCGGGTGAGCGCGATGACGGTGGAGCCGCGGGCGCGCATCACGTCGGCGCAGTCGAGCACCTCCTGAGAGGCGCCGCCCTTCGAGATCAGGAGCACCACGTCGCGGGCGTCCACCACGCCGGCGCCGCCGTGGAGGCTGTCCATGGGCGAGAAGTAGATGCTCGGCGTGCCGGTCACGGAGAGGACGTGGGCCATCCGGTGGGCCACGGCGCCGGAGGTGCCGGATCCGCCGATGAAGACCTTGCCGGGACAATCGATGATGAGGGACGCCGCACGGACGAACGACTCGTCGATGGCCTCGGCCACGGCAGCCACCGCTGCCCCGCTGGCGGCGATCCGGCCCTTCGCTGCCCGGATCACCTCGTTGACGTCCACTGTCACTCTCGGCTCGCTAACCCTCGCTGGTGTTACGACTTCGACGATTATTCGTCGTGCCAATGCCTGAAAGATAGCCCGAACGCTCGAATGTTACAAAATCGATACTCGCGCGCTCATTTGAGCGGCTGTTCGCGTGTCCATGACGACGGGGCGCATTCCACGCGGAGAGCCGTGCGGTTACGCTTTCGCGCATGAGCGAACTCGGCACGTCGAACTCGCGGCCACTGGTGGCCGGCATCGACTCCTCCACGCAGTCCTGCAAGGTCCTTGTCTGCGACGCCGACGACGGGACAGTCCTGCGACAGGGCCAAGCCCCGCACCCGGACGGCACCTCCTGCGATCCGGGGGCGTGGTGGGACGCCCTGCAGCAGGCGATCGACCTGGCTGGCGGGCTCGACGACGTCGACGCGCTCGCCGTCAGCGGGCAGCAGCACGGAATGGTGTGCCTCGACGCGGAGGGTCGCGTCATCCGCGACGCCATCCTCTGGAACGACACCCGGTCGGCGCGGGCCGCCCGCGACCTCACGGACGAACTGGGCGCCAAGACGTGGGCCGACGCCACCGGGTCCGTGCCCGTCGCGTCGTACACGGTCACGAAGCTGCGCTGGTTGGCCGACAACGAGCCCGAGAACGTGGCCCGCATCGCCGCGATCTGCCTGCCGCACGACTGGCTCACGTGGCGCATCTCGGGTGCGACGTCGCTCGAGTCGCTCGCGACGGACCGCTCCGAGGCCTCCGGCACCGGCTACTACGACGCCCGCGCCGGCGAGTACCGCTACGACCTCCTCGCCCACGCGCTGAGGATCGACGAGGAGGCCGCCCGCCGCATCGTGCTGCCGCGCGTCCTCGGCCCCAACGAGTCGGCCGGACAGGCCACCGCGCTCGGGCTGCCCGAGGCGGTCGTCGGCCCGGGCTGCGGCGACAACGCCGGCGCGGCGCTGGGCCTCGGCGTCGGCCCGGGCGACACCTGGCTGTCGCTCGGCACGTCCGGGGTGGTCGGCGCGGTCTCCGACGGCTCCTGGCACGACGAGACGGGCACCGTCTCCGGGTTCGCCGACGCCACCGGGCGGTTCCTGCCGCTGCAGGTGACCCTCAACGGGGCGCCGATCCTCGACCGCGTCCGCAAGCTGCTGGGCGTGGACTACGACGGCTTCGACGAGCTGGCCCTGTCCGCGCCGTCGGGCGCCGAGGGCGTCGTCCTGCTGCCGTTCTTCGGCGGGGAGCGCACCCCGAACCTGCCCGAGGCGACGGCGTCGCTCACCGGCATGACGAGCGCGAACACCACCCCCGCCAACCTCGCCCGCGCGGCGGTCGAGGGCATGCTGTGCCTGCTGGGTGCCTGCATCGACCGGGCCGCGTCGCACGGCCAGGAGATCCATCGCATCCTGATCGTCGGCGGCGGCTCCCGCTCCCGCGCGGTCCGGGAGATCGCGCCCGCGGTGCTGGGCCGTCCCGTCGACGTGCCGCCCGCCGGCGAGTACGTCGCCCTGGGCGCCGCCCGCCAGGCGGCGTGGACCCTCTCCGGCGACGACGTCCCCCCGGCCTGGGTGGTGGGCGACATGGTCCGCTTCGACGCGCCCCACGACCCCACGGTGATGGAGCGCTACGAGGAGCGGTTCGCGGCCGCCTTCGGCGAACGCTAGGCGGCGGGTCCCTCGTCGTCGAGCATGGCGAGGAGCGTCTCGGCGAGCTCGTGGTCTGTGACGACCTCGTTGATCAGTCCCGCCCGCACCGCGGCGCCGATCGCCCCGGCCTTGCGGGAGCCGGCCGCCACGCCGATCTTCCGCGGCACCCGCTCCAGGATGTCGGCGGGGATCGTGATGCAGCGTTCCTGGAACTCGGGGTCCACCAGACGCCCGTCGCGGGTGAGCAGGAGGCCCGCGACGTCCGCGTAGACGCCCTTGGCGAGCGCGTTGGCTAGATCCTTCTTGGGCAGCACCTCGCGGACCTGGTTGTCCTCCGGCTCCCACGAGCCCACCGACAGCAGCGCCGTCGTGATGGAACTGAACTGCTGCATGGCCCGGCTGATGTCCGGGTGGCGGCGGAGTCCTTCGGCCGTCTCCTTGTCGGCGATGTAGAGCGGGGCGAAGATCGGGTAGATCTGGCCCTGCGTCAACGCTGCGACGCGGCTCATGATCGCGATCGGCGACGAGAGGTTGTCTGCCACGAAGCCGCTCAACTGCACCAGCGACACCTGCGGCAGCGACGTCAGCTGCTGGGCGGTCGCGGTCAGGGTGCGGCCCCAGGCGACGCCGAGCGTGTCGTCGTCGTGGAGCGTGGAGCTCAGGTGCTCCGCGGCCGCCGTGCCCACCTGGTAGCGCCGCGAGTCCTCTGAGCCGTGCGACCGGACGACGACGCAGGCCCGCAGCCCCAGCGTCTTCTGCAGGCGGCGCGCGAGCCGGATGTCGGGCAGGCCCACGTCATTGACCTGGATGGTGACGACGCCCTCGTCGCGGGCGCGTTTGAGCAGGCGCGTGACCTTGAAGCGGGAGATCCCGAACTCCTCGGCGATCTCGACGCGGGACCGGTCCTCGAGGTAGTGGGCGCGCGCGACGGCGGCCATCAGCGCCCTCTCGTCACCGCCCGCCTCGTCGGCGGCGGCGAGGTCGCGGACGACGCCCTTCGTGTCGCTCGCGCTCATCGAAAGTCGCTCCTCCATCGGGTCCGAATCGCTCACAGGATAGCCCGAGGGCGTCGGGGCCCGCGCCGCCGCAGTGCCTGAAGCGTTTGCGACGAGGCAACTTGCCGCCTTCGGGGCTCGCCTGCCTCCCTCGGGGCCGCCTGCCTGCGTTCGGAAACCTGCCGGATCCGGCAGGCCAGCCCAACTCGGGCGGGCGCATTCGAGGGAGGCAGGCAAACCGGCGCCGGACACGCAGACGGGGCGGCCCGACCGAAGTCGGACCGCCCCATCAGGCTGGTTGAGCCAAGCGGGTCAGAAGCCGCCCATGCCGCCCATTCCGTCCATGTCGCCACCGGCAGCGGCCGCGGGGGCCTTCTCCGGCTTGTCGGCGATGACGGCCTCGGTGGTCAGGAACAGGCCCGCGATCGAGGCAGCGTTCTGCAGCGCCGAGCGGGTGACCTTGGCCGGATCGATGATGCCGGCGTCGACCATGTTGACGTACTCGCCGGTGGCAGCGTTGAGGCCCTGGCCGGACTCCAGCCCGGCGACCTTCTCCGCGACGACGCCGCCCTCGAGGCCGGCGTTGTGGGCGATCTGGCGCAGCGGGGCCTTCGCGGCGGCGAAGACGATCTGCGCGCCGGTCGCCTCGTCGCCGGTGAGTTCCTCGACGTGAGCGGCAGCGGCCGCCTGCAGCAGCGCGACGCCACCACCGGGGACGATGCCCTCCTCGACGGCAGCCTTCGCGTTGCGGACGGCGTCCTCGATGCGGTGCTTGCGCTCCTTGAGCTCCACCTCGGTGGCCGCGCCGACCTTGATGACGGCGACGCCGCCGGCCAGCTTGGCGAGGCGCTCCTGCAGCTTCTCGCGGTCGTAGTCCGAGTCGGAGTTCTCGATCTCGCGACGGATCTGCGTGACGCGGCCCTCGATCTGGGCCTGGTCGCCGGCGCCGTCGACGATGGTGCACTCGTCCTTGGTGACGCGGACGGAGCGAGCCTTGCCCAGCAGGTCCAGGGTCACGGTGTCGAGCGACAGGCCGACCTCCTCGGAGATGACCTGGCCGCCGGTGAGGATGGCGATGTCGGTCAGCATGGCCTTGCGGCGGTCACCGAAGCCCGGGGCCTTGACGGCGATGGACTTGAAGGTGCCACGGATCTTGTTGACGATCAGGCCGGCGAGGGCCTCGCCCTCCACGTCCTCGGCGATGATCAGCAGCGGCTTGCCAGACTGCATGACCTTCTCGAGGACCGGCAGGAGGTCCTTCAGCGACGAGATCTTGGAGTTGACCAGCAGGACGTACGGGTCGTCGAGGACGGCCTCCATGCGCTCCGCGTCGGTGACGAAGTAGGGAGAGATGTAGCCCTTGTCGAAGCGCATGCCCTCGGTGAGCTCGAGCTCGAGCCCGAAGGTGTTGGACTCTTCGACGGTGATGACGCCTTCCTTGCCGACCTTGTCCATCGCCTCGGCGATGATCTCGCCGACGGTGGTGTCAGCGGCGGAGATCGACGCGGTGGCAGCGATCTGCTCCTTGGTCTCGACGTCGATCGCGGCCTCTTCGAGCTTCGCGATGATCGCCTTGACGGCCGCCTCGATGCCCTTGCGGAGGGCGAGGGGGTTGGCGCCGGCGTTCACGTTGCGGAGACCCTCACGGACCATCGCCTGCGCCAGCACGGTGGCGGTGGTGGTGCCGTCGCCCGCGACGTCGTCGGTCTTCTTCGCAACTTCCTTGACGAGCTCGGCACCGATCTTCTCGAACGGGTCTTCGAGCTCGATCTCCTTGGCGATGGAGACGCCGTCGTTGGTGATGGTGGGGGCGCCCCACTTCTTCTCCAGGACGACGTTGCGGCCCTTGGGGCCAAGCGTCACACGGACAGCGTCGGCAAGGGTGTTCATGCCGCGCTCGAGGCCGCGGCGGGCCTCGTCGTCGAATTCAATCAGCTTAGACATATCGGTCGGGAGTCCTCCCAAGTGCGGGGCTCAGCCCCTCGGATGTTCAGGTGTCGGTTCGGTGCCAGGTGCCCGCGACGGACGGCAGATGCCTCACCTAGACCCAGGTAGCACTCAGGCTCGCCGAGTGCTAAATCCATTCTTAGCACTCGCACCCAAAGAGTGCAAAGATTCCGACGACGTCGCCGCGCCCAGGCCCGGCTGACGCGTACGCTCGTGCCGTGCCGATCTCCCGAGGGCTGCGTGACGCGGCCAACCTGCTCAACGGCTCCACCATGCTCGGCGTCCTGGCCGGGCTGCTGACGCGGGCGCGATTCCGCTTTCGCGGCGGCCTGCTCGTCGCCGATCGTGCGCGGGTCCCGAAGGCCGTGACGGCGTCGGCGATCACGGTCGGCAGTGTGGTGCTGGTCCCCCGGCAGAGCCTGGAGGACGCCGTCGCGCGGATCCCTGCACTCATGGAGCACGAGGACCAGCATGCTTGGCAGTACGCGTACTGCCTGGGGCTGCCGTTCCTGCCGCTCTACCTGGCGGCGACGGCGTGGAGCCTCGCCCGGACGCGCGACCGGGCGCACGCGAACTTCTTCGAGGTGCAGGCGGGGCTGGAGACCGGCGGCTACCGCCGGCCGTACTGATTCAGTGGAGGCGGCGGGCCGAGCGGGCGGCCTGGCGCTGGCTCCGGAGCCGGCGGAGTCGCTTGACGAGCAGCGGCTTGTAGGCGAGGGCTTCGGGCTGGTCGAGCAGCGCGTTCAACTGCTGGTAGTAACGGGCCGAGGAGCAGCCGAAGGCCTCCATGATGGCCTGGTCCTTGGGCGACGACGACGTGAACCAGCTGTCCTCGAAATCGAGGATCGCGGCATCGCGCTCGGCGATACCAGCGGCGGTGAACGACATGGCTTCGGACATGCAAGGAGTCTAACCGAGGAATCACAACAGTGTCATTCATCTCCCCACACCGGGGACTTCGCCAGCGGCTAGCATTGCATGGATCAAAGATTCAGGAGGACCGTGTCGATGCGAGGCTTGACGGGCACCGTGCAGCATTTTGCGTGGGGTGACCGCACCGAGATCCCGCGGATCCTGGGCATCGAGCCCGACGGGCAGCCGTGGGCCGAGTACTGGCTCGGGGCCCACGAGGCCGGACCGTCGCACTTCGACGACGACCCGCGCGAGACGCTGGCCTCGTACCTCGCCAAGCACCCCGAGGAGATCGGCATCCGCAGCGTGAAGCGCTTCGGCCCGAAGCTCCCCTACATGATGAAGATCCTCTCCGCGGCCGGCCCCCTCAGCCTGCAGGTGCACCCGACGAGGGACCAGGCCGTCGAGGGCTTCGCCAAGGAGTCACTCCGGGACATCCCACTGCACCACCCGGCCCGCTCGTACAAGGACGACTGGCCGAAGCCGGAGGCGATCGTCGCGCTCACGCCGTTCGAGGGGCTGCTGGGCTTCCGCGAGCCCGCCGAGACCGTGGCGCTGTTCGAGCAGCTCGGTGTCGCGTCGGAACTCACGTCGGTGATCGGACCGCTGCGCGACCGCAAGGAGTCGCTGGCGCTGCAGGAGGTCTTCCTCGACGTCCTGACCATCAACCGTCGCCGCCACCTGGTGGACCTGGTGCTGGCGCGCGCCGTCGAGTTCCTCGACGCCGGTGGGGCGCTGGGCGAGTTCGCCCGCACCGCGGTGGAGATCGACGAGCACTTCCCCGGCGACCCCGGGATCCTCGCGGCGCTGCTGCTCAACCGGTTCCACCTCGAGCCGGGCGAGGCCGTGGCCCTCGAGGCCGGCGTCATGCACGCCTACCTTCGCGGCACCGGTGTGGAGGTGATGGCCTCGTCGGACAACATCGTCCGCGGCGGGCTCACCAAGAAGCACATCGACGTCGACGGGCTGCTCGGCTTGGTGAACTTCGCGCAGCGGCAGCCCACCATCCTCCGGCCCGAAGGCGCCGACGGGCTCTACCGTTACCCGACGCACTTCCCGGAGTTCGAGCTCTGGATGATCACCCCCACCAACCACCACGAGATGACGCTGCCGCGCGACGACGCCGCCCGGATCGCGTTGGTGACCGACGGCGAGTTCACCCTCCGCGGCGACGCAGAGCACACCCTGACGAGGGGCGGGGCCGTGTTCATCCCCGCCGGCGAGACGGTGCACTGCACCGGAGCCGGCCAGATGTTCGTCTGCACGTCCGGCTCCTGACCCTCGGCCTAGCCCAGCCAGGCCCGCGTCCCGAACGACCGGATCGACTCCCCCGCCACGCCGGCGCCGAAGGCGAGCGCGGCCATGAAACCCGCCTCGTCGTGGAGTCCGTGCGCGGCGACGTGGTGGGCGAAGCCGCCGTGGAAGAAGTCGCCCGCCCCGAGCGTGTCGACGACGCCGGCCACCGGCTCGACCGCCAGTTCCCCGTCGCCGGTGCTCGTCCGGTACAGGATCGACGAGGCCCCTCGCGTCACGGCGGCGTACGGCACGCCGGCCTCCGACAGGTAGTCGAGCACGTCGCCTCCCGCGGCGGGCCGGAAGGCCGAGGACACCACCGCGGCATCGACGTGGCGCAGCAACTCCGCCGTCGTGGGCTTCCAGCTGCCGCCGTCGAGGACCACCGGCACGCCCGCCTCTCGGGCGCGGGCGGCCAGCGGGATAGCGAGGTCGGCCTCGTGGCCGTCACACAGCAGCACTGAGTAGGCAGCGGCGTCGATCGCGTCGAGGAACGCGGTCGGTTCCAGGGCGACGCCCGCACCCGCGTGACTGCGGTCGCCCGTCGACACCACCGCACGCTCCCCGGTCCCCCGAGTCACCAGGATGGAGGCGACGGTGACCCGTCGCCCCTGGGCGGTGGGCGCCCGGAGCACGTCCACGCCGCCTGCCGCGAGATCGCCGCGCATCAGGTCCCAGGCCGGGCCGTCGGGCACGCGGGTGACGAGCGTCGCGCGGCCTCCGGATCGGGCGAACGCCACTGCGGCGTTGGTGGCGGGCCCGCCCGCGGCGAGCATGTCGTCGAGAGCGCGGATCTTCTCGTCGGGGCGCGGCAGGGCATCGACGAGCTGCACGACGTCGAGCGTCGCCAGGCCGACGAACAGGCCTGCGGGTTCGGGCATGGGACCTCCTGGGTTCCCCCCACCCTAATGAGGTCGGCGGATTAGGTCTTGCGCGCACGGAATCGGCACAATGGAGCCCACTGCCTCCTTAGCTCAGCGGCCAGAGCACCTGTCTTGTAAACAGGCGGTCGAGGGTTCGACTCCCTCAGGGGGCTCCAATCCCTAAGGAGCAACACGTGGTAGAACCGAGCCGTTGGGCACAGATCATCGCGGCGAACCCGGAGCACTCGCACCGCTACATCCAGCGGTTCCGGATGATGGCGGAGAACGGCGCCGACCTGCTCGGCGAGGCACGCACCGTCGACGCCATGGCGCCCCGTAACGCCCGCATCCTCGACGCGGGCTGCGGCCCCGGCAGGCTCGACGGTCACCTCCACTCCCTCGGCCACAGCGTCGTCGGCATCGACGTGGACCCCGCGCTGATCGCCGCCGCAGAAGAGGACCACCCGGGACCGACCTACGTCGTCGGCGACCTCGCCGAGATGGACCTGCCTGCAATGGGCATCGAGGAGCCGTTCGACGTGATCGTCTCGGCCGGCAACGTGATCGGCTTCCTCGCCCCGAGCACGCGGGTGGAGGTGCTGCGTCGCTTCGGCGCCCACCTCGCCGAGGACGGGCGCGTCATCGTCGGCTTCGGCGCCGGCCGCGGCTACGAGTTCTCCGACTTCTTCACCGACGTGGACGCCGCCGGCCTGAAGCTCGACGTGGCGCTGGAGAGCTGGGACCTGCGGCCCTTCACCCACGACTCGACGTTCCTCGTCGCCATCTGTTCGCTGCGCTCGTGAGGGGAATCCGGCGCTTTTGATGCCAGATCGCCCACCGCACCGTAAGCTCCCCCCATGTTGGGCACGAATCCCTTCGTGGAGCCGGGTGCGGGGGCGTCGGTAGACCTGGGCGGACTGGGTGTGCAGTTCAAGGTGCGCGGTGAGGCGACCGGCGGTCTGTTCGCGCTGGTGGAGCACCCAGTGGAGCCGCGTGTCATCGTCGAGCCTCACAGTCACCAGCACGAGGACGAACTGTCCTACGTCCTGGAGGGCACGGTGTGGGTCCGCGTGGGCGACGAGGAGTTCGAAGCCAAAGCCGGGGCGTACGTGTGGAAACCCCGGCAGGTGGTGCACACCTTCTGGAACGCCGGGCCCGAGCCTGCCCGGATATTGGAGATCATCACGCCCGCAGGGTTCGAGAACTTCTTCGAAGAGCTGGCCGCACTCCTCCAAGCCGAGCCGCCTCAGGATGAGGACATCGCTTCGCTGTGCGACCGGTACGGCCTCACCTTCGATCACTCGTGGCTGCCCGATATCCAGTCGCGATTCGGGCCCATGCGGATGGTGTAGGGCCTCGGATGACGCGACGGCTGAGACCGTCGCATGTTGGCAAGGAGGTTCATGATGTCGTCGCAGTTCCTAGTGCAAGCCGAGGGTGATGAGGTCACCGCCCTTGGGTCGACCTATCGCGCGAAGACCGACGGGGCGCACGTGGCGATGGCCTATTCGGCGATGGAGGAGGAGTTCTGGGGCGACACCACGCCCCTGCACTCGCACACGGACGCTGAGGAGGCCTTCTACGTCCTGAGCGGACGGCTCGAGGTCTGGGTGGAAGGACAGGCGGCTACAGCGGCGGCCGGTGCGTTCATCGTCGTGCCCCGTGGGGCGGTTCACGGTTTGCGCCGCCTCTCGTCGGAGCCCGTTCGCATGCTCACCTTGGTTTCACCTCCGGGGTTTGAGCAGTTCTTCACCGAGGTCGCCGAGCAGGGCGAGGAGCAGCTGTTGGCCGAACCCGACCGGCTTCTCGCCCTCGCTCGGAAGTACGGCACCGAAATCATCGGCGACTACCCCGCCCCCAGCTCGGAAGATGCCTGACTCCAGCAGGCGACGCGGCGGGCCGCCCATGCTCGGGCCTCGCGCCATCCTGGTTCCATGAAATCTCCACCCGGGGGCCCTATGGCACAAAGACTGTCAGAGGTGCCTGCTTGAATAGTTCACATGAGCGATTCACTGCGGAATCTGAGGGGCGCGATCGACGCCGCGCTCGTGGATCTGCGCGCGCTCAGGATCACGAGCGACGACGACGCCGCTCAAGTGAAGGCCGTGCTCGCGCAGTTGGAGATCGAGGAGGCCAGACTCGCCGGCCTACGGCTGCAGTTGGTCGGCGAGGCGCAGTTGGCGGGGGCGGCGGCTGCGATGGACCAGGTTCGCAATTCGCCGCGCACCACCAGCGGCGAGGCCTCTGGTGCGCTGCGGCTCGGGAGAGATCTCTCGGACCGGTTCTGGGTCCTCGCCGAAGCGCTGAGCGACGGGTTGATCTCGGTGGCGCAGGCGGAGGCGATCGTCGCCGGGTTGAAGCGGCTTCCGGTCGCGCTGGGCCGGCACCAACTTGAGCTGTGCCAGCGTCAACTGCTCGGACACTGCGACGAGCTGGGTCCAGCCGAACTGCGCATGGCGGCGCTGCGGATGTGGGAGCTCTTGGACCCTGACGGGGCTGAGGACCTCGAGGCTGCGCGGTTGCAGCGCGAGGAGCGGCTCGCCAAGGCCGGCCGTGCGGTCCGGCTCACCCCCGACCATCACGGCTCGATGCGGCTGTCGGGCCAGTTGCCCACCGCCGACGCCGCGTTGCTGCAGGCTCAACTCGACGCCCTGATGCCACCCGCCTCCTCCTATATGGATGAAGGTGAGGTGCCGAGCCCGGAGGCCCGCCGGGCGGATGCGCTGCTGCGGCTCGCCAACATCGCGGCCGCCTCCGGAGAGGTCCCGGCCCAGGGCGGGGACCGTCCCCATGTGCAGATCACGATGCCGCTGTCGCTGCTCACCGACGGACTCGGCGCGGCCGGGGTGTTCGGGTTCGGCGGCGAGACCATCTCGGCGGGGGAAGCGCGTCGGATGGCGTGCGACGCCGGCCTGATCCCGCTCGTCCTCGGCTCCGACTCCCAGCCGTTGGATGTCGGGCGCGAGTACCGGCTCGTCCCCAAGGGACTACGGACGGCGCTGACCCACCGCGATCAGGGTTGCGTGTTCCCGCACTGCACCGCCCGCCCCGCGGCCTGTGAGGCGCACCACATCCGGCCGTGGTGGGCCGGCGGCGACACGTCGATGCACAATCTCGTCTTGTTGTGCCCGCACCACCACCGGCTGGTGGAGCCCGATCCCGAGCGGGCACCGGAGTGGCAGTGGGAGATCCGGATCGACGAGGCCACCGGCAGACCGCTGTTCGTTCCGCCCCGGCACGTCGACCCCGTCCGGAGGCCACGACAACACCGCCGCTTCACGCTTCAAGAGGTGACGGCCCCACCGCCTGACGAGGGACGACTCTGCCCGGATCCGGATCCGTGGCACCCGCCAGACGAAGACCCATGGCACCCCCGGGACGGTCTCACTTCTCCTGGGAGGCCTCAACCTTCTTCTTGCTGGTGAAGTAGGTGGAGAACATGATCACGACGATGAGCCCGATCGCCACGTAGCCGGCGATCCGCGCGTACCAGTTCAGCAGGTCGACTGCGGGCTCGCCCACGCTCCAGCCGAGCCAGAAGTAGAACACCAGGAACGCGGTGCTCGCGATGTAGTCGTAGACCAGGAAGCGCTTGATGCTCATCCCCTGCGCGCCGGCCAGGACGAACACCACCTGCATCAGGGGAAGCGGCATCGGGATGTAGGCGATGAAGAACCCGATCGGACCCAACTTCTCGGCCCAACGCTCTGCGCGGGCATAGTTGCGCTGCGCACGCTTGCTGCGGCCCGCCCAGATCTCGATCATGCCCCGGCCCCAGAGCTTGCCGGCCCACCAGTAGACCCAGTCGAACTTCAGGCTCATGATCGACGCGGCCACCAGGACCCACGGCCAGTGCGGCATCTGCCCGACGGCGGCCAGCGCACCGGACGCGGCCGTCGCCGTGCGACCGCCGGTGAGGATCGCGAGCCAATCGGGCGCCGCCGCGATCATCCAGGCCCGGGTGGGGATGAGGATGAGGCTGAAGACGCCGATGAACATGAACCAGCCGAGGCACCAGTAGTCGGCGCGCGTCGGTTGCTGCTTCCAGGGCATCCCCTCGTCATCCCACCACGGCTTCTCCTCGGCTGCGGGCGTCGCCGACGGCTCCTCCGCCTCTCGCTCGGCGGGGGTCTCGGCGTGCTCGTCGGGTGAGGTCACGGGCTGCATGCTACCCGCTCCGTGGGATGGCCCCTTACGGCCCGGGGCAGGGCTGGTGTACATTCTGGAACACGGAACATGAAAAGGTTTCGCTCTCCACTACGGATCGTCGGGCACGTACCTGCCCGTGGAAAGGAATATGTGGCATGGCCACTGTAAGTTTTCGTGACGCCACCCGCCGTTACCCCGGCGCCGACCGCAATGCCGTCGACAAGCTGAACCTCGAGATCGAGGACGGCGAGTTCATGGTCCTCGTCGGCCCCTCGGGCTGCGGCAAGTCCACCTCGCTGCGCATGCTCGCAGGCCTCGAAGAGATCAACGAAGGCTCGGTCTTCATCGGTGACCGCGACGTGACGGATCTCCCCCCGAAGGATCGCGACATCGCGATGGTCTTCCAGAACTACGCCCTGTACCCGCACATGACCGTTGCGGACAACATGGGCTTCGCCCTGAAGATGCAGAACGTGCCGAAGGCCGAGCGCCAGGAGCGCGTGCAGGCCGCCGCCAAGCTGCTGGGCCTGGAGGACTTCCTCGGCCGCAAGCCGAAGGCACTCTCCGGCGGTCAGCGCCAGCGCGTCGCCATGGGCCGCGCCATCGTGCGCGAGCCGCAGGTCTTCCTCATGGACGAGCCGCTGTCGAACCTCGACGCCAAGCTGCGCGTCTCCACCCGCACGCAGATCGCCGCGCTCCAGCAGCGTCTCGGCGTCACCACCGTCTACGTGACCCACGACCAGGTCGAGGCCATGACGATGGGCGACCGCGTCGCCGTCATGAACAACGGCGTCCTGCAGCAGGTGGCCTCGCCGCTGGAGCTGTACGACACCCCGGTCAACCTGTTCGTCGCTGGCTTCATCGGCTCGCCGGCCATGAACTTGATGCAGGGCAAGGTCGTCGACGGCGGCATTCAGGTCGCCGATTACACCATCCCGGTGCCCCGCGAAGTCCTCGCGAAGGCCAACGGGGAGCAGACGCTAACCGTCGGCATCCGTCCGGAGGCGTTCAAGGTCTCCCAGGATGGCCAGGGCCTCCCGATCGACCTCGCGGTCGTCGAGGAGCTCGGCGCGGACTCCTACCTCTACGGCATGCTTGCCACGCTGTCCGAGGAGGAGCGCCTCAACGCGCAGCAGATCGTCGCCCGCGTCGGCGCCCGCACGGCCCCGCACAAGGGTGAGGTCGTCCGCCTCGCGATCGATCCCGCGCAGGTGCACGTCTTCAGCAACGAGACGGAACTGCGTATCTCCTGATACCCGATAGGAAAGGGCCCCCGGTTCGCCGGGGGCCCTTTTCGTTTGCCGGGGCTCAGTGGAGCGACGAGTCCGCCTCCGCGAGTCGCCAGCCGAGGAACCGGACGACGAGACCGGCTCGCGTCGGCGCGCAGACGAACGGTCCGGCCGACAACTCGGCCCCCTCGGGAATCGGGACGACACGCAGGAACTGCCAAGGCTCGTCGCCACGTCGTGCCCTGATGGTGACGGCATCCCCGGCGCGGGACGCCCGCACGGTCACGACGTGCCCGTTCCATTCCGGCACGGGCGCTACGGACCAGTCGGATCTGGGCCAGGTGACCACGGCGCCGGCCTGCAGCACCCCGTCGGCGTACTCGACGCCGCACTTGATCCAGTGCTCGGCGTCCTGCCGCAGGAAGAGCCCGGCTTGGTCGAACTGTTCGGTGAAGTCGACGGCGACGTCCACCTCCATGGCGTGGTCGGTCGGGAAGGGGGCGACCAGCGCGTGCTCGGTGTCGTGGACGAAACCGTAGCTGGTGGTACGCCACGCGTCGCTGCCCTCCGCCGCCTCGACGACGAGCGCGCTCTCCTCCGCGTGCGCGCGCACCGGCTCGTTCGTCCATCCGCCCTCGTCCCAGTTCATTCGCGTCATGCGGGCCAGCCTGTCACACCGGACCGCCTGCCGGGCGCGGACGTCGGGCCTAAGCTCGATGCATGAAGCTATCCGAGACCTTGCTCCCCAAGTTCAACGCGCAGATCACGCTCGAGTTCGCGTCGTCGATGGCCTACCGGCAGTTGGCGATCGAGATGGACGTGCAGGACCTCCCCGGCATGGCACTGTGGCTGCGCCACCAGGCCGACGAGGAGATCGTCCACGCCAACAAGTTCATCGACCACGTCGTCGACCGCGGCAACCACCCCAGCATCGGCGTCGTCGATGCGCCCAATGTGACCGTCGGCGCGTCCCCGGCGGAGGTGTTCGAGGCGGCGCTCCGGCACGAGCAGACCGTCTCCGAGTCGATCCGCGACCTCTACCGCGCCTCCGACCAGGAGGGCGACCTCGACTCCCGCCCCCTCCTCAACTGGTTCGTGGAGGAGCAGATCGAGGAGGAGGCCACCGTCAGCGAGATCCTCAGCAGGATCCGCCTCGTGGGCGACGACGGCCCCGGTCTGCTGCGCCTGGATGCGGAACTCGGCCAGCGGCCGACATCCAGCACCGAGGGCTGACCGGAGCCACGCCGCCCGCCGTCAGGACTCGTCGCCCTCGAGCCGGAACCCGACCTTGAGGCCCACCTGGTAGTGGGCGACCCGGCCGTTCTCGATGTGGCCGCGGATCTCGGTCACCTCGAACCAGTCGAGGTTGTGCAGGGTCTTCGCTGCGCGGCCGATCGCGCCGTCGATGGCCTGGCTCACCCCCTCGGTGGAGCTGCCGACGATCTCGGTCACCTTGTACACGTTGTCGCTCATGGTGTTTCTCCCGTCCCAGGGCCGCGGGCCCGCGGCCGTCGCGAGTTTCCAGCCTACGTCCACGGATCGTCCGCCGGACCTGTTTCGATGCATGGCCAACGGGGCCCGGCGGACCTACAATGGGTAGTAGGACGACCGCTCCGGTGGGCAACCGCCCGCCGTCCCCTCGCCCACCCTCTCGTTTCGTTCGGGGTGAGTGCCATGACTGGCACAAGCAAGGTTCTGAGCGCCGTGGCGCTCGTCGTACTTCTCCTGATGTCGCTGGCGGGTTCGCTGTTCGCCGCCGGCTACGCCTTCACCGACCTGCCGCTCTGGCTGCCGATCCTAGGGTCGCTGCTCTGGCTCGCGATCGCCGTCGGGCTCACGTTCGTCGTGCTGCGGTTTCCCGAGGTCGCGGTCCAGGTGATGCTCGCCGTGACCGCGGTGGTGGCGCTGCTCATCGTGCTGGACGGCACGCTCGGCATCTTCCGCCGCGACGAGCTCGGGCCCGTCGCCACGGTGCTGCTGCTCGCGGTGTTCGTGCCGCTCGCATTCCTCGGGCTGCGGCGCCCGGTCCTCGCGGCCCTGATGCTCGCGACGTTGGCGCTCGTCCAACTCCTCGGCGCGGGGCTCATCCGGAGCGGCGTCGGCGACGGCGCGCCGTTCGTCGCGCTGCTCCGCGGCTCCTCGGGCATCGTCGTACTGCCGACCCTGCTCGCCGCCGCGCTGTTCCTTGTCGCGGGCCTGCTCGCCCACGACTCGTGGCGGCTGCACCCGACGCACGGGGCCCGGATGGCGCACTGAGCCCGCCCGCCGCGACGCGGGGGCCGACCGGCTACGCCCAAGTGCGCGGGTCGCCCTCCCACGCGCGGCGGACCATGGCCTCAAGCACCTCGAGGTCGACGTCCTCCGGCTTGTTGACGTACAGGCAGGCAACGCCGGCGGTGTGCTTGCCGAGCCGCTCGAGGAGATCCGGGTCCCGGGCCAGGCCGTACAGCGAGAGCTTGGCGCGCCGCGGGCTGAACCCGACGCGGAAGGTGTCACCCTCGCGTCCGGTGGCGTAGCGGTAGTGCACCTCTCCGTAGCCCACCATGCTCTCGCCCCACAGCACGGGGGCGGCCCCGTCGGTGGCGCGTGCGAACAGCTCCAGCAGCAGGTCGGCGTGCCCGCGGCGCCGGGCGTCGAGTGTGTCGAGGTAGTCGTCGAGGCCGGCCGGCGAAGGCGCCGTGCGGAGGTCGGGCACCCGTCGGGCAGGGGCCCCGACGCCGGGCACGGATTCGAAAGGTGTGGCCATGCGCGGACTCTACCGCCGGCGGACGTCGTCGCTCAGGCACAGTCGCGTGCGAGGTGACGGAGGTCCGTCGCCCCTCGGACAGCAGAAATCGCTTGCGCCCATGGCGGCTACGGTGGGGCGCATCGCTGAAGGAGGATCGATGGCTGAGCTTGGACGCTGGACGCAGGCGGCGCGCGGCGGGTTGGACACGGACACGGGACGGGGCGCGGTGGTGCCCCCGATCTACCTGTCCACCAACTACACGTTCCTCGCACCCGGCGAACCGCGCGCGCACGACTACTCCCGCTCGGGCAACCCCACCCGCGACGTGCTCAACGATGCGCTCGCGCACCTCGAGGGCGGCGCCGGTGGCGTCTCCGTGACGTCGGGGATGGCCGCGGTGACCCTGCTCGTGGAGGCCTTC
This sequence comes from Tessaracoccus oleiagri, assembly GCF_900103275.1. Taxonomy (GTDB): domain Bacteria; phylum Actinomycetota; class Actinomycetes; order Propionibacteriales; family Propionibacteriaceae; genus Arachnia; species Arachnia oleiagri. The sequence continues at coordinate 1,058,625 of NZ_FNGP01000001.1, read as the reverse complement.
GTGCCCGTCGGCGGCCGCATCGTCGCCCCGCACGACGCCTACGGCGGCACTTGGCGGCTGTTCACCATGCTCGCGGCGACGGGTCGGCTCACCGTCGACTTCGTGAACCTCGCGAAGCTCGACGAGGCGGCCGACGCCCTTTCACAGCCCGCCGACATGGTGTGGATCGAGACCCCGTCGAACCCGCTCCTGCGCATCACCGACATCGCCGCCGTCTCCGCCCTGGCGAGGAAGACGGGCGCGAGGGTCGTCGTCGACAACACGTTCTGTTCGCCGCTCCTCCAGCAGCCGCTCGCGCTGGGTGCCGACTTCGCCGTGCACTCCACCACCAAGTACATCGCCGGCCACTCCGACGTCATCGGCGGCGCCGTCGTCTCGGCATCGGCCGAGGACCACGAGAAGTGCGTGCTGTGGGCCAACTCGCTCGGCCTGACGGGGAGCGCCTTCGACGCGTACCTCACCATGCGCGGGCTCCGCAGCCTCGATGCGCGACTGCGCGTGCACGCCGAGAACGCGGAGGCCGTCGTCGACGCCTTCGACGGGCACCCCTCGGTCGCCCGGCTCCACTACCCCGGCCTGCCGGACCACCCGGACTTCCAGCTCGCCCGGCGACAGATGTCGGGCTCCGGCTCGGTCATCACCGCGGAGCTCGCGGGCGGGCGGGCGGCCGTCGACCGGTTCCTCGACGGGCTGCAGATCTTCCACCTCGCCGAATCCCTGGGAGGGACGGAGTCGCTGGTCTGCCACCCGGCGACCATGACGCACGCCTCCATGACGCCCGAGGCCCTCGCCGAGGCCGGGATCACCGACGCGACGTTGCGCTTCAGCGTCGGGATCGAGGCCCGCGACGACCTCGTCGCCGTGGTCTCCGAGGCGCTCGAGCGCGTGGGCTGAGGCCCGAGGCGCTCCCCGGTCCGACGAGTAGACTCGGGCCGTGCCCAGATTCCTCGCCGCCAAGCCCAACGCCGCCCTCCTCCGGCTGCCCTGGCACATGCCGCTGGAGGAATGGCCGTCGGACTACCTCGTCGCGCTGCCGCGCGGTATCTCGCGGCACGTGGTGCGCTTCATCCAGGTCGGTGACGACATCGTCGCCGCGAAGGAGATCCTCGAGGAGGTCGCGGTCGGCGAGTACCGGCTCCTCACCGAACTCCGCCGCCTCGGCATCCCGTCCGTCGAGCCCTTGGGCGTCGTGCTCGGCCGCACCGGACCGGACGGCGCGCTGGACCCCGTCCTGCTGACGAAGCACCTGCCGTTCTCGTTGCCGTACCGGGCGCTGTTCTACCGCGGCGTGAAGTCGGAGACCGTCCAGCGCCTGCTCGACGCGATGGTGGTCCTGCTCGCGCGGCTGCACCTCAACGGGTTCTTCTGGGGCGACGTGTCGCTGTCGAACATCCTGTTCCGCCGCGACGCCGGCGAGTTCGCCGCCTACCTCGTCGACGCGGAGACCGGCGAGATCCACGCCCGGCTCACCCCCGGCCAGCGCCGCCACGACCTGGAGATCGCCACCACCAACCTGTACGGCGAGTTCCTCGACCTCGAGGCGGGCGGCCTGCTCGACGAGTCGCTCAGCCCCGAGTGGCTCGTGCGCACGATCGAGGAGCGCTACCACCAGCTGTGGAACGAACTCACCGGCATCGAGGAGTTCTCCGACAACGAGATGCACCGCCTCGAGGGCCGCGTCCGACGCTTGAACGCCCTTGGCTTCGACGTCGCGGAGATCGACGTCTCCACCTCCGCCGACGGCCGCAAGGTCCGCATGCAGCCGAAGGTGGTCGACGCGGGTCACCACAGCCGTCGCCTGATGCGGCTGACCGGCATCGACGCCGAGGAGCACCAGGCCCGTCGGCTCCTCAACGACATGGACACCTACCGGGCCGGACTACCGAGCAACATGCCCGAGTCGGTCGCGGCCCACAAGTGGCTCGTGGAGGTGTTCGAGCCTGCCATCAACAGCATCCCCGCCGAGCTCTCCGGCAAGCGCGAGCCCGCGCAGTTCTTCCACGAGCTGCTCGACTACCGCTGGTACCAGTCGCAGCGGGAGGACCGATCCGTACCGACGGAGGAGGCCGCGCGCGGCTACATCAACGACGTGCTGCGGCAGTTGCCCGACGAGGAGCTCGGCACCCTGGCCACGGGCTCCGAGCGCGAACTCGCCAACAAGTACGACCCCTCGCAGGGCTACGCGGACGAGGGCGACGAGGCACCTCCCCACGACCCGTGGGAGGACGAGGCCAACGACCCGGCCCTGCCGCTCGCCACTGGCTTCGACATCGAGGCGCTGCGCGCGAAGGCCGCCGCCAAGGCCAAGAAGACCGACGGCTAGGCGCGCTTCGTCGCGTGCACGTACTCGACGGCGCCGGCCCGGTGCCGCTCGGTCGCGACGACGTCCACGTCCAGGTCCCGGAGGTGGTCCGACGGTCGACGCAGCCAGTGCTCGTCGAACAGCGGGCCCGTGACTCGCTCGAGCAGCCACTGCACGGCGTAGAGCGCGCGGTTGGTGGAGCGGATGTGGTCGGCGAGCAGCAGCGTGCCGCCCGGCTTGAGGACACGGAGCATCTCGACGAGGCCCCGGCGGTCGTCGTGGAAGCCGCAAAGCACGAACGTCGACAGCACGGTGTCGAAGGAGGCGTCGTCGAAGGGCAACTCCGCGCCGCTGCCGACGTGGAACCGCACCTCCCGGCCGAGGTCGGCCGCGCGTCGCCGCGCCCGGTCGAGCATCCTCGGGTTGATGTCATTGAGGGTCAGCGACACGTCCGCATCGTAGTAGGGCATGTTCGCGCCGGTGCCGGCGCCGATCTCCAGCACTTGGCCTCGAGCGCGGGCGGTCACCCACCTCCGGGCCGGCGCCATGACCGTCTTCTCCACCGGCTTCAGCAGCCGGTCGTACCACGCGCCCTCATCGATCGCCATGGCGCCAGTCTGCCCCCGCTCGGGGCGCGGCGCCAGAGCCGGTCAGCAGCCGTCGGGGCCGCAGGCCTCGCCCGAACCGCCGTCCAGCGTGATGAGGCTGGGCTGCTTCTCCGACCAGACGGTCTCGAGCGCCTGTGCGAACAGCTCCGGCGGCTGGGCGCCCGAGACGCCGTACTTGTTCTCGAAGACGAAGAACGGGACGCCGCGCACCCCGATCTGGTGGCCCTCCAGGATGTCCTGCTCGACGCGAGCGTCGAGTTCCTCGGAGGCGAGGGCGTCGCGCGCGGTCGCCTCGTCCAGGCCGGCGGCCGTGCCGAGCGCGACGAGGGTGTCATCGTCGCCGATGTGCTTGCCCTCGACGAAGTGGCCCTCCAGGAGGGCCTCCTTGAGCCGGCCGGCGCGGGTGCCGCCGTCGGCCGCGTCGGCCTGCTTCGCCGCGTGGAGGAGGCGGTGTGCCTTACGGGAGTTGGCGACGACGAGGCTGTCGAAGTCGTAGTCGAGCCCCTCGCCGGCGGCCTGCTCCTTCACGTGGGCCAGCATCTCGCCGACCTGCGCCCGGGGCATGCCCTTGACCTCGGACAGGTACTCGGCCTCGGCGCGGTGGTCGTGCTCCGGGAGGCTCGGGTCGAGCTGGTAGCTGCGCCAGGTCACGTTCACGGCGTCCCGGTGCGCGAACCCGTCGAGGGCCTTCTCGAACCTGCGCTTGCCGATGTAGCACCAGGGACACGCGATGTCGGACCAGATCTGCACGTCAATACTCACATCTTCAACAATGCCCGAGACGGCCAAAACATTCCGAGAAGTTGCAGGACGGTGCCCGGAGAGGCCGTCCAGCGGCGCGGGGCGCTCTCCAATAGACTGACCGGGTGACGTTCAGGCTGTATGACTCCGCGACCCGCACGGTGCGCGACCTCGTGACCCTCGAAGAGGGCCGCGTGTCGATCTACCACTGCGGGCTGACCGTGCAGTCGTCGCCCCACCTCGGCCACATCCGCAAGGAGGTCGTGTTCGACGTGCTGCGACGGTGGCTCGAGCACTCGGGCTACCAGGTGCGGGTGGTGGCGAACGTCACCGACATCGACGACAAGATCCTCGCCAAGTCCGCCGAACGTGGGGTCGAGTGGTTCGAGCACGCCTACACGTTCGAGCGCGAACTGCACGAGGCCTACGCGTCGCTCGGCTGCCTGCCGCCGAGCTACGAGCCGCGCGCCACCGGCCACGTCCCCGAGATGGTGGAGCTCATCGCGACGCTCATCAAGCGCGGCCACGCCTACCCGGCCGCCGACGGCTCCGGTGACGTGTACTTCGACGTGCAGTCCTGGCCCGCGTACGGAGAGCTCAGCGGCCAGAAGATCGACGAGATGGCGCCGGCCGAGGACGCCGACCCGCGCGGCAAGCGGGACCCCCGCGACTTCGCGCTCTGGAAGGGCCACAAGCCGGGCGAGCCCGAGACGGCGTCGTGGCCGTCGCCCTGGGGCCGTGGCCGCCCGGGCTGGCACATCGAGTGCTCCGCGATGGCCGGCAAGTACTTGGGCGACGCGTTCGACATCCACGGCGGCGGGATCGACCTCCGCTTCCCGCACCACGAGAACGAGCTCGCGCAGTCGCGCGCCGCCGGCCGCCCCTTCGCGACGTACTGGATGCACAACGCCTGGGTGACGATGTCGGGCGAGAAGATGAGCAAGTCGCTGGGCAACACGGCGAAGGTCAGCGAGGTCACGAAGACCTACGACCCGCGTGCCGTGCGCTACTTCCTGCTGGCCCCGCACTACCGCTCCACGATCGAGTTCTCCCCCGGCGACGACGCCACCCGCGGTTCCCTGGAGGAGGCCGAGCGGGCGATCGGCCGCATCGACTCGTTCCTTGACCGCGCGTCGGAGCAAGTCGCCGAGGGCTCCCGAGGCGACGCACTCATGGACCTCCCCCACTGGCAGGCGTTCGCCGCCGCGATGGACGACGATCTCGGGACCCCCGGTGCGGTGGCGGTCCTGTTCGAGGCGATCCGCGCCGGCAACCAGGCCCTGGCCGGCGGCGACCAGGAGCAGATCCGCCGCCACTACTTCGCGGTGACGAGCATGCTCGACGTGTTCGGGCTGAATCCCGGTGCGCCGGAGTGGGCGGCGCAATCCGCCGTCGACGACCTGACACCGGTGGTGGACAAGCTCGTCGGTGCGTTGCTGGAGCAGCGCGCAGAGGCGCGCCGCGCCAAGGACTGGGCCGCGGCCGACGCGATCCGCGACACTTTGGCCGGCGCCGGCCTCACGATCACCGACACCCCCGACGGCGCAAGATGGAGCGTGAACTGATGGCCGGAAATTCCTCCCGACGTGGTGCGGGCAGCAAGGGCCGAGGCAAGGCCGCGGGATCGGGCGGGCGCATCCGGCGCTCCCTCGAGGGCCGCGGACCGACCCCGAAGGCCGAGGACCGCGTCTACCACAAGGCCTACAAGGCGAAGCAGGAGGCGCAGAAGCGCCAGGCCGGGCGTCCCCGTCGGGCTCCCCGCGAGAAGGCGGGCGCGGACTGGGTGGTGGGCCGCAACCCCGTGTTCGAGGCGATGACCGCCGGCATGCCGGTCAAGCAGGTCTACCTCGCCGAGGGCGCGGAGCGCGACGACCGCCTGCGCGACATCCTGAAGTTCGCGGCCGAGCGGTCCGTGCCGCTGCTGCAGGTGCCGCGCGCGGAGCTCGACCGGGTGACCGGCGGGCTCGTGCACCAGGGCGTCGCCCTCCAGCTGCCGAGCTACGAGTACGCCCTGCCCGAGGACCTCTTCGCCGACGGCGTCGACACCAACGCCGTGTTCATCGCCTGTGACGGGATCACCGACCCGCGCAACCTGGGCGCGATCATCCGCTCCGCCGCGGGCTTCGGCGCCTCGGGCGTGATCATCCCCGAGCGGCGCTCGGCCTCGATGACCGCGGCCGCTTGGAAGACCTCCGCCGGTGCCGCCGCGCGCGTCCCCGTCGCGATGGCGAAGAACCTCAACCGCGCGCTCGAGCAGGCGTCCAAGATGGGGTACACGATCGTCGGCCTCGCCGGTGACGCGGAGACGACGGTGGGTGCCACCCCGGGCGCCGACGGGCCGCTGGTCATCGTCGTGGGCTCCGAGGACGAGGGCCTCTCCCGGCTGGTGCGCGAGCACTGCGACGCGTTGATCTCGATCCCGATCGTCTCGGAGGTCGAGTCCCTCAACGCCTCTGTCGCGGCCTCCATCGCCCTCTACGAGGCGAGCCTCCAGCGCCAGCCACCCAACCCCGGTCCCTGAGGAAGGCGCGAAGCGCCCGTCTCGAAGGGCCGCCCGGCTCACGGCCACAGGGATCGGCGCACCGGCACGGTCAGAAGCGGTCGGGGCCGTCGCTGAGCGTCAAGGCGAACCGCACCGGGGTGCTGCCGCCGGTGAGTGTGGCGGGGACTTGAAGCTCTGTGTACTGAACCGTCGCGCGACCCACGGCGTCGAACGTCAGCGTCGCGGCGTCCTCCCAGCCGTCCACCTCGAAGGTCGGGATGATGTCCGCCCGCTGGCGGCGCACCTCCTCGGTCGACACGGTCAGCGGCGCGACGAGCGGGGCGGGCTCCCCCGTCGCCGAGCGGTACTCGAACGAGGCCTGGAGGTCGAGCTCCACCACGGCCGGAAGTTCCCTGAACGCCACCGTCGCGTGCATGGGGATGGTCAGCCACATCCGGCCGACGGGCGCCCAGCCGTGCACCGGGTTCCAGGGCGCGAGGAACGCGTTGTCGGGGGCCAATCCCAGCTCCAGTTCGCCGGTCTCCCGCTCGATGCCCTCGGGCGGCGCCGTCGTGAAGGCGCGCTCGTACGTCGCGCTGCCGGGCTCGAACGCCACGACGCGCCGCTCCCGGAAGCCCTCGTTCGCCGCCCACGCGTCGTCGTCGACCGCCGTGCCCGCGGTGAGGTCGACGCGGACCGTCCTGCCCTCGTCGGTGACCCCCAACACGACGCGGCCGCCGTCACGCACGCAGGCGACGATGAGCTCCCAGTCGACGCCGTACGCGCCCCGCGAGTAGCCACCGAACAGGTTGCGCAGGGGCAGCGGCGACCCGTCGACCTCGAGGAACGCCTCGACGGGGTGCTCGACGTCCTCCTCGAACGCCGGCCGGCCCGCGCGAGCCGTGAACGCGACGAAGCGGTGGCCCTCGGGCGCACGGAGGGGGTTCATCCGGTCCAGGTGCGTCGCCACGTCGTACGGCAGCACCTGCCCGCTGTAGATCTCCCCGATCCGTCCGTCCAGGTGGGGGGTCGAGAAGACGAGGCCCGACGGTGCCGCGCCGGGCAGCGCCACGTGGCGGCCGTCGGTGGAGCGCCCGAAGAAGGACGACTCCACCTCCACCTCCTCCGGGGCGGAGCTGCGTTCCTGCTCCGGCGAGCGGTGCGCCGCGGGGGTGAAGTCGACGGGTCCGCCGCAGCCCGCGAGGATGGGCAGCCCTGCCATCGTCAACACCGCACGCCTGGAGCACTTCACGCCGCAAAGGGTAGTGACCACGGCGGTCCACGGAAGTGGTCGTCTCCGCCCGCCGGGACTAGATTGGTACCCACCCAGACACCGAAGGAGCCCCCGTGAGCCAGCTCAACGCCGTATCGGATGCGTACAAGACCCTGCTCGACATGGTGGAGAAGGTCGAACCCAGGATCGCAGCCGCCACGCGCCAGGAACTCACCGACCAGCGCGCGTCGCTGAAGCTGATCGCGTCCGAGAACTACGCCAGCCTCCCGGTGCTGGCGACGATGGGCACCTGGCTGAGCGACAAGTACGCCGAGGGCACCGTCGGGCACCGCTTCTACGCCGGCTGCCAGAACGTCGACACCGTCGAGTCCGTCGCCGCCGAGCACGCCCGCGAGCTGTTCGGCGCCGAGTACGCCTACGTGCAGCCGCACTCCGGCATCGACGCGAACGTCACCGCCTACTGGTCGATCCTCGCCCACCACGTCGAGTCGCCCGCGCTCGAGGAGTTCGGCGCCCGCACCGTCAACGACCTCAGCGAGGCCGACTGGGAGACGCTGCGCAAGCGGTTCGGCGAGCAGCGCCTCATGGGCATGAGCCTCGACGCGGGCGGCCACCTCACGCACGGCTTCCGCCCCAACATCTCCGGCAAGATGTTCCACCAGCGCGCCTACGGCACCGATCCCGAGACCCAACTGCTCGACTACGACGTCGTCGCGCAGCAGGTCCGCGAGTTCAAGCCGCTCGTGCTCGTCGCCGGCTACTCCGCGTACCCGCGCCGCGTGAACTTCGCCAAGATGCGCGAGATCGCCGACGAGGTCGGCGCGGTCCTGATGGTCGACATGGCCCACTTCGCCGGGCTCGTCGCGGGCAAGGTGTTCACGGGCGACGAGGACCCCGTGCCCCACGCGCACGTCGTCACGACGACCACCCACAAGTCCCTGCGCGGCCCCCGCGGCGGCATGATCCTGGCCACCAAGGACTACGCGGCCGACATCGACCGCGGCTGCCCGCTCGTGCTCGGCGGCCCGCTGTCGCACGTGATGGCGGCGAAGGCCGTCGCGCTGGCCGAGGCCCGCACCGAGGAGTTCCGCACGTACGCGGCCAACGTCGCGGCCAACGCGAAGGCGCTCGCCGAGGGCCTGCTGCGCCGCGGTGTCCGGCTCGTCACGGGCGGCACCGACAACCACATCGTCCTCATGGACGTGCGCGACTTCGGGCTCACCGGCCGCCAGGCCGAGGCCGCGCTCCTCGAGTCGGGGATCGTCACCAACCGCAACTCGGTCCCGAACGATCCGAACGGCGCCTGGTACACCACCGGCGTCCGCCTCGGCACCCCGGCGCTCACGTCCCGCGGCTTCACCACCTCCGACATGGACGCGGTGGCGGAGATGATCGCCGGCGTGCTGAAGTCCACCAAGCCCACCACGACGAGCAAGGGCGAGCCGAGCAAGGCCAAGTACGACCTCTCCGACGAGGCCCGCCAGCACTCGCTCGACGAGGCCGAGCGGCTCCTCGGGCAGCGCCCCCTCTACCCCGGCTTCGACATCTGATCGACGACGACGCACGAATGGCTCGGGCCCGGTCACGACGACCGGGCCCGAGCCATTCGTGGTTCGCGGGGGATCACTCGAAGCTGGCGATGGCCTCCGCGATCTCCTGCAGTTCGTCGAGCGTGGCGGGCGGCTCGCCCGCGCTCATGACGTTGTAGAAGCGGTCGGGCGCCTTGCCCGGCCGGAAGTAGCACTGGTCGAAGGAGCCGACGCCGTCGTCCTCCAACGTCCCGCAGAACCCGCCCTCGAACTCGCGGACGTCGGCCATCATCTGGCGGAAGCCGTCGACCTGCGCCTCGTCCGTGCCCTGCCCGGCCACCATCACGTAGGCGTTGTCGGGCCGGACGTAGGCGTCGAAGCCGCCCACCATCGTGTGCTGCCAGTCCCCGACGGTCGGGGGAAGTGTGTCGGGGAGGATCTCGTACTCCTCGACGTTGAAGTCGTCACCGGGGTCGACGCTGGGCGCGGACGGCACCGGCGCCGGCGCAGGACTGGCCTCGTCGTCACCGGAGGTCACCTCGTCGGACGGCGCCTCGCTCTCGACCGGCTCGGAGTCGGTCGCCTCGGAGGTGGCGGCCTCCGTGGTGGGCTCCTCCGAGGGTGTCGGGGAAGCCTCCTCCGTGGCAGCGGGCGCGCTCGTCGTCGCCGCGGGAACCGGCTCGGCGTTGTCCTGGCCGCCGTCACGGGTGAACCACCAGACCGCGAGGATGATCAGCGCGAGCGCGAGCGCCACGATCGTGACGATCGCCGCCGACGAGGGGCCGCGACGCGCCGGTTCTGGCGGCAGACCGGCAGGCCCGTGGTCGCCGCCGGCCCCCCGCACCCCACCCATCGACTGGTCGTAGCGCGGGTCGCGAGGTCCCGGGTCGGGGCGGTCGCGTCCGCCGTAGCCGTGCTCGTCCGGCGGTGGGTAGCCGCCGGGGCCGTAGTCCTGACCGCTCATCGCGCACCTCGCTGTTCGTCGGGAATTGGCGGATCCAGTCTTTCACCCTCGATGGTCACGAGCGACGCGACGGCGATGGCCGCCAGACCTTCGCCACGGCCGGTGAGGCCGAGCCCGTCGGTGGTGGTGGCCGACACCGTCACGCGGGCGCCGAGCGCCCGGCCCATCACGGTCTCCGCCTCGGTGCGGCGCGGCGAAAGCTTCGGCCGGTTGCCGATGACCTGCACGGCCACGTTGACGATGTCGTAGCCCGCCTCCCGGACGCGGCGGGCGGCCTCCTCGAGGAACCGGACGCCGCTCGCGCCGGCCCACTCCGGCTCGCTGGTGCCGAAGTTGCTGCCCATGTCGCCCAGACCGGCGGCGGAGAAGAGCGCGTCGCACGCGGCGTGCGCGGCCACGTCGCCGTCGGAGTGCCCCTCAAGGCCCACCGGCGACTCCGGGAAGCGCAACCCGGCGAGCCACATCTCGCCACCCTCGACGAGCCGGTGCACGTCGGTGCCGATGCCCACCATCATGTGCGTTGCCTCCTTGCCCCGACGATCGCCTCGGCGACCAACAGGTCGAACGGTTCGGTGATCTTCAGCGCCTCGCGGTCGCCGGGAACGAATGCGATGGGTTCACCCAGCGCCTCGCAGGCGGACGCGTCGTCGGTCACGGTGAGCGCACACTCGACGGCGTTGCGGTGCGCCTCGCGCAACAGTGCACCGTCGAACCCCTGCGGGGTCTGCACGGCGCGCAATTCGTCGCGGTCGACGATGCTGCTCCCGCCGGTCGTCTCACGGCGGACGGTGTCCACGACCGGCAGCACCGGGATGACGGCGCGGGCACCGTCGCGGACTGCGCGCACGACGTCGCCGACGACGCGCGCCGGCACGAGCGGGCGGGCCGCGTCGTGGACGAGCACGACCGATGCCTCCCCCAGCGCGTCGAGACCGAGGCGCACGGAGTCCTGTCGTTCGACGCCGCCGGGGACCACGACCAGGGGCGCGGGCACGCCGTCGAGGATGGTCCGGAACTCGTGGAGGTGGCTCGCCGGGGCGACGACGACGACGCGCTGCACGCCACCCTCGACGAGGGCATCGACTGCGCGGCGCACGATCGGGACGCCGCACAGTTCGACGAGCGCCTTGGGGATGGGGTGTCCCAGCCTGGAACCAGAACCGGCCGCCACCACAATGGCGGCGACCGGTGCGGAATCGCTTGTCACGTTATGAGGCGAGGACTTCGTCGAGCATCACTTCGGCCTTCTCGTCGTCGATCTTCTCGGCGAGCGCCATCTCCGCGACGAGGATCGAGCGCGCCTTGGTGAGCATGCGCTTCTCACCCGCGGAGAGTCCCTTGTCACGGTCGCGGCGCCACAGGTCGCGGACGACCTCGGCCACCTTGATCACGTTGCCGGAGTGCAGCTTCTCCATGTTGGCCTTGAACCGGCGGGACCAGTTCGAGGGCTCCTCGGTGTGCTGCGCGCGGAGGATGTCGAACACTCGCTCGAGGCCCTCCTGGTCTACGACGTCGCGGACACCGACGAGATCGAGGTTGTGGGCGGGGACACGGACTACCAGGTCGTTCTGACCAATGATGCGGAGGACCAGGTACATGCGGTCCACACCCTTGATCTGGCGGTTCTCGATGTCCTCGATGACGGCCGTGCCGTGATTCGGGTAGACCACAGTTTCACCGATGGAGAAAGTCATACGTTAAGACCCCTTTCTGAGACCATTCTATCAGGCTCCCCGGCGAGCCAGTTGGACAACGGGAGCGCCGGTGTGATTGAGTGCTGCCGCCAATTCTTGCTCCGTCGAGGACGACGCCCGAGGCAGGCGACGAACCGCGGCTTCTTTGGTTAGGATGGCGCGCGTACACATACGGAGGGTTGTTCTCGCATGACCGCTAGGAAGTTCAGCGCCCGCGGCGTCGCCGTCGCTGCGATCGTGTCCGTCGGGCTGCTGTCCGGTTGCACCGCCACCGGCTGGGTCGCCGAGGCCCCGCCCGCCGCGGGCGTGCAGGCGCAGACCGAGGCCCTCCAGAAGGCACGCAACATCATGTTCGTGGTCGACGACTCCGGCGAGGGCGTGCTCCTCGGCGCGATCTCGAGCGTCGACCCCGCCAAGGTCACCGGCATCCGCTACACGCCCCAACTCCCCGACGGCAGCGCAGGCTCCGAGGACTCCATCGACTTCACGGCCGACCTCCCGATCAACGGCGCCGTCACCCTGGGCGGCCCGGACCTCGTCGTGAGCAACGACGAGCTCACCCCCGGCCGCCTCGCGGACGTGACGATCGAGTTCGAGGGCGCCGCTCCCCTCTCGCTCAAGGTGCCGGTCTACAGCGCCGAGCACGAGGACTACGCCCAGGCCTGGTCGGACGCCGTCGAGGGCTGACGCGGAACCCCGACCTCAGCCCTCGTACTTGTAGCCGAGCCCGCGGACGGTCACGAGCCGCTCCGGGTTCGACGGGTCGCGCTCGATCTTGGAGCGCAGCCGCTTGATGTGCACGTCGAGGGTCTTGGTGTCACCCACGTAGTCGGAGCCCCAGATGCGATCGATCAGCTGCCCGCGCGTCAGGACGCGGCCGGGGTTGCGCAGCAGCAACTCGAGCAGGTCGAACTCGCGCAGCGCGAACCGCACCTCCTCGCCATCGACGTAGACCTGGTGACGTTCGACGTCGATGCGCACACCGCCCACCTCGACCACGTCGGGGACCAGCTCCTGATCCTGTCCCCGACGCAGGACGGCCCGGACCCTGGCGACGAGCTCACGGTGGGAGAACGGCTTGGTGACGTAGTCGTCGGCGCCCAGCTCCAGCCCCACGACCTTGTCCACCTCGGAGTCACGTGCGGTGACCATCACGATCGCGACGTTCGACCTGGCACGCAGCTGTTTGCAGACCTCGAGCCCGGGGATGCCCGGCATCATGAGGTCGAGCAGCACGAGGTCGGCACCCTGTTTGTCGAACTCCGCGAGCCCCTCCGCGCCGTCCGGGGCGCTCACCACGTCGAAGCCCTCCTTCTCGAGCATGAAGGTGAGCGCCTCGCGGTAGGACTCCTCGTCCTCGATGATCAAGATACGGGTCATGGAACCTCTTTCCGATGCTCTACGCGTGGGTGGTAGGCGGGGAACCGCAATGTGAACGTAGACCCCTGTCCGGGGATGGACCAAACCTTGATACTGCCCCCATGCGCCTGCGCGATGTGGCGCACGATCGACAGTCCGAGCCCGGTGCCGCCGCTCGAGCGGCTCCGCCCGTAGTCGACGCGGTAGAAGCGCTCGAAGATGCGCTCCTGGTCCTCGGGCTTGATGCCGATCCCGTTGTCGGAGACCTTGACGTCGACGAACTCCTCGCCGTTCTCGGTGGCGTCCACGATGCTGATCGCGACGCGGGCGCCCTCGTCGGAGTAGTTGATGGCGTTCTGGATCAGGTTGGTGACCGCGTCGGTGAGCTGCCACTGGTCGCCGAGGACCCGGGTGTCGGTGGGGTGCACGTTCAGGATGTTGACGTGGCGCTTCTCGGCGCGCTCACGGCAGCGCCGGATCGCCTCCGCGACGACCTCCGCGACGTCGACGCTCTCCTTCTCCAGCAGCGGGTCCGCGGCCTGCAGCCGGGACAGGTCGATGATCTGGCGGACGAGCTCGGCGAGGCGGCCGGTCTCGGTCTGCAGCCGACCGGCGAAGCGCTCCACGGCGGCCGGGTCGTCCTTCGCCGCCTCGACCGCCTCCGCGAGCACCCCGATGGCGCCGATCGGGGTCTTCAGCTCGTGGGAGATGTTGGCGACGAAGTCCCGACGCACCGCCTCCACGCGGCGCGCGTGGGCGTCGTCGAACGCGACGAGCAGGACCATGTCGTCGTCCATGCATGCGATGCGGCAGTGCAGTTGGAGGGTGGCCTGGCGGCCGGGGACCGGCTCCCGGACGACCTCGCCGTCGAAGCGCTCACCGGTCTGCCGGACCTCGCGGACCTTGTCGTGCAGCCGTTTGAAGCCGACGCGCGTCCCCCGGATGGCTCCGATGCGCACGGCGGCGTCGTTGTGGGCGAGGAGTTCGTCGTGCGGTCCGATGACGGCGACGCCGGCGGGCACCTCGTCGATCACCGCCTCGACCGTGTGGTGCAGCTGGGGGCCCTGCGCCGCCTCGAGCGCCCGGCGACGGCGCGCGACCTGCCACCGGAAGAAGAGCACCAGGCCCACGGCGAGCAGTGCGACGGCAGCGCCGAAGAGGGCGGCGAGCGTGGGCGGCATGTGGCCGAGTGTAGTCGGCACGGCCGGTGTCCGCCCTTCCCCGAAGGCTTCACCCGTCGTTCAGGTGGCGTTCACCGAGGACCCCCCGACGCGCCGCCGGAAGGGGCTAGCGTCGGCCGTCGAAACCCGCACTCGATACACTGTGCTGATTGAGCACCCGGCAAAGGAGTCACCCGCATGCGTTCCAGCTACCACGAAGAGCTCGACGGAATCATCGAGCAACTCGTCCACATGGCGTCGCTCGTGGAGACCGCGATGCACGACGCGTCGGAGTCACTGATCAACGCCGATCTGACGAAGGCCGAAGCCGTCATTTCCGGGGATGCGCAACTGGACGCGCTCCACGAGGAACTCGAGTACAAGTGCCTGTCACTCCTCGCCCTGCAGGCGCCGGTCGCGGGCGAGCTGCGGATCGTCGTCTCCGCCATCCGCGTGGTGTTCGAGTTCGCCCGCATGGGCGACCTCGCCGCACACATCGCGAAGATCGCCCGCCTCCGCTACCCGGAGCACGCGGTGCCGAAGGACCTCGAGCCGAACTTCATCGAGATGGCCCGGATCGCCGAGCAGATGGTGCAGCTCGCCAAGACGACGCTGAGCGAACACGACGCGGAGGAGGCGATGAAGCTGGCCAAGGTCGACGCGGACGTCGACGGTCTGCGTCGCGAGCACTTCCAGGTGATCCTCGACGAGAACTGGCAGGGCACCGTCGAGGACGCCGTCGACGTTGCGCTGCTCGGCCGCTACTACGAGCGCTTCTGCGACCACGCCGTCGCCGTCGGCCGCCGCACGATCTACCTCGTCACCGGCGCCGCACCCACCGGCGAGGACTGGCCGAACGCCTGATCGTCCGCTTGTTGCACCGTTGCCGCGATGCCGCAGGAGGGCCGCGGTACCGGTGCCGCTAGGCTTTGGTCCATGACCTACAAGCTGATCCTGCTCCGCCACGGCGAGAGCGAGTGGAACGCGAAGAACCTGTTCACCGGCTGGGTGGACGTGGAGCTCAACGAGAAGGGCCGCGGCGAGGCCGTCCGCGGCGGCGAACTCCTCAAGGAGCAGAACCTCCTGCCCGACGTGGTGCACACCTCCCTGCTGCGCCGCGCGATCAACACCGCCAACATCGCACTCGACCGCGCGGACCGGCACTGGATCCCCGTCCACCGGTCGTGGCGGCTCAACGAGCGCCACTACGGCAAGCTCCAGGGCCTCAACAAGACCGAGATCCGCGACCAGTTCGGCGAGGAGCAGTTCATGCAGTGGCGTCGCAGCTACGACGTGCCGCCGCCGCCGATCGACGTGGACAACGAGTTCAGCCAGCACAACGACCCGCGCTACGCGGACATCCCCGAGGACCAGCGTCCCCGCACCGAGTGCCTCAAGGACGTCGTCGCGCGCATGCTGCCCTACTGGGAGTCCGACATCAAGCCGGACCTCGAGGCGGGCAAGACCGTGCTGATCGCCGCGCACGGCAACTCGCTGCGCGCGCTGGTGAAACACCTCGACGGCATCTCCGACGACGACATCTCGGGCCTGAACATCCCCACCGGCATCCCGCTCTACTACGAGCTGGACGACGACTTCCGCCCCGTCACCGCCGGCGGTCGCTACCTGGACCCCGAGGCCGCCGCGGTCTCCATCCAGGCGGTCGCCAACCAGGGCAAGAAGTAACGACGCGCGACTCGCCAGCGTTTGCTCGATTCACCTGCGATGTATCGCTGGTGAACGTGGCGAACGCTGGCGAGATCGTTTTGGCGGCCACCCCGCTGAATGGAGACGCATGCCACCGACGAGGACCGAACGGCTGGTCGACGAGGCGCTCGCCCGGGTGCCGCGCGGCCGCTGGACCACCTACGGCGACCTCGCGAAGGTGGCCGGGACGAGCGCCCGGATCGTCGGCGCCCTGATGGCGACGGGTGACTTCGAGCTGGCACACCGGGTGCTGACGGCGTCAGGCAGGCCGTCGAGCGGCTTCGGCCCCGAGCAGCAGACGATCCTCGAAGCCGAGGGGGTGCCGTTCGACGACCTCGGACGCGCCGACCCCGCATTCCGCGCCGTGCTGCCGTCGGGCTCGGAGGAAATCGCGGACCACTAGGCTGGCCCCATGAAGACTGCAGTGGTTACAGGGGCAAGTTCGGGCATCGGCGCGGCGACGGCACGTCGTCTGGCGGCCGAGGGCTTCAAGGTGTTCTGCGCGGCGCGCCGCAGCGATCGCATCGAGCAGCTCGCCGAGGAGATCGGCGGCGTGGCGGTCACCTGCGACATCCTGGACGACGCCGACGTGGCCCGGCTCGCGGAGACGGTGGGCGGCCACGTCGACGTGCTGGTCAACAACGCCGGTGGGGCGCTGGGCCTGGAGCCCGTCGTCAACGCAGAGCTGGAGTTGTGGGACCGCATGTTCCAGACCAATGTCATCGGCACCGCCCGTGTCACCAAGGCGCTCTTCCCCGCCCTGAAGGAGGCCCGCGGCATCATCGTGTTCGTCACCTCGACGGCGGCGGACGCGGGCTACGAGGGCGGCGCCGGCTACTGCGGGGCCAAGGCGGCCGAGCGGTCCATGGTCGAGTCGATGCGTCTCGAGTTGTTCGACACCGACGTCCGGATCACCGAGATCTGCCCCGGCATGGTGGCCACCGAGGAGTTCTCCCTCACCCGGTTCGGGGGCGACCAGGAACGCGCGGAGAAGGTCTACGACGGCGTGCCCGACCCGCTCACGGCGGACGACATCGCCGACACCATCCACTTCATGGTGACCCGACCGCACCACGTGAACCTCGACCGCATCACGATCCGACCGCGGGCGCAGGCGGCGCAGCACAAGGTGTACCGGGGCTGATTCAGCCGCGGCGCCGGAACGGGTTCCCGAAGACGGGGCGCGGCTTCCGGGGCAGGACGGCGCTCGTCGTCGGTTCCAACGGCTCCGGCCCGAGGACCTCCTCGGCCGCCTCCGCCTCGGGCTCGACGCGCTCGCGGCGGCGGATCAGGGCACGGAAGAGCATCGCCGACTTCTCCGACTCGCCGCCCACGACGCGCCCGTCGGCGGTCACCCAGTTGATGTCCGCCGCGGCGCGGTCGCCGGTGCGGAGGTCGATCATGTCGCCCAAGTAGCGCAACACGACGGCGCCCGCGGCCGCGACCGGGACGGCCAGGAAGGCGCCGATGATCCCCGCCCAGCCGCCGCCGAGCAGGACCGCGAGGATCACGATGACGGGATGGAGCTGCATCACGCGGGCCTGCAGCACGGGCTGCAGCACGTTGCCCTCGATCTGCTGGACGAGCACGACGAGCGCGAGCACCAGCAGCGCCTGGACCAGCCCCCCGGTAACGAGCGCCACCAGCACCGCGACCGCGCCCGCGGAGAAGGCGCCGACGATCGGGATGAAGCCGGCCATGAAGGTCAGGACGGCGATCGGGAAGGCGAGCGGCACGTCGAGCAGCCACAACCCGAGCCCGATGAAGAGCGCGTCGACGAAGCTCACCACGGCCTGGGTGCGGATGTAGCCCGAGAGGGTGACCCAGAGCCGGGCGAACAGCTCCGACACGTGGAAGCCCCACCGGCGGCCCACGATGCTGCGGGAGAAGCCGACGAACTTGTGCCCGTCCTTCAGCATGAAGAACACGATGACGAGCGTCATCGCGAGCGTGACGATGCCGCTGCCGACGCTGCCGCCGAGGCTGAGGGCGATGGAGACGATGTCGCTCGAGTAGCCCTGGAGCCAGTTCGTGAACTGCTGGAGGTACTCGTTGAGCTGTTCGTCCTGCAGGTTCATCGGGGGCCCCGCCACCCACTGCTGGACCTGGCGGATGCCGCGGATCGTCTGGTCCGCGAGCTGCGGCCACTGCGCCACCACGCTGGGCGCGATGAGGCTCACGAGGCCGCCGATGACGACGATGCCGGTGAGCAGGCTCAGCGCCGCGCCCAGGCTGTGCGGCAGGCCGATGCGGCGCAGCCCGGAGACGATGGGATAGAGGACCGAGGCGATCAACAGGCCGAGCAGCACCGGGATGATGGCGCTGCTGAGCTGCAGCAGGCCCCAGCCGACGATGCCCAGCGCGATCACCGTGATGACGAACCGGCCGCTCCAGGCGGCGAATGACCGGGCACCCTCCCCGATGACGTCGGCGCGGTCCACTGGAGCGTCCGGATCGGGGGCCGGCAACGCCTGATGGCTGCCGAGGCCCGGCACCGGCTCGTCGAGGGACATCGGCTTTGTGGGCTCGTCTTCGTCGGGCGACACAGTTCTCCTTCGGTTCGCAGCCATGCTACTGCGCCGCCCCCGTGCGCGAGCCGGAGCCACGGGGGACGACGGATCGTGCCGCAGTTCCTGCCGACTGTGCAGCGGCCCCGGGGACCCCGGGGAGCGGTGTGGTCGACTGTGGAACAACACCTCCCGGGCCGGCCCTCGGCCCCGGGAAGCGATCAACGGAGATGCCGATGACCAACGAACTCACGACGCTCGAGAAGGCCGCGCTGCTGAGCGGCAAGAACGTCTGGGAGTCTCGCGACCTGCCGCGGCACGACGTCCCCTCGTTCTTCATGGCCGACGGCCCACACGGCGTGCGCAAGCAGGTCGGGTCCGGCGATCACCTCGGCCTCAACGCGTCCGAGCCCGCCACCTGCTTCCCCACGTCCGCGACGGTGGCGTGCAGCTGGGACGTCGACCTGGCCGAGGAGCTGGGGCACGCCCTGGGCCGCGAGGCTGCCTCCCTCGGCGTCGACGTGCTGCTCGGTCCCGGCCTCAACCTGAAGCGCAGCCCGCTGGGCGGCCGGAACTTCGAATACTTCTCGGAGGACCCCTACCTGAGCGGCAAGCTCGCCGCCGGTTACGTGCGGGGGATCCAGGCGGAGGGCGTGGCTGCCACGCCGAAGCACTTCGCCGTCAACAGCCAGGAACTCCGCCGCATGGCGTCGGACTCCATCGTCGACGAGCGCACCCTGCGCGAGCTGTACCTGACGGCCTTCGAGATCGTCGTGCGCGAGGCGTCGCCCCGCGCGCTGATGACCTCCTACAACAAGGTCAACGGCACCTACGCCCACGAGAACCGCCACCTGCTCACGGAGATCCTTCGCGACGAGTGGGGCTTCGACGGCGTCGTCATCAGCGACTGGGGTGGCAGCAACGACGCGGCCGCCGCGATCGCCGCCGGGGCCAACCTCGAGATGCCCGCCCCGGGGCTCGACTCGGTGCGCCAGCTCGTGGCTGCCGTCGAGGGGGGACGCCTGCCGGAGGCCGACCTGACCGCGCGAGCGGCGGAGGTCATCCGACTCGCACTCACCGCGGGCGCGGGGGCGCGCCCCACCGTTGACCACGACGCGCACCATGCGCTGGCCCGCCGCGCTGCGGAGGAGTCCATGGTCCTGCTGCGCAACGAGGATTCCCTCCTCCCGTTGGCCCCCGGCACCAGCGTCGCGCTGATCGGCGACATGGCCGACACCCCCCGCTACCAGGGAGCCGGCTCCTCGCAGGTCAACCCCACGCGACTCAGCTCGGCGCGCGAGGCGATCCTCAGCACCGGGCTGGAACTGACGGCCTACGCGCAGGGATACCGCCGCCACTCCCCCATCGACGCCGAGCTGGAGTCTCGAGCCGTCGAGGCGGCGCGGAGCGCGGACGTGGCGCTCGTCTACCTCGGGCTCGACGAGATCAGTGAGTCCGAGGGCGTGGACCGGCGCCACATCGACCTGCCGGACGCCCAGCTGTCGCTGCTGCGCGCCGTCGCCGCCGTGAACGGCAACGTCGTCGTCGTGCTGAGCGCCGGGTCCGTGGTGGACCTCTCGTGGACGGAGCAGGCGCGCGCCGTCGTGCACGGCTACCTGTCAGGGCAGGCGGGCGCCGAGGCGGCGATGCGGATCCTGACCGGCGCCGCGAACCCGTCCGGCAAGCTGGCCGAGACGTACCCCGTATCGCTGGTGGACACGGCGGCCTTCGGCCGCTTCCCCGCCGAGGGCGCGTGGAGCGTCTACCGCGAGGGCCTCTTCGTCGGCTATCGGCACGCCGATGCCGCCGGCCGCGCCGTCCGCTACCCCTTCGGGCACGGGCTCAGCTACACCGACTTCGCGTACTCGGACCTCCGCGTCACGCCCGAGGGCGCAGAGTTCACCGTCACGAACACCGGCCCGGTCGCCGGTGCGGAGGTCGCCCAGCTCTACGTCGCGACGCCGGACAGCGCCATCGTGCGCCCGGTCAAGGAGCTCAAGGGCTTCGCCAAGGTGCGGTTGGCGCCCGGCGCGGCCGCCCGCGTGGTCATCCCGTTCGACCGCTACACCTGGCGCCACTTCGACGTCGGCTCCGGGACTTGGGTTGTGGAGGACGGCACCCGCCTGGTCATGGTCGGCGGCAGCTCGGCCGACCTGCCCCTCACCGGGAAGCTGGAGGTGCCCGGCACGACCCTCGACACCCCCGTCGCTCCCGAGACGGTGCGACGCGCGATGCTCCGCGGCCTCACCGACGACGAGCTCGGGGAGTTCTTCGGCATCGTCGTACCACGTGAGTCGAACTCCGCGGAGCTCGACCGCAACGACCCCCTCGGTGACCTGCGACGGGCCCGCAGCCCGCTCGCCCGGCTGGCGCACTGGGTCCTGCTCACGCTGCGCCGTAGGAGCGAGGCGAAGGGTGAGCCCGACCTGAACATCCAGTTCCTCTACAACATGCCGTTCCGGGCCATCGCGAAGATGTCCAACGGCATGGTCAGCGACGAGATGGTCGACGGCATCGTCGCCCTCGTCAACGGCCACCACTTCCGCGGACTGAAGGAAGTCGTCGGCGGATTCGTCCGCAACCGGCGCACCGGCAAGGCCCTGACGCGCAGCCTCACCAACCCCCTCTGATCCACAAGGAGCAACCCGCCCATGTTCACGAAGGTCCGCACGATGTGGAGCCGCTTCAGCGAGCGCCGCCCGGAGCTGTCGAAGTTCCTCATGTTCTTCATCCTCAGCAATGGGGTGACCGTGCTGCAGATCGTCGTCATGCCGGTGTTCCGGGCGATCTTCGCCCGGACGTCGCTGATCGACACCAACTTCCAGGTCTGGCCGGTGGGGTCGAACGTGGACGGGTCGCAGTACTTCATCTTCGACTACGCCGCGGGTCCGCTGCCCGACGGCGGCGGCGGCCTGGCGTACTTCCTGGCGGTGCAGCTCGCCATCGGCATCGCGCAGGTGATCAACTTCTTCGCCCAGCGCAACATCACCTTCAAGTCCAACACGAGCGTGTGGCGGGCCGCCTTCTGGTACCTGGTGGCCTACGTGGTCATCACGCTCGTGGCCGCGGCCGCGCAGGGCTTCTACAAGGCCCCGATCTACACGTTCCTGATCGACACCCTGGGCTGGGGCCAGACGGGCGAGACCGCCGCTGACGTCGTCACGATGATCATCAACGCCGCGATCTCGTTCTGGGTCTTCTACCCCATCTTCAAGGTCATCTTCCGCCAGGAGCCGGTGCCCGCGGAGGAAGTCCCCGCCGAGCAGGCTGCCTGAGAGGAGCTCCGATGAAGACGCTGACCCTGGC
The DNA here is from genome assembly GCF_900103275.1 of Tessaracoccus oleiagri. GTDB lineage: Bacteria > Actinomycetota > Actinomycetes > Propionibacteriales > Propionibacteriaceae > Arachnia > Arachnia oleiagri. The sequence continues at coordinate 1,037,032 of NZ_FNGP01000001.1, read as the reverse complement.
GGTGCCGAGCTACAACTCGGCGGCCTACCTCCACCGTTGCCTCGACTCGATGCTGCCGCAGGACGACGACCTCGAGGTCATCGTCGTCAACGACGGCTCCAGCGACGACACCTCCGCCATCGCGCACCGCTACGCTGCACAACACCCCGGAGCGGTCCGCGTCGTGGACAAGCCCAACGGCGGCCATGGCTCAGCGGTCAACGCGGGCCTCGACGCGGCCACCGGGCGCTACTTCCGAGTGGTGGACAGTGACGACTGGCTCGATCGCGGGGCGCTGACTGCGCTGCTCGGGGTTCTCCGTGGCCAGGACCGATTGGACCTGGTAGTCAGCAACTTCGTCTACGAGAAGGAGGGCAAGGCCCACTGCCACGCCATGCGGTACCGCTCGACGCTGCCCGTCGGTCGTGAGTTCGGATGGCAGGAGGTGGGCCGGTTCCGCCCCGACCAGGGCATGCTGATGCACGCGCTCACGTATCGCACGGCGGTGCTGCGCAACTCCGGCCTCCGCCTGCCCGAGCACACGTTCTACGTCGACAACCTCTATGCGTTCCTCCCCCTGCCGTACGTGTCCCGGCTCTTCTACCTCGACGTCGACCTGTACCGCTACCACATCGGCCGCTCGGACCAGTCGGTCAACGAGGCCGTGATGCTGAAACGACTCGACCAACAGCTGCGGGTGAACCGCGCGATGATCCATGCGCTGCCCCCCGCGGGCGCCACGCCGAGCGCCCTGCACCGATACCAGGTGCACTACCTGGGGCTCGTGTGCGCCGTCTCGTCGATCATGCTGATCCGCGCGGGCCGCCCGGAGCACCTGCAGCAGAAGCGTGAGCTGTGGCGTGACCTGCGCGCCGCCCACGCCCCGGCGCACCAGCGGCTGCGCCGCAGCAGCATCGGCCGGCTGGTCAACCTCCCGGGCAGGCCTGGACGAACGATCTCGGTGCTCGCCTACCGCCTGGCCCAGTCGGTCGTCGGCTTCAACTGATCGGGAGCAGCACGGTCAGGGTGAACCAGTTCTCCCGACCGGAGAACGTCGCCTCGCCGCCGTACTTCTCCGCCGCGTGCCGGATGCTCTTGAGTCCGAGGCCGTGCATGTCGCCCGTCTTCCGGGTGGCGAGCTCGCCCTCCTCGTAGCGCAGTTCCCCGTCGAAGTAGTTCTCGAACTTCATCACGACGAACCGTGCCTGGTTGAACACCGCGACCCGGATCAGCCGCTGCTCCGGGTCGCGCAGCCGCAGGACGGACTCGATGGCGTTGTCCAACGCGTTGCCGCAGATGCTCGCCAAGTCCATCACGTCGACGAACCCGAGCGCCGCCCCGTCGGCGACGGCGGTGAAGTTGATCCCCCGGGAACGGCAGTAGCGCGCTTTGGATGTCAGGACGGTGTCCAGCACGGGGTTGCCGGTGTCGAACGCGGCCCCGAACTCGTCCAGGGTCTCCTCCAGCGCGTCCAGTTGCCTCCCGCGGCGCTCCGGGTCCAGTTCCGCCCGGATGACCGCGAGGTGGTGCTTGAGGTCATGGGAGGCGCGGCTCACCGCCTCGATGTCGCGCTTGGCCGCCAGGTACTGGTCGTGCTGCGTACGCAGCACCGCGTCCATCGCGGCCACCTCGAGGTCGGCCCGCTGCTTCCGCAGTTGCTCGTGCTGCGCGTAGAGGGCGATGTAGCCGGCCAGGTCCACGAGCGTGCGGATGTAGAACACCTCACGGGAGAGCTCGCCGCTGAAGGGGGTGTTGGGCGTGACGAAGCTCAGGTTGCTGAGCGCGAACGTCCCCAGCGCCATCGCCGCAGCGATCGCCAGCATTCGCGGCCCGACCGCAGGTGCAGTGGAGTCGAAGTGCCGTCGCTCGAGCATGTGCGCAGCACCGAAGGCACCGGCGTAGAAAGCCAGCAGCGCCAGCGTCGGGAACAGGGTCGTGACGCCGGGCTCGGGGTGGAAGTAGAACGTGTGGATCTGCCACTCCAGCGACGCCACCAGTTCGGCGAGCACGAACGCGCGCGCCGTCACGTAGCCCGCGTCGCGGAGGTTCACCGTCGTCGCGACGGCGACGAACGCCAGCATGCTGGTGGCGGCGAGCCCCATGCCGAGCGTCCACAGGTACTGGGGCAGCGTGCCGGCGAACAGCTGCACGCCGACGAGCAGGACCAGGCCGCCGGCGACCGTCACCACGGTCCCGACGACGCCCCAGCGCCGGGGCAGCACCACGATGTAGACGACGCAGGCGAGCCACTCGGCGAGCCCGGTGACCGCCCGCGGGATGTTGGGCAGGATCTCCGTCATGCCGGGTTCCCGCCGAAGTAGTCGGTCAGCGCCTCGAGGAAGGGCTTCTTGCGCGCCCGGCTCACGGGCAGGGAGATGCCGCCGGTGTGCCTCGACTCCCCGCCGCTGAACCCCTCCACGTGCCGCAGGTTGACCAGCAGGAAGCTGTTGGATCGGTAGAAGCCCCGGGGCTCGAGCTGCGCCGCCATCTCCTTCAGCGTGCCGAGCATCGACAGCTTGCCCTCCCGGGTGTGGAACACCAGCCGGTGCTTGATGCTCTCGATGTAGACGACGTCCGCCAGGTCCACCCGCAACATCTCCCCGCCGACGGTGAGCAGGATGTGGTCGTCGCGAGCCTTGTCGAGCCGCTCGAGCGACCGCTTCAGTTCCTGCGAGAACGCGAACCAGGGCACCGGCTTCAGCAGGTAGCTGAGCGCGTCCACCTCGTAGCCCTTGATCGCGAACTGCGCCATGTTCGTGACGAAGATGAGGATCACTCCGGGGTCGACCTCCCGGATCAGGCGGGCGGTCGCGAAGCCATCGAGGTTGTCCATCTGGACGTCGAGGAAGATGATGTCGAACCGCGGACGATAGGCGGCGGTGAGCTCCGACCCGTCGGCGAACTCCTCCACCTTGAACTGGACCCCGTGCTCGAACTCGTACCTCGCGAGGTAGGACATGAGTAGGTGGCGGCTCTCCCTCTGGTCGTCGACGACGCCGATGGTGATCATCGCGGCCCTCCTCACTGGCGAGCCAACTTTACCAATCGGCATCCCGGCCACGCTGGTAGCCTTGGCTGAGCGCAGCCGGGAGGGAATATGGATCTGTTGGTCGTGGGCTCCGGGCTGTTCGGGCTCACCATCGCGGAGCGCGCCGCCGATGAGCTGGGCCTCCAAGTCACGGTCGTCGAGTCACGGGACCACATCGGCGGCAACGCCTGGAGCACGGTCGACGAGGACACCGGCATCGAGGAGCACCGCTACGGTGCGCACATCTTCCACACGTCGAACGACAAGGTGTGGGGGTACGTCAACCGGTTCACCGACTTCACCCCCTATGAGCACCGCGTCTACGCGCGCCACCGTGGCGAGGTGTTCCCGCTCCCCATCAACCTGGGCACCATAAACCAGTTCTTCCGCCGCGGAATGGGCCCCGACGAGGCGCGCCGGCTCATCGCCGAGCAGGCAGCCGAACTGGCCGGGCGCGAGCCGGGCAACCTCGAGGAGAAGGCCATCTCGCTGATCGGGCGCCCGCTGTACGAGGCGTTCATCCGGGGCTACACCGCCAAGCAGTGGCAGACGGACCCCCGCGACCTGCCCGCGGGCATCATCACCCGGCTACCCGTTCGATTCAACTACGACAACCGCTACTTCAACGACACGCACCAAGGCATGCCCCGCGACGGGTACGCCGCCTGGCTGCAGCGCATGGCGGACCATCCCCGCATCGACATCCGGTTGGGGGTCGACTTCCTGGCACCCGGCCACGAACTCAGCCGCGATGCCGTCGTCGGACAGGTGCCCGTGGTGTACACCGGACCCCTCGACCGCTACTTCGGCCACCGGTACGGGACGCTCGGCTGGCGGACGCTGGACTTCGAGCGCCGCGTCCTGGACATCGACGACCACCAGGGCACGTCGGTGGTCAACGAGTGCGACGAGGACGTGCCGTACACGCGCACGCTCGAGTTCAAGCACTTCCACCCCGAACGGACGCATCGCTCGGGGACGGTGGTCGTGCGGGAGTTCTCGCGCTTCGCGGAAGCTGCCGACGAGCCGTTCTACCCCGTGAACGCGGCGGGCGACCGCGCGGTGCTGGAGCAGTACCGGCAGGCCGCCGCCGACGAGCCGCGGGTGCTGTTCGGGGGCCGGTTGGGCACCTACCAGTACCTCGACATGCACATGGCGATCGGCTCCGCGCTCGCCCGCTTCGACAGCACCGTCCGCCCCTGGTTCTGAGCGGAGACGACGCTGCGGGCCCCGCCTGAAGCGGGGCCCGCAGTGGGTCGTGGACGAGCCAGTGGTCAGCCGTGGCGGCGGACCCGTCGCCACACCAGGAATCCACCCAGCAGCACCAGCGCGCCGAGCGCCGCCGAGACGGCGTACTGCACGTACACCCAGGTGGGCGGGGTGTACGAGACCGTGGCGCCGGGAGCCAACCCGTTCATCGCGTTGGAGTTCGCCACCGTGTAGAGGATGTTGTGGGTGGCGTTGCGGATGTCCGTGACGGCTTTGGCCGACTTCGTGTCCTCGAAGGACTTCGACGGCTGGAACGTCAGAGTCAAGTCGGTGCCCGCGCTGATGCTCTGGTTGGGGTTCATGTACGGGTACAGGTTGAAGTCCGAGATGGCGAAGCCCTGGAAGCCCCATTCGTCGCGGAGCACGTTGGTCATCAGCGCCTCCGAGCCACCGGCCCACGTGGTGCCGATGCGGTTGAACGAGCTCATGATGCCCGCCGCGCCGATGGTGGTGTCGGTGCGGTTGCCGTCGGAGATGTACGGGACGTCCATCGTGATGTTCTTCACCGCCATCTCGAACGGCTTGAGATACAGCTCACGGATGGTCTGCTCGGTCGCCCAGGTGGCGATGCCGTTGTTGACGCGGTTGGTCTCCTGCTCGTTGAGCGCGAAGTGCTTCAGCATCGTGTAGACGCCCTTCTCCGCGACCCCGTTGGCCACCGAGGTGAGCATCGCGCCCGAGAGCAGCGGATCCTCCGAGTAGTACTCGAAGTTGCGGCCGCCGAAGGGGGAGCGGTGCAGGTTCGCCGCGGGGGCGTACCAGCCGTTGATGCCCTTGTGGAGCGCCTCGTTGCCGAGCATGCGACCCATCTCGGTGCCCAGTTCCACGTCCCAGGTCTGGGCAATCAGGAACTGCGACGGGTAGGCGACGCCGTTGATGGAGGAGTTGATGAACGAGGAGAAGCCCGCGGGGCCGTCCGGCTCCAGGGTCTGCGGCTTGGCGATCGAGCCGATGCCGGCGGTCTGGTAGGCGCCGTTCAGCAGCAGGTCGGTCATCTCCCCCACGGTGAGGGAGTCCATCAGTTCGGCCCACTTCGGGTCGTCCTTGGCGAGGCCCCGCATGTCGATGAGCGTCAGGTCGGATCCCTCCCCCGTCTCCGGCGCTTCGCCCTCGAACTCGTCGGCGGCGGCCTCGTGGTCCCACGGGGTGAACCCTGCGACGACCGCGTCGTCGGCCACGTACTGGGCCTCGGAGGGGGCGGTGGGGAAGGTCCCGGCGAAGTCCGCCCGCGAGAGCGAGAGGATCTTGCCGTCCTGCGGCTCGGCGGTGAACTGGGCCGACACGTCGTCGAACTGGTTCGTCACCTCAACCAGGTCGGTGGAGCGGTGGTCGTCACCCGAGTACACGACGTCGTCCGCCACCGTGTAGGTGATGGGCTCGACGCCATCTGCCACCGTGTGCGAGTCGGTGCGCAGCGTGATCTCGTACTCCCCACCCTCAAGGACGTAGGCGCGCTGTTCGAGGTGGTCGTAGGACGCCATGTCCTCGACGGCGAGCTCCAGCGTGAGCGTCTCAGAGCTGCCGGGCTCGATCAGGCCGGTCTTGGCGAAGTCACCCAGCACGACGTCGGACTTCTCGATGCCGCCCGGGGTGTACGGGGCGGAGTAGTAGAGCTCGACGACGTCGCGTCCCGGCACGTCGCCGGTGTTGGTGACCTCGACGTCGACCTTGATGGTGCCGTCGACTTCGCTCGCCTCGGAGGAAACGACCCGCCATGCGAAGTCCGTGTAGCTCAGGCCGTAGCCGAAGGGGTAGACCACGGCGTCGTCGTAGTCGATGAATCCCTCCGCCGCGGCGGTCTCGTAGTAGCGGTAGCCGATGTAGATGCCCTCGGCGTAGTTCACGAAGGGGGCGTCGGAGGTCAGCGTCGCGTTCGAGGTGGCGCGCTCCACCGCGGAGACCGGGAACGAGGCCTCGATGTTGGAGTAGATGAAGTCACCGAAGTTGGCGTAGGTCGGGTCCTTGGTGAAGTCGGCGGCCCACACGTCGGCCGTGCGGCCGGACGGGTTCACGTCACCGGCGAGGATCCCGCCGAGGGCGGAGAAGCCGCTGGCGCCGGGCGAGCCCGCGAGCAGGATCGCGTCGACCCCCGGGTCGTCCTGGAGGTCGCCCATCTCGATGGTGGTCGAGGCGTTGACGACCACCACGACCGTGTCGAACGACGACTTCGCGAGCGCGATCAGGTCGCGCTCGTCCTGGTTGAGCTCCAGCTGGTGCTGGCCTTCGGCCGCGTTGTCGTCCCACCCGGACATGTCGCGGGTGAGGTCGCCGCCCTCGCCACCCGGGCGGCCGATGAAAACGATCGCGGCGTCCGAGAAGTCCTGGAAGGAGCCCTGCAGCTCCTCGTACTGTGCGACGGGCAGCTCCCCGACGTTGTAGCTGGAGGCGCCGGGGTTGTCCATCTCGATGTGGCCGCGCCGGTTCTCCGCGGCGAACGCTTCGATGGTCGCGTAGACCTGCTCGTTGACCTCGAAGCCGGCGCCCTCGAGGCCGCCGCGGGCGGTCACCGCGGAGCGGGTGTCGACGGAGCCGGAGCCGGCACCGCCGAAGACGGGGTCGGCCGCGGCGCGCCCCAGCATGGTGACCCGTCGCGAGGACGCGAGCGGCAGGGCACCGCCGTCGTTCTTCGCGAGGACGATGCCGCCCGCGGCGATCTCCTCGACGAGTTCCTTGGCCGCCGCGTCGACCTCGTCCATGCTGGCGAAGTCGGCGGTGTAGTACTCGGTGTCCCAGCCCTCGGACTCCTCCGAGTTCGTGAACGTGTAGGTGCCCGACCCGAGCTGGGACTCCACCCAGCCGCCTCCGACGACGAGCGCGACGTTGGCGGCGACGACGAGCGCCGTCACGGTCGCGAGCACCGGGATCCAGATCCAGAGGAACCTCTTGTTCGACATGGGTGCCTTCCGGCGATCAGCGACCTGCTGCGGTCTGGCGTTCACTACTTGTCTCCTTCGAGCACTGACTTGATGATTGTGCGCGACCGGGGGCTATTCGGTCACTTCGGTGATGGTGCCGTCCTGGTCGATCTGCCAGGTCTGGCCGGTGGCGGCCGAGTCGGCCTCGATGGTGAAGTTCCCGCCGTCGACCTCGATGGTCCCCTGCACGCGGGAGGTCTTCTCGGAGTAGGTGTAGGGCATGACGAGGAGCCCGTACTTCACGGTGGGGGCGTCGACGTCGCTGGCCAGCATGACCTGCTTCCAGTCGTCGTCCTCGAGGGCCTCGAGCACGGTCTGGCGGGCGACCTCGAGGTCCTCGGCCACGTCGATGTCAGCGGCGGCGGAGGAGGAGGCAGCGGGGGCGGCGGAACCGGCGTCGCCCGAGCAGGCAGTGAGGCCCAGCGCGCCGGTCAGGGTGATCAGCAGACCGAGTCCGGTCGTCACAAGCTTGGTGGTCTTCATCGTGTTTCCTTGTCGTCTCTGGCCCCGGGCTGCTCCCGGAACCGGTGGCGGGTGGCGGGCCGATGGGGACCGGCCCGCCACCCGGGGTTTGTTCAGCCGGCGATCGGGCCGGAGTAGTTCAGGCCGAAGCCGTAGTCGTAGGCGTTGCCGTTGGCGTCGGTGTAGGGCGTCATGTCCTTCGCGACGTCCTCGAGCTGCTTCTCCACCGTGTCCATGTCGGCCGGGAACTGGATCGGCAGGCGGCCCTTGGGCTCGTAGAGACCCAGCGCCACCTCGAGGAGCGCCTGGTCGCTGGTGCCGAAGCCGACGACGATGGCGTCGGAGTCGGCCTCGAACTCCGTCGGGACGACGGGGTTGATGGCCTTCAGCACGGTCACGACGGGGATGTCCTTGCCGCTGGCCTCGACCGCAGCGACCGCCCGCTCGAAGGCGTCAAGGTCGGCCTCGTTCGCGATGCGCGAGGTGTTGCCGTAGTAGGAGCGGTTCTGCTTGGTGCCGTCCTCGAGCAGGTCGCCCGAGATCGACGTCTTGCGGACGTTCTCGCCGTCAGCCGTGTAGGGGCGGTACTGCAAGGACAGCGGGTACCACTCGTCGGTCTCGAGGTCGTGGCCGATGTTGGAGAAGTTGCCGCCGTTGTCCGGGCTGTCCATGCCGACAAGGACGAGGTCCACGTCGGTGAGGTCGGGCGCGGTGTAGCTGGTGACCTTGTCCTCGGAGTCGGTGACGGCCTCGTCGGTGATGACGGTGCCGAAGTACTGCTCCGCGACCTCGAGGTCGATGCTCGGGCCCTCGGTGTACTCACCGGGGCCGAAGGCGCTGGCGAAGCCGTTGCTGAAGGACCGCGGGATGTAGACGGTCTTGTCCTTCCAGTCAGCTGCCTCGGCGGCGGCGATCGTGTCCCCGTCGTTCTTGACCATCACGACGGAGTCGAGCTGCGCGGCGTAGCCGGCCTCGACCTTGTCCTCGCTGGCCAGGATCTCGGCGGACTGCTCGGGGTCGAGGAAGGCGCTCTCGTAGAGGCCCGGGTTGAAGAGCATCGTGAGGATGCGCGCGCCCGACTCCTGGAAGCGGGTCTCCGCGTCGACCTCGAGCTCGCCCGCCTCGAACTTCTGCTGCCACAGTTCCGCGGCCTCGAGGAGGAAGGTGGCGTCGTTCACGCCGCCGAACATGTCGTGCCCGGTGCCCAGTACCTCGAGGTACCGCTCGGCGGGAGCGAGCTCCTCGGCGCCCCACGCCATGCCGAAGAAGGCACCCTCGTCCTTGGATCCGCTCATGACGCCCCAGTCGGTGACGACGACGCCCTCGTAGGCGTTGTCCTCACGCAGGACGGACATGCGCCCGTTGTCGTAGGCGGTGCCGACGCGCTCGCCGAACAGGGGCTCGCCGTTGGCGTCCAGAGCGATGGAGTACGCGGTCATGACGGCCGCGGAGTCGAGCGAGCCGAGGAAGCCGTCGGCGTGCTCGTCGAAGTTGCCGCCCGGGTAGACACCGTACTTGCCGGCGTCCGTGTGGCCCTCGCGACCGCCCTCGCCCGGCCCGTCGCCGGCCCAGTGCTTGATCATCGCGTTGACGGACTCGGAGCCCCAGACGTCCTCTCCCCCGGTGCCCTGGAAGCCGTCGACGTAGGCCGCCGCGAGCTCGGTGTTCTGGGCCACGTCCTCGCCGAACGTCCCGCCGACGCGCAGCCAGCGGGGCTCGGTGGCGAGGTCGATCTGGGGGCTGAGTGCGGTCGTGATGCCGAGCGCCCGGTACTCGGCCGAGGCCATCTCGCCGAAGTTCTTGGTGTGCTCGGCGTCGAAGGTGGCCGCCAGGCCGAGGCTGGAGGGCCAGCGCGAGATGTCGGCACCCTCGGCGTTGTAGCCACCGGATCCGGCGGTCGAGCGGGGGTCGGAGCTGAAGTTCACGGGGACGTACGGCGTCTCCGCAGTCGCCAGGGTCTCGACGTAGGCCTGCATCTCGTTGACCCAAGGAACGGTGACGGCCGCGTCGCTGCCGGCAGCGTTGAGCACGTTGCGCAGACCGGACTCGCTGAGGTACGTCTTCTGGGCGTCGGTGAGGCCGTCGGCCGGCGTGCGCTCGTGGGAGCTGAACAGCATGAGGCCGGCGATTTGCTCAACGGTCATCTGCCCGGCGAGGTCGGCTGCCCGCTCGCTCGCGTCGAGGCGCCAGTCCTCCCAGGTGTCGAGTTCGCCGTTGCCGTTCATGTCCTTGAACGCGTAGGTCTCCCCGTCGATCTCCTCCTCGAGGAGCGTCACGCCACCGTCGGCGCTGTATGAGAGGTCGGGGCCGTCGCCGGGATTGTCGACGACCTTGAACGTCGTCGTGCCGTCGGTGACCTCGCGCTCGGTGTAGCTGCCGCTCGCGGTGCCGCTGCCGGAACCCGTCGCGGGCGCCGGGGACTGGGATCCCTGCGGCGCAGAGGCCGCGGTGCATCCGGTCAGGGCCATGGCGGCGATCCCGGTGAACGCCAGGAACCGCGTGGCGGAGCGTTGCATCGAGCGCCTCCCCGCACCGTCAGGCTGGTGAACCTTCATCGATTTCTCCTCGTCGAGTGGGACGCGGCTGATACCGCGTGTTACCGAGAGGAACTCAATCAGCCCTCGCGAGGGCCGCCCTCCGCCGTCGCACAACCTGTCGGTCCGTGCGCACAATCGGCTGGGTCGAGGCTTCGGGCTTTGTAAGGACTGCGGATCTTCGGCAATCAATACGCACTCATGCGTATTCCCAACCGCAGCCGCCCGACGGAGACTTTTGTTGGTCCGGTTCCAAATGGGGGGAACCAGAATCGGAAGGAAGACAATGAACCGTCGTACCGCGCAGCGTCTGCTGGCCGTCGCGAGCGGAGCCGTGGCGATCGCCGTCGGCAACGCCTCGCTGGCGAGCGCGCACCACTGTTACAAGGAGAGCTGGGCGGACGCCGCGTACGCACAGCTCAGCCAGAGCAACACCGCCTGGGTGTCGCTGAGCGACATGGGGAAACAGTTCCTCGTGGCACCGGATGAACTCGAAGAGTGTGGCTACCTGATCGACGAGGCGGTGGCGGAGTTCATGGACGCCCACGACCTCGAGCAGGAGCCGCTCATCCATTCGAAGGCCACGATCGGTTCGGGGGCCTACTACAAGAAGGGGAAGGAGCCGGGCAAGATCCGGTACCTGACCGATGACCAGTTCGGTCACCTGACCATGCTGGTCTTCGAGAAGCTTGAGGCCAACGGTTGTTCCTTGCCGGACATGGGGGGCGGCGAGGGCGCCTGATCACAGGCTGGGTAGTAGCCCGAATCGCTGGGCGCTGAGGACCGCGGAGAGGCGGTCCGCAGCGCCCAGCTTCCTGTACAGGTGCTCTTGGTGCTTGTGCACCGTGCGCGGCGAGATCGCGAGCCGCGCAGCGATCCCCTCGACGGTCCTCCCCTGCGCGATGAGGCACAGGATGACCCTCTCCCGGGGTGTGAGCACGGGCCCGCCCTGCGCCACGGCCAGCGCCTGGCGGAGCAGCCGGCAGTGCTTCGCGAGACCGGTGAGCAGGAGGCGGACACGTTCGAGTTCGTCGAGTTCGGCCTCGGTGAACGGGTCGGACGCGAGGAGGACCCAGCCGTCGAACGCGGACGGGTCGTCCCCGACGACCATCGACACCTGCTCGGGGGGCAGGCCGAGCCGCCGGACCAGTTGTCGCCCCTCGTCGTCCATGCGCCAACCGAGCCGCTCGACGTCGCGGAGCGCCGTCACCCTGGTCTCACCGGTGGCGGCGTAGAACGCGTTGAGCGGGTGGCGCCGGATCATCGGCGCGTCCGGCCACGTCTCGGGACGGTCCGGCAGCGAGTCGCCGACCGCGGTGCGCGTCATCCACTTCGGGTCGGTGTTGCTCAACTGCACGTGCACGGCGAGATCCGCGCGCGTGACGGCCGTGAGCGTAGACGCCACCATCTCGTCGGCCTCCGCCGGATCCTCGGCCGCCAATGCCGCAGCCGCGAGGTCCAGCCACACGGTCGGATCCATCGCTTCCCCCTAGGGACGCATGGTAACCCGGCCGCCGGTCGGGCGGAACCCCTCTTCTGCCTGTGGCTCAGGCCTCCAGCTCGACGAGCGGCTGCCCGCCCTGCACGGCGTCGCCCGGGGCCACGAGGATCCGGCCGACCGTACCCGCGGCGGGCGCGGTGATCTCGGTCTCCATCTTCATGGCCTCGAGGACCAGGACGACGGCGCCGGCCTCGATCGCGTCACCCTCGGCGACCAGGATCCGCGACACCGACCCCGCGAGCGGGGCCGAGATGGCGTTGGCGCTCCCGGCGGGGACGGACGCCTTGGTGGGGATGGGGTTGGCACCGGCGTTGACGCCGATGATCACCGGCCCCAGCCCCGGGCGCTCCTCCTCCTGCACCTCGACGTCGATCTCGTACTCCGTCTGGTTGACGGTCACTTTCAGCTTCATGGTTTCCTGCACTCTCGGGATCAACGGACGTGGGGCACGCTGCGGTCGTGGACGCGCTCGCGGGTGGCGGCGGCCCAGCGGGACTGCTGGCCGTAGCGGACGGCCCGCACCCGGGCCTTGTGGCCGAAGTACGCCGCCACCGCCGCGCCGATGGCCACCAGGTCCTCCTCGGGGATCTCCTGGTTCTCCTTCAGCGCCGCCAGCTCCGCCTCCAGTGCGGCGACCCGTTCGGCGAGGACCGCGAGCTGCTCCTGCAGCTGTTCCAATGACATGTCAGACTCCGATCAGGCCGGGCCGAGGCCGTGCTTCTTGGCGGGGCGGAGCTCGCGCTTGCCGATGAGCAACTCCAGGGCCATGGCGATCTCGCGACGGGTGTCGGCCGGGTCGATGATGTCGTCGACGAGGCCGCGGCTCGCAGCCATGTACGGCGTCGAGAACGTCTCCCGGTACTCCTCCACCAGCTCCTGGCGGCGGGCCTCCTTGTCGTCGGCGGCGTCGATCTCCCTACGGAAGACGACGTTCGCCGCGCCCTCGGCGCCCATGACAGCGATCTCGGCCGTCGGCCAGGCGAACACCTTGTCGGCGCCCAGGTCCTTCGAGCACATCGCCAGGTAGGCGCCTCCGTAGGCCTTCCGGAGGACGACGGTGATCTTCGGCACGGTCGCCGCCGAGTAGGCGTAGAGCATCTTGGCGCCGTGGCGGATGATTCCGTTGTGCTCCTGCGCCACCCCGGGGAGGAAGCCCGGCACGTCGACCAGGTTCACCAGCGGGATGTTGAACGCGTTGCAGAACCGGATGAACTTCGACGCCTTGTCGGAGGAGTCGATGTCGAGCACGCCCGACATCACCTTCGGCTGGTTCGCGACGATGCCGACGGTGCGGCCGTTGACGCGCCCGAAGCCGATGACGATGTTCATCGCCCAGCCGGCCTGGACCTCGAGGAAGTCCCGGTGGTCCACGATCTCGGCGATGACCTCGCGCACGTCGTAGCCCTTGTTCGACTGCACCGGCAGGATGTCGCGGAGCTTCGGGTTGGGCTCCACCACGTCGTCGGGGTTGACGATCGGGGCGTCCTCGGTGTTGTTCTGCGGGAGGAAGCTGAGCAGCTTCTGCGCGATCAGGATCGCCTGCTCGTCGTCGTCGGCCACGAAGTGCACGACGCCGGAGCGGCCCATGTGCGCGTCGGCGCCACCGAGCTCGTCCTGCGTCACCTCCTCCCCCGTGACCTGCTTGATCACGCCGGGGCCCGTGATGAACATGTGGGCCTTGCGGGTCTGGATGATGAAGTCGGTCAGCGCGGGCGAGTACGCCGCGCCGCCGGCGCAGGGGCCGGCGATGATCGAGATCTGCGGCACCGCGCCGGACAGCTTCACATTGGCGTAGAACACCTTGCCGTAGCCGGACAGCGAGTCGATGCCCTCCTGGACGCGCGCGCCGCCGGAGTCGTTGATGAAGATGAACGGGGTGCCGGTGGTCAGCGAGGCGTTGAGCATCTCGGTGACCTTGATCGAGTGGGCCTCGCCCGCGGAGCCGCCCATGACCGTGAAGTCCTGGCTGGCCACGTGGACGGGGCGGCCGAACACGGACCCGCTGCCGGTGACCACGCCGTCGGCGGCCATGTCCGCCTTGTCCATGCCGAACGTGGTGGTTCGGTTGCGCCGGAAGGCGCCCACCTCCTGGAACGAACCCGCGTCGAGCAGCGCGTCGAGGCGCTCGCGTGCGGTCAGCTTGCCCTTGGCGCGGTGCTTCTCCAGCTTGTCCTCGCCGCCGCCGGCGTGAACCTTCGCCCTGCGCTCCTGCAGTTGCTCGAGGCGCTCGGCCATCGTGTGCTCGTGAACCATCTGCTGCTCCTTACGCGGGTTCGACCGTGACGCTGTGCTCGCGCCCGGCGAACTTGACGTTGTACTTGACGGGGGCGGTGATGCCCTGGGCGGGACCTGCGGCCTTCGCCTGCTCGGCGGACAGCTGCTCCGGCGTCTTGGCGACGGACTTCGGCCCCTCGGCGCGGGTGGCGAGGAACTTCGCGGCGACGTTCGGGAACATCGCGTTGGTCAGCACGTCCTCCTCGGTGCCGTTGAAGCCCTCGAGCTTCGACGCCTCCTCGGTGAGGTGCTCCCACTCGGGCTCCATGAGGTCGGCGGGACGGACCGAGATCGGCTCCTTCTTGGCCTGCGCCTGCGCGATCGCGACGACCTCGGGGTTGCGCTCGCCCAGGCACTCGCCGTAGTAGCCGAGCATCAGGTCGGCGAACTCGCCGGTCATCACCTTGTAGCGGCCCATCAGCACGTTGAAGACCGCCTGGGTTCCGACGATCTGCGACGAGGGGGTCACCAGCGGCGGGTGGCCGGCGTCGGCCTTCACCCTGGGGACCTCCTCCATGACCTCGTTGATGCGGTCGCCGGCGCCCTGCGCCTTGAGCTGCGACTCCATGTTGGAGAGCATGCCGCCGGGGATCTGCGAGAGGAAGATGTTGGTGTCGACGAGCGTCTTGGACTCGAACTCCTTGTACTTCGGGCGGACGCCGGCGAAGTGGTCGCGGATGCGCAGCAACCGCTCCATGTCGAGGTCGGTCTCGTAGCCGGTGCCCTCGAGCATCTCGACGAGCGACTCGGTGGGGTTGTGGCCGGGGCCGAGCGACATCGAGGAGATGGCGGTGTCGACGACGTCGGCGCCGGCCTCGATGGCCTTCATCAGCGACACGAGCGTGACGCCCGTCGTGGAGTGGCAGTGCACGTTGATCTGCACGTCACCGTAGGTGTCCTTGATGCCCTTGACGATGTCGTAGGCCGGCTGCGGCTGCAGGAGCGCGGCCATGTCCTTGAGCGCGATGGACTCCGCGCCCATGTCGATGAGCTGCCCGGCGAGCTTGATGTAGCCGTCGACGGTGTGCACCGGGGAGATGGTGTAGCAGATCGTGCCCTGCGCGTGCTTGCCCGCGTCGCGGACCGCCTGCATCGCCCTCGCCATGTTCCGCGGGTCGTTGAGCGCATCGAAGACGCGGAAGACGTCCATGCCGTTCTCCGCGGACTTCTCCACGAACTTGTCGACGACGTAGTCCTCGTAGTGGCGGTAGCCCAGGAGGTTCTGGCCGCGCAGCAGCATCTGCAGCCGGCTCTTGGGCATCAGCTTCCGGAAGGTCCGCAGACGCTCCCAGGGGTCCTCGTTGAGGAAGCGGATGGCCGCGTCGTACGTCGCGCCACCCCAGCATTCGACGGACCAGAAGCCGGCGTTGTCGATGTCCTCGCAGGCGCCGATCATGTCCTCGGTGGCCATGCGGGTGGCCATCAAACTCTGGTGAGCGTCACGGAGAACCAGCTCGGTGACCCCAATCTTTCGAGCACTCATGGGTCAATCCAAGCATGATGGTTGGACCGAATTGACGAGACCCCCGGAGAAAGTCTCCGGGGGTCCGCTGGTAATGTTGCAACGAGTCTTGTCAAGGGGCGACGTGGCCCCTCACCCACCCAGCTGCTGCCGCAGGTCGTCGAGCTGCGACTTCAGGTCGGCTTCCGGCACTGCCGCCAACAGCCAGTCGCGTTCGTCCACCAGGCGCTCCCCGTCGTAGAGGTACGACAGGTTGCCGCCCGCCTCGTCGACGAGGGCCACCCTGGTCAACCGCTCCCCCATCATGGCGTCGGACGGACCGAACTCCAGCGAGGCCACCGCGGTCGCCACCTCCGGCGGGATCTCGAGCACCTCCTCGGGCGCGGCGCCGCTCGGCCCGACGGCGCAGACGAAGCCGCCGACTACTGCAGCGGGCTCCGCGGGAACGAGCGTGGGACCGGTGCACGCCTCCGGCCCGAGGCGCGCCGACACGTCGGACTCCGCGCGCTGCGTCGCCCACAGCCCGGTGAGGGTGTTCAGGAACTCCTCGCCGCCCTCGCGGGCGTGCACCTCGTCGGCCGGCCCCGTGTACAGCAGCCGACAGCCGTGCAGCTCGCCGCGCACCGGGAGCCGCTGCCCGTCCAGGTATTCGAAGACCGCCGTGTAGGTCATGCGGTACTCCTCGGTGCACATGATCGCGGCGAGGTCGATGTCCGGGTACGAGTTGAACGTCGCGATCGCCTCGGAGACGGCGTCGGGGTCGGTGAGCGGCTCGTCGGGGAAGACGACGTTGGACACGTCGGGCGCGTCAGGGCAGAGCCACACGCGTGCCGGGGCGTCGGGCAACTCGTCGATGGCGACGATGTTCTCGTCCGCGGTCTCGCTGGGCGGCACGAACGGGTCGCAGAGCTCCGCCGCCGTGATCGTCGGGAACGTCGGGGCGGGCTCGGCGGGTACGACCGGCTCACCGGTGTTGCCCAGCAGCGCGATGCCGAGCGGCACCGCGAGGAGCGTCACCGCACCGAGCGCCACCGCACCACCCGCTGCCCTGCGGCGACGCTGCTTCGCCCGGGCGCGGTCCGCCCAGCCGTGGGTCGGGGGCGCAGGCGGCGCCTGCCGCTGGAACGCTTCACGCAATTCGCTCATGATGGTCCTCCTCCTGGGACAGGTGGTGCGAACTGCGCAGTGCGGCGCAGCCGCGGGAGGTGTGCGTCTTGACGGTGCCCGGGGAGATCCCGAGGATCCGGGCGACCTCGTCGACCGGCCGGTCCTCGAAGAACCGCAGGACGAGCACGGCCCGCTGCATCTTCGGGAGACCCGCGAGGGCGCGCCGAAGGTCGATGTCCGACGGGTACGCCTCCCCCGAGCCCTCGGGCAGGTGCTCGGTGGGCCGCTCGTCGTTCCAACGCCGCCGCCACCACGAGCAGTGCACGCGGTACATCGTCGTCCGGACGTAGGCCTCGAACTGCTCGTCCGTCTGCACGGCGTCGTAACGGGAGTACACCCGCGAGAGCGCCGTCTGGACGAGGTCCTCGGCCTTGTGCGTGTCGCCGGTGAGATACCAGGCGGAACGCCACAACGAGGGACCCTTATCGGCGACGAACCTGTCGAAGCCCATTCGATCGGACACCGGCGCCACCTCCTTCACCCTTGAAGACCGCGATGTGGGGCACACCGGTTGACATACCTCGACGGAAGTTTCCTCCGAAGCTGCGGCGCCCGAAGTGATCAAGTTTCCTGCTCATTTCACCTAGCGGAAACGCTTGCCGACTTATACCCTAGAGGCGGGTCAGTTCAAGCGGACACACCGACACGATGTCCGCTTCTGCGGACGGGGGTCTGGCAGTCGATGAACGCGCCTCGGCGGGCGGCGGAGGAGTCACGGGGGAGGAAGCCTCCGCCGCCGCCCCAACTCCCCTATCGCCGGTTTCCGCCGCGTCGTGCTGCGCGTCCGCCGCGCGCACCGTAGGCTGCGGTGCTGGCGAAAGGGACAAGGATGACCATTCCACTCTCCGACGAGCCGATCACCTGGCTGTTCGTCGGCGACAGCATCACGCACGGCTGCGTGCACACCGACTCGGCCCGGAGCTACGTCGAGCACTTCAACGAGGCCGTGCGCCGCGAGGGCAACCGGAAGACCGACGTGTTGCTCAACACCGCGGTGTCCGGCTGGACCGTCGGCGACCTGCTGAAGGACTTCGAGCACTACGCCGGCCGGTTCCGCCCGGACGTCTGCATCGTGATGTTCGGCACCAACGACGCCCAGGACGGGGTCGAGGGGGTCGCCCGCTACAGGGCCGGCCTGGAGGAGGTGGTGGCGAGGCTGGAGCGCGACAACGCGCGCGTGGTCCTGCAGGTCCCGCCCCCGATCCACGCCGTGGAGTCGGGCCGCGACGAGATCGAGCGGTACCGCGAGGTGGTGCGCGACGTCGCGGCCGAGCGGGAGCTCCTACTGGTGGACCACCCGTCGGACTGGGAAGAGCTGGACGCCGACGGCGGCTACGAGCACCTGCTCGCCGACCACATCCACCCGGGAGCCGAGGGCCACCTCCGCATGGCGGGGCTGGTGCTGCGCACGCTCGGCCTGTCGCACTTGGCGAACTGAGTCACTCGGGGAGGATGGCGAGGAGCTCGTCGGCCCCGAACATCTTGGCGGTGTCCCGGGCGGTGGGCGTCCCGGCATCCGGGTTCGCACCCGCGCCCAGCAGGTGTTCGGCGGAGGCCAGGTCCTTCCGGAAGACCGCGCAGGTGAGTGCGCGCTGGCCCCTGTCGTTCTCCGCCTCGATGTCGGCCCCGTGACGGAGGAGCATCTCGACGGTGTCGGGCTGCTCGTGGTAGGCGGCGAGGATCAGGAAGGTGTCGCCGTTCTCGTTTCGCATGTCGACCGGAGCGCCGGCGTCGATGTACGACGCCAGCCGCTCCGTCTCGCCGTTGCGAGCGAGGTCGAACAGCTGCTGCGCCAACTCGATGAGTTCATCGGACATGGCGCCAGCCTAGTTTCCCGCTGTCGTCAGCCGAAGAGCTTGCCGAAGATCCCCTGCTTGGGTTCGGCGGCGTGGCCCTGGCAGCGCTGGGACTTCGGGACGCCCGAGAGCGCCTGCTCGATGTGGTTGCCGCAGCCGGCCCAGGTCGGCTTGCCGCACTTCCGGCAGGTGGTCTTGTGGCACATATCTACTGGTTTCCTTTCGGTGATTACTTGGTGAGGAGCAGTTCGTCGGCGCGGGGGCCGAGGGTGGCGCGGAGCGTGAGCATGCCGCCCGAGAGGTTGGCCGACCGGAGCCCGGCCTGGGACAATTGCCGGTGCGCCAGGTAGGAGCGCATGCCGGACTGGCAGTAGACGGCGACGCCGCGTCCTCCGGCGGCCTCGCGCACCTCGTCGATCCGGTCCCGCAACTGGGTGTGCGGGATGTTGAGCGCGCCGGGGAGGTGTCCGGTGCGGACCTCACCCGCGCTGCGGACGTCGAGCACAAGCGATTCGCGCATGACGTCCTCTACGTCCTTGGCGTACCAGAGGTTCAGCGTCCCGTCGAGGACGTTGGCCGCCATCATCCCGGCGATGTTCACGGGGTCCTTGGCGGAGCCGTAGGGCGGTGAGTAGGCCAGGTCGAGGTCGATGAGGTCGTGGACGGTCATGCCCGCCTTGAGCGCGACGGCCAGCACGTCGATCCGCTTGTCCACGCCGTCGTTGCCTACGGCTTGGGCGCCGAGCAGCTTGCCGTCGGTCCCGAAGTGGACCATGAGGTGGATCTGGCTCGCGCCGGGGAAGTAGCCGGCGTGGTTGAGCGGGTGGAGGTGCACCGTGTAGTGCGTGATGCCGGCGTCGGCGAGCGCGCGGCGGTTGGCGCCCGTGAGCGCGGCGGTGAGGTCGCCCACGCGGACGATGGCGGTGCCGGTCAGTCCGGGAAGCCGGTGCTGCAGCTTGCCGGAGATGGCGTCGGCGACGAGTCGGCCGGCCCGGTTGGCGGGGCCCGCCAGCGCGACCGGGCGACGGGCGCCGGTGATCCGGTCAACACTCACGGTGGCGTCGCCCGCGGCCCAGACGCGGTCGACGTTGGTGCGGCCCACCTCGTCGACGATGATCGCGCCGCGTTCGCACTCGACACCGGCCGCCTCCCAGACGGAGGTGTCGGGCCGGACGCCGACCGACAACACGATCACATCGGTCTCGAAGCGGGTGCCGTCGGAGAGCACGACGGTGTCGTGCGCCTCGCCCTGCTCGATGGCGTCGGCGGAGACACCGTCGTGGACGGCGATGCCGAGCCGGAGCAGCTCGTCGCGGACGAGGTTGGCCATCTCGTCCTCCAACGGCGGCAGGACGTGGGGCGCGAGCTCGACGATGCTGGTCTCCAGCCCGCGGGCGTTCAGTGCCTCGGCCGCCTCGAGCCCGATGAAGCCGGCGCCGAGCACGACGGCCCGCTTCGCGGTGGCCGCGATGAGGTTGAGCGACAGCGCGTCCGGCACGGTGCGCAGCGTCTGCACGCGGGGCGAGTCGACCCCGGGGATCGGGGGACGCAGCGCCGAAGCACCGGGTGAGAGGATGAGCTCGTCGTAGGTGAGCTCGCTGCGCCCGTCGGCGTCCTCGATCGTAAGCGTGCGGGTCTCCGGGTCCAGCGCCAGCGCGCGGGTGTTGACGCGCACGTCGAGCCCCAGTGAGGCCTCCAAGCTTGCGGGCGTCTGGACGAGGAGCGCGGACTCGTCGGTGATCTCGCCCCCGACGAAGTACGGCAGCCCGCAGTTCGCGAAGGAGACCTCGCCGCCACGCTCGAGCACGATGATCTCGGCGTCCTCGTTGAGGCGACGGAAGCGCGCGGCGGCGCTCATCCCCCCGGCGACGCCGCCGACGACGACCAGCCTCACTTGGCGGCCTCCTGCTTGGCGATCTCGGCGCGGACGGCGTCCATGTCGACCTCGTTCAGCTTGGTGATCAGCTCCTCGAGGGAGGCCGCCGGCAGGGCGCCGGCCTGGTTGAACAGGAGGATGCCGTCGCGGAACGCCATCAGCGTCGGGATGCTCATGATCCCGAGGGCCGCGGAGATTTCCTGGTTCGCCTCGGTGTCGAGCTTCGCGAACGTGATGTCGGGGTGCTTCTCGGAAGCCTTCTCGAAGATGGGGCCGAACATGCGGCACGGGCCGCACCAAGCGGCCCAGAAGTCGACGAGGACGGTACCGGATGCGACGGTCTCCTCGAAGTTTTCAGCAGTGACATTGATGGTTGCCATGCGCTAGACTATACCCCTGGGGGTATGTGCGATGCAAACCCCGGTAGGGTATCCGTCGAAAGGGAGGCGCACATGGATATCTCGACGCAACAGGAAGCCGACGCGCACCGCAAGATCCTCAATCGGCTGAAGCGGGCACGAGGGCAGCTGAACGGCGTCATCGACACGTTCGAGGCCAACGGGCAGTGCAAGGACGTGGTGACGCAGCTCGCCGCAGTGTCGTCAGCACTCGACAAGGCGGGCTTCGCGATCATCGCGAACGCGATGCGCAACTGTTTGATGGACGATGGCCGCGAACCGGAGATGACTCCGGAGGAGCTCGAGAAACTCTTCCTCTCGCTGGCGTGACGGATCCTGGCGAGGCGGCGGCGCCCCCCGCCGTCGTCCCGCCCTTCACCACTCCTGAAGAGAGTGCAGCGGCTCCCCCGGTGATCCACCGGGGGAGCCGCTGACATTGTTCCCGGGTCAGGCGCCGACCAACAGCCCCTTCCGGGCCTCCGCAACGGCGTCGAGCAGCCGCGAGTAGCCGTTCATGAACTGCGTCCGGAACAGCATGACGGGGCCGAAGTCCGCGAACTCGTCGACCTCCAGGCCGTCCGGGTCGATCGCCCGACGGAAGTTGGGCAGCCGCTCCTCCAGCAGGGCCACCTCCTCGTCGCCGGGCCGCTCGAAGGCCGCGGGCGCGTCCAGGTCTCGGCCGAGGTCCAACAGCATCGGCCAGTTCATCGTGACGTCCAGGTCGAGCCCCACGAAGTTCGTGAAGTGCTCGAGCCCCCGGGCGCCACCGCCGATGATGCGGTGCACGGGCAGGCCCGGCTCCCTCGACGCCTCGTACTCGGCCAGCCCGATCAAGGTTCCAGCCTTGCGCAGGAGGTCCGCTGGCACGTCGACCCGTTCGGCCCGCGCCAGGTTCTGGAAGTACTCGTCGGTGATGCCGGTGATGTGAGTGACGTAGAGAGCGGGCGCCTTTCCCGAGCGCTCTGACGCCTCCCGGTAGACCTCCAGCACGGCCCGGTACTGGGAGAGGGAGAAGACTTCCGTTGCACAGATAGGGACGCCATGACGCACCAGCTCGCGGATCACGGCCAGGCCCGGCGCCGTCACGGGGACCTTGGCCATGTAGTTCGGCGCGAGCTGCGCGGCACGCAGGGAGGCCTCGAGGATGTAGTCGGTGTCCTCCTCGCGGCGAGGATCCTCCTGGATGGTGACGAAGCCGCTCCGGCCCCCTGATTCCTCGTACACCGGGAGCCACTGCTCCATGAGCGCCAGGGCGGCGAGGTGGTACGCGCGCTCGGCGGCCGCGGAGATGTCGCGGGAACCGGTGAGCGCCTCGTCGAGGATGCGGCGCATGTGGTCCGGCTCCGTCTGCAGGAGCTTCGAGCAGAACGCCGGGTTCGTCGTTACGCCGATGGCGCCGGCCGCGATCGCCGCCTCACTGTCGGAGAGGGTCGGGTTGTTGACCCAGACCCTGGTGGGCGTGGTGGTCTGGACGTGGTGCAGGTATGACATTGGTTGCTCCTTCTCGGTGAGGGTCACGCGGTGACGGGACGTGCGGACTGGCCCCGGCTCTCGTAGAACTCTTCCTCGGCCGCCGGCGAGACGCCGCGGCGATGCTGCCAGCGGGCCACCCACCCGACGATGAACGGCACCACGAGCGCGGTGGTGACGGTGGCGGCCGCGACCTGAGCCGTGGCGATGGACTCGATGGCCTTGTAGGTGGGATCGAGCAGCGCGAGCGCGGCCGGAGTGGCGATCGCGTTGCCGGCGGTCGTGCCCTCCGCCATGCCGGCGACGAGGTTCCGCACGGGACGCGGGTGCCGGCGGATGACGTGCCACAGCCAGAGGCACACCATGGCGGCTATGCCGGAGAGGAAAATGGTGGCGAGGCCGAGGATGACGCCCTGGATGCCGGCCTGGCCGAAGGTCTTGAAGTCGATTGACCGGCCCACCACGAAGCCGAGGAATGGGATCAGCAGCAGTTCGCCTTGGCTCAGGAACTTCCTGGCCACCTGGCTGAGGTTGCCGAGGATGAAGCCGAGGAAGATCGGCAGGATCGCCCCGATCAGGTCGGCGATGGGGAACGATGCGAGGCCGGCGGCGCCGAGTGCGAGCATCGTGATGAACGGGCCGTCGTTGACCGCGATCACCGAGACCGAGCCGCGGTCGGTGGTGTTGCCGAACTGCTTGAGCAGCGCGACGAAGAGCGTGCTGTTGGAGTTGGTCATCGCGGCGATGATGGCCAGCGGGGTGAGCCCGAGTAGCACGCCGCTGGGCAGGAGGAACGCTACGCCGAGGCCAATGGCCACGCCGACACCCACCTTGCCGATGAGTATTGCGAGCCCCTTCTGCAGGGTGGGGCCGGTCGTGCGCACGTCGAGCTGAGCCCCCATGCAGAAGAAGAACAGGCCGAGCAGCGCACCGGTGCCGTTCTTGAACAGGGCAGTGGTGAAGCTACCGAGTTCGAGTGCCTGCGGGAAGAACGTGTTCATCAGGGCACCCATGAACAACGGCACGATCATCAGTGCGCCGGGGATGACGGAGAACTTCGTGATCCATTCGGCCCGCGTGTGGGGCTCGGGTCCGGGGACCACTGCCGCCGCAGCGCGAACGGGCCTGACGGCATCCACCTCCGGGCTGTCCATTACGTCCTGCGACGCTCGGTCCTGGTCGTGATCTCGCACGGCACCTCCTTGTGTCTCGGGCGGGCAGGCGACGGCATTGCCGCTGCTCGCATCTATCCGGTCTGACCGGTTGTCCCACTCTGCAATCTCCGCAGCCGAGTGTCAAGCGTTTTTCCGGATCAAACTTCCTCTTGACTCCTACACCCGGTCAGACCACTATTGCTCAGAGGATCACGTCCGAACCATCGACGAAGGAGTCACACAGCATGAATCTTCACGGGCTACTGAAGGACCGCGAGCGGGCAGGGACGCCCGTGCGGGTGGGCGTCATCGGTGCCGGCAAGTTCGCCTCCATGTTCTTCTCGCAGATCCCGACGACTCCGGGTCTCCACCTGGTGACCGTAGTGGACCTCGACGTCGAACGGGCGAAGGCTTCGCTCGCCCGGACGGGGTGGGACGAGGAGGACTTTTCGGCCACCTCCACCGCGGACGCGCTCTCCAGCGGCCGGACATACCTGACGACCGACGTCTCCGAGCTCTTCGACTGCCCCGAGATCGAGGTCGTCGTCGAGGTGACCGGCAACCCCATCGCGGGCACCCACCACGCACTCGGCGCGATCGCGGCGCGCAAGCACATCGTCATGGTCAACGTGGAGGCGGACGCGTTCGTCGGCCCGCTGCTGCGCGAGAAGGCCGACGAGGCGGGGGTCATTTACTCGCTCGCCTACGGGGACCAGCCCGCGCTGATCTGCGAGATGGTGGACTGGGCCCGCGCGATCGGGCTGCGAGTCGTGTCGGCGGGCAAGGGCACGAAGTACCTGCCCGAGTACCGCAAGTCCACCCCCGAGACCGTCTGGGACCACTACGGCTTCACCGACGAGCAACTCGCCCGGGGTGACTTCAACCCCAAGATGTTCAACTCCTTCCTCGACGGCACGAAGAGCGCGATCGAGATGGCCGCTCTCGCGAACGCCACCGGACTGGCCGTACCCGAGGAGGGCCTGGAGTTCCCGCCGGTGAGCGCCCTGGAGCTCGCCTCCGAACTGCGGCCGATGAGCGTCGGCGGCGTGCTGCCCCGCAGCGGCATGGTTGAGGTGGTCTCGAGCCTGCACCGTGACGGCAGCCAGGTGGAGAACGACCTCCGCTGGGGCGTCTACGTCACGTTCGAGGCCCCCAACGACTACGCCGCGAACTGCTTCGCCGAGTACGGTCTCCAGACGGACGAGACTGGCCGCTACGGCGCGCTCTACCGTCCGTACCACCTCATCGGGCTCGAGCTGGGCGTGAGCGTCGCCTCGATCGCCACCCGCGGCGAGCCCACCGGCCGCCCGGTCGCGTTCGTCGGTGATGTGGCCGCGCGCGCGAAGCGCGACCTGCGGGCAGGGGACGAGCTCGACGGCGAGGGCGGCTACCTCGTCGTGGGCGAGGTCATCCCGGCCAGGAAGTCGCTGGAGATCGGCGCACTCCCCCTCGGCCTCGCGGGCGGCGGCGCGGTACTGCTGCGCGACGTGGCGGAGGGCGAGATCATCCGCTGGGAGGACGTGGAACTGCCGTCCGACAACGAAGCCATTCGCCTGCGGCGCGAGATGGAGCAGCAGTGGGGAGAGAAGGTCCTCGGCTAGGCTTCGGCTGTGACTTGATCGAGACGCTCCGGGCCCGTCCCGGAGCGTCTCTGCTCGTGATGGGGAGGAACGATGACGGATCCCGAGGGGCTCGACACCGAGCAGCAGCCCACGCAGCTGCGCGTGCTGGCCCAGCTGCGCGAGATGATCCTGGGCGGCCGCTGGGGCGCGGGCGACACGCTTCCCGGGGAGCGGGACCTCGCCACCGAGCTCGGCTGCTCCCGCGCGTCGCTCAGGGAGGCCCTGCGGGTGCTCGAGGCGCAGGGGATCATCGACAGCAAGCCCGGCGGCCGCTCCACCATCCGCAGCCGGGCGAGGAGCGCCTTCGGGAGTGTGCTCGAACTCCAGCTGGCGCTGGGCCAGTACACGACCCCGGAGCTGTTGAACGCCCGCGTCGCGATGGAGATGTGGGCCGCCCGGCAGGCCGCGACCACCCGTCGCCCCGAGCACCTCGAGCGGTTCCACGAGCTGCTCACCCGGATGGGCGACCCCGCGATCCCCGTGCGCGAGTTCAACCAGCTCGACGCGGAGTTCCACGCGCTGATCACCACGTCGGCGGGCAACAACATCGTCACCGACCTCAACCGCGGGCTCCGTGCAGCGATCGAGTTGCAGATGGTCAAGGCCTACGACGCGCTCGACGACTGGTGGGAGTCCACCCACACCGTCCGCAGCGAGCACTGGCAGATCTACCACGCCATCGAGCGGCACGACGGGGAGCTCGCGGCCGCGCTGGTGCGCAGCCACATCACCAACTTCTTCAAGCCCGCACTCGACGGCGAGGGCCGCCTCTTCTGAGGTCCGCCGTCAGACGGTGAGCACCAGTTTCCCGGCCGTACGGCCGGTCTCGCCCAGGCGGTGCGCCTCCGCAGCCCTGTCCAGAGGGAAGGTGCCGGCGATCGTCGCGCGCAACTGCCCCCGCTCCACCAGGTCCGCGATGGCCAGCATGCCCGCGTGGTCGGCCTCGACGAGGATCAGCTCGGCGCGCACGCCCAACTCCGCGGCCCGCTCGAACAGCCCCTCCGCCGCGCGCGGCACCGTCGACACCATGGTCCCGCCGCGCTTGAGCGTCCTCAGCGACCGCAGCTGGTAGTCCTCGCCGATCGTGTCCAGCACGACGTCGACGTCCCGGACGACGTCGGCGAAGTCGACGCTGGTGTAGTCGACCACCTCGTCGGCCCCGAGCGAGCGGACGAAGTCGTGCTTCGGTGCACTCGCGGTGCCGATCACCTCGGCGCCGCGACTCTTGGCGATCTGGACGGCCAGGTGCCCCACTCCCCCGGCGGCGGCGTGGACGAGCACGCGATCACCCGCCCGGACGTGGGCGGTGTCGACCAGGCACTGCCAGGCGGTGAGCGCCGCGAGTGGGATCGCCGCCGCCTGCACGTGGTCGACCGCCGTCGGCTTGGGCGCGAAGGCCCGGGCGGGGCCGACCACGTACTCCGCGTAGGCACCGGCGCCGCCGGGGTACGGCAGCATGCCGAACACCTCGTCGCCCGGCTTGGACAAGGTCACGCCGAGCCCCACCTCCTCGACGACGCCCGAGACGTCCCAGCCCACGACATAGGGCGGGTCGCCCAGGAAGCGGCGGCCGCCACGATGCTTCCAGTCCGTGGGGTTCACGCCGGCGGCCCGGACCCGGACGAGGACCTGGCTGATGCCGGGGCTGGGGCGAGGGATGTCGACCGCCTCCAGCACCTCGGGGCCGCCGAAGCGGTCGACACGCATCGCCCTCATGTCAGAGGCCGAGCTTCGAGCGTCGCAGGAGCTCCCCGTCGGTCTGGTTCGACTCCGCGGTGTGCTCCTTGAGCGGCAGGATCCGCTCGTGGATCGCGTCGAGGATCCACTCGGGCTGCGGGAAGTACTCCTTCTCGAGCTCGGCGGCCGGGGTGATCGCGTTGCGGGAGCCGACGACGACCACCGGGGCGTCGAGCCGGTCGAACGCCACCGACTGGATCCGGGAGGCCACGTCGTGCAGGAACGAGCCGCGGTCCACCTCGTCGGAGGTCAGGACCAGGCGGCCGGTCTTCTCGACGGACTGCTTCACGAGCGTGAGGTCGAGCGGCACGATGAAGCGCAGGTCGATGACCTCGGCCTCGAGCCCGTGGCGCTCCTTGAGCAGGTCGGCCGCCTCCAGCGCGGTGTAGACGGCGGGGCCGATGGCGGCGATGGTGAGGTCCTTGCCCTCGCGGCGGATGACCGGCTGGCCCTCCTCCACCTCGAAGTACTCCTCGGGGACGGCGACGAACTGCTCCGGCACGTCGTAGAGCTTCTGGGACTCGAAGAACACGACGGGGTCGGTGCCGCGCAGCGCGAGGTTGAGCATGCCCTTCGCGTCGTAGGGGCTGGCCGGGTAGTAGACCTTCAGGCCCGGGATGTGCGCGACGAGCGAGCTCCAGTCCTGCGAGTGCTGCGCGCCGTACTTGGAACCGACCGACATGCGCATGACCAGCGGCATCTTCAGTAGGCCGGCGGACATCGCCTGCCACTTCGAGGCCTGGTTGAACACCTCGTCGCCGGCGCGGCCGAGGAAGTCGGTGTACATCAGCTCGACGACGGCGCGGCCGCCGGAGAGCGCGTAGCCGACGCCGGCGCCGATGATGGCGGCCTCGGAGATGGGCGAGTTGAAGAGCCGGTGCCAGGGCAGCAGTTCGGTGAGGCCGCGATAGACGGCGAAGGCGCCACCCCAGTCGCGGTTCTCCTCGCCCCAGGCCGCCATGGTGGCGTCCTTGGTGAAGCGGTGCGCCATGGCCTCGAACAGGCCGTCGCGGTAGCTGTAGGCCTTGGCCTTGGAGACGGGCTTGCCGTTGTCGTCGAGGTGGAAGCGCGCCTTGTTCTTCAGCGACTTCACCCGCGCGTTGTCCTCCAGCGCCTCCTTGAGCTCGGGCTCGCGGGACTCGTCGAGGTTCTCGACGTTGCCGTTGGAGTAGGTGACCTGCTCGATGAAGTCCATCCCGACGCGCGGCGACGAGCCGTCCTCCTTCGTCGCGAGCGCGACGACCTTCGCGAGGCGGTCGATCGTCGCGGCCTCGATGTCGTCGACCTCGCCCTGGCTGAGCACCTTGTTCTCGACGAGGTAGGCGGCGAAGTTGCGGAGCCCGTCGTGCTCCTCCCACAGCGCCATCTCCTCCTTGGTGCGGTAGCTGGAGGCGTCGGAGGGCGAGTGGCCGGAGAAGCGGTAGGTGATGGTGTCGGTGAGGACCGGGCCGCGGCCCTCCTCGAGCAGTTGGCGCTTGCGCCGGACGGAGTCGGCGACCGCCAGGGGGTTGAGCCCGTCGACGCGCTCGGCGTGCATGGCCTCGGCGTTCACACCGCCGCCCACGCGGGCGAGGATGTCGTAACCCATGGTCTCGCCGGAGGTCTGGCCGCCCATGCCGTAGAAGTTGTTGAAGAAGTTGAACCAGATCGGCGGGTTGCCGCGCACCCCGTCGTCCCAGAGGGTGCGGTACTGGTCCATCGAGGCCATCATCATGGCTTCCCAGACGGGGCCGCAGCCCATGGAGGCGTCGCCGATGTTGGCGATGACGATGCCCGGCTGCTGGTTGACGAGCTTGAAGATCGCGGAGCCGGTGGCGATGGTGGCGGAGCCGCCGACGATGGCGTTGTTGGGCATGGAGCCGAAGGGCGCGAAGAAGGCGTGCATCGACCCGCCGAGGCCGCGGTTGAAGCCGGCCTTGCGCGCGAAGGTCTCGGCCACCGTGCCGTAGAGGATGAAGTTCTCGGCGAGTTCGGTGAGGTTGTCGTGGTCCACCTTCTCGGCGAAGCCCAGGGTCTCGCCGTCGAGGAAGGTGCGCATGACCTCCTGCAGCCCGGCCTCGTCGAACTTCCGGGCGGCGGAGAAGCACTTGGCGAGGATCTCGCCGTGGCTGCGGTGCGAGCCGAAGATGAAGTCCTCAGGGCCGAGCTGGGAGGCCTGCCCGACGACGGCGGACTCCTGCCCGATCGACAGGTGCGCGGGGCCGCGGTGGTTGTACTCGATGCCCTGCCAGGCGCCGGTCTTCTTGATGGCGTCCAGCATGGACTCGAACTGGCGGACGACGATCATGTCGTGGAGCATGTCCACCAGCCCCTGCTTGCCGTAGCGCTCCAGCTCGGCCGCGAAGTCGGGCCGGTACTGGTTGACGGGGATCTCGGGTGCCTGGATCACCGACGCCTTGCGGACGTTCGAGGGATCGACGACGAGCGACTTGGTCATGATTCTCCTGGTTTCCTTCTACGTCGGCGCGCTCAGGCCTTGACGGCCCAGGCGGCCTCACGGATGAGTTCGCTGATGGTGGGGTGGGGGATGACGACCTGGCGCAGGTCGTCGATGCTGAGTTCGGTCTCGAGGACGGCGGTGGCGCCCCAGATGGCCTCGGAGGCGTAGGGCGCGAGGAGGTGGATGCCGAGCACCTGGCGAGTGCGCGCGTCGACGACGATCTTCGACGCGCCGACGGCCTGCGTCCCCTCCTCGGCGATGAACCGGCCCGACATGTAGCCCGGCACGGTGGCGGTGACGACGTCGCGGCCGGCGGCGCGCGCCTGCTGTTCTGTGAGCCCGACGCCGGCGGCCTCGGGCAGCGAGTAGACGGCCCACGGGACGAGGTGCCAGCGCATGACCTCGCCGCGGCGGTGCGCCTGCGGGTCGAGGATGTTGGCGACGGCGACCTCACCCATCCGGTAGGCGGCGTGGGCGAGCAGGGACCGGCCGGTCACGTCGCCCACGGCCCAGACGCCGGGCAGGTTGGTGCGCATCCGGTCGTCGACGACGATCCCGCCACGGCCGATGTCGAGCCCGGACTCCTGGGCGCCCCAGCCCTCCAGAGCCGCCCTGCGGCCGACGGCCATCAGGACGACGTCGGCCTCGACGGAGCCGGGGCTTCCGTCGGCGGTCTCGAAGTGGACGGTGCCGCCGTCGACCTTCGTGACCCTGCACGACAGGTGGAAGTCGATGCCCTTCAGCGCGCGGCGCATGGTGGCGGCGAGTTCCGTGTCCATGTTGGGGACGATCTCGGGCAGCATCTCGATGACGCTCACCTGCGAGCCGAGCGTGGCGAAGAGGCTGGCGAACTCGATGCCGATGACGCCGCCGCCGATGACGACGAGCCGCTTCGGCTGCTCGGGGATGTCCAGCAAGCCCGTCGAGTCCACCACCTGGGGGTTGTCCCGCACGCCGGGGATGGGCGGCATGACCGGCACGGAGCCGGTGGCGAGGATCACGTGCTCGGCGGTGTAGGTGCGGCCGTCCGCGCTCACGCGCCCGGGGCCCTCGAAGCGCCCGTAGGCCTCCAGCACCTCGACGCCGGCCTTCTTCTCGCTCTGCGCGACGCCGCCGACGAGGGTGTCGACGACCTTCTTCTTCCAGGCCTGCAGCTTGGCCCAGTCGAGGCTGAGGCCCTCCACCGTGAGCCCGATCCGGGCACCGTGCTGCGCGTGGGCGTAGCTCTTCGCGGCGTTCAGCAGCGTCTTGGTGGGGATGCAGCCCACGTTGAGGCAGGTGCCACCGAGGTACTGGCCCTCGACGAGCAGCACCTTCTTGCCGGCGTGGCCGAGGCGCTCGGCGGCGATGTAGCCGCCGGGGCCGCCGCCCAGGACGATGACGTCGTAGTCGCTCACCTGTCGCCCTCCTAGCCCATCACCGTGAACTCGATGTGCTCGACGAGCCGCACCAGGTCCTGCAGGAAGCGGGCCGCGTCGGCGCCGTCGATCACCCGGTGGTCCGCGGTCAGCGAGAAGCCGATCCGCTGCTGGAGCACGAGCTCCCCGTCGGGGCCGGCCGCGGCGCGGGGCGTGATCGCGCTGACGCCCAGGATGGCCGACTGCGGAGCGTTGAGCACCGGGGTGAACGTCTCGACGCCGAAGCTGCCGAGGTTGCTGACCGTGAACGTGGCGCCCTGGAGGTCGTCGGGGCTGATGGTGCCGTCGATCGCCTGGCGGGCGAGCTCCTTGCTGCGCTCCGAGAAACGCTTCAGCGAGAGCGACGAGGCGTCGCGGACGACGGGGACGAGGAGGCCCCGCGGGGTGTCGCAGGCGAAGCCGAGGTGCACGTCGGCGAAGGTGCGGAGCACGCCGTCGACGAGGTGGGAGTTGTGCGACGGGTGGCGCTCGGCCGCCTTGACGGCCGCGTAGCCGACGAGGTCGCCCACCGTGATGCCGGCGAAGCCCAGCTCCGGGTCCGACTGCTTGAACCGGGCGCGCAGCGCCAGCAGGCCGGCCGCGTCCGCGGTGATGGTGTAGCTGACCTGCGCCGACGAGCTGAGCGAGGCCATCATGCGCTCGGCGATGACCTTGCGGATGCCCTTGAGCGGGGTGTCGGTGTACGAACCAGCCGGGGCGGCCGCGGTGGCGGCGGGCTGCGGCGCCGGGGCCTCCTCGGCGGCTGCCGTTTGGGGGCGTGCGAGGTCGGCGCTGGAGATGCGGCCGCCGAGGCCGGTGCCCTCCACGTCGGTTCCGACGGCCCCGGCGCGTCCGGCGGCGGCCGTGGCGCGGCCCGAGTCGATGGCGGCCTGCACGTCGCGCTCGATCACGCGACCGTGCGGGCCGGAACCCTCGGCGATGGTCTGGATGTCGACGTGCGCGGACGCGGCGAGCGCGCGGGCCCGGGGGCTCGACGCGCCGTCGGCGGCCTGGCGCGCGGCCGGGGCCTGCGCCTCGGCGGCGGGCTCCGGCTCGGGCTCGGCGACCGGCGCGGAGGCGGCCTCCACCTCGTCGCCGGAGGCGTCCCAGCCGGCGTCGTTGAGCGCCGGGCCGGGGTCCTCGCCCGGCTCGCCGACCACGACCAACGGCTGCATGACGGGTACGTCGTCCCCCGCCTCCCAGAGCAGCTTCAGGACGGTGCCGGACGCGGTGGACGGCACCTCCATGGAGGCCTTGTCGGTCTCCACCTCGCAGAGGGTGTCGTTCTCGCGCACCTGGTCGCCCTCGGCCACGGACCAGCCGATGATCAGGCAGCTCTCCACGCTGTTGCCCAGCGCGGGCATCACTACGACGGTCGCCATTGTTTCCTCCTAGACCACGCGTACTTGCGTGTGTTCCGACAGGGCCTCGACCGCCTCGGCCGACAACCCTGCGTCGGTGATGATTCCTGTGATGGCGGCCAGGGGCAGGAAGCTCACGAATCCCGCCTGGCCGAACTTGCTCGAATCCGCGACGAGCCACGTCTCCTCGGCGCGCTCGTGCATGAGGGCCGCCACCTGGGCGCCCTCGACGAACCCGGTGGTGAGCCCCCGCTCCGGCGAGAAGCCGTCGGTGCCGAGGAACGCGATCCGGGTGTTGAACTCGCGTACCGCGCGTTCGGCGGTGGGGCCGACGAGCGACTCGGACTCCCGGCGGAAGACGCCGCCGGTGAGGATGATGTTGAGCGCGGGGTTGAAGCGCGCGTTGTTGAACACGAGGGTGGAGTTGGTGACGATCTGGACCCCGCGTCGCCCGGTCAGGAAGCGGACGATCATGGCAGCGGTCGTGCCCGCCTCGATCAGTACGGTGTCATTGTCCGCGACGAGCTTCGCCGCCTCGGTGGCGATCCGCCGCTTCTGGTCGACGTTGACGCGCTCCCTCTGGAAGATCGTCTTGTAGGCCAAGGGCTTCGCGCCGCCCCGGGTGCGGACGAGCATGCCCTGCTCCTCCAGCGACTTGAGGTCCGCGCGCACGGTCACCACGGAGACACCCAGCTGCTCGGCGAGCTCGGCGACGCTCACGGAGCCGGCGTCGGACAGGCGCGTCAGGATCGCGACCTCGCGACCGCCACGCTCGTCGTTCACTCGTCCTCCTCGACCGGCTTCCACCTTCGGTTCCACCAGCCTAAGACCTTTCGTCTGCTTTCGAAAGACTTTCGCTCAACTTTTTTTGCGGTTTCGCGTAGTCTTTTTGCGTCGCCCACACACGGCCGCCTCTTTCGGGCGCACGATGGTGCGGGCGAAGGAGGAACCAATGGACATCCTGTTCGACACGGCCAGCCTGAAGGCGATCGAGCGGCTCACGCCGA
Organism: Tessaracoccus oleiagri; assembly: GCF_900103275.1. GTDB lineage: Bacteria > Actinomycetota > Actinomycetes > Propionibacteriales > Propionibacteriaceae > Arachnia > Arachnia oleiagri. Next base: position 1,004,183 of record NZ_FNGP01000001.1, on the reverse strand, counting down.
TCTACCCGTTCACCGGGGTCACCACCAACCCCACGATCCTGCGGCGCGAGGGCAAGGTGGAGTTCTACGCCCACTTCCGCCGCATCCGCGAGATCATCGGGCCCGACCGGACGCTCCACGTCCAGGTGGTGGCCACCGACTACCAGGGCATTCTCGACGACGCCCGCCGCCTCCTCACGAACATCGACGACCAGGTGTACGTCAAGGTGCCGACGACCGCCGACGGGGTGCGTGCGATGCGCGCGCTGAAGGCCGACGGCGTGCGCGTGACCGCCACCGCCATCTACTCGAAGACGCAGGGCTTCATGGCGATCGCCTCCGGCGTGGACTACCTCGCGCCGTACTACAACCGGATGCAGAGCCTGGACATCGACACCCGCGACACGATCGCCGCGCTGGCGGCCTTCATCGACCGCTTCGACGCGTCCACGAAGATCATGGCGGCGAGCTTCAAGAACATCGCCCAGGTGTCGCACGCCCTCGAGGCGGGCGCCCACGCGGTGACGATGCCCCCGAGCCTGCTCGAGGTGGCCCTCGGCGCCCCGGACATCGTCGCGGCCGTCGACCAGTTCTCCGCGGACTGGAAGAAGGTCTACGGCACCGACCGTCTCCCCGACTGACGCTGCGGCCGGAAACGGCCTCGTGGCACGCCGTCGATCGTAGGATCGGCCCATGAAGAGGCCGACGGTGGAAAGCGCACTCGAGCCGACGCTCGACGACCTGGTCAACGAGGGGCACGACGCCCGCGACGCGGGTGACCACGCCACTGCGCGCGCGAAATGGCGCGAGGCGTGGGAACTCCTGCCGGAGCCGAAGCTCAAGTGGGACTACTACGGGCAGACGATCACCCGTGACATGGCGGGCCTGTGCATCGACACCGGCCGGCTCGACGAGGCAGTGATCTGGATCGACCGTCTGAACGAGGCCCACACCCCGCACACCACCGAGTCGCGGGCGCTCGTCGACTCCCTGCTGGCGAGGCTGAACGAGCGACGCGCGGAGGAGCCGACTGCGCACCCGGGACCCGGACCCGGCGCCGGCTGGGACGTCCGGGTGCCGGAGCCGGGCGTCGGCGAGATCGAGGACGAGCTCGACGACGCCGTCGTGGCCGAGGTGGCGCGCCAGTCCGCCGAGGCCGATGCGTTCATGGAACGCGACGCACCGGGCGCTGCGGCTGCGGCCTACGCCGCCGCGATCGCGCTGCTCCCCCAGCCGTACACGCAGTGGGAGGAGTCGCTGGACCTCTACGTCGGCCTCTGCGACGCCTGCCTGGAGTCGGCGCACTTCCTCGAGGCCGAGCAGGCCGCCCGGATCGCGACGCGCGCCCCCGGCGGGACCGGCAACGGCTACGTGTGGCTGCGCCTCGGCGATGCTCTCCGGTGCCAGGGACGCGATGACGAGGCGCGCGAGGCGTACCTGTCGGCCTACATGCTGGCCGGCCGGGAACTGTTCGACGGCGAGGACCAGGCGTGGGCCGCGCTGGAGGAGGCGGGGATCCCGTCCGACGGGGAGCCCGGCTCAGCTGCTGAGCATGACCTGCCCGCCGGTGACCGGTAGCGCCTGGCCCGTCTCGTAGGCCTGCTCGACGAGGTAGTAGACCGCGCGCATCACGTCGGCGCCGAACGTGCCTCGACGCATCGGCACCTGCGCCTCGTAGTGGCGACGCACGTCGTCGACACTCTTCGCGCCGGGCACCTTGCCCGACTTCCAGTACTGCACGAACAGGCCCTTCACCGGGTCGGACCACAGCGGCCCGTCGAGGAAGTTGCCGGGGCATATCGCGTTGACCTTCACCCCGTGCTCGACGAGCTCCAGGGCGAAGCTCTGGACCAAGCCGATGCCGCCGAACTTCGAGCCGGCGTAGGCGCCGTTGCGGTTCGAGCCGCGGAGTCCGGACTTCGAGTTGATCTGGATGATGTCCGTGAGCCAGCCGGGGCCGCCGGCGTGCTGGTCCCGCAGGATCCGCCCGAGGTGCTTGGTGACCAGGAAGAAGGCGACGTAGTTCACGTCGGTGGACAGCGCGAACTCCGCCAGCGGCTGCTCCAGCACCGAGCCGGCGCGGGCGATGCCCGCGTTGGAGATCACGAGGTCGAGGCCGCCCGTGGTGTCGACGACGACCCTCGCCATCGCCGCCACCGAGTCCTCGTCGGCGACGTTGACCGCCACCGCGGTGGCGCGCTCCCCCAGCTCGTCGGCGAGCGCGGTGGCGCCGTCGGTGTTGAGGTCGGCGATGTACACCCACGCCCCGGAGGCGTGCAGCGCGCGGACGATCTCCTCGCCGAATCCCTGGGCACCGCCGGTCACGAGCGCGACCCGGCCGGCGACGACCGCCGACCTGCTCGCCGCCGAGGCCGCCCCGCGATCACGGGGGTCCAGCACCGGCACGGCGCCGGGCAGCACCTCGGCGCGGACGGTGCGCTGCTCGTCGCCGGACACCACACGGATCACCGCGGGCAGGTCGATGGGCGTCTCAGGCGCCTCCAGGGAGCCGTCGCCCCCGGCGGTGAGCGTGACGTCCGGTGCCTCGTCGCTCGGGCGCAGCACGACGGGCACGCCGTGCGCCGCCATGAGGAGGCCGCGGAGTCGGGGCGACAGGGAGTGCATCATCGTGCCAGTTCCTTCATGGTCGTTTCGGGGGATTCACCCGCCACCAGGCGGGGGCCGAGTGCGCCGTAGCGCTCGACGCGCTCGCGCAGCGGCAGGTCCGCGAGCGGATCCGCGGGGTCGAGCAGGCCGTGGCCCGGCTGCTCGGCGAGGACCTCGTGAGCGACGAGCGCCCAGGTGGACGTGTTGAGGTGTGCGAAGCGCGGCTCCGAGAGCTCGGGGCAGCCGAACTCCTGGCGGGGCGTGTTGATGTCGACGCCGGAGACCTCCATCAGGCCGTGCTCGGCGCACAGCCGCGCCAGCCGCTCGAGTTGCTCCGGGGTGTTGCGAGGCGGCATGTAGGTGATGGCGGGGAAGCCGAGCGCGGCGAGGTGGCCGACCAGCTCGTCGAGGTAGTCGTCCTCGAACTTCTCCGCCTTCTTGTCGCCCGTGGGCGAGGCGGTGACGTCGCCGAGGTACGCGTAGCAGGGCACGGCGCCCACCGACTTGGCGAACTCGACGACTGTGCGCGCGTCGGGCAGTTCGCCGCCTCGCTCGACGTGGTCGGGCTGGATGTAGAAGCGGTCGAGGTACTCGGCCTTGAGCACGCCGAGCAGGTCATAGACGAGGTGCGGGTTGTCCGCGTCGGCGAGCCGCTGCCGGGCCGTGCCGGTCGTCGTGGCGCCCATGCGGTCGAGGCCCTCCACGAGCGCCGGGCCGCGTCCGAAGCCGTCGACGAGCGCGGTCGCCATCGCAAAGAGCAGGTGGCGTTCGGTGACCGTGCCTCCGCGGGCGTACTGGGAGATGCCCACCACGTCGCGGTCGAAGTCGAAGCCGGGGGCGTCGACCGAGGCCAGGATGGCGTTGGCGGCCTCGGCCATCGCCCGGGTGCGTTCGAGGCGGGCGGCGCGGATGGGCGCGAGGAACTCCTCGACGCGCGCCCGGCTCCGCGCGGGGATTCCCTGGACGGTGACGTAGGCGACACCGGCGCTGTCCGGGTTGTTGAGCTTCACGTCGGCGAACCGGGCCTGCCCGGACTCCTCCTCCGCGAGGCTCTGCAGCTTCACGCGGCACTCGAAGCCGGTCACGACGCCCATCCCCAGCATCGCACCCGCCTCCCGCATCTCGGCGGCGGCGGCGATGGAGTCGTGGTCCACCGAGCCCACCACCTGCAGCCCCGCCTCGCGGCCGCGGAGGCACGCCATCGTCGGGGTGTACGGGCTGAAGCTGTAGATCGTGTGGATGTGGTTGTTGGACTCCCTCGTGAACGCGCGCATCGCGGGCGCCCCGTCGAGGTGCGCCCGGAGTGCCGCGAGCCTGTCCTCGGGTGCGGCGCCCGGGTCGTTGAGGGTGGTGGAGAGCATGGGTTCCTCTCAGACGATGCGGAGTTGGGTGTGCTCGGACAGCGAGGCGGCGGCCTCGTCGGTCAGTCCCGAGTCGGTGATGATGCCGGTGATGCGGGCGAGCGGCATGAAGCTCACGAAGCCGGCCTGGCCGAACTTCGACGAGTCGGCCACCAGCCACGTCTCCTCCGCGCGGTCGCGCATGATGTTGGAGACCTGCGCGCCCTCGACGAATCGCGTCGTCAGCCCGCGCTCCGCGGAGAAGCCGTCGGTGCCGAGGAACGCGATGCGCGCGTTGAACTCACCAACGGTGCGCTCGGCGATGGGCCCGACGAACGACTCGGACTCGTGCCGGAACACACCGCCGGAGAGGATTACGTTGAGTGCGGGGTTGGCGCGCGCGTGCGCGAAGACCAGCGCGGAGTTGGTCACCACTTGGATCCCGAGCCGGCCCGTGAGGTGCCCCACGATCAGCGCGGCCGTGGTACCGGCCTCGATCATCACCGCGTCGTCGTCGGTCAGCATGGCGGCTGCGGCCGCGGCGATGCGCTGCTTCTCGTCGACCCGGATGCGCTCGCGCTGGAGGATCGTCTTGTGGCCGAGCGGGCGGGCCCCGCCGTGGGTGCGGACGAGCTTGCCCTGCTGCTCGAGTTTGCGGAGGTCGCCGCGGATGGTGACCTCGCTGACGCCGAGGTCCTGGGCGAGGTCCGCCACGGAGGCCGAGCCGGTGTCCGAGAGGACGCCCATGATGGCGCTGGCGCGGTCGACGCGTTCCGTCATGCCGCCACCCCGCTCCCAGGCAGGGGGCCGGGCGTCGGCTCAGCGGGTGCCGCGCAGCAGCGCATCCTCCGCCTCCCTCGTCCAGACGCCGCCGTTCAGCTTCTCTGCCACGTGCGGCAGGTGCTCCGCCAGTTCGCTGAGCCGCAGGTACGGCAGGTCGCGCAGCTGCGGGAACACCATGATCTTGCCGCCAGACGTGCGGTTCATGACCGCGCCGATGGCGTCCTCGAAGCCGGCGATGCCGGAGATCGCGTCGAGCGAGATGTGGGTGTCGATGATGCCGTCCTCGATCTTGCGCAGGACGGTGCGCATGTCCGAGACGTCGGAGCCCGACGTGCCGAACATGAACACCCGGCGCTCGATGACGTGCTGCAGGTCCATCGGGTGCGGGTTGCCGACGGGGATGCCGGCGAAGGCGTTGAAGATCGCGCCCTCCCCCGCGAGCTCCACGAGTTCCGACACGAACGCCGGTACCGGGACCATGCAGGCGATGTAGGTGAAGCCGGGCTGTAACTGCTCGTCGCCGGTGTTGACGTAGCGGACCTCCACGCCGCGCTCGGCCGCCCGCGCGTCGACGAGGGTGCGCAGGTGGGCGAGCCGCTCGTCGCTCAGGTCCGTCGCGGTGACCCTGAGGCCCTCCCGCTCCAGGACGACGTTGCGGATCGTGTGCATGGTGCCCATCGGTCCCGCGGCGCCGACGATCGCGATGTCGTCGCCGTCGCGGACCTCGCCGGTGGCGGGGATCCAGGCGTAGCCCTCGAGGGGGCTGGAGCCGGTCGTGCCGCAGATGCGGATGAAGTCGTAGTGGATGCGGCCGACGTCGACGCTGACCTTGCGGTCGATCGTCGCGCCGCCGAGGACGAGGCAGAGGACGCCCTTCGGGTCGAGCCGGTCGAGCAGCGCCTCGATCGTCGCGGCGTCATGGCCGAAGTAGACGATGTCGTCGAAGTTGCCCTCGGTCTCCGAGGGATCGGTGGCGCGCACGACGTCGGCCGGGGCGTGGTCCGCGAGCAAGGCGTCGACGTCGCCGTCGCCGACGACGAGGAGCCGGCCCCCGTCGGCGACGTGGTTTCGCTCCTTCCAGGCGTAGGAGCCCTCGACGGTGGCCCACGGCTCGATGAGCCCCACCGCGGCCGCGGACGGCTCGTCGCTCACGTGGATGAGGAACTGCTCGCCGTCGGGGGCGATGACGCAGCGCTCGTCGACGAGGACGTACTCCTGGAGGGCGCCGTCGAAGTTGTAGCCGAACGCCGCGTTGGAGTTCGCAGTGCGGATGTGCTTCCAGTCGGCCTGCACCAGGACGCGGTCACCGACCTTGAAGTGGCGCACCTCGTCGCCGACCCTCACGATGCGCGCGACGGGCTCGTGCCCCGGCGTCGAGGCCTCGGCGCCCGGGTGGTACGACGGGATGCCGGCCAGCGCGTCGGCGTCGAGGCCCTTGACCACCTCGGTCTTGCGCGGGTGCGAGTCGAAGGCGTGCAGCAGCTTCGTGTCGGAGAAGCAGATGCCGCAGGCCTCGACCTGCAGGAGCATCTGCGTGCTGCCGACGGGATCCACCGGCTTCGCCTTGTTGACCAGGATCTCGTCCTTGCCCGTGAACTGGATCGCGTGCTGCGTGGTGGGGATGTCCTGCACCATCGTCTCCCTTCGTCGCTTCCGACTCTAGCGCAAGTCGTAAGCAAATGAAAGGGAAATGAAAGCAATCCGAAGGCACGGCCCTCCTGCTATTCGCCCGGCTGCCGGACTCCGATCGTGACGAGCAGGTTGGCGTAGACTCGGGCCTCGCCGGTCGCGATGACGACGGCCACGTCCTCCGCCCCGGCGGCGGCATAGAAGTCCCAGCGGCTGATGGCGCCGACGGGGACGTCGGGCAGGGCCGCGCGGAACTCGTCGTGGATCGGGATCTCGATCTGCTCGGCGTCCGGGGCTGGGGTCATCACGCTCGCGGCCTCGATCGGGATCGTGCGCTTCAGCACGTCGAGGACGTCCGTGGCGTTGATGAGCCCCGGCGCGAGGTTGAGGAAGACCACCCGGGAGCGGGGGTTGGCGTAGGTCTCGTGCGGGTAGTTCGAGTCCGCGATGAGGATCTTCGCGCCGTGGCCGGCACCCGCGAGGGCACGGAGCAGGGGCGGGTGGGTCATGGGTCCGTGGAGCACGGGGTTTCCTTTCTTCAGGCACTCTCCCGAACGACCAGTTCGGGCTGGAGCACGGTGTGTTCGGCAGGGTGGCCCTGCAGCATGGCGCCGACGCGCTCGACGGCGAGCTGGCCCACCTCGGGGAAGCGTTGGCGGACGGTGGTGAGCGGCGGCGAGTAGGCGTCGGAGCCGGAGGTGTCGTCGAAACCCACGACCGCCACGTCGTCCGGGATGCGGCGGCCGACGCGGTGGGCGTGGCTCATGAAGCCGAGCGCGAGGTGGTCGTTGGCGGTGAAGAGCCCGTCGACGTCCGGCGACAGCGCTCCGGCCACGCGCGCGGCGTCGATCCCCTCCCAGCTGCCGGCGCAGTGCGACTCGTACGGCAGCCCGAGGTCGCGGGCGGCCTCCTCGAAACCCTGCTTGCGCAGCCGGGTGTCGAGCCAGTCCTCGGGCCCGACGATGTGGGCCAGGCTGCGGCGACCCTGCGCCGCGAGGTGCTCGACCGCCAGGCGCGCACCCGCCCGCTGGTCGACCATGACGCCGCTGGCACCCTTGGGCAGTTCTGTGGTGCGGCCGACGTAGACCAGGGGCACCCGCCCCGCGATCGGCTCGAGCCAGGGCTCGGTCTCCTGCATGCCGCCAAGCACGATGACGGCGTCCGCGGTGACCGGCACGATCGAGCGCAGGTCGGTGGTGCCGTAGCCGATGCTGGTCGAGGCCGCCAGGCCGCGCGCGGCCAGCGCCTCGACGATGGCGGTGAAGGACTCGGACATGCCGTGGTAGAGCTTCGCCGCGACGATGACGTGCACGGCCCCGATGCGCCCGGCCGAGAGCGATCGCGCCGCGAGGTTCGGACGGTAGCCCAACAGGGCCACTGCCTCCAGCACCTTCTTGCGCGTCTCCTCCCTCACGTCGGGCGAGTTCCGCACCACGCGGGACACGGTCTGGGCCGAGACACCCGCCAGCGTCGCCACGTCGTGGAGCTTGACCCTGGCGTGGCTGTTCGCGAGCCGGTTGCGCTTACTGGCCACCGCCCACCTCGTACGTGACGGTGCGGGCGGTGCGGGAGATGACCTCGTTGCGTTCGGCCGGGGCCAGCGTCCCCAACGTCTCGAACTGCCCGAGCAGCGATCCGAGCACCGACGCCTCCCCGGGGCCGGCGACCACCGGCAGCCCGGTGGCGTCCGCTGTGAGCTGGCAGAGCAGGCGGTTGCGCGAGCCGCCGCCGACGACGTTGAGCTGCCGGGCGGGCGAACCGGTGAGGCGCACCAGGTCGTCGATGCCGCGGGCGTAGCGGTCGGCGAGGGACTCGCACACGACGCGCACCACCTCCGCGGGCGTCATCCCGTCCCTGCCGCACGCCGCCTCGACGCGCTGCACCATGCCCCCGGGCTGGGCGAAGCCGGGCTCGTCCACGTCGATGATCGTTCCCTGGCTCGGCAGGGCCGCCGCCTCGGCGACGAGGTCGGGGATGCTTGCGCCGAGCCCTTCGTCGGCCCACTGCCGCTCGCACTCCTGGAGGATCCAGAGGCCGGTGATGTTGAACAGGGGCCGCACCCCCGCGTCGGCGCGCGCCTCGTTGGTGATGCCGAGTTCGCGGGCCTCGTCGGAGAGGAGCGCGGTGTCCCGCATCACGCCGAGCACGGACCAGGAGCCGGAGCTCAGGAAGTAGCCCTCGGTGTCGCGGTCGCGCTGCAGCGCATGGACGGCGCAGGCGGAGTCGTGGGCGCCGGCCCGGACGACGGTGAGCTGCTCGAGTCCGGGGACGGTGCAGGGGCCCGCGACCGAGTGCTCCATCGTGAGCTCGCCCACCCAGGAGCGAGGGATGCCGAGCGCCTCGAAGACCTCGGGCGCCCACTCCATGGCGCCGGGCCGGCACAGCGCGCCCGTGGAGGCGATGGAGCGCGACCAGCCCTTCACGCCGCTCAGCAGGTAGGTGAAGTAGTCGGGCAGGAGGAGGACCTGCGACGTGCGCGCCGCCAGTTCCGGCTCCACCTGCAGGTACGCGAACAACTGGTTCGCGGTGTTGATGGTGGCGGGCGCGATGCCGGTGGCCCCCCACAGGGCCGCGTCGGGGATGCGGGCGCGGAAGGCGTCGTGCGTGCGGACGGTGCGCTCGTCTCGGTAGGCCCGGGCCGTCACGAGGCGCTCCCCGTCGTCGTCGAGCGGGACCCAGTCGACGCCCCAGGTGTCGACCGAGACGCTGGAGGCATCCGGGAACCTCTGGATCGCGGCGCGCAGGCCCTCGACGACGGAGGTCCAGATCCGGTCCACGTCCCAGGTGAGGTAGCCGTCGCGGAGCTTGGCGGAGTGGGCGAACCGCGCCACCTCCACCTCCTCGACGCGCCCGTCGGCCAGCGTGCCGGCGACGATGCGGCCCGACGACGAGCCCAGGTCGACGGCGAGGGCGGTGGCGGTCATGGCGTTCGGTGCTCCTGTGGTGTTGGTGGGGGTTCGTGGGTGAGGGGCGGGAAGCCGGGCGGCTCCCCGCCCCTCGTGCAGCGGTCGGTCAGTGGTAGAGCGGGCCGAGTGTGGCGCAGGCGCGGTAGTCGGCGCTCTCCAGGTCCATCGTGCCGAACGCCTTCCAGTTCTTCGGGCGGAAGATCCGGTCCTCGGCGACGTTGTGCATGTTCACCGGGATGCGCAGCATCGAGGCGAGCGTGATCACGAGGTGGCCGATGTGGCCGTAGCTGATGGCGCCGTGGTTGGCGCCCCACGAGTTCATCACCTCGTAGACGCTGGTGAACGCGCCCTTGCCCGTTAGGGTCGGCACGAACCAGGTGCTCGGCCAGCCGGGATCGGTGCGCAGTTCGATGGTCTTGGCGACCTCGTCGGGCAGCTCGATCGTGTAGCCCTCGGCCAGCTGCATGACGGGGCCGAGCCCGTCGACCCAGTTGATGCGCGTCATGGTGACGGGCACGTCGCCCTCGGAGCGGAAGTGGGTGGAGAAGCCGCCGCCCCGGAAGTAGCCGGTGTTGGCGGGGTGGAAGGTGGTGGCCTCCACCATGGCCTTCTGGTCCTCTTCGGTGAGCTCCCACCACGGCTTGATGCAGGGCTTGCCGTCGGCGTCCTTGGCGGCGAACGTGCCGTCGAGGGTGGTGGCGCCGGAGTTGCGCAGGTCGATGAAGCCGCCCTCGCCGCGTCCCTCGAGCTTGTACCCGGTGACCCGCTCGACGGCCTCGGCCGACCAGAAGGTGCGCACGTCGGAGAAGATCTGCGCCTGGTTGGTGAGCAGGTGGTTGAGCAGCATGGAGGCGGCGTTGAGGTTGTCGTTCTCGGTGGCCTGGATGTACGGGGCGCGGGGTCCGTTCCAGTCGAAGGAGGTGTTGAGGATGGTCTCCATCAGGTCGCCGTTGGGCAGGTAGTCGGTCCACTGCCGCTGTCCCTGGAAGCCGGACGCGAGCGCACCGTGGCCCACCGCCTCCTCCTCGAAGCCCTTCTCGGCGAGCTTCGGGTTGCCCACCATGAGGTCCCGGCCGATGAGGACCAGCTTGGTGACGTAGGGCCACCAGTCCTCGTGCTCCTCGCCGGAGCGCTGGAACTCCTCGGGGTTGAAGTCCTCGCCCTGCTGCAGGTTCTCGCGGACCCACGCGTAGGCCTTCTCGTACTCCTCCTCGTCGTAGATGCCGAGCTTGATGCGACGCTCGAGCTCGACCTCGTCGATGTACTCGTTGCGCATGCCGAGGTAGTACTGCCAGAACTCCTCCTTGACCACGCAGCCGGCGATGCCCATGGACACGCCGCCGATGGAGAGGTAGGACTTGCCCTTCAGCTGGGCGACGGCGAGGCCGGCGGTGGCGTACTCGAGCAGGCGGCCGCGGACGTCGTCGGGGATGCTCGCGTCGTCGGAGTCCTGGACCTGCTCGCCGTAGATGCCGAAGGCGGGGATGCCGAGCTGGGTGTGACCGGCGAGGGCGGCGGCCAGGTAGACCGCGCCGGGGCGCTCGGTGCCGTTGAAGCCCCAGATGGCCTGGGGGATGGTGCGGTCGATGTCGATGGTCTCCGTGCCGTAGGCCCAGCAGGGCGTGACGGAGAGGACGAGGCCGACGTTCTGCTCGCGGAACTTGCGGGCGCAGGCCTGCGCCTCGGGCAGGCGGCCGATCGTCGAGTCGGCGATCACGACCTCGACGGGCGCGCCGTCGGGGTAGCGGAGGTTCTCGGTGTAGAGCTTGGCCACGGATTCCGCCATGCGCATGGTCTGCTCTTCCAGCGACTCGCGGACGCCGAGGCGGCGGCCGTCGATGATGGGGCGGATGCCGATCCGGGGATGATCGGTGACCCTCTGGTAGTCAGTCACGTTGCTTTCTTTCTGTGTTCGGGGGCTGGTTGGGATGGACTTGCGGGCGGTGCGGGCCGCGCCGGTCCGCGGGAGGGGGCGGGATGGCTCCCTGCCCCCTCCCGGGACGGGCGGTGTGGGTCACTCGTAGAGGTTGGCGGCGATCTCGGGATCGTCGATGTTGGAGGCGTCGTACCAGGCGAAGCCCGAGTCGATCACTTCCGGCAGCTCCTGGCCGTTGATGGCCTTGATGGCCGCGACGACGGTCTCGTAGCCCATCTTGATCGGGGCCTGGGTGACGGCGCCGGCCTGCTGGCCGTTCTTGATCGCGTCGATCTGGGTCTTGCCGGAGTCGAAGCCGACGACCTTGAGCTCGGAGTTCCCGGACTCGATGGCGCCCTGGACGGCGCCGGTGGCGGCCGCCTCGTTGGAGCCGTAGAGGCCCACCATGTCGGGGTTGGCCTGGATCATCGACTTGGCCGCGTTGGCCGCGAGGCCGACCTCACCGGCGATCTGCTCGGGCAGGACGGTCACGTCGGGAGCGTTCTCCGCCATGTACTCCTTGAAGCCGTCGCAGCGCTGCTTGCCGGTCTGCGAGGTCTGGTCGTGGCAGATCAGGCCGACGGTGCCCTGGCCGCCGATGAGCTCGACGAGGTGCTCCGCAGCAGCCTGCGCCGCGGCGTAGTTGTCGGTCTGGACGGTCGTCAGCGGGATGTCGGAGTCGACACCCGAGTCGAAGGCGATGATCGGGATGCCCGCCGCCTCGATCTGGTCGAGGAGGTCGGAGGCGGCGCCCGAATCGAGGGCGGCGAGGCCGATGGCGGCCGGCTTGGAGTCGAGTGCCGTCTTCAGCATGTTGAGCTGCTCGGTGACCTGCGTCTCGTTCTGGGGGCCGACGAATTCGACCTTGTAGTTGAACTCCTCGCCGGCCTGCTCGGCGCCCTCCCTCACCGCCTGCCAGAAGCGGTGCTGGAAGCCCTTCGAGACCAGGTAGATGGTCTGGGTGCCGTCGCCCTGGGGCACGTCACCGGCGCCTTCGCTGCCGCCCTCCGACGGGGATTCCGAAGGCTCCTCCGAGGCCGACTCGGACTCGGCGGGAGCGGAGGTCGTCTCCTCCGCGGTGGTCGGGTCGGGCGACGACGTGTCGGTGGAGGTGCCACACGCGGTCAACCCGAGTGCGAGCACCGACGCCAGCGCGATTGCGGAACGCATGATGCGCATGGTGGGTTTCCTTTCGTTAAGCGGGAGCCCATTCTCCCGATTTCCTCGTTGAGGTCTGTCAGGCCGCATTCGCGCGGCGTTGACGCTGGATGTCGATAAGGACGGCGATCAGGACGACGACGCCGGTGACCACCAGCTGCCATTCCTGACGGAGGCCCATCATCTGGAGGCCCTTGGTCAGGGTCTGCATGATGAGGGCGCCGATGACCGTGCCGGTGATGTTGGCGCGGCCGCCGGAGAGCGAGGTGCCGCCGATCACGGCTGCGGCGATGACGTTGAGCTCGAAGCCCACGCCCTCGGACGGCTGGACGAACCCGAACCGGCCGGAGTAGAGGATCGCGCCGATGGCGACGAAGAGGCCGCCCACGATGTAGACCATCATCTTCCAGAACCGGACGTTGACGCCGGAGAGCCTGGTGGCCTCCTCGTTGGAGCCGATGGCCAGCGCGTAACGGCCCAGGAGGGTTTTGTTCAGCAGGAACGCCGCAACGATGGCCAGCAGGATGAAGATCAGGACCGAGTTGGGGATCGCGATGGTGCTGCCGCCAAGTTCGAAGCGGGGGATCAGGTTGCCCTGCACGAGGTTCTTGTATCCGGGGTTCGCGATGGAGATCGTCTGGGTCTGGGAGATGACGAGCGCCAGGCCGCGCGCCGCCATCATCATCGCCAGCGTGGCGATGAACGGCGGGAGCCCGAGGATGGCGACGTTGGCGCCGTTGATGGCCCCGATCAACGCTCCCACCAGCAGGACGAGCAGGAGGCCGGCACCGAGCGGCAGGTTCCAGTAGGGCGGTGCGGCGAGGAAGATGCCTGCCGCCACCGCCATCAGGGACATGCCGGTGCCCGACGAGAGGTCGATGCCGCCGGTGGCGATGATGAACGTGGTGCCGAGCGCCATCACGCCGATGTACGCGGACTGCGACAGGATGTCGATCGCGATGCCCAGCTGCGCGAAGTTCGGGGCGGCGAACATGAAGAAGACGTAGATGGCCACCAGCGCGAGGAGGACGAGCAGCTGCTGGAAACTGGAGCCGGAGCGTCCCTCCTTCTTCGCCTCGTGCTCGACTTCCGTCTTCGTCTCCTCGGTGGTGCTCACGAGTGGGCTCCTTCCACGACTGGCTTGCCCACGGTGGCAAGCTCCATGATGTTGGCCTGGGTCGCTTCCTCGTTGTCGAGGAAGCCGGTGATGCGGCCGTTGGCCATGACTGCGATCCGGTGGCTGACGCGCAGCACCTCGGGCAGTTCGGAACTGATGACGACGATCGCCTTGCCCTGCCGGCTCAGGTCGTCCAGCAGCTCGTAGATCTCCTCCTTGGCGCCGACGTCGATGCCGCGGGTGGGCTCGTCGAAGATGAGGACGTCGGAGTCGCGGATCAGCCACTTGGCGATGACGACCTTCTGCTGGTTGCCACCGGAGAGCTTGCGGATGAGCTGGGCGACGCTCGGGGTGCGGACGCGCAGCTTCTTCGAGTACTCCTTGCCGATCTTCTCGATCTTGTCGTCGTGGATGTACCCGGCGGTGTGGAACTTCTCCATCGTGGCCATGGCGGCGTTGTCGCTGATGCTCTGGTCCAGGAGGAGGCCGTACTGCTTGCGGTCCTCGGACAGGTAGCCGATGCCGGCGTTCACCCCGTCGACCGCGTTGTGGATGCGCACGCGCTTGCCGCGCACCTCGATGTCGCCGGACGTGCGGGCGTCGGCACCGAAGACGCAACGCGCCACCTCGGTGCGCCCGGCGCCCACCAGCCCCGCGAACCCGAGGATCTCGCCTTCGCGGACCTCGAAGTTGATGTCGTGCAGGAGGTTCTTCGAGCTGAGGTTCGAGACCTTCAGCACCACCTCGTCGGAGAGCCGCTTCGTCCGGGGCCGCGCCTCTGCCGAGACCTCGCGGCCGACCATCATGGAGACGATCTCGCGCATCTCGACCTCGTCGGTGACGACCGTGCCGACGTACTCGCCGTCGCGGAGGACGGAGACGCGGTCGGTGATCTCGGCGATCTCGGGCATGCGGTGGGAGATGTAGATGAGCCCCGTGGTCGGGGACACGAAGTCGCGGATGAGCTCGAAGAGCCGCTCCGTCTCGACCCCGGTGAGGGCCGCGGTCGGCTCGTCCATCACGAGGATGCGCGAGTCGTAGCTGAGCGCCCGGGCGATCTCGACCATCTGCTGGCGGGCGACGGTCAGGCTGCCCATCCTCGCCCGCGGGTCGATCCGCATCCCGTAGCGGTCGAACAGTTCGGCCGCCCGCTCCTCGAGCGCGCGGTCGTTGATGAACCCGCCCTTGTGGCTCCCGGGTCGGCCGAGGAAGAGGTTCTGGGCGACGGTGAGGTCGTTCACCAGGTTGAGCTCCTGGTGGATGATCGACAGCCCCAGGTCGCGGGCGTGGTTGACGTCCTTGACCTCGACCTGCTTGCCGTCGAGCCAGATCTCCGCCCCCGGGTCAGGGGTGTAGATGCCAGTGAGCACCTTCATGAGCGTGGACTTGCCCGCGCCGTTCTCCCCGCACAGTCCCAACACCTCGCCCTCATTGAGGTCGAGGTGGACGTTCTGCAGCGCTTTCACGCCCGGGAACGTTTTGGAGACGTTCTTCAGTTCCAGCAGCTTCGCCACGTGTACTCCTTCGTGACACGGTCACCAATGACGTTGTTAACGTTAGCAACACGGATAGGCCCTTGGGAAGAGCCCCCGGGAATGTGACCGAATCGCAATCTTTTCCGAGGCACCGGCAACCGCGTCGGGGCCCGGTGCCACAATGGCGCAATGACCAACGCAGTGATGCTCGGAGTGGACGTCGGGACCTCAAGCACCAAGGGGGTGGCGGTCGACGAGAAGGGCCGCCTGCTCGCCGTGGCGGTGCGACAGCACCAGGTGGCGCGGCCGGCGCCCGGCATTGTCGAGATGGACGGCGCGATCTGGTGGGACGAGTTCTCCTCCCTCGCGCGCGAGCTCTCCGCCCACGCCCCCGACGGGTTCGCCGCCGTCGGCGTCTCCGGCATGGGCCCCTGCGTACAGCTCACCGACGCGGACCACCGCCCGACCACGCCCTCGGCGCTGTACGGCGTCGACACGCGCGCCACCGCCGAGATCCAGGAACTGAACGAGGAACTGGGCGCTGACGCCATCTACGAGCGCACCGACTCCTACCTCTCCACCCAGTCGGGCGGTCCGAAGTTCCGGTGGTTCGCGAAGCACCGGCCGGAGGCGTACCGCGCGTCGAGCCGGTTCCACATGCCCGCGAGCCTCATCGTCGCGCGGCTGACCGGCGAGTACGTGCTCGACCGGCAGTCCGCCAGCCAGTCCACGCCGCTGTACGACGCCGCGACGCAGGAGTGGGACCGGGCCTGGGCCGACGTCGTCGCCCCCGGCATCGAACTCCCCCGGCTCGCCTGGGCCGGCGACCTCGCCGGCAGCGTGCACTCCGCCGGCGCCGAGGCGACCGGCCTCCGCGAAGGGACACCGGTGGCCGTCGGGACCATCGACGCGTGGGCGGAGGGACTCAGCGTCGGCGCCGTCGAGGCCGGCGACCTGATGCTCATGTACGGGACCACCATGTTCCTGGTCGCCAACACCGACCACCGCGTCCGGCACCCGGCCATGTGGGGGACGTCGGGGCTCGTGGAGGGCCAGTGGAACGTCGCGGGCGGGATGGCCACGTCGGGCGCGATCACCGGCTGGCTCCGGGAACTGTTCGGCTCACCCGACTTCGGCGCGCTCGTCGACGAGGCCGGCCGCTCGAACCCTGGGGCGAATGGCCTGCTCATGCTCCCCTACTTCGAGGGTGAGCGGACGCCCATCCAGGACCCGCTCGCGCGCGGCACCATCACCGGCCTCACGATCGGGCACACGCGCGGCGACCTCTACCGGGCAGCGCTGGAGGCCACCGCCTACGGCGTGCGGCACAACGTCGAGACCTACCGGGAGGGGGGCGTGGCCATCGACAAGATCTTCGCCATCGGCGGCGGCACCCAGAGCCGGCTGTGGCCGCAGATCGTGTCGGACGCGACGGGCCTGACGCAGCTGATCGCCGAGAAGGCGGTCGGGGCCTCGTACGGCGACGCGTACCTCGCGGCGCGGCTGCTGGACCCGTCGGTCAGGATCGGCGACTGGAACCCCGTCGCCGAGGTGGTGGAGCCGAACGCCCACGACGTCTACGAGCAGGGCTACCAGCTCTACCTGGACCTGTACCGCCAGACGAAGGACATCCAGCACTCGCTGGCGCGGGCACAGCTCTCCCGGTGACCACGACGAACGCCTCCGGTGGGAGGGTTCGCACCGAGCTTGGTGCATTCCCTCCCACCGGAGGCGTCTTGGTTCGAGCGAGCCCCGGACTACTTGCCGAGCGAGGTGCCAGCCGAACGCAGGTTCTGGCAGGCCTCGACGATGCGCTGGGCCATGCCGGCCTCGGCCAGCTTGCCCCAGGCGCGGGGGTCGTACATCTTCTTGTTGCCGACCTCGCCGTCGATCTTCAGCACGCCGTCGTAGTTGCGGAACATGTGCTCGACGACGGGACGGGTGAACGCGTACTGCGTGTCGGTGTCGATGTTCATCTTCACGACGCCGAAGTCGACCGCGTCGGAGATCTCCTCCGCTGTGGAGCCGGAGCCACCGTGGAAGACGAGGTCGAACGGCTTCTCCTTGCCGTACTTGGCGCCGACGGCGTCCTGGATCTCCTTGAGGACCGCGGGACGCAGCTTGACCGCGCCGGGCTTGTAGACGCCGTGGACGTTGCCGAAGGTGAGCGCCGTGATGTAGCGGCCCTTCTCGCCCAGGCCCAGTGCCTCGACGGTGGCCATGCCGTCCTCGACGGTGGTGTACAGCTTGTCGTTGATCTCCGCGGCGACGCCGTCCTCCTCGCCACCGACGACACCGACCTCGATCTCGAGGATGATGTTCGCGGCGGAGGTGAGGGCGAGCAGCTCGTCGGCGATGCGGAGGTTCTCGTCCAGCGGCACGGCGGAGCCGTCCCACATGTGCGACTGGAACAGCGGCAGCCCGCCGGCGTTCACGCGCTCCTGCGAGATGGCGATGAGGGGCTTGACGTAGGTGTCGAGCTTCTCCTTCTGGCAGTGGTCGGTGTGGATCGCGATCTGCACCGGGTAGTTCTTGGCGACTTCCTCGGCGTACTTCGCGAGCGCGACCGCGCCGGTGACCATGTCCTTGATCGTCGAGCCGGAGGCGTACTCGGCGCCGCCCGTCGAGACCTGGATGATGCCGTCGGAGCCGGCCTCGGCGAAGCCGCGGAGGGCGGCGGTCACCGACTGGGACGACGTGACGTTGATGGCCGGGTACGCGAACTTGTTCGCCTTGGCCCGGTCGAGCATCTCGCCGTAGACCTCGGGAGTTGCAATGGGCATGGTTGCCTCTTTTCCTAGCGGGTCGAAAAATATGTCAGGACGATTCTACCGTTCCGCGCCGCCCCCGCGACGGGCAGGGGTCCTACACGGATGCCTCGAGCTTAGCGGCATCGAGATGGTGCCTGCCCAGCGAGTGGGCCCTGACCATGGAGTCGATGACCGTGGGGCTGGCGTCGAGCATGCTGAACGGCACCTCGGCCACGACGTCGCCGCCCGCCACGACCGCGAGCCGCGGCCCGGCCCCACCCCGACCGCCCGTCACCGTCAGGGCGTCGATCTCCCCCCAGCGCAGCACCGCCTCCTGCGGGGCCACGAACTCGAGCCCCTCGGGGTCGATGTAGAAGCTCGGGCCGGGCTGGATGCTCTCGAGGTCCCGTTTGGCGCGGGACAGCCCCACGAGGTTGACCACCAGCCAGAAGACCGACGACCCGACCCACAGCACTGCGAACGCCCAGGTGACCCAGGACGACCAGTCGGGTGGGAAGAAGTAGACGATGGCCACGAGGATCGCCACGGAGATCGCCGTCGTGATCCAGCGCCACTTCAGCGCGCCCCGCTGACGGGTCACCCGGGCCGCCGTCGGGAGTGGCGTGAAGCCCACCTCGAACCGCTGGTCGTCCATGCCGGTCATGCTAGTGCGTCCCCCGTCGGCCGCGCGGAAGGGTGACCGACCGACCAGTGGTACATCGCGATGGCGGCTGCGGCGCCCGCGTTCATGGACCGCGTCGACCCGTACTGGGTGATGGAAACGAGCTGACGGCAACCCGCCACCATGGCGTCCGTGAGCCCGGGACCCTCGGAGCCGAACACCAGGCAGGCGTGGCGGGGCAGCTGCGTCGTCTCGAGCGGCACCGACCCCGGTAGGTTGTCGACGCCCACCGGCGTGACGCCCCGCTCGTCGAGGTGGGCGAACAGCGAGGCCTCGTCCTCGTGGTGGACGACGTGGAGATAGCGGTCGGTGACCATGGCGCCGCGGCGGTTCCACCGCCGCTTCCCGACGATGTGGACGGCGGCGACGTTGAACGCGTTGGCGGTGCGGACCATGGATCCGATGTTGAAGTCGTGCTCCCAGTTCTGGATGGCGACGTGCAGCGGGGCCCGGGTTCGGTCGAGGTCCGCGACGATCGCCTCGAGCCGCCAGTAGCGGTAGCGGTCGACGACGTTGCGTCGGTCCCCGTCGCGGAGCAGTTCGGGGTCCAACCGCTCGTCGTCGGGCCAGGGCTCGGGATGGGGGCCCACCCCGACGGAGGGGGCGGTCGGGTCGAACATCACCGCCCCAGCATAGGGCCGGGAACGCGAACACCCCCGGCGCGCGGGCGCCGGGGGTGGTGCGGTTGGAGCGAGTCGGCTCAGGCCTGCTTGATGGCCGAGATCTCGAACTCGAGGGTGACCTTGTCGGAGACGAGGAAGCCACCGGTCTCGAGGGCGGCGTTCCAGGTCAGGCCGAAGTCCTGGCGGGAGACCTGCAGCTTGCCGTCGAAGCCGAGGCGGGTGTTGCCGAAGGGATCCTTGGCCTCGCCCTGGTACTCCAGCGGGATGGTCAGGGTGCGCGTGACGTCCTTGATCGTGAGGTCGCCGGTGACTTCGACGACATCACCCTTGATGGCGTACTGGTTCGCCTTGAAGGTCATCGTCGGGTAGTTCTCCACGTCGAAGAAGTCGGCGCTGCGGAGGTGGTTGTCGCGGTCCGCGTTGCGCGAGTTGACCGAGGCCACCTGGATGGTGACGTTCAGGTCGAGGTTCTTGGCCTCGTCGATGGTGGCGGTGCCCTCGAAGTCCTCGAAGGAACCACGGACCTTGGTCACCATCGCGTGGCGGGTGACCCAGGAGAAGGTGGTGTGCGTGGGGTCGAGGACGTAGGTGCCCTGGATGTCCTGAAGTGCCATGTCAATAAACCTTTCGTTGGCTTGCGTGATCCACACTACACGATGTTGGTTTAGTATTCAACTACTTTCGTGGGCGCCTTGTTCGCTGGCATCGAACTCGGCATCTCGCCTCGTGAGGACACGGTCCACGACGACGAGCACGCCGACCACCAGCGCCCCGGCCAGGGCCATCAGTGCCACGACGCCGGCATCGCCGCCGGGCGCCAGGAAGGCACCGGACTCGTCCTGCCACGGCCACAGCGCTCGCAGGGAACCGAGCATGAGTCCCGCCATCGTCGTCAGCGTGAGGCTGTGGAAGTGGAGCAGCAGCCAGTGCAGGCCCTTGATGAAGAGCGAGAGACCGGTGATCGCCCCGAGCGCGAAGACGGCGATGTAGGTGAGGTTGCGCTCGTCGATGGCCTGCATGGTGGGCGCGTACAGGCCGATGACCAGCAGGAAGAAGGAGCCCGACACCCCGGGCAGCGCGAGGGCGCAGACGGCGATGGCCGCGGCACCGAACACCAGCAGCAGCGGCGGGTCCTGGACGACGGCGCCGCTGCCCCCCGAGGTCAGCAGGAACGCGGCCACGGCGCCGAGGACGAAGACGACGAGGTGGAGCGGCACCCGCCCGCCACGGACCGTCCGCCAGTCGACGAGCAGCAGGGGCACTGCCACGGAGGCGGCGACCATCCCGAGGAACAGCCCGCGGGAGAGCGACGCGTGGTCCGTCACGAAGGCAGCCATGATCCCGGCCAGGCTGAGCACCGCTGTCGCCATGCCGACCAGCATCGGGATGATCAGCCACCAGTCGACCCGGCGGAGGTGCTCACCGAAGCCGCGACCCCGGTCGGGACCGGTGATGAGACGCCGCACCCCGGAGATGAGGTGGTTGCCGGAGTCGAGGACCCGCTCGTAGATGCCGACGATCAGCGCGATGGTGCCGCCCGACACACCGGGGATGAGTTCCGCGAGCCCGATGAGCCCGCCGCGTACGACGTTGAAAACGACGTCGGCGACGGACACGTGCCTCGGCACATGGGTGAGATCTTGTTCCTCGGCCGTCATTCAGACGTCCCTTCTGCTCGGACATGGGTCCGCCCCGTGTCGGTGGACACGGGGCGGACCCACGGTGGTCTGGTTCGGTTCGATCCTGGCCCGGGCGGCCAGGATCACTGGGCTTCGGGCCGCTCGGAGACCTCGCCGAAGTTGACCTGCGGGGCCTGACGGACGACCGGGTCGTTGGCCTCGAAGTAGGTGGCCTTCTCGAAGCGGCCCGCGTTCGCGACGAAATTGCTCGGCACGGACTCGATGCGGGTGTTGTAGTCACGGACGTTGGCGTTGTAGAAGCGCCGCCCTGCCGCGATGCGGTCCTCGGTGTCGCTCAGTTCACGCTGGAGGTGCAGGAAGTTGGTGTCGCTCTTCACCTCGGGGTACGCCTCGACGGACACGATGAGGTTGCGGATGCTCTGTGAGAGCTCCGCCTCGGCCGCCGCGCGCGCCTCCGTCGGCTCGTGACCAGCGGTGTCCGCCAGCTGGCGAGCCTGGTTGCGCAGGGCGATGACCGACTCGAGCGTGTTGCGCTCATGGGCGGCGAAACCGCGCACCGTCTCTACGAGGTTGGGGATCAACTCGTAGCGCCGGGTGAGTTCGACGTCGATCTGCCGCCATGACTCCTGGATCAGGTTCCGGCCGCGCACCAGGGCGTTGTGCGTCGAGATCCACCAGATGACGACGATGAGCGCCAGGACGACGATGACGACGAGTAGACCGATGAGGAATTCCACGGCTGTCTCCTATGGATGTGGTGCTGCTTCAACGGTAGCAGTCAGCGCCGCCTAGAGGCCCAGATCCCCGAGGCCCACGGCGTAGCGGTACTCGAGCCCGGCGTGTGCGATCCGCTCGGCGGCACCGGTGTCGCGGTCGACGACGACGGCCACCGCCACGACCTCTCCCCCGGCCTCCCTGACGGCGTCCACGGCGGTGAGTGCCGACCCACCGGTGGTGGACGTGTCCTCCACGACGAGCACCCTGCGGCCCCGGACGTCAGTGCCCTCGATCCGGCGCTGCAGCCCGTGGGCCTTCGCCTCCTTGCGCACGACGAATGCGTCGAGGCGCGCGCCCTCGGCGGCCGCGGCGTGCAGCATCGCGGTGGCGACGGGATCGGCGCCGAGGGTGAGACCGCCCACGGCGTCGAAGTCGAGGTCCGCGGTCAGCCCGCGCATGACGCGCCCGACGAGCGGCGAGGCTTCGCCGTCGAGTGTGACGCGGCGCATGTCCACGTAGTAGTCGGCCTCCTTGCCGGAGGCCAGCGTCACCTTGCCGCGGACGATGGCGAGACGTTTGATGTGTTCGACGAGTTCGGCCTTCACTTCGGCTCCTCACTTTCCAGTACTGCGAACCCGACCGCGCGGTCGGGCGTGGGGTAGAGATCCTGCTCGGTCGTGAGCGTCAGCACGGCTTCGTGCGGGTCGAAGTCCTTGCCGGGAACGGGGTCGAGCACCCAGGAGTCCTCGGGGGCGACGGTGAGCTCGGCGGGCGCGACCCGCACCACGTAGGTGTAGCGCTTGATCATCGTCTCGACGACCACCTCGTCACCGCGCTCGAGGTCGAGCAGCCTCCGGAACGGTTCGCCGTGCCCGACGCGGCGGCCGGCGAGGGCCATGTTGCCCACCTCGCCGGGGAGGTTGGTCGTCGGGTACCAGCCCACGCCGCGCGACAGGTCGTCCGGATCGGTCCCGGCGATGATCGGCTGCCGGACACCCAGGGCAGGGATCTCGAGGATCCAAGCCGGTCGTCCCGCCTCGGGCAGCGGCAGTTCGGCCTCCGATTCCGCGGCCGTCGGCGCGCGCCAGGCCTCGTCGAGCCCGGCCAGCGCATCGCGGCGGTCCGCGTCCGCCACGGCGTTCGTGCCCACGTGGAACCAGAGCGCCCAGGCGACGGCGACGAACAGGACGGCCAGCAGCACGAGGCCCAGCACCCCAACCGGGGAGACCCTGCGCGCACGTTTCGCCATGTGGGCCATTGTGGCAGGCGGCGACGTTGGGTCGCCCGGTCGCGCAGCTACCGGGTGGCTCGGTTCCCGTGTCCCAACGACATGGATACCCCCTAGGGTATACTCGCCGGAGACCTTCGAGGAGGAACGCATGGCAGAGATCATCACGATCGAGACCCCCACCCTGGGTGACCGCAGCTACGTCGTCCACGACGGCCGATCCGCCATAGTGATCGACCCGCAACGCGACATCGACCGCGTCGTCGACGTGCTGGAGCGGGCCGGCGTGCAACTCGAGGCGGTGTTCGAGACGCACATCCACAACGACTACATCACGGGCGGCCTCGCCCTCGCACGGAAATTCGGCGCGGACTACTACGTCAACGCCGCGGACGAGGTCTCCTTCGAGCGCTCCCCCATCGCCGACGGGCAGGTCGTCGAGGTCAGCCCAACCATGCACGTGAAGGCGCTGGCCACCCCCGGCCACACGTTCACTCACCTCTCCTACGTGCTCATCGATCCCACGGCCGACGACCACGGCGCCGAGGGGCGAGCCGTCTTCACCGGAGGGTCTCTGCTGTTCGGCGCGACCGGCCGCCCCGACCTGCTCGGCGAGGACCACACCCACGAGCTGGTGCGCCACCAGTACCACTCGGCCCAGCGCCTCGCGGCCGAGCTACCCGAGTCCACCGAGGTCCTGCCGACGCACGGGTTCGGCAGCTTCTGTTCCGCCACCGAGACGGAGGGCGACGAGTCCACCATCGGCCGGGAGAAGCAGGTGAACTCCGCGCTCACCACGGACGAGGAGGAGTGGATCGAGGAGATCCTCGCGGGGCTCGACGTCTACCCCGCCTACTACGCGCACATGGCGCCCGCCAACGCGGCCGGCCCGACGGAGCCGGACCTGTCGGAGCCCACCCGCGCCGACCGAGAGGAGATCCGGGCGCGCCTCGGCCGCGGCGAGTGGGTCGTCGACCTGCGCAACCGCACCGCCTATGCCGCGGGCCACGTGCCGGGATCCTTCAACTTCGGCCTCGACGGCTCAATGGCCACCTACCTCGGCTGGATCATCCCGTGGGGCACGCCGCTGACGCTGCTCGGCGAGTCCCGCGAGCAGGTCGCCGAGGGGCAGCGCGAACTCGTGCGCATCGGGATCGACCGGGTCGCCGCGAGCGCCACGGGCGGGCCAGACGACTGGACGGACAAGCCGGCCACGCTTCAGCAGGCCGACTTCGGCGACCTCCGCGAGGTGCGGCACCACCGCCGCGTCGAGGTCCTCGACGTGCGTCGCGCGTCCGAGTTCGAGGCCCGGCACATCGAGGGTGCCACGAACATCCCCCTCCACGAGCTGCTGGACCGCATGGACGAGGCACCCGGGGGCGAGATCTGGGTGCACTGCGAGAGCGGCTACCGCTCGTCGATCGCGGCCTCCATGCTGTTGGCGGCGCGGAAGAAGGTCGTTGCGATCGACGACGACTTCGACAACGCCGCGAAGCGCGGACTGCCGCTGACGGAGGCGGGGGTCGACGGCGAATGACTTGGTGGTTGGTTCCGCTGGCCATCGTGGTCGGCGTGGTGATGGGCGCGCTCGGCGGCGGCGGCGCCATCGTCACCACTCCCGTGCTCGTCTACCTGGCCGGGCAGGCGCCGGGCGCGGCGATGGTCGGTTCGCTGATCGTCGTCAGCGTCACCGCGATCGCCGGGATCGTCGGGCACTGGCGCGCCGGTCATGTGCGGGCGGTGGAGGGCGTCGAGTTCTCGCTGCTGGGCACCGTGGGCGCCATTGTGGGTTCCCTGCTCTCCATGCGCGTCCCCGAGGACGTGCTGATGATCCTGTTCGGTGCGCTGCTGCTCATGGTGTCCGCGCTGATGGCGAAGCGATTCCTCCGGCCGGGCGCGTCGCGGTCCGCCGACCCGCCGCCGCCCGTCTTCGAGCGTCGCCCCTTCCGTGTGAACCTCCGGCAGCTGCTGCTCGTCGCGCTCACGGCCACCGGGGTGGGGTTCCTCACGGGATTCTTCGGTGTGGGTGGCGGCTTCGCCGTCGTCCCTGCGCTCGTCATGGTGCTGGGCTTCTCCATGCCGCAGGCGGTCGCCACGTCACTGCTGGTCATCCTGCTCAACTCGCTCGTCTCGCTGGGCACCCGCCTGACCGCGGCGCAGGACATCGACTGGCTCCTGATCGGCTCCTTCAGTGTCCTCGCGGCCGGCGGGGCCATCCTCGGCGGCCGGCTCAGCCGCCGGCTGCCGGCGCGCACGCTCGGGTTGGGCTTCGCGGCCCTGCTCGCGGTAGTCGCCGTCGCGATCCTGGCCCAGAACCTCCTCTAGAACCAGAGCTTCGAGCCGAACGGCTTCGGTGACGCCTCCGCGTCGGCGTCGGTGAACGGCTCGGCACCGCCGGGCCAGTCCCGCGCGTCGACGTCGGTCACCCACCGGTACGCGGCCGACAGCGGCGCGGTGGCACGTCGGATCCCGTGGAGGTCGGGCCGCCCCAGCGAACCGACGAAGAGCAGGTTCCCGAACCGTCTGCCCTTGTGCACCGCCGGCTCGGCACCGACAAGGAAGCGCGGCCACCGCTCGGCGACGCCGGCCGCGACCCGCCTGGCCCAGTGGAAGGGGGCGTGGTCCGTGACGTTGACGATCACCACCCCCTCGCCGCGGACGACGCGCCGCACCTCATCGAACGCCTCCGCCGTGATCAGTTCGGAGGGGACGCGCGCCCCGTCGAAGGCGTCGATGATCACGGCGTCGGCCCACCCGTCGGCCATGGCGGCGAGCCCGGTGCGGCCGTCGACGTCGCGGATCTTGATGCCCGAGTGCCTCCCGAGCGGGATCTTCCGTCGGACCTCCTCGGTCAGTTCGGTGTTGGGCTCGCACACGACCTGTGCGGTGCGGGGCCGCCGCCACTCCACCCACCGCGGGACGCTCAGCCCTCCCCCGCCGATGTGCACGATGCGCAGGCGCTGGTCGTCAGGCGCGCGGAGCACGGTGTGGTCGAGGATGAGCGCGATGTGCTGGACGTACTCGAACACCAGGAAGTCCGGGCGCGACGGGTCCACGAACGACTGCTGCGTGAGCCCGAACATCACGCGGAAGGCGCCGGGGATCGAGTCGTCGGGGACCAGGTAGGACATCGACGCCAGCCTAATGCGGCGCAGGGTGCCCGACGGTGGACGGCCGTAGACTGCCGCTCGTGTCCCTGACCCGCCGGATCCTGTCGCTCGCCGTCCCGGCGTTCGCGGCGCTCATCGCCCAGCCGCTGATGACCCTCGCCGACACGTGGATCGTGGGCCGCTTGGGCACCATCCCGCTGGCCGGCCTCGGCATCGGCGCCGTGGTGCTGACGACGATGGTCGGGATCATGATCTTCCTCGCCTACGGCTCCACGGCGACTGTGTCGCGCCAGGTCGGTGCCGGCAACCAGCGGCGCGCGCTCGAGCTGGGCACCCAGGCCATGTGGCTCGCGCTGGCCCTCGGCCTGGCCCTCGTCGTGCTCACGGTGCTCGGTGCGTCGTGGATCGCGGGTGCTCTCGGCGCCGATGACGGGGTGCACGCGCAGGCGGTGGAGTACCTGCGCTGGGCGGTCCCCGGGATGCCCGGGATGCTGGTGATGCTGGCCGCCACCGGCACGTTCCGCGGGCTCTCCGACGCGCGGACCCCGCTGGTGCTGCTGGTGGGCGCCGCGAGCCTCAACTTCGCGCTCAACCTCTTCTTCGTCTATGTGGTCGGCATGGGCATCGGTGGAGCCGGACTCGGCACCGCCGTCGCAGAGACGACGATGGGCGCCGCGGCAGCATTCCTCGTCGCCCGCCAGGGACGACGGCTGGGCGCGCGGCTCCGGCCCGTCCCGGTGGACATGTGGCTCAACCTGCGCGTCGGCCTCCCGTTGATGCTCCGCACCCTCGCGCTGCGGATCGCCATCCTCCTGACCACCTACGTCGCGGCCGCACAAGGCGCGGCGGCGCTCGCGGCGCACCACGTCGTGATGCAGGTGTGGAACTTCCTCGCGAACGCGCTCGACGCGATCGCGATCGCGGGCCAGACCATCATCGGCACGGCCCTCGGCGCCTCGCGTCGCGACGAGGCGCGCGAGTCGACGCGCCTGATGACTCGCTGGTCGATCGGGGTCGGGGCCGTGCTCGGGTTGGTGGTGTTCGTCGTCCGGGGGCCGCTGGCGGGTTTCTTCGCCTCCGACCTCGAGGTGCGCGACCACGCTGCCTGGTTGTTCGTCGTCGTCGCCGTGGCCCTGCCGCTGGCCGGCTACGTCTTTCTGCTCGACGGTGTGCTGATCGGTGCGGGCGACGGGCCCTACCTCGCCAGGGCGGGCGTTGTCGCGCTCCTCATCTACGTGCCGCTGGCGATCGCCGTGCTGTGGCTGCCACGCGGGCAACTGGGCCTCGTGGGACTCTGGCTCGCGTTCGCGTTCGGGTACATGGGCGCACGGGCGCTCACGCTGTGGTGGCGCGCCCGGACGGAGGACTGGATGGTCGAAGGCGCCTGAGCGCGGCGGCCAGCGCCTCGGCGAGCTCGGCGACGGTGCGCGGCTCACGGCCGCGCGTCGCGGTGACGGCACCCCCGGTCTCCGCACCCACCTTGGCCTCCCCCTCGGACCTGACCGCCGGCACGTGGATGAACACCGACGGCACGTCCATCCCGTAGGCGTGGAACGCGACGAAGTTGCAGACGAAGCGGCCGGCCTCGTCGCTCGGCTCCGCCGCCCACCCCGCCTCGCGCATCGCCTCGACCAGCGTGTCGACGTCGAGCGCCGTGGCTCGCTCCGCCGGGGCGCCCGTCTCCACCGGCTCCCCCTGGGGCCGGGCCCCGGCGTTGTCCGGGATGCGTGCGGACATCTCGTTGCGCGCCACCCGCTCGGGAGTGATGGCGTGTCGGCCACCCGCCTCTCCCAGTGCGACGAGCAGGTCCGGCCGGTACTCGGCCACGGCGCGGCGCAGGGAGGCATCGTCGAACACGACGGGCAACTCCGCCCCGACGAGCTCGACCGCCGGGTCCCGCCACGTCGCGAGCAGTTCCCGCAGGGCGCCGGCGGAGGCGTTCTCGGAGTCGTTGCCGAAGGGTTCGAACGCTGTGACGAGGATGCGCATCCCCGCAGGCTACTCCGGGCCCCGATCGTTACTTTCCGTTCATGTTCAGTTAACGTATGGAACTGTGGCCATCGCATCACAGCGGGAGACGAGCACGCCCCCTCCCACGCTAGATCCCTCGCCCGGGCGATCGCTCATCAGCGACCGCAACCTGCACCTCATCTTCGGCGCCCTACTGACGGTGACCGCAGTGGCGTTCTTCCTCTGGTCGCTCGACTACATCGACAACTCGCGCCTGGTCATCATCCTGCTGACCGCCATCGTGCTCGGCATGTTCATGGCGTTCAACATCGGCGGCAACGACGTGGCGAACTCGTTCGGCACGTCGGTGGGCGCCGGCACGCTCACCATGAAACAGGCGCTCCTGATCGCGGCCGTCTTCGAGGTGAGCGGCGCCGTGTTGGCCGGTGGCGAGGTGACGGAGACGGTCCGCAGCGGCATCGTCGACCTGGGCACCGACATCTCCGGCAGGGACTTCGCGTTCATCATGATGGCCGCCCTCTTCGGCGCGGCCCTGTGGCTCCTCGTGGCCACGCGATTCGGACTCCCGGTGTCGACGACCCACTCCATCGTGGGCGCGATCGTGGGCGCCTCCCTCACCCTCGGCTACCTCACGGGCACCGGCAGCCTGGAGATGGTGCAGTGGGATGGCATCCGCGACATCGCGATCTCCTGGGTGGCCTCGCCGCTGCTGGGTGGCGTGCTCGCGTTCCTGCTGTTCGGCATGATCCAGCGGCGCATCCTCCTCTACAACGAGAAGGCCGAGGCCAAGCTGCGCGAGCTGAGCGCGGAGCGGATCGCGCACCGGGACCGCGAGGCGAGTGAGTTCGACCGGCTCACTCAGATCCAGCAGGTGGCGTACACGAGCAAGCTCGTGCGCGACTCCGAACTCGCGAAGAGCCCCGACATCGACCCCACCCTGCTCGAGTCGCGCTACTACAAGGAGCTCAAGAAGCTCGACAAGAAGGTCGACGAGGTCCGCTCGCACCGGGCACTCACCAGCTGGGTCCCGCTGCTCGGGGCGCTGGGCTCGATGGTCATCGCGGCGATGGTCCTGTTCAAGGGCCTGAAGAACCTCGACTTCGAGATCAGCGGGCTCGCGGTGGTGCTGGTGCTCGCGATGGTCGGTGTGATCGCCGGCTTCTCGCTGTTCATCTTCGCGCAGTCGCTGAAGGGCAAGCAGCTGTCGCAGGCGACGTTCGTCCTGTTCAGCTGGATGCAGGTCTTCACCGCGTCGGCGTTCGCGTTCAGCCACGGCTCCAACGACATCGCCAACGCCGTCGGCCCGTTCGCCGCGATCCTCGACGTGCTGCGTACGGGTAGCGTCAGCGAGAAGGCCGCCCTTCCGGCCCCGGTGCTGCTGGCCTTCGGCGTGGCGCTGGTGGCGGGGCTGTGGTTCATCGGCCGGGCGGTGATGCGGACGGTCGGCGAGGGGCTCACGAAGATCCACCCGGCCTCGGGCTTCGCCGCGGAGCTCTCCGCGGCCGGCGTCGTGCTCCTGGCCTCCGTCTTCGGCCTCCCTGTCAGCTCGACCCACATCCTGATCGGCGCGATCCTGGGCGTGGGCCTGGTGAACAAGGCCGCCAACTGGCGCCTCATGCGGCCGATCTTCCTGGCCTGGGTGATCACCCTGCCGGCCGCCGCCGGCATCGGCGCGATGGGACTCATCGCGCTCCGGGCGATCTTCTAGGGGTAGAGGCGGGTGGCGCGCCACCCGTCGGCCGAGCGCGTGAAGCGGGCCCGGTCGTGGACCCTGCTGGGCATGCCCTGCCAGAACTCGAACTCGTCGACCTCGATCACGTAGCCGCCCCAGTGCTCGGGCATCGGCACCTCCGCCTCCCCCACACGCTCGGCCGCCGCCTCGAGCTCGGCCTCGAGCTGTGCCCGCGAGGCGAGCTCCTCGGACTGGCGGGACACCGTCGCCGCGATCTGGCTGGGTCTGGGTCGCGAGTGGAAGTAGCGCTCGGAAGCCGCGCGGTCGAGACGATGGACCTCGCCCACGGCGCGGACCTGCCTCATGGGGCCCGGCCACCAGAACGACGCGCTCGCGACGGGATGGGCCGCGAGTTCCTGCCCCTTCGCCGACAGGTAGTTGGTGAAGAACACGAGCCCCTCGGGCGAGAACTGCTTGAGCAGCACCACGCGGGCGGCCGGGCGGCCGTCGGGGCGCACCGTCGAGACCGTCATCGCCGTCGGCTCCGGGAGGGACGCGGCGATCGCGTCGGTCATCCACTGCTCGAACAGTGCCCACGGGTCGGTGCCAGCCAAGTCGTCGGGGAGCGGCTCGCCCAGGTAGTCGGTGCGGATCTGGTGCAGGTCAGTGGCCAAGGCCTCGCTCCTCGCGCTCGATTCGGTCGACGGCTTCCTTCGCCTCCCGCAGGCCGCCGCCGTACACCTCGCGGAACCTGCGCACCGCGTCGATCTTGCGGTTGGCGTGCACGAGCGCGCGGAGTTCGGCGTCGATGTCACCCGCCGGGTAGAAGAACCGCTGCCGCTCGACCGGACGCCGCCCCCGGGCGGCCTGGATGGCGGGGACGATGCCGAAGAACCACACCGCCGCGATCACGAGCAGCGGCCACAGCCGCATGCCGGTGAAGATGACGACGAAGAACACGATCCAGAAGAATCCCGGCGCCGCGTAGGCCGGCTTCGTGACCCTGGCCTCCACGCTCTGCATCGGTCGGTGTGCGGGCACGTACGGGTGCGGGCCGGCCGCCGGGAACGGGCGAGGCGGGACGGGCTCGTCGAAGGGCTCGTCAGGGAGGTCCAGGAAGATCGACTTCAGGTCGCCGGCGGTGCGCGCCTCGAGCGCCTTCTCCATCCGGTCGTCGAACTCGATCATGTCGATCCGGCCCGCGGCGTGGTGCGCACGGAGGCGGCTGATGGCCTCGTCGCGCTCAGCGTCACCGATGCGGATGTTCGGATCCATGCGGCAAGGATAGCCCGCAGCCTGCTGTCCGACGGATCCGGATGGGCTCGGCACGACGACCTACGATGGAGACAGGCGCCGTCACTCCCATGCGGCGCCCCAGCCCCAGAGGGAGGTGGCGCCATGATCCCCGTCCTGATCGCCGGCCTGGCCGTCGACACGAGGTCCCAGCCGGTCGTGATCCTCAAGCCCCTTGACGACGAGGTCGGCCGGGGGCGCATCCTGCCGATCTGGATCGGCGGCCTGGAGGCGGCCGCCATCGTCGCCGGCCTCAACGAGGTCAGTCCCCCGCGGCCCCTGACGCTCGACCTCATGCGCGACGTGATCCAGTCGCTGGACGCCGAGGTGGAGCGCATCGAGGTGACGCGCCTGGAGGAGGGCACCTTCTTCGCGGAGATCACGCTCGACACCCCGGGCGGCGAGCGCGTGCTGGATGCCCGGCCGTCGGACGCGATCGGGCTGTCGCTGCGCACCGGCACGACGATCTGGGTGGCCGAGGAGGTGCTCGACCGGGCCGGCATCGTCATGGAACAGGATGTCGACGAGGAGGCCGAGGTGGCCGCGTTCAGCGAGTTCCTCGAGCACGTGGACCCGGAAGACTTCCAGGGCTGACTCAGCCGGGGTGACCGAGCGAGTACTCCAGGTCGTCGGGGAGACGGAGGTCGTCCACGTCGCCCTCGGGGTCGACGAACAGCGCGCTCAACCGGCCAGCTTCGACGTGCAGCGACACGACGACGGGTGCGCCACCGACCGAGCCCCTGCCGTGGATCGGGAACGTGAACGACTCGACGGGGATCTCCGGCGCGTCGTCCGGGACCTCGAACTCGACGTAGCCGTGCTCGAAGGGCCCGAGCTGTCGGGCGGCGGCGAACTGCTCGCGCAGCTGGGGGGCGCCCCACTCGTCGGTCCGGGCGAGCATCTCCGCGACCACCTGTCGGACGCGCGGCTCGATCTCCTGCGGGGCGGGGAACTCCGCCTCGTCGTCGGGTGAGGTTCGTCGGGCTCCCTGTACCACCGCCACCGCTCCTGCTGCGAGCGTCAGCCCGGCCAGCAGCAGGCGCGGTTGACCCACGCCCAGACGGCGCAGCTTGTCCACGACGAGGGCGTCGAGCGTGAGGAACGGCTCCCTGAGGCCGAAGGTCACGCCCGTCACGGCCGCCATGGTGGCCGCCCGCGTCCCGGTGCCGAACTCGCCGTCGCCCGCGGCCGTGACGACACCGGCCCCGGTCAGCAGGGAGACGGCGCCCCAGTAGGCGGTGCGACGCCAGCCGTGCAGCCTCCGGTGCTCGACGAGCGTGATCGCGGCCGCAGCGGTGTAGAGCGCGGCCTCCGGCCAGTTGATCCGGCGGGCGTCGTCCATGGTGTCTTCTCCGGGTCGGAAAGCGGTGGTGCCGCCCAGCCTACGGGCCGGGCGGCACCACTGCTGCTGATCACGTCCGCTCAGACGATCGTGACCCCGTCGCGGTCGGTCGTGAGGTCGAACGTCACCGACTGGCCGTCGTGGATGTCGCCGGAGAGGATTCGACGTGCCAGCTGGTCCTCCAGCGTCGTCTGAACCAGCCGTCGCAGCGGCCGGGCGCCGTAGATCGGGTCGAAACCGGTGTCGGCCAGCCAGCGCTTGGCGTCCTCGGTCACGTCGACGGTGATCCGGCGCGGCGCCAGGCGTGCGTTTAGCCGGGCGAGCTGGATGTCGACGATGCGGGACAGCTCGTCGGGGCTCAGCGCCTTGAAGAGCACGATGTCGTCCAGCCGGTTGAGGAACTCCGGCCGGAACGCCTGCCGCACCACCGCCATCACCTCGTTGCGCTTCACCTCGTCGCTGGTGGTGAGGTCGGTCAGGTAGTGCGAGCCGAGGTTCGAGGTGAGGATCAGGATGGTGTTGCGGAAGTCCACCGTCCGTCCCTGGCCGTCGGTGAGGCGACCGTCGTCCAGGACCTGCAACAGGATGTTGAACAGGTCCGGGTGGGCCTTCTCGACCTCGTCGAGCAGCACCACCGAGTACGGCCGGCGACGCACGGCCTCCGTCAGCTGGCCGCCCTCCTCGTAGCCGACGTAGCCGGGAGGTGCGCCGACCAGACGGGCCACCGAGTGCTTCTCGGAGTACTCGCTCATGTCGATGCGCACCAGCGCGGTCTCGTCGTCGAACAGGAAGTCGGCGAGCGACTTGGCGAGCTCCGTCTTGCCGACGCCGGTGGGACCCAGGAAGAGGAACGAGCCGGTCGGACGGTTCGGGTCGGAGATGCCGGCGCGCGAGCGGCGCACCGCGTCGGAGACCGACTGGACGGCCTCGTGCTGCCCGATCAGTCGGGCGCCGATCCGCTCCTCCATGCCGAGCAGCTTCTCCTGCTCGCCCTGCAGCAGCTTGCCGACGGGGATGCCCGTCCAGGCCGCCACCACCTCCGCGATGTCCGCGTCCGAGACCTCCTCGGAGACCATCGACGGGGTCTGGTCGTTGGCCTCGGCCTCCGCGAGCTCCTTCTCCGCGGCGGGGATCTCGCCGTAGAGGATCTGCGACGCCTTGGTCAGGTCACCTTCGCGCTGAGCCTTCTCCGCGGACGAGCGGAGCTGGTCGATCCGCTCCTTGATGTCGCCCACGCGGTTGAGGCCGGACTTCTCCGCCTCCCAGCGGGCCTCCAGGGTGCGGAGCTCCTCCTGCGCGTCGGCGAGTTCTGCCTCGAGCGCGGCGAGCCGTTCCCGGGAGGCCTCGTCCTCCTCCTTCTCCAACGCGAACTTCTGCATGGTCATGCGGTCGACGTCGCGGCGCAGCATGTCGATCTCCTCCGGCGAGGAGTCGATCTCCATGCGCAGGCGGGAGGCCGCCTCGTCGATCAGGTCGATGGCCTTGTCGGGCAGCTGACGCGCGGTGATGTAGCGGTGCGACAGCTGGGCGGCGGCCACGAGGGCACCGTCGGTGATGCGGACCTTGTGGTGGGCCTCGTAGCGCTCACGCAGGCCGCGGAGGATGGCGACCGTGTCCTCCACGCTCGGCTCACCGACGTACACCTGCTGGAACCGGCGTTCGAAGGCGGGATCCTTCTCGATGTGCTCGCGGTACTCGTCGAGGGTCGTCGCGCCGATCATCCGCAGCTCGCCGCGCGCCAGCATCGGCTTCAGCATGTTGCCCGCGTCCATCGCGCCCTCGCCGGTGGCGCCGGCACCGACGACGGTGTGCAACTCGTCGATGAATGTGATGATCTGGCCCTCCGCATCGCGGATCTCGTTCAGGACGGCCTTCAGCCGCTCCTCGAACTCGCCCCGGTACTTCGCGCCCGCCACCATCGAGGAGAGGTCGAGCGACACGAGGCGGCGGTCCTTCAGCGAGTCGGGTACGTCGCCGGCGATGAGCCGCTGGGCGAGGCCCTCGACGACGGCGGTCTTGCCGACGCCGGGCTCGCCGATCAGGACGGGGTTGTTCTTGGTGCGGCGGGCGAGGACCTGCACCACGCGCCGGATCTCCTGGTCGCGGCCGATGACCGGGTCCAGCTTGCCGTCGCGGGCGCGCTCGGTGAGGTCGATCGAGTACTTCGCGAGCGCCGACTCGCCGCCGCCCTCGGCGTCCTCCGACTGCACCCGACGTCCGCCGCGCTGGGCGTTGAACGTGGTGGTGAGCTGCTCGGCGTCGACGCCCTCAGCGTCGAGGACCTTCTTGGCATCGGACTCCACCGTGGCCAGCGCGATGAGGAGGTGCTCCGTCGCGGCGAACTGGTCGCCGAGCTTGCCGGCGATGGTCTCGGCCGTGGCGAGCACGCGCACGAACGGGCCGGACAGCGTCGGCTGGGTGACGGAACTGCCGGTGGCCGCCGGCAGCTTCCGGATGGCGGCAGTCGCGCCGGCGTCGACCTGCGAGGGGTTCGCGCCGCAGGCCTCGAGGAGCGGTGCGACGGTGTTGTCGGGGGTCAGCAGAAGGCCGTGCAGGAGGTGCTGCGGCTCGGCGCTCGGGTTCCCGTTGGTGAGCGCCTGACGGACGGCCGCAGTCACCGCGTCACGGCTCTTGGTTGTCAGCTTGTCAGTGTTCATGGGCTCTCCTGGTCGGATCTACAAGTTGAGTCTACCTCACTCAACTGCGTTTCGAAGAGCGCTGTTCCCGTTGTCCTTCGAACCGCGTGGCCACGCCGGTCGGGTATGAATGGGTGCATGACGAACCTCGCACCGACCATCAACCTGACCAGCGGCCCGCAGATCCCCGCGATCGGCGTGGGCACGTGGCCACTCGACGACCGCGAGGTCGAGCACATGGCCCTCACCGCGTTCGAGATCGGCTACCGGCTGATCGACACCGCGGAGAACTATCGCAACGAGGCGGGCGTCGGCGCTGCGGTGCGCAACTCCGGACTGCCGCGCGAGGAGTTGTTCGTCACCACGAAGTTCAACAAGGAGTGGCATCGCGACCCCCTCGCCGGCATTCAGCAGAACCTCTCCACGCTCGGGCTCGACCAGGCAGACCTCATCCTCATCCACTGGCCCAACCCCGACCAGGATCTCTATGTGCGGGCCTGGGAGGGGCTGATCGAGGCCCGAGACAAGGGCCTCACGCGAGCGATCGGCACCTCGAACTTCAAACCAGCACACCTCCAACGGATCATCGACGAGACCGGTGTGGCCCCCGACGTGAACCAGATCCAGTGCAACCCGTTCACCGAGCGGGCCGAGGAGCGCGCCTTCCACGCCCAGCACGGGATCGTGACCGAGGCCTGGGCCCCGCTCGCGGCCGGCAACGGGCTCGTCGAGCACCCGGAGGTGGCGACGGTGGCGGTCGCGCACGGCGCCACCCCCGCCCAGGTGGTCCTCGCCTGGCACCTCCAGCAGGGCATCGTCCCCATCCCCAAGTCCGCCAACGCGGAGCGGCTGCGGGAGAACTTCGAGGCCTTCGAGGTGCGTCTCACCCCGGAGCAGATCGAGCAGCTGACGCGGCTGACCAGCGACGAGTACCGCCTCTCGGACTCGGACCGGTTCGGCCACTGATCCGCCGGATGACCCCTCCGTTTCAGGATCCGTAGCCGTGCCATCCGGGGATGGTGCCGTCGACGTCCCACAGGTCCAGCCACGAGCCGGCGCCCTCCCAGAGGAAGACCTGGCCCTTGATCAGGCGGTTGTTGCGGTCGGTCGCGCGAAGCGCGTGCAGTTCCTCGGGGGTGAGCCGCAGCCTCGTGGCCTCGAACAGGTCCCGCAACTGGTGCTCCTTGACCGAGAAGGGGATCGGGACGACGCCGCGGTTGATCGCCCACGCCACGCACACCCGCGCCCGCGAGACGCCACGGCTCTCCGCGATCTCGACAACCGCCGGCGAGTCCATGTCGACCAGGTCGTCCGGAGTGCGGTCGCGCTCCGGGCGCGACGGCGAGCCGAGCGGCGAGTAGCCCACAACTTGGATGCCGTGGTCGACGAGGTGCTGGAAGAGTTCGCCCTGCTGCAGGGTGGGGTGGTGCTCGATCTCGGTGAGCGACGGCTGGATGCCGCAGTCGGGCAGGATCCGCTGCAGTTTGGGGACGGTGACGTTCGACAGCCCCGCGTGTCGGACGAGCCCCTCGTCGACGAGCTCCTCGAGCGCCGCCCAGGTGCGCATGAAATCGGCGTGGTTGTAGGGACGGGCGTGCGGATCGCGGTCGTCGACGCCTGCCCCGCGGCCGTGGGAGTTCGGGAAGGGCCAGTGGATGAAGCAGGCGTCGAGGTGGTCGAGCCGCAGGTGGGAGAGCGACTTCTCCACCGACGCCCGGACGCGGTCTGGCGCATGGTGGTCGTTCCACACCTTCGACATCACGAACAGCTCCTCGCGCGGCAGCCCCCCGGCGATCGCGGAGGCCAGCACGTCGCCGATGAGGTCCTCATTGCCGTAGACGGCGGCGCAGTCCACGAGCCGGTAACCGATCCCCAAGGCGGTCTCGACCCCCTTCGCCACCTCCGCCGGCGAGTAGCGGTCGGACCCGAAGGTGCCGACCCCGATCGCGGGCATCGTCGTCCCGTCGCGAAGCGTGCGTTCCAGACTGCTCACCATTGACCTCCGAACTGGGAAACTGTTCCTCGACGAAGGGTAGCGCCGGGCGGGCGTCGCCGGCGGAGGACCCCGCGGCAGGAGGCACCATGGAGAGTCGTCACGTGAGCCGCGTGATCCGCGCTCCGTTCAGCGAGGTGTACGACTTCGTCGCCGACCCGATGAACCTGCCGCGCTGGGCCGCCGGGCTCGCCAGGACCGAGGTCACCCGTAGGGGCGACGCGCTCGTCGCCGACTCCCCGATGGGCGAGGTGGTGGTGCGGTTCGTGTCGCGCAACGACTTCGGGGTCGTGGACCACGACGTGACGTTGCCGTCGGGTGAGACCGTCAACAACCCGTTACGCGTCCTCGCGCACCCCGACGGGGCCGAGGTGCTCTTCACCGTGCGTCAGCTCGGGATGACCGACGAGGAGTTCGCGCGGGACTGCCGCCTCGTCGCCAAGGACCTCGACCGTCTGGCGGCCCTCCTCGAGGCCTGAGCGTCTCAGGCCCTCGACACCGCGCCCGCGTACGATCGGTGCACTCCGCACAGGAAGGCGCACGCATGCGAGAAGAGATACCCGAGTCCGAGAAGGGCAGGCGCGGCGAACTCACCGGCGACCGGTTCGTCGCAGGCAAGGACCTCACGACGTGGCGCTCGGCCGCCGGCCGGTGGCTCGCCGCGGTGGCCCAACGCATCGCCCAGTGGATCGGGCCGCACCTCGCGCTCGTCATCGCCCTCGGCATCGGGGCCGGTTTCGCGGCCCTCACGACGTGGCTCGCCTCGGAGGTCTACGAGGCGGTGGTCGACGCGAACGGCGTGGCGCTGTGGGACGAGCCCCTGCTCGAGGCCTCGGTGGCGCTGCGCACGCCCATCACCGAGCAGCTCGTGACGAGCTACACCGACATCGGCGGCGTCGTCGGCATGCCGCTGATCGCGGTGACGACCATGGTGGTGCTGGCCGTGCGCCGGAAGTCGTGGACCCCGGTCATCCTGATGCTCGCTGCCGGCGGGGGGTCGCTGCTGATGACCGTCGCCGGCAAGGAGCTGTTCGGCCGGGCGCGTCCCGAACTCGCGTTCGCCGTGCCCCCGTTCGAGCACTCCCCCTCGTTCCCGTCGGGGCACACGCTCAACGCCGTCGTGGTGGCCGGCATCGTCGCCTACCTCCTGATGCTGCGGCAGGACTCGAAGCGCACGCAGGCGCTCACGGCGGGGCTCGCCGCCGTCTTCGCGATCACGATGGGGATGAGCCGGGTCTACCTCGGACACCACTGGTTCACCGACGTGCTCGTCGCCTGGGTGCTGGGGCTGGCGTGGCTGGCCGTGGTCATCACCGCCCACCGCCTCTACCTGACCACACGCAAGCGCATCGCGGGTCCCGAGGTCACGGGCGAGATCGAACCCTAGAACGCCAGCCCCGCGGGCTCCGGGCCCAGCTCCACGTTCCGCTCGCCGGGGACCTGGAAGCCGTTGGCCTTGTACGCCTCGTAGTCGAAGTTCTCGCACTCCTCGTAGCCGATGAGGTGGTACTCGTAGAAGCCGTCCCAGTCCTCGTAGCCGTCACCGAGCGAGTGCTCGAGGAAGGCGTCGGCCATGGCCTGCCCCAGCCGCGGGGCGGTCCAGAAGCCGCCCATGGCCAGCACGTTGCAGTTCTTGGCCGTGGCTGCGCGCCGGGCGCTGCTGACGTTCTCCGCCACCGCCGCGTGGACGTGGGGGCACTTGCTGGCGGCGACGTGGATACCCATCCCGCTGCCGCAGAACAGGAGCGCCTTCTCGAACTCCCCCTCCGAGATGCGGGAGCCTACGAGGAAGCCGACGCTCAACCACGTCGGCATCACCGTCTCCGACCTCGATCGCTCCATCGAGTTCTACACCGCCCTGGGCTTCGGCGAGCCGCCGGCCGACTGGGTGTTCACGATCGAGGGCGAGTGGCTCAGCCAACTCGTGGACGAGGAGGGGGCGGTGATCCGCGTGGCGTTCCTCCCGATGGGCGACGGGGTGCTCGAGCTGCTGGAGTACCAGACGCCGCAGGGCGAGAAGGCGAACACCCGACCCAACCGCGACGCGGGCGCGATGCACGTCGCGCTCAACGTCGACGACGTGGACGCGCTCTACGAGCGGCTGAAGGACTCCGTCGAGTTCAACTCGCCGCCGCAGACCGTAGCGATGGGCCCCTGGGCGGGCAACAAGGTCGCCTACCTGAAGGACCCGGACGGCACGCCGCTCGAGCTCGTGCAGGACGTCCACAAGTAGTAGCGGGAGCCCACCGGTCGGGCGGCGGTCCCGGCTTCGTCGTCAGCGGCCCGCCAGCTCGGCCACAAACTCCTTCACCAGCTGGTCCGTGCGGAGCTCGTCGCCGCCGACGCCCGGGCTGAAGCCCATCCGCACGACCACCAGTTCGGCAGACGGGACGATGTAGAGACGCTGGCCGTCGTGCCCGAGTGCGCGGACGGTGTCGACCGGGAGCCGCTGGTCGATGGCGGCGCCGTCCGCGTCGCGGTTGACCCACCAGCCGGCCGCGTAGCCCGCCTCCTCGGTGGAATCCACCGGCTCGACGGTGGTCGAGTTCCGCAGCCAGCCCTCGGGCAGCAGCCGCTCCCCGTCCCAGACGCCGTCCTGGAGCACGAACTGGCCGATGGTGGCCCAGTCGCGCGGCGTCGCCCAGAGGTAGGAGCTGCACACCGGCGTCCCCGCACCGTCGACCTCCCACACCGCCGACGCCAGCCCGAGCGGGGCGAAGAGCTTCCGCCGCGGTAGGTCGGCGCCTCCGCCGGCCCGCTCGGCGAGCACGGAGCACAGGAGGTTGGTGCTGCCGCTGGAGTACTGCTGGTGGTTGCCGGGTGTGTGAGCCAGTGGCAGCCCGGCGACGTAGCCCGCCATGTCGTCCTCGAGGTAGAGCATGCGCGTGATGGGCGTGCCGAGGTCGTAGGTCTCGTCCCACTTCAGCCCGCTGGTGCCCCGCATGAGGTCGTCGACGGTGATGTCGCCCCGCTCGTCGGTCCACTCCGGGCGGAGCGCCGCGTCGTCGGGCTCCACCAAGCCCTCGAGGACCAGCGTGCCGGTCAGCAGGTTGGCGACGCTCTTGGACATCGACCAGCCGAGCTGCGGGGTCGTCTCGGTGAACCCGTCGGCGTAGCGCTCGGCCACCACCTCACCCCGGTGGACGACGACCACCGCCCGGGTCCCCAGCGCGTCGCGGGCCGCGTCGTCGAGGTCGTCGCCGAACACCTCGCCGAACACCTCGGCGACTAGCTCGTCGACCGCCGTGGGCGACGTGGCTGCCCCCGGGAGCGGCTCCCCGGCCTCGACCGGCGTGAGCGGGCCGACGTCCGGCGGCCCGTCGCCCAGGGTGCACCCGACACCGTCGACGAACCAGGCCCGCTGCCGCGCGAGCACCCCGAGCACGCTCGCGGAGGCGCCGTCCTCGGAGGTGTCGACGCGCAGGTACGGGACCAGCGGGTTGGGTGGCAGGTCCTCGTCGGCGGGGCGATCGGCCAGGTGGGTGAGCGCGCAGGCGTTGTGGGCGGCGTAGCCCGTGCCGGTCAGGAGCAGCGGCCTCGCGTACCAGTAGCCGGCGACGCCGGCCACCAGCACGAGCATGACGACCACCAGCAGGATCCGGACCACCCAGCGACGCATGGGGGAAACGTAGCCCAATGGAATACCGCACGGGTCCGAATCCGGCGAGCGCTCTTTGGGAAGATGAGATCAGTTACAGCTCGATGGGAGGAATGGTCATGGCAGACGTTGGGCAGAGGTCGGCGCTGGTGACGGGCGCGGGCGGCGGCATCGGCCGCGCCATCGCGCTGAGACTGGCGCACGACGGGCTCGCGGTGACGGTACTGGATCTGGCAGGTGCCCGGGAGAGGCTGGATGCGCTCGTCGACGAGATCAACGCGGAGGGCGGCAGCGCGCTCGCGGTGACCGGCGACGTCTCCGTCGCTGCCGAGGTGGACGCGGCGGTCGAGGCGCACGTGCGGTACCACGGGAAGCTCGACGTGATGGTCGCCAACGCCGGGATCGCGATCACCTCCCCGATCCACGAGACGACCGACGAGGACTTCCAGCGAACCCTGGACGTCAACGTCCGGGGCGTCTTCCACTGCTACCGCGCCGCCGCCCGGCAGATGATCGAGCAGGGGCACGGCGGCCGCATCATCGGCGCCGCGTCCGTGGCCGCGCACCGCGCCGGCAAGTGGCAGGGCGCTTACTCGGCGTCGAAGTTCGCCGTGAGGGGACTCAGCCAGTCCGCCGCCCAGGACCTCGCCGAGCACGGGATCACCGTCAACGTCTACTCCCCCGGCGTCGTCCAGACGCCCATGTGGGACGGCATCGACCGCGACTGGACCGCCCGCACCGGCGCGCCCGTCGGGTCCGCAATGCAGGACATGGTGGCGCAGATCCCGCTCGGCCGGCTGGAGGTCCCCGACGACGTAGCCGGCGTCGTGTCGTTCCTCGCCTCTCCCGACGCCGCCTACGTCACCGGCCAGTCGATCGTCGTCGACGGCGGCATGTGGTTCTCGTGAAGGACTGGGCGCGACGCCACCGCCGGACGCTCGGGGTGCTGGGGGCGGTCCTGGCTGCGGGCATGGCGGTGCTCTGGGCGTTCGTGGTCCCGGAGCGGGCCGACGAGGCCACCGGCCTCCGGGAGCTCGCCATCCGGGCGGGTCACCCCGTCGCCTGGGCACTGTTGGCCGTGTTCGGCGTGCTGGTGGCGGCGGGAGCGTCCGAGCGGGCGCGCTCGCTCGTCGCGTGGGCCGCGCTGGCCGCCTACGTCGCCTTCGTCGCCGCGCTCGTGCTCTAGCCCGTCAGGACGCGTACAGCCGGAGTAGCCGCGCCACCTCCACGACGACCGCCGTGCTGGCGGCGGTGAAGTACTTGCGGGAATCCACGACGCCGGGGTGCTCGTCGAGCCAGGTCCGGATCGTCTCCGTGAACACCTTGTTGACGTGCGTGGACACGTTGATCTTGGTCATGCCGGCCCGTATCGCGGCCTGCATCCCCTCGTCGCTCACGCCCGACGAGCCGTGCAGCACCAGCGGCACGGGCACCGCCTCCCGCAGACGCGCGATCAGCTCGAGGTCGAGGACCGCGTCGCGGGTGCTCATGGCGTGCGAGCTCCCGACAGCCACTGCCAGCAGATCCACTCCGGTGGCCTCGACGAACCGCGCCGCGTCCCCGGGGTCCGTCCGCGCCCCGGGTGCGTGGACGCCGTTCTTGCCGCCCACCTCCCCGAGCTCGGCCTCGATGGAAACGCCCCGGTCGTGGCAGAACGCCGCCAGTTCCGCAGTCATGGCCCGGTTCTCGTCGTCGGGCAGGTGCGAGCCGTCGTACATCACCGACTGCACCCCCAGCTCGACGGCCTGCCGCACGAGGTTGGGCGACTCCGCGTGGTCGAGGTGAACCACCACCGGCGCCGACGAGGCGCGCGCCACCGCCAGCGTGCCCGCCAGGATCGGCTCCAACGCGCCGTGGTACTTCACGGCGTTCTCGCTGATCTGCAACACGACGGGACGTGCGGCCTCCTCCGCCGCGGCGCAGAACATGGTCGCGTGCTCGAGGTGGATGACGTTGAAGGCCCCGAGCCCGACGCGCGACGCGGCCGCGTCGTGCGCCAGTTCCCGCAGGCTCGCGACGGTCATGCGGACTCCTTCCGAGACAGCAGCGCCCGTGCGGCGCCCCGGACACCATGCTGCGTCAGCGCCTCGAACGCGTCAACGAACGCGAGCCGGAACCGCTGCACCTCCCCCACCGCGGAGAGCTGCGGATGGTCGAGCAGCGACAACGGGACGTCGGGACCGTGCCGGACGATCCTCAGCAGCTCGTCGCGCCGGTCGTCCACGACGGTGAGCTCGCGCCCCTGCTCGTCGACGCCGCGGAGCCCGGCGGCCCAGGCGGCCACGACGAGCGCCGCCGCCTCCACCGGCCCGTCCTTGCGGAGGTTGTCGGCCACAGTCGGCAGCACGAACCCGGGGATGCGGTCCGAGGCGTACGCGACGATGCGCTCGACCGTGTCCGCGATCCCGGCGTTGCTGAACCGCGACCGCAGCACACGGCAGTACTCGACGAGGTCCACCGGCACCGGCGGGCACACCGGCTGCGCCTCGTCGCGCCAGAACAGCTCGAGCACCCCGCCGAAGTCGGGGTCGAGGCAGGCCTCGTGCACGTACTCGAGGCCGGCCAGCCGGCCGAGGTGGCCGAGCACCTGGTGGCCGGCGTTCAGCATGCGCAGCTTCATGTGCTCGTACGGCGTCACGTCGGACACCAGTTCGACGCCGGCGTCCTCCCAGCGGGGGCGCCCGGTCGGGAAGTGGTCCTCGATCACCCACTGCCGGAACGGCTCGCAGGTGACGACTGCCTCGTCCTCCACGCCCAGCGCCTCCGCGACGGCGGCCAGGTCTGACGGCTTCGCCGCGGGTGTGATCCCATCGACCATGCTCGACGGGGTGGCCACCTCGCTCGCGATCCACTTGGCGAGCTTCTTGTCCCACGCCTCCGCAAAGCCGACGAGCGCCGCCCTCGCGGCCTTGCCGTTGGCCAGCACGTTGTCGCACGACAGCAGCGTGAAGGGCTCCACGCCGGCCTCGCGGCGCCGGGCCAGCGCCCGGACGAGGTACCCGAAGACCGTCTGCGGCACCCTGTCCTTCCACTCGGCGGCGACAGCGGGGTCGCCGGTCAGGAAGGCGCCTGTGTGGGGGTCGGCGAAGTAGCCGCCCTCGGTGACGGTGAGGGTGACGATCCTCGTCGCCGGGTCGCTCAGCCAGTCGAGCACCTGCTCCCAGTCGCCCGGGCGGTTGACGTCGGCGATGGCGCCGCTGACGCGGTGCGTCACGGTCCCGTCGGTGGCCGTCTCCCGGATCGTGTACAGGCCGTCCTGCGCCGCGAGCGCCTCCAGCCGGGGCGCGTCGCCGGGGCGGACGCCCACCGAGCGCATGCCCCACTCCACGTCGCCCGCGTTGCGCAGCGCGTCGAGGTAGAAGCCCTGGTGGGCGCGGTGGAAGTTGCCCGGCCCGATGTGCACGATCCAGGAGGTTGCGTCGAAGCGCCCGTAGCCGGGCACCGGCACGTCGGCGGGAAGGTTGGACTGGTTGAGGCGTGCCATGCCGGTCACCAGGAGGTGTAGCCGCCGTCGACGACGACGTTGCTGCCGGTCATGAACGTGGAGTGGTCGGAGGCGAGGAACCGGACCAGGTCGGCCACCTCGGACACCTCCGCCGGGCGCCCCATCGGGGTCTCGTCGAACCACAGCTTGGTCCACTCGGGCTGCAGCGCGGCCACCTGCTCGAGGATCGCGGTGTTGGTGTAGCCGGGCGACACCGAATTCACCCGGACGCCCCGGCGGCCCCACTCGCCGGCGAGCGACTTCGTGAGCATGATCACGGCCGCCTTGGACGAGTTGTACGCGCACTGCGGCTGCGGGTGGTTGGACACGATGCCCGACATCGAGGCGATGTTGACGATCACCCCGGAGCCGCGCTCGAGCATGTGCTTGCCGGCCTCCCGGCAGCAGTAGAAGACGCCGTTCAGGTTGATGTCGACGACCTTGGTGAACTGCTCGTCGGTCATCTCCTCCGCGGGCGCGTTGATGTCGATGCCCGCGTTGTTCACCCAGATGTGGATCCCGCCGAACTCGTCGACGACGCTCTCGACGCACTCGCGCACCGAGGCGGAGTCGGTCACGTCGAGGTGGCGGAACGCGCCGCCGAGCCTCTCCGCGGTCTGCTTGCCGAGGTCGTCGTTGAGGTCGGCGATGACGACGGTGGCGCCCGCCTCCCCCAGCGCGACGGCGATGGCCTCGCCGATGCCCTGGGCAGCGCCCGTGACGACGGCGACGCGGCCGCTCAGGTCGATGGCAACGCTCATGGTGTTCTCCTTCAGTGGTGGGTGTGGGGCTCGAGGTGGACCTTCAGCGCGTCGGGGCGCGCCATGGCGGCGAGGGCCTCGTCGAACTGGTCGAGGCCGAAGCGGTGGGTGACGAGTTGCTCCAGCGCCGGGGCGACGGACCCGATCATGTCGGCCGAGGCGGGGTAGGCGTCGGCCAGCGAGAAGGAGCCGACGATGCGCAGCTCGCGGTTGTTGATGTCGAGCGGGCGGATGGTGATCTCGGTGTCGGCGGGCGGGAGGCCCAGCTGCAGGTAGGTGCCGCGGGTCCGGATCCAGCTGAACGCCTCCTGCACCACCGCGGGCACGCCCGTGGCCTCCATCACGTAGTCGAACGGCTGGTGGAGTTCCGCCGCCGACTCGACGACGCGTGCCGCCCCCATGTCGAGGGCCTTGCGCCGCCGCGCCTCGTGGATCTCGACGACGGTGACCTGGTGGCCGAGCTGGTTGGCCAGC
Organism: Tessaracoccus oleiagri; assembly: GCF_900103275.1. Taxonomy (GTDB): domain Bacteria; phylum Actinomycetota; class Actinomycetes; order Propionibacteriales; family Propionibacteriaceae; genus Arachnia; species Arachnia oleiagri. The sequence goes on along the minus strand of NZ_FNGP01000001.1, from coordinate 959,300 downwards.
GCGAGGCAGGTCAGCCCCATCATGCCGCCGCCGAAGATGACGGTCGACGCGTCGCGCGCCACGTCGGCGTACTGGAAGGCGTGGATGGCGCACGACAGCGGTTCGATGAGGGCGCCGGCCGTCATGGAGAGGGTCTCGGGCAGTCGCACCGCGAGCCGTGCCGGCAGGCAGAGGTACTCCGCGAGGGCGCCCGGCAGCGTGATTCCCACGGCCGCCCACTGCTCGCAGAGGTTGTAGGCGCCGCGTCGGCACCACTCGCACTCGCCGCAGTAGACGTTGGGGTCGGCGGCCACCCGGTCGCCGGGCGCGAACCCGTCGACGCCGTCGCCCACCGCGTCGACCGTGCCGGCGAACTCGTGGCCGAGGATCAGCGGCCGCCCGCGGCCGGGCGGGAAGTGGCCGTGCATGATGCTGAGGTCGGTGCCGCAGATGCCCGCGGCCTCCACCCGGATCCGCAGCTCACCGGGGGCGGGCTCGAGCGTCGGTACCTCCTGGAGCTCGTGCCGCTCCCCCTCGACGAGGACGACCGCCCTCATCGCCGCGCACCGCCGGGGGTGACGAGGACCTTGCCCGACGAGAAGCGCGCGGCCTCGTCGAACGCCGCCGCGGCGTCCTCGAACGGGTGCTGGGCGGTCACGATCTCGTCGGCAGGGATGCGGGCGGCCATGGTGAGCGCCTTCTCCACGTCGACCTCGGTGTAGGCGGCGCACCCCTGGACCCGGAGCTCCCAGTCCTGGATGAGCGGCATCGGCACGACGAAGTCGCGCGGCGGCACGCCGACGATGCAGATCGTCGCGGCCCGCCGCACCAACTGGGTCCACTGCCGGGCCGACGCCTCCATGGCGACGCAGTCGAAGATCACGTCCGCGAGGCCGCCGAGCGCGCCCTGGACCTGTTCGGCGAAGTCCTCGGCAGCGCCGTCGACGGCCGCGTCGGCACCGAGCCGCACGGCGCGGTCGCGCTTGGCCGGGTCGAGGTCGGTGACGACGATCGTGCCCGCCCCCGCCTCCCGCGCGGCCAGCAGCATCAGGATGCCGATGGTCCCGGCACCCATGACCACGACCCGGGCGCCGGTGATGTCCCCGGCGATGCGGGCGGCGTGCACGGGCGTGGCGAGGCACTCCACCAGCACGGCCTGCTCGTCGGCGGCGTCGGCCGGGACCTCGTAGAGGTTGCGCGACGGCGCGGTGAAGAGCTCCGCCATCGCGCCGGGGTACGCGCCGGAGGGGTCGCAGCCCACCCATGCGAGCCGCTGGCAGGCGTTGCTCCGCCCCGCCAGGCAGTTGACGCACTCGCCGCAGGCGACGTTCGGCTTCAGCAGCACGCGCGTGCCCGCGGCCGGCCCGGTGCCGTCGGCGGCCTGCCGCTCGACCACCCCGACGGCCTCGTGGCCCGGGTAGTAGGGCGGCGGCAGGAGCGGGTGGTGCCCCGCCACCGCGTGGGTGTCCGACCCGCAGATCCCGGACGCCAGGGTCCGCACCAGCGCGTGGTGCGGCGGCGGCGTCGGCTCCTCGACGTCGACCACCTCGACGCGGCCGATCTCGGCGGCGAGCACTCTCTTCATGGATTGACCTTCTCTCTACTTTGACGTCACTTGACGGCGCCCAGCGACAGGCCCTGGACGAGCTTGTCCTGCGCCACCCAGCCCGCGATGACCACCGGGATGGACACGACGAGCGCCGCGGCGGACAGCTGGGCGATGAACAGGCCCTCGGAGGTGATGAAGCTCACCAGGTACACCGACGACGTGCCGGCCACCGTCGCGGTGAGGTTGAGGGCGAACATGAACTCGTTCCAGGCGAGGATGAAGCAGATCAGCCCCGTCGCGGCGATGCCGGGCATGGCCAGCGGCAGCACGATCGACGTGAGGATCCGCCACAGCGACGCCCCGTCCACCTCCGCGGCCGACATGATGTCCTTCGGGATCTCCTTCAGGAACGAGTGCATCATCCAGATCGCGATGGGCAGGTTCATGCCGGTGTAGAAGACGACCAGCGCCCAGATGTTGTCGAGCAGCCCGAGCCGCTGGAAGACGACGTAGACGGGGACCAGCGCGGCGATCAGCGGCAGGAACTTCGTCGACAGGATCCACTGGAGGACGCCCCGCGCCTGCCGGATCGGCTTCACACCGGTGGCGTAGGCGGCGGGCACGGCGAGCGCGATCACGAACAGCGTCGAGAAGCCGGCGGCCATCAGCGAGTTGATCAGCGCCGGCCTCGCCCGGCTGCCGAAGACCTTCTCGTACTGGTCGGTGGTCAGGGGTGCGAGGAAGTCCGGGGGCGACACGGCCGCGTCGACCTCCTGGTGGAACGACACGTACACGGTCCAGGCCACGGGCAGGATGAAGAGGATCCCCAGGACCCAGGCGAGCAGCGAGAGGAGCCAGCCCCAGCGGCTGTGCCCGGGCTGCCGGGCCCTGGTGTCCGCGGCCCGCTCGCGGGTGGCGGCGGTGGTGCTCATCGGGCTGCCTCCTTCGGTGCGATGGTGTCGTCGGCCAGCGAGGAGATCAGCTTCAGGCCGAAGCCAGCGATGATGATGCTCGCGATCACGACGAGGACGCCGGCGGCCGAGGCCTCGCCGTAGTCGTAACCGCGGAAGGCCGTGAGGTAAATGGCGTAGGGCAGGTTGGTCGTCGCGGTGCCGGGGCCGCCCTGGGTGATCGTGAACACCTGGTCGTAGGTGTTCAGGAGGTAGATGACGCCGAGCACGATGCAGAGCTCGATGTAGGGCCGCAGCAGCGGCAGCGTCATGTAGCGGAGCTTGGCCCAGTTGCTGGCGCCGTCGACGTCCGCGGCCTCGAGCACCTCGGGGTCCTGGGACTGCAGCCCGGCCAGCAGGATGAGGAACATGAACGGGGTCCACGTCCACACCAGCACCACGATGATCGACAGCATCGGGTAGTCGCTGGTCATGTTGACGAAGGGCAGGCTGATGCCGATGTCGTCGAGCCAGACGCGGATGCTGCGCAGCATGCCGTACTGCGGGTTGTAGATGAGGTGCTTCCAGATGAGCGAGGACGCCATCGGCATGATCAGGAACGGGGTGATCAGCATGGTACGCACGACGCCCCGGCCGAAGAAGCGCCGGTTGAGGAGCAGCGCGAGGACCAGCCCGAGGAGCAGGCACGCAAGCACGGTGGCGACCACCATGACGACGGTGTTGCCCATGGCGGCGATCATGAGGCGGTCGTTGAGGACCGCCTCGTAGTTCCGGAGGGTCCCGAACGCGGTGTCGTTCGGGTACATGATGTTCCAGCTGGTGAAGGAGATGATGATCGTGACGAGGAACGGGATCTGGGTCATCACGACGAGGAAGATCACCGCAGGGAGCAAGGGCCGCCAGCGCTTCGCGTTGCGGCTCTTGGCCACGCGGATCGCGTTCGCCTCGGCGTGTTCGGTCGTGGCGCTCACGAGGGCCTCCTAACTGTGGGGTTGCCCCGGGGGCGGCGGCGTGCCGCCCCCGGGGCGAGGTGGACGGGCGTCAGCGGTGGCGTTCCGCCGCCGTCTCGCCGTACTCGTAGGAGGCCTGCAGTGCGTCCTCGACGGACTTCTGCCCAGCCAGCGCGGCGCTGACCTCCTGGCCCATGCGGGTGCCGAGGTCCGCGAACTCGGGGATCGCGAGGTACTGGCAGCCGGGCGCGGGGCGGGGGTAGGTGCCGCAGTCGTTCGGGTCGGACTGCTCGATGGCGGCGAGCATCTTGTCGCGGTAGGCCTCGGTGGCCTCCTGGTACTCGGGGATCTCGAACGTGGAGAGCCGCTTGCCGTCGGGCACGCGGGTCCAGCCGAGTTCCTCGCCGACCTTCTGTTCATACTCCTTGCCGGAGGCCCAGGAGATGAACTCCCACGCCGCGTCGAGGTTCTTCGTGGTCTTCGGCACGCCCCAGGCCCACGCCCAGACCCAGCCGGAGCGGGCCTCCTGGCGCGGGGCGTCGGCGTAGCCGACCTTGCCGACGACGGTCGACGAGGTGGGCGACTCGACGCTGTTGGCCGCGCTGGTCGCGTCGAACCACATGGCCGCCTCGCCCTGGCTGAAGATGTTCAGGCACTCGGTGAAGCCGGCGTTCGTTGCGCCCTCCTCGCCGTAGTTCTTCACCAGGTCGACGTAGAACTGGACCGCCTCGGTGGTCTCCGGGGAGTTGATCATGTTCTCCCAGTCGGCGTTGAAGAAGCCGCCGCCGAAGGCGTTGAGCATCGATCCGACGACGGCCATGTTCTCGCCCCAGCCGGGCAGGCCGCGCATGCAGACCGGCGTCATCTCCGGCTCGGCCTCCTTGATCTGCGCAGCGAGCTGCTCGATGTCCTCCCAAGTGGGCTCGTCGGGCATCGTCAGGCCGTGCTCGTCGAAGATGTCCTTGCGGTACATGGTGAAGGCCGACTCGCCGTAGAACGGGATGGCGTAGAGGTCGTCGTCCTTGGACAGGACGCCCTTCATGGCCGGCATCAGGTCGTCCACGTCGAAGTCCTCGTCCTGCTCCGCCATGTCCTGCAGGTTGTGCAGCCAGTCGTTGGCGGTCCAGACCGACCCCTCGTAGGCGCCGATGGTGACGACGTCGTACTGGCCGGCACCCGTCGACACGTCCTGCGCGACGCGGTCACGCAGTTCGTTCTCGGGGAGGATGGTGATGTTCAGGTCGATGCCGGACTCCTCCTCGAAGTCGGGCGCGAGGCCCTCGAGGTCGGTCATCTGGGGGTTGCCCACCATGAGGATGTTGAGGCTGCCGCCCCCGTCCCCGCCGTCGGTGCCGCCGGCGCCCGGGGACGCGGTGTCCGACGGGGAGCCCGCCCCGGAACACGCGGCCAGCGTCGTGGCGAGCGCTGCGACGCCCAGCGTCGTCCAGAAGCTCTTCCTGCGATGTATGCGTTGCATCTTGGTAACTCCTTTGTACCTTGTGAACGACTCGCCGGCGCACGGGAGATGCGCCGACCCTGTCAGGGTGTGTCGACGAACGGGTGGGGCAGGCCCGCCGCCTTGGCCGCCGCCATGGCAGCCCCGACGATTCCCGGCTCGTCCGGTGTCCCGGTCCTGGGACGCTGGTCCAGGCGCTCGCGTTCGCGCCGGATCAGTGGATCGTGGGTCCAGCCGCCGAGGATGGCGGACCCGGTGGGTGGGCCGATGACGCGTGAGATGTCATCGGTCATGGACTTCGAGTCGGCCAGGAGCTGTTCCACTGCCTGGCGCCAGAGGGACGGCCGGTCGTCGCCGGAGGTGACCCCGACGATCGAGAAGCCGTCCAGTGTCACGTCCGCGAGCCGTGCGCCGACGGCCGGGGCGGCGTCCATCGCCTCGCGGCTCAGCGCGAGTCGGTCCTCGGTGGTGGGGCAGCCGACGAGGCGGGCGAGCCGCTCGAGGGTCAGCCCCGTGGGGAGGGTCGACAGCACGTACCACCGGTCGCCCAGCGGGTGCCAGTCGACGGTGGCGCCCAGTTCGACGAGGCGCAGCACCTCCGCCTCCGACAGGCTCGGTTCGACGACGCGGATCTGCGCCTCCGACGTGCCGAGCGAGAGGCAGAGCGATCCGGTGCGGTACTGGCCGATCGACAGCGCCGCTACCGGATGGTCGTGGCCGACGGTGGTGACGACGGCGCCCCTCAGGGAGGCGGGCGCCCCGTCGCCGACGGTCCCCAGCGGCGTCCCCGCCGGCAGCGGCTCGCCGGGGAACAACCACTCCCCTGCGCCCAGGAACTCGAGCCCGTCGGCCCACCAGCGGCGGGCGCGGAGCTCGAAGAGCCCGGTCCGCCCGCTGAGCGAGAGCTCGCTGGCCTCCCGGCCGGTGAGCCGCCAGGTGACGTACTCGGGCATGTTGAGCCAACGCTGGCCGGGCCGGAAGACGTGGCCCTGCGCGCGGAGGTGGTCGAGCTTCACGATGCTGGGCGCGAGGTCGCAGCCGTGCCCGGTGGCGGTCATGAACCGCTCGCGGCCGAGCGCCTCCTGGACGCGGTCGGCGTCGCCGAGGGTGTGGTGCCAGGCGTACCCGGGCGCGATCGGGTTGCGGTCCCGGTCGAGGAGCGCCCCGGTCTCGGCCATGCCGGTGGTGCCGATGGCGACGATCCGGTGGCCGTCGGCGGCGGCGCGATCGGCGCAACGCGACGCGGCCTCCAGGGCCAGGGTACCGAGCTCCGCGGGGTCCACGACGGGGCCGTCGGAGGTGCCGCGCCAGGGCGTGGGGAGTGACTCGACCGCCAGGAGCTCGAACTCCGGCGACACGAGTCCCGCCTTGACGCGGCTCGTCCCGATGTCGATCCCGAGGAGGAGGAGGTCCGTCATCGCCCGGCCCGCCTTCCCCGCACGACGAGCTCGCCCACGGTCAGAACCACCTGGCGTGGGGACTCGCCCTCGGCGCGCGGCTGGATGAGCAGGTCGACGGCGGCGCGGCCCAGCGCGTCGGCGCTCTGCTCCACGCAGTGGATGCGGGCGTCGAGGAGGTCGAAGAGCGGGTGGCCGTCGAACGACGCGAGCTCCAGGTCGAGACCCAGGCGATGGCTGGCGTCGACGACCTGCACGAGGGGCCGGACGCTGAGCCCGATCACCGCGGTGGGCCGCTGGGTGCGCAGCATCTCGTCGAGCGCCTCGGTGGGGATGGTGCCCGACTCGTCGGCGCGGGCCACTGCCCCCGGGTCCAGCGTGATGCCGGCCTCGGCGAGCGTGTCGACCACGGCCTGCAGGCGCACGCTCTGCGTCCAGATCTCCGTGTCGAGGCTGACCACGGCGAAGCGCTCGTGGCCGCGTTCCAACAGCGACAGGGTGAGCGCCCGCGCGCCCTCCTCGTTGTCGGTGGTGACGGAGTCGCAGCCGAGGTGGGGGGCGGGGCGGTCGACGGACACCACCGTCGTCCCGAACTGGGCCTCGGTGCTCAGCTGGATGGGGACCGGGCCCGGCGCCGGGACGACGATGAGCGCGGGCACCCGGTGGCTCACCATCTGCCGCACGAGGCGGTCCTGCTCCTCGGGGTGGTTGTTGTGGCAGCCGATCAGCACCTCGAGCCGCTGGCTGCTCGCCGCCGCCTGCACCCCGGCGGCGACGGCGCCGAAGAAGGGGTCGGCCACGTCGGGGATGAGGAGGCCGACGAGGGACAGCTTCACGCCCGTGCGCAGGGAGCTGGCGAGCGCGTTCTGCGTGAAGCCGAGCCGCTCGGCCGTGGCGGTGATCTGCTCGCGGGTGGCCGGCACCACTCGGGGGTCGTTGCGCAGCGCGCGGGAGACCGTGGAGGGGCTGAAGCCGGTGGCGTCGGCCACGGCGCGCAGGGTGGGTCGGGGCATGCGTTGGGACATCACCGGAGCCGCTCCCTGAACTCGCGGACCTGTGCGGCGTCGGCACGCCCGGGGATCCACTGGAGCACCGCGGAGGCAGCGGTGGCGGTGCCCATCGCCACGGCCTCGGCGAAGTCGTCGCCCCCCGCCAGGGTGGCGAGCAACCCGCCGAGGAAGGCGTCACCGGCGCCGATCGGGTTCACCGTCTCCACCTCGAGGCTGGCGCAGGTTCCCGACGCGTCGGGGGTGGCCCAGGCAGCGCCGGCGGAGCCAACGGTCACGACGACGTACCGGACACCGCGCGCGGCGAGTTCCCGGGCGGTGGTGAGCGCCTCGTCGAGGGCGCCGTGGCCGAACTCGACCGCCTCGACGCTGTGCTGGGCCGAGAGCGCCTGCTGTGCCTCGGCGAGGTTGGGGGTGATGAGGTCCGGTCCCGCGGGCAGTGCGGCGGCGAGCCAGGCGGGGCCGGTGTCGAGCGCCACCTTGGCACCGGCGGCCCGGAGGTCGGCGACGAGGCGTGCCACCTGGTCGGCGGAGACACCGGGAGGGAAGCTGCCCGACAGCACGACCCAGTCCTCGTCGGCGGCCCTGCGGACCAGCGCATCGCGCAACGGCTGCCAAGTGGCGTCGGTCATCGGCTGGCCCTGGCCGTTGATGACCGTGGAGCGGCCGGAGTCCTCGTAGCAGATGATGGTTTCCCGCAGGTGCCCCGGCACCTCGTGGGTCTCCGCGTCGAGCCCCTCCTCGCGCAGGAGCTCGAGATAACCCTCGTTGTGCTCGGGCAGCACGACGAGCAGCGTGGGGCGGAATTCGTGGGCCGCCATCGCCCGCAGCACGTCGACCGGCTTGCCGCCGGCGAGGCGGCGGTTGCGGGTGGCGCGGGAGACGGAACCCGGCCGGAGCTCGGGGAGGAAGACCTGCCGATCCATCGTCGGGTTCATGCACACGACAAGCACTTTCGCCACCTCCCTGTGGGTTCTGCCTGCTGTTATGTCTCGCTGTGCTAACGTTGTCATTCCTGCCGGATCATTGTCAAGCCTTTTGCCGGAATTGCCACCGTGGCGAGGCCCGGCGGCACGCGGAGAGGACTTCGGATGGGCGCAACGGTCTGCGCGATCGACCTCGGGACCAGCAGCGCGAAGATCGCGCTCGTCGCCCGCGACGGCACCATGCTGCGCTCCACCAGCGTCGATTACCCGGTCCGCTCCCCCCACCAGGGTTGGGCGGAGACCGACCCGGCCGAGTGGGCGCGCGCGCTGGAGTCGGGGCTCTCGGAGGTGCTCGACGGCGCCGAGGACGACGTCGTCGGCGTGGGTCTGGACGGGCAGATGCACGGCGTCGTGCTCGGGGCCGGCCGCGTCGCGCTGCGCCCCGCCATGCTGTGGCCCGACTCGCGCGCCATGGCGGAGCTGGAGCTGTGGCGCGGCCTGCCCGCCACCGTCCGCGCCTCCCTCGCCAACCCCCTCGCGCCGGGGATGTTCGGGCCGCTGCTCGCCTGGCTCGGGAGCCACGAGCCCGCGACGATGGAGCGGGCCGAGTACGCCTGCTCCCCCAAGGATTGGGTCCGCGCACAGCTCGCCACCGGGCCGCTCGTCACCGATCCCTCCGACGCCTCAGCCACCCTGGTCTGGGACGTGCCCGGTGGGCGATGGCACGCGGAACTCGCCCGCGCCGTCGGCATCCGGACCGACCTGTTGCCGGAGGCCCTGCCCTCCGGCACCGCGCTGGAGTCGCGGCCGTTCGGCCCGCTGCCCGGCGGGCTCCCCGTCTCGGTGGGCTGCGGCGACACCGCGGCCACGCTCCTCGCCACCCGGCTGCAGCCCGGCGAGGCGCTGGTCAACCTGGGCACCGGCATCCAGGTCTGCATGGAGACCGACGAGGCACGCCCCGCCGAGACGCCCACCTGCCACACCTTCGCCCGCGCCGACGGAGGGTGGTACTCGATGGTGGCGCCCCAGAACGGGGGCCTCGCGCTCGGCCAGGTGCGTGCCCTGCTGCGCGCGGAATGGGACGAGGTCTACGCGAGCCTCGACGAGCAGCCCGCCCCCGGGTCGCGGGTGGCGTTCCAGCCATGGTTCTCGCCCGACCGGCTACCCCGGCTCTGGGCCGGTGACGCCGCGGGCTGGCACGGCCTCGGCCTCGGTACCACCCGCGCCGACCTGTTGCGCGCCGCGCTGGAGGCGGTCGCCTTCCAGGTGGCCGACGCGATCGCGGCCCTCCCGGAGCGCCCCACGTCGCTGCGCCTCTCCGGCGGCGGCACCCGCGACGCGCGCATGCGGCAGTTGCTGTGCGACGCCGTCGGCCTCCCGGCGCGGCGTTCGACCGTCGCCGACGCCACCGCCCTCGGGGCCGCGCGGCTCGGCTTCCACGCGGCAGGGCTGGACCCCGACTGGTCCGTCCCCCGGGAGAGGGAGATCATCGAACCGCATCGGGATCCAGCCCTGGTCGACCGGCGTCACCGGTTCAGTGGCCTCGCTGCTCAGCAGCTGGACTTGTAGACCGCCTCCCCGCCTTCGCCCTCGAGGTTGTCCATGGTGATGATGGTGAAGTCGGTCTGGATGTCCTCCTGCTTCTCCTCGCCCTTAAGCGCCTTGTCGGCGGCCTGGACGCCCATCACGCCGATCTCGAACGGCTGCTGCGCCACGAGCGCCTGCACGGTGCCCGCCTTCAGCGCCTCGACCTGGTTGGGCCCGGCGTCGAAGCCGATGACGGCGACGTCCGTCGCGCCGGCCTGGCGGATGCCCGTCGCGGAGCCCTCGGCCGCGAACAGGTTCGCGGCGAAGATGCCGACGATGTCGGGATCCTTCTGGAGTGCGGCCGAGACGAGGTTCGCCGCGGTCGCCGGGTCGTTGTGGCTGTACTGGACGCCCACGTACTCGAACGCCGAGTCCTCCGCCACCGCTTCCTCGAAGCCCTTCACGCGGGCGTCGAGGGTGGAGACGCCGGGATCGGTGCTGATGACGAGCACCTTGCCGCCCTCGGGCTTCAACTCCTTGATGGCGTCGAACGCGGCGGCGCCGCCGCCGATGTTGTCGGAGGCGATGCCGGTCACGGCGAAGGAGGGGTCCTCCACCGTCGTGTCCACGAGCACGACCTTGATGCCCGACTCGGCCGCCCGCTCGAGCGGGCGCTGCATCGCGGTCACGTCCGTCGGCGCCACGAGGAGCGCGTCAGGCGAGGAGGCGACCACCGAGTCGATGATGGGCTGCTGCAGGGTTGGGTCGAACTTCGTCGGACCCTGCGTCTCGACCGTGTAGCCGAGCTTCTCGGCCTCCGAGAGGATGCCGCACTCCATGGTGATGTAGAACTCGTCGCCCTGCACGCCCTGGACGAAGGCGATCGTTCCGCCACCTCCCTCCGCGGGGGTGCTCTCTCCGCCGGTCGCCTCGCTGGTGCTCTCGGTGGGGTCCGCGGCGCCCGTCGGGGACGTCTCCGGGGCGCCGGTGGTGCAGGCGCCCAGCGCGAGCGTGAACGCGCCGAGGACCGCTGCGGTCCTGATGCTGAACTTCATCGTTCTCTCCTTTGGTTGGTGTTCGGTCAGGTGGTGGCTGGGTGTTTGGTGGTTGGCTGTTTGCCCTTGGTGCGGGGCTTCCCGCCCCTCAGGACCTGGGAGCGCCGCTGCTGGTCCACGTAGACCGCGGCGATGAGGATGGCGCCGACCGCGGCCGTCTGCCAGTAGGGCGAGACGCCGATGATGACGAACCCGGACTGCAGGACAGCCGGGATGAAGAGCCCGATCATCGTGCCGAGCATCGACCCCTGGCCGCCGAAGATCGACGTGCCGCCGATGACCACCGCGGTGATGACGTTGAGGTTCGTCATGCTCTGCCCCGCGATGGTGGTGGTGCCGTACTGCGACAGCGAGAGGATCCCGGCCAGTCCGCAGAGCAGTCCGCCCAGCGCGTAGACGAGGATGAGGTGCCGGTCGACGTTGATGCCGACGCGCCGGGCGGCGATCTCGTTGGAGCCCACCGCGTAGGTGTACCGGCCGAACCTGGTCTTGTGGAGCCAGACGCCGCCGATCACCACCACGGCGAGCGAGATCAGCGAGATGGCGGGGATGCCGAGGAAGCGCCCGTAGCCGATGACGTCCTGCAGCACCACCGGCGCCGAGCGGATGTCGAGGCCGCCGGTCATGATCTGCGCCGCGCCGAGCGCGAGCGACAGGGAGCCCAGCGTCACGATGAGCGGCGGCACCTTCGCCTTCGCGATCACGAACCCGTTGAACAGTCCCCACGCCACGCCGGACACCAGCGCGACGAGCAGACCCACCAGCGCGGTGGTCCAGCCTTCGCCGCCCATCGACTCCATGACCTTCGCCGACATCACCGACGAGAACACGAGCAGCGAGCCGACGGACAGGTCGATGCCCGCCGTGATGATGATGTACGTCATGCCGACGGCGATCACCGCCCAGATCGACACGTTCTGCACGATGTTGGTGACGTTGTTGTAGGTGGCGAACTTGCCCGGGGCCATCAGCGTGAAGAACGCGATGATCACGACGAGGACGACGAAGATCCAGAAGGACTGCATCTTGGTCGTGCGCGCGAGCAGGCCGCCCTTGTTGACCTCTTCGTTGGTGGTGGTCACGCCTGCCCCTTGCTCTCGTCGGTGGTCCTGCTCCGGTCGTGCACCTCGATGGCGCCGGTCATCGCGCCGACGAGTTGCTCGACGGATGCGTCGCGGCCGTCGAAGGTGGCCACCCGCCGCCCCAGCCGGAGCACCTGGATGCGGTCCGCCACCTCCAGGACGTGCGGCATGGAGTGGGAGATGAGGACCACGGCGACGCCCTTGTCGCGGACGCGCTTGATCATGTCGAGCACGTTCTGCGTCTGCACGACGCCGAGCGCGGCGGTGGGCTCGTCGAGGAAGAGCACCTTGCTGGCCCAGGAGACCGAGCGGGCGATGGCGACGCTCTGCCGCTGCCCGCCGGACATCTCACCGATGGGCACGTCGACGCGGCGCACCGCGGAGCCCAGGTCCTGGAAGGCCCGCTTCGCCTCCGCCTGCATGGCGCGGTTGTCCAGGAAGCCGAGCTTTCCCAGGATCCCGCCCCTGACGATCTCGCGGCCGAGGAACATGTTCCCGGCGGGGTCGAGGTGCGGCGCGAGCGCCAGGTCCTGGTGCACCACCTCGATCCCGGCGTCGCTGGCGTCGTGCGGGGTCTCGAAGTGCACCCTGCGGCCGTCCATGAGGAGTTCGCCGTCGTCGATGTCGAGGTTGCCGGTCATGGCCTTCACCATCGTCGACTTCCCAGCGCCGTTGTCGCCGATGAGGGCGACGACCTCGCCGGCGTGGACGTCGAAGTCCGCCTGGTCGAGGGCCTGCACGGAGCCGAAGCGACGACTGAGGCCCCTCGCTTCGAGCAGGGGTGTCCGAGTTTCGGGTGGTGCGGTCACCAATGGCCTCCTGGCTGTGTCGGTGTGGCGATCCATCCCGACCGGCCGTGGTCGGGGGTGGCTACTTGAGTGAGGCTGCGGGCGCCGGATACTGCTCGACGACCGCTCCGTGAGTCCGCCGCGGCGGACCTAGTACAACGTTGTCATTCGGATGTGCACGCCACTCTAAGAAGCGAATGCCAACGATGTCAATGGTTTTTATCAATCTGCAACAACCCGTCGCCGGCGCGCTCGTGCTGTGCCAGAATCGCCGACGTGACGACGCTCGGGCGGCGCCGCAGCCGCCACGTCACCCCTGTACCCCGAGCCCAGGAGGACCGATGACCAGGACCGACCTACCCGTGACCCTCATCACCGGCGCCAGCTCCGGCATCGGGCGCGACCTCGCCCTCCGGCTCGCCCGGCGCGGCGACACCGCCCTCGTGCTCGTCGGGCGCGACCGGGCCCGCCTCGAGGCGGTCGCCTCGGCATGCGAATCCCCGACCCTCGTGGTCGCGGCCGATCTCGGCGTCCCCGGGAGCGCCGAGGAGGTCGTGGCAGCGGCCCTCGCGGAGTTCGGGACGCTGGACACGCTCGTCGTCAACGCGGGTCTCTACTTCGGGGGCGAGCTGGACGATGCCCCGCCGGCCGGTGTGGACGCGCTGCTGGGCGTGAACGTCACCGGCTCGATCCAGCTGGTGCGCTCCGCGCTGCCGACGATGCGGGCCGCCGGCCGCGGCGACGTGCTGCTCGTGACCTCGGTCTCGGGCTACCAGGACATCCACTGGGAGCCGGTCTACTCGGCCTCGAAGCACGCCATGGTCTCCTTCGCGCACACCCTGCGGCGCCAGCTCGTCGGCACAGGCATCCGCGTCATGTCCATCGGCCCCGGTGTCGTCCTGACCGAGTTGTGGGGCTACGACCGCGACGACGAGCGCATCAGCGACGAGGCCGCCGCCGCCCGCGGCATCGAGGTCTCGCAGGTGACCGACACCATCTGCTTCATGCTCGACCGCCCCCGCCACGTCACGATCCGCGACGTGGTCCTCCTCCCCACCAACCAGGAGATCTGACATGCTCACCTTCCACGACGGCCCCTACCTCGTCACGGGCGCCAGCGGCGGCATCGGCGCCGCGACGGTGCGGCGGCTCCGCTCCGCCGGCTGCACGGTGTACGCCAGCGGGCGCGACACGGACAAGATCCGAGCGCTCTGCGACGAGACCGGCGCGTTCCCCCTGCCCTTCGACCTCCGCGACGAGGCCTCCATCGAGGGCGCCGTCTCCGGGATCGACTGGTACGGCGTCGTCAACTGCGGTGGCGACGGCGGCGAGATCGCCGCCCCCCAGGACACGGACATCGAGGTGTTCGACCGCGTCATCGCCGTGAATGCCCGCGGCACGCTGCTGGTGACGAAGTACGCGGCGCGCGAGATGATCGCTGCCGGTCGCGGCGGCGCCATCGTCAACGTCTCGAGCCAGGCCTCCCTCGTCGCGCTCACCGGGCACGTCTCCTACGGAGCCTCGAAGGGCGCCGTCGACACCATCACCCGCGTGAGCGCCCTGGAGCTGGGCCCGCACGGCATCCGCGTCAACGCCGTGAACCCGACGGTGGTCATGACGCCGATGTCCGCCTGGTACTGGGACAAGCCCGAGACGGGCGGGAAGCTCCTGGAGGCCATGCCGCTCGGGCGCTACGCCACCGAGGACGAGATCGCCGCCCCGATCGCCTTCCTCCTCAGCAACGAGGCGAGCATGATCAGCGCCGTGACGCTGCCGATCGACGGTGGCTTCACCGCCGTGTGACGCGTCCGTCCCCCACAATGGACCGATGGACAACGCACCGGGCCACGGCCCCCGAGGCGAGGGGGAACGCGCCCTCGTCGTCATCGACATGCAGAACAGCTACTTCGAATTGCCCGGCCTCGCGGGCAAGGAGACGGAGCTCCTGCCGAAGGTCAACGAACTGATCCGCGCCGCGCACGACGCGGGGCGGCCGGTCTTCCTGGTGCGCACCCAGCACGAGCGCGACCGCTCGACGTGGACCGTGAACATGATGGAGGACGACCAAGGGTTCGCGTTCCCGGGCACCCGGCAGGCGGAGTTCCTCGACGGGCTCGTCACCGGCGACCACGTCGAGATCGTGAAGACGCGGGACAGCTCCTTCCACCGCACGGACCTGCTGGAGCGGCTCGAGGAGCGCGGCGTGACGCACCTCCTGCTGTGCGGCATCTCGACGCACTCGTGCGTCAACCAGACCGCGTCGGACGCGTTCGCCCACGACTTCCACGCGTCGATCGCCGTGGACGCGGTCACCTCCGAGAACCCAGAACTCGCCGACGCGATGCTCGACTTCCTGAAGACCGAGATGCGCCAACCCCTCCTGCGGCAGCAGGAGGCGCTGGCCTTCCTCGCCCGCTGAGGCGCGGCTCAGGCGTCGCCGGAGAGGCGGTCGAGTGCCTCCTTGAGCGCGGTGCGCACCTGGTCGGCGAGCGGCTCCATCTCCGGGTTCTTGGTGACGGTGAACATCGCCTCGGGGTCGACGGCCTCGACGACGGTCAACTCGCCCGTGCGGCGCACCACCACGTTGCAGGGCAGCAGCACGCCCAGCGACGGCTCCACCTGGAGCCCCTGGTAGGCGAACCGGGGGTTGCAGGCGCCGAGGATGACCTGGTCCTCGACGTCGACGTCGATCTTGTTCTTGAGGGTCTTCTTGATGTCGATCTCGGTCAGGATGCCGAAGCCGCTCTCGGCGAGCGACTCCCGGACCTTCGGGAGCACCTCGTCGAAGGGCTCCTCGAGATCGATCTGCAGTCCGTAGCTCATGGTTTCCTCCTGTGTTGATCATGGACCCTGAGGGGGGCGGCCGTGGCCGGCGGGGACAAACCCACCATACCCCCGGGGGTACGCGAAGGTGCTGGATGCTGGCCGGTGCTCGCACCGAGTCGGTAGCGTTGAGCAGGTGACGAGCAAGAACAGCGGACCTGTCCCCCAGGAGACCTTCGCCGACGCTCCCGAAGTCGTCGAGGAACTCCCCGAGATCAGCTTCGACGAGCAGCGCTTCGCCGCGCGCCCCACCCGGCTGAGGCCGCGTGCACGGCGTCGCAGCATCGACGACAGCCCGATCACGCCGCCCTTCGAGCCCACCGGCTCGAACCGCGCCTACGTGGAGTGGCTGGAGGAGCAGTCCATGCTGCACGATGCGGAGCGCGTCGCCCGCCAGCTCGCCGGCAAGCACACCATGTGGTCCAACCCCTACGCGCACCCGGACCCCCGGGCCGCGCTCGCCCGGGCGTCGGTCTGGTACACGGCCTACCCGCTGTCGCACATCACGAAGCCGGGCCAGTCGTTCTTGAACTCGCTCGGCTCGCAGGAGCTGTGGGAGGCGTTCAAGCAGGTGGGGATCGACGCGGTGCACACCGGCCCGGTCAAGCTGGCCGGCGGCCTGAAGGGCTGGGAGCCGACGCCCAGCGTCGACGGCCACTTCGACCGCATCTCGATGGCGATCGACCCGCTCTTCGGCACCGAGGACGAGTTCCGCGACATGTGCGAGACGGCCACGCGCATGGGTGGCACGGTCATCGACGACATCGTCCCCGGACACACCGGCAAGGGCGCCGACTTCCGGCTCGCCGAGCTGAACTACCGCGACTACCCCGGCATCTACCACATGGTCGACATCCCGGAGGAGGCCTGGCACCTGCTTCCCGACGTTCCCGAGGGCCGCGACTCGGTCAACCTGGGCGTCGAGGCGGAGCAGGCCCTGGCCGCCGAGGGCTACATCATCGGCGAGTTGCAGCGCGTCATCTTCTACGAGCCGGGCGTGAAGGAGACCAACTGGTCGGTCACCCCGCCGATCCGCGACTACAAGGGACGGGTGCGCCGCTGGGTCTACCTGCACTACTTCAAGGAGGGCCAGCCGACGATCAACTGGCTCGACCCCACCTGCGCGGGCATGCGCCTGGTCATGGGCGACGCGCTGCACTCCCTGCTCGACCTGGGCTCCGGCGGCCTGCGGCTCGACGCGAACGGGTTCCTCGGGGTGGAGCGCAGCTTCGAAGCGCCCGCGTGGTCGGAGGGCCACCCGCTGTCGCTCGCGGCGAACCAGCTCATCGGGTCGCTCGTGCGCAAGGTGGGCGGCTTCACCTTCCAGGAGCTGAACCTCGCGATCGACGACATCCAGAAGACGGGCGCGGTCGGCCCGGACCTCTCGTACGACTTCATCACCCGCCCGGCCGCGCAGGTGGCGCTCGCCACCGCCGACACCGAGTTCCTGCGGCTCGTGCTGCGGGAGGCCATGGAGATCGGTGTCGACCAGGCGTCGCTCATCCACGCGATGCAGAACCACGACGAGCTGACCTACGAGCTCGTGCACTTCGCCGCCGCCCACCGCGACGACGTCTACGAGTTGGGCGGCGAGCAGTACACCGGGCAGACGCTCGCCGAGCACATCCGCCAGACGATGCGCGACAGGCTCACCGGCGAGGCGGCGCCCTACAACGCCGTGTTCACCACGAACGGCATCGCGAGCACGACCGCCTCGATCGTCGCCGCCAGCCTCGGGATCGACAACCTCGACGACATCACCGACGCCGTGGCCCGCCGCATCCAGCAGGCGCACCTGCTGCTGTGCAAGTTCAACGCCTGGCAGCCCGGCGTGTTCGCCCTCTCGGGGTGGGACCTCGTCGGCGCGCTGCCGCTGCCCCGGCAGGAGGTGCAGGCGCTGATCAGCAGCGGCGACACCCGCTGGATCGAGCGCGGCGCCTACGACATCCTCGGGGTGGCTCCCGACGCGAAGAAGTCGAGCTCCGGGATGCCGAGGGCCCGCGCACTCTACGGCCCCCTGCCGGAGCAGTTGAAGCGGGAGACCTCGTTCGCGTCGCGGCTGTCCGAGGTGCTGAAGGTGCGCAAGCGCGGCGGGATCGACGCGGCCACCCTCGTCGACGTGCCCGACGTCAACCAGAAGTCGCTGCTGGTGCTGGTCAACGAGCTGGCCTCGGGCACGACCCAGATCACCGCGCTCAACTTCGGGCCCGAGAAGATCGAGGCCCGGGTCCAGTCGGCGCTGCTCCCCGCCGGGCGCGCCTTCGACCTGAACACCCGGCGCAAGGTGGCCAACATCGACGAGATGAGCGGCTTCAACCTGGAGCTGCCGGCCTTCGGCGGCCAGGCGATGGTGATCCGCGACTAGCCACTCAGTCGAGCTGCTGGGCCAGGGCGTCCACCCCGGCCTCGCCCGAGGGGTGCCCGCGCAGCAGCGGCAGCTCGACGGTGGGCACGCTGGCGAGGACGGCGCGGAGCCGCTCCACCTGGACGTCCTCCAGCCGCCTGCGCTCGGCGAGCACCTCGCCGGCGTCGCCGGGCGAGCGGCGGTTGATGACCACCGCGGCGAGGGTGACGCCGATCTCGTCCAGGTGCAGGGCGAGCTCGAGCGACTCGGCCATCGGCATTGGCTCGGCGAGGGTCACGAGGACGAAGGCGGCGTCGTCATGGAGCACGTCGCGCAGCCGGGCGAACCGCTCGCGGCGCCTGATCAGGGTGCGACGCAGGGCGGCGTCCCGGTCGGTGGGCGGCTGCTCCTTGTGCGGCACGATCGACTCCAGCACGGCGGAGAACTGCTCCGATCTCGCCCGGCTGCGCAGCAGCGTCTCGGCCCAGTCGGTGAGCTGCTCGGGCAGCATGAGCAGCCGCAGCGTGTGCCCGCTCGGGGCGGTGTCGAAGATGACGACGTCGTAGTCGCGCAGGCCGAGCTCGGTGGCCTCCGCGATCCGCTCCAGCATCGCCGACTCGTGGCTGCCCGGGGCGTGACGGGCCCCCTCGAGGTGCCGCTTGGCAGGCCCGTGGAGCCGCTCCGGCAGCATGCGCTCCATCTGCAGGAGGACGGCGTCGAAGTGGCGCTCGACGACGGTCTTCGGGTCGATCTCCACGCCGTCGATCAGACCGCCGTCGGGCGAGGACGCGAGCCGGGTGGGGTCGTCGCCCACCTTCCGCTCCCAAAGGTGGCCGAGGTTGTGGGCGGGATCCGTCGAGACGAGCAGGACCCTTCTCCCGCGCCGCATCAGCGCGTGGCCGAGTGCGGAGCTCACGGAGGTCTTGCCGACCCCGCCCTTGCCCCCGACGAAGAGGACGCGGTGGCCGGCGACGGCGTTCAGCAGCATGACATGTGGTCCAGTGGTGAGCGGGGCATCCCCATGCGGCGATGCCAGGAGTGGAAGTCCTCGAAGAGGTAGGGCAGCAGTTCGGCGCTGTAGTAGGCGGCCGGGTCCGGCACGCCCAGCGCCTCACCCAGCACGACGAGCGTGAAGAAGTCGTCCTCGTCGCGGCGTTCCCGCGCGAGCGCCTGCCGGTAGGGGCGGGCGTAGTACTCCTCAAGGGAGCGGGACACGCTCGCCCAGCGGGAGGTCATGCGACCCCACCACTGGGCGAGCGAGTCCTTTCGAGGGTCCACTCAGACTTCTTCCCTCACCGCTTCGAGGCGGACGTCCTCGTCGTCGGCCTCCGGCGGGGCGGACTGGGCCTTGCGCATGGCGATGAACGCCTCGATCGCCACCCAGATGCTGGACACGATGATGATGATGTCGAGCACCAGCAGTAGCGCGTCGGGGTTGTCCGGGTTGGCGAAGCTGAACGCCTGGTTGATCGCCGCCCAGAAGGACATGACGAACACGACGGCGAGCGGCAGCAGGGCCGGGAGCGGGTTGCGGCGCTTCCGGATCAGCATGATCGCGATGATCGACAGGGTCAGCGAGGCGAGCAGCTGGTTGGTCGTGCCGAACAGCGGCCAGATGCGCATGCCGCCGGAGCCCTCCAGGCCCTGCGAGAACGTCATCGCGGCGCCGATGGCCACGACCAGCAGCGTGGCGACGTACTTGTTGACCCGCATGTTGAACGAGCTGGCCGCCTCCTGGACGACGAAGCGCATCAGGCGCATGCCGGTGTCCATCGTAGTGGCGGCGAACAGCACCGCCATCGTCGCGAGCACCGTGGCGCTGAGCGAGGCCGGGAGGCCGATGCCCTGCTCCATCAGGTTGCCGCCGCCCTCGACGAAGGCACCGACGCCGCCCTTGCCGAACGCGCTGTAGACCTCCTGCCAGTTGGCCAGGGTGCCGAAGCCGCCCGCGACCGCGAGGATGGTGCCGAGCGAGAGCAGGCCCTCGCCGACGGCGCCGAAGTAGCCGACGAAGCGGGCGTCGGTCTCCTTGTCGAGCTGCTTCGCGGAGGTGCCCGACGACACGATGCCGTGGAAGCCGGAGATGGCGCCGCAGGCGATGGTGACGAACAGCAGCGGGAAGATGCTCGGCGTGCCCTCGGGGACGGCGGTGTTGATCATCGGCGCGACGATGGTCGTCGCGTCCGCGCCCAGGAGGGTGCCGATCAGGACGGCGCCGTAGAGCAGCGCCAGGCCCACGAACAGCTGGACGCCGTTGATGTAGTCACGCGGCTGGAGCAGCAACCACACTGGCAGCAGCGACGCCAGGCCGCCGTAGACGAACAGCACGATGATCCAGAACGCGGCCGGGCCGATGCCGAGGAAGTTCTCCGGGAGCACGACGGGCACGCGGTCGCCCACGACGATCAGCGCGTAGAGGGTGACGACGCCGACCACGGTCACAGGCAGCAGCGGCCACTTCGCGCGGTAGATCGCGAGGCCGACCAGGACCGCCACGACGATGGCGCCCCAGGCGGGGATCACCGAGCTGGGCGTGTTGATCAGCAGGCCGGTGATGACGACCGCGAAGGCGGTCACGACCATGAGCAGCAGCAGGAAGATCACGACGAGGAACAGGTACGAGCCGCGCTTGCCGATGTAGCGGGCCGACAGCGAGCCGATGGAGCGGCCCTTGTTGCGCTGCGACGCCCACAGGGCGCCGAGGTCGTGCATGCCGGCGAAGAACACGGTGCCGATCGTCACCCACAGGAATGCGGGGAGCCAACCCCAGATGATCGCGACGGCGGGTCCGACGATGGGGGCCGCGCCCGCGACCGACGTGAAGTGGTGGCCCCACAGGATGAACTTGTTGGTGGGGACGTAGTCGATGCCGTCGTTCAGCTCGTGCGACGGCGTGACGAACGCCTCGTCGAGCTTGAGCACGCGATTCGCGAGGTACTTCGAATACACGAGGTAACCGAAGGCGAAGACCGCCAATCCGATCACCATGAGCACGAGTGAGCTCATCTTTGGGCTCCTTTGGAGAATGTACGCGTTGGTTTGCGGGCACGGGGGGTGCCTGCGCCTACCCAATCAGGAAACCGCCGGATGTGGGACGAATTTCAAATAACGATCTTGTAACGCTCCTAGCGGGAGCCCTGCGGCGCGCGTACCATCCGCCGGAGCGACGCGATGCCCGCGGCCAGCAGGAGCGCGGCGCCTGCCACGACCCAGCCCATGCCGCGGGGCAGCCCGGCTGTCAGGGCCGCGCCGATCGCGACCGCCACCGCGCCGGCCGAGAGCCCGAGGTACGCGGCGGCGCTCCTCGCCCAGCGGCGCACGACCCCCGCGTCCGCCCGCGCCCAGGGCGGGGATGCCGCGGCGAGCCCGGCCCCGAAGTGGAACACGGCCAGTAGCAGGGCCATCACCGCCCACTGCCACCACGACGCTGCCGCGGCGCCGACGAACCACCACAGCGCCAAGCCCGCGAGCGTGACCGTGGGCGCGGCGGAGTCGGGCAGCACCGCCGAGGCCAGCGCGAGGGCGATCGCCGCGCCGAGCAGGACCGGCCCGTATGGGTGCGGGAACCAGAGGAAGCAGAGCAGGCCGGCGGCGGAACCGGCGACGGCGACGAGGAACCGCAGCAGCGCCTGCGGCAGCGCCGTGGCGCGGAGGGTGACGGTCGCCTCCGAGAGGGTCTCGAACAGGTCCTTCACCGCAGCCTCCGGGGCGCGCTCCGCGCCGCCTCCATCGCCCGGAGCACAGCCGCCAGGCTGGTGGGCCCGCGCCACGGCGCGACGGGGATGCCCAGCTCCTGAAGGCGGGCGACGGCGTCGTCGCGCTCCAGCCGCCGGAGCACCCACGCCTCGCCGAGCAGTGTGTCCGGGCGGAAGTCGGGGATGCGGGCCGCGCGGCCGAGCCCGTCGGGAAGGGTGTCGACGGCGACGACCTCGCCGCCCAGCCGCCGGAGCCGCACCAGCTCGTCGCGGACGGACGGGTCCAACAGCGTGGAGAGGAAGAACACGAGGGTGCCGTCGGCGACGTGCGGGACCCGGCGGAAGAGCCGCTCCTCGCTCCCCTGCCGGCGCATGCGGGAGAGCGCGGTCAGCACCGCCTGCGCCTGGCGCGGCCCGCTGCCGGGACGCAGGTGGCGCAGGCGCCCGCCCACGTCATGGATCGCGACGCGGTCGCCGAACCCGACGTAGTGCGCGGTGATCGCAGTGAGGGCGCGGGCCGCGAGGTCGACGCTGGTGATCGCGTCGCGGGTGCCCGCCCCGTACTCGGTGAGGGTGTCGACGACGACGAGGACGTCGGTGTCGCGCTCCACCAGCATCGAGTTGACGTGCAGTTCCCGCGCCCGCGACGAGACCCGCCAGTTGATGCGCCTGAGCCGGTCGCCGGCGCGGAACGGGCGGACGTCGGAGAGGTCGGTGCCGTCGCCGCGGTCGCGGGAGCGGTGGATGCCGCTGATGCCGATCGGGCGCGAGACGCCCGTCGCGCCCTCGAGACGCTGCACGTCGGGGCGCACGGTGAGCACCACCGGCGTGCCCTCCCCCTGCGCACGCCAGCCCCCCGTGCCGTCGGTGACCGCCACGGTGGGCGCGGGGAGGACGTACCTGCCCCAGCGGTCGGGCACCGCCGCCACGGTGACCCGGGCGGTGGTCGCGACCCGGGCGCCGCCCACCACGTCGAAGTCGACGCGCCCGCCGCCGTCCCACTGGACCGCGGTGAGGTTGCCCGGCGTGCCGGCCTCGACCGCGAGCTCGGCGGCGTCGCCCTCGGCCATCGTCGCCGCGCGCGGGGACGTGCGGACGGCGACCTGGCCCGCCGGCCTGCGCACCCACGCCCACGCGGCGTGCACCACGAAGGGGGCGGCGAGCGCGAGCAGGTCGGGGCGGCCCAGCAGCACGCCCGGTACGGCGAGCAGCAGGCCGAGCCACCACGCGCGGGTGAGCGCCCTCGTCGGGAGGAACGTCACGCGGCGGCCTCGGCGTCCGGCACCGGGACCGACTCCAGCACCTGCGCGACGATGGCGGACGGGGTCACGTCGCTCATCCAGAGCTCCGGCCGCACCGTGATGCGGTGGGCGAGGGCGGGCTGGGCGAGGCGCTTCACATCGTCGGGGATGACGAAGTCCCGGCCGGCGAGCAGCGCCAGCGCGCGTGCGCAGAGCAGTAGCGCCAGCGAGCCGCGCGGGCTGGCGCCGACGAGCGCGTCGGGGTGGGCGCGGGTGGCGCGGGCGAGGTCGACGGCGTAGCGGCCCACTCCGTCGGCGACGTGCACCTCCTCCGCCGCGGCCTGCAGCCGGAGCAGCCCTTCCGGCCCGCACACCGCGTCGACGTGCTGGTCCTCCTCCTTGCGGCTGATCCTCCGCGCCAGCACCTCCCACTCCTCGTCGACGTCGGGGTAGCCGAAGCTCAACCTCAGGAGGAAGCGGTCGAGTTGCGCCTCGGGAAGCGGGTACGTGCCCTCGTGCTCGATCGGGTTGGCGGTGGCGACGACGTGGAACGGGCGCGGGAGGCGGAACGTCGTGCCCTCGACGGTGACCTGCCGCTCCTGCATCGCCTCGAGCAGCGCCGACTGCGTCTTCGGCGGGGTGCGGTTGATCTCGTCGGCCAGGAGGAGGCCCGTGAAGACGGGGCCGTTGCGGAACACGAACTCAGCCCGGTTCTGGTCGTAGATCCAGGAGCCGGTGAGGTCGGACGGCAGCAGGTCGGGCGTGAACTGGGCCCTCGCGAACTCCAGCCCGAGCGCCTGCGCGAGGCTCCGGGCCGCGAGCGTCTTGCCGAGGCCGGGCAGGTCCTCGACGAGCACGTGTCCGCCGGCGAGCACCGCGGCCAGCACCAGGCTCATCTCGTCGCGCTTGCCGACGAGGGCCCGGTCCACCTGGTCCAGGACCCGGGCGGCGAGCCGACCCGCCTCGTCGATGGGCAGGGGAACCACTGGGGCGGTGCTCACAGGGCTTCGATCTCCTTCAGGTAGAGGCGCAGGGTGCGGGGGCTGACGGTGCGGGTGCGGTCGGTGCCCGCGCGGCGGAGGTAGTCCAGCAACTGCGGGCTGAGCAGGCCCTCGGCCTGGGCGAGCGGATCGTCGGCGGGCAGGCCGTGGTGGCGGACGAGGCGGGCGGCGGCACGGTCGGCGAGCGCGTCGGTCAGGGCCACGGCGGTGAACCCCTTGGCCGGCTGGGCGTCGTCGATCATGGTCACCGTGCGGCGGGTCTGGAGGTCGGCGGCGAACCGCATGGGTGCGGGGTCGGCGCGCGGGGGCCGCCAGCCGACGGCCGGCGCGGTGGGCACCCGAGTGCCGACGACCCACCACGCGGCACCGCCCAGCGCGCCGAACAGGAGCCAGGGCCAGACGGACACGTCGAAGCCGGCGACGGTGAAGACGACGAGGATCGCCAGCGCGATCGCCTCCGCGGCCAGCAGGTGCGCGACCGGCCCCCGGCCGTTCACCGCGTAGCCGCCGTGAGGGAAACGTGCAGGCGCTCCAGCGCGTCGAGCGCGGCGTCGCGGTCCTCGTCGCCCAGGGCGTGGGCCGAGAAGGCCGCCTCGCGGTACAGGGCGGCGAGCCGGTGCAGCGCGGCGTCGTCGGCCCGCGTCGCCGACAGCACGTCCACGGTGAACTCGTCGGCGGTCTGCGTGGGGCGGCGGACGGTCCCGGTCGCGGCGACCAGGTCCTCGAGGCGCCGCCAGCAGGCGAGGATCGCGGCATCCACGTCGACCCCGCGGCGCAGCGCGAAGAGCGTCTCCGCGAACGACCCGGCGAGCTCCTCCGCGTCGACCCGCAGCGGCTCCTCGTCGAAGGCGACGTGGGGTGCCTCGGCACGACGCGCGCGGATCGCCAACTGCTGCTGCACGAGCCGCGCGACCACCCACACCACCGTCGGCAGCACCACGAACAGCGCGACGAACCAGAGCACGTCGGTCACCCAGTCGGGGACGCCGGGCAGCAGCGGCAGCTCGGCCTCCGACTCCACCGGGTCCTCGAGGTCGACGTCGTAGGGGTTGGACTCGGCCGCAGACGGCGGCGGGATGCCGACGGTGCGCTCCGGGAAGGCGACCAGCGGCGGCAGCGAACTGCCCGCCCCGAGGCCGGCGACGAAGAGGAGGACCAGGACCGCCGCGACGACGGCGCCCGCCGAACGGCTCAGGGTCCTCGATGACATGGGGTCGATTGTAGGCGGGACAGCGGCCGGCGTTAGCGCGGGGAAGCCGGGCAGCCGCGACCACCGGTCACTAGGATCTGCCCACAGGAGGAGAACCATGAAGGCGATCGTCAAGACCCGCTCGGAGCAGGGGCTCGAGCTCATCGACGTGCCCACGCCCACCGTCGGGCCCAACCAGGTGCTCATCAAGGTGAGCCGCACGGGCATCTGCGGCACCGACGTGCACATCCAGAAGTGGGACGGCTGGGCGAGGAAGACCGTGAAGACCCCGCGGGTCATCGGCCACGAGTTCTCCGGTCACATCGTCGAGCTGGGTGAGCTGGTGACCGGCCTCGAGGTGGGGCAGTTCGTGTCCGGCGAGGGCCACTACGTGTGCGGCCGCTGCCGTGCCTGCCTCGCCGGGCGTCGCGAGGTGTGCGGCAACACGCTGGGGATCGGCTACCACGTCGACGGCGCGATGAGCGAGTACTTCGTGATGCCGGCGGGCAACGTGTGGGTGCACCCCGGCGAGCTGGACCACGACGTCGCCGCGATCTTCGACCCGCTGGGCAACGCCGTGCACACCGCGCTGCAGTTCCCGTGCCTGGCCGAGGACGTGCTCGTCTCCGGGGCCGGGCCGATCGGCATCATGGCGGCCCTGGTCGCGCAGTTCCAGGGCGCCCGCAACGTCGTCCTCACCGACGTGTCCGACCAGCGGCTCGACCTCGCGCACCGCGTCGGGATCTCGCAGACGGTCAACGTCGGGCGCGAGGCGCTGCGCGACGTCTACGGCCGGCTCGGGCTCGTCGAGGGCTTCGACGTCGGCCTCGAGATGTCCGGCGCCCCGGCCGCGCTGACGACGATGATCGACCACATGGTCCACGGCGGCCGCATCGCGCTGCTCGGCACGCCCGTCGCCAACGTGGAGATCGACCTCGCGAAGGTGATCTTCAACATGCTGACCCTGCAGGGCGTCACCGGGCGGCGCATCTTCGAGACGTGGTACCAGGCGTCCGCGCTCGTGGAGTCGGGCCTCGACGTCTCGGGAGTCATCACGCACCGCTTCCACTATTCCGAGTTCGAGGAGGCCTTCGAGGTCGCCGGGGACGGGAAGTCTGGCAAAGTCATCATGAACTGGGAGGACTGAACACATGGTCGAGAACATGCTCGCGGCACTCCGCGACGAGTTGGCACAGCTGCGCGAACAGGGCCTGTACAAGGACGAGGCGGCGCTCACGTCCCCGCAGTCGGCGCACATCAGCGTCGAGGACGGGCGCGACGGGGTGCTCAACCTCTGCGCCAACAACTACCTCGGCCTCGCCGACTCGCCCGAGCTGATCGCCGCCGCCAAGCAGTCGCTCGACGAGTGGGGCTTCGGCATGGCCTCCGTGCGGTTCATCTGCGGCACCCAGACCCAGCACAAGGAGTTGGAGCGGGCGATCACGGAGTTCCTGCACCCGGGCGCGAACGGCTGGGACACCATCCTCTACAGCTCCTGCTTCGACGCCAACGGCGGCCTGTTCGAGCCGCTGTTCGGCCCCGAGGACGCGATCATCTCCGACGAGCTCAACCACGCGTCGATCATCGACGGGGTCCGGCTGTGCAAGGCGTCCCGCTACCGCTACCGCAACCGGGACATGGCCGACCTCGAGGCGCAGCTGCAGGCGGCCGAGGGGGCGCGGTTCAAGGTGATCGCCACGGACGGCGTGTTCTCCATGGACGGCTACCTCGCCCCGCTGGACCAGATCTGCGACCTCGCCGAGAAGTACGGCGCGATGGTGTTCGTCGACGACTCCCACGCGGTCGGTTTCGTCGGCGCGACGGGCGGCGGCACCCCGGAGCACTTCGGGGTCCGGGACCGGGTGGACATCATCACCGGCACGCTGGGCAAGGCGCTCGGCGGCGCGTCGGGCGGCTACACGTGCGCGAGGGCGGAGGTCGTGGAGATGCTGCGCCAGAAGTCGCGGCCCTACCTGTTCTCCAACTCGCTGGCGCCCGCCATCGTCGGCGCGACGATGCGCGTCCTGGAGCTCATCAAGGCGTCGGGCGACCTGCTGCACCGGCTCCGCGAGAACACCGCCTACTTCCGCTCCGAGATGACCGCCCGCGGCTTCGACATCCCCGAGTCCGAGCACCCCATCGCGCCCGTCATGATCGGCGACGCCGTGAAGGCGGCGAGGATGGCCGACGAGGTGCTCGCCCGCGGCGTGTACGTGCGGGCGTTCAGCTACCCCGTCGTTCCTAAGGGGAAGGCGCGGATCCGCACCCAGCTGTCGGCGACGCTCACCCGTGAGGACCTGGACCGCGCCATCAGGGCGTTCGAGGAGGCGCGCGACGCCGTCGGGTGATCCGCACTTGGGAAGCGGCTTTCCGGGGACGGTGAGTATCAAGCATCGGACGTCTTTTGTCAAGACATGGACAGCTTGAATTTTCATCTCGACCGAGGACGCGTCTATGGTGGCTGTATACGATCCAGTCGCTTCCCAAAGGAGTGGAATGACCGCGTCAGTCCTCGAGTCCACCACCACCACCGCCGGCCTGCCCACGACGGGCCGCATCCCCACCCACCCCGGCATCCTCAGCTGGGTGGAGGAGGTCGCCACCCTCACCAAGCCGGCCGCCGTCCACTACTGTGACGGCTCCGACGAGGAGTACACACGCCTCGCCGAACAGCTCATCGCCAGCGGCGCAGCCCGCCGCCTGAACGACGAGAAGAAGCCGAACTCCCTCTACGTGCTGACCGATCCCGACGACGTGGCTCGCGTCGAGGACCAGACGTTCATCTGCTCCGAGGACGAGAACGACGCCGGGCCCACCAACAACTGGATGGACCCGAAGCAGATGAAGACGATCATGACGAAGCTGTACGACGGCTCCATGGCCGGCCGCACGATGTACGTCGTCCCCTTCTGCATGGGCCACATCGACGCCGAGGACCCGAAGTTCGGCGTCGAGATCACCGACTCCGCCTACGTCGTGCTCTCGATGCGCATCATGACCCGCATGGGCGAGGCCCCGCTGAAGGCGATGGAGGAGAAGAACGCGTTCTTCGTCCCCGCCCTGCACTCCGTCGGCATGCCGCTCGTGGACGGCGTCAAGGACGTGCCGTGGCCGTGCAACGACGAGAAGTACATCGTCCACTTCCCCGAGGAGCGGGCGATCTGGAGCTACGGGTCGGGCTACGGCGGCAACTCGCTGTTGGGCAAGAAGTGCTACGCGCTGCGCATCGCCTCGGTCATGGGCCGCGACGAGGGCTGGATGGCCGAGCACATGCTGCTGCTGAAGCTCACCTCCCCCGAGGGCAAGTCGTACAACATCGCGGCCGCGTTCCCGTCGGCCTGTGGCAAGACCAACCTGGCCATGATCCAGCCCACCATCCCGGGCTGGAAGGCGGAGACGCTAGGCGACGACATAGTCTGGATGCGCTTCGGCGAGGACGGTCGCCTCTGGGCCATCAACCCCGAGGACGGCATGTTCGGCGTCGCCCCCGGCACCGGCGAGGCCACCAACCCCAACGCCATGGCCGCCGTCAATGCCGGCAACTCGGTGTTCACCAACGTCGCGCTCACCGACGACGGCGACGTGTGGTGGGAGGGCATGACCAAGGAGGTCCCCGCGCACCTCACCGACTGGAAGGGCCGGTCCTGGACCCCCGAGGGCGGCCCGGAGGGTGGCCGCAAGGGCGAGAAGGCGGCCCACCCGAACAGCCGCTTCTGCACCCCGATCCGCCAGATCCCCACGATCGCGCCCGAGTACGACGACCCTCGCGGCGTCCCCGTCGACGCGATCATCTTCGGCGGCCGCCGCGAAAACACCATCCCGCTCGTCGCCCAGGCCCGCAACTGGGAGCACGGCGTCTTCATGGGCGCCACCTGCTCGTCGGAGACCACCGCCGCGGCGACGGGTGCCGTCGGCGTCCTGCGTCGCGACCCGATGGCGATGCTGCCCTTCATCGGCTACCACGTCGGCGACTACCTGCAGCACTGGATCAACATGCAGACCAAGACCGACCCGGAGAAGCTCCCGAAGATCTTCTACGTGAACTGGTTCCGCCGCGACGGCGAGGGCAACTTCATGTGGCCCGGCTTCGGCGAGAACTCGCGCGTGCTGAAGTGGATCGTCGAGCGCATCGAGGAGAGGGTCGGCGCGGTGGACACCCCGGCGGGCCTGCTGCCCGTCGCCGGCGACCTCGACGTCGAGGGCCTCGACATCGAGCCCGACGTCCTGGCCCAGGTGATCTCCTACCAGGAGCAGGAGTGGAAGGACGAGCTGCCGCGCATCCGCCGCTGGCTGCGGTCGCTCGGCCGGAAGGTGCCGCAGGAGATCCACGACGAGCTGTGGCACGTCGCGATGAAGGTGATCGACCCGCGCTGAGCCGCGGTGCCGGGGCCGCGCGTCAGTCCGCAGCGACGGCGACGCGCGACCCCGCACGGCTCTCGCCCAGCTTGACGAAGACCGTGCCCGCGAGGATCACGAGGCCGCCGACCATCTGTGCCGGGGTCAGCGCCTCGGCGAGGACCAGCCAGGCGGCGAACGCGGAGAAGGGCACCTCGACGAGGTTGAGGAACGACCCGACCGTGGCGCCGATGTGCCGCAGGCCGACGATGCCGCACACGTAGGCGCCCACGGTGAACACCACCAACAGTCCGGCGGGGAGCCACCAACCGACGACCGCCCCAGCGAAGTCGACCTCGGAGGCCGAGAAGCGGCCCTTCATCAGCCCCGTGGCGACGGCCACGCCGATGGTGAGCGCGCCGACGAGCATCCCCAGCCCGGTGAACGCCAACGGCGGGATCGCGTTCGACTGGTGCGACGAGACGAAGAAGTAGACCGCCAGGCACGCCGCCGACGCCAGCGCCGCCGCCACCCCCGGAACGCTCAGCGTGGCGCCGCGGAGGTCGAGCACCAGCAGCACCCCGGCGAGCGACACGACGATCCCTACGACGGTGATGGCGGCCGGCCGTCGGCGCGAGCGGGCCCACAGCCAGGCGACGATGATCAGCGGCGCGCCCATCATCTGCAGCAGCAGCGCGACCGCCACGCTCAGGTGCTGGACGGCGACGAAGTAGGTGCCCTGCATCCCCGCCATGCAGACGACGCCGTAGACGAGCAGCAGTTTCCCGTGTCTCCGCACCAGCCGCCAGCGACGGTGCAGCGCCGCCAGCGTCGGGACTGCCAGGAGCAGCGCCGACCCGACCAGCCGGAGCAGCACCACCGAGCCGGGCGTCCAGCCGGCGCCGTAGAGCGCCTTGGCCACGGGGCCGGAGACGGCGAAGAAGAAGGCGGAGAGGATGACGAACCCGAAGCCGAGGACCGTCGAACGGCTCACCGGAAACCATCCCTTTCCCGACAGCAAGCGTCGAGCGCTCATGCTAGCGAGCGGCGGAGTCCGCCTCAGCCGACGGTTCGGGGCACTTGCTCATCCCAGGTTCGCTCCGCGATCAGTTCGCCATCGCTCTCCGCGGTCATGCGCGCGCGGATGTGGAAGGCCTCGGACGTGGCTGTGACCTCTTGATACGTCGTGGTGCGCACGTTCCAGTCGTCGCGCCTCATCCGCACGTCCCACTCCGAGATCGCGACGGCGGAAGTGGGGTCGTCGCCGGTGATCCGGTAGATCTCCCGCGAGTCCTCCGTGTAGACGAGTCCGTTGTCGAGGACCTTCATCGGCACGTAGCCGGGGTCCACGTCGAGCGTCCAGGTGTTCTTCTCGACGTCGAACCTCACCTCCCTGGAGGTCCGGGTGCGCTCCGGCGACGGTGGGGACGCCGGCTTCGGCTTCGGCTCCATCTGCTCGGGCTCCTCGAACGTGACCTCGTCGGCGCTGGGTACGCGCCCAGGCGCCAGGCGTGGCAGTTCGGCAGAGCTCCGTTCGAGGTTCAGTCGCACGGTGAGCGGCTCCGCGTGCGGCCAGACCCACGGCCAGTACGTCGTCGACACTGTGAACCGAAGCACGTGCCCGGCCGGAACGGTCACGCCGACCGAGGTGAGTGGCACCTCGACGGTCTCCGCCGTTCCGGGGGCCCAGGGCACCTCCTTGTCGCGGCCCTGGCGGGCCGACAAGTTCATCACGCCGCGGGCGAGCAGGCGCGACGCACCATCCGGCGCCACGTCGCACAGGCGGACTATCACCTGGCCACGCGGCTTGTCGGAATCGATGTGCAAACGGGTCCGGACGACGCCGAGCAACGTGAGGTCCTCGGCGAGCGGCTCGCTGTCCAACGCGACGCTGCGGCCGTCATCGCCTCGCTGGTCCGGTGGGAGATCCGTGTCGTTGCCGAAGGGGAAGAACCGCCCGCTGTCGACGCCGTTGTGCTGAGCAGTGCGGACGGTCACCCAGCCGTCGAGCACCGGTACCGACGCCCGGTCGAAGCGGTGCTCCCGTGCACCCACTTCGGGTGACGGCCACGGCGTCGCCATCCAGTTGCCCGGTACGTCGGCGTAACGCACCTGCGGCGGCCGGTAGCCCTCGACGAAGACACGCAGGTTGGCCTCGTCCTCCACACCGTTGGCCTCGCCCTTCAGCCAACGATCCCACCAGCGCAGCGATTCCTGCAGGAAACCGATCGCGGGCCCGGGGCTGTCGGCGCGATCGGGGTACTGGTGCGCCCAAGGACCGAGCAGGCCCTTCACCTCGCCCGGCAGGTTCTCGACGAGCCGCAGCACCGTGTCGTGGTAGGGATCCGCCCACCCGCCGACGGTCAGGACCGGGATCTCGATGTCCGAGTAGTTCTCGCACACCGAGCCGTGTTTCCAGTACTCGTCGCGGGTCTGGTGCGAGAGCCAGGTGGCGACGGGCAGGGAGAGTCCGTCCAGGCGTTCCTGCCACATCCGGCGCCAGTCCCGGCCCACCTGGATCGGGTCCGGCGGGCGCGTCATGAATGCGAACACCGCGCCCGCCCAGGCGGTCATGTCCACGCCGAGCACGGAGCCGCCGACGTAATGCACGTCGTTGTCGTAGCGATCGTCGGTGGAGCAGACGGTGATGATCGCCTTCAGCGCGGCAGGACGTCGAGCCGCCAGCTGCAGGCTGTTGAACCCTCCCCAAGAGATGCCGAACATCCCGACATCGCCGGTGCACCATGACTGGTCAGCGATCCACGCCAGCACCGACTCGCCATCACTCAACTCCGACTCCGAGTACTCGTCGGTGTATACACCTTCGGAGTCACCGGTGCCCCGGATGTCGACTCGGATCGATGCGTAGCCGTGGCCGGCGAACCAAGGGTGTCGCTCATGATCCCGGGTCTCCGTCCAGTCGCCCTTGCGGTACGGCAGGTACTCCAGCAGTGCGGGCACCGGCTTGTCCTCGTCGGCATCCTCAGGGATCCAGATGCGAGCGTGGAGGCGTGTCCCGTCGGGCATGGGGATCCAGGCGTGATCGACGCGCACCGGGCGCGGGAGTTGGTCGGGCGTGACGTAACGCAATGGAAAGTCCTCTCCTCAGGGGTGTTCCGACGGGGCATCGACCGGGAGCCAGGCACGTGATCGGTGACCGTCACCATGGTCCTCCCAAGCACCGTCCGGGTCCGGTTTCCAGGTTCGCTCAGAGCCGGCCTGCGCCAAGGGATCCTGCATCACCCACTCCGCATCCCCCGAAGGCCCTTGCGCCGTGGCGGACGCACCGTCGGGGACCACCAGCGTTGCGGACAGCAGTTCCCTCGTGTACGGGTGGCGAGGGTTCCCGAACACCGCCGCCGTGAGCCCTTCCTCAACGACCAGCGCGTCGTGCATGACGAGCACCCGGTCGGCGATGCCACGTACCACGGCGAGGTCGTGGCTGATGAAGATGCAGGCGAGTCGGTTCTCGCGACGGATGTCGTCGAGCAGTCGTAGGACGCTGGCCTGCACGGACACGTCGAGTGCGGTGGTGATCTCATCCGCGATGATGACCGTCGGGTCGCCGGCGAGAGCCCGCGCGATCCCGATGCGCTGCCGTTGGCCGCCGGAGAGCTGGCCAGGGAGACGCCGCGCGAATTCCGCCGGTAGCTCGACTTGCCCCAGAAGTTCCCCGACGCGCTGCTTCTCCTTGCCGCGCGCGGTGCGGAACAGCTGCAGCGGCCGCCTGATCGATGTGCCGACCGTGAGTCGCGGGTTGAGCGCGGTGTCGGCGTTCTGGAAGACGAGCTGGATCCGGCGGCGCAGCCCCAGAGGACGACGGCGCACAGGCTTGGTGAGGTCGGCCTCCGCGACTTCGGTCCCCTCCGGGTCCGTCGCAGCGCCACCCGAATAGGTCAGAGCGCCGCCGCTCGGGGGCGTGAGTCCGGCCACGGACCAGGCGAGTGTGGATTTGCCGGACCCGGACTCGCCGACGAGCGCGACCACTTCGCCCCGACGCACTTCGAGGTCGACGCCATTGACGGCGTGGACCGCCCGGCTTCCACGGCCATAGGTGACCCGGACGTCGCTGCCCCGAATCAGCGCCTCCGTGTCGCGGACGTCGACCCGGGAGCGCACGCGTCGCGTCCCGTCGTCGGTAACCTCGACGAGACCGTCGTCGGTCAGCCGCGGGGCAGAGGCCAGCAGCATCCGGGTGTAGTCGTCGGCGGGGGCGGCGAAGAGCTCCCGCGCGGGCCGGTACTCCACCTGTCTGCCGTCCCGCATGACGAGAACGTCGTCCGCCATGCCCGCAACGACGCCGAGATCGTGCGAGACCAGGAGCGTGGCAGCGTTGAGTTCGTCCGAGAGATCACGGAGGAGCCGCAACACGCCGGCCTGGGTGACCACGTCGAGCGCGGTGGTGGGTTCGTCGAGCACGAGGGCCTGCGGGCGCGCGGCGACCGCCATGGCGATGGCGACGCGCTGCTGCTGGCCGCCGGAGAGCTCATGCGGATACGAGCGGGCCAGTCGGTTGGGCAGCGCCACCTGGTCCAGCAATTCCGCGACGCGCTCGTCGGATGCTGCGCCGCCGTGCACCGTGAGCGCCTCGGCGACCTGCTTGCCGATGCGCATCGACGGGGTCAGCGCCTGGCCCGCGTTCTGCGCCACCAGTGCGACGGTCCCCCCGCGCAGCTCGCGCAGCTCGGGGCCCTTGAGCGCGAAGACGTCTTGGCCACCCACTGTGACCGAGCCCCCGCGCACGAACGAGCCCGGTCGGAGGTAACCCAACAGCGTTCGCGCCACGGTCGACTTGCCCGAGCCGGACTCGCCGACGATGGCGAGGGTCTGGCCAAGTTCCACCTGCAGGCTGACGTCGTGGACGACGTGCACCGGCGGTCGGCCCTGCGCGGTGCGGTAGCTGATGGCGAGGTCCTGGATACGGACGAACGGGTCGGTGGACCGCGTCATCGTCATGCTCCCTTCGAGAGACGGTCGACACCGAGGCGGCCGGACAGGCCGTCCGCGGCCGAGCTGAGTCCGATCACCAGCGTGGACAGCGCGATGATCGGCGCGAGCACCGCCCAGGGCACGACTGTCATCGCCATCCTGCCTTCCGAGATCATCAGGCCCCAGTCGGGGGTGGGTGGGTTGGCACCGAAGCCGAGGAACGACAGCGTGGAGATCAGCAGCACGGCCCACGAGGCGCGCATCGCATACTCCACGAGCATGACCCCCGGCACGTTGGGCAGGATCTCGCGCACGACGATCGAGAAGGCGGATTCGCCCCTGGCCCGCGCCGCCGTGACGAAGTCGAGTGGTGCCACCGCCATTGCGGCGCCCCGGACCACGCGCGTCACTGCGGGCGTGTAGACAACGGTGACGGCCAGCACGATCACGGGGATGCTGTTGCCGAACACGGTGACCACCACGAGCAGCGCGAGGATCGACGGGATCGCGAGCACCGCATCGATGAGCCGCATCACGACCATGTCGAACCAGCCACCGAGGTAGGCGCTGAGGATACCGAGGGCGGATCCGAGGAGCACCGTAACCGTCGTGGCGATGAACGTGACCTGCAGCCCGAACCGCCCGCCGTACAGGGTGCGCGCCAGCACGTCGCGCCCGTACTGGTCCGTGCCCAGCAGGTGTTCGCCGCTAGGCCCCATGAGCGCACGGCTCGGGTCGGACAGCGTCGGGTTGTGCGGGGTGAGGATCGGTGCGGCGAGTGCGATCACGAGGTGGATGGCGATGAGCACCAATCCGACGATCAACGTGGCGCTGCCGCTGTCCAGCCGGAACTTCGGTTTCCGCTCGATGGGCGCTTCGAGCCCCTCGCGGGTCTTTGCTTCGACGGTCATGCCGCTGCCTCCTGCCTCGTGCGCTGCCGGGGGTCGAGGAGCATGGCACCGAGGTCGGCCGCGAGGTTCGCCAGCGAGTAGATGATGGCGGTCACGATGGCCACCGACTGGATGACCGGGAGGTCGCGGTTGTGGACCGCCTCGATCATGTAGGAGCCGAGCCCGGGGTAGTTGAACACCGCTTCCACGACGACGACGCCGCCGATGAGCCAGGCCACGTTGATCGCCAACACGTTGAGCGTGGGCAGGATGGCCGTCGGGAGGGCATGGCGGATCACGACATCGCGTCGCCGCACCCCCTTGAGCATCGCCGTGGTCACGAACTCCGACGCCATCGCGTCGATCACACCGGTACGGGTCATGCGGAGGATGTAGGCGGTCATGGAAATGGTGAGCACGATGATCGGGAGGATGGTCGCGGGGAACAATTCCCCCATCGTCGCCTGGTCGCCGTCGATGACCACCGCGGGCAGGATCGGGAAGGTCACCGCCAACAGCAGCACCCCGAGCGTGGCGGTGACGAACTCGGGGATCGACATGCCCACGAGCGCCAGACCGGAGGCCACCCGGTCCGGTGCCTTGTCGCGGTTGAGGCCCGCAACGAGGCCGAGGTAGACGGCGAGGGCCACACCGAGGACGAACGTCGGGACGGCGATCATCAGCGTGTTGCGGAGCCGCAGGCCGAGTGCGGGACCGACGGGCTCGCGGGTGACTAGCGAGTTTCCGAAGTCGCCCGTGAAGAGCCCGAGCAGCCAGTCTCCGTAACGCGTCAGGACGGGGCGGTCGAGGCCGAGCTCGGTCCGCATCGCCTCGACCGCCTCGGGAGTGGCGTCCTGCCCCAACACCTGCTGGGCGACGTCACCTGGGAGGAGCTGGACCGCGAGGAACACGAGCGTGGCCGCGAGCAGGACGGTGAGCACGGCGGTGCCGAGTCTGGTGAGGATCATTCGAGTCATCGCAGTCACCGCAATCCGATGTTGATGTAGTCGAACTCGAAGCCGTACTCGTGGTAGTTCAGCACATCGCGCGAGATGCCCACGAGCCGGTCGGCGAACATGGGGGTGAGCGTGGCGCCCTCCTCGACGATCAGTCGCTGCGCATCCTGGTAGTGCTGCTTGCGGCGCTCCGGGTCCACTTCGGCCCTGGCCGCGTCGAGCACCGAGTCGAACGTCTCGTTGGACCACGCCGACTCGTTGTACGAACTTCCCGACCGGAAGATCTGGTTGAGCAGCTGGTCCACCGGGCGTCCGGTGAACCAGTACGTGGCCATGGCGGGCTTCTGCATCCAGACCTCGGTGTAGTACGAGTCGGCCGACTCGTTGCGGACGCTGGCCCGGATGCCGGCCTCGCGAAGCGAGTTGACGAAGGCGACGGCCATGGGCGTGAACACCGGGTCGAGACTCGACGTGGAGATCTCGAACCGGAAGTCCGGACGACCCACTTCGGCCAGCAGCGCGGCGGCCCGCTCCGGATCCCGCTCGTGCGGCAGGTCGAGGTACGTGGCGTCCGTCGGCGGAACCGGATTGTCGTTGCCGACGGTGCCCTGCCCTTGGGCTGCGACGGCCAGGATCCGGGCAGGGTCGTAGGCGAGCTTGATCGCCTGCCGCACCCGGACGTCGGAGAACTCCTCGCTCGTGGCGAGCAACGGGATCGTGTACCACTGCCCGTTCTTGACGCGGGCGATGGTGGCCTTGCTGGAGGCCGCCACCACCTGCGCGCTGGCGAAGTCGAGGTTCGTCTGCGAGAGCAGGTCGACCTGCCCGGCGATGAGGGCGTTGGTGCGCGCCTGCGTGTCCTGGACGGAGTAGAACTCGATCTCGTCGAGCGTGGGGCGTCCGGCGAAATGGTCCTCGTACGCCAAGACCCTGCCTCGGCCTCCGGGGCGGAACGAGTCGAGCCGGAAGGGGCCGGTGCCCACGCCGCTGCGGGCGATGTCGGCGCCCGAGTCCTCCGGGATCACGTAGCACTGGTAGGCGGACAACAGGGAGGGAAGGTCCGAGTGCGGGGCGTCGAGCTCGATCACCAGCGTCGTCGGATCGCTTGCCCTGAGCCCGCCTGCCGACATCACCGGTGACAGGACTCCCAGCTGGGGTGAGGCCAGGTCGGGATCGAGGATCTGGGCGATTGTGTATGCCGCGTCGCGTGACGTGAACCGGCGGCCGTCGTGGAACTGCACCCCGTCGCGCATGCGGAACGTCCAGCGCATCGCGTCGTCGGAGACGTCCCAGTCCTGGGCGAGGTCCGGTACCGGGGTGCCGGCCTCGTCGAGCTTCACGAGCCGGTTGTAGAGCGCGCCCAAGTACTCGTAGGCGGACAGCGACGCGGCGGGGTGCAGGCCTTCGGCACGCGAGTTGGCGGGGCGGGCGATCCGCAGGGTGCCGCCGGGCGACGGTCGGCCACGTTCCGCTGCTTCGGGGAGTGCGACGGGACCGTTGGCGGACGTGCATCCGGCGGTCAGGCCGAGGGCGCCGATCGCACCGAACTGCAGCGCTCGGCGACGCCCTACGGTACGGGACAGGAGTGGCGGCGAATGAGACACCCTCTCGACACTAGCGGTTTCACGTTGGCCGTCCTCGGCCCGCGTCCGAATCTCAAGAAACTCTCAGGGAGCGTGCCCCGGGACTCGCCGCGTGGGGAGGGCCCCTGCCCGCGGCTCCTGAGAGGATGGCCCCGTGACTGTGCAACGAGAAGGCGCGAAGGTTTCGATCGTCGGTGCGGGCGCGGTGGGGTCGTCGCTGGCCTACGCCGCGCTCATGGCGGGGGTGGCCCGTCGGGTGGTCCTGCAGGACGTCAACGAGGCGAAGGTGAAGGCTGAGGCGCTGGACCTCGCCCACGGCAGCCAGTTCTTCCCGGAGGCCTCGATCCTGGGCTCGGCGGACGTGGCGGCGACGGAGCACTCCGACGTGGTCGTGATCACCGCCGGGGCGAAGCAGAAGCCGGGCCAGACCCGGCTGGACCTCGCGGAGTCGACGGTCCGGCTGATGACGCACGTGATCCCGCCCCTGGTCGAGCGCTCCCCCGACGCGATCTTCCTGCTGGTGACCAACCCCGTCGACGTCACAACCCAGGTGGCGCTCGACATCAGCG
Organism: Tessaracoccus oleiagri; assembly: GCF_900103275.1. GTDB lineage: Bacteria > Actinomycetota > Actinomycetes > Propionibacteriales > Propionibacteriaceae > Arachnia > Arachnia oleiagri. Next base: position 921,118 of record NZ_FNGP01000001.1, on the reverse strand, counting down.
GCCTGCCGCAGGAGCGGGTGATCGGCTCCGGCACGGTCCTCGACTCGTCGCGGCTCCGCCAGCTGCTCGCCGAGGAGTGCGACGTCGCCGTGAGCAACGTGCACGCCTACGTGTGCGGGGAGCACGGCGACACCGAGATCCCGCTGTGGACCTCCTCCTCGATCGGCGGCGTGCCGCTGCTCGACTGGGAACGATCCACCGGACGGCTCGGCGCGGCCAAGCGCGACGAGATCGCGCACCGGGTCGTCAACGCGGCCTACGAGGTGATCGCCGGGAAGGGCGCCACGAACTACGCGATCGGGCTGGCGGGGACCCGCATCCTGCAGGCGATCCTGCGCGACGAGCACGCCGTCCTCCCGGTCTCGCGCCGGCTCGACGGTTGGTACGGCCTGTCGGGCATGTGCATGTCGGTGCCGACGGTGGTGAGCGCCGCCGGCGCGGGACGGCAGCTCGAGTTGCCGCTCTCCGACGACGAACTCGCCGCCCTGCGCGCCAGCGCGGCCACCATCCGGGACACCGCCGAGCGCCTCGAGCGGGCGCTCTGACGGGTCAGCCGGTCAGACGGTCTGCCAGGTGGGCTTCTCCGGCAGGAGCGCCTCGTACTCGGCGACGAGCTGGTCCTGGTAGGCGCCGCGGTAGGTGCCGGCCAGGAAGCGTGGCAGCGCCTCGTCCTTGAACTTCGCCCAGGACTCGCGCTCGAGCCCCGGCTTGATCGGGTAGAACAGCACGCCCTCGCTGAAGGCGGCGTCCCGGTCGCCGGGGGCGTCGCCGATCAGCATGATGTGGTCGAGGTCGTACTTGTCCTTGGCCGCCCAGCGCACGTGCTCGGCCTTGGATCCCATCTCCTGCCCGGCGATGACCTTCATGTACTTGGCGAGGTCGTGCTCGTTCCACTCGCGCTCGAGCGCCTCGACGGGCGTGGCGGACACGACGATGGTGTCCACCTCCGCCTGCATGGCCTCGATGGCCTCCCGCACGCCCGGGAAGGGGGCGGCGCCGTGGACCATCCACGCGATCAACTCGTTGACGCCCTTGCCCCACTCGATGCACTGGCGGATCTCGTCGGAGGGGTGTTCCTCCGCGAACGCGGCGATCCCCTTGTCGGAGCGGGGATAGCCCGAGTCGAGGAACTTCTGCAGCTCCTTGCCCTCCGGGATCGTCACGCCGCGTTCGAGCACCTCGGGCCGCTGCTTGAGCAGCTCGAACAGGCGGGCCAGCGCCACCCAGCGGTTCTGGCCGCGCGTGGTGGAGTAGAGGTTCACGAACAGCGCCGTCTCGCGCACGAGGGTCGACGCGGCCTGCAGGTCGAAGTACTTGATGTAGGCCGGGGTGAAGCACTCCTGGTGCTTGATGTTCATCGCGTCCATGGCGCAGCCGTCGGAGTCGATGCCGACGAAGAACCGCTTCTCGGGGCCGAAGTCCACCAGTGCCTGGGCCTGCTCGGGTCGCTTCGCGTCAGTCATGGTGCTCCGATCAGATCCGGGTGTCGGGGAAGACGAACATCTCGTTGGCGGGCTTGCCGACGAACTCGCTCTTCCCCTCGAGCTTGTCGAGGAGGATTTCGATGTTGAAGTCCTTGTCGTCGAACGCGCTGATGTACGTCTTGACCTGCCCCATGTCGGGCAGGACGTTCGGCGACGCGGTGGAGACGAGGATCGTCGGGATCTCGTGGACGTACCAAGGCATGTCGAGGGTGCCCTTGGTCCCGGGCCAGTAGGGCCGCTCGATCGCCTGGCCGAGGCCGGTGATGTTGGCGACGGAGATCACGAGGTCGTAGTTGTCGGTGAGGTCCGAGATCGGCGACTTGCCGGAGTACGCGTCGCCGAGGATCTGGCGGACCTCCTCGGGTGACTTACCGCGCACCTTGTCGAGCTGCGACTCGTAGCGGGTGGCCTTGTAGCCGCGCGCGTTCAGCTGCTCGACGAACTTGTCCGCGGGGTGGCCGGCGGCGCCCTCGGCCATCATCGCGAACGGGCTGGGGGCCGCGCCGACGGGCACGACGAGCACGCGCGGGTACTTCTCCGTGGAGATCGGCAGGTTCTCGGGCTGCTTGTTCTTGACGAGCGCGATGGCCTTGTCCGCCACCTCCTCCGCGACCTTCTGGTGCTCGGGGAGGCCGATGCGGGCCAGCGCCTCCTCCTTGGGGGGCAGCAGCTCGGTGCGCTCCCGCTTGTGGAGGCCGAGCATGGCCTTGAGCCCGAGGATGCGGGTGAGCGCCTCGTGGAGGCGCTTGTCGGAGAGCTTGCCGCTCTTCCAGCCCTCCATCATCCAGTGGAAGTCCTCGTCCGGGTCGTTGAAGAAGAGCCACAGGTCACAACCTGCCTCGATGGCCATGGGCAGGAGGTCGGAGCGCTTGCCGGCGCCGGTGAGGCCGACCATGTGCGACGCGTCCGTCACGACGACGCCGTTGAAGCCGAGCTTCTCGCGGAGCAGCTTGGTGTTGATCTCCTTGGAGATCGTGGCGGGGAGGATGTCCTCGTCGCGCATGTCGGGGTTGAAGTGCTTCTGGTAGGAGGGCAGCGCGATGTGGCCGGTCATCAGCGACGGCAGGCCCGCGTCGAAGAGGCCCTTGTAGAGCTTGCCGAAGGTGGCGTCCCACTCGTCGGTGGAGAGCCAGTTGGGGGCCTGCGAGAGGTGCTGGTCGCGCTCGTCGATGCCGTCGCCGGGCCAGTGCTTGGCGGCGGGGGCGATGCCGGACTCCTGGATGCCCTTCATGTAGGCGAGGCTCATCTCGAGGACCAGGTCGGCGTCCTCGCCCCAGGTGCGGCGGGAGACGATGGGGTTGCGCCAGTTGCGGTAGATGTCGACGATCGGGGCGAACGACCAGTTGCAGCCGACGGCGGAGGCCTCGATGCCCGAGATGCGTCCCAGCTCGTAGGCGTAGCGCACGTCCCCCGTGGCGGCGACCTTCGCCTCCCAGCCGACGTACGTGCCGTCGGTGCAAGCGCCGTTGCCCCCGGCCTCCGTGTTGGCGGCGATCAGCATCGGGATCTTCGACTTGGCCTGCAGGATGTAGTTCTGCTCCCAGACCTCCTCCGCCTTGCTGGGCTGATAGCGCACGGCGCCGATGTGGTAGGTGTCGAGGACGCCGGTGAGGTACTCCTCCGTACGCTCGGCCCCCATGTTGACGAACAGCTGACCGATCTTCTCCTCGTCGGTCATGGCGGCGATGGTCTGCTCGACCCAGGCCACCCCCTCGTCGTCGAGATTGAACGGCTGGGCTTTGAGGTCCACCATGAACATTCACTCCTTCGTCGGCTTCGCGTACCCCTGATCGCGATACCCTCTAGGGAACCAACAAAACCAGCAGAGTTGTCAAAGTTGCCGTTAATTTCCGATGATGGCGCCAGCCCTCCGCGGGCCGCGCGTTTCGTGCGCGGCAACCGGCCGCTGCCCCTGAGCAAGAACTGGCAACTTCCCTCAGGGCGCCTGCCGACCGACGAAGCTATAGCCACTAGAAGACTCTCAGTAAGGATGGAACATGGCTCTTCCGATTCCCGCTCCCGCCTCCGCCGACATCGGCGTCACCGGCATGGGTGTGATGGGCTCGAACCTCGCCCGCAACCTTGCCCGCAATGGCTACAAGGTGGCCATCCACAACCGCAGCAGCGCCAAGACCGAAGAGGTCTACACCGAGCACGGCAGCGAGGGTGAGTTCATCCCCTCCGAGAACATGGAGGACTTCGTCGGCTCGCTGTCGCGTCCCCGTGTCGCCATCATCATGGTCAAGGCCGGCGCCCCCACCGACGCGGTCATCGAGGAACTCGCCTCCCGCATGGAGGAGGGCGACATCATCGTCGACTGCGGCAACTCGCTGTTCACCGACACCCGCCGCCGCGAGGCCGCCCTCAAGGAGCGCGGCCTCCACTTCGTGGGCACCGGCGTCTCCGGCGGCGAGGAGGGCGCCCTCTGGGGCCCCTCGATCATGCCCGGCGGCTCCCCCCAGTCCTACGACCGCCTCGGTCCCATGTTCGAGAAGATCTCCGCGCACGTCGACGGCGAGCCCTGCTGCACCTACATCGGCGCCGACGGGGCCGGCCACTTCGTGAAGATGGTCCACAACGGCATCGAGTACGCCGACATGCAGGTCATCGGCGAGGCCTACGACCTGCTGCGCCGCTCGCTGGGCCTGAGCCCCGCCGAGATCGCCGACATCTTCGCCGAGTGGAACAAGGGCGAGCTCGACTCCTACCTCATGGAGGTCTCCGTCGAGGTCCTCCGTCAGGTGGACGCCAAGACCGACAAGCCGCTCGTCGACGTGATCGTCGACGCCGCCGCCCAGAAGGGCACCGGCGCCTGGACCGTGCAGACCGCCCTCGACCTCGGCGTCCCGGTGACCGGCATCGGCGAGGCGACGTTCGCGCGCGGCCTCTCCTCCTCCCCCGCCCAGCGCGCGGCGGCCCAAGGCTTCGCCGGCGAGGCGCAGGAGTGGAACGTCGAGGACCGCGAGGCGTTCATCGAGGACGTCCGCAAGGCGCTCTACGCGTCGAAGCTCGTCGCCTACTCGCAGGGCTTCAACGAGATCCAGGCCGCGGCCGAGGCCTACGGCTGGGACATCAACCTCGGCGCGCTCGCCCGCATCTGGCGCGGCGGCTGCATCATCCGGGCCCAGTTCCTCAACGAGATCACCCGCGCCTACGACGCCGACGCCAAGCTCCCCCTGCTGATCGGCGACTCGTACTTCTACGAGCGCATCGTCGACGCCCTGCCGTCCTGGCGACGCGTCGTCTCCCAGGCCACCCTGCACGGCGTGCCGGTGCCGGTGTTCTCCTCGTCGCTGTCCTACTACGACGGTGTCCGCTCCGAGCGTCTGCCCGCCGCCCTCATCCAGGGCCAGCGCGACTTCTTCGGCGCCCACACCTACCAGCGGACCGACGCCGAGGGCGCCTTCCACACCATGTGGGCGGAAGACGGCCGCGCCGAAGTCCAGTGGTGAGCTGAGAGGAGCCGAACCGACATGCAGTTGCGTGAAGACGCGAAGTGGGCGCTCGTCACCCCCACGTCCATGGGTGTGCGGATCACCCCCGAGAACCGCCAGCCGGTCCACTACTCGGACCGCTTCCTGATGCAGGCCACCTCGGCCGAGTCGAACGTCGCCTCCGTGGCGTCCCACCTGGGCCTGCCGGTCAAGGTGCTGACGAACTTCGTGGAGGGCTCGCCCATCTCGGCGTTCATCAAGGCCAACCTGCGTGCCCGCGGTATGGCGTACGAGGGCCCCGACGTGCCGCAGGGCGACGCCTGGGGCTACCGACACCAGTTCAACATCGCCGACTCCGGCTACGGAGGCCGCGGCCCGCGCGTGTGGAACGACCGCGCGGGTGAGGTCGGACGGACGCTGAAGGTCGAGGACTTCGACCTCGACAAGCTGTTCGGTGACGAGGGCGTGAAGATCCTGCACCTGTCCGGCCTGATCGCCGCGCTGTCGCCCGAGACGTCGAAGTTCTGCGTCGAGGTGGCCCGCAAGGCCAAGGAGCACGGCACCCGGATCAGCTTCGACCTCAACTACCGCGCCACCTTCTGGAAGGGCCGCGAGGAGGAGCTGTCGGCCGCGTTCCGCGAGATCGCGAGCCTCTGCGACGTGCTGTACGGCAACGAGGAGGACTTCCAGCTCTGCCTGGGGATCCAGGGCCCCGAGGCCGGCGGCAAGGACATCGCCGAGGAGATCGAGTCGTTCAAGCAGATGATCGGCCGCATCCAGGAGCAGTACCCGGACGCGCAGTACATCGGCACATCGCTGCGTGAGGTCGTCTCGGCCAACCAGCACAAGTGGGGCATGATCCTGTGGGGCGAGGGCGAGTTCAACGTCGCCGAGCTCCGCGACATCGACGTCATCGACCGCATCGGCGGCGGCGACGGCTCCATCGGTGGCGTGCTGTACGGCATCCTCAAGGGCTGGAAGCCCGAGCAGTGCATGCAGTTCGGCTGGGCCACCGGCGCGCTGGCGGCCACCAGCATTTACGACTACGGCGCACCGGCCGACGAGGACCAGGTCTGGTCCATCTGGTCGGGCAACGCCCGCGTCAAGCGCTGACGAAACCGCATCGGACGGCGTCGGACCCCTCGGGGCCCGGCGCCGTTCGTCGTTCCTACCCGCCCACCACGTTCACCTGCGTTTCCTACGTACACCTGCGATGCATGGCTGGTGCAAGTAGGAATCGCTGGCGGCTTGGCCGGGCCGAGACCCGACGGCACCTTTTGCCAACTTGGCCCAGCGGAGAGACCCGCGAACCGCCCTGTGGTAGGTATGGCTCATGACCAGCCTTTACCCCGGGATCGACGAGGCCGCCCGCATCGGCGGGCCCGATCAGGTCCTCAGCCACGACCAGATCCGCGCGTTCGTCCTCGAGCAGTTGCGCGCCTACGACTTCGACGGCAAGCGCGTGACGTTCATCGTTCCCGACGGGACCCGTCACGCCCCGGTGGACGTGGTGACGAAGATCGTCCACGAGGCGCTGGGCGACCGCCCCGCCGACGTGCGCGTCGTGATCGCGCTGGGCACCCACGACTACATGAACGACGCCGCGATCGGGAAGCTGATGGGCTGCGAGCCCGGCCGGTTCGAGGAGACCTACCCCGGCTGGAGGATCTTCAACCACGACTGGCGCAACGAGGAGACCTTCGCGAACCTCGGCACCATCCCCGCGGCGCGGATCGGCGAGCTGACGGGCGGCCGGCTCACGGACCGCGACATGACCGTCCACGTCAACAAGATGGTGGTCGACACCGACATCTCGCTCATCCTCGGCCCCGTGCTGCCGCACGAGGTGGTCGGCATCTCCGGCGGCAACAAGTACTTCTTCCCCGGCCTCTCCGGGCACGACGTGATCGACATGTCGCACTGGGTGGGCGCCCTCATCACGAGCTTCGAGATGATCGGCACCACCGGCATCACGCCCGTCCGGCAGATGATCGACGCGGCCGCCGAGCTGATCCCGTCGACGAAGCTCCTGCTCGGCATGATCGTGAAGCCGGGCAGCGACGACCTGCAGTTCATGGCCTTCGGCGACTCGCGGGCCGCCTGGGAGGCGTGCGCCGAGGTGTCGAGCCAGGTGCACGTGAAGTACGTGCCCAAGGCGTACAAGCGGGTGGTCTCGATAATCCCCGAGATGTACGAGGACATGTGGACCGGCGCCAAGGGCTTCTACAAGCTCGAGCCCGTCGTCGCCGACGGGGGCGAACTCATCATCTATGCGCCGCACATCAAGCAGGTGTCGGTGATGCACCCGGGCATCGAGGACATCGGCTACCACAACCGCCAGTACTTCGTCGGCCAGTGGGAGCGGTTCAAGGACCACCCGTGGGGCGAACTCGCCCACTCGACGCACCTGCGCGGCCTGGGCGACTACGACCCCGAGACCGGCGTGGAGACCAACCGCGTCACGGTGACGCTCGCGACGGGGATCCCGCGCGAGGTCGTCGAGCGGATCAGCCTCAACTACCTCGACCCCTCCGACGTGGACCTCGCGGCCTTCGAGGCGGACCCGGACACGCTGGTCGTTCCGCACGCGGGCGAGCTGCTGCACCGCACGGAGGCGCAGCGCGGCAAGCTCCCCGCCTGAATCCCCCATACGACGAAGGAGGGCCCCCACCGATCGGTGGAGGCCCTCGCCGTTCGGGGTGGTTACTTCATGTCGTCCGAGTGGGGGGCGACGCCCGCCGCCACGCGACGCTCCTCGAGGATGCGCACGTTCTCGGCGACCTTGTTCTTCTTCAGCGGGTAGAGGAAGAGCAGGGCCAGGGCGACGAGGATCGCGCCGATGCCCGGGAGCAGGTTGGCCAGCATGTAGATGCCCTGCTGAACCGACTCGGCCTGCGCCTCGCCCGCCGCGGCCACCGCCGCGTCGAAGCCGACCGCGCCGAGCGCGAAGCCGATGAGGCCGCCGGCGAGGGCCTGCCCCAGCTTGCGGGCCCAGGAGTAGACGGCGTAGACGGTGCCGTCGTCGCGGGAGCCGGTGCGGACCTCCTGGTAGTCGATGACGTCGGTGATGAGCGCCCAGATCAGGAAGTTGAAGACCTGGATGGCGAACATCGTGATGGCGTAGAAGACGATCCAGATGGCGGGGTTCTCGATCTTCAGGAAGTACGCGACGAGCAGGGTGGCGCCGCCGACGAACATCGCGACGATGCCGACCTCGGCCTTGCCGAAGCGCTTGGCGAGCCAGGGCGAGATGAAGATCAGGACCAGCGACGGGGCGATGCCCGCGATCGAGGCCGGCGACTGCCAGGTGCCGTCGCCGAAGTAGTTCAGGAACAGGTAGCCGAGGATGCCGCCCAGGAACATGAACGTCAGCAGCAGGATGAGCGCCGCCGCGATGAGGCCGAGCAGTGCCTTGTTGGTGAACACGGTGCTGAGCATCTTGCCGATGCTCTGGCCGCCCTCGGCCTTGCCCTTGACGGACGACGGGACGCGCTCCTCGACGAGGGCGAAGCAGACCGCGTAGCAGGCGACGGCGAGGATGGAGCAGACCACGGCGGCCATCGTCATGCGCGGGCCGGACAGCACCGAGACGCCGTCGGCGTTCACCGTGTACACGACCAGCGGCAGGATCGCCATGATCGCCAGGTTGGCGAGCGTGGCGCCGGTGGAGCGGAACACGGACAGCTGGGCGCGGTCGTCGGGGTTGCCGGAGACGACGGAAGCCATGGAGCCGTAGGGGATGTTGATCGCCGTGTAGCAGATCGAGCCCCACAGCAGGTAGGTGGCGACCATCCAGGTCACCTTCAGCGCGTAGGAGTCGAAGTCGGCGACGAAGGACATGTACATGAGCGCGGAGGCCACGGCCACCGGGATGGCGATGTACTTGATCCAGCGCTTGAACTTGTACTGCCCCTCCTTCACGGGGAGGCGGTCGACGATGATGCCCATGCCGACGTCGGTGAAGCCGTCGAGGACGCGGGCGCCGAGCAGGAGGAGGCCGACGTGGGCCGGGTTGATCCCCACCACGTTGGTGAAGAACAGCATGAAGAACGCGGACTGGAGGATGAAGGTGAAGTCGTTGCCGAAATCACCGAACATGTAGCCCAGCTTGTCGCGCATGCCGAAGGGGCGAGTGCTGAGCTTCCCCTTGTATGCGCTGAGTGTGGTGGTCATTGCGACTCCGCTCCGGGCAGCTGCTGTGCCGCCCTGTATGGACTTCGGTTGGCTGCCACACCGGCAGCGACTTGTCAATATTCTGCATATCCCGCCGCCCGATGCGGCAACGTTGCCATGTCTTGCATCGGGCCGGGTACGGGGCGACAACTTCCGGCAACCCCCTGCGTCGCACTCGCCCGGCGTGCGAGCCTGAGACGTACAGTCGATTGGAGTGGTGAACGCCTTGCAGACGTATCGAGCGGCCGTGGTCGGCTGCGGAGACATTTCGGTGGTCCACCTGGCCGCCCTGCGCAAGCTCGAGCTGGCGGAGCTCGTCGCGGTGTGCGACGTCGACCCCGTCGCCCGTGAAGCCGCGGCAACCGCGCACGGCGTGCCCGGGTACTCCTCGGTCGAGGAGCTCCTCGCCAACGAGCAGGTCGACGTCGTCCACGTCTGCACCCCGCACGACCAGCACGCGCCGGTCATCATCGCCTGCCTCGAGGCAGGCGTGAACGTGCTCACCGAGAAGCCGCTGGCGGAGTCGCTCGCGTCCGCGGACCGGGTCATCGCCGCAGAGGCGGCGAGCTCGGCGAAGCTCGGCGTCTGCTTCCAGAACCGCTACAACGCCCCGGTGCGCATCGCGCGCGAGCGGTTGTCGTCCGGGGAGTTCGGCACGATCCGCGGCGGGGCTGGCACGGTGATGTGGACCCGCACCCCCGCGTACTACGCGAGCAAGCCGTGGCGCGGCACCTGGGCGAACAGCGGCGGCGGCCTCCTGATGAACCAGGCCATCCACACCGTCGACCTCCTCCAGTGGCTCGTGGGCCCGGTGGAGCGCGTCGACGGGGCCGCCCACACCCGCGCGCTGGCGGATAGTATCGAGGTGGAGGACACCGCGGACATGCTCCTCACGCACGCCGGCGGCGCGACGAGCATCTTCTACGCGACGAACGCGCACACCATCAACGACTCCGTCCTGGTGGAGGTCGTCACCGACACCGCCGTGTTCCGCATCGGCGAGGACCTGACCATCGCGCACACCGACGGGCGGACCGAGCGGATCACCCCGGCACCCGCGTCCAGCGACGGCCGCGACTACTGGGGCACCTCGCACGAGGACCTCATCCGTGACTTCTACAGCCAGCTCGGCAGCGACGAGGGCTTCTGGATCAGCGCCGACGAGGCGCGCAGGAGCCTGGAGATCATCGCCGACGTCTACGACCAGAGTTACCCCGAGAGAACCCAACCGAAGGAGCAGTAATGGCGAGAATCGGCCTGCAGGTCATGACGGTGCGCGAGGAGTTCACCCGCCTCGGCACCTACGAAGCGCTCAAGCAGATCGCGGAGATCGGCTTCAGGAACCTCGAGCTGTCGCAGGTCTCGATGTCCCCCGACAACGTCGCGGAGATGGAGCGCGCGAAGGGCGACTTCGGGCTCGAGTTCTCCGCGATCTCCGCACCGCTCGACGCGCCGGAGGGCGCGGACTCCCTGAGCGGCACGATGGACAAGATCGTCTCCGACGCCAAGCGCCTCGGCGCGCCGTTCGTCCGCATCGGCATGATGGCCCCCGAGGCCATGCGTTCGCGCGAGACCATCGTCGACTACTCGCGTCGCGCCGACGAGGCGGCCAGGCGGCTCGCCGGCGAGGGCATCACGCTCTGCTACCACAACCACCACGTCGAGTTCGCGCGCATCGACGGCCAGTTCATCCTCGACCTGATCCGCGAGACGGCGCCCAACCTGCGCTACGAGATCGACCTCCACTGGGTGCACCGCGGCGGCCTCGAGCCCATCCGCTTCCTCAAGCAGTACGACGGGGTCGTCGACCTCGTCCACCTGAAGGACTACCGCATCGGGCTGCTGGGCGACGAGGCGTTCGAGGCCTACGACAAGAAGGACTTCGGCGCCTTCATGCAGCACTTCCTCGGCGTCGTGCAGTTCGCCGAGGTGGGCGAGGGCAACCTCGACTTCCCGGCGATGATCGCCGCGGCCGAGGAGGTGGGCGCGAAGCACCTGTACGTCGAGCAGGACGCGACGTACGGCCGCGCCCCGTTCGAGGCGCTGCAGCTCTCCCACGACAACCTCGTGAAGATGGGCTTCCAGGACAAGTTCTAGTCCCGGCCCGGAACGCGAAGGGAGGGGGCGACCGTCACGGTCGCCCCCTCCCTCGTCGTTCGGCTGGTGTCAGGCCTCGCGCTCGGGGAACTTGCCCTCTTCGCGGATGCGCTTGTTGAGCTCTTCGAGGTAGCGCTCGGAGGTGCCCTCCAGCGGCACCTCCTCGCCGGTCCAGCTGGACAGGTGGATGGCGTTGGCCAGGCGCACGCCGTTGATGCCGTCGGCGCCGGGCGCGATGAGCTCGGTCCCGTCGAGGATGTTGGCCGCGAAGTTCACGAGGACGCCCGCGTGCTGCTCACCCCACGGTGACTCGAACTCCTTGGTCTCCTGCGTGTACAGGGTGCTCGGGTCGAGCTTGCCCATGAAGAGCTGCTTCACGTCCTCCATCGTCATCTGGTCCGACAGCTCGCGCTCGGGCTTGTCCAGCTTGGTGACGGTGACCGTCTTGCTGTTGTCGACGACGATCTTGCCGCCGTCGAGGAGGATCTCGAACCGGTCGGTGCCGACGAGGTCGTGCGTCGCGGTGACGAAGGTGCCGGTCGCGCCCTCCCCGTAGTCGACGAGCGCGGTCACCTCGTCCTCCACCGCGATGTTGCGGCGGAACCCGAAGGACGCCTTGGCGTAGACCGACTTCGGCACGCCACAGATCCACTGCCACAGGTCGAGTTGGTGCGGGGCCTGGTTGACGAGCACCCCGCCGCCCTCGCCGCCCCACGTCGCGCGCCATTCGCTCTGCTCGTAGTAGCCCTGCGGCCGCCACCACGTCGTGATGATCCAGTTGCTGCGGCGCAGGGCGCCCAGCTCACCGGAGGCGACGAGCTCGCGGACGTACTGGTAGAGCGGGTTGTTGCGCTGGTTGAACATGATCGCGAAGGTCAGCTCGGGCTTCGACTTCGCGAACTCGTTCATCTTCTCGACTTGCGCCGTGTACACGCCGGCCGGCTTGTCCACGAGGACGTGGAGGTCGCGCTCCATGGCGTCGATCGCCATCTCGGGGTGGAGGTAGTGGGGAACGCAGATCACGACCGCGTCCACGTCGCCGCTCTCGAGCATCGCGACGTGGTTGTCGTAGAACTTCGCCTCCGGCAGCACCTTGGCGACCGCTTCCCGCTTGGCCTCGTCGATGTCGCACACCGCGGCGACGGTGATGTTGGGCACCCTGCCGTCGGCGACGAGCGAGCCGTAGAAGCCGCCCTGTGCGCCGAAGCCGATGATGCCGAGCCGTACCTGCTCCGTCATGTTTCGGACCTCCTTGTTCCTGGGTTTCCGTCGAATCTATGCCGGATTGCAGTTGTCGGCCTCCCCTTGCCGAAAGTTGCAGGGGAGGCCGGGCCACGAGGCTCAGGACTGTGCGGTGAGGACCCGCGCACGCTCCTGCGCCTTCAGCGCGAGCTCCACCGACTTGAAGATGTGCTCCTGCGTCATGGCCTCCTCTGTGCGGTTGAGGCAGTCGAGGACCATCTCGCCGAAGAAGGGGTAGCCCACCTTGCCGTTGGCGTTGAAGCGGTGCTCGCCGTCCCCATTGACCATGAAGACGTTGTCGGGGCCGTCGTCGGTGGTGACATTAACGTACTTGCGCAGCTCGATGTAGCCCTCGGTGCCGAGCAGGAAGGAGCGGCCGTCGCCCCAGACCGACAGGCCGTCGGGGGTGAACCAGTCGACGCGGAAGTAGCCCGTCGCACCGTTGTCGCACACGAGGGTGGCGTTGCCGAAGTCGTCCAGCTCGGGGAACTGCGGGTGGTTGTAGTTGGCGATCGCCGCGTCGGTGATCTCGGCGTCCTTCGCACCCGTGAAGTACAGGATCTGCTCGCAGTTGTGGCTGCCGATGTCGGCGAGGATGCCGCCGTACTGCTCCTTGTCGAAGAACCAGTCAGGGCGGGAGTCGGCGTTGAGGCGGTGCGGGCCGAGGTTCAGCACCTGGATGACGCGCCCGATGGCACCGTCGCGGACCAGCTGCCCGGCCATGACGGAGGCCTCGACGTGCAGCCGCTCGGAGTAGTAGACGTTGAACTTCTGGCCCGTCCGCTCCACGGCCTCGCGGGCGCGCGCCAGCTGGTCGAGCGTGGTCATCGGCGTCTTGTCGGTGAAGTAGTCCTTGCCGGCCTCCATCACGCGGATGCCGAGGTCGGCCCGGAGGTTGGGGATGTCAGCGGCCGCGACGAGCTTGATCTCCTCGTCGGCGAGGAGCTCCTCCTCGCTGGAGGCGACGTGCACGTCGGGGAACATCGTCTTGAATGCGGCCACCATCTCCGGGTCGTCGTCGTAGACCGACTTCAGCGTGGCGCCGGCGCCGAGCAGCCCGTTGACCATGCCGAAGATGTGGCCGTGGTGCAGCCCCGTGACCGCGAAGGGGAAGTCGCCGGGCTCGACGACCGGGTTCGGAATCGGGTCCGGTGCGTAGTTCATTCCGTCCTTGCTCAACTGCGTCTCCCTCTCGCGTGGTCCGTTGCGCCCACTGTACTGTCAGGCCCCCTCCGGGGGGCCGTGTCAGGACTGGCAACACACGGCAAGCGGCCGCGCACCCAGGCTCCGGCGGGGTCGCCCCGCCGCCCGCCCCATTGCTGCAACAAACGGCAATTCTCGCCTGACCGCCATGGAAACGTGGTCGAATTGTCGAGGTAGATACCTGCAGCCCACGCGCAAGGGAGCCAACATGCTGAGAATCCGCCGGTCGGTCCTGAGGACCGTCCCTGGCCCGGACGGCATCGACGGGGAGGGCTCCTGAGCACCATGACCACCACCGACCTGTTCATCCAACTGCAGCCGGACCTGCAGCGGATCGCCGACGGCGTCGCCCGAGACATCCGCGACGCCGCGGGGCCGCGCGCCCGCGTCGGCGTCGCCTACTCCGGCGGCGTCGACTCCACCGTGCTCGCTGCCCTGACCGCCCGGGCCGTCGGGCCCGACTGCACCACGCTGTTGATGGCGGTCTCCCCGTCGCTGGCGAAGCGCGAGCGGCGCCTCGCCACCCGCCAGGCCGACGAGTTGGGCCTGCCGCTCGTGGAGGTGGAGACCCGCGAGCTCGACAACCCGCAGTACGCGGCGAACCCCGTCGACCGCTGCTACTTCTGCAAGGACGAGCTGTTCACCCGCCTCGACGACGACCTCGTCGGCCGCCTGCGGCTGGACGCCATCGCCTACGGCGAGAACCTCGACGACGCCGCGCGCCCCGACCGCCCCGGCGCCCGCGCCGCCCGTGAGCACCGCGTCCTGCACCCGCTGGCGTCCGCCGGCGCCACGAAGGCCGACGTGCGGGCCATCGCCCGCGCGCTCGGGCTGAGCAGCGCCGACAAGCCCGCGGCACCGTGCCTCGCCAGCCGCGTCCCGCACGGCGAGCCCGTCACCGCCGAGAAGCTCTTGCAGGTCGACGCGGCCGAGGACGCTGTCCTGGCCGCCGGGTTCTCCGACTGCCGGGTCCGCCACCACGGCGACATCGCCCGGATCGAGGTGCCCTCGTCCGAGTTCGCGCTGGTCGCGGACGACGAGCGTCGGGAGCGGCTCCTGGCCGCCGTCCGCGCCGCGGGCTTCAAGCACGCGGTGCTCGACCTCGCCGGCATCCAGTCCGGCGCCTTCACGCTGCAGTTGCTCACCGCCAGGCCGGGTGCCGCATGAGCGTCGCCACCCTCGACTTCGACCGCTACGCCCGCCGCGGCTACCCCGAGGCGGTGCTCTGCCAGGGCAAGTCCGTCGCGCAGCTCGTCGAGATCACCCGCGCCTGGCGGGAGCGCGCGGCCCGGCAGGACCTCGGCCCCGTGCTGTTCACGCGCGTCAGCCCGGAGCAGGCGGAGGTCGTCCTCGCCGAGCTCCCGGACGCCCACCACGACGAGACCTCGTCGCTCATCGCGTGGCCGGCCGAGCCGCCGCGGCCGACGGGCGGCCGCGTAGTCGTCGTGTGCGCCGGCACCGCCGACCTGCGCGTCGCCCGCGAGGCCACCCTCACCGCCCGGTACCTCGGGCGCGAGGTCACGGAGGTGGTCGACGTGGGCGTGGCCGGCCTCGACCGCATCCTCTCCAAGCGCGACGTGCTCCGCTCGGCGGACGTGGTGGTCGCGGTCGCCGGCATGGACGCGGCACTCGTGCCCGTCGTCGCCGGGCTCGTCGCCTGCCCCGTCGTGGCGGTGCCCACCTCCGTGGGCTACGGCGTCGCCTTCGAGGGCGTCTCCGCGCTGCTCTCCATGCTCAACTCCTGCTCCCCCGGCGTCGGTGTCGTCAACATCGACAACGGCTACGGCGCAGGCCACCTCGCCGCCCAGATCGCCGCCCCGAAGGACAAACCCCATGCATGACAACCACGCCGGCGGCCACCACCACCATCACCCGAAGTCGCTCCCCGACGGCATCACCACCGCCGACGGTGACATCGTCGCGCCGGGCACCGTGATCCCCGCCGGGAAGCTGTGGGTGGACGAGGGCGCGCCGCGACGTCGGCTGTGGATCGACGCCAGCCAGGGCGCCAGCGGCGACATGCTGCTCGGCGCGCTGCTCGACGCGGGCGCGGACGCGGCCAGCGTCGCCGCGGTGCTGCAGCTCGTCGCGCCGGGCAAGCTGCACCTCCAGTGGCGACGGGTGGAGCGCGGCCCGTTCCAGGCGATGAAGGTCGACGTCATCGCCGACGAGGTCGACCCGCCCGCGCGGCACCTGTCGGACATCGAGGCGATGCTCTCGGTGGACGGGGTTCCCGACGAGACCCGCGAGCTCGCGCTCGACGCGTTCCGGCGGCTCGCCCGTGCGGAGGCGCACGTCCACGGCGTGGAGGTCGAAGACGTCCACTTCCACGAGGTCGGCGCCCTCGACTCGATCGGCGACATGGTCGGCGTCGCGGAAGCTGTCCGCACCCTCGGCATCGGCCGCGCGACCTGCTCGGTCGTCGCCGTCGGCACCGGCACCGTCAACACCCAGCACGGCCTGCTCACCGTCCCGCCGCCGGCCGTGCTCCAACTCGCCCGCGGGTGGCAGGTGGAGGCCGGCGGCCCGCCGGAGGCAGGCGAACTGTGCACCCCGACCGGGCTCGCCCTGCTCCGCGCGATCTGCGACGCCGTCGAACCGCTGCCGAAGATGACGCTGCGCAACATCGGCATCGGCGCGGGGTCCAAGGTCCGGGCCGACCGCGCCGGCGTGCTGCGCGCCACCGTCGGCGATGAGGTGGTCGAGAGGCCGCGACCCGCCACGGCCCAGACCCAGGGCGACCGCCCCGAGACCACCATCCACGAGGTCTCGGCCAACGTCGACGACCTCGACCCGCGCGTCTGGCCAGCCGTCATCGACCGGCTCCTCGACGCCGGCGCCGTCGACGCGTGGCTCGTCCCGATCATCATGAAGAAGGGCCGCCCGGCGCACACGATCACCGCGATCGCGCCCGCGGACTGCGTCGACTACGTCGCCGACGCCCTCGTCACCCACACGTCGACGATCGGGGTGCGCATCACGGCCCCGATGCACCGCCGCGTGCTCGAGCGGGTCTGGATCCCGGTCGAGGTCGAGGGCTTCAGCGTCCGCATCAAGGTGTCCGGCGAGGGCGTCGGGCACACCATCCAGCAGGCCACCGCCGAGTTCATCGACGTGGAACAACTCGCCGAACACCTTGGCGTCGCGCAGCGCGTGGCGCTCACCCAGGCACAGTCTGTCGCCTGGGCCGCCGGGCTCTACCCCGGCGCGCCCTGGCCGGAGGAGGAAGGGGGCGTACGGAGATGACGGACGACGAAGTTCCGACTGACACCCCGATACGCAGGAAGAAAGTCACCATCTACGACATCGCCCGGGTGGCGGGCGTCGCGCCGTCGACGGTGTCGCGGACGTTCGCGCGGCCCGGCCGCGTCAACGCCGACACCGCGGAGCGGATCCGCGCCACCGCGCAGGAGCTCGGCTACCGCGCCAAACCGCTGGCGCAGAACAAGGCCGGCGTCGCGACGAACACGCTCGGCTTCGTCGTTGCGGACGTCGCCAACCCCGTGTTCGCCCACATCATGAAGGGCTTCCAGAACGAGGCCGCCGAGCACGGCTACTCCGTCCTGCTGATCGACACCCGCGAGGACGCCAAGATCGAGCGCGAGAGCATCAGCCGGCTCGCGCCGCTCGTCGACGGGCTCGTGCTGGGCGCGTCCCGGCTGAGCGACTCCGCGATCACGCAGATCGTGAAGGTCCGGCCGGTCGCGTCCGTCAACCGCATCATCGCGGGCCTGCCCTCCATCGTCGCCGACACCCCGCGCGGGATGCGGCGCCTCGTCGAGCACCTCGCCTCGCTCGGGCACACGCGCTTCACCTACATCGCGGGGCCCGCCGCCTCCTGGGCCGACGGGGTGCGGTGGCGCGCCGTCTCCGAGGCCTGCCACGAGCTCAACCTCGTGGTGCGGCGCATCGGGCCCTACGCCCCCTCGCTCGACGGCGGAGTCGCTGCCGCGGCCGCCTGGATGGAGCACCCCACGTCGGCGGTCATCGGCTACAACGACATGATGGCCATCGGCTTCATGAAGTCGGTGCAGCGCTCCGGGCTGCGCGTCCCCCAGGACGTGTCCGTGGCCGGCGTCGACAACTCGATCTCGTCGGTGCTGACCACCCCGACGCTCACCAGCGTCGCACCCTCCACCAGCCAGATCGGCATGCGCGCCGCGCGCGCCCTCATCACCCAGCTGCGACACCGCTCCGCCCCGAGTGCGGAGACGATCGTCGTCCCCATGGACCTGCACCTGAGGGACAGCGTCGGACCGGCACGTCCGACCACACACCTACCCCGCCAGAAGATGGAGTGAAATCCGATGCCCGAACCGCTCACCCTGCACCCCGACCGGCTCTTCCCGGCCGACCCGGCGACCCGCGAGATCGCCCGCGAGCTGTACGCCCGCGTCGCCGACCTCCCGATCATCTCCCCCCACGGCCACGTGCCGGTGCAGTGGCTCGCCGACGACACCCCCTTCACCGACCCGACCACGCTCCTGCTGACGCCGGACCACTACACCAACCGTCTGCTGCACAGCGTCGCGGGCGTGGAGCTCGAGGACCTCGGCGTCCCGGTCGGCTCCCCCATGAGCCCCGAGAAGTCGCGTGAGGCGTTCCGCATCTTCTGCTCCAACTGGAAGGTGTTCCGCGGCACCCAGGTGCAGTTCTGGTTCGAGTCGCAGTTCGTCGACGTGTTCGGCATCGACGTCCGGCCCTCCGCCGAGACCGCCGACCGGATCTACGACCAGATCCTCGAGCGCCTCGGCACCGACGAGTACAAGCCCCGCGCGCTGTACAAGCGCTTCAACATCGACTTCCTCGCCACCACCGACGACCCCTGCGACGACCTCGCCGGGCACCAGCAGCTCGTCGACGACCCGACGTGGGACAGCCGCGTCGTGCCGACGTTCCGCCCCGACAAGTACCTCGAGCCCGCCCGCGCCGGCTGGGTGGAGCTGACCAAGCAGCTCGGCGAGGCCGCGGGCGTGGAGATCGGCAGCTATGCCGACCACGTGGAGGCCATGCGCATCCGCCGCCGCTACTTCGTCGACCACGGCGCCGTGTCATCGGACCACTCGCACCGCGACGCCCGCTGCGAGCGGCTGGCGGACGCCGAGGCCGAGCGCCTCTTCGCCCGGGCGCTCGCCGGCGAGATCACCGTCGACGAGGGCGACGCGCTGCGCGCCCACATGGTCAACGAGCAGGCCCGACTGGCCGTCGAGGACGGGCTCGTCATGACGCTGCACCCGGCCGTGTACCGCAACCACGACACCGCCACCTTCGAGCGCTACGGCGCCGACGTCGGCGGCGACGTGCCGCTGCCGGTGGAGTTCGCCGCCTCCCTCCAGCCGATCCTCTCCGCCTACGGCAACGCCGACGGGTTCCAGCTCGTCGTGTTCACCATGGACGAGACGGTCTACTCCCGCGAGCTCGCCCCGCTGGCCGGCTGGTACCGCGGCATGTACATCGGCGCCCCCTGGTGGTTCATCGACGAGAACGACGCCATGATGCGGTTCCGCCGCGCCACCACCGGCTACGGCACGCTGCACAAGGGCTCCGGCTTCATCGACGACACGCGCGCCTTCTGCTCCATCCCGGCGCGCCACGACGCCGCCCGCCGCGTCGACTCGGCGTACCTCGCCGGGCTGGTCGCGGAGCACCGCCTGAGCCTCGACGAGGCGGCCGAGACCGCCGTCGAGCTCGTCACCACCCAGCCGAAGCGCGCCTTCAAGTTGTGAGATTCCGGGACCCGGACTCTTCAGAAAGGAACACCATGACCGCCGTACCCGCCCTCACGCGTAGCCAGTTCGGACGCCCGGCCGCCCCCGTGCGCATCGTCCACCTGGGCCTGGGCAACTTCACCCGTGCCCACCAGGCCTGGTACACCGAGCACGCCTCCGACCGCGACGACTGGGGCATCGCGGCCTTCACCGGCCGCCGTCCCACCATGGCCGAGCTGCTGACCCCGCAGGACGGCCTGTACACGCTGGTCACCAAGGGCGCCGAGGGCGACTCCTACGAGGTCATCTCGTCGGTCTCGCACGTCCACCCGGCTTCCGACTTCGCCGCGCTCGTGCGCTACTTCGCGTCACCGGAGCTCGCGGTCGTGACCTCCACCGTCACCGAGGCCGGCTACTACCGGGCTTCCGACGGGTCCCTGGACGTCGCCGACGCGGCGGTCGCGGCCGACCTCATCGCGGTGCGCGAGCTGCTCGAGAACGGTGCCCCGTCGGTCGAGGACATCGCGGCGCTGCAGGTCGTCACCTCCCCCGTCCGCGTGATGGCCGGGCTCCTGGCGCGACGCGCGGCCGGCGTCGGGCCACTCACGATCCTCCCCTGCGACAACATCCCGGACAACGGCGAGGCGTTCGGCCGCGTCGTCCGCGACGCCGCAGCCGCCACCGACTCGTCGCTGGTGGACTGGATGGGCGAGAACGTCGCCTGGGCCACCTCGATGGTCGACCGCATCACCCCGGCCACGACCGACACCGAGATCGCCGACGTGGAGGCCGCCCAGGGCTACCACGACGCGGCGCCGGTCCCGACCGAGCCGTTCAGCGAGTGGGTCATCAGCGGGCAGTTCCCCGCCGGGCGGCCCGACTGGGAGTCCGCCGGCGTGCAGATCGTCGACGAGGTGGAGCCCTACGAGCAGCGCAAGCTTTGGATGCTCAACGGCTCCCACTCCCTGATGGCCTACGCCGGCCCGATCCTCGGTATCGAGACCGTCTCCGAGGGGATGGCTGACGAGCGCGTCCGCGAGCTCGTGCAGACCTGGTGGTCCGAGGCGGGCCCCGGGCTCAGCGTCCCGTGGGAGGAGTACGCGGCCGCGCTCGTCGAGCGCTACGAGAACGCGAACATCCGCCACCTGCTGGCGCAGATCGCGGCCGACGGCTCGCAGAAGATCGCTGTGCGCATCGTCCCGACGCTCCGCCGCTTCCGCGCGCAGGGCGAGACGCCGAAGGCGGCCGTGACGGCGGTCGCCGCCTGGCTGCTGCACCTGCGCGGCCACGGGGCACCCGTGAAGGACGCGGCCAAGGACAAGGTGGTGGCGCTCGTCGGCGGCACGCTCGAGGAGGACGCCGCCAACGTGCTCGGCTTCGTGGCCCCCGACCTGGCCGGCGACACCGAGCTGGTGCGGGCCATCGCGGAGGCCGCTGAGCAGCTGCTCGCCTGACCCGAGAAAAGCACGGAACCCCCGGCGCCGATCCGATCGGCCGCCGGGGGTTCTCTTCGTCGGCTCAGCGGGTCGGGATGCGGACCCTGTCGAAGCGGATGCCGTCGTAGGCGCCGTACTCCCACGCGACGGCGACGGACCCGTCGGGCAGGGCGACCGCCACCGAGTAGGCGGCGAGGCCAGGGTCGATCACCTGCGGCTCGCTCCAGTCACCGGGGTGGCCGACGCGCAGGACCAGGTTGCGGCGGTCCTCCCACACGGGGCCCGACGTGGCGCCCCGGCCCCCGGTGGGGTCCGGCAGGTCCACGTCGATCGGTTCGCCGCCGTCCGGGAACACCAGCGTGCTGGCCAGCTGCCCGTTGGGGAGCGTGGTGAGGCCGCCGTTGCAGCCGGGGTCGGGAAGGTCGGCGGCGGCGACGGTGAAGCTCTCGCCGTCGTCGTGGGAGATCGCGAACAGCCGCGACGGGGTGCTGCGGCTGTGCAGGACGACCGTCCCGTCGGGCAGTTGGGCCACCTTCGTCTCGTCGCAGCCCTCGACCGGCCTGCCCAGGCGCCAGTGGACGCCGTCGTCGTCGGAGATCGCCATCGCGCAGTAGCGCTCCTGCGTGCCCCTGCGGCGGATGACGAGCGGCTGCAGGATGCGGCCCGAGCCGAGGACGATGCCGTTGCCGGAGGACGCGAAGAGGCAGCCGCCGTCGTCGGGCCAGACGAAGCCGGTCACGTCGGCGTGGACCCAGGTCTCGCCGTCGTCGGCGGAGCGGGCCACCCAGACGGTCCAGTCGGCGCCGGGGCGCTGGTCGTCCCAGAACGACGTGCCGTCGCTGCCGACGTACCAGCACAGCAACTGCCCGCCCGGCAGGGCGATGAGGGAGGCGTCGCCGCAGCCCCACCCGCCGTCGTGCTCGCGGAGCCAGCGCGGATCGGACCAGGTGGCGCCGTCGTCGTCGCTCGTGCGCACGGCCATGCCGTTGGGACCGGGGAGGTCGAGCGGGGAGGTGCGCACGTCGTAGACGAGCACGAGCCGCCCGGAGGAGGAGCGCGTCAGTGCGGGGATGCGGTAGCAGGGGGAATCGGTCGGCGCACCGTCGAAGGGGTCGCCGCTTCTCGCCAGAATTTCCACAGAGCGACTCTACGCCACCGGGCCCCGGGGCCGACGGGGCCCCGGCGAGACGCCGTCAGGGCCAGGTGATCTGTCGCGGTTTGCGGGCCCGGTAGCGGCCGTGGTGGATGCTGCCGTGCTCGTCGGCGGTGAAGACCCGGCTGATGCCGGTGGACTGCAGCCGGCGAAGGGTGTCGCCGAGCCACTCCACCTGGTCGCGGAGCGTCTCCACCTCGTCCTCGAGCGCGAGGATGCGGCGGATGCCCTCGAGGTTGATGCCCTCGCCCTGCGAGAGTTGCTGCACGTGGCGCAGCTTTGCGATGTCGCGCAACGAATAACGGCGTCCGCGGCCCCGCGCTCGCTGCGGGACGACGAGCCCGAGGCGGTCGTAGCCGCGCAGCGTCTGGGGGTGCATCTCGGCGAGCGACGCGGCGATGGAGACAGGGAAGACGGCCGCGTCCGGGTCGAACGGCTGTGGCAGGTTGTCCATGCCGGTCACCCGAAGAGGTCGGCCCGCGGGTTGGCCTGGTGCGAGGCCTCGGTGAACGCCTTGAGCGCCTCCTTGGCCTCCTCGCTCAGGTCCTCGGGCACCTGGACCTTCACGGTGACCAGCAGGTCGCCGTACGAGCCGTCGGGCTTGCGCACACCCTTGCCGCGGACGCGGAGGGTGCGGCCGTTCGGCGTGCCCGGCGGGATGCGCAGCTTCACGTTGGCGCCGCCCAGCGTCGGCACCGTGATGTCCGCGCCCAGCGACGCCTCGCCGATGGTGACGGGCACGTCGAGCGTGAGGTTGGCGCCGCTGCGCCCGAAGAGCTTGTGCGGGGTGACGGACACCTCGACGTACAGGTCTCCCGGGGCGCCGCCGTTCTCCCCCGCCGCGCCCTTGCCCTTGATGCGCACGCGCTGGCCGTCCTGCACCCCGGCGGGGATGCGGACCTGCATGGTGTTCGTCGACTTGCCTCGCCCGGAACCGTCGCAGTCGGGGCACGCCTCCTCGACGATCAGGCCGCGGCCCAGGCAGTCCGGGCACGGCTCGGACAGCGAGAACACGCCGCCCGCGTCGGAGGACTTCATGCCGGAGCCCTCACAGGTGGGGCACACCTTGGGCAGGGTCCCCGCCTTCGCGCCGGTGCCCCGGCAGGACGGGCAGGGGCGGTCGGAGACCGTCCGCAGGGACACGGTCGTGCCCTCGACCGCCTGCTCGAACGACAGCGTGGCCCGAGCCTCCACGTCGGCGCCGCGCCGCGGCCCCCGGGTGGTGGCGCGGCGGGTGGTGGGGCTGCCGCCGAACAGGTTGCCGAAGATGTCGCCGAACCCGCCCGCAGCGCCCCCGGAGGCGTTGCGGAACAGGTCCTCGAACCCGGTGGCCTGCTGGTGGGTGCCCGGCTTCGGGAACCGGAAGCCGGCGCCGCCGAACAGGCTGCGGGCCTCGTCGTACTCCTTGCGCTTGTCGGGGTTGCTGAGCACGGAGTTGGCCTCGGACGCCTCCTTGAAGCGCGCCTCGGCCTTCTTGTCGCCGGGGTTGCGGTCAGGGTGGTTCTCGGACGCGATCTTCCGGAACGCCTTGCGGATCTCCTCGGCCGAAGCGCTCTTGGACACGCCGAGGACCTTGTAGTAGTCCTTCTCGATCCAATCCTTCGTGCTCATCTGTGCCCTTCCCTGGCTTACGGGTTTGCGACGGCGACGCGCGCCGGGCGGATGACCCGGCCGTGCAGCTCGTAGCCCGGCTGGATCACCTGCGAGATGGTGACCACCTGCACCGGCTCGTCGAGCGGCAGCTGCATGAGCGCCTCGTGCCGCACCGGGTTGAACTCCTCGCCGACCTCACCGAACGTCACCAGGCCGTGCTTGGTGGTGACCTTCCTGAGTTCGTCGATGATCATCCGCGACCCCTCGGCCAGGTCGTCGTGCTGCTGCGCGAGCTGGATGGCGTCGAGCACCGGCATCATGTCCGTCATCACGGCCTCGATGCCCGCCTGGCGGGCGAGGCCGCGGTCACGGTCGACGCGCTTCTTGTAGTTCGCGTACTCGGCGTGGACCCGCTGCAGATCCGCGGTGCGTTCTGCGACGAGCGCCTCGTAGTCGACGGTGGCCGCCTCGGCCTCGACCGTTTCCGCGGCAGGCTCGGTTGCCGCGTCGTCGGCCCCGGTCTGTGGCGGGAGGAACTCCTCCACACCCTCCTTGGCCTCCTCCTCGACGATCTCTACCTTCTCCGTATCACCGGCCGAGGCCGGGGGAAGGAACTCCTCGGTCCCCTCCACCACGGCCTCGTCTTCGCGAAATTCGCTCACTTATCTTCCTTCGGCTCTTCCTCGACGATCTCGGCGTCGACCACGTCGTCACCATTATCGGACGACGGCGTGCCTTCCGCAGCCTCGTCGGAACCCTCGGCCGAGCCGGCCGACTGGGCCTGCGCGGCCTGCGCGGCGGCGTACATGGCCTGGCCCATCGCCGCGGCCTTGGTGTTGAGGTCGTCGATCGCCGCCTTCACCTTGTCGTTGTCGTCACCCTTCAGGGCCTCCTTCAGGGCGTCGACCGCCTCCACGACCGGAGCCTTGGTGGACTCGTCGATCTTGTCGGCGTTCTCGGTGAGGAGCTTCTCGGTGCGGAACACCAGGGCGTCGCCCTCGTTGCGCATCTCGACGGTCTCGCGGCGCTTGCGGTCCTCCTCGGCGTGCGCCTCGGCGTCCTTGACCATGCGATCGATGTCCTCCTTACCCAGGGCGGAGCCACCGGTGACAGTCATGGACTGCTCCTTGTTGGTGGCCAGGTCCTTGGCGGAGACGTGGACGATGCCGTTGGCGTCGATGTCGAAGGTGACCTCGATCTGCGGGACCGAGCGCGGTGCCGGCAGGATGCCGGTGAGCTCGAAGTTGCCCAGCGACTTGTTGTCGCGGGCGAACTCGCGCTCGCCCTGGTACACCTGGATCATCACGGCGGGCTGGTTGTCCTCGGCGGTGGTGAACACCTCGGAGCGCTTGGTCGGGATCGTGGTGTTGCGCTCGATGATCTTCGTCATCACGCCACCCTTGGTCTCGATGCCGAGCGAGAGCGGGGTCACGTCGAGCAGGAGCACGTCCTTGACCTCGCCCTTCAGGACACCGGCCTGCAGCGAGGCGCCGAGGGCGACGACCTCGTCGGGGTTCACGCCCTTGTTGGGCTCCTTGCCGCCGGTCAGTTCCTTCACCAGGTCGACGACGGCCGGCATGCGGGTCGAGCCGCCGACGAGGAGCACCTGGTCGATCTTGTCGACGGAGGTGTTGGCGTCCTTGATGACGGCGTTGAACGGCGCGCGGCAGCGGTCGAGCAGGTCCTGCGTGAGGCGCTGGAACTCGGAGCGCGACAGCTTCTCGTCGAGGTGCAGCGGACCGGAGGCGGACGCGGTGATGTACGGCAGGTTGATGGAGGTCTCCGAAGCGGAGCTCAGCTCGATCTTGGCGCGCTCGGCGGCCTCCTGGAGGCGCTGGCGGGCCATCTTGTCGGCCAGCAGGTCGATGCCGTGCTTGTTCTTGAACTGCTGCGCGAGCCACTCCATGACCGCGTGGTCCCAGTCGTCGCCGCCGAGGCGGTTGTCACCGTTGGTGGCCTTCACCTCGAAGACGCCGTCGGCGATGTCGAGCAGTGACACGTCGAAGGTGCCGCCGCCGAGGTCGAAGACGAGGACGGTCTGCTCGATGTCGCCCTTGTCGAGGCCGTACGCGAGCGCGGCCGCGGTGGGCTCGTTGATGATGCGGTCGACCTTCAGGCCGGCGATCTCACCGGCCTCCTTGGTGGCCTGGCGCTGGGCGTCGGAGAAGTACGCGGGGACGGTGATCACGGCGTTGGTGACCGACTCGCCGAGGTAGGCCTCCGCGTCGCGCTTCAGCTTCTGCAGCACGAAGGCCGAGATCTGCTGCGGGTGGTAGTCCTTGCTGTCGATCGTCTGCTTCCAGTCGGTGCCCATGTGGCGCTTGACGGAGCGGATGGTGCGGTCGACGTTGGTGACGGCCTGGCGCTTGGCGACTTCGCCGACGAGCACCTCGCCGGAGTTCGAGAAGGCGACCACCGACGGGGTCGTGCGCTGCCCCTCGGCGTTGGGGATGACGACGGGCTCGCCGCCCTCCAGGACGGCCACAACCGAGTTGGTGGTGCCGAGGTCGATGCCTACTGCACGTGCCATGGGGGTTCCTCCAGTTACGTTCGTTCAGGTTTCCCTTGAGCGGGGTTGACTCAAGTTAACCACATGGCGCGGACTCATTCAAAGAAAGTTGAGCCGGAGCGACTCAGGGTCGGTTCATCTGCGCGGCGACCGCCTGGTCTCCAGTGGCCACTGCGACGCGGGCAGCCGGTGCCAGTGCGGCACCACGTCGCGGACCAACATCGAGACGACGGCGGCCACGTCGCCGGGCGCCTCCGGCTGCGCGGCCAGGGCCTCCGCCGTGAGCCAGCGCAGGTCGAGCGACTCGCCGTCCCCCGGCGCATCGCGGGGCGGCTCGTCGGCGACGAGCGCGTAGACGAGGTCCGTGTGGAAGTGGCCGGAGCCAACCTCGTGGGTGTTCAGGAACGCGGGCAGCGGGTGCGGGTTGTCATGGGTGAGGCCCTGCACGGGCAGGAGCGGTTGCAGGACCATGAGCTGCTCGAGGTGGAAGCCGGTCTCCTCCCTGAGCTCGTGCGCCAGGGCCTGCCACGGGTTCTCGGTCGGCTCGACGTGGCCGCCCGGCTGCAACAGGAGCCCGAGCTTGCGGTGCAGGTGCACCAACACCTCCGGGCCGTCGCCGGCCTCCCGGAAGACGAACGCCGACGCCGTCAGGTCGTGCCCGTCGGGCTGCGTGTGGAGGTGCGGCATCAGGCGAGCTTGACCGTGTTCCCGCCCATGATCGAGATGCCGCGCAGCACGAGCGTCCCCCGGGAGCCGTCGCCGCGCGCGGAGCGCTTCACGGTGTTCCCGCCCATGACGGACTGGCTCTCGTCGACGACATTGACGCCGGGCGGCACCTTGATCGTCGATCCGCCGAGGACGGACTGCGATTCGATGATGAGCACCACCCCCGGCTGGAGCGCCTCACTGAGGTCCACGTTGTCGCCGCCCATGAAGGACATCAGGTGGTAGCGGGTCACGCCGGGCGGCACCATCATGTCCTTGCCGGAGAGGATCGCGATGCTCTGGTTGGCCGTTCCGGGTGAGGCGATGGCGCGCAGGACGGACGACGGGCCCGGGCGCGACGGGGCGGGCGCGACGGTGGGCCGCAGGACGGCGACGACCTCCCTGCCCTCGGGCAGGTCCTCCAGCAGCTCGATGAACTCGTCCGAGAACTTGGCGGTCAGCGCGCGGTCCTGGCGGTCGTTCAGCTCGACGACGTCGAGCCGCCCGGCCGCGTGGGCCAGCTGCAGCAGGTGCAGGACGTAGTCGCGTTCCTCATCACTGGCACGGAGCCGCCGGCTCCCCTGCATCTCGGACATGGGTCCAAGTGTAGCCAGACCGCCCCGCGACGGCGCGGGCGCTTCAGTCGCGCCACCAGTCGTCGAGGATCGACACGGGCGTTGTCCGCTTGTGCCGGCTCCGCTTCCAGATGGCCTCGATCCTGGCCGCGATCTCCTCGTCGATCTCCCTGCCCTCGAGGTAGTCGTCGATGTCGTCGTAGTCGAGGCCGAGCTCGGCCTCGTCGGCTTGGAGCGGCTTGTCGTCCAGCAGGTCGGCGGTGGGCAGCTTCTCGTACAGGAACGCGGGCGCGCCCATGTACTCGAGCATGGACCGTATCTGCCGCTTGTTGAGCCCGAAGAGCGGCAGGATGTCCGCGCCGCCGTCGCCGTACTTGGTGAAGAACCCCGTGACCGACTCGGCGCCGTGGTCGGTGCCGATGACGAGCAGGCCGTGGTCGCCGGCGATCGCGTACTGGGCGATCATCCGGGAGCGGGCCTTGACGTTGCCCTTGTTGAAGTCAGTGATCTGCTTGCCGAGGCCCGACTCGTAGGCGTTCTCCATCCCGTCGACCGCGTCGCGGATGTTGATCGTCACCGACGTGCGGGCACCGACGAAGTCCATGGCTGCCTGCGCGTCCTCCTCGTCGAGTTGCACCCCGTAGGGGAGGCGGACGCCGACGAAGTTCGCGTGGTCGCCCATTCGCTCGACCGCCAGCTGCGCCATCCGGCCGGCCAGCGTGGAGTCCACGCCGCCCGAGATGCCCAGGACGAAGCCCTGGGCGTTGGCCGCCGCGGCGTAGTCGATCAGGAACTGGATCCTGCGCTCGACCTCCTCCGCCGGGTCGATCGTCGGCTTGACGCCCATCTCCGCGATGATTTCCGCTTGCAAAGCACGCATGGCGAGAGCCTACCTTCGCAGCGGGGCGCGGGACGGGTTGCCCGGGCGGTGGGCACTGGGGCCGGGGGCACGCCGTCGGGTTTACCTGCCCGCGATCGAAAAACCTGCCGGATCCGGCGGGCGAATCGCAGGGAGGCGGGCGCCTTCGAGGGAGGCAGGCCAAGCCGTCCCGCGGCCATCGAGCCACCATCCCGGCCCCACGTTTTCGATACACGAATGCACCGATGACTTGTGTGGCTTGGCAGTATGAGCTTGTGAGGTTCGAAATAGCGCCCATGGACCCCGACGAGGTGGCGTCCGTGGCCAAGGCGCACATCGTCATGCAAGCAGCGACGTACGCGCCCTACGCGCAAGGCGACTTCACGGCCCAGCTCTACGACAGCCTCGACGCGCGCATCCCGGACATGCTGAAGACCGACCGCGTGATGGTGGCCAAGAACGCCTGGGGCAACATCGTCGCGGTGGGGATGGCCGGCGACGGCCCGGAGCACTGGGAGCAGCCCGACGACCCGTCCTTCGTCTGGCCGTCGGTCACCCGCTACCTCAAGACGCTCTTCACCATGCCCGGCACCCACGGCAGCGGCCTGGGCACCGCGATGCTGGAGGCGGTGCTGCCCGACGGCGAGGCCGCCTACCTCTGGACGATGACCGAGAACCCGCGCGCCATCCGCTTCTACGAGAAGCACGGCTTCGCGCCGGACGGCTACGGCAAGATTGCGGTCGGGTTCGGGAACATGCAGATGATCCGGATGGTCCGGAACCCCGACGTGGGGACTGACGGGGTGGGAGTCTTGGTAGATGAAGCGATCTAGGCACGCGATCGACGGGGACTGCGTGGTTCTCCTCGACGAGGATGGCCGGCCGGCCGGCGAGGCCGCGAGGCTCGAGGTGCACGGCACCGACACCCCCCTGCACCTCGCGTTCTCCACGTACCTGTTCGACGCGCAGGGCCGAGTGCTGCTCACGCGGCGCGCCATCGACAAGCTCACCTGGCCGGGCGTGTGGACGAACTCCTGCTGCGGCCACCCGCGCCCCGGCGAGGCCATGGAGGACGCCATCCGCAGGCGGGTCCGCGAGGAGTTGGGGCTCGACGTGCAGATGCTCACCAAGGCGCTGCCCGACTTCCGGTACCGCGCCGTCGACGCGAGCGGCGTGGTCGAGAACGAGATCTGCCCGGTGTACCTGGCCTTCGTCGACTCCGAGCCGACGCCGCACCCCGGCGAGGTCATGGACTACCGGTGGGTGGACTGGGAGTCGTTCGTCAGCGGCATCACCGCCGTCCCCGACGTGTACAGCCCGTGGGCGGTCCTGCAGGTGGCGCAACTCGCGCCGAAGCTGCCGCGCCTGATCGGCGGCCCGCCGCGCTCGCCGTCGGACGTCGCGGCCTGCCTCGCCGAGGTGGATGCCCTCATCGTCCAGGAACTGCAGCGGCTCGGCGACACCTGGAACCGGTTCGCCGGCGACATCGGCGTGGACGTGCTGCCCGAGGACCTGCCGCAGTGGCTGGAGTCGATCATGCTGGCGGGCGGCAAGCGCTTCCGCGTCGCCATGACCTACTGGGGCTTCGTCGCGGCAGGCGGGGTTCCCGGCCGGGCCGGCTACCGCAGCATGATGCAGGCGGCCGCCGCGCTCGAGACGTTGCACCTCTTCGCGCTCATCCACGACGACGTGATGGACTGCTCCGACTCGCGCCGCAACCGGCCGACGGCGCACGTCGAGGCCGCGGAGTGGCACCGCGCCTCGGCGAAGACCGGCGAGCCGGCGCGGTTCGGCGAGAACTTGGCGATACTGCTGGGCGACCTCGCGCACACCCTCGCCGACGCCCTGATGGACCGGCTCCCCGAGCGCCTGCGCCGCGCTTGGTACGACCTCTGCATCGAGCTCATCGTCGGCCAGCGCGCCGACCTGACGAGCGCCGCCGCCGGCCGGCGCGACCTCATGCACGCCAAGGCCGTGGCCAGACTGAAGTCCGGTGCCTACACCGTCACCCGTCCGCTGCAGCTGGGCGCCCTGGCCGCCGGGGCCTCGGACGAGGCGCTCGATGCCCTGATGCGCGCGGGCGAGGACATCGGCCAGGCGTTCGCCTACCGCGACGACATCCTCGGGGCCTGGGGCGACCCGGCCCGGACCGGGAAGCCGTCGGGCGACGACCTCGCCGAGGGCAAGGAGACCGTCATCATGGCGCTCGCCGCCGGGCGGCTCGTCGGCGAGGACGCGGACCGGCTCGCCCGCATGGGGTCGGAGCGGATGCGCGACGACGACGTGGCCATCCTGCAGCGCGCGCTCGTGGAGGCGGGCGTGCGCGACGAGGTCGAGCGCCTGATCGACAAGCGGATGGAGTCGGCGTTCGCCCACCTGGCGTCGTCGTCGTTGGATCCCGACGGGGTCGCCGGACTCCGCGAGGCCGCCCGCACCGCAGCCTGGAGGGAATCGTGAAGGTCGCCGTCGTCGGGGCGGGGCTCTCGGGCCTGTCCGCCGCCATGCACCTCGCCGGGCGCGGGCACGACGTCACCGTCGTGGAGCGCGAGGCCACCCCGGGCGGGCGCAACGGCGTCCTGCGCCAGGACGGCTTCGCGTTCGACACCGGGCCCACCGTGTTCACCATGGTGGACCTGCTCGACGACGCGTTCCGGGCGATCGGGCGCCGCACGTCGGACTACGTGACGCTCAAGCTGCTCGACCCCGCCTACCGGGCCTTCTTCGCCGACGGCTCGACGCTGCGCGTGTGGCACGAGCACAAGCGTATGCGGGAGGAGATCGCGAAGGAGTCGGGCTCCCTCGACGCGGCAGCCTTCGACGAGTTCGTCGTGTGGCTCAGGAAGCTCTACATCGCCGAGATGCCCAACTTCATCGACGCCAACTTCGACACACCACTCGACCTGCTGCGCAACCCGCGGGCGGCGCTCGAGCTGGTCCGGCTGGGCGGCTTCGGTCGGCTCGGCCCGGCGATCGCACGCCGCTTCCAGGACGAGCGACTCCACCGCATCTTCAGCTTCCAAGCCATGTACGCGGGCCTCGCCCCGGCGCAGGCGCTGGCGATCTACGCCGTGATCACCTACATGGACTCGATCGAGGGCGTCTGGTTCCCGGAGGGCGGCATGCGCGCCGTCCCCGAGGCCATGGCGCGGGCGGCCGAGGAGGCGGGCGTCACGTTCCGCTGGTCGTCGCCGGTGCGCAGCATCGCCCGGACGGGCGACGGCCGCGCGTCTGGCGTCGAGTTGGAGGACGGTGAGATCATCCCGGCACAGGCGGTCGTGTGCACCGTCGACCTGCCCGTCGCGTACGAGAAGCTGCTGCCCGACGTGCGCCCGCCCCGCGTGGTGCGCAAGGGCTCGTACTCTCCGTCGGCCGTGGTGTGGCACCTCGGCGTGCGGGGCGAGATCCCCGAGGACAAGGGCCACCACAACATCCACTTCGGCGAGGCGTGGGACGAGGCGTTCACCGACCTGCTGCACAGCGGCCGGCCGATGCGCGACCCGTCGCGGCTGGTGTGCGTGCCGTCGCTCGACGACGACACCGCCGCCCCCGACGGCTGCCACACCCTCTACGTGCTCGAGCCCACGCCGAACCTCCAGGTCGGCCGCATCGACTGGGCCCAGGAGGCGCCACGGATGCGGGAGCGGCTGCTGGCCTTTCTCCGCGCCGAGGGCTACCCCACCGACATCGTCACCGAGCACCTGGTGACGCCGGTGGAGTGGGAGCAGCAGGGGCTCGCGGCCGGCGCCCCGTTCGCGCTGGCGCACACCTTCCGGCAGACGGGGCCCTTCCGGCCCGCCAACGTCGACCGCCGGGTGCCCGGGCTCGTGTTCGCCGGCTCCGGCACCGTCCCCGGCGTGGGGATCCCGATGGTGCTCGTCTCCGGCAAGCTCGCCGCCGACCGGATCGACCGCCTCCGATGAGCCGCGACGAACTGCTCCGCAAGGGTTACGCCCGCTGCGCCGAGCTCACGAAGGAGTACGGCACGACGTACTACTGGGGCGCGCTGCTGTTGCCGATGCGGCAGCGCCGCGACGTGTACACGATCTACGCGCTGTGCCGGCTCGCGGACGACATCGTCGACGAGCCGGAGCGGGTCGACGACGCGGTGCCGCATGAGGGTACGCCCGCCGAGCGGCTCGAACGGTTCCGCGACTGGTTCTACGAGGCCCTCGACCGGGGCCACTCCGACGAGCCAGTGCTCGCCGCCGTCGTGGACAGCGTGCAGCGCCGGGGCACCCCGCGCGACTGCTTCGACCGGTTCTTCCACGCCATGGCACTGGACCTCACCGAGACCTCGTGGCCGACGTGGGAGGCGTTGCGCGACGGCTACATGGAGGGGTCGGCCGCGGTGATCGGGGAGATGATGCTGCCGGTGCTCGAGCCGCTCTCGCCGGCGGCGAAGGAGCCGGCCCGCAGCCTCGGCCTGGCTTTCCAGCTCACGAACTTCATCCGCGACATCGACGAGGACCTCGACCGCGGCCGCGTCTACCTGCCCGCCGACGAGCTGGCCGCGCACGGCGCCGACCCGTGGCAGCGGACGGTGACGCCCGAGTGGCGCAGCTTCATGGCCCAGCAGCTCCGCCGCAACCGCGAGCTCTACGCCCACGGCGCCGAGGGGCTCCCCCACCTGCCGCGCGCCTCACGGCGCTGCGTCGGGACCGCGCTCGTGCTCTACTCCCGCATCCTCGACCGCATCGAGGCCGCCGACTACGACGTCTTCCACGGCCGCCACCGCGTCCCCGGGCGCGAGAAGCTGGGCGAGTTCGCCCGCGCGATGGTGCTCGACCCGAAGGTGCCGAGCTTCTCCACCTAGGAGGGGATCAGCCCCCGCATCGGGACGGTCCAGATATCTTGGCCGGCCACGCCCCACTGGCGCAGCAGCGCGTTGGCGGCGAGGTAGCCGGTGGTGGTGGCGCGCTCCATGAGGGCGACGGGGTAGTCGCAGCGCACCCAGTCGCCGGCCAGCGCCAGCCGCGGCCAGGGGGTCTCGACGCCGGGCCGGTCGGTCCAGCGACCCGGGGTGATGAGCGTGCAGTCGTCGCGGACCAGCACCTCACGGTGACGGACGCCCAGCGACTCGGTCTCCGGGAAGATGCGGTGCAGCTCGCGTTCCAGCGCGTCGACGACGGGCTGCGGGTCGGCGAGCGCGGACTCGTCGCAGGCGTAGGCGTGCAGTTCAACGACGGAGCCGCCCTCCTCGTCGGACCAGCGCGCGGCCCCGGCCTCGAAGCGCTCCAGGACCGAGACGTTGTCCAAGGGCCCGTAGCCGCTGGTGGCCACGAAGGCCGGCCGGTCCGCGTCGACCTTGCCGTCGTACCAGAGCCGCACCACGACGAAGGGCGGCGCGTTGACCGTCGCGGCGACGGAGTCCCGCCACGCCTCGCCGCCCTCGGCCTCCAGACCGGCGACCAGCCCACGCGCCGGAGCCGGGTCGGTGGCGACGACGACCGCGTCGGCCTCCAGCGTGCTGCCGTCGGCCAGGGTGACCGTGGCGCCGTCGTCGCGGACCGCCACCTTCTCGGCGCGGGCACCGGTGCGCACGTCGGCGCCGAGCTCGCGCAGGAGGTTCCCGAGCGGCTGCCAGAGGGCGGTGTCGTAGTCGTCATCGGGCACGTCGAACAGCAGCCCCTCGGCCGAGCCGAGGAAGTAGGTGTGGAACATGGCGACGAGCTCGGCGGCCGAGAAGTTCGACGGGTCGGCGAAGAAGGAGCGGGCGAACACCTCGAGGGCGAGGTCGCGGGCGGCCGCCGGGAAGCGCAGCCGGTCCAGGAACTGGGCGGCGGACTCGTCGTCGTAGTCGCTGAACGTGCGCGGGAACGAGACCCGGATGAGCTCGGTGGCGGCCTTCAGGTCGACGTCGGCGAGGGCCCGCACCGGGAAGGTGGGGCTCTGCAGGACGAAGCCGAGGATGCTCCACGGCGGCGTCTTCGGCAGGTTGGTGAAGGAGTCGCGCAGCCCGTCGGGGCGCTGGAGCGGGTAGTCGTCCACCGGGATCAGCCGGTCGAGGTCCGGATCGGTGCGCTTCAGGAGGCCGCGCAGGTTGTAGTACTGGCGGAAGAAGGCGTGGAAGCCGCGGCTCATCGTGCGGCCGTCGCCGAGCGGCCACGCGGCCACCCGGCCGCCGAGCCGCTCCCCCGCCTCGAGCAGCGTCACCCGCACCCCTCGCTCGGCCAGCACGGTGGCGGCCGCGAGGCCCGCGATGCCGCCGCCCACCACCACGACATGGCGATGGTCGGTGAGCCGGTAGCGGCCCTTGGGCGCGGGGTGCCGGACGGCGCGCGGGTCGCGGCCGGGCAGGTCCTGTCGGTGCCTCCGGATGGCCATGGTCACTCCTCAGGTTTGCGGGCGACGAACGTGTGCAGGATGCCACGCTGCCATCCGGGGACGGTGCGGGTGGCGACGTCGATGAAGCCGGCGTCCGAGAGGCGGCGCATGAACCGGGCGGTGGAGTCGAACTCGTGCACGCTGCGCCAGAGGTAGTGGTAGAGGTCGGGGTTGCCGTCGACCATCACGGCCAGCGGAATGATGATGGAGCGGCTGATCACGTCCCAGCGGCGGGCGGCTCCCGGGTCGCCGGCCACCGAGTATTCCTGCGCGACGAGCCAGCCGCCCGGGCGCAGGAGGTCGAACGTCTCGCGCACGGCCGCGTCGCGCGTCGACTCCGGCACGTTGCGGAACAGGTACGCCGCGAAGATCCCGTCGCGGCTGTCCGGCCCGAGCGAGTCGACGTCGAGGTTGCCGCACACCGCGTGGGCGAAGCGCACCCCGTCGGGCCAGCGCTTGCGGCGCGCTTCCGCGAGCATGCCCTCCGACGCGTCGAGCCCGAGGATGCTCGCGGGGCCGGCGGCGAGGAGCGCGCGCGTGGAGGAGCCGGAGCCGCAGGCCAGGTCCATCAGCCGGTGCCGGCCGGGCGTCCCGATGCGGCGGCGGAGCTCGCGGGCGGCGGAACGGAGGTGGCGGTGGTAGCCGGGATTGAGGGAGGTGAGGAGGTCGTAGCGGCCGGCGCCGCGGTCGAAGGCGGTGCGGACGTTGTGCACGGTGGGTCCTCCCTCGGACGGCCGTTCGGCCTCTAGGCATTGTCTACCAGAAAGGCCCTAGTCTGGGGACAACCAGAGCCGGGAGACGCATCATGGAGCAGCCAGCACCCACCCGTCGCAGCAACAGGCCGGACGAGGCCGACGGCCCCCGCGTCGAGCGGGTCGGGCACGTGTGGCGGATCCGGTCGCTGGCCGCCGCCCGCCAGGTGCTCCAGGCCCGGCACGCGACGACGCAGGCCGGCTTCACCGCGGAGTACGTGCCCAAGGGCTACACGAAGCACCACCCGATCCTCTTCTCCGACGGCGAGCTGCACGACCAGCAGCGCAAGAAGGTCGCGCGGTTCTTCGCGCCGAAGGTGGTGTCGTCCCGGTACCGCGACCTCATGCGCGCGAGCGCCGAGCGGCTGGTCGACGAGGCCGTCGCGGCCGGGCGGTGCACCGTCGACGAGCTGGCGCTGCACTACTCGGTGGAGGTGACGCGGGAGGTCGTCGGGCTCACCGAATCCGACATCCGAGGCATGAGCCGGCGGCTGGTGACGTTCTTCAACCAGCCGCCCTTCGACATCACCAAACCGGGCCTCGGACGGTCGAAGCGGCAGTGGGCCGCGGCGGCGTTCAACGGGCTCGCACCCATCGCCCGGTTCTGGTTCGCCGACGTGCGCCCGGCCGTCAAGGCTCGGCGCAGGGAGCCGCGCGAGGACGTCGTGAGCCACCTCATCGCGGAGGGCTACTCGAACCTCGACATCCTCGTCGAGTGCGTCACCTACGGCACCGCCGGCATGGTCACCACGCGCGAGTTCATCGCGATGGCGTGTTGGCATCTCCTGGACGACGACCGGCTTCGGGCGCGCTACCTCGTCGCCGACGAGCCCGAGCGGCTCGCGATCCTCACCGAGGTCATCCGCCTCGAGCCGGTGGTCGGGCACCTGTACCGGCGGGTGCAGGAGGAGGTGGCCATCAGCGACGGCGACAAGTCGTGGACGATTCCGCCGGGCGACCTCGTCGACGTGTGCATCCGCCCCGCCAATGCGGATCCGCAGGCCGTTGGCGAGGAGCCCCTGTCGCTCTGCCCCGGGCGCGACGTGGCGCAGGGCGTCGACCGCGCGGGCCTGAGCTTCGGCGACGGCGCGCACAAGTGCCCCGGGCAGCCGCTCGCCATCCTCGAGACCGACGTGCTGCTCACCACCCTGCTGCGCCGCGAACCGAGGATCCTCAGCCGCCCGACGTTGGGGTGGGACGACCTCGTCGCCGGTTACGCCCTGCGCGGCTTCGGGCTCGTTCTATGACAAGAGGTTCTTGAGGACTTCTCGGAGCGCCTTCAGGAAGTGCTCCCGCGTGAATTGGGCGGCGTCCGATTGACGAACCTCCTCCTTGCCGTCCTTCACCGTGACGATCGAACCCTCCGGATGCTCGTTGCCCTTGTGGGTTGAGTGAGTCACCGTGCCGTCGGCCGCCACCTCGATCTTGACCCAGCCATCCTTCAGGTGCCCGTCCATCACGTCGGCGATGAACGTGGTGATCGCGTTCCAGGTGTCGTCGTGATCGACGACGAACTTTGCGACGACCTTGATCCCGTACCAGGCAGCCAGCCACCACGCGACAGCATTGGGTGGATTGTCCGGCAGCCCCCTGACGTCCAACTCGACCGCCTTCGCGTCGAGCGACGACTGCAGGGTCTCGAGCGGCGCCTTGGCGCTCTCACCCGCCTCGAGCGTCTGCTCGGTGAATTCGACGACGATACGTTCGCTGTTCATGTTCCCCCCTCGAATAGCGCTTGGTTGCACAGTAACCCGCCGGACGACGTCTGGGAAGGTGCAGATCGGCAGAGAATGGTGACCCATTCGGCCGCCGGTGGCCGGGGGGAGCGCTTACTGTCACCCCATACACCGAGGGGCCCGACGAGGGGCTTCATGGACGAGGGGTGAGAGATGAGACGAATACTGACGAGCTTGGCCGGAGCGCTGGTGCTGCTGGCCATGACGATCGCGCCCGGCCACGCGATCACCGGCAATTACGTACCCGATGACGAGCACCCCTTCGTGGGCCTCGTGGCGTTCTACGACGAAGAGGGCGAGTTCACCGGGCGCTGCTCCGGCTCCCTGCTGTCGCCCAGCGTCTTCCTGACGGCCGGTCACTGCACCGACGGCGCCGACACTGCCGTCATCTGGTTCCAGCAGGACGCTGGCGCCGACTACAACACGGAGACGGGCGAGCCCGCGAGCAGCGGCTACCCCGATGGCTGTGCCGAGGGCACGCTGGGGACACTGTGCGCCACCTCTGACGAGCTCTACAACTGGGGCTTCGACGACTTCGCCTCGTTCCCCGACACCAAGGACCTCGGCCTGGTGATCCTGGACCAGCCCATCTATCTGGAGGAGTACGGCCAGTTGGCCGAGGTGGGCATGCTCGACGCTCTCGCCACCCAACGCGGTCTCCAGAACCTCACCGTGACCGCGAGTGGGTACGGATTGTCCTACAGCAGCCCGGTGGGGGTCGAGTCGTTCCGCAGCCGGCTCATGGCGCAGGGGAAGATCACCAACCTCAACAGCCAGAACAACGCGGGCTTCAACGTCCAGACGGTCGGCAACGGCAAGGGGAAGGGCGGCACGTGTTCGGGCGACTCCGGCGGGCCGATCTTCCTCGGGGGCTACGAGTCCAACCTGATCGTCGCGGTGACTTCGTTCGGGCTCAACTCCTACTGCCGGGGCATCGACTTCGCCTACCGTGTCGACACCGCTGCGGCCCAGCAGTGGATCCTCGACACGGTGGCCGCGTCGTCCGTGCCCGAGGAGGCGGAACTCATCGTCATCGGCTGAGTGGCGCTCCAACTGCAGGGGCGGCGCGGCGGGCATCCGACGCGCCGCCCTCGCGTTCTCGGGGCAGATCGATCAGACGACCGCAACCGTTGCGGGCATCGTAGGGGCTGGCTGCGCTATTGCCTCGGCGGGGCCCTTCCGCCGCAGCACGGCCATCAGGTAGAGCGCGTAGCCCACACAGACGACAGTGGTGGCAGCGAGCATGATCAGGTCTGCCGTGGGGTCACCCAGGGTGATGTTCCCGCTGATGTTGAGCAGCGCATGGAACACGATAAGCGGGACGATGGTCCCGGTGACGACGAAGAGCAGCGCCAGGACGATGCCGAGGACCACGCCGAAGCCGACCTGGATGGCCTGCTCTAGCGGTGTCATCCCACGGGCGAGGTTCACCACGTGTCCGATGCCGAAGGTGACGCCCGAGATCACGATCGCGCGCGTGAGCGTGCTGGTGCGCTGGATGCCACGTAGCAGCATTCCCCGGAAGATGAGTTCCTCGAGGAAGCCGACACAGACCATCAGCACGATGATGAGCAGTACTGCCGTGAAGGTGAGATCTTCCTTGAATCCTTTGGTGAATTGCAGTGAGACGATCAGGAGGAGCGGCAGGTATAGCAGCATCGACTGGAAATCCTCTCGACGTAGCGGGCGGACACCGTAGTAACCCAGCCAGCCACGTCGCCGCAGATCGACAACCAACCACAACGAAAGCAGGACCAGGAGAGCACTAGTCACCGAGTTCGGCTCTCCTGCCATTTCAGAGAGCAAGTCGCCCACGTTGACCGTGATGACGTAGATGGCGATCCACGCCACCGCGTGCCAGACGGGATATTTCTCCTGCAACGTGACCACAGTCACACACCCCCAAACGGACGGGCGAACCCAGTTGTCCACCTTCGACCAGCATGAATACTACGCCCCGTAGGACTGGCCCGCGGCATGTCCGGTCATACCGGAACCGAGCGGATCGAGTTGGTGCCATGGGTCCTCGTCTGGCGGGCGCCATGGATCCGGCTCGGGGCAGACTGGTCCCTCGTCGGGTGGTGGGGCCGTCAGGTCTTGGAGGCGGAAGCGGGGGTGTTGTCGTGGCCTGCGGGCCGGGTCGACGTGGCGCGGCGGGACGAAGACCGGTCTGCCGGTGGCCTCGTCGATGGTGACCTCCCACTGCCACTCGGGTGCCCGCTCGGGGTCCGGCTCGACCAGCCGGTGATGGTGCGGGCAAAGGAGCACGAGATTCTGCAGCGACGTGTCCCCGCCGGCCCACCACGGCTGGATGTGGTGCGCCTCGCAGGCCGCGGGCCGGGCGGTGCAGTGCGGGAACACGCAACCCTGGTCCCGATGCGTCAGCGCCGCCCGCAGCCCCTTGGGGACGAGCCGGTACTCCCGGCCCACGTCGAGGGGCTGGGAGTCGGAGCCCAGGACGAGCGGGATGAGGCCGGCGTCGCACGCCATCCGACGCGCCTCCCCCGCCGACAACGACTCGTCGCCGAACCCGAACACGCCTGCGGCGCCGAGCCCGTCGGTGAGAAGGGACAACGGCAGCGTGATCTGCACGTGGGGACGGTCCCCGCCCTGAGCCGGGACCTCGCCGGAGGCGGCCGCGATCCCCGCCAAGCGCATCAACGCATCCGCCCGGCGGGTCTCCGGGCCCGGCACCTCCCCGCCCTCGTCAACGTATGACGACGCGGGTGGCATCAGCGCATCTAACTGCGCCTGCAGCAGCGCGGCGTCGGCCGTCGGGAGCTGGCCCGACAGGCGCATCGAGCCGTGATGGTCCGGAGTCATCTTGAACGCGCGGCCGGCCTTCGCGAGCCGCTCCTCACGCTCCAGGCGGGTGGCTTCGAGTTCGTCGGCGCCGTCGGGGTCCAGCAGTTCCCACATCCGAAGTGCCGCGACGGTGAGCTCCGCTGGCCCGAGCTCGTCGCAGAAGGTCAGGAGTTGCCGCTGGCACCGCTCGAGGTCGTGGCGGCCGAGCGCGGAAGGGAGGCGCTTCAGCCCGGTAATGATCGCCTCCGCCTGCGCGACCGAGATCGCTCCTTCGGCCAGCGCGTCGGCGAGGACCCAGAACCGGTCCGCGAGGTCCCTCCCCAACCGGAGCACGCCGGAGGCCTGGCCGCTGGTGGTGCGCGGCGAGTTGCGAACCTGGTCCACCGCGGCCGCAGCCCCCGCAGCTTGCGCTTCCCCGATCAACTGCAGCCGCAGCCCGGCAAGCCGCGCCTCCGCGACCTCCAGCCGAGCCAACACCGCCTTCACCTCGGCCACGTCCTCCTCGCCGCCGATCCGAAGCGCGCGAAGATCCGACAGCGCGGCATCGATCGCGCCCTCCAGACTCCGCAGTGAATCGCTCATGTGGTCTATTAGATCAGCCACCTCTGACAAAAGGCGTTCCCGACCGGACCGCATCAGAAATTCTCTTTGAGCAGTTCTGAGCCCACGGTCAGTGGATCGAATTGCGGACAAATGACGTGCCGGACCAATTGGGCCACCGGGCGATGCAGCGACACTTCCTCGGCAGTCATGACGGTGGCAGTATGGGCCGGGTGAAACGAACTTGCCACCTGCCAAAAGTCGAAAAACCTGCTGAATACGGCAGGTAAATCGGACGGAGGCAGGTAAACCAATCCGGCGCAAACAAACCCGCAGACCATAGGGAGGATGGATGGGCACCTATCTCGCGTTCCTGCGGGCGATAAACCTGGGGGCGAACCGCAAGTTCCCGAAGGCCGACATCCAGCGCGTGGTCGAGGGAGTTGGCTTCACTGACGTCGAGACTCACATCAACACCGGCAATGTGCGGTTCTCCACCTCCATGCGCTCGCGGGCGCGGATCGAGGAGGCACTGGAGCG
The DNA here is from genome assembly GCF_900103275.1 of Tessaracoccus oleiagri. Taxonomy (GTDB): domain Bacteria; phylum Actinomycetota; class Actinomycetes; order Propionibacteriales; family Propionibacteriaceae; genus Arachnia; species Arachnia oleiagri. The sequence goes on along the minus strand of NZ_FNGP01000001.1, from coordinate 880,250 downwards.
CGCCTTCCTCGCCGACCGCGGTTTCGAGGTGCGCACCATCGTCTTCACGCCCAAGGAGTTCGCCGAGATCGCGCGGGTCGGCGCTGAGCTCCGCGCGGCGCGGCCTGCGGTCGAGCGCCAGTACGTCGAGTTGCTCAAGGACGAGCCGACAAAAGATCAGGCAGCCGCGCTGGAGGCCACGAGCACACCGACCGGCGAGGTCGTCGTACGCGGCCGCGCAATCCACGTGCTCCTCACGCCCGAGCATCAGGGCAACACCGTCGTGGCGGCTGCCGCCGCCGCACTGGGCGTGACCACCAACCGCAACTTCAACGTCATCGACACCATCGCGCGGAAGTGGTGCTGAGGATCAGTCCCCGGCGACCGTACGGCGGATGATCTCCTTGATCGCCTCCGGGTCGTTGGGTGCCTCGACGGTGTGCCGCCGCTTGTCCTCGAGCCCGACGAAGCGCTCCGGCCGGTCCGGCACGATGCCCACCGCAGCCTCGATCGTCTCCGAGAACTTCACCGGCAGCGCGGTCTCGAGGACCGCCGTCACCCCCTCCCCGAGCGCACGCGCGACGTGCAGGGCGTCCGCCGTGTGCGGGTCGACGAGCCCCTCGCCGGCCTCGTGGACGCGGCGGATCGTCGTCAGCCGGTCGGCGTGGGTGGAGTGTCCGGCGACGAAGCCGAACCGGTCGCGCAACCGGAGGAAGGCCGGGTCGCCGGAGAGGTCGAAGAACCCGTCGGCCTGCAGCCTGTCGACGAACAGCTCGCGCGTCCGCTCCGGGCTGCGTCCGACGAGGTCGAACACGAACCGCTCGAAGTTGGAGGCCTTGGAGATGTCCATCGACGGTGAGCTCGTCTGGAGCGCGCCCGGCCGCGGCCGGTAGACGCCGGTGGTGAAGAACTCCTCGAGCACGTTGTTCTCGTTGGTCGCCAGCACCAACTGCGTGATCGGCAGCCCCATCTCGCGGGCGATGTGGCCGGCGGCGATGTTGCCGAAGTTCCCCGTCGGCACCGTGAAGCTCACCCGGGCGGCCGGGCCCTCGGCGTCGGTGATCCTGAGCCAGGCGGCGACGTAGTAGACGATCTGCGCGAGCAGCCGGGCCCAGTTGATGGAGTTGACCGCGCCCAGCGAATAGTCCGCCTTGAACGCGGCGTCCGCGTTGACGGCCTTGACGATGTCCTGGCAGTCGTCGAACACCCCGTCGACGACGATGTTGACGATCGCGGGGTCGTCGATGGAGAACATCTGCGCCTGCTGGAACTCGGACATCCGGCCGGCGGGCGACAGCATGAAGACGCGCACGCCGGGCTTGCCGAGCATCGCGTACTCGGCCGACGAGCCCGTGTCGCCGGAGGTGGCGCCGAGGATGTTCAGTTCCTGGCCGCGGCGGCCGAGCTCGTAGGCGAACAGCTCGCCGAGCAGCAGCATGGCCATGTCCTTGAACGCCGCCGACGGGCCGTTCGACAGGTGCACCAGCCAAGTGCCGTCCGACATCTCCGTCACCGGCACCACGTCGGGGTGCGCGAACTTCTCCGGCGCGTACGCGCGCTCGCAGATGCCGCGGAGGTCCTCATCGGGGATGTCGTCGACGAAGAGCCGCACCACCTCGTACGCAAGGGCGGCGTACCCGTCGCGGCGGAGCAGCCGGCTCCACACCTCGAGCTGCGCCGCGTCGACGCTCGGGTAGGTCTCGGGCAGGTAGAGGCCGCCGTCGGGGGCTAGGCCCTCGAGCAGGATGTCGGTGAACCGGCGCGGGCCGGCGCCCCTCGTCGAAAAGTAACGCACGCCGCCAGCCTACTCAGCGGCCCGTCGGCGCCACCACCATACGAATCCAAGCAGTGGGACGGCCACCACCCCCATGGCGACGTACGGCGGCATCAGGTCCTGCAGCGGCGGGAGCATCGTGAAGCCGGCCAGCAGCAGCCACCACGCCAGGCGCCACTCGTCGCGGAGCTTCGCGAACGCGTAGAACGGGATGATCCACGTGAGGTACCACGGCTGGAGCGCCGGGCCGAGCGCCCCGAACGTGAGCAGCGACAGGATCAGGAACAGCCAAGGGCGGCCGGCGTCGTCGGCCTTCGGCCCGATCCACACGTACAGGGCGACGATGGCGCCCACCATCAGCACGAGCGACACGGTGGTCACCGTGGCGTTGACCGTCTCCACCTCCGCGAGCTCGTGGTAGCGGCCGAACGAGGCAACCCACGACAGCGGCGCGTTGCTCGTCGCCGAGATGGGGTTTCCGGCGGTCGAGGCGGTCCAGCCGAACCCGAGCCCGCTCGCCAGGGACACGACGAGGAAGGTGACGATCGTCGTCGAGCCCGGCACCACCGCGGTCCCGAGCAGTCGCCACCAGCCCCGGCGGCCGTCTCGCAGCCGGGACTCCCAGGCGACGGCCACCAGGCCCAGCCCCGCCAATGCCGCCGACTGCTTGATCCCCATGCCCAGCCCGAGGGCGATGCCGCCGAGCGCGAGCGACCACCAGTCGCGCCGCACCATGAGGACGGCCGCCACCGCGACCAGCGCGATCATGAGCGCGTCGTTGTGCACACCACCGACCCACTGCACCAGCAGGATCGGGTTGGCCACGCCCCACCACCAGGCGAGCCGCCGCGAGACGCCGTAGTGACCGGCCAATTTCGCCACCGCCCACGCCAGCACGACGAACGCCACGACGTTGGGCAGCCGCATCCCGACGGCGGCCCAGTACGGGTGGAAGTCGAACAGCCGCGCCACGAGCCCGAAGATCTCCAGCGACAGGCTGGGGTACACCGACGTCGTCTCGAACCAGTGCACGCCCACCAGCAACCCGGAGGTGCCGGCGTCGCCGGAGGGCACGAGGTACGGGTTCTGACCGTGCGCCATCAGCCACCCCTGGGCGGCGTAGCTGTACGCGTCGCGGGAGTGCAGCGGCAGCACGAACAGCAGCGGCAGCGACCAGATCGACGCCGCGAGGAGGGGGCGACGGTAACCGGGCCCCAGCTGCCACCACGCCAGCAGCAACAGCAGGTGCGCCGGCAGCTGCACCATCGGCCGCCACCACGTCGCCCGCCGCTCCAGCAGTCCGGGCGCGTCGAAGAACTGGGCCGCCACGACGAGCAGCACCGCCAACAGGCCGGTCAGGATCCATGCCGCGGGGCGACCTGTGGTCCGCACTGGCATGAGCTTCCGTCCTAGTTTCCGGCAACAAAGCCGAGCTTAGCGGCGGGGATCACCGCACGTCGGGACGGATCTGTTGTCTGCGCCCCCCGCGACGTACCCTGACGGAATGCAGCTGAAAATGTGCAGCGTCCACGTGACGGATCCGGCGAGCGCCCACGAGTTCTACACCGGCAAGCTTGGATTCGAGACTCTGGTGGCGATGCCCGAGGGCATGCTCTTCGTCGTGCACGCGCCCGGCCAGGACGTCGGGCTCCTGCTCGAGCCCAGCGATCCCGAGATCGCCGAACCGTACCGCGCCGCCGTCTACGAACGCGGCCTTCCTGCCATCGTCTTCGGCTCCGACGACCTCGACGCCGACATCGCGCGCCTCCGCGAGGCCGGCGTGAGCGTCGTCGGCGACGTGATGACCGACCCGTCCGGCCGCTCCGTCCTCATCGACGACGAGCACGGCAATTACGTCCAGCTCCACGAAAGCGTCTCATGACCCACCGCACCGTCATCATCGGCTCCGGCTTCGGGGGCCTGTTCGCGTCCAAGGCGCTCAAGGGCGTCGAGACCGACATCACCCTCATCGCGAAGACCACCACCCACCTCTTCCAGCCGCTGCTGTACCAGGTGGCCACCGGCGTGCTCAGCGAGGGCGAGATCGCCCCCACCACCCGCGAGATCCTCCGCCGGCAGAAGAACGTCGGCGTGCTCCTCGGCCTGGTCGAGAACGTCGACCTCGAGCAACGCAAGGTCTACTGGCGCTTCCACGACTCCCGCCACGAGACCGAGTACGACTCGCTGATCGTCGCCGCGGGCGCCGGGCAGTCGTTCTTCGGCAATGACCACTTCGCCACGTACGCCCCCGGCATGAAGACCATCGACGACGCCCTCGAGCTGCGCGCGCGCATCCTGAAGGCGTTCGAGATGGCCGAGTTCCTGGAGGGCGAGGACCGACGACGTGCCCTCACCTTCGTCGTGGTCGGCGCAGGGCCGACCGGCGTCGAGATGGCCGGCCAGATCCGCGAGCTCGCCGCGGCGACCCTCGCCAAGGAATTTCGCAACTACGACCCCCGCGACGCCCGCGTCATCCTGGTCGACGCCGTCGACCAGGTGCTGCCGGCGTTCGGCGAGAGCCTCGGCAAGGAGACCGAGCGGAAGCTCGAGAAGCTGGGCGTCGAGGTGAGGCTCGGGGCGTTCGTCACCGACGTCACCGACGCCGGCGTCACGCTGAAGTTCAAGGACGGGCGCGAGGAGCACATCGAGTCGTTCTGCAAGGTGTGGGCGGCGGGCGTCCAGGGCAACGAGCTCGGCAGGACGTTGGCCGAGCAGAGCGGCGCCGAACTCGACAGGGCGGGGCGCGTCGTCGTGAACGAGGACCTCACCATCCCCGGGCACCCCGAGGTGTTCGTGATTGGCGACCTGATGAGCTTCCCCGGCGTCCCGGGCGTGGCGCAGGGCGCCATCCAGTCCGCCAAGCACGTCGCGAAGACCATCGCCGCCGACGTGGAGGGCAAGCCCCGGCCGGGGCCCTTCAAGTACCGCGACCGCGGCTCGATGGCCACGATCGCGAAGTTCTCGGCCGTGGTGAAGGTCGGCAAGTTCGAGATCACCGGCTTCATCGCCTGGGTGATGTGGCTGTTCCTCCACCTGCTCTACATCGCCGGTTTCAAGCAGCGCGTCACCACGCTGCTGAGCTGGGCGCTCACGTTCATCAGCAACGGACGCTCCCAGCGGGTGGTCACGAACCAGCAGCTGATCGGCCGCCTCGCGATCGCGCGCCTCGGCAAGGGCAGCTCCGCCAAGCTGATGCGCGGCGAGCCGCCGCAGGAGGACTGACCGGGCGAAACCCCAGCCCGCCGCCGCGCCGCCCACTAGCGTGGACCCATGTTGAGATCGTTCGTCAGGGGTTTCCGCGACGTGGCGCTGCTGCTCGCCCGGATAGCGATCGGGGCGATCCTCCTCGCGCGGGGCTGGTACCGCTGGCAGGTGAGCGGGGTGCAGGCGCAGCAGGACGTCCTGGAGCAGGCCGACCTCCCCGCCACGCAGGCCCTCGCCTGGCTCGTCACCGCGTTCGAACTCGCGGGCGGCGTGCTGCTGATCTTCGGCCTGGGGACCCCCCTCGTCGGGCTCGGCATGCTGGTCCTGAACGGTGGGGTGGCGTGGTACCGCAAGTGGGACAACGGTCTCTACCAGCACGAGGGCGGCTACGAGTACAGCCTGGCGCTCGCCGCGATCGGGCTCCTGTTCCTGGCGTTCGGGTCGGGGCGCCTCGGCGTCGACAACCTCTTCCGCGTGCCCGGGGAGCGCCGCTCGAAGGTCGACACGACCCATGCGCCGCCTCCGCCGCCACCGCCCCCGCTGGAACCCAATGAGGAGACGGTGTTTCACAGGAAACCCACAGCGAACCCATAGCCCGGACCCTGTCGGTCGTGCCACAGTGGTGGCATGGCCACCTCCGAACCTCTGCGCCGCCCGGACGGCACGCCGATCCGGGTCCTCACCGTCGACGATGAGCCCAGCCTGATCGAGCTGCTCGCGATGGCCATGCGCTACGAGGGCTGGGACGTCTCCACCGCCACGACCGGCACCGAGGCCGTGAAGGTGGCCCGCGAGGTCGGCCCCGACGCGATCGTCCTGGACATGATGCTCCCCGATTTCGACGGCCTCGAGGTGATGCGCCGCATCCGCGCCGACCAGCCCGACGTGCCGGTCATCTTCCTCACCGCCCGCGACGGGGTGTCCGACCGCATCGCGGGGCTCACCGCCGGCGGCGACGACTACGTCACCAAGCCCTTCTCGCTGGAGGAGGTGATCGCGCGGCTCAGGGGTCTGCTCCGCCGGACGGGCGCGACGACGATCCGCCCGGACTCGCAGCTGATCGTCGGCGACCTCATCCTCGACGAGGAGTCCCACGAGGTGACCCGCAGCGGGGAGCCGATCCACCTGACCGCCACCGAGTTCGAGCTGCTGCGGTTCCTGATGCGCAACCCCAAGCGGGTCCTCAGCAAGGCGCAGATCCTCGACCGCGTGTGGAGCTACGACTTCGGCGGCCAGGCGAACGTCGTCGAGCTCTACATCTCCTACCTGCGCAAGAAGATCGACGCCGGCCGAGACCCGATGATCCACACCATGCGCGGCGCCGGGTACGTGCTCAAACCGGCGGGCACATGAGACGCACCCTCGAGCGCCAGATCCAGACCCGGGTGGCGCTCACCACGGCCGTCATGGCGCTGCTGCTCGCCGCCATGACGATGCTCGTGGCCCAGAACCTGCTGATCAACCAGCTCGACCGCGACATCCAGTCCATCCCGCTGCGCGTCCAGGGCGGCGGGCCGAACGTGCGCAACCCCGGCATCCCGGTGGGCACGATCCTCGTCGGGCAGTCCCACAACGGCACGCTCTACGCCAGCCTGGTGGGCCGCGGTGACGTCAGCGAGGTCCGCGAGGGGGTGAGCGCGCTCCTGGAACTCCCGCCCGGCGAGCAGACCGTCCACATCCCGACGCTCGGTCGCTACCGCGTGAACGTGGAACACGGCATGGGCTCGAGCATCCTCGTCGTGGGACTCCCGACCGCCGGCATCGACCGCACGATGATCGCGCTGAGCATCTCGGCGCTGTCGATCTCGGTGCTCGCCGTCCTCGGCACGGTGCTCATCACCCGGACGCTCATCAAGCGCGCCACCCGTCCGCTCGACTCCCTCACCCACACCGCCGAGACCGTCTCCCAGCTCCGTCTCGACCGCGGCCCCGTCGCGGTGCCGCGCGTCGGGATCGACGACCTGCCGCCCGAGCACGAGGTGGCGCGCGTGGGCAGCGCCTTCAACCACATGCTCGACAACGTCGAGCACGCGCTGGGGGCCCGCGAGGCGTCGGAGCAGAAGTTGCGGCGCTTCGTCGCCGACGCGTCCCACGAACTCCGCAACCCACTCGCCGCCATTCACGGCTACTCCGAGCTGGTGGAGGGGCACGCCGAGGGCCTCGACGAGAACACCACCTTCGCGCTGGGCCGCATCTCCGCCGAGTCCCGGCGGATGCGCAAGCTGGTGGACGACATGATGATGCTGGCCCGGCTGGACTCCCAGCAGCAGCAGGCCCCCGTCCCCGTCGACGCGGTCGAGGTGGTGCTGAACGCCGTCTCCGACGCGCGGGCCTCGTCGGTGGACCACGTGTGGCGGCTGTCGCTGCCCGACGAGCCGGTCGTGGTGCTGGCGGGCGCGGACCAGTTGCAGCAGGTGATGGTGAACCTCCTCAGCAACGCGCGCAACCACACGCCGCCCGGCACCACCGTGTTGACGGAGGTGACCCCGTCGGGCGTCATCACGGTCACCGACGACGGACCGGGCATCAGCCCCGACGTGCTGCCGCGCGTGTTCGAGCGGTTCACCCGCGCCGACGACGCCCGCCGCCACAGCGAGGCGCACTCCACCGGGCTCGGGCTCGCGATCGTGAAGGCGCAGGTGGAGTCGTTCGGCGGCCAGGTGCGCGTGGAGTCGCGGCCGGGCCGGACGCAGTTCGGCGTCCGGCTACCCCTGGCGAACCTGCCCGCCGATGCTCAGTAGTCGCCCTCGGCGGTGGCCCCGTCGAGCACCGCGCGCGAGCCGGACAGCCCGAAACGGGTTGCGCCGGCGTCGACCATCGCCGCCGCGGTCTCGAAGTCGCGGATGCCGCCGGAGGCCTTGATCCCGAGGCGCCCGCCTACGGTGCGGGCCATCAGCTCGACGGCGTGGACGCTGGCGCCGCCGGCGGCGTGGAAGCCGGTGGAGGTCTTCACGTAGTCGGCGCCCGCGGCCTCGGCGGCCCGGCAGGCGGCGACGATCTCATCATCGGTCAGCGCCGCCGACTCGATGATCACCTTCAGCAGCCCACCGGTGGCCTCACGGACGGCGCGGATCTCCTCCTCGACGGCGTCGGCCCGGCCCTCCTTGAGGAGGCCGATGTTGATCACCATGTCGACCTCGTCGGCACCGTTCGCGGTGGCCTCGCGGGCCTCGGCGGCCTTGATGGCGGCGGAATGGTTGCCCGACGGGAAGCCGCAGACGGTGGCGACCTTCACGTCGCCGAGCTCGTCAGTGATCGGCAGCATCGACGGCGACACGCAGATCGAATAGGTGCCCAGCTCCCGGGCCTCGGCGACGAGCGCCGAGACCTGCGCGCGGGTGGCGTCGGTCTTCAGGAGGGTGTGGTCGATCAGCTTCGCCAGATCGTCGCGGGAAATGCTCATGGGACAGAGACTAGCGCCGCCATCCGGGCCGTGGTGGTGCGAGGTACGCGGACTCACTAGGCTCAGGTCATGCTGCTCAGCGACCGAGACATTCTGCAGGGTGCCGACGAGGGTGCCATCGCGCTCGACCCGTGGGATCCCGCCATGGTCCAGCCCTCGAGCGTCGACGTGCGCCTCGACAAGTACTTCCGCGTCTTCGAGAACCACCGCTACCCCACTATCGACCCCGCCCTGGAGCAGCCCGAACTCACGCGGCTCATCGAGGTGCCCGCGGGCGAGCCGTTCGTGCTGCACCCCGGCGAGTTCGCGCTGGCGTCGACGCTCGAGCTGGTCACGCTGGGCACGACGGTGGCGGCGCGGCTGGAGGGCAAGTCGTCGCTCGGCCGCCTCGGCCTGCTGACCCACTCCACCGCCGGCTTCATCGACCCCGGCTTCTCCGGGCACGTGACGCTCGAGCTGTCGAACATGGCGACGCTGCCGATCAAGCTCTGGCCCGGCATGAAGATCGGCCAGCTCTGCTTCTTCCGGCTGAGCTCCGAGGCGCTGCACCCGTACGGGTCGGACAAGTACGGGTCGCGCTACCAGGGCCAGCGGGGGCCGACGCCGTCGCGCTCGCACCTGAACTTCCAGCGCACGGAGGTCTGAGCGCGGCCCCGACGGTTTTACCTGCCTGCGCACGAAAAACCTGCCGGATCCGGCAGGTTTTTTGCATGCTGACAGGCCAACCGGAAGATAGACCAGCTACAGGTGCCGGGCGGGGCGCCGGAGCACCGTGAACCAGCGGTTGCCGTAGGAGACCTGCTGCCCGTCGCGCACCCGCATCTGCACCCCGGCGGGGGCGGGCTCGAGCTCGCCGGCGGCGGTGACCACGGCGGTGCCGTTGGTGGAGCCGCGGTCGACGATGAACACGCCGCGGGGATCGGTGCCGATCAGCACGTGGGTGCGGGAGATCATCCGCCCGTCGCCGCTCGACGGGACCAAGTGCACCTCGGGGTCATCGTCGCCGCGCTGCGGGTTGCGGCCCAGGAGGACGGTGACGTTGAGATCGACCTCGCGGCCGTCGTCGAGCCGGAGGTACCAGCCCTCGTCGCCGGGGCGGCCCGAGTCCGAGTTGGGCAGCGGCGCGATCGTCGTGCCCTCGTTCTCCTCCACGTCGCCGAACTGCCGGGCGCGCACGCGGATGGACTGCGACTGCGTGGGCTCCAGCACCGAGGTGGGCGTGGGCATCGGGATCCAGCCGGCCTGCGGGGTGGTGCGCTGGGGCAGGCCCGGCTCGGGGTGCGGCGCGGGCGGGAGCGAGTTGGGCTGCGACGGGGCGGACGGCTGCCCCTGCGGCTGCCACTGCTGCGGCGACGTGTACGGCGGCACCTGCTGCGGCGCGGCCTGCGGGGGCTGCGAGTGCGGCTGCGGCTGGGACTGCGCCGACAGGGGGCGCTCCCCAAAGGCCCGCGAGTAGGCCTGCTGCACGCCCGGCCGGGGCGCCCACTCGGACTGGCGGTTGGCCTCGGGGCTGAACGCGTCGGCGAGGTGCGGCGGGAGGCCGACGGTGCTCGTCGTCGCCCTGTGCGCCCGGGTCGGCGCCTTCCTCGGCTCGGAGCCCGCCTTCGGCTGGACGAGCACGGACTTGACGGCGACGTCGTGCCACCCCTGGCGGCGCTCGTGGATCACGAGGAAGACGACGAGCGCGATGCCGCCCACGACGGTGGCCATCAGCGCCGAGAAGATCAGTTGGCGCAAGAACACGCGCCACCACCCGATGGGCTGCCCGTCAGCGAGGCCGACGAGCTGGAGGCCGGCGGCACGCGCGCCGAGACCCGCGCCGCGCGTCGCGTAGGCCCACCACTGGAACAGCCCGTAGGCGAGGCCGAGAACGGCGGCCGCGATGGTGGACACCAGCACCACGGCCGGCTCGGCGGACGAGCGGAACACCAGCCACAGCACCACGGGGATGACCAGTACCGGCACGGAGTCGATCACGAACGCCAGGAATCGGCGTCCCAATCCGGCGACCTCGTGGCCCCTCGGGATCAAACGACTCACGCAAACATCCCCTTTCTCCGGACAGGATAGTTGTCGGCGGGATCGACCATCTACTTGGTCCTCCGGAATGACTTCGTCGACAAGCCCGAGAGCACCCACTTCAGCCACCCGACGGAGCGGCGCATCCCGCCCCGGGCGGCGCCCGTCTCCCGCCAGTACTCGGACGCGACGCGCTCGGCCGGCTCGCCGGGCGCGAAGACCAGCCAGTCGGCCTCCTTCGCCAGGGCGACCAGGTCCGCCTTCTGCGTGACCCGCGGGAACGAGGCCGTCAGCTGCTCCGCCTGCTCCGACCGCGTGGCGGAGAACGACGGCGACCGGCCGAGGTCGCGCGCCTTGTCGACGAGCTCCAGCCACGCCCCCGCCACCCGGTTGGCGACCTCCGGGTCGTTGCGCCGGCGGACCCGCCGGCGCCACTTGAGGCCCAGCACCAACGCGATCGGCACGACGATCGTCAGCAGCGGGATGCCGGCGATGAGCATCATGGCCCCCACCTGCGCCCAGTCGATCGTCGTCTCCTGCGACGGCGGCTCGCCCTGGTCGATCGGCAGTTGCTCGTCGGGCGGCGGCACGTCCGGCTTCAGCGGCGGCGGTGGCGGGTTCTCGACGTACGGCTGCGGCTTCGGCGGCTCGGGCGGCTCGATGTCGTCGGCGACGCGGTCCTTCGGCGGCGTCGGGTCGAACCGCACCCAGCCGAGCCCGTCGAGGTACAACTCGGGCCAGGCGCCCACGTCGTCGCCGGTGACCTGTGGCGAGTCGTCCACCTGGTAGCCGTACAGGACGCGCGCGGGGATGCCGAGCTCGCGGGCCATCAGCGCCATCGCGACCGCGTACTGCTCGTGGTCGCCGATCATCAGCGCGGGGTCCGCGAGCAGCTCGGCGATGCGGTGCTGGGAGTGGCCGGGGACGGAGGTGACCTCGTCGGGCTGCCCGTGGCTGAAGTACCCCTGCTGGAGCTGCTCCTCGAGCCGAAGCGCCTGCGCGCCGGCGCCCGAGATGCCCTCGGTCCAGCGGAGCGCGAGCACGCGCACCTGGTCGGGCGCGCCGGTGATCCGCGGCTGCGGGATGCGGCCCGCGGTCGCCTCGCCGATCTCCGCCTTCGAGGGCCGCGTCGGGACGCGCGACTCGAGCGCGTACGCGTCACCGGCCCGCAGCCCGGCGACGTCGACCGCGGTCCCGGTGGCGTGGTTGTAGAAGAAGTTCTCACCGAGCGGGATCGACCGGTCGCCCTGGAAGCGCACAGAGATCGTGCGGCCGATTGTCGGCACCCACACCCCGTCGTAGCCGTGGACCGTGATCGACGCGTCGAGGTCCTCGCCCGGGGTGTCGTCGGCGATCCACTGGCCGACGCGCTTGAACGACGTCTCGGGCCGCACCGCCGTCTCCTTGGTGGAGACGCGGTAGGCGAGCCCGTCGTAGGTGTCGAGGGTGGCGAGGCGCACGATGTCGCCGGGCCTGGCGCCGCGCACCTCGAACAGGGTCTCCGCGCGGTGCTTGGTGATGTTGGCCCGGAACGCCTGGAGCGGCGAACGGTGCTCGGTCAACTCGATGGGGATCTCGACGTGCGCGCGCAGGTTGTCGCGCTCCGCCGTCCCGGCCAGCACCGGGGCCAGCGCGACGCCGGCACCCCCTGCCACCAACAGCATCGCGAGCGCCAGCCCGACCCGCACCGGCTTGAACGTGATCCGGGAGTCGGAGAGGTGGTCGCGGACGGTCTGCCGGCGCCACGTCGTCCACACGAGGACGACGACGAAGAACGCCAGCCCGCTCGGGACCGGCCAGAGCGCCACCGTCGCGCCGAACAGCGCGGCGACGAGGTAGCCGACCGCCGCCGGCACCCAGGCGAGCATCGGCCGGGCGGAGCGGAGCGAGATCGTGTAACCGAGGAGGCCCAGCAGGTAGCCGATCAGCGCGGGCACGACGAGGAGGTTGAACGTCTCGCCGATGGGCGGGTCGAGCGTCAGCATGTCGCGCCAGGCGGTGACGGGGCCGACGACGAGGCCCATCAGGGTCCGCCAGGTGGGCACGACGTAGCCGATCGTCGACGACGGCATCGCCAAGGGCCCGCCGAGGAGCAGCCAGCCCATGACCGCCGCCAACACGGTGCCCCCGACCGGCCACTGCCGCACGGTCCCGACGAACGCGATCCCCATGCCGAGCGCCGCGAACCCCAGGACCGCGACGAACAGCTGCGCGGTCCCGTAGACGGGCAGGAACGCCAGGCACACCAGCGCGCCGAGCAGCAGCAGGGCGACCGCGTCGACGATCGCCCACCGCGTGCGGTGTACGGACCCGCGCCACGGGGTGTCCGGCGCGGCGGCCCTCCTGGCCCTGGTCACTCCATCGACCTCCGCATCGCGCGCGGGAGGTCCTCGAGCGTCCCCACCTGGTTGACCGTGACGCTGCCCACCTTGCGGTTGCGCAGTTCCTCCCCGGTGGCGACCCGGATGCCGATGAACCGGGTGTCGACGTCGAAGCGGGCGCTCGCGTGGCGCACGTCGGCCATGGACGCGGTCGACCCGGTGACGAGGATCGCGATCGACGCGCCAGGCTCGCGCTGGGTGGCCGTGTACGCGAGGTCGGCGACGCCGCCGCGGGCGGTCTGCTCCACCAGCGACAGCTCGTCGAGCGTGCCGCCCGGCGTCAGCGTGGTGAGCCGCTCCTTCGAGGTGAGGATCACCAGCGGCGACTCGCCGTAGAGGGTCTGGAGCGCGATCGACGCGACGACGGAGACCGCGAGCTCGAACTCGTCCTCGTCGATGTAGGAGGTGCGGCCGGTGTCGAGCGCGACCAGGACCCGCGACATCCGCGACTCCTCGAACTGCCGCACCATCAGCTCGCCGGCCCGGGCCGTCGACTTCCAGTGGACGTGCCGGCGGTCGTCGCCCGGGACGTAGGGCCGCAGGGCGTGGAAGTTCATGTCGGCCGACGTGATGTGCGGGCTCGCGTGCCCCTCGAGGTCGTGCACGAACCCGGTCTGCCGGCCCGGCAGCCGCACGGTGCGCGGGTGGACGTAGACCTCCAGCTCCTCGGTCCAGCGGGTCTCCCGACCGGCGAGCGAGAAGGGGTCGCCCTGCACGGAGTTCGCGGGCCCGACGACGACGAGGCCGCGGCGGCTCGTCGGGATCCGGAAGGTGAAGCGCTCCACCTGCCGGGGCGCCATGATCGGCAGCGAGAAGCTGGCCTGCTGGCGGCCGACGGGGAGGTCCAGCCGGGAGCCGAAGTGGCGGCGGGCCGCCTCGTTGCTGACGAGGACCTCGCCGGTGGCCCGGTCGCCCACCACGACCGTCCGGTCGGAGAGCCGGAGCCCGACGGCGAGGTTCGGCTTCCCGATCGTGAACAGCAGCGCGATGGCGACAGTGACCACGGCGACGATGCCGGCGACGACCAACTCCAGCCAGCCGAGGACCAGCCCAGCGGCGAGCGACACCACGCCGAGCAGGAGGCACACCCAGCCGGCGGTGCGCATGCCGAGCGCCTGGCTGGCCCGGCGGTAGGCGTCGCGCAAGGCGGCGCCCGAGGGCGGGTCAACCGCCTCGGGCACCTCCCATCGCGTGGCCGTGGTGGACATCAAGCGGTGGCACGCTCCGTCGGCGGTGGCACGGCACCGACGACCTGGGCCATCACGTCGACGGCCTGGACGCCGCTGAACTCCGCCTCGGGGTCGAGGATCATGCGGTGCGCGAGGCACGGGATGGCCAGGATCTTGATGTCGTCGGGGGTGACGAAGTGCCGGCCCACGGACGCGGCCCAGACGCGGGAGGCGCGCACCAGCGCCAGCGCGCCTCGAACGGAGACCCCGAGGCGGACGTCATCGGCGTGACGGGTGGCGTCCACGAGCCGGGTGATGTAGTCGAAGATCGACGCCTCGATGTGGACGGCGCCGGCCAGCTGGGCCATCTCGGCCACCTGCTGGCTGGTCACCACCGCCGGCAGCGCCGTCGAGCGGGGACGCGAGCCGCCCGTTGCGAGGATGCGCATCGTCGCCTCGTGGTCCGGGTAACCGAGCGTGGTCTTCATGAGGAAGCGGTCGAGCTGCGCCTCGGGCAGTCGGTAGGTGCCGGCCTGCTCGATCGGGTTCTGGGTCGCGATCACCATGAACGGGTTGCCGACCGGGTAGGACTGCCCGTCGACGGTGACCCTGGACTCCTCCATGACCTCGAGCAGCGCCGACTGCGTCTTCGGCGAGGCCCGGTTGATCTCGTCGGCCAGCACGATCGACGCGAAGATCGGGCCCTGGTGGAACTCGAACTCGGCCGACTTCTGGTCGTAGATCGTCACGCCCGTCACGTCGGAGGGCAACAGGTCCGGGGTGAACTGGATCCGGCTGTGCGTGCCCTGGACGGACTGGGCGATCGCCCTCGCCAGCGAGGTCTTGCCCGTGCCCGGGAAGTCCTCGAGGAGCAGGTGGCCCTCCGCGAGCATGCAGGTGACCGCGAGCCGGATGGCCTCCGTCTTGCCCATGATGACGCGTTCCACGTTGCCGACGATGTTCGCGAAGTTCTCGCTGAACCAGCGTGCTTGTTCTGGATTCACTTGACCGCTTTCTCCGTCACCCGGGGATCGTTCTGGACCATTCGGCCGTGTTGTTGTTGATGCTGCACTCGACGTACACCAGCTCCCGGTAGAGGACGACCTCCGCCGCCGGGTCGATGGGGAACGCCTCGTCCATGTGTATCGTGCCCTCGGCGTTGGGCCGCAGCTCCTTCAGGAGCTCCCGGCCGCCGCCCCAGTGATCGTAGACGTTGCAGGCGCTCGAACCGTACGCATAGCGGACGGTGACGATGAAGTTGTCGCCGCTCTTCTCGAAGCGGGAGACCTGGGGGACCGTGACGTCCTTCGAGTAGAGGGTGCTGTGCCGCCAGGACTCGTTGGTGCCGGGGACGGTGCCCGTCCAGCCCTGGTGCACCGTCGTCGTCTCCCCCGCCGGCAGGCTCGCCGACGACTGGTCCTTGTAGTCGCCGGTGTGGACGTAGTAGTGGCCGCTGGTCCACCCGCCGGACGCCGCCGACCCGGGGTTCGGGTTGATCCCGATGCGCACCCGGTCGGGCGCGACGGTCACCAGCTCGCCCAGTGGCTGCTCGAGCGGCCGGGAGCTGAGCGGCGTCATGGTGGGCAGGTTGCTCACCGACGACGTGCGCTGGTCGGTGGAGTTGGTGAGCACCGCCCTGACGCTGAGGTTCACTGGCACGCCGGGAGTGAAGTCCTGGGCCGTCCCGAGGTAGTCCCCGACGGGGGTCAGCCGCCGCCAGCTGGAGCCGCCGGCGCGCGCGTACTCGTAGGTCAGGCCGGCACCCTCCTTGTTGCGGACCTCCGGCGAGTTGAGCTTCAGGAGCATGCCGCCCGCGTACTCGGGCGTGGTGATGGCGGACAGGAGCTGCACCGACGGCGTGGGCCAGGCCACGATCGCCTCCGGGGTCTCCCCCACCGCGACGCTCGAGTGCAGGTTCTCGGCCACGACGCGGAACCGGACCGCGCTCTCGCCCCAGTTGCTGAACGTGACCGTCGACTGCGCGGGCGCGGGGTACGGCACCTGGCGGCGGGCGTCCTCGCGCACGTTGGAGCCGGTCATCGGCACGACGTACACCCTCATCGCGGGATCGCCGTTCGGGTCCAACCCGGCCGTGTTCACCTCGACGCTGAAGCTGCCGCCGATGCTGTCCTTCACCGGCGCAGCGCTCACGGTGACTGAACCCTTCGGCGGCCCCACCGGGAACATCGGCGACGTGCGCGTCGACTCGGGCGAGTCGCCGGCGTTGTTGGTGGCGACCACCCCGAAGACGTAGTTGCTGCCGTTCGTCAGCCCCGTCCAGGTGTGGCTGAAGGTCGACCCCGACAGCGCCTTGCGGCCGACCTCCGCGCCGTCGGCGTTGTACAGCACCAGCGTGTACTGCGTCACGGGGCTGCCCTGGTTGTTCATGTTCTCGAACGGGGCGGGCTGCCACTGGACGGTGAGCGACTGGTCGCCGCGGGTGACCTGCGGCTGCGGCGGGGCGAGCGGCTTCACGTCGGGGGTGTAGGGGGCCGACTGCGGGGACGGCTCCGAGGGGCCGAGCTTGTTGAACTCGACGACGCTGAGCGTCCACGGCACGTTGTTCCGCAGCCCGGTGACGGTGCAGGTGGTGCCCGGGCAGTCCTGCTGCACGGGCGAGCGGCCGGGCGCGGTGGCGGTGACGACGCGTCGCTCGATCGGGTGCCCGTTGGTGCTGCCCGGCTGGTACTCGAAGCGGATCTGCGCGTCGCCCGGCTCGCCGCCGAACGGCGCGGAGGGGGCGCTCGGCACGTCGGTCACGGTGACGCGGATGCTGCCGTCCTGCCGCCGCGCCGGGTCGCCGGTCGCGTCCATGACGGTGTAGCTGGCGGTCAGGGTGCCGACGAAGCCCTCCGACGGGGTGATGGTGACCACGTCGTCGCGGACCTCGACGGTGCCCTCCCCGGAGAGGATGCGCGCGCCCTCGACGGCCAGGGTCTTGTCGTTCAGGTGCGAGGTGTCGTTCGCCAGCACGGGGACGGTGACCGGCCGGCCGGACTGCGCCTCGTCGACGACGTCCGTCACCGTGGTGGTGAGCGGCATCCGCGACGAGGTCATCTCGAGCAGGACCTCGAACTGGCGCGCCGCGCCGCCGGCGTCGCGGACCTCTCCGCGGAGCCGACGGGTCATGCCCGCCTTCGCGGTGATGGGCGCCTCTGCCACGACGACCGAGTTGTTGGCCTCTGAGCGCCAGGTGATCGGGGCGTCGCCGCCCGCGTCGGCGAGGTCGAGGAAGAAGATGTCGTGGCCCTCGGGGTCGCGGAACAGCGGCATCAGGGACAGGCGGAACTCCCCCTCGTCGGGCCCGACGAGCAGCCGCGGCTGCGTCACCTGCTCGGGCGCGAGGTTCGACACCTGCTGCGGCCCGGACTGGTTGCTCTGGCTGCGCGCGGCCTTCACCTCCACGGGGATGGTCACGTACGCGCGCTTGGCGGTCCGGTCGCCCTCGGGGACGACGTCGATGACCTCGAACACCACCGCGGCGGGGCCCCGGTAGTCGACGTGCGGGGTGAACTCGACGCCGCCGGTCGCGGGAACCGCGCTCCCGGTGGTGGCGGCGATGGTGTCGGTGCTGGTCAGTTTCACCGCGCGGCCGTCGGTGCCGACGAGCAGGTCCTCGAAGCTGATGTGGGCGGGCTGCCCGGCCGTGGCCTCCAGCGTGCGGCTCGGGTCGCGCACGAGCGGCACGGCGTCGTCGGTGCCGGGGATGGTGACGAGGCCGAAGCTGGACTCGCCGTCGCCGTCGACGAGCCGGTACCGCACCTGCTGCATGCGGGCCCCGACCGGCACGGTGAGCAGGCCGCCCTCGCTGATGCGGGCCGCGCGCTCGTCGTCGGCGTCCGCCTCTGGCAGTTCGATGCGCAGCCGCTCGTGGGAGCCGTCCGGGTCGAAGTCGTTGGCCCGCACGTCGACCTCGACGAAGTCCTTGTCGATGATCTCGCCCACGGCGACGATGTCGTCCCGCGCCACGGGGGGCAGGAGCGGGGCCTCCTCGTCGACCGTGATCGCGAAGGTGCCGTTGCCGTACTGCTCGCGGAGGTCCTGGAGGCGGTAGGTGCCGGTGTAGACGCCGGGCTCGGAGATGGGGTCGACCTTGATCTCGCGCTCGTTGACGATCTCGGCGTGCAGGGTGTCGTCGTCCATGGACACCGGGTCACCGGCGGCGAACGCGAACCCGTCGCCCTCGATGTCGTAGTCGTTGGCCAGCGCCGCGATCTGGATCGGGCGCCCGGGCCGGACCCGCACGTCGTCGTGGACCCCGATCGGGGGCTCGTTGATGTTGCCGGGCGGGGCGATGCCGATCTTGACCTGCCCGCGGCCCACCTGGCCGTGCGCGTCGACCACCTCGTAGTGGAAGGTGTCGGTGCCTTGGCTGGAGGGGAAGGCCTCGTAGGTGAGGTACTTCTCGCCCACCTCGGTCACGCGCCCGAGCCCGGGCCCCGAACCCAGGCCGACGAGGCGCACCGCGTCGCCGTTGGGGTCGATGCCGTCGAGCCGGACCGGGATGCGGGTGAGCGAGCCGGAGAGCACGCGGTCGACGACGTCGTGTGGCGTGGGCGCCTCGTTGGCGGCGTCCTCGCTGACGACCGTGACCGCGAGCGTGGCCGACGCGACGTTGCCCTCGGTGTCCGTCACCTCGTACGGCAGCGCGATCTGCTGCGACTGCGAGCCTGCCGGGATCTCCACCCGGATCGTGTCGCCGTCCACCCAGGCGCCCTGCCCCAGCGGGTTCTCGAGGATGCGCGTGAGGCCGAGCCCGAGCCCGATCGGCGACGTGTCGTTCTCCAGCACGTGGGCGGTGGCGACGCTGCCGGCGCGGACCCGGATGTCGTCGTCCACGGCCTTGGGCTGCACGGAGCCGGTGTTCCTCGTCGGGATGACGACGATCGTGCCGCGGGCGGTGTGGCGCCCGTCGGAGACGACGTACTCAACCGTGACGGGCGCGTCGGGCTGCGAGTTGGCCGAGATGGTCATCAGGTGGCGCCGCTCCATGACCACCTTCAGCGACGGGTCGGCGCTGAAGGACTGCACGACGAGCACGTCGCCGTCGACGTCGGTGTCGTTGAGCAGCGGGTCGATGAACACCGAGCCGCCGGGCGGGAGGAGCGCGACGTCGAGCGCCGCGATGGGCGGGTTGTTCGTGCCGGTCTCGACGACGTCGATCCGCACCACGCCCGTGGCGACGGGGCCGCTCTGCACGTTGTAGGTGAGGTAGTGGGTGCCGGCCTGCGTCGCGGAGAAGGAGAACCAGCCCTCGTTGTAGTTCGAGACCACGTTGCAGGCGCTGCAGTCGCCGGCCTCCACCTCGGTGAGGATGAGGTTCTCGCCGATGTCGTTCTCCAGAGGCCGCACCACGACGGTCTGCCCGACGGGCACCGTCGCGAAGTCGCCGTTGGCCAGCGGCGGGACGAGGTCCTCGACCACGTTGACGAGCAGCTCACCCATGGACTCGGTCTGGCCGTCGGAGACCGTGAGGTTGATCTTCTTCACCCCGGGGGTCTTGCCGACGTCCTGGTAGGTGATGGTGCCGTCGGGGGTGAAGCTCACGAGGTCCTCGGCGCCGGGCGGGAGGGCGGCGGCCTCGAGGATCAGCGGGTCCCCCTCGGGGTCGCGCCAGTCGAGCAGGACGCGCTTGGTGAACTTGCCGCCCAGCCGCACCGACATGGGCTGCGCGAGCTCGAACGGGTAGGGTGCCTTGTTCTGCTTCGCCGCGTCGGGGTCGGCCACCGTGACGGTCACGGAGGCGGAGTCGCGGAACTCCCCGTCGCTGATCTCGTAGGAGAAGGTGAGCGTGCCGGCGGTCGTCTCCGGCGGGATCGTGATCTGCAGCCCCGCGCCGCCGCGGACGATCTGCAGCGACGCGCCGTCGATCTCGGCGGGGGCGCTGATCGTCAGGATGTCGCCGTCGGGGTCCGAGTCGTTGTCGAGGACCTGCAGGATCGTCGCGCGGCCCTTCCGGGCGGTGAGCTGGTCATCCTGCGCGACCGGGGGCCGGTTGTCCTGGGAGCGGTCGGGCGGGGTGTTGGTGAGCGGCGCGTCCGGTGGCGGCGGCTGGTCCGTCGTCTCGGGGACGAGGTCGTCCCAGCGGTCGATTCGGGCCATGTCCTGGTCCACGAGCCAGACCACGCCGGTGAGCGCCTCGTTGAGCGCGACGGTGCGGCGGTTGACCTGGAACGACAGCGTCGAGGTCGCGGTGCCGTCGTAGCCGGGGATGGTGCGGATCTCGGGCTCGGCGTCGGGGCAGCGCTTCACGAACTGGTCCCCGAACGCGCCGTAGACGCAGTCGCCGAGCTGGACGGGGGTCACCGGTGCGGCCGCCAGCTGGCCGGACAGCGACCGCGGGCCGTCCTGCGTCACCCCGATGAGCCCGGCCTGGGTGGCGTACACGGCACGCACGCCCTCGGCGCCGCCCAGCGCCTCCGCCGACGGCGGGGCCAGCCTCGCCGAGGAGGCGCCCGACACGTCGAACGCCTGCGGCATGCCCTCCACCCAGATGCGGCCCGACGCTCGGTCGAGCACGACGGCGAGGTCGCCGACGGCACTCAACTCCGCCCCGCCGAGGCGGCCCGCGTCGAGCGTGAACGGCAGGTTGGTGCGCACGACCTCCCCGTCCACCTGCCGCAGCAGCTGCGACGCGCCCACGTCGAGGCCGATGAGGTCCCCGTCCGCGGTGAGGGTGGCCGTGCCGTTGAGGCCGACCTCGAGCTGCGCCTTGTCGCGCTGGAGGTCCATGGCGAGCACGTCGGTGGCCTCGCCGGACCAGACGCGGCCGTTCTGCGGGCTGTTGATGAGGAGCTTGGACCCCACGAGCTGCACCTCCGCGCCCACCGGCAGCGTCATGGGCGACTCGAGCCGGTTCCTGCTCGGCGTGTACTGCGTGAGGGTGCTGGACTCCTGGCCGTGGATCAGCACCAGGTCCTCGTGTTGCAGGATCGACGACTCCGAGTCGCCGACGCTCGTGGCGGCGGTGAGCTCCTCGATCTGCGTGTTGACGGTGCCGACGAGGCCCTGGTCGCGCTTGACGGCGTAGACGGTGCCCTCGTCGAGGTGCACGTCGGTCTCGACCAGCCCGGGATTGGCGTACGCCGCGATCCCGAGCGCGAGGGTCAGCACGGCGACGACGATCCACTGCCACCCCCGGCGCAGGAAGCGTCCGAAGAGGCGCGCCCCGCGGGAAGGGTGCTGCTCGACCACCGGGCCCCTGGCTGCTGCTGGCACCGTCAGCCGCTCCTTGGCGGCTCGATGCGCAGGGAGACCCCGTCGCCGAGGTCGAGGATGGTGCCGATCTCGACGGTGACGCTGCGGCCGTCGCGGAGCTCGAACTCGGGCTCGCCGACCGGCCGCACCGTGGTGCCGTTGGTGGAGTGCAGGTCCGTGACGACGATGTTCCAGTCACGCGTCGTGACCATGAGGTGGCTGCGGGAGATGTCGTTGCCCGGGCTCGGCACGCGCAGCAGGTGCGATCCCTGGGGGCCGTGCGATGCGTCGGGGGCCCGGCCGACGATGACGGCGGTGACCACGTCGGCGAACTCACCGTGGTTTGTGTTCACACCGGCCAGCAGCGGGCGGCGCAACAGGCGAGGGTTGCTGGGGTCCACCGGCGCCTGGCAGATGCGGCACTGGCGGGCGCCCGGCGGGTTGGGGTGCCCCTGGACGCACGGCACCGCCAGCACCTGCTCCTCGTGCGACGCGTCCGCGGCGGCGGGCTTGTGGGTGGCGGCGATGCCGGTGGAGAAGATGGTGCCCGGGTCGTCGTCGACCTCCCCGAAGCTGCCCGGGACCACGACCGGTTCCGAGCGGGTGCCGAGCGGCGTGGGCGACGGGGGCGGGATCGGCACGGCCATCGGCGGCGGCGCTGCCGACGGCGCGGTGAGGGGCTCGACGGGGGGCGGCGCGAAGGGCGGCGGGGACGACGGGCGGTCGCCGATGATGGACTGCGGCGAGGAGGCGGACGCGACCTCGTCGAGGGCGGAGGGGTCGAACGGCCGGGTCTCGAAGCCGGGTTCCGGCGCGGTGGCGGCCGCCGCGTCGGCGAGGTCGGTGGCGCGGGTGGGCTCCTGCGCGTCGTCCTCCGCCGCGGCGCGCTGGGCGCCCGCAGCAGCGACGGGTGGGAGGTCCGCGAGCAGGCCGGTGGCCTCGGCGGTCGGGAAGACGAGACGCTGGTCCGGCGCGGCCGTCAGCGCCACCGAGGAGACGAGCGCGGCCCCCACCACCAGGGGGAGGACCGCCTGGTCGGGCGCCGCCTCCTCGAGGTCGATGGTGTAGGTGCGTTCGGGGTCCAGTCGCTGTTCGGCCCAGGTCAGCGAGCCGGGGTCCGAGAGCACCACGTCGCCCGAGTCTGCGTCGGTGACCCGCACCTCGCCCCGGACGAGGCCGTGGAGCCCGTCGCCGTCCCAGAAGAAGGCGCCGAGGTGCGGCATGGCGGCGATGCCCGAGTCGGAGAGGAACCTCAGCAGGGCGTCGGGGGTACTCGTGCGGAGCGTGCCCTCCCACAACTCGGCGACCAGCGACGACGCCGAGGCCGGCGGGGTCATCATGATGACCAGCGACGTGGGTCCGCTCAGCGCGAGCCAACGGCCCCCGGTGTACGACAGCCGCCACGCGGCCATTGGCTGCGTCATGGAGCCTCCCTCTCGTCGTCGGTCCCCCGTGAGGGCAAAGTATGGGCCATCAAACCATCTGGGGGTGACCAGAAGGTTACGAGACGGCGGACGCCAGGCTTCGCCCGAGCCGATCCGCCGCTTCCCGGATGACGTCCGGGCTGGTCGCGAGGTTCACCCGCACGAACTGGCCGTACTCCGGGCCGAACTCCGAACCGAAGTTGAACCGGACGCGGGCCTGCTCGTGGAAGTGCCGACCGGGGTGGTCGAGCCCCAGCGGAGCGCAATCGAGCCAGGCGAGGTAGGTGCCCTGCGAAGGAGCGTAGCGGAGTGCGGGAAGGTTTTCTTTCAGAAGGTCCACAAACAGTGCCTTGTTCGCGTCGATCTCCTTCTGCGCCTGCGCCACCCAGTCGCGGGCGTGGTTGAAGGCCGCCGCGTGCGCGATGACGCCGAAGTGGCTCGTCGACTCTGACACGTATGCGGGCAGCCCTCGCAGCGCCTCGAGGCTGGCGTCGCTGGCGCCGAGGAGACCCGCCTTGAGCGCGGCGAGGTTGAACCCCTTGGCGGCGGAGGTGGAGACGAACGCCTTCCCGACGCCGGGCAGCGACAGGTACGGGGTGAACTCGTGCCCGTTGAAGGGTGCGTGGATCTCGTCGGAGATGACCGTCACGTCGTAGCGGTTCGCCAGCTCTGCGACGCGCTCCAGCTCATCGCGGGTGTGGACGGTGCCGCCCGGGTTGTGGGGCGAGCAGAGCAGGTAGGCGCGTGCGCCGTCGGCGAAGGCCCGCTCGATGCCGGCGAGGTCGAGGCGGTCGTCGAGCATGTGCACCTCGACGCCGACCCGGCCGGTGCGCTCGATGGTGGCGCGGAACGGCGGGTAGATGGGCGGGTTGAAGACCACCTTGTCGCCAGACTTCGTGCAGGCCTCGAGCGCGTACCGCATGCCCTGCATGACGTCACCGGTGGTGACGAAGCGCGACGGGTCGGCGTCCCAGCCCCAGCGCCACTGCGCGAACCCGGCGAAGGCCTCCTGGTAGTCGGGGCGCTCGGGGTAGCCGGTGTCGCTCTCGTCGACGGCACGGTGCAGCGCCTCGGCCACCGGGGCCGGGATGCGCGTGTCCATCTCCGCCACGAACATCGGGATCACGTCGGGCTCCCAGCGCACCCACTTGATGGAGGTGCGGCGGCGGAGTTCGTCGAGGGAACAGTCGAAGATGGTCAAGTTCATTCTCCTGGGACGGGGAGTTGGGAGGCCACGCTGAGCAGCCAGGTCAGGATGCCGTCGACCGCGCCGGGGGCGATCGCGCGGGTGGTGATGAGGGCGATGGAGTCGCCCCCGAACCAGAGCCGGTCGAACGGCGGCGCCTCGTCGAAACGCGCACGCACGCGGGGGCTCAGGACGCGACGGGCGCCCGCCTCGTCGGCGGTCCTGATGCGCCAGGCGTGGTCGAACGCGGGGTCGCCGACCTCGAAGTCGCCGCCGCCCATCAACTCGGCGAGCAACTCGTCGTCCTTGTGGATGGTGATCTCCGGCAGCGTCAGGCCCGGCAGCCGCACGCCGACCACGTTGCGCAGCGGGGCGGCGGTGAAGCCGAACACGGGGAGGTCGCCGAACTTGCCGACGAAACCGTGCCCCTCCGCGACCACCGGGATCCGGTGCTTCAACCGCTCGTGGATGTCCTTCGCGGTCGTGACCATCCAGCGACGCTCGGCCGCCCACGCCTTCCACGCCTCGGCCGTCGTGCCGGACTGGAACCAGTGGCGGGCCACCGCGGGCGCCCGGGCGGGGGCCGGCGGACGCATCGGCAGCGCGCGTCGCACCCCGACGGCGGTGAGCACCTTGGTGGGGATGGCGTCGACGATGCGGTGCAGGATGGTGAGGTAGTCGTCGAGGTCCTCGGTGGGGATCTGGCGGCGCGTGTTGACGAGGATGGCGTCCTGCTCGAACCACAGGCACTCGAACTCGATCCGGTGCAGGTGCCGGGTGACGTCGGGGATGAGCACGTCGCGCGCGAACGCCGCCGACGGCGACACCGCCTGCCACTCGAGGTCGAACTCCCGGCTGACCGGGACCGGGGTGCCGTCGAGCGTCCCCAGGACCGGGGCGACGGACAGCGACGGGAACTGCGCCCCCGGGATGCGGAGCGCGACCACGTCGAACCCTCCCCACGGGTCCGTGCCGCCGGTGGCGCGGAAGCCGAAGCACGCGTACTCGCCGAAGCGGCCCTCGAAGGCCATCGGCACCTCGCGCATCACGCCCTTGCGCAGCCCACCGCCGCTGAAGCGCGCCAGCACCATCGGCCAGCCGGCGTGGAACATCCACGAGCGCTGCCGCGCCCACAGCTCCCACTCAGTCTCCATGCCCACCTTCCGTTCCGTGGTCAGTCTATGGGGTGCGGGCTGTGGTGGGCTGCGGTCGTTTACTTGCCTCCGGTGTGGTTCACCTGCCTTGGGTGGGGTTCACCTGCCTTCGGTGCGGTTTACCTGCGTCCGTTGAAGCCACCTGCGTCCGGTCCGATTCACCTGTCTACGTAGGCGGGTGAATCGCACCCAACTCAGGGGAACCGATCACCGACCGGCAAACCTCTCCCAACACACTAGGCTGCCGCCATGACGGACACCGCCGGACCGGCGAAGAAGATGCGGCTGCGCTACCAGGGTCAATGCCGACTCTGCGGTACAGAGGTGGAGGCCGGCGCGCAGGCGGTTTACTTCCGCGACGCCAAGGCGATCGAGTGCCTCTCCTGCTTCGACGATGCCGCTGCGGCCGAGCCGCCTACCGCGCCCCCGCCAGCCGACACGCCCGGTGCTCCTACCGCACCCGAGCCGCTCGCATACAGCGAAGGGGTCGCCGGGGATTCGGCCCGCGACGAGTACGAACGGCGGATGGCACGTCGGGAGGCTCGGGTGCGCGAGCGATTCCCGCGAGCGGGCGGCCTGCTCCTCAAGATCTACGAGGAGGGCCAGCCGACCAAGGCGTGGAAGGTCGGCGCGGGTGGCGAGGAGACGCTCGGCGGAACGTTCAACCGGATCGCGGGGCCCGAGCTCCGGGTCCTCCACGACCGGCGAGTCCCCCGCACCAGGGCGAACATCGATCACATCGTCGTGTGCCGCAACGGCGTGATGGTCATCGACGCCAAGCGCTACAAGGGCAGGCCGTCGCTGAAGGTGGAGGGTGGGTTCTTCCGCCCCACGGTCCACAAGCTCACCGTCGACGGTCGGGACCGAACCAAGCTCGTGGAAGGCGTGCGCAAGCAGGTCGACCTCGTCACCGCTGCACTGGAGGACGTCCCCGTGCCCGTGCAGGGCTTCCTCTGCTTCCTCGATGCCGACTGGCCCCTGATCGGCGGCGCGTTCACCATCCATGGTGTCGGCGTGCTCTGGCCGCGGAGGCTGCGGAAGCTCCTGGAGAAGGAGGGCCCTCTCGGCTCGGAAGAGATCGAGCAGATCCAGGCCCGGCTGGCGGCTGCGTTCCCCGCCGCTTAGCCCACCGAATCACGGTCTCCAGATTACGGGGTGAGATTGTTCGCACTCAGCCCTCTCCGGGGGCCTAGTGCCAGAAAACACACTCGCTGATTCTGCGAACCGGCCGACCGGGCTCAGGAGAGGTCGGCGGGGCGGACCTTCCGGCCGGTGTCGGCGGCCAGCGCGATGGCCGCGGTGAGGCGGACGGTCTGGGCCGCGTCGGCGCCGGAGATCGACGAGGGCCGACCCGTGCGGATGGCCTCGACGATGTCGCGCCACTGGGCGACGTGGTTCGCCACGCCGAAGGCCATCGGCTCCGATGACCCGCCGGCGCCGTGCGCCCCCACCACCTCCGGTCGCGGCGCCTCGTGGTCCCACCGGAGGATCTCCTCCGGCCCGAGTTCGATGGTGCCGCGATCGAAGTTGAGCGAGATGGTCGCCGGGAAGCCGGGCGGTGTCGCCGTCGTGACGCTCAGAAGGCCGAGGGCGCCGCTGGCGAAGGAGAGGGTGGCGACGAAGGTGTCCGCGGCCTCGATGTCGTGCGCCAGCGTCGCCGACTGGGCGGTGACCGCCTCCACGGGGCCGGCGAACCAGCGCAGGAGGTCGACGTTGTGGATGCCCTGGTTGTCGAGCGCGCTGCCGCCCGCCTCGGTCCGGCCGCGCCACGGCGCCTCGCGGTAGTACTCGGGGTCGCGCCACCAGTGGACGTGGGTCCGGGCGAGCCGCAGCTCGCCCAGCGCGCCGGAGTCCATGAGCCGGCGCACCGCCTGGTGCACGGGCTCGAACCGGCGCTGGAAGATCGCCGACACATGCAGCCCGCGCTCCGCCGCGAGCGCGTTGATCCGCTCTGCGGCGGCGACGTTGAGCGCGAACGGCTTCTCCACCACGACGTGCTTGCCGGCCCCCAGCGCCTCCATGGCCTGGGCCGCGTGGCCGTCGCTCGGGGTGCAGATCACGATGATGTCGACGTCATCCCTCGCGTACAGCTCGTCCCGGCTCACGCGCTCCGCGTCGGGCCAACCGCCGCGTGCGGCACCGTCGGGCGAGGATCCGGTGTAGGCGCGCAGTTCGACGAGGTCGCGCAACTCGTTCAGGGCCGAGGCGTGCTGGACGCCGATCATGCCCATCCCGAGCAGGCCCACTCGCAACCCCTCTCCCATGGTTCCCTCCCGACAGCAAACTTGACTCTTAAACTACGCTCTGCTTGAGCTTCACGCCCACGCGACGCATAATGGGCTGGCAACGCAAGGCAATGATGAGGCAATCACCTCGGAGCCGCCGGAAGAACGGCCCACCGGCCCAGTAGAACCGGCAGCGAGCACACATGAAGTGGAGCGCATCGCGCTCAAGAAGGGTGGTACCGCGGGCCCCGGCTCGTCCCTTCGTCCGACGAAGCAGACGAACGAAGGACCGCGATGACGTACCGCGCTGTGGACACCCAGGTCGACTTCCCCGCGCTCGAGCACGACGTGCTGAAGCTGTGGGACGAACAGGGCACGTTCGAGCAGTCGATCGAGCGCACCCGCGACGCCGAGACGTGGACCTTCTACGAGGGCCCCCCGACGGCGAACGGCATGCCCGGCACCCACCACATCGAGGCGCGTGTCTTCAAGGACCTCTTCCCCCGCTACAAGACCATGCGCGGCTTCCGCGTGGACCGCAAGGCCGGCTGGGACTGCCACGGCCTGCCCGTGGAGCTCGCCGTCGAGAAGGAGCTCGGCTTCACCGGCAAGCACGACATCGAGGCCTACGGCATCAAGGAGTTCAACGACAAGTGCCGCGAGTCGGTGCTGCGCCACGTCGACGCGTTCACCGATCTCACGCACCGCATGGGCTACTGGGTCAACCTCGACGACGCCTACGTGACGATGTCGACGCCGTACGTCGAGTCGGTCTGGTGGGCGCTCAAGCAGATCCACGACAAGGGGCTGCTCGAGGAGGACTACCGCGTGGCCCCCTACTGCCCGCGGTGCGGCACGGCGCTGTCCGACCACGAGCTCGCGCAGGGCTACGAGGACGTCACCGACCCGTCGATCTACGTCCGTTTCCCGCTGACCTCCGGCCCCCTCGCTGGCGACGTGGACCTGCTGGTCTGGACGACGACCCCGTGGACGCTCGTGTCGAACACTGCGGTGGCCGTGCACCCCGAGGTGACGTACGTCGTCGCCAAGCACGACGACCAGCGCAGCGTCGTCGTCGCCGAGCCGCTCTTCGACAAGGTGCTCGGTGAGGAGTGGGAGCGCACCGGCCAGCAGTTCACCGGCGCGGAGCTGGAGCGCTGGACCTACCAGCGCCCGTTCGAGCTCGTTCCCTTCGAGGAGGCCGCCCACCTCGTCGTGCTCGCCGACTACGTAACCACCGAGGACGGCACGGGCCTCGTGCACCAGGCGCCCGCGTTCGGCGCCGACGACATGGCCGTCTGCCGCCGCTACGGCCTCCCCTTCGTCAACCCGATCCGCCCCGACGGCCACTTCAAGTCGGAGGTCGGCCTCGTCGGCGACACCTTCTTCAAGGACGCCGACCCGACGTTGGTGGAGGACCTGCGCGGCCGCGGCCTGCTGTTCCGCGCGCTCGACTACGACCACGCCTACCCGCACTGCTGGCGCTGCCACACGCCGCTGATCTACTACGCGATGCCGTCGTGGTACGTCCGCACCACCCAGCGCAAGCAGCGGCTCATCGAGGAGAACGACGACACCACCTGGTACCCCGAGAACGTCAAGTACGGCCGCTTCGGCGACTGGCTCAACAACAACGTCGACTGGGCCCTGTCGCGCACCCGCTACTGGGGCACGCCGCTGCCCATCTGGCGCTGCGAGGACGACCACCAGGTGTGCGTCGGCTCGCTCGCGGAGCTGTCGGAGCTCACGGGCACGGACCAGTCCGAGCTCGACCCGCACCGTCCCTTCGTCGACGACATCACGTTCGACTGCCCGACCTGCGGCAAGGAGTCGCGCCGCGTCGCCGAGGTCATCGACGCGTGGTTCGACTCGGGCTCGATGCCGTTCGCGCAGTGGGGCTACCCGCACGCGCCCGGGTCTGAGCAGAAGCTCGCCGACAACTACCCCGCCGACTTCATCTGCGAGGCGATCGACCAGACCCGCGGCTGGTTCTACTCGCTGATGGCCGTCGGCACCCTGGTCTTCGACGAGTCGTCGTACCGCAACGTCGTCTGCCTCGGCCACATCCTCGCCGACGACGGCCGCAAGATGAGCAAGCACCTCGGCAACGTCCTGGAGCCCATCCCGCTGATGGACCGCCACGGCGCCGACGCGGTGCGCTGGTTCATGGCCTGCTCCGGTTCGCCGTGGAGCGCCCGGCGGGTGGGTCACCAGGCCATCGAGGAGACGGTCCGGAAGGTGCTGATCACCTACTGGAACACCGTCGCCTTCCAGTCGCTGTACGCGCGCACCTCCGGCTGGGCCCCGACGGGCGACGCCCCGTCCGTGGCAGACCGGCACGTGCTCGACCGCTGGCTGCTCAGCGCCGCCCACGTCCTGGTGCGTGACGTGTCCGCCGCGCTCGACAACTTCGACACCCAGCGCGCCGGCCAGCTGGTGAGCCACTTCGTCGACCTGCTCTCGAACTGGTACGTGCGCCGCTCGCGCCGCCGCTTCTGGACCGGCGAGGAGGGCGCACTGTGGACGCTGCACGAGGTCCTGTCAATCCTGACCCGGCTCATGGCGCCGATCACGCCCTTCGTCACCGAGCGCGTGTGGCAGGACCTGTTCGTCGAGTCCGACCCGGAGGGGCCGAAGTCGGTCCACCTGGCCGAGTGGCCAGAGCTCGACGAGGCGCTGATCGACGAGGAACTGGACGCCGCGATGGCGGTCACCCGTCGCGCGGTGGAACTGGGCCGCGCGGCCCGCGCCGAGTCGAAGGTCAAGATCCGGCAGGCGCTGAAGCGGATGTTGGTCCCGTCGACGATCCACGCGCACCTCACGCCGGAGCTGGTCGAGGAGATCAAGGCGGAGCTGAACGTCCTGGACGTCGAGACGTTCGCGGAGGCGGGCGACATCGTCGACGTCTTCGCCAAGGGCAACTTCCGCAACCTCGGCAAGCGGTTCGCCAAGCGCACCCCGCTCGTCGCGAACGCGATCGCCGACGCGGACGCCGCGGCCCTGGCCGCCGCGCTGCAGGCGGAGGGCAGGGCGACGGTCGTCGTCGAGGGTGAGGAGTTGGAGGTCGGCCCGGACGACGTGCTGATCTCCGAGCGCCCGCGCGAGGGCTGGTCCGTGGTGAACGAGCAGGGCGAGACCGTCGCGCTCGACCTCGAGCTCACCCCCGAGCTGGTCCGTTCCGGCCAGGTCCGGGAGATCACGCGGTTCGTGCAGGAGGCGCGCAAGGCGTCGGGCCTGGACGTCTCCGACCGCATCACGCTGGAGCTCGCCGTCGACGAGGAGCTCCGCGAGGCGCTGGTCGAGGGCCTGCAGCAGATCTCCGAGGAGGTGCTCGCGACCTCCATCGCGCAGGTCGACGAGCTCGAGGACCCGACGCACACCGACGACGAGTTGGGGCTGCGGATCAAGCTCGCCAAGGCCTGAGCGGACTCACAGCCGGGCCGCGGCCTCCAGCAGCATCCAGCCGGACAGCTGCACGGAGAGGTCGCGCTCCGGCACGGCGGCGCTCGTCACCCCGTTCGGGGCCTGGTTGGCGCCGAGGGGCGCGGCCGCCGTCGGGATGACGGCCGGCGCGGTCCAGTCGTGGCCGAAGAACACGCCGTCGGCGCTCTCGGCGCGGTTGCCCCACGCCGCCTCGGCACTCGTCAGTACGATCCGCCTCGCGGCAGCGGACCCGGCCCGCGCGGCCTCACCCAGGTAGCGGGCCGTGATGCCGGCGAAGAGTCCGCCGTCCCCGCCGCGCGCGCCCACCAGCACGCCGTCGCGGGTGAGCTTCGCCTCGACGGCGCTGGCGACGCGCTCGGCCTCCGCCAGATCCCCCAGCTCCACGAGGGCACCGATGAACGTGCCCTGGTTGTAGGTGTAGAGCGCCGGTCGGGCCGGGCGTAGGCCGTCGACGACGAGGCCGTCGTCACGCTGCAGCCGGCTCCGCAGCCAGTCGACCGCCCGGCGCGCCAGGAAGTCCTCCCCCACGCGTGCGAACAGGATCGCCGCCGGGCCCATGACCGGCGCGTTGCGGAACTCGTCGCCCACCCGCCACGGCAGGCCGCCCAGCGCGTCGCGTCGCCACGCACCGGCCAGCCGGTCGACGATGACGCGCAGCCCGCGCGGGTCCCCGAGCCCGAGCCGACCGGCGCGCTCCAGCGCGAGACCGAACCAGGCGATGTCGTCGTAGTAGTCGTTGGTCCACCGGAAGCCGTTGCGGACCCACATCGCCCGGGGGAACGCCCGGATCAGGCGCCGCCGCTCCTCGTCGGGCTCGCGCAGTTCGGCGTCGACGAGACAGTCCAGGAGGTGCGCCTGCCACCAGTAGTGGAGCGGCCGGTGCCACGCTGCGCCCGCCGCGGGTGGGAACGACGTGATGCCCAACCGTCCGGCCTGCCACACCCTCAGCCGGCGGACATGCCGACGCCTGATCGACGCCTCGGCCGACGAGGCACGCGCCGAGGCGTCAGCCGAGGTCAACCGTCGCTTCCCGGTACTCGATGCCGGCCTGGCGGGTGCACTCGGACAGGATCCGCATGACCTCGAGCGTGTCGGACAGCGGCATCGTCGCGGACTCGGTGCGGCCGGCGAGGATGCACTCGGTGACCTCGGCGAACTGGTGGGCGTAGCCCTTCCCGATCGGGCGGGTCTCTATGACGCGAGGGAGCGCCCCGGCCCGGTTCACGGTCACGGTGGTCGGGTGGTGGAACCGGGGCTGGATCTCCACCCATCCCTTGGTGCCGAAGATCCGGAAGCTGCCCGGGCCGTGCCCGTCGAAGGCGCAGGTGAGCGAACTGAGGGCGTCCGCGTCGTGGCGCAGCGAGATGGTGGCCCCCGCGTCGATCCCCGTCGGATACAGCCGCGCCAGGCACTGCACCTCCTTCACGTCGCCGAGGAAGTGCTGCGCGAGGGAGATCGGGTAGACGCCGAGGTCGAGGAGCGCGCCACCGCCGAGCGCGGGGTCGAACAGCCGGTCCGTGGGGTCGAACTCCCTATGGGCGATGAGGTCGCTCTGCACCCCGACGACGTCGCCGATCCGACCCCATGCGACGACCTCCTTGGCCGCCTGGACCGCGGGCTGGAAGCGGGTCCACAGCGCCTCCATAGCGAACACGCCCTTGGCGCGGGCGGCCTCGACGACCTGGCGGGTGCCCTCATAGGTGGTGGTGAACGCCTTCTCGACGAGCACCGCCTTGCCGCGCTCGATGGCGGCCAGCGCGACGTCGCGGTGCTGGGCGTGCGGGGTGGCGATGTAGACGACGTCGATGGACTCGTCGTCGAGGAGTTGCCGGTAGGAGCCGTAGGCCGTGGTGACCCCATGCTGGCGGGCGTACTCGTCGGCGCGCTCCTGGGAACGGGACGCGACGGCCTGCACCTCGGCGTCCGCGACGAGCCGGAAGTCGCTCACGACGCCGCTCGCGATGCCGCCAGTTCCGATGATTCCCCAGCGAACCGTGTCCATGGCCCAAGGCTACTGCCCAGGCGGGGGCCGTGGGCGGGGACGGCTGCCAGCCGGCCCGGCGGATGGAACCGGGACGGCGAATCGTACGGGCTCGCACTAGTCTGGTGTGCGGTAAGCAAAGGAGTCTCAATGGGTCGCATCGTCCAGAAGTACGGCGGCAGCTCGGTGGCTGACGCCGAGTCCATCAAGCGCGTCGCCCGCCGCGTCGCCCGCGCCCGCAGCGAGGGACACGACGTC
Organism: Tessaracoccus oleiagri; assembly: GCF_900103275.1. Taxonomy (GTDB): domain Bacteria; phylum Actinomycetota; class Actinomycetes; order Propionibacteriales; family Propionibacteriaceae; genus Arachnia; species Arachnia oleiagri. Next base: position 847,452 of record NZ_FNGP01000001.1, on the reverse strand, counting down.
ATCATCGTCATCTCGGCGATGGGCGACACCACCGACGAGCTGATGGACCTCGCGCTCCAGGTCTCCCCGAAGCCGAAGTCGCGCGAGCTCGACATGCTGCTGACGACCGGCGAGCGCCAGTCCGCGGCGCTGCTCGCGATGGCACTGTCGGACATCGGCGTCGACGCGGCCAGCTACACCGGCTCGCAGGCGGGCGTCATCACCACCCCCACGCACGGCAACGCCCGCATCATCGACATCACCCCGGGCCGCGTCGAGAAGGCCCTCGAGGAAGGGAAGGTGGCGATCGTCGCCGGCTTCCAGGGCGTGGCGCAGACGACGAAGGACGTCACCACCCTCGGGCGCGGCGCCTCGGACACGACCGCGGTGGCCCTCGCGGCGGCGCTCGGTGCCGAGTACTGCGAGATCTACTCCGACGTCGACGGCGTCTACACCGCCGACCCGCGCATCGTGAAGAGCGCGCGACAGATCCACCGGATCAGCTACGAGGACATGATGGAGATGGCGGCCGCCGGGGCCAAGATCCTCCACCTGCGCTGCGTCGAGTACGCGCGCCGCGAGAACGTGCGGGTCCACGTGCGTTCCTCATTCACGGACAAGCCCGGCACGTGGGTCATCTCGCAGGAAGAACTGAAGGAAACGGACATGGAAGAAGCCATCATCACCGGTGTCGCGCACGATCGCGGCGAGGCGAAGATCACCGTCGTCGGCGTCCCGGACAAGGTGGGCAACGCGGCGACGATCTTCCGCGCCGTCGCCGAGGCCGACATCAACATCGACATGGTCGTGCAGAACATCTCCGACCTCTCCGTCGAGAAGACCGACATCTCGTTCACCCTGCCCTCCTCCGAGGGCCGCAAGGCCGTAGAGGCGATCGAGCGGGTCAAGGAGCAGGTCGGGTTCGAGAGCATCCGCTACGACGACCAGATCGGCAAGGTCTCCGTCGTCGGTGTCGGCATGCGCTCGCACCCGGGCGTGACCGCGACGTTCTTCACCGCGCTCGCCCAGGCCGGCGTCAACCTGCAGATGATCTCCACCTCGGAGATCCGCATCTCGGTGATCGTCGCCGACGGGGAGGTGGACGACGCCGTGCGCGCCGCCCACACCGCCTTCGGCCTCGACGCCGAGACCGATGCAACGGTGTACGCCGGTACCGGCCGCTGACGTGCCGAGGCCCCATGGGCGGCAGTAGTCTGCCGTCCATGGGACTCCTTCCGCGACGCGCGCTGCTCGCCGGCACCGCCGCTCTCGCCGCCACGGCCTGCACGCCGTCGGAGGACCCCACCGCCCCGTCGCTCTCCCCTTCCCCGTCCCCGACGCCCACCGCCGGGCCCTTCGGCCTGGCCGTGCCGTCCACGATCCGCGTCACGGTCCATGAGGGGCCGTTCGGCACGTCGATCATCGACGGGGCCGCGGCCCGGCTGCGCGAGAACTTCCCGGGCGTCGAGGTGCAGGTGGAGGCGGTGGTGAGCGTCGCCGACGAGGTGGGCCCCACCCTCTCCACCACGCCGCCGGACCTCGTCAACAACTCCGGCGACGGGCGGCTGGCCCTCGGCACGATCGCCGACGAGCTCACGCCCCTCGGCGAGCTGCTCGAGTCCCCGAACCTCGCCGGCACCCCCATCCGCGACACCCTCTACACCGGCGCGCTGTCTCCCGGCATCGTCGACGACCAGCAGCTGGCGATGCAGTACACCCTGATCGTGCACGGCCTCTGGTACTCGGAGACGCTGTTCAGCGGCCACGGCTGGAGCCCGCCGAACACCTGGGACGACCTCTACGAGCTGGGCGCGGCCGCCGCCGAGACCGGACGCACCCTGTTCGCCTGGGACCCGACGCAGGCCGGCGAGTACCTCGACCTCGTGATCGCCTCCGCCATCAAGGAGGACGGCCACGACCTCCGCCTCGAGCTCGACAATCTTGCTCCGGACGCCTGGCGCAATCCGGCCATCGAGCGCATCCTCGGGCAGCTCCGGCGCCTGGTGCAGTCCGACCAGCTCGCCGAGTACCCGGACGGCGCCAGGGAACGCTGGGCCTCCGGCGGGCCGCTGCTCTGCCCAGCCGGCGCGACGCTGCTGCGGCAGACGAAGCCGACGATGCGCCCCGACTTCATGCCGACGGTCGCACCGGTGCCGACCATCACGCGCGCGCCGAAGCTGCCGTTCGCGGCCATCCACTCCGAGGCGGATGAGAGCTTCTTCGTGCCGCGCAACGCCGACAACCCGCAGGGCGGGATGGAGCTGCTGCGCACGTTGCTGTCGCCGGAGATCGCGGCCGAGTTCTCGGAGCTGAACGAGCTCCCGACGGTGATCCGCGGCGCCACGCCGGAGTCGCCGGCGCTCGCGTCGCAGGTACGGCTCCTCGCCGATGCCGGCGAGAACACGTTCAAGTGGCTGTTCATCAAGTACTACGGGCTCGGCGAGCAGTCCACGGCCGCCATGGCGGAGTTCCTCCGCGGGGAGCTCGACCCCGGGGAGCTGATCGACCGGCTCCAGACCATGTGCGACGAGGTCCGCGAGGACCCGGACGTCGTGAAGTACGAGGCCGAGTAGCGGTCAGTCCCCCGGGTGGAGCCGCACCTGTGTCGCCTTCACGACCGCCACGACCTCCTCGCCCGGCGAGAGCTCCAGCTCGGCGACCGCCGCCGGCGTGAGCGAGGCCCGAAGCCGCTGCCCCACGTCGACGGTGACGCCGACGACCGGGCCGCGCGGCTCGATCGCTACCACCGACCCCCGCAGCGCGTTGCGGGGGCTGCCCTCGGGCCTCGACCGATGCAGGGAGATCGCGTCGGGCGCGACGGTGGCGCGGCCGTGGTGGCCGGGCACCAGGTCGTCGTTGTAGAGGCCGGTGAGTTCGACGACGCCGAGGTCTAGCCGGTTGCCCGCCACGACGGTGCCGCCCAGCAGATTGACGCCCACGAGGTCGGCGAGGAACTGCGTCGACGGGGAGGCGGAGACCCGCTCGACCGGCCCGTCCGCCACGACACCGCCGTCCTCGAGCGCCACGATCCGGTCGGCCAGCGTGACGACGTCCAGCAGTTCGTGGGTGACGAGGATCGTCGTGAGCCCGTGCAGCCGGTGGCGCAGCAGCCGCCGCAGCTCCGGGGTGACGGAGGCGTCGAGGGCGGCGAACGGCTCGTCGAGCAGCACCACGTCGGGATCGAACGCCAGCCCGCGGGCCAGTGAGACGCGCTGCGCCTGGCCGCCGGAGAGCTGGGCCGGGCGCCGGTGGACCAGGTCGCCGCAGCCCGTCGCCTCCAGCTCGGCCACCGCGCGCGCCCGCGCCGCCTGCCGCTTCACGCCGCGGGCGAGGGGGCCGAACATCACGTTCTCCAGCACGTCGAGGTGCGGGAACAGCAGCGGACGCTGCTCGACGTACGCCACCCGGCGCCGATGGGGCGGGAGGTACGTCGTCGGGGATGCCACCTCCCGTCCGCCCAGGGCGACGGAGCCCGACGTCGGCCTGAGGGATCCGGCGACGAGTTGCAGCAGCGTGGACTTCCCCGCCCCGTTGGGGCCCACGACCGCCACGCGCTCGCCCTCGGCGATGGTGAGGTCGACGTCGAAGCCGCGGCCCGCGATCGTCGCGGAGACGGTCAGCGCCTCAGCCACGATTCCTCCGGGTGACCCAGGTGGAGACGGCGACGATGCCGAGCGCGACCACGACCAGGACGAGCGAAAGGGCGAGGGCGAGGTCGGAGTCGGTCTCGCGCAGCAGGTAGATCTCGAGCGGCAGCGTGCGGGTGACGCCCTGCAGCGAGCCGGCGAACGTAAGCGTGGCGCCGAACTCCCCCAGTGCGCGGGCGAACGCCAGCGCGGTGCCCGAGACCACCGCCGGCAGGGCGATCGGCACCGTCACGCGGAAGAAGATGCGCGACGGGGACGCCCCCAGGTTGGCGGCGATCCGCTCGTACTGCGCCCCCGACGCCCGCAGCGCGCCCTCCAGCGAGGTGACGAGGAACGGCAGGGCGACGAACGCCTGCGCGATCACGACCGCGGCGGTCGTGAAGCCGACCTCGATGCCCCACGCCGACAGCGTCTCGCCGATCAGCCCCCGACGGCCGAACGTCACCAGCAGCGCGAGCCCGGCCACGACGGGCGGCAGCACCATCGGCACGGTGACCAGCGTCCGGACCGCGCCGACCCACCAGCCCTCGCTGCGCGCGAGTACCAGCGCGAGCGGCACCCCGAGCAGCAGCACCAGCGCCGTCGCGACGAGGCACGTCGCCAGGCTCAGCCCGAGCGCGTCGAGCGCCCGTTCCGACGAGAGCAGCGCAGCCAGGTCCGCCCAAGGCACCCTGGCGACCATTCCCAGCAGCGGCACCGCCAGCAGCGCCAGCCCGGCGGCGAATGGCAGCCAGGCCCAGCGCGGGAAACCGGTCATGCGCGGGGGCCGAAGCCGTGGCGCTCCAGCACCGGCCCGGAATTGCCGACCAGCCGGATGAACCCCGCGGCTCGCTCCGGGTCACCCCCGGCCACCGCTGCGATCCAGTACGTGTTGGGTTCCTCGGTCGCCTCGGGCATCTCGATCACGTGAACCTCGTCGCCCGCGCCGCGCGCGTCGGTGAAGTACACGAGCCCCGCGTCCGCCTCCCCCGCGATGACCTTGCCGAGCACGTCGGTGACCTTGGTCTCCTCGGACACGGGGTCGAGCTCGACGCCCGCGCGCTCGGCGAGACGGGCGGAGGCGTCGCCGCAGGGCACCTCGGGCGCGCAGACGACGAGCTTCGCTCCGTCGAGGGAGCCGTCGAGGCCGGTCACGCCGGCGGGGTTGTCGGGTGGGGTGACGAGCACGAGCCGGTTGGTGGCGAACATCGTCGGCTCCCCCTCGACGAGCCCGAGCTCGACGGCGCGATCCATGGTCCGCTGGTCGGCCGTCGCGAGGACGTCAGCGGGGGCGCCGCCGGCGAGCTGGTCGACGAGGCCGGACGAACCGTCGAACGAGAAGCTCACCTCGCGGTCCTCGGCGATCTCCTCGAACGGAATGGTGAGCGACGAGGCGGCGAACACCGTCGTCGGCTCCGCCCGGTCCTCGCTGCAGGCGGCCAGCGCGAGGGCGGCCAGCGCCGCCGCGAGGACCCTCCTCATCGTGCAGCCTCGATGGCGACGTTGGTGGACTTGATGACGGCGGTCGCCACGGAGCCGACCTCCAGTCCCAAGTCCTCCACCGCCTCGGTGGAGATGAGCGAGACGATCCGGTAGCGGCCGCACTGAAGCTCCACCTGGCTCATGACCTTGTCCGAGATGACGTTGGTGACCAGACCGGTGAGGTGGTTGCGCGCGGACCGGTGGCCGGCGCCCTCGTCGACGGCGTCCCGGTTCTTCTCGGCGGCCAGGTCCTGCGCCAGCCGGGCGAGGGAGGTGCCGTCGACGGCCTGCCGCCCCGCCTCGTCGCGCGTCACGTCGACCCGGCCCTGGTCGATCCAGCGGCGGAGGGTGTCGTCTGAGACGCCGAGCAACCCTGCCGCGGTGTTGATCCGTATCTGCGTCACGATCGGACACTACCATCCGCAGATGCGGGAGGCGCAGAAAGGTGACATGTCGGCCCGCGCGCGACGACGTCGTTGGCCCGCCAAGTTTCGGAAAACCTGCCGGATCCGGCAGGCGAACGGATTCTGGGCGGCGCCTTCGAGGGAGGCAGGCAAACTGCCCCGCCCGAGGACGCACAACGCTCGTAGACTGATCCCATGGCACACCATGCAGCAGTCATCACCTGTTCGGACCGCGCGTCCGAGGGCGTCTACGGCGACGAGTCGGGCCCGATCATCCAGGAGGGCCTGCGCGCCGCCGGCTTCGAGGTCGGCGACGTGGTGCTGGTCCGGGACGACATCGAGTCGATCCGGGAGGCCATCGAGTCGCTGGTGCACGCGGGCGTTCGCGTCGTGATCACGACGGGCGGCACCGGCATCGCGCCGCGTGACGTCACCGTCGAGGCGACACTGGGACTGCTCGACTTCGAGATGCCGGGCATCGCCGAGGAGGTGCGCCGCGTCGGGATGCAGAAGGTGCCGACGGCGCAGATGTCGCGTGCCGTGGCCGGGGTGATGACCCGCGAGGACAACCGCGCCTTCGTCGCCAACGCGCCCGGTTCCAAGGGCGGCGCCAAGGACACGATCACCGTGCTCGGCCCCATCCTGGGGCACATCGTCGCCCAGATGGACGGGGTCAAGAACCACTAGCCCTCCGCGCGACCGTGCTTGAATGACCTCTGGCCACGACGAAGGAGGAAGCGATGAGCGAGCACGAAGACCTCGATCCGACGCGCGAACCGGGCGACCCGTTCCCCGAGCCGGAGGTGGTGGCTCCCACCGCGACGGGGCAGCTGGCCTCCCTGCTCTCCGGGGAGGAGCACCTCGCGGCGAGCCTCGAGCAGCGTGAGGAGATCGTCCTTCAATCGATCGAGGGCGAGAAGAAGATCGACTGGTGGGTGGTCGGCATCGCCGGGATCGCCGTACTCGCGGTCGTGGTGTGGGGCCTGACGTTCCAGGACAGCTTCGCGCGCGTCGCCTCCAACGCGCTCGGCGCCGTCGTCGACAACTTCGGCTGGGCGTTCGTGCTGTTCGGCACCATCTTCGTCCTGTTCGTCATCGCCATCGCCGCGAGCCGGTTCGGCACGATCCGGTTGGGCGCGATCGACGAGCAGCCCGAGTTCCGCACGGTGTCGTGGGTGTCGATGATGTTCGCGGCCGGCATGGGCATCGGCCTGATGTTCTACGGCGCCGCCGAGCCGCTGACGTTCTACCGCGACGGCATCCCCGGGCACGCGCCCCGCGAGGTCGGCACCGCGATGGCGAGTGCGCTGTTCCACTGGACCCTGCACCCGTGGGCGGTCTACGCGATCGTCGGCCTGGCGATCGCGTACTCGACGTTCCGCATCGGCCGCAAACAGCTGCTGTCGGCCGCGTTCACGCCCCTGATCGGCACGCGGCTGGCGGAGGGCTGGCTCGGCAAGCTGATCGACATCCTCTCGATCTTCGCGACGATCTTCGGCACCGCCTGCTCGCTCGGCCTCGGGGCGCTGCAGATCGGCGCCGGCCTGAACGCCTCCGGACTGATCGAGGACCCGAGCGCCTGGGTGATCACCGGCATCGTGCTCGTGCTGACGCTGGCGTTCCTGCTCTCCGCCGTCTCGGGCGTCGGGCGCGGCATCCAGTACATCTCCAACGCCAACATGGTGCTCGCGGCCCTGCTCGCCATCTTCGTCTTCATTCTCGGGCCCACGGTGGCCATGCTGAACCTGCTGCCGTCGTCGATCGGCGCCTACCTGGCGCAGTTCTTCGAGATGGCCGGACGTACCGCGGTCAGCGCCGACGGGACCGCCGGCGACTGGCTCGCCTCCAACACGATCTTCTACTGGGCGTGGTGGATCTCCTGGAGCCCCTTCGTCGGCATGTTCCTGGCCCGCATCTCCCGCGGCCGCACCATCCGCGAGTTCGCGATCTACGTCATGCTCGTGCCGTCGGTGGTGTCGGTGGTCTGGTTCTCGATCTTCGGCGGAGCGGCCATCACCTTCGAGCAGGACGGCCGCTCCATCTGGGGCGACGGGTCGGCGGAATCCCAGCTCTTCAACCTCCTGCACGAGCTTCCCGGCGGCACGATCATGAGCTTCGTCGCCATGCTGCTGCTGGGCCTGTTCTTCATCACGTCGGCCGACTCCGCGTCGACGGTGATGGCCTCGATCGCCGAGAACGGGCGCTCCGACGCCAGCCCCTGGCTCGCGGCGGTGTGGGGCTCGCTGACGGCGGCGATCGGCCTGACGCTGCTGGTCTCCGGCGGGAACGACGCGCTGGGCAACCTGCAGAACGTGACGATCATCGCGGCCAGCCCCTTCCTGTTGATCATCGTCGCGCTCATGTTCGCGATCGTGAAGTCGCTCAGCAACGACGTCATCTACCTCGAGTACCGCGAGCAGCAGCGCTTCCAGCGGCAACTCGCGCGCGAGCGCCGGCTGCACCGTGAGCGGATGGAGCGCGAGTCGCAGCGGGCGAGGCTGCGCCCCCCGCGGCCGAAGCGCGGCTGAACCCCCGCCTCCCCGCCCGTGCCCGCGGGTTCGTCGCTACCGTGGGGCCATGCCTCCCCGACTGGTCCCGGACGACCCCATGTTCACGACCGAGTCGGAGCGCGTCGTGTGGGAGAGACTGCGCGACACGCTCCGCCCGGTGGACACGCTCATCGCGAACTACCGGCTCACCGACACCCGCAAGGACCACGAGGCGGACCTGGTCGTGGTGATGCCCGACGTGGGGGTGGTGGTCGTCGAGGTGAAGGGCGCCGGCATCGGCTACCGCGACGGCCAGTGGACGATGACGCGCGGCAACACCCGGCGTCCGATCGACCCCGTCGGGCAGGCGCGCGAGACCCGCTACGCGCTGCGCCACTTCCTCGAGTCCGACGCGCGGTGGGCGGGCAGCTCGCGCAGCCCCATCCGGTTCGCCCACGCGGTCGTCACCCCCTTCACCGTCCTCGACGCCGACTTCGACCTCCCCGACTGCCCGCGCTGGATGATCCATGACAAGCACGACCTCGACCGGCTCGCCGAACGGCTGGCCGACATCCCGCTCGGCTTCGAGACGCACCGCCGCCCGCCGGACGAGGACGACTGCGAGGTCATCGTCGACGTGCTGACCGCCCGCGGTACGCAGGCGGTGCCCGGGGTGGTCGACGAGGCCGACGAGCGGCAGCACCGGGCCGACCGCCTCACCCAGGAACAGGGCCTCGTCCTCGGCGTGACGCGGCTGCTGCGGCGGGTCGAGATCCGCGGCGGCGCGGGCAGCGGCAAGACGGTGCTGGCCCTGACCCAGGCGAAGCAGCTGACGCACGGCCGCTCCGACCAGCCCGCCGAGCGGGTGGCGCTGATGTGCTACTCGATCGGGCTGGCCAGCTACTTCCGCCGCGAGGTGGCGACGTGGCACTACCGCGACCGGCCGGCGTTCGTCGGCACCTACGAGGCGCTCGCCAACCTGTGGGGGATCCCCTCGGGATCCCGCGACGACCCCGAGTTCTGGGAGACCCGCCTGCCGCTGCTCATGGCCGAACGGGCTCGCGAACTGCCGCACGGGCAGCGGTTCGACTCCTTCGTCGTCGACGAGGCGCAGGACTTCGCCGAGTCGTGGTGGTCGCCGCTCATCGCCGCGCTCCGCGACGAGCAGGAGGGCGGCCTGTTCCTCTACTCCGACGAGAACCAGCGCCTCTTCAACCGGTTCGGCCGGCCCCCGGTGCCGCTCGTGCCGCTCGTCCTGGACCACAACCTGCGCAACACGCGGCAGATCGCCGAGGTGTTCCGGCCGCTCGCGCCGCTGCGGATGCGGTTGGAGGGCGGCGACGGGCCGCTCGTCACCCACGTCCACGCCCGGCACGAGGACGCGCTCGGGGTGGGCGACGACCAGGTGGAGGCGCTGCTGGACGAGGGCTGGCGGCCGGAGGACGTCGTGCTGCTCACCACCGGGGGACGGCACCCCGAGCACACCGCCCGGCAGGAGATGCTCGGCCAGGAGGCGTACTGGGACACGTTCTGGGACGACGAGCAGGTCTTCTACGGTCACGTGCTCGGCTTCAAGGGTCTGGAGCGCCGCGCGGTCGTGCTGTGCATCAACGAGGACGGCACCCGCGAACGCTTCCGGGAAAGGCTGTACGTGGGCCTCTCCCGCGCCACCGACCGGCTCGTCGTCGTCGGCGACCTCGACGCCATCGCCCACACCAGCCCCGAGGTGGCGAAGGAGCTTCAGCGCTCCCACTGACTCGCCGGCGACCTATAGTGCGGGAAAGGACCACGACGGTCCGCGGCTGGGAGGTTCGAGCATGGCCATCGTCATCCTGGGGGCCGGGTTGGCCGGCGGCACGGCCGCCACCGAGTTGCGCGGGAAGGGCTACGACGGCGACATCGTCCTCGTCGGCGCCGAACCGCACCCGCCCTACGAGCGGCCCCCGCTGTCGAAGGGCATGCTGCTGGACGAGCAGGAGTTCGACGACGCACTGGTCCACGACCGCGACTGGTACGGGGAGCACGACGTCGACCTGCGTTCCGGCGTGCGCGCCACCCGCATCGACCGCGAGCGCCGCGTGCTGCACGTCGAGTCCGCCGGAGGCGGCGACGAGATCGCCTACGAACAGCTGCTGCTCGCCACCGGCGCCACCCCGCGGCCGCTCGACCTCGGCGCGGACGTGGAGTCGCTCACCCTCCGCACCGTCGAGGACAGCAGGGCCCTGCGGGAACGGCTCGTCGACGGAGGGCGCGCGGTCGTCGTCGGGGGCGGCTGGATCGGCCTCGAGGTCGCGGCCGCGGCACGCCACCACGGCATGGAGGTGACGCTCATCTCGTCGACCGAACTGCCGCTGCTGCCCGTGCTCGGTGCCGAGGTGGCGCGGCTCTTCGCCGACCTGCACCGCGGCCACGGCGTCGACCTGCGGCTGGGCCGCAAGGCCCGGCCCGAGGACGTGCGCGGTGCGGACCTGGTCGTCGCCGCCGTGGGCGTCACCCCGAACACCGAACTCGCGGAGGCGGCGGGCGTCGACGTGAAGGACGGGGTGCTCGTCGACGCGACGCTGAGGACCTCCGACGAGCGCATCTGGGCCGTCGGCGACATCGCCTCCCACGACCATCCCGTGCTGGGACGCCGCATCCGCGTCGAGCACTGGGACAACGCCATCGAGCAGGCCAAGGTGGCCGCCCACAACCTCCTCGGCGCGGGCGAGGCCTACGAGCGGCAGCCGTACTTCTTCACCGACCAGTACGACCTCGGGATGGAGTACGTCGGCAGCGTCGGGCCCCGCGGCTACGACCGGGTCGACTTCGAGGGCTCCACCGACGTGCTGGCCGGCGACGCGTTCCGCGCGTTCTGGGTGGCCGACGGGCGCGTCGTTGCGGCCATGCACGCCAACGACTGGGACGCCTCCGACGCCATCCGCGAGAGCATCGGCACGCGGCGGTGAGCGATCAGACGGTGAGCGAGAGCGCGGCGATGGCCACGACGGGCACGGCCGCGAGCGCGGCGACGTAGTACCACTCGTACCTGCGCTGCTTCCTCGGCAGGTAGACCATTAGCGCGGTGATGGCCAGGCCGCCCAGCAGGCCGCCCAGGTGGCCCTGCCAGGAGACGTTGGGCACGAGGAACGTGAACGCCGCGTTGAGCCCCAGCCACACGAGGATGCCGCGGAGCTCGAGCTTGCGCCGCAGCGCGATGGCGAGGAAGGCCCCCATGAGGCCGAAGATGGCGCCCGACGCGCCCAGCGTAGTGAGGAACGGCGGGGTGAACGCCATGACGACCGCGCTGCCGGTGAGCGCGGAGAAGAAGTAGATGGCGAGGAACCTGCCCCGGCCGAGCACGGCCTCCACCTGGGGGCCGAGGATGAGCAGCGCCATCATGTTGAACATGATGTGCCAGATCTCGACGTGCACGAAGGCGCTGGTGATCACCTGCCACACCGCGCCCGACGAGACGCCCGCCTCCCAGGTGAGCCCCTCGGCCAAGCAGCCGGCCTGGTCGGTGAGGAGGATCCGGCCGTCGCCGACGACGCAGGCACCCTCCGGGGTGAGCGCGAGGAGGCCGATCAGCGGGCTGAGCCCCCGGCCGGTGGCCATGACCGCGAGCCACACGACCGCGTTGATCGCCACCAGCGCGATAGAGGTGCCCTGCCCGGGGCGGAACCGGCGCGCCTTCAGCTTCGGCTTCGGACTGGCCTTCACGCACTCGGGGCAGTGGAAGCCCACGGAGCCCTGCACCATGCAGTCCGGGCAGATCGGGCGGTCGCAGCGCTGGCAGTGGATGCGGGTCGCGCGATTCGGGTGGCGGTAACAGGCCTCGGTGTCCATCACGACAAGTATGCCGCCCGGCTCCCAATCGCGTCCGGGGCCCTGCTGCTCCCGCCTCCCCCTACGCTCGTTGGCATGAACGCAATCGCAGCACAGCACGCCGCGCTCTCCGCGCGGTTCGCGGAACTCGCCGCCGGCGTCACTGACTGGGACGCACCCACGCCGGTGAGGGAATGGACCGCGCGGGACGTCGTGAACCACCTCGTCACCTGGCTGCCGGGGATGATGAAGGGGTACGGCGTGGACCTGCCCGCCGTCGACACCACGGGGGACCCGAACCGCACCTGGGCAGCGCACGCCGCGAACGTCCAGGCGCTCGTCGACGATGAGGAGGAACTGGCCCGCCCGATCGAGACGGACCAGGGCGAGAAGACCGTGGGGCAGGCGATCGAGTCGTTCTACCTCCCCGACATCTTCATGCACCAGTACGACATCGCGAAGGCGTCGGGCCAGCCGGTGGGCTGGAACGAGGAGATCCTGGCGGGCATCGTCGAGGGGATGACGCCGCAGGCCGACTTCCTGCACGCGTCCGGCCAGTTCGGCACGCCGAAGGTGCTCGACGAGTCGCACTCCCTCGAGGACCGGCTCGCGGCGCTCATCGGGCGCGACCCGGAGTGGACGCCCCCCACCCGCTGATTCCGCCGGTGCGCTGCTAGGCTCCCCGGCCATGGGGAGCACATCCGACGAGGCCGCGCCGCGGTCCGGGCTCGCCGCGTGGGGCGTGGTCGTCGGCCTCGGCCTGCTCGCGGCGGCCGCCACCGTGCTGGGCAACCAGCTGATCGTGTCGAGGTTCGCGGACGCTGCGCGCCCCGACGACCTGCTGTTCGAACTCCTGCCCTACGTCGGGCCGGCGAAGTGGCTCACGGTCGTCGCGCTCGTGATCGGCTTCGGGCTGTTCGTCTTCGGGGTGCTTCGCCGCAATCTGTCCCGGACCCCCGCGGTGTTGGCCCCGTTCGCGCTGATGTACCTGCTCAGGGCGCTGATCATGGTGCTCACCCCGCTCGCGCCCGCCCAGGGGGAGGGCCCGTTCGTGTTCGAGGTGCAGCAGTACGGCATGTTCCCGTCGGGACACGTCGGCGTCGCGGTGCTGCTGGCCATGCTCACCCCCGCCGACCGGCGCTGGGAGCGGCGGACGCAGTGGGCGATGGTCGCGCTCATGGTCGCGGGCATGCTGCTGGCGCGCGGGCACTACTCCATCGACATCGTCGGCGGCATGCTGCTCAGCTACTTCGTCGTGCACGTGTGGCAGTCCGGGCGGTTGTTCGCCCCGATCGTCGCGGCTACCGGACGCTGAGTCGCGAGGCCCCTAGGCTGGGGCCAGCCGGGCCACGGGGGCCGGGCGGTGCGGAGGGACGCGGATGTTCTTCACCGGAGGCAGGCCGATCCGGAGCCGGCGGGACGGTCGGCTCGTCGAGGAACTGCCGGCGATGCGGCGGGTGGTGCCCCACCTGATGACGACCCGGCTCGAGGCGGCGCTGTACTACCCGCAACAGCTGGATCTCGAGGTCATGGCGCCGTGGCTGGAGCGCCTCAACGAGGGGCGTCCGCCCGAGGACCGGGTGAAGTTCTTCCACGTGTTCCTCACCGCGTTCGCGCGGCTCTACCGCCAGCGGCCGGAGCTCAACCGCTTCATCTCCGGGCGGCGCACCTACGAGCACCGCGACATCTCGTTCTCGTTCACCGTCAAGCGCGCCATGACCGATGAGGCGGACGAGGAGCAGGTGCAGATCTCGTTCACGGGAACCGAGACGCTGGACGAGGTGCGCACGCGGGTCAACGAGGCCCTGACCCGGGCCCGAAGGTTCGACAACAGCGACACCGACAAGCTGATCAACGCGTTCGTCCGGCTGCCCGGGCCGGTGCTCGCCGCCGTGGCGCGCATCGCCTGGACGCTGGACAGCCTCAACATGATGCCGAGGGTGCTGCAGGAGGCGATCCCCGTCTACGCGAGCGCCTACGTCGTCAACCTCGGCTCGCTGCAGGCCGACGCGCCGTTCCACCACCTCTACCTGCGCGGGACGGCGAGCGTGTTCGTCGCGCTCGGCACGATCCGGCCCGAAGCGGTCGTCGACGAGGACGGGACGATCACCGCGCGGCGGCAGGTGCGCGTCGTCTACACGATCGACGAGCGGGTCACCGACGGCTTCTACCTCGTCAGGTCGGCACAGCTGCTGCAGCGCATGTTCGACGAGCCCGACGCGCTGCTGCGGCCCGGCGACTGAGCCCGGTGCGGGGCCGCCGCCGACGGTCGCGGGTACGCTGCTGACCATGGGTCACTCGCACAGCCACGACGACGTCCACGTCGAGGTCGGGACGCTCGCCAAGCGGATCCTCTTCGGGTTCCTCGCCGTGCTGGCCGTGCTGACGCTGGCCGGGCTCATCTGGCTGTGGCCCACCCAGGCGGAGATCGCCGACGGGATCCACCACGTCGAGACGCCCGCCGGCATCGTCGACACGACCGGGACGATCACGGCCGTCGAGGAGTCCTGCGAGGGGCAGTTCGACCCGGACGTCGGCACCCTCCAGTGCCTGGTCTTCACCGTCGACATCGAGGGCGGCCCCGACGCCGGCCGACAGGCCGACGTGCAGGTCACCGGCCCGCCGACGCAGGCGGGGCTGCGCGTCGGCGACCAGATCGACATCACCCGGATCGAGACCCCCGACGGGCCGCTCTACTCCTACAAGAGCATCGACCGGACGCCGGTGTTCATCGCGCTGGGGCTGCTCTTCGTCGCGGCCGTGCTGGCGGTGGCGCGGTGGAAGGGGCTGTTCGCGCTCCTCGGCCTCGTGGTGGCCGGCGGCGTGCTGATCGGCTTCATCATCCCGGGCATCCTGCTCGGCAAGCCGGGGATCGCCGTCGCGCTCGTGGGGTCGACCGCGATCATGTTCGTGGTGCTGTATCTCGCCCACGGGATCTCGACGCGCACGTCGACGGCACTGGCGGGGACGATGCTCGGGCTGGCGGTCACCGCGGGGCTCGGAGCGCTCAGCGTGGAGGCCGCTCGGCTGACGGGGTTCGCCGACGAGACCGAGATGGACCTGCAGCAGCTGGCCGGCGGGATCAACTTCCAGGAACTCCTGATCGCGGCCATCATCATCGGCGGCCTGGGCGTGCTCAACGACACCACCATCACCCAGTCGTCCGCCGTGTTCGAGCTGCGCGCCGCGGCGCCGCACCTGACCCGTCGCGAGATCTTCGCCTCCGGCATGCGCATCGGGCGCGACCACATCGCGTCGACCATCTACACGATCGTGTTCGCCTACGCGGGCAGCGCACTGGTGGTGATCATGCTGGTCTACTTCACCACCGACGACGTGCTCGGCACCCTCAACCAGGAACTGTTCGCCTCGGAGATCGTCCGCACACTCGGCTCGTCGATCGGGCTCATCCTCAGCGTGCCGCTGACCACCGCGATCGCCGCCCTCACTGTGGGCCCGGCGAGGGTCGAGGGCGTGGCGCCGGCCCGCGCCGCGTTGCCCGGCGAGTAGACGCCCTCGCGCGCGCCGGGAGCGAGGCGCTATCGTGGTCGCAACCGTATTGTCATGACAAAAGGACGACCATGAACGACGAAGTTCGCCCCTTCCGCATCGCGCTGCTCGGCGTGGGGCGCATCGGGGTGATGCACGCCCGCTTGCTGGTGCAGCACCCGCTGGTGAAGGAGCTCGTGCTGGCCGACGTGTCGGCGGAGCGCGCCGCCCAGGCCGCCGCCGAGTTGGGCTGCGAGCACGCCCCCATCGAGCAGGTCCTCGACGCCGCCAACCCGCTCGGCCTCGAGGGCCTGGTGATCGCGACGAGCACCTCGACGCACGCCGACCTCCTGGTGCGGGCGGCCGAGATCGGGCTGCCGACGTACTGCGAGAAGCCGATCGCCATGACGCTCGACGACGCGGTGCGTGCGCAGCGAGCCCTCGAGGCGGCCGGGCTGCCGCACCACATCGGGTTCCACCGCCGCTTCGACACCGGCTACACCCGCGCGAAGGCGCTCGTGGAGTCGGGCGAACTCGGCGAGGTGCGCCGCATCCACGCGGTGACCGCCGACCCGTTCCCGCCGGCCGACGAGTTCGTGCCCACCTCCGGCGGGATCTTCGTCGACTGCAACGCCCACGACTTCGACATTCTCCGCTGGGTGCTGGGGCGGGAGATCGTGGAGGTCTACTCGACGGGCGCCGCGCGCGGCCGCGCGATCTTCGCCGAGTCCAACGACTTCTCCGACGCCGTCACGCTCGTCACGTTCGACGACGGGACGGTCGGCAGCGTGCAGGCCTCGCGCTACAACGGGCAGGGCTACGACGTCCGCCTCGACGTGATGGGCACGGACGGCGCCGCCAACGTGGGCCTCGACAACAAGGCGCCCCTGCGGTCCGTGGAGGACGGCGTCGCGTACCCGCCGGAGGACGCCTGGTTCGACTTCATCGAGCGGTTCCGGCCCTGCTACGAGCGGGAACTGGACCACTTCCTGCGCAACCCCATGATCGGCCAGCCCGGTGCGTGCACGGCCGCCGACGCCGTCCAGGCGCTGCGCATCGCGCTCGCCTGCAACCGGTCACGCGACGAGCACCGGCCGGTGCGGGTCGACGAGATCGCCTGACGCACCATCGCGGCGACGCGAAGAGGGCGCCTCCCGGCCGGGAGGCGCCCTCTTGGGTCTTCTTCGCGGATCAGGCCATCGCGAGGCGGCGGCGCTTCTCCTCGGAGGCGTTGCGGCGGACGTCGATCGCGACGGCGATGATGATGACCGCGCCGATGACCATGAACTGGACGTCGGACTGGGCGTTCATCAGCGTGAGGCCGTTGCGGATGACGGAGATCATCAGGGCGCCGATGAGTGTGCCCCAGATGGTGCCCTTGCCGCCGGTGAACGAGGCGCCACCGATGATGCAGGCCGCGATCGCGTCGGTCTCGTAGTTGCCCGACATGCCCGCGGACGGGTTGGCCACACCGGAGCGGCCGACGATGACGATGCCCGCCAGTGCGGCGCAGAAGCCCGCGGCGCTGTAGACGAAGATCAGGACGCGGTCGGTGTTGATGCCGGACAGGCGCGTCGCCTCGGGGTTGCCGCCGACGGCGTAGATGGAGCGGCCGAGCGCGGTGCGGTTGAGCAGGAAGTGGATGATCACGAACAGCACCAGCATGGCGATGAAGGAGACGGGGAAGCCGTTGAAGCCGCCGCCCTTGAGGAGGTCCGCGGAGCCGAGCGCGGTGACGCCCTCGGGGAAGCCGGAGACGGTGCGCGTGGCGAGGATGAACAGCGCCAGGCCGGCGAGCACGTACTTCATGCCCAGCGTCGAGACGAAGGGGTGCGGCAGCTGCAGTTTCGTGAGCAGGACGCCGTTGACGAAGCCGACGACGGTGCCGGTCACGAGCGCCATCAGCAGCA
Organism: Tessaracoccus oleiagri; assembly: GCF_900103275.1. Lineage (GTDB taxonomy): Bacteria > Actinomycetota > Actinomycetes > Propionibacteriales > Propionibacteriaceae > Arachnia > Arachnia oleiagri. The sequence goes on along the minus strand of NZ_FNGP01000001.1, from coordinate 830,266 downwards.
GGACGAACGGGTTGGTGATGCCGAAGGCCACCATGAGGAAGGCCATGGCCGCGGCGCTCAGGATCGCGTTCGTGCCCACCGACAGGTCGATGCCCGCGGTGATCAGCGTCAGCAGCATGCCGGCGGCCAGGAACCCGTTGACGGCGGTCTGCCGCAGCACGTTCATGGAGTTGTTCACCGTGGCGAACTCCGGCGTGATCAGGGTCATGACCACGATCAGGATCACCAGTGCCAGCAGCGGGGCGAGGGCCCTAAGGATGCCTGCGAATCGTTTGTTGTTCACTGTTCTTTCCGTTCTCCCCATGCGGCCTTCATGATGTCGTCCTCATTGAAGTCAGGCTCGTCACGGTTGATCTCCGCCATTACTTCTCCACCGCGCATGACAATCACGCGGTCGCTCATACCGAGCACCTCCGGCAACTCGGAGGAAACCATGATCACGCACTTACCCTGCGAGACCAGGTCGTTCATGATGTTGTAGACCTCGACCTTGGCGCCGACGTCGATGCCGCGGGTGGGCTCGTCGAAGATGAAGATGTTCGACGCCGAGTTCATCCACTTGCCGATGACCACCTTCTGCTGGTTGCCACCGCTGAGCTTGCCGACGAGGTTGCGCGCGTCGGGGGTCTTGATCCGCAGCGACTGGATGTTGCGGTCCGAGACCTCCTTCACCTTCGCGGGCTGCAGCCAGCCGCCGGGCGCCACGGTCTTGTACGACGACATGATCAGGTTGTCGGCGATGGACTGGTTCAGCACCAGGCCCTGGCCCTTGCGGTCCTCGGTGACGAAGGCGATGCCCTTGCTCACCGCGTCGCGCGGCGTGCGGACCTTCACCGGCTTGCCGTCGAGGTAGACGGTGCCCCTGTCGATCGGCAGGTCGCCGAAGATGGCGCGCATCGTCTCGGTGCGTCCGGCGCCGACCAGGCCCGCGAAGCCGAGGATCTCGCCGTAGCGTGCCTCGAAGCTGACGTTCTTGATGGTGCCCACCGAGGTGACGTTGTCGAACCGCAGGGCGACCTCGCCCGGCTGGCCCACGTGCTTCGGGAACTGCTTGTCGACGCTGCGGCCGACCATGGCGCGGATCAGCTTGTCGTTGTCCATCGTCTCGATGGGCTCGGTGAGGATGTGCTCACCGTCGCGCATCACCGTGACGCGGTCGCAGAGCTCGAAGAGCTCTTCCAGCTTGTGGGAGACGAAGAGGATTGCCACGCCCCGCTCGCGCAGGTCGCGGACGACGCGCATCAGCTGGTCGACCTCGCTCTCGCCGAGGCTCGAGGTGGGCTCGTCCATGATGATGAGCTTCGCGTCGCGGAGCAGCGCCTTCGCGATCTCGACCATCTGCAGCACGCCCATGCCGAACAGGCCGGCCTGCTTCGTGACGTCCACCTTGATGCCCATCGAATCGAGCACCTCGGTGGCCCTCGCGTGCATCGTCTTGTAGTCGAGGAGGCCGACGTTGTTCTTGATGGTCTGGTTCAGGAAGATGTTGTCGGTCAGCGACAACTGCTTGATGATGTTGAGTTCCTGGTAGACGCAGGCGATGCCGGCGTCCTGCGCGTCCTGCGGGTTGTGGAACTTCTGGCGCTCGCCCTGGACGTAGATCTCGCCCTCTTCCGGCTGGTACACGCCGGTGAGCACCTTGATGAGCGTCGACTTGCCCGCACCGTTCTCGCCGATGAGACCGTGGACCTCGCCGGGCTCGATCTGGATCCCCATCTCACGCATCGCGACGACGCCGGGGAACTTCTTCGTCACGCCCTTGAGCTCGACAATTGGGCCCATTTCTCCCTCTCCCTCGTGGGTGATGGTGAAGGGGTGCCACCGAAGTGCGGTGGCACCCCTTCGGATTGAACCTGAGTCAGGTGCGGGATCAGCCCTCGCCGAGCTGCTCGCGCAGGGTGGCGAGGTACTCCTCGGCGTTCTCCTGCGTGATGACGGTGGAGCCCGTGTCGATGAACTCCTCGACGGTCTCGCCCTTGGCGGCGGCGATGGCGGCCTCGACGGCCTTGTAGCCCATGCCGTAGGGGTCCTGGGCGACGGTGCCGGCGACGGTGCCGTCGATCACGTTCTGCACGCCGGCCTGGATGCCGTCGAAGCCGAAGATGACGAGGTCCTTGCCCGCGGCCTCGGCCGCGCGCGCCGCACCGGCGGCCATCTCGTCGTTGTTGGCGACGACGACCTTCAGGTCGGGGTTGCTGGTGAGGACGTTCTCCATGACGGACGACGCCTTGTCGGCGAGACCGTCGGCGTACTGCTTGACGGTCACCTCGACGCCGCCGGACTTGAGACCCTCGATGAAGCCGGCCTCGCGCTCGTCGCTCGTGGTGTTGCCCTGGACGCCGCCGATCCACGCGGCGGTGGCGCCCTCACCGGCGAGCTCGGCCGCGGCCTCGCCACCGGACTGGGCGGCGACCTTGTTGCCGGTGCCGATGTAAGACACCTTGGCGTCGTACGGGGCGTCGGTGTCGACGAAGAGGATCGGCTTCTCGGTGTCGCCGAGGACGGAGACGACGGAGTCCGGCTGGAGCGGAGCGATGACGAGCGCGTCGAGCGAGTTGTCGGCGAGCATGGTCTCGATCATGTTGTTCTGCTCGTCGTACGCGGTCTCGGAGGCCGCGCCCTGCAGCTGCACGTCGACGCCGAGCTCCTCGCTGGCGGCTTCGACGCCGGCGGCGACGTAGCTCCAGTACTCGCTCGACAGCGTCTTGAGGATGACGCCGACCTTGATGTCATCGTCGCCCCCGGCTGCGGAACCCCCGGTGTTCCCTGCCCCAGGCTCGCTCGCGCCCATGCTGCAGGCGGAGAGAGCGAGGCTCACGACGGAGACCGCTGCGATGAGAGTCTTCTTCATTGATTCCTCCATGGATCATCGTGCCCCTGTTCCGTCATCAACGACGGACAACTTCCAGAAGTCACTGGGTAAAACATAGGCGCGCTTTCGCGAAGTTGTCAAGACAAAGTCGACGACGCAGGGCTGACGCGCGGGGCGTAGAACTCGGGAATGGTGGCGGGGCGCACGTCCACCGTGCGTCCCGTACGCAGGGCCTCGACGCCCGCCTCGCAGGCGAGCGCCACCTGGAAGCCGTCCCAGGCGTTCGGGCCGTCGACGAGCCGGCCGTCGCGCACCGCGTTCACCCAGCGCTGCACCTCGGTGTCGAAGGCCTGCGCAAAGCGCGTGTCGTAGTAGGTGTGCTCGGCCTTGCGGAACGCACCCTCCTGCCACAGCTCCAGACCGGAGGGCTGGCCGATTCGGGCCACGCCCTTCTCGAAGACGGCCTCGGTCGTGACCTGGTAGCCGAACTGGGCACTGACGTTCATCTCCACGTCGACGAGGACGCCGTTGTCCAGTTCCATCAGCACGAGGATCGGCTCGTGGAGGTGCGGCAGCGAGAGGCTGTTGCGCCGTCCCTGCCGGACGGTGACCGAGCGCACCGGCGAGCCCGCCACCCAGCTGAGTACGTCGAACTCGTGGACCACGGAGTCGTCGATCAGGTTCTGTTGGACGTACTCGGGGTTGGTCGGGCGTGCGTTGCGGTGGGCGGCGTGGATCATCAGGAGCTCCCCCGCGTCGGCGGAGGCGACGAGCTCGCGCAGCCGCATGTACTCGGCGTCGAAGCGGCGCATGAACCCGACCTGGATGTGCGGACGGTCGAGCCGCTGCTCGGCTTCCAGCACCCGCTCGCCAGACGCGGAGTCGGGGGTGAGCGGCTTCTCGCAGAAGATGGGCAACCGCGCCTGGAGCGCCGGCAGCAGGGCCGCCTCATGGAAGCGTCCCGGGGAACAGATCATGACGGCGTCGACGCGCTCGGTTGCGATGAGCGCGTCGACGGCGGTGAGGACGTCGGCCCCGCCGGCGATGGCGGCGACCTCGCGTGCGCGCTCCTCGTTGGGGTCGACGACCGCGACCACCTTGGCGCCGCTCGTGCGCTCGGTGATCCTCCTCGCGTGGTCGGCGCCGATCGCGCCGGCACCCACGATGCCCACCCGCAGTTCCTGCATGCCCGTCTCCTCGTCGAGAGTGTTTTGTCCTAACATATAGCAGATCGAGTGCGAAGGAGCGCGTGTACATGAAGCTGGGATTCCTCACCGACGGGGTGGGCAGGAAGTCGTTCGACGAGGTGCTGGAGTTCGCCTCCGAGCTGGGCGTGGACGGCATCGAGCTGGCCACCGGGAACTGGTCCGAGGCCCCGCACCTGGAACTCGACGAGCTGCGCGGCAGCCCCGACGCGCGCAAGCGGCTGGTGCGGGCGATCGAGGACCGCGGACTGGAACTGCTGGCGCTCAACGCGAACGGCAACCAGCTCCACCCCATCGAGGGCGAGGAGCACGACCGCGTGGTGCGCCGGACGATCGAGGTGGCGGCGGACATGGGGGTGCCGACGGTGGTGCTGATGTCCGGGCTGCCGGGCGCGCGGGGCGATCGCTTCCCGAACTGGATCACGTCGTCCTGGCCGCCCGAGGCGGTCGAGATCCTGCGCTACCAGTAGGAGAAGGTCGCGCTGCCGTACTGGGAGGACCTGGCCGGGCTCGCCCGTCGCCTGGGGGTGCGGCTGGCCGTGGAGATGCACGGCCGACAACTCGTCCACAACCCCGCCTCGTTCCACCGCCTGCAGGACGCCGTCGGCGACGACGTGGTGGGCGCCAACCTGGACCCGTCGCACCTCATGTGGCAGGGCTGCGACATCCTCGCCGTGGTCGAGGACCTCGGCTCGTCGATCGCCCACGTCCACGCCAAGGACGTCCGGATCGAGCCGCGTCGCAACGCGGTCAACGGCCTGCTCGACCCCTTGACGCCGGCGGAGGCGCGGGAGCGGTCGTGGAACTACGTGACCCTGGGCCAGGGCCACGCGGGCGGCGCAACGTTCTGGCGGGACTTCGTCTACGCCCTTCGGTCGGTGGGCTACGAGGGACCGCTCAGCATCGAGCACGAGGACATGATCGTGAGCGGCGAGGAAGGCATCCGCCGCGCCGTCGACATCCTGGGGCCGGCCATCTTCCGGCAGGCTCCCGACTGGGTGCCCGCCGAAGTCTGACCGATCGGCCCGCGACCTCGCGCTTGAGATCCTGATTTCCGTGGTCCAGGCCACGGTGATCAGGATCCTTATTGCTCTAGGCCGTCTCCCAGCCCTCGAGGTCGACCGCCAGGCGCACGGCGTCGCGGATCCTCGGGCCGTGGTCGGTCCAGGTGTGGGGCTCCGCCAGCCAAGTGGTGACGCCGCCGCTGTCGACGGTGATCGCCTCCAGCACGCCGTACTCCATCAGCGGGCCGAGCGTGCCCGGCGCCTTCACGACCGTCCCCTTCGGGAGGTGCCCGACCGCGGTGAGCCAGAGCACGGCGCGCTCCTCGCCGGGAACCTGCATGGGGGTGATTTCACGCTTCGGCATGGCACCACTCTCCCATGGGAGCGTCTAACCTCGTCTCAGCGCCTCAGCCAGCTGGTCTAGGTCCAGCCCGATCTCAGGGTGCCCCAGGGCCGCGGCCAGAGCGGGCACGATGGGCTGGTTGAGCCTGGCCGCCTGCATCGCCTCTGTGTCGTGGAAGATCGCGTCGGCATTGCCCTCGGCGACGATGCGGCCGTTGGCCATGACGACGATGCGCGAGAAGTTCTGCGCGACGAACTCCATGTCGTGCGTGATGGTGATGATGATCTTCCCTCGCGCCTGGCAGTACTCGATGATCTCGGCAATCCGGTTGAGCCCGGCGAGGTCTTGGCCGGCGGTCGGTTCGTCGAAGATCATCACGTCGGTATCGACGGCCAGCACCGACGCGAGCGTGATGAACTTGCGCACGCTGAGCGGGAGGTCGTAGGGGTTCATCTCAGCGTCGGCCGCCAGCCCGCAGCGTTCGAGCGCCTCGGCGACCCGCCGCTCGCGCTCGGCCTCATCGAGGTCGAGCCGCTTCAGGGCATAGCCCACCTCCGCTGCCACGGTGTTGTTGAAGATCTGGTCGTCGGGGTTCTGGAAGACGTAGCCGACGCGGCGCGCCGTCTGGGCCGGTGTGCGCTCGCGGGTGCTCACCCCGTCGATGCGGACCTCACCGGAAGTGGGTTTGAGCAGTCCGTTGAGCATCTTGACCAACGTGGTCTTGCCCGCGCCGTTCTGCCCGATGATCGCCACGGACTCCCCCAGCCCGGCCGCGAACGACACCCCCTTGATGGCCTCGACGCCATTCGGGTACGTGTGAGTCGCCTCACTGACTTCGATGTAGGCCATCAGCGTCCTTCCTTCCCGTTAATGGCGCCGGCGCGGAGGTGCTCGACGAGTTCCTCCAGCGTGAGCTCGCGGCCGGTGACCGGCAGACCCCGCTCCCGCAGGGCCCTCGCGACGAAGAGCGGCTGCGGCAACCGAGTCCCCAGCGCCTCCGTGCGCGGGTCGTTGAACACCTCGGCTGGCGTCCCCTCGGCGACGATGCGGGCGTCGTCCATCAGGATGACGCGATCCGAGTACCGGGCGACGTGTTCCATCTTGTGCTCGACCAGGACGATCGTGATCCCGCGGTCCTTCATGTTCTCGATCAGTTCGAAGATGTCGTCGGTGGACTTCGGGTCCAGCTGCGAGGTCGGCTCGTCGATCACGAGGATCGGCTGACCCATGACGAGGATCGAGGCCAGGGCCACGCGCTGCTGCTGCCCGCCGGACAACTGGAACGGGTGCCGCTCGACGAGCGGCTCCAGGTGGGCCATGTCCACCATGGCGTCGACCCGGCGGCGCATCTCGTCCCGCGGCACGCCGAGGTTGCCGAGGCCGTAGGCGAGTTCGTCGTAGACGGTCGTCGTCGTGCCCGTCATCTGCGTGAACGGGTTCTGGAAGACGAACCCCACCTGTCGCGCCAGTTCGGGGAAGGACTCCTCGGTGACCGGCTGCCCGTCGATGCGCACCTCGCCGGTCAGCTCGCCCTTGAACAGGTGTGGGATGAACCCCCGGATCGCGTTGCAGAGGGACGTCTTGCCCGCCCCGTTGGCCCCGATGATCGAGACGAACTCGCCGCGTTCGATGTCGAGGTTGATGTCGACGAGCGATGGTCCCGTCTCGGACCCTTCATGCGTGAAGGTCAGGTCATTGATCGTCACAACACCCACAGCAGGATCCCTCCGATGAACAGCGCCACAATGGCGAGGATGAGCACGAGACGGAGCTTCCGCTCCCATGCGGGGTCGTCGAGGTCGTGGAGGCTGGTCCTCTTCCCCTTGATGGAGAAGCCCCTCGACTCGAGGGTGAGGGCCTTCTCCTCCACACCGACGATGGAACTGAGCAGGAGCGGCCCGATGGTGGGCACGAACGCCTGCGCCCGCACCCACATGTTGGCGTCCGTCTCGATGCCCCGCGCCCGCTGGGCATCCATGATTACGTTCATCTGCTTGCCCATCTCGGGAATGATGTTGGCCGTCGCCATGATGATGTAGGTGACCCGCGGGTTCACGCCCCGCTGTTCGAGCGCGAGCACGAGTCGGTTGATGTCGAGCAGGGTGACCAGCAGGAGCACCGCCGAGCCGACGCCGATGACGCGACCAGCGAACGAGAGCCCGCGCTGGAAGCCCTCCTCAGTACCGGTGAAGATCCACCACTCGACGAGTGGCGTCTCACCGCCTATGAAGAAGGTCTGCAGGAGGAGGATGATCCCGCTGAGGATCAGAATCGTCTTCCACCAGATCTTGAAGAAGGGCCCGAGCTTGCCGGCCGTCGCCGCGAGCGCGAAGCACGCCGCTGCGACGGCCAGCCCGATCGGCCAACTGAAGAGGCCTCCCGCGACTGCGAGGACGGCGGCGATGCCGACCTGTGTGAACGGGTGCAGCGCCAGCAGCCGGTTGGGTTCCGGCGGACTGGTCAGTCCATCAGCCATGGGAGGCCTCCTTCGGTTTGGTTGGTGGTTGGTCGGGTGGTTGGTCAGGCGTGCGGAGCGGCGTCCGCGGTCGGCGCCTCGACGCCGCGTTTCGCATCACGGCGGGCGCGCCTTGCGTCGACGAAGATCCTGCCGTTGGAGAACTTCAGCAGGTAGCGGTCGGAGATCGCCCGGATCACCAGGACCGCGATGAGGACGGTGAGCACCTTGTCGGGCAGTTCCAACACGAAGGACGAGGACATCTGGGCGAACCAGAACGGGAATCCCGCCGCGATGAGGCCGGCCGCGATCGCCGAGGAGACATGGCTCGAGAAGCCGCCGAAGACGATGTAGCGGATCGCGACCACGGCCAAGACAGAGCCGATGATGACGAGAAGGGTCGCGATGGCGATCTTCCACCAGTTGGTGAACATGCGGCGGCGGGCCATCCAGCCGACGAAGGCGCCCATAAAGGCCGCGAGCATCGTCCATGGCAACGAGGTCGGATCCGTGATGGAGACCGTGAGGAGGCTGATCGCACCGGTGACGGCACCGACCCACGGCCCCGCCAGCATGGCGACGATGAACGTGCCGATCGAGTCGAGGTACACGGGCAGCTTCAGGGCCAGCGCGAGCGAACCGCCGACGAAGTTGATGGCGACGGCCATGGGGATGAGCAGGATGGCCATCAAGGAGAAATCCTTCTTGATGGATTCGACGAATGACATGGGGGTTCCTTTCCTGGATACGGAAATCGGAGGGTCAGGGACGGTATTCGTGTTGGAGAACGCGTTGAATATCCGTCGTGTAGGCGGGGAACAGGGTGGTCAGGAGCACTTCGAAGAACTCCTGGGTCCTAACCGTCGTGGCGACGGCGGCATTGGCGGTGCGATCCCGGTAGCGCTCGGTCCGGGCGACGACGGAGCGGCCGGCACACAGGCCCTCGTCACAGATCTCGACGTGCGCGTCCACCCATCCCGTGATGTCGCGGTCCACGAGTGCCATGGCCGCGAGAGCGTCGCAGAGTTCCGCGCCGACCAGGCGACGGCGCTGCCAGTAGAAGTCGGCGTACTGCTCGGTGATGTCGAACATGAACTTCGCCAGCGGGTCGTCGATATGGCGCAGCAGTTCCCGGGCCCCGGGAGACATGAACACCTGTCCGGTGGCATCCAGCCCGACCATCGAGATCTTCGCGAAGCCGGCCTCGAACACGACCTTCGCGGCACCGGGGTCGTGCCAGAAGTTGAATTCCGCCGACGGGGTGATGTTGCCGGTGCCTTCTGCGCCGCCCATGATCATCAACTCGGGGACTCGCGCCGGGAGCGTGGGGTCGATCTCGAGCGCCTCCGCGACGTTGCCGAGCGGCCCGACCGCGAGGAGCGTCACCTCGCCGGGATGGGCGGCCGTGTGGTCGACGATGAACTGCGCGGCATGGTCCCCGCTGGGCGCGATCGCATCGATGGGTAGCGACACGCCCCCGAGCCCCGTGTCCCCGTGTGCGTCGGAGGCACGGCTGCCAAGTTCCGAGAACCGGCGCCCGGAACCTACGTGTACCGGCACGTCGGTGGCACCGGCCAGTTGCAGGATTCCCAGCGCGTTGCGGGTCGTGTGCTCGAGTTCCACGTTGCCCGCCACGGTCGTGACCGCGTCCAGGGTGATCCCGGGATGACGCAGCGCGAACAAGAGGGCTATGGCGTCGTCGACCCCGGGGTCCGTGTCCAGGATGATCCTCATGGGCGAGGTCCTCTCCGAGCGGAAACCGCTCCTAGTTCGTGCATGTCGTGCTCATCGAGCACGCGTGTGGAGCCTCGTGCCACGAGGGTGCCCTCGATGCGGTGCACCTCGGGTGCGGAGGCGCGAGCCTGTGGAGCTGCGATGAGTTCGAGGAGGCGGTTGACCGCAGCGCGGGCGATCTCGGCGGCGGGCTGCTCGTAGGTGGTAAGCCCGGGCGTGACGTACTCGCCCAAAACCAGCCCGTCGAAGCCTGCGACCTGCAGGTCCTCCGGGATCCGCAGCCCTTGTTGGGCCGCCTCGCGCATGGCGCCGATGGCCATCAGGTCGTTGCCGGCGAAGACGGCGTCGGGGGCCGTCGACGACGCGAGCAACGCGCCAAACTGGCGTTCGCCGGACTCCTCGCTGAAGTCGCCCTCGACGATCTGCACATCGTCGACGCCGTTCGCCGCGAGCTCGTCGCGCATGCCCCGCAGGCGGTCTGCGGAAACGTCCAGTTCCAGCGGTCCAGCGATGTGTGCGAACCGGCGGCCACCGGAGCGGAGGAGGAGCGCCGTGACCCGTCGGGCGCCCAAGTAGTTGTCCACCTGGTAGGTCTCCACACCCGACACACGGGGCACACGGTCGAACGCCACCACGGGCACGAGCGAGGCCAGTTCCTCGCTCGGGGCGCCGCCCGTGCGGTCTGCATCGACCAGCACGAGTCCGTCGATGGCCCGGCGTTTGGCGAGCCAGAGCGCCTCCTCGACCGGCCGCACCGAAGCTGCCGTAATGACTGAGTGCCCGAGCTCGTTCGCGGCCTGGATCGCCTCGCTGATCAGCGTGGGGAAGAAGGGGTTGCGCAGGTCCGGCAGGACGACGCCGATCGTCTCGGTTCTCGTCGCGCGCAGGCTCCTGGCACTGAGGGAGGGAACGTAGCCGAGGTCGTCAACGGCCGCGAGGACCCTCGTGCGGACACCTTCGCTGACCGCCGCGGTTCCGTTGAGGACTCGCGACACCGTTGCGAGCGACACGCCTGCCAGCTTGGCGACGTCTCGGACGGTGACGATCTTCATCGACTTTTCACCTCCTTGTGAAAACGTTTACATTACTCTTAGGGAGTAAGTTGGCACAGCTTCAAAAGGTGTGTCAATACTCAGGACACAAATTGCCTCCGGAACTGACTGGTCCTGGTGGCCCCTGAAAGGAGACCGCCCGCATGTCGCAGGTAGTCATCGTGGGTTCGATCAACGCCGACCTCGCAGTGGACGTCGAGCGCCACCCGTTGCCGGGGGAGACGCTCCACGGCTCGGACGTGGTGTACTCCCCCGGCGGCAAGGGGGCGAACCAGGCCGTCGCTGCGGCGAGTCTGGGCGCGAACGTGACCATGGTGGGCGCCGTCGGCAACGACGCGAACGCCGAGGTCGCTCTGGAGCGGCTGGCGGCCAGCGCCGTCGACCGCAGCCGCATCCGTCGCACCGACGCGCCGACCGGGCTGGCGATCGTCGTGGTGGACGAGCGCGGGGAGAACACGATCATCGTCGCGCCCGGCGCCAACGCGCTCATGGACGCCGCGATGGTCGAGGAAGCCGCGGACGTCGTGCGGGAAGCGGACGTGGTCGTGATGCAGGCGGAGATCCCAGTCTCCGGGATCGAGCGCGCCGCCGAACTGGTCGCCGGCCGCCTGGTCTTCAACCTCGCCCCGGTGACGGAGGTGCCACGCGAGGTCCTGCGCAGGGCCGATCCCCTCGTCGTCAACGAGCACGAGGGAAGGCTCGCGCTACGGATGTTGACGGGCCGGGACGCCGCGGACTCGACGGACGAGGCGATCGTCGACGGGTTGGTCGCCGCGGGCTGCCGCTCGGTGGTCATGACGCTGGGCAGCCGCGGCTCGATCGTCCACGACGGCTCGGGCGGCGCCGCTGCGATCCCGTCGGCGAAGGTGGACGTGGTGGACTCGACTGGCGCGGGCGACGCGTTCGTCGGCGCGCTCGTGAAGGGTCTGGCCGAGGGGGCGACGCTCGTCGACGCGGCCCGTTACGCCTCCCGGGTGGGCGCGTTCGCGTGCACCCGGAAGGGCGCGCAGACCTCCTACCCGACGACCGCCGACCCGCTCCCCGAGCTCCCCGCCTGACGGGCGGGCGCGTCGAGGATCTTCAGCCCGACGACGCACCCGACGATGCCGACGAGCAGCAGCACCTTCACCCACGAGATCTCCTCGGCGCCGGTCGACACCGAGTAGGCGACGGTCAGCACGGTCCCGACGGAGGTCCAGACGGCGTAGGCGGTGCCCGTCGGGATCGACTTCATCGCGATGGCGAGCCCGACGGTGGAGAGGACCGTCGCCACGACGAACAGCACACTCGGCCACAGCCGGGTGAAGCCCTCGCTCGCCGACAGCGCGTTGGCCCACACGGCCTCCAGCACCGCGCTCCCCAGCAGGATCGCCCAGGCCCTCGTCATGCGATCACCTTCAGCCCGACGACGCAGCTGATGATCCCGACGATGAGCAGGATCTTCGGTACGCTCACCGCCTCGTGCCCTCGCAGCATCGCCCACGCCACGGTGAGCGACGCGCCCGTCGCGGTCCAGATCGCGTAGGCGGTGCCGGTCGGCAGGGTCGCGAGCGCGAGCCCCAGTCCGACCAGGGACAGGGGCGCGGCCACCAGGAAGAGCAGCGTGGGCCCCCGCCGCTTGAAACCGTTGGATGCCCCGAGCGCCGACGCCCAGACCGCCTCGAGCACGCCCGACGCGATGAGGATCACCCAGTCCATGGATCACTCCTGACAAGTCAACATTCGTGTGAAAGCTGGCCAGTCTTGTCGTAACCGGGTACTGATCCGTCGTCCGGGGCAGAAGCCGCAGCCCAGTCTAGCAACGGCCTACACTGGACCCGAACCCCCTTCTGGAAGGCTTATCGACATGGCTATCGGATTTCTCACCCGCTCACTGCTCTCCGGCATCTTCGTCGTCGGCGGCGCCGAGGCGGCGAAGGAGCCCGGACCCCGCACCGCGATCGCGCAGCGGTTCATGAAGAAGTTCAACATCGACCTCGACGAGACCGAGGCCGCCACGCTCGTGCAGGTCAACGGCGCCGCGATGGCCGCGGCCGGTGCTGCCCTGTCACTCGGCATCCTCCCCCGCCTCGCCGCGCTCACCCTGATCGGGACGCTGGTCCCCACGACGCTCGCCGGCCACTCGTTCTGGAACGACGACGAGGAGCCCAAGCGCAAGATGAACCAGATCCAGTTCCTCAAGAACCTCGGCCTCATCAGCGCGCTCATCAGCGTCGTCGTCACCGGCAAGGCCAAGCGGAAGTCCTGATCCAGAAGGAGTAGCGTTGCGCCTCATGACGCAACGCCCCCACTCACCTCTCGACACCGTCGCCGACGAGTACGTAGACGAGCTCGTCAAGCTCTACCCGACGCTCGCCACCGAACTCGGCGTGCCCGGCCACGACCACCTCCTCGAGGACTTCTCCCCCGAGGGGCTGGCCGCCGTCGCCGACCTCAACCGCGCTACCCTCCGCCGCGTGGCCGAGGCGCCCGTCGTCGATGCCGTCGACGAGGTCACCCGCGCCGCGATGTTGGAGCGGCTCGGGCTCGAACTCGAACTGCACGAATCCGGCGAGGACCTCGCCGACCTCAACAACATCGCCTCCCCGCTCCAGGGGATCCGCGACGTCTTCGACCTGATGGCCACCGACACGGTCGAGCACTGGGAGAACATCGCCGCGCGCATGCACGCGGTCGAGGGCGCGGTCGAGTCGTACCTCGTCAGCCTCCGTGCCGCTCGGTCGCCGCGGCCAGCGGTGCGCCAGTTCGAGATCGGCATCGCCCAGGCGGAGGAGCTCGCCGCCCAGGACGGCTTCTGGACCACCTTCGCCGCCGGCGCCCGCGCCGGGGAGGCCGAGCTGCCCCCGTCGCTCAAGGCGACGCTGGAGGAGGGCGCCCGGCACGCGGCAGCCGCCTACGGCCGGCTCGCCGAGGGCCTGCGCGAACTGGCCCCGCACGGCCAGCAGGAGGACGCCGTCGGACGCGAGCGCTACGCGCGCCTGTCCCGCCGCTTCCTGGGCGCGACGATCGACTTCGACGAGACGTACGAGTGGGGCAAGGCCGAGCTCGCCCGCATCGTGGCCGAGCAGGAACAGGTCGCCGCCCGCATCGGTGGGCCTGGCACCACCGTCGAACAGGCCATCGCGATCCTCAACGCCGACCCCGCCCGGCAGCTGCACGGCACCGAGGCGCTGCGCGAGTGGATGCAGGCGACGTCCGACGCCGCGGTCGCGGAGCTGGCCGGCACGCAGTTCGACATCCCCGACCCCGTCCGCGCCCTCGAGTGCTGCATCGCCCCCACCGCCACCGGCGGCATCTACTACACCGGCCCCACCGACGACTTCTCGCGTCCCGGCCGCATGTGGTGGTCGGTCCCCGAAGGCGTCGAGACGTTCACCACCTGGCTCGAGAAGACCACGGTCTACCACGAGGGCGTCCCGGGCCACCACCTCCAGATCGCCCAGACCGTCTACCGGGCCGGCCTGCTCAACAAGTGGCGCCGCAACGTGTGCTGGGTCTCCGGGCACGGCGAGGGCTGGGCCCTGTACGCCGAGCGGCTGATGCGCGACCTCGGTCACCTCGACGACCCAGGCGACTACATGGGCATGCTCGACGGGCAGCGGATGCGCGCCGCCCGCGTCGTGCTGGACCTCGGCGTCCACCTCGACCTCGAGCACCCCGACGGCGGCAGGTGGAACCACGACCGGGCGTGGGAGTTCCTGAACGCCAACGCCTTCGCCGCCGAGGACTTCCTGCGCTTCGAGCTGGACCGCTACTACGGCTGGGCCGGCCAGGCCCCCGCCTACAAGATCGGGCAGCGGCTCTGGGAGGACCTGCGCGACGAGGTCGCCCGCCGCGAGGGGGAGTCGTTCGACCTGAAGCGCTTCCACCGTCGCGCGCTCGACGTGGGATCCGTCGGCCTCGACGTGCTCCGCGACGCGCTGCTGCGCTGAGCGACCGAGAACGAAGATCAGGGTCCCGTGCCGAAGTGGCGCGGGACCCTGATCCGTCGTGTGGGGTCGGTCAGTAGCGGAAGATCGCCCTGACCGGGGCGGCGCCGTCGTCGTCGAGGACGACGACCGAGCCGGAATTGCGGAAGACGTCGACGATGATGGCGTCCACCGGGTCGTCCACCAGGTCCGGCTGCCCGTCGACGCGCGACGGCTGGCGGGTCAGCAGGAGCGTGTCGACCCTGCCCTCCTGCGCGGCGCGGGCGATGAGCTCCCGGTCGTCGCTCCCCTTGCCGCCTCCGACGAGGGAGTTGAACTGGTCGGCGAGTTCCTGGTTGCGCTTCGTCACCATCGCCTTGGCGATCGGTCGGGCCGCCTCGTAGAGCTCCTTGGCGCTGAGGTTGTCGGGGTTGCCCGCGACGATGTCGTCCAGCACGTTCAGCTGGCTGACCGATTTGAACGCCGAGTGGTGCTCCGCGACCGAGGCCAGGACGATGGGCGCCTTCGAATTGCCGAGGACCTTGGACACGCCGTCGGAGACGGCGCGGAACAACTGCTCCGTGGCGACCTCGTCCAGGCGCGGCTCGCCGCCGTGGCCCGCGACGCCCTGGGGCGCGCGCGGCATGGACTGCATGTGGGCGCGCTGCGGGTCGTCGTCGAAGCCGAGGTCGTCGACGCTGCGGGGGGTGTCGCCCAGGCCCACCTCGCCGATGGACGTGCGGGTGGCCTCGAACAGCCGCACCGAGTGGTTGCTCAGCGCCAGGACGTAGTACTGGCCGCTCCCGGACAACAGCGGGGCGATCGGCGCCAGTCGGGGGCAGTCACCCACCGACACCTCGTCCGGCAACTCGACCGGCAGCCGGAACAGCCGTGTGTAACCGGGGGCGGCGAACACCGCGAGCCCGTCGGACTGGTTCTGCCAGAACTCGTGCGCCTCCGTCCGGGAGCGCACCTCCGACAGGAGTTGCTGCTGGTCGTGGCCCTGCTCCGCGAGTTGCTTCTCGGCGAGCTTCAGCAGGTTGTTCAGCTGGGAGCGCCCGGCGAGCACCTCGCGGCCGGTGCGGTGCGTGGGCAGGTAGATCGACACCCAGGGGCCGCTGCGGGAGGTGGCCTCCTGCAGGAAATCGCTGTCGATGATGTCGATGTTCGGAACTGTCTGTTGCGTCATGAACCTCTCCCTCGATGACTAACCAATCTAACGAACCGGCCCGCTACGGGGGACGATCAGTCGAAGATGGGCCCGACCGTGCGGGTGCGCTTCAGCTCGTAGAAGCCCGGGTAGGCGGTGACCTTCACGAACCCGTCGAACAGGTCGCCGGCCTCCTCGCCCTTCGGTGCCGGGGAGATGACCGGCCCGAACAGGCTCATGCCATTGACGCGCAGGACCGGGGTGCCGACCTCGTCGCCCACGGGGTCCATGCCCTCGTGGTGCGAGCGGCGCAGGTCGTCGTCGATCTGGTCGGTCTGCGCGATGTCGGCGATGTCGGGGTCGGCGCCCACCTCGTCGAGTGCGGCCTTCAGCGTCTCGATCGACTTGGGCGCCTCGCCGGGGTGGAAGCGGGTGCCGATCGCGGTGTAGAACTCGCGCAGCTTCTCGGAGCCGTGGCGCTGCTCGACGAGGAGCGCCGCACGGGCGGGGGCCCAGGCGTCGTCCATCAACTTCCGGTAGCCCTCCGGGAGGTCCCGGCCATCATTGAGGACCGCGAGGCTCATCACGTGGAAGGTGGTCTTCACGTCGCGGACCTTCTCGACTTCGAGCATCCAGCGGGACGTCATCCAAGCCCAGGGGCAGGTGGGATCGAACCAGAAATCAACTTGCGTCGTCATGCCCTCATCTCACCACATCGGCTCAAGCGGCAGACGGGATTCAGGTGCCCTCCTCGGACCTCGCCCGGGCGACGAGGTGCCTCGCCGCGGTGGCCGCGCTGTACTCGGGATAGCCGTGGTCGACGATGTCGAACGCGAGCCCCAGCGGGTTGCCACGCACCCCGCCCGACTGGATGCCGGTGGAGAAGCGGAACTCCCGCGCCACGTCGTTCGGGAACACCACCCACTCGAAGCCGTGCTCCCTGACGAGGCACTCCCCGATGTACGCCCCGGAGCAGAGCACCATCTGCGCGAGCGGACGCGACCCCTCCGTCCCGAAGGAGTTGAGGAGCTGGTCCAGCCAGCTGAGCGACTCGAGGCTGTGGTCGAGGTCGACGCGGTGCATCTCCCACGCCCCCTTCATCACGACCTCCGCCAGCTTCCCCATGTTCTCGGGGATGGGCGGGTGGGGCAGCTTGAGTCCGTCCTCGGGGGTCCAGGCCGGGCCGCGCACGGCGGGCGGGTCGGGCCATTCCTGGGCCTTGCGCATGAAGAACGGCATGTGTCCACTCCTTTGTCGACGGTTCTGGTCAAGAGTAGACCGCGACCCCGGGGCATCGGCACCGGGCACCACTACCATCACCCCCATGAGGAAGCTCTCGGCCCTGCTGCTCACGTTCGCGATGCTCGGGCTCTTCGGGTGCGGCCCCGAGCCGGACCCGCTCGACGTCGACGAGGGGCAGCGACGGCTGGAGGCGGCCCTCACCGACCTCCCCCACGTGCGCGAGGTGGCGGACGTGAAGTACGAGCTCCAGCGGCCCATCTCGCAGGAGGTCCACGTCATGGCCGCCACGCTGCACTCCGACAGCGAGGAGCCCGAGGTCAACCGGGCGATCCTCGAGGAGGCCGGTCGCCGGATCGCGGAGGCCATGCAGGACAACTACCCGCGGAAGTCGGCCGTCAGCGTCTGGGTGCTCACCCCGTCGGAGCGGCCCTACCGCTTCCGCGAGCTCGGGCTGGAGGCATCCCCGACGCTGGACGACCTGGCGGACCACTTCGACGTCCCCCGGAACCGGTGAGGCAACCCGACATGGACTACGCAGTGGACTACGCCGCGCTCGCACGCGCCGGCGAAAAGGCCAACGGCCTCGCCTCCGACGTCGCCGCCACGCTCCGCGGCATGCGGCTCGACGGGATCGCCGCGGCCGTCCCCGGCGGGCTGAGCGCGGGCGCGGCCGAGCACGTCGACGGCAAGTGGGTCGCCGCCTCCGTCGAACTCGTCGACGCGCTGCGCCGCCACGCCGAAGCGCTGACCGCGACCGCGGACTCGTACCGGTCGGCCGAGGAGCGCGCCGCGGCCGCCGCCGACGCCTTCTTCGGGAGCCTCTGATGGACTGGGGCGACGGACTGCGGGTCAACCCGGGGGTGCTGCACGCCCGGGCGGCCCAGTTGCGGCAGGTGGCGGGCGAGCTCGACCAGCAGATCGCCAGCCACTCGTCGCTCGACCTCGGCCCCTGGCGCGGGGAGGCGCAGCGTGCGCAGCACAGCGCCCACCGCCGGCTCGTCTCCTCGATGGAGTCCCGGGCCCGCCGGATCCCGCCCGTGGCGGATGCGCTCGACGACGCGGCCTCCTCCTTCAGCGACATCCAGTCGGGCCAGTCGTCGCTGGCGGCGCGCGCAGGCGCGTGGGACTTCGGGATCGCCGACTCCGGCTGGCTGCACGACACGGCCAGCGGCTGGGCGCGGCTCGATCCCCGGCGGCCCTTCATGCGCGCCCGCTTCCAGGGCGGCGCGTTCAGCCTGCTCACCCGGCTGAACTTCACCGACGTGTCGCTCGCCGCCCGGCTGCGGGCGAGCGACACCGTCCACGACGGCCGCGACCTCCTCGACGACGCGGGCAACGCCGCGCAGGACCTGCTGGCCACCGCCGCCGACGGGGCGCTCTCGGGCGCCGAGTGGCTGGGCGGCAGGATCAGCGACGGCCTCGACTGGGGCCGGGAGCGGATCGAGGACGCGCAGGAGTGGGGCCGCGACGTCGCCGACGACCTCGCCTCCCGCGTCCAGCACGCCGCGCCGGCGTGGGACCGGTTCCTCGACACCGTCGGCACCACCCCCGAGTGGCTGCGCGACCTGCGCGAGGGCGGCGAGATCCCCCAGATCGCGGAGGTGTTGGGGCAGACGGCGTTCCTCGGCGGCCAGCTCGCCGGCGTCCCCGCCAACTTCCTCGCCGACGACGACCTGCACCTCTTCGACGACGGCCGCCCGTACCTCGCGACGGGCGCCGACATCGACCGCCACGATGCCCGTCCGTTCGACGGCATCAACTCGATCATCGACCCGATGATGGACGTCTACCACACCCAGGACCCGACCGACCATGCCGACCGGCCGCGCGTGCAGG
This sequence comes from Tessaracoccus oleiagri, assembly GCF_900103275.1. GTDB lineage: Bacteria > Actinomycetota > Actinomycetes > Propionibacteriales > Propionibacteriaceae > Arachnia > Arachnia oleiagri. Next base: position 811,525 of record NZ_FNGP01000001.1, on the reverse strand, counting down.
TGACCGCCGTCGAGGACCCGGCCACCGGCGAGGTGCGCTACGTCGTCTCGATCCCGGGCACCACCGAGGACATGGGCGGCCTGAGCGGCTGGGCCGGCAACCCGGCAGGGACGGACTGGGCGGCGAACCTCCGCGGCGTCGGCTACGGCGACACGGCGGCGACGCGGTCGATCATGCATTCGGTGGAACTGGCGATCCAGGAGGACATGGCCGCCCGCGGCGCCTCGCTCGACGGGCAGCGGCCGGAGGTGCTGCTCACCGGCCACTCGCAGGGCGGCATCATCGCGGGCAACATCGCCGGCGATCCGGGGTTCGCCGAGCGTTTCCGTGTGGGCGGGGTGGTCAGCGCCGGCTCGCCGGTGGACACCCTCGGCGTGCCCGGCGACGTCCCGGTGTACAACTACCAGAACCAGTTCGACCCGGTGCCGCGCGTCGACCTCGGCGGCGCCCCGACCGGGACCCCGTCGAACGTCACGAACATCGTGTTCGACCACGAGGGCAGCTACAGCCCGAGCCACACGCACCTGCAGCAGACCTACCAGGACAACATCCGCGAGCTCTCCTACGGGATGGGCACCGCGGAGAATGTCACCAAACAGCAACAGCTGGATGCCGAACTGGCACGCTTCTACAACGGCAACACGACGGCCTACCGGGTCACGTTCGGCCGCGAGACCGAATGACGGGGGACCCGCAGATGACCACCATGATCCAGGCCGACGACCCGACGCTGCACGTCGGCATGATCGGCGGCACCGTGTGGGCCGACGCCGTCGACCGCATCCACGCCGGGGTTGTGCCCGACGACGACGCGGACCTGCGCGCGCTGTGGGAAGCGGCCGGGATCCTCACCCGCGAGGGCATAGACCCGCTGTGGGCACGGGCCATCGAGATCGCGCAGACCTCGACCCGCGGGTGCGAGATCGTCTCCCGCTACGGCGACGTGGTGTTCGCCGCGACGGTGCTGCTCGCCAACGAGCGCGACCAGGCCACGTGCGTCACGTCCCGCGCCACCGTCGCCACGGACGCGGACGGCAGGGAGGTCGTCGGCGCCGTGCATCCCATGGTGGAGCTCGCGATCGCGCCCGCCGACCGGCTCTGGCGGCTGATCCGACGGGTCCTCCCGCCCCTCGACGCCCTCCGGCACGAGCCCCGCGTGACGCCCGAGTCCGAGGCGAAGCGGGTGACGCTCGACGGCGTCACCATCCCCGAGTCGATGACCGCCACCCCAGAGTCGTTCGCCCTGCACCTGCTCGACCTGCCGAACCTGCCCCCGAAGATCCTGGACGCGACCGAGCCGCAGGCCACCGTGTTCACCTACACGCTCGTCGGCGACGGGGACGGGGTGCGCACCCTGAGCCGCACGTGGGCGCTCGGGAAGAAGCTGTACCTGATCGACGCGGAGAGCGCCTCGATCTGGGAGGTGCCGCCCGGCGACGTCGGCTCGGCCCTCGTCCGGGGCCTCACCGACTGAGCCGACCGATGCGGCGAGCCGTCAGCTGAGCGGCTCGCCCAGCACGCGCGACAGCGGGTCCGGGCGCGAGAGCCGCACCAGGTCCGCGGCGTTGTAGCCGGGCCAGCCGTGCACCTTCGACGTCCACGCCGTCGGCAGCGCCGACGCGCCCCAACGTGCACCCAGGAGTCCGCCCGCGATGCAGGCGACGGTGTCGGTGTCGCCGCCGGCGCGCACCGCCCGCTCGAGGGCGAGCCGCAGGTGGGCCGGCGGGTCGTCGTCGGGCACGGGCGTCTGGACGATCGCGGCCCAGGCCGCCTGGAGCGCGTGGACGACCCAACCGTTGTGCTCGAACGCGGTGATGGGCTGCGTCTCCGCCTCGTCGAGCAGGCCCGCCCAGTGGTCGACGCGGTCCTCCGGCAGGTAGTCGAGGGCGGCGCGCACCCCGTCGAACGTCCCGTGGACGACGGCGTGGTGGACCGCGTAGGTCCAGATGCCGCAGGCCTCGGACGAGACGGGGTCGGCGTGGGTGAGTTCGCCGACCAGCGCTGCCGCCTCGAAGAACCCGCGCTCGGTCAGCCGGGCGAGCCCGAGCGGCGCCGTGCGCATGAGGGCGCCGTTGCCGGCGGACCCGTCGGGGTGGTGCACGAAGTGGCTGTAGGCCGCGTCCCGCAGCCCCTCCGCCGTGCGGTCGCCGCGGCCCAGCACCGCGCGGGTCTGGTTGCCGATGTCGGGTGGGTTGCTGTCGGCCCAGTCGTACCAGCGCTCGACGATGCGGTCCTGGAAGTCGTCCGACGAGGGGTCTCCCCCGCTGGCGACGGCCTCCGCGACCGCGACGGCCATCGCGGTGTCGTCGGTCCACTCGCCGGGCGCGAAGCCGAAGGGTCCGCCCCCGACCATGTCGACGGGGGCGTCGTCGGCCATCGGCTTCGAGAACTCGTAGCCCGCGCCGAGCGCGTCGCCGCACGCTGCGGCGAGCAGTGCGCCGGAGCGGCGGTCGGCGGTGTCGGTGTCCTCCATCGAGTCGCCCCTAGCGGCGGCCGCGGCCCAGGAGGCCGCCGAGCAGGTCGCCGAGGATGCCGCCGTCGGAGTCCTCCGTGGTGCGCTGCTGCGGCTCGTCGGCGCGCAGGCTGGGGCGCTCGTCGGGATGCACCTGGGGCGGTGCCTGCGAAGCGGTGGGCCGGCCGAGCACCTGGCCGAGGATGTCGCCCAGCACGCCGCCGCCGGCCGAGGACTCTCGCTGCGCCTGGCCGCCCATCTTCCTGGCCAGCCACGCCATGACGATGGGCGCGAGGATCGGCAGCAGCTTGCGGACGAGGTCGTTGCCGCCCGCGACGCCGCCGAGCCGGTCCACGACCGCCTCCTCGTTGTCGCCGAAGATGTGGTGCGTGATCTTCTCCCCGTCGCGGGTGTCGATCGTGGCGGGGTCGACCTGGTTGTCGAGCAGGTGGGGGTCGTGCTGGTCGAGGGCGCTGATGATCGACGCCTCGCCCGCGGTGTCCTGCGCGTTCGCGCCGAGCCCCATGAGCAGGGCGGGGAGCGCGCGGCGGACCGCGTTCTCCACCTCCGACTGGGGTGCCCCCACCTGGTTGGCGAGCCGGTTGATGTCCAGGCTGTCGAGGATCTCGTCGGTGTTCGACATGGTGTTCTCCTTCTGTGAGGCGACCCGTCCATTAAAACCCGTGGTCGGGTCGCGCACCGGCGTCGCGCGGAACCGGCGGTCAGAGCTCGTGGACGGCGAAGAGGTAGCCATGGTCGGCGTCCATGGCCTTGCCCTGTTCGGCGAGCATGCCGGCGATGAACTCCTCCGGGGCGGGGTGCCCGGGAAGGTCTGCCAGGTACTGCTCGTGGCACGCCAGTGAGGCGACGCCGGCGGCGACGTCCTCCTGTTCGAGCGCGACGCCGTGCGTCGGCTCGTCGCCGTAGACGAGCAGCTTCGACACGGGCCACTTCGCCAGCCCCTCGTCGGCCAGCTCGGGGAACACCCAGCGGTTGTCCGCGTCCCGGCAGGCGTCGGCGGTGACGAGGCCCGCGACCCGGTGGTCGGCGTGGTTGAGTCCCCAGCCCACCTGGGCGGCCCAGGAGTTGGTGACCACGACGTCGGGCCGGAACTGCCGGATGCGGCGCGCCACGTCGCGGCGGAGTTCGAGCGAGTAGACGAGCGTGCCGTCGGGGTGGTCGAGGATGTCGAGCTCGCGCACGCCGACGACGTCGCACGCCTCGCGCTGCTCGCGGGCGCGGAGCGGCCCGGCCTCCGCGGGCGGGCGCTGCATCCCGGCCTCCCCCGCGGTGAGCAGCAGGTAGGCCACTTCGGCGCCGCGACGCACCCAGCGGTGCACCACCGCGGAGAGCCCGTACTCGGTGTCGTCGGGATGCGCCACCACGCACAGCACGCGGCGGAAGTCGTCGTCGTCCAACCTCGGAAGAGCCATGCGGCCACTCTAGGCCCGCACCCGCGCGTATAACACGGACGGCGACGCCCGGACGCGTCGTCCATTCGCGAGGCAGCGGGGCCCGGCTCACGTAGACTGGAGGTCCGTGGGTACCGAGAATCGCGCAAAGCATCTGTTCGTCACGGGGGGCGTCGTCTCCTCCTTGGGTAAAGGTCTGACGGCGTCGAGCCTCGGCCAGCTCCTGATCAAGCGCGGTCTCCGCGTCACGATGCAGAAGCTGGATCCGTACCTCAACGTCGATCCGGGCACCATGAATCCCTTCCAGCACGGCGAGGTCTTCGTCACCGAGGACGGCGCGGAGACCGACCTCGACGTCGGCCACTACGAGCGGTTCCTCGACGTGAACCTCACCGGCGACGCCAACGTCACCACCGGCAAGGTGTACTCGACGGTCATCGCCCGCGAGCGCCGCGGCGACTACCTGGGCGACACCGTCCAGGTCATCCCGCACATCACCAACGAGATCCGCGACCGCATGCTCGGGATGGACGACGGGCGCGTGGACGTCGTCATCCACGAGATCGGCGGCACGGTGGGCGACATCGAGTCGCTGCCCTTCCTCGAGGCGGCCCGCCAGGTGCGGCACACCGTCGGGCGCGAGAACGTGTTCTTCCTGCACGTCTCCCTCGTGCCCTACATCCGGCCGAGCGAGGAGATGAAGACCAAGCCGACGCAGCATTCGGTGGCGGCGCTGCGGCAGGTCGGCATCCAGCCCGACGCGATCGTGTGCCGAGCCGAGCGCGAGGTGCCGCCCGCGCTCAAGCGGAAGATCGCGCTCATGTGCGACGTCGACGACGAGGCGGTGATCTCCTGCGCCGACGCGTCGTCCATCTACGCCGTCCCCCGCGTGCTGCACAACGAGGGGCTCGACGCGTACGTCGTGCGCCGGCTGGGGCTCGGGTTCCGCGACGTCGACTGGACCGAGTGGGACGACCTCATCGACCGCGCCCTCCACCCCAAGCGCGAGGTGACGGTGGCGCTCGTCGGCAAGTACATCGACCTCCCCGACGCGTACCTCTCGGTCCTCGAGGCGCTCCGCGCCGGCGGCTTCGCGCACCACGCCCGCGTCCGCGTCGAGTGGGTGGCTTCCGACGAGTGCGCCACCCCCGAGGGCGCGGAGCGGCACCTCGGGCACGTCGACGCCGTGTGCGTGCCCGGCGGCTTCGGCATCCGCGGCGTCGAAGGCAAGCTCGGCGCGCTGCGGTACGCGCGCGAGCAGCGGATCCCGACGCTCGGCCTCTGCCTGGGGCTGCAGTGCATGGTGATCGAGGCCGCCCGCAACCTCGCCGGCCTGGCCGACGCGGCGTCGAGCGAGTTCGACCCCGCCACCGAGCACCCCGTCGTCGCGACGATGGCGGAGCAGGTGGAGTTCGTCGAGGGCGGCGGCGACCTGGGCGGCACCATGCGGTTGGGCTCCTACCCGGCCCGGCTCGAGGCCGGCTCCGTCGTCGCGGAGACGTACGGCACGACGAGCGTGACCGAGCGGCACCGGCACCGGTACGAGGTCAACAACCGTTACCGCGCGCAGCTCGAGGAGGCGGGGCTGTCGTTCTCGGGCGCCTCCCCCGACGGCGGGCTGGTGGAGTTCGTCGAACTGCCCTCCGACGTGCACCCCTACTACGTGGGCACGCAGGCGCATCCCGAGTTCAAGTCCCGGCCGACCGCGGCGCACCCGTTGTTCCGCGGGCTGATCGGGGCCGCCCTGGCCCGGAAGGGCTGAGCAAGGACCGCTCCCGGGAGCAGCGGGAAAAGGTTGTCCGGTCCCGGCCAAGGTGGCGCCGGGGCCGTGGTGGAGGAGCGAGCGCGGGCCCTAGCGTCGGCGCAGGAGCCACCGTCGGCTCCTGCTCACCACTCCCCGAAGGAACCACCCATGTCACCATTGGAAGGCCTCGGCCGTCGCTCACTGTTCAAGATGGCCGGCGTCGCGGGCGTCGCCGTCGCCGGCAGCAGCATCCTCACCACCCAGACGGCCGCCGCCGCGACGATCAGCTCGCCCGTCGAGGTGGGCTCGCGCTACACGTCGGGCTTCCGCACCTCCGACCGGCCCACGCACGCCGGCTCCGACTACGCACCCAAGGTCGCCGGCACCACCGGCCGCCCCATCTACGCCATCGCCGACGGCCAGGTGGTCCGCGCCCAGTGGAACGCGCTCGCCTACCACTCCGGCATCGCGGTGATCGTCTACCACAGCGCGCTGGGTCGCTACTCGTACTACGGCCACCTCGCGAGCTACAAGGTCTCCGTCGGCCAGAACGTCCGCGCGGGCCAGCACATCGCCGTGATGGGCACCACCGGCAACTCCACCGGCATCCACCTGCACCTCGGGATCTTCGGCGGCTCGCTGAGCTCCCCGAGCTTCGTCGACCCGCACGCCTGGCTGAAGGCCCGCGGCGTCACGCCCGGCGTCACCGCTCCGGTCAGCAGCAGCCTCAAGTGGCCCTACGCGGACCTGCCCATCCTCGGCTACCACACCACCGACTCGCACAACGCCTGGGTGAAGCTGATGTACGACATCGGCTACCGCAACTCGTCGCTCTCGGTGAACCTGCAGAGCTGGCTGAAGGCCAAGGGCTACTACACCGGCTACATCGACGGGCAGTTCGGCTCGATGAGCGTCAAGGCGTTGCAGAGCCTGCTTCGCGACCGCGGCTTCTACGGCGGCTACATCGACGGCGTGCGCGGTGAGATGACGATCAAGGCCGAGATCCGCTTCCTCAACGACCAGCGCCAGTACTACTGAGCCGGTTCCGCCTGTGGACGACAACGAGGCCGGTGCGGGGACTGCCCGCACCGGCCGCGTCATTGCGGGGCCAGGTCGGCGTCGTCGGCCACCACCTTCGCGTCCTGCTTCGGCATGATGACCTCCTGCACCACCATCAGCACCGTCGCGGTGACGGGGACGGCCACGAGGGCGCCCAACAGGCCCAGGAGGGTGCCGCCGACGAGTGCGCCGATGAGCACGAGCGGCGCTGGGATGGAGACGGCCCGCATCATGATGCGCGGGGTGAGCACGTAGGCCTCGATCTGCATGTAGCCGAAGTAGGCGCCGGCGAAGGCCCACCCGAGCCCGCCGATGCTGAGCAGCGACATGATCGACGCGATGCCCCAGAACAGCAGCGGCCCCACCATCGGGATCATCGTCATCAGCAACGCCAGCGCCGCGAGCAGCGGCGCGAACGGCACTCCCAGGACGGACAGCAGGATGAAGGTGAACGTCGCGTTGCACACGGCCAGCACCGCCATGCCCGAGACGTAGCCGCCGACGGACTCGGTGAGCTCGTTGATGATCTTGGCGATGTCGGTGCGCGCATGGGCGGGCGCGAGGCGGGTGAGGCTGCGCTTGATGGACCGCATCGAGGCGAGGAAGTACAGGGAGAGCGCCAGGGCGATCAGCGTCCCCGCGATGCCGTTGACCACTCCGCTGCCGACGGCCAGCGCACCGCCCCCGAGCGCGAGCAGGTTCGCCGGGTCGGCGAGCCACGTCCCGGCGCGCTCCAGCGTCCGGGCGTAGGAGCTCCCTTCCCCGGACTGCTCCGCCAAGCTGCGGAACCATCCCGAGTTCTGGATGTCGGCCACGTAATCGGGGAACGACGCCGCGAAGACGCCGATCTGGGTCACTGCGGTCGGGACGACGATCGCCAGCAGGCTCAGGACGAGCACCAGGAAGGCCCCGGACACGACGGCGATGGCCGCACCGCGGGAGAGCCCGCGCCGCTGGAACACCCGCACCACCGGCTCGAGTGCCATCGCGATGAACATCGCAACCCCGATGGCGATGAGGACCGTCGCCAGCGAGGCCAGCGCCCCGGCCAGCCCGATCGCCACCAGGCCGCCCAGCGTGGCCAGGAAGCCCCAGCCGAACGGGTTGTCCAGGGTGGCGGAGACACGTTGCCTCCGCCGCGAGGGGGCGGTGGCCGACGCCGTCGGGCGATCCGTGGGCGACCCGTCGCGCGGGACCTCGGGGGAGGACGCTCCCGCAGCGTCAGCGTGTGACATGGTGGGAGTCTAGAAGGTCGCCGCGTCGGCCACGGGTTTTGCGCCCAAGGTGCCGACGTCGCGAGGGCCGGTGCGGCCCCGGGCGAGTCGTAGGCTGACCGCATGGTCCGCCTCCGCCGCACGAGTCCTCGCACCCCCGGGTACACGCGCGTACGGCGCGGAAAGGGCTTCAGCTACCACGACGCCGACGGCAACGCGCTCCCCGACGAGGAGGTCGAGCGCATCAAGTCGCTGGTCATCCCACCCGCCTGGAAGGACGTCTGGATCTCGCCGTACCCCAACGGGCACCTCCAGGCGGTGGGCACCGACGACGCCGGCCGACGCCAGTACCTGTACCACCCGGAGTGGCGAATCCGGCAGGACCGCAACAAGTTCGACCGCGTGCTCACCGCCGCCGAGGCGCTGCCGCTGGTGCGCCGTCGCATCGCCCGCGACCTCGCCCTCGACGGCATGCCGCTCGAGCGGTCCACCGCGACGGCGGTCCGCCTCCTCGACGTCGGCTACTTCCGCATCGGCAACGACGCCTACACCGACGCCCACGGCTCCTTCGGCCTCACCACGCTGCAGCGCCAGCACGTGCGCCGCCGCGGGAAGACGCTCGTCTTCGCGTTCACCGGCAAGTCGGGCATCGCGCACACCATCCCCGTCGACGACGCGGCCGCCATCGAGGCGATCGAGGTGATGCGACGGCGACGCGCCGGCAGCGACCGGTTGCTCGCCTACAAGCAACGCAGTTGGCGCGACCTCACCTCGTCGCACGTCAACGAGTACCTGGCCGACCAGTTCGGCGGCGACTTCACCGCCAAGGACTTCCGCACCTGGCACGCGACGGTGATCGCGGCCGAGGTGCTCGCGCTCAGCGAGGAGGACGGCCGCACCAAGACGTCGCGGAAGCGGGCGGTGACGCAGGCCGTGCAGGAGGTGGCCAGCTACCTCGGCAACACCCCGACGGTGGCTCGCTCGTCGTACATCGACCCGCGCGTGATCGACGCCTACGAGTCGGGGTCGACGATCGAGGCCGCGGCCCGGAAGCAGTACAGCACCGCCAACTCCCGACAGAACGGTCTGGAGGAGGCGGTGCTGGACCTGTTGCGGTGAGTGCCTAGAAGACGGGCTTGCCGCCGGTCACGCCGACGACCGTGCCGGTGACGTAGGACGCCTCGGCCGGGCTCGCGAGGAACACGAACGCCCCCGCGAGCTCCGCCGGCTGCCCGGCGCGGCCGAGCGGGGCGTCGCTGCCGAACTTCGGCATGCTCTCACCCGGCTTGGTGGCCGGCTGGAGCGGCGTCCAGATCGGGCCGGGCGCGACCGCGTTGGCCCGGATCCCCTTCGGGCCGAGCTCGGCGGCCAGGTTGACCGTGAAGTTGTTGATGGCGGCCTTCGTCGACGCGTAGTCGAGCAGGGCCACCGACGGGTCGTAGGCCTGGATGGAGCTCACGTTGATGATGCTGTCGCCCTTGCCGAGATACTTCAGCGCCTGCTGCGTCACCCAGAACAGGGCGTACAGGTTGACCTTGAAGATCTGGTCCATCTGCTCGGTGGTGACGTCCTCGAGGCCCTGCTCGCGCCGTGCCCACTGGGCGCCGGCGTTGTTGACGAGGATGTTGAGGCCGCCGAGGGATCCGGCGGCATCGTCGACGACCTTGCGGGCGGTGGCCTCGTCGGTCAGGTCGCCGGGCACCAGGACCGCCTTGGCCCCGGCCTTCTCGATCCACGACGCGGTGTCCTCAGCGTCGGACTGCTCGTCGGGCAGGTAGTTGATGGCGACGTCGGCGCCCTCGCGGGCGAACGCGATGGCGACGGCGCGGCCGATGCCGGAGTCGCCGCCGGTGACGAGCGCCTTGAGCCCCTTGAGCCGGTCACGTCCGACCCAGCTCTCCTCGCCGTGGTCCGGGCGTGGGGTCATCTCCGTGGTGAGGCCGGGCGGGGTCTGCTCCTGCTCGGGGAAGCCTCCCTCGTCGCCGGCGAGTTGCTCTGCTGAACGGTTCGTCTCGTAAAGCTCTTCACTCATCCTTCGACTCTACGTGGCGTCGGTGTCACCCCCGACGGGCGCCGCTGAGGGGTCCGGCGGTGTCTCCGACGGGGTGAGTCGGCGCGCCCGACGGCGCCGGACCAGCGCGCGGATCGGGAAGAACAGCAGCAGCGCGACGAGCCAGAGGGGCGCCGTCGCGATGAGGACGGTGATCGCGCCGGTGACGAGTTCGGCCGCGCCGCGGACGCCGTTGGTGAGCGCCTGGGTGAAGCCCCACGAGTCGCCGCCCGGGCGGACGATCGCCTTCGGCTCGACCAGCTCGACGGTGACCGTCGCCATCGCCGCCTGCCGCTCCAGGTAGGTGACCTGCGCGTCGAGCGACTCGATGTCGCCGCGGACCCGCGCGAGCTCGTTCTCAATCGAGAGCATCTCGGTGACGTTCTTGGCCGCGTCGAAGAACTCGCGGAGCCGGACCTCCTGCGCGCGGAGGTTCTCGAGCCGGGCGGAGAGGTCGACGTGCTCCTGGGTGACGTCGTCGGACGCCTCGGACTGAAACTTCACGGTGCCGATCTTGGCCACCTCGTCGACGAACTCCTCGAAGTCCTCGGTAGGGACCCGGACGGTGACCCAGCCGCGCAGCGCCCCGCCGTCGCCGACCGGGTAGCCGTTCTCGTCGTAGCGGTAGACCCACTCGCCGGTGTCGGTGGCCACCTGCATGTCGGTGACGTGGCCGGAGTGGCTTCGGGCGAGGTCGCGGATGCGGGTGATGGAGTCGGCGGTGCTCTCCACCTCCAGCCGCAGGGTCTTGGACTTGATGATCATGCGGTCGTCGTCGCCGGCGACGTCCTCGTCACCCCCGCCCGCGGTGTCTTCGCCCGCCTCCGGCCGCCCACCGCCGTCGGCAGGGGCTGCGGGTGCGTCGCCGCGGGACACGCCGGGCTCGAAGGACTCGTTGCTGCCGGAGCAGCCCGCGAGCGCGAGCGTCAGGAGCAGGGCGGTGAGGATGCTTCGCCAGGTGCGGGACTGCGTGTTCATGGGGCCCTCCCGGGTGCCGCAGGAGCCGGGGTGGGGCGGCGTCCTCGCGCGCCGTGCTCCCGGATGGCTCAAGCGTACGGCGGGGCATGGGAAAGCAAAATCCCCGCAGGCGAACCGTGCGGGGATTGTTATCAAATGGTGAGCCTAGCTGGACTTGAACCAGCGACCTCTGCCTTATCAGGGCAGCGCTCTAACCGACTGAGCTATAGGCTCGTTCACCGACGCGTAACTCTAGCGCACCCGAATCGATACTCGCAAACCGCACGACAGCCAGGCGCCGGTGAGCAAGTCACGGGGCGGGCATCTCCTCGGCGAGCCATGCCTCCACGAGCGTGGATGCCAGTTCGGCTCCTACGACCTTCGCTCCCATGCACAGGACCGTGGCACGATTGGTGGTGACCGACGTGCGCACCGAGAAGATGTCATCCGCGGTGACGGCGGACACCCCTTCCACCGTGTTGGCGGCGAGGGCGACACCAAGTCCGTTGCCGCAGAACGCCAGCCCGCGGTCCGCGGTTCCAGATGCCACCGCGTTCGCAACTGCGATCGCGACGTCCTCGTGATTCTTTGTCTCGTCCCCCAGCCCGCTGACCCCGACGTCGAGCACTGCATCGACCCGGTCATGGCTCTGCAGGACGCGGATGATCGCGCTCTTGAGGTCAAAGGCCGACTGATCGGCCCCTATTGCGATTCGAAGTCCCATTTGATCTTTCCTTCCGATGAGCCACAAAGTTGCTAGGGGCAGCGCTGGCACAAGCCCTCGGCCAGCGCTGCCCATTGTTTCCGGATGTCAGGCGACTACCAGTGCTTCAGTTTCGCGGCGGAGTTGAATAGCCACCTCCAGTTCGGGGTTGATCTCTATGTCGTCCCAGCTGACGATCTGACCCTGCTTGATGTCGTTCTTGAGCCTGACATCGTGCGCCAGGGCAACGGGAAGGGCGTTGAGTTCACGCGAGTACCCAGCGGAGACGAGCTTGCCCCAGACGGCGTAGCCGCCCTCGCCATCCAGCACATCTCCTGAAGCGAGATCCTTCTTGGCAGTGGCGACGACGTCGGCATAGAAACCCACCGGGTGACCTGTCGAGACTCCCCGCAGAACAGCATTCGCGATGGAGACATTCAGCTCGAGTCCGATGTAGTGGTAGGGACGATAGAGCGCTGCGTAACGTCCGGTGGGATCCGGGTGCCACGGGTATTCGGCGAAGCAAGACGCAACGTAGTCATTCGTTGCCTCAACGACGACGAACACGCCCTCCTGGGTGTTGTTGGGAATCCAATCACCTTCACGCGTCACGCTGGACATCACGTCGACAGAACCATCGTTGGCGAGTACGCCGCCCACCGAACCGGGGCGGCAGATCGTCGCGATCTCAGTGACGTCCCCGGGCGTGAAAGTGAGGCCTTCGTCCGACGGCTTCAGCGCAGCAGCGTTCGCAACTGCCGCCATCTCGATGGCGGCCTTCGTGCCGTCACGGAAGGAGGTGTGCATACGCGGGTTGAGTTGCCCGGAATCGGTCAGCTCCTTGGAGAACTCCCAGAAGTCCCACACATTGTCCGGGTTCATCTGGTGGTACGTCGGTAGGTACTTGGCGCCCTTGCCCGCACAGACAACCTTGAAGCCGGAAGTGCGGGCCCAGTCCACGAGTTCCCAGATGAGCGCAGGCTGGTCGCCGTAGGCCATCGAGAAGACGACACCCGCCTTCTCGGCGCGCTTCTGCAGCGCTGGACCGGCCAGGGCGTCAGCTTCCACCGTCACCATGATGACGTGCTTCTTCGTCTCGATCGCCTTGAGCGCGTGGTTGATGCCCGCGATGGGATTACCCGTGGCTTCGACGATGACGTCGATGTCGGCATCAAGCAGTTCGTTGGCGTCGGTCACCAGCGCGGTCTTTCCGGTCGCGAGGGCTTCATCGACGTTGTAGACGACGTCATCTTCCGGCCAGTCGACCAGCTTGAGTGCCCCTTCTGCGCGTGCCTTGTTCAGGTCGGCGATGCCGACCACGTGCACGCCCGGAATGTTGTGCGCCTGAGCCATGTACATCGTGCCGTAGCGTCCAGCGCCAATCAGGCCGACCTTGATCTTGTTGCCCTCGTCCTCGCGCTTCCTCAGCAACTCGTGGAGGTTCATAGCGGTGTCTCTTTCTCTGGATGGTTCTTTGGTTGGTTGGGCGAAAGGGTCGGTCAGCCGGTGATCTGGCCGACCCATTCCTTTGCCCGATCGGGCAGGGAGTCAATGACGGGCTGGGTCGCCTCGACCCATGCGTCGCGGTCGGTGAGTTCGTGGAACGTCGCGCCCTCGTCTTCCATCTGGGCGCGGTACTCCGCCTCGTCTTCCTGGATGGCCTCGGTGTATTCCTGCCCGACGACGGTCGCGGCCTCGAGGATCGCCTCACGGTCAGCCTCGTCCATGCCCTGCAGCGCTTCGTCCCACATGATGAAGTGGAAGTTGGCGTAGACGTGGGAAGTCATGGTGATTTCGGGAGCCACTTCGTGGACCGAAGCGAACAGGATGGAACTGAGCGGATTCTCCTGACCGTCAAGGACGCCTTGCTCAAGCGCTGAGTAGACCTCGTCCCAGGGCATCGCTTCCGCGCGGGCACCGAGTGCCTGCCAGGTAGCCACCATGGTGGGGGCTGACGGCGTGCGGATCGTGAGGCCCGAGAGATCGTCCAGGCTCGTGACCGGGGTCTTGGTGGACAGTTGTCGGGCACCACGGAACATGTTGCCTGCGATGGCGAAGCCGGTGTCCTCTGCGACGGCACCACGGATCTCGTCGCCGATGTCTCCCTCCCACACCTCAATGAAGTGCTCCGTGTCCCGGTAGATAAAGGGCGCGGTCTCGATCGAGGCCAGCTCGGAGTACGACTCGAGGGTCAACAGCGACTCGATCACGATGTCCGTGGAACCGAATTGCAGACCTTCGATCATCTGCTCCCAGTTGCCGAGCGTGCCGTTGGCGTGGATCTCGATCTCCACGCGGCCATCGGTCGCTTCCTCGACAAGTTCCTTGAGACGCAGGGCGGCCGTTTGACGGGGGTCTTCGTCATTGCCCTCGTGCCCGAGAACCAGCGTGGTCGCGGCTCCGGCTCCGCCGTTGTTGGTCTCGTTCGGGGCCGAGGTGGTCTCGTCAGAGGTGGTGGACTCGCCGGAGCAGGCGGCCAGCCCGAGGACCAGCGATGCTGCGGCGCCCAGCACAGCGGCGCGTTTGAAGATGGACATGGTTGCCTCCGTTGGTTTGTGTGGTGGTGGTTTGCGGATGGTTAGAACAGGACTGTCGGTAGCCAGAGAGAGATGGCCGGGACGTAGGTGATGAGCATGAGGAACGCCAGGACGGCGATCATGAACGGCAGGAGCGCCCTCAGCGTCTGCATGACGTTGAGTTCAGCGATCTCCGCGGCGAGCAGCAGCGTCAGCCCCACGGGTGGGGTCACGAGACCGATGCCCAGGTTGACGACGATGATGATGCCGAGGTGCACGGGATCGACCCCGAGGTCGAGGGCGATCGGCAGGAGGATCGGCACCAGGATGATCAACGCTGCGTTGGCTTCGATGAACATGCCCACGAACAGGAGGAGCACGTTGATCAGCAGGAGCAGGAGGACCGGATTGCTTGTGAGGTCCAGCATCCCTTGAGCAATTGCCTGCGGGATGCGCTCGGAAGTCAGGGCCCACGAGTACAACTGCGCCGCGGACATCACGAGCATGATGAGACCGACGAGTTGCACCGTGCTCTTCAGCGCTTCGATCAACGTCTTCAGATTGAGTTCCCGGTAGATGAAGAAGCCAACGACCAGCGAGTAGACGACGGCCATAGCTGCGGCTTCTGTGGGGGTGAAGAACCCACCACGGATACCGACCAGGATCAGTACGGGCAGCAACAGCGCGGGGAATGCCGCCAGCAGCGATGGGAAGAACTTTGGCGCATGACCCGCGCCTTCTGCTTTCGTCTCGCCTACGTGCCCGGACAGGAAGCCCAGCTTGTTGACCGTGAGATGGACGGTCAACATCAGGATCGCGACGAAGACGAAGGCCGGCACCACTCCCGCGAAGAAGAGCTGGCCGATGGAAGTCCCGGTCACCACTCCATAGAGGATGAGCGTGATGCTTGGGGGCAGGATGGGCGTGATGATCGCTGTTACGGCCGTGACCACCGCGGAGTACGCGGCGGAGTAGTTGCGTTCGCGCATCGCCGGGATAAGGATGCGGCCAAGACTCGAAACGTCGGCGACGGCGGACCCGGAGAGACCACCGAAGAAGAGCGACGCAAGGACGTTGGTCTGCGCCAGGCCTCCGCGGATCCGGCCGACGATCGACTCAGCGAGGTCGAGCAGGCGACGGCTGATGCCGCCGTAAGTCATCAGCGCGCCGGCAAGGATGAACAACGGGATGGCGAGCAGGGGGAAGGGTGTGATGCCCGCGACGATGCGCTGCGGCGCGATATTGAGAGGGACCTCGGTGAAGAGCAGAAGACCGACGATCGATGCCGCGGCGAGGGCGAAACCGATTGGTATGCGTGCGATGATTCCGCCGATGAACCCTGCGAAGAGTGTTCCGCCCATATCAGCGCGCCTCCTCGTTCTTCGGGTCTGTCAGGTCAAGTCCGGAGACCGCTTCCATCCGTTCGAGCAGGCCATCCTTCGTCTCGCGACCGAAGACCGTGCGTACCCACCCTTCGATCCCGAAGACGACGCACGCCCCGAAGCTCACCGGGACGGCGAGGTGCATCCACCCCGTCGCTATTCCGAGAGCCGGGAATACCCTGCGGTAACTCACGGAGAGCGAATCGAACCCGTACCAAGCGAGGATCGCGCTGACAGCGACGATCGCGGCAGCAGCGACAGTGTTGAGCACGACGTTCACTCCACGGTTCTTCACGGAGGTGAAGGCATCCATCACCATGTGCCGGCGCTGACGCACGCCGATGGCGATGGCAAAGAGCGCCGTCCAGACGAAGGCCAGTTGTGCTACCTCAGGCGCCCAAGACGCTGAGGCATTCGTCACATAACGAGAGAAGACCTGCCATGAGACGACCGAAACGACAAGGACCAGACCGAGAACGGCGGTCGCCATCATGACCTTGTAGAGCGCGTCCAGCACCCAATTCACGACTCGCAGAGGGCCTGATGAGGTGTTGATCACCGGCTGGTCTCCCATCTCTTCTGCGCTCTCACCTGCGAGAGCGTCTTGCGATGCAGGGGACCAGCCCCTGCGCCTCAGCGGCGTTCGTTGCCACCGAGGGAGTCAGTCATCGAACTTTGGCTATCGAAGCACACGAGGGAGTTAGCTGTCAACGGTCGACGGTCGACCGTTGACCTCTTAGGGGCAGGTTGTGGTGTAATTGGCTGCATGAAGCCGGAAACGAGTCCTGCACCGCTGCAGGCCATTGAGTTCTCCAACCTGCGCGGCCAGGTCCTCAAGGTGTTGCGCGATTCGATCATTACGGGTGCCATCCCACAGGGCAGCGCCCTGGTAGAAACACGTTTGGCGGGACAATTGAACGTGAGCCGCGGCACCGTGCGTGAAGCACTCTTGGAACTCCAGCAACAGCAACTCGTCGAAGCAACGTCCAACGGTCGCCTACACGTACGCGCTCTTGATGCCCAGAAAGTCTACGAACTCTTCACAGTGAGGGCGGCGTTGGAGGGTCTCGCCGCTCGGCTAATCGCCGAGCACCCTGATCGAGGAAGCCACCAAGAGACGCTTCGGCAACGTTTGGCCGTCATGTCCGAACAGCGGGATGGCCCCATCGTCGACCTCATCGACGCCGACCTGGCCTTCCACCGCACTCTCGTGGAGTTGGCAGGCAATGCGGTGTTGCAGAGTTCTTGGCTCGCACTCGAGGGGCCCCTGCGCATGGCCATAATGCATGCGGGCGCTGATCGAGCGCGCGCAAACATCACCGTGGAGAAGCACAGACCTTTCATCGATGCGCTCGACGTGGGGGTAAAGAACCCAGCGGATGTCATCTATCGCTCACTCACCATGACCGCCGAAACGTTGGTCGGCCCTGGGGCCACCGAAGAGGACGCGGGTCTCTCGTGACTCAACACACCGTGGGCCTCATCGGCACCGGTGCCATGGGCATCCCTATGGCCTTGCGACTTCTGGCGGCCGGAAAAAAGGTCGTCGTGTACTCCCGCTCCATCAAACCCGCGCTCGTCGACGGCGGGGCCGCTTATGTGGACACACCCCGCGAACTAGCGGCACAGGCGCACGAAGTGCTCGTCATGTTGCCGGACCTCCCGCAACTGGAGCCGCTGCTCATCGGCGACGAATCGCTCGTCGCCGCGGCCCGACCCCTGCTGGTGATGGTGGGATCGACGTCGTCGGCAGTGCGGCTACGAGAGCTCGCTCACTCGGTCCGTAGAGCGAGCGAAGGCCGAGTCGAGCTGGTGGACACGCCGGTCTCCGGCGGCGTCGAGGGAGCTGACGCGGGGACGCTGTCCATCATGGTCGGGGCCGATGCCGAGCAGTTCCAACGCGTGGCGAAGGCCCTCAGTCCCTGTGGGACCGTGCATCATTTGGGTCCCCTCGGCGCCGGTGAAGTCGCCAAAGCCTGCAACCAAATGGTGGTTTCCGCGACCATGCTCGCTCTCGGCGAGGCGACAGTCCTGGCGGAACGTTCGGGAATCGAACCCTTCAAGCTGATGGAAGTCCTCAGCGGCGGGTACGCCGGCTCCAAGCTATTGGAGGCGAAGAAACGAAAACTCATCGAAGCCGATTACTCGCCCGGGGGGATCGCGGCCTACATGGTCAAGGACTTGGGGTTCGCCCGTGACATCGCCGAGGCGACCTCGACAGCGGCCATCCTGCTTCCCGCCCTCCAGAACGCCTACGAGGAGCTCGTCTCGGCGGGGTTGGGGGAGGAAGATCTCGCAGTGGTCCGGCGCTTCGTAGCGGAGAGGGTCTGACTACGCCTCACGTGGTGCGCGGATGCACCGGCCGGCGGCGCACCGACGCCATCGCCCACCGCAGCACGTTCGTCGACAGCTTCCCCAGCGGCAGGCCCACCAGCCGGTCGAACCACGCGCTGGTCGGCAGCCCGAGCATCCGCCGCGCCCAGACGGGCAGGATCGAGATCGCGCCGGCGGCGAGCATCCAGTAGCCGGGCCGCGCGAGCCACGGGATCGGCGGCGACTTCAGGATGAAGTCGACGGTGTCCCGCGCGGCCGGGGAGACGCGCAGCTCGGGCAGGTACGACTCCATCGCGCGCTCCAGGTCGGCCAGCGTGCGGGGCAGTTCCTCGGCGCCGAGCATCTCGCCGACGGGGGCGGCCTGGGCGACGTACTCGTCGGCCTCCCCATCGGTGAGGCGGCGGAAGCCGAAATGCCGGAAGCTCAGCAGGAACGACCACGTCTCGGCGACGTGCACCCACTCCAGCAGGTGGGGGTCGGAGGCGCGGTAGGGCTCGCCCTGGTCGGTCTTCCCGCGGACCCGGAGGTGGATCTCCTTGACGCGCTCGACGAGAGACTTGGCGTCGTCGATCCGCCCGAAGGTGGTCATCGCGATGAACTCGGCGGTGCGCTGCAGGCGACCCCAGGGGTCGGAGCGGTAGCCCGAATGGCCCGCGACGCCCGCCATCGCCGCCGGGTGGAGGGTCTGGAGCAGGAGCGCGGCGATGCCGCCGGAGTACATCGACGCGTCGCCGTTGACATGGGCGATCACGTCGTCGGGCCCGTGCCAGCGGGGCCCCGGGGAGCCCCAGATGCGCTCCGCGCGGACCTCGGCGTCCCCGCCCGCGACCCTGGAGCGGACCGTCTCCCCGATGGCCCGCCGCACTCGCTCCAGAGGGTTGATCACGCTCCCAAGGCTACCGGCGACGCAAGCGCGCTGCGCCGGATGGGTTGCGTCCCGCGCTAGGTTGTCGGTGCACGAGGAGGCTCGACGTGACCGCACCGAAGACGGCCGACGTGGGCGGCTGGTTCCGCACCGCCGCCGACGGTGTCGCGCTGCCCGCCGCGCCCGGCTGGGGACCCGGCACCGGGGGCTTCGGACGCATCTCCGGCGACGAGGAACTCCGGCAAGCGCTCGACCTGCTCCACCACCGGCCGACCCTCGTGCTCACCGGTGCCGGCATGTCCACCGGCTCCGGCCTGCCCGACTACCGCGGCCCCGACGCCCGGCCCCGCTCCCCGATGCTCTACCAGGAGTTCGTCGGCTCCGACCTCAGTCGCCGCCGCTACTGGGCGCGCAGCACGGTCGGCTGGCGCTGGTTCCGGCAGGCGCGGCCGAACGCGGCGCACACGTCGCTCGCCGCCCTGGAGGCGCGGCTGCCGAGCGTCGGGGTGGTGACGCAGAACGTCGACGGCCTGCACCAGCGCGCCGGCTCGCCGGAGGTGGTCGACCTCCACGGCCGCCTGGACCGCGTCGTCTGCCTGGGCTGCGAAGGCGTGGTTGACCGTGACGCGCTGCAGCAGCACTTCCTCGCGCTCAACCCGTCCTTCGCCGCCCGCATGGCCGCGCTGGAGGAGGAGGCGATCTCGGCGCCCGACGGCGACGCCGAGGTCGACCGCACCCAGGACTTCCGCTACCCGCCGTGCGAGGCCTGCGGCGGGATCCTCAAGCCGGATGTCGTCTTCTTCGGCGAGAACACGCGGCCGGAGGTGACCTCGTCGGCCTTCGAGCTGCTGGAGCAGGCGTCGACGCTGCTCGTGCTCGGGTCGAGCCTCACCGTGATGAGCGGGCTCCGGTTCTGCCGCCGCGCCGTCCGTGACGGGAAGCCCGTCGTCATCGTCAACGACGGGGCCACCCGGGGCGACGACCTCGCCGAGGTCCGCGTCCACGGCCGGCTCGAGGACGTCCTCGGGGCGTGGGTGCAGATGCTGGGAAGCTGAGGCGTTCCGAATCCGCCCCCGGTGTCCGCGGACCGGTCCGGCGGCAGTTACATTTCCTCCATGCAAGAAGCCACTCTCCCCAAGAAGCGCAACTTCGGGCTGCTTCCACAGATCGTCGTCGCCATCGTCCTGGGCATCATCTGTGGGCTGTTCTTCCCCGAAGGCCTCACCCGCGTGTTCGTGACGATCAACGCCCTCTTCGGGCAGGTGTTGAGCTTCGTCATCCCCCTGATCATCCTCGGGCTCATCGCGCCGGCGATCGCCGACCTCGGTCGCGGCGCCGGCAAGTGGCTCGCCATCACCGCCGGCATCGCCTACACGTCGACCGTGCTCGCCGGCCTCCTCGGCTGGGGCGCCTCCATGCTGGTGCTGCCGCGGGTGCTGCCGCCGGCCCCCGAGTCGCTCACCAACCCTGAGGAAGCGCTGCTCGCGCCGTACTTCACCGTCGAGATCCCGCCGCTGTTCGGCGTCATGAGCGCACTGGTGCTCGCCTTCATCCTCGGTGTCGCGCTGACCGCCATCAAGAGCGAGGTCATCTACAAGGGCGCCCACGAGTTCCGCGAGATCATCGGGCTCGTCATCGCCAAGATCATCATCCCACTGCTGCCGATCTACATCTTCGGCATTTTCCTCAACATGACGCAGGGCGGCCAGGTCACCGCGGTCATCGCCACGTTCCTCGGCGTCGTGATCTTCGTGTTCATCCTCACGTGGATCATGCTGGGCATCCAGTACTCGGTCGCCGGCGCCGTGACCGGTCGGAACCCGATCAAGATGCTCGGCACCATGCTGCCGGCCTACGCCACCGCGCTCGGCACCTCCTCGTCGGCCGCGACGATCCCGGTCACGCTCCGCCAGGCGGTGAAGATGGGCGTCAGCCAGCCCGTCGCGTCGTTCACCGTCCCGCTGTGCGCGACCATCCACCTCGCCGGGTCGACGATCAAGCTCACCTCGTTCGCGCTGGCCATCATGATGCTCTACGGCATGGAGATCGAGCCGCTCGTCATCCTCGGCTTCGTCCTCCTCCTCGGCGTGTTCATGATCGCGGCCCCCGGCGTCCCCGGCGGCGCCGTGATGACCGCGCTGGGCCTGATGCAGTCGCAGCTCGGCTTCGACGAGACCCAGCAGGCCCTCATGATCGCCACCTACATCGCCATCGACTCGTTCGGCACCGCCACCAACGTCACCGGCGACGGCGCCATCGCGGCGATCATCGACAAGATGATCGGTCGCAAGCACCAGTTCGAGCTGAAGGACGAGGCCAAGCTGGCGCACGCGTCGCACGAGAGCGTGGTCTAGCCTCCCCCGTCGGGTTCACCTGCCGTAGTACGGGCTTGGCCTGCCAGCCTCGGCTTGGCCTGCCTGGCTTGAGCTTGGCCTGCCTGCCTCGAAGGGACCTGTCCGCCTTCGATTTACCTGCCGGATCCGGCTGGTTTTTCGAAAGCTGGCAGGTCCCTTGTGTTGGGCCGACGTGCACACTCCACAGGTCGACTGGTTGACCTGCCATATTTGTCCACAGCTGTCGCGTTCGCAATGCCGCATGCGACTCCTATGGGCTGCACTCGCACCATGACATCGACGATTTCGCACGCCGAACTCCTGGCCATGGGCCACTCGCCGCACGACATCACCGCGCTCTGCGACTCCGGTGAACTCACTCGACTTCGCCACAGCATGTACTCCGCCGAGCGCCTCGACGACGAGCTGACGCGTCACCGCACCCTCATCCGAGCGACTACCCGCCTGGTCGACCCGACGAGCGTCGTCAGCCACACGTCGGCGGCCGTCCTGCATGGTTTGCCGGTCCAGCGCTCCAGCTTGGACCGTGTGACGATGACGAGGCTCACACCGGGCCACGGGGACAAGAGTCCACAGCTGCTCGTCCGGAACACCCGCATCATCGAGGCCGAGATTGGCGAGGTGGACGACGTCCGGGTCACAGGGCTCGCCAGGACGGTGTGCGACGTGGCCCGCACCGAACCGCTGGGCTGGGGCATATCCGCCGCCGACGCCGCGCTGGCGGCGGGGATCTCCCGATCGGAACTGGGCGCAGCGCTCGCTATGCATCCACGGCTCCACGGTCTGAGGAGGGCCCGGCGTGTGCTGCGGTTCGCCGATGCCCGCAGCGAGTCACCGGCAGAGTCCATCAGCCGCATCAACATGTCTATCGCAGGGCTGCCGACGCCGGAACTCCAGACCGAGCTCTTCGACGCCGACGGCGAGTTCGTCGCGCGGGCCGACTTCTTCTGGCGCGACTACGGCGTCGTCGGAGAGGTGGACGGCGCGATCAAGTACGGCGCGTTGCTCCGACCCGGCCAGAAACCCGAACAGGCGATCATGAACGAGAAGCGTCGAGAGGGAGGCATCCGCGGTCTAGGGCTCTGGCTCGTACGTTGGGACTGGGAGGTGGCCAACTCCCCGCAGGAACTGAAGCGCATCGTCGGCAGGGCGCTCGAGCTAGGCGCCCGCCAAAATGCGAAAAACCTGCCGGATCCGGCAGGTTTTCCGAAGGTGGGCAGGTCAGCCTGAGGGAGGCAGGCGGCCCCGAGCGGCGCAGGCCAACCGCCGAACCAAGCAGGTTGAACCCGACCGAAGGCAGGTGAACCCGACCGGAGGCAGGTGAACCAGCCCCGGGGATCAGTCCTCCGCCAACGTCACTTCCAGCCCGCCCATGATGACGGCGGCGAGGTTGTAGAGGAAGGCGAACAGGGTGGCGACCGCGGTGAAGATCACGACGTCGATGGCGGCCAGGACCGTGGTGAGGCCGAGGACGCGCTGCCAGCCGAGGTAGTTGGCGATGTCGAAGCGGGCGCCGCCCTGGTCGTCGGCCATGATCCGGTTCACGAAGTCGTTGATGTAGGTCATGGCGTCGGAGCCGGCGAAGACCGACCACAGGACCGCGACCGCGGCGACGATCATCACGCCGAACGCGATGGAGAACAGGAACGCGGTCTTCATCACCGACCAGGGGTCGATGCGGTGCAGCCGCAGCCGCGCCTTGCGCGTGCGGCGCATGCCGCGGGCGGGCAGCGGGCTGCTGTCGTCCAGCTTCGCGACACGCGACGGCGTGGCGGCCGACTGGGCGGGCGCCGCCGCGGGAATCGCCGACGGGGTCACCGCGGCCCGGGCGGGGGCGGACACGTCGGCCGACTTCGCCTCGTACGCCGGCCCCGGCTTGGGGCTCGGCTGCCGCGTGATGCTGTCGAGTTCCCAGTCGTCCGCGCTCTTCAGCGACGGGTTGGCCGCGGCCTCGCCGGTGCCGGCCCCGAAGCCGACCCGCTCCGCGAGCGACGGCGGCTTGGTGGCCGATACCTTCGGGATGGCGTTGGTGGCGTCGAGGGAGTCCGCCGATGGGGCACCCGGGGCGCTCGTCCGGCCGGGTTGGGGCGCGTCGGAACGCGAGAAGTCGAGGCCGGGGGACCCGTTGGCGCCAGGCCAGCGCGGCGCATCACTCATCGGTTTCCTCCTCGATCGCGTCCGTCACCCCTACGGTATCGGCAGCAGCGTCGGACTCCGAAGCTTCCGCGTCGGCGTCCACGGAAATTTCGGCTTCGAGCGCCGCCTCGGCTTCCTCGGACTCAGGGTAGAGCGCGATGACGCTCACGGCGTCGTCCCCGCGCACGCCCACGAACTTCACGCCCATGGTGTCGCGGCCCTTGACGGGCACCTCGGAGACGGACGACCGGGTGATCTGGCCGGAGTGCTTGATGGCGATGACCTCGTCGGTCTCCTCGACGATGATGCCGCCCACCAGCTCTCCGCGGTCCTCGACGAGCTTCATGGCCTTGATGCCGAGGCCGCCGCGGCCCTGGCGACGGTACTCGCTGACCCGGGTGCGCTTGGCGTAGCCGCCGTCGGTGACGGTGAAGACGAAGCGCTCCTCCTCCTCGCCGCCCGCGGGCAGGATCGAGAGGCTGAGCAGCTCGTCGGACTCGCCGCCGACGGTGCGGAACCGCATGCCGGTGACGCCCGAGGTGGCGCGGCCCATGGGGCGGAGCTGCTCGTCGGAGGCCTGGAAGCGGATCGCCTGCCCCTTCTTCGAGATGAGCAGGACGTCGTCCTCCTCCGAGCACACCTGGGCGCCGATGAGCTCGTCGGACTCCTCGCGGAAGTTGATCGCGATGATGCCGGCGGAGCGCGGCGAGTCGTACGCGGTGAGGGCGGTCTTCTTGACGAGGCCCTTCTTCGTCGCGAGCAGCAGGTAGGGCGCGTCGTCGTACGACTTCAGCTTCAGCACCTGGGCGATCCGCTCGTCGGGCAGGAACGTCAGCAGCCCGACGACGTGGCTGCCCTTCGCGTCGCGGCCCGCCTCCGGCAGCTGCCAGGCCTTGATCCGGTAGACGCGGCCGAAGTTCGTGAAGAACAGCAGCCACTGGTGGTTGGTGGCGGTGAACAGGTGCTGCACCTCGTCGTCGGCCCGCAGCGCGGCACCTCGGACGCCGCGGCCGCCGCGCTTCTGGGCGCGGTACTGGTCCGCCCGGGTGCGCTTGACGTAGCCGCCGTAAGTGATGGTGACGACGACGTCCTCGTCGGGGATGAAGTCCTCCTCCGAGAAGTCGCCCTCCGCTGCGATGATGCGGGTGCGTCGCTCGTCGCCGTACTTCTCGACGATCTCCGCGAGCTCGGCGGAGATGATCGACCGCTGGCGCATCTCGTTGGCGAGGATGTCCTTGAGGTCGGCGATCTTCGCCTCGAGCGCGGCGAGCCGGTCCATCGTCTCCTGCCGCTCGAGGGCGGCGAGGCGGCGGAGCTGCATGTCGAGGATGGCGTTGGCCTGGAGCTGGTCGATGTCGAGGAGCGCCATCAGGCCGGTGCGGGCCTCGTCGGAGTTCGGCGACCGGCGGATGAGCGCGATGACCTCGTCGAGCTTGTCGAGCGCCTTCACCAGGCCGCGGTAGATGTGCGCGCGCTTCTCGGCGTCGTCGAGCTGGAACTGGGTCCGGCGACGGATGACGTCGAGCTGGTGCTTGATCCACAGGGAGATGAACTGGTCGAGGCGCAGCGTGCGGGGCACGTCGTCGACGATGGCCAGCATGTTGCAGCCGAACGTGTCCTGCAGCGCGGTGTGCTTGTACAGGTTGTTCATCACGACGCGCGGCTGGGCGTCGCGCTTCAGCTGGATGACGAGTCGCTGGCCGGTGCGCGCGGACGAGTCGTCGCGGATGTCGGAGATGCCGGTGAGCTTGCCGGCGTTGACCAGGTCGGCGATGCGCTGCGCGAGCGCGTCGGGGTTGGTCATGTACGGCAGTTCGGTGACGACGAGCTGGGTGCGGCCCTTGTCGTCCTCCTCGATGTCGATGATCGCGCGCATCACGACCGAGCCCCGGCCGGTCCGGTACGCGTCCTCGATGCCCTGGCGGCCGACGATGAGGCCGCCGCCCGGGAAGTCGGGGCCCTGGATGTGCTGCATCGCGGCCTCGAGGAGCTCCTCGGGCTTGGCGTCCGGGTGCTCGAGCGCCCACTGCGCGGCCGCGCCGACCTCGCGGAGGTTGTGCGTGGGGATGTTGGTGGCCATGCCCACCGCGATGCCCGTCGAGCCGTTGACCAGCAGGTTCGGGAACCGGGAGGGGAGCACCGTCGGCTCCATCTCGCGGTTGTCGTAGTTGGGCTTGAAGTCGACGGTGTTCTGCTCGATCTCGCGGACCATCTCCGCAGCCGGCTGCGCCATCTTGCACTCGGTGTACCGCATGGCGGCGGCCTTGTCGTTGCCCTGGGAACCGAAGTTGCCCTGCCCCGCGATGAGCGGGAGCCGCATCGCCCACGGCTGCGCGAGGCGCACGAGGGCGTCGTAGATCGCGCTGTCGCCGTGCGGGTGGTAGAGGCCCATGACCTCGCCCACGACGCGGGAGCACTTGTTCCAGCCGCGGTCGGGGCGGTAGCCGCCGTCCCACATGGCGTAGAGCACGCGACGGTGCACCGGCTTGAGCCCGTCGCGCACGTCGGGCAGCGCGCGCCCGACGATCACGCTCATGGCGTAGTCGAGGTACGACTTCTGGATCTCGTCCTCGAGCTCGATCGCGTCGACGCGCCCGTGGCCGCCGGCCTGCAGGTCGTCGTTGAGGGCTTCTTCGGGAATCTCTTCGTCAGCCATAGTTCTCTGTTGGTCCTTAGATGTCCAGGAAGCGCACGTCGCGGGCGTTGCGCTGAATGAAGGTGCGGCGCTGTTCGACGTCCTCGCCCATCAGGATCGAGAACATCCGGTCGGCGGCGAGCGCGTCCTCCATGGTGACCTGCAGCAGGATGCGGTTGTCGGGGTCCATCGTCGTCTCCCAGAGGTCGTCGGCGTTCATCTCGCCGAGGCCCTTGTAGCGCTGGATGGGGTTGACCTGCGGGAGCTTCTTGCCCTCCTCGAGGCCCTGCTTCCGCAGCGCGTCGCGCTCGGCGTCGGTGTATGCGAGCTCGTGCGGCGCGTTGGTCCACCGGAGGCGGAACAGCGGGGGCTGCGCGAGGTAGACGTGGCCGGCCTCGATGAGGGGACGCAGGAAGCGGAAGATCAGCGTGAGCAGCAGCGTGCGGATGTGCGCGCCGTCGACGTCCGCGTCGGCCATGAGGATCAGCTTGTGGTAGCGCAGCCGGTCGATGTCGAAGTCGTCCTGGGCGCCGGTGCCGAGCGCGTTGATGATCGCCTCGACCTCCTTGTTGGCCAGGATCTTGTCCAGGCGCGCCTTCTCCACGTTCAGGATCTTGCCGCGGATCGGGAGGATCGCCTGGGTGCGCGGGTCGCGACCGCCGCGGGCGGAGCCGCCGGCGGAGTCGCCCTCGACGATGAACACCTCGCACTCCTCGGGGTTGCGCGAGGAGCAGTCGACCAGCTTGCCGGGCAGGCCGCCGCCACCGAGGAGCCCCTTGCGGTTGCGGGCCATCTCACGCGCCTTGCGGGCGGCGATGCGGGCGGCCGCCGCGAGCTGCGACTTGCGGATGATGTCCTTGCCCTCGGCCGGGTTGAGCTCGAACCAGTCGCCGAGCTTCTCGTTGAGGACGCGCTGCACGAAGCCGCGGGCCTCGGTGTTGCCGAGCTTGGTCTTGGTCTGGCCCTCGAACTGCGGCTCGGAGACCTTGATGGAGACGATCGCGGTCAGGCCCTCGCGGATGTCGTCGCCGGAGACGCGGTCCTCCTTCTTCTTGACCAGGCCCCAGTTCTCGCCCCACTTGTTGACCGTGTTGGTCAGCGCGGCGCGGAAGCCCTCCTCGTGGGTGCCGCCCTCGTGGGTGTTGATGGTGTTGGCGAAGGTGTACACGTTCGACGCGTACGAGTCGTTCCACTGCATCGCGATCTCGAGGCCCATGCCCTGGTCGGGCGCGTGCGCCTCCATGTCGATGACCGTCGGGTGGATCGGCTCCTTGCCGTGGGAGAGGAACTTCACGTAGTCCTTCAGCCCGTCCTCGTAGTAGAAGGAGTCGTGCGTGATGCCGTCGACGTCCTCCTCGCCCTCGAGGTTGACGTGGGAGCGGCGGTCGTCGAGCGTGAGGCGCAGGCCCTTGTTGAGGAACGCCATCTCGCGGAACCGGTTCGCGAGCGTGTCGTAGCTGTACCGGGTGGTCTCGAAGATGTCGGGCGACGGGTAGAACGTGATGATCGTGCCGGTCTGCTCGTCCTCGTCGAGGGCGCGCAGCGTCTCCAGCTCCGTCACCGGGGTGCCGAGGTTGAACTCCTGGCGGTAGTGGTGGCCGTCGCGCTTGACCTCGACGACGAACTTGTCGGACAGCGCGTTGACCACCGACGAGCCGACGCCGTGCAGGCCGCCGGAGACCTTGTAGCCGCCGTTGCCGAACTTGCCGCCGGCGTGCAGCACGGTGAGCACGAGCGTCACCGTCGGGATCTTCTCGATCGGGTGCTCCTTGACCGGGATGCCGCGCCCGTTGTCGGTGACGCGCACGCCCCCGTTGTCGAGGAGTTCGATTCCGATGGTGTCGCAGTAGCCGGCGAGTGCCTCGTCGACGGAGTTGTCGACGATCTCGTAGACGAGGTGGTGGAGGCCGCGCTCGCCCGTCGAGCCGATGTACATGCCGGGGCGCTTGCGGACCGCCTCGAGCCCCTCCAGGACCGAAATCTGGTCGGCGTCGTAATCGCCTTCCACGGAGATGTCTGCCTTGTCCTGCAGGTCACTGATGGGGACAGTGTCCTCCAGCTCGACGATCTCGTCGTGTTCCACACGCGCTCCTCACATGACTCGGCCGTCTCGAACGACGGCCAACCTCGATTCTACCCCTCCGGACCACGTAACCGGGCATCCGGCACAGGGCGAATCCGTCATACGGAGCGAGAAGGCGTCTCTGGCGCGATGGAAGTGGGGGGCGGCATCCGACCACATGGGACGGGTCGGGCCCGCCAAAGCGCCCAAATCGGGACCTTGGCGGGCCGCGGTGCTCAGCGCTGGCGGGCGAACTGCTGCTCGATCGTCTCCAGCAGCAGGGGGTCGACCTTGGCGTCGGCGGCCTTCGGGCCCTGCGCCGTGGCGAAGTGCTCCTTCGCCGCCTCGACGATGCGGGTCACGGCGTCGTCGACGGAGAGCTCAGCGGTGTCGACCACCAGGTCGTAGTTGCTCTCGTCGGCCCAGTTCTCGCCGTAGTAGCGGCGGACGAAGCGGGTCTTGGTGAAGCTGTCGCGCTCCACGCGCTTGCGGGCCTTCTCCTCCGAGATGCCCTCGTCCTCCATCGTGCGCTGGATGCGGACGTCCTCGGGCGCGGTGACGAGCACGTTGAACACGTCGGAGTAGTCCTTGAGCGCCGCGAAGCCGCCGCGGCCGACGATGACCACGTCGTAGCGCACTGCGAGCGTCTCGACCGCGCGGGTCATCCACTCGATGGTCCACTGGGTGTCCTGGTCGAACAGGTCCCGGAGCTTCGGCGGGGTGTCGTAGAGCTCGCCGAGACGGATCAGCCCGTACTCGCTGATCACCCTGTTGATGAACGACCGGTCGACGTACTTCCACCCGAGTTGCTCGGCGACCTTCTCGGCGACCGGACCGCCCAAGCTGCCGTGCTTGCGCGAGATGGTGATGGCAGTCATTTGCGTCCCCTTCCCTGGGTTGTCTAAAAGTTACCAAGCGCCGACCCGCGCGGGAGCGGAACCCCCCAATATGTCTGGACAAGCCTTTCCGTGCGGCCTTTTCCCCGCCGACGGGTCCCCACGGCCCCGCGGAGGGAGACACTGGGGGCAACGACACGACCCGCGCACACGAGGAGATCACCATGACCAGGATCGGTTACATCGTCGGCAGCCTCTCCAGCACCTCCATCAACCGCCGGCTCGCGAAGGCGCTGGAGCGCGTCGCCCCCGCGGACATCGAGTTGCACGAGATCCGCATCGACGAGCTGCCCTTCTACACCCCCGACGCGGACCCGGACTACCCGCAGGTCGCCCGCGACTTCAAGCAGGCCATCGCCGACGTCGACGGCGTCATCATCGTCACCCCGGAGTACAGCCGCTCGATCCCCGGCTACCTGAAGAACGCGCTCGACTGGGCGTCGCGGCCGTGGGGGCAGAACTCCTTCACGGGAAAGCCGACGGCGGTGCTCGGCACCTCGTCGGGGCCCATCAGCGCCGCGATCGCCCAGCAGCACCTCAAGTCGATCCTCACCCACTTCGCCGCGCCGCAACTGGGCCAGCCGGAGGGCTTCATCCAGTCCGTACCCGGGCTCTTCACGGAGGACGGCGACGTGACCAACGAGGAGACCCGGGCGTTCCTCGTCGCGTACCTGCAGGCGTTCAAGGAGCTCATCGAGCGCGTCAATCGGGCTGACGCGCGCTGACCGCCCACGTACCCTTGGGGCGTGAGTAACTTGTTCGAACCTCGCGCCCAGGGGGACGCCTGGTTCCGCATCGGCCGCCTGGACGTCACGTCCACCATGCTGGTGCTGTTCCTGGCCTTCGCGGGCCTCGTCGTCAGCCTCTTCTCGCCCACCATCGGGCGCGCCCTCTACTTCGAGCCGCAGCTGCTCCTGCAGGCGGAGGTGTGGCGGCTGTTCACGTGGCCGCTGGCGAACTACCTGTCGTTCTGGACGCTGCTCACGTTCCTGCTGCTGTGGTACTTCGGCACGAGCCTGGAGAACACGCTTGGCCGCGACCGGATGCTGCGGCTCTACGTCGAGATCTGGGCGGCGCTCACGGTCTCGATGGGCCTGGTGGGCCTGCTGCTGCCCGGGTCGACGGCCCTGATGGGCATCGACCAGATCGAGTTCGTCGTGCTCCTGCTGTGGATCGCGGACAACCCGCACCGACGCTTCTTCTTCAACATCCCCGCCTGGGTGGTGGGCGCGTTCTTCCTTGGCCTGCAGGTGCTCACGATGCTGGCCAGCGCCGCATGGGGCGCGCTGGTGGGGCTCGCGTTGGGGCTGCTGCTCGTCGCGATGGCCGCGAAGCGGCTGGGGCTGCTCGCCGACATCTCCTGGATCCCCGGCTCGCGTCGCAGTGGCCGACGTGGCGGCCGCCGCCGTCCACGGGGCCCGGAGGACATGGCTCCGCGGCCGATGCGCGAGCACCGTCGCCACCACCACCTCACCGACGAGGAGCGGATGGACCAGCTGCTGGAGCGGATCAGCGCGGTCGGGCTCGACGGCCTCAGCAAGCGCGAGCGCGACGAGCTCGAGAAGCTGCGACGGCGCCGCCGCGGCTAGCCCGACAGGACGGTGAAGCCCTCCCGCAGCCGGGCGCGGCCGGTGAGCGCGAGGAGGAGTTCCGGGGCGGTTCCCCAGAGGACCGACAGGTCTACGGCGAGGTGCATGGCGCTGCGCAGCGGTGCCTCCGGCGGCACCGAGTCGACGCCGGCCGCCGCGCAGATGTCGAGTCCGTGCACCACCAGTTCGAAGATGCGCGACTCCAGGTAGACCTGCAGCCGCATGCCGCCCGCGATGGTCTCGATCAGCGGGTCCCCGGCGCCCTCGACGCGCGGGATGACGCGCTCGACGAGGTCGTCGAACGCCGACGGCGGGTCGTCACCGAGCGCCTCCCCCGCCTTCCTGCCGCGCTCCGTGACGGCCTCCGACGGCCCGAGGGAGTCGACGGCCAGGTAGTAGTCGGCGGCGGAGGTGACGACCTCGGCCTCCGCGGGCCGGTCCAGGTAGGTGTCGACGGTGATCAGCGAGCGGCTCGTGTGCCCCACGAGCGCCCGAAGGTCCCACTCGCCCAGCCCGGGGCCGGACCAGTCCGCGTCGGCGAGACGGCCGACGACCTCGCTGGCCCAGCGGGCGGCCTGCGCGAAACGTTCCACGACATCGCTGCTCGTGTCCATGCCTCAGTCTAAGTCGGGCGGCGCGGCCTCAGGGCAGTTCGGGCGCTTCCACGTCGCCGTTGAGGTCGGGCGTCCACCCGTCGACGAGCTCGAACACGCCCTCGAGGACCTCGGTGGCCCGGAACGGGAACACCTCGATGTTCTGCCGGGTGGAGATGCCGGTGAGGACCAGCACGGTGTGCAGCCCCGCCTCCATGCCGGCGACGATGTCGGTGTCCATGCGGTCGCCGATCATGCCGGTGGTCTCGGAGTGGGCGCCGATCCGGTTGAGCGCGGACCGGAACATCATCGGGTTCGGCTTGCCGACGATGTACGGCTTGCGACCCGTCGCGGCGGTGACGAGCGCGGCGATGGCGCCGGTGGCGGGGAGGATGCCGTCGGCGCTGGGGCCGGTGGGGTCGGGGTTGGTGGCGATGAACCGGGCGCCCGCCGCGATGAGGCGGATGGCCGTCGTGATCTGCTCGAACGAGTAGGTGCGGGTCTCCCCGATGACGACGAAGTCGGGGTCGCGGTCGGTCATGATGTAGCCGCGCTCGTGGAGGGCGGTGATGATCCCGGCCTCGCCGATCACGTACGCGGAGCCGGCGGGCTTCTGGGAGGCGAGGAAGTCGGCCGTGGCCAGGGCGGAGGTCCAGATGCGGTTCTCGGGCACGTCGAGCCCGGACGCCCGGAGGCGGGCGACGAGGTCGCGCGGGGTGTAGATGGAGTTGTTGGTGAGCACCAGGTACTCGGTGCCGTTCCGGTTCCACTGGGCGATGAGTTCCTGTGCCCCGGGAAGGGGGTGGTTCTCGTGGACGAGCACCCCGTCCATGTCCGTCAACCAGGCGACGATGTCCTTGCGTTCGCGCATGCCCACAGCGTATTGCGTGGCCGGCACCCCGGCTCGGTGGTCCGCGGTTCAGCGCCCGTCGCCGAGGACCGCCGCGAGTGTGCGTCTCACCGCCGGCATCGTGACGCCGACAACCGTGCCGACGAGGAACGCGGCCACGACGGTGCCCTCCCGCAGGCCACGGAGCTCGCCGAAGAACAGGAACGACATGAGCACCGCGGCGGCGACGAGGGTCACGTCGAACACCACCTTGAGGCGCGCAAAGGGGCTGCGGGTCACCTTGGCGATGGTTGCGATGAGGCCCTCGCCCGGGAGGTACAGGGCGTCGGGGGCCACCTGGATCGCCACCCCGAGCCCGAGCAGCCCCGCGCCGACCAGCACCTGGAGCGCCTGCAGCGCGTAGTGGCCGGGCTGGATCCAGCCGAACACCCACATCCAGAGGTCGATGGCCGACGAGAACACCAGCGCGGCGGGCAGTTGCAGCCAACCGGTCGCGGGGAACCGGCGTCGCAGGATCAGCAGCTGGGCCACGAACATCAGCGCGTTGAGGACCAGGGTCCAGCCGCCGAACGTGAGCCCGCCGGCCAACGTCGCCACCCACACCGGGGCGGAGATCGGCGACGTGCCCAGCCCCGCGAGGGTCATGACGGCGATGCCGAGCGCCATCACCACGAGACCGACGCCGGCGAAGGCGAATCGCCGGGCGGGGTGGGAGCGCATGCGCGCTAGCCTGCCATGCGTGGAGACGTACCGGAAACAGGCGTCCGCCGAGGCCATCGCCTCCGAGGCGGCCGGGCTCCGGTGGCTCGCCGACGCGGGCGGCGCCGCCGTCGCGGAGCTCGTCGACGTGGGCGACACCTGGCTCGAGACCCGGCTGATGCGCCCGGGGACCCCGTCGCGCGACGACGCGGCGGACTTCGGCCGCCGGCTCGCCGCGACGCATGCCGCCGGGGCAGGTTGGTGGGGCGCCGCTCCGCCCGGGGCGGACGCGTCGGCGCAGCGGCTGGCCGAGCTGCCCGCGCCCATGGCGCGCGCGCCGCGGTACGGCTCGTTCGGCGAGTTCCTCGCCGACGCCCGCCTCGCCCCCTACCTACGCGCCGCCGGGGCGCTGGATGACGGCGAACGACGGGTGGTCGGCCGGGCGGTGGACCGGATCGCGGACGGCGTCCATGACAGTCCCCAGCCGGCGCTGGTGCGGCTGTCGGGGCACGAGGCCGCGCGGATCCACGGAGACCTGTGGGGCGGGAACGTCGTCTGGGAGCGGGTGGCGGGCGGCACCGTCGGGACGCTCATCGACCCGGCCGCGCACGGCGGGCACGCGGAGAGCGACCTCGCCGAACTGCACGTCTTCGGTTCCCCACACCTCGACGCCACGATGGCGGGCTACGACGAGGTCAGCCCGCTCGCCGACGGGTGGCGGGAGCGCGTCGGAGTGCACCAGCTGCACATGCTGCTCGTGCACGTCGTGCTGTTCGGGCGCTCCTACGTCGGGCGGGCCGTGGACATCGCCCGGAAGTTGTGATGCACCTTTCCACACCGTTCTCCACAGTCGACCCGGTGCGCGACGCCGCTTGTCGGGGCCGGTTGGGCGCGAGCGAGAGGTCGGGTTGTCCACATCTCCACAGGTGGCGGCGAGAATCAGAGCTTCTCGTCGCCTGAGGAAGTCTGATCTTCGGAAACGCGCTCGTCAGCATCGGAAACGGATTGCTCGTCGACGGTTCCTTGGAGTTTCTCATCGTCCGTTTGGACTTCGTTCTCCGCAGGGTTGTCCACAGCGGCGACGGGGTCCTGGCGGTCGTCGATCTTCCGCGCGGTGGCCCAGCTGAAGAGGATGACGCCCGCCAGCAGCATCGGCAGGGACAGCCACTGGCCCATGCTCATGCCGAGCCCGAGGTAGCCGAGGTGCGCGTCGGGCTCGCGGAAGAACTCGCCGATGAACCGGAAGAGGCCGTAGCCGGCGAGGAACAAGCCGGAGACCTGGCCGCGATAGCGGTTGCGGCGGGCGAAGAGCCAGAGGATGACGAACAGCAGCACGCCCTCGAGGAGCGCCTGGTAGATCTGCGAGGGGTGGCGCGCCACGTCGCCGCCGGTGGGGATCACCATCGCCCACGGCAGCCCCTCGGGCGCGGGGCGGCCCCAGAGCTCGCCGTTGATAAAGTTGCCGATTCGACCGGCCGCGAGCCCGAGCGGGATCGACGGGACGAGGAAGTCGGTGACCTGCAGGAACGGGCGCTTCTTCCGCCACGCGAGCCAGGCCATGGCGAGCACGACGCCGATGACACCGCCATGGAAGCTCATGCCGCCCTCCCACAGCATGAAGATCTCCAGCGGGTGGGTGAGGTAGTAGCCCGGCTTGTAGAAGAACGTGTAGCCGAGGCGGCCGCCGACCAGGACGCCGAGGATCGCGTAGGCGAGGATGTCCTCGATCACGCCCGACGTGTAGGGCGCCGGCTCGGTGATCGAGCGGAACGGCTCGTGCTTCAGCCGCGCGCGCATCAGCAGGTAGGCGATCACGAACGCGAGCAGGTACATCAGCGCGTACCAGTGGATCTGCAGCCCGAAGATGCGGATGGCCACCGGATCGATGTCCGGGAAGGTCAGCACGAGGTTGGTCACGGCTCAAGCTTCCCACAGCGCGGCAAGGTCCCCGAACGGCTCAGTCGGGGCGGCCGTAGGCCTCCAGCAGCCGCAGCCACACCTCGCTCATCGTCGGGTAGGCCGGCACGGCGTGCCAGAGTCTGCCCAGCGGCACCTCCCCCACCACCGCGATCGTCGCCGCGTGGAGCAGCTCCGCCACGTCGGGCCCGACGAACGTCATCCCGACGACGACCGCGCGCTGCTCGTCGACCACCATGCGCGCCGTGCCCTCGTAGTCGTCGGCGTGGAGGCTGGCACCCGCGACGTTGCCGAGCGGCACGTCGACCACACGCACGTCCATGCCTGCTTCCTCTGCGGCTGCGGCCGTGAGCCCCACGGACGCGACCTGCGGGTCGCTGAAGACCACCTGCGGGACCGCGGCGTGGTCGGCGGTGGCGACATGGGCGCCCCATTCGGCATCGTCGACGGCCGCGCCGCGGGCTCGGGCGGCGATCGCGTCACCCGCAGCGCGGGCCTGGTACTTGCCCTGGTGGGTGAGCAGGACCCGGTGGTTGATGTCGCCGACGGCGTAGAGCCAGTCGTGGCCGGTGACGCGCATGCTGTCGTCCACCTCGAGGTACTCGCCGTCGGCCAGTCCAACGGAGCCGAGGCCGAGGTCGTCGCTGCGGGGCTTCCGGCCGAGGGCGGCGAGCACCTCGTCGGCCTCGAGGCGCTGGCCGTCGTCGGTCTCGACGGTGACGCCGCCGCCCCCGCGGGTGACCCGGCGTGTGCCGGTGTCCGTCAGGACCGTGACGCCGCGCTCGCGGAGGCGCCCGGCGACCGCCTCGCCTGCGAAGGGCTCGAACTGCTTCAGCAGGGGGCTGCGCGACACGACCGTCACGGCCGAGCCGAGGTCGGCGAACGCGGTCGCCAGTTCGCAGGCCGCCACGCCGCCGCCGAGGACGAGGAGCCGCCCAGGTACCTGCTTGGCGCTGGTGGCGTCGCGGGTGGTCCAGGGCTGCGCGTCGCGGAGGCCCTCGATGTCCGGGATGGCGGGGTCGGTGCCGGTGGCGATGGCGACCGCGTGCCGGGCCCGGAGCGTCACCGTCGTCTCCCCCTCGACGGTGACCTCCCGCTCGCCGGTGATCCGGCCCCTGCCGCGGAAGAGGGTGAGGCCGGCGCCCTCCACCCACTCCACCTGCGAGGCGTCGTCCCATCCGCTGGTGAAGCCGTCGCGGCGGGAGAGGACCGCGTCGACGTCGAGGTCGCCGGTGACCGCTTCCCGTGCGCCGCCCACCGCCAGCGCGGCCCGTCGGGCCTCGCCCGGCCGGAGCAGCGCCTTGGACGGCATGCAGGCCCAGTAGGAACAGTCGCCGCCGATGAGGTCACTCTCGACGATGGCGACGCTCAGCCCTCCCTGCGCGGCGCGGTCCGCGACGTTCTCGCCGGTGGAGCCGGCGCCGATGACGATGAGGTCGAACTCAGTGTCCATCGCCCCATCGTCACACGGGCTCCGAGCACGACTGCGGCCCTCGACGAAAACCGCTCGCGGCGAAGGTTGCAGGCCCTAGTGTGTGCGCGTGCAAGAGACTGTCATCGACGGCGTCCCCGTCATCTGGGAGCAGGGCCCCGAGCCCCTGACCGCGGCCCTCGTGTTCGGGTCCGGGGTGCGCCACGAGACCTTCCGGACCGTCCCGGTCACGCACCTCATCGAGCACATCGTGATGGCGTCGCTGCCGAAGAGCGCCCTCGACCGCAACGCGCAGGTGGAGCTCGGCAGCACCACCTTCCACGCCACCGGCCGCGCCGACGCGGTCGTCGGATTCCTCCGTCAGGTGTGCGCCGCGCTCAGCGACCTCCCGCTCGACCACCTCGAACGCGAGGCGCGGGTGGTGGGCATCGAGCAGGGCACCGCCGAGCATCCCGCCATCGCCGCCGCGCTGACCTCGCGCTACGGCTTCGTGGCGCAGGGGCTGGTGAGCGCCGCCGGGCCGGGGGCAGAGCAGATCACCGCCGAACAGGTCCGCGCCCACGCGGCCCAGCACTTCAACGCCGCCAACGCCGTGCTGGTCCTGACCGGCCCGCCGCCGAAGGACCTCCGCCTGCCGTTGCCCGCCGGGGAGCGGCCGCCGCTGCCCGTCGCACCGCCGCTGGAGCTGGGGCTGCCCGGCCACGCCAGCCGTGAGCTCGACCTCGTCAGTCTCTCCGGGCTGCTCGACGCCCCGCAGGGCGCGTTGCCGTCGGTGCTGCTCACGGTGCTGGTGGAACGCCTGACCGACGAGCTCCGCGGGCGACGGGGCATCGCCTACGACGTCGACGGCGGCCTCACCTGGGTCAGCCCGGGACAGGCGATGCTCACGGTGTGGAGCGACGGGCGCGAGGAGGAGCTGGGGACGATCGGCACCGTGATGTGGGACACGCTCCGCGCGATCGCGGACGAGGGTCCGGGCGGCGTCGAGCTCGCGCACGCGAAGGACGTCGTGGCCGACCGACTGCACGACCCGCGCGGCACCGTGGACTGGCTCATCACCCAGGCGACGAGGATCCTGCGGGACCTGCCGATGCTGACTCGGCGCGACTTCGCCGCCGAGCAGATGGCCGTCTCGAGCGAGCAGCTGGCCGCCGCCGCGGCGGGGATGTGCCGGTCGGCCCTCGTGCTGCGCCCGGAGGAGGCGGGCGACATCGTCGGGCTCCGTTCGCTGGACGAGGACGAGTACCCGGACGGGCCGCCGCTCGCCGACGCCACCACCTACCGCCGCAAGACGATCTCGACGGCCCCGCGCGACCTCGCCGTGAGCGTCGGCGCCGAGGGGCTGTCGGTGTACGTCTACGGCGGCCGCGCCAGCGCGACGTGGAGCGACGTCGTCGGCGTGGCCGCGGCGCCCGGGCTGCGTGACGTGATCCTCGCCGACGGCCGCGTGTTCACGATCATCGGCAAGCACCTGCGCGACAGCGAGTCGCTCATCCGGCGCATCGACGAGCACGCCCACGACAGGCTGTTCGAGGGCTCAGCGGACGAGATCCTCCGCTGAGCCCTCGGGCTTGACCACCTGGCCGGACGGGGTCAGACGCCGACGGCGTGCTTCGGCTCCACGTCGGCCGGGGGCGGGACGTCGGCCAGCGCGTCGGCGTGCTTGGGCTCGATGCGCTTGTGGAACGGCCACCACACCTTCGGGCCGATGTCCAGGACCAGCCCGGGGATGAGGAGCGTGCGCACGATGAGGGTGTCGATCAGCACGCCGTAGGCGACGATGAACGCCAGCTGGATCATGAACATCAGCGGGATGACGGCCAGCGCGGCGAACGTGGCCGCCAGCACGATGCCCGCGGAGGTGATGACGCCGCCGGTGACGGTCAGCGACTTCAGCACGCCCGCCCTGGTGCCGATCCGCAGGGTCTCCTCGCGGGCGCGGGTCATCAGGAAGATCGTGTAGTCGATGCCCAGGGCGACGAGGAACACGAAGCCGTAGAGCGGCACGCTGGCGTCGGCGCCGGGGAACTTGAACAGGTGGTTGAACACCAGCGCGGCCGTGCCCATGGCAGTGCCGAAGCTCAGCACCGTGGCGCCGATCAGGATGAGCGGCAGCAGGATCGAGCGCAGCAGCACGATCAGGATCAGCAGCACCACCACGAGGACGAGCGGGATGATGATCACGAGGTCGCGCTGGGCGGTGTTGTTGGTGTCGAGCGCCGTGGCGGTGGTGCCGCCGACGAGGATCGAGTCGTCGAGGGCGTGCAGGTCCTCGCGCAGCTGGACCACCGTCGCCTCGGCCTCGGCGGAGTCCGCCGGGTCCTCGAGGGTGGCCTGGATGTAGACGCGGCCGTCGACGACCTTGGCCGGCTCGTTCATCGGCGGGATGCCGGCCGGCGCGCCGGAGGCGGCGGTGATCGTCGCGGAGCCGACGCCTTCGGTGGACGTGATCACCTCGAGGGCTGCCTCCGCCTCCCCCTCGGGGACGATCACCGCGGTGGGTGAGCCGGTGCCGGCGTCGAAGTGGTCGCCGAGCACGGCCTGGCCGTCCTTGGCGTCCGAGGCGCCGAGGATGAGCTCGGACTGCGGCACGCCCTCCGCCTTCAGCGTCGGCACCCAGGCGGCGCCGAGCAGCAGGAGGAGCGCGGTGACGATCCAGACGGTCCGGGGGCGGCCCTCGACGCCGCGCGCGATCCGGCTCCAGATGCCGCGCGCTTGAGCCTCGCCGACGGCCGGGTCGTACTTCGGGCGGGCGGGCCAGAAGGCGGCGCGGCCGAACACGTAGAGCAGGGCGGGCAGGAGCGTCAGAGCCGCGACCCAGGCGAACACGATGCCCGTGGCGGCGATCGGGCCGAGGGAGCGGTTGGAGTTCAGGTCCGAAACCAGGAGGCAGAGGAGGGCGATGGCCACCGTCGAGGCGGAGGCGGTGATGGCGCCGAAGGAACCCTTCCAGGCGGTCTTGATGGCTGCCCAGACGGATTGGGTCTGGGTCAACTCCTCGCGGTGGCGGGCGACGAGCAGCAGCGCGTAGTCGGTGGCG
This sequence comes from Tessaracoccus oleiagri, assembly GCF_900103275.1. Taxonomy (GTDB): domain Bacteria; phylum Actinomycetota; class Actinomycetes; order Propionibacteriales; family Propionibacteriaceae; genus Arachnia; species Arachnia oleiagri. The sequence goes on along the minus strand of NZ_FNGP01000001.1, from coordinate 772,634 downwards.
GCGCCGATGACGAGGATCGACAGGATGCCCTGGGATTGGCCGTTGAGCTGGATCCAGCCCGCGTCGGCCATGAAGTAGATGACGAGGATCGACGCGCACAGCGCCGCGATCGACGTGAGCATGACGAGCAAAGGAAGCAGGATCGAGCGGTACACGACGATGAGGATCACGAGGACCACGCCGAGCGCGACGGCCAGCAGTAGGCCGTCGATGCCCTCGAAGGCGCTGGCGAGGTCGGCGGTGAGGCCCGCCGGGCCGGTGACGTGGAGCTTCGTGTCCGCGAAGGGGCCGCCCACGTCGGCGACGGCCTCGCGCAGAGCGTCCACCGTCGTGGGGATCTCGGCGTTCTCGGTGTCGATGAGCGCGACGTACTGGACCGCGAGCAGGTCCTCGGACGGGATCGGGCCGATCACCTGGTCGACGCCGTCGACCTGGCTGAGTTCCTCCGCCAGCGGCGCGAACTCGCCGATCTGCTGCTCGGTGAAGGGCTCGTCGAAGCCGGCGACGATGAGCGCGGGGATCTGGTCGGACTCGTTGAAGCGGGCCGTCCACTCCCCCGCCAGCGTGGATTCGGCGGTGGCGGGGAGGAAGGTGGCCTGGTCGTTGGAGCTCACCTCGGAGAGCTTGCCGAACGTGGGGCCGCCCACTCCGGTGACGGCGAGCCAGCCGAGGACGACCAGCACGCTGATGACGATTCGCAGGGTCACACGGGACTTCGTTGAGGACTTCACAACCAAGACGATAACAGATACTTCGATGATCGAGATACTTAATTTTCGAGGTATAGTGTTTCGCGATGAGCGATCAACCTCCATTCGGCGCGACCCCCGCTTGGGCGCTGATCCGCGCTCTGCGCGAGTACACGGAGCTGTCCGAGCGGGTGGTGGACCTCACCGGGGCGGCCCACGGGCTGCACCGTACCGACATGCGCACGCTGTCGTTGCTGATGCGACGGCAGGCGCAGGGGCTGGTGACCACCCCGTCGGACCTCAGCCGGATCCTCGGGCTCTCCTCCGCCTCGACGACCGCGCTCGTGGACCGCATGGAGAGGCAGGGCCACGCACAGCGGACCCGCTCGGAGACCGACCGCCGGTCGGTGTCGATCTCCCACACCGACTCGGCCGCGCAAGAAGGGCGCGCGCTCTTCGTGCCGATCGCGCAGCACACGATGCGGCACCTCTCGCAGTTCACCGACGAGGAGCTCGAGACCGCCGTCCGCGTGCTCCAGGCCGCAACCGCCGCCATGGCCGACGCGGAGCGGGAACTCGGCGAAGGAGGCCGCCCGCAGACGAGCGGCAGCTGACCGCCTTTCGGGCGTGGAAATTCTCCGGAACCGCCTATTCCCACATGCGAAACCCCGTCGCATACTGGGCGCATGAGCAAGTCGGCCGGCGGCCGGCTGGTCTGGCCGCTCTATCTCGTTCTCGCCTACGGCATCACGTGGGCGGTACAGATCCCTGCGTACCTCTACCTCGTGCCGCGCGGGATCGTGCCGACGAACGAGGGCAACTTCCGTCTGCTCCTCCGGCTCGGCGAGCAGTCACCCTTGACGGTGCTGGCGGTCTTTGGGCTCTGTTTCTCCTTCGGACCCTCGATCGCGGGGATCATCGCGATGGCGGTCTGGCGCGGGGGGCCGGGCCTCCGGGAGATGTTCGCGAGCCTGGCGCGGGTTCGGATCCCCGGACGCTGGATCGCGTTCGCGCTCCTCTTCCCGATCGCGCTGAGCCTGGTGGCCGTCCTCGCCGGATCCATGGTCGGGGGATTCGCGGCACCGAGTTACGGGTTCCTCGTCCCTCTGTCGCTGGCCGTGCCCTTCCTGTTGTTCCTGGTCATCTGCACGGGGTTGGCGGAGGAGCTCGGCTGGCGCGGATTCGGCCTGCCGTACCTGCAGACCAGCCGCACTGCCGAAGGCGCCAGCTGGGTCCTGGGCATCGCCTGGGGCCTGTGGCACGTTCCTTCCGTGGTGCTGTTGCCGCTCATGCTGGGAGCGCCCATCCCGCAGGCGATTTCCTCGCTCGTCGGGCTCACCATCGGCATCGTCGGCTACACCATCGTCCTGACGTGGTTCTACAACAACACGCGCAGTCTCTTCTGGATCGTAATCCTCCACGGTTACGCGAACGCGTGGCAGTCGTACATGGTGCTGAGCTCCGGCAGCTTCGTGGCCCAGGTGATCTACGGCGTGCTGCCCTGGCTGTTCGCCGTCTGGCTCCTGAAACGCTTCGACAAGGAGACGCTGACCAAGCGGATCCCCTCTCGATCTGCAGCGCACGCGGAGTCCTGAATCGCACCGCGGCCCGGGGTTCACCGGCGTAGAGTTGGGTACACGGCCTTCGCCGTGGTGGCTCAAAGGAGTCGGCCATGAGCACCACCACCCACAAAACCCACCCCATGCGCAACGCATGGCTCAGCCTGCTCGGCATCCCCGTCGCCGTCATCATCGCGTTCGCGGTGGGCTCGGCCCTGATGTCCTCCACCGGGACCCCCGAGGGCGAGCTGCTGCCGCGCGGGTCCGCGCTCGTCGTCTTCCTCGTGCTGCTGGTCCTGCTGGTGATCCCTGTGTTCCTCGCGTTCCGGTTCGGCCGGGCAGCGGCCGCCCAGGGGGAGCCGAAGGCGATGCTGCCCGGCTGGGTCGGGCTGGCGATCGCCGCGCTGGCGGTGCTGCAGAACTCCGCGGTCTTCTTCGCGTAGGGCCACTCGGCGGAGGAACCCGTGGGGCGTGGGAGGATTGGCGCCGTGACCGCCATTCCCACGTTCGACGTCGCCATCGCCGGCCTCGGTCCCGCAGGACGGGCCCTGGCGTCGCGCTGCGCCGCGCAGGGGCTGCGGGTGCTCGCCGTCGACCCTCGCCCCGAGGCCGTGTGGACGCCCACCTACGGGATCTGGGGCGACGAGCTGGGCGACCTCCCCGAGTCCGTGGTGCGCTCCAGGATTTCCGGGCCCGAGATCCGCGCCCGCGGCACCCACCGGTTGGCGCGCGACTACCTCGTCCTCGACAACGCCACCCTCCAGGCCGCCCTGCCCCTCGACGGCGTGGAGCTGCGACGCGGCCGCCTCGACGACGCCGGCGTGCGGGCGCTGGGCACGGAGGCGCGGGTGGTGGTCGACGCCCGCGGCGCGCGTCCCGACGGTCGGGTGGCCGACGACCCGGCCCCGGCCCAGACCGCGTACGGCATCGTCGTGCCCGAGGAGGCTGCGGCCCCCGCGCTGCAGGGCGCAGCCGCCCTGCTGATGGACTGGCGCACCGACTGGTCCGCGCGCAAGCACCCGACGGGCACGCCGTCGTTCCTCTACGCCATCCCGCTCGGAGACGGCACCGTCCTGCTGGAGGAGACGTGCCTCGCGGCCGCCCCCGGGATGCCCATCGACGAGTTGCGCGCCCGCCTGCGACACCGGCTGTTGGCGCGGGGCGTCGACGCGGGGGCCCTCGAGTCACCGATCGACCGGGAGGTGGTCCGGATCCCGATGCGCGGCCGGGGCGCGCCGCCGCCCGACGGGGCGCTCGCGATCGGCACTGCTGGCCGCGGCGGCAACCTCGTCACCGGCTACTCCGTCGCCCACTCCCTGCGGGTGGCCGACCCGCTGGCCAAGAGGATCGCGGCCGGCAAGCCGGTGGGGGTGGATCCGTTCGGGCCCGCCGACGTGCTGCGCGAGATGGGGCTGCGCGCGCTGCTGCGGCTCGGCGTCGACGGCACGCTCGGCCTGTTCGACGCGTTCGGCCGGCTCCCGTCGGCGGCGCAGCGCGCGTTCATGTCGCGGGACTCCGGCCACGCCGAGCTGGCCGGGGCCATGTGGGGGATGTTCCGGCGCATGTCCGTGCGCGAGAAGGGCATGCTGATCGCGGCCACGCTGGGGCCGCCGCGACTGCGCCGGGGGGCGCGTTGACGGGCGGGGCCGACCGCCGCCGGGCGTGGGGCTTCCTCGTCGCGGCGATCCTGCTGGAGGTGTCGGCGACGCTGAGTCTGCGGGGCGCGCTCGACCGGCCGTGGCTGTACGCCGTCGTGGTGACGGGCTACGTCGGGGCGTTCGCGGCGCTGGCCGTGTGCCTGCGGGCGGGCATGGGGCTCGGGGTGGCCTACGGGATCTGGGGCGCGAGCGGCGTGGCGGTCACGGCGCTGCTGTCGAGGTGGCTGTTCGACGAGCCACTCACCCTCCTCATGGGTGTGGGCATCGTCGTGATCGCCACCGGGGTGCTGTGCATCGAACTGGGCTCGCAGGCGGCGATGCGGCAACGCGAGGCGCGGATCGGCGACGAGCGGTGACGGCCTGGCTCTACCTCGCCGTGGCGATCGCGGCCGAGGTCACCGGGACCATGAGCCTGCGGAAGGCCGTCACCAGCGGGCGGCGCTGGTACGCGGTGGTGGCCGTCGGCTACGTGGTGGCGTTCACCGCGCTGTCGCTGTCGCTCACCACCGGGATGCCGCTCGCGGTGGCGTACGGGGTCTGGACCGCCGTGGGCGTGGCGGCGACGGCGGTCCTCAGCCGCCTCTTCTTCGCCGAGCCGTTCTCGCCGCTGATGTCGCTCGGCATCGCGCTCGTGATCGGCGGCGTGCTGCTGCTCGAGTTCGGCCGCTGAGCCGCGTTTGCGCCCCGCCGCGCGCTCGTGGCTATACTTGCCGAGCGCTCGGGGCATTAACTCAATTGGTAGAGTGCCACCTTTGCAAGGTGGAAGTTAGGGGTTCGAGTCCCCTATGCTCCACAACCTGACGCCGGATGCGTTTACGCTTATAGGCGTAGCTGACTAGGCCCTTCGGACTCTCACCACTAGGAAAACTCTAGGCAGCTCTTGGGGTGCTTGGTCTACGGGGGAGCTCGAGACCCGCTGGCTCCGTTCCCACCACCCGTCGGTCTTGGCGCGATTGGATGAAGGCGCCGCATCGTGCGAAGGAGAGCCGAACGTTGGACGGCGCAACCGTTCGATGCGCCGGACGATCCCAGCGCGCCCACGGGCCACCCGGCAGCTTCTGAAGGATGGTAGGGGTGGAGGGGCAATCCCGAGCGACGCACCCCACCCGTGTACCCCCCTCTCGCTGGGGTTCCATACGTTCCTGCGGGACGCCTCTTTGGACATCAGCGGCGTGATGACCGATCAGCCACGGACGCAGCCATCGACACCACTCAACGACCGCACCGTGCGGGTCGGAGGAGCTCTGTCGGTCGAGCAGCACGTCGCATGTCCCCAGGCGGAGCTGGTAGCTGGGACTATCAGTCGAGGTACGAGTGAGTTCGGATGTGGTGAACGCCTCGCACGCAAGCCAACGACACGCGTCGGAACGCTAGAGTGCGTAGCGAGTGTCTGGAGCAGCGCGGCTTGTGGCCCGACGCGGTGCGATCTCAACGGAGAAGGAGGTGCGCGATGGGCACACGAGTTCTTACTCGTCAACAAGTCCTTGAGTGGCGCGAGAACTGGAGTCACAGCGACCGCGCGCTCATCGATAACGCACTAGACGCCCTCCCCGAGAGAGACTATTACCAACCGCCGTCGGGGCAGTACGTTGTCGCTCGAGCGAAGGGCCGAGTGGCGCTCCAGATCAGCCCCGGAGTGATGTACTGGACTTCGCCCGAGTGGGCGAAGGGCGTGGATCCCGCACTCATGCCGCAAGGGATTGGTGGTGATGAAAGCAATAACGGTCGTTGGTATCACCTCTCGACATACCGTCCCGGCTCGAGCGGGGGCAAGGATGGTCTAGAGATATTCACCGCGGCGTGCCCAGTCTGTTTTCTCGTACCGTCGCTGAGCGGCGCCTGCGGTTGCGATTAACCTCTGCATCTAGTGGTCGCGGCGGATCCATCCTCGAGCAAAGCAAGAAGGGTGTGAGATGGGCTCGCTTTGGGCTCACCACGGCCGCTGAGGCATAAAATACCTTGTGAGCGCGGATTTCCTTCAGGGTTCGAGTCCCCTATGCTCCACAGCCCTACTCCTTGGCCCAAGCTCTCGGGCTGCGCAGTTTTCTCGTTCTCCTGTCCAGGCGTACGGGTCGACGAACGTCACGGGGACTGGTCCGGGAGTGTGGTACGGGCAAGAAGAGTAAGCCTTCGCTATGGTGGCCACTGTGCACGCTCTTGTCTACCCTCATCGCGGAGGTCATCGACGTGAGCGCCGAGCGGCTTCGGCAGCCCGGACGCCGAGGACGAGGCTAGGGGCGTCTGAATGAGAATCATCGACAACCTCAACGAATACCTCGGCGACAATCTGAAGGCGTCGATCAAGCCGGGTTCGAAGCTGCGCATCGCCGCGAGCACCTTCTCGATCTTCGCGTTCGAGGCGCTTAAGGAAGAGCTTCAGTCGATCGACGAGTTAGAGTTCATCTTCACCGCGCCGTCGTTCACCACGACGAAAGCGACCGACAAGCCGGCGCCTGAGAAGCGCCAGTTTTTCATCCCCAACGACAAGAACCGAGACGCTGCGCTCTACGGCACCGAGTTCGAAATCCGGCTGCGCAACAAGCTGACCCAGCGGGCGATCGCGCGCGAGTGCGCTGAGTGGGTACGGCAGAAGGTCACCTTCCGCTCGAATCACACCGGCGCGCCGATGCAGGCGCTCGCGGCGGTCGACGAGGATGCTGCATACTTTCCGATCCAGGGCTTCACGACGGCCGACCTGGGATATGAGCGCGGGCCCGCCGTTTCCAACGTCGTCACCAAGTTCGAGGGCGCATCCGAGACGAGGCAGTTCGTTCAGCTCTTCGACCAGATTTGGCACAACCCAGACCAGCTCGATGATGTGACGGAGACGGTCCGCGATCACATCGCGAGCGTGTACGCAGAGAACTCGCCGCAGCGCGTGTACTACCTGATCCTCTACAACCTCTTCAGCGAATTCCTCGAGGACGTCAGCGAGGATGGCTGTGATTACGACTTGCCGCGAATGGACCGACGGCTCCCGGTACGAAAGTGCATTCGAAAGACGCGCCTGACAAGTAGCATCGCATCACTGCTGTCCCCACGGGCCAGCGCCGGCCGCACCACCAGGAGGACCGATGACAGTCGACGAGCAACGGGGCGCTCCACGCCGCAGCGGGTTCGGGGGCGGGGTGATGCTCCTGATCGGCCTCCTCGTCGGCATTGCGCTGACCGCCGCAGCCGGGGTCTTCCTCTTGGGCATCGGATGGGCGACCCCACTGAAGGCCCAGCCGGTCATCAGCGCCAGCCCGACCCCGTCGCCTTCGCCGACACCCACCGCCGACGACTCGACCGCAGAGCCGGGAGCCGTCTCTGACGAGTGCGTGCGAGCCGCGGAATACAACCTCGTGGTGGAGCAGGCGGTCGACGAGCTGGCCGCAGGTGCGCAGGCGCAGGACGCGAAGGCGCTGCAGGAGACGTTCGACAAGCTGCAGGACGCCCGCGAGACGGCCGACGGCGCCTCCGAGGCGTGCCTCGCCCAGGCCGGCAAGACACCGCAGGCCGGAGAGTCACCGCAGGGTGAAGAGTCACCGGAGCCCGCTGAGTCGCCGTCGCCGGAGCCCAGCCCGAGCGCGAGCCCGACGCGATGAGCGACGCACCGGCCCGCCCCGAGTCGCCGCCCCGTCGCGGCTTCATGGCCAAGCTCTGGTACGGCTACGCCCGCGTGACGGTCGCGCTGCGCTGGTTCATCGTCCTCGGGTGGATCGCCGCCGCCGTCGCCGCCCAGCTGTACCTGCCCGCGCCGCAGGGCTCCGCGAACGACATCGAGGCGCTCGGCGCCAACGACGCCAGCTTCGCGGCGGAACAGCGGTCGTTGGAGCTCTTCGGGTTCCCCCTCCTGAGCCGCGCGGCTATCGTGCAGCGCGACCCCGAGGGCCTGTCGCCGCTGGTCCAGGCGGAGGCCGTCATGCGCGGCATCGCCATCACCCAGAAGGCCTACGACGTGCCCCTGCTGGGCGCGATCCCGGTGCCGAACGCCGAGGGCGCGTTCCCGGGCGCCGGCGAGAAGAACACGACCGTCGTCACGTTCGTGTTCGGGGACCCGAACATGAACTTCTTCGACCAGACCTACCACATCGAGGAATTCGCTGCCCAGCAGCTCACCGACGCGTCCGACTCCTACGTGGGCGTCACGGGCTCCATCCCCGCCCGGGCGGCCCAGGGCCGCGTCCTCAACTCCTACGTGCACATCGTCGAGGTCGTGACCATCCTGGCGGTCCTGACGATCGTGGCCGTCACCTTCGGGTCTCTCGTGGCGCCGTTGCTCACGCTGATCTCCGTCGGCGCCGCCGTCTTCGTCACGCTCGGCGTCTCCGGGTGGGCCTCCACCGTGATGAACGTCTCGATACCCGCCGACCTCCGGCCGCTGATCGTCGCGCTTCTGCTCGGCATCGTCACCGACTACTGCATCTTCTACCTCTCCGGCCTGCGGGCCCGTCTACGGGAGGGCTACGACCGCCTCGAGGCGGCCCGCCTGGCCACCGCCTCCTTCACGCCGATCGTCACGGTGGCCGGCGTCACGGTCGCCGCAGGTACCGCATCGCTGCTCGTCGCGGAGTCCCCGCTCTTCAGCGGCTTCGGCCCCGCGCTGGCGCTCACCGTCCTCACGGGGTTGGTGGTGGCCATCACGCTCGTGCCGGCCCTGCTCGCCATCCTCGGCGGAGCGGCGTTCTGGCCGCGCAAGCTCGCCGTGGCACCCACCAAGGTGCGCGAACGGCCGTCGTTCCTCACCCGCGCGGTGGCGAACCGCGCCTCGGCCTTCGTCATCGTGCTGCTGTGCGTGGCGGGCCTCGGCGCCCTCGCCTACCAGGCGAAGGACATGGAGCTCGGCCTGGGATTCGTGCAGTCCCTGCCCGAAACCACGAGCGCCCAGCGCGCGGCGGACGCCGCCGGCGAGGGCTTCGCCCCCGGCATCGTCTCCCCCACCGAGATCGTGCTCGAGGCGCCCGGGATCGGGGAGAAGCAGGAGGAGGTCGCCCAGTTCGGCGAGGCCCTCAAGACCCAGCCCGGGGTGGCGGGCGTGATCGGTCCCGGTGACCTGCCCGCCGCCGACGACGCGGGGGCCTTCACCGCCAAGTCGGGCGAGGCGGTGCGCTACCTCGTCGTGCTCGACAGCACGCCGCTGGAGGCGACCGCGATCGACACGCTCGGCTCGATCCGGGAGTCGCTGCCGCAGCTCGCCACCGACGCGGGCCTGGGCGAGGTCACCAGCTACGTGGGCGGCGACACCGCGCTCGCCTCGGGCATCATCGCCGACACCAGCAACGACCTGCTCCGCATCGGGCTCGTCGCGCTCGCCGTCAACCTGTTGCTCCTCGTCATCTTCCTCCGCGCCCTGATCGCGCCGCTGTACCTCCTCGCCTCGAGCGTCCTGGCGCTCGGCGCGACGCTGGGGCTCGCGGTGCTCTTCTTCCAGGACTACCTCGGCCAGGACGGCCTCACGTTCTACGTGCCGTTCGCCGTCTCGGTCCTGCTGCTGTCCCTCGGCTCCGACTACAACATCTTCGCCGTCGGCCACATCTGGCAGGAGGCCCGCAACCGCCCGATGCGCGAGGCGCTGCTCGTCGCCACCCCGGAGTCGACCCGCGCCATCACCTCCGCCGGCCTCGCACTCGCCGCCAGCTTCGGGCTCCTCGCGCTGATCCCGCTCGGCCCGTTCCACGAGCTCGGATTCCTGCTGGGGGTCGGGATCCTGATCGACGTGTTCATCGTGCGCGCGCTGCTCGTACCGTCCCTGATCACCCTGGTGGGCACGTTCAGCAGCTGGCCGTCGACGATCCTGCGGCGAGGGAGAAGGCGACCGGCGGAAGTCGCCCAGTAGCGCCTGACACAGATTGGCTGCCTCAAGGTCTTGCGCTTCCCCGGATGCAGAGTTATCTTTGCATAGAGATCTCTGCATGACCTGTCGCTACTGGCGACCCCGAACTGATCCGCGCAGCATCCACTAGGAGCAGACCATGCTCAATCCCGTCGACCCTTCACTCATGTTCACCATCCACGACGAGCGCCTCGCCACCGCCGAGGAGCGCCACCTCGACCGGCGCGAGCGGCGCGACCGCCTCGAGCACCTCGCCCGCTCGCGGGCAGAGCGCACCTGCGCCACCGGGCAGTGCCCACCGGTGGCAGCGGCCGCCTGAGCCGTCCGCGTCAGCGCCCGACGGCGTACCCCTGCATCCCGCGGGGGTTCGCCGCCGCACTCAGCAAGCCAGACTCCGGGTCGCGGGCGACGGCGCACATCCGCCCCAGCGTCCACGGCCCCTGCTCCACGACGAGATGCCCCCGCCCGCGCAGCTCGTCGAGGACGGCAGCCCCCAGCCGGTCCTCCGCGACGAGCACCCCCGGCTCCACCACCCGCGGGTAGAACGAGCCGGGGAAGCTCGTCGTGTGGAACGCCGGCGCGTCGATTGCCTCCTGCAGCGACTCACCGCCGGTGAGGTGCCGCAGCAGGAACAGCGACTGCCACTGGTCCTGCTGGTCGCCCCCGGGTGACCCGCAGGCGAGGCGGGGCACCTCGTCGCGAAGGACGAGGGTGGGCGTGAGCGTGGTCCGGGGCCGGCGGCCGGGGCGCAGCGACGACGGCAGCCCCTGCTCCAGCCACATCATCTGCAGCCGGCTGCCGAGCGGGAAGCCGAGCTCCGGGATCACCGGCGACGACTGCAGCCAGCCGCCGCTGGGGGTGGCGGAGATCATGTTGCCCCACCGGTCGACGACGTCGATGTGGCAGGTGTCGCCGCGGGTCTCACCCTCGCGGGTGACGGTCGGCTCCCCCACGGCCGGGCCCACCCCGTCGGGCAGTGCGGTCTCGGATGCGAGCGCCGCCATACGCGGCCGGCGGCCGCCCGGGGAGCCGGGCCGCACCGTCGCGTCCGCCTCGTGGCCGATCAGCGACGCGCGCTGGGCGAGGTAGGCGGGGGCGAGGAGGTCGTCGAGCGGGACGGGTTCGTCGCCGGAGTCGCCGAACCACGCCTCGCGGTCGGCCATCGCGAGCTTCCACGCCTCGGCGACGACGTGCACGCCGTCGGCAGTGTCGAGGTCCGGCGGATCCCCCAGCGCGTCGAGCATGCCCAGCACCTGCAGCAGCGCCGGCCCCTGCCCCCAGGCTGCGGTCTTGGCGACGGTGTTTCCGCGGTACTCGGCGACGACCGCCGGCTCCCACGAGGCGCGGTAGTCGGCGAGGTCCTGGCCGGTCACCAGCCCGGGCGCGACCGTCCCGTCGGAGTGCCGGAACGCGCGCCGGCTGAAGGCGTCGATGGCGTCGGCAACGAAGCCCTCGGACCAGGCCGCACGGACCGCGTCGATGCCCGCTTCCCGGGACGCGCTCGCCTCGGAGGCGGCGACGAGTCGGTCGAGGGTGTCGGCCCAAGCGGGGTTGCGGAACAACTCGCCGGGGCCGGGCGGGCGGCCGTCGCGGAGCCAGAGGTCGGCGGAGGTGGTCCAGTCGGACTCGAAGAGTTCGCGGACGAGCGCGACGGTCTGGCCGATGCGCGGGACGAGCGGGTGGCCGTGGCGGGCGTAGTGCTGGGCGGGCGCGAGGACCTGCGCGGGGGTCATGGTGCCGTGGTCGCGCAGGAGCAGCAGCCAGGCGTCGACGGCGCCGGGGAGCGCGGCGGCGAGCGGGCCGGCGCCGGGAACGCGGTCCATGCCGAGCCCGGCGAAGTGCTCGGGGGTCGCGCCGGATGGTGCCGGGCCCTGACCGCAGAGCACGACCGGGGTTGGGTCGTCGGCGGTGGTGATGATCGCCGGGAGGTCGCCGCCGGGCCCGTTGAGGTGCGGCTCGACGAGGTGCAGCACGAAGCCGCCCGCGACGGTCGCGTCGAATGCGTTGCCGCCCTGTTCGAGGATCGCCATCGCGGTCTGCGACGCGATCCAGTGCGTGCTCGACACCATGCCGAAGGTGCCGGTGAGGGTGGGGCGCGTGGTGAAGCCAGTCATGGTGCACCCCACTCAACCACTACTTCTGGTGCGCCGCGCGGGTTACTCCCCCGCCAGCCAGTCGACAGTGCGGCCCCACACCTTGCGGAAGCTCTCCTGGTCGGTGAACTCGGCCGGCGCCCAGTGAGGACCGATGTCGCTGGCGTAGGCGCAGGTGCGGCCGGAGCCCACCTCGCCGAGCACGAGGAGCGGGTCCTCTCCGACGGTCAGCAGCACCTCCGCGTCGTCCCGGGCGACGAGGCGCTGGTAGCCGAGCAGGGGCGCGTCGAACGACAAACCGTCGACGATGGCATGCTCCCCCGCCACCGCTGGCACGACCCCTTGGGGCGTCTCGACGCGGTCGTCGCCGTCGAGCATGGTGACGGGCAGGACTTCCGCCACGACGGTGTTCTTGTAGTTGGCCTTGGCCTCGATGCCCTGGAAGGTCATGTAGCCGCCGATCATCGCGAAGCCGCCCCCGCCGCGGACCCACTCGGCCAGCACCTCCAGCCGGTTCGGCATGACCTGGCCCTTGATGAAGGTGGCGTGCGGGAGGAGCAGCGTGTTGGAGCCGATGTCGCTCAGCAGGACGACGTCGACCGCCGACAGGCCCTCCACCGTCGACGGGAATTCGGTGGCCGCGACGTGGGAGGGCATGTACGACACCTCGTGGCCCTCGTCCTCCAGCGCCTTGATGAGCGCCGCACCGCCCTCGGCGTACTCGACCGTCGTGAACGTGTCGAACCCCTTGGCGTGGATCGAGGTCACCGACCACGACTCGCCGACCAGCATGACCTTCGCCACTTCCAGGCTCCTTCTTCGCCTCGGCCGCCTCTTCGACGAGGCAGCGCGCCGACCCCCGTGGTCGGCGTCCGGTCCGATGATGGCATGGAACGCGTCGCGACAAGGGCGATCACGGCGATGTCACTCGTGGGCACCGCAAGCGCGACGTCGATGCGATCATGAGGCGATGGGGCACCCATGACCCGTGAAGCAGTCGCGAGGAGGCGGCCGGCGCCCTTGACGCCGGCCGACAAGGTCACGCTGCTCCGCGCAGGGCTGGGGGTGGTCGTCGCACTGCTGGTGGTACTCACGTTGCTCGGCCTGCTGCCCGAGCGCTCGTGGTGGCTGTTCGCTGTCCTGGTCCCGACGTTCGCCCTCGACGCCGTCGACGGCGCGGTCGCTCGCCGCACCGGCACGGCGACCGCAAGGGGCGCCCGGTTCGACATGGAGACGGATTCCGCCGTCGTGCTCGTGGTCTCGCTCGCGGTCGCGCCGTTCGCGCCCTGGGCGCTCCTGATCGGGTTGGCCCGCTACCTCTTCTGGCTGGGGGCGCTACTGCGTCCGGCGTGGCGCGGGGCGCTCCCCTTCCGGCAGTCGCGACGGGTGATCGCCGCCCTGCAGGCGGTGGCGCTGGCCGTCGCGCTGGCCCCGCCGGTTGCGGTGCCCGTGGGGCAGGCCGCGACGGCCGTCGCCCTGGCGCTGCTGGTGTTCTCGTTCGCGCGCGACATCAGGCATCTCGAGCGACGGGCCGCAGTGGCCCCGTCGGCGAGTGGCTGAGAGGGCTCACATCGCCACGCTCGGAAGCACGCTCGCCTGCTCGATCCAGGCCCGCAGTTGCTCGTCGAGCTCGTCCCGGTCGTCGTCCTCGCGGATGTCGAGGTAGCGTACCTCGTCGTGCTTCGAGGGCTTCGGCGGCATCGGGTCGAGTGACGTGCCCCTCAGGAACTGCACCTGGACGTAGTCGGTGTAGCAGCGGAACGAGAGGAACCAGCCCTCGTCGTCGGCCCCGTAGAACGGCTGATTCCACTTCACCGCCTTCCGCACCGAGGCGACCGCGCGCGAGACGAGGTCGTCGAGGCGCCTCCCCACGTCGCGTTTCCAGCCCGGCATGGCCGCGATGTAGGCCTGCACCGGCTGATCCCCTTCGCCCTTCGGGATCTGGGGGTTGCCACCGGCGAGCAGCTTCGTTCGGCTCTTCTCGCTGTTCGACATTGGTCGAGTCCTTCCGTGAATCCGCCCGTTCCACGCTACTCCGGGATCCGCGAGTCCGGTATGCCTGCGAATGTACTCAAGAATGAGAAGATACCGCCATGGCCCGCACCGAGAGCACCGCCCACCTGGTCCTGCACCCCGTTCGCCTCCGCATCATCCAGACGCTGCTCGGCGGACGCCGGCTCACCACCGGGCAGATCGCCAAGGAACTCGACGACGTCACCACCGCCACGCTCTACCGGCAGGTGGCCACCCTCGCCGAGGCCGGCATCCTCGACGTGGTGGGCGAGCGTCGCATCCGGGGCGCGGTGGAGCGGACCTACGAGCTCCACGTCGAGGCCTCGCAGCTCTCTCCCGAGGAGCTCGCGAAGATGACGCCCGACGAGCACCGCCAGGCGTTCGCCGCGTTCGTCTCCGGGCTGCTCGCGACCTTCGAAGCCTACACCAGGACGGGCGACGTCGACCTCTACCGGGATCGGATCGGCTACCGCCAGGCCGCCCTGTGGCTCACCGACGAGGAACTCGACAAGCTGGTCGAGGACCTCCGCGCGGAGGTGGCGAGGCGTGCCCACAACCAGCCGGGGCGCGGACGGAAACGTCGCTTGCTCTCGACGATCATGACCCTCGACCGCGCACAGCCCACGGACGACTGATATCAGTATTGACAACAGTCTCATTATTGATAACAATGGAGATACCGAAAGGAACCCCATGCACACAGAGTCCGCACGGCTCGCAGCCGAGACCCCCATCAGCTTCACCTCCGGGCGCGCCACCCTTGCAGGCACCCTCGAGATGCCTGCCGTCCCGCCCGTCGGCGCCGCCCTTCTCATCCCCGGCTCGGGCGAGGTGGACCGCGACAGTGACCACCGCAAGCTCCCCATCAGCGTGACCCGGCACCTCGCCGAGTCGCTGGCGGGCCGCGGGTTCGCGTCGCTGCGGTACGACAAGCGCGGCGTGGGCGAGTCGACCGGCTCCTTCCTCGAGACCGGCTTCCGCGACAACACCGACGACGCCGAGGCGGCGCTCGCGGAGCTCGGCCGACAGTTGCCCGGCGTGCCGCTGTTCGTCGTCGGCCACAGCGAGGGCGCCATGCACGCCACCCTGCTCGCGGCCCGGCACCCGGAACTGGCCGGCGCCGTGCTGCTGGCGGCGCCCGGCACCACCGGCGAGGAGACCATGTTCTGGCAGGGTGTGCAGATCAGCGAGTCGATGGCGCCGTTCACGAAGCGGCTGCTGAAGCTGTTCCGTCTCGACATCCCAAAGCTGCAGCGCAAGGCTGTCGCGAAGATCAAGGCCACCACCACCGATGTCGCCCGCATCCAGCTGCAGAAGGCGAACGCCAAGTGGCAGCGGGAGTTCCTCGCCCACGACCCGCGTGGGGACCTGCGTCGCATCACCGTCCCGGTGCTCGCCGTCACCGGCGGGAAGGACATCCAGGTCAACCCCGACGACCTGGCGATCATCCGCGACCTCGTTACCGGCCCCGTGGAGACGCGCCGCCCCGACGACCTCACGCACCTCCTCCGCAACGAGCCGGGCAAGCCGTCGCTGTCGAACTACAAGAAGCTCGCCAAGCAGCCCACCGACCCGGAGCTGCTGCGAATCGTCGGAGACTGGCTCGTCGCACGCGTCGGAGCCTGACCGCCGGGCGCCAAAGATCCTGATTTCCGTTGCCTGGACCACGGTAATCAGGATCCTTGCGGTGAATCCGCCTCACTGTTTACGCGCGGGCAGCCCTCCCCGTACGCTGGGCAGATGACCGAGCCCAAGCCCGACGACGTCCCGCAGGAGCCCGACGCGGGCAGCCAGCCCGAGCGGGAGGCGCCGCTCGATCCCAAGGAAGCCATGCGCCAGGCGCTGGAGCGGAAGAAGGCGGCCGAGCACGGTGGACGCCCCGGCACCCATGCGGACCGCGGCCAGGCGCACGCCCACGGCCAGGTGGGCGGGAAGCGGGAGTTCCGCCGCAAGTCGGGCAGCTGAGCCCAAGTGGCGTCCGCCGTCCGCGCGGGGCGGACTACGGTGGGCGTTCCGTGCCGGTTCTGATCTGAGGAGTCCCATGACCCACGTTGCCGACAGCCACGACACCATCCGCGTCGAGGGCGCGCGCGAGAACAATCTCCGCGACGTGCACGTCGAGCTCCCGAAGCGGCGGCTCACCGTCTTCACCGGCGTCTCGGGGTCGGGCAAGTCGTCGCTGGTGTTCGACACCATCGCGGCCGAGTCGCAGCGGATGATCAACGAGACGTACCCGGCGTTCGTGCAGGGCTTCATGCCCAACCTCGCGCAGCCCGACGTCGACCGCCTCGAGGGCCTGACGACGGCGATCATCGTCGACCAGGAGCGGATGGGCGCCAACCAGCGCTCCACCGTCGGCACCGCCACCGACGCGAACGCCCTGCTGAGGCGGCTGTTCTCGCAGATCGGCGACCCCCACATCGGCTCCCCCAACGCGTTCAGCTTTAACGTTCCGTCGGCCGTCGGGTCCGGCATGCTCAAGGTCCAGAAGGGGCCGGGGAAGCCGCAGGCCGAGCGCGCAGAGTTCCACATCCTGGGCGGCATGTGTCCCCGGTGCGAGGGCATCGGCAACATCTCCGACCTCGCCCTCGACGAGCTGTACGACGACACGAAGTCGCTGCGCGAGGGGCCGTTCAAGATCCCGGGCTACAACCCCGACGGCTGGAACGTGAAGATCTTCGTCGACAGCGGCTTCTTCGACCCCGACAAGCCCATCCGCGACTACAGCGAGCGCGAACTGCAGGACTTCCTGTACCGCGAGAACACCAAGGTGAAGTTCAACAACATCAACATCACCTACAACGGCCTCGTCCCGTCGATCCAGAGGACGTTCCTCAGCAAGGACCGCGAGGCGATGCAGCCCCACATCCGCGCCTTCGTCGACCGCGCGGTGACGTTCAAGGTGTGCCCCGAGTGCGACGGCACCCGCCTCGCGCCGGAAGCCCGCTCGTCGAAGATCAAGGGCATCAACATCGCCGACGCCTGCCGCATGCAGATCACCGACCTGCTCGAGTGGGTCCGCGGGATCGACGACGCCCGCGTCGCCCCGCTGGTGCGCAACCTCGTCGAACTGCTGCAGTCGTTCGTCGAGATCGGGCTCGGCTACCTGTCGCTCGAGCGCCCCGCCGGCACGCTGTCGGGCGGCGAGGCGCAGCGCACCAAGATGATCCGCCACCTCGGCTCGTCGCTCACCGACGTCACCTACATCTTCGACGAGCCCACCGCCGGCCTCCACCCCGCCGACGTGGAGAAGATGAACCAGCTCCTGCTCCAGCTGCGCGACAAGGGCAACACCGTCCTGGTCGTGGAGCACAAGCCGGAGGTCATGGTGATCGCCGACCACGTCGTCGACCTCGGCCCTCGAGCGGGCTCCGCCGGCGGCGAGGTGGTGTTCGAGGGCACCGTCGACGAGCTCCGCCGCGCGGACACCCTGACCGGCCGGCATTTCGACCACCGCGCCCAGCTGAAGCCGAAGACCCGCAAGCCCAAGGGCGCCATCGAGATCCGCGACGCCAGCACCCACAACCTCAAGGACGTCGACGTGGACGTCCCCCTCGGCTGCCTCACCGTCATCACCGGCGTCGCGGGATCGGGCAAGAGCTCGCTCATCGAGGGCTCCATGCCGCGCGACCTGGAGATCGTCTACGTCGACCAGTCGCCGATCCGGGGCTCACGCCGCTCGAACCCGGCGACGTACACGTCGCTGCTGGAGCCGGTGCGGAAGGCGTTCGCGAAGGCCAACGGCGTGAAGCCCGCCCTCTTCTCCGCGAACTCCGACGGCGCCTGCCCCACTTGCAAGGGCAACGGCATGGTCTACACCGACCTCGGCCCCATGTCGACCGTCGCCACCCTCTGCGTCGAGTGCGAGGGCCGCCGCTTCCAGGCCGAGGTGCTGGAGTACACGCTCGGCGGCAAGAACATCGCCGAGGTCTACGAGATGTCCGTCGACGAGGCGCTCCCCTTCTTCTCCGAGGGCGACGCGAAGGTCCCGGCCGCCGCGAAGATCCTCGATCGGCTGGCCGACGTGGGCCTCGGCTACATCGCGCTCGGGCAGCAGCTGTCCAGCCTCTCCGGCGGCGAGCGGCAGCGGCTCAAGCTCGCCACCCACATGGCCGACAGGGGCGGCACCTACGTCCTCGACGAACCCACCACCGGCCTGCACCTGGCCGACGTGGACCAACTGCTCGCGCTGCTGGACCGGCTCGTCGACGGCGGCAAGTCGGTGATCGTCATCGAGCACCACCAGGCCGTGATGGCGCACGCCGACTGGATCATCGACCTCGGCCCCGGCGCCGGCCACGACGGCGGCGAGGTGGTCTTCGAGGGGACGCCCGCCGAGCTCGTCGAGCAGCGCGCCACCCTCACGGGCGAGCACCTGGCCCGCTACGTCGGCCGCTGAGGCCGGCGCAGGAACGTCAGCCGGCCCGCGGTTCGCCGAGCACGTCGGCGAGGTTGTACTTCACCGGCTCCTCGAGCTGCTCGTAGGTGCACGACTCCGGCGTCCGGTCCGGGCGCCAGCGGACGAACTGGGCGGTGTGCCGGAACCGGTCTCCCTCCATGTGGTCGTAGCGGACCTCGACGACGAGCTCCGGGCTGAGCGGTGTGAACGAGAGGTCCTTCTTCGCGTTCCACCGGGAGTGCGCCGCGGCGCCCGGCGTGCGCGGGACCGGCTGGTCGCGCAGGTCCTCCGGCGTCTCCTCCGGCGCCGCCCAGGCCCAGGGGTGCTCGTCGAACGTGGTCACCAGCGGCTGCAGCTCCGTGAACAGCTCCCGACGGCGGCCCATCGGGAATGCGCCGATAACACCGACGGAGTTGAGCGCGCCGTTCTCGTCGTAGAGGCCGAGCAGCAGCGACCCGACCGCGTCGGTCTCCCCCTTGTACAGCCGGTAGCCGGCGACGACGCAGTCCGCGGTTCGCTCGTGCTTGATCTTCCACATGACCCGCTTGTCCTCGACGTACGGCTCGTCGAGGGGCTTGGCGATCACCCCGTCGAGTCCCGCACCCTCGAACTGCTCGAACCACTGCTTCGCCAGCTCGCGGTCGTCGGTTGCCTGCGTCAGGTGGATCGGCGGCCGCACGACGGCCAGCGCCTCGACGAGCGCCTCGCGTCGCTCCCGGAACGGCCGCTCGGCGAAGTTGGTCTTGCCGAGCGCCAGCAGGTCGAAGGCGACGAAGCTCGCGGGCCACTGCTTGCTGAGCTTCTTGATCCGCGACTCCGCGGGGTGGATCCGCTGCTGCAGGAGGTCGAAGTTGAGGCGGCTGCCGTCCGGGTCGACGAGGACGATCTCGCCGTCGATCACGCACGGGTCGGGGAAGTTCGCCTTCACCGCCTCCACCAGCTCGGGGAAGTATCGCGTCATCGGGCGCGAGTTGCGGCTGCCGAGCTCCACCCGGTCTCCCGAGCGCCAGATGATCGTGCGGAAGCCGTCCCACTTCGGCTCGAACAGCACGTCCGCCTTCGGGAAGTCCTTGACCAGCTTCGCGAGCATCGGCCCGAAAGGCGGCGTGATCGGCGTGCCCCACTCCGCGTCGCGCTCGGCCTTGGGCGCGAGGTAGTCCTCCTCGGGCCGGTCCGCCTTCCGCTTCGACGGCGGCACCCGCGGCGGCTCGCCGGGCATCTTGGGATAGTCGGGCGGGAAGTTCAGCTCCCCGAGCCCGCGCTCGAGGTCGGCCTCCCACAGCGCGAGCGCGCCGGCCACGTCGCCGGGCTCCTCGTCGATCGACGTCCAGGGGCAGGGTCGGTCGGCGAGCAGTCCGGGGACGGTGCGGACGGTGAAGGCCGCGGGGTCCGCGTCGCGGAGTTCCTCCCAGGTGAGCGGGGTGGAGACCGGCGCCCACGCCAGCGGGCGGGGCGAGTACGCGGCGGCGATCGTGCGGTCGCGGTTGGCCTGGTTGAAGTCGACGAACACCCGCTCGCCGCGCTCCTCCTTCCACCACGACGTGGTGACCAGGTCCGGCAGCCGGCGCTCCAGCTCCCGGGCGATGCCGATCACGCCGTGCCGGACGTCCTGGAACTCGTGCGTCGGGCGGATGCGGGCGTAGACGTGGACGCCGCGGTTGCCGGAGGTCTTCGCGAACGCCTTCAGCCCCACCTCGGCCATCACCTCGCGCAGGGCGAAGGCGGCCTCGACAGCGTCGCGGAACCCGCGGCCGGGCTGCGGGTCCAGGTCGATGCGCAGCTCGTCGGGATTGTCGAGGTTCGCGGTGCGCACCGGCCACGGGTGGAACGTGATCGTGCCCATCTGCGCCGCCCACGCGAGCGCGGCCGGCTCGTCGAACGCCAGTTGCTCGTGGCGCCGGCGCGACGGGTAGGTGCACATGACCCGTCGGATGTACGACGGCGCACCCTGCGGCGGGCGCTTGCTGAAGAACTCCTCGCCGCCGACCCCCTCCGGGAACCGCTGCAGCGTCATCGGGCGGTCGCCGTTCAGGCGCAGGAAGGGGGCCGCCACCGCGAGGAGGTAGTCGGCGAGGTCCTTCTTGGTCACCGCGGGGGCCGGGCCGTGCTCGTCGGACTTGGTCAGGGCAGGCCACAGCTCCTTGGTGGGGCTGCTGAGCCTCACCTCTCGCTTGCCGTCGGGTCCGTCCACTTCGAGCACCAGGGCATCGGCCATGGGCGACAGGCTATCCCAGCGTGCGTCCGGAGCCGGGGGATTCGTGGGTCCCGGCCGGTTCGCCTGCGCGGAAGGCCGCCGCTCAGACACCCATCGCCGGCTCGACGGCCGGGGTCGGGGCCGCGGCGACGAGCAGGCGGGCGCGGCGGCGGAAGACCCAGAGCCGCGAGCAGAGGTAGATGTAGACGCCCTCGGCGGCGCCGGCGAGGACCCGGGAGACGAGATAGTGCACGCCCGCCCACTCGAGGAAGCTGGAGAAGCCGACGATCCAGATCAGGTAGTTGCTCACCATGACGAGCACGTACTTGCCGGACTGCTTGCCGACGTCGCCGCGGGCGCGGAAGTTGAGCACCTTGTTGAGCCCGAACGCGATCGCGGCGGCGATGCCGAAGCTGATGCTGACCGCGAAGGGGTACGGCAGGCCCATGATGTGGTGGGTGAGCCAGAGGAGGAAGAGGTCGAGTCCGAAGGTGCTGAGGTTGATCATCGCGAAGCCGACGAACGTCTTCGGCAACCAGCGACCCAGGAACCCGGGCAACACCGAGTGCACGCGCGCGGTGAACCTTCCGAAGGCTTCGGCCGCGGGCCCGTAGGTCGTGTCACTCACGTCCGCCATTATGCGTCGCGACCCCAAGCATCGCCGCATCGAGCCTGAATCTTGCCTTGAGGCTCGCTTAACCGACCCCGCCCGAAGGCTTTTTCCGAAGAATTGGTATTAATACGACAAGTCGTCGTATAGTTCCGTCCAGCACAGTTCTTCACGGGAGAAGACATGAACCCAGATTTTCCGATCTGGCTCCGCGCGAGCCACCTGATCAACTTCGTCCTCATCGGCATGCTGCTCCGCAGCGGCTGGGAGATCCTCTCGTCCCTGCCCCGCCTCTGGTGGAGCAACGACTCGGCCCCCGGCAAGGAGTGGCTGAAGTTCACCAAGCGCGAGCTGCCGAAGGAGGAGGGCGTCTACACCTCCCTCATGGACGAGAAGAGCCTGCACCCGCTGCTGGCCCTCCCCGGACGCGAGAACATCGGCCTCGGCCGCCACTGGCACGGGCTCGCCGCGTCGCTGTGGCTGCTCAACGGCCTCGTCTACGTGGTGCTGCTGTTCGCCACCGGCCTCTGGCGGCGCATCATCCCCACCTCCTGGGAGGTGTTCCCCGACGCGTGGGACTCCCTGCTGGTCTACCTGAGCTTCCGCACGCCCGGCATCGAGCACTTCACGCCGTACGACTCGCTGCAGATGCTCGGCTACACCTTCGTCGTCTTCATCCTCGCCCCCAGCATGGTCCTCACCGGCCTCGGCATGTCGCCGGCCATCCGCTCGCGCTTCCCGTGGTACGTGAAGGCCCTCGGCGGCCACCAGGGCGCCCGCTCGCTGCACTTCATCGCCATGGTCCTGATGGCCGGCTTCATCGTCATGCACGTCGGCCTGGTGTTCCTGGTCCACCGCGAGAACAACCTCGTGCACATGGTGTTCGGTGACGTCGACACCGCCCGCGCCGGCCAGGCCCTGTTCATCGTCGTGATCACGATCGTGCTCGTGCTGCTGTTCTGGTTCTTCCTCAGCTACTGGAGCCTCGCCGACCGCGTCCGCGCCCACAAGTTCCTCGTGAACGCCACCGAGCCCGTCCGCAAGGGGGTCTTCGGCTGGATGCGCCCCCGCGGCTCCACGCAGAACGTCTACACCGAGAAGGACATCTCCGGCTTCCACTGGACCAACGGCCTCCCGCCCACGGCAGAGGAGTCCCAGGAGTGGCTCGACGCGCGCGACTCCGGCGACTGGCACGGCTGGACCATCACGATCGGCGACGACATCAACGGCACCGAGAAGGTCCTCACCCTCGACGACCTGCGCAAGCTGCCCAAGCACGAGTACATCGCCACCCACACCTGCATGCAGGGCTGGTCGGCCACCTCCAAGTGGGCCGGCGTGAAGCTGAAGGACCTCATGCCGCTGCTCGGCCCCCGCCCCGAGGGCGCGAACTACATCATGATCGACTCCTACGGCCTCGCCCAGAAGATGTACGACAACCGTCCGCGCGAGCCCTTCTACGCCGTCGTCGACATGGACATGTACAACGAGGACGACACGGTGCTCGCCTACGAACGCAACGGGAAGCCACTCGAACTGCACCTCGGCGCCCCCGCGCGGCTCCGCGTCGAGTCCAACCACGGCTACAAGATGGTCAAGTGGGTGAAGTCGATCCGCTGGATCAAGGACTACGCGGACTACGGCGACGGCCGGGGCGGCACCCGCGAGGACTCCGCGCTGCAGGCCTTCAACGGCCGCATCTAGGAGCGATGGATGAACACGCACCTGGTCTCCACCACGTACCGGATCGCGGGCATCCGCGGCGACCTGGACGTCAAGTGGGTCCTGCAGGAACTGTTCGACATCTTCACAGAGCAGGGCATCGGTCAGGCGACCGTGGAAATCGCGGGCGACGAGCAGGTGCTCGTCGTGAAGCACAAGCCTGACCAGGTGCCCGACCGGAAGGTGATCGCCGAGGCGATGGGGAAAGCAGGCAACTTCCAGCTCCTCGACTGACCGCCTCCCTCCCCCAACAGATCGTCCCCGCACCGGAATCCCGAACCGGTGCGGGGACGAACTGTGTTGCCGTGGTGGTTCAGAGGCTAGCCACCACTGGCTACCGGCACATTGATGTCGTCCACGCTCAGGTGCCCGAGACCACCGGTGGCGTTGTCGACGACCTCCAGGTAGAGCCGCTGAAGGCGGTGCCCTCGACGACCTCCCAGCCGGCCAGGTCTCCTGTTTCGAAACTCGGGTTCTCAATGGAGTTGGGGGGCAGCGCCATCGCGTCGTGCACTGGGAAGACCAGCCCTGCGGCAAGGAGGGCAGTAGCCACCCCCCAAGGCGCCATTGTTCGAGCGTTCCGCCGCCCGACGGGTGTTCGTCGTCCTTGAAGTTTCATCAGCGTTGATCCTCTTCGTATTGCAGTGGGTACGTTGCTCACGCCCATCAAGCGATGGGCGTGAAGAGACACGTGTCAGGAGCGGCTGACTGCCGCAGGCGTGACGATGCGCGCGGGACCTTGGACGGGGAACGTCTGCATCGAGATGGATATGAGACCGTCGTCGAGGAAGACCTCGATGAGTCCGTGATCCTCCAGAACCACACCGCGAGCGGTGCCCGGGGGGTGGGGAATCGGGTTGGTGGTGGGAATGCCGCCGTGAACGCTGTGAGGGTCCGCGGCGGAGCGGTCGAGGATGAGGCCGCCATCCGGGGTGCGCGAGAGCACGACGCGGCTGGGGTTCTCCCCTTCGCCCGTCTCGATCGCGATCTCGTCGCCGGGGTCCAGCGCGAAATCGAAGCGGTTGATGCCATCGGGAAGGCTGTCGGGCAGGACCGGCCGTTGCCGAAGCCGGAGCCCTCGATCCGTCGTCACGAGGCTGAGTCGGCGCGCCACGGTCATCGCCGACTGCCACGGGAATGTCGGGGTGTCGTTGGAGTAGAGCCAGTTCGCCATCCACGCGATGATGAGCGGCTCGTCGGCACCATGGAAGGAGACGGCCGCGTAGAAGTCGGGACCGTAGTCGAGCCAACGCGGGCCGTCGAGGTCCTGGGTGAACGTCTCACCATCGAAGTCGCCGACGAAATAGCGCATGCCCGAACCACCGGAGTAGCCGCCGGGATTCGTGCTGAGCAGCAGGACCCAGCTCGAGGCATCGGAACCCTCTATCGGCACCTCGATCAGGTCGGGGCACTCCCAGAGCACCCCCTCCTCCCCCACGGGCCCGAAGCTGCTCGCGTGCTCCCAGTCGAGGAGGTTCGGCGATGTGTAGACGAGGACTTGGCGGTCCTTCGCCTCGACGACCACCATCGCCCAGCGCTCGGTCGGCCCGTGCCAGAAGACCTTCGGATCGCGGAAGTCGGCGGACCCACGGTCAATGACGGGGTTGCCCTCGTACCTTGTCCAGGTGTCACCGCCGTCGACGCTGTAGGCGATCGACTGCGCCTGCTGCCGGGGCCTGGTCGGGTGCTCGGACGTGTACGCGCTGGTGAAGAAGGCGACGAGAGGACCCTCGTCACCGGATCCGAGTCCGGAGGTGTTGTGCCGATCCCAGACAGCCGATCCGGAGAATGCCATCTCCTCGGTGGTGGCAGGAATCGCCGTCGGCAACTCCTGCCACTCGACGAGATCCTTCGACACGGCATGGCCCCACCCGATGTTCCCCCAGAGCCGCCCGGTGGGGTTGCTCTGGAAGAACATGTGGTATTGCCCCTTGTGGAAGAGCAATCCATTGGGGTCGTTCATCCAGGTGTCGTCTGGTGTGAAGTGCACCGTGGGGCGGTACTCGGGAGTGTGGTCCATGGTCGGGCCCTGTCGTGTCTAGGTGATGGGATCAGTTGCTCTTGTAGCGGTCATAGGCGGTCTGGTAGACCTCCATGACCTGAGGGAGGCCGATCGACTCGAGCTGACCCAGGTAGGTCTCCCAGCCCTCGTCGATGGTGCCTTCGACGATCCACGTCGCGAACTGGCGTGTCACGAGCGTGTTGATCTCGGTCTGGGCGTCGCCGACCTGGGCCAGCTCCTCGTTGCTGAGCATGACCGGCGGGTAGGCGTCGTTGGCGCGGTGGGGCTCGTAGGACTCCTTGCACATGTCCTGGCGCTCCTTGGCGCGTGGCTCGGGGGCGACGACGTTCTCGAAGTCCTCGCGCGTGGTGATGCACGGGCCCATGGGGGCGACCTTCTGGCGACGCTCGCCCTCGGACTCGCCCGATTTCGCCGGGATCTGTACGAGGATGCCGTCCTTCTCCTCCAGGGTGACGCCGATCGGACCCCAGCGGACCTCGGCAGACATCACCGGATCGTAGAGACGATCGACCCAGCGCATCGTGGCATGGGGGGCCTTGTTGGCGCTCGTGATCGCGAACGCGCCGCGGTTGATCTCGGCGTAGTTCGAGACGGAGGCGCGCTGCTTGCCGTCGAAGCCCTTGAGCACACCGACGTGGACGTAGTCCTTCACGCGATCCTCGCCGACTGCCTCCTTCATCTCCCACCAGATGAACGAACCGAGCTTGACCGGATCGGCCTTGCCCTTCGCCAGGTAGGTGGGATCGTCCTGCGAGAAGCTCTCCGGATCGATGAGGCCCTCCTTGTACCACTCGCCGAGCTTGCGGACCGCCGTGCGCCACTCCTCCGTGCCGGCTGTGAAGATGACCTTGTCGTCCTGGACGATGCGGTGGTCGTTGTTGTCCGGCATGCCACCGATCGCGGCGATCAGGTCGGCGACGTTCGCACAGAAGGAGTCGACTCGGAAGGACAGCGGGATCACGTCGCCGCCGCGGGCCTTGAATGCGCGGAGCGCGTTCTCGTACTCGTCAATGGTGGCCGGGACGCCCAGACCGGCCTCGTCGAGCCACGTCTTGTTGATGAACAGGAAGTTGGGGAACGGCAGAATGCCGAGCTCCTCGACTGCGGGCAGGGTGTAGATGTGGCCGTCGGAGGCGGTGATGGCCGCTCGGATGTCGGGACGCTTGTCGAGGATGCCCTTGAGGTTCGGGGCGTACTCGTCGATGAGTCCCTCGAGCGGGATCAGGGTGCCGTTCGAGCCGTTCGTGACGACCTCACTGTCGGAGAGGCCGGTGTTGTAGAGGGCATCCGGCAGGTCGCCGGAGGCGAGCAGGAGGTTCTTCTTCTCGGCGTAGACGTTCTCGGGGAGGTTCTCCCACTGGACGTCGATGTTGGTGTCCTTCTTCCAACGCTGCACCAACTCCATGGTGTTGTAGTCGGGCGCGAGAGCGGACTTCGATCCGGAGAAGGCGAGCGGCATCGTCGTTTCGACGATCGGGAGGCCTTCCTTCTTGAAGCCGAAGGCATCGGACTCGTCGGCGAGAACGTCGTCACCGCCGCCGTTCGAGCAGCCGGCGACAGCGCCGGACACCGCGAGGGCTGCGAATCCGGCCAGAAGGCTGCGTCGCTTGATGAACATGTGGATTCCTTTCGGGGTTTTTGTGGTCACTTGAGCGCGCCGAGCGTGGCGCCCTTCACGAAGTACTTCTGGAGGAACGGGAAGATGATGAGCAGCGGCACCGTGGAGACGACGATCATTCCGTACTTGATGAGCTCACCCAGCCGCTGGGCGGCCGCGTAGGAATCGATCGATCCGGTGTCGAGGGAGGCGGACGCCTGGGACTGGACCAGGACGTTTCGCAGCACGAGCTGGAGCGGATACATGGCTTCGTCGTTGAGGTAGATCATCGCGTCGAAGTAGGAGTTCCAGTACGCGACGATGTGCGTCATCGCCATCAGCGCGATGAGCGGCTTCGTGAGCGGCAGCGCCACACGGAAGAAGAAGCGGAAGTCGTTGGCGCCGTCGATCTGGGCGGCTTCGCGGAGCTCGTCGGGCACGTTGGTCTGGAAGAAGGTGCGGGCGATGATGAGGTTCCAGACGCCGACGGCGCCCGGCAGGATCACGGCCCACATGGTGTTCAGGAGCCCGAGATCACGCACGACGAGGTATCGAGCGATCATGCCGCCGTCGAAGAACATGGTGATGATGAACAGGATCATGAAGAGGTTGCGGCCGGGCATGTCCTTGCGGGAGAGCGCGTAGCCGGTGCAGAGGATGATCGAGACGCTCACCAAGGTGCCGACGCTCGTGTAGAGGAGGGAGTTGACGACGCCGCGGAGGAGTGCGTCGTTCCTGAAGAGGGTCTCGTATCCCTCCATCGTGAAGCCTTGCGGCAGCAGCCAGACCTTGCCCTGGGCGATCAGGTTCGGGTCGCTGACGGAGGCGATCACGATGAAGTAGAGGGGGTAGATGATCGCGACGGCGGCCAGCAGCAGGATGCCGACGGTGACCACGTTGAACACTGGGTCGGCCAAGCGCGAGACGAGACCGTCGCGACGGTTGAGGGGCGCGTGTGCGGGAGGAAGTTGCGTAGTCATGCTGCTCACCAGAGGGATGCCTGATTGGCCTTCTTGGCCACCTGGTTGAAGGTGATGAGAAGGATCAGATTGAGGACGGAGTTGAAGAGACCAATGGCTGCCGAGTAGCTGAACTGAGCCTGCTGCAGCCCGATCTTGTAGACGTAGGTGTTGATGATCTCCGACGTCTCCAGGTTGAGCGGCGTCTGCATGAGGTAGACCTTCTCGAAGCCCAGGTTGAAGATGTTGCCGATGGCGAGGACGAACAGGATCGTCACGACGGGCAGGATGCCGGGGATGTCGATGTGCCAGATACGCCGGAACTTGTTCGCGCCATCCATCTTCGCGGCCTCGTGCAGCGACGGGTCGATCGCCGTCAGCGCCGCCAGGTAGATGATCATCGAGAAGCCGGCGTTCTGCCAGATGTCGGAGCCGATGTAGAGCGGGCGGAACCACTCGGGGTTGCCCATGAAGAAGATCGGCTCTCCCCCGAAGAGCGTGAGCGCGTGGTTCACGAGGCCCGAGGAGGGGCTGAACAGCAGGAAGATCATGCCGACGACGACGACCACCGAGATGAACGACGGCGAGTAGAGCACGGTCTGGATGAACTTCTTGAACCGCTCCGACGGCAGCTGGTTCACGATCAAGGCCAGGATGATCGGGACCGGGAAGGCGACCAGGAGCCCCACCGTGTTGATCGTCAAGGTGTTGACGAGAAGGTCCTTGAACTGGAACGAGTTGATGAACCGCTCGAAGTGCGCGAGCCCCACCCACGGACTGCCGGTGAAGCCGGCCGCAGGATTGTAATTGCGGAACGCGATCTGCGCGCCATACATGGGCCAGTACTTGAAGATCGCCAGATAGATCAGACCCGGGGCGAGTAATACGTATAACTGCCACGAACGAAGCACAAGGGTGAGACGCGACGCCCCCTTTCGGGGCGAGGGGGGCGCTGCCGCGACCCCGGCCGGGGTGGGCAGCGGTTGCGGAGGCGACGTCGTCGTGGCCGTCGTCGTCGATGCGGAGTGCAGAGAAGAGGTGGATGTCATGCTGGAACCTTTGCTGACGCGACTGAGTGGCGTTCCTTCAGGGAACATTCGACCGTCAATTTCTTCGGCACCGTGCGCCGCTTGAGGACTTCCGTCACGGCGAGACGCCCCATTTCCACGAACGGGAGTTCGAAGGTCGTCAGGCGCGGTGAGAACATCGGAGCGAGGAGCGACTGGTCGTCGAAGCCGACGAGGCTGAGGTCGTCCGGGATCGCCACGTTGCGCATCCGGGCCGCGTGGTAAACGCCCAGCGCCGTGCGATCGTTGCCGCAGAAGATGGCCGTGGGCGCCTCCTCCTGGTCGAGCAGTTCGGCCCCGAACCGGAGTCCATCCTCGTAGCCGCCGGTACCGAATCGGAGCTGGCGGGACTCGAGCGCCACTCCCGCGTCGTTGAGCACCTCCGTGAACCCCTTCTGCCGGCCTGAAGCGGCCGGGAGTCGCGAGCCCTCTTCGGCGATGTTGATCATGGCGATGCGACGATGGCCGGCCTTGAGCAGGACCTCAGCCGCGGCACGCCCGCCGGCCACCTCGTCGGGGAAGATACTGGTGAGCCTGCCCTCAGCGTCCTGCGCGTTCACGCAGACGGCGGGAACACCCTCGAGCCCGTCCGGCGGCGTCACGATTCGGTGATACATGGATGCATAGATGACGCCGGCTACCCGGTAGGACTGCATCATCGACAGGGCGGCCTGCTCCAGACCGGCGTCGCCGACCGTGTCCAACGTCAGGAGCACGTGCCCACGTCGCCAGGCCTCCTGTTGGGCTCCCAGGATCATCTGCCCGGCGAACTCGGTGGAGGCCACCTCGTCGCCGATCAGGCCGATCATGCGCGACCGGCCCTCGCGGAGTACCTTCGCATGCACATTGGTCCGGTAGCCAAGGCGCTTGGCGGCTTCGAAGACGCGCTGGCTGGTTTGGGGCGAGACCCGTCCGGCGGAAGAACCGTTCAGGACGATGGACACCGTCGCCTGCGAGACGCCGGCTTCGGCCGCCACGTCATTCATGGTGGGCTGGTTCATCTTCGGCACCTCCCCGTTATTCGTATAACTGAGGACAGTACGCGGCGATGCAATCGCGTGTCAAGCAATTTCTCCGGTTGATTTTGCAACCACTTTTGGCGCTGGGCAGAGGGCGAGTCATATCGCCCTTCAGTCCTACGGGCGCGTCGCGAGGGTCAGCACGACGGGGCCCCTCCGCCCCGGCAGGGCGCCGGCCCCGCAGCCCGCACGACCGTCGGCGGTGCCGCTGGGACAAGTGCCGCAGCCGCCGTCCGGGCAGCCGCTGCCGAGCTGCTCAGCCGTGAGCCGGCCCATCCGCTGCAGATGCTCCAGCGCCGCGTCGACGACGTCCCTCGCCAACCCGGTGCGCTCAGCCACCGCGGCCCGGGAGCCCGCGCCGTCCGTGATCGCCGCGGCGACCAGCGCCAGCGGGCCGCTCACCAGAACAGCCTTCCGACCTGGAACACCGCCACCGCCAGCACCCAAGCGACGGAGAGCTGGACCGCCACCCCGAACGCGGTCCAGCGGGCGCCGATCTCGCGCCACTGCGCGGCCAGCGTCGCGACGCAGGGGGTGTAGGCAAGCAGGAACACCATGAACGCCCACACCGCCGGCAGGGGGTGGCCGCCGGAGGACTCGTCGAAGGAACGGCGGAGCTCGGCGCCGAGCTCGGCCCCGTCGCCGCCCGCCTCCGGGTCCGCCACGGCGTAGGTCTGGGCCCACGTCGAGATGATCGTCTCCTTGGCGACGAAGCCCGTCACCAGCGCGCCGGAGCTCTCCCACGACCCGAAGCCGGCGGGCGCGAAGACCGGGGCGACGGTCTCCGCGAGGGCCGCGTAGGCGGAGTCCTGGACGGGCACGTCGGCGAACTCGCCCTCGCCGCGCACGGGCCACGCCTGCAGCGCCCACACCACCACGACGGTGGCGAGGATGATGCCGGTGGCGGTCTGCAGGAAGCCCTTCAGCCGGATCCAGGTGGAGATCCCGACGAGCGACAGGGTGGGCCGCTGGTACGGCGGGAGGTCCATGATCAGCGGTTCGGAGCCCATGGCGCGCCAGAGCGTCTTCTTCAGCAGCAGGCCGGTGATGACGATCAGCGCGATGGAGACGAGGTACATGGCGAACACGACGGTGCCGGCGTTGTCCGGGAAGAACACCGCCCCGAGGAGCACGAACACCGTGAGCCGCGCCGAGCACGACGTGAACGGGACCAGCAGCGCGGTGAGCACCCGCTGGCGGCGGGTGGACAGCACCCGTGTGGCGGCGATGGCCGGCACGTTGCAGCCGAAGCCGACGATCAGCGGCAGGAACGCCTTGCCGGGCAGGCCGATGAGGCGCATGACGCGGTCGGAGACCACGGCCGCGCGGGCGAGATAGCCGGAGTCCTCCAGCAGCGCCAGGAGCACGAACATGATGGCCATCAGCGGCACGAAGGTCAGCACCATGCCGACGCCGGCGATCACCCCGTCGACGACCAGCCCGGTCACGATGCGCCCGGCCCCGAGGCCCCGGAGCGCGGTGCTCGTGAGGTCGCTCATCGGTCCGGCGACGAAGGTGTCGAGCGCGTCCTGCAGCGGGACGGCGACGGTGGTGGTCAGCTGGAAGACCGCCCACATCGTCGCCAGGAACAGCAACGGCCCCCAGACGACGTGCAGGGCGACGCGGTCGATGCGATCGGACCAGCTCTGCCCCGGCTTGGCGGTCTGTGTGGTGGCGCGGGCGACCGCGGACTCGATCCAGGCGAACCGGTCGTCGGCGAGCTCGAACTCCCCCAAGCCGGCCGGCACGGGTCGCGCAGCGGGGACGGGGGCGTCCAGTTGGGCGAGCACCGCGTCGTGGAGGCGGGCGAGCCCGGCGCGCCGTCGGGGATCGACGACGACCACCGGCACGGCGAGTTCGCGGCCGAGCGCCTCGGCGTCGACGGTGATGCCGCGGCGGCGGGCGACGTCGTCCATCGTCAGCGCGACGACGAGCCGCAGCGGCAGTTCCCGCAGTTGGGAGACAAGGTACAGCGACCGCGCGAGGTGGGCCGCGTCGACCGTGACGACGGTGACCTCCGGCAGCTCGCAGGCGGGCACGTCGACGAGCAGCGCGCGGGTGAGCTCCTCGTCGGGGGAAGCGGCGTCGAGGGAGTAGGCGCCGGGGAGGTCAACGAGGTCCATCACCCGTCGCCCCTTCCAGGCGCCGCGGCCGACCTCGACGCTGGTGCCGGGCCAGTTGCCGACGCTGCGCCGCGCGCCGGTCAGGGCGTTGAAGAGCGTGGACTTGCCGACGTTCGGCGCGCCCACCAGCGCCACCACCGGGGCCCCGGCGGGGGCGACGGCTCCGGTCCCGTCGCTGTGGCACGACGCGACCCGATGGGGCTGCGGCTCGGTCATGGACAGATGTGCAGGAATCGCAGGGTGTCGGCGTCGAGCGCGAGTTGCGACCCTGCAACTGCCACGACGCGGCCTCCTCCGGGTGTGCGCTGGCCCGCGACGATGCTGGCCCCGCGACGGATGCCGAGCTCGGCGAGGCGGCGCACGGTGCCGACGTTGCGTTCGTTTCGCACGACGCAGGTCACCACCCCGCCGTGTCCCGCACGGCAGGCGCCGAGTTCGACGCAGTCCGTGCACAGTTCCCCGATCGACATGCTGTCATCCTACGTATCGTAGTAAGGCCACCCTCACCCGGGGCGGGATACAGGCGCGTATCGGTTTGTCATCCTGGGCCGGCAGCCGGGATGCTCGACCCATGACCTGGTCGCTCGTCCTCCTCATCTCCGCCGCGCTGGTCGTCGGCATCGCGAAGACGAGCTTTGGCGGGCTGGGCGCGATCGCCGTCGCGCTGCTGGCCATGGGCATGCCGACGAAGGAGTCGACGGCCGCGGCGCTGCTGCTGCTGATCGTGGGCGACGTCGTCGCAGTGCTCAGGTATCGCCGGGCCGCGAAGTGGGCGCTGCTGAAGCGGCTGCTGCCGTCGGTCCTGCCGGGGCTGGTGCTGGGGGCGCTGTTCATCCACTTCGTCGACGATTTGGTGCTGAAGCGCTCGATCGGCGCGATCCTCGTCGTCTCCGTGCTGATTCACCTGGTGCTGCGGCGGCGGAGTACCGGTCCGGCGCCCGAGCACGCGCCGCTGGGGCTCTCGATCGCCGCGGGGACCGCCGCCGGCTTCACGACGATGACCGCCAACGCGGCCGGTCCCGTCATGACGCTCTACCTGCAGCTGGCCCGGGTGGACAAGCTCGCGTTCCTCGGCACCTTCGCCTGGTTCTTCTTCATCATCAACCTGTCCAAGACGCCGTTCACCGCGGCGCTGGGACTCTTCACCCCGGAGGTGCTGCGCAGCGTCGTCATCGGGATCCCGTTCGTGCTGGTGGGCGCGGCGGTCGGGATCCTGGTGATCCGGAAGGTGCCCCAGCGGGCGTTCGACAACCTCACGCTGGCCGCCTCGGCGGTGGCCGCCCTGGCCCTGTTGGTGCTCTGACCGTTCAGTTGGCGTCGCGGGTGTTGAACCACGCGTCCCACCAGCGACGGCCCCGCACCTTCACGGAGACGTGCCGCTGGACCCCGGTGAGGACCACCGTCGGCATCCCCGCGCGTGCCACGGCCTGCTCGTCGACGATGAGGTCGCCCTTCCCTCCGCGCTCGATCCCGACCACATCGACGCCCCACCCGTGGGGGACGATCAACAGCACCGTGCCGGCGCCGCTGTGGCCCTCGACCTCGACGCGCACGACCCGGTCGGCGGGCACCCTGGCCTGCAGCATGTTGAGCACGACCGCGCCCGGGCCCGGGCTCACCTTCAGGTGGGCGGGCACCTCCCAGTCGCCGGCCCGGCGGATCGTCCGCCACCTGCTCTCGACCTCGAGTCGCATCGGCAGTCCGGGAGGGCGAGGCACGACGTCGCGTCCTTGAGTCATGCGCCAAGTTTAGGCCGGACGGGCCACGTCGGCGCGTGATCCGGACGGGTCCGCCGGGCGCAACCGGTAGATTGAGGCAGGTGACGATCCAGGTTCGCCCCATTGATGCCGCACGCCAGCTCGAGTTCATCGCTGCGCGCGGCTCCGCCTCCTTCCTCCAGACCCCCGCGTGGGCGAGGGTGAAGCCCGAGTGGCGCGGCGAGACCGTCGGCTTCTTCGACGGCGCCGAGCTCAGCGGTGTCGGGCTCATCCTCTACCGCCAGCTGCCGAAGCTGAAGCGCTACCTCGCCTACCTGCCCGAGGGGCCGGTGCTCGACTGGTCACGTTCCGACTTCGCCGCCCACCTCGACGCGCTCGTCGCCTACGCGCGGCGCAACAAGGCCTTCGCCGTCCGCATCGGGCCGGCGCTGGTGCACCGCCGCTGGCACGCCGACACCATCAAGTCCGCCATCGCCGACGACGCCGTCACCAAGCTGTCAGAGGTCACCCCCGACGAGACCACCATCGACGGCACCCGCGCGCTGCGCGACCTGCAGCAGCGCGGCTGGCGCACCGACGAGTCCGGCCACGGCTTCGCCGCCGGCCAGCCGCAGTTCAACTTCCAGCTCCCGTTGCGCCACCCCGACGGCACCCAGAAGACCGACGACGAACTACTCAAGGGCATGAACCAGCTCTGGCGGCGCAACATCAAGAAGGCCGAGAAGCTCGGCGTCGAGGTGCGCGAGGGCACCCGCGACGACCTCGCCGCCTTCCACCGCATCTACCTCGAGACCGCCGAGCGCGACGGCTTCACCGGCCGCGCCCTCACCTACTTCGAGACGATGTGGGACGCGCTGAACGCCGAGCAGGAGGGCCGCATGCGCGTCTACCTCGCGGAGCACGAGGGCGACCTCGTCGCGGCCACGACGTACGTGCAGGTGGGCGAGCACGCCTGGTACTCCTACGGCGCCAGCACCAGCGCCAAGCGCGAGGTCCGCGGCTCCAACGCCATCCAGTGGCGCATGATCCGCGACGCGAACGCCGCCGGCTGCGCCGTCTACGACCTGCGCGGCATCGTCGAGGGAGTGGGCGCCGACCACCCCGAGATCGGCCTGATCCAGTTCAAGGTGGGCACCGGCGGCGACGCGGTCGCCTACCTCGGCGAGTGGGACTACCCCATCAACAAGCCCCTCTACAAGGCCTTCGACCTCTACATGAAGCGGCGGTGACCCCGTGACCCTCAAGCTGACGATCGACGCCGAGGCCTGGCGCGGGCACCTCGCCTCCATCGCCCAGCAGGTTCCGGGCCTGGTGCCCGTCGCGAAGGGCAACGGCTACGGGTTCACCATCCCCGTCCTCGCGGCCGAGGCCGCGCGCATGGGCGTCGACGCGCTCGCCGTCGGGGTGCCCGAGGAGGTGGACGCGGTGAAGGTCGCAGGGTTCGGCGGCGACATCGTCGTCCTCAACCCTTGGCGGCCGGGCGACGAGGCCGCCGCGGCCGGGCTGTCGGACCCCCAGGTGGTGACGACCGTCTCGCGCGCGGCCGACGTCGCCGAGGTCGCGCGGCTGGCGCCGGGCACCGCGGTGCTCGTCGAGGTGGCCACGTCGATGCACCGCCACGGAATCCCCGTCGAGGAGATCGGCGCGCTGGACCTCACCGGGCTCGACGTGCGCGGCTGGACCATCCACCTGCCGGCCGCCGGCTCGATCGTCGAGGCTCGGAAGCTGGCGACGGCGGTCGCCGCCCACCCGCAGGGCGCGGCCGGGGTGTGGTTCTCCCACCTGTCCTTCGACGACTACCGCACCATTGCGTCCGAGCTGGCGATTCCCACCCGGATGCGCGTCGGGACCCGGCTGTGGCTGGGTGCTCCGGCGACCTTCCGCGCCACCGGCACCGTGCTCGACGTGCACCGGCTGCCGAAGGGCACGACGGTCGGCTACCACGGGGCCAGGACCCCGGCCGACGGCAGCATCGTCGTCGTCTCCGGCGGCACGGCCCACGGTGTCGCGCTCGCCGCTCCCGCTACGCCGCACTCGTTCCGGCAGCGGCTCATCCCGGTCGCCGAGGCGCTGGAGGAGGTGCGCGGGCGCGTGACGTCACCCTTCGTCGTCGCCGGCAAGAAGCGGCCCTTCGCGGAGCCCCCGCACATGCACAGCTCGCTGCTGTTCGTCCCCGGGCCGGGCGAGCCCGCCAGGGTCGGCGACGAGGTCCCCGTCACCGTCCGCATGACCACGACGACCTTCGACCGCATCGACTTCGCCCCCGCAGGTCCCTGAGGGGCGGTCTTGAAGGGCCTGCGGTCAGTCGCCGGGGCTTCGAGACGCGCGCTTCGCGCGCTCCTCAGCCACCGGGTCAGCAGGTCCCTGAGGGGCGGTCTCGAAGGGCCTGCGGTCAGTCGCCGGGGCTTGGGTAGGGGTGTTTCGCGCGCTCCTCAGCCACCGGGTAGGGGTGTTCCGCGCGCTCCTCAGCCACCGGGCCAGCAGGTCCCTGAGGAGCGCGAAGCGCGTCTCGAAGGGCCTGCGGTGAGCGGGAGCGCAGGTCGCGGACGACGAGGTAGAGCAGCACGAGCTCGAAGGCGAGCCGGATCATCACGGCGAGGACGTAGACCATCTCGGGGCCGCTCTTCTCCGCCGTGAGGTGCCCCGAAAGCCAGCCCCAGACCGCCAGGTAGTGGAGCGCCTGCACCCCGCTCAACGCCCAGGCGGTCACGTCGACGGGGCGGGCGAGGAACACGGCGAACATGACCCAGAGCGCGGTCTGCGGCGGGTAGGCCGGGGCGAGGACGACGAGGATGAGCACGACCGCGGCCGACACCCGTCCTGCTGACGGGGTTCGGCCGGTGACGTACAGCCAGGCCGCCACGATGCCGATTAGCAGCGCCGACACGACGAACGTGAACGCCCCGAGCTCGCGGAACGGGATCCCGACCTCCTGCAGGAGGTACCAGATCGACCCGTAGCTGACGTCCTTGGTGATCTCCGAGTGGTAGTAGCCGTAGACGGCGTCGAAGTTGCGCACCAGCAGCGGCACGTGGACGAGCAGCCAGGTGGCGGCGAACGCCAGCCCGAGCGCGGCCAGC
This sequence comes from Tessaracoccus oleiagri, assembly GCF_900103275.1. Classification (GTDB taxonomy): domain Bacteria; phylum Actinomycetota; class Actinomycetes; order Propionibacteriales; family Propionibacteriaceae; genus Arachnia; species Arachnia oleiagri. The sequence goes on along the minus strand of NZ_FNGP01000001.1, from coordinate 736,296 downwards.
CGGACGGACCGGCGGCGCAGCAGCAGCGCCACGGCCGCGCCGAGCACGAAGGCGAGGGGCATCGTCGCGGCGGAGGCGGCCGCGCCGAGCGCGACGCCGGCCTCGATCGAGCGGTCGCGCGCGAGCAGCGCCAACCCCAGCGCGGTGAGGGCCAGTGCGAGGAGGTCGAAGTTCACCAGCCCTGCCGCCAACACCACGGGCGAGGCGGCGACGAAGAACACGTCCCAGGGCCGCCCCTCGCGCCGCGCGAGCAGCGCGGAGGCGACGATGAACAGCAGGAACGCGGCGAACAGCAGGATCGCCGACGCCCCGAAGTAGGCCGGGACCCCGGCGTACTGCGCGACGTCGGACGCGCCCGGCTGGATGTCCGCACCGAGCAGCCGCGCGAAGTGCAGCACGAAGACCAGGACGATCGCCAGCAGCGGCGCGACGGCCAACTGGTCGCCCCCGAGCGGCGAGCCGCCGGCGGCCCAGCCCTGCCACGTGTAGACCACCGGGATGTCCGAGTAGCAGGCGCGGATGTACGCGTTGATGGGATTCGCCGGATCGATGGTGAGGCACGGCAGGTGCCGCACGTACAGCACGGTGAACAGCACCGCGCCCGCAAGCAGCGCCCACGGCAGCGGGCGGAAGAACACTCCCCGGCGCCGGGCGTGGAGGCCGACCGGCCCGCCGAAGGCGGGCAGCAAGGCGTTGGTCACGGCCACACCCTACTGAACCCGCCGTCGCGGACCGCTACGGCTTGTCACGGCCCGGCGGCACGAAGCCGTCAAGCAGGCCGCCCTCCGTCGACTCCTCGGTGGGCGTCGTCGTGTCCGAGCTGGTCGGCTCCTCGGTCGGCTGCTGCCCGGGGGGCGACGGGTTGCCGGGCGGGGCGAGCGTCGTCGGCTCCGGCAGCGGGCTGGGCTCCTCCGTCGGCTCCTCCGAAGTGGGCTCCTCCGACGGGGTCGGGCTCGGCTCCTCGCTGGGCGTGGGGCTGGGTGACGGGCTCGGCGACTCACTCGTCGGCTCTTCCGACGGCGTGGGGCTCGGCGACTCGCTCGTCGGCTCCTCGCTGGGCTCCGGCGTCGGCGGCGTGTCGAAGTCCTCGACGGGTACCCCCTCCATGGCGGTGGTCATGAAGTCGAGCCACGTCGACAGCGGGTAGCCGGAGCCGTAGAACGTGCGGTCGCCGGGCTGTCGGTAGGGGACGAGGTTGTCGGTGCCGCCCTCCCCGGCGACGTACATCACGGCGGTCGACAGCTGCTTCGTGTAACCCGCGAACCAGGCCGACGTGATGCTGTCCTCCTCGGTGCCGGCGTTGGTGCCGGTCTTGCCGGCGACGGGGCGGTCCAGCGTCTGCGCGCGGCGGCCGGTGCCCTCGTCGACGACGGAGGTGAGCGCGTCGGTGGTGGCGGCGGCGATGTCCTGCTCGATCGTCGGCTCGGCGGCGGGCTCCGCCTCGTAGACGACGTTGCCCTGCGGGTCCTCGACCTTGGCGACGATGAACGTCTCGTTGCGCTGGCCGGAGTTCGCGAGCGTCGCGTACGAGTTGGCCATGTCGAGCGGGCTGACCTCGCCGAACCCCAGCGCGATGCGGTTGTTCAGCTGCTGCTGCCACGCCTCCGGATCCTCCGGCACGCCCGCGTCGAACGCGGCCTGGAGGATGGCCTGGGGGCCGCCCTCGAGCTGCTGGGTCAGGTCCACCATCGCGGTGTTGATCGACTGGGCGAGCGCCTCGCGGAGGGTGACGCTGCCGTACTGCTCGCGTCCCTGGTTGCGGATCGGGTTGGGGTCGCCCTCGGGGGTGAAGGTGTCGCCGTTCAGGCGCGTGTTGAGGTCGAAGCCCTCGCGCAGGCCGGCGATGACGGCGAACGTTTTGAACGTCGACGCCGCGGCGCGCGGGGTGGTGGCCCAGTTGCGCGGCTTCTCGACGTAGTCCGGGCCACCGTAGAGGGCGCGGATGGCGCCGTTGGCAGTGTCCACCGAGGCGAGCGCCACGTGGAGGTTCTCCGCCGTCGCGCCCTCCTCACCGTTCTCGGCGGCCTCCTGGGTGTAGCCCTGCGCCACCTCGACGGCGCGGTCCTGGAGCCGCTTGTCGATCGTCGTGGTGACCTTCAGGCCGCCGCCCTGCACCTGCTCCTGCGGAATGCCGAGCGTCTCCAGCTCGTCCTCCACCATCTTGATCAGGTAGCCCTTGGGGCCCCCGTAGCGGTTGTTGACCGGCACCTCGGGGAACTCCGGCAGCTGCGGGTAGGCGGCCGCGTACTCCTCCTGGGTGATGGTGCCCATCTCGAGCATGCCGTCGAGGACGTACTTGTAGCGGCCGTAGAGCGCGTCGAGCTTCTCCTGTCCGCCGGAGGGGTTGAACGCCGCCGGGTTGTTGAGGATCGCGGCGAGTGCGGCCGCCTCGGAGACCGTGAGGTCCTTGGCGTCCTTGAGGAAGAACGACTTGGCGGCCGCTTGGATGCCGTAGGCACCGCGGCCGAAGTAGATGGTGTTCAGGTAGCCCTCGAGGATCTCCTCCTTGGGCACCTCCTGCTCCAGCTTGATGGCGAGCATCAGCTCTCGCACCTTGCGCTGGATCGTCTGGCTCGGGTCCAGGTAGAGCACCTTGATGTACTGCTGGGTGATCGTCGAGCCGCCCTGCATCTCGCCGCCGCTGGCGATGGACCACGCGGCGCGGGCCATGCCGCGCACCGAGAACCCGGGGTCGGTCCAGAACGTGCGGTTCTCCGCCGCGACGACGGCGTCCTTCATCACCTGCGGCATCTGGTCGTAGGGGATCGTCTGCCGGTTCTGCACCGCCAACGACCCCAGCTGCTCGCCGCCGGCGTAGTGGATGAAGGTCGTGTTGGTCTGGAAGTCCTCGTTGGGATCAGGGACATCCGTCGTCGCGTACAGGTAGATGAACGACCCAACGCCCATCAGGCCCAGCACCAGGACGAGGATGGCCGCAACGAGTGCGATGCGCTTCCCGACGCCCTTGTTCTTCCCCCGTCGAGCCTTCGAGCGTTTGGCCTCAGCCATAGATGTCCTCCACTGTGCGCCGACGACGCGGCGGTTTGCGCTTCTTACCGTCCCCGAGCAGGTACGCCAGGACCATGTGGTTCCACTCGCACTCCGTGCAGACCTCGACGACGCAGACCCTGAACTCGCCGAACTCGGACTGCATCTCGTCCAGCTCCGCGGTGGACTTGATCCGCCCCGAGAACTGGCCGAGCTGCTCGCCGAATACGTAGTTTAGGTTGAGCAGGGGCAGATGCCCGCATACGGGGCACTCCCGCCCGCTCTCCTCGCCGTGGTGCAGCGCCGACCGGATGAGCAACGGATGCGCGTCGAAGTCCCTCAGCGCAGGCGGGACCCGCTGCAGACGCTCGAGCGAAGCCCGTCGCTGCAACGCATAGTCGATCACCTCGCGTTTGGACCACATCGCAGTCAAGCGTAGGCAGGGGGTCAAACCGACGGCGTGTCGGCTTGCGCCGCGCCCGGCGCGCCCTTCCTCGTCTCGTGCCACACGGTGATCGACCATGCCGGGAGCGCCTGGCCCCCGACGACGATGTCGCCGGCGTCCTCGTCCCAGTAGTTGCAGATCGGCTCGAACATCAGCGCGGTGTCGATGAGCTTGCGCCACTGCCACCCGTCGCGGGCTTGCGGCACCTGGAAGTCGACGGTGTGGTTCTCCATGTTCACCATGAGGTAGAAGTCCTCGTCGGGTGCCTGGATCTCAAGCGCGACGGCGCGGGAACCGTCCTGCGGGTCCCCGCCGGAGGGGCTCTTCCACGTGTAGGTGGCGCCGGGCTGGTCCTCGTGCTTGCCCCAATTCCGCTGCCGGAGTGCCTGGTGCTTCAGGCGCAGGTGCGTGAGGAATCGGACGAAGCGGAAGAGCCCGTTGACGTGGTCGTCGGTCTGGAAGACGCCGAGGTTGTCGTGGTAGGCGGCGTCCAGCCCGTGGCCGACGGGCACCGTCTGGGGGGCGTTCGTCGGGATCATGGCGTAGTTGTTGCGCATGGCCGGGGACTCCAGCGCCCACGGGTTGTTGTTGCCGTTCTGGGTGCGGCCGAACTCGTCGCCCGCCACCACCATCGGCACGCCGCGGCTGAAGAACAGCAGCACCCACAGGTTGCGCAGCCGCTGGCGGCGCAGCGCGTGCGAGCCGCCGGAGTCCCACGAGAGGTTGTCGTCGGAGCCGCCGTCGGAGGGGCCGAACGGGTACTCGTGGAAGTTCTGCTTCTCGTTGTAGCTGACCAGGTCGGCCAGGTTGAAGCCGTCGTGGGCGACGATGAAGTTGATCGACTTCTGCGCGCCCTCGTTGTCGGCGAAGTGGTGGTAGTCGCCGTTCATCATCTCGAGGAACTCGAACGTGTTGCCGTCGCCCTTCGAGAAGCGACGGACCGCGTCGCGGTACCGGCCGTTCCACTCGCCCCAGCCGCGCGGGAAGTTGCCGACCTCGTAGCCCCACAGGTCCCACGCCTCCGCGATGGCGGCGATGTCGTGCTCCTTCGCCCAGTCGGCGATGCCGACGAGCAGTTCGTGGTCGGTGAAGAAGCGCTTCTGCGCCTGCCAGTCCTCCGGGTGCGCCTCGTCGGGCTTCCGGCCCAGCACGGTGGCGAGGTCGAAGCGGAACCCGTCGACGTGCATGTCGAACGCCCAGTAGGCCAGCGAGTCCTTGACGAGCCGCACGGCCGCGTCGGAGGAGAAGTTCAGCTGGTTCGACGTACCGGTGGCGCCGTCGATGAGCATGAAGTCGGAGGTCATCTGGTAGTACTCGGCCGTCGCGAAGCCGCCCAGGCTCGTGAAGCCGGTGGTGTTCACGTCGCCGTTCCAGTTGCCGCCCTCCGCGGTGTGGTTGTAGACGACGTCCAGGTAGACCTCGATGCCGTGCTCGTGGAACGCGTCGACCATCTCGCGGAACTCGCGCGTCGGGCCGCCCTCGGTCTGGTCCGACGAGAAGCGGCGGGCGGGCGCGAAGTAGCCGAGGGTCATGTAACCCCACGAGTTGGACTTGCCGGGGCGCCCGGATTCGGAGGCGTTCGTCTCGTGGATGGGCAGGAACTCGACGGTGTTGAAGCCGAGCGCCTTGAGGTAGGGCGCCATCATGCCCGCGCCCTTGTAGGTGCCGCGGAACTCCTCGGGGATGTCGACGACGTCCTCGAAGCCGGGCTCGTGCTGCAGCAGCTCGCGCAGTCGCGACGTCGACTCGTGGCCCGACAGCTGCTCGACCTGCACCTCGTAGATCTGCGCGTCCTCCTCGGGGAGCCTCGGCGACGGGGTGCGCGCCGGCGGCTCGGCGACGATGATGCCCTTGGGCGCGAGGCGGCCGGTGTCGATCAGGCGACGCTCCCTGCCGTGGTACTCCTCGCCGCCGGTGCCGAACACGCCGTCGTCGAAGCCCATCTCGTGGATCTGGTCCGTGTAGACGTTGTGCGTGATCTCGCGGGCGTAGGGGTCGAACAGGACCTTGTTGGGGTTGAACCGGTTGCCGTGCGCGTCGAGGTCCGAGCGGAACCCGCGTCGCGAGCCCGGCTTCCAGTTGCGCTGGTAGCGCCAGTTGTCGCCCCAGGCGCGGAAGGCGTAGAGCGCGCCCAGCTGGAGTCCCTGGAGTTTGCCCCTCCAGACGCCGTCGGCGCCCTTGGCGAGCTCGAAGGAGGCGTAGGCGTCGACGCCCAGCGCGGCCTCGTAGAGCTCGAGCAGGATGCGGGTGGCGTGGGGTGCACGCACGGCGAAGGTGACGCCGTCGGCGTGGGGGTGAGCGCCCAGGGGCCAGTCAGCGGTGGCCCAGTGGTGCGTCTCGATCGGGACGATTTCCATGGGGCAATAGTGGCACGTCGGGGCGCTAGGGCCGCCAACGCCCAAATAGCCCATCTAATAGTTGAATGATAAACTATCTCGCAAGGGGTTTGCGGGCTCTTCAGCCTCGCCCCGCCGGAACCTATGATGCCCCTAGCGACCGACAAGGAAGAGCACCAGTGAGCAACCCGCGACTTCTCCTCGTACACGCCCATCCGGACGACGAGTCGAGCCAGTCCGCTGCCACGATCGCGCGATACGTGGACGCGGGCGCCCAGGTGACCCTGGTGACCTGCACCCTCGGCGAGCGCGGCGAGATCCTCGTCCCCGACTGGGAGCACTTCACCGAGGCCGAGCTCGGGCAGCACCGCATCGACGAGCTCAAGGCCGCCATGGACTGCATGGGCCTCACCGACCAAGTCTTCCTCGGCGGCGTCGGCCGCTACCACGACACCGGCATGGACCGTGCCCCCGACGGGTCGGTCATCGTGCCCGCGGAGGTTCCCGACAACGCCTTCTGGAACGCCGACCTCCTCGAGGCCGCCAACTTCCTCGTCGAGATCATCCGCTCGCGGCGCCCCCACGTGCTGTCGACCTACAACGCCATCGGCGGCTACGGGCACCCGGACCACATCATGGCCCACCGCGTCGCCATGTACGCGGTGACACTGGCGGCCGCGCCGTCGCACGCGCCGGAGCTCGGCGAACCGTGGCAGGTGCAGCGCGTCGTGTGGAGCACGCACAACACCGCGATGTGGCAGAAGGCCTACCCGATCGCGCGCGAGAAGTTCCCCGACCTCTTCGGCGGCGAGGAGCGCGACCCCGACTCCTTCGGCCCCGCCGTCGACTACATCGAGGCCGTCGTGCCCATCGAGGGCTACTTCGACGTGTACCGCCGCGCCCTCGCCGCGCACCCCAGCCAGGTGCGGATCGACGACCCGTTCTGGCAGTTCCACGCCATCACCCAGCAGCTGCCCGAGGCCGGCGAGGCCTACGTCTTCGGCTGCGGCCAGCCCTTCCCCCCGTCGGACAAGCCGCACACCGACCTCTTCGTCGGCCTCGACCTCGACTGACCTCCGGCCCTTCGAGACGCGACTCCGTCGCTCCTCAGGGACCGGGGCGAGGAGCACTGCGTCGCTCCTAGGGACCGCGTTCACCTGCCTCCCTCGCCGTTGGCCTGCCCCCCTCGAAGGGGCCTGCGCGGTTTCGCTTCGCCTGCCGGATCCGGCAGGTTTTCTGCACGCAGACAGGTGAACCCCGGCTACTTCATGGGGCCACCCAAGCCCATTTTCGGCCGTGCCTAGGATTGCGCCATGGCACGGGTTCTTGTGGGTGTGGCGGCGGGTTGCTGCCTCGCGCTCGCGGCCTGCGGCTCGCCGGCGGAACGCGATCTGCCGTCCCCGACGCCCACCGTCCCCCACGTCGCGCTGCCGAAGCCGAAGCTGCCGTGGAACGAGGACTTCGCCGCCCACATCGAGCTGGAGCGCGTCAGCGTCGGGGAGCAATCACTGCTGCTACCCAAGGGCATCCGGCTGCCCGACGACGCTGCCGTGGCGGCGGCGACTGAGGCGACGGTCGTGCTGGCGGACCCGGATCCCGCGTCGGTCGTGCGCGCGGTCGAGTCGAGCGGGAGGCGCAGTGGCTACGTCGAATATGCGGCGTACGACGACGTGACGGTGTGGCTCGGCCACGGCATGGTGGTCCGGCTCGAGGCCCGGCGCGGCGCGCAGGTGCTCGCCTGGGCCCCGGAGTCGATGAAGGACGCGTTCGCCGACTCGCACTGAGCGCAGAGAAACCCGTGGCCCGTCGCCAGCAAGCCAGCGCGACGGGCCACAGGGGTCCTGGGGGTGGGTCAGGCCGAGCGGCGCAGGAGCGTCTCGAAGTCGACGAAGTCGTCCTGCTTCACCCGACGGGGCGCCCCGGCGACGACGTCGGCCAGCTCGGTCGCCGCCCGCTGCACCCGACCGCGCAGCGCCGCAGCGCCCTCGCCGCCGAAGTCCGACGTGGCGGCGTAGACGCCGGTGCCGACCGGGATCGCCTTGAGGTAGGCGAACAGCGGCCGCATGGCGTACTCGATCACCAGGGAGTGGCGCTCGGTGCCGCCGGTGGCGGCCATCAGCACGGGCATGCCCTCGAGCTTCTCCTTCTCGACGACGTCGAAGAAGCTCTTGACGAGCCCGGAGATGCCGGCGGAGAACGTCGGGGTGACGACGATGATCGCGTCGGCCTCGACGAGCCGCTCCATCAGCTCGGCGAACTCGCCCGTCGGGAAGCCGGTGAGCATGTTGTCCATGATCGCGTGCGCGTGGTCGCGCAGCTCGACGAGCTCGACGGCGGCCTGCTCCCCGCGGGAGCGCAGGCTCTCGACGGCCTCGCGGCCGAGGTCCTCGGCGAGGGTGCGGGAGCTGGACGGCGTCGAGAGGCCGCCGGAGATGGCGATGATGTTGCGCATCAGACCTCCTTCAGTTCGTTGTCGTCCTCGGCGCGGGTGCCGGTCCAGCGGTCGACCTGCGGCTCGGTGGCCACGCGCTCCTTCGGGCCGCCGGCGGCCTCGACGAGCGAGGCGTGGGTCGGCGCGTCGGGGACGTGGGCGGGCTTCAGTGCGGCGAACTCCTTGCGCAGCACGGGCACGACCTCCTCGCCGAGGATGTCGATCTGCTCGAGCACTGTCTTGAGCGGCAGGCCGGCGTGGTCGATGAGGAACAGCTGGCGCTGGTAGTCGCCCACGATGTCGCGCATGCCGAGGTAGCGCTCGATCACCTGGTCGGGCGAGCCGACGGTGAGCGGCGTCTCGCGGGTGAAGTCCTCCATCGACGGGCCGTGGCCGTAGACGGGGGCGTTGTCGAAGTAGGGGCGAAACTCGTTGATGGCGTCCTGCGAGTTCTTGCGCATGAACACCTGGCCGCCGAGGCCGACGATCGCCTGGTCGGCGGCGCCGTGGCCGTAGTGCTCGTAGCGAGCGCGGTAGAGCTCCACCATCCGCTTGGTGTGGTAGCTCGGCCAGAAGATGTTGTTGTGGAAGAAGCCGTCGCCGTAGTAGGCGGCCTGCTCGGCGATCTCAGGGCTGCGGATCGAGCCGTGCCACACGAACGGGGGCACGCCGTCGAGGGGGCGCGGCGTCGCCGTGAACTGGTGCAGCGGCGTGCGGTACTGGCCCTCCCAGTCGACGACCTCGTTGCGCCACAGCGCGTGGAGCAGCGCGTAGTTCTCGACCGCGAGGCGGATGCCGTCGCGGATGTCCTTGCCGAACCAGGGGTAGACCGGGCCGGTGTTGCCGCGGCCCATCATGAGGTCGACGCGGCCGCCGGTGAGGTGCTGCACGTAGGCGTAGTCCTCGGCGAGGCGGACGGGGTCGTTCGTCGTGATGAGCGTCGTCGCGGTGGAGAGCAGGAGCTTCTCGGTCTGCGCGGCGATGTGCGCGAGCAGGATCGGCGGGTTGGCGGGCGCGATGAACGGCGGGTTGTGGTGCTCGCCGGTGGCGAAGACGTCGAGGCCGACCTCCTCCGCCTTCTTCGCGATCTCGACCGTGGCCATGATGCGCTCGTGCTCGGTGGGGGTGCGTCCGTTGGTGGGATCGGTGGTCACGTCACCGATGGTGAAGATGCCGAACTGCATTGCTGCTGCTCCTTGCTGTGGCTTGCTGTCACCCACCATAACAAAGTTGAACGTTAAATTATTCCTCGACGCGTGGGCGGGTTCCGACGGCCAGCCCGACCCGATCCAGTTCCAGCTGCGCGAGCGCCCGGATGGTGGCGGGGTCGCCGCTCCGCCACGCCTCGGCCGGCGGCTGCGGGAGCCGGGCCAACTCCGTCGGCGATGCGTGCTGCAGCGCGCGGAGGGCGAACAGGTCGAAGTCGCCGCGCTCGGCGAGGTAGCGACGGGCCGCCTCCAGCTCGCGCGCCCGCCGCAGGCGGCGGGGCAGGTAGAGCAGCACGACCGTGAGCGACGGCAGCAGCCACACCACCCAGGACAGCAGCCACGCCGTCGCCAGCACGGAGTCCGCCTGCGCGTCGGCCTGGGCGGTGAGGTCGGCGAGCTGTCGGCCGAGCGACCCGAACGCGTTCGAGAGGTCCTGCCCGACGAGCGGCAGCGAGCCGAGGTCGCGCGCGGCATCGTCGAGGCGACGGGAGAGGGCCTCGGTGTTGTCGCCGACGCGGGTGAGCGGCTCGGCGAGCCCGTCGACGGCGCGCTTCAGCACCCACGCCACCACCGCCCAGCCCAGCACCCAGGCGGCGACGAGCGCGTCGCCCACCAAGCGGGCCGTGCGTCGTCGGGGTTCCAGTCGCACGTCTGGCATGGTCCCGCCTTTCGTCGTGGGCCCCGGCTGGCGCCTAGGCGACCCGCTGCGTCCAGCCGAACGGGTCCTCCGCGCGGCCGTACTGGATGTCGACGAGGTGCTTGCGCAACTCGCGGGTGATCGGGCCTGGGCGACCGTCGCGCACGACGTGGTGGATCCCGCCCGGCGCCTTGAAGCCGACGATGGGCGTCACCACGGCGGCGGTGCCGCACGCGAGCGCCTCGACGATCTGCCCCGACTGCACGCCGTCGAACAGCGCCTCGACGCTGACCCGCGCCTCCACCGGGGTGAGCCCGTGCAAGGGGGCGAGCTTCAGGAGCGAGTCGCGGGTGATGCCGGGGAGGATGGAGCCGTTGAGCTCGGGCGTCACGAGTTCACCGTCGGAGGTGATGAACATGAAGTTCATCGTCCCGCACTCCTCGATGTACTTGCGCTCGGCGCCGTCGGTCCAGAGCACCTGACCGCAGCCGTTGGCCTCCGCCTGGTTCGCGGCGGCGAGGCTGGCGGCGTAGTTGCCGCCGCACTTCGCCTCGCCCGTGCCGCCCGGGGCCGCTCGGGTGTAGTCGGGCGTGAGCCAGAGGGTGACGGGCTCGTCGTAGTAGGCGCCGACGGGGGACGCGATGACCGAGAAGGTGTAGCCCTTCGCGGGCCGGACGCCGAGGTACGGCTCGGAGGCCACCATGAACGGCCGGATGTACAGCGACTGCTCGCCGGCGGCGTCGGGCACCCAGTCGGCCTCGAGGGCGACGAGCTGGCGGACGCCGGAGACGAAGTCCTCGACGGGCAGCGGCGGCATGCAGAGGCGCTCGGCGGAGCGGGCGAACCGGGCCGCATTGGCCTCCGGGCGGAACAGCCAGACCGACCCGTCCTCGCGGCGGTACGCCTTGAGGCCCTCGAAGATCTCCTGGCCGTAGTGGTAGACGGCGGCCGCAGGGTGCACCTGCCAGGTGCCCATCGCCTCGATGCGGTGGTTGCCCCACGATTGGCCGTCGTGCTCGGCGAGCACCTGGTGGTCCACGAAGTAGTGTCCGAACACCGGGTTGGCGAGAATCTCCGCACGCTGCTCGGCGGTGGCGGGGCTGCTGGATCGGTGGAGGACGTACTCGGTCATGGGGTCAGGGTAGTGCGTCGACCCCGCGCACGAGGGTCAGGGTTCACCCTTCAGTCCGATCTCGCGCGCCGACCTGTTCACGATCCCCGCGTGCGCGTTCCAGCCAGTTGCCTGTATTCTGGTCCGCGGTTGACTTCCTGAGAATTTCTAAGTAAAACCTTGGGTGTCCATGAGCTTCCTGAGAGGTATACGCGTGCGCAAGTGGCTGCTGTCCGTCGCGGCTGTCGTGACGACCGTTGCCGCCGCCATCGGCGCCACCCAGGCCACCGCCCTCCCCGTCGCGCCGACGCCCGCGCCGCCCGTGACCGGCATCCCGACCCCCTGCCTCTCGACGAACGAGTGGCCCGAGGGCGCGTCGATCGCGGAGATCCAGCAGCAGATCGAGCAGCGGTTCAACTTCCGCCTCGGCGGCAAGCAGTGGACCGAGGAGTACCGCCCGTCGATCAAGATCCTCTGGGAGACGCTCGACGCGATGGAGTGCACCGACTACCGCACCACCCTGCAGGGCAAGTACAGCGGCACCGTCGGCATCAACGCCGCCCGGATCCGCGGCTACGCCTGGGGTGATTGGTCGCTCAGCCGCTCCGGCTACGTGTCCTTCGACTTCGAGAAGTTCAAGCAGGCGCTCGCCGACGACGACGAGGGCCGCCTGGTCCGGCTCGTCGCCCACGAACTCGCGCACGTCTACAACTCCGACCGCTACAAGGGCGCCCAGTACTGGGCCGACTTCCAGAAGCTGTACCGCCAGGAGGGACGCTTCTCCGACTACGCCGGTCGCTCCGTCACCGAGACGTTCGCCGACGTGGTGGGCTACTACGTCGGCCGCTGCGCCCTCGACAACCCCTACGACACCGGCGAGCACGACGCCTACTACCAGTTCGCCAAGGAGCACGTCTTCGGCGGCAAGGAGTTCGGCCCCGCCCCCGGCGAGGCGATGAACTGCACCGTCCCCAAGGAGGGAGCGCAGGAGCCGCGCCCGGCGCAGGGGGCGGAGTCGCAGCAGACCGCCGACTGGGTCTCGGAGCTGACGGGCGAGTAGCTCGTCGGCGGCTCGGGGCGGGTTGACCTGCCGCGTCGACGGTTTACCTGCCCCGCTCGGAGGGGCCCGCGGAATTTCGCTTCACCTGCCGGATCCGGCAGGTTTTTTGCACTCTCGCAGGTAAACCGGCCTTCCTGCTCCGCGCCCAACGCAGGTGGCCGCGCAGCCCACCCACACAGGACTAGACTTCCGGCAGAACTTCAAGGAGGAACCGTGCCCGAGGTCACTGCTTACTCGATCGACGCGCCGGACGGCGAGTTCACGAAGACGACGATCACCCGCCGCGAGCCGGGGCCGACCGAGGTCTACGTCGAGATCAAGTACTCGGGCATCTGCCACTCCGACATCCACACCGCCCGCTCCGAGTGGGGCCGCGCGATGTACCCGCTGGTGCCTGGCCACGAGATCGCGGGCATCGTCACGGCGGTGGGCAGCGACGTGACCAAGCACAAGGTGGGCGACCGCGTCGGCATCGGCGTCTCCGTCGACTCCTGCCGCGAGTGCGACGAGTGCCTGTCCGGCAACGAGCACTTCTGCACGGGCAAGGGCGACAAGCGCAAGGTCATGACGTACAACAGCATCGGTCGCGACGGGCAGCCCACGGCAGGCGGGTATGCCACGGGCATCACCGTCGAGGAGGACTTCGCGATCCGGATCCCGGAGTCGATCCCGCTCGACAAGGCGGCGCCGCTGCTGTGCGCGGGCGTCACCACCTACTCGCCGCTGAAGTACTGGGGCGCGGGCCCCGGCAAGAAGGTGGGCGTCGTCGGCGTCGGCGGCCTCGGCCACATGGCCGTGCAGATCGCCGCGAAGATGGGCGCCGAGGTCGTCGGCCTGGGCCGCACGCTGGCCAAGCGCGACGACGCGCTCGCCCTGGGCGCGACGGAGTACGTCGCCACCACCGACGCCGACAGCATGAAGAAGCTGCGCGGCCAGTTCGACATCATCATCTCCTCCGTCTCCGACGGGCTCGACATCGACCTCATGGTGGGCCTGCTCAAGAACCGCGGCGTCCTCGTCGAGGTGGGGCTCCCCCAGCACCCGGCGACGTTCAGGATCGGCTCGCTGGTGGGCCGCAACAAGGTGCTCGCCGGCTCCAACGTCGGCAGCCTCGCCGAGATGCAGGAGTGCCTGGACTTCTGCGCGGAGCACGGGATCGCGTCGTGGGTGGAGGTCATCGGCGGCGACGAGATCGACGAGGCCTACGAGAAGGTCGTCGCCTCCGACGTGCGCTACCGCTTCGTGATCGACACCGGCACCTTCGACGCCTGAGTTGCCACCCCGGCGGGCGGCCCGCGTGAGCCCACGCCCGCCGGGTCTAGAGTGTGCTTGGGTCTGTGGGCTGGAGGCGTGATGGACACGGGCAAGCGCAAGTGGGTGGTCTTCGGCGTCGCCGTCATCGCCTATGCCGTGGCGATGATGCACCGCTCCAGCCTCGGCGTAGCCGGCCTCGAGGCCGCCGAGCACTTCGGCACCACCCCGAGCATCGTCTCGACGTTCGTGGTGCTCCAACTCGCGACGTACGCGCTCGGCCAGCTGCCGTCGGGCACGCTGCTGGACCGCCTGGGCCCGCGCGTCATGCTGACCTTCGGCTCGGCCCTGATGGTGGCCGGCCAGCTCATGCTCGGCGCCACCGACGTGCTGGCACTGGCGTTCGTCGCCCGCTTTCTCGTCGGCCTCGGCGACGCCTGCATCTACATCTCGATCCTGTCGCTCATCCCCCGCTGGTTCCCGCCGCGGTTCGTGCCGGTGCTCACGCAGCTGACGGGCATGCTGTCGGTGGTCGGCCAGCTGATGGCGATCTACGCCCTGCTCCCGGCGATCCAGACCTACGGCTGGCAGGCGGGCCTCACCGCCGCCGCCATGCTGGGCGTCGTGATGGTGGTGGCCGTCTACGCGGTGGTCCGCGACGCGCCGTCCGGCGTCGTCGTCGAGCGGCCGACGGAGAAGCTCACCCAGCTGCACCGCGGCGTCCTGGAGGTGATCCGGCACCCGGGCACGCAGCTGGGCTTCGCGATCCACTTCACGTCGGGCTTCTCGATGAACGCGTTCGTGTTCATGTGGGGTCTGCCGTACCTCCGCTCGGCCCAAGGGCTGAGCCAAGCCGCCGCGTCGGCCCTGTTCACGCTGATCTCGGTGGCGGGCATGTTCATCGGCCCCGTCGTCGGCATGCTCACCGCCCGCCATCCGCTGCGGCGCTCCAACCTCGCCCTCACCGTGATCTGGGCGGGGCTGCTGAGCTGGATCGTCGTGCTCCTGCTGCCGGGACCGGCGCCGCTGTGGCTGCTCGTCGTGCTCGTGCTGGCGCTGGCCGCCGGCGGGCCGGGCACCGCCGTCGGCTTCGACTACCCGCGCACCATGCTGCCCCCGACGCGGATGGGGGTCGCCAACGGCATCGTCATCTCGGGCGCCTTCCTGGGCGCGACCGTCACCATCCTGCTGATCGGCACCATCCTCGAGTTCATGTCGGGCGGCGCCACCGAGTACACGTTCCAGCAGTACCGCGTGGCGCTGTCGGTGCAGATCCCGCTCTACCTCGCCGGCCTCGTCGCGATCTACGTCACCCGCACGCGGCTGCGTCGCCGGATGGCCGCCGACGGCGTGATCGTCCCGCCGTGGCGCGACGCGATCGGCCGGCGCTGGCGCAACCGTCGCCACCTCTGAGCCAGGCCGTTCGCGCTACCGGGCGAACGGGTCCCAGCCCTCCGGCAGCGGCTCCACCGGCTCGAAGGTGCTGTCGACGTCCACCGGCAGTCCCCGTTCCACGGACGCGAGCGCCGCAGCCATCACCTCGACGAGGTGCGCGGCCACGTCGGCGTTGGCGCGCGGCCTGTGGCCGGCCTCGATCGCCCGCACCATCTCCACCACGCCGATGCCTCGTGTGGCCGCGGCCTCCGGGAACGAGGTGACCACCGGCTCCGCGCCGTGCGCCGACCGCACCACCACGTCGCCCACGAACCGGTTCGGGTCCGCGCACACGATGGTCCCGTCGGAGCCCGTGAACTCCAGCACGATGTGCGGGCTGCCCGAGTCGAAGGAGAACGTCGCCTGGGCCGTGGCGCCCGACTCGAAGTGCAGTGTGGTGAACAGCGTCGTCGCGGCGGTGACCGGGAAGACGGTGCCTGCTCGCGGCCCGGCGCCGATCGTGCGGGTCTGCTGCGCGGTCGCGGCCGCCGCGTACACCCGCGCGACCGGCCCGAAGGCGTGCGCGAGCATCGTCAGGTAGTAGGGGCCGACGTCGAGCAGCGGCCCGCCGCCGGGCGAGAACAGGAACTCGGGGTCCGGGTGCCAGCCCTGCGGCCCCTCGGTGGCGAAGTGGGCGTAGCCCCACGACGGCGTCCCCGCGGCCCCGTCGGCGAGCAGCCGCAGCGCGGCCTGGGCGGGCGCACCGAGCACGGTGTCCGGGGCGCAGCCGACCTCCCGGCCGCACGCCTTCGCCACTGCGACGAGGTCGCGCGCGTCCGCGACGTTGGTGGCCAGCGGCTTCTCCAGCCAGACGTGCTTGCCGGCCCGGAGCGCCGCGACGGTCGTGTCGTGGTGGGCGGCAGGGACGGTCAGGTTGACCACGAGTTCCACGTCGCTCGTCAGCAGGTCGGCGGACGTGCCCCAAGCAGGGACGCCGAACGCCTCCGCGCGGTCGCGGGCGCGGGAGGTGTCGAGGTCGGCGACGAGGGCGACCCCCACGTCGGGGAACCGGGTCAGGTTCTCCAGGTACTGCTTCGAGATGACGCCGGCGCCCAGCACCCCGATCCTCATGCGAGCATCCCCTTCAGGTTGGCGAGGCTGGTGGCCACGGCCTCGAACATGTCGCCGCGGTAGTCATCAAGTTCCACCACGGCAAGGGCGGTGGGCGCCACGTCGAGGATCTCCGCGACGGGCATGCTCCCCTCGCCCACGGGCAGCTGCTCGGCCGTGTCCGCCGAGACCGGCCCGTCCTTGACGTGCAGGAAGCCGACGCGCGCCCCCAGCCGTCGCAGCAGCGCGACCGGGTCGTCGCCCCCGACCGCCACCCAATAGGTGTCGACCTCCAGGGCGACCTCGTCGTCGAGCGCCTGCGCGAAGCGCTCCAGCGGGGCGTCGACGCCGCCCGCGTACTCGAAGGCGTGGTTGTGGTAGCCGAGCCGGAGTCCGTGGTCGGCGGCTTCCCGCGCGGCCTCGTTGATGCGGCGCGCCAGGTCCCGAATGCCGTCGACGCTCCCCCACGCCTCGGACGGGGACGACGGCTGGATGAGCGTCGACACCCCCAGCTGCGACGCCGCGGCGAAGATCCGCGCGCGGTCGCCGTCGAGGAAGGCGGTGTGGGCGCTGGGCGCCGAGAGGCCCGCGTCGGCGAGCGCGTCGGCCAGCGCAGCGGGGTCGTCGACGAAGCGGTACGGCTCGACGACGTGGAAGCCCATCTCGGCGACGCGCGAGAGCGTGCCGGGCAGGTCGTCGTCGAGCGCGTGGCGCAGCGTGTACAGCTGGAGCGAGACGGGTCTCATCACGGCACTCCTCGGTTGGTCCGGCGCCGCCTGCCGACGGCTCACTCCAGCCAACACCGTCGACGAGGTCACCGGGCGCGCCACGCCGACGCGCTTGGGTGCGACTGGCAGGTCGCTTGTGTACAAGCGTTACATACAAGACCTATAGTTGCTATGCCGAGGCGCGCGACCAACGACAGGGGTGACCATGCCGACGAAGGAGTCCGGGCCGAAGAACGCTCGCTATCGGGTGTTCCAGCAACTGCGGGCCAGGATCGTGAGCATGAACCTGCCACCCGGCACGCCGATCTCGGAGAACGAGCTCGCCACCCGCATGGGGGTCTCCCGCACACCGATCCGGGAGGCGCTGCTGCTGCTCGCCGAGGAGGGGCTCGTGGAGGTGTTCCCCAAGATCGGCACCTTCGTCACCCGTCTCGACGTCGCACAGATCAAGGAGGCGCAGTTCCTGCGCGAGTCGGTGGAGATCGCGTCGCTGCGCTCGATCGCCTTCCCGCTGGAGGCCGAGCTCGTCGACGAGGTGTGGGCCAACCTGCGCGCCCAGGCCGACGTGCCGCGGGGCGACCTCGCCACCTTCTTCGAGCTCGACGAGGCATTCCACCGGTCGATCATGGGACTCGCCGGGCACGCGGCCTCGTGGGCCACCGTCGCCGCCGCCAAGAGCCACCTCGACCGGGCGCGGGTTCTCGGCATCCAAGAGGTCTCCGAGCACCGCATCTTCTACGAACAGCACCTGGAGGTGTTCGAGGCCATCGTCGCGGAGGACCTGGACTCCGCCGAGCGGCTGCTGCGCGACCACCTGCGGGTGATCTTCTCCGACATCGAGGCGGCCGAGAAGGTGCGCCCCGAACTGTTCAACAAGACGGGCACCGAGCGGCCCGAGCTCCGACCCGCCTACTTCTTCGCCGAGTGGCTCCGCTACGAGCCGCGCGCCGACGTACTCAACAACCAACAACCCTGAAAGGGACCACTGCATTGAGCGCTATCGAGAAGGTCGAGGTGCTGGTCACCGGGGCCGGGCGCAACTTCGTCACGCTGCGGATCACCACCTCCGACGGGGTCCAGGGTCTGGGCGACGCCACCCTCAACGGGCGCGAGCTCTCCGTCGCCTCCTACCTGCGGGACCACATCGCGCCGCTGCTGAAGGGCCGCGACTCCACCCGCATCGAGGACACCTGGCAGTACCTCTACAAGGGCGCGTACTGGCGCCGCGGCCCCGTGACGATGACCGCGATCGCCGCCGTCGACATGGCGCTGTGGGACATCAAGGGCAAGGTCGTCGGGCTGCCGGTCTACCAGCTGCTGGGCGGGAAGTCGCGCGACAAGGTGCTCGTCTACGGCCACGCCTCCGGCAGCGACCTCCCGTCGCTCATCGACGACATGACCGAGTTCCGGGAGCGCGGTTACCAGGCGATCCGCGCGCAGATGGCGGTGCCGGGGATGGGCGGGACGTACGGCGTCCGCAAGGGCGCGATCTACGAGCCGGCCGCCGCGGACCTGCCCGACGAGCAGCTCTGGTCCACCGAGATGTACCTGAAGTTCGCGCCCGACTACCTCGGCAAGGTGCGCGAGGAGTTCGGCTTCGACTTCCACCTCCTCCACGACGTGCACCACCGCCTCACGCCCATCGAGGCGGCGCGGTTCGGCAAGGACGTGGAGCCGATGCGGCTGTTCTGGATGGAGGACCCGACCCCGGCCGAGAACCAGGAGACCTTCCGCCTCATCCGCGAGCACACCACCACCCCGATCGCCGTCGGCGAGGTGCTGAACTCCATCTGGGACGTGCAGCACCTGATCACCAACCAGCTGATCGACTACGTCCGCACCTCGGTCACCCACGCCGGCGGCATCACGCACCTGCGGCGGATCTTCGACCTCGCCGCCCTCTACCAGGTGCGCTCCGGATCCCACGGCCCGACGGACCTCTCCCCCGTCTCGCTCGCCGCGGCCGTGAGCCTCGACATCGCGATCCCGAACTTCGGCATCCAGGAGCACATGGTCTTCGCGCCCGAGACCCAGGAGGTGTTCCGCGGCTACCCGCAGTTCGCCGCCGGGTACGTCACCCCAAGCGAGGCGCCCGGCCTCGGCGTCGAGTACGACGATGCCGCCGCGGCCAAGTTCCCGTACGACCCGAAGTACCTCCCGGTCGCCCGCCGCGCGGACGGATCACTGCACGACTGGTGAGCTGAACGCGGAGAACCCGCCCCGGCCTGGTGGCCGGGGCGGGTTCTGCCGTTGCGGGATAGCGGTCAGCGGTCGACGCGGGCGCTGCCGCCCCCGGCGAGGTGGAGGACGTCGGAGAGCGACACCATCGACGTGTCGCCGGGCGTCGTCATGGCCAGGGCGCCGTGGGCGGCGCCGTACTCGAGCGCGGTCTGGAGCGACTGTCCGGTCATGAGGCCGTAGATGACGCCGGAGGCGAAGGAGTCGCCGCCGCCCACGCGGTCGAGGATCTCGACGTCGGTGCGGTCGGTGGCCTGGAGGACGCCGTGGGCCTTGCTCCAGGCGAGCGCCCCCCAGTCGTTGAGGGACGCGCTCTTGACGGTGCGCAGCGTGGTGGTGATGACCTTGAAGTTGTCGAACTCCTCGGCGACCTGCCCGATCATGTTGCGGAAAGCGTCGATGGGCAGGGCGGAGAGGTGCTCGTCGACGCCCTCGATCTCGAACCCGAGCCCGGCGGAGAAGTCCTCCTCGTTGCCGAGCATGACGTCGACGTAGCGCGCCACCTCGCGGTTGACCTCCTGGGCCCGCTCCTGGCCGCCGATCGACTTCCAGAGGCTGGGCCGGTAGTTGAGGTCGTAGGAGACGACGGTGCCGTACTTCTTCGCGGCCTGGGCGGCGGCGATCGCCGTCTCGGCGGCCTGCTCGGAGAGGGCTGCGTAGATCCCGCCGGTGTGCAGCCAGCGCACGCCGAGCTCGCCGAAGAGGTGGTCGAAGTCGACGTCGGTGGGCTTCAGTTGGGAGATGGCCGTGTGCCCACGGTCGGAGACGCCCTTGGCCTTGCGGAGGCCGTAGCCGCGCTCGGTGAAGTTGAGGCCGTTGCGGGCGGTGCGGCCGGAGCCGTCGTCGCCCACCCAGTGGATGAAGGAGTTGTCCACGCCGCCGCCCTGGATGAGGGACTCGACAAGGCGGCCCACCTCGTTGTCCACGAGCGACGTGATCGCCGCCGACTTCAGCCCGAAGACGCGGGCGAGGCCGCGGACGACGTTGTACTCGCCGCCGCCCTCCCACACGTCGAAGCGGCGGGCGGTGCGGATGCGCATCTCGCCGGGGTCGAGGCGCAGCATGACCTCGCCGAGCGACACCGCGTCGTAGCGGCACTCCTCGGCGGGGCGGAGGTCGACGATGGGGCTCACTGCTGGTCCTTTCGTGCGGCGGCAGCGGCGGCGACTGCTGCGCGGGAGAGTTCGGTGACCTGGTCGAAGTCGCGGTTGGCGAGGAACTCGGGCTTCACCATCCACGTGCCGCCGACGGCGGCGACGTTGGGCAGGCCGAGGTAGTCGGGGAGGTTGTCGAGGCTGACGCCGCCGGTGGGGATGAACTTCACCTGGCGGAACGGCGCGCCGAGGGCCCCCAGTGCCGACGGGCCGCCATAGACGTTGGCGGGGAAGAACTTCACGGTGTCGAGACCGAGGCTGAGCGCGGTCATGATCTCCGACGGGGTGACCGCGCCGGGGACGATGGCGACGCCCCGCTCCTGGGCGCGACGGACCACCGACGGGAGCAGGCCGGGGCTGACGATGAACCGGGCGCCCGCGTCCACGGCCGCGTCCACCTGCTCAGGCGAGACGACGGTGCCGGCGCCGACGAGCATGCCGTCCACCTGCGACATCTCCTCGATCGACCTCGCGGCTGCGTCGGTGCGGAAGGTGACCTCCGCGACGGGGATGCCGCCCGCCAGCAGCGCGCGGCCGAGGTCCGCCGCGAGCGCGTGGTCCTCGAGGACCACCACCGGCACGATCCCCGCTGTCAGCATGTCTTGTTCCACGCCCACCGTTGGACTCCGTTTCAGTCATTGAAACCAATAGTTTCGGATAATGAAAAGAGTACAAAACGCCTCGATGACTTGCAACAGGGAGGTTCAGTAGGCGAAAAGCTCGTGGTGGTGGAAGACTTGCCCCATGGCGACCACTCCCAATGGGCGGACCAACGACGGACCGCCCCGCATCGAGGCGATCGACCGTGCGATGCAGATCCTGGAGGTGCTCGCCAAGGCCGGCGCCGATGGAACCTCGCTGTCCGAGTTGAGCGAGGTCACGAAGATCAGCAAGCCCACCGCGTACCGCGCGCTGGCTACGATGCGCGCCCGCGGTTTCGTGTCCCAGAGCAAGGGCGGCGAGTACCGGCTGGGGCCCCACGCGCTCGGCCTCACCGAGAGCTACTTCAGCAAGGACAACCTGCAGCGGGCGCTGCACCCGGTGCTGCTCGAACTGTCGCGCCGGACGGCCGAGCTCGTCCACCTGGGCGCCTGGGACGGGCCCGAGGTGGTCTACCTCGACAAGGTGGAGCCCACGTCGCGGGCGATCAGGGTCTGGTCGGCCGTTGGGCAGCGGGTGCCGGCGGCCTCGTCGGCGCTCGGGCGGGCCCTGCTCTCGGCGGGTCATGAGACACCGGACGACCTGCGCTACTTCATCGAGTCGCTCCCCGCCGACCGGCACGTGAGCCACGAGCGGCTCGTCGAGGCCATCGAGGAGGCGCGCGCCACCGGGTTCTCGGGCGAGTTCGAGGAGAACGAGCCCGGGGTGGCCTGCATGGGGTTCCCGCTCATGCGCGGCGACCGCGCCGTCGCCGCCATCTCCATCACGTCGGTCTCCGAGCGGATGACGCCCGAGCGACGGCGCGACCTGCAGAAGCTCGTGCGCACCCAGCTCCCCCGCCTGTTGCCCGAGGGCATCGCCCTGTTCAAGCCGACGGGGTCGCCGGCCGACGCGTGAGGCGCGGCTTCTCCGTCGGCGGCTACCAAGGCTTCACCTGCGTTCGGTGCGGTTCACCTGCGTCGGTAGAAGCCACCTGTCTGCGGTCTGGTTCACCCGCCTACGTAGGCAGGGGAATCGAACCCGGCGCAGGTGGCCTGGACGGAGGCAGGGGAACCGGCCCCGGGCGGGAGGCGAGCAGCCTAGAAGAGACCCGGCGGCGCGGGCGGCGGGGGCGCGTACTGCGGGTCGACGTCGTGGAACAGCTTCGAGACGGACTTGCCCAAGTGGATGCGCTCGATCGCCTCGGCGAAGAGTCCCGCGACGGAGAGCGACGTGAGCTTGGGGAAGTCGGCGGGCGGCGGCACGGTGTTCGTCGCGACGATCTCCGAGATGCCCTGGCACTCGGTCAGCCTCTCGACGGCCTTGCCGGTGAACAGGCCGTGGGTCGTGGCGACCGACGCGCTGACGGCGCCGAAGTCGGACAGTCGGTTGACGATCTCGAGGATGGACCCGCCGGTGGCGATCTCGTCGTCGAGCACGATCGCGTGGCGACCCCGCACGTCGCCGACGATGGAATCGATGACCACCTTGTCGTCGCCCAGGCGGACCTTCTGGCCGGCGGCGACGGGCAGGTTCAGCAGCCGCGCGAGCTGGGTGGCCTGCTTGGCGTTGCCGAGGTCGGGCGAGATGACGACGTGGTCGGTGAGGTCGCGGTCGCGGTAGTAGTCGGCGATGACCCCGAGCGCGGTCAGGTGGTCCACCGGCACGGAGAAGAAGCCATGCACCTGCGGGGCGTGGAGCGCCATGGTGAGCACGCGGTCGACGCCGGCGGTGACGAGCAGGTCGGCGACGAGGCGCCCACCGAGCGAGATGCGCGAGGCGTCCTTCTTGTCCGACCGCGCGTACGCGTAGTGCGGCATCACCGCGGTGATCTGGCCCGCCGAGGCGCCGCGGGCCGCGTTGATCATCAGCAGCAGCTCCATCAGGTGCTCCTGTGTGGGCGGCATCAGCGGCTGGACGATGTACACGTCGCGCTGGCGGCAGTTGGCGAGCAGCTGGGCCTGGAGGCAGTCGTTGGAGAACCTGGAGATCTTCACCCCACTGCGGCTGACACCGAGGTGCCCGCAGATCTCGTCGGCCAACGCGTGGTGTGCCGACCCGGAGAAGACGACCACGTCCTTGCCCACAGTCATGGCCACAGACTAGTGGGGATTCGCGCGGCGGGGGCGGGTGCCGCGGTCCCGGCCCAAGCCGCCTGCGATTCCTACGTGCACCTGCCGTGCAACGCAGGTGAACGTAGGAATCGCAGGTCAAGCGGCCGGAGGCACCCGTCGCGCCGCACCCGACGGGCGGACCGCCATGGCGATGGCGGTCGCCCCGGCCTCCGGGAAGTGCGCGCGGTAGTCGGCGACCCACGCCTCGGCGAACCGCTCCGCCTCGTCGGCATCGACGAGCGCCCAGACGCTGCCGCCGAAGCCGGCCCCGAACGACGAGGCCGCCGCGGCGCCCAGCGTGCGCGCCGACTTCACCAGCTGCGACGTCTCCGGCACCTGGTTGCGCAGCAGCTTCTCCGCTGCCGACTGCGACAGCTCCGACACCTTCCCGAACCGCTCCGCGCCGCCCTCCCGGAGCGCGGCGACCGCCTCGGGCACCACGTGCTCGGACTCGACGAGGAAGTGCTCCAGCCTGCGGGTGAGGGCGGCGGAGTCCGCAACGAGGCGACGTGCATCGTCGGCCCCCAGCGCCCGTAGCACCCCGGCGAGGCTGCGCGCCTCGACCCCCACCTGCTTGGCGAGCGCGACGATCTCCCGCGCCTCCGCCGAGCAGCGGTTGTAGTCGGCCAACGCCGCGCCGGTCTTCTCGGCGAGGACCCCACTGGTGGCGACGACGAGCTGCCACCCGTCGGGCACGGGCACGGTGTCGACCAGCTCCAGCGGGTCGAAGCGGAAGTGGGCGAGGTGCCCGTCGGTCCCGAGGAGGATCGCGCAGTGGTCCTCCGAGCCGCCGAAGGTGCCGACGCCGGTGCCGCCGGCGAGGTGCTTGTAGCCGGAGCCGTTCTCGACGCAGGCGAGGTAGGTGGCGAGGTCGAGGTCCGACGTGATGGCCTCGGCCCAGGCGGGGCGTTCGCGCAGCCCGTTGTCGTCGATCAGCGCCAGGGCGGTGCCGATCAGGAGCGCCGACGAGCTGCTCATTCCCGCGGCGAGTGGCAGGTCGGAGGTGACGGAGATCTCGGCGGGCCGGAGGTCGCCGAAGTCGGCGGTCAGCCGTCGCAGCACGGTGTGGACGTAGCGGCCCCAGTGGCCGGGCGCGAGCCCGTCGTCGACGGCCGGATCGAGTTCGACGCGCGCGCCCTGCTCGCTCACGGCGACGAACCGGTCGCCGCCCGCGCGGAGCGTGACGGTGAGCCCGCGGTCGACCGCCGCGACGAGCGTGTTGCCGCCGGCGTAGTCGGTGTGGGTGCCGAAGACCTCGATGCGGCCCGGCACGAACCACGCGGTCACAGGTGCACCGGGCTGTGCTCGAGGCGGTCGGCGACGGCGGACACGTCGTCGCGGTTGGAGAGGTCGAGCACGCCGCCGGAGACGGGCAGGATCTCGACGGGCTGTCCGGCGTCGATGAGCTCGCGGACCGCGTCGACGATCTCCAGCTCGCCGCGCGCGGACGGCCGGACCCGGCGTGCGGCGTCGAACACGCTCGCGTCGAAGCCGAAGCAGTTCATGCTGACGCGGGCGTCGGCCGACAGCTCGGCGAACTGCTGCTCCGTCGGCTTCTCGACGATCTGCCGCAGCCGGCCGTCGGCGTCGGTGACGAGGAGTGCGAAGGCGCGGAGCCGGTCGGCGGGGATGTTGCCGCCCGCGACGAGCGCGTCGCGGTCGAACCCGGCGGCGACATGGCCCGTCGCCTCCCGGACGGCGCGCATCACGTCGGCCGGGTAGTAGTTGTCGCCGTTGACCATGGCGAAGCGCTCCCCGTCGACGAACTCCTCCGCGGCGAGCACGGCGTCGGCGGTGCCGAGCGGCTGGTCCTGGATCGCCGTCGTGATCGTCATCCGGGAGGTCTCGAGGGAGCCGTAGTAGTCGCGGACCGCGTCGTGCTCCGGCCCGATCACCAGGCACGCCTGCGTGTACCCGGCGTCGGCGTAGGCGGAGAGGCAGTGGTCGAGGAAGGGCCGGCCGACGGGGATCATCGCCTTCATGCCGGCGTCGGCGGCGCGGCGCTGCTCGTCGGTCATGTCGGCGCCCGGCGAGTCCTTCCGCATGCGCGTGCCGAGGCCGCGCGCGAGCACGACCACCTTCTTGGTCTCCTGCGCTGTCATGCGCGTCACTCCAGTCCGTAGGTCGCGGCGATCTGGTCGATGATCGCCTGGGCTTGTTCCTCGTCGGGCATCTCGCAGAACACCCTGAGCACCGGCTCGGTGCCGGAGAAGCGGATGGTGACCCACCCGTCGCCGGCGAAGTACACCTTGCCGCCGTCGCTCCACGAGATCCGGTCGACCTCCACCGGGAACTCCGGCAGGTCGTGGTCGACGAAGATGCGCTGCTCGAGCTCGGCGCGCCGCTTCGCGGTCATCGTGTAGCTGCGTTCGAGCATGACGAGCCGGCCGTACTCGTCGACGAGGTCCTGGTAGATCACGCTCAGCGGCTTCTCGCTGGCGGCGACCATCTCCACGAGCAGCGAGCCGGCGTAGATGCCGTCCTTGCCGGGCAGGTGGCCGCGGACGGTGAGGCCGCCGGAGGACTCGCCGCCGATGACGGCGTCGGTCTCGGTCATCTTCGCGGAGATGTGCTTGAAGCCGACGGGGACCTCGTGGCACTCCTGGCCGTGGGCGCGGGCGACGCGGTCGAGCAGGTGCGTGGTGGACATGTTGCGCACGGCCGGGCCCTGCCACCCCTTCTTCGTGAGCAGGTAGTGGTAGAGCAGGACGAGGATTTCGTTGGGGTGCAGGAAGCGGCCGGTGTCGTCGATGATGCCGAGCCGGTCGGCGTCGCCGTCGGTGGCGATGCCGAGGTCGGCGCCGCGCTCGACGACGGCGTGCTTCAACGACTCCAGCGTGCCCTCGGTCGGCGACGGCACCCTGCCGCCGAACAGCGGGTCGTGGCGCTCGTTGATGACGTCCACCTGGCAGCGGGCGGTGAGCAGGATGGTCTGCAGCGACGTCTGCGCGACGCCGAACATCGGGTCGAGCACGATGTGCAGGTGCCGGTGGCGGATGGTCTCCATGTCGAGCTCGTCGATGATCGAGTCGAGGTACCAGTTGATGGACGTCTGCACGGTCACGAGGTCGGAGGCGCGGGCCTCCTCGGGCTCGACGGCGCGGACGTCGTCGCCGCTGAGCCCGTTGACCTGCTCGGTGAAGCTGTCGGTGACGGCGACGTCGGCGTCGCGGCCCCCGCGGGTGAACAGCTTGATGCCGTTGTAGAGGGCGGGGTTGTGCGAGGCGGTGACGCACAGGCCGTAGGGGGTGTTCTTGTTGCGGACCGTCCACATGATCATGGGCGTGGGCACGGGCTTGTCGACGACCGTGACGGGGATGTTGTTGCCGATGAGCACCTCGACCGCCCACCAGGCCGCCTCGCCCGAGAGGAAGCGGCGGTCGTACCCGACGACGACGCCCTCGCCGACGACGTCCTCGTCGCGCATCCGGTCGGCCAGCGCTTGGGCGATGCGGCGGACGTTGTAGCGGGTGAACCCGTCGGCGATGATCTCGCGCCACCCGCCGGTCCCGAACTTCACTGGCTGCATGTTGGTTCTCCCTCGCGGAGCGTGCTCCGAGTGATTGGTAGTGCTCGTTATGGACACTAACACGCAGGAAACGTCACTGCTAGCCCGGGTCCACGCGCGGGGCGTCAGGGCTGCGAAACGCGCAATCCGGCTGCGCGGAGGGCGGCCAAGTGCTCGGGCGCGGCGGCCTCGTCGGTGATGACCTCGGCGACCTCGTCCAGCCCGCAGATGCGCGCGAACGCGGACCGGCCGAGCTTGCTGGAGTCGGCCGGGACGACGGTGGCGGCCGCCGCCTGCATCATCTGGGCGTTGATGGCGGCCTCGTCCTCGGTGTGGGTGTAGAAGCCGCCGGCGTCGAGGTCGACGGCGTTCACGCCGAGGAAGAACGCGTCGAGCCGGATCGCCGGCAGGATCAGCGCCGCGAGCGGGCCGACGAGCTCGTACGAGTTGGTCCGGGCCACCCCTCCGGTGAGCACGACGCGGACCTGCGGGCGGATGATCAGGTCGTTGGCGATGTTGACCGCGTTGGTGACCACCGTGAGCGGCGTCTCGAGGAACCGCTCGTCGGCCGCGGCCTGGATGGCGATCTCATGCGCGATCGCAGTGGTCGTCGTGCCGCCGTTCAGGCCGATCACCTTGCCGGGTTCCACCATCGCCGCCGCCAGCTTCGCGATCGCCTGCTTCTGCACCGAGTGCCGCGACGTGCGGTACCGCAGCGGCACGTCGCCCGACGCCGGCTGGGCTTTCGCTCCCCCGCGCGTGCGCACGACGAGCTGCTGCTGGGCGAGGGCGTCGAGGTCGCGCCGGGCCGTCGCGTGCGACACCCCGAACTCCTCGACGACCTGCTCCACCTCGATCGACCCGCGCTCCATCACGGCCTGCGCGAGCAGCGAGAGTCGCGTTTGCTTGTCCATTGCGGGGTCGGTCCTTGTCGTTCGTCGGCTGAGCCAAACCCTAGCGGCCGGGCGCTTTGGTGGCAGTGGCCCGGCCAGACCAGACGCCCGGTCAGAGCCCGACGAGCAACATGACTAGGGCGAACACCCCGGCGGCGAACACGCACCCAGCGACGACGGCGATCAGCAGCCCGTCGGCCAGTTGACCGCTGCGGCTGGTCAGCACTCGGTGGTGGTGGCCGTAGCGCTGGTGCGACTTCACCATCATCCAGATGCTGAGCCCGAGTCCCGCAGCCGCCGCCAAGATCGCCCACAGTCCGATGACGGGCGAGATCACGCGCGCGTAGACCAGTGACCCGACCCCGATGGCCATCGCGGTGCGCTGCCAGGAAAGGGCGCTGCGCTCGGGCTGGAGGCCAGGGTCGAATGGCGCGGTCATGTCAGCGCAGCACGATCGCGAGCAGGACCAGCACCCCGGCGACGATGACGGCCACCATCGTGGGCAGGGCGAAGATGGAGCTGGGCAGTGGGGTGTTCTGGCGGAGCGCGCGCTCGTTGCGCGCCCAGCCGAACCACGCCTGCAGCGGGGTCAGGATGCCTGTGATCATGAGGACGATCGACGCGGCCAACTGGAGCCCCGGATGCAGTCCGAGCCCCAGGGCCTCGAGCGCCACCCCGCCGGCCATCAGCGCCAGCGACGTGCGGATCCAAGCCAGGAAGGTGCGTTCGTTGGCGAGCGTGAACCGCGCGTCCGGCTCGTCGCCGTGCGCGTAGACCGATCGGGGGAACCGCTCCCTAGCCATGGGCATGCCTGCGTGTCACGCGTCGAGACTAGCGCGGGCCGCCGGTGCCGGCTCCGTGCTTTCACAACCCCATCCGGACCGCCCCCAGCGACGAGGCACGCCCCGAGCCGCTCGGGATAGACTGCCCGGGTGCTGACGATGCAAGATGCCCTGCGTACGTTGTCCGACTACTGGACCTCGAAGGGCTGCCTGACGTGGCAGCCGTTCAACACCGAGGTCGGGGCCGGGACGATGAACCCCGCGACGGTGCTGCGCGTGCTCGGCCCGGAGCCGTGGGACGTGGCGTACGTCGAGCCGTCGGTACGCCCGGACGACTCCCGCTACGGCGAGAACCCGAACCGGCTGCAGACGCACACCCAGTTCCAGGTCATCCTCAAGCCCGAGCCGGGCGACCCGCAGGAGCTGTACCTCGGCTCGCTCGAGGCGCTGGGCATCGACCTCGACAAGCACGACGTCCGCTTCGTCGAGGACAACTGGCAGCAGCCGGCCATCGGCGCCTGGGGGCTCGGCTGGGAGGTGTGGCTGGACGGCATGGAGATCACTCAGTTCACCTACTTCCAGCAGGTGGGCGGCCAGAACCTCGACCCGATCCCCGTCGAGCTCACCTACGGCCTCGAGCGCATCCTCATGGCCATGCAGGGCGTCACGCACTTCAAGGACATCGTCTACGCGATCGCCGCAGACGGCCGCCCCGTGACCTACGGGGAGGCGTACGGCCAGCAGGAGTACGAGATGAGCCGCTACTACCTCGACGACGCGGATGTCGAGGCCAACCGCCGGCTCTACGAGACCTACGTCGGCGAGGCCACCCGCATGGTCGAGGCCCGCCTGCCCGTGCCCGCGCACGGCTACATCCTCAAGTCGTCGCACGCGTTCAACGTGCTTGACGCCCGCGGCGCCATCTCCACCACGGAGCGCGCCAAGGCGTTCGCGACGATGCGTCGCCTCATGCGCGACACCGCCGCCCTCTGGATCGAGCGACGCGAGGAGCTCGGCTTCCCGCTGGTGCGCGAGCCGAAGGCCACCGACACCCCCGCGGTCGACGAGGGCGAGCTGCCCACCACCGCGCAGACGCTCGCGTTCGAGATCGGCGTCGAGGAGTTGCCGCCGCACGTCGTCGGGCAGACCGTCGAGGCCGTCCGCGCCGCGCTCACCGAGAAGCTCGCCGCCACGCGGCTCGAGCACGGCGAGATCCGCGTCGACGGGACGCCGCGGCGCATCGTCGCAACCGTCGCCGAAGTCGCCCCCGCCGAGCCGGACGCCAAGCAGCTGCGCAAGGGCCCGAAGTGGGCCGCCGCGTTCGACGCCGAGGGCAACCCGTCGAAGGCGCTCGAGGGCTTCGTGCGCGGCCAGAAGGCGACGGTCGACCAGGTCGTGAAGGCCGAGATCGGCGGCAACGAGCACGCCGCGATCGAGGTCGACGTCGAGGGCCGCTCCGTCCGCGACGTGGGCGCCGCGATCATCGCGCAGATCGTCAAGGATCTCCGCGCCGAGAAGAACATGCGCTGGAACGACGCCGACCTTTCGTTCTCCCGCGCGATCCGCTGGCTCGTCGCGCTCTGGGGCACCGCCGTCGTGCCGGTCGAGGTCTCCGGGCTCCGCGCCGGCCGCACCACCTACCTGCAGCGCACCACCGCCGGCACCCGCGACGCCGGCCGGCGCGCGGACGGCACCCCGGTCGGCTTCCAGGAGGTGGCGAGCGCCGACGAGCTGCTCCCCCTCCTCGAGCGGGGCCGCATCCAGCTGGCCACCGACGCGCGCCGCGCCTCTGTCGTCGAGCAGGCGGAGAAGCTGGCCACCTCGGTGGGCGGCATGATCGACGTGGAGGGCAACGCCGGGCTGATCGACGAGATCACCAACCTCGTCGAGGAGCCGTTCGGCGTGCTGGGCACGTTCGACGAGCGCTACCTCGAGCTGCCCGCGAGGATCCTCGTGTCCGTGATGGCGAAGCACCAGCGCTACCTGCCGGTCCGCACCGCCGACGGGGCGCTCATGCCGTACTTCGTGACCATGGCCAACGGTGACTGCGACAGCGAGCTCGTCGCCGCCGGCAACGAGTCCGTGCTGCGCGCCCGCTACGAGGACGCGCTGTTCTTCTGGAACCAGGACCTCGCCCAGGAGAGCGTCGACGTGTTCGTGCCCGGGCTCGACAAGCTGACGTTCGAGGACCGACTCGGCTCGGTCGGGCAGCGCGCCCGCCGCATCGCCGACGTCGCCGACAAGCTGGCCGACATCGTCGGCCTCGAGGACCGCACGACGCTGCACCGCGCCGGGCAGCTGGCGAAGTTCGACCTCGCCACCAACCTCGTCGTCGAGATGAGCTCGCTCGCCGGGTTCGTGGCCCGCGAGTACGCGGAGCGCAAGGGCGAGACGCACGCCGTCGCCGACGCGCTGTACGAGATGGAGCAGCCGCACACGTCCGCCGACGCGGTGCCCACCAAGCCGGAGGGTGCGCTGCTCGCGCTCGGCGACCGGTTCGACCTGCTCGCCGCCATGTTCGCGCTGGGCGCGAAGCCCACCGGCTCGTCCGACCCGTTCGGCCTGCGCCGCGCCGCCCTGGGCGTGGTGCGGATCCTGCGCGAGGTGCCCGACGTGGCGTCGATCACGATCCGCGACGGGCTCGAGGCCGCGGTCGCCCGCATCGCCGAGCAGGGCGTCGACGTGGCACCCGACGCGGTCGCCGCCGCCGAGGAGTTCACCATCGGCCGGTTCGCGCAGCTGCTGCGCGACGAGGGCCACTCGGCCGAGCTCGTGAACGCGATCCTCCCCGCCGCCGACACCCCCGGCCGCGCCGCCCGCCTCCTGCGGGAGATCACCGAGCAGCGCGATGAGCTGCCCGCGCTGGTCGAGGCGCTCGTGCGCATCATCCGGATCCTCCCCGCCGACGCCCCCACCGGCTACGACGCCGCCAAGCTCACCGAGCCGGCGGAGGTCGCGTTGCGGGAGGCGGTCGAGTCGCTGCCGAAGGACCTCGCCCAGCAGGACCTGGGGGTCGTCGTCGCGACGATGCAGCCCGTGGTCGCCGCCGCGCACCGGTTCTTCGACGACATCCTCGTCAACGCCGAGGACCTCGAAGTGCGCGCCGCCCGCCAGGGCGTGCTGGCGTCGGTGCTGCAGGCCGCGCCGTCGGGCATCGACTGGAAGGCTCTCGACGTAGCCCTCGCCTGAGCCGTCCTCGGTGGTTGTCGCCGGGAACCGGAGTGCCTGATGGTTGAGCGCCGGCCGGACGAAGTCCCGGCGGCTGGTCGAAACCAAAGCAAGGCGCGCCAGCACCGCGTCGAAGGGTCGAAACCATCTTCAGGCGGTTACCTGTGCCAATGTGGCGTCATGACCCGCGACCACATTCCACACCTCGCACCTGCCACCCGACTCGTCGCCTCCGGCCGGCCCGAGCGCCGGCCCGGGGCACCCGTCAACCCCGAGCTGGTGCTCTCCTCCACGTTCGTCGCGGGCGGCGACCTGGACTACGCACGGGCCGGTAACCCGACGTGGAGCGCGTTCGAGACCACGCTCGCCTCACTCGAAGGCGACGAAGACACCACCGCGCTCGCGTTCGCGAGCGGGATGGCCGCCGTGAGCGCAGCGCTGTCCCTACTCCCCCACGGCGGGCGGGTCATCCTGCCGCAGCACTGCTACAGCGGCACGTCGGCGCTGCTCGACACCTGGGAACGCCAAGGGCGTGCGGCGGTCACCCGCGTCGACCTCGCTGACCTCGACGGCCTGCACGCGGCGCTCGCGAACGGTACCGACCTCGTGTGGGTCGAGTCCCCCACCAACCCGATGCTCGAGGTGTGTGACGTCGCCGCGGTGGTCGAACGCGCCCACGCCGCCGGAGCGCTCGTCGTGGAGGACAACACCTTCAACACCCCGCTCGGTCGCCGACCGCTCGACGACGGCGTGGATGTAGTCGTCCACTCCGCGACGAAGTACCTCGCCGGCCACAGCGACGTGCTCCTCGGCGCCACCGTCACCAACGATCCCGAACTGGCGGCAAAGCTGACACAGCAGCGCCTCCTCGGCGGCGCCATCCCCGGCCCCTTCGAGACCTGGCTCACGCTCCGCGGGATGCGCACCCTCCACCTGCGCTGGGAGCGGGCCTGCGCGAACGCGGCGATCCTCGCCGACCGTCTCCGAAACCACGCAAGAGTCGAGCGGGTCCGCTACCCCGGCCCCGGAGCGATCATCGCCATCGAGGTCAACGGTGGCGCCGAGGCAGCAATGGCGGTCGAGGACGCGGTCGAGCTCTGGCTGCCGGCGACGAGCCTTGGCGGCGTCGAGTCGATGCTGGAGCGACGGCGACGGCACGCTCTGGAGCCGGCCAGCGTCCCCGATAACCTGCTGCGCCTCTCCGTGGGCGTCGAGGATGTCGACGACCTTTGGCTCGACCTCGATCGAGCCTTGTCAGTGGTGACCGACTGACCCCGACCCACGGCGTCCATGCTTGGGAGATACGGCCCCACCGCGAGCCATCACTATCGGGGTCGGTCAGGCTCTTCGTGGTTATCCAAGGCGCCAATCACCAAATCCGCAGCCTCCGCAGCTGATACGTGTTCCCAGACTCGCACCACCGTCCATCCCAAGTCTCGCAAAAGCTGACCTGTCGCAGTGTCGCGCTCACGATTTGAACGCAGCTTCGCCTCCCACCAATCTACATGTGTCTTCGGCGTAACGCGGTGGTCGGGGCAATCGTGCCAGAAGCAGCCATCCACGAAGACGGCAACCTTCTGCTTCGGAAACGCGACATCGATTGAGCGACGCCTGTTACCTGGCACGGGATAATGGATCCGGAACCTGCGGCCTCGGCGATGGAGTTCTCTGCGCAGGGCAACCTCTGGCAACGTGTCCCGTCGCGCCACTTTCGACATCCTGGCTGCAACACCCGACGACGTCGCCTTGGGCTTCGGAAGGGACGAATCTAAGTTCATCTTCACATTTTAGTCTCTCTGTCGTCACCGCTCGACCTGGGCAGCAGAAACGTTGTAGCATGCCCACATCAAGCGGGAGGGCCATGAGCGATTTCATCCAGAGCGCAATAATCCAAGCGATGCGGGCACGGGGCTACAACTTGGAGCAGGCTCGGCTCGCTGCGGTTCAAGGGCTAGCGCAGCTCCCAGGTGCCGAACAACTCGTAAGCGAAGCTGTGGCAGCCATCAAGAAGCAGGCCCTTGCGATCACCATGCTCGAGCGGCTACCGGGAGTCGTCGCTCCGGCTGTCCATGAGGACCTCAAGGAGGGACCTTGGTACACGGGACCCCTCGAGGACGCGACATCTATCTGGTCTCGGCTCAAGACAAGGCTTGAAGGCAGCTTGGGCAGTGCTCTTCCCAGTCTAGATGAAGCGTCCTCGAAAGTTGTCGGCCATCTTGCTCAGCCGAAGGTCAGAAATCTGAAGAAGCGCGGTCTGGTACTCGGGTATGTGCAGTCTGGCAAGACAGCTAACTACACCGCAGTCATGGCTAAAGCCGCGGATGCTGGATACAAGACGTTCATCGTCCTCTCCGGGATGCACAACAACCTGCGGAAGCAGACCCAAGCAAGAATTGACAGGGATCTCGATACTCACTCCTCGGACTGGCTCAGACTGACAACGACCGAAGCAGACTTCGGTGCAGTGGTCGACGGAAACGCGCTAGTCGCCAAGGGCGTGCGCTGTGTCGCAGTCGTAAAAAAGAATGCGACCCGCCTCACGAATCTCAGGGACTGGCTCCGCGATATCGATCCCGCATTGCGTGCCCGATCACCCATCTTGATCATTGATGACGAAGCCGACCAAGCGACACCGAACAGCCTTGCCGCAAAGAACACAATTTCGGCTATTAACCGGCTCCTCCGAGAGATATGGGCCGAAGTCAACAACGGCACTTACGTCGGATACACGGCGACACCGTTTGCCAATATCTTCATGGATCCGGATGACGAGACCGAACTCTATCCTGCCGACTTCATCTTCGATCTCCCACAAGCCGAAGAGTATTTCGGAGCGGAGCGCATATTTGGTCGAGTCGCCCTGGACGACGCTGATGACCCCGACGACGGCTTGGACGTGGTCCGAACGATCGATCCTGACGAAGCCTCAGCCCTGAGCCCACGAGCGAACGAGCGACACGACCACGACCCCGATCTGCCCCCTTCACTGATAGACGCTGTCCGATGGTTCTTGATCGCGACGGCAGTCCGCCGGATTCGTGGTCAGGAGATGGAGCACAGCAGCATGCTGGTGCACACGACGGCCTACATTGAGCCGCACTTCGCGATGAAGCATCGGCTCTCTGCACTCCTCGATCAGTTCTCGATTGCTCTCGCCGACGAAGAGGAGCCTTGGAAGGCGTTATTCCGCAAAGAAATTGGCGCGGTTTCCGGCCTGAACCAATTTGAGGCACCTAGCTGGGACCAAGTGCGCGCACAACTCCCCAGCGTCCTTGGCGATGCGCGCGTCGTCGTCGATAACGGCTCCTCAAACGACCGGCTCGATTATGGGCGCATTGATGCGGAAGGAGAGCCGATTCCTGAGGTCGTGATCGCCGTTGGGGGTAGCACCCTTTCACGCGGCCTCACCCTTGAGGGGCTGATCGTTTCCTATTTCGTGAGGTCCTCGAGCACTTACGACACGTTGCTGCAGATGGGCCGATGGTTCGGCTTTCGCACCGGTTATGAAGATCTGCCGAGGATCTGGGTGACCGATGATCTTCTCGACGATTTTCGATTCTTGGCCTTGGTTGAAGAAGAATTGCGCCGTGATATGCGCCGACTCGAGTCGCTCAGCGTCACCCCTAAGCAGTTCGGTGTTCGGGTACGGGCGCATCCTGGTCGCCTGTCGATCACCAGCCGAAACAAGATGGTCCACGCAGACTTGGTGAGGGTCAGCTATTCAGGCCAGCGGCACCAGACCATCGTCCTTCACGAGAAGGATGGCGCGAAACTCAACGACAATCTCGAAGCCGTCAAACGACTCCTCCACACCTGCAAAACGTGTGCGGAGCCGGGCGGGCTACGCCTTCCCGCGCACACACAATTCCATGGGATTCCGCGTGAAGTGATCAGCGACTTTCTCAAGAGATACCACTTCCACCCCGACCAACCGGGACTTCGGCGCGATCACATCACGGGTTGGCTAGACACGGCCGCACGGGATATAGAATGGAACGTAGTTGTGATGGGTACTACAAAGACCCTAATGAAGAACAATGAGCCAGTCGTGCTGGGAACAGTCGACTTGGGCCTCGGGTATCCAGTACCAATGGTCAATCGATCCGCGCTCACCTCGCCGGGCCCTGGCACGGCAAACATCAAAGCACTGCTCTCTCAATCTGACTGGCTAGCCGACTTCCCACCATCCAAGGTAAGGGAGCTGGCGCCTAAGTCCCAGGACGACTACCGCAGAATCCGGTTCGCGCACCCTGGCCAGAGTGGTCTACTGATCATCTACGTGGTGAGCCCAAAGTCCATTCCATTACGCGCGACACAAGAGGGTCACCGCCGGCCGTTGGCGGCCGTCGCACCGGTGGTGGGACTTGGCTTCGTATTCCCTGAGACGTTCGCTGGTGTCCAAAACGCGGAAGGCGACTATTACTCGGTGAGGCCTGACTGGGCCGAGACACTCGAAGAAGTCGAAGACGCACTACCTCAAGACAATGAGGACTCCACGAAAATCACTGCCAAGGATCTCGAGGGTCTGACAATTGGCTAGAGACATCGCCACCGAGTTTGTGCTTCTCAGGGCTGCCGAGGCGAACGTCCGAGCAACGCAATACGCCACGCGGCCTCTAGGAGCCGGCATGTTCGCCGCGTTGGACCAACATGGGGTAAAGAACCTTCTCGTCCCCATCCCCTCGAACCAGCTCCCACTGCACGAGGACTTGGGCAGCCGAGGGGCGCACTTAGTCGCTACCAACGTGCTGGTCGATGGAAGCGCCCAACAGTACGCGTCACTCCGTTGTGTGGAACAGGATCTCGATCTCGTCTTCGACCGTCTCGCCTCCGATGTCGTCACGCGCGTCTTTGAGCAGAATCTAGAGCCGCTTGACGCCTGCCGTCGGTCACTGGACGACTGGCGCGCGCTCCTCAGGAAGTCGAGCAGCCTCGCCGCGTCTCAAGTAGTCGGCCTTCACGCAGAGCTTGAGCTGCTGCGGAGGCTAGGCGAGGCAGACCCTAGCGCGGCAATGGCTTGGTGGGTGGGCCCACGACATGCCGTCCACGACTTCGTGAATGGACCGAGGGCGTTGGAGGTCAAGGGTACCTCTACCAGGGAGGGTCAGTTCATAGCTATACATGGTCTCGATCAACTCGACCGAGGAACGCTTGCGGAACTCCATCTGGCCGTGGTCCGATGTCGCGAATCGTCTATGGGCGCGTCGCTGGACGACAGAATTCGCGCGCTCATCGATCTTGGTTTCCCTCGGAGCTTGCTCGTCGAACGAGTCGCGGAGGCTGGCTATCTGTTCGAGTCGACCCCCGGCGGCGCGACTTACGAGATCAACGATATCCGGTACTGGCCCGTTGACGACGAGTTTCCCGGGCTTCGTCGCACCCAGATGCCGACGCACCTCCAAAAAGGTGTCAGTGGCGTGCAGTACCACTTGTCCTTGGAGGCCCTACCCGAGCCTCTGTCCGAATCAGAAGTGAAGGGGCTTTTCCAGCGTTGGAACACTCTATGACTGACCTCGAAGCAGCCTTAGCGCCTGTTAGAGCCTTTCACTACGATGAAGAGGTCTCCCCGCGTTCGGTGCTGATGGCGCACATACGCGCGCAGGGGGCTTGGGCAACGAAAAAGACGGTCAGCGCGGCTGAAGCTTGGCTCGCACAAGGCTACAGCTTCGCTAAATCGGCCAGGATGGCCATCGGGCATCCTGCTTCGCCCCGGCGCGCGTCGGTAGAGCGAAAGGCAGACTCATCAGCTGAGTCCTCAGCTGCAGCACGTCGGGGTGACACTGCGGCAACCCACGCCCTTCCGTCCCTCAGCCAGAGCGCCAAGGTGGTGCACCGAGGCGAGGTCACGCCGCCACCCTCCGATTTTGGGACCCTTCAGTGGTTCCCCAAACGCAATTCGATGGGCGATCTGAACGGCAGCGGCGCCGTCAAGCTGCTGGGAACGCCAAACGTACCCCTCTCAACGGTGCTGGTCCGTGAGACGGCCCAGAACAGCTGGGATGCCCGCTTGGGACACGCTCCGGTCTCATACAGCGTGAATTTACGGACGCTCTCCGGTGACGAGATCGCCACCCTCGACAGCTTGATATTCCCAGGTGAAGCGACTGGCCTTGGGCTCAAAGACGCCCTAAGAGCTACCGAGGTTCGAGTACTGGAAATCTCAGATCGAGGGACCATGGGGCTGAGTGGGCCGATTCGTAGTGATTTAGAGATTCCTGAGGGGGGACCAAGAAATTTCGTTGACTTGGTCTTCAATATCGGTGCCCCAAGAGATGTTCACTTGGGTGCAGGCACGTATGGGTTCGGGAAGACTATCGCTTACCGTACCAGCAGGGTTGGCACCGTGCTCTTTTGGTCGCGGAGCATTGAAGGCGACGTGATCGAGGACCGACTCATAGGTTCAGCCTTTGGCCCAAGTTTCACCCGCGGTGGTTATCAATATACGGGTCGTCATTGGTGGGGCAGCCTCGTCGATGACGGCCAACGCGTGGAACCTTGGGTCGGGCACCGCGCGGCCGAAATGGCCCACTCAGTTTTCGAAGCGCGTTTTGCCGATAACCAGACAGGCACGAGCCTGATGATCATCGATCCAGACCTTGGCGGCGCCGACGCGGCTGAAGACGTAAAGCGCTTGGCAGATGCAATCGTTTGGAACCTGTGGCCCAAGCTGCTACCAACCTCACTCGGTATCCAGCCGATGCGCATCGAGCTACTCCATGAGGGCCAAGCCGTTGCCCTCCCCAGCTTGGATGACCACCCAGTCCTGTGTGGTTTCGCCGAGGCCCTTCAGATCACTCGGGCAGCTCAAAACAAGCAGACTTACTCTCCCAAGTTTGACACGCGGGTCATTGAAATCTGGTCACAGAGACCAAAAGCTCTGCTGGGACACCTAGCCGTTACGCGCTTTCCAAGGCAGTTGATGACAGAGGGTCCCCCCAGTGAGACCGAGTCGGTTCATAGTCCCGCAGCGCACATTGCTTGGATGCGCCATGACGCCGAACTCATAGTGAGATACGACGAACGTCAACGGCTGGAGACCGACTTCCTTCAATGGGCTGCGGTCTTCAAGCCCACAGCGACATTTGATGACAGCTTCGCAGCAGCTGAACCTCCAGCGCACGATGACTGGATCCCTGAGTCGCTGTCCGACCGGAGAATGGCCAGCCACGTGAGGATCGCTATTCGACGAACTAGGGAGCAAGTGGCCGAGTTACTTCGACCTGCCGCGCCCACATCTTCCTCGGATGAGGGCCGTGCTTCAGTGGCCGAGCTCGCCGACAGCTTAGCTAAGCTGATCGGGGGCGTTCCTGGAAGCAGACCTCGGAAAGTTGGGGCAAGCCCATCGCGATCAGGGAGTAAATCCAAGCGGCCGAGCGCGAGACTCTATCGAAAGGAGCTCGGGCAGGCCCACAACGGAAGGCGGAGGGTCGGCTTCTTGATTGGGGTAGAATCGGCCGCTGAACCAGTGACAATCAGAGCGTCCTACGGGGCCGCCACGGAAGCTGCCCCCATCAAGGATGAAGACCTTGTGCGCCTGGTTGGGTGGTCCCGTGAGGGCGACGCCGACATCAAACCCACCGATTTCATGGAGGTCAGTCCCGGCATGAAGTACTGGTTCTATCTTGATGCCGAGGCTGACATGGCCGTCAGCGCGAACTTTACCGTGGGGGCTTGAGAGGATGGTCGCAGCTCGCGTGCTTCCACATTTAGAAGCCGCCACGGACTCGATTGAGTGGGGCAGCTGGTGGGTGTCAACACAAGGATCTCGTTCGATCGCAGAGGGTAACGTCCAGAACTGGGATTATTCGACCGCGATCACGTTCGAGCTCCAACCCGCGGTGGATAAGGACGTATTTCTTGAAAGCACGGGCCTTGATGATCTCGACCTGTGCGAAATCGTTGCCATCGCTGAGTGTGCGGCGACTGGGTATAGACACGCCACCCGACACAATCTTGCCGAGATGTTCTCCAGCAGCGAAAAGGTTCTCGCTATCGAACCCTCTCCCAGCACGCTCGCGCAATCCGTCCGGCTCATGGCCCATGTAGTCCTAGCGCGCAATCTAGATCGAGTGCCGAACAATGTTGCATCGCGCCGCGGAGCGCGTCTGGCGCAGTCGACTCCTATAACGTTGCAACTTGAAGGTGACGGCTCCCGCTTTCCTACTGAGGCGGTAAGTTTCCGATCGCTGGGGCTTGACGAAGCGCTTTGGTCTCTACGTTACGACTTGTCACAACCCGAGGAAATGTTCACGACAGCCGTCAGACTTTTCATCAACACGGACCATCCCCGTGCCGAGCAACTGTTGGATGGGTCGCACCCCGAAGCAACTTTGATCAAGTCCGCTCTGGAAACAGACATCGTACGGCAGCTGTTGGCGGGGGCGGCCGAATTTTCAGACCTATTCATACGCAGGGACTGGCCGGAAGCATCGACTGGAGAAACTCTGGAGAGCCTCGCGGAATCTTTCTTCGGTCACTCGTTGGAAGAATTGCTCCGGCGGAGATCGCTCGACCTGATTGAATTCGAGCGTCTCCTCCAAGCCCGCACTGACATGTTCGGTGCGTGAAGATGAACTCCTACTTCGCCTACCCGCGCCTTCCCGACGGCGACACACTTGCGCTTCATAAGGTGATCGTCGAGACAGCGTCAACAGCGCCTGGACGACTAGGCGCTTTGGCCGCGACATCGCATCCCCGTGCGCAAGCGGTTCCCACTGGAGCTCAGATCGCGACCGAGGCTCATATCGAGTGGGTCCGCTCGCGGGTGCACGCGGATCTGGAACGCTGGGGCACAGGTTCCCCGGTCCCGCGTACAGAAACAGTCTCCTTCGACCGCGCTCTAGGAGCTTCTCTGTTTGAACATTTGCAGATCATGCCAGCCGACGCTGGGCACGAAACTACTTGGAATTTCCTGACCGCTGTAGTGTTTCCTGACATAGCTTGGGCGCGATTCCCCGAGCTTCATCCGGATCGAGTGTTGGGTAAGCGGCATAGGAACACCCTGAGGAGGGCCTGGTATAGGCATTCCGTCCTTGGGGACCTACAGGCGCATGCACACCGCCCATTGGGTGAAGATGAGATGACCGGCCTGTTCGAGCGCCCGACACTCGCCATGAATCCTACTCTCATCCGGCTGCTGGCCAAGATGATTATCGAATCCGATATCGAGCCGAGAACAGATTATGCGCGTCACCTCACAAAGCGGGCTACGGCCTTGACGGGGACGTATATGTTGGACGGCCTCGACGCTGAAGAGATACGCGAACTGCTCGATCCGAACCACAGGACCGACGGCGGGGAAGCCACGCCAAGCTCCTCGGGAGCGATGGAACGACATTTGCAAAGGCGCCACGACGCGAACGATCTAGTAGCAGAGTTCCATAGAGAGATGGTGGAGCTGTGCGAACGAATGAGCAATGAGGCAGGCCATCGCCCGATCTCTCTCCGCCACATGGTCGAGCGCGCTGGCGGACTCGAGGCGGCCCGCTTGAGCGTGAGCGGACCTCATCGATCCGAAACCTTCATTGATTTGAGGATCAAAGGACGACTGGACCTGACTGTAGAGAGCCTCGTCATACGCAGCGAGTTTCGTGGCCTATTTCCGCGCAGCGTCGTCGATCAGGCGGAACAGCGCTTGGAAGAGGCACGGCGCTAAACATTTGTGCGATCTCGGCGTAGCAACTAACCTGGGACCAGCCTACCTCTGAGGGATGATGAACAGCCAGCACTCATTTGCCGTACCGCCGTCCGCCTCACGGCTCACCCAATCGCTTCGGGACGTCGGCTACGACTTTCCCTCGGCGATTGCCGACGTCGTCGATAACAGCATCGCGGCGGGGGCGCGTCGTATCCACGTTCACATCGAGTTCGCCGGCGCCGATAGCTTCGTAACCATCGCTGATGACGGATGTGGGATGAGCGCCAACCAAGTGACGGAGGCCCTTCGGTTCGGTTCTCGCCGTGAGTACGGAGTCGGGGACCTGGGCCGTTACGGGCTGGGACTCAAGACGGCCTCATTGTCCCAAGCGCGCTCTGTCAGCGTCGTGAGCCAGTCCCGGACCGGCGTGGTGACCGCCCGCACACTTGACTTGGACCTGATCGAAGAACTGGATGAGTGGATCATCATCGATCCTGGGCAGAGCCCCGCCGTGAGTCGGTCGCGCTCCCTCCTCGCCACGGGCTTCCGGACCGTCATTACTTGGCAGAATCTGGACCGAGTGCTCGTAGCCAACAGACCCGATGGTGCTCACTCGCGCCGTCGCGTGATGAACCTTATCGGTAGCACCAGCCAGCACTTGGCTATGGTGTTCCACCGCCTGCTCGGGCGGATCCGAATCTTTGTTAATAACGAGGAACTGAGCCCTTGGGATCCGTTCGCGCGAAACGAGGCCCGAACACAGGAACTGCCGCCCGTGGTGTTCGAGGTAGAGACACCGGAAGGAACGGGGGTCGCGTCAGTTCGCCTCGAGCGTTTCGTCCTGCCTTCTCGCGACCAATTCTCATCGTCCGACGCGTTCGAGTCCCTGTCAGGACCTCTGAAATGGAACCGCCAGCAAGGTCTATACATCTATCGCGCGGACCGCTTGGTGCAATGGGGGGGGTGGGCTGGGGCTCGTGCGATCGATGAACACACGAAACTAGCGCGGGCAGCGCTTAGCTTCGATACTCCGTTGGATGACTTGTTCAACACAAACGTCGCGAAAATGCGGGTTTCCATACCCTCTGCCGTACGCCAACAGATGACGCCAGCGATTCAAGAACTGTGCCAAGAAGCCGGCAAGGTCTACCGGCAAGCTAGTCTCCGCAGAGGGAGTACTTCCCGTCGAGACGGTGTAGCAGCGAGTGAAGGAAGGAGCCTGGGCGTTGCCCTCCAGATGGCTGCACTGCTCGAGGGTGAATCAGAGTCGCTGGCAAGAGTCATCCGCCGCCTCAAGACTGAGAATCCAGACGCAGCCAATGCCCTTGGGCTTTAGAAGAGCTGCTGCTTGGCCAACCCTCTGCGCTTTCCTGCCTCTACGCAGTGTTGCCGTAGTGGACATTCAGAGCAGACCGGGTCCTCGGGGCGGCAAATGCTTTGGGCAACTTCGACAAGCGCCAGATGAGCGAGCCTGGCATGCCCTCCACCACCGATGAGACGCGCCACGGCAAGCCGGCCGTCCGTTCTGGTGTTCTTCTGATCCACGCTACTTCCCCAAAACCGGGCAACTGGTCGTAGTACGCCGCGCGTCGTGAGGACCGGTTCAGCATCAAGTTCGCCGTCCTCAAGCCCACAAACCAACATCATCAGGTCGCGTCGAGCTGGGGGAACGTCCGAGCTCCTCATCAACCATGAGTCGCTGTCGACTCTCGGAGCAGCCTCTGCGAGGCGAAGTACAAGGGACAACTTTGTGACCTTGTCCAAAACCCTGCCCACCGTTTCCAAAAGAGCGCGTGAGTTCCGGATTCTGACGGGATCAGACAGATCGCGAAGAGCAGGCCACACAGAGCGGACCTGGATCGCGTCGGCGCGCTCCAGCAGCGTTTCTCCGAGCAGAACTGACCAAGCGGACCCGGACCGCAACCATGGCCGCTGCAATTCCTTCTCAGACATCCCATTGTACCAATTGGCGAGATCCGATGAGAGGCTTCGGGTGCTCCAGTCCCGGCGCTCACTTCGTTCCATGGCGGATTTTATTGCCGATCCCATTGCTGCTCCCAGTAACGGCGGAACAGCATTACCTATCTGTGTGAACGCTGCGCTGGGGGGACCAGCGAATCTATACCAGTCAGGAAAGCTTTGCAGGCGCGCCGCTTCACGTACACTCAACGTCCGGTCTTGGCGCGGGTGGATGTACCAGTAACCGTCCTTGGCAATGTGCGCTGTAATCGTGCGGGAAAGATCGTTTTCGTCGAGGCGTTTGTATTTGTCATCAAAGATGTCGTCTCGGTACCTGCGAAGCTCTGGAGCCAAGTCGGAGTATTTCGTCTTTGCATCCATCATCGCAAAGGCTTTTGCGTCATCATCTCGAACAGGTCGAGTGATGTGATCATATACACGGTCAGCGTGACGAGCGTCGACCCTTTCGCGCATTTGTTTCTGATATGAAGACACCGGACCGTCGTATGGGACATACCCGTCAGCCCCTCCTTCGGGCCTGAAGCCGCCCTCGATCTGGGGGAGATCACCGATTGCGTTCCAGACGGTCGTCCGCGTGGATGACGTTTCTGGCCATTCGAAATCGATACCGTCCCTTAGGGCGACGAGAATGAGGCGCTGGCGGTGCTGGGGCACGCCCCATCTCCATGTGTCTGCCACTCGCTCCTCTACCGCGTAGCCGATCTGCTCTAGTTCAGCGACCATGGTACGGAGGATGAACATCTCGCGGTCCAACGCCATGTCGGGCACGTTCTCCATGAGAACAGCGCGTGGCCTAGCAATCTTCACGACTTCCAAGAACGCGCGCCAGAGGTCACGCCGCTCATCGTGCGGATCTCGTAGGCCCTGTTGAACGCGGTAGCGGATGCCCGACCGCCCT
Source organism: Tessaracoccus oleiagri (assembly GCF_900103275.1). GTDB lineage: Bacteria > Actinomycetota > Actinomycetes > Propionibacteriales > Propionibacteriaceae > Arachnia > Arachnia oleiagri. The sequence continues at coordinate 692,606 of NZ_FNGP01000001.1, read as the reverse complement.
GCCTTGGAGAAGGGTTGGCACGGGGGGCCGCCAGCAACCAAATCGATCCGGAGCTCCGCAATCAGTTCTGCCAGCTCCTCGATCCGGTCGGGGTCGGACAGGTCCCAGTCGACAGAGAGGCCTGGGAAGTGATGGCTGTGCGTTTCCACTGCCTCGGCAAAATGGTCACTACTGAGGACAACGGCGTAGCCAGACTCCTGCAGTCCCAGACTCAGTCCTCCCCCTCCAGCAAACAGATCGGCCGCCAGCAGAGCTCCTGGATCCTCCGAGCGTAGCCTCTTCACGAACTCGCGCAGCTCGTCCGCAGAACTGCAATGGTCAGGGTGGGGATCTAGGCGAACAAACGGCCCTCGCACGAGACGGACCCCGATACTGCCCTTCTTTGCCACGAAGCCCTCCCACTCGATGCTGGTCCACTATGTCAACCCGGCAAGGGTAGTCTATTTGTTTGGTACGACTTCCCAGAACTTTGGCCTCCGACGGCGTTGGCCAAGTCGAGTACCGGAACCTGTCTGTGGCCACGGCTAGCCTTCAGGCAGAGCAGGCATGGCCCTGGGAGATCGAGGAGGAAGACGGTTCGATGGCTGAGACTGCGGCAGGTCTTTGGCAGCCCATACAGGGCCTGGCCCAGCCGGTGCACCGAGACTCCTCGCCAAGGCGTAGCTTCGCAAGACTCGACGGAAGCACGAGCGTGCACTCGCCACATGCGGCTGCTCCGCCCGCGGAGGGCTTGCGCGCGATGATATTGGACATCGTAGAAGGCCTATACGTCTACGAGGTCGGTGAAAGTTCTGCAGTCTCGCGACTGGGCATTGAGGAGTTCATGTCCGCCGTGTCGGGAGCTGAGGCGCGCCTGCTCAAGGCGGCCTTCGGAAGCGCCCTTGGCGGCGCCATCAACCGACAAGATCCGCGTGTCATCGGTCCCTTGGCTCCGCTCATGCGGTGTCTCAAACTGCCAAGCCCATGGCGTGCAGTACATGTCGCCGGCAGGGGTGCCGCATCCGCCACCGAACTCGTACAGCGAACCTTCCCTCGCGGTGCGACGTTTGGTGATGCAGGGGTCACGGATGCTGAGCTTTGGCTTGGAAACGCGACGTGCCGCGAGCTAGTTGGCGCCTATGTCAATCCCGAACAAGTTCCAACCCAGAGCGCGGTACGTCCCTGCGTGGTCTTTACCACCGCCCCTAGCGTGAACGCCGCTGTTAACTGGGATGTCGCACATCAATGGTCGCTTCTCACGATTGATCCGACATTTACCCAGGACTTCGAGACTGCTTGGCATGTACTGGAGGCCTTGGTAGATCCGCGTACGATCAGCTCAGTCCGAGATATTGATCCTAGTCTCCATGACGAAGTGCTCGCCGTCGCTAGACAAGCAGAAGAAGACGCTGATCTCGACATGAAGCACGCGCTCCGCTCCGCGCTGAGACCCTCGAACGAGTCACCCGACTGTGCTGCAACGCCAGGAAAGCCGGCCGAGGACACACGCCACTTCCGCCACGGGCGGAACGGAGCTGGGGGCGCCGAGTCCTGCCGCAGGACGCAAGAGCCTCAAGAGAGCGACACAGCGGGCAGAGCTGCAGATTCAGGCGCTCAGTTGGTCACGCTCATTCAAGTAGCAACGACGAGCCTAGGTACATCGGATCACGATCCGTCTGACGGTTCGCCCGAAGGCCCCCTTTTCGGCGAGGTCCAAGAGTCGCTCGCAATCTATCTGACCCAAATCCGTAAAATACCTCTCCTGCGGGCAGACCAAGAAGTGGAACTCGAAAAACAGATCGAGGCCGGCCTCTATGCGCAGCACGTGTTGGAGCAACGCCGTCACGCCATGGCGCAGGAAACAGTTGACCTGTACCAAGAAATGATTGACATTGGCATGAGCGCCAAGGCAAATATGATAGTCTCAAATTTGCGCTTGGTGGTCCAGATAGCTAGACGATACGTGGGACGTGGGCTGCCCCTGCTGGATTTGATTCAGGAGGGCAACCTTGGCTTGATTCGAGCAGTCGAGAAGTTCGACTTCACCAAAGGTTACAAGTTCTCGACATACGCAACTTGGTGGATCAAGCAGTCCATCACCCGCGCAATGGCCGACCACAGTCGAACCATTCGCATCCCAGTGCATGTTGTCGAAGAGATGAACACGCTCAAGGCAGCTTGTCGTACGCTCAGCACTGGATTGAGCACGTACCCGACGACCGAGCAGCTGGCTGTGGCAACAGGTATGAGCGCTCAAAGAATACGTGAGCTATTGTCGTATGACCTCGTGCCGCTCTGGCTGGAGGCGTCTGTCGGGGGCCCAGGAGATCCGCGACTAGCCGACGTTCTCGAAGATGTCGATGAAATGGGACCATGTGAGTACTTATGCGTCAGCCTCCGCAAAGAAGCAGTAACGTACGCCTTGAGTTTCTTGACCGCTCGAGAGGCCGACGTCATTTCGATGAGATTCGGGCTCTATGATGGGAAGGAAAGGACCTTGGACGAAATTGGCAGACTTTATGGTCTGACCCGCGAACGGATACGCCAAGTTCAGAAGGCCGCGCTGGGGAAATTGTCACTTTCGTACTCCAAGAGGATCCTTGAGGACCACCTTCCATAGCCAAGGGAGTAGCAACCCGTACGCCTCGCCCGAGAGCGGCACTCACCGGAGATCCATCGCGTGCGCGGTCCATGGCCAAGTGATTTATTATGACGGCGACGTCCTGCGACCCCACTGGCCAAGCTTGGCGTAACCGCTCAGGAATAGCGGGTGGTGGGTTCGTGTTGGACCATCGCCAGTGGGTCTTCAAGTGGCGTGAACCAACTCTGCGGGGCAGCGAGCATCGATGCGATCTCGTGGCTCGTAGCCGGTCCGGCGGGTGTTACCGCGGACGGCGTCGGGGACCACCCACGTCGTGAATGGTCCCCGAGTCCATTGAGTTGTTTACTAAGGCCTACGTGAGACCGACCGAAGTGGCGCCATACGCCGCTTGGTCGGCGGTGAAACCGTCGTAGAGAAGCTGGTCGATCATCTCGGCCCGGGTGAAGCTGTCGTACTCAAGGTAGCTCGCGGCCTGGCCGGCCGCCTCCTCCCACCAGTTGGCGCCGGAGTTGCGGACCCCGTACGTGGCCTGGGCCTCGGTGTACCCGTCGTACAGGAGCTGGTCGATCAAGCCCGCCTCGGAGAAGTAGAAGATCTCCAGGTAGCTCTTCGCCTCCCGCAGCGCTTGGGCGTTCCAGTCGGCCCCGATGTGGTCCACCGCGTAGGTGGCGTCCGCCGTCGTGAAGCCCTCGTACTCGAGCTGGTCGATCAGACCCGCGCGCGAGAACGGCATGAAGTCCAGGTACTCCTGGGCGGCGCGCATGGCCTGCGCCTGCGACACCGACTTCTGGGTCCTGGTCAGCGTGACGGTCGGGCTCACGGCGTAGCCGGTGCCGGTGCTGACCACCGCGCGGAACGAGTACGTGCCGGGGGTGTACATCCCGTAGGTGAGCGGCAGCGCGTAGAAACCGGTGGAGCTCGTCATGCCGATGCGGGAGTTGGACCACTGGCCGTTCACCCACGCCTGGACGGTCACCGTGCGGTTGGGGGCGCCGGTCGCCGTGCCCCAGATGTTCGTCGAGAGGCCGACCTCCTTGGAGCCGGCCGTCGACGCGGTGACCGTGACGCTCTGCGTCCGGGTGAGGGTCACCGTCGGGCTCACGACGTAGCCGGCGGTCGTCGTCACCACGACGCGGAAGGAGTACTTCCCCGGGGTGTTCATGCCGTAGGTCAGCGGCAGCGCGTAGAAGCCGGAGGCGTTCGTCGTGCCGATGCGGGAGTTGGACCAGTTGCCGTTCACGAGCGCCTGCACGGTCACCGGCCGGTTCGGGGCGCCCGTGACGGTGCCCCAGACGTTGGTCGCCGCGCCGACCGGCTTGCTGCCCGCCGTCGACGCGGAGACCTTGACGTTCTGCACACGGGTGAGGGTCACCGTCGGGCTCACCACGTACCCGGCCCACGTCTCGGCGACCACCCGGTACGAGTACGTGCCGGGCACGTGGCTGCCGTACGTGAGCGGCAGGGCGTAGAAGCCCGTCGCGTCCGCCTTGCCGATCTGCGACGTGGACCAGTTGCCGTTCACGAGCGCCTGCACGGTCACCCGACTGTCGGGAGCGCCGCTCACGGTGCCCCACACGTTGGTGGCCGCCCCGACGTCCTTGGTGCCCGCCGTCGCCGCGGTCACGGCGACGACGGTGTCATCTGCGAGCGCCGCCGGCGAGGAGAACAGCGCACCCACCAGCAGCAGAAAAGCCGTCAAAAAACTGAGACCCCATTTGGTCATGATTCACGCCCCTTTGCGTTGTTAGCGCTGATGCTAGCAACGACAAAGGGGGCGCGGTGAATCAGGGGTCGTAGAGAGGAAAAGGTTGACTCAGCCGGCGCAGAGATCCATCAGCTCGGTCTGGGACTCCTGGAACGCCGCCACCGCGTCGGTGTAGAGGCCCATGGCGTCCGCGTCCTTCTCCACGTAGGCCTTCTGCAGGGCGTCACGGAGCTCGGCGAGATCCTCGGAGGCGGTGTCGACCGCGGCCTCGACCTCGGCGTTGGAGACATTGTCGGCGGCGGACTCATAGGCCTCGACCACGGTGGACCACGCTTCGACGGCGGCCTCCGGGTCGGTCGTCGACGCGGCGATGTCCTGCAGTTCCTCGCTCGCCTGGGTCATCGGCTCGGCGATGGCCGTGCAGGCCTCGGCGACCGACTGCTCCCCCGTGGCCGGGCTCGAGGAGTCGTCCTCCGTCGGCTCGGCCGACTCGGTGGTCTCGGAAGCCGTCGGATCCGCGGCCGCCGACTCCGTGGGAGTGGTTGGCGCGGAGGTGTCGCTCGGCGTTTCCGAACATGCGCTGACGCCGAAGAGAGTCGCGACGGCGAAGAGTGAGACAACGATGCGGGGAGTCATGGGTCATGCCTTCCGTCGAGCGGCTGGCGCTTCCGCCGACCGGCTGTTTCCGGAGCATAACCCCGGCCCCGGATCACCGATCCAGCGCACGGGCGTCCCGATCCACTCAAACGCTCCAGTCCAGCCGCGGGGTGTCGGGGCCCTGATACGGCTGGTCGCCGTAGTGGCGCTGCAGCCGCTCAAGTTCGGCCTCGAGGTCTCGTCGCACCGCGCGATAGGCCGGCTCGTCGACGACGTTGACCAGCTCGGCGGGATCCTCCGCCAGGTCGTACAACTCGTACTCGACTGGCATCACGCGGTCCGACGAACCTGGTGTCCCGAGGCCGTCGTTGTAGTAGACGATGTACTTGTAGCGCTCGGTGCGCACCCCGTAGTGGGCGGGTGCATGGTGGGCCGGGTCGTCGTGCTCCCAGTAGCGGTAATACATCGACGACGGCCAGTCCGGCACCTCCTCGCCCCGCAGCAGCGCTCGGAAGCTGCGGCCCTGTTGCTGCGGGAGGGAAGTGACCGGGTCGACGCCGCACATGTCCAGGAAGGTGGCGGCGAAGTCGACGTTGGTGATGATCGCCTCGCACCGTGAGCCCGGCGGGATCTCCGCCGGCCAGCGGATCACCAGCGGCATGCCCAGCGACTCCTCGAACATGAGCCGCTTGTCGAACCAGCCGTGGTCGCCGAGGAAGAACCCCTGGTCTGAGGTGTAGACGACGATCGTGTCCTCGGTCAGCCCCTCGCGGTCGAGCCAGTCGAGCAGCCTGCCCACACCGTCGTCGACGGCCTGCACGGTCTGGAGGTAGTCGCGCATGTAGCGCTGGTACTTCCACGACGCGCGCTCGCGGACCGCGTCGGGGCCATCGAGCTCCGGCGGCAGCGGGGCCTTCACGTCTTCGTCGGTGAGGTCGTCCGCGATCGTCATGGCGACGTCGCGCACCACCTCGGCCCGGGTGGCGTGGTCGTCCCACATCGTCTCGGGCTCGGGGATCGAGCCCAGCGGGTAGAGGTCGCGGTGGCGCTCGTGCGGCACCCACGGCCGGTGGGGCGCCTTGTGGTGCACCATCAGGCAGAAGGGACGTTCCTCGTCGCGGCGCGCGAGCCAGTCGAGGCTGAGGTCGGTGATGATGTCGGTCGCGTAGCCGTCGATGACGCCCTCGCCGTCGGGCCCGTACATGAAAGGATCGACGTAGTCGCCCTGGTCGGGGAAGATGCGCCACTCGTCAAACCCCCTCGGCTGAGCCTGCGCGGAGCGGCCCAGGTGCCACTTGCCGAAGAGCGCGGTCTGGTATCCCTCGGACTGCAGCACCTGCGAATACGCCGGCACCCGGTAGTCGAGCTCCGAGTAGATGGAGCACGCCCCGTTGACGTGGCTGTAGGTGCCGGTGAGGATCGTCGCCCGCGACGGGGTGCAGATGGAGTTGGTGCAGAACACCCGGTCGAGCCGGGCGCCCTCGTCGGCGATGCGGTCGATGTTCGGCGTCGAGTTGACCCGGCTGCCGTACGCACTGATCGCGTGGGCGGCGTGGTCGTCGGACATCACGAACAGGAGGTTGGGGCGACGACTGGTGCGCATGCCCCATCCTCCCCCGGGCAGGGTGTCAGGCGACCCCGGTGTAGAAGCTGGTCGTGGCCTTGACGTTGTCGGCGACGACGTCCGGATCGGCCCCCGCCTCGACGTGCGCCCGGCCCCAGGCCTCGGCGGCGCCCGAGTAGAACCGCCGCCCCTCTTCGGTACCCGCCCAGGCGGCGGCCTCAGCCGGCGAGAGGGAGCCCTCCGTCGCGCCGAGGTGCAGCCCGAGGCCGAGCAGGCCTCCGTCCCAGCCGACGCCCGTGGCGCCCGGACCGTACGTCTGCCACATCTCCGCGGGGATGTCGGCCACCCGGGCAACGTGTTCAAGCACGAACCGCGTCGACTCCCCCTGTCCCTCGAGCCGGACGGTCACCCACGACTTGCCGCCCCCGAACTCCCACGTGATCCGGTACCCGGCCCGGCCATCGGCCGGGGGCTCGCACTCGAGCACCTCGCCGCCGGCGTTGCCCTCGAGTTGGTAGCGGCCACCGAGCCGCAGGTCGCCGCTCACGGGCAGGAACCAGCGCACGATGCGCTCCGGGTTCGTCACGGCGTCCCAGACGTCGTCGATCGGCGACGGATACGTCTGCTCGAGGCTCTGGACGTGCGACTCCTCGCCGTCGCGCTGCTCGGTGCTGACGCGACGGCTGACCGCGCCCAACTGGCTGATGACGTCGACCATGATTCACTCCTTCTGTTCCGACTCGGGGTGCACGCCCCCACCGTCGAGGCGCCGCTGGCGACGACCGCGCGCCAGCTCGGTGCCCAGCGCGTCGAGCTTCGGCAACCAGAACCGCTCGAAGGGCGTGAGCCACTCGTGCGCCTGCGCCGGGCCGGTGCCGTCGACGGCGTAGAACCGACGATTGCCCTCCGCCCTCACCGTGGCGAAGCCCTGCTCCCGCAGCACCCGTAGGTGCTGCGACACCGCCGGCTGGCTGATGCCGAACTCGGCCATCACCGTCGCCCCGATCTCGCCCGCGGTCAGTTCCCCGTCGGCGAGGAGCTCCAGGATCCTCCGCCGCACAGGATCGGCGAGGACGTCGAGCGCGTGCATGGGGCCAGTCTTCCCCGCACCGCCATATAAGTCAAGACTTATCTTTCAGCCGAGCCACCTAATGCGGCGTAGCGTCGCCCCATGGGCAAGATCATCTTCGACACCGCCACGAGCATCAACGGGTTCATCGCCGACGAGCACAACTCGCTCGACTGGCTGTTCGCCGTCGAGGGCGGGGAGCAGCCCGACGAGGGCCTGTTCCCCGAGGACGTGACCGTCATGGTGGAGGGCTCCACCACCTACGAGTGGATCCTCGAGCACGAGGACATCCTCGCCCACCCCGAGAAATGGCAGGGCTTCCACGGCTCGCGACCGACATTCCTCTTCACCACCCGCAACCTCCCGATCCCCGACGGCGCCGACGTGCGCATCGTCGCCGGCCCGGTCACCGACCACATCGACGCCATCCGCGCGGCCGCGGGCGACGGCAACATCTGGGTCGTGGGCGGCGGCGACCTCGCCGGCCAGTTCCTCGATACGGGGCTGCTCGACGAGCTCGCCATCTCCGTGGCGCCGGTCGCGCTCACCGGCGGGGCGCCGCTCCTGCCCCGCCGCGTCGAGTCCGACTGGCTGCGGCTAATGTCCGCGCAGGCCCATGGCCAGTTCGCGCGCTTGGTGTACGAGGTGCGGCGCGGCTAGCGCCGAATGCCCGGCCAATTCAACCGGAATCCCCAGATGCGCCCTAGTCGCCGTCCCGCGTCACGGCGAGCGCACCCCTCGCCAACTGCCTGGACGCCGGCGAGCCCAAGGGTGCGACAGGGAAGTCGTAGACCCGCCCCGAAGCGGCCCACCGCAGCACCTCCTCGGTGCGGCGAGCGAAGGATCGCCACGGATCGCCCCAACGCGCCAACCCCTCGTCCGGCAAGTGCCAGCCGCGGACGGCCATGAACATTTCGAGCTCGTCGCCCATCGAGCCCTCATCGCGGCCGGCGGCGAGGTGCAGGAGCAGGAACACCGCCGCATCGCGTCCCTCGTCCGGGCGCTCGACGGGGAGGCGGCGGGCGATGTGCCACCAGAGCCCCACCGGGTCCTTGCGGAGTCTGGCGCCGGCCTTGGTCAGCACCAGCCTGCCGCGGGTCTTCCGGAGCAGCCCCATGCCGGTGATGATCTCGCGGGCGTTCAGCAACGGCCCGGTGTGGCGCTCCACGGTCGCGCTGCCGATCCAAGCCCGGTCGGGGTCCAGTTCCGCCATCAGGGCCGACACGCTCGCGGGCTTGAGGTAGCCGGCCGCGGTCATTTCCAGGCCCCCGTCACCCACGTGGTCCAGGAAAGCCCGCACCACAGCCGTGGCCTCGCGGGCCTCGTCGGGTTCGACCCGGACCGGGTCTTCGACTCGGGCAGCGTCCACGTAACCGGCGACGTATTCGGCCGCTTCGTGGCCGAGGCCGCTGAAGAGCTCGCGGATCGCGACGGGGTACGCCCCGGGGTCGCCGATCATGCGTCGTAGGGCTCGGCCACCCGCCATCGCCCGACGAACCGCCAAGTCGTGCGCCTCGAGGTCGAACGCCGCGGCTTCCTCCCGCGTCAGCCGCAGGTTCGCGACGATCTCGCGGGCCCACTCGTACTCGGGCGCGTCGGGATCCTCGGCGCTGTCGAAGATGGTGGAGTAGAAGTGGATGCCGCCGATGTCCTCCGGCGGGCAGGCGCGGCGACCAGCCAGGCAAGCCGCGCGGTCATCGTCGGCGGCGCGTGGTTCAGTCTTCTCGAGCAGGACGGTGTGGTGCCAGCTGTCGCCGAAGTCATACCAGTAGTGCAGCTTGTCGCCCGGCTTCGTGACGAGCGCGTCGAGCCTGATCGTCGATTCCTCGCGCCCCGCGTCGCCCTCCGACACGTCGAAGGGGGTGACTATCTTCTCGGTGCGCTGGCCGAGGCGGTCGTGCCCGGGGGTGAACTGGTGCAGGTGGCTGTTGGTCCATCCCATCGCGGCCTGCAGCACGTGGTGGAACTGGTCGAGCGTCACTTCGGACGGCACCGTGATGCGACGCCAGATCGGCGGCTTGGATCCGTCCAGAGTCACCTTCAAGGTGTAGCGGAGTGACTGGGCGGGCGGTGGGGCAAGCTCGAGTGGTTCCCTGGGCTCCTCCCAGGGCATCACCTGGGACAGGCGGCCCAGGTCCATCAACATGCCGACCGCCTCTTGCGGCGGCATGTCGCGGAGGTCGACCCCGAAGCTGTCGGCGAACCACTGCATCAGGTCCTCGGGCGACATGCCCGGCTTGGGCTGTGGTTGCGTAGCCATTGGTTTCCTCCGGGAACGGCTGCCGTCGTCGGTCGGCACCAAGCTACAGTGCGGGCGCCGTCGCGTTCTAGAGTCGGCCCCATGACTGCGTTCGAGGGGATCCCGCTGGAGGCCGTGGACTTCTACGAGGACCTGGAGGTCAACAACACCCGCGAGTGGTGGGCCGCCAACCGCGGCCGCTACGACACCTTCGTGCGCGCGCCGATGGAGGCGGTGGCCGCCTCGCTGGAGGAGGAGTTCGGCCCCGCGAAGGTGTTCCGACCCAACCGCGACGTGCGGTTCTCCCCCGACAAGTCGCCGTACAAGACGCACCAGGGCCTCGTCGTCACGACTGCGTCACGGATGGGCTGGTACGTGCAAGTGAGCGCCGACGGGTTGATGACCGCCGGCGGGTGGTACGCCTCGACGAGCGACCAGGTCGCCCGCTACCGCGCCGCGCTCGACGACGAGGACGCCGGTGCCGAGCTGCAGCGCATCGTGGACGGCCTCCGCTCGGCGGGCTTCGCCGTCGAGGGCGACCGCCTCAAGACGCGCCCGCGAGGGGTGCCCGACGACCATCCGTTCCTCGACCTCCTCCGCCACCGCACCCTCGACGCCGCCCGCCGGTACGGGGAGCCGGAGTGGCTGCCCACGCCCGAGGTGAGGGACCACGTCGCCGAGGACTGGCGGGCGTACCGGCCTCTGATGGACTGGCTCCGTCGCCACGTGGGAGGCTCGCGGGCATGATCCCGGCCAAGTCGATCCTGCTGTTCCTCGTCGCCGCGCTCGCTGAGATCGGCGGCGCCTGGCTGGTCTGGCAGGGCGTCCGCGAGCACAAGGGCTGGGCGTGGATCGGCGCCGGCGTGATCGCGCTGGGGCTGTACGGCTTCGTCGCCACCCTCCAGCCCGATGCCAACTTCGGCCGCATCCTCGCCGCCTACGGTGGGGTCTTCGTCGCCGGCTCGCTGGCGTGGGGAATGGTGGTCGACGGGTTCCGACCGGACCGCTACGACGTGGTGGGCGCCCTCGTCTGCCTCGTCGGCGTCGCCGTGATCATGTACGCGCCGCGGACCGCCTGAGCCGGTCTGCGGTCAGAGCGTCAGCGGCAGCACCCGCGCCCCCGGCAGGGAGGCCAGCGCTGCCCCGTCGACGAGGAGCTTCGCCCCGCGCGCGCCACCGCCGATGACCACCGGCCCCGCCGCCACGACCGCCTCGTCGACCAGGATCGGCCAGTCATCCGGCAGCCCGACGGGCGTGATGCCGCCCTGCAGCATGCCGGTCGCCGCCTCGGTCTCGGCCTGTGATGCGAACGACATCTTCCGCATGCCCAGCTCCTTGCGGACCGTCTTGTTGACGTCCGCCTTGTCGGTGGCGAGCACGATCACCGCCGCGAGGACGCTCTCCTCGCCGCGCCGCCCCGCGACGACCACGCAGTTGGCCGACGCCTCGACCGCCACGTCGTAGGCGGCACAGAACGCGGCGGTGTCGGCGAGGTCGGGATCGATCTCCGCGACGCGCGCCCCCGGCACCAGATGCGCTGCCGCCGCCACCGGTGGGGCGACCAGCTCCGGGTGGTCGGCGAGCGGCTTCCAGTCGAGCGTTCCTTCGGCAGACGGCATGGGGCTCACTATAGGGAGCCGCGCGCGGAGGAGCCGCTAGCCTGAGCGCCATGCGACTGCCCTGGAGCAAGCGGCGCGACGAGCGCCCACCGCTCTCCCCCGACGCGGAGCGGGTCCGCGACGCCGTGCTGGCCGCAGAGCGTCCGCTGACAACGGCAGAGCTGGCGGAGCGCGCCGGGCTGCCGCGCGACACCGTCGAGGGACATCTCGACGAGCTCCGGAGACGAGGCATCGTGCTGTGGCTGCCTCCGCTGCCCGAGTGGCCCGACGGGGCCTGGACAGCGCGCTGACCGGCACCCTCACAAGGTGATTCATCCTTCAACTGGACTTCTCGGGGCGCATCCTTAGACTCGACGAGGCGCCGAGCCGTCCCGGGGGGACACGACGGCTGCGCCCCGATCGCCGACGAGCAAGGCCGCGGCGGTCCCAATGTCGGCCAGCGCGGGGCCCCTTTACGGGTGTCCGCGCTCAGAGGAGGAGCAGCATGTCGGAAGCAGAGAGCACAGCGCTGGAGTCGTCGCGACGGGCGGCGGACGCCCGGCTGGAGCGCGCGAAACTGGGCGGCACCGATCCCTCCACCGATCGCCGACGCCAACGGCAGGAGCGCGAGGAGCAGTTCCGCGCCCCGGTCACCAGCAGCGAGATGGTGAAGGGACCGACCGAACTGGTCACCGACACCCGGCCCAGGGTGAACTGGCTCGTGCTCGTCGTGGCCTCGGCCATCATCCTCGCGTTCTCCGTCTGGGCGATGCTCGCGCCCTCTCACGCGCGCGACGTGATGCTGCACGTGGTGACGTGGATCGGCACCAACCTCGGCTGGTACTACGTCCTCACCGTCACACTCGTGATCGGCTTCGTGCTGTGGGTGGCACTCTCCAAGGAGGGCAAGGTGCGGCTCGGCCCGGACCACTCCCGGCCGCAGTACAAGCTGTTCACCTGGGTGGCGATGCTCTTCGCGGCCGGCGTGGGCATCGACATGCTGTTCTACTCCGTCACCGGCCCGATCCAGCACTACCTCCAGCCGCCGGCAGGTGCGGGCGGCGACGTCGCCGCGGCGCAGGACGCCGTCGTGTGGACGATGTTCCACTACGGCGTGGCCGGATGGGCCATGTACTCGCTGCTGGGCATGGCGATGGGTTACTTCGCGTACCGCTGGGGCATGCCGCTGTCGATCCGCGCGGCGCTCTACCCGCTGCTCGGCAAGCGTGTGAAGGGCGGCTTGGGCGACGCGATCGACATCGTCACCCTCATCGGCACCATGTTCGGCGTCGCCACGTCGATGGGCATCGGTGTCGTCCTGCTCAACATCGGCTTCTCGCTGATCTTCGGGCTGCCCCAGGGTCTCGCCCTGCAGATCGCGCTCGTGGTCGTCGCCGTGGTGCTGACCGTGGCCGCCACCTCGTCGGGCGTGGACAAGGGCATCAAGCTCGTCTCCGAGCTCAACATCTGGTCCGCCGCCGCGATGATGCTCTACATCCTCGTCACCGGCCAGACGGCGTTCCTCCTCAACGGGCTGGTGCAGAACATCGGCCGGTTCCTCTTCACGCTCCCCGAGCGCACGCTCCAGACCTTCGTCTACGAAGGCGACGGGGCGGTCTGGATGGCGGGCAACACCCTCTTCTTCTGGGCCTTCTGGCTCGCGTGGGGGCCGTTCGTCGGCCTCTTCCTCGCCCGGATCTCCCGCGGCCGGACGCTGCGCGAATTCGTCATCGCCGCCATCACCGCGCCCGTGCTGTGCGACTTCCTCATCGTGTCCCTCTTCGGCAACTCCGCGCTCTTCCAGGTCTTCAACGGCAACATGGACTTCGCGCAGCTCGCGATCGACCACCCCGAGCAGGGCTGGTACGCGCTGCTGGAGATGTTCCCCGGTGCCGCGTTCCTCATCGGGCTCGCCACGCTGTCCGGGCTGCTGTTCTACCTCACCAGCGCCAACTCGGGCGCGATGGTGATGGCCAACTTCTCCTCCTCCATCCCCGATCCGGGCGACGACGGCGCGAAGTGGCTGCGCATCTTCTGGGCGCTGGTCACGGCGATCCTCACCATCGCGATGCTCGTGGCGGGAGGGGTCACCACGATGGAGTACGCCACCCTGATCTTCGCGCTGCCGTTCACGGTCATCGCCTACCTGGTGATGATGTCCTTCTCCAAGGTGCTGCGCATGGAGCGGGCCGAGCGGGAGGGGCGCACGCTCCGTCGCCACTCCGCGGCGGCGCACGGCGGGGCGGTCCCGGACCGGACTTGGCGCCAGCGGCTCGCTGGGATGCGGAGCTACCCGTCGAAGAAGCAGGTCGCCCAGTTCATGGAGCGCACGGTGCAGCCGGCGCTGGCCGACGTGCTGCGCGAGTTCGAGGCCCAGGGCTACGACGCGGCGCTCGTCGCGACCCCCGACGCGGACTCCGGCATCGCCGGGCACCGGCTCACGGTCACGATCACCGGCCAGCGTGGCTTCCAGTACCACGCGAAGGCGGTGGAGGCCCCCGTCCCGACGTTCGGCGGACGCGGCGCGGTGCACAGCGGCAAGGACGTCTACTACCGGGTCGAGGTCTTCGCCCAGACCGGCTCCGAGGGTTACGACCTGTACGGCGTCACCAAGCAGCAGGTCATCGACGACGTCCTCGACCGCTACGAGGCCCACCTCGGCTTCCTCGCCTACACGCACGAGCACGAGTACGCGTCGGTCCTGACCCCGGCGCGACCGGTCGCCGCGGCGATGGTCGACGAGGCCGCCGAGGACGCCGCCGAGATCCGGCAGAACCTGGAGCAGTCGGAGCCCGACGACCGCTGAGCCGCTCCTCGGTCAGGACGACTCTGCGGTTCGCTCCTTCAGCCAGGCGAGCTGCTTGCGGAGGTGGTACGTCGCGCCGCCCTCGTGGCCGTTGAAGCGATACACCTCGATCTCGGACGGGCCGCCGTAGTGGTTCTTCATCGCGAACACGGTCGACGGCGGGCACACGGCGTCCATGAGTGCGGTGGAGAACAGCGCCGGGGCCGTCGCGCGCTTGCCGAGGTTGACGTTGTCGAAGTAGGAGAGCGTCGTGAAGACCTGCTCCTCCTTGTCGCGGTGCACGGCGAGGAATCTCACGATCTCCTCGTAGGGCTCCCGGCCGGTGAGCCCGACCGCCCGCTCGAAGTGGCACAGGAACGGCACGTCCGCCATCAGCGCGGCGACGCGCGGGTTGAGGCTCGCGGCCGCGATGGCCAGCGCCCCGCCCTGGCTGCCGCCGGTCGCGGCCACGCGCGTCGGGTCCACCTGCTCGAGCGCGGCCGCCGCCTCGACGGCGTGGTGGGCGTCGACGTAGAGCCGTCGGTAGTAGTAGTCCCTCGGCTCCTCGATGCCGCGGGTCATGAACCCGGGCGCGGCGGGGCCGCCGGCGTGCCCGGTGTCGGCGGTGGCGCCGCCGGTCCCCCATCCGGCGCCCTGCCCGCGCGTGTCCATCACCACCTGCACGAAGCCGGCACCCGCCCACACCAGGTGCTCCTCCGGCATGCCGCGTCCGCCGCCGTATCCCACGTAGTGCACGACGGCGGGGTGCGGGCCGGGAGTGGTCGGGCTGATCACCCACGCGGCGATGGGTGCGCCGTCGTAGCCCGGGAACGTCATGTCCTGCACGCGCACGTCGCGCAGCCCGGCGTCGACGTCCACGAGGGTCATCCCCTCAGCGCGCCAGGGGTGCTCGTCGAGGGTGGTGGCCCAGAAGTCGTCGAAGTCCGCGGGCTCGACGACGTCGGGCCGGTACTCCTCGAGCTTGTCGAGGGGGAGGTCGAAGAACGGCAACGAGACTCCTAGTCGGTGCCGTGGACGCGCTTGGGTTCGATCACCCGTCGCGTCTCGTCGAGCGCATGCATGGACTCCTCGAACCGCTGCTGCGCCACCCCCACGAAGAGGGAGTCGACGACGGCGAGTTGCGCGAGCCGGCTGCCGGTGGCGGCGGAGCGGAACGTCGTCTCCGTGGCGGCGGTGGTGAGCACGTAGTCGGCGGCGGCTGCCAGCGGGGAACGTGGCGCGTTGGTGACGGCGACGGTGGTGGCCCCGTTCTTCTTCGCCGTCGCGAGCGCCTCGATCGTGTCCGTGGTGGCGCCGGAGTGCGAGATCGCGATGGCGACGCACGTGTCGTCGAGCAGCGCAGCAGACACCATCGCCTGGTGGGGATCGATGTGGCTGAAGGAGATCAGGCCGATCCGGTGCAGCTTCTGCTGCAGGTCCATCCCGACGAGGCCGGAGGCGCCGACGCCGAAGATGTCGATCCGCCGGGCGTTGGTCACGTGCCCGACGACGGCCCGGAGCGTCTCCATGGAGATCGACTTGGCGGTGTCCTCGACGGACCGCGCGTCTGCGTAGAGGATCTTCTCGACCGCCGACGCCAGCGTGTCCTCCGGGGAGATGTCCGTGGAGCCGTCGAAGCGGTCCTGGACCTCGCTCCGGGCTCCCAGCTCGAGGGCGAGCCCGAGCCGGAGCTGCGAGTACCCGTCGATCCCCAACTCGCGGCAGAAACGCACCACCGTCGTCTCCGAGACCTCCGTCGCCTCCGCGAGGTTGGAGATGGTCATTCCCGCGACGTCCTTGGGGTGCGCGATGATGAACGACCCCACGCGCGCCATCGCGGGCTGGAGCCCACCCAGGGCCCCGCGGATCCGCGTGGTGAGGGGCACCCGCGACTCCGCGAACCCCCGGTTCGATCCCCAGCTGCTAGCGGCCATGGCCATCCTTCTCTTCGTACAGGAGCAATTCTGAGTCCCGCTCGCGCAAACCCGACGCACGCTCCAGTTCGCGGACGATCGCGTCCGTGTCCGCAGTCTCCACCAAGCCGCGAAGCTTCGGGCCGCCCCAAAGCAAATCGACGAAGTGCGGACGTTCGACGCCGTTCTCCCACATCGGCTCGCGCCAGGCGAAGTCGGCGGGGTACAGCTGCTGCGCCACGACGAGCATCGTCGTCGCCGTCAACAGCGGGTCGAAGGAACGCGCGTCCTGCAGGTGCAGCTGCACGCCGCCGATCGCCTGACCCTGCCACTTGCTGAACGTCGGCATGAACGACGTGCTGCGGAAGCGCACCCCGGCCAGCCCACGGCGGTTGAGCTCGTCGACGTACCGGTCGCCGATCCACGGCGCCCCGATGAGTTCGAACGGGCGGGTGGTGCCGCGCCCCTCGGACAGGCTGGTGCCCTCGAACAGCGCGGTGCCGACGTACACGAGCGCGGTGAGCGGCGTCGGCATGTTGGGCGACGGCATGATCCACTCGAGGCCGGTGTCGGCCCACAGCATGTCGCGGCGCCAGCCACGCATCTCCACGACGTTCGGCTCCGGCACGTCGTGCCCCGCGTCCCGATCCAGCTGCGCGGCGACCCGGGCGATCTCGCCGATCGTCAGGCCGTGGCGCATCGGCACGTCGAGGCGCCCGACGAACGACTCGAAGCCGGGCTCCACGCCGGGCCCGGAGACCGTGTTGCCGCCGAGCGGGTTGGGGCGGTCGAGCACGTGGAACGGGATCCCGAGCCGGGCCGCGCTGCGCAGGCAGTCGACCATCGTCCACACGTAGGTGTAGTACCGCACGCCGATGTCCTGGATGTCGACGACCAGCGCGTCCACGTCGAGCGCCCGGATCGCGGCGTCGAGGGCTTCGTCGGAGAGCAGGTACGTGTCGAGGACCGGCAGTCCGGTGCGCGGATCGCTGCCGGACGCCTCCGACTCGCCCGCCTGCGCCGTGCCCTGCAGGCCGTGCTCGGGGGAGAGGAGTGCGACGAGCGGCGCGCCGCTGCGATGGAGCGCGACCGAGGACAGCTCCAGTTCGGAGGTGACCCCCGTGTAGTTGGTGATCAGCCCCCAGCGCTCGCCGGCGACGAGGCCGTGGTCGCACAGCAGCCGGTCAATGCCCAGTTGCACCGATGGCATCCACGTCTCCTTCACTCGTGTCGATGGACATCGCGTAACCGCCGAACTCGCCCTCGGCGTTGCGGAACTCGCGAACGACCTCGAAGCCGAGGCTCTTGTAGAACGCGATCGCCCTGGTGTTGCGTCCCCCGACGCCGAGGCCGACGCGCAGCACGCCACGCCCGCGCATCACGGCGCGGAACTCGTCGATCAGGGCCCGGCCGAGGCCCATGCCCTGGACGACGGGGAGGAGGTCGATGTGGAGGTCTGCGGGGATCTCGTCCACCCATTCCGACACCATCAGCGACGGTTCCAGGCCCTTGCGCACCAGCGCGCGCTCCTGGTCGGTCCAAGCCGGGTCGTAGGGGAACCGGGCGGCGAACGCGTCGCGCCAGTGCTCCTCCCACCACCGGGCGAAGTCGCGGACGTCGGCCACCCCGATGATGTAGCCCACCACCTCACCGCCGACGTCGACGACCCGGCACGACTCCGGCTCGTAGTCCACGTAGGGATAGGCGTAGATCCACGGCAGGAGGTCGTCGCTGAAGAACTTGCCCGTGGCGTCGCCGCCGGAGTCGCCGGTGCGGACGCAGATGCGCCCGATCGCCGCGCGGTCCTCGTCGCGGTAGGGCCGGATGGTGACCGCGGGGACCGGCGACGCCCCGGCCGATCCGCTGCGACGCCAGCGCAGCGTGGACGGATCGGTCGGCGACGGGAGGTCGACCGGCAGCGCACCCATCGCGACCCCGGCGATCAGCGCGTCGGCCACGGCCTCGCCCACCCCGGGCAGGTCCCCGTAGCTGAGCAGCATCGGGACGTGTTCGGGCACGAGCGCGGAGTCGTACGGTGACCGCGCCGCGAGCGCGACGCGAACCCGCCCGGCGACTTCCCGCACCTGGTCGGCGACGGCGTCGAAGCGCCAGGCGTCCCGGGTGACCAGGATGACGTCGGCGCCCTCGGGGAGGTCCGCACCGAGCGGGAGTTGCTCGACGGCCCAGCCCCGGCCACGCAGGGTGTCGGCGAGCACCGTCGGGACGTCCTCGATGCCGCGGCCGGCGCTCGGGGGCTCGGGATCGTGCAGCACGACGAGCGGCCGGTCGTCGTCGATCCGGATCGACGTCGCCGGATCCCGCCAGGTGAGCGCCCGCGAGATCGCCATCTGCGCCAGCCGCCGGTGACGCTCGACGTCCGCAGGCATCCCCGTCGGCGCGTCGAACAGTCCCAGCTTGTCCTTCATCGCGACGATGCGCCCCGCCGACGCCCGCAGCTGCTGCTCGTCGAGCTCGCCGTCGCGCGCGGCCGCGGTGACGGCGGCGACGGCCTCGCGCACGTCCCGGGGCATCAGGACCTGGTCGACGCCGGCGGCCAGTGCCGCGACGCAAGCGGCGGCGGAGCCCGATCGGCCGCGGTCATCCTCTCCCAGCTGCGCCCCCGCCATGTCCATGGCGTCGGTGACGATGACGCCGTCGAAGCCGAACCCCTCGCGGAGCAGGCCGGTCACGATCGCGTGGGAGAACGTCGCGGGAGCGCCCGACGGGTCCAAGCCCGGGGCGCGCAGGTGGCCGATCATCACCGCATCCACGCCGGCCGCGATCCCCGCGGCGAACGGGACCCGCTCACGCTCGTACCACTCCTCGACCGTGAGGTCGAGTGTGGGGAGGCCGAAGTGGGAGTCGACGGCGGTGTCGCCGTGCCCCGGGAAGTGCTTCAGGCAGGACCCGACGCCCGCCTCCGCGAAGCCCTGGACGCTCGCCTCGACGAACCTGCCCACCTCGTGGACGTCGCTGCTCGCGGAGCGGATGCCGATGGCGGGGTTGCCCGGCTCGACGTTGGTGTCCGCGACGGGCGCGTACGTCTGGGAGACGCCGACGGCCCGCAGTTCGCGGCCGGAAGCGCGGGCCATGTCGGTCACCTTCGACCACCGCGCCTCGGGACCACCGAAGGCGGCGGCCTGGGCCATCGCGGACGGCCAGCGGGTGGCGGGCTCGCGCATGCGCGTGACCAGCCCGCCCTCCTGGTCGATGGTCATGAGCAGCGGCACGTCGGCGAAGGCCTGAAGCGCCGAGAGCTGCGCCTCGATCACCGCCGGTTGCGCGCCGTCGGGCCCTGCCGGGAAGTAGCAGACGCCGCCGAGGTGCAGGTCGCGGACGAGGCGGCCCACCTCGTCGACGGTGTCGGTGAAGCCGTACGAGCCGTCGGTGTGGTGCCCGACCGACACGCAGAAGAGCTGGCCGACGACCTGCTCGAGCGTCCAGCCGTCGACGATGTCGCGGCGCACGGAGTCAGTCATCTTCGCCATCCTTCTGGAGCGTGCGGGACCAGCGCGGGCCGGGGCCGTCGAGCGGCCGGTGGGCCCAGCCGCGGTGCTCGTAGCGCTCCACCTGTGCGCGCACCGCGGGCAGGAACTCGTCGAAGGTGAGCCTGTCGCCCGCCCATGCCCGCTCCGCGACTGCGGCCAGCCGGGGCAGGAGTTGGAACGACGCCTTCTCGGGGGTCTTCACGTACTCCGCCCAGAGTGCGGCCTCGGCGCCGGTCGCGCCGTCGGGCACCCGGTAGGCGAACGCGTCCTCGAGCGACGTCGCGATGCCCTTGCCGACGCCGTAGCCGAGCGGCTCGTCCGCGCCGAGCGTGGTCGAGTAGTTGAGGTACCAGTGCTGCTGCGGCGACGCGATGGTCGGGTGACCGGCGGCGATGGCCTCCTCGACCGCGTCCGGGCTGCGCCATCCCTGCACCACCACGTCGGTGCCGACGCCGGCGTCCATGGCCTCGTCCCACACGATCGGGGTGCGTCCGCCCGCCTGGAGGTGCTCCACCAGCTGCGTCATGAGCCAGCCCTGCACGTGCTGGACCTCGCTCAGGCCCTCGCTCCGCATGAGCTCGGCCACCTCGGCCGAGGACTCCCAGTCGCGGGTGGGGACCTCGTCGCCGCCGATGTGGATGAAGGGCGAGTCGAAGACTTCCATGACCTCGTCGAGGATCGTGCGGAGCGCGTCGATGGTCTCGGGGCGCACGTTGATGATGTCCGACGAGATGCCCCAGGTGGTCAGCACCTCGAGCGGCTCGGTGGCGTTGCCCCACTCGGGGTAGGCGGCGATGGCGGCCACCATGTGGCCCGGCAGGTCGATCTCGGGGACCACCGTGACGCCGCGCTCCCGCGCGAACGCGACGAGCGAGCGCAACTCCTCCTTGGTGTAGGCGCCGCCATGGGCACGACCGTCGAAGGTGGTGCCCGGGGCGGGCCCGGAGAGCGTCTCCCGGCGCCGGGCGCCCACGGTGGTCAGCTTCGGGAACGCGTCGACGGGCATGCGCCAGCCCTGGTCGTCGGTGAGGTGCAGGTGGAGCACGTTGAGCTTGTGGAACGCCAGCATCTCGACGACCGTCCGGAGCCAGCTCACCGGCATGTAGTGGCGGGCGACGTCGACGAGCAGCCCGCGCCAGGCGAGCCGGGGGGCGTCGTCGATGGCCACCTTGGGCAGGACCGCCGGGGCTCCAGAGCCCGGCATGAGGCAGGCCGGCGGCAGGAGCGCCAGCAGCGTCTGCACCCCGTGCCGCACGCCGCGCTCCGAACCGCGCAACGTGATCCCGTCGTCGTCGATGCGCAGGGAATAGGCCTCGTCGTCGAGATCGTTGGTCTCGACGCGCACGAATCCGTCGTCGACACGGCCCCACTGCTGGATCGCGCCGCAGTCCTCGAGGGTGCGCAGCAGCGGCCGCAGCGCCCGGATGCCGACGTCGGCGCCGGTGATGCCGAGCGACGACGGGAACCGGACGCTGCCGTCGCGCGCCTCGAGGGCCGAGGGACTCGGAATGAGGGTGATGGTCACGGTGCTCTCTCCGGCGCTACTTCGCCTGCGACGCCAGGTGCTCGTCGCGCACTTCCTGCCGGAGCTTGCCGTGGTTGGCCGGCTCGGGCGCCGCATCCAGCAGCGTCTTCGTGTATTCGTGCTGGGGGTTGAGGATGACGTCGTCCGACGCTCCCCGCTCCACCACGTCGCCCTTGTACATGACCATGATCTCGTCGGAGAAGTGCCGGGCGGTGGCGAGGTCGTGCGTGATGTAGAGGACGCCCAGGTTCTCCTCGCGCTGCAGGCGGGCGAGCAGGTTCAGCACCGAGAGGCGGATGGACACGTCGAGCATCGACACCGGCTCGTCGGCGATCAGGTACCGCGCGCCGGGCGCGAGTGCCCGAGCGATGGCGACGCGCTGGCGCTGGCCGCCGGAGAGTTCGTGCGGCCGGCGGTCCGCCATGTCCGGGTCGAGGTTGACGCGCTGCAACAGCTCGGCCACCCGCTCCCGCGTCTCCTGCTTGCTGGAGACCTTCTTGTGCAGGCGCAGCGGCCGTTCGATGTGGTGCCCGATCGAGTGGTACGGGTTGAGCGACGCGAACGGGTCCTGGAACACCATCTGGACGAGGCGGCGATAGTTCCGCATCCCTCCCTCGCGGGAGTCGATGCCGTCGATCTTGATGCTGCCGAGCGTCGGCTGCTCGAGCCGCAGGATCATCTTCGCGATGGTGGACTTGCCGGAGCCGGACTCGCCGACGAGCGCGACGGTCTGCCCCGGCTGGATGCTGAACGACACATCGTTGACGGCGACGAGCTCCGACGAACGGAACCCCTTGCGGATCTTGAACCGCTTGGTGACGTGGTCAACCTCGAGCGACATGTGCTTCCTCCTTGCCGCGCACGAATCCTCCGCGATCGCCGAGCAGCGACGGGAACGAGCTCAGCAGCTGCTTCGTGTAGTCGTGCTGCGGCCGCTCGTAGATGTTCTCGGCCGTGTTGATCTCGACGATCCTGCCCGCCTTCATGACCGCGATGCGGTCGGAGATCTCCAGCAGCATCGGCAGGTCGTGGGTGATGAAGATGACCGCGAAGTTGAACTGCTCCCGCAGGCGCATGATCTCCCGCAGGATCCCGCGCTGGACCACCACGTCGAGCGCCGTCGTGGGCTCGTCCATGATCATCACCTGGGGCTTCAGCGCCAGCGCCATGGCGATCATCACGCGCTGCCGCATGCCGCCCGAGAGCTCGTGCGGGTAGGCGGTGAGCCGCGCGGGGTCGACGCCGACGAGCGACAGCAGCTCCTCGGAGGCGGCCTGCCGTTCCTGCTTGGACATCGACGGCCGGTGGGTGGTGAAGACGTCGGCGAGCTGCGCCTTCACGGACAGCACCGGGTTCAGCGCGTTCATGGCGCCCTGGAACACCATGGAGACCTTGTCCCAGCGGAACTGGCGGAGTTCGTCGTCCACGAGGTCGACGACGTCGATGTCCGTCCCGTTCCTGTCGTGCAGCGTGACGGCGCCCGACCGGAGGATGGCCGGGGGCTTCAGCAGCCGGTTGATGCCGTAGGCGAGCGTCGTCTTGCCGCAGCCGGACTCCCCCGCGAGGCCGAGGATCTCACCCCGGTTGAGGACGAGCGAGACGTCGTCCACGGCGCGCACGGGACGCTCCGCCTGGTAGTCGATCGTCATGTGCTCAGCCGTGAGGACCGGCTCGCGCGCGGCCATGTACTCCGCGAGATCCGGGGTGCTGAGCGGTGCGGGGCCGGTCATCGCTTGACCACCTTTCGCTGGGCGGCCTTGGCGCGCTGGTTGCGACGGGCGATCTTCTCCGCCTTGCGGACGGCGCGGACTGCCTCGGGCGCGCTGCGCAGCTTCGGGTTGATCGTCTCGTCGATGGAGAAGTTGATCAGGGACAGGCCACAGCCGAGCAGCGCGATGAGCGCGCCGGGCGGCAGGAACCACCACCACGCGCCGACGTGGAACGCGTTGTGCTGCGACGCCTGGTTGAGCATCGTGCCCCACGTGATCGCGCCCGAGGGGCCGAGGCCGAGGAACGACAGGCCCGCCTCGGAGAGGATCGCGAGCACCACGGCGGACAGGAACATCGCCGCCAGCAGGGGCAGCAGGTTGGGGAGGATCTCGACGAGGATGATCCGGTGCGTCCGCTCGCCGGCCACCTTCGCGGCCGCGACGTAGTCCCTCGTCCGCAACGACTTCGCCTGGAGCCGGAGGACGACGGCGGATCCCGCCCACGAGGTGAACCCGAGCACCAGCGCGATGATCCACATCGAACGCGTCTCCATGTAGGAGGCGATGACGATGACCAGCGGCAGGCCGGGGATCACCAGCATGATGTTGGTGATGAGGGAGAGGATCTCGTCGACGAAGCCGCCCAAGTAGCCCGCAACGATGCCGAAGAGGAGCGACAGCACGACGGCGATGAAGCCGGCGGTGACGCCCACCATGAGCGAACCCCGGGCGCCCTCGGCCATCTGCGCCAGGACGTCGGCACCGAGGTTGTTGGTGCCGAGCAGGTGCTCCGCGCTCGGTGGGGAGAACGTCGGGTTGTCGTAGTTGCGCGGGTCCTGCGTGAAGTAGCGGCCGAAGACGGCGAACAGCACGATTGAAAGCGTGAGGAAGATGCCCAGCCCGAGCTTCACGTCCATGCGAGGGAGGTCGATGCCGAGGAATTGACGCCGCTTCGAGCGGCGGACCGCGGTCTCGTCGACCGTCTGGTCCGTGATGGTGACCTGGCCGGGCGCGGTGGCGGGGGCCAGTTCGAGGTCGATGGTTGCTTGCTTGTCAGACATTGTTGCGAGCCCTCGGATCGATGAGGCCGTAGATGAGGTCCATGATGAAGTTGGCGGCGAGCACGGTCACGGTGATGACGAGGAACACGCCCTGCATGAGCGCGTAGTCCTTGTCCTGCACCGCGTTGATCATGAGCTTGCCGATGCCGGGGTAGGTGAACACCTGCTCCATGACGATGGAGCCGGCGACGACGAAGCCGAGCGTGATGCCGAACGCCGCCATCGACGGGAGCGCCGCGTTGCGGGCCGCGTACCAGGTGAAGATGCGGCCCCGGGTGAGGCCCTTCGCCTCGGCCGTGACGACGTAGTCCTCGGACAGCGTCGAGACCATCATGTTGCGCATGCCGAGCACCCAGCCGCCGACGGAGGCGATGATGATCGTGACGGCGGGGAGGACCGCGTGGTACATCGCGCTCTGGGCGAATGCCCAACTCCACTCCGGACCGGCCGGGAAGTCGCGCAGGGAGTAGCCGCCGATGATCGGGAAGAGGCGGAACTGGACCGCGAAGTAGGCGACGAAGATGAGGGCGAGCCAGAAGTAGGGCACCGACTGCAGCAGCGTCATGCCCGGGATGATCGCGTCGGCGGCCGTGCCGCGCTTCCATCCGGCGATGGCCCCGAGCGCGACGCCGAGGATGAACGAGATCACGGTGGCGGTGCCGACGAGGATCAGGGTCCACGGGAGCGCCGCGGCGATCAACTCGGTGACCGGGGCCGGGAACTTGGTGATCGAGATGCCGAGGTCGCCGCGCAGCAGGTTGCCCCAGTAGCGGATGTACTGCTCCCAGAGGGAGGAGTCCTCGGTGCCGAAGACGAGGTCGATCGAGTTCTCCATGGCTGGGGTGATCTCACCGCCGCGGCGCATGAGCTTGTCGATGAAGATCGATCGCGCGTCACCGGGCATAAGGCGCGGCAACATGAAGTTCAACGAGATCGCGGCCCATAGCGTGATCAAGTAGAAGATGATCCGGCGAAGGTAATACTTCACGACTGGCCCTTCTTCGCCGGCCTGACGGGTGCGGCCCCGGCGCGACGAAACGTGTGAGTGGGGGACGGCAAACGTCGGTGTGGGGAGCGGTCAGGGCCACCCCCACACCGACGATGCTGGTTACTTGTAGGTCAGCTGCGACATCACGTACGCGGCCTGGAGGGCATCCCAAGAAGCCGGGAAGGCGTACTTGTCGTCCTCGGTCGGCCAACCGTCGAAGTCGACCTGGTTGTAGAAGGTCTGCGAACCACCGTGGAACATCGGGATGTAGGGAACGTCCTCGACGATGGCCTCCATGATCTTGCCGTAGGCCTCCTTCTTCACGGCCTCGTCGTTCGTCTGGGCTGCGGTCTGGACCGCCTCGTCGACGACCGGGTTCGAGTACCGGGCGAAGTTGGTCTGACGCGCCTCGAGCGGGGTACCGACCGGGGTCGTGTAGTCCGTCGTGAACGAGTTGCGGTAGATCGTGTACGGATCGGAGATCGGGGTGCCGAACAGCGCGGAGATGATCATCTCGTAGTCGCCGACCTGGCGGTCCTCCGTGTACTGGTCGAGGGTGACCGTCTCGGCCTTGACCTCGATGCCGGCAGCCTTGGCCTGGGAGACCATCAGCTCGGCCGCGGCGTTGGCATCGGACCAGCCCTCGACGGAGTTCACGGTGAAGGAGGCCCGCTGGCCATCCTTGGCGTAGATGCCGTCAGACCCGAGGGTGTAGCCGGCGTCCTCGAGGATCTTCTTCGCACCCTCGACGTCGGCGCCGCCGTCGACGAGCTTGGGAAGGCCGTCCTTGATCCACTTGTCGTCACGCTCGGGGAGGGTGAACGTCGGCGCGGCGAGGCTCGCGTGGCCGTAGTAGGCCTTCTCGTTGATCTCGTCGCGGTTGAGCACCTTGCTGAACGCCTGGCGCACGGCCTTGTCGGTCTGCGCGCCCTCGCACCCGAGCTCCGCGTTGGAGCAGGTCAGGATGGTGAGCGGGTTCGGCGAGCTGAGCCGCAGGTAGCCGAGGCGGCCGTCGGCGGTGAGGGTCGTCGGGTCCGGGACGAACATCGTCGAGTAGTCGAGCTGTCCGGCCTTGAAGAGCGACTCGGCCGAGGAGTTGCCGTCGATGCCGAGGTACTGGACCTCGTTGATCTTCGGGCGCTCCGGGTCCCAGTAGTTCTCGTTCTTCACGACGTTGTAGGACGCGTCGGTGACGTTCGAGAGCTTGAACGGGCCGGTGCCGACGGGGGCGTCCGCGTTGGTGAAGGTCACCAGATCGGCTTCCTTCTCGAAGACATGCTTCGGGACGATGTAGGTGGAGCCGAGGATGGCGTACTCGTTGGTGAACGAGGGCTCCTTGAACTTCAACTCGACGGTGGTGTCGTCGGCCTTCACGGCCTCGGCCAGGTAGTCCATGGAGACCGCGTCGTTGGTGAAGGAGTAGATGACGTCGTCGACGGTGAGGTCGGTGCCGTCGTTCCACTTGGCGCCCTCGCGGATACCGATCTTCAGCGAAGTGCCGTCCTCCGACCACTCGTACTCGGTGCCGAGCAGCGGGATGGGATCGCCGACGTCGGCCTTGTTGTAGAAGAAGAGGGGTTCGTAGATCGAGCCGAGCGTGCCGGGAAGCAGCGTCGGCGAGTACGGGTTGAAGTTTGCGACGATGGGCGTCTGCGAGCCCGCGAAGACGGCCAGCACGGGGCCTTCGGTCTTCCCTTCCGTCGCTGCGGACGACTCGCCGCCGGCGGGCGACTCGCTTCCGTTTCCGGTGGCGCCCCCTGAGCCCGAACAGGCCGAGAGTCCCATCACACCAGCCACGAGCGCGGCGAACGCCGCCCTCTTCCAACTGCTCTTGGTCAACATCCTTGTTCCTTCCAAGTCCTCAGGTATTGCCTGGGAACGCTGACGTCTCCTCCGTGCCGAGACATCCCGCCGGTGGCAGGCATGACCACTCCGTCACGGACTTGGCATGAGCTTAGGAGGGCCGGAGCGTGACGTCAAGTTTTTTCGCGATTTCAGCTCGATTCGGAAGAAAATTTTTGTCTCGCTCAAACTGGGCTTCGTTGACACGCTTTTCCGCATGTAGTTAATATTCCTACACGATCCCCTGTCGGCAGTTTCTCTACCGATGCGATCCCTAACGAAGTGGAGCTCGACGTGGACTCTCCGACCTTTCAGGCTGATGCGCTTGACGGATTCACCACCGAGATGGTGGACCCCCGGTACCGCGACCTCGACCTGATGACCACCGACGAGATGGTGCGCGCCATGAACGAGGCGGAGGCCGAGGTGCCCCGCGCGGTGGCTGCTGCCTCCGACGCGATCGGCGCGGCCGTCGACGCCGTAGCCGCGCGGCTCGCCGCGGGCGGACGCCTCCTCTACGTCGGTGCGGGAACCCCCGGCCGGCTCGGTGTGCTCGACGCGTCCGAGTGCCCGCCGACGTTCTCCACCGAGCCCTGGATGGTGCAGGGCATCATCGCCGGAGGCCCGGCCGCCTTGACCTCGGCCATCGAGGGCGCGGAGGACGACGAGGACGCCGGCCGTCGCGACCTGGACGAGCTCGGCGTGAACGCGACCGACGCCGTCGTGGGGATCTCCGCCTCCGGGCGCACCCCCTACGTGTTGGGCGCGATGCGGGCCGCCCGCGCCGTCGGTGCGGTGACCGTCGGCGTGTCGAGCAACGAGGACTCGCTCCTGTCCGCCGCCACCCAGTTCCCGATCGAGGTGGTCGTGGGGCCGGAGATCATCTCGGGCTCGACGCGCCTGAAGGCGGGCTCGGCGCAGAAGCAGGTCCTCAACATGCTGTCGACCCTGTCGATGGTGAAGCTGGGCAAGACCTACGGCAACCTCATGGTCGACGTGTCCGCCACCAACCGCAAGCTCGAGATCCGGGCCCAGAACCTGGTGCGCGAGATCACCGGGGTCGACGTGGAGACCGCCCGGGCCGCGCTCGCCGCCGCCGACCAGGAGGTGAAGACGGCGATCGTCTGCATCGAGCGCGACGTCGATGCCCTGGAGGCGCGTGACCTGTTGGCCGAAGCCGACGGTTTCCTGCGCCGCGCCCTGCAGGTCTGAGCCCTTCAGCGGTTTCGGAGCGCTCGTGCGAGCGCTTCCCGGTCGATGGTCGCGCCGCATTCGGCGGCCGCCAGTGCGACGGCGCCAACGACGGGATGATCCGCGTACTCCGTCGCGCCGATGCGCGCCTCGACCCGTCGGCGCAGCGCCTCGGCTCCCAGCACGCCGCCGGCCAGCACCGTCGGCCCGTCGCCCGCGTAGGACAGCGTGTCGGTGAGCGCCGCGGCCGCCGCGTCGAGGATGCGTGACGCGACGGGGTCGCCGTCGCTGCCGATCACGAACGGGGTGACCGTCGCCCACTCGGCCGCGCGCGTGCCGTCGGTGACGCGGACCAGCGCCTGGGCAGGGTCCGGGTCGTCCGCGATGCCGTAGTGGTCCAGCAGTTGGCCGCTCAACACCGTCGGCTCGCCCCGGCCGTCCAGGTCCGCCGCCACCGCTCGCAGCGCCTCGCGTCCGATCCAGCTGCCGGAACCGGTGTCGCCGAGGAGCCAACCGAGGCCGTCGAAGCGGCGGGTCATCTCCCAGTTCGCGTACTGGGCCGCAACCGCTCCCGTCCCGGCGAGGAGGAGTCGCCCGTCCGGCGACGGCGAGGCGGAACGGAAGGCGATGCCGAAGTCGGTGTCGAAGGCGGTGGGTGCCGTGACGCCGGCGAGGGACAGCCCCCGTCGCAGGGTGTCCAGCATCTCGTCGCGACGGGCGGAACCCGTCCCCGCGGCACCGATCCCCACCGCGTCGACGTCGAAGATGCCGGCGGTGCGGATCGCGGTGGCGAGGTTCTCGGCCGGGTCACCCACCGACGACCGGGGATTTCCCCCGGCCGCCCTGCCGAAGCCCAGCAGCGCTCCATCAACGTCGCTGACCACGCAGCGCGTGCTCGTCCCCCCGAGATCGATCCCCATGAACCGCATGTGCGCTCCCAACGTTGGCCGCCTTGCCCGAACGGCAGATTCGGCTCACGAACCTAGCAGGCAGCGGCCGGACCTCGGCGGTTCCGCACCGGAACGCGGCTACATCGTCGCCGGGACCGGCCGCCCGGGGAACAGCTCCCGCCACTGGCGCTCGAAGCGCCGTTTGCCGAGCAGCTTGTACAGCAGCTTCAGCGGCATCGGCATCTCTGCCACCATCGGAGCCACGAGTTCGCGCGGCGAGCCCGCGATGAAGTAACCGAGCAGCGCCAGCTGCCTCGTGAAGGGAATGTCTCCCTGGCTGGCCTTCGCCATCGCGTCCCATTCCTCGCCCGTGATCACCTTCGCGGCCACGGGCATCACCTCCACCACTTCTCGGCGCAGGTGCAGCTTGAGGAGGTCGAGCAGTCCGTCGTACGCCGTGGCGAGTCCGTCGCGGGTCCTGGGGTCCCCGTCGCGGCGCCATTCGGCCAGCCTCGGCTCGATCGTGTGGAGCAGCTCGGCAACCTTCGCGTGCTGCGCCCGCATCTGGCCGACGTGCAGCGCGCAGCCCGGCGCCCGCTCCTCGAGCCGGCCCCAGAGGGTCTCGTCCTCGTGGGTGTGGTGGGCGTGGAGCGCGGATTGCATGTCGGCGAGCCAGGCGCCGACGAGTTCCGCGCGCCTCGCGTCCCAGTCGGCCGTCGACCGGATCAGCCCAGGCGCCTCGCCGAAGACGAACAGGAACATGTTGTGCACCACGCGCATGTCGTCGGCCTTGCAGAGCGTCGGCCCCTCCGGTACCGGCGGAGCCGTCTCCCCGGGCGCAGGGCTGTAGAAGTCGACCATCGTCGGTCCCCCCGTTCGCGCGCTCGGAGCAACCCCCCTGATTGTCGACGCGCCCAATCATTCTGCGCCGCGGCGCTACGCCCCGCAAGGGTCGGCGGTAGGGCTTGGTTTCGACCAGCCGCCAGCCTTCGGCGGGCGGCGCTCAACCAGCTGAGACGGCGCGAACTCAGACCGTGCGCGCCCTCGTCGGGTCCTTGACCGGGATGAGGACGATCAGTCCGATGAGCAGCACGACGACGATGCCGAGGATCCCGGCGTACTGGACCGACTCGTCGGAACCCCCGGTGAGCGCCACGGCGATGCCGATCGACACCGCCCAGCCGATGGACGACAGGAAGCTGACGGCGCGGCCGGTGGTGGCGTAGAGCCCGAAGATCTCGCCGGACTGGCCCTCGGGGATCATGCGCGCCAGGTAGGAGCGCGACGCCGACTGGGCCGGGCCGACGAACAGCGTGAGCAGCAGGCCGCAGACCCAGAAGATGATCTTGCCCATGTCGTGGAAGAAGAAGATCGCGAGCCCGAGGACCACCATCGAGACCAGCGAGAACATGATCACCCGCTTGGGGCCGACCTTGTCGTCGAGCATCCCGAACAGCATCGTGGAGACGCCGGCGGTGACGTTGGCGACGATGCCGAAGATGATCACCTCGCCGCCGGAGAAGCCGAACGTTCCCGCGGCGAGGATCGCGCCGTAGGTGAAGACGCCGCTCAGCCCGTCGCGGAACACGGCCGAGGCGATGAGGAAGTAGAGCGTGTGGCGGGCGGTGCGCCAGACGCGCATGATGGAGCGACCGAGTTCGCGGTAGGCGCCGATGACGCCGATCTTCTCGGGCGCGACGTCGGGCCGGCGGTCCTTGAGCGCGAGGAAGATCGGGACCGAGAAGATCAGCGTCCACGCGCCGCACATGAGCATCGCGAAGCGGATGTCCTCCGGCGGGAAGTCCATGCCGAGCACGGCGACGATGAGGAGCAGGATCGAGATGCCGCCGAGGTAGCCGAGGCCCCAGCCCAGCCCGGAGACCCGGCCGACGTTGGCCGGGGTGGAGACCTGGTCGATGGCGGCGTAGTAGTTGACGTTGGCGATCTCCGCGACGACGTTGCCCAGCCCCAGCAGGGCGACGCCCAGCCAGAAGTACGACGGCGACGGCATGACGAAGTACAGCGACGCGCTGATCACGGCGAGCAGCATCGTCGTGATCAGGAGGTTGCGCATGCGGTGGCCGGTGCGGTCCGAGCCCTGGCCGAGCACGGGCGCGAGCAGCGCGATGATGATGCCCACGCCGGCCATCGCCCAGCCGTAGTCGATGGAGAGCTGGTCGGTGTCGCCGAAGTACGAGCTCGTGAGGTAGACGCCGAAGACGAACGTCGTGATGACCGTGGCGAACGGCTGGGTCGCCCAGTCCCACAGCGCCCAGGAGAACACCTTCCCCTTGCTCGCCCTCGTGCTGCGCAGCGCCTCGCCGGGGATCACCGTCGTGCCCGGCTGGTTCTCGATCGTGTTCGACACGAGTGCAACCTAGCCAAGTTTCGTGAACGGCAGGTGAAGAACTTCTACAAACACGACGCCGCGTAGTTGGAGGCCGCCTATATTGTACGGCATCCGAGACAGCTTTTGCTGGGTGGCCCCGACGGCTAGTATCGACTCGACCATCGCACCCAGAAGCAGGCGCCACCGTAGCCGCTGACCTAGGAAGGGAAATTGCCACATGACCGATAGTGCGGTCCTCAAGATCAACGATACGGAGCTCGAACTGCCGGTGGTGGAGGCTACCGAGGGCAGCAGCGGG
Source organism: Tessaracoccus oleiagri (assembly GCF_900103275.1). Lineage (GTDB taxonomy): Bacteria > Actinomycetota > Actinomycetes > Propionibacteriales > Propionibacteriaceae > Arachnia > Arachnia oleiagri. The sequence goes on along the minus strand of NZ_FNGP01000001.1, from coordinate 661,213 downwards.
CTCAACATCGCCAAGGTGCTCTCGCAGACGGGCTACACCACCCTCGACACCGGCTACGTCAACACGGCGTCGTGCCAGTCGGCGATCACCTACATCGACGGTGACAAGGGGATCCTGCGCTACCGCGGCTACCCGATCGAGCAGCTCGCGGAGAAGTCCACCTTCCTCGAGGTCAGCTACCTGCTGATCTACGGCCAGCTGCCGACCAAGACCGAGCTCGAGAACTTCGCCGACCAGGTCGCCAGCCGCATGATGATCGACGAGCGGCTCAAGGAGCTGTACCGCTCCTTCCCGCGCGGCGGCCACCCGATGATGGTGCTCTCCGCCGGCATCATGGGCCTCGGCGCGTACAACCGCCAGTACCTCGATCCCCACAACCCGGAGCACGTCGAGGAGGCGTCGCTGCGCCTGCTGGGCTCGATGCCGACGATGACCGCCTACGCCTACAAGTCGTCCGTGGGCGAGCCGTTCCAGTACCCGCGCAAGAACCTCAGCTACGTCGAGAACTACCTGCGCCTCTCGTTCGGCACCCCGATGGAGGAGTACGAGCTCAACGAGGACGTCGTCCGCGCGTTCGAGACGCTGTTCATCCTGCACGCCGACCATGAGCAGAACTGCTCCACCTCGACGGTGCGCATGGTGGGTTCGTCCGACGCCAACATCTACGCGTCCATCGCCTCGGGCGTCAACGCCCTGTCCGGCCCGCTGCACGGCGGCGCCAACCAGGCGGTCCTCGAGATGCTGCGCGACATCCGCGACAACGGCATGAACGTCAAGGACTTCGTCGCCAAGGTCAAGGACAAGCAGTCGGGCGTCAAGCTCATGGGCTTCGGTCACCGCGTCTACAAGAACTACGACCCGCGCGCCCAGATCATCAAGGGCCATGCCGACGCGCTGCTCCGCGGTACGGACAACAACAACGCGCTCCTCGACATGGCCATCGAGCTCGAGGAGACGGCGCTGAGCGACGAGTACTTCATCGAGCGCAAGCTGTACCCGAACGTCGACTTCTACACCGGCCTCATCTACGAGGCCATGGGCTTCCCGCCGTCGTACTTCACGGCGCTGTTCGCGCTCGGCCGGCTTCCCGGTTGGATCGCGCAGTGGCGTGAGGAGCACACCGACCCGGCTCGCAAGATCGGCCGTCCCCGTCAGGTCTACGTCGGCGCCACCGAGCGCGACTACGTCCCCATGGACGCCCGCTGACCAGGCGCTGAGCCAAGCACGAAGAACGCCCCCGTCCTCCAGCAGGTCGGGGGCGTTCGTCGTGCCCGGTCAGGCCTGGGCCAGTTCCCGGGCGATCGGGTCGGCGGCACCGGCGACGAGGTCCCTCGCCTCCGGCGCGGTGCGGGCCCCGAGTGCCAACCCGGCCAGCTCCCGGCAGCGCTCCACGGGGTGAAGACCGAGGGCGACGCGGACCGCCGCCACCTTGTTCGGCGACATGGACAGCGACGAGACCCCGAGCCCGACGAGCACGAGCGCCAGCAGCGGGTCGCCCGCCGCTTCGCCGCACACACCGACGCCGGCGCCCGTCGTCGATCCGCCCTCGCAGGCCATCTGCACCATGTCCAGCACCGCGGGCTGCCACGGGCTGAGCAGGTCGGCCAGTTCCCCCTGCATCCGGTCGGCGGCCATCGTGTACTGGGTGAGGTCGTTGGTGCCGATCGAAGCGAAGTCGAGCCCGTCGAGCAGGTGCGCGGAGCGGACCGCCGAGGCGGGAGTCTCGATCATGATGCCGACGGACGCGAGCCCGTGGGCGCGCACCCGCCCGGCGAACCACCGGGCCTCCTCCACCGTCGCCACCATCGGCGCCATGACCCGCAGGTCCGCGCCGGTGGCCGACTGCGCCGCGGCCAACGCCGCGAGCTGGGTGTCGAGCAGGTCCTCGCGGGCGCGGCTGAGCCGGAGCCCCCGCCGTCCGAGCGCCGGGTTCTCCTCGGCGCCCAGGTCCGCGAACGGCAGCGGCTTGTCGGCGCCCGCGTCGAGCGTGCGGATCACGACGCGCCGGTCGCCGAACGCGCGCAGCGCCTCGGTGTAGGTGGCGGTCTGCTCGTCGAGGCTCGGCGGCTCCTGCCGGTCGAGGAACAGGAACTCCGTCCGGAAGAGCCCCACGCCCTCGACGTCCTGCTCGGCCGCCCGCAGGGCGTCGGCGAGCGTGCCGACGTTGGCGAGCAGCGGCACGGCGTGCCCGTCGGCCGTCCGGCCCGGGCCCCAGGACCCGGCCAGCGCGGCACGTCGCCGCTCGGCGCGCAGCCGGAACGCGTCCCGCTGCTCCTCCGACGGGGCCACCACGACCTCCCCAGTGCCCCCGTCGAGCGCGACGACCTCCCCCTCGGCGATGTCCCCGGCGCCTGCCACCCGCACCACGGCTGGAATCCCCAGTCCGGAGGCGAGGATGGCGGTGTGGCTCGTCGGGCCCCCGACCTCGGTGACGATGCCCAGGACGAGCGACGGGTCGAGGACCGCGGTCTCGGCCGGCGCCAGGTCGTGCGCGACGACGACCCCCGGCCCCGTCATCTCCGGGACCCCCGGCTCGGGCAGGCCCCGGAGCTCGCTGATCGCGCGGTCCCGCACGTCGTAGAGGTCCGTGGCGCGCTGGGCCATGTAGCCGCCGAGCTGCTGCAGCTTCCCGACGTAGCCCTCCATCGCGTCGTGCACCGCCCGGGTCATGCCCGCGCCCGCGGCGAGCTGCTTGTCGACGGACTTCGCCAGCCCCCGGTCGGTGGCCAGCTTGGCGGTCATCAGCAGGATCTCGCGGCCCTCGCCGTCGGCCCGCTCGGCCCGCGCCTCCAGGCGGGTGGCGACCGCGGCGAGCGCCTCCCGGACGCGCGCGCCGTCGGCGGCCGCGTCGACGGCGGCGGGCTCCGACGGGTCCACCCCCGGCACCGGCCGCACCCGGACCGCCGGCCCGAGGCCGAACCCGACGGAGACCCCCAGCCCCGACAGCGCGCGGGGTGCGCTCACGCGTCGCCCCTGACGAGCAGCTCGACCAGCCGGTCGAGCGCCTCACCGGCCCCGTCGTCCTCGGTGGCAAGCTCCACCTCGTCGCCGTGCTCGGCGCCGAGGGTCAGCACCTCCAGGAGGCTGCCGGCGTCGGCGGTCTCGCCGCGGAACGAGATGGTGACGTCGAGCCCCGACTCCTCCACCGCGTCGACGAACAACGCGGCGGGGCGGGCGTGCAGCCCGTTCGGGGCGCCGATGGTGGCGGTCCTTGTGATCACTGGGGACTCCTTCTCAGTTGAGGGTGACGGTGGCGGCCGGGCCGGCGTCGCCGTCGGAGACGACGAGCTTCGCGACCTGCTTGGCCTTGGTGCACACGACGGGCGTGATGGGGTCGCGCCCGCCGGCACGGATGGCGGCCACGTCGGCGCGGATGACCGGCTGGCCCGCGTCGACGTGGTCGCCCGTGGCGGCGAGGGCCTCGAAGCCTTCACCCTTCATCTCGACGGTCTCGAGTCCGATGTGGACCAGCACCTCCAGTCCCTGGTCGCTGACGAGCGCGAACGCGTGCCCGGTGTTGAACACCTTGGCGAGCCTGCCCGCGCACGGCGCCACCACGTCGACGGTGCCCGCGTCAGCGGCCGGGACGACGGCGAACCCGTCGCCCAGCATCTTCTGCGAGAACACCGGGTCGGGGACCTGGTCCACGCCCACCACCGCACCCGCGAACGGGGCGAGGAGGGTTTCCTTCTTCTTTCCGAGACCGAACACTTGCTTCCTTCCTAGACTTCCTGCTCACCCATGAGGGCGGTTTCGCTGTCGCGCAGCTCCTTGGCGGCCGCGTCGTAGACGAACTGCACCTGGGGGCCGATGACCACCTGGACGTTCTTCTGCGACGGGCGGATGACCCCGGCGACTCCGGCCTTCTTGATCTCCGACTCCTTCACCTGCGTGTAGTCGTTGATCGTCACGCGAAGGCGGGTGGCGCAGTAGTCGATCGTGTCGATGTTCGACGCGCCGCCCAGGCCCTTGATCACCTGGCGGGCGACGCTGGCCGAGTCGGAGTCGACGGAGAGCTCCGCCACCTCGTCCTCCGCGTCGTCGCCGCGCCCGGGGGTCTTGAGATTGAACAGCGGGATGAGGAAGTAGAACACCGCGAAGTAGATCACGAAGAACACCACGCCCATCACGAGGAGCATCCACCACTGGTTGGCGAGGGGGTTGCGGGCGGAGAGGAACATGTCGACGAAGCCCGCGGAGAAGCCGAAGCCGGCGGTCCAGTCGAACGCGGCGGCGATGCCGACGGAGAGGCCGGTCAGCAGTGCGTGCACGAGGTACAGCAGCGGGGCGACGAACATGAACGCGAACTCCAGCGGCTCGGTCACGCCGGTGAAGAACGACGCGAGCGCGCCCGCGAGCATGAGGGAGCCGACGGTCTTCTTGCGCTTGCTGTCCGCGCGCAGCCAGATGGCGAGCGCGGCGCCGGGGAGGCCGAACATCATGATCGGGAAGAACCCGCCCTGGTACTGCCCGACGACGCCCACGACGTCGCAGGAGCCGTTGGCCCAGATGCCGGGGCAGCTGGCGGCGTCGGTGGCGGCCTGGGCCGCGGCGATCGTCGCGCCGCCGCCGAGGAACTTGCCGATGTCGTTGATGCCGATGACGTCGAACCAGAAGATCGAGTTGAGCGCGTGGTGCAGGCCCGTGGGGATGAGGAGGCGGTTGACGAAGCCGTAGATGCCGGCGCCGATCGCGCCCATGCCCTGGATCCACTCGCCGAAGCTGAACAGCGCGCCGTAGAGCAGCGGCCACACGAAGTAGAGGATGCCGGCGAGCACGATCGCGAAGATGGCGGTCATGATCGGCACGAGGCGGCGGCCGGAGAAGAAGGCCAGGAAGTCGGGCAGCTTCGTCGAGTGGAACCTGTTGTAGGTCCACGCGGCGAGGACGCCGACGAGGATGCCGATCAGGACGTTCTTGTCGTTGATGGCGTCCCAGCCGTGCGAGATCCAGTCGAGCTTCGCGTCGCCCTCCAGGGTGGCGGGGTCGATGCCCTGGTAGCTGGCGACGGACGCGGGGCCGAGGATCAGCTTCACGGTGGCGAAGCCGATGAAGCCCGACAGCGCCGCGGCGCCGTTGGAGTCCTTCGCGAGGCCGAACGCGAGCGCGATGGCGAAGATCCAGCCGAGGTTGTCGAGGACCGCGCCGCCCGACTTGATCAGGATGGCGGCGGCGATGTTGTTGGCGCCCCAGCCGTCGGGGTCGATCCAGTAACCGATGCCCATGAGGATCGCGGCCACGGGCATGACCGCGACCGCTCCCATGAGCGCCTTCCCGAGCTTCTGCAAGCCCTGCATGATGTTCATTCGTTTCCCTTTCTGTGGTGGTCAGCTGCGTTGCTGATGTCCTGTCGCCAGCCGTGGACCGTGACGGCGAGGAACGCCGCCTCGCCGGTCATGTCGCGCGGGAGCGAGTCCGCCCCGAGCAGCCGGCAGAGGATCGTCGTCGCGATGGCGTGGTCCTGGCCGAGGTCCCGCGCGATGGAGTGCCCCGCGTCGTTGCGGCGGATGTTGCCCGCGCGCAGCCGACGGTTGAGCGCGACCAGGTCGCGGGTGATGTCCTCGTGCGCCGACTTCCCGGGGCTGCCCAGGAGCCGCCACACCTCGTCGACGAGCCCCGCGAGCCGGTTCGCGCGCTGCAGGGGCTGCTTGACCGTCTCCCCGGAACGCGCAGCGTTCAGGTGGAGCGCGATGAAGCCGGCCTCGGCCTCGGGCAGGTCGATGCCCAGCTGGGCGTTGAGGTGGCGCACGGCGAGCCGCGCGGCCTCGAACTCCTGCGGGTACATCACCTTGATCTGCGGCACGAGCGGGTTCTCGATCGTCTCGCCCTCGCCGATGCGCTGCACGGCGAAGGCGATGTGGTCGAGCAGCAGGACGTAGACCGCCGGGTGGAGCCCACCCAGCGCGTCGGCTGCGGCCTCGACGGCCTGGGCGATCACGTCGACGGAATCGCTGCCGAGGGCATTGATCCAGTTGAGGACGTGGACGCGTTCGGGGTCGATGTCGACGTACGCCTGCTGGATGGAGGACTCGTCGATCACGTCGCCGTCGGAACGGCCGAAGCCGATGCCGCGGCCGACCAGCACCATCTCGTTGGAGTCGTCCCGGGTCAGCACCGCGTTGTTGCTGATCACCCGGATGATCCGGCGACCTGACAGTTCCACAGGGCTCCTCGGCGAGCAGGACTTTGGACGCTGCCGGTTGGCAGTGCCCAGAACCCGGTAATGCCTGTGGTCAGTTACACCCGGATCGGATTAGCGCAACTTTGGCACATCGCGCTGTTCAGGGCAAGGGGTCGGCGGCAGCCGTCAGCTTCCGGCCAGCGGCGTCGAGGTACTCGGCGACGATGTCGCGCGCCTGGGCGGTGTCCGCGGCGTTCCGGCGGACGCGGGTGCCGTCGTCGGGGTCCAGGTTGTCCGCGGTCATCGGGGTGACGCAGACCGCGAGGCCTGCGAGCGACAGCATGCCGCGGTCGTTCTCGCCGTCGCCGATCGCGATCACCCGGTCCCAGTCGACCCCGAGCGCCTCGAGGATGAGGTCGCCGCCCTTGGCGGTGTGCGCCTGCGTGGAGACGAGGTCGATGTAGTGCTCGCCCGACTTCACGATCTCGGTCCCCGGCCACTGGCTGAACCCCTTCACGACCTCGGCGTGCGTCGGGTCCTGCAGCAGGTACAACACCTTGCCGATCCGGCCGGCGTGCGCGGCGAGGTCGGCCACGCGGGGGGTGTCGCCGATGTAGGAGGCCTCGGTGAGCGCCCAATCCGTCTCCTCGGCGACGAGCCACTCCCGGTCGGTGAACGCCCAGACCTCGAAGCCGCGCGCACGGGCGGATTCGAGCGCTCCAGCGACTGCCTCGACCGGCAGCGGCCGGTGCCCGAGCACCTCCCAGCCGTCGGCGGTGCGCCTGAGCGCGGTGGCGCCGCTGCTGCTGGCGAGGTAGTCGACGTGCGGGACCTCGCGGACGAGGTCCACCATCGAGCCGGTGGTGCGGCCGGAGCAGAGCGCCACCCGGACGCCGGCGGAGTGGAGGTCGTCGATCAGCTCGAGGGCCCCGTCGTTCCAGCGGTCCTTGTGGCGGAGGGTCCCGTCGACGTCGAGCAGCGCTACTTGGTAGGTCACGCCGTCGAGCCTAGGCCAACTCCCAATCGCCGTCATCCGGCAGGATCTCACCCGCGACGGGTTCGGTCGCCTCCAGTTCCCGCGCGGCCGGAGCGGCTTCCGCCGGGTCGACGTCGCGGCCCGCCGCCACCACGGTGCGGATGAACAGCACCATCCAGCCGAGGACCGTCGCGACCGCGATCATCTCGAAGCCGGTGGTGTTGAGGTAACGGATGTCGCGGTGCAGGTACCAGAGCAGCCACATGAACCCGAGGATCGCGAACGAGACCACGCGGAAGCCCCAGGGGATGCGTCGCAGGATCAGCGGCGCCGCCACGGCGAGCATGATGAACGCGAGCACCGTCGCGTACGTCACCCACAGGTGTCCCCGGTGCGAGAGCGTGACGGGGATGAGCCCCACCCCGGCGAGCATCAGCCCCATGATCCCCAGGCCGGCGCGCAGCACGTACGCCTTCCACACGCCCTGCCCCGTGGCCAGGAGCCAGCCGCGCAGGTCGTGGGTGAGGAAGTCCGCGAGGGTGACGATCACGAGCCCGGTGAGCACAAGCGTGTAGTTGAACGCGAAGCCCGAAAAGTCCCCGGTCATGCCGAGCGACGAGAAGTGGACCCGCCACCACTCCTGGTCCGACGCGTTGACCGCGCTCATGAACGCGCCCAGCACGAGGAAGACGCTGACGAGCCCCGACAGGAGCTCCGTGTTGAGGCGACCCGCGATGCCGGCGGCGGTGTACACGCACAGCGCGCACGACAGCGCGATGAACGCGGTACCGGACCACTGGTCCAGCCGCAGCCCGATGAACGCCGACGCGGCCACCCTTCCGAAGGCGCGCATCGCGAACAGCGTCAGCGACCCCATCATCAGCGTGAGGCCCACGAGGTTCAGGGCTTGGCGCAGCGGGTGCATCGTGCGGTGCCAGGGCAGGATGCGCCCGCGGAACACCATCAGCACCCCGAGGAACACCAGCGCCACCAGCACGCCCGACGACAGCGCCGCGATGTCGGCCACGGTGCGCACCCCGCCGCCGGCGAAGGCGGTGAACTCGTCGAGGGACAACAGGCCGATCAGCGTCCCGACGACGAGGGCGCCGCCGCCCATCAGCAGGTTGACGTTCTCCAACCGCAGCCCGGTGGGCTCGAGCCCGGCCCGGTGCTGCTGTTCCACGTCCGTCACGGCACCCTCCTCGTCGCTCACCTGCAAGGGTAGCCAGCCCGCTGGCGTTGGGGTCCAGGGAGTAGGGTCGTCGTTCGTGAAGAGCATCGTTCGGATCGTCTCCAGCGCCCGCCAGCTGACCCCCCTCTACATCGGCATCATCATCGGTGCGGTGGTGACTACGGCGACGACGCTGCTCACCCCGTTCCTGATCGCGCAGGCCACACAGACCGTCGTCGACATGACCACCGGCAGCCGCGAGCCCGCGATCATGCCGCTGGTGTGGCTGGCGGTGATCCTGCTCGGGCTGATGCTCGCCAACTCGGTCGTGACCAACATCACCGGCTACATGGGCGACCAGATGAGCAGCCGGATCCGCGCGATCCTGTCGCACAACTACTTCCACAAGCTGCTGCGCCTGCCCCAGCGCTACTACGACTCGGAACTGACCGGCACGATCATCTCCCGGCTCAACCGGTCGATCACCAGCATCTCCGACTTCCTGCAGGTCTTCGCCAACGGCTTCTTCACCACGATGCTGACCGTGGTCGTCGTGCTCTTCGTGGCCGCGTGGCACTCGCCGTGGCTGGCGCTGCTGCTGATCGTCATCTACCCCACGTTCGTGTACCTCACCGCGCTCACCAGCCGGAAGTGGCAGGTGTGGGAGCGGAAGAAGAACCAGCACTACGACATCGCCGGCGGCCGCTTCGCAGAGGTCGTGGGGCAGCTGCGCGTCGTGAAGTCGTTCACCACGGAGCGCACCGAGCTCGACCACTTCGACCAGCACTACACCGACGCCGTCTCGCTCACCAAGACGCAGTCGCGCTTCTGGCACGCGATGGACGTCGCCCGCCGCGGCGCGCTCGACGTCGTCTTCTTCGGCGTCTACCTGATCATCTTCGTCGCGACGGCGCAGGGCCGGTTCAGCATCGGGTCGATGGTGCTGCTCATCCAACTGATCCAGATCGCGAAGGCGCCCGTCACGTCGATGAGCTACTACGTCGACACCATGCAGCGGGCCGTCACCGGCAGCAACGAGTACTTCCAGGTGATGGACGAGGCCGACGAGCCGCACAACCCCCTCGAGGCCGCCGATGTGAAGGCGATCGAGTGGGTCGACCGCGACCCCATCGTCTCCTACCAGGACGTGAGCTTCGGCTACGACGAGGACCGTCTCGTCCTCGACGGCATCGACCTCGACGTGCACCGCGGCGAACGCATCGCCTTCGTCGGCGAGTCGGGTGGCGGCAAGACGACGCTGGTCAACCTGCTCCTCGGGCTCTACGCCCCGACGTCCGGCACCATCACGGTGCGCGGCCGGTCCGTGACCGAATTGCCGACGAGGGCGCTGCGGCAGCAGATCGGCGTCGTCTTCCAGGACGCGACCCTCTTCTCCGGCACCGTCCGCGACAACCTGCTCTACGGTGACCCGAACGCCGACGAGGAGGCGCTGCGCGAGGCCGCGCGCCGCGCCAACGCGCTGGACTTCATCGAGCGCCTCCCCGACGGGTTCGACACCGAGATCGGCGAGCGCGGAGTGAAGCTCTCCGGCGGCCAGAAGCAGCGCATCTCCGTCGCCCGCGCGATGCTGAAGGACGCCCCGATCCTCGTCCTCGACGAGGCCACCTCGGCGCTCGACACCAAGGCGGAGCGGCAGGTGCAGGCGGGCTTGGAGGAGCTGATGGTGGGCCGCACGTCGCTGATCATCGCCCACCGGCTGTCGACGATCTCGGCCGTCGACCGGATCGTCACGCTCATCAACGGCCGCATCGACGAGGTCGGCTCCCCCGCCGAGCTGGCCCAGACCAACGGCATCTACGCCCAGCTGCTCGCCCTCCAGGCGAGCGACTCCGCCGCCGGCCGCAAGATCCTCCGCCGCTTCGGCATCATCCAGTAGGCTGCCCCGGTCCCTGAGGAGCGAGCACCGGCCAGAGCCTCGAAGGGCCCCGGAAACACAGCACCGCCGCGACTCCTGGTGGGAGTCGCGGCGGGAGCCGGTTGGAGAAAATCAGGCGAAGGTGCCGATGTTGGCGTCGGCGACGATCTGCTTGATCTTGTCGGCGACCTCTCCCCCGAGCGCCTGAACTGGGAAAGCCATGGTGTTGCTCTCGATGATACCCAGCGCCTGCATGGCCGTCTTGAAAGCACCGACACCGGCGGCATCACCCGAGCGTCCCTTGGCGACGAACACGATCTCGAAGCCCTCGCAGATCTCGTCCTGGATGCGGCGCGCGGCCGTCCAGTCCTCGGCCTGCGCGGCCTCCCAGAGGTCGGTGTAGCGGCGGGGGTCGACGTTCGCGTAGCCGGGGACGACCCCGTCGGCACCGAGGAGCAGCATCCCGTCGACCACGCACTCGTGCCCGGTGAGCAGCGACAGCGGGTGGCCGGCGGCCTCGTTGGCGGCGACGAGGCGGCGGAAGGCCACGTCGTTGCCCGACGAGTCCTTGACCCCGGCGACGACGCCCTCCTTGCCGAGGTCGACCAGCATCTGGTGGTCGAGCTTCACGCCGTTGACGCGCACCGGGATGTCGTAGACGAACAGCGGCACGTCGATGGCGGCGGCGATCGCGCGGAAGTGGTCGGCGATCTCGTCGGCCGAGTTGATCGCGTAGAAGGGGCAGGTGGCGACGACCGCGTCGGCACCGAGTGCCTGGGCGCGCTTGGCCTGCTCGATGACGCGGGCGGTGGTGGTGTCGATGGCGCCGGCGATCACGGGCACGCGGCCGGCGGTCTTGGCGACGACGCGCGAGAGGACCTCGTCGCGCTGCGCGTCCGTGAGGTAGGCGACCTCACCCGTCGAGCCCAGCACGAACAGGCCGTGCATGCCGCCGGAGATGAGGTGCTCCACGACGTCGTCGAGGCCGGGCAGGTCGAGCGCGCCGTCGGCGGTCAGCGGGGTGACGACCGGGGGGATGACACCGGTGAATTTGCGGGACATTTCCATCCTTTCGAGGAATGTTCTAGATGAGGGAGGGCACGGCGCTGAGCAGCGTGCGGGTGTAGTCGTCCTGGGGGTTGTCGAAGATGGCCTCGGTGGTGTTCTCCTCGACGATGCGCCCCTGGTTCATGACCGCGATGCGGTCGGAGATGTAGCGCACGGTGTTGATGTCATGGGAGATGAACACCAGCCCGAGCCCGAGGGAGGCCTTCAGGTCCTGCAGCAGGTTGAGCACCTGCGCGCGCACGGACACGTCGAGGGCGGAGGTCGGCTCGTCGGCGACGATGACGTCCGGCCCCAACGCGAGGGCCCGGGCGATCGCGACACGCTGCCGCTGCCCGCCCGAGATCTGCCGCGGCAGAACGTCGAGGGCACTCATCGGCAGGCCGACGACGCGCAGCAGGTCCTTCACCCGGTCGACGCGCTCCTTCTGGGAGCCGATGCCGTGGACGTTGAGCGGGTCCATGAGCGTGTCGCGCACGATCATCCGCGGGTTCAACGCCGTCGACGGATCCTGGAAGATCATCGACACCGCCTTGCCCATCTCCTGCTTCTCGCGGCCGCTGTGCGCCAGGGGCTTGCCCCTGAAGAGCACGGTGCCGCTCGTCTCGGGCTGCAGCCCGACCATGACGCGGGCGGTGGTCGACTTGCCGGAGCCCGACTCGCCGACGATGCCCAAGGTCTGGTTCTTGAACACCGACAGGCTGACGTCGTCCATGGCGTGCACGGTGTCGCGCTTGAACAGCGTGCCGGTCCGCGACTTGTGGATGACGTGGACGTTCTTCAGCTCGATGACGGGCTGGTCGGGGGTCCAGCTGGACTGCGCGGTCATCGTGCACCCTCCTTCTCGAGGATCGCTTCCAGTTCGGGGGTGATGGCGAACACGTGGTCGCGGCTGCCCTTGACGGGCTTCAGCACCGGCCGGGTCTCGAGGCCCACGTCGGGGAAGTTCGACCGCGGGGCGAACCGGTCGCCGGGCACGAACTCCCGCGGCGACGGGACGGTGCCGCGCACCTGGTGGAGCCGCTTGGCCCCCGACTCGATCGACAGCACCGCGCCCAGCAGGCCGCGCGTGTACTCGTGGGTGGGCTGCAGCAGCAGCTCCCGCGTCGGCGCCTGCTCGACGACCTGGCCCGCGTACATCACCGTGATGCGGTGCGCGAGCTGGGCGACGAGGGCGAGGTCGTGGCTGACGAACACCATCGCGAACCCGAGCTCCTCGCGGAGGTTGTTCAGCAGGTCGACGACCTGCTTCTGCACCGTGACGTCGAGGGCCGTGGTGGGCTCGTCGGCGATCACGAGGCTGGGGTCGCGGGTGAGCGCCATGGCGATCAGCACGCGCTGGCGCTGGCCGCCGGAGAGCTCGTGCGGGTAGCTCTTGAGCGTGCGGACCGGGTCGAGGCCGACGAGCTCCAGCAGCTCCTCGGCGCTACGGGTGCCGCCGCGACGGGTGAGCTGCGCCAGCTGCGAGCGCACCAGCATCGACGGGTTCAGGCTCGACAGCGCGTCCTGGTAGATCATGCTGAGCTCGTGGCCGCGCAGCGCGTTGTGCTGCTGCGGGGTCATCTTCAGCAGGTCCTGGCCCTTGTAGAGGATCTCGCCCTCGAGGTGCGCGGTCTTGGGCAGCAGGCCCATGATCGCCATCGACGTGATCGACTTGCCACAGCCCGACTCGCCGACGAGGCCCATCGTCTCGTGGGGGCGGACGGAGAAGGACACGTTGTCGACCACCGCGATGTCGCCGTGCTGCTCCGGGAACCGGATCGAGAGGTTTTTCACCTCGAGGATGGGGGCGGCGTCGCCGGTGTAGACGAGCCGGTCGTCGCGTTCGAGTTCCACCTCGCGCAGGCTCTGCAGTCTGGCCTCGAGCGGGACCTCGGCCTCGGCGGGGCGGACCAGCTTCGACAGCGGGCCGGCCGGCTCGGCGTCGTCGGAGCGTGCCTCGTCGGCCGCGACGTTGACCCGGCGGCGGATCTTGGGCGACGCCATCGCGTCGGTGAGGCCCTCGGAGAGCACGTTCAGGCACAGCGTGGTGATCAGGATCATCAGGCCGGGGAAGAACGTCACCCACCAGTGCCCCGACAGCAGGAGTTCCTTGCCCTCGGAGAGCATGTTGCCCCAGGTGGGGGTGTTGACCGACTTGATACCGGCGCCGATGAACGACAGCGACGCCTCGAACACGATCGCGTCGGCGACGAGCACCGTCGCGAACACCATGATCGGCGCGATGCAGTTGCGGGTGACGTGCTTGGCGAGGATCCACCAGGTCTTGGCGCCCATGACCTTGGAGGCGGCGACGTAGTCCTCGCCCATCTGCGACAGCACGTTGGCGCGCACGACACGCGTCAGCTGTGGGACGTAGAGGATCGCGATGGAGCCGATGATCACCGGCAGCATCGGGGCGCGCGTCGACAGCGCCAGCACCAGCACCGCGGCGAGCGCGATGGCCGGGAAGGACATCACGATGTCGAGCGTGCGCATGAGGACCTCGGAGATCCACTTGCGGGCGGTGGCGGCGACGGAGCCGAGGACGGCGGCGACGACGAGCGCGATGCCCGTCGCGGACAGGCCGACCAGCATCGACACCCGGGCGCCGTAGAAGACGCGGGACAGCACGTCGCGGCCGGAGCCGTCGGTGCCCATCGGGAAGTCGCCGCTCGGCGGCACGGAGTTGTCGGGGACGATCGTCTCGCCGACGCCCTCGATGAAGACCGTGCGGCCACCGCCCTCGGCGAGGCCTGTGGCGGCCGGGTCGTACGGGGCGAGGACGGACGCGAACACGCCCATCAGGACGATCAGCAGCAGCACGATCACGGAGATCTTCGAGCCGATCGGCATGGCCTTCCAGCCCTGGAAGCGCATGCCCGGCTCCATGGCCTTCTTGAAGTGGGCCCTGGTGAACATCAGACGCTCCTGATCCTCGGGTTGACCAGCACGTACAGCAGGTCGACCAGAATGTTGATGACGATGAACGCGAGCGCGATCGTGATGGACACGCCCTGGACGATGTTGACGTCGTTGCGGGTGATGCCCTGGAAGATCAGCTGGCCCATCCCCTGGATGTTGAAGATCATCTCGATGACGACGGCGCCGCCCATGGCGTAGCCGATGCGGAGGCCGAGCACGGTGATGGGGGTGATCAGGGCGTTGCGGAGCACGTTGCGGCCGACTACCTCACCCTTCGGGATGCCGGCGCCGATGGCGGTGCGGACGTAGTCCTTGTCGAGTTCCTCCACCATCGAGGTGCGCACGACGCGGGTCAGCGAGCCGGCGGCGGGGACGACGATCGCGATGATCGGCAGCGTGGCCTGGCGCAGGTAGGTGCCCGGGTCGTCGGTGAAGCCCACCCACTCGGTCACGACAGCCGCGAAGGAGCCGGTGCCGCCGGGGATGTCGCCCCACCACTGGATCATCAGCAGCGCGAGCCAGAACGACGGCGTCGCGAGGAAGACGATGGAGATGATGCGGATGACCTGGTCGGGCCAGCGGTCACGGTAGAGGGCCGCGGTGACGCCCAGGACCGTGGCGACGACCGCCGCGATGGCGATGCCGATGAAGGCGAGCTGTAGGGTGATGGGGAACGCGTTGCCCACCATCTCGGAGATGGGGACGCCCGTGAAGGTCTCGCCCAGGTCGCCCTGGACCAGGCCGACGAGGTAGTCCCAGTACCGCTTGAGCAGCGGGTCGTCGAGGTTGTGCGCCTGGCGGTAGGCCTCCAGTGCCTCTGCGGACGCGGACTCACCCAGCGCGAGGCGGGCGGGGTCGGCGTTGGACAGGGACATCACGAGGAAGACCAGCAGCGTGACGCCCAGCACCATCACGGGCAGGGCGAGGATCCGCCGCCCGATGAGGTGGAGAAGCTTCGACACTGTGAATGCTCCTTTGCTTCGGTCGAACCGCCCGTGGCCCGGACGGCCGGTCTGCACCCGGGTTCGTTCCCGGTCACGACCATTGTCTGATGTCTGATGTTACCACTTGGCAAAAGGGAGGGGGCGGGTGCCCCGGGGCAAACCCACCCCCTCGTCGAGGTCAGGCCTCGGTGGTGCCGACGTTCTCGAACGACAGGCCGGTCACCGCGATCGGCTTGAAGTCGATGAGCGTCTCGCCGTTGTACGCCGTGGGGGACTTCCGGTGGAAGATCGGGTACAGCGGCACGTCGGTGGAGACGATGTCGAAGATCTCGTGCCAGGCGGCGAGCTGCTCGTCGCCGCCGACCGTTGAGGCCTTCTCGAGGAGCTCCTGGACCTTGCCGTGCGCCTCGGTGCCCTTCCAGTGCATGCGCTGGTCAGTCCACACCTCGTTGGCGTACCACCAGCGGAGCAGGAGGTCTGCGTCGTCACCGAAGACCGACGGGTCGCCGGGCGCCACGACGATGTCGAAGGCGTCGGGCTTGCCGTCAATGGTGCCGTAGACGTCGGAGGACTTCTTCTCCTCGAACTGGACCGTCAGGCCGAGGGCCTCGACGTTCTCCTTGATGATCGGGCGCACGGCGGAGAACCAGCCGTGGTCCGAGCACAGCAGGCGGGTGCTCTTGAGCCCGGTCTCGGCGATGAGGGCCTTGGCCTTCTCGGGGTCGTAGGTGTAGACCGTCGCCGCCTCCTTGTACGCCTTGTGCTCGGTGTGGAGGAAGCTCGTAGCGGGGGTGGCGAGGTTCGCCATGCCGGCCGAGCAGATCTTCTCGTAGTCGAGCGCGTACATGATGGCCTGGCGGTTCTTCACGTCCTTCATCGCCTCGGAGGCGACGTTGAACATGGTGAAGACGAGGCCGAAGCCCTGGACGGCGGCCACCTTCAGCGGCTCCTTGAACGAGCCGAGGTCCGCGGCGGGGACCGCGTCGACGGCCTGGACCGCGCCGGAGGTCAGGGCGTTGGTGCGGGTGGTGTTGTCCGGAAGGATCTGCCACTCCATGGCCTTCGCCTTGGCCGGGCGGGGGCCGGTGTAGTCGTCGTTGCGCTCGAAGAGGACCTTCTGGCTGGAGGCGCCGTTGTCGGTCATCTTGTAGGGGCCGGTGCCGATCGGGTTCATGTCGAACGCGGCGGGGTCGGCGGTGGCGTCGGCCTGCGGGACGATCTTCACGACCGCGACGCGCTCGTTGACCAGCGAGTAGGGGTGCTTCAGCTTCAGCGTGACGGTGGTGTCGTCCTTCTTCTCGACCTTGTCGAGGAAGGTGATGAAGGACGCGTAGAGCGACTTGTTGGCCGGGTCCAGCACGCGCTGGAAGGAGAAGACGACGTCGTCGGTGGTGACGGGGGCGCCGTTGTGGAAGACCGCGCCGTCGCGGAGCGTGACCTCGTAGGTCGTGTCGTCGACCTTGCTCGGGAAGTCGGTGCCCAGGGCCGGGTAGACCTCGCGGGTGGCGGGATCGATCTCGGTGAGGCCCTCGAGGGTGTGCCAGTTGACGGCGACGGTGAGGGCACCGGAGGTGGTCATGGGGTCGTAGCCGTTGGTGCCCAGCTCGTAGGAGATGCCGGCCTTGATGGTGCCGTCGGCGTTGCCTGCGCCCGCAGCGGGGGCGGAGCTGCCGTCGGCGCTCGGGGTGGGGCTCGACGTGGTGCCGGTGGCGGGATCGTCCGTGCCGCAGGCCGAGAGCGTGGCGGCGATGCCTGCGGCCGCGCCGATCACTCCCGACAGCTTGAAGAAGTTGCGGCGGTCCACGGATGAAAGATTCTTCATTGAGATCTCCTGGTTATCTGACGTCCTATGTCTGACGTAGGCTGAGTTGAGTGTAGCATTGGCTATCAGCGAGGGAAACCCCACCCTCACCCCAGTTGGATTACGATTTGGCAACGCCAAACAAGAGGACCCGAGGACGTGTTCCGATGAAGACCGCATCGCCCATGACACCGAAGCAACGGCCGGCCAGTCAGGCCTCGTCGACGATGACGGCCATCAAGGACTACATCATCCATGCCAACCTGCAGCCCGGCGACCCGCTCCCCACCGAGTCGCAGTTCTGCGAAGGCATGGGCGTGTCGCGGTCGTCCGTCCGGGAGGCGATCCGCACCCTGAGCGCGCTCGACATCGTCGAGGTCCGGCACGGCCACGGCATGTTCGTCGGCAAGGTGTCGATGCACCCGATGGTGGAGTCGCTCGTGTTCCGCGGCATGCTCAACCCGGGCGCCGACTACCAGTCGCTCATGGAGATCGTCGAGGTCCGCCAGGCCCTCGACCTCGCCTTCGCCGGCCCCGTCGTCGACGCGTGGCGCGGCCGCTACAGCCAGGACCTCCACGACGCGATCGACAAGATGGAGAAGCTCGCGGAGGTCGGCAAGCCGTTCCCCGAGCACGACCGCTTCTTCCACTCGACGCTGCTCGAGCCAGTCGACAACCAGTTGTTCCGGCAGCTGACCGAGGCCTTCTGGGACGTCCACACCCTGACCGCCCCCCGCCTCGGGGTGCCCGCCCCCGTCGACATCCAGGACACCGCCCGCGCGCACCGCGACATGGTCCTCGCCGCCGAGAAGGGCGACGTCGACGCGTACCGCAAGGCCGTCTACGAGCACTACGCGCCGCTCATCAAGAACGTCAGCGGCGCCCACCGCGAGGCGGTGAGCTGACCCGTCGGCGGTTGATCGCTGCGGTCCACCTGCGTCCGGTCTGATTTACCTGTCTAGGTAGGCAGGTGAATCGCACCGCAGGCAGGTGAACCCAAGCCACCTGCCTCGCTTCAGTTCGCCTGCCGGATCCGGCAGGTTTTCCGCACGCAGGCAGGCAAACCGCCGAGCCGGCGACGACGAGCCTCAGCTCCCGGCGACCGCCGCCGCGAACCACGTGGTGATCGTCGTCGGGTGCGTGATCGCCGTGCCGACCACGACGGCGTGGGCGCCGGTCTCGATCGCGGCCCTCGCCTGCTCGGGCGTGTGGATGCGACCCTCGGCGATGACCGGGTGGTCGGGGAACTCCCGTACCAGGTCTTGGAGCAACTCCAGGTCCGGGCCGACGGTCTTCTCGCGCGCGTCCGTGTAGCCGGCCAGGGTGGTGCCGAGGATGTCGGCACCGGACTCGACGGCATGGCGTGCGGTCTCGACGCAGTCGCAGTCGGCCATCACCAACACACCGGGGTGCGACTCCTTCAGCTGCGCGATGGTCTCCGCGACGGTGAGTCCGTCCGGGCGGGGCCGGGGGGTCGCGTCGAGGGCCACGACCTCCGCGCCGAGGTCGGCGATGGCCCGCGCGAGCTCCAGCGTCGGGGTGATGTAGACGCCCTCGTGGCCCTCCTTGACCAGGCCGATGATCGGCACGTCGACGAGCGCGCGGGCCTGGCGGATGTCCTCAAGCCCCTGCAGCCGGACGGCCTTCGCGCCGCCCTCGACGACCGCCGCCGCCACCTGCGCCATGGTCTCGGGGTGCCGCATCGGCTCCCCGGGGTAGGCCTGGCAGGACACGACGAGCTGCCCCTTCAGCGAGTCCAGCAGATCATTCACTTCTGTTCTTCCTTTGCGTTGCTCCAGGCAGCCACCCCGACGAGGGCCGCGTTGTCGAGGTCGGCCGGCACGATGGGCGTGTCGGCGACGATGGTCATGGCCGACTCGGCCACCCCGCGATGCACGGCGTCCCACCAGAGGTCGCCCGCCCGGGCCACGGAGCCCGCGAGCACCACCAGGCCGGGGTCGAGAGAGTTGAGCATGCCGCCGATCGCGCGCCCGAGCGAGTGCCCGGCCGTGGTGATCACGGCGCGTGCCGCGTCCGAGAGCGGCTCGTCGGTGGTCGCCAACCGCGCCACCTCCCCGCCGCGGCGGGGCTCCCCCGTCGCCGCGAGGAACCGCTGCTCGATGCCGGTGCCGGACGCGACGCCCTCCAAGTGCCCGGTGCGCCCGCAGGAGCAGGCGATGCCGTCGGCCGCCGCGACGTCCACGTGGCCGACGTGCCCCGCGACGTACGCGCTGCCCAGCGCGAGCTGCCCGTCGACGACGTAGCCGCCGCCGATGCCGGTGCCCACCGCGATGAGCAGCATGGAGTCGTGGCCGCGACCGCGGCCGTGCCGGTACTCGCCCCAGGTGTGGGCGTGCACGTCGTTCAGGACGGACACGGGCAGCCCGGAGCGGGCGTCCATGCCGGAGCGCAGGTCGGTGCCCGCCCAGTCCCTCAGCGCGTCGGTGGCGGAGGTGACGAAGCCGCGGAGGGGGTCGATGACGCCGGCGGAGGCCACGGCCAGGCGCGACGGTGCCCCGTCGGCCCCGCAGCGGACGCGGTCCGCGAGCTGCCAGGCGGCGTCCATGATCGCCGTCGGCCCCTCCTGCGACGGGGTGGGCACCTGCGCGAGGTGGGTGGCGACCCCGCCGTCGACGATGCCCGCGGCGATCTTCGTGCCGCCGATGTCCAGTGCGAGCACGCTCACCGCGCGACCCCCTGCGTCTCGAGGGGCCCGGAGCCCAGCAGCGGGTACTTCCCGGAGGCGACGACGTGGTCGTAGGTGACGCTCGGGTCGACGGGGTCCAGCAGTCGCGCGACCCACTCGCCGCGAGCACGGAACACGCCCTCGCCTATCCACGACTTGGCGCTCAGGACCTCGTGCACGTGCGTGCCGCCGGGGTAGACGTGGAGCTCGGCGTCGCCGCCGTCCCGCCAGACGCGGCTCGCGAAATCGACCACCTCGTCGCGGAACGGCTCGGTGGAGGCCACGTCCAGGAAGATCGGCGGCAGGTCGCCGAGCCACTCGGCCCGGGCCGGCGCTTCGAGGTAGCTGACATCGTCGGTGCCGCGGCGCTCCCCCAGCGTCGCGTCCCAGGCGACCTCGTTGTCATGGCCAGTCCAGGTCCCCTCGTCCCAGAACTGCCGCACCGCGACCGAATCGTTGCGGTCGTCGAGCATCGGGTACGGGGCGAGGACGCCGAGGATCCCCGGTCCCCGGCGGTCACGGGCGGCGAGCGCCACGGCGAGCGCGAGGTTTCCGCCCGCACTGGCTCCCGTCACCAATACGCGCGACGGGTCGCCGCCCAGTTCTTCGGCGTGGGCCACGGCCCACAGGAAGGTGGCATAGCAGTCCTCCATGCCGGCCGGCGCCGGGTGCTCGGGCGCGAGCCGGTACTCGGGGGAGACGATCACGCCACCGTGTCGTTCGATCATGGGAGCCAGTTGGTCCACGCTGCTGAACCGGTTGCCCTGGATCAGGCCCCCGCCGTGGAACCACAGGAACAGCGGTCCGGGCTCGGTGTCGCCGGGCCGGCGGAGCACGGCGACCGTGAGGTCGCCGTCGGGGCCAGGGATGGTGAGGTCGCGGTGCTCGAGGCCGGTCGTGCGGAGGACGTGGTCGCGCGACTCCTCCACTGGCTTGCGGGTGGCGGCGATCGTCGCGGGGTCGAGCGGCACGTAGAGGCCGTCGCGCACGAAGGCGGCGAGCATGAGCGCGGTGTGCGGCTCGAAGGGCGGTCGCGGGTGTACGGGCTCTGTCATGGGACCTCGTGGCTCAGTCAACGGACATCAGACATCCTAGTCGCGACGGGCCGGGAGACTCACGTCGCGGCCATCGAACGCTCACGTCGAGTGACGTGAGAACTCTCTCATGAAGGCCTCACCGGGCGCTCAGCGCGACGCGGTTGGCTGGCGCCATGGCATCTTCGGTGAACCTCGTGGCGGCGCTCCTGCTGCTGGCCCTGCCTGCGGCCGTCCTCCACCGGCCCGCCTGGTTCGCGGTCCGGTTCCGCGACTTCGAGCTGCTCCGCACGGTGGTCGTGGCCGTCGCGCTGGTGCTGGTGCCGGTCAACCTCGTCTTCGCCGTGACCGGGACGATGGGCCTGTTCAACGGGCTCGTGCTCGCCTCGTCGATCATGGCGCTCGGGTCGCAGGCCGTGTGGCTGATGCACCTGCTCCGCCGCGACGGGGAACCCGCCGCCCCGCGGACCGTGGCCAGCGCCGCCGACGACACCGCCTTCCGCCCGCCGGCGTCCTTCGACGCGCGCCGACGGTGAACCACGGCCCGGCAACCAGCCGAGGGCCCCACACTTGGGGGAGACTACGAATGATGAGCGCCACCACCGAACCCCGTCGCGTCTCGATCCGTCAGCGGATCGGGGCGGCGATGGTGCTGCTCGTCGTGCTGTCGCTGGCCGTGACGGGCGCGATCGTCGTGTTCCTCGACGACCGGTCGAGCCGCAGCCGCATCGACAGCTACCTGACCCGCACGCGCGACGAGTTCGCGCTGCTGGCGCGCGAGGGCGTCGACCCGGCCACCGGCCAGCCGTTCGACGGGCCGTCGCAGCTGCTGCGGACCTTCCTGTCGCGCACCGTGATCGACCAGAACGAGGGCGAACTCGGCATCGTCGAGGGCCAGGTGCGGTGGGTGAGCTCGGAGAACGTCACGCTCCGTCCCGAGGACGATGCCGAGCTGCTCGCCTACATCCTGCCGCTCAGCGAGGGCGACGTGATGCAGATGGGGACCGTGACCACGGCGCAGCGCACCTACCGCTACCACCTCACCCCCGTGAAGTTCCCGACGGAGTCCGGCGCCCTCCTCCACGTCTACGACCTGGACGCCCTCCGCGACGACCTCGGCCGGCTGACGATGATCTTCGTGCTCGCCGGACTCGGCACGTCGCTGGTGAGCGCGCTCGTCGCGTGGATCGTCGTGGGCCGGCTTCTGCGGCCGGTGGAGGACCTCCGTCGCGCCGCCGAGTCGATCAGCGAGACCGACCTCACCAGCCGCGTCCCGCTGCGCGGCAACGACGACCTCACCCAGCTGTCGCGCACCGTCAACCGGATGCTGGACCGAGTGGAGACGTCGGTGACCACCCAGCGCCAGCTCCTCGACGACGTCGGCCACGAGCTCCGCACGCCGATCACGATCGTCCGCGGCCACCTGGAGCTCGTCGACCCGAACGACCCCGCCGACGTGCGGGCCACCCGCGACCTCGCGCTCGACGAGCTCGACCGCATGGGGGCGCTCGTCGGCGACCTCCTCGTGCTCGCGAGGGCCAACCAGAGCGACTTCGTCCAGCCGCAGTGGTTCTCGCTCGCCACGCTCACGGACCAGACCGTCGAGAAGGCCCGCGGCCTCGGCCCGCGCCAGTGGCGGCTCCGGTCGATCGAGTCGATCGACGCCTGGCTCGACCCGAACCGGATCACGCAGGCCTGGCTCCAGTTGGCCGCCAACGCGGTCAAGTACTCCGACGAGGGCAGCGCCGTCACGCTGGGCTCCAGGATCGTGCGCGGCGACGTCCACCTCTTCGTCGAGGACCAGGGCATCGGCATCTCCCCCGACGAGCTGGAGACCATCCGCACCCGGTTCGGCCGGGGCTCCAACACCGGGCTCGTCGCCGGCGCGGGACTCGGGCTGTCGATCGTCGAGAGCATCGCCGCAGCCCACGGCGGCCACCTGAAGATCGAGTCCGAGCCGGGCGTCGGCTCCACCTTCACCATCGTCCTACCGCTCACCCCTAAGGAGCAGCTGCATGAGCACGATCCTGATCGTTGAGGACGAGGAGCGGATCTCCGCCTTCGTCGCCAAGGGCCTGAAGGCCGCGGGCTTCACCACGCACGCGACGAAGTCCGGCGTCGAGGGCGCGCAGCTCGCGGTCCACGGCAACTTCGACCTCGTGGTCCTGGACATCGGCCTGCCCGACATCGACGGCTTCGAGGTGCTCGAGCGGATCCGCGGCCAAGGTGTGCAGGTGCCGGTGATTTTGTTGACCGCCCGCACGTCGGTGACCGACCGCGTCGCCGGCCTCGAGGGCGGCGCAGACGACTACCTCGGTAAGCCGTTCTCGTTCGAGGAGCTGCTTGCCCGGATCCGGCTGCGGCTGCGCACCAGCGCGCAGGCGGCGGAGTCGCCGACGGAGCTCAGCCACAACGGGCTCGTGCTCGACCTGCGGTCGCGGCGCGCGCACGTCGACGGGCGCACCGTCGACCTCTCCGCGCGCGAGTTCACCCTCGCCGAGACGTTCCTGCGCAACCCCGGCCAGGTGCTGAGCCGCGAACAGTTGCTCAGCAACGTCTGGGGCTACGACTTCGACCCCGGCTCCAACGTCGTCGATGTGTACGTCCGCTACCTGCGCGCGAAGCTCGGCAAGGAGCGGTTCGAGACCGTCCGGGGCATGGGTTACCGGCTCGTCTGAGGGACGAGCAACGGCCCGGGCTGCTGCCCGGGCCGTCGTGCGTTCGGTGACTCAGTCGTCGTCGCCGTCATCATCGTCGTCGGAATCGTCGTCGTCATCGCGGTCGTCGTCCCAGTCGTCCGAGTCGTCGTCACCGTCGTCGTAGTACTTGGGCGCCGCCTTCGGGGCCGGCTGCTGCTTCGTCGTCGTGCGCGACTCCCCCTGGCTGTCGGAGTCGCCCTGGGAGTTGTCGTCCTCCTTGACGGCCGCCGGCGCGGGAGCGGTCGACGGGGGCGCGGCCGGGGCCGACGGGGTGGCCGTCGCGCTCGGCTCCGGCGTGGCGGACGGGCTCCGCAGCGACGTCGGGGGGACGCTCGGGGAGGCGACCGCGCTCGCCGACGGTGAGGGCGACCGCAGCTCGACGACGATCGCGTCGTCCTGCGCCGAGTGGTCACGCACCACGACGCCGGGCCGGGGCGACGTGCCGCCCGGGCTTGCGAGGGAGGCGACGACGCCCCCGACCGCGAGGAGGCCGCCGACGGTGCCGGCGGCGATCCAGGTGGTGGTCCGCTTGGTAAGTGCCATGCTCAACCGATTCCTTTCGTGCACCACCCACCCAACCGCATCGAGATGAGCGGTGCCGAAAGCCCGGATGAGAGAACTCTCATACGGCGGTGCCGGTAGCGGTCAGACCCCCGCGCGGACCGGGATGGAGAGGATGGTCGGCTTCGAGACGTCGGCGAAGAAGTCGTTGCCCTTGTCGTCGACGACGATGAACGCCGGGAAGTTCTCCACGTCGATCTTCCAGACCGCCTCCATGCCGAGCTCCTCGTACTCGACGACCTCCACCTTCTTGATGCAGTCCTGCGCGAGCCGGGCGGCGGGGCCGCCGATCGAGCCGAGGTAGAAGCCGCCGTGCGCGGCGCAGGCGTCGGTGACCGCCTTCGAGCGGTTGCCCTTCGCGAGCATCACCATCGAGCCGCCGGCCGCCTGGAACTGGTCGACGTAGGAGTCCATCCGGCCCGCCGTGGTGGGCCCGAAGGAACCCGACGGCATCCCCTCGGGCGTCTTCGCGGGGCCGGCGTAGTAGACGGGGTGGTCCTTCAGGTACTGCGGCATGGGCTCTCCGCGGTCGAGGCGCTCCTTGATCTTCGCGTGCGCGATGTCGCGGGCGACGATGAGCGGGCCCGTCAGCGAGACGCGCGTCTTCACCGGGTGCTTGCTCAGCTCGGCGAGGATCTGCTCCATCGGCTGGTTGAGGTCGATCTTCACGGCCGCGCCCTTGCCGGTCCCGGAGATGCCGTGCGCCTCCGCGTCGAGCTCCTCGTCGACGACCTCGGGCAGGAAACGGCCGGGGTCGGTCTCGAGCTGCTCGATGAACACGCCCTCCGGGGTGATCTTCGCCTTGCACTGGCGGTCGGCGGAGCAGGAGACCGCGATCGCGACGGGCAGCGAGGCGCCGTGCCGGGGCAGGCGGATGACGCGCACGTCGTGGCAGAAGTACTTGCCGCCGAACTGGGCGCCGATGCCGAGGTTGCGGGTGAGCTCGAGGACCTCCTGCTCGAGCTCGACGTCGCGGAAGCCGTGCCCGACGATGGAGCCCTCCGTGGGCATGGTGTCCAGGTACTTGGCCGACGCGTACTTGGCGGTCTTGAGGGTCGCCTCCGCGGAGGTGCCGCCGATCACGATCGCGAGGTGGTACGGCGGGCAGGCCGCGGTGCCCAGCGACCGCAGCTTCTCGTCGAGGAACTTCATCATGGCCTGCGGGTTCAGGATCGCCTTCGTCTCCTGGTACAGGAAGCTCTTGTTGGCGGAGCCGCCGCCCTTGGCCATGAAGAGGAACTCGTAGCTGGTCTCGTGGCCGGGGTCGGTGTCGGCGTAGATGTCGATCTGCGCGGGCAGGTTGTTGCCCGTGTTCTTCTCCTCCCACGTCGTGATGGGGGCGTTCTGGGAGTAGCGCAGGTTGAGGTTGGTGTATGCGTTGTGGATGCCGAGGCTGAGCGGCTTCTCGTCGGTGCCGTCCGTGAGGACGTGCTGGCCGCGGTGCGCGGAGATGATCGCGGTGCCGGTGTCCTGGCACATGGGGAGGATGCCGCCGGCGGCGATGTTGGCGTTCTTCAGCAGGTCGAGGGCCACGAACTTGTCGTTCGGGCTGGCCTCGTCGTCGTCGAGGATGTTGCGCAACTGCTGCAGGTGGGCGGGGCGCAGGTAGTGCGAGATGTCGTGGATCGCGGTCTCCGCCAGCAGCGTCAGCGCCTCGGGCGCCACCTTCAGGAACTTCCGACCCTCCGGTCCGTCGATCACCTCCACCCCTTCGGTGGTCAGCAGACGGTACGGGGTCTCGTCCTCGCCGATGGGCAGTAGGTGTTCGTAACGGAACTCGGCCATTGAGCACTCCTTCAGACTTCGCTGTGGCCCATCTTGGCACGCTCGCGACAGTGCGCCGTTCCCGGGGCGGGCTTGCGGACTGGGTGCGACGGCGGGCTGCGGCGCGCGCCCGTCAGAAGGCGACGACGAGCTGCACCAGCAGGATCTTGACGATGATCCCCAGCGCGAAGAGTGCCGAGTAGCCCGCCTGGGTTCGCTCGTCGTCGATGCTCGCGGTGACGTGGCTGAGGATCGCGGGCTGTCCGACGAAGCCCGCCATCGCCCCGGCGACACGCGCCGTCGAGAGCCCGACGAACCGGCCCAGCCCCCAGAACAGGGCAAGCGCCACCAACAGCAGGCCGGCCGCGATGAGTCCGATGGTCAGGCCCTCGACGCTGAACGCCAGCGACGCGAACGCCTGCCCGCTCGCCATACCGACGGCAGCCAGAAAGATCACCAGACCCAGCTGGCGGATGGTGAGGTTGGCCGCGTTGGGGATGGTCCACACGACGGGGCCGGTGCGGTCCAGGTAACCGAGCACGAGTCCGACGAGCAACGGCCCGGCCGCGCTGCCCAGCGCCAGCGACGCGCCGCCCAGCGGGATGGTGATGAGCCCGACGGCGACGCCCAGCGCGATGCCGAGGCCCATCGAGAAGAAGTCGACCTCCGTGACGCGCCGCTCCGAGTTGCCGAACAGCGCCGCCAGCGAGGCGAGCCGCTCCTTGGGCGCGACGACGAGCACGCGGTCGCCGAGCTGGAGCCGCATCTCAGCGTGGGCGAGGAGGTCGTCGTCGCCGCGGCGCACCCGGGTGATGATGCCGTCGAAGCGGGCGGGGATGCGGAGCTCGGCCACGGTGCGGCCGGCGATCGCCGGGTCGGAGACGACGAAGCGCTCGAAGTCCACCGACGACCGGTCGTCCACCAGCGCCTGGTCCACCTCGCGCCCCAGGTGGTCGGCGGCGCGTCGCACCCCGTCGGGGACGCCGACGAGCAGCACGCGGTCGCCGACGCAGAGCAGCTCGTCGGGGTGGGCGACGGACATGTGCCCGTCGCGCTGGAGGTAGGAGACGCGGACCTCGCCGCCGGCATGGCCGGGGATCGACGCGATACCCGGTATCTGCGAGACGCGCAGCTCGCGCTCGAGCTCGACGGTGACCGCGCGGAGGCCGGCGCCGCCGGGCGGCTCGGGGTCGCGGGTGCCGGGCAGCCGCTTCCGCATCACCAGCGTCACCGCGAGGATCGTCACGATGATCGCGACCGGGTAGGTGATCGCGTAGCTCACCGCGGGATCGGTGGAGCCGCCGGTGGCGGCCGTGGCGGCGGCGAGCGCCGGCGTCGCGGTCAGCGAGCCCGCGAACAGGCCACCGGCGAGCTCCGCGCCCAACCCGAAGGCGCCGGAGGCCAGCACGACCAGCCCCGCGTAGACGGCGAGGATCACCGTCGCGCCCAGCATGAGCGGGGCCTGCTTGCGGAGATCGCGGAAGAACGACGCGCCCGCCGCCAGCCCGATGGTGTAGACGAACAGCGCGAGCCCGATCGACTGGACCAGGCCGAGACCCTCCCCGAGGCGGGGGTCGAGGGCGCCGATCGCGAGGCCGACGAACAGCGCCCCCGCCGGCCCGAACCGCACCGGTCCGAACGGGATCGCCCCCACCAGCGTGCCCAGCGCCACGGCGACGAACAGCGTCAGCAGGGGCGCGGAGGCGAGGATCTCGATCACAGCCTCATCCTAGATCCGGGCAGTCGGCCGGGCCCTTGCGCGGGCCGCCTCCCGCGCGGGGCGTCGTTCGGGTAAGAATGGGGCATGCGCCAGATCACGATCCATGAGTTCGGCACGACTGACGTCCTGAAGCTGGAGGACGCCCCTGAGCCGGAGCTCGGCCCGGGCGAGGTGCTCGTCGACGTGCACTTCGCCGGCCTGAACCCGCTGGACTACAAGATGCGCGACGGCTCGTCGCGGATGTGCGCGCGCATGGAGTTGCCGTGCTCGCTCGGGCGCGAGTTCGTGGGCAAGCTCGTGGGGGCCGCCGACGACGTGGACCTCGCCGACCTCGGGCTCGAGGTGGGCCAGTGGGTCTTCGGCATCCGCTCCCACCAGGACCTCCGCGGCACCTACGCCGAGCGGATCGCGGTGAGCGCCGAGCACGTCGCCCCCGTCCCGGGCGATCCCGACGAGGCCGCGCTCCCCTACTTCGGGGGCCTGGCACTGGTGGGGCTCACCGCGATGGACGCCATCGAGGGCGCACGCATCAACAAGGGCGACACCGTCCTCGTCCACGGCGGCTCCGGCGGCGTCGGGCAGCTGCTGATCCCGATGGCGCTGCGCGCCGGCGCCTCCAAGGTGTGGGCGACGGGCCGCGCCGCCAACGCCGAGCGCATCCGCGAGCTGGGCGCCGAGCCGATCCCCTACGACGGGGTGAACTGGCGCGAAGTGATCACCGAGGAGACCGAGGGCCGCGGCGTCGACGCGGTCATCGACACCCACTACTTCCAGACGTTCCTGCCCAGCCTCGACCACGTCGCCGACGGCGGCCGCATCGTCGCCCTCCCCTCGCTCGCCGACCTCACCCCCGCCAAGGAGCGCGGCATCGAGGCCACCATCCCGGGCATCGCCCCCACCCGGGAGAAGCTCGACGCGCTCGCCGCGGCCTTCAGCGAGGGCAGCCTGCCGCTCGAGGTGAGCGAGGTGCTGCCGCTCGATGAGGTCGGCCGTGCGCACCAGCAGCTCGAGAGCGGCCACACCCGCGGCAAGCTGATCCTCGACGTCCGGGCCTGAAAATTACAGAAAACTCATTTGCTAGGTCTTCTCGGCCCTCCCCAGCGGCCGAGATCGTCAAGCAAATGAGTTTTCTGTAATCCCGGACCTACGCTTGGCCCCATGAGCTCACGAGCCGAGGACGCGAGGCGCCGCCACGAGATGGCGGAGCAGGAGGCGCGACGCGAGGCCGCGACCGCGCAGGTGCTGATCGACGAGTTCGTGGCGGAGGCGAAGCGTCGCGGGATGCCGACGGTGCCGCTGAAGGCCCGCACCCTCGACGGGCACCTCGTGAAGACCGACAAGCGCGGCTGGTACCTCCGGCAGAACCACTCCATCGCCATCGACGAGGACGGCGGTTACCACTACCTCGTCGTCCCCGGCGGCTGGAAGGAACGCTTCACCGGCGTGAAGCTGAAGGGGACCCAGCCCACGCTCGTGATCGGCCGGGGCGGGCGCGACGGGGAGACCGGCTACCTGCGCGAGTTCCTCGCCTGGGTGCTCGAGGGCAAGGTCGACCAGCAGAACTGACCGCTACTCGCCGGTGCGGCCGTCGATGGCCTCGCGCAGGAGGTCGGCGTGCCCGGCGTGGCGGCCCGTCTCCTCGATCATGTGCGTCAGGATCCAGCGCAGCCGGACCACGTCGTGATGGTGCAGGGTGCGGCGCTGCGGCTCGTCGAGGTCGTGCTCGCGGGCGATGCCGTTGGATATCTCCGCCTGGGCGCGATAGGCGTCGAGGATGCCGGCGGTGGTCTCGTGCGGCTCGATGCGCCAGTCGGCGTCGGGGTCCTCCCGGTCCCAGCTGGGTGGCACGTCGTCGCCGAGGAACACGTACTGGAACCAGTGTCGCTCCACCGCGGTGAGGTGCTTGACCAGGCCGAGGAGCGTCATCGTCGACGGCGGCACGGACGGGCGGCGCACCTGCTCGTCGTCCAGGTCCTCGAGCTTGAACTCGATGGTGGCGCGGAGGAAGTCGAGGAAGCCCAGCAGCGTGGCGCGCTCGTCGCCGCGCGGGGGCGGTTCGGGCCGGTGGTCGTCCATGCCGCGATCCTGCCACGCCCGCCCCGTCACGACAGGCCGCTGATCACCCCGTCGTCGTCGAGGTCGATGCCGAACGCGGACGGGTGGCTGGGCAGGCCCGGCATCGTCATGATCGCGCCGCAGATGACGACCACGAACCCGGCCCCGGCCGCGAGCCGCACCTCGCGCACCTGCAACTCGTGGCCCTCCGGCGCGCCGCGGAGGTTCGCGTCGGTGGAGAAGGAGTACTGCGTCTTCGCCACGCAGATCGGGAGGTGGCCGAAGCCGTCGTGCTGGAGGTCGTGGACCTGCTTGCGGGCTGCGGCGGTGTAGCTTACGGTGCCCGCGCGGTAGAGCTTCTTGGCGACGGCGTTCACCTTGTCCACCAGCGGCGAGGCGAGCTCGTAGGGGTGCCCCAGCTCCTCCGGCTCCTCGTCGGCGAGCGCGACGACCGCCTCCGCCAGCTCCATCGTGCCGGCGCCGCCGTGGGCGAAGTGCGTGGCCTCGATCGCCGTCGTGCCGCGCTCGGCCAGCAGCCGCTTGACGAGCGCGATCTCGGCGTCGGTGTCGCCGGGGAACCGGTTGAGCGCGACGACGACCCCCTGCCCGAAAACCTCGGTGAGGTTGTCGAGGTGGCGGCCGATGTTGGACATCCCGAGCCGCAGGGCGTCGAGGTTCTCCGTCGCGAGGTCCGTCTTGTCCATGCCGCCGTGGTACTTCAGCGCGCGCACGGTGGCGACGACGACCGTCGCCCGCGGCTGGAGGCCGGCCATGCGGCACTTGATGTCGAAGAACTTCTCGGCCCCGAGGTCGGCGCCGAAGCCGGCCTCCGTGACGACGTAGTCCGCCAGCCCCAACGCCGTCTTCGTCGCGATCACCGACGAGCAGCCGTGCGCGATGTTGGCGAACGGCCCGCCGTGCACGAACGCCGGGGAGCCCTCGATCGTCTGGACGAGGTTGGGGAGCAGCGCGTCGCGGAGGACGACGGCGATCGCGCCCTCGGCGCCGAGATCACGCACCCGGACGAGTGCCTTGGCGTGGTTGCGGCCGATGACGATGTCGCCGATGCGGCGCTTGAGGTCGGCGATCGACTCCGACAGGCACAGGATGGCCATGAGCTCGGAGGCGACGGTGATGTCGAAGCCCGACTCGCGCGGCACCCCGTTGGGGACCCCGCCGAGGCCGACGACGACGCCGCGGAGGGCGCGGTCGTTGAGGTCCAGCACGCGGTGCCACGACAGCGACCGAGGCTCCAGGCCGAGGGAGTTTCCGTGGTGGAGGTGGTTGTCGATGAGCGCGGCGAGGAGGTTGTGGGCCTGGGTGAGCGCCGCGAAGTCGCCGGTGAAGTGCAGGTTGATGTCCTCCATCGGCACCACCTGTGCATAACCTCCACCCGCGGCGCCGCCCTTCATCCCGAACACCGGCCCCATCGACGGCTCCCGCAGGCACGCCATCGCGTGGCGGCCGATGCGGTTCAGCCCGTCGACGAGGCCGACGGTGGTGGTCGTCTTCCCCTCGCCGGCCGGGGTGGGCGAGATCGCGGTGATGAGGATGAGCTTGCCCTTCGGCGCGGAGCTGTAGCGGCGCGCGGCGGGCAGGGCGAGCTTCGCCTTGTGGTGCCCGTAGGGCACGATCTCGTCGGCGGGGATGCCGAGGCGCTCGGCGATCTCGGTGATGGGCCGCAGCGTCGCAGCCTGGGCGATCTCTATGTCGCTGGGAATCGTCATCGTTTCTCCATCGGGCCCTTGGGGTCGAAGCCAATCTTGCCCGAAGCCGTGGGCGCCCGGGATCGCGGGGCGGCCTTGATCGTCGCGCGCACCAAAACCCCTAGCGAACCGGCACAAATCGGCTCACAGGCGTAGAGTGGAGGTGTCTCGACAAAGGGGGTGGGACCGATGAGCACTACCGTGCGGAGTCCCGACCAGGACGCCCTCTCGACGACGGCCGGAACCGTCGCCCTGGCGCTCGGTGCACTGGCCGTCGCAGCGACGATCTTCCTCTACGCGCTCTCCCTGCTGCCATCGTTCAACCCGTCCAACCCCGTGCGCATCGTCGGCCTCGCCGGCCTGCCGGTGGGGGCCTTGGGCGCGGTGCTCGGCTACGCGATCGCGCGCGTCGGGCCGGGGAAGCGACGGGGTCTCCTCGGCCTCGTCCTGGCCATCGTCGCCGTGGTGGCGACCGGCGTGTTGATCGTCGTTTTCGGCGAGTAGTCCACGCTTTCCCACGGTTGTCCACAGAACCTGTGGACAACGTTGCGGAGAACCGGTCGCCGGATCAGTGCTCGCCGACCTCCAGCGCGCGCCGGACCGCCTCGTCGACGCCTCCGCCCCACGGCTGGCCGTGTCCCGGGAGGATAGTCCGAGCGCCCGTCGCGGCGATTCCGGCGAGCGAGTTGAGCGCCTGGTCGGCGTTCTTCGTCGCCGCGGTGGCGACAATCTGGGGCCCGGATCGGCCGGTGTAGGGGTCGAGGGTGACCAACGCGTCGCCGCTCAGGACGGTCTCGCGTTCGGGCAGGTGCAGCATGACGTGGCCGTCGGTGTGGCCGGGGGTGTGGACCGCGATGGGGCGTCCCGGGACGTCGAGAGGGGTACCGATGGCCAGGTGCAGGACGTCGTCGACGCCCTTGACCTGAAGGGCCCCCGCCGCCGCCATCCTCCCGAGTAAGGGGATAGAGCGGGGGTGGGTGAAGGGGTAGAGAAAACGGTTGCGCTGCGGCTTGTAGCGGTACGGATGTGCGGCGAGGTACACGTCGGCGCGGTGGACGAACACGGGGATGTTCCACGTGGCCCGGGCACGCTTGGCGAAGCCGACGTGGTCGAAGTGGCCGTGGGTGAGGACGAGCGCCTTGACGTCGCGCGGGGTGCGGCCGAGGTCGGCCAGTGCCTGCTGGAGCATGGGCCACATGCTGGGGAGCCCGGCGTCGACGAGGGTGATGCCGTGGTCGTCCTCGATGAGGTAGCAGTTCACGTGGGCGTGCGAGATGAGATGGACGCGGTCCGCGACGTGCGGCGTGATCATGTCGGGCTCCTCCGATGGGTTGTGGGCAATACACCCTACGTTCCCCACGGGTCTCCACAGCACCTGTGGAAAACTCCCTCGATCGGACCGCGGCGACGGGAGTTGTCCACAATCCACCGGTGCATCGCTCCGATCCTGACCCCGGCCTTGGTTAGGTTGCTGCCGGAGGTGGACAGTGTCTCGTCTGGATCCCGAATCACAACCCTTGGCCGCCAGGCCCCAAGCCGTGACGTTGCGCGCCCGCCGCAGCCCGAAGCTCATCGCCGCCGGCGTGCTCACGGTGGCGCTGGGGGCAATCGGCGCGGCTGCCCTCTACACGGCCAACAACGAGGAGATCAGCGTGGTCTCACTCGCCCGGCTCGTCCCGCGCGGCCAGGTCGTCACCGCCGACGACCTCGCCGTCGTCCAGGTGCCCGAGGGTTTCGCGGTCGACACCCATCCCGCCGACGGGATCGAGGACCTCGTCGGCCGGACCGCGCTCGTCGACCTCCCCCGGGGCAGCTTCCCGGTCGAGTCCCACGTCGGCGAGGACCCGCTGCCCGACGGTCAGGCGCTGGTCGGCCTCCGGCTCGCGCACGGTCAGTTGCCCGTCTCCGCCATGCCCGCCGGGACCGCGGTCGAGCTCGTCGACCTCAGCGAGGAGCCCGGCGACGCGGTGCTCACAGGCGTCGTGGCCGTCGCCCCCACGATGCTCGACGACGGCGCTTCCTACACGGTGGACGTGCGGGTCGAGGCCTCCTCGGCGCAGAGGGTCGCCCGCCTGGCGGCGCTCGGTGAGCTCGCGCTGGTCGTCGTGGGGGACGCCTGACATGGCCGTGATCATCCTCACGTCGGCTCCGGGGGCGCCGGGTGTCACCACCACCGCGCTCGCGCTCGCCCTCACTTGGCCCAGGCACGTGCTCCTGGCCGACTGCGACCGGGACCCGTCCCAGGTCGTGCTCGCCGGTTATCTTCGCGGGATGGACTCCGGGGGCCGGGGACTGCCGTCGGTGGCGCAGGCCCAGCGCGAGGGGCGCCCACTCGACGACGAACTGTGGCTCCACACGCTGCCGCTCACGGAGGACGAACCCATCGAGCGGCGCTTCCTCGCCGGCTTCGCCCAGCCGGCGGCGGTGCGTCTGTTCGACACCATCTGGTCGCGGCTCGGGGAGGCATTCGACGTGCTCGACGGTCGCGGCATCGACGTCCTCGTCGACGCGGGACGCATCGGCACGAACGGGCTCCCGACGGGGTTGCTCACCTCCGCCGACGCGGTGCTCGCCGTCACGAGATCCTCGCTGCGCTCGCTCGCCGCACTCCGGCTGCACCTCCCTACGGTGAAGGACCAGCTCGGTGGCCTGCCCGTCGACGTGCCGCTCGCGATCGGCATCGTCGGGCCCGACCAGCCGTACGGCACGCGCGACATCGAGAAGCAGTTCGGCGTCCCGGCCTGGCTCGAGTTGCCGCTGAACGCCCGCGCGGCCGGGGTCCTCACCGAGGGCGAGCCGGAGCCGCGCCGGTTCGGCGAGCAGCTGTTCATGGGTCGGGCCCGCGCGCAGGCCAAGCGCCTGAGCGAGTTGGTGCAGAGTCGACGCGCCACCAGGGAGGAGTTGGTGGGCCGTGTCTGACTCCCTGTCGCTGGCCTCGAGCCTCTCGATGCTGGGCCCCGTGCCCACGTCGCCGACCTCCGGGCCGGTCTCCCAGCCCACTCCTCCGCGTCGTCTCGCGGCCGCTTCGACGGCAGTCGACTGGGGCGTCGTCGTTACGCTCCGCCGGGAGGCGGCGGAGCACATCGGTGCGGCCACCGAGCAGTGGCTGAACGAGCGCGGCCAAGCCATGCCCGACGAGGACCTCCGCGTCCGGGCGAGGGCCATCATCCGCGCGGTCGTACACGCACGGGCGCAGCAGCTGAGCGACGACGGCGAGGCCCTCTGGCCGATCGCGCTCGAGACCCGCTACGCCGACGCCGTCGAGAACGCCATCTTCGGCTACGGCCGGCTGCAGCCGCTCTTCGAGATCCCCGAGGCCGAGAACATCGAGATCCACGGTCACGACAGCGTCATGGTCCAGTATGGCGACGGGCGGCGCGTCGAGCACCCGCCGGTGGCCGACACCGACGAGGAGCTCGTGGAGGCCATCCGCTTCCTCGGTGAGACCGCGAAGCCGCCCCGGCCGTTCGACGACGCGCACCCGACGATGACCCTCGCCCTCGGCTCGCGCTTCCGCTTGCACGCCATCGGCTTCGGCCTGTCGTACCGCCCGTCCGTGGTCATCCGGCAGCACCGCCTGACCGACGTGAGCCTCCACGACCTCGCCCGCACGGGCATGCTGCCCGACGAGCTGGCCTCCCTCCTGGAGGCTGCGGTGCTGGCGCGGAAGTCGATCGTGATCAGCGGAGACCAGGGCGCGGGGAAAACCACCTTGCTGCGTGGCTTGATCGCGGCCATCCAGCCCAACGAGCGGTTCGGCACCCTCGAGACCGACTACGAGCTGCTCACCCACCTGCACGAGCACCGGCGCAACATGCTCGCACTCCAGGCGAGGATCGGGCTCGGCGAGTCCGCCGGCGAGAAGGCCGTCGGCGCCTACTCGGTGGCCGACCTCATCCCCGAGGCCCTCCGCCAGAACCTCACCCGGCTCGTCGTCGGCGAGGTCCGCGGCAGCGAGGCCGGCGCGATGTTCGAGGCCATGCA
The DNA here is from genome assembly GCF_900103275.1 of Tessaracoccus oleiagri. Classification (GTDB taxonomy): domain Bacteria; phylum Actinomycetota; class Actinomycetes; order Propionibacteriales; family Propionibacteriaceae; genus Arachnia; species Arachnia oleiagri. The sequence goes on along the minus strand of NZ_FNGP01000001.1, from coordinate 626,146 downwards.
GTCAGGGGCCGGCACCTTGAGCACGACGCACTCGCACTCCGCCGCGTCGACGATCGACCGCCTCGCCTCCCGCGTCGCGCAGGGCGGCGTCCTCACCGTCGACGAGGCGCTCCGACAGATCGCCCACCACATCGACCTCATCATCCACGTCGTACTGCGCGACGACACCTGGCGCGGCGGCCGCCGAACGAGGTTCGTCAGTGAGGTGCGCCAGCTGACCGGCTCGCTGGAGGGCGGCCGGCCCACCACGCACCTCCTCTACCGGGCCGGGACGGACACCGCCCCCGAGCTGTTCGATCCCAGCCCGGAGCTGCTGTCCGAATTGGCCGAGTTCCGGAGGATGCGACGATGACACTCGCCGCCGCCGCTGCCGGGGCTTTGGTCGCCCTCGGTCTGGTCCTCATCGTCGCGGGGAGCCTGCCGACCGTCCGTCCACCGCAATCCACAGGGCTGTGGAGAAGTCTGGGGAGACGGTGGGAAACCGTGCCGATGCGTCGCCGTCTGTGGCTCGGCGGCGCGGTGCTGGGCGGTTTCATCGTCGCCGCACTGTCCGGTTTCACGCTCGCCGTCGTGCTGGTGCCGGCGCTGCTGCTCGGGGTTCCGTTCCTGCTCAGCGCACCGCCGTCGCGCGAGGTCGAACTGCTGGCGGCGCTGGACCGCTGGGTGCGGCTGCTCGCCACGTCGATCGGCACCGGGAAGTCGATCCGTGACGCGATCTTCGCCACCAGGAGTCAGGCGCCGTCGATTCTCCGCCAGCCCGTCGAGCGGCTCTGCGCGCGGCTGGACCAGCGGTGGACCACGCGCGACGCGCTGCTGCGGTTCGCCGACGAGTTGGACTCGGCCGACGGGGACGCAGTCGCGGCCGCGTTGGCGATCGCCTCCTCGCGAGGCGGAGTTGGCACCCAGGCGACGCTCACCGGCCTGTCGAACACGATCCAGGACCGGCTCCGCGCCCTGCGCGAGGTGGCCACCGAGCGCGCGAAGCCGCGGGTGGTCGTGAAGCAGGTGACGATCATCACCCTGAGCGTGCTGGTGGTCGCGGTGCTCTTCAACGGCCGGTTCTTCGAGCCGTACCTCACCCCCTTGGGACAGGCGATCGCACTCGCGCTCGCCACCGCCTATGCGGGATGCCTCGTCGTACTGCGTCGGAAGGCCACCCCTCCGCCCGCTCCCCGGTTCCTGAGGGCGTGACATGGGGATCGCGCTCGTCCTCGGCATGTTCGCTGGCCTCGGCCTGTTCCTGGTGGTGCTCGGCCTGCTGCCCGCCCCGGTCCGGCTCGGCGATGCGCTGGCGTCGCTGGACCGGCGGCCACCCCGCAACGTCCTCGGTCCGCCGCCGACGAAGCGCCGCGTCAACCTGCCGCTGACCGCCGAACAGCAGCGCCTGCTCAGCATGCAGGGCCGCGACGCAGGCGATTTCTTCACCGAGAAGCTGATCCTCGGCACCACCGGCCTGCTGCTCCCGGCGGTATGGGTGCTGCTGCAGGTGGTGTTGGGGCAACCGCTCAGCGCGCTACCACTCGTGTGGACGCCGGTGGGGGCGGTCGTCGGCTACTTCCTGCCTGATCTGCGCCTACGACGCGGTGCCGCCCAGCAACGTCGCGCCACCAACGACGCCATCCACACCTTCTTCGACCTCGTCGCCCTCGAGCGGCTCGCCAACGCGTCGGCCGCGCAGGCCACCGCGGCCGCCGCTGAGATCTCCGACGCGCCCCTCTTCCGCCGCATCTCCGCGGGCATCGAGCGGGCCCGCATGGAGCAGGTGCCGCCCTGGGCGGAACTGCGGGCCATCGCCGAGGAGTGGCGCGTCCCGGAACTCGCCGACTTCGCCGACGTCATGCAGCTCGAGGAGCAGGGCGCCGCGCTGGCGCACGTCCTGCAGGCCCGCGTGAAGGAGCTCCGCGACGCCCACCTGACCCGCGTGAAGATCGAGGCCAGCGAGGCGAGCGAACAGATGACGCTGTGGATGACCATCCCGGCGATGCTGCTCGGCCTCGCCTTCCTCACGCCGGCACTGCTGAGGCTCACGAGCATGTAGGAACTGTGGAAAACCATCCGACTTCTCCACAGCTACCTGTGGACCCCGAGCAAACGACCCGCCCTTTCACCAAAGTAATCACGTAGGAGGAACCCATGAAACTCATCCACGACACCCTCGGTCTCTGGCTCCAGTTGACCGCCCAAGCACCCAAGCGTGACGAGCGGGGGCTCTCCCAGTCCACCGAGAACGCGGTGCTCTTGGCCGGCGCCGCCGTCATCGCGCTCCTCATCATCGGCGTCATCACGAACTACGTCCGCGACAACCTGCCCGGCTGACAGGGGTTCCCATGCGCTGGCTCCGTGCACTCGCTTCGCTCGCCGTCCTCCTCGGCGTGCTGCTCGGCGTGCCCTGGCTACTCCTGCAGTTGGCGGACCCACTTGGCCTGCTGGCTGTCGACTGGGCGCGGGCACTGACGAGGCCCGACGACGGGCACGTCCTGCTCGGTCTGCTGAGCGTCATCGCCTGGCTCGCGTGGGCCGCACTGTCGGCCACCATCCTCGCCGAACTCGTGGCGGTCCTCACCAAGCAGCGCATCCGCATCCCCGTGCCGGGGACGGGCTGGCTCCGGCCCGTGATCGGTTCACTGGTCGCCGCCGCGACGCTCGCCCCGGCGGCCATGGCGGCAGCGGAGCCACCCCCGGTGGCCGCGGCGACGAGCAGCCAATCACCCAGCGCGGAGCACCCTCCCAACCATGACGAGATCACCACCGGGCGGTCCTACACCGTCCGCGCCGGCGATGAGCTCTGGTCCGTCGCCGAGGCGCAGCTGGGTACGGGCGAGCGGTGGCGCGACCTGCTGGTCGTTAACTCCCAACTCTCCGCGTCGTCGCGGCTGGCGCCCGGCGACGTGCTCCAGCTGCCCCCGGACGTGGAGGTCACAGCCGGCGACTCGCTCTGGGCACTGGCCGAGCGGCACCTCGGCGACGCGCGGCGCTGGCCCGAGATCCATGCCCTGAACGCCGACCTCATCTCGGACCCCGACCATCTGAGGACCGGTTGGCGGCTACTGCTGCCGGCATGGCAGCCCGAATCGGCGGCACCTTCGCAGCCCGCCGCACCCGCACAGCCCGCAACACCCGCGCCCGACGCCTCCGAGTCGCCCACGGACGTGCCACTCGAGTCCCCGGCGAAGGCGCTACCGCTTCCGTCCAACTCATCAGCACCCTCGTCCCGCGCCACCGTCAGGCCGGGCCTGCCGATCGTCGAGCTCACCGATGCCCAGGAGACGCCGGTCGTCGCCGATCCCGAGGTCGATCCCGAGGGCGTGCTCGGACCCATCGGCGGCCTACTGGCCAGCACGATCGTCGTGAGCGTCGCAGCCCGGAGAAGGCTGCAAATGGTGGGCCGAGCGGTGGGTCGCCGCCTCATTCCGATGAAGCCCGATGCCATGCGGTTCTGGACCGCCCTCGCCCACCGCGCCGAAACCGCGGACACGGCGCCCGAGCCACTCGCGGCCACCACAGTCGTGCTCGGGTGGCGCGACGACGGCACCGACGTGTTGCACGACCTCGAGGCGGCGGGCTGGACCTCGCTCGTCGGCGGTCCGGACACCGCGGCCGCGGTCGGTGCGATGCTGACCACGCTGGCATGCGCCCCATGGAGCAGCGACGTGGAGGTGGTCGTCGTGGGCGCCGCCGACCCGTGGGCGGCAGCGCTCGACGACGCGCGGGTGACCCAGGTCGGCGATGCGGCCGAGGGCGTCACCCATTGCCTGAAACTCAGCGCCCGCCGGCGGCTGGAGCTCGGCATGGCCACCCTCGCGGAGGCCCGGGCCGACGAGGATCGGGCGGCCGCCTACCGCCCGGTGGTGTACCTCTTCGCCGAGCGCACCACCACCTCCCAGGAGGCCAAGCTGCGGGAGGCGCTCAGCTTCGGCGCGGTCGGAGTCTCCATCGTGACCCCCGGTGGCGAAGGGGTGCCGATCCACTACGACGGGCAACTCGCCACCCTCGGTGATGTGTCGTTCACCCCGCAGCTCCTCGAGGCACCCGCGCGGCGGGCCCTCATCGACCTCTTCACCGACTCCGGCTCGCTGGACACCGAGGCGGCACCTTGGTGGTCCACCACGCCCGGCCACGACGCGCCCCGGTTCGCGGTGGAGCGCGTCGCCGGTCACCCCTACGTGGTGCTCCTCGGGGAGCCCGAGATCCTCGACCCGGCCGGCGAAACGCCCTCCCGAGCGCGCCAGCAGTGCGTCGAGTACTGCGCCTGGCTCCTGCTGAACCCAGGGTCCACGTCGTCCAAGATGCAGCGGTCGCTGCTGGTCGCCGAATCCACTCGCCGCTCCAACCTCTCGCGCCTCCGGCGCTGGCTCGGCACCGACCCGCACGGCGTCGAGTACCTCCCCGACGCATACAGCGGTCGACTCCAGCTGGACGAGCGCGTCACCTCCGACTGGCAGGTGCTGCAAGGCCTCGTCGGCGTCGGAGTCGATCTCGCCCCCGACAGGGCGTTGCGGCAGGCGCTCGCGCTGGTCGACGGGTCGCCGCTCGGGTCCGCGGCGCAACGCTGGCCGTGGGCGCGAACCCTCGTCGAGGACATGACCGCCCTCATCGTCGACGTGGCGTGTGTCCTCGCTGACCGCTGCCTCGCCCAGGGGCACGTCGACGAGGCGCTCTGGGCGTTGGGTCGGGCCGAGGCGGCGGTCCCCGGCCACGACGAGATCGCCATCCGCCTCGTCGAGGCGCACAGCCGCGCCGGGAGCCCGGAGGACACCGATGCCGCCGCGAGCCGTTTCCTGCGGCAGGTGCTGGAGGACAACCGCGAGGTGGCCCCCGAGCACGCGCGGGGCTTGGCGGTGGCGAGGCAGCGGGTCGCCAAGGCCGCGCCGCAACACGCCATCTAGTGCTGCACCCGCCCGCCCCGATCTACATGTAGTGTTCACGACGCTGAAGGTTCCCGGCGGTCGCGAGACCGTCAGGAGGCAAGAGGGAACCCGGTGTGAATCCGGGACTGCCCCGCAGCGGTGAACGGGAACGACCGTCGTCACCGCCAGACCCGTCTGGCGGTAGAAAGCACTGGAGCAATCCGGGAAGCGACGACCAGTAGGAAAGGCAGCCGAGCTGCCCCGCCCGTGAGTCCGAAGACCTGCCTCAGCCCGGCCGCGACCGCGGCCGGACGCATCCGCGGCCTCGTGGGAGGGCCAGGGATCGGCAGGCCCCCGCCGTCAGCCACCCTTCTCCCCGCGTGGCCGCCGACTTCCGAGGGAGAAGCCATGACCACCACGGTCCGGACGGCGCCACCGTCCACCCACACCAGTTTCGCCGTCATCAAACGCGATGGCGACGTCGCCCGATTCGCGCCCGACAAGATCTCCACCGCCATCCGCAAGGCGTTCCTCGCGACCGAAGGGCCCGTCGCCGGCGACTCCTCACGGGTCCGGGACCTCGTCGACACCCTCACCGCCCAGGTGCTCGCCGCGCTCGTCCGCCGCTACGGCATGGGCTCCAGCGTCCACGTCGAGGAGATCCAGGACCAGGTCGAGCTCGCATTGATGCGGTCCGGGGAGCACAAGGTTGCCCGCGCCTACGTCCTCTACCGCGACGAGCACGCCCGTCGCCGCGACACCGTCGACCACCCTGCCCCGCCGCTCGACCCGCCCTCCCGGCTGGCGGGCCTCACGGTGCGCACCCCCACCGGCACCACGCCCCTCGATGCCGAACGCCTCGTCCTCACGATCACCGAGGCCTGCGCCGACACCCGCGACGTCGACGCCCAACTCGTCCTCCAGCGCACCGCCGACACCCTCTACGACGGCATCACCGAGGACGAACTCCGCCTCGCGCCAGTCCTGGCCGCGCGCACCCTCGTCGAGCGGCACCCCAACTACTCCGCCGTGAGCGCCCGGCTGCTGCTCGACGGGCTCCGCGCCGAGGCCCTGACCCTCCTGGCCGGGGTCCCGGTCACAGCCACCGCCTCGGAGATGGCCCGCCGCTACCCCGCCCACCTGGCCGACTACGTCGCGTACGGCATCGAGGTGGGCCGGCTCGACCCGCGCCTCGCCACCTTCGACCTCGCCCGCCTCGGCGCCGCGATCGAGCCCGACCGCGACCTGCGGTTCACCTACCTCGGGCTGCAGACGCTCGCCGACCGCTACTTCCTCCACGAGCGCGGGCGCCGCTACGAGCTGCCGCAGACCTTCTTCATGCGCGTCGCCATGGGCCTCGCCCTGGAGGAGGACGCCCGCGAGGAACGCGCCATCGAGTTCTACCGGCTGCTGTCCAGCTTCGACTTCATGTGCTCCACCCCGACCCTGTTCAACGCCGGCACGATCCGGCCGCAGCTGTCGTCGTGCTTCCTCACCACCGTCGACGACAACCTCTCCGACATCTTCACCGGCATCCACGACAACGCGATGCTCGCGAAGTTCTCCGGCGGGCTCGGCAACGACTGGACCCCCGTCCGCGGCACCGGCGCCCACATCCACGGCACCAACGGCAAGTCCTCCGGAGTCGTCCCGTTCCTGAAGATCGCCAACGACACCGCCGTGGCCGTCAACCAGGGCGGCAAGCGCAAGGGCGCCGTCTGCGCCTACCTCGAGACGTGGCACATCGACATCGAGGAGTTCTGCGAGCTCCGCAAGAACACCGGCGACGAGCGCCGCCGCACCCACGACATGAACACGGCCCACTGGGTGCCCGACCTCTTCCTGCAACGCGTCGAGGAGGACGGCCCCTGGACGCTGTTCTCCCCCGACGAGGTGCCCGACCTCCACGACAGCTACGGCCCCGAGTTCCGCGAGAAGTACGAGCGGTACGAGCGCGCCGCGGCCGACGGGAAGCTGCACGTCCACCGCACCGTGCGCGCCGTCGACCTTTGGCGCCGCATGCTCACGATGCTGTTCGAGACCGGGCACCCGTGGATCACCTTCAAGGACCCCTGCAACATCCGCTCCGCCCAGCAGCACGCGGGCGTCGTCCACTCGTCGAACCTCTGCACCGAGATCACCCTCAACACCTCCGCCGACGAGGTCGCCGTCTGCAACCTCGGCTCCGTCAACCTCGCCGCCCACGTCACCGCCGAGGGCCTGGACGCCGACCGCCTCCGCGCGACGGTCCTCACGGCCGTGCGGATGCTCGACAACGTCATCGACCTCAACCTCTACACCGTCGACAAGGCCGAGCGCGCCAACCAGCGCCACCGCCCCGTCGGTCTCGGGCTCATGGGATTCGCCGACGCGCTCGTCACCCTGGGCCTCCCCTACGCCAGCGAGGCGGCCGTGGAGTTCGCCGACGAGTCGATGGAGTTGCTGAGCCACGCCGCCATCACCGCGTCGGCGGATCTCGCCGAGGAGCGGGGCGCCTACGCCTCCTTCGACGGGTCGCTGTGGAGCCGGGGCATCCTCCCGATCGACACGGTCGCGATGCTCGCCGACGCCCACGGCGGCGACCTCGACCAGGACACGTCGGCCCGCCTCGACTGGGAGCCGCTCCGCCATCGGGTCCGCGCCGGCATGCGCAACTCGCTCATCATGGCCATCGCCCCCACCGCCACGATCAGCAACATCGTCGGGGTCAGCCAGTCGATCGAGCCGCTGTACCGCAACCTCTACGTCAAGGCGAACATGTCCGGCGACTTCACCGTGATCAACGCGGCGCTCGTCGACGCGCTCGCCGAGCGCGGCCTGTGGGACGAGGTGATGGTGGCCGACCTCAAGTACTGGGACGGCGTCCTCGGCCCCATCGAACGCATTCCCGCGGACATCAAGGAGCTGTTCGCCACCGCGTTCGAGATCGACCCCAGCTGGCTGGTCCGCGCGGCCTCGCGCCGGCAGAAGTGGATCGACCAGGCGCAGTCGCTCAACCTCTACGTCGCCGAGCCCAACGGCCGGAAGCTCGACGAGCTGTACCGGCTCGCGTGGCGCACCGGCTGCAAGACCACCTACTACCTCCGCTCCCAGTCGAAGACGCACGTCGAGAAGTCGACGCTCGCCGGCACCGACGGGCGACTGAACGCCGTGCCCGTCGCGTCCGTCATCGACCTGCCCCTCACCCAGCCCCAGGACGACGCGTCGTGCTCCGTCCTCGACCCCGAATGCGAGGCCTGCCAGTGAACACCCCCGCCACCCCCACCCCCACCGCCGCCACCGCCAGCATCGGCAGCGGACTCACCAGCGACCTGCGCGGCGGCCGCGTCCAGGTGAGCGAGAAGTCGATGATCAACTCCCGCGCCGATGTGAACCAGCTGCTGCCCATGAAGTACGGCTGGGCGTGGGAGAAGTACCTCGCCGGCTGCAACAACCACTGGATGCCTACCGAGATCTCCATGCAGGCCGACATCGCCCTGTGGCGCAGCCCCGACGGGCTCACCCCCGACGAGCGGCTCATGGTGAAGCGCAACCTCGGCTTCTTCGCGACCGCGGAGTCGCTGGTGGCCAACAACATCGTCCTTGCGGTGTACCGCCACCTCACCAACCCCGAGTGCCGCCAGTACCTGCTGCGGCAGGCGTTCGAGGAGGCCGTGCACACGCACACCTTCCAGTACATCTGCGAGAGCCTCGGCCTCGACGAGGGTGAGCTGTTCAACATGTACCGCGAGGTCCCCTCCATCAGCGACAAGGACGCCTGGGCGCTGCAGTACACCCAGCACCTCGAGGACCCCGGCTTCACCACCGGCACCCCGGACAAGGACAGGGCCTTCCTCCGCGACCTCATCGCCTTCTACGTCGTCTTCGAGGGGATGTGGTTCTACACCGGGTTCGCGCAGATCCTGTCGCTGGGGCGGCGCAACAAGCTCGTCGGGATCGCCGAGCAGTACCAGTACATCCTCCGCGACGAGTCCATCCACCTGAACTTCGGCATCGACACCATCAACCAGATCCGCGCCGAGAACCCCCACCTCTGGACGAGCGACTTCCGGGCTGAGGTGCGCACGATGCTCGCCGAGGCGTGCGAACTCGAGATCGCCTACGGACGCGACACCATGCCGCGGGACATGCTCGGCCTCAGCGCCGACGCCTGCGCCCAGTACCTGCGGTTCATCACCAACCGCCGCTGCGCGCAACTCGGCCTGGAGCCGGTGTTCGGCCACACCGACAACCCGTTCCCGTGGATGTCGGAGGTGATGGACCTCGGCAAGGAGAAGAACTTCTTCGAGTCCCGGGTGATCGAGTACCAGACCGGGTCCAGCCTCAGCTGGGACTGATCCCCAAGGACCTCAGATTTACAGAAAACTCATTTGCTGGGGCATCTCGCCGCATGCGCCGAGCGGCGAGACCGCCCAGCAAATGAGTTTTCTGTAATCCGGGCGCCGGCACCCCACGCTCCACCCGGTTGTTACGAAGAGTTCTCATTAATCTAGACTCGGGTGCGTGACCATCACCTCGCGCGCAGTCCGACGCCAGCGCCACGACGTCGACGACCGACCGTTCATCGTGATCTGGGAGGTGACGCGCGCCTGCCAGCTCGCCTGCCTACACTGCCGCGCCGACGCCATCACCCGCCGCAACCCGTTCGAGCTCACCCTCGACGAGGGCAAGCGGCTCCTCGACGGGATCGCCGCCTTCCCCGCCCCGCACCCGATCGTCGTGCTCACCGGCGGCGACCCGTTCGAGCGGCCGGACCTCGCCGACCTCGTCCGCTACGGCACGGAGATCGGGCTGTCGGTGGCGCTGTCGCCGTCGGTCACCCCCAACGTCACCGACGAGCGCCTCCACGAGTTGCGCGAGGCCGGCGCGAAGGCCGTCTCCCTCTCGCTGGACGGCGCGCGCGCCGAGACCCATGATGCGTTCCGCGGCATCGACGGCACCTACGCCGCCACCCGCGACGCCGCCGACCGGGTCCTCGCGGCCGGCTTCCGGCTCCAGGTGAACTCGACCGTGACCCGGGCCACCGTCGTCGAGCTGCCCGCACTGCTGCGCGACGTGATCGAGCTGGGCGCCCTGCTGTGGAGCGTGTTCTTCCTCGTCCCTACCGGCCGCGGCCAGCAGCTCCAGGCGCTGAGTGCGGACGAGACCGAGGACGTGCTGCACTGGCTCGTCGACGTCTCGAAGCACATCGCCATCAAGACCACCGAGGCGCCGCACTACCGACGGGTGGTGCTGCAGCGCGAGCAGATGGCCGCCGACGGGATCGACCACACCCCCGACCGCGGCCCCCTGTACCACCAGCTCACGGAGGCCACCCGCACGGAACTCGCCGGCGCCGCGATTCGCGAGCGGCCCCCGCGCCCGCCGATCGACGTGAACTCCGGCCGCGGCTTCATGTTCATCGATCACATGGGCAAGGTGTATCCGTCGGGCTTCCTCCCCCAGGTGGCGGGCGACGTCCGCAAGACGCCGGTCACGGACATCTATCGGCAGGCGGAGATCATGCGCCGCCTGCGCACCCCCGAGGGCTTCGGCGGGAAGTGCGGCGTCTGCGAGTTCAGGGACGTGTGCGGGGGGTCGCGCTCTTACGCGTTCGCCGCCACCGGCGACCCGCTCGAGGCCGACCCCAGTTGCTCCTACGTGCCGCCGGCCTGGCGCGACGAGCAGGCGCGGCTGGGCGGGCTACCCGTCGCCTGAGGTCGGCGACCGGGGCTCACTCGCAGAGGAACCAGACCAGTTCCTCGATGCGGTGCAGGCGCGCGGCCTGTTCGTCGCTCAGCGTGCCCTCGTCGGCGAGGCGCCGGGCGAGGCCCAGCGGCATGTCGAGTTCGTCGAGGAGCGTGTCACGCTCCTGCAGCGCCTCATTGCACGTGAGGGAATCGATCCGCATCAGCATGTCCAACCTCCTTGCCTTGGTTGGCACCAACATAGGCGTCGCCTCCGACAATTCTGGGAGCACCCCCCGGCAACGGTCAGATCTCGCCGGCCTCCATGCGGCGCAGCACACGCTCGGGCGGCTCGATGACCACGGCGGGGCGGCCCTCGTCGTCCGTGCTCGGGTGCGCGAGCCGCTGGAACCCCTCGCGGTCGGCGTAGTACACCGACGTGCTGATGCCGCCCGGCTGGCTCTGCAGCAGCCGGTCGGCGACCGTGATCATGGTCTTGACGCCCTCGACGAGGGCGAGCGGCGCGTCGAGGAACCCGATCAGCACGACGTGCCGGTTCGGCACCCCGATGAGCAGCCCCTCGCTGAGGTCGAGGTCGCGATCGAGCAGGACGGGGAGCGCCTCGTCGAGCAGGATCACGAGGCCGGTGGTGAAGAACGACTCGCTGGAGAGCGCCCACACGTGGCCCTCGATGTGCTGCACCTCGATGTGGGCCTGCGACAGCTCGGCGGCGGTGTTGAGGAGCGCGACATGCATCGCGTGGTCGAAGTCGACGCCCAGCTTCTCGAGGCTGGAGCTGTCGGTGAGGGTGACGACCGAGTCGGGGAAGTCGACGTTGAGCGTCTGCATCAGGTCCTCGGCGAGCGGCTTCGTCAGCGCCCCGTCGCCCTGGAGTGTGACCCGGCCCGACAGGCGGGTCCGGAGCCGGAGCTTCAAATCCTCCCAGTCGTAGTCGCGCACGTCGGGCGCCTCCTGCAGGCCGCCGAGGAAGGCGCGGATGCCGTCGACGATCTCCTGCTTGCTCGCCTCCGGCGGCACGGCGCGCGCGAGGTTGTCGAAGTTGTAGGCCGCGCCGTCGCGCATCGCGGCGCTGCGCCCGTCGGGATCCATCACGCCGCCGCGCTCGGCCACCTCATCCTGCAGCGCCTCACGGAACATCTCCGTGCGCGGCCCGAGGATCTCGGAGTAGGGATCGGACATGAGCTCCTCCCGGAGTCCTGACGGTCGAGGACCATTCCATCCTAGTCACCCGGCCACGGGCCGCGGCCTGTCCGACGCGGCGCCACCAAATCCTTCCCCCGGCCCCGCGGATCGGGGAGGATCGTGGGTAGTGGCCCCGGTGGGGCCGGTCAACGTGAGGAACGCAGCATGATCAACGTCGGCGTGGTCGGCATCGGCAACATCGCCCCCGCACACCTGCAGGGCTACCTCGCCCACCCGGAGCGGTGCCGCATCGTCGCACTCTGCGACATCGTCCCCGAGAAGGCGCAGCGGCGGAAGGAGTCGCTCGGCCTCACCGGGGTCGACGTGGTCGCCTCCCACAAGGAGCTCCTCGGCCGCGAGGACATCGACTTGGTCAGCCTCTGCACCCCGCCCGGGACCCACGCCGAGCTGACCGTCGACTTCCTCGGCGCCGGCAAGCACGTCCTGGTGGAGAAGCCGATGGCGCCCTCGCTGGCGGACTGCGACGCGATGCTCGCCGCCCGCGACCGCAGCGGGCGCCTGCTGTCGGTGGTGGCGCAGAACCGGTTCCGCGACGACATGGCCACCCTCAAGGCCGCCGTCGACTCCGGCCTGCTCGGCCCCGTCGCCCACCTCGCCGTCGACTCCGCCTGGTGGCGCGGCGTGCCGTACTACGACCTGGCCTGGCGCGGCACCTGGGAGTCCGAGGGCGGCGGCCCGACGCTCAACCACGCGATCCACCACATCGACCTCCTGCTGTGGATGATGGGCGCCCCCCAAGCCGTGCAGGCCATGATGACCAACGCGTGGCACGACAACGCCGAGGTCGAGGACCTCTCCGTCGCGCTGCTCCGCTACGAACGCGCCATCGCCCAGCTGACGAGCTCCGTCGTCCACCACGGGGAGCGGCAGCAGATCGTCGTGCAGGGGCGCGACGCGTCGGTCGCCCAGCCCTGGGCCGTGTGCGCGGAGGTCACCCAACCCAACGGGTTCCCCACCGCCGACGGCAACGCGGCGCTCGTCGCACGGCTCGAGGAGATCGCCGCCGCCCACGTCCCGCTCCCCCACGAAGGCCACGCCGGGCAGATCGGCGACGTGCTGGATGCGGTCGGGCAGGGTCGCGCCCCGGCCGTGACCGGCGAGGACGGGCGGCGCACCGTCGAGGTGGTCACCGCGATCTACCGGGCGGCGATCGAGCGGCGCGAGGTCGAACTGCCCATCGCAGCGGACACCGAGTACCACACCCGCGACGGGCTGCTCGCCAACGCGCCCCGCTTCTTCACCAAGTCGGCGTCGGTCGACGAGCAGGAGGGCTTCATCACCGCGGGAGGGTCGACGGGGCCGCTCGGCTGAGCCGACGCCCCGGGATCAGCCGTACGTGTCGCGGGGGCCGCGGCCGTCGCGCACCGACCGAATGCCGCGCTTCCAGCTCTTCTGCGGGGGCCCGACGACGTCGACCCGCTTCACGGTGTCGTCGCCGAGCTCGCGGTTGAGCTGCGCCACCAACTGCGACGCGGAGTAGCGCATGCCGGTGGCCCAAGCGGTGGAGTCGCACTGGATTTTCAGGACCCCGTTCGTGAAGTCGACGGGCTTGGAGTGCTCCGCGTTCGCCTCGCCGACGAGCCCCGCCCAGTTGCGCAGCACCGTCGACAGCGACAGCCGCTTCGTCCAGCCGCGCTTGCGTACCACGTTCTCGAACACGGACCCGATGGGCTGCGGGTCCCGGTCGTCGGGGTGCGCGCCCGAGCGCTGCTCCTCCATGACCCGGCGACGGCGCGGCCGCGGCTTCTCCGGCTCCGGGGCCACGGGTTGGTAACGCTGCGACAGTGCCGTGGCGCGCGCGATCCGCGACGCCAGGTCGAGCCCCGTCGGATCGTGGTCGCTCGCTTGGTTTCGACCGTCGTCCGCTTGGTTTCGACCGTCGTTCGCTTCGCTCACTGGCTCAACCACCAACTCACTGGCTCAACCACCATCTCACTGGCTCAACCACCGTCCCCCGATTCCTCAGGGCGTACGGTACCCGCCTCGACGAGGAATCGCCGCTCCGTCGGGAAGTCCGGGACGTCGGCGCCGACGGCCGCGGTGATCAGCACCTGCTCGGCGTGCTTCACGGCGTCAGCGAGGCGCTCGCGGCGCGCCGAGTCGAGCTCCGCGAACACGTCGTCCAGCACGAGGACCGGCTCGACGCCGTCGTCGCGCACGAGTTCGAAGCCACCCAGCCGCAGCGACAGCGCCAGCGACCAGGACTCCCCGTGGGACGCGTACCCCTTCGCGGGCAGGTCGCCGATGAAGAGGTTGACGTCGTCGCGCTGCGGCCCGACCAGCGTCACCCCCCGGCGCACCTCCTCGGCCCGCGCCTCCGCCATGGCGTCCAGGAGTCGCTGCCTGAGGGTGGCGCGCACGTCGGTGGCCTCGCTCACTCCGTCGAGATCGATCGAGGTCTTGTACTGGGCCGAGATCTGGTTGTTGACGGGCGCGATGGCCTCGTAGGCGGCCTGGGTGAAGGGGCGCACGTCGGTGAGGGTGTCGAGGCGGGCGTGCAGGAGCTCGGCGCCGATCGTCGCGAGCTGCTCGTTCCACACGCCGAGGGTGATCTCCTCGTCGCCGCCGGTGGGGAGGAACGACTTGCCGGCCATGCCCTTGAGGAGGGCGTTGCGCTGCTTGAGGACGCGATCGAGGTCCTGCCGGACCCCCACCATGCGCGGCCACCGGGTGATGACGAGGGAGTCGAGCCAGTCGCGGCGGTCCGACGGGTCGCCGCGGACGATGGCGAGGTCGACGGGCGAGAACACGACGGTGCGGAGCATGCCGACGAGGTCGCGCGGCCGCGGGAGGGGCCCGCGGTTGAGGCGGGCCTGGTTCTGCCGGCCCTGCGCGATCTCGAGTTCGAGGAGGATCACCCGGTCGTCGGCGACGGACGCCTGGACCCGCGCGCGCACGAGGGCCGACTCCTCCCCCGCCTTGATCAGCGGCACGATGCTCGCGACGCGGTGGGAGGACGCCGTCGACAGGTACTCGATCGCCTCGACGAGGTTGGTCTTGCCCTGCCCGTTGGCGCCGACGAAGACCGTCACCCCCGGCGTGAGCTCGAGCTGGGCCGTCGCGTAGTTGCGGAAGTTGGTCAGCTCGAGCGAACGGACGAACACTAGTTCGGCAGGCGCATCAGCATGATGACGTGGCGGTAGTCAAGCAGCTGATCGCCGTCGATGCTCGACAGGCCCGTGATCAGGCACGGCTTCCCGGGCGCGGTGAACGCGAAGTGCGCGAAGGGGGCGTCGAGGGCGCCGAGCGCGTCGAGCAGGTACTGCGGGTTGAACCCGGCCGCGTCGATGGAGGGCTCGTCGCCGACCACCTCGACGGAGGCCGCGATCGCCTCGGACGCCTGGGCCTGGTCGCCGGTGGCGGCCTCGAGGGCGATGTGGTCGTCGGCGATGATCATGCGCAGCGGGGTGTTGCGCTCCGCGACGAGCTTCACGCGCTTGACCGCGTTGAGCAGCTCCTCGGTGGAGACGCGCACGTTGACGGTGCCCTGCACGTCCATCAGGTGGCGGACCTTCGGGAACGCCTGGGACAGCAGGCGGGTGGTGGCCTCGCGCTTGCCATGGGTGGACTCGCCGATGAAGCCGGCCAGGCCCTCGCCCTCGGACTCGGTGGTGGAGAGCGAGACGGTGACCTCCTCGCCGGAGCCCATGGCCTTGGCGGTGTCGGCCAGGACCTTGCCGGGGATGAGGACGGCGCCCTCGACATCGGGCGACGAGGGGTTCCAGTTGATCTCCTTGAGCGCCATCCGATAGCGGTCGGTGGCAAGCAGGGAGAGGGTCTCGCCGTCGATCTCGACGCGGACGCCGGTGAAGACGCTCAGCAGCTCGTCGCGGCCGGCCGCCACGAACACCTGGGAGACGGCGCGCTCGAACGTCGACGCGTCGACCGTGCCGGTCTGGGTGGGCATCTCGGGCAGCGTCGGGTACTCCTCGACGGGCAGCGTCTGCAGCGTGAAGCGCGCGGAGCCGCAGGTCAGCTCGACCTTCGAGTGGTCGGCGACGAGGTCGACGGGCTTGTTCGGCAGCGAGCGCGCGATCTCCGACAGGAGGCGACCGGAGACCAGCACGGTGCCCTCGTCGCTGACCTGCGCGGGCAGCGCGACCTTCGCCGAGGTCGTCGAGTCGAAGCTGGAGAGGGTGACCGCGTCGCCGTCGGCCGCGAGCAGCATGCCGGAGAGGATCGGGGCGGTCGGACGGTTCGGCAGGCTGCGGGCCACCCAGGCTACGGCGTCGGCCAGAGCGTCGCGCTCCACACGAATCTTCACTTCTCGCTCCTCGTCGATTGGCAGTCGCAGCCGCGTCGCCGGCTACACGGACCCGATCATATCGGCATAGCGCGGGTCTTCGCGCACGCCCCGGGAGACCCGGGGAAGACCTATTCGGCGGCGATCGATTCGAGCACCGGCAGTCGGGCGGCGCGTCGCGCGGGCGCCAGGGCGGCGAGCCAGCCGAACCCGGCAGCGGCGACGACGAACAGCGCCACCTGCCCCCACGGGATGTCGAGCACCGAGATGCCGGAGTCGCGGTTGACCTCCACGAGGATGGCACCGAACAGCAGGCCCAGCCCGACGCCGAGCACCGCGCCCATCACCGTGATGAGGATCGACTCCAGCGTGACCATCCGCCGCACCTGCGGCCGCGTGATGCCGACGGCGCGCAGCAGCCCGATCTCGCGGGTGCGCTCGATCACCGACAGCCCCAGGGTGTTCACGATGCCCAGCACCGAGATCACCAGCGCGAGCCCGAGCAGCGCGTAGAGGAGCGTCACCAGCTGCTGGAACTGGTCCACCTGTGCCTGCACGAACTCCGCCACGTCGGAGACCGCGACGGTCGGGTACTCCGCGGTCGCGTCGCGCAGCCCCTGCCGCACCTGCTCGAGGTCGGCGCCCTCGTCGGCGAAAACGACGAAGTGGGTGACGAGCGAGTCGTCGGCGATCGCGGCGAACGCCTCGGGGTTCACGATGATCTCGCCGGGCGGGTTGGTGTCGTCGTCGGAGATGCCGGTGACGAGCAGGCGCTGGGTGCCGAGCGGCCCGTGCAGGTCGAACAGCATGCCCATCCCGAGGCCGTGCGCGCTCGCGAAGTCGACGCTCACCACCGCGGAGTCCGGCTCGTCGGTCATGGTGCCGGCCGGGACGTCGGTGGCGGTCCCCTCCAGCAGGGCGCGTGGCGTGGTGCCGGCGACGGTGACCACGGTCTCGGTGTCGTCGTTGATCCGGGCGGCGCCGACGGTGAAGCTCGCCACCCAGTCGACGCCCTCGACCCGCTCGGCCGCGTCGGCGACCCGCGCGTCGAAGGGCTGGAAGTTCACGGGCGCGACGACGAAGTCGCCCCGCTGGTCCTCCGCCAGCTCCGTACGCATCGACGTCGTCACGCTCGACGCGAGCACGGCGACCGTGGTCACGAGCGTGAGGCCGATGGTGATCGTCGACGCGGTGGCCGCGGTCCGGCGGGGCTGGCGCCGCGAGTTCAGCGCGGCCATGCGGCCGATCTCGCCGAACGCCTTCCCGGCCAGCCAGCCGAACAGCGCGATCACGGGGGCGCCTATCAGCGGGGCGGCAAGCACGACGCCCACCAGCAGGCCGGCCGCGCCCAGGCCGACCCAGTACAGCGGCTCCGGCACCGCGAGCCACACCCCGCACGCGACGAGAGCCGCGGAGATCTCGATCAGCACGATCCCGGTCATGGCGACGGGGCCGCTGCGCGACTGCTCGGTCGGGACGGCGGTCTCGGTCATCGCCTCGACGGGGCGCGCGCGGCCGGCCCGCACCGACGGCAGCAGCGCGGCGACGAGCGTGACACCCAGCCCGACCAGGTACGAGACGACGACCGCCCGCCAGGTGAGTTGCGGGACCACGTCGCCCAGGCCGACGCCGATCGCGGCCATGGCGGCGAGCAGCCCCCAGACGAGCAGGTAGCCGACGAGGATGCCGAGAGTCGAACCGACGACGCCCACGATCAGCGCCTCCAGCAGCACCGAGTTGCGGACCTGCTTGCGCGTGGCGCCAAGGGCGCGCAGCAGCGCCATCTCCCGGGAGCGCTGGGCGACGAGGATCGAGAACGTGTTGAGGATCAGCAGCGTCGCCACCAACAGCGCGATCGCGGCGAAGATCAGCAGGAAGTTGTTGACGAAGCCCATGCCGACGGCGAGCAGGTCCTCCACCTCGGCGGCCATCTCCTCACCGGTGCTCGCCTGCCAGCCCTCCGGGAGCACCTCGTCGACGGCGGCCGCCACGGCGTCGGGGTCGGCGCCGTCGTCCACCTGGACCCACATCCCCTGGTACGCGTCCGCCCCGTCGACCATCAGGCGCTGCGCGTCGGCCAGGGTGAAGAACAGGTAACTGGCGCCGGCGGTGGAGCCGGACCCGTACGTCGCGGTGCCGACGAGCGTCATGGTCTCGAGGCCGTGCAGCGGGGTGGAGACCTGCACCTCGTCGCCGATCGCGTAGCCGGCGCGCTCCACCGTGCTCGGGTCGACGACCACCTCCCCGTCGGCCTCAGGCGCGCGGCCGTCGACGATGCGGGCCCCTTCCAGCCCGCCGGCTGCGGGGGTGTCGTGCCAGTTGCTGCCGATGCCGGGCGCGCCGCTGATGGCGACGAGCCGGCCGTCGGGGTCGACGAGGTAGACCTGCGCCGAAGTGACCAGCGGCTCACCGCGCGCGACACCGTCGACGGCCTGGACCTCCGCGACGTCGTCGGGGGTGAGCAGCGTGCCCGGGTCGGGCACCGAGGTGGTGAAGTCGCTGAAGCCGGAGTCCTCCCGCACGACGTTCACGTCGCCGACGGTGGACTGGACGATCTCGTCGAAGCTGCGCGACAGGAGGTTGGTGAACATCAGGGAGCCGGCGACGAACGCGATGCCGAGCACTATCGACAGCGCGCTCATGAAGAGCCGGAACTTGCGCGCCAGGAGCGACTTTAGCGTGGCCTTCAGCATGCTCAGAGGGCCCGCTTCGGCCTTGCCATGGGCTCGGGCGGGGCGGGCTTGGCGGCGTCGGGCCGGGGGTAGATGCGGGCCATCTCCTGCAGGAGCTCCTCCTGCGAGGCCTCGTAGAGCTCCTGGACGATCCGGCCGTCGGAGAGGAAGACCGCGCGGTCGGCATAGCTGGCGGCGTTGGCGTCGTGGGTCACCATGACGACCGTCTGGCCGAACTCGTCGACGCTGCGGCGCAGGAAGGTGAGCACCTCGGCCGCGGAGGCGGAGTCGAGGTTGCCGGTGGGCTCGTCGCCGAAGACGATGTCCGGGCGGTTCATCAGCGCCCGGGCGCAGGCCACCCGCTGCTGCTGGCCGCCGGAGAGCTCGGACGGCTTGTGCCCGAGCCGGTCGCCGAGGCCCAGCACGTCGACGAGCGTGCCGAACCACTCCTCATCGACCTTCTTGCCGGCGATCGCGAGCGGCAGGACGATGTTCTCGCGGGCCGTGAGCGTCGGCACCAGGTTGAACGACTGGAAGATGAACCCGATGCGGTCGCGGCGCAGCTGCGTCAGCGGGGTGTCGCCCAGCCGCGCCACGTCGGTGTCACCGACGAGGACCCGCCCCGACGTGGGGGTGTCGAGCGCCGCGAGGAGGTGCATGAGGGTGGACTTGCCGGAGCCCGACGGGCCCATGATCGCCGTGAACTCGCCGGCCTGGATGGAGAAGTCCACCTCGTCCAGGGCCACGACCTCCGCGTCCCCCGAGCCGTACACCTTGGTCAGAGCCTCGGCTCTCGCTGCGACAGTCACGCGAGTTACGGTACCCGCTGACTTCGAACCTCTGCACAGGTCTGACTTTGAAGGCACTTGGATGTGTGATTACTCATAGTGGTCATAGCTGCTGTGGAGACTGTGGAGAAGTCGCGACTTGGCTTGCCGCCCGGCATTTGGCCCGTGTGGAGAACCGGCCTCCGGCTGTCGAATCACAAGTTTAGGATTTGTGGAGAGCTCGGGGTCCGGAAGTTGTCCACAGCCCTGTCGACATCGAGGCCATGTGGGTTCTCCACAGCTCCGAATGACAACTTTTCGGGCGGGATGGGGCGAGAAGCGGGGTCTCGATTGGCTTCGCTCGCTCGACCAACGTGGCAGAACATCAGAGCATGGTGATCGAGAAGATCTCGACCAGCTCGCTCCGCTCGCGCTCGATCTGAGCTGAGCTCCGGTGCCTTCGACGCTGTCGCTTCGCCGGTGGATCGAGCAAGGCGCGTCAGCGCTGCGCCGAGATTTCCCTTGCTCAGTCGCCGGAGCTCGGCTCAAGACTGCTTGATCTTGTTGGTCAGCTCGGTGACCTGGGTGAAGAGAGAGCGGTCCTCGCCGATCTTGTCGCTGATGCGGCGGACGGAGTTGAGCACCGTGGAGTGGTCGCGGCCGCCGAACTTGGCGCCGATCTTGGGCAGCGAAAGGTCGGTGAGCTCGCGGCAGAGGTAGATCGCGATGTGGCGGGGCATGGCGATGCCGGCCACGCGGCTGGGCCCGGTGAGGTCGTCGACGCTTATGCCGAAGTACTGGCTCGTCGCCTCCATGATCGACTGCGCGTCGACCTGGACCTCCCCCTCGGGCATGAGGTCGTTGAGCACCTGCTCGGCGAGTTCCATGGTGATCTCTTGCTGGTTGAGGCTCGCGAGCGCGGCGATCCTCGTCAGCGCGCCCTCGAGCTCGCGGATGTTCGTCGTGATGCGCTGGGCGATGACCTCCATCACGGCGGTGCCGGCGGTCAGGCGCTGCGAGGCGACCTTCTTGCGGAGGATCGCGATCCGGGTCTCGAGGTCGGGCGGCTGGATGTCGGTCATCAGGCCCCACTCGAAGCGGGACCGCAGGCGCGGCTCCAGCGCCTCGAGCAGCTTCGGCGGGCGGTCGGAGGTCATCACGATCTGCTTCTGCGCGTTGTGCAGGGTGTTGAACGTGTGGAAGAACTCCTCCTGCGTCTGGATCTTCGACGCCAGGAACTGGATGTCGTCGATCAGGAGGACGTCGATGTCGCGGTAGGAACTGCGGAACTCCGCGGTGCGGTTGCTGGAGATCGCGTTGATGAAGTCGTTGGTGAGTTCCTCCGTCGACACGTACTTCACGCGGAGGTTGTCGTAGTAGCTCTGGACGTAGTGCCCGATGGCGTGCAGCAGGTGCGTCTTGCCGAGGCCGGAGGGGCCGTAGATCAGCAGCGGGTTGTACGACTTGCCCGGGGTTTCGGCGACGGCGGCGGCCGCGGCGTGGGCGAAGCGGTTGGAGGCGCCCGCGACGAACGACTCGAACGTGTATCGGGGGTTGAGGCGCAGGTCGTTGTTGACCCGCGGCCTCGCGAGGAGCGGTTCGGGCATCGCGGCGACGGTCTCCTCGGCCACCTGCGCGGCGGCGGGGGGCTGCGGCTCGGGCACCTGGTTCGGGTCGATCATGACGGCCAGATGGGTGGGTTCGCCGCAGCGCTCGCTGAGATGCTGCTCGATCAACTGGCGGAGACGGGTCTCGACGCGTTCGCGGGTGGGCTCGTCGGTGACCGCGAGCATCATCGTCGTGCCGTGCATGGCGATGGGGCGCGTGCGACGGAGCCAGGCGCGGGTGGGTACGTCGACCGAGGCGATGACCGTGTCCCAGAGAGACTCGAGGTCAACAGCTTCAGTCACCTGGACCCCTTGTCACCCATCGGGAGCGTTGTGCTCGTTTTCAACATTTCCACATAGTTTCCCACAGCTGGGGAGACGCGGATACCGGAGCCTCGAAGTTAGTAGTCTGGACCCGATTTCGCAACCCGTTTCGGGGAAATGGTCGGCGCGTCGGCTGGACTACATCGTTGTTGTTTGCTTACGTGGTCGGCCCGTTTGGCCAAACCGGCACGCGCAGCGTATCGTTTACAAGTCGCTGCCCTCGTGGCGGCCACTGTTCCCTGCCTCCCGGCAGTACTTGATGAAGACCATTATGGGAGAACTCCTATGAGCAAGCGCACGTTCCAGCCCAGCAACCGTCGCCGCAGCCGCACGCACGGCTTCCGCAGCCGCATGCGCACCCGCGCCGGCCGCGCCATCCTCGCGGCGCGTCGCCGCAAGGGCCGCGTCGAGCTTTCCGCCTGATCGTTCGTGCTGCCCTCGCCCCGGCGCCTCAAGTCTCCAGCTGACTTCGCTGCGAGCTTCAGGAACGGGGCGAGAGCGGCCACCGGGACGGTCATCGTGCACGTCCGCCGCCCAGACACCCAGAATCCACCCGAAGCAACGCGGGTGGGTTTTGTCGTGTCCAAGAAGGTGGGCAACGCGGTGACCCGCAACCGGGTGAAGCGCAGGTTGCGGCACATCGTCGCCACGCTGGAGGCACCCTTCCCCACCGACGTGGTGGTCCGGGCCCTCCCGTCGGCCGCCGTCGCCGGTCCCGAACTGCGCGACGACGTCGCCGGAGCTTGGCGTCGCGCCTTCTCGAAGGCCGCCTGATGCTGAAGTACCCGTTGATCTGGTTCGTCAAGGGATGGCGGAAGTTCATCTCCCCCGTCTACGGCGACGTCTGCAAGTTCCACCCCACCTGTTCCGCGTACGGACTCAAGGCCCTCGAGACCCATGGCGCCCTCAAGGGCAGCTTCCTGGCGGTGGCCCGCATCGTGCGGTGCCACCCCTGGTCGATGGGCGGGGTCGACTACGTGCCCGGAACACCCGAACGCCTAGCCTGGGAAGCCCATGAGGCATCCCTCGACCGTGAGGTAAGCAAGTGATCGATCTGTTCGTCCCGCTGAGCATCTGGGACTCCATCTACGGCGGCCTGTCGACGATGATGCAGCCGCTGTACTGGGCGGTGTCCGGCCTGCTCGTCATGTTCCACTGGGTGTGGGGGATCTGGCTGAGCCTCCCGGCCGGCGTCGCCTGGACCCTGGCGATCGTCTCCCTCACCGTGGTGGTGCGGACGGCGATGATCCCGCTCTTCGTGAAGCAGATCAACAGCTCGCGCAACATGCAGCTGTTGCAGCCCAAGATGCAGGAGCTGCAGAAGAAGTACGGCGCGGACCGCGAGCGGCTGGGCCAGGAGACCATGAAGCTGTACAAGGACGAGGGCGTCAACCCCATGGCCTCGTGCTTCCCCCTCCTGATCCAGATGCCGATCTTCCTCGCGCTCTTCCGCGTGCTCCAGGGCGCGTCC
Source organism: Tessaracoccus oleiagri (assembly GCF_900103275.1). Taxonomy (GTDB): domain Bacteria; phylum Actinomycetota; class Actinomycetes; order Propionibacteriales; family Propionibacteriaceae; genus Arachnia; species Arachnia oleiagri. The sequence goes on along the minus strand of NZ_FNGP01000001.1, from coordinate 603,325 downwards.
GACGGGCAGGTCCGCGGCCAGTGGCTGAAGGACAACCCCGCCCTGGTGGAGTCCCTGCAGGAGGCGCAGCTGTTCGGTGCCGGGCTGGCGGAGCGCATCTTCCCCCTCACCCCGTTCGGCGCGACGCAGGTCTTCGGCATCCTCCTGGTGCTGGCCATGGTGGCTGCGCTGTTCGTCACGCAGCTGCAGCTCATGCGCAAGAACATGCCCCCGTCGGCCCTGGAGGGACCGATGGCGCAGCAGCAGAAGATGATGCTGTACCTCTTCCCCATCATCTACGCCGTGTCGTCGGTCGTGATCCCGATCGGCGTGCTCATCTACTGGCTCGCCTCGAACATCTGGACGATGGTCCAGCAGGGGCTGCTCATCCGGAACAACCCGGCCCCGAACACTCCCGCGTACATCGACTGGGAAGAGCGCATGCGCGCCAAGGGCAAGGACCCCGAAGAGATCATCCGTGAACGGCGCGAGAAGCGTCGCAAGCAGAAGGCCGCCAAGACGAACACCACCCGCACCGTGCGTGGCGCCGCGGTGGCCACCGACGAGGCCGAGACCGACCTCAAGGCCGCCGAGGAGCAGGCGGAGGCTCGCCCCAAGGTGCAGCGGCAGCAGGTCAACCGCGTGACCGTCCGTACCGACGCGGACGGCAAGCGGGTCGTGACGAGGCAGCAGCCCCAGGCGAAGTCTCGTTCCCAGCGCAAGAAGAAGTGAAAGGAACTTCATGAGTGACAACCAGGCCAGCCTGCTGGCTGAGGGCGATCTCGTCGCCGACTACCTCGAGGAACTCCTCGACATCGCCGACCTGGACGGGGACATCGAGAACTCCGTCGCCGAGGGTCGCGCGCTCGTCGCCATCGACACCGACTCCGAGCTGCTCGTCGGCAAGAACGGTGAGGTCTTGGAGGCGCTGCAGGAGCTCGCCCGCCTCGTCGTGATGACCGAGACCGGGCACCGTTCGCGGATCATGGTCGACGTCGCCGGCTACCGAGAGAAGCGCCGCGCTGAGCTGATCGCGATGGCGAAGGACGCGATCGCCGAGGTGCAGGAGACGGGCGATCCCGTGCGCCTGATGCCGCTGAACGCATTCGAGCGGAAGATCGTCCACGACGAGGTCGCCGCCGCTGGCCTGGTGAGCGAGTCCGAGGGCGAGCCGCCGAACCGGCGTGTGGTGGTGCAGAAGGCGTGAGCGTCGCACCGACGAACGAGAGCGCGGCTTCGGCCGCGCTCTTGTCTTTGTATGCACAAGCGGGCGAACTACTAAATCGATATGTCGATATACTGGCAAGTCGTGGTATCGACTGGGGCTTGATGGGCCCACGGGAGGGTGGCAAGCTGTGGAGCCGACACGTCGCGAACTCCCTCGCACTCGTCGACGTCCTTCCCGTGGGGGTCTCTGTTGCGGACGTCGGCAGCGGCGCGGGCCTACCGGGCCTCCCCGTGGCGATCGTGCGCCCGGACCTCCGCATCGCCCTCATCGAACCCCTCCAGCGACGGGCGGAGTTCCTCAGCCTGGCAGTGGACGAGCTCGGCCTGGGCGAGAGGGTCACCGTCGTCCGCGCACGAGCCGAGGAATACTCCCCCACGGCTGATCTCCCCAAGACCTTCGACGTCGTCACCTGTCGGGCGGTGGCCCCCCTCGGTCGGCTCCTGGGTTGGACCGGTGGCCTCTTCCTCCCAGCCGGGGAACTCGTCGCCCTCAAGGGACGCACGGCTGAGGAGGAGATCCAGAAGGCGAAGGGCGTGCTCGCGAAGCAGGGTCTGGTCGCGGAGGTCCTGGAATTGAGCGCCGGCCCCGGTCTCGAGGGAACAAGGGCCATCCGGGTCCGTCGCGGATAGACGGCCACCGGCCGTCACCGTCTCTCTGATCGCGACCCGATTCACCAACCTCGGCCCCTCAGCTCCGGCGTCCGTTCCACGTGGAACGCATCACCCCCCGTCGGCGGTGGGGCGACAAGCGTGTCGTCCGCGAACTTGGGTAGGATGCCCAAGGTCTAGAGATGGGAGATGCGGTGCCGTTGTTCTTCAGGAAACGGAAGCCACAGCCAAAGGCGACTGATCAGGACTTCTGGAAGGACGCGCGCAACGTTCCACGTGGAACGGGGGTCCCCCTCCCGACCGGCCCCAAGCGCGCGCGGTTCGACATCCCCGAGGACTACGACGCCTCGGACGAGTACGGCGAGGAGTTCGACGTCGAGGAACAGTCGACGCCCACCCTCCCCCGACCGAAGCACCCTCGGGTCTTCGTCGTGGCGAACCAGAAGGGTGGTGTCGGCAAGACCACCACGACGGTGAACGTCGCCATGGGCCTGGCGCTCGGCGGACTCAACGTGCTGGTCATCGACAATGACCCGCAGAGCAACGCATCCACCGCGCTCGGCATCGAGCATCCAGTTGGTACCCCCGGTACCTACGAGACCCTCGTCGAGGGCGATCCCATCATGGCGCACGCGCAACAGTCGCCCCACTCCCCCAATTTGCATGTCCTTCCCGCGACGATCGATCTTGCGGCGGCGGAGATGGAGTTGGCCGTGATGCAGGGCCGCGAGGCCCGCCTCAAGCACGCGCTGGAGCAATACCTCGAACAGAGCGGTGCCGACTACGTCTTCATCGACTGCCCGCCGTCCCTCGGGATGCTGACACTGAATGCGCTCGTCGCGTCCACCGAGATCCTGGTCCCGATCCAGACCGAGTACTACGCACTGGAGGGCGTGACTGCGCTCCTGGGGACCATCGACCGCGTCAAGGGCAACCTGAACGACCGTCTGGAGCTGACGAACATCCTCCTGACGATGTATGACAAGCGGACCAACCTGTCGAAGGATGTGGCTGCCGAAGTGCGCTCGCATTTCAAGAAGCAGACGCTGGCCACGGAGATCCCGCGGTCGGTGCGCATCGCCGAGGCGCCGAGCTTCGGACAGACCGTTCTCACGTACCAACCGCGCTCGGAGGGTGCCGTCGCATACGCGTCGGTGGCCGAGGAGATCGCGAACCAGGTGGAGACGAAGGAGTAGCCATGGCCACCGCAAAGAATTCACGCCTCGGGAGGGGCTTGGACGGGTTGCTGACCCGCACGGAGGAGTCCGATCCGCAGGCACCGGTGCTGCGCGAGGTGGAACTCGACGCCATCCGCCCGAACCCGAAGCAGCCGCGGCACAACTTCGACGAGGACGAACTCGAGGAGCTCGCGGAGTCGGTGCGCGCCTTCGGGGTGCTGCAACCCGTCGTAGTGCGGCCACTCGGCGGCGGACGCTACGAACTGATCATGGGGGAGCGGCGCCTGCGGGCGAGCGAGCGCGCGGGGCTTCGTACCATCCCCGCGATCGTCCGTCCCACGGAGGACGACACCCTCCTGCGCGACGCGCTCCTCGAGAACCTCCACCGCTCGGACCTGAATCCGATCGAAGAGGCGATGGCCTACGAGCAGCTCCTCGAGGAGTTCGGCTGCACCAAGGAGGAGCTCTCGGCACGCATCCACCGCTCACGGCCCCAGATCTCGAATACGGTACGCCTGCTGAACCTGCCCACCAAGGTACAGATGAAGGTGGCCGCCGGCGTCCTGAGTGCCGGTCACGCCAAGGTACTCCTCGGCCTCGACTCCGCCGAGGCCCAGGAGGCCCTGGCTGACCGGATCATCGCGGAGGGGCTGTCGGTGCGCTCCACGGAGGAGCTGGTGCTCCTCGGCAAGCAGGAGAAGCGGACCACGGGCGGTCCGCGCACCCCCAGGAGCCCGTCGGAACGGGAGCGTGAACTGGCCGGCGCCCTGAGCGACCACTTCGACACGCGCGTGAAGGTGAACATCGGTCGCAACAAGGGGCGGATAACCATCGAGTTCGCCACGGGCGAGGACCTCGAGCGGATCATGGCAATCATCGACGGCAAAACGATTAACTGACCAATCGACTCAACTACAAGCATGCAAACCAATAAAAGGATAAGTCGACATATGGCTACCGAGTACGAGGACGATCTGGACGCTCTGGAACCGGAGGACGTGCCCGGCGTGCTGCGGGCGCTGAAGTTCTACCAGGTCCTCGCTTGGGTGGTCGGCGTGCTGCTGGTCGTGCTCACCCTCGTCGCGATGCCACTCAAGTACATCTGGAACGACGGGCGCCTGGTCATGTACGTGGGGATCGCGCACGGATGGCTCTACGCGCTGCTCCTCGTCTCGGTGGTGTCCCTCGGGCTCCGCGTGAAGTGGCGCTGGGTCTGGTACCTGGGCATCGCTCTCGCCGGCACGGTGCCGTTCCTGAGCTTCCTCGCCGAGCGTCGCGCCACGCGGCACGTCCTCGAGCGCCTCGCTGACGTGCCGACGATTCAGCACGACAGGCCGTGAACTGAGCCCGCGGGGCACTTAGGCGGCCCCGAGGGAGGGGAAATGTCCTGACTACTACAGTCGGTCGTATACAGCGAACGTAGTAGTCAGGAGCACCCATGACGATCGTGGCGGATGTTGGGCTCGATCAAGAGCGGACGGGGACGTCCCGTCGATCCTTTCTGAAGTGGTCTGCGGCCGCCGGGGGGACGGCCGCGCTGGTGCCGGCCGTCGCCAACCTGGGCATGCCGGAGGTTCGTGCCGAAGGCGCCACTGGCATGGCCGAGGCCGACCGCACGGTATGGAACGCCTGCCTCGCGAACTGCCAGTCGCGGTGCCCGCTCCGCCTCCAGGTCAAGGACGGCATCGTCGTCCGGGTGCTTCCCGACTCGACGGGCTCCGACGAGATGGGCGATTTCAACATCCGTGCCTGCGTCCGTGGTCGCGCGCAGCGCGAGCGGATCTACAGCCCGAACCGGATCAAGCGCCCCATGAAGCGCGTGGGGGAGCGCGGCGGTGGCCAGTGGCAGGAGATCTCCTGGGAGGAGGCGTTCGACACGATCGCCTCCGAGATGAAGCGGGTGAAGGACACCTACGGCAACGAGGCCCTCTGGTACCACTACGGCTCGGGGTCCACCGGCGGCAACATCACCAAGCGAGGCACATGGCCGCGCCTCCTCAACACCTACGGCGGCTACCTCGGCCAGTTCGGCGACTACTCCACCGCGCAGATCACCGCCGCCTTCCCGTACACGTACGGTGAGTGGATCTCCTCCAACTCGCTCGAGGACGCGCAGCGCTCGCAGCTCCAGGTCATGTTCGGCAACAACCCGCTGGAGACGCGCATGTCGGGGGGTGGCGAGCTCGCCGTCGTCCAGAAGGTACGCAAGGACTTCCAGGTCCGCACCATCGTGATCGACCCCCGTTACTCGGACACCGCCGCGATCGCCGGCGACGACTGGGTCCCGATCCGGCCGGGCACCGACGCGGCCCTCATCGCCGGCATGATCCACGTGATGGTGGAGGAGGGCCTCCACGACCAGGCGTTCCTGGACAAGTACTGCGTCGGGTTCGACGAGGCCACCCTCCCCGAAGGGGCGCCGGCGAACTCGTCGTACCGGGCCTACCTGGCCGGCAAGGGAACGGACGGGATCGAGAAGACCCCCGAATGGGCCGCCGAGATCACCGGCGTTCCGGCCGCCAGGATCCGCAAGCTCGCCCGCGAGATCGCCGCGGCCAAGCCGGCCGCCATCACCCAGGGCTGGGGGCCCCAGCGCCACGCCACCGGCGAGAACAGCGCACGGGCGATCTTCCTGCTCGCCGCGGTCACCGGCAACATCGGGATCCCCGGCGGCGGCAACGGAGCCCGGGAGGGCAACACCACGCTGCCGGTGAAGGCGTTCCCCCTGTTCGACGGGGAGGCGCCGCCCGTGAAGACGCAGATCTCGTGCTTCAACTGGATCGACGCCATCAACGACGGCCCGTCGATGACCGCGACCAAGGACGGCGTCCGCGGCAAGGAGAAGCTCGACGTCGGCATCAAGCTGATGGTGGTCAACGCGTCGAACACGCTCATCAACCAGCACAACGACATCCACGTCACCCAGGAGACGCTGCGCGACGACTCGAAGTGCGAGTTCATCGTCGTCATCGACCACCAGTGGACCGCGACGTGCGACTGGGGCGACATCGTCCTGCCGTCGACGACCAACTTCGAGGAGATCGACCTCATCCCGGGCGCCAGCTGCGGCGACATGGGGTGGGCGATCTACGGGGACAAGGCGATCGAGCCGGTGTTCGAGTCCAAGACGGGCTACGAGATGTGCACCGAGATCGCCCGTCGGCTCGGCATCGAGAAGGAGTTCACGCAGGGTCGCACGCAGGAGCAGTGGCGCGACTGGCTGTTCGAGCAGACGCGCGAGAAGATCCCCGAGTTCCCGACGAAGGAACAGCTCGCCGAGATGGGCGTCTTCCGCAAGCACAGCCCCACGGGGCCCCGCGTGGCGATGAAGGACTTCCGCGACGACCCCGTCGCCAACCCGCTGAAGACGCCGTCGGGCAAGATCGAGATCTACTCGCAGTTGCTGCACGAGATGTCGCAGAAATGGGAGTTCCCGGGGGAGCGCAGCGGCGACCGCCTCACCGCGCTGCCCGAGCACGTCGACTCCTGGGAGGGTGCCCTCGAGGCGCGCAAGTCGGAGTACCCGCTGCAGTGCATCGCCCACCACTACAAGGGCCGCACCCACTCGAGCTACGCGAACCTGCCGACGATGAACGAGGCGCACCCGCAGATGCTGTGGATCAACCCCGTCGACGCGCGGGCGCGCGGCATCGAGAACGACGACGAGATCCTGGTGCGCAATGCGCGCGGCACCGTCAAGACCGTGGCCCGCGTCACGCCGCGCATCGCGCCCGGCGTGGTGTCACTGCCGCAGGGCGCCTGGTACCGGCCGAACAGCAAGGGTGTCGACGAGGGCGGGTGCGTCAACACGTTGATGAAGTACCACCCGTCGCCGCTCGCGAAGGGCAACCCGGGGCACACGGCCCTCGTCGAAGTCGAGAAGGTGAACTGACCATGACCACGAACGCCACCGAAGCGGGTGCCAACTACGGGTTCCACTTCGACCAGACGCTGTGCACGGGCTGCAAGGCATGCCAGGTCGCGTGCAAGGACAAGCACGACCTGCCGATCGGCGTGAACTGGCGCCGCGTCGTCGAGTACACCGGGGGGTCGTGGCAGACGTCGGGCCACACGTTCACCCCGAACGTGTTCAGCTACTACGTCTCCATCTCCTGCAACCACTGCGAGAACCCCGTGTGCACGCAGGTCTGCCCGACGACCGCGATGACCCGCCGTCCCGACGGCACGGTCTACGTCGACGACGAGAAGTGCGTCGGCTGCCGCTACTGCGAGTGGGCCTGTCCCTACTCCGCGCCCCAGTTCAACGCGGAGACCGGGCACATGACCAAGTGCGACCTCTGCTACGACTACCGCGAGACCGGCCAGGATCCGGCCTGCGTCAGCGCCTGCCCGTCGCGGGCGCTCGACTGGGGCCCCATCGAGGAGCTGCGGGCCAAGTACGGGTCGACGAATGACGTCGCCCCGCTGCCCGACCCGCGGATCACCGAACCCCACCTCGTCGTCACACCGCACCGGGACGCGACCCGCTGGGACGCGGGCGCCGGGCGTATCACCAACCCGAAGGAGATCTGATGAACCTCCACGAGCTACCGATGATCCTCTTCACGGTCATCGCCCAGATGAGCGTCGGAACGTTCGTCGCGCTCGGCGTGATGGAACTCGTGATCGGGTGCCGCGCCGACCAGCACACCGTCCGCCGCCTCTACGAGCCGGTCCTGTACGCCATCGGGCCGGCGTTGGTGCTCGGGTTGGCGGTGTCGATGCTGCACATGAACGACGTGACGAACGTCCTGAACGTGGTCCGCAACTGGGAGTCGTCGTGGCTCTCGCGCGAGATCCTCTTCGGCATCGCCTTCGCTGCGCTGGGATTCGCCTTCGCGCTCACCCAGTGGTTCCAGTGGTCCACGCAGCGGGTCCGCGGGATCCTGGGGGTCGTGACAGCGATCGTGGGCCTCGGCCTCGTGTGGTCGATGGCCCAGATCTACTCGTCGCTCGAGCCGTGCCGGCCTGGGACACCCCCTTCGTGGCGGTCCACTTCTTCGGGACGACCGTCATCCTCGGGGCGCTCGCCGTGGGCTGCGCCCTCATGTTCACCGCTCTTGTGCGGCGCCGCAACGAGGCTGCCGTGACGGCACCTCGGCCCGAGCCGGACCCTGCTACCGGGAGCGGCCGGGGCGGCGTCGCACTCGTAACCAAGCCGACGACGGGCCTGCCCTCCGTGCGGGCCCGGGTGGCGGAGATCAACGCGCCCACCACCAACGCTGAGTGGGAGCTGACCACCCGGGTCCTGCAGTGGATCGCGGTCGTCACGGCCGTGGCCGGGCTCGCCGTCCTCATCTCGTACCCGCTCTACATCTCGGCGCTGGCAAGCAGCAACGAGGCGGGGCAGGCCGCAGCCGGCGTCTTCTCGGGCGGGTTCTTCACGGTGCGCCTCGTGCTGCTGGGGCTCGCCGCCGTGGTGCTGGCGCTGTTCTGGTACCGCAGCGCGGGCACCGCGGTGCGCGAGAATCCGAAGCTGCTGGCCGGCCTCATCACCGCCGCGTTCGTCCTCGCGCTGGTGGCGGAGTTCATGGGGCGGTCGCTGCACTACGACGCGCTGTTCCGCATCGGCATGTGACGCTCAGCGGGGGCGCCGCCGGTCCACGAGCCGGCGGCCCATCGCCCCGGCGCGACGGAACAAGCGGGGCCGGTACTCGTGGGGGAAACCCCAGGCGACCACCGCGAGGCCGACCAACGCCCCGATGGCGGTCTCCACGGTGCGGGCCAGGAGCAGCGGGCCCGGGTCCGTCGGGTGTCCGATCTGCGTCATCAGGAGCGCCACCGGGGTGATGAACAGCAGCGCCAGCGAGTAGTTGCGCCCGACGTACAGCTCGCCCAGGAACTGGGACAGGATCACCCACACCACGAGCTGCCACGGCTCCGTGGGGAACGACAGCAGGAACGCGGAGACCAGCACCCCGCCGCTGGTGCCGACGATGCGGTGCACGGCGCGGAAGAAGCGCGCCTTCCGGTGCGGCGGCGCGATGGGCGCGACGGCGGCCACCATCGCCCAGTAGGGGTGCGAGAGCTGGGGGACCAGTTCCATCGACAGGATCCCCAGAGTCCCGGCCACGAGCGGCGCGACGGTGAAGCGCAGCCCGTGCTCGACGAGGTCCCGGCGACTGAACCGCTCGGTCACCATGGGCACCGCCCTCGGCAGCGGGCGCTCCCCGATCAGGTGCGCGCCCATGCCGAGCACCACGGACACGCCCGCCGACAGGAATGCGACGAGTGTTGCCAGCCACACCGGTGCGCCGCCCTCGATCGAGCCGACGGCCGCGGTGGCGAAGATGAAGAAGATCGACCCGGCGGGCTTGAGGTTGTACCGGGCGGCGGCGACGGCGCCGAAGGCCGACACCACCGTCGCGACGAGCATCACCGCCCAGGGACCCGCCGCGAGTGCGCTGAGGACCGCACCGATCGCGACGCTCAGCGTGAGGATCCCGCCGGCGAGCGACTGGCGCAGGAACCGGGAGCGGGGCGACTCGTTCCGGGCGTAGATGCCCGTGAACGCTCCGAACGCCGCGTAGATCGCGAGGTCGAGCCGGCCGATCGCCATCAGGAGCAGCAGCGGCAACGCCACCCCGACGGCGATGCGGAAGGCCGGGATGTGGTCGCGCTGCGCCGGCCGGAGACTGAAGAACTCTTGGAGATGATTCATGGTGGGGCCGTCGGCGGACGGACGCCGACCGATGCAGCTTAATCCCCGGCGTGCAGGGCAGCCTCTGTGCTCCGCGCGGCCGCCTCGCGGCGGCGGGCGATGCGCTCGGCGCGCTTCTCCTCCTGGATGCGGAAGTTGCGCGCCAGGAAGATGGAGAACGCGATGGACGCGAAGGCGAAGACCCACCACTGGAGGGCGTAGCCCTGGTGCATGGCGGTACCCTCGGACTCCGGCAGCTCGGCCTCGGCGGGGGCCAGGCCCTGGGCCGCGGACTGACCATCCGTGAGGGTCACGTAGCCTCCGACGAGCGGTGATGGCCACGTCTGCGCAAGCTGCTGCAGGCGCACCGAGCCCTGGGGCCGGTCGGTGTCGTGGTCGCTGGCCGTGAATATGCCTTCGATCGAGGTCACCCCGGCCGGGGGAGCGGGGGCCGCGGTCAACCCGTCGAGCTCCCCGCGGACCACGGCGACGTGTCTCCCGTCGGCCAGCCGGAAGGCGGTGGCGACCCGCGCCTCGGTGGAGCCGACGACGACCTCGTGCTCCGGCAGGTACTCGCCCTCGGCGAGCACACGACGGCCGTAGATGTCGTCGATGCTGCCGTCCGGGTGGACGTGCTCCGTGAGCTGGACCGGCTCCATCGCGCGCCGCTCGACGGCGACGTCCTGCATGGACAGCTGGAACCGGCTCATCTGCCAGAGGCCGAGCAGCAGCATCACCGCCGCGACGAGGACGCCCACGGTGACGGTGAGGACCTGCTTCAGGCGGAGGCTCATCGCGCCAGGTCCACCAGCCTCGAGAACACCTCGCCCATGGTCCGGCCGCCGGCCTCGAACGCCAGCGGTGACAGCGAGGTCTCGGTCATGCCGGGCGCGACGTTGCCCTCGAAGAACACGGGCGTGCCGTCGGCACGGACGATCATGTCGGCCCGCGACAGGTGCCGCTGCCCGAGCGCCTCGTGGGCGGCGACGGCGACCTCGCCGGCGCGGGCGAGCACCTCGTCGGGCAACTCGGCGGGCGTGACGAACCGGGTGGCGCCGGCGGTGTAGCGCGACTCGTAGTCGTAGATGCCGGACGCTGGTCGGATCTCCACCGGCGGCAGCGCGACGGGGCCGTCGCCCTCGTCGAGCACGGTCACGGACACCTCGGTGCCGGCGATGAACTCCTCGATCACCGCGACCTCGCCGTAGGCGTACGCGCCGACGAGTGCCGACGGCAGGTCCTCGGCGCGCTCCACCTTGCTGACGCCGAGCGCCGAGCCGGAGCGGGCGGGCTTCACCATGAGCGGGAACCCGTACCGCTGGCTGATCCCGCGCATGATGGTCTGGGCGCCCAGCTCGCGGAAGATGTCCTGGGGGAGCGCCACCTGCTGGGGCGTCGCAATCCCGGCCGCGCTGACGCGGGCGTGCGCGATGGACTTGTCGAACGTCATCCGCGACGCCGCCCCGGACGAGCCGACGAACGGGACGCCCATGATCTCGAGGACCTCGCGCAGGGCGCCGTCCTCGCCGAGACCGCCGTGCAGCATGGGGACGGCCACAGCGTCGGGGTGCTCGGCGAACAGCGGCAGCAGCTGCGGGTTGATGTCGGTCTCGATGACCTCACGACCGGCCTCCCGTAGGGCGGTGGCCACCCGTCGCCCGGACCGGAGCGACACGTCGCGCTCGTGGCTCAGCCCGCCGGCGATCACGATGACAGTCATGGATACTCCTTACGAGGCGAGGTCGGGGGACACGGACGGGCCGTGCAGGCGCGAGGGCCGCGTGGTGCGGGTGCCGAAGATCTCCTGCACCTCCAGCTCGCCCTCGATCACCGACGCGAGCCGCTGCACGCCCTCACGGATGCGGTCGGCGGGCGGGAAACAGAACGACAACCGGATGTTGTTGGAGCCCTGGCCGTCGGCGTAGAACGCCGCGCCAGGCACGTACGCGACGCGCGCGTTGACCCCCCGCGGGAGCATCGCCTGCGCGTCGAGACCGTCGGGCAGCGTCAGCCAGACGAAGAAGCCGCCCGCCGGATGGGTCCAGCTGACGCCGTGCGGCATGCGCTCGGAGAGCTCCTCGAGCATCGCGTCGCGGCGGCCGCGGTACATGTGGCGGTAGGTGACGATCTGGCCGCGCCAGTCGTAGTGCTCGAGGTAGTCCGCGATGGCGAACTGCGAGAACACCGGCGGGCACAGCGTCGCGGACTCCTGCGCGAGCACCAGCTTCTCCCGGACGCCGTGGGGCGCGAGCACCCACCCGACCCGGAAGCCGGGGGCGAAGATCTTCGAGAAGCTGCCGAGGTAGATCACGTCGGGGTCGGTGGCACGCATGGCGGGCTGCGGCTCGCCCTCGAGCGTGAGCAGGCCGTACGGGTTGTCCTCGACGACCATCACGTCCCCCGCGTTGCACACGTCGACGACCTCGCGGCGCCGCGCCTGCGACTGCGTGAGCCCGGAGGGGTTGGAGAAGTTCGGGATCGTGTACAGGAACTTGACCCGCTTGCCCTCGGACTTCAGCCGCACGATCGTGTCGCGGAGCGCTGCGGGGTCGATGCCCTCGTCGTCGGAGGCGACGTGCACCACCTCGGTCTGGTAGCTGAGGAAGGTGCCGAGCGCGCCGACGTAGCTCGGGGACTCGGCGAGGATCACGTCACCCGGATCACAGAACACGCGGGTGACCAGGTCGAGCCCCTGCTGGGAGCCGGCGGTGATGACGATGTCGTCCGGGTGGGCGGTGATGCCCTCCAGGGCCATCACGTCGAGGATCTTCTCCCGGATGCGCAGTTCGCCCTGGCCGGAGCCGTACTGCATGATCTGCGCGCCGTGGTCGCGGATCAGGCGCGCCATGTTGTCGGCGATGACGTCGAGGGCGAGGTCCTTGATGTTGGGCATGCCGCCGGCGAGGGACACGATCTCGGGGCGGTTGGCGACGGCGAACAGTGCACGGACTGCGGAGGCCCGCATGCCGTTCGTGCGATCTGCATAGCTGTCGACGAACCGGTCCAGCCGGGTGTCGTGTCGTTGGGTGCTCACCCTCGCGAGTCTACAAGTCGGTCGTCGGTCACTCGGGGAGCTCGTCCAGCAGCGTTTCGAGGGTCTCGACGCTCACGTCGGTGGCCCCGACGATGAGCCGGCCGGTGTCGTCGACGAGGCGCGCGCAGGCGGCGTACCCGGTGTCGGTGGAGGTGCCGCACATGGTGCGGCCGTTGGCGGCACTGCGTTCGGTGAGGTTGGTGATGCCCGCGTTGGTGAGGAACTCCTCGACGTCGGCCTCGGGCCGCGACAGGACGAGGAGGATGCGGGCGGTCCCGTCGGTGTAGTTTGCGTGGACCACTTCCTTGCCGACCCCGGGGGCCAGCGACGGGGCGGCGGTCTCCGCCAGCTGGAAGCCCGCGAGCTGCGCGGGCGGGGCGAGCGCCGTGGTCGGCGTCTCGGTGGGCGCGGGTTCCGGCGCGGTGGCCAGACTGCGGCCGAGCAGGAAGGCCCCCGCGATCAGGGCGACCGCGACCAGCACGGCGACGATCGTCACCAGCGTCGGTACGGGCGGCTTCTGCGCGCGGGGGCTCGTGCTCATCAGGCCAGCTCTTCGATGACCTTCTTGAGCGCGTTCTTCGTCTTGCCGCCGCTCAGCGACTTCGCGACGCGGCCGCCGCGGAAGAACTGGAGCGTCGGGAGGCTCATCACGCCCTGCTGGGCCGCGAGGCCCGGCTGGTCATTCGTGTCGACCTTCACGAACTTCACGTTCTCGTACTCGCGGTCCAGCTCGTCGAGGATCGGCGCGATCTGCTTGCAGGGGGCGCACCAGTCGGCCCAGTAGTCGACGACGACGAGTTCCGGCGCCATCAGCACCTCGTCGGCGAACGTCGACTCGATGACAGCCTTCATAGCCATGTTGCTCCTTGGGTTTCAGTCGTTGAGGCTCGCGAGGTACTTCTCCGCGTCGAGCGCGGCCTCGCAGCCGGTGCCGGCGGCGGTGATCGCCTGGCGGTAGCGGTGGTCCACCAGGTCGCCGCAGGCGAAGACGCCGGGGGCGCTGGTCTGGGTGGTGTCGGTCTCCACCAGGACGTAGCCCTCGGGGTCGAGCTTGACGTGGTCCTTCACGAGCTCCGAGCGGGGGTCGTGGCCGATGGCGACGAACACGCCCGAGACCGGCAGGTCCCGCGTGTCGCCGGTGAGCGTGTCGGTCAGCGTCAGGGACTCGACCGAGTTCTCGCCGTTGATGGACGTCACCACCGAGTTCCAGGCGAAGTCGATCTTCGGGTCGTTCTTCGCGCGCTCGGCCATGATGTGCGACGCGCGGAGCTCGTCGCGGCGGTGGACCATCGTCACCGAGGAACCGAAGCGGGACAGGAACGTCGCCTCCTCGACGGCGGAGTCGCCGCCGCCGATGACGGCGATCGGCTTGTCACGGAAGAAGGCGCCGTCGCAGGTGGCGCACCAGCTGACGCCGCGGCCGGAGAGTCGGTCCTCCCCTTCGAGTCCGAGGCGCCGGTAGCCGGAGCCCATGGCCAGGATGATGGCCTTGGCGCGGTACTCGGTGCCGTCGGAGTCCTTGACGACCTTGATGTCACCGGAGAAGTCGACCTCGGTGACGTCGTCGGCGACGAGCTCGGCGCCGAAGCGCTCGGCCTGCTGACGCATGTTCATCATCAGGTCGGGGCCCATGATGCCCTCGGGGAAGCCGGGGAAGTTCTCGACCTCGGTCGTGGTCATCAGGGCGCCGCCGGCATCTAGGGCGCCCTCGAAGACGAGCGGGTTCAGGTTCGCGCGGGCGGCGTAGATGGCGGCCGTGTAGCCGGCCGGGCCGGAACCGATGACGATGACCTCGCGCACGTCGGACATGCAGATCCTTTGAAAGAGAAGAGGGGAACGATCGTGTTCATACTAGACGACGGGGAAACGCCGCCGCAGGCGGAGCACTACGCCGTCGGCGATACGCTAGGGGCATGAGTGACATGAACCGCGACGACATCGAGGCCGTGCTCGCGGTGCGGCAGGAGAAGGGCGCGGAGATCGAGCCCGCGCTCGTCGACTCCATGGCCCGCCGGATCGAGGAGACGGTGCGTCGCCGCTACGAGGCGGAGGTCGCGCAGCGCGACCGCGCGGACAAGGCGTCGTCCTCCGGCCAGGGGGCCCGCGTGGCCGTCGCCATCACGTCGCTCGTGCTCGCGATCCCGCTGACCGCCATCACCGCCGAGATCACGGGCCTGGCGGGGATGCTCGTCGCGTGGATCGGTATCGTCCTGGTCAACATGGCGATGGCGATGCGTCGCCCGCCGCAGCAATAGAAAGAGGTTGGGTCGAAATGGGTCGGATCACGACGGTGCACGCAGGGGCGTCTGTCAAGCCTTCCAAGCTGGAGCTGCTGGCGCCGTGGCTGCGCCTGCAGCCCTGGTTCCAGGGTGACACGGCCCACCTCACCACGGTCGGCAACTTCCGCTTCGAGGACCCGGCGGGCGAGGTGGGGATGGACTCCCTGCTGATCGAGTCCCGCGGCGACATCTACTACGTGCCGGTCACCTGGCGTTCCCGGCCGGTCGCCGGACCCTCGGACCTGATCGGGCAGGCCGACCACAGCGTCCTCGGCCGGCGCTTCTGCTACGACGCGATGACCGATCCCGCCTTCATCGAGGAGGCCACCCGGGTCATCGTCGAGGGGGACACCAACACCGAGGTGCACACCACCGCGGGCGAGGTCCGCGAAGCGACCGTGCGGGTCAAGGGCAACGGCATCGCGTCGAACGGCCGCCTCCGCGCCGTCCGTCGCCTCGGCACCTACTACCCCGGTCGCGCCCAGCTCATCGCCCACTGGACGCACAACGGCGTCGAACGTGAGGACGTCCTCGCCGCCATCGGCTGAGGTCGCTCGGGTCTCGTCGGGCGCTTCGGATTCGCCTGCCCTATTTCAGGTCGTCCTCGACGACGGGCCGGTTGGGCCGACGCAGGCGCCAGGTCCGCAGCTCGCGCAGCGCCTTCTTCAGCGCCTTGCGGTTGTCGTAGTAGGACTCCTGGTAGTCGAAGACCGGCAGCCGGAGCTTGAACCTCAGCGCCAGGAGGCGGAGCACGAAGCCGACGACCAACGTCGCCACGACGTTGATCTCCTCCCGCAGGCCGACGGCGTCCAGCCCCACGTACATCAGGGCGGCCAGGATCGCGACGGAGGCGTACAGCTCCTGACGGAACACGAGCGGGATACGGTCGCACAGCAGGTCGCGCAGCACGCCGCCGGCGACGCCCGTCGTCACCGCCGCCACGACGGCGATGATGATGCCCATCTCGAGCTCCAGGGCGATCTGCGCGCCGAGGATCGAGAACACGACGAGGCCGAGCGCGTCGAGCACCAGGAACAGCGGGCGGAAGTACTTCATCAGTTGGGCGATGGACACCGTGATTATCGCGGCGACCACCACCACGACCACGTACTCGGGGTCGCGCACCCACGTCAGCGGGTAGTGGCCGAGCAGCACGTCGCGGATCGATCCGCCGCCGAGCGCGGTTACGAGGGCCACCATGATGACGCCGAACATGTCCATGCGTTCGCGTCCGGCGGCGAGCGCGCCGGTCATGCCCTCGGCGGTGATACCGATGACCCAGAGAGTGGTGAGCAGCATCGACGTGCGGGCGTCAGTAGGCGAAGGCGTCGTCGACCGCGTCGACGGGCACGTCCTCGAGCCGCTGCCAACGCCAGGCCGGGCGGTTGTCCTTGTCGACGAGCAGCGCCCGTACTCCCTCGGCGAAGTCGACGGGGATCACCCGCTCGGCGAGCTTGAGGTCCTGCCCGAACACCTCGGACAACTGCAGGCTCTCGGCTCGACGCAGCGCGCGGAGCGCGACGTGCACGGCGAAGGGGCTGCGGGCGCGAAGGTCGGCGGCGGCCGCGGCTGCGGCGGGGGAGTCGTGGGCCTCGAGCCGAGCGACGATCTCGCACGCGTCGTCGCCGACGTAGCACTCCTGGATCCAGGCGGCTTCCGGCGTGAAGAGCGGGGCGGGGAGTTCCCCGTCGGCCGACTCGTCGGCGATGCCGAGGCGGATGGCATCGCCCCCGGTGAACGCCGCACCGGTCAGCGCCAGGTGGGTGCCCACGGCCCCGGCGCGGGAGAGCTGGTAGAGCATGGCGCAGTCGGGGAAGAGCCCGATCTTGGTCTCGGGCATGGCGAGCACCGAATCGGCGTGCACGATGCGCCGATCGGCGTGCCCGGTGAGCCCGAGCCCGCCGCCCATGGTGACACCCCGCATGTGCGCGGTCACGGGCACGGGTGAGTCGGCGATCAGCATGTCGAGCGCGTACTCGAGCTCGAGGAACGCCAACCAGGGGCCGTGGCCGAGCACCTGCTCGCGCAGCGCCCGCACGTCGGCGCCGGCACACAAGCCGCGCTCGCCCTCGCCGGAGATCTCCACGGCGGAGACCTTCTCGTGCCGCAGCCAGCCGTCGAGAATCGCGTAAGCGGATTCCACCATGTCGTAGGTCAGTGCGTTGATGGCTCTCGGCCGGGCGAGGACGATGTGCCCCGTCTCGCCCCGGACTTCGCTGCGGATGTGTTCAGACATGATGGCCGCAAGTGTACCGATTTGTCATGAGGAACGACCCCAATCAGGCGGGGGCTTCCGCGACCCGGCAGACTGGACTTCGGAAAGGGTGTGCACATGGATCTGGAGCAGCGGGCGGCGTCCCTCCGAGCGATGCGCGACGATACCTTCGACGTACTGGTTGTCGGGGGCGGCGTGACCGGGGCGGGCATCGCGCTCGACGCGGCCTCGCGCGGCCTGAGGACCGCGATCGTGGAGGCACAGGACTGGGCCGCGGGCA
This sequence comes from Tessaracoccus oleiagri, assembly GCF_900103275.1. Classification (GTDB taxonomy): domain Bacteria; phylum Actinomycetota; class Actinomycetes; order Propionibacteriales; family Propionibacteriaceae; genus Arachnia; species Arachnia oleiagri. Next base: position 585,884 of record NZ_FNGP01000001.1, on the reverse strand, counting down.
CGTCGTCGCGCTCGTCACGACTGGTCCACGGCGGCTTGCGCTACCTCTACCAGCTCGACTTCAAGCTGGTCGCCGAGGCGCTCAAGGAGCGCGGCCGGCTGCTGAGCCGCATCGCCCCCCACCTCGTCGAGGCGCAGCCCTTCCTCTGGCCGCTGAAGACCCGGGTGATCGAGCGCGCCTACTCCGCCGTCGGCGTGGGCCTCTACGACGCGCTCGCCCTGGCCGGCAGCGGCTTCCGCAAGACGGTCCCCGTCCAGCGGCACCTGTCCCACCGGGGTGCGCTGCGACGCTTCCCCGACGTGGACCCGAAGGCGCTCGTCGGCGCCATCGAGTTCTACGACGCCCGTGTCGACGACGCGCGCCTGGTCATCACGCTGGTCCGCACCGCCGTCCATCACGGCGCCGAGGCGGTCAGCCGCGCGAAGGTGACGCGGATCCTCAAGGACGACTCGGGGGCGGCGAGCGGCGCGGAGGTCGTCGACCTCGAGAGCGGCGACTCGATCACCGTCAGGGCACACCGCATCATCAACGCCACCGGCGTGTGGACCGAACGGACGCAGGACCTCGCGGAGGCCCGGGGCGGGCTCAAGGTCCTCGCCAGCAAGGGGATCCACATCGTCGTCCCCCGCGAGCGGATCCGCGGCGACGCGGGCATGTTCCTGCGCACCGAGAAGTCCGTGCTGTTCATCATCCCCTGGCAGCACTACTGGGTCATCGGCACCACCGACACGGCATGGCACGAGCAGCTGGAGCACCCGGTACCCACCAGCGCCGACATCGACTACGTCCTCGACCACGCCAACTCGGTGCTGTCGCGGCCGCTCACGCGCGACGACATCATCGGCACCTACGCGGGGCTCCGCCCGCTCCTCCAGCCGACCGTCCTGGACGAGACGAAGTCGACGAAGGTGTCGCGCGAGCACACTGTCGCCGAGGTGGTCCCGGGGATGGTCTCGATCGCCGGCGGCAAACTCACCACCTACCGCGTGATGGCGGAGGACGCCGTCGACTTCGCCCTCGGCCGACGTGCCGCCAAGCAGCGCCCGTCGGTCACGGCCGACCTGCCGCTGCTCGGTGCCGAAGGGTACGTGGCGACGCGCAACCGCGCCGACGCGCTCGCCGGAAGATACGGCTTCGACCACGACCGCATGGAGCACCTCCTCGCACGCTACGGGTCCGAGCTGCCAGAACTCCTGGCCGCCATCGACGAGAGGCCCGACCTGGGCGAGCCCTTGGCCGCGGCCCCACAGTTCCTGCGCGCCGAGGTGCATCGCGCATGCACGCACGAGGGGGCACTGCACCTGGAGGACGTCCTGGTCTCCCGCGTGCGGCTCAATTCCGAGGCCCGCGACCGCGGCGAGTCGGCCGTCGACGAGGTGGCGGAGCTGTGCGCGCAGGCGCTGGGCTGGGACGCGGAGCGGCTGGGGCTCGAAAAGGCCAACTACCTGCGGCGGGTCGCCGCCGAGCGCGCCGCCGAGGAGCAGCCCACCGACGAGGCGGCCTCGGCCGCCCGACTCGCCGGGGAGCCGGTGGCCTGAAAAATTAGGGAGGCCGGACGCATGGGGGGAGCATCCGGCCTCTGCACACGCGTCTCCAGGGACGTGTTGGGGGGAACGAACGTACCTTCCGACGCGTGGCAAACATGAATATAGCTTGAGAACGAGGCCAGCGCCAGCGAGCACGGCGTGTCTCTCGATCGATTTATTTATGTCAGGGCATAAACATTCGAAGCGGTGCTGGATTCACTTGTCTGCACATGCCGCCGCGACAAGGGGATACATGCGTGTACTCAAGTCCCTTTGTGCTGACATGGCATCCGTCGCGGTATACCCGAGTTCCGACAATGGAGACGCTGGAATGTAAACCTGAGAAAAACCCCAAGTCAGGCTGGGTACTTAAGTACCTGGCTCTACGACCGCCGAGGCGATCAGGACCGGACCATCCTACCGGCGGGGGATGGGCCGAGCCGCATCGTCGCCATCCGTGTCGCGCAGGGCTGGGTCGTGGCAGTGCATTCGCCCCGGCATACTTGACAGGTGACCTCCTCCCTCCGCCGCGCCGCCGACTGGTACCTGCGGACCCGGTGGGCGCAGTGGCTGGCAGTGGCGGCGGTGGTCGCCGCCGCCGCCCTGCTCACCCTGGGGAGGCCGTGGCTGCACGACGACCTCAACCCGTACCGCATCGACGTCGACGTCTACCGACTCGGCGGCCGGATGATCCTCGAGGGCCGCAGCCTCTACGGAGCCATTCCGGCGACCGAGATCGGCGCCGAACTGCCCTTCACCTACCCACCCATCGCGGCGCTGTTCTTCGCCGTCTTCGCTGTGATGCCGCTGGGTTGGGCGAGCTTCCTGCTGTCCTTGGCGACGGTCGCCGCCATCGTCGCCGTGGTCCACCTGGTGCTCCGCGAGATGACCGACCTGCGCGGCGCGAGGTCTTGGGCCGCCACCGCCGGCGCCTCCGCCGTGCTGCTGTGGCTCGACCCGGTCAAGCAGACGGTCGACTTCGGGCAGGTCAACTCGCTGCTCATGCTGCTGGTCGTCGTCGACGTGCTCCTCGGCCGGGGCCGGTGGTGGCGCGGCAGCCTCATCGGGCTGGCGATCGCGATCAAGCTCACCCCGGCCGTGTTCCTCGCCTTCTTCCTCGTCCGGCGCGACTGGCGCGCTCTCGCCGTCACGCTGGCGTCCTTCGCGGCGTGGACGGGAATCGGCTTCGCCGTGCGCTGGAGCGACTCGATCCAGTACTGGTCCGACACCCTCGGCGACACCGACCGCATCGGACAGGCGGGCTACGCCTCCAACCAGTCCTGGAACGGCTTCATCCACCGCGTCCTGGGCGACGACGTGTCCAGCCTCTGGTGGGTGCTCGGCTGCGCCGTCGTCGGACTCTTCGTGCTGGCGCTCATCCACCGGCTGGACGACGACGAGGCCGCCGGCATGACCGTGATGGGCCTCTACGCGCTGTTCGCCTCCCCGGTCAGCTGGTCGCACCACTGGGTGTGGATGGTGCCGATGGTGCTGGTCGTCGCACGGCTCGCCCTCAGAGGCGGTGGCTGGGCGCCGTACGTGTGGCTGGCCGCGGCCGCCGTCACGTTGTTCGACGGGCCGCAGTGGCGCGAGCCGTACGAGGGCGAGGCCGCCTACCACTGGCCCTGGTGGCAGCAGATCCTCGGCACGTCGTGGCTCTGGTTGCTGCTCGCGGGGTACGCGCTGCTGTGGTTCCGGGCCGACGGCGAGCGGCGTCCCGCGCTTGACAGGCCCGTGCCCGACTGGCCAAATGGGCCCAATGGTGCGTAAGCCGAGCCGACGTGTGTCCGCCGCCGATGTGGCGGCGGCGGCGGGCGTGTCCCAGACTGCGGTGTCCTTCGTCCTCAACGGGCGCGACAGCGGCAACATCGCCGCCGACACGAAGAAGCGCATCCTCGAGGCGGCCGACCGGCTCGGCTACGAGCCACACTTCGTCGCGAAGAGCCTCCGCAGCCGCACCACGCAGTCCATCGGCGTGGTCACCGACGCCGTGGCCACGTCGGTCTTCGGCGGCCGGCTCCTCGCGGCCGCCATCGAACGCGCCCACGCCGACGGCCGCATCCTCCTGCTCATGGACCTGCTGGACCGCGACGAGCTGGGGCCCGCCGCGATCCGCGAGCTCGAGCGGCGACAGGTGGACGCCCTCATCCACGTGACGATGGGCTTCCGGGTCCTCGACCAGCTACCCGAGTCGCGCATCCCGCTGGTGCTCGCGAACTGCACCGCCCGCCGGGCGGACGAGTGGAGCGTGTACCCGGACGACGCGTACGGCGCGACGAGGGCGCTGGAGCACCTCGTCGGCCTGGGGCACCGCCGGCTCGCCATGTTGACCGGCCGCTGGGCCCCGGACGCGGGGCTCCCGGACCCCGGCAACATCTCCGGGCCCATCCGTCGCGACGCGTTCGTCGCGGCCGCCCGGCTGCACGGCGCCGAGGTCACCGTCGTCGAGACCGGCTGGGGCATCAACGACGGCTACCACGCGGCCATGCAGGTGCTCGACGTGCCGCCGCGCGAGCGCCCGACCGCGATCTTCGCCATCACCGACCGCGCCGCGGTCGGCGCCATCCTGGCCGCGGCCAGGCACGGGCTCTCCGTGCCCGAGGACCTGTCGATCATCGGCTTCGACGACGAGGAGAAGATGGCCGATTGCAGCGTCCCACCGCTGACGACCATCGCCCTCCCGCACGCCGCGATGGGCGACATCGCGGTGACGATGGCGATCGCCGCCGCGGGGGGCAAGACGGTCGACGAGCCGCAGCGCGTGCTGCCCTGTGAACTGCTCGTGCGCGAGTCGACGGCTCCGCCGAAGCCAGCTCGTCGATAACGATTCGATAACGGCGCGGCGATACACCTTGACAACTGACCCCTCAGAACTGAACCTAAAGGTGACCTAATTCGATTAAGGTCGCCTCAACAGCCGGATACGCCAACGCTGGCGTGCCGCAACAGAAGGGACAGGCACTGATGCGCACTGGACAGAAACTCGCAGCAGCCGCACTCATCTCCGCGCTGGCGTTGACCGCCTGCGCCCGAGCAGGCGAAGGGGGCGGGTCCGGGGATGGGGACGGCCCCGCCCAGGTGACGCTGTGGACGCACTCCGCGGGCAACCCCGCCGAACTCGAGGTCTACAACCAGATCATCTCCGACTTCAACGGATCCCAGGACGACTACGAGGTCGTCTCCGAGTCCTTCCCGCAGGGTGCCTACAACGACGCCATCGTCGCGGCCGCCGCATCCGGTGACCTGCCCTGCCTCCTCGACATGGACGGCCCGATCGTCCCGAACTGGGCGTGGGCGGGCTACATCCAGCCGCTCGGGATCTCCACCGACGTGACCGACGCCCTGCTCCCCACCGCCGTCGGCGTCTGGGAGGACGAGATCTACTCCGCGGGCTATTGGGACGCCGCGCTCGCGATCTTCGCCCGCAAGTCCGTCCTTGAGGAGAACGGGATCCGCCTCGCGACGGTGGACCAGCCCTGGACGAAGGACGAGTTCGACGCCGCCCTGCGCACCCTCAAGTCCGCCGGCTACGCCACGCCGCTCGACATCGGCGCCGAGGACTCCGGCGAGTGGTGGCCCTACGCCTACTCGCCCATGCTGCAGAGCTTCGGCGGCGACCTCATCGACCGCGACACCTACCTGACCGCGGACGGCGCCCTCAACAGCCCCGAGGCCGTCGCCTGGGGCGAGTGGTTCCAGGGACTCTTCGCCGAGGGTCTGGCCTCCAACACCGGCACCATCGGCAACGAGGAGTTCAACCGCGACGAGGTGGGCCTCAGCTACACCGGCGTGTGGAACGCGCTCGGCTCGCTGGAGGCGGTCGGTGACGACCTCGCCATCCTTCCCCCGCCGGACTTCGGCCAGGGACCCAAGATCGGCGGCGGCTCCTGGCAGTGGGGCATCTCGTCGTCCTGCTCCGGTGAAGCGCTCGACGGGGCACGCGCCTACCTCGAGTTCTCGTTCAAGCCTGAGTACGTCGCCACGTTCGCGGACAAGCAGATCGTGATCCCCGCCACCGAGGAGGGGACCGAGCTCAGCGAGTACTTCGGTGAGGACGGCGTGCTCCGCCCGTTCACCGAGCTCACCCAGTTCGCGGTGCTGCGTCCGGAGACCCCCGCGTACGCCGTGATCTCCACCACCTTCCAGACCGCCGCCATGGACATCATGAACGGCGCCGACGTGAAGGCCACCCTCGACCAGGCGGTGAAGGACATCGACGCCGACATCGAGAACAACGACGGCTACGGCTTCTGATGCCACCGGCCGGGGCCCCCGGGCCCCGGCCCCACCATCTGGAGGACTCACCATGACCGCAACCAGTTCCGTCGACACCGCCGTCGCCGCCCAGGCGAACCCGGCGGCCGCCCGCCCCAAGCGCCGCGGCAAGCGCGAGGGCCACATCGCCGCCTACGGCATGGTGGCACCCGCAGCGCTGCTGCTGCTCCTGTTCCTCGTCATCCCGGTCCTGCTGGCGTTCGGGCTGTCGTTCACCAACGCGAGGCTCATCTCGCCGAACGCGCCCCGGTTCGTCGGCCTCGACAACTTCATCCGGGCCTTCGTCGCCGACCCCACCTTCATCCGCTCCCTGATCAACACGTTCCTCTTCGCGGTGGTCGTGGTGCCGGTGCAGGCCGGACTGGGACTCGTGCTCGCCCTGTTGGTGAACCAGAAGCTGCGCGGCACCACGTTCTTCCGGGTGGTGTTCTTCATCCCGGTGGTGACGTCGATCGTCGTCGTGTCCATCCTGTGGCGGTTCATGTACCAGCCCGACGGCATCATCAACTCGTTCATCGACACGCTCACCTTCGGGGCCTGGGAGAACATCGCCTGGCTCAGCAACCCGTCGACCGCCCTGCCTGCGATCATCGTGCTCTCCATCTGGCAGGCCGTCGGGTTCCACATGATCATCTGGCTCTCGGGCCTGCAGACGATCCCCGAGGAGCTCTACGAGGCGGCCCGCATGGACGGGGCCAGCGCCTGGGAGCAGTTCAAGAACGTCACCTGGCCCGGGCTGCGGCCGACGATGATCTTCATCCTCGTCACCATCACGATCGCGGCGCTGGGCCTCTTCGTCCAGATCGACGTCATGACCCAGGGCGGCCCCGTCGACTCCACCACCACGCTCGTGTTCCACGCGGTCCGCCGCGGCTACCGCGAGCAGCAGACCGGTTACGGTGCGGCGATCTCGCTCATCTTCTTCGTCATCGTGCTGGCGATCGCGATGATCCAGCGCTTCCTCACCCGAGACAAGGACTGACGACATGGACAACACCACTCCCAGCCTCGCGGCGGGCAAGCGGCGTCGGACCCTGCTCCTCTACATCCCGATGGTGATCTTCGCGGTGATCTTCATGTTCCCGCTGATCTTCATGTTCGTGTCGAGCCTCAAGCCCGACGCCCAGATCCTCGCCGACGTCGACAACATCCGCGCCTTCCTGCCGGTGGGCGACATCTCGTTCGACAACTACGCCGGCGTCTTCGACCGGGTCCCGTTCTGGCGGTTCCTGTTGAATTCCGCGATCGTGACGGTCCTCATCGTCGGCGTCGGCCTGGTGGTCAACTCGCTGGCCGGCTTCGCCCTCTCCCGCATGGAGTGGAAGGGCCGCAAGCTCCTCCTCACGGTGATCATCGCGACGCTGATCGTGCCGTTCGAGACCATCGCGGTGCCGATGGTCTACTGGGTCAGCAAGCTGCCGACCCTCGTCTTCGAGGACGGCATGCTGAAGTACGACTTCGGGTGGCTCAACACCTACGAGGTGATGATCGTGCCGTTCATCGCGAACGCGTTCTCGATCTTCCTCTTCACGCAGTACTTCTCCACCATCCCAACGTCGATCGACGAGGCGGCCCGGATCGACGGCGCCAGCTGGTTCCAGGTCTACTGGCGCATCCTCGTCCCGCTGTCCGGCCCGGCGTTCGCGACCGTCGCGATCCTCACCTTCCTGCCGGCCTGGAACTCCTACCTGTGGCCGCTGATGGTGGTGCAGCAGGAGCAACTGCGCCCGGTCATGGTGGGCATGCAGTACTTCTTCCAGCTCAACACCGCCTGGGGCGAGGTCATGGCGTACACGTCGCTGATCACGATCCCGGTGCTCCTCGTGTTCCTCGTCTTCCAGAGGGCCTTCGTCAGTTCGATCGCCGCCAGTGGCGTGAAGGGATAATCCATGTTGAAACTTCCGGACCACTGGGTGTGGGACAGCTGGTCGGTGCGCGATGACGAGGGCTACACGCACCTCTTCTTCCTCCGCGCCTCCCGCGCCCTGATCGACCCCGACCGACGGCACCGCCGCGCCTCCATCGGGCACGCCCGCTCGCGTGACCTCGTCGAGTGGGAGCTCCTGCCCGACGCGCTGGTGACCGCCGACAGCCCCGCCTGGGACGACGGCGCCACCTGGACCGGCTCGGTGGTCCGCGGCGACGACGGGCTGTGGCGCATGTTCTACACCGGGGTCTCGCGGGGCGAGGACTGGATGGTGCAGCGCGTGGGGGTCGCCACGTCGCGCGACCTGATCACCTGGGAGCGGGCCTCCGATGACCCGCTCGTCGAGGCGGACCCCCGCTGGTACGAGAAGCTCGATTCCGGGCAGTGGCACGACGAGGCCTGGCGCGACCCGTGGGTGTTCCGCGGCGACGACGACCGCTGGCACATGCTGGTCACGGCCCGCGTCACCGACGGTGAGCCCATCGGTCGCGGCGTGATCGGCCACGCGGTGAGCGACGACCTCTCGTCGTGGACCGTCGAGCCCCCGCTGTCCGCACCGGCGGGCTGGGGCCAGCTCGAGGTGCCGCAGACCGCCGTCGTGGACGGCGTGCCGTTCCTGGTGTTCTGCTGCTGGCACCCCCACGAGGACGCCCGACGCGGCGCCCAGGCCACCGGCGGGATGTGGTTCGTGCCGGGGGAGTCGCTCCTCGGGCCGTGGGACTTCGAGGCGGCCGGGACCTTCGACCACCCGAGCCTCTACGCCGCCCGGCTGATCGAGCGGCAGCCGGGGGATTGGGTGATCATGGGTTTCTCGGACACGGTCGACGGCCGATTCGTGGGCGAGATCGTGGACCCGATCCCCGTGGTCCGCGACGGGCGGTCGCTCCGGCTCGCCTGAGGTCCGGTGGACGGATCGGGCGTGCTACCTACGGTCGCGTAGGCTTGGGTCCATGACCGCTCCGGGCGCCGCCCAGCCGAAGGCCAGCTCACGGGCCGGCGTGCGCCCGATCGCCCTGCTGGGGCGGGGGCTGCGCACGCTGGCCGGTGCGCTCGCCACGCCCCTGGTGCCCGAGGACTTCCTCGACCTGATCGACCCGCTCCGCTCCGGCGCCGACCTGCGTGGCCGGGTGCTCGCCGTGGAGCCGGAGGGGCCGGGGGCCACCACCCTCACGATCCGCCCCGGGCGCGGCTGGCGGCCCCACCGGCCCGGGCAGTACACGCGGATCGGCTTCGACGTCGACGGCGTCCGGCGGTGGCGGGCCTACTCCATCACGAGCCCCGTCGGCCTGCCGGGCATCATCACGGTCACCGTCCGGGCGATCGACGGCGGCATCGTGAGCCACTACGTCCGCGACGAGCTCCGTCCCGGCACGGTCGTGCACCTCGACCAGGCCACCGGCGACTTCGTCCTCCCCGACGCGCCGCCGCCTGCCGCGCTCTTCCTCACCGCCGGCAGCGGCCTGACGCCGGTCATGGGCATGCTCCGCAACCGCCCCCTGCCGGCCGACGTCGTCGTCGTGCACTCCGCGCCCACCCGGCGCGAGTCGCTCTTCCTCGACGAGCTGAGCGCCCTCCACGACGACGGCCACATTCGCCTCGTCACCCGCTTCACCGCCGACGAGGGCATCCTCCGCCCGGCCGACCTCGACTCCGTGGTGCCCGACTGGCGCGACCGCCACACCTGGGCGTGCGGGCCGACCGCGATGCTCGACGACGCCCAGGCGCACTGGGAGGCCGCCGGCCTGGCCGATCGGCTGCACACCGAGCGCTTCCGGCCGACGGTCCACGCCGTCGGCGACGGGGGAGCCATGACCCTCGCCCGCTCCGGCGTCACCGTCGACGTCGACGCCAGCACCACGATGCTCGACGCCGGAGAGGACGCCGGCGTGCTGATGCCGTCGGGCTGCCGGATGGGCATCTGCTTCAACTGTGTCCTGCCACTCGTCGAGGGCAGCGTCCGGGACCTCCGCACGGGGGATCTCACCACCGCCACGCCCGAGGACCCCGTCCTCGTGCAAACCTGTGTGTCGGCCCCCGCCGGCCCGTGCCGTCTGAACCACTGAGGAACACCGCATGAACACCACCCAGACCCGCACCAACCGCATCACGACGACCACCCCGCAGCTCCGCGAGGCGACCACGCCGGGCGGCAAGCCCAACCCCATCGCCCACCTGACCGCGGAGGAGATCGAGGGCATCGGCCGCGAGCTGGACGCGCTGCGCGACGAGGTGATGAACAGCCGTGGCGCCGACGATGCGGCCTACATCCGTGGGGTGATCAAGATGCAGCGCTGGCTGGAGGCGGCCAGCCGACTCGTGTTGCTGTTCTCGAAGTTCCCGCCCGCGTTCGTCGCCGGGACCGCCGGCCTCACCGTCGCGAAGATCATCGAGAACACGGAGATCGGGCACAACATCCTGCACGGCCAGTGGGACTGGATGCGCGACGAGAAGATCCACTCTACGACGTGGGAGTGGGACTTCGCGTCGCCGGCGGAGCAGTGGAAGAAGTCGCACAACGTCGAGCACCACACCTACACGAACGTCGTCGGGATGGACAACGACCTCGGCTACAACATCCTCCGCGTCGACCCCGACCAGGAGTGGAAGCTGAACCACCTCTTCCAGCCGATCACGAACTTCTTCACCGCGCTCTTCTTCGAGTACGGCATCGCCGCCTACGACCTCGACGTGAAGGGCTGGAAGGAGGGCACGAAGGACCACAAGGAGTTCATGGCAGACCTCAAGGTCGCACTGAAGAAGCTGCGCGCCCAGTTCGCCAAGGACTACGTCGTGCACCCGCTGCTCTCCGGCCCGTCCGCGCTGCACACCCTGGCCGCTAACGCGATCGCCAACACCGCCCGCAACGTGTGGACGCACGCGGTGATCTTCTGTGGCCACTTCCCGGAGGGCGTCGAGACGTTCGAGACGGAGTCCATCGAGGGCGAGACGCGCGGCGAGTGGTACCTGCGGCAGATGCTCGGCTCGGCCAACATCTCCGGCAGCAAGCTGATGCACCTCATGAGCGGGAACCTGTCGCACCAGATCGAGCACCACCTGTTCCCGGACATGCCCAGCAACCGCTACGCCCAGATCGCGCCGCGGGTGCAGGAGCTGATGGAGCGCCACGGCCTGCGCTACGTCACCGGGCCGTTGCACCGGCAGGTCGCGTCGGCGTGGAAGAAGGTGTTCAAATACTCGCTGCCGAACAAGCGCGACGGGGTCAGCAGGCTCCGCGAGGTGACGGACGCGGCCCGCGAAGGCGTCGACGAGGTGTTCCGCTCCACGCGCGGGATGCTGCGGCCGACGCGTCGGCGCGCCCTCCCCGCCTGATCAGAGCAGCAGTTCGGCGACGTCCGGGTCGGCCAGTTCGAGGACGGCCGCCCGCGACTCCTCGGGCGTGAGCGACGCGATCACCGCGTCGGTCATCGCCCGGCACTGGTCCAGCGTGTGCATCGCGAGCGACGCGCGCACCAAGCCCACCTTGGTGAGCGACATGGACAGCGACGAGATGCCCGCCCCCACGGCGACGAGCGCCAGCAGGGGGTCGCCGCCCGCCTCGCCGCAGATCCCGATCGGCTTGCCGGCGCGGGTGCCCGCGTCGGCGGCGTGCTTCACCAACTGCCAGAGGCCCGGCTGCCAGGCGTCGAGCAGGTGCCCGAGCCGGCCCTGGAGCCGGTCGGCGGCGAAGAGGTACTGGGAGAGGTCGTTGGTGCCGATGGAGGCGAAGTCGGCCACCTCGAGGATGCGCTCGGCGCGCAGCGCGCTGCTCGGCACCTCGATCATCGCGCCCACCGTGTTGAGGCCGGCGGCGCGGGCCGCGTCGGCGAACCAGCGGATCTCGGCGACGGTGGCGACCATGGGGGCCATCACCCACACGTCCACGTCGGTGAGGTCGCGGGCGCGGGCGATGGCCTCGAGTTGCGTCTCGAGCAGGCCGGGGAACTCGCGCTGCAGGCGCAGCCCGCGCATGCCGAGGGCGGGGTTCACGTCGGGTCCGAGCGACGCGAACGCCAGCGGTTTGTCGGCGCCGGCGTCGAGGGTGCGCACCACGACCTTGCGGCTTCCGAACGCCTCGAACACCTCCCGGTAACTCTCGGTCTGCTCCTCGACGGTGGGCGCCGAGTGCCGCCCGAGGTAGAGGAACTCGCTGCGGAAGAGCCCGGATCCCTCGACGTCCCCGGCGGCGGCGACCAGCGCGTCGCCGATCGTGCCGATGTTGGCGAGCAGTTCGACGTGCCGCCCGTCCTTCGTGCGCCCCGGCCCCTCCGACTCCGCCTGCAGGCGCTCGCGGCGGTCGCGCTTGTCCTCCAGGTCGGCGCGCTGGGCGGCGTCGGGGTTGACCGTGACCTCGCCCGTGCTGCCGTCCACGCCGAGGGTGGCGGGGTCTGCGTCGAGGATGCCCTCGCAACGCACGACGGCGGGGATGGAGAGCTGCGCGGCGAGGATCGCGGTGTGCGACGTGGGTCCGCCCAGTTCGGTGACGATCCCGAGCACGAGCTCGGGGTCGAGGGCGGCGGTGTCGGCGGGCGCGAGGTCCTCGGCGATGATGATCGCCGGATCGCTGAGCTCCGGCATGCCGGGCTCGGCGTTGCCGAGGAGGCGGGCGTGCGCGCGACGGTGCACGTCCCGCAGGTCGGTGACCCGCTCGGCCATGTACTCACCGAGGCTGGCCAGCAGGACGGCGAAGTGGTCCATCGACGCGGCCAGCGCGGAGAGCCTGCCCTTGCCGTTCTTCAGTTGGTGGGCGATCTCGTCGTTCAGTGCTGGGTCGCGGGCGATCATCGCCGTCGCGCTGAGGACGTCCTTGGCCTCCGGGTCGGACACCCGTTCGGCGCGGTGCTCCATGGCGGCCGCGACCGCGTCCAGCGCGGCGCGGATCTCCGCTTGCGCGCGCTGGGGGTCGGATTCGGCCGGTTCGGCGAGGGGGAGCTCGACGTCGTCGTGGTGGATCCTGATGACCCGTCCCTGCGCCACGCCTGGACTCACCCCGATGCCCGTCAGGTTCATGGGTCCACTCTAAAGGTGGCTCGCATTTTCGCAACATCCACATCCCGCCGGGCTGGGCCACCATCCAATATCCTTTGCACGAGACAGAAGGAGCCCCATGAGCCAAGACCAGCGCCCCGAGGACGCCGAACCCGTGCTGCCGACGAGCGGTCCCGGTCCCGACTTCCAGGACGCCTACGGACAGCCGAGTTCCCCCGGCGCCCCGACGGCAGCCTCCCCCTCCGCGCAGCCGACGCCGAACACCTACGGCGACGAGCCGCTGTACCAGCAGCCGACCACGCAGCCCTACCCGCAGCGTTCGTACGGCACGCCGCCGGCCCCGCCTCAGCAGCCAGCCCCCTACGGCGGGTCGGGTTACGGGCAGCAGGGTTACGGCCAGCAGTCGCCGTACGCCCAGCAGTCGCCCTACGCCCAGCCGTCGCCGTCGTACGGGCAGACCCAGCCCTACGGCCAGGGCTACGGCACCCCGTCGCCGGGGTACGGCGGCTATGCGGGCGCCCCGGCCGAGCACCCCCGCGCCACAGCAGTCCTCGTACTCGGGATCCTCGGCTTCATCTTCGCCATCCCCGCCTTCATCGGGTGGTACATGGGACGCAAGGCCAAGAAGGAGATCGAGCGCGGCGCGCCCTACCGCTGGGACGGCTCGCTGAAGGTCGGCTACATCCTCAGCATCGTCGCCAGCGTCATCACCATCGCCGTCGTCGGTATCTACGTGCTCATCATCGCGGCCTTCATCGCGACCTACGGCGGCATGTAGCCTCGGACACGCAGAGCACCCCGGAAGGAAAACCATGTCTCAGTACGGACAGTCGTCGCAGGGCGGACCAGGCGAGCAGCCGAACTTCGGCGGCGACGACCCCTACGCCCCGCCGCAGAGCCAGCCGTCGCCCTACGGCGCCCCCGAGCCCCAGAGTCAGGCGTCCCCGTACGCGGATCCCGCCGGCTACGGCCAGGAGAGCGGCTACGGCCAGGGCCAGTACGGGCAGGACCCCTACGGCCAGCAGGGGCAGTATGGGCAGCAGGGCCAGTACGGCCAGCAGCCCTACTCCGGCTACGGCTACCAGCAGCAGCCCGGTTACGGCATGGCGCAGCAGCAGTACGGCTACGGGGCGCAACCCCAGGGCGAGCACCCGCAGGCCACCACCGTGCTGGTTCTCGGCATCCTCGGCTTCTTCGTGCCGCTGGTGTCGTTCGTCGCGTGGTACCTCGGCGGCAAGGCCAAGAACGAGGTGGAGGCCGGCGCACCGTACCGGTTCGACGGCGGCCTCAAGATCGGCTACCTGCTCGGCAAGATCCTGAGCATCGTCTCGATCGTCGGCATCGTGCTGATGATCCTCATCATGGTGCTCGGCATGGGCGCCATGATGACCGGCATGTGACCTAGCGGATGAAGACGGGCTGGTCCCTGGTGGACGCCGCCTCGTCGTACCGGTAGCCGAGGTCGTCGAAATCGACGATCTTGGCGACGGTGCGGATGCGGTTGCGCACCAGCCAGCCCGCCATCGCGCCCCTCGCCTTCTTGGCGTGGAAGCTGACCACCCGAGGCGTGCCGTCCGGGCCGCGGTCCTCGAAGCGGGGGCTCACCACCCGGGCGCCCAGCGCGTCGACGTCGACCACCTTGAAGTACTCGTTCGACGCGAGGTTGACCAGCACGTCGGACCCCGGCGACGCGTCGAGGTCCCGTCGCAGCTGGTCGGTGACGATGTGGCCCCACCAGTCGTAGAGCGTCTGCCCGCGCGACGTGTTGAGCCGCGTCCCCATCTCGAGCCGGTGCGGCTGGATGAGGTCCAGCGGCCGCAGCAGCCCGTAGAGCCCCGACAGGATCCGCAGCGACTTCTGCGCCTCCGTGAGGTCGCGGGCATCGAACTCCGTGGCGCGGAGCCCCTGGTAGACGTCGCCGTTGAACGCCAGCACCGCGGGGCGGGAGTTCTTCGTCGTGTGCTCCTGCTCGTAGTCGCGGTAGCGCTGCACGTTGAGCGTCGCCAGCTCCTCGGAGATGGACATCAGCTCCTTGACGTCGCCCGGCGACTTCTCCCGCATGATCTCGATCAGCCCCGCCGACTGCGCCACCAGGCGCGGCTCGGAGTGCTTCTTGGTGATGAGCTTCGTCTCGAAATCGAGCGTCTTCGCGGGCGACAGGACGGTGAGCATTGACCCATTCTAGGAACGTTCGGCGATCATGCACCAAGTTGGGCAAAGCTGCGCCGCACCTCTATCGGCGCGCCGAGTGAGCGCTCGACGGTGCACAGCCGGTGGATGACGCGAGCCAGCACCTCGAGCATGCGGTCGCGTCGGGCGGGATCGATCGCGGCGAGATCGATCTCCATCACCTCTTCGAGGGAGTGGAAGGCGTTGTCCTCCCCCACTTGGCCGGACACCGTGACGGCGAGGGGCGTGCCGTCGCCGTGCTTGAGGTCGAGCTGGGTCTCGGCGGACTTGGCGGCACAGCCGGCCAGCGCGAGAAGCAGCAGCTCCGTCGGCTCGAACTCGCCCTCCCCTGAACCGATCCGGAGTTCCGCTCCTGTACTGGTGCGCCCGACGAACGTCCGAGCGCCGGTGCGAGTCACAGAGACGCCCACAGGATTCTGCTTCATGGGGACAGCGTAGGACCGGCTCGAACCGCCGCGAGGGCTCCGCTGGGAGACTTTGCACCAAGCTTGGTGCAAACCCTCCCACCGGAAGGGTCGCTGGTGAGGAGGCTGGCGCGGCAACTCGAGGTGGCCCCCGGGGTCGCCGCCAGCATCGCCACGCGGCCGGAAATTCATCCGAGCGAAATCGGTGGATTTTGAGACGGGTCTTGTTCGTGACCCGAATCGTCATGTAGCGTCCCCGCCATGAAGACCACCCGCGTACAGGATCTCGTGAGCCGACCTCACGTCGACCTGGCGCGCGTTGCGTCGGCCATGTGTCTGGGCAACTGACGCCCGACCTCCTCCTCCTGTAGAGACCCGGGCCCAGTGAGAGCCCGGTGCATTGCCATACCCGGTTCCTTTTGGGCCCCTTCATGTCCCAAACCCCGAAGGAACCATGACCACCACCCCAGATCGCGTCCGCCTTTCCGCGTCCGGCAAGTCGAACGGCCAGTGGCTCGTCGACGGCACCGAGCCGCTCAACCCCAACGAAGTGTTCAAGGCCAAGGAGAACCCGCTCGCCGTCCGTGACCGGATCGAGCAGGTCTACGCCCGCGAGGGCTTCGACTCCATCCCGCACGAGGACCTCTTCGGCCGCTTCCGCTGGCTCGGCCTCTACACCCAGCGCAAGCAGGGCGTCGGCGGCGAGCACACCGGCAAGTGGACCGACGAGGAGCTCTCGGACCGCTACTTCATGCTCCGCGTCCGCATCGACGGTGGGGCGCTCACCACCGACCAGCTCCGCGTCGTCGCCGGCATCTCCAGCGAGTTCGCCCGCGACACCGCCGACATCTCGGACCGCCAGAACATCCAGCTGCACTGGGTGCCGATCGAGGCGGTGCCCGAGATCTGGCGACGTCTCGAGAACGCGGGCCTGATGACGACGATGGCCTGCGGCGACACCCCGCGCGTCATCCTCGGCTCCCCGGTGGCGGGCATCGCGGCGGACGAGATCATCGACCCCACCCCCGTGATCCGTGACATCGTCGACCGCTACATCGGCGACGAGACGGTGGCCAACCTGCCGCGCAAGTTCAAGAGCGCGATCACCGGGCACCCCAGCCTCGACGTCGTCCACGAGATCAACGACATCTCCCTGGTGGGCGTCGTGCACCCCGAACTCGGTCCCGGCTACGACCTCTGGGTGGGCGGCGCGTTGTCGACGACCCCGCGGCTCGCCGAGCGGCTCGGGGCATTCGTGAGCGAGGCCGACGCCGCGGAGGTCTGGTACGGCGTGGTGCGGATCTTCCGGGACTACGGCTACCGCCGGATGCGCAACAAGGCGCGCCTCAAGTTCCTCCTGGCCGAATGGGGTGCCGAGAAGTTCCGCGAGGTGCTGGAGACCGAGTACCTCGGCCGCCGTCTCCCCGACGGGCCCGCCCCCGCCCCGGCGCGGACGGCCGGCGACCACGTCGGCGTCCACACTCAGAAGGACGGCCGGCGCTACGTGGGCCTGGCGCCCACCGTCGGCCGCACCTCTGGCACCCGACTCGCCGCGCTGGCGGACCTCGTCGAGCGGGCGGGTTCGCGCCGGATCCGGCTCACGCCGCACCAGAAGCTGATCGTCCTCGACGTCGAGCCCGACGCCGTCGACGAGTTGCTCGCCGGCGCCGAGTCGCTGGGGCTGACGGGCACCCCGTCGCCCTTCCGACGCAACACGATGGCCTGCACCGGCATCGAGTTCTGCAAGCTCAGCTTCGTCAACACGAAGGACACGGCGCGCGACACGATCGCCGCGCTCGAGCAGCGGCTCGCCGGCGTGGAGATCGACACCCCCATCACGCTCAACGTCAACGGGTGCCCCAACTCGTGCGCCCGGATCCAGATCGCCGACATCGGCCTTAAGGGGCAGCTCGCCAAGGGACCCGACGGCGGCAACGAGTTCGCCTACCAGGTGCACCTCGGCGGGGGCCTCGCCTCCAGCGACCGCGACGAGCCCGGCCTCGGCCGCACGCTGCGCGGCCTCAAGGTGACCGCCGTCGACCTGCCCGACTACGTCGAGCGCGTGGTGCGGAACTTCCTCGCCGAGCGCACCGACGGGGAGACGTTCTCCCGCTGGGCCCACCGAGCCGAGGAGGAGTCGCTCCGATGACGACGATCGCCCCACCCGCACACGGCCCCGGCCGCGTCCGCAGCGCCGACGAGTTGCGCGCCCTCGCCGAGGAGGCGGCGGTCCGCTTCGCCGACGCCACCGCCGACGAGGTGCTCGCCTGGGCCGCCGAGACCTTCGGCAGCCACCTCGTCGTCGCCTGCTCGATGGCTGCCGACACCGTCGTGCCCCATCTCACGGCCCGGCACCTGCCCGGCGTCGACGTGCTCTTCCTCCAGACCGGCTACCACTTCCCGGAGACCATCGGCACCCGCGACGCGCTGGCGCACGCCGTGGACGTGCGGATCGTCGAGGCGCTCCCGGCGCTCACCGTCGCCGAACAGGACGCCGAGTACGGGCCCCGGCTGCACGAGCGCGACCCGCAGTCCTGCTGCGCGATGCGCAAGGTCGAGCCGATCAACCGGGAACTCGCCTCCTACGAGGCCTGGGTCACCGGCGTCCGACGTGAGGACAACGCCCTGCGCGCCGGCACCGGCATCGTCGAGTGGGACGCCGCCCACCAGATGGTGAAGATCAACCCCGTCGCGGCGTGGAGCACCGACGAGGTGATGGCCTACGCCGCGACCCACGGCGTCCCCGTCAACCTGCTGCTCGACGAGGGCTACCCGTCGATCGGCTGCGCGCCCTGCACCCGCCCCGTCGCGCCCGGCGAGGACCCCCGCTCCGGGCGCTGGGCCGGGTTCGCCAAGACCGAGTGCGGACTCCACACCGACCAGCAAGACGAAGGAACTCCCGTGACCGCCATCCAGACCGCCCCTCCGCCGGCCCGGACCCTCAGCCACCTGCAGGCCCTCGAGTCCGAGTCCATCCACATCTTCCGCGAGATCGTCTCCGAGCTCGAGCGCCCCGTGCTGCTCTTCTCCGGCGGCAAGGACTCCATCGTGATGCTCCACCTCGCGGCCAAGGCCTTCTGGCCCGCGCCGGTGCCGTTCCCGGTCCTGCACGTCGACACCGGCCACAACTTCCCCGAGGTGATCGCCTACCGCGACGCCACCGTCGAGCGGCTGAAGCTGCGCCTCGTCGTCGCGAAAGTGCAGGACTACATCGACGACGGCCGCCTCTTGGAGCGCGCCGACGGCACCCGCAACCCGCTCCAGACCCAGCCCCTGTTGGACGCCATCGCCGAGGGCCGATTCGACGCGGTCTTCGGGGGCGGCCGCCGCGACGAGGAGAAGGCCCGTGCGAAGGAGCGGGTGGTTTCGCTGCGCGACGAGTTCGGCGCCTGGGACCCGCGCAACCAGCGGCCCGAGCTGTGGAACCTGTACAACCCGCGGCACCGGCCGGGCGAGCACGTCCGCGTGTTCCCGCTGTCGAACTGGACCGAGCTCGACGTGTGGCGCTACATCGCCGCCGAGGACATCCCGCTGCCGTCCCTCTACTACGCCCACGAGCGCGACGTGTTCCGGCGCGACGGCATGTGGCTGGCGGTCGGGGACGTGTCCCGCCCCCGCGACGGGGAGCGCGTCGAGCGTCGTCTCGTCCGCTACCGCACGGTCGGCGACATGTCCTGCACCGGCGCCGTCGAGTCCGACGCGCGCACCGTCGAGGACGTGATCCAGGAGGTCGCCCTCACCCGCATCACCGAACGCGGCGCCACCCGCGCCGACGACCGCCTCACCGAGGCCGCCATGGAAGACCGCAAGAAGGAAGGCTACTTCTGATGACCGCGACCGCCTCTCCCGCTTCCCCCGAACTGCTCGACCCCCGGAGCACCACGCTGCTCCGGATCGCCACCGCCGGCAGCGTAGACGACGGCAAGTCCACCCTCGTCGGACGCCTCCTCTACGACTCGAAGGCCGTGCTCGCCGACCAGTTGGAGGCCGTCGAGCGGGTCAGCCTCGCCAAGGGCCTCGGCCACGTCGACCTCGCGCTGCTCACCGACGGGCTCCGCGCCGAGCGCGAGCAGGGCATCACGATCGACGTCGCCTACCGCTACTTCGCGACGGCGAGGCGCACGTTCATCCTCGCCGACTGCCCCGGGCACGTGCAGTACACCCGCAACACCGTCACCGGCTCGTCGACGGCGGACGCCCTCGTGCTGCTCGTCGATGCCCGAAAGGGGGTGCTCGAGCAGACGCGCCGGCACCTCGCGGTCGGGCGCCTGCTGCGGGTGCCGCACATCATCGTCGCCGTGAACAAGATCGACCTCGTCGACTATTCCGAGGCCCGCTTCCGGGAGATCGCCGCCGACGTGCAGCGCCTGGCCGACGACCTCGGCGCCGAGAGCATCGAGGTCCTGCCGGTCTCCGCGCTGGTGGGCGACAACATCGTCGAGCGCTCCGAGCGGCTCGCCTGGTACGACGGGCCGTCGCTGCTCGAACTCCTCGAGGAGCTGCCGGCCGATGACGTCACCGAGCACCCGTTCCGCTTCCCCGTGCAGGTCACGCTGCGCCCCCAAGAGGCGGCGGTGGACCCGCGCTACGTCGAGTACCGCGGTTACGCCGGCCAGGTGGCGTCCGGTTCCGTGCGGGTCGGCGACCCCGTGGTCGTCCTGCCCTCCGGGCGCCGCACGCACGTCGTCGGCATCGATACCCCCGGCGGGGAGCTCGACGAGGCCTTCGCCCCGCAGTCGGTGACGCTCCGCCTGGCGGACGACATCGATGTGGCGCGGGGCGAGCTGATCGCCTCCGCCGACGCGGCGCCCGAACCGACGCAGGATCTCGACGGCATGGTCGCCTGGCTGGCGGAGCGGCCGCTGCGCGTCGGGCAACGGGTGCTCGTGAAGCACACCACCGCCACGACGCAGGCGGTCGTCCGGGAGATCGACGGGCGGCTGGACCTCGACACGCTGCGACCGGAGGCGGTCGACGCGCTGGAGCTCAACGACCTCGGCCGCGTGCGGCTGCGTCTCGCCGCCCCGATCATGGCGGAGCCCTACGCGCAGTCGCGACGGACGGGGTCGTTCCTGCTGATCGACCCGCAGTCCGGCGCCAACCTCGCCGCCGGCATGACCCGCGGCGACCAGGCGTTCTCCGACCGGGCCGCGGTCCCCGTCGGCCCTGCCCCGGACTGGTCGATCTGATGCGCAAACTCCTCCTCATCGGACTGGTCGGCTTCGCCGCGCAACTCATCGACGGGGCCCTCGGCATGGGCTACGGCGTCACGTCGAGCTCGCTGCTGCTCGTCGTCGGCCTCACGCCGGCGCTCGCCAGCGCGTCGGTCCACCTCGCCGAGGTGGGCACCAACGTCGCGTCGGGCCTGTCGCACTGGCGGCTGGGCAACGTTGACTGGCGGCTCGTGCTGCGGCTCGGCGTGCCGGGCGCGATAGGCGCCTTCGCGGGGGCGACGTTCCTGTCCCGGCTCTCCACCGAGTGGGCCGGCCCCCTCATGGCGGTGATCTTGGCGCTCCTCGGCGTCTACATCCTCGGGCGCTTCGCGTTCCGGCCGCCCAGGGTGGCCGACGCGCGGCGCACGCCGCACACGTCGCGGTTCCTGGTCCCGCTGGGGCTGTTCGGCGGGTTCGTCGACGCGACCGGCGGTGGTGGCTGGGGGCCGGTGTCGACGACGTCGCTCCTCAGCGCCGGGCGGACCGCGCCCCGGACGGTGATCGGGTCGGTCGACACGTCGGAGTTCCTGGTCTCGCTGTCCGCATCGGTCGGCTTCCTCGCCGCGCTCGGCGCGAGCGGGATCGACCTGCGCATCGTCGGGGTCCTCCTCCTTGGCGGGCTCGTGGCGGCCCCGCTCGCGGCCTGGCTCGTGACCAGGCTCCCCGCTCGGGTGCTCGGCACGGCGGTCGGCGGGCTCATCATCGTCACCAACCTCCGCACCGTCCTCGGCGCGGTCGGCAGCCCGGTGGACGTCCAGTGGGCGAGCCTCGGGCTCGTGGCCCTGCTGTGGGCGGCGCTCGTCGGCCACTCCGTGGTGCAGCACCGCCGCCACGGCGCCCCGGTGGTGCGCCGGCCCGAGCCGCTGGAGGTGCCCGCATGAGCGCCACGCTCGTCATCGCGCTGCACGGCACCCGTCGGCGCAGCGGCACCGAGTTCGCCGAACGGCTGCGGGACACCGTCGCCGACGCGCTGCCGGGCGTGCGCGTCGAGCTGGGCTGGGTCGACATCCACGACGAGCTGCTGGCCGAGACCGTCCAGCGGTTCGACCGGTCGGTGATCGTCCCCGCGTTCCTCGCCGCTGGCTACCACGTCGCCCACGACGTCACGGCCGCGGTCGGGGCTTCAGGTGGCCGGGCGGTCGCCACCCCGCACGTGGGGCCCGGGCTGGTGGACGCGATCGCCGACCGCCTCCGCGCCGCCGGGCCGCTCGGCGACGGGGTGGTGCTCGCGGCCATCGGGTCGAAGCGGGCGGGCGCGACCGCGGAGGTCCTCGCCACCGCGGAGCGCGTCGCCCGGCTCGTCGGGCGCCCCGTGGAGGCTGGCTTCATCTATGCCTCCTCGCCGTCGCTCGACGAGGCCGCCGCCCGGCTGCGGGCGCGTGGCCTCACCGACCTCACCGTCGCCACCCACGCACTCTGCCCGGGCCTCTACCAGGACCACATCGCAGCCCTGGGGCTGCGCGCCGTCGCCGAACCCATCGGCATCCACCCGCACCTCGTCTCCGCCATCGTCGAGCGCTACCTCGACGCCGCGCGGGCCGAGGCGGCCTGACACGGAGGAACCGAACCTCGTGACCACCACCCAACTGGACCGCGTCGTCATCCGCTTCGCCGGCGACTCCGGCGACGGCATGCAGCTGACCGGCGACCGCTTCACCGCGGACGCCGCCGCCATCGGCAACGACTTCGCCACCCTCCCTAACTTCCCGGCGGAGATCCGCGCCCCGCAGGGCACGATCGCCGGCGTCTCCAGCTTCCAGCTCCACTTCGCCGACGACGACATCCGCACCCCGGGCGACCGCCCCGACGTGCTGGTGGCGATGAACCCCGCCTCGCTGAAGGCCAACATCGCCGACCTGCGACGCGACGGGATCCTCATCGTCGACACGCACGACTTCACCAAGCGCAACCTCGCCCGCGTCGGCTACGCCACCGACCCGCTCACCGACGGGTCGCTCGACGACCACGAGCTCCACGCGGTGGACCTCACCGGCCTCGCCACGGCCGCCGTGGCCCAGTTCGAACTGGGCCGGAAGGACGCGGCCCGCTCGAAGAACATGGTGGCGCTCGGGCTCCTGACGTGGCTGTTCTCGCGGCCCACCGAACCCACGCTCGCGTTCCTGGACCGCAAGTTCGGGCGGTCGCCGCTGATCCGCGACGCGAACCGCGCCGCCTACCTCGCCGGCTACCACTACGGCGAGACGACCGAGGACTTCACGGTCCGCTACGAGGTGCGACGTGCCCCGCTGCCGGCCGGGACGTACCGGCAGATCACGGGGAACAAGGCGCTGGCCCTCGGTCTCATGGCCGGGGCGGCGAAGGCCGGGCTGCCCCTCTACCTCGGTGCCTACCCGATCACGCCCGCCTCCGACGTGCTGCACGAACTGTCGCGCCACAAGGACCACGGCGTCATGACGTTCCAGGCCGAGGACGAGATCGCCGCCATCGGGGCCGCGCTCGGCGCGTCGTACGGCGGCCACTTGGGCGCGACGGTGACCTCCGGCCCGGGGATGGCGTTGAAGAGCGAGTTCATCTCCCTCGCCCTGATGCTCGAGCAGCCGCTGGTGGTGGTGGACGTGCAGCGCGCCGGCCCGTCCACCGGCATGCCCACGAAGACCGAGCAGGCCGACCTGCTGCAATCGGTGTTCGGCCGCCACGGCGAGGCCCCCGTGCCGGTGCTCGCCGCCCAGTCACCCGGCGACTGCTTCGACGTCGCCGTGGAGGCCACCCGCATCGCCCTCACCTACCGGACGCCCGTCATCGTCCTGTCCGACGGATACCTCGCCAACGGCGCGGAGCCGTGGCGGGTGCCCGACCTCGCCGCGATGCCGCCGATCGACCCGGCGTTCGCCACCGAACCCAACGGCCCCGACGGGAAGTTCCTGCCCTACCTGCGCGACGAGAAGCTCGCCCGGCCGCTCGCCGTGCCCGGCACCCCCGGGCTCGAGAACCGCATCGGCGGCATCGAGAAGGCCGACGGGACCGGCAACATCTCCTACGACCCCGCCAACCACGAGGCGATGGTGCGGCTGCGGCAGGCGAAGGTGGACGGCATCGCCGACTCGATCCCGGACCTCGTCGTCGACGACCCCTCCGGCGAGGCCGACGTGTTGGTGATCGGCTGGGGTTCCACGTGGGGACCCATCGGCGCCACGGCTCGCCGGGTCCGCCGCCGCGGCCGGAAGGTGGCGACGGTCCACTTGCGCCACGTGAACCCGCTCCCGCGCAACCTCGGCGCCATCCTCCGCTCGTACGGGCGCGTGATCGCGCCCGAGATGAACCTCGGCCAGCTGGCCCTCCTGCTGCGCGCCCGCTTCCTGGCCGACGTCGAGACCTACTCCCGCGTGCGCGGGCTACCGATCTCCCCGTCGGAGTTCGAGGCCGACCTCCTGGACATCATCGACGGAAAGGACTTCCGATGACCACCACCCTGACGCCCCCGACGACCGGCGGCGGCCTCGCCGGCGTGCCGTTGGCGCTCTCGCCGACGAACCGGAAGGACTTCGTCTCCGACCAGGAGGTGCGCTGGTGCCCGGGCTGCGGCGACTACGCGGTGCTCGCCGCGTTCCAGTCGCTGATGCCGCAGCTCGGTGTGCGCCGCGAGAACACAGTGATCATCTCCGGCATCGGCTGCAGCTCCCGATTCCCGTACTACCTGGACACCTACGGCATGCACTCGATCCACGGCCGAGCGCCGTCGATCGCCACCGGGTTGGCGATGAGCCGCCCGGACCTGGCGGTGTGGGTGGTGACGGGCGACGGGGACGCGCTCTCCATCGGCGGCAACCACCTCATCCACGCGCTGCGCCGCAACACCAACATCACGATCCTGCTGTTCAACAACCGAATCTACGGGCTGACGAAGGGCCAGTACTCGCCCACCTCCGAGTCGGGCAAGGTCACCAAGTCCACCCCGGCCGGGTCGGTGGACCGGCCGTTCAACCCCGTCGCGCTCGCGCTCGGCGCCGAGGCCACGTTCGTCGCCCGCACCGTCGACTCCGACCGCGCGCACCTGACCGAGGTGATGACCCGGGCCGTCCAGCACCGCGGCGCGTCGCTGGTGGAGATCTACCAGAACTGCCCGATCTTCAACGACGGCGTCTTCGACGGGCTCAAGGCGCCCGGGTCGCCGAGCGTCATCCCGCTCCGGCGGGGCGAGCCCGTCACGTTCGCCGGCGGGACCCGCAGCGTCGTCCGCGACGCCGTGACCGGGCGGCTCTCGGTGGTGCCCACCGACGAGGTCGGCGGCCGCACCGTCGTGGTCCACGACGAGCACGACGACGACGTGGCGCAGGCGGTGGCGCTCGCCTCGTTGACCGACAGCCAGGGCCTCAGCCAGTCGCCAATCGGCATCTTCCGTGACGTCGACCGGCCCGTCCACGACGACGCCGCTCGCGCCCAGGTCCGCATGCCGCAGGCCGACGAGCGGATCGCCCACCTGCAGTCGCTGGTGACCGGCCACGACACCTGGGATGCGTGACGGGTCGCCCCACGCGGTGGCCTCAGGCGCCGTCGTCGAGCGCGAGCCCGGCGACGGCGCCCACCACGATGATGGCCGGCGGCGCCATGCCGGCCGCGGCGGCCTCGTCGGCGATTCGGGCGAGCGGTGCCCGCAGGGTGCGCTGGTGGCTCGTGGTGCCGTCGGCGACGATGGCGGCGGCCGTGGAGCCCGGGAGCCCGCCATCGACGAGCGCGGACGCGATGAGGGGGAGGTTGTGGACGCCCATGAGCACCACGATCGTGAGCCCGGAGCGTGCGAGCGCGCCCCAGTCCACGTCGCTGCGCGGGTCGCCGGGCGGGACGTGGCCTGACACCACGGTGAATCCCTGCGACAGGCTGCGGTGCGTGACGGGGATCCCGGCCAGCGCCGGCACCGACACTGCGGACGTGACCCCCGGGATGACCCGGACCGGAATACCGGCCTCCGCGCAGGCCAGCCACTCCTCGCCGCCGCGGCCGAACACGTAGTTGTCGCCGCCCTTGAGCCGCACCACGTGCTTGCCCCGACGCGCCCGGTCGACGAGGAGGTGGTTGATCTCCTCCTGCGGCGTGAACTCGCCGCGCGGGATCTTGCCGACGTTGATGATCTCGGCCCCCGGCGGGCACTCGGCGAGCAGCTCGAGCGGGCCGAGCCGGTCGTGCAGGACGACGTCGGCCTCCTGCAGGGCCTTGAGGCCGGCGACGGTCATGAGTCCGGGGTCGCCGGGGCCGCCACCCACGAGGGTCACCCTGCCGACGGCGCTCACCGGGGTTCCTCCATCGCGCGGTGTATGGCGTCGCGGACTGCCTTCGACCGCTGGGGGCTCCGGTTGCCGATGACGGCGACGGTCATGTCGGCGACGTTGTAACTGGCCGGGGTCCAGGCGGAGCCGTGGCGGGCGTCGTCGCAGCGGACGCAGAAGGTGTGCCGGGCCTCCGCGGCCGCGGCGACGGCGGCGTTGACCTCGGGGGAGTCCGTCGCGGCGATCACGTACCAGGCGCCATCGACGTCCGACTCGGCCACCGGGCGGCGGTGCCACACCAGTGCGCCCTCTTCGGCGCGCCCGGCGACCCAGGCGGTGGCGTCGGGCGCCACCACGCGCACGTTCGCGCCCACCTCGAGCAGCCGCTCGAGCCTGCGCTCCGCCACGGCCCCCGCGCCGGCGACGAGCACGTCGCGGCCGCGCAGCAGCAGACCCGCGAGGTACGCCGGGGAGCCGCTGTCGGTGTGGTCGGGCGGGGCCATGGGCGATCCGGGTCAGCGGGGCGAGTTCGACGTGATGCCGGGCTCGCCGTCGTGGATGATCTTGCCGGGGTTCAGGTTGTTGCCCGGGTCGACGCCCTCGAACAGCTTGCGCTGGATGAAGACGCCGGCGGGGGAGATGTCCTGCTCCAGCCAGGGGCTGTGCTCCTCGCCGACGCCGTGGTGGTGCGAAATGGTGGCGTGGTGGTCGACGAACGACTGCTGGATGGTCCGCTTCGCGACGTCGTAGTTGCGCTCGGCGGTCTCGGTGTCGTCGTTGACGACGAACGTGAAGTACTGGCACGCGCCCGAGTGGTAGGAGTGGCTCAGGTGGCAGAACACGACGCCGCGCTTCCCGATCCGCTCCATCGCCTCGTTGAAGGCCTTGGTGGTCTTGCGGTGCAGGTCCGCCGCGTGGCGCCACGGCGTGGTGGTCTCCGACACGTCGCAGACGAGGCCTCGGTCGAGCATGTAGTCGCGGAGGTACGGGGTGTCGTACTTCTTCTGGTCGTACAGCGCGCCCGGCCCGGAGCCGACGCCGAAGCCGCCGTGCTTCTTCACGATCTTGCCGACGAGGCCCTTCTGGTAGCGCACGTCGTTGGCGGACCCCTCGAACCCGATGAAGCTCATCGCGATCTGCTCGAGGTCCCACTTCTTGGACTCCATGAGCTTCTGGATGCCCTTGCTGGCGAGCTTCTTGACCTTCGACTTCGTCTCCTTGCCGTTGGCCATGATGTACTGCGTCTCGATCGCGTCGGACACGCGCGCCATCATCACCTTGGCGTCGGAGTGGACGATCTCCTCGCAGGCCTTGAGGCCGGCGTAGTAGTCGGGGAAGAAGTAGGCCTGGATCTCGCGGACCTCGGGGATGCGGTGGACGTTGACCCACGCCTCGGTGATTATGCCGAGCCGGCCCTCGGATCCGATCACCATCTCGCGGACGCTGGGGCCCGACGACGTCGACGGCAGCGGGCGGAGCTCGAGGATCTGGCCGGGCATGACCATGCGCAGGCCGCGGGTGATGTCGGCGATGTCGCCGTACTTGTCGGACTGCATGCCGGAGCTGCGGGTGGCGATCCAGCCGCCGAGCGTGGACCACACGAAGGAGTCGGGGTGGTGGCCCATGGTCCAGCCCTTGGCCTGCAGCTGCTCCTCCATGTCGGGCCCGAAGACGCCGGCCTGGATGCGGGCGAGGCCGGACTGCTCGTCGATCTCGAGGACCTTGTTGAGGCGGCCGAGGTTGACGCTCACGACGGGCCGGGACTCGCCCGGGACCGCTTCGAGGGCGGCGACGATGTTGGAGCCGCCGCCGAACGGGATGACCACGCCGTCGGCCTCGACGACCGCGTCCATCACGGCAGCCACCTGTGCCTCGTCGGCGGGGTAGACCACGACGTCGGGCACGCGGCCCAGGTCTCCCCGTCGGACGCGCATCAGGTCTCGCACGCCCTTGCCGAACGCGTGCACGACGCGGGTCAGGTCGTCGTCCTGCACGTAGCCCTCACCGAGGGCGTCGACCAGCTTCGCGCGGAGCTCGTCGCCGAGGATCGACGGCGGCACCGTCAGGTCCTCGAACTTCGGCGCCGGCTTGATGGGGGCATTGATGTCGAGTCCGGTCATCTTCAACACGAACGGTGCGAACTTGGGCTTCCCCTCCGCGGAGTAGGCATGTCCCTCCTCGCCCCAGCCCCACCACTTCTGCTGCTTGACGCCTTCGATCATCGATCCTCCTGGATTTCGGCCTGATGCTTCGCCTGTTCGGCCAGGTGAGCAATCTCGGTGGCTTGGGCCGCCTCGAGCGCGGCGGTGCGGGCGTATTCGACGAGCGTCTTCCTGCCATACGCCTGGGCAGTGGTGTCGTGGAGCTCCAGCAGCTGGCGACGCATCCGCTCGCTGAAGCTGTGGGCGATCTCTCCGGGGCTCGGGTACATGGGGCGGCCGATCACGACGTGCACCTCGGGCCGCGACCGAGGCAGGTGCTTCTGCTGTGCCGGCCACGCCTCGTGCGCGCCGACCAGCGCGACGGGCACGGCCGGGCAGCCGTTGGAGATGCATAGCGCGGCCGCGCCGGGCTTGAAGGGACCCATCGCGCCGTTGCGCGACCGGGTGCCCTCGGGGAACAGCATGATCGGGACACCGTCGGCAAGAAGGGCCGAGGACATGCCGCGCTGACCCTTCCCGCCCTTGCCGCGGTCGATCGGGAAGCCGTTGAGGAAGAGGCTCATGGGGCCGGTCTTCCACCACTTGTCGTAGAAGTGGTCGCCCGCGGCGCCGACGGCCACCTGCTTCCCGAGCCGCGACGGCAGCGACGTGAGGATCAGCGGCGCGTCGAGGTGGGAGCTGTGGTTGCCGAAGACGACGAACGGGCTCTCCAGGCCGTGCAGGTTGGCCAGCCCGTGGACGCGGATCTTCAGCATCCGGTGCAGCGCCGGCTTGAGCAACAGCATCTGCGCCGTTTGCCGCGTGACGGCGCCGGTCTTCGTCGTATAGCGCTTGCGCTGCTCGTCGAGCGACTTGGCCATCACTACTTCTTCTTGCGGGATGCGGTGAGCTTACGCGAGAACCACCGTAGGAAGCTCTTCGGGGCGAACTTGGCGAGCAGCAGCGCCAGCTTCCACTTGAGCGTGGGCACGCTGACCGGCCTGCCCTTCTCGGCGTCGCGCAACGCCTCCTTGACGAGCTTCCCCGAGTCGATCCAGACGATGTCCGGGAGGCTGTGGGCCTTGATGCCGGCACGCTCATGGAACTCGGTGCGCACCCAGCCGGGGCACAGCGCAGTGACGGTGACGCCGGTGCCGTGGAGCTCGACGCCGAGCGACTCGGAATAGTTCAGGCACCAGGCCTTCACGGCGGAGTAGTTGCCCGTGAAGATCTGGCTGGCGGAGGATGCGACGTTGATGATCCGCCCGGAGCCGCGACGACGCATCGCCCGTCCGGCGGCCCCGCCGAGCACGAGCACGGCCAGGCACATCACGTCCAGGGCCCGCGCGTGCACGTCGGTCTCCGAGGGGTCCAGCACGGTGGAGTGGAGGCCGAAGCCGGCGTTGTTGACCACCCAGTCGAGCGGCTTCGACTCATCCTCGATGATCGCGGCGATGCGCTCCATGTCGGCGCGCACGGACAAGTCCGCAGTGTGGGTCTCCACCCGTACACCGAACGTCTGCTGCAAGTCCGACGAGATGGACTCCAGCCGGGCGGTGTCCCGGGCGACGAGCACGAGGTCGGTCCCACGGGCCGCGAATTCGCGAGCGAACTCGTATCCGATGCCGGCGGTGCCTCCCGTGATCAACGCTGTAGCCATGACGCTAACCGTACCGCGTTCCGGGGAGCCGTCGCCCGGCCGTTCGCACCACCGGGGCGGCTACCAGCTGCCGGCGGGGAGCGCCGGCGGCGCGGGCCACCGCGACTGGTCGACGACCGAGGCCGCCTGCGAGACGGAGTCCCGCTGGCCCTCGACCTCGCCGCGCACGTCCGGCAGCGTGAAGAACGCCACGAACGAGAACAGGAAGCTCACGATGGCGACGACGAGCCCGATGATCGCGCCCACGCCCGTCCACCCGGTGGCCAGCGCGACGATGAGCCCCACGTAGGCGAGCAGCATGCCGGCCAGCGCGAGCAGCGCACCGAGGATGTAGCTCTGCAGCGTGTCGTCCAGGGTCCGCATGGACTCGATCATCTTGGTGAGCTGGGACTCGAGGCCGAGGATCTTCGCCTTCAGCGGCTCCACCTTCGCCTCGTAGAGCGCCTGGTTGGGGGACACCCAGCCGGAGCGGTCGCCCATCATGGTGCCGACGTCGACCTGCGACAGGAGCGCGTCCCAGTCGATGTCCTCGTACGCGTCGGCCGCCTCGCGCATGGACTTCACGGTGACCACCATGCCGCACTCCTCCTCGCAGGCGGTGATGAAGCGGTCGGCCTCGGTCTGCAGTTTCGCGAACTCGGCGTGGGCCTCCGCGCGTTTGCCCTCCACCCAGCCGCGGTCCCAGAACACCACCCAGCGGAGGGCGTCGCAGCAGCCGTCGATGACGCCCGGCACGCGGGGCAGGTCCTTCTGCAGGCCGCTCTTCAGCTCGTTCAGATCGGCGAGGTACTGGTCCTCGGTCGCGGTCATTGCGTTCCTCTCAGAGGTCGAGTTCTTCGATGAGCGTTTCGATCTCGCGGGCGATGCCCGCGTTCTGCGCCTCGGTGCGCAGGTACTCGCGCCCCGTGTCGACGACGCCGCTGCGCAGGTCGTTCAGCAGGGCCACCCCCTCGTCGGCGCCGGCCGGGCCGGAGGTCAGCGCCGTGCGCATCTCGTCGTAGGCGTCCCGGAAGGGGGCGAAGCGGTAGCTCTCCTGCCAGTCATAGTCGATGGCGAGGAGGTCGGCGCTGATGCAGGCCAGCTCGTCGGCGGCCGCCTCGAGCTTCTCCTCCTGGGCCTTGAACCAGGAGGCGCGGAACGCGAGGGTGTCGTAGTCAGTCATCGGGGCGGCTCCCGGTAGTCGTCGAGGATCTTGCTGATGGAGGCGTGCTCGGCCCAGAGCGCGGCGAGGTCGTCGCCGGGGCCGCCGGCGCGCGCCGCCCCCAGGGCGGAATTGAGGGCTTCCGCGAGGTCGTGCTCGATCTGCACCGGGTCCTGCGACAGGTGGCGCGGACTCACCTCGATGCCGGTGACGTGCCCGCCCCGCGCGGTCACCGTCACGTGCCGGTAGCGGTCGGTGTGGGTCTCGGGCTCGGGTGGGGCGGACTTCGCGTCGAGCATCTCGACGGCGGAGCGCAGGGCGGCGAAGGCCCGGGTGTTGAGCGCCTGCAGGCGCTGGCCGACGTCATCGCGCACCGACGCCGGGACGCGCAGGGGTCCCGCCCCTGGCCCGGTGGGGGACGGTGCGGTGGCGCGGGCGCGCTGCTCGTGGAAGGCGACGAGGGCGAGCGACCCGAACTGCTCCGGGTCCACCGTGCCGGACCAGCCGTCGGCGATGGTCACGGACTCGACGAGGCCACCGGAGAAGGTGAAT
The DNA here is from genome assembly GCF_900103275.1 of Tessaracoccus oleiagri. GTDB lineage: Bacteria > Actinomycetota > Actinomycetes > Propionibacteriales > Propionibacteriaceae > Arachnia > Arachnia oleiagri. The sequence continues at coordinate 554,647 of NZ_FNGP01000001.1, read as the reverse complement.
GCGACCACGCTCGACGGTTCCGTCTGGGTTTGCATGGCCGCACACTAGCAACTGTCCCGATCAGTACGCTCTGGCATACTGCCGACCATGTCACGCACACGGGAAGAGCGTCTCTGGCGCTCCGCGACCGGCCTCGGCGTCGTGGCGACGGCCCTGGCCGTGGCGCTCATCTTCGTCGTCCCCACCGACCTCCCCGGCGTCCGGCTGCTGGCCGTGCTGGCGGTGGTGGGCGCGCTGGCGGTGACCGCGATGGCGATCGGTCAGTTGCGGGCGGCGCGGGGTCAGGGCGGCACCCGCGACGCGGGCCGCTGGTCGGCGCTGTTGCTGGGGCTGCTTGGCGCCGCCGGCGCACTCGTCGCCGGGCCCATGCTGGGAGACTTCGCGGCCCCGCTCGGGAGCGGGGCCGCGGTGGTGGTCCAGGTGGTGCTGGTGGTGTTCGCGCTCGCCGTCGCCGCCATCGGTATCTGGGGCTTCGTGCGGCGCAGCTGAGGGTCAGCCCTCGCTGATCACACGCATCGTCTCGCGGGCCATGGCCAACTCCTCGTTGGTCGGGACGACGAGCACCTTCACCCTCGACGTGGGCGCGGTGATCTCGCGAGCCACCTTGGAGCGGACGGCGTTCGCCTCGGGGTCGAGCTCGAAGCCGAGGCCGGAGAGGGACTCGACGACGCGGCGCCGCACCTCGGCGGCGTTCTCGCCGACGCCGGCCGTGAACACGACCGCGTCGACCCCGCCGAGGATGGCGGCGTAGGCGCCGATGTACTTCACGATGCGGCGCGTGTAGATCTTCAGCGCCAGCTCGGCGTCGTGGTCACCGGCCTCGACGGCGGCGACGATGTCGCGCATGTCCGTCTTGTCCGCCATGCCCAGCAGGCCCGACTGCTTGTTGAGCAGCGTGTCGACCTCTTGGATCGTCATGCCCTTGCCCACGAGGAACTGGTGCACGCCGGGGTCGATGTCGCCGGAGCGGGTCCCCATCACGAGCCCCTCGAGCGGCGTGAGGCCCATGGAGGTGTCGATGGCGACGCCCCCGTCGATGGCCGACATGGAGGCGCCGTTGCCGATGTGGGCGACGATGAGCTTCAGGTCCTCGAGCGGGCGGCCGAGGAACTTCGCGGCCTCCTGCGAGACGAACTGGTGCGACGTGCCGTGGAAGCCGTAGCGGCGGATGCCGTGCTTGCGCCCCACCTCGCGGTCGATCGCGTAGGTGTAGGCCTCCTCGGGCAGCGAGGAGAAGAAGGCGGTGTCGAAGATCGCGACGTGCGGGACGTCGGGCAGCACGGCCTTGGCGCCCTCGATGCCGGCGATGGCCGGCGGGTTGTGCAGCGGCGCCAGCGGGATCAGCTCGTGCAGCTTGGCGACCACGGCGTCGGTGATCTCCACGGACTCGACGAACTCGTCACCTCCGTGGACGGTGCGGTGACCCACCGCGACGACCTTGTCGAGGCTCGGCCCGTGCTCGTCGAACATCTTCACGACGGCGGCGACCGCCTCCGTGTGGTCGGCGAAGCGCCGCTCGTCATGCAGCTCCTGGTCGCCCACCTCGTGGTCGATGGTGGAGACGTCCTGGCCGATGCGCTGGACGATGCCCACCGCCTCCGGCACGCCCACCTCCGGGTCGAGGAGCTGGTACTTGATGGACGATGAACCGCAGTTGAGCAGAAGGATGGAAGCCAACGTCGGCGCCTTTCTCGGGTCAGAGGGTCTGGGACTGCACGGCGGTGATCGTGATCGTCGAGACGATGTCGTCGACGAGCGCACCGCGCGAAAGGTCATTGACCGCCTTGTTCAGGCCCTGCAGCAGGGGTCCGATGGCGACAGCGCCGGAGTGGCGCTGAACGGCCTTGTAAGTGTTGTTGCCGGTGTTGAGGTCCGGGAAGATGAACACCGTCGCCCGGCCGGCCACCTCGGAGTTCGGCATCTTCTTCTCGGCGACGACGCGGTCGACCGCCGCGTCGAACTGCATCGGGCCGTCGACCTTCAGGTGCGGGGCCCGCTCGCGCACGAGCTGCGTGGCCTCGCGGACCTTGTCGACGTCCGCGCCGGAGCCGGAGTCGCCCGTCGAGTACGACAGCATCGCGATCCGCGGCTCGATGCCGAAGGTCTCGGCGGTGGCGGCGGAGCTGATCGCGATGTCGGCGAGCTGCGCGGGGGTGGGGTCGGGGTTGACGGCGCAGTCGGCGTAGACGAGGACGCGGTCCGACATGGCCATCAGGAACGAGCCGGACACGACGCTCACGCCGGGGCGGGTCTTGATGAACTCCAGCGACGGGCGGATGGTGTTGGCGGTGGTGTTGATGGCGCCGGAGACCATGCCGTCGGCCATGCCGAGGTGGACCATCATGGTGCCGAAGTAGGACAGGTCCTGCAGCTTCTCGCGGGCCTGCTCCACGTTGACGCCCTTGTGGGCGCGCAGATGCGCGTACTCGTGGGCGAAGCGCTCGACCAGTTCCGGGTCGTTCGGGTTGACGACCTCGGCGGCGGACAGGTTGAGGCCCAGCTCGGAGGCGCGTCGCGCGATGCGGCCCGCGTCGCCCAGCAGTATGATGTCGGCCACGCCGCGGGTCAGGACGATGTCGGCGGCGGTGAGCACGCGGTCGTCGGTGGCCTCGGGCAGGACGATGCGCCGGCGGTGCGCCCGCGCCAGGCCCATCAGCTGGTGCTCGAACATCGTGGGCGTGCGGATGCCGGTGCGCGGCAGGTCGATCGCCGCGAGGAGCGCCTCGGAGTCGACGTAGGAGGCGAACAGGTTGCGCGCCGCCTCGATCTTGCGCGGGGACGAGGTGGAGAACGAGTTCACCGACTGCAGCTTCGTCGCCGTCGTGAACGTGTCCTCCTTCGTGATGCCGATCGGCAGGTCGATGCCGGAGTCGGCGAACAGCTTCTCGATCGACTCGGGGATCTGGAAGCCGCCGGTGAGGATCAACGACGCGAGCGGCCCGTACTCGGGGGAGAGGTGCGCCATGATCAGCGCTGGCACCAGCTCGGTGCGGTCCGACGGGAGCACGACGGTGGCCTCGCGCTGCAGGTAAGGCAGCAGGTTCGGCAGGGTCATGGCGCCGACGATGGTGTGCAGCGCCTCCGCGTTGAGGAACCGCTCCTTGCCGCGCCAGAACTGCGCGCCGGTGGCCTCGAACTGCTGGCCGACGGTGGGCGCCCCGAGCAGCGCGTTGAACGGCACGACGGCGACCGGCACGTCGCGGATCGCGCGCAGCTGCTCGGCGACCTCCTCGCGTCCGGCGGGGTCGGCGTGGGTGCCGATGATCGCGATCACGGAGTTGTGGCGGGCCTCGAAGGCGTCGACGGCGGTCTCGGTGAGGCGGGCGACCTCGTCGGGGGTCCGCTTGCCGGCGCGGGTGACGAAGATCACCGGGGCGTTCAGGTTGGCGGCGAACACGGCGTTGTGGTCGAGCTCCTGCGCGGACTCTATGTCGGTGTAGTCGGAGCCGACGATCACCATGGCGTCGTAGTTCTCGGCCAGCGCGGAGTACTTCGCCACGACGGTGTCGATGGCGGCCTCGGGGTCGTTCGCGTACTGCTCGTAGGTGACGCCCAGCGCGGACTGCAGCGACTGCTTGCTCTCGCCGAGGAGCGCCTCGGCGACGATGTCGTGCTCGAGGGAGTGCACCAGCGGGCGGAACACGCCAACACGTTTCACGCGGCTCTCGAAGAGCTCCAGCACTCCGAGTGCTATCGCGGACTTGCTGACCTGCCGCTCGGCAGCTGAAATGTAAACGCTCTTGGTCACGCCGTCAGCCTATCCGAATTAGCGGGTGTGATCCCCCGAGGGCTCACTGTTGCCGCCCGGTGGCGGGGTCAGTCGGTCGGGGCGGGCGTCCGCCTCGTCGAGGTCCTCGGCGAGGTGGTCGACGTTCAAGTTGCGGCTGGGCACGATCCCGGAGCGATAGGCGCCGCGCGCCACCATGTTGGCCGCCACCGGTGAGGTGAGCAACTGGAAGACGATCGTGATGATCGCGACGGACAGCGCCCACCACGTGCGCACCCCGAGCGCGACCCCGATCGCGATGGCCATGACCCCGAGCGACTGCGGCTTGGTGATGGCGTGCAGCTTGCCGAGCACGTCGGGGTAGCGCACCAGCGACACGGCGGCCGCGAAGCACATGAAGGCGCCGACGAGCACGAAGAGCGCGGAGACTAGGTCGAGGACGGCGGTCATCAGCGGTCCCCCCTGATCTTCTCGCCGGACTTCGGACGGTAGACGACGCGCTCGCTGACCAGGCGGGCGATCGAGACGGCACCGGTGAAACCGACCATCGACAGCAGCAGCGGGATCACGATCTCCGTGTCCTGGTCCGCCCAGGTGGCCCACAGCCCCACGGAGCCGATCACGACGGCGACCATCAAGTCGGAGCCTATGCTCCGGTCCAGCTGGCTCGGTCCGACGGCGATGCGCTGGATCGCGACGAGCGCCGAGATCGTCAGCAGCAGCGCCGCCAGCAGCAGGATCGCGTTGACGACGACGGTCATTGCGGTTCCCCTTCCGCGTCGGCCTCCTCGGCCATCCAGTCCGTCGGCGGCATCACCGACGGCGTGATGCGCTCCTCCTGGAACCGCTGCCAGTCCTCCTTCGACCCGATGGCGCGCAGCAGCCGGGCCTCCACCTGGGTGGTCATCTCCTGGATGGCGTCCTCCGGGTCCTCGCCCTCGAGTCCGACGCAGTGCAGGTAGAGCCGCCGCGGGTGCCGCACGACCTCCACCACCACCGTGCCCGGCACGAGGGAGATCATCGATGCGACGCCCACCTGGTAGAGGTCGTCGTCGGAGAGCAGGTCGACGCGCACTATGCCGGCGTGCAGGTCGACCTTGCGCTCGAACGCGTACTTGATGAGCCGGAACGACGAGACCGTGAGGTCCCAAAACAGGCGCACGACAAGCCACGCCGCCCACACCGGCGAGAAGCGGCCCCTCCAGTGCATGGGCGGGAGCGGGAAGACCACGCCGATGACCCAGCCGAGGATCGCCCCCGAGATGAGGATGTGCGGCGCGATGCTCGCCCACAGCATCGACCAGAGGAGGGCGCTGATGATCATCACCGTGGGGCGGAGCCGCCAGCGGCTGGTCTTCCAGTTCGGCGCGGTGGTGGTCATCGCACCCCCTCCGGCAGTACGGCGCTGATGTAGTTCTCGCTGCGGATGGACACCGCGGCCCGCTCCGAGTAGCTGTACAGCGGTCCCGCGAACACGGTGAGTGCCAGGCTGAAGAGGATCAGGACGCTGGTCGCGAAGACCATCAGCGGGGGCAGGAATCGGACGTCGTCGTCGCCGGCGTCCCCGTCGTAGCTGTCCTGGGTGGCGTGGATGCGGTCGGGCACGTTGCCCCAGAAGGCGCGGTTCCAGACCTTCGTCATCGACATCAGCGTCAGCAGGCTGGTGACGATGCCGCCGGCCATGACGACCCACACCAGGGGACCGCCGTACTCGGCGCCGGCCTGCAGCAGGCCCACCTTGCCGAGGAAGCCCGACATCGGCGGGATGCCGCCGAGGTTCATGGCCGGGACGAAGAAGAGCAGGGCGAGGACCGGCGACACCTTCAGCAGCCCGCCGAGCCCGTCGAGCGACGACGTGCCGCCGCGCCGCTCGATCAGCCCGGTGACGAGGAACAGCGCCGCCTGGATCGTGATGTGGTGGGCGGTGTAGTAGATCGTCGCCGCCATGCCCGCGTCGCTGGCGAGCGAGATGCCGAACACCATGTAGCCCAGGTGGCTGACCAGCGTGAACGACAACATACGTTTGATCTCCACCTGGGCCAGCGCGCCCAGGATGCCGATCAGCATGGTGGCCAGCGCGGCGATCATCAGCAGCGTCGAGAGGTCTGAGTCGGGGAAGAGCAGCGTCTGGGTGCGGATGATCGCGTAGATGCCCACCTTGGTGAGCAGGCCGGCGAAGACGGCGGTGACGGGGGCCGGGGCGGTCGGGTAGGAGTCGGGCAGCCACATCGACAGCGGGAAGACCGCGGCCTTGATCGAGAAGGTGGTGAGCAGCATCACCTGCAGCAGCAGCTGCACGGGTTCGGACAGCTCCGCCACCCGCACCGCGACGTGCGCCATGTTCACCGTGCCGGTGGCGGCGTAGATCGACGCGATCGAGGTGAGGAACAGCATCGAGCTGAGCAGCGACACGATCACGTAGGTGGTGCCCGCGCGGATCCGCTCCTTGGTGCCGCCCAGCGTGAGCAGCACGTAGGAGGCGAAGAGGAAGATCTCGAAGCCGACGAAGAGGTTGAACAGGTCACCGGCGAGGAACGCGTTGGCGATGCCGCCCACCAGCAGCAGGAACGTGGGGTGGAAGATCGACACCGGGGTCTCGCGGCGGACCTCGCCCTTGTCCTGCCCGGTGGAGAAGATCAACACGCACAGCGCAACCACACCCGCCACCAGCAGCATGAGCGAGCTCAGCCGGTCGGCGACGAGCACGATGCCCAGCAGGACGGGCCAGTCGCCGATCCACAGCGCCATCGGGCCCTGGGTGTCGGTGTACCAGATGAACAGCCCGGCCAGCGCGACGATGCCGGTCAGGCAGCCGATCGAGATGACGCGCTGCGCCACCGGTCGGCGAGGGATCATGAGCGTGACGGCGGCCCCCAGGAGGGCGAGCATCACGGGTACGGGGACGAGGTTGATCATTCGCTCACCACGTCCTCGCCGGTGTCGGAGAAGCGCGTCGCCTCATAGGACTCGGACTGCTCGTCGGCCTGCGCGAGCTGGCGGATGCGCGCGTCCTCGACGTCGTCGGCGACCTCGTCGTGGCCGTTGAGCTGGAAGCTCCGGTAGGCCATCGCGAGCACGAACGCGGTGACGGCCATGGTGATGACGATGGCGGTGAGCACCATCGCCTGCGGCAGCGGGTCCGCCGCGGTCTCCTCGCTGAACAGCCCGTGGATCGGTGGGGTGCCGGGGTGGCCGGACGCGACGAGGAAGAGGATGTTCACGCCGTTGCTGACGATGATCACCCCGAGCAGGATGCGCGTCAGCGAGCGCTCGAGGATCAGGTACACGCCGCAGGCGATGAGGATGCCGGCCGCGATCGCGAGGGTCATGTTGGCGTTCATCGACGGTCACCTCCGGGGAGCGCCTTGGCGGAGTTCACGACGGGGGTGGGCGCCTTGTCCTGCAGGGTGTGCACGTCGATGCCGGAGCCGAGGCTGCGGGCGAAGTCGAGGATCGTGCCGATGACAACGAGGTACACGCCCACGTCGAAGATCGTCGACGACACCAGGTGCAGCTCGCCGAACAGCGGCAACTGGTGGCCGAACAGCGACCAGGTGTCGGGGCCGGGGAGGTTCAGGTAGTAGTCGTAGCTCTGGAAGACCTTGCCGCCGACGAACACCGGCACCACCGCGGTGCCGATCGACAGGACCAGGCCGGCGCCGAGGAGGCGGCCCGCGTCGAAGGGGGCGGCCTCGTCGAGCTCGTAGCGGCCCGCGGCGAGGTAGCGGATCATCAGCGCGAGCCCGGCGACGAGCCCGCCCGCGAAGCCGCCGCCGGGGTTGTTGTGGCCGGCGAGCAGCAGGTACAGGCTCACGATGAGCAGCACCCAGAACAGGACGCGCGTGACCACCTCGAACATCAGCGAGCGCGCCAGCGGCGACATCGTCTGGCCGGCCCGCAGCCACACGGCGGGCGATGAATCCGCCTCCCGCTTGCGGTTCTTGGCGGCGAGCGCCTCGTCGGTGCGCTTGACCTCGGCCATGCGGGTCTGGAGAAAGATGAGCGACGCGACGCCGGTGGCCGCGATGACGAGCACCGAGATCTCCCCGAAGGTGTCCCAGGCGCGGGTGTCGACGAGCGCGACGTTGACGATGTTCTTTCCGAACCCGATCTCGTAGGCCGCCTGGTACCACGCCTCGGAGACGGGCTCGTGCATGCGGGCGCCGGCGGTGACGAGCGCGATGAGTGTGGCCGTGGTGCCCACCGCCGCGGCGAGCAGCACGCGCCACCAGCGGGACGAGGTCAGTGGCCGGTTGGTGAAGTAGCGGGGCAGCTTGCGGATGACGAGCACGAACACGATCAGCGTGACGGTCTCCACGAGCACCTGGGTGAGGGCGAGGTCGGGCGCCCCCCACATCAGGAACGTGGCGGCAAGGCCGTAGCCGGTGGCGCTGGTGAGGAGGATGCCGCGCACGCGGCCGCGGGACTTGGCGGCGGCGATGGCGGCCGCCGAGATGACGATGGCGACGGCGATCTGCGCGATGGAGTCGAACCAGCGCACCTGCGGCCAGAAGCGGATGTCCATCAGCGCGTAGAGCGTGAGCGCGACGAAGGTGACGAGGATGGTGCCCAGGTAGACCGGCAGCGAACCGCGCTGGGTGCGGGCGGTGGTCTCGACGGCGAGGCGGTCGAGGCCACCCATCGAGCGGTGGTAGAGGTCTTCGGCCGACGTCGTCTCCGGGAAGGTGCTCTGGACGCGGGCGATCGGTTCGCGGAACCAGAACAGCGCGATGCCGCTCGCCATCGCGATCAGCGACATCATGAGCGGCGCCGTGAACCCGTGCCACAGCCCGAAGCCGTGCGACGGCTTCCCCCACGGCACGGTCTCGGCGTAGGGGCCGAGCACCTCGGTGAGCGGGCCGCCCAGGAAGCCGCCGACGAGCGAGGCCAGGCCGAGCAGGGCCGGGATCGCCTCCTTGCCGATGGCGGGGGCCTTCCACTCGAGCACCGGGGCGCCGTCCTTGCTGGCGAACGCCCCCCACCACCAGCGCAGCGAGTAGGCGACGGTGATGGCCGAGCCGAAGACCATGGCCACCGCCAGCAGCGCGCCCGCGAGCGGGGTGATCTGGTACTGGTCGCCGGTGATGAGGTAGACGATCGACTCGAACGCCGCCTCCTTCGTGACGAAGCCCAGCAGGGGCGGGAACCCGGCCATCGACAGCGCGGCCAGGCCGCCGAACACCGCGAGCCACGGAGCGCGATAGCCGACGCCGCTCAGCTGCGTCAGGTCGCGGGTGCCGGCGGCGTGGTCGACGATGCCGACGATCATGAAGAGAGTGGACTTGAACAGCGCGTGGGCGATCACCATGCCGAGGCCGGCGAGCGCGCCGGCCTTGGTGCCCATGCCGACGAGCAGCACCATGAAGCCCAGCTGCGAGACGGTGCCGTATGCCAGCAGCAACTTGAGGTCGGTCTGTCGCAGGGCGCGCCAGCCGCCGGTGATCATCGTCAGCGCGCCGAGGATCAGCACGGCTGGCCGCCAGTAGGGGACCGAGGCGAACGCCGGCGCGAGCACGGCGACGAGGTAGATGCCGGCCTTCACCATCGCGGCCGCGTGCAGGTAGGCGGAGATGGGCGTCGGGGCGGCCATCGCGCCCGGCAGCCAGAAGTGGAACGGGATCAGCGCCGACTTGCTCAGCGCTCCGACGAGCATCATCAGTGCCCCGACGGTGGCGAGCAGCCCCGTCGGCGGGCTGACCACGATCTCCGACAGCGAGTAGGTGCCGGCCGAATATCCGACGGCGACGATGCCCAGCAGCATCGTGAGGCCGCCGGTGGTGGTGACCACCAGCGCCGTCGTCGCCGCGCCGCGGTTGGCCCGTCGGGTGGAGTCGTGGCCGATGAGCAGGTAGGAGAAGACGGTGGTCAGCTCCCAGAAGACGAACAGCACGATGAGGTCGTCGGCGGTGACGAGACCGAGCATGGCGCCCGCGAAGGCGAGCAGGATCGCGCCCGAGAGGTTGGGCATCTTCTCCGCGAAGTACCAGCGGCAGTAGAGGAGGATGAGGACGCCGATGATGGTGACGATCAGGCCCAGCACCCACTGGACCAACCCCATGCTGAGCGTGATGCCGATGCCCAGCGCCGGGATCCAGTTGAACTCCTCGAGCACCCGGCCGCCCTCGAGGATCACCGGGGCCCGCGCGATGAGGTAGGCGGCCGACACGGCGGGCGCCAGCGCCAGCACGTAGAACGTCCGCGCCCGCAGGAATCGGGTGAACACCGGTGTCAACGCAGCCATGACCGCGTGGGCAGCGATCAGGGCAAGCAGCACACCAGGTCCCTTCTGTCAGAAATGGGGCATGGACTTTCTCACCTTATCGGGTGCGCACAAGCCCCCGCTCCCGAGCCGCGACTCCGGTGGGACGGTTTGCACCGAGCTTGGTGCAAGGGCTCCCACCGGAGCGGGGGTCCCGGTCCCTGAGGAGGACGCGGAGCGTTCGTCTCGAAGGGCTCAGAGGCGCTCGCGCAGCCACGCGATGTCGGCGACGTGGCCCTCCATCCCGCCCGGCGTCTCCAGGATGAGGGGTGCCCCGGCGGTGCGGGCGACCTCCACCAACTGCTCCGCCGGCACCTGGCCGGTGCCAAGGTTCGCGTGCCGGTCGACGCCACTGCCGGCGGCACCCTTGGAGTCGTTGAGGTGGACGAGGTCGATGCGGCCCGTGATGGCGCGCACGTCGTCGACGAGCGTGGTCATGTCCAGTCCGGCGGCGAAGGCGTGGCAGGTGTCGAGACAGAACCCGACCTGGCCGATGTTGTCGCTGCCCTCGATCGCGGCCCACAGGACCTGCAGCGACTCCAGGAACCGCGCCATCGCGTACGTCCCGCCGGCGGTGTTCTCGATGAGGATCGGAATCGGGAGGTCGAGGCCGTCGATGGCCTTGCGCCAGTTGGTGAAGCCGTCGACGAGGTCGTCGCCGCCGGTCACGTGGCCGCCGTGCACCACGACACCCTTCGCGCCCACCCGGGCCGCCTCGGTGACGTGCTGCTGCAGCAGCTTGCGCGACGGGATGCGGACGCGGTTGTTCGTCGACGCGACGTTGACGACGTACGGGGCGTGGACGTACACGTCGATGCCCTCGGCGGCGGCCGCGGAGATGTCGACGGTGAAGTCCGGCTTCTTCCAGCCCTGCGGGTCGTCGAGGTAGAACTGCAGGACGTTCGTGCCGAGGTCCCTGGCCCAGTCCAGCGGGTTGGCGGAGTGGGAGTGCGCGCCGAATCGAATCGTCATGGCGGTCAGCCTAGCGGCGGCTCGATAAGCTGGAATTCCGCTGCAGAGGAGCATCATGGTCGATCACGTAATCAAGCGCTTCCGGGCCACCGCGGAGAGGCACGCCTCGCGCCCGGCCACCCGGATCAGGGTCGGTGACGGCTGGCGCGTCCAGACCTACGCGGAGTTCCGCCGACGGGTCGACTCACTCGCGCAGGGATTGATCGACGCCGGCATCGAGGCCGGCGACCGCGTCGCCCTGTTCGCGGGCAACAGCCCCGAGTGGTCCGGGGCCGACTTCGGCATCAACACCGCGCGCGGCGTCGTCGTCCCGCTCTACGCCACCTCCACGCCCGAGCAGATCGCGCACATCGTCGCCGACTCCGGCAGCAAGCTGATCATCGTCGGCGGCCGCAGCGAGGCCGAGCGCGTCATCGAGGCTCGCGACGAGCACCCCATGCCCCCCATCTACGTGTTCGACGACTACGAAGGCCGCCCCGACGACGTCCGCCCCTTCGCCGAGCTCCTGAAGGAGCCGACCACCGCCGTCGACACCCGGCTCGAGCAGGGCACCGGCGACGACCTGTCCGCCATCGTCTACACCTCCGGCACCACCGGGTTGCCGAAGGGCGCCATGCTCACCCACGGCGGCCTCACCGCGCAGGTTGACGCGCTCGAGGACTTCTTCGACTTCAGCCCCGAGGACTCCTCGCTGTCGTTCCTGCCGCTCAGCCACGCGCTCGAGCGGGCCTGGACCATCGTCGTGCTGCTCCACGGCTGCCTCAACACGTACGTCGCCAACCCCCGCACCGTCGCCGAGCAGCTGCAGCTGGCGAAGCCGACGATGATGGTCTCGGTCCCGAAGCTGTACGAGACGGTGTTCACGACCGTCCACCAGAAGGTGCAGGCCTCCGCCGCGAAGAAGCAGATCTTCAGCTGGGCGCTCAAGGTGGGCCGCCACAACCAGTACGCCTACCGCTCCGGCCGCACCCCCGGGCCGATCCTCACGACCCAGCGGGCGCTCGCCGACAAGCTGGTGTTCAAGGCCGTCCGAGAGGCGATGGGCGGGCCCAAGAAGGTGCTGGCCTGCGGCGGGGCACCGCTCCGGCCCGAGATCGAGGAGTTCTTCTCCGCGGTCGGCCTCCCGATCAGCACCGGCTACGGCCTGACCGAGGCGTCGCCGCTGGTCACGTTCAACGCCCCCGGCGACTTCAAGATCGGCACCGTCGGCCGCGTGCTGACCGGCGGCGAGCTGAGCATCGCGGAGCACGGCGAGATCCTCTTCCGGGGCCCCAACGTCATGGCCGGCTACTGGAACAACCCCGAGGCCACCGCCGAGACCATCGACGAGGACGGCTGGCTCCACACCGGCGACGTCGGCTACATCGACAGCGACGGGTTCCTCACCATCACCGACCGGTTGAAGGACATCATCGTCACCCTGGGCGGGAAGAACGTCGCCCCGCAGCCGATCGAGGGTCTCATCCTGTCGGACCCGCTGTTCGAGCATGCGGTCCTGATCGGCGACACGCGCCCCTTCGTCACCCTGCTCGTGAAGCCCCACGCCCCGTCGGTGGAGGAGCTGGCGAAGAAGCTCCACTGGCCGGGTGAGCTGCCCGACTGGATGAACAGCTCCGAACTCCTCGCCGAGCTGAAGAAGCGCGTCGACGAGATCACCGCCAAGCTCCCTTCGCAGGAGCGGCCGAAGGAGACCGAGGTCCTCGCGGAGGAGTTCAGCATGGACAACGGCCTGCTGACGCCGACGCTGAAGGTGCGCCGTCGCGAGGTGGAGAAGCGGTTCAAGGAGAAGATCGACGCCATGTACGAGCGGCTCGAGAAGCTGCGCCACGGCTGAGCCGGCGATGTCGTCGCAACCCCGCCCTTGGTGGTCGACCTGGTGGGCCGTCATCGCGTGGTTCGTGCTGGCGGCACTGGCGGTGTTCCCGGCCGTCCTCGGCTGGGGCCTCTACGCGCTCTACCCGATCGAGAACCAGGCCGGCACCGACATGACCGTCGATCCCGGCCCCGACCCCTGGCTCCGCTGGCTCGCCGCCTTCGGGGCCCTCGCGACGATGACGCTGCCGCTCTTCGTCGCGCGCTGGGCCCGCAAGGCGTGGCTGGGGTTCCTGCTCCTCGGCGCAATCATCAGCGTGGTGGTGCTCGCCGTCGGACTGTGGCTGTTCGGCATCCTCTGACGGCGGCTGCGGCGGAGCGGGTTCGCCTGCGGTATTCCGGTTCGCCTGCGGCGTTGCGCGGTTGGCCTGTCTTGCTCGAAGCCGCCCGTGAACTTTCGAAAAACCTGCCGGATCCGGCAGGTTTTCCGAAACTTGGCAGGCGAAGCGCCGCAGCCGACGGCCCCAGCGAGACCACGGAAGCCCCTCGGCCCCCGGGAAGTGCTGTGCCAGAATGGCCGCATGGGACTTCTGGACTTCCTGGGCAAGCGGTCCTCCTCCGGGCTGACGGTGGAGGAGACGCTCATCGCGCTCAGCAAGGGCGCGGTCCTCATCGACGTGCGCACTCAGAACGAGTACGAGGCCGGTCACGCGCCGGGCGCCCGACCCGTCGACCCCAAGGCGCTCAAGGAGGAGCCGCTTGACGTGATCTTCGGCGACGATCCGCTGGCGGACCGCGAGGCGGCGATCATCGTGATCTGCGACAACGGGCTGCGCTCGTCCATGGTCGCGGCCGAGCTGCGGCAGGGCGGCTTCCTCGCGGAGTCGGTGGCCGGGGGCCTGATCGCCTGGGGCCGCGACGGCAACCCGATCCTCCCCGGCCCGTACCGCCGCCGCCGCTGACCGGCCCGGATCAGACGAAGCGGACCCAGTTGGGGCCGTCGCCGGTGGGGACGCGGTCGACCGCCTTGAGCGAGCCGTCGCTGAGGACGCGGTAGAGCGTCGCGTGCCCTGACCGCTCGCCGACGACGACCACGCGGCTGCCGTTGGCGGAGACCCCGAACCCGCGGGGTTGCTTCTCCGTGTCGGTGATGGCGACGGTCTCCCCGAGCCGGTCCTGCTCGTCGAGGGAGATGGTGACGATGGTCGACTCCGTGCGCTCCGAGGCGAGCAGCCAGCGGCCCTCGCCGGCGAGGTGGAGGTCGGCGCCCCAGATCAGGTGCTCGTCGAGCGGCTTGGCGCCGTAGCGGCTGGTGTGGAGGTTGCGGGCCGGGTCGTAGCCGGGCACGGATTCGGCCCGCGTGAGCCTGCCGGAGGTGGCGTCACGGTCGAAGCGGATGACCTCCCCGGTGAACTCGGTGATCAGGTAGGCGGAGGTCTCGTCGTCGGAGAGGATCAGGTGGCGGGGGCCGGACCCCTCGGGGCATTCCACGACGTCCAGCGCACGGAACCCGTCCTCGAGGAGCGCGACGGGGGCGATGAGGTCGTCGCCGAGGGAGACGAAGTAGGCGTGGTTGCCGTCGGCGGTGGGGACGACGGCGTGCAGGTTCTCGTGTTCGACGCGCGACGTCGGCTCCCCGAGTACGCCGTCCTTCGACGGCCAGGCGGCACCCCACGAGCCGTGGTACGACGCGCCGAGCACGAGCGTGCCGTTGTTGGCGAGCGCGAGGTAGGCGAGCGGGTCGTCGATGCCCCGGCGCGAAGCCTCGCTCAGGCCGCCGGTCGCCGGGTCGAGGGCGAGGGTGACGATGGCGGGCTCCGGCTCGCGGACGGTCGTGTAGACGAGGTTGCGCACGTCGTCGACGGCGAACGTGCTGCACCCCGGCCCGACGTTGCTCACCGACGCCGGCCGCAGCGCATCGTCGGCGATGGTGAAGGCGGCGAGCGTGCCCGCCTTCGCGTTCGCTACCAGGACCAATGGGTTCGTCGTCATGACTCCACTCTAGGCAGCGCGCCAGTCCGCCGGGCGCGCGACGTCGATCCGCGCCCACAAAAGTTCTTGACTGACTGACTGTTCAGTCAGTACGCTGAACACGTGTTCAGTCAAGCGATGGAGGAGTTGTCCGGCAACGACCGGATCCTCCGTGCTGCGATCGAGGCCTTCGGCCGCGACGGGGTGCGCGCCACCAGCCTGAAGAGCATCGCCACCGCTGCCGGTGTCTCGCCGGCGCTGATCCTGCACCACTTCGGCTCCAAGGAGGGGCTGCGAGAGGCGTGCGATCGCACCGTCACGGACGCGATCCGCACCTACAAGTCCGGTGCGATGGCGCAGGGAACCGGGATGGACCTGCTCACGGCAATGGCGCTCGTCGACGAGAACCGTCCCCTGCTGCGCTACCTCGCCAAGGCGCTCGTCGACGGCAATCCGCACATCAACGACCTCATCGACGACCTCATCCGCGACGCCGAGGGCTACACGGCCGACGCCGAGCGGGCCGGCCTCATCCGGCCGAGCGCCGACCCGCACGCCCGCATGGTGGTGCTCACGCTCTGGAGCCTGGGCACCCTCGTCCTCCACGAGCAACTCGAGCGCCTGCTGGGCGCGGACCTGCTGGGCGAGAAGGGCGACATCCTGCCCTACGTCCAGGCGGCGCTCGAGATCTTCACCGACGGCGTCTTCATGCCCGACGCCTTCCACCAACTCAGGCAACCCGGCCAGGAGTGACCGGACCTCACGAACAGAGGAAACCATGTCCCAACCCGCTGTGATCCAGGCCAACGGCCTGGTCAAGAACTTCGGCAACGTCCGCGCGCTCGACGGACTGGACCTGCAGATCTCGCAGGGCGAGATCCACGGGTTCCTGGGCCCGAACGGCGCCGGGAAGTCCACGACGATCCGCGTGCTGCTCGGCCTGCTGCGCGCCGACGGCGGCTCCGCGCAGCTCTTCGGCCGCGACCCCTGGGCCGACGCCGTCGACCTGCACCGCCGCCTCGCGTACGTGCCCGGCGACGTGGAGCTCTGGCCCAACCTCACCGGCGGTGAGGCCATCGACCTGTTCGCCCGCCTCCGCGGCCACCTGGACAAGAAACGTCGCGACACGCTCTGCGAGCGGTTCGACCTCGACCCCAGCAAGAAGGCGCGCACCTACTCGAAGGGCAACCGGCAGAAGGTGGCGCTCATCTCGGCGCTCGCCTCGCAGGTGGACCTCCTGCTCCTCGACGAGCCCACCGCCGGCCTCGACCCGCTGATGGAGATCATCTTCCAGGAGTGCATCCGCGAGGAGCAGGCGAAGGGCACCACGGTGTTCCTCTCGTCGCACATCCTCGCCCAGGTGGAGGCGCTGGCCGACCGGGTGTCGATCATCCGGCAGGGCCAGGTGGTGCAGACGGGGACCCTGAAGAGCATGCGCCACATGACGCGCACGACGATCACGGTCGAGACCGCGGCCCCCGCGGACGGGCTGACCCGCGTCGTCGGCGTCCATGACGTGCGCACCAACGACGGGCAGGTGAGCTTCGAGGTCGACGGCGAACACGTCGAGTCGGTCCTCCGTGAGGTCTCCGCGCTGGGGGTCCGCTCCATCGTCGCGCACCCGCCGACGCTCGAGCAACTCCTGCTGCGCCACTACGGCGACAAGGTGGCGTGACATGACCGCCACAGCCACCCGGGCGCCGGAGCGCGCCGCGACGGGGGAGGCGTCCGCCCTGGCGGGGCTCGGCGCGATGGTGCGGTTCATGCTGCGCCGCGACCGGATCAAGTTCCCGGCCTGGACCTTGGGCCTCGCCCTGTTCGTCGTCTACATCGGCTCGGCGCTGCCGGTCATCGCCCCCACGGAGCAGGAACTGACCGCGTCGGTGCCGATGCTGCAGCAGCCGATCGGGCGCATGTTCACCGGCCCCGCGTACGGCCTCGACGCCATCACCTACGAGCGGTTCTTCTCCGCCGGCTACGTCGCCTACCTCTACATCGTCGCCGCGCTGATGACGATCTTCCTCGTCACCCGGCACACCCGCACCGAGGAGCAGACCGGCCGCGCCGAGCTCATCCGCGCCAACGTCGTCGGGCGCCACACCCCGCTCACCGCGGCGCTGGTCGTCGCGCTCATCACGAGCCTGGTCGCGGGGCTGCTGGTCACGGCGACGGCCGTGTCGCAGGGATTCGCAGTCACCGGCTCCGTCCTCGTCGGGCTCGGCGTGGTGTTCGTCGCGCTGTGCTTCGCCGGGATCACCGCCGTCACCGTGCAGCTCACCGAGTACTCCCGCGCCGCGGCCGGCCTGGCCGGCGCGATCCTGGGGCTCGCGTTCATCATCCGTGCCCTCGGCGACATGGCCGCGATCGGCGGCAGCGCCCTCTCCTGGGCCTCGCCGCTCGGATGGGCGACGCAGACCGCGCCGTTCGTCCTCGACCGGTGGTGGCCACTGGCCCTGGTGGCGGCGCTCGCCGTCGCGGCGGTCGTAGTCGCTTACCTGCTGCAGGCCCGACGGGACCTCGGCGCCGGTCTCGTCGCCGCGCGCCAGGGGCGCCCGGAGGCCGGCCGCTGGCTCGCCGGGCCGTGGGGTCTGGCGGCTCGGCTGCAGCGCAGCGCGATCCTCGCGTGGGGCGGCGGCATCGTCGCGCTCGGCGTGGTGGACGGGCTGTTCACCCAGACCATGCTCGACGTCGGGGACACCATGCCAGAGGCGCTCGGCCAGGTGTTCGGCTCGGACGCACTGGCGACGGGTTACCTCGCCTTCCTCGCCGTGTTCTCCGGCTACATGACCGCCGCGTACGTCGTCTACTCCGTGCAGGCACTGCGGGCCGAGGAGCGCAGCGGCAGGGGCGAGGCCGTCCTGGCCACCCCGACGAGCCGCGTCGCCTGGGCCGGCTCCCACCTCGGGGTGGTGGCGCTGGGTGCGTCGGGGATCATGCTGGTGACCGGGCTGCTCACGGGCACCGCCGCGGCGGCGGTCACCGGCACGTGGTCGTTTGTCGCCGACTCGGTGCTCGCCCACGCCAACCTCCTGCCGGCGGTCCTCGTCGTGCTCGGGCTGTGCGCGCTGGTGTTCGGCTGGCTGCCCCGCTTCCTCGGCATCATCGGCTGGACGATGGTGGGCGTGATGTTCTTCGTCGGCAACTTCGCCCCGATGATGGACGCGCCGCAGTGGCTCATCGATCTCTCGCCGCTCAGCCACCCCGCCAACTACCCGGTGGAGGAGTTCGAGATCGTGCCCGTGCTGGTGTTGGCCGGCATCGCCCTGACGGGCGTCCTCGTCGGCCTGGTGGGACTGACGCGTCGCGAGGTGCTCCAGCGGGGCTGAGCGCGAAAGGAGATTTCGCGAGGGGCGCGGTCGACCGGTACAGTGACAAGTCGGCTGAATCCGTTCGGCCGTGCCCTCCTGCTGCGGGACGTACCCGTGGCCGATTAGTCCGAAGGAGGTGGGGCTAAAGCATGCGCAAGTACGAAGTCATGGTTCTCATTGACTCCGATGTTGACGAGCGTCAGGTTCCCGGTCTCATCGAGAAGCACCTCGAGACCATCACCAACGATGGCGGCACCGTCGACAACACCGACATCTGGGGCCGTCGCCGTCTCGCCTACGACATCAACAAGAAGTCGGAAGCGATCTACGTCGTCCTGCAGATCACCGCGGAGCCCGCGACCGTTTCCGAGATGGATCGACTCATGTCGATCGACGAGAAGGTCGTGCGCACCAAGGTTCTCCGTCGCGAGGACTGAACCCTTTCTGCACAGTGCTCCTGATCTCTGCACACGGGCGCGAGTTCGTGCGCATAGTGTGAGTACCTAGACCAAGTCCGACCCCCGGAGGCATCTTTCAATGGCAGGCGAACCTCAAATCACGGTCATCGGCAACCTGACGGCCGATCCCGAACTCCGATTCACCGCGAACGGCGCACCCGTGGCCAGCTTCACGGTGGCCTCGACGCCCCGCACCCTCGATCGCCAGACGAACGAGTGGCGCGACGGCGAAGCGATGTTCCTCAACTGCTCCGTCTGGCGGCAGTACGCGGAGAACGTCGCGGAGTCCCTCTCCAAGGGCATGCAGGTGATCGTGCACGGCAAGCTCCGCTCTCGTTCCTACGAGACGCGCGAGGGCCAGAAGCGCACTGTCTTCGAAATCGACGTCGACGAGGTCGGTCCCACCCTGCGCTATGCCACCGCCAAGGTCACCAAGACCTCCGGCGGGGGTGGCGGCAACCGCGGTGGCGGTGGCGGCCAGTGGCAGGGCAACCAGAACCAGGGTGGCGGCGGCGACTCGTGGTCGAGCTCCGGCAGCTCCGACCGCAACCGCGGCGGCGACGACCCGTGGGGTCAGCCGTCGCAGTCCGACGAACCCCCGTTCTGACGAGTCGCGTCGCTCCGCGGCGCGTCCAAGCAATCCGTAAATCAAGGCACATTCCGTCGAGAGACGGGCTTGCCCGGGCAAGACCCGGGACGAAAGGAGCACCACAATGGCCGGTCCACAGCGCAAGTCTGTGAACAAGAAGAAGATCCTGCCGGTGAAGACCACTCGCGTGGCCAACATCGACTACAAGGACATCAACACGCTCAAGAAGTTCATCTCCGAGCGTGGCAAGATCCGTGCCCGTCGCGTCACTGGCCTCTCGGTCCAGGACCAGCGCAAGGTCGCCATCGCCGTCAAGAACGCGCGTGAAGTCGCCCTGCTGCCCTACGCGTCGACCGCTCGCTGATCGGAGGAGGACTCATGAAGCTCATTCTCACCAGCACCATCGACAAGCTCGGCATCCCGGGTGACGTCGTCGAGGTCCGCGACGGCTACGGCCGCAACTTCCTCGTCCCCCAGGGCAAGGCCATCGTCTGGTCCCCGGGTGCGGAGAAGCAGATCGAGGGCATCAAGCGCGCCCGCGACGCGCGCGAGATCCGCGGCGTCGAGCACGCCCAGCAGATCCGCGAGCAGCTCGAGGGCCTGACGGTCACCGTCGCCGCCCGCGCCTCCGAGGAGGGTCACCTCTTCGGCTCCGTGACGTCGAACGACTTCGCCGTCGCCGTGAAGAAGGCTGGCGGACCGACGATCGACAAGCGCTCCGTCAGCTTCGCCAAGCCGGTGAAGCTCGTCGGCAAGCACTCGGCCGCGGTCAAGCTGCACGCCGGTGTCACCGCGCACGTCCCCTTCGAGGTCGTCGCCGGCTGACCACCAGCACCGATTCGCTCCGGCCCCGCACACCGTCCAGGTGCGCGGGGCCGGTGCGTTCCAACACCCGGTGAAGCTTCGGTGAACTCGCCGTGATCGGGCGAAAATGTCCGCCTCACCGGTTAGCCTCCTCGTGGAACGTATCCACGAAGGAGCCACCACACCCATGCGCAAGCTCTCCCTACTGGCTGCACTCGCCCTCGGCATCGGCGCCGTCGGACCCCTGCAGTCGGTCGCCGTCGACGGCGACACCGCAACCCTCACCATCGCCTCCACCACCGACCTCCACGGCTACATGCTGAACTGGGACTACTTCCGGGACGCCCCGTACAGCGACCGCGCCGGCCACGAGATCGGCCTGGCGCAGGCCGCGTCCGCGATCGAGTCGCTCCGCGACGCCCGCGGCGCCGAGTCCGTCATCGTCGTCGACAACGGCGACTTCCTGCAGGGCTCCCCGCTCGACACCTACTACGCCACGCAGGCGCCCATCACGGAGACGGGCGACGAGCACGCCGTCGCCGCCGCCTTCGACGCGGTCGGCTACGACGTGGGCAACCTCGGCAACCACGAGTTCAACTACGGTCTCGACTACCTGGCCGCGTTCGAGGGCCAGATCGACCACCCGCTCCTCGGCGCCAACGTGCTCGACGCCGCCACGGGCGAGCCGCTGTTCGACCCGTACACCCTCGTGACGCGGCAGCTCGGCGACGCCGAGGTCACCGTCGGTTTCCTCGGCCTCACGACGCCCGGGTCGATGATCTGGGACTCGAAGCACCTCGACGGCAACGTCGTGATTGAGGACATGGTCGAGGCCGCCCAGCGGTGGGTGCCGGAGGTCCGCGCCGCGGGGGCGGACATCGTCGTGGTGCTCTCGCACTCCGGCCTGTCGGGCTCCAGCTACGCCGACGCGGACCTGCCGCCGGAGAACCAGTCGCAGGCCATCGCCGAGCAGGTGCCCGGCATCGACGCCATGGTCATCGGGCACACCCACCGCGACGAGCCGATCCAGTGGTTCACCAACGCCGAGACCGGCGACCAGGTGGCCGTGACCCAGCCCCGCTACTGGGGCTCCGGCATCACCGACATGACCTTCGACCTCGTCCAGGCCGACGGCGCGTGGACCGTCGAGTCCGTCGACGCCGTCCCGCTCTACTCGAAGGACTACGAGCCCAGCCAAGCCGTGGTCGACGCGGTCGCCGCCGGCCACGCCGACACGATCGAGTGGGTCAACACGAAGATCGCGACGTCGGTCAGCGAACTACCCGCCACCGAGTCCCGCTATCGCGACACGGCGATCATCGACTACATCCAGATGGTGCAGACGGAGACCGTCCGGGCGGCGCTCGCGGGCGGGGAGTACGCCGACCTGCCGGTGCTCTCCATCGCGGCCCCGTTCAGCCGGACGGCGGTCTTCCCCGAGGGTGACGTCACGGTCCGCGACATGGCGGCGCTCTACATCTACGACAATACGCTCGAGGGCGTGCTGATGACCGGCGCGCAGGTGCGCGACTTCCTCGAGTTCTCCGCGAAGTACTACGCGCAGGTCGAGCCGGGGGAGGCGTTCGTCCCCGAGACCATGACCGGCGTCGAGTACAACGGGCAGACGATCCCCGACTACCTCTACGACATCATCGCCGGCATCAACTACGAGATCGACCTGTCGCAGCCGGTGGGCAGCCGCATCGAGAACCTGCAGTACGTCGACGGCACCCCGGTCGGCGACGACGACCAGTTCGTCGTCGCGGTCAACAACTACCGGCGCTCCGGCGGCGGTGGCTTCCCGCACATCTCCGAGGTCCCGGTGGTCTACAACGACCTGGTGGAGATCCGGCAGGTGCTCATCGACTGGGCCATCGAGCACGGCACCATCGACGGCGACGACTTCTTCGTCCGCAACTGGCGCCTGACGATCGCCGACGAGCCGGTGTTCGCCGACGACATCCTCCACACCACGGGCGGCGGCGTCACCCCGACGCCGAGCCCCACCCCGACCCCGACGCCGGAGCCGTCCCCGACGGCCACGCCGGCGCCGGTCCGGCCCGGGCTGCCGAGCACCGGCGCCTAGAGGTACTTCGAGGCCTCCCGCCGGCTGAGCCCGCTCAGCTCCTCGTCGTGCGCGACGAGGAAGCCGCGGACCCAGCCGGCGTCGGTCTTCGAGTACTCCCGCAGCGCCCAGCCGACGGCCTTGCGGATGAAGAACTCGCGTCCGAAGCGCGTCGGCTCCAGGTTGGCGACGAGGCAGCGCGCCAGCAGCTCGGCATCGGTGTCGGCGCGGTGCTTCAACTGGGAGAGGATGGCGGCCCGTCGCAGCCAGAGGTCGCCCGAGACCGCCCAAGCGTCGATGATGGGGGTGGCTTGGTCGCGCTGGCCGCGGAGGATGGGGCCGACGAGGCGGGTGGCGATCTCGTCGACGAGGTCCCACCAGGCGCCGTCGGTGATCAGCTCGCGGTAGAGCGCCAGCGTGTCGACGTCCTGCCAGGGGCGCGCGGAGCGGTGGGCGGCGACGACGAGCGCCGCGTACCGCTCCTCCCGGTGCGTGGCGCCGAACCACAGTTCCCGGACGGTGGCGTCCCAGCGGTCGCGCGTGGTGAGGGCGTGCTCGGACAAGAGCTGCCGCAGGAGCACATCGAGCTCGCTCCGGCCGACGCCGTGGAACGGGAGCGGCGAGCGCATGTAGCGCCGCTGCTGGGCGGCGCGCTCCGGGTCGCCCGCGGCCGCGAGCGCCAGGCGCAATTGGGTGACGAGCCCTTCGTCGGGGTCCATGAACTCATTGTGCGGCCCGTCGCGACGACGTGCCGACCCGCGTCCCACTAGCCTTGACGCGTGCGCCAATACACTGTTGAACTCAACGCCGACCGACGGGTCACCCTCGAGGTCACCGGCCTGGACCTCCCGACACCGGGCAACTTCGAGACGCCCCTCGAGCACCCCAGGCCCGCCATCATCATCTGCCCCGGCGGCGGCTTCGAGTTCCTCTCCCAGCGTGAGGCCGATCCCGTCGCAGTGGCCTTCCAGCGGTTCGGCTTCGCGACGTTCATCCTCCGCTACTCGATCATGGAGTTCGCGGAGTTCCCCCACCCGGCGGTCGACGTGGTCCGCGCGATCCGGTGGGTCAGGGCCCACGCGGACGAACTCGGCGTCGACCCCACGAAGGTGACGGTGATGGGCTTCTCCGCCGGCGGCCACGTCGCGGCGCTCGCCGGCACGCTCTACGACCACCCGGACGTGCTGGAGTCGGAGCGGGCCGAGTGCGACGACGAGTCGCTGCTGCGGCAGCCGGCACGCCCCGACGCGATCGTCCCCGCCTACGCGGTGTTCAACTTCGACTGGGTGCCGGACGCGGCCGACCTGCGATGGGTCGACACCGTCTCGGCCGTGACCCGCGAGACCCCGCCGGCCTTCGTCTGGACGACGGGCGAGGACGCGGTGGTGCCGCCGTCGCAGTCGTTGAGGTTCGTCACGGCGTTGGCGGAGCAGGGGGTGCCGTTCGAGTACCACCACTTCACCCGCGGGGTGCACGGCCTCGCCACCGGCGACAGGCTGGCCAACTTCGACCGCCCCGAGCTGCCGGAGAACGTCCACCACTGGGTGGAGCTCTGCGCCAACTGGCTGCGGGCGACGCTCTAGCGTGAGTCGAGCCGCCTGACGCGCTGGGTGCCGGCGGTCTGGCGGTAGGACTCCTCGACCAGTTCGGCGATCTCGTCCCAGTCAGTCTCCCCGTCGACGGGCACCCCGATCCACCCGCTGGGCCCGATGTACATCGGCCGGTGGGCGCGGCCGGACTGGAGCAGCGCCTGTCGCTCGTCCTCGGGGAGGAGGACGCTCACCGCCTGCGGGCGGCGGACCACCTCGTCGCCCACCTTGTGGCTCATCGCGTAGTAGGCGAACACCTTCCTGGTGTAGAACGCCGGGTGCCCCACGACGAGCTTCTCCCGGGCGTCGGGAAGCGCCAGGGCGATGGCACGCAGGCGGGCGAGGTACTCGTCGGAGCTCATGTGCCCATTGTGCTCCGGCCAGAAGCCGAACGCGGTCAGTAGGCGGTGAGCCCCCGAGAGCGGAAGATCACCCGGGCGGCCTCCACCTCGTCGTGCGACGGGGGCCGCACGTCGGCCAGCTCGTAGTCCAGGCCGAGGGACGACCATTTGTCGGCGCCCATCTGGTGGAACGGGAGGACCTCGACGCGGGTGACGTTGCCCCAGCGGGCGACGATGTCGGCCACCGCCGCGACGTTGACCGGATTGTCCGTCAGCCCGGGGACGAGCACGAAGCGGACCCAGGTCTCCACGCCGGCGGCAGCAAGGCGGTCGCCGAAGTCGATCGTCGGCTGCAGCGAGCGGCCGGTGACCCGGCGGTAGGTGAGCTCGTCGCCGGACTTCACGTCGAGCAGGACGAGGTCGATGTCGGCGAGCATCTCGTCGGTGCACTGGGCGCCGAGGAAGCCCGACGTGTCCAGCGCCGTGTGGATGCCCATCTCCTTCGCGCCGCGCAACAGCCGGGCGGCGAACGCCGGCTGCATCAGCACCTCACCGCCGGTCAGCGTGATCCCGCCGCCGGTCGCGCGGAAGATGCCGCGGTAGCGCTTCATGCGGCCCAGCAGCTCGTCGGCGTCCGTCGGCTCACCGCGGCGCATCTCGAACGTGTCGGGGTTGTGGCAGTAGAGGCAGCGCAGCGGGCAGCCGGACAGGAACACCGTCAGGCGGGTGCCCGGCCCGTCGACCGCGGTGACCAGCTCCCACGAGTGCACGGAGCCGAGCTCGCCGGCTCGCATCCTCTGCAACCGGTCCGCTCGCGTGCCGACGACGGTGCTGGCCTCGACCGTCATGTCAGGCGGACTGGTGGAAGGTGCGGTCCATCACGTCGAGCTGCTGCTCGCGGGTCAGCTTGACGAAGTTCACGGCGTAGCCGGAGACCCGAACGGTGAGGTTGGGGTAGTTCTCCGGGTGCGCCATGGCGTCCTCGAGCGTCTCCTTGTTCAGGACGTTGATGTTCGCGTGGTACAGCCCAGCGACGGTCCCGTTCTTGGCGCGGGAGGCCTGCATGGCGGCGAGGCGCTCGTCGAATGTCTTGGTGGCCATGGTGGTGCTCCTTAGCAGTCGGCGTCCGGGACGAAGCCGGCGTCGAGGATGCCGACCAGGTTCGCGACCTGCTCGTCCTTCGTCCGGCCCAGCCCCTGCGGGGTGATGGTGTTGGTCAGCGAGATGCCGTCGAGGGCGTCCTGGTAGTCGAGCTTGCCGACGCTCAGCATGGAGGCGACCATGCCGTGGGTGTCGGCCCCGTTCTCGGGGTTCGCGCCCGGGGAGAAGGGGGTGCCGGCGGCGTGGCCCGACGGGAAGGCGCCCGTCGCGCGACCGTAGACGACGTTCGACGTGATGGTGAGCACCGACTGCGTGGGGATCGCGTCGCGGTACATCGGGATCGCCTTGATCTTGGCCATGATCGTGTGGACGACGGTGGCGGCGATCTCGTCGGCGCGGTCGTCGTCGTTGCCGTACTTCGGGAAGTCGCCCTCGGTGATGTAGTCGACGACCAGGCCGGTCTCGTCGCGGACGGGGGTCACCGTCGCGTACTTGATGGCGGACAGGGAGTCGGCGACGATCGCGAGTCCCGCGATCCCGCAGCCCATGGTGCGGATGATCTCCGAGTCGTGCAGCGCCATCTCCATCGACTCGTAGGCGTACTTGTCGTGGCTGTAGTGAATGATGTTGAGCGCCTCGACGTAGGTGCCCACCACCCAGTCGAGCATGTCCTCGTACTTGGCCCACACCTCGTAGAAGTCCAGCGGCCCGTCGCCCTCGATCGGGGCAAACCCGTCGACGACCTGCTTGCCGGTCATCTCGTCGCGGCCGCCGTTGATGGCGTAGAGGAGCGTCTTGCCGGCGTTCATGCGGGCGCCGAAGAACTGCATCTGTTTGCCCACCTTCATCGGGGAGACGCAGCAGGCGATGGCGGCGTCGTCGCCCCAGTGGCGGCGGATGTCGCGGTCGGACTCGTACTGGATCGCGGAGGTCTCGATCGAGATCGCGGCGCAGAAGTCCTTGTAGCCCTGCGGCAGTTCGGGGTCCCAGAAGATCGTGATGTTTGGCTCCGGGGCGGGGCCGAGGTTGCGCAGCGTCTGGAGGAGGCGGAACGACGTCTTGGTCACCAGCGTGCGGCCGTCCTCGCCGAGGCCGGCGTCGGACCAGGTGGCCCAGTAGGGGTCGCCGGAGAAGATCTGGTCGTAGTCGATGGTGCGGAGGAACCGCACGATGCGCAACTTGAGGACCAGGGCGTCGATGATCTCCTGCGCCCCGGACTCGGTGAGGCGGCCGGCGGCGAGGTCGCGCTCGAAGTAGATGTCGAAGAAGCTCGACAGGCGGCCGATCGACATGGCGGCGCCGTCCTGCGACTTCACGGAGGCCAGGTAGCCGAAGTAGGTCCACTGCACCGCCTCCTGGGCGGTGGTGGCCGGGCCGGAGATGTCGATGCCGTAGGAGGCGGCCATGGCCTTGAGTTGCTTCAGGGCGCGGATCTGGTCGCTGTGCTCCTCGCGGTAGCGGGCCCAGTGCTCGCTGAACGGCTGGTCCGCGACGGCGTCCTTGTCGCGCTGCTTGAACTCGATCAAGGTGTCGACGCCGTACAGCGCGACGCGGCGGTAGTCGCCGATGATTCGGCCGCGGCCGTACGCGTCGGGCAGGCCGGTGATGACGTGCGCGGAGCGGGCGGCGCGGATGCGCGGGGTGTAGATGTCGAAGACGGCGGTGTTGTGGGTCTTGCGGTATTGCGTGAAGATCCGCTTGACGTCCTCGTTGACCTCCTTGCCGGCCTCCTTGATGGCGGTCTCCACCATGCGCCAGCCGCCGTTGGGCATCATGGCGCGCTTCAGCGGGGTGTCGGTCTGCAGGCCCACCACGACGTCGTCGTCGGCGGATATGAAGCCGGGGGCGAAGGCATCGATGTCGGCGGGGGTGTCGGTGTCGACGTCGTACACCCGGCGCTCGCGCTCGACGGAGAGGTACTCCTTCTCGAGTGTGTCCCAGACCCGCAGCGTCTTCTCGGTCGGGCCGGCGAGGAACGCCGCGTCGCCCGTGTAGGGGGTGTAGTTGCGCTGGATGAAGTCACGCACGTCGATCGCCGTGGTCCACGGCCCGTCCGCGAACCCCTCCCAAGCCTCGACGGACTGGGGGACGAGGGTGTCGGTCACGAGATGCCTTCCTTGGAAGAGTCAAACGAAAACGCCAGGCGGGTGGCCCGCTCTGGCGTGATACGTCGATTCTCGCAAATTGGTAGAACCAGCAATCACCCGGGGTCGGTTAAGGGAAGGCTGACCAAACGGCTGAGAGACGTGGAACCATTGACGGAGTGGCTGGACACGACGGTGTGGTGGCAGAGGGGTTGAGCGATGACGGTCTTGGCGCACGACGAGCAGCGCGCGGCTCCGCTGCGGGTCCCCACGGCCATGACCGTGGCGGTGGTGCCACTCGTGGCGGTGTTCACTTGGGCGGTGGTGGCGGCGGGCAGAGTCTGGCCGGAGATGGCCTGGTACTGGACGGTCCTGGTGATCGGACTCGCCCTCGGCTGGGCCGCCATCTACTACTTCGTCGACGTGCGCCGCCATTGGCCGCTCCTGGTCGCCGGGCAATGGGCAAGCGTCGTCCTCTTCGTTTGGGCGGTCCCTGCGGCGACAGGAGACGACCTGCTGGGCGGCGCGGCACTCGGTTGGGCAGGCGGACTCTGGTGGGGGTCCTGGGCAATGGTCGGCTGGATGGTGCCGGTCGCCGTGCTCCACACGGCGCTGCGGAGCCGGAGCAACGCCGGCTCAGCCTGATGCCAGCAGCCCGAGTCGCCTAGGTCCAGGCGTGGGTGGCGTGCTCGCGTTCGGCGTGCCCGGGTGGCTCGAGCTGGAAGGTGGAGTGCTCGATGCTGACCTCGAAGTGTGACGCCACGCACTCCTGGAGCCGCGCGAGCATCTCGGCGGCGTGGCCGTCGGTGAAGCACTCCTCGTCGAGGACGACGTGGGCGGTGAGGATCGGGAGGCCGGTGGCGACGGTGGACGCATGCAGGTCGTGGACATCTTGGACGTGCGGCATCGCCACCAGGTGGGCGCGCACGTCGGCGAGGTCCAGCCCTTTCGGGACGGACTCGAGCAGGATGTGGCTGGCCTCGCGGAGGATCGTGACGGCGCGCGGCACGATGAGGGCGGCGATGAGCATGCCGGCGATGGCGTCGATGTAGACCCATCCCGTGCTGGCGATGACGATCGCACTGATGATCACGGCGACGGATCCGAGGGCGTCGTTCACCACCTCGAGGAAGGCGGCCCTCATGTTGAGGTTGGCTCCGCGCCCCGCGCTGAGTATCAGCATCGATGCGACGTTGCCGGCGAGGCCCACGATGCCGAAGACGAGCAGTCCGGTGGAGCTGACCTCGTGCGGCACGAAGAGTCGGCGGACGCCCTCGACGAAGGCGTAGACCCCGACGCCCAGGAGGACGATGGCTTGGCCTCCCGCCGCGAGGATCTCGGCGCGACGCGACCCCCAGGTACGCTCCGGAGTCGGGGGCCGCAGCGCCAGGGACGCGGCGACGAGCGCCATCGCCAGGCCGGCCGCGTCGGTGAGCATGTGCCCCGCGTCGACGAGGAGAGCCAGCGACCCCGTCCAGAGTGCGCCGAGGACCTCGGCGACCAGGATCGTCGCCGTGATCCCGAACGCCCAGGCGAGGCGGCCGCGGTGGGTGGTGGCTGTGCCGTGGTCGTGACCGCTGCTCATGCGCGTGCTCCCTCGAGCCGTCCCGCTGCGGGTGTGGCAGGTACCGGCGATTGTCCTGCCCGGCCGGCGCGGACGCCGTTGGCGATGACGACGACCTCCGCCAGTTCGTGGATCAGGACTACCGCTGCCAGGCCGAGGACGCCGAACAGCGCCAGGGGGATGAGGATCGCGATCAGGGCCAGGGAGAGCACGACGTTCTGCAGCATGATCGCCCTGGTGCGTCGGGCGTGGTCGAAGGCGAACGGCAGGAGCCGGAGGTCGTCGCCCAGCAGCGCCACGTCGGCGGTCTCGAGGGCGACGTCGGTGGCCATCGCGCCCATCGCGACGCCGACGTCGGCCGTGGCCAGGGCGGGAGCGTCGTTCACGCCGTCGCCCACCATCGCGATCGACCCGTGGGCCCGCAGCTCCCGGACCGCCGTCGACTTGTCCTCCGGGCGGAGGTCGGCGTGCACCCGCTCGATGCCCGCCTGGGCAGCCAGGGCGCGGGCGGTGGTCTCGTTGTCGCCGGTGAGCATCGCGACGGTGTAGCCGTGATCGGCGAAGCGACGAAGCACTTCCGCAGCCTCCGGGCGCAGCTCGTCGCGGATGCCGACGGCGCCTACCGGTCGGCCGTCGACCTCCACGACGATGGCGGTGGCCCCCGCGCGCTGAAGCTCGGTTACGGCAGCGGACAGGGCGCCGGCATCCACCCAGCTGGGCTTCCCCAACCGGACACGCGCGCCGTTGACCGTGCCTGAAAGCCCCGCACCGACGACCGCCTCGACGTCCTGCGCGGCCGGCACCTCATCGGCGGCGGCCAGGATCGCTGCGGCGAGCGGGTGCTCGCTGCGGCTCTCCAGCGCGGCCGCCCACCCCAGCACCTGGTCGCGGTCGTGGCCCGGTGCGGCGACGACGTCGATCACGGCCGGTTGGTTGCGCGTGAGGGTGCCGGTCTTGTCGAAGGCGACGGTGCGCACCCGGCCGAGCGCCTCCATCGCGGCGCCGCCCTTGACGAGGATGCCGCGACGGCTGGCCGCCCCGATCGAGGCGACCGCGGTCACCGGCACCGAGATGGCGAGCGCGCACGGTGAGGCGGCCACCACCATGACCAGGCCCCGGTGGATCCACACCGACGGGTCGCCCAGCAGCGAGCCGAGCAGCGCCGTCAGCGCACCCGCGATCAGGATGCCGGGCACCAGCGGCCCTGCGATCCGGTCGGCCAGCCGCTGGGTGGCTCCGCGTCGTGACTGCTCCGCCTCCACGATGTGCACGATCCGCGCGAGGGAGTTGCCCTGCGCCGTCGAGGTCACCTCCACCTCGAGGGCGCCGGCGCCGTTGATCGACCCGGCGAACACCTCCTGTCCCGGCCACGTCTCCACCGGCATGGACTCGCCCGTGATCGCCGACGTGTCCAGGCTGCTGCGGCCGGAGCGCACCGTTCCGTCGGTGGCGAGCCGCTCGCCGGGGCGGACGACCATCACGTCGCCGACGAGCAACTCGGCCGGGCCCATGACGAGCTCGCGGCCGCCTCGGATGACGGTCGCCTGCTTCGGCACGAGGTCGAGCAGCGCGCGCAGCCCGTGGCGCGCCCGGGCCAGGGAGTACTCCTCCAGGCCCTCGCTGAGCGAGAAGAGGAACGCCAGCGCGGCGGCCTCCTCGACCTGCCCGAGCAGGGTGGCTCCCACGGCGCCGATCGTCATCAGCAGCCCGACCCCGAGCTTGCCGCGCGCCAGGCGTCGCAGCGCGCCGGGTACGAAGGTCGAGCCGCCGACGAGCAGCGCGGCCCAGGCCAGCAGGAGCTCGGCCAGTTCCCAGCCCGCCAGCCCGGCAAGCAGTGCGGCCCCGAGCAGCGCGCCCGACAGCAGTCCGAGCTGCACCTCGCGTACCTGCCAGACCCTCGTGACCGGCTCTTCCGCGGGTTGGCCGGTTGGTGGAGGAGGCGGCTGGATCTCGCATCCGCACGCGTCGACGAGGACCTCCTCCTCGCGCCGGGTGCTCATGCGCCCGTTCCCTTCGTGTGGGAGCGCAGTTCCTCCGGGGCGGGCAGCCCCTCGGTGCCGATGCCGTAGTTCGGGCACAGCGCCACCGCATGGCCCGAGTCGGCGAGCAGCTGCTCCGCCGCCTCCAGCAGGCCGAGCAGGTGTGGGGCGCTGGTGAGGGAGAACATCGACGCCCGCCCCTCGGGGCGTGAGACGACGAGGCCGCAGTCACGCAGGCAGGCGAGATGCGCGCTCACCGTCGACTGCGCGAGGCCGAGGTGGTCGGTCAGGTCACGCACCCGGTGCTCCCCTGTGGTCAGGTGCCGGAGGATCATCAGTCGCGAAGGGTCCGACAGCCCGTGGAAGAGCGCCGCCGCCACATCGAGGTTGGGTGCCGGGGCGGGGTCCACTTCGACACGACCATTCGCGGATATCATCGTCATAGGGCGATATTAGCGCCGAACGCGGAGTTTGGCGAGCCTGTTGCCGCTGTCTGTGGCTATCCGGGGAGCCGTCCCGAGCTGCCGCGAAGCAGCCTCAGATGGGCGAACTCCGAGAGGGTAGGTGCTTGGATAGGCACCATGAGCCCTCACGTCTCCCAGGTGCACCGCAGTCCCGTGCACGGCTTCAGCAAAACTACTGTCGAAGTCATCCGGCTCATCGAAGGGATCGGCGTCGAAGGCGACGCCCACTGCGGGGTCACCGTGCAGCACCGCAGCAGAGTCAAGGCCAACCCCAGCACCCCGAACATGCGTCAGGTGCACCTGATTCACGAGGAACTGTTCGACGACCTCCGCGCCGTCGGGCACGACGTGCACCCGGGCGACCTGGGCGAGAACATCACCACCCACGGTCTCGATCTGCTGGGTCTGCCAGTCGGAACCCGACTGCTCATCGGCGAGGCCATCGTCGTGGTCACCGGCTTGCGGAACCCCTGCCGGCAGATCAATGACTTTCAGGCTGGCCTCCTCAAGCAGGTCCTCCGCACGCAAGACGACGGGCAGGTCGTGCAACTGGCTGGGGTTATGGGCATCGTGGCCCGCAGTGGAGCCGTCACCGCGGGGGACAGGATCAAGGTCGAACTGCCGGCAGAACCGCACCACCCGCTCACTGCCATCTAGGGCTCAATCTCGCCGGTGCCGACGATTTCTCATTCAAGGGAGGGGTGAACCAATTGACTACTGGAGGGCAGCTGCGCCGCCGTTTCTTGTTGTCGCTCGCCGTCACTGCGCTGGCGGGCTGCCTGCCCTCACGGGGCCGCGAGTTCCTTCAGGTGCTCCAAGAGGATCCGATGGCCAGCGAGGACCTGCTCGGCCTTCCCCTGCAGTCCTCGTAAGAAGAAGACGTCGGGACCGCGCTGGGCAAGACCCACAACGCGTCCCTCAACCGGACCTTCGACATACAAAACAGGGATCCCGAGCGCGTGCTTGCCGACGCCGTCGCTGCCGCCGTGGGGGCAGACTGGCAGCAGCAACCCGGGACCGGAGAGATGGATCTGGCGACTGGTTGGCGAGGCGTCAAGAGCAACCCTGAGCGGGTTTGCAGCCTGATCGTGGCTGAGCAAAAGCTCTTGGTCAGCCTGATCAACATGGAATCGCCGTGACGGTCTCGATGCCGGTCCATCCGATGTTCTCAGTAATGGCGACATTTCACTACGAGACCACGGAGTACCTGCTACCGGCTGGCCGCGTGCGAGGCTTAACCGCTCGTCAGTGGGAGTCTTGCGGCCGGGGCGCGTCGGCGGGCAGTGCCTCGTCGGCATGGCTCTTCCGCTTGGGCAGGAAGTGGATGATCGTCACGACGATGGCGCCGATGATCACGCCCATGATTGCCGAGAACAGCGTGTTGACCAGCCAGCCGAGCGCGCCGCCGACGCCGGGCACCGCGTCGGCCACGGCGACCTCGATCGCGTGCACGAAGCCATACGGCGCGTGGAAGCCGAGCTCGTCGAAGCCGACGAGCAGGATGTGGCCGCCCACCCAGAGCATCGCGATGGTGCCGATGATCGACAGCCACTTGAGGATGATCGGCATCGCCTTGACGAGCAGCGCGCCGAAGCGCTGCGACGACTCGGACGGCTTGGCCGCCATGTGGAGGCCGATGTCGTCCAGCTTCACGATCAGGCCGACGACCCCGTAGACGATCGCAGTGATCGCGATGCCGACGACGACCAGCACCCCCGCGCGGGTCCAGAACGCCTCGTCGGCGACCTCCTTGAGCGAGATCACCATGATCTCGGCCGACAGGATGAAGTCCGTGCGGATCGCGCCGGTGACCATCTTCTTCTCGTGGTCGGGACCCTGCTCGATGGCCGCCGCCTTCTGCTCGGGATGGTGTCCGGAGACCCACTCCCACAGCTTCTCGGTGCCCTCGTAGGCGAGGTAGGTGCCGCCGATCATCAGCAGCGGCGTCAGCAGCTGCGGCAGGAACGCGCTCAACGCCAGCGCCAGGACGATGATGATCGCCTTGTTGAGCAGCGACCCCTGCGCGATCTTCCAGATCATCGGCAGCTCGCGCTGCGGGGTGAAGCCCTGCACGTACTTCGGTGTGACGGCCGCGTCGTCGACGACGACCGCTGCCGCCTTCGCTCCGGCGCGGCCGGCCGCCGCGCTGATGTCGTCAACGGAAGCCGCGGCCATCTTCGCGATGGCGGCGATGTCGTCGAGGAGCGCTGCAAGACCGGCGGCCATGGTCGTCACCTTTCGTTCGGGTACCCGGTCAAGGGTAAGGCCAGAGACGCTCGACTGGCGTTCAGCGCACGCGCCGGACGCCCGCGCTCGCCTCGATTGGTTCGCGCTGCCCGCCGGTGTGCACGATTTCGCCGGCTTCCTCGTCGACGCTGACCTGGCTGGCGTGCGCCCGGAGCGCCTCGACGAGCGCCTCGCGATGCTGCCCCAGCCGCATCAGAACTAACTCGCCCTCGGCGGCCTCGCCGCCGCCGGCCGCCTGCTGATTGACCTCCGGGGACAGCACCTCGTAGAGCGGCACCCCGGCCAGCACGGCGGCGAGGGCCGCGACCTCATGGCAGCGCACGTGGTCCGGGTGGCCGTAGGTGCCGAACGCGTCGTAGCTGATCAGCGCCCGTGCCCCGACGGCGCGCAGGTAGGCGGCCACGTCGTCGGCCGCCTCGTCGACCGAGGTGGAGGTGAACGCGTCGGCCTCGGCGTCCTCGGCCGGGCCCGCCAGGTGGTCCGTGATCCAACGCATGCCCGAGTCGCGGTACCGGCGGGGCGACTCGTCGGCTGCGCGGGCGGGCGGCTCGCCGAGGAAGCGGTGCTCGGCGATCCCGAGGTGGTCGATCGCTCGCTCCAGTTCGCCGCGACGATGGGTCTCCAGCTCCGGCGTCCCCTCGAGGTGGCTGAGCGGCCCGGGCACGACGCCGCCGCGCTCCCCACGGGTGGCGGTGAGGAGGTCGACGCGCTGCCCGGCGGCGGTCAGGTGCCGGATCAGGGCACCGGTCTGGATGGTCTCGTCGTCGGGATGTGCGTGCAGGAACACCACCGGGCCGTCGCCCTCGGGCAGCCACAGCGACGGGTCCGCCACGCCCCAGTAGCACTCCGCCAGTTCGCGGGCCGACTGCTCCCAAGTCCGCTCGGCCGCGTGGGCGACGGCGTCCTCCCGCAACTGGGTGAGGCGAGCGTCGTCCCGCAGCAGTCGCTCGATGGTCGCGCCCCACTCGGCGGGCTCGCGGGACTCCAGCAGGAGGCCCGACTCCCCGTCGCGCACGGCCTCGACGAGCCCGCCGGCCTTCCACGCGATGACGGGCGCGCCGCAGGCGGCCGACTCGAGGGCGATCAGGCCGTAGGTCTCCGAGTGGGATGGGACGAGGGCGAGGGTGGCGCCGCGGAGGAGGTCGGCGAGCTCGGCCCGGCCCTTCGCGCCGACGAACTCCACCTGCTCGTCGAGCCCGAGATCGGCGACGAGTCGGCGCAGCTCGGTCTCGTAGTCGGCGAAGTCGGCCGACCCGGCGCCAGCCACCAGCAGGCGGGGGCGTACGTCGTCGCTCACGTGGGCGAGGGACTCGATGGCGAGGTCGACGCCCTTCAGCGGCTGCAGCCGGGCCGCGGCGACGAGGTACGCCGGCTCGGCGGGCCGCTCGGCCGGGAAGAACACGCTGGGGTCCACCCCCGGCCGGACGACCGTGACCCGCGCCGGGTCGGCGCCCAGCCGTCGGATCGCGGTGCGGGCCTCGGCGCGGGAGACGGCGACGATGAGGTCGGACTCCTGCGCGCAGCGGGCCTCGCCGGGGACGCGTGCAGGGCTCTCGGGCGGCTCGCCCTTGCTCAGCTCCTGGTCGTGGCCGGTGGCGGCGATCGAGTGGAAGGACTGCAGGTGCGGGATGCCGAACTCGCGCGCCACGTCGAGGGCGGCGACGCCGGACATCCAATGGTGCGAGTGGAACAGGTGTGGTCTGCGGCCGGAGTCGGCCAGCAGCGCGACGGCGTCGCGCAGTGCGGCGGCGAACTCGGGGATGTGCTGGTCGATCTCGCTCTTCGGCAGGGCGGTCGGCGGACCGGCGGGGAGGTAGCGGACGGCGAGCGGCGCCCCGTCGACGCTCACGACGTCGGCGGCATCGTCCGAGCGGCGGGTGAAGATCGTCACGTCGTGGCCGGCGGCAGCGAGGGCCTTCGCCTGCGCGAGCACGACGACGTTCATCCCCCCGGCGTCGCTGCCGCCGGGCGAGGCGAGCGGCGACGTGTGGAGGCTCACCATGGCGATTCGTAGGTGCTGCACCCAGCCAGCCTACTTCGGCGGATCCGCCGGAACCGTTGTGTGACCAGCCCCGAAATAGCATGCTTGCGGGTAGGCGCCTCGGCGCGACCGACTAGCAAGGGAGCCGCAAGATGGCCGTTACGTTCAGCCCCTACATCTCCTTCCCCATGAATGCCGCCGAGATGCTCGGCTACTACCAGTCCGTCTTCGGGGGTGAGGTCTCGATAATGGAGTACACCCCGGAGGTCATCGAGGCCATGGGCTTCCCGGTGCCGGAGGGCGCCGTCGCCCACGGCGAGCTCAGCGGCGGCGACGTGACCATCTCGGGCGGCGACGCCGTGATGGGCGAGGCGCCCGACCTCCGCAACCACACCTACTCCTTCATGCTGCAGCCGTCGCTCGAGCGCGCGACGCAGTTGATCGAGCGCCTCGTCGACGACGGCGGCGAGCAGCCGATGCCGTTCGACCGCGCCCCCTGGGGCGCCTACTACGGCCAGGTGATCGACAAGTACGGGGTACTCTGGCACTTCAACGTAAGTTGAAATCTCAATCAAACGGGGAGTCATGAAGAAATTCGGGTTCTTGAGCTTCGGCCACCACGGCGCCGACGGTGATGCGTTCGACGCGCGCGCCTCGCTGCACAGCGCGATCGACCTCGCCGTCGCCGCCGACGAGATCGGAGTCAACGGCGCCTACTTCCGGGTGCACCACTTCGCCCGGCAGGCCGCCGCGCCGATGCCGCTGCTCTCCGCCATCGCGGCGCGCACGCGGCACATCGAGGTGGGCACCGGCGTCATCGACCTCCGCTACGAGAACCCGCTCCACCTCGCCGAGGAGGCGGCCGCGCTCGACCTCATCTCCGACGGGCGCGTCGCCCTCGGCGTCAGCCGCGGATCGCCCGAGCCCGCCTTCCGCGGTTGGGAGGCCTTCGGGTACACCGGCTCCACCGACCCCCGTGGCGCCGACATCGCCCGCGAGAAGTTCCCGAAGTTCCTCGCCGCGATCAAGGGCGAGCCGATGGTCGACGGGGACCCGAAGCAGTTCCCCCAGGGTCACCGTCTCTCGGTGCAACCGCACTCGCCGGGCCTGCACCGTCGGATCTGGTGGGGGGCGGGCACCCGCGAGACCGCCGTCTGGGCGGCCAAGATGGGCGTCAACCTCATGAGCTCGACCCTGCTCACCGAGGCCACCGGGCAGACGCTCGGGGAGCTCCAGGCCGAGCAGATCCGCGCCTACCGCGAGGCCTGGAAGGAGGCCGGCCACAACTGGGAGCCGCGCGTCTCCGTCAGCCGCTCCGTGTTCCCGATCGTCTCCGACCTCGACCGACGATTCTTCGGCTCCGGCGGGGAGGGTCGCGACCAGGTGGGCGTCATCGACGGATTCACGTCGACGTTCGGCCGCACCTACGCCGACGAGCCGCACCGCCTCGTCGAGCAGCTCAAGGCCGACGAGGCGGTCATGGAGGCCGACACCCTCATGATGACGATCCCCAACCAGATCGGCACGGAGTACAACCTCCACGTCCTCGAGTCGTTCGCCCGCCACGTCGCGCCCGAACTCGGCTGGGAACCGGCGAACGCCTGACGGCCCTTCAAGACGGGGCTTCGCCCCTCCTCAGGGGACGGTTCTGGGCGGTGGTGGACCGGTGCGTCGGTAGAGTCGGTCCACCGCCAAACGGGCGGTGGTAAGGAGAAACGCACATGTCCGACAAGGGACTTGAGAACCTCTTTTTCGACACCCTCCGCGACATCTACTACGCGGAGCGCCACATCCTGAAGAACCTGCCGAAGCTCGAGGCGGAGGCGGCCTCGGACGAACTGAAGGCCGCGTTCCAGACGCACACCAAGGAGACGCAGGGCCAGATCGACCGCCTGGAGAAGGTCTTCGGCCTGATCGACCGGCCGGCGACGTCCAAGCGTTGTGAGGCGATCGACGGCATCCTGGCGGAGGGGTCCAGCGTGCTGGAGGAGTACAAGGACACCACCGCACTCGACGCCGGGCTCATCTCGTCGGCCCAGGCCGTCGAGCACTACGAGATCACTCGCTACGGCACGCTGCGCCGTTGGGCGAAGATGCTGAGCATCGGCAACGCCTACGACCTGCTGACCGAGAGCCTCGAGGAGGAGCGCCGCACCGACGAGCTGCTCACCAAGATCGCCGACGCCGAGGCGAACGCCAAGGCCGCGCAGGTCGCCAAGGAGAGCTGACGTCAGTCGCTGCTTGATCGTTCGTCGTCCGGGATCTCCCGCCCGCTGGTGGTGAGGTCCAGGACGAGGACGGTCGACAGGTCGTTCGCCGCGTCGGCGAGATCCGTCACCCGGACCGCTTCGATGTTCGCCGTCACCGCCGGCTCGAACGCGCTCAACACCTCCTCGCGGCTCTTCGCCGCCGCCCGCACCGCCAATTCCTGCCGCACCCCGTCGCTGAGGATGCCGCCCGGCGCCGCCGCCGCACTGGCCACCACCGCCGCGAACTTCTCCTGCTTCGCTGCTGTCTCGGGATCGTCGGAGCCCAACATGGCCGCCGTGTGCCGCAGCAGCGCCTGACCGGTCTCCAGGTCGCCGCCGCCCAGTTCTGTGATCGCGCGGCGCAGGAGGGTGCGCGACTCGTCGTGCGACTCGGCCTCGATCAGCTGCAGCCGCGCGGCGACGATGCGCTCCCGGGTCCGTTCGCCGCCCTCGCCGTGCCGGAGGCTGGGGACGACCGCGTCGCTGGGCGCCGAGATCTGCGGACCCTTCTCGTGGCCGAGGGTCTCGCGCAGCGGGTTGTTGGGGATGGCGAGGGTGGCGACGAACGCGATCCCCACCAGCGGCAGCGCGGCGAGGAACGACAGGTTGAGCTGGTGGGCGAGCCCGGCCTGCAGCGCGTCGACGACCTCGGGTGCCAGCGACCCGGCGAGGTTGGGGTCGACGAGCGAGCCGGCGTCGAGCTGGCTGATCTGCCCGCGGAACTGGCGGGCGAGCGCGGGGGACAGCTGGTTCATGATCGCGCCGGTGAGCCCGCTGGTCATCACCGTGCCGAGCAGCGTGATGCCGACGGTGGAGCCCACGTTGCGGAAGAACTGGGTGAGCGAGGTGGCGACACCGAGGTCGCGGCGCGCGGCCGCATTCTGCACCACCAGCACGTACTGCTGGAACACGAGCCCGAGCCCGATGCCGAAGACCAGCAGCGCCACCTCGAGGTACAGGTAGCTGGTGTCGGGGCTCAGCTGGGTGAGCATCGCGATGCCCACGACCATCAGCGCGACGCCACCGAGCATGAGCGCCTTGTACTTCCCGGTGCGGCTGATGATGTGGCCGGCGACGAGCCCGAACACGATGTGGCCCACCATGAACGGCAGCATCAGCAGGCCGGAGACGGTGGCGTTGGCGCCGAGCACGCCCTGGGTGAAGACGGGGACGTAGATGAGGATGCCGAACATCACCATCGCGGTCGCGAACGCCCCGATCGCGGAGAAGGTGATCACCTTGTTGCGGAAGATACGCAGGGGGACGATCGGCTCGTCGGCGCGCGTCTCGATCCAGACGAACAGGGCCAGCCCCGCGAGGCCGAGCCCGAACAAGCCGAGCACCTGCCATGACATCCAAGGGAACGTCGTGCCGCCCCAGGAGGTGGCGAGCATGAGCGCCACCAGGGTGGGGCCGAGCGTGACCACGCCGGCGACGTCGATCCTCGCCTCCCGGCGGGTGTGGTCCAGCTGCATGAACCGCACGATCGGCACGAGCGCGATCAGCCCCAGCGGGATGGGGATGACGAAGAGCCAGCGCCAGCCGAACGCGTCGGTCACGAGGCCGCCGACGAGCGGGCCGGCGATCGAGGTGACGCCGAAGACGGCGCCCATGTAGCCCTGGTACTTGCCGCGGTGGCGGGCGGGGACGATGTCGCCGAGGATCGTCTGCGACAACGGCATCAGCATGCCCATGCCCATGCCCTGGATGGCGCGAGCGGCCACGAGGGTCCAGAACGTCGGCGCGAGCGCCCCGAAGAGCGCGCCGCCCATGAACACGATGAGACCGGCGATGTAGAAGCGACGGCGGCCGTAGAGGTCGGAGAGCTTGCCGATCAGGGGCACGACGACCGCGGACGCGAGCATCGCGGCGGTGGCGACCCAGGCGTAGTGGTCCATCCCGCCGAGGTCGGTGACGATGACCGGCATCGCGGGGCCGACGATCGTCTGGCTTATGGCGGCCACGAACATGCCGATCATCAGGCCGAGGAAGACCCGCTGTCCCTTGGGCGGCAGTCGATAGACGCTCTCCTTCATGGCCAAACCCTATGTCATGGGCCAATCTGGCGAACCCCTTGACGCCTTAACGAATCTCGATAATACTATCGAATGTCGATAACAACGACTTTCGATAAGGAGCCCGTCGTGACCGAGCTGACCATGGTCCCCCGCGACCGCACGATCCTGTCCGTCGCCAAGGCCGTCGCATGGGTGGGCCTGGCCTTCGCGGGCATCTACGCCTTCTCCGGGGCGGTGTACCCCTTCCTGACGGGCAACGGCGTCCCCGCGCAGGCGTTCACCCAGATCCCCGGTCAGGAGGCGAAGTTCGAGGGCGCCGTGGAGATCGCCGACCCGTCGCTGCTGCTCCTCGCCTCCTACCTCTTCTCCGTGCTCGTCGCCGCCGGCGGCCAAATCATCATCATGGTGGCGCTCCTGCGGCTCGTCGCCACCGCCCGAGCCGGCGAGGCGTTCCTGCCCGGGATGCTCGAGGCGCTGAAGCTCGTCGGATTGGGGATCGTGGTGTGGACCGTCGGCGCCGACGTGCTCCCCGGCGTCACCAGCGCGATCGCCTACCGCGACATGCCGGAGGGCTTCGAGTTCTTCGCGACGTTCAACTTCGCCCCCATCCTCATCGTCGTGGTGCTCGGCGTGATCGCCGCGCTGTTCGACGTCGGCGCCCGGCTCCGCCGCGACTCGGACGGGCTGGTCTGATGCCGGAAGAGGATCTGTCGCGGCTGCACTGCCGCGTCGGGGAGCTGGCCGCCGAACGCGGCCTCACCCTCACCGAACTCGCGGAGAGGGTGGGGATCTCGCTGGTCAACCTCTCGGTCCTGAAGAACGACCGAGCGAGGGCGATCAGGTTCACCACCCTGATCGCCCTGTGCGACGCGCTGGGCTGTCAGCCCGGCGACCTGTTCGAGATGAGGGACTAAGCCGCCTCGCGCCGGGACGTCCACCAGATGCCGGCCACGAGTGGCAGCACCACCCAGACGACGGACGCAACGAGCAACTGCGGCCACAACCCGGGGTCGCCACCCATCTGCATCTGCTGCGCGACGCCGTTCATGTCGATCCAGGCGAAGGCCTCGTTCATCCACTGCCCGAACTGGCGCAGGATCTGCACGGCCATCGGCCCGACGAGGACGATCGCGATCGCGGCGGCACTGTTCTGCACGAGCAGAGCGATCGCGAAGGCGCTGGCCATGAACAGTCCGAACGCCAGCAGATCGAGCGCGACGTCCTTCGCGGGGATCCACATGCCGGCCGTGTCCATACCGGCCACGTCGCGCCCGAGGTAGGTGGAGGCGACCCCGAGTCCTGCGACAAGCCCCCAGACCACGAGCGTGGTGACGGCGGTGACGATGCCCTTGGCGGCCATGATGAGCCCGCGCCTGGGGACGAGGGTGAACGTCGTCATCACCGACCGGGTGCCCCACTCGGAGGTGAGCAGCAGCACGATCAGCGGCGCGAATAGGTACTGCACCGGCATGCGGATGAGGAAGGCGCCCACGAGCCAGTGGTTCGCTGCACCGTCGAACAGCGTGTCGTAGAAGGCGACGATGAGTGCCGCGACCACGAGGGCCGAGCCGAGGGTGAGCAGCGCCAGAACCTGGTTGGCGCGAGTGGCGAGGAGCTTCCGGAACTCCACGGTGAGGACGTTGGCGAACCGCAGGGGGGTGGCCTCACCCCGTCGGAACTGGGCGTGGGTGCGGTCGAGCGGGGCGGTGGTCATGACAGGGCTCCTTCACGGGAGGTGCTGGCGGTGCGGGTGATGAACATCTCCTCGAGATCGTCGCCGGAGGCGAGCAGTTCGGCCAGGGTGCCGTGGGCGACGATGCGGCCCTGGCCGATCATGACCAGCTCGTCGGCGATCTGCTGGACCTCGTGGAGGAGGTGGGAACTGAGCAGGACGGTGCCGCCCCGGCTGACGAAGTCGCGCAGCAGGCCGCGCATCCAGCGAATGCCTGCGGGGTCGAGGCCGTTGGCCGGCTCGTCGAGGACGAGGACCGACGGCGAACCGAGCAGCGCATGGGCGATGCCGAGGCGCTGCCGCATGCCGAGCGAGTACTTCGCGACGCGGCGCTTCGACTCCTTGGCGGTGAGGCCGACGAGGTCGAGCACCTCGCGGACCCGGGTGCGGGGCAGGCCGAGGACGATGGCTCCCTGCGTGAGGATCTCGAGGCCGGTGCGGCCGGGATGCAGGGCGGACGCGTCGAGCATGGTGCCGACCTGGGCCGCCGGCGACGTCAGGTCGTGGTAGCGGTGGTCGAGGACCGTGGCGGTGCCGCTGGTGGGCTCGGCGAGGCCGACGAGGCAGCGCATGGTGGTGGACTTGCCGGCGCCATTGGGGCCGAGGAAGCCGCACACGTTGCCGGGGGAGACGGTGAACGAGATGTCGTCGACGGCGAGGACGTCGCCGTAGCGCTTGGTCAGATTCTGGATCGTGATCATGGCTTCATCACACGCTGGCCGCCCGGGTGCGCGCGAGGGGCAGAAGTAGCGACTTCCGGCTCTCCAAAGTTGCGCCGACGAGAGACTTTGGATGCTGTGGCCGACGCCTCGGCAAGCCCTAGGCTTGCGGGATGGAGCGGACGAAACGCGCGTGGCTGCCGGAGGCGGCGAGGATCGTGCCGATCGCCTTCTTCACCGTCGTCGGACAACTCCTCCCGCTGGGGCTCGAGGGTCGGTACTGGGCGCTCGCCGCGAACGCGGTCGCCCTGGTGTTGGGACTCGTGGCGATGCGCTGGCGCCGTCGCCATCCCGTCACCCTCACGGTCGCGCTCAGCGTGCTGATGCTCCCGTTCCCCTCACTCTGGCTGGTGTCGGGGTGGGCGTATCTCAGCCTGGCCACCCACCTCCGGACGCGGGCGACGGTACTGGTGGGCCTCCTCGTCGTAGTCTGCTTCACCCTCGGCACCGTCGTGGAGTCGGAGCTGCCCACGCCGTCGGACGTCGCCGGCGCCGTCGTGCTGTCCGGGATCTCCGTCGTCGCCCTGGGCGCGCTCGGCAGCTACCTCGGGTCGCGGCGCCGCGAGGAGGCCGCGATCCAGGCCCGGCTCGAGCTGGCGGAGCGCCAGCAGCGGTTGGAGCGCGAGAACGCCAAGGCCGAGGAGCGCAACCGCATCGCCCGCGAGATGCACGACGTCCTCGCACACAAGATCACCCTCATCTCGCTGCACGCCGGAGCGCTGGCGTACCGCGACGACCTCGCGCCCGACGAGGTGCGGCAGGCCGGCGAGACCATCCGAGCCAGCGCCCACGACGCGCTCGCCGAACTCCGCATGATCCTCGGGCAACTGCGCCAGACCGACGGCGGCGCCCCCGCCAAGCCGCAGCCCACGCTCGCGGACCTGCCCGCGCTCGTCGAGGGGCACCGCGAGGCCGGCCACCAGGTCGTCCTCGACGACCGGCTCGAGGCCGAGCCCCTGCAGACCGTCAGCCGGCACGCCTACCGCATCGCGCAGGAGGCGCTCACCAACGCCGCCCGGCACGCGCCCGGCACGCCCGTCGAGATCGTCATCGCCGGCGGCCCGGAGATGGGGTTGTCCCTGAGGATCAGCAACCCGCTGAGCCTCGTCGCCGCCACGTCGCCCGGCGCCGGGCTGGGACTCGTCGGGCTCGAGGAGCGGGTCGACCTGGCGGGGGGCCACATGACCGCGGGCGAGGTGGACGGCCACTTCGTCGTCGACGCCTGGCTCGCGTGGGCCCCGGCGTAGGCTGACGACGTGCACACGATCCGGTTGGTCATCATCGACGATGACGCGCTCGTCCGCGCGGGGCTCGGCATGCTGCTGGGCGGCGGCCGGTCCGGCTTCGAGATCGTCGGGGAGGGCGCCGACGGGTCCGACGCGGTCCCGCTCGTCGAGGCACACCGGCCGGACATCGTCCTCATGGACATCCGCATGCCGCGCGTCGACGGGGTCGCCGCCACCCGGCAGGTGCTGGCGCTGCCCGACCCGCCCAAGGTGATCGTCCTCACGACTTTCTCGTCCGACGACCTCGTCGTCGAGGCGCTGCGGGCCGGCGCCCACGGATTCCTGCTGAAGGACACCGCCCCGCCGGAGATGGTGGAGGCGATCCGCCGGGCCGCGGACGGGGAGCGGGCGCTGTCGCCACAGGTGGTGTCGGCGGTGATCGCGGCGGCCACGTCGCATCCCGGCGACGAGCGCATCCGGCGGGCCCGGGCGGAGCTGGACGGCTTGTCGGAGCGGGAACTCGAGGTGGCGGTCGAGCTCGGCCGCGGGCTTTCCAACGCGGAGATCGCCGGGAAGCTCTACCAGTCGGTGGCCACGGTGAAGGCCACCGTCACCAGGATCCTCGCGAAGCTCGGCTGCACCAACCGCACCCAGGTGGCGCTCCTGGTGCACGACGCGGACCTGGTGGACTGATTTAGGGGTGAGGTTTCTGCCGCTCAGCCCTCCCCAGGGGGCTCAACGGCAGTGAGCCCACCCCATAATTCCGGCACCGCCCTCGGCGGCGCGCTCAGTCGCTGTAGAGCCAGCGGTGGCGGAGGTTGATCGCGCAGTAGGCGGCGGCCAGGATGCCCACCAGGGTGATGCCGATGTTCGCGGCGAGCGGCAGGTCCACCGGGGCGGCGTACTCCCAGGCGGAGACCGCGTCGAACCAGTCGGCGCGCGTCACCCACTGGACCGACTGCGTGACCTCCAGGAACAGGGCCGCCAGCAGCAGGATGGCCGCGACGACGACCCCGGCGACCGCGAGCGCGGGCTGCCGGGCGGAGAACTTCGCCCGCCGGTACTCCCACGAGCCCTTCAGCGGCGTCATCTCCCGCTCGCCCTCGGCGGTGACGACGTGGGCCCGTCGCATCCCGAACCAGCCGATCCGCGCCTCGATCCGCGCGTCCGACCGGTGTTCGCGCCCGGCAGCGCCCACCGCATGCTTGGGAGTCGTGGCCAGTTCGGCGAGGGGGAACGTCGCCGGACTCGTCGCGACGGCCACCTGCACGCCGTCCCGGTAGAGGAAGCACTCCTCGTCCCAGCCGAGCACGTCGGCCTCGAGGGTGTAGCGGTGGCCGTCGACGTCGGCGCCGAACTGCATCCGCCAGAGGCTGTCGAAGCCGGTGGCGGGCACGAGTTCCGACCCGTCCCCGGGTCCCACGTCGTCGACACTCGCCATGCCGATCACCTTCCCACATCCCACCGCGACGAGCGGAGATTTCCGCGAACGGTCAGCCGTCGAGTCGCCCTTGGAAGGCGCCCTCCCGTGCGATGAGCCGGTACCCGAGCCGCTCGTTGATGCCGATCATCTGGTCGTTGATGTGGGAGTTGTACGTGATCAG
Organism: Tessaracoccus oleiagri; assembly: GCF_900103275.1. GTDB lineage: Bacteria > Actinomycetota > Actinomycetes > Propionibacteriales > Propionibacteriaceae > Arachnia > Arachnia oleiagri. Next base: position 509,784 of record NZ_FNGP01000001.1, on the reverse strand, counting down.
CACCTTGAGGTGTGGCGCCACCTCCGACGCCCGGCGGTGCGTCGCGAGCTTCAGTCCCAGTCCGAGCCGGTGCCCGCGGTGCCCCGGCATCACGACGGTGTCCTCCTGATGGGCGAAGGTCGTCCCCGGCACGGTGCTGTAGATGATCTCCGACATGCCGACGATCGCCCCGTCGGGCGCGAACGCAACGGCGAGGATGCGGTTCTTCCCGCCGGCGAACATCCGCTCCTCGGCCACGCGGAGCCGTTCGGGGGAGTAGTTGCTCGGCTCGTCCTCGTACTCCTCGCGCGGGTCGTCGGCGTCGAGCTGGCGCTGCAGCACGCAGAAGGCCTCGATGTGCTCATCGGGGATCCTGCCGGTCCAGAGTTCGATGCGGTAGTCGCCGAGCTTGCCGTCCACCTCGGCCTGCAGTTCCGCGGCGACCTCCTCGGGGATGGGCAGCGGACAGGCGCGGATCGCCGCCACTGACCGGCGGGTGAGGCCGATCCGGGTGCAGAGTCGGGCGCCGGGCGCGTCGTCCTGGTCCGGCGGCAGCACCGGCCAGCCGACGACGACGGGTCGCCCCGCCTCCCGGATGTGCGGGAGGAGGTGGTCGACGAACCGGCCGCCGATGCGCTGCCCGCGGCGGTCGGGATGGACGTAGAGGACGACCATCACCTGGTCGAGGTTCTCGGCCTGCGGCAGCAGGAGTTGGGCGAAGGCCACCACGTCGCCCGACTCGTCGACGGCGACGTGTGACCGCACGTCCCAGTACCGCGTGGAGCTGAGCTCGATCCGGGTGGCCTCGGGCGTGCGCCCCTCGGCGCCGCCGTAGGTGGCGATCTCGTCGGCGATGAGGAGGCGACCGATCTGCTCGAGTTCGCGCTCGTCGTCGAGGTTGGCCGGGCGGCAATCAAGCTGCATGGGCACGAGTCTGCTGGGCGACGTGCCCGCGCCGCAAGGGCTGGCTCGTCAGCCTTGCTCGCTCGTGTCGGTCCTGCCCTCGTAGAGGCCGATGACGTTGCCGTCGGGGTCCTGGAAGGTGGCGAGCCAGCTGGTGGCGTCGATGGGCATCTTCTCTGACACGATCTGGCCGCCCGCTGCCGTCGCCTTCGCGAGCACGTCGTCGATGCTGTCCACCTCGACGAACGCCACCGGGTGCTTGGTGGGGGAGGTGGCGCGGTCGGCGAGACCCCCGCCGCTGACCTTGTTGGGCGCCTGCCACATCGGGTAGCCCTCGAAGCCGGGGTACTCCTGGATGTCCCAGCCGAAGAGGTCGCGGTAGAACGCCGTGGCCTTGCCGAAGTCGTTGACGGGGATGTCGAGATGGGTGATGTCGCCGTGGGGCATGGCTCCTCCTTGGTCGCCGGATGGGGCCATCGTAAGTCCGCGAGGTCGCAGGAAACGGGTTTGCGACAACTCTTGAGCTGATACCCCCAGGGGGTATAGGTTGGGGGTGGAGGTAAGGACTATGACCGATCACCACACACACGCTCCGGCCAAGGAGCACGAGGGCCACGCGAAGCACGCCGAGCACACCCAGCACGGCATGCACGTCGGAGGAGACGAGCACACGGGACATCAGGACCATGACGCGCACGGCGGCCACGGCGGCCACGGCGGGCATGCGGGTCACGGGGACCACGTCGGGATGTTCCGGCGACTGTTCCTCGTGATGCTCCTGCTGGCGATCCCGGTCGTCGGCTTCAACCCGATGTTCGCGATGCTGCTGGGCTACGAACTGCCGATGGACGGCTGGACCACCTGGGTCTCACCCGTCCTCGGCACCGTGATGTACGTCTGGGGCGGGCGGCCGTTCCTCACGGGCGCCGTCCAGGAGCTGCGGGACCGGAAGCCCGGCATGATGACGCTCATCTCGCTCGGCATCACCGTCGCGTTCGTCGCGTCGTGGGGCTCGAACCTCGGCCTGCTCGGGCACGAGCTCGACTTCTGGTGGGAGCTCGCGCTGCTGATCGTGATCATGCTGCTCGGCCACTGGATCGAGATGCGGTCGCTGGCGCAGACCACGTCCGCACTGGACTCCCTGGCCGCGCTGCTGCCCGACCGCGCCGAGAAGGTCGTCGGCGACGACATCGTCGAGGTGTCCCCGGACGAGTTGGCGACGGGCGACGTCGTCCTCGTCCGACCGGGCGCGGCGATCCCCGCCGACGGCGAGATCGTGGACGGCAGCGCATCGCTGGACGAGTCGATGATCACCGGCGAGTCGCGGACGGTGCGACGGGGTGAGGGCGACCACGTCGTCGCGGGCACGGTCGCCACCGACTCCGGTCTGCGCGTGCGGGTGACGGCGACGGGTGAGGAGACCACGCTGGCCGGGATCCGGAAGCTCGTCGCCGACGCCCAGGCGTCCTCGTCGCGGGCGCAGCGGCTCGCCGACACCGCCGCAGGCTGGCTGTTCTGGTTCGCGCTCGGCGCGGCGGTGGTCACCGCGGTGGTGTGGTCGCTGCTCGGGACGCCCGAGGTCGCGGTCGTTCGGGTGATCACCGTGCTCGTGATCGCATGTCCGCACGCGCTCGGGCTGGCGATCCCGCTGGTGGTGTCGATCGCGACGGAGCGGGCCGCGAAGGGCGGCGTGCTGGTCAAGGACCGGCTCGCGCTCGAGTCGATGCGCACCGTCGACACCGTCCTCTTCGACAAGACCGGCACCCTCACCAAGGGGGAGCCCACGGTCGTGACGGTGGAGCCTGCGGAAGGCTGGGACGAGGACGAGGTGCTGGCGCTGGCCGCGGCCGCCGAGCTCCCGTCGGAGCACCCCCTGGCCAAGGCGATCGTGCGCGGCGCCGAGCGGCGCGAGCTGCAGGTGGCGCACCCCGGCGACTTCACCTCGTCGCCGGCGGTCGGGGTGCGGGCGGACGTCGGCGGGCGCACGGTCGAGGTCGGCGGCCCGAACCTGCTGGAGCAGCAGGGGCAGGGTGAGCTCCCCGTCGCGGATAGTTGGCGTGCTGAGGGCGCGATCATCCTGCACGTGCTCGTCGACGGCCGGGTGACCGGCGCGCTGAGGCTCGAGGACGAGGTGCGTCAGGAGTCGCGCGAGGCGGTGGACGCCCTGCACGCGCTCGGCCTCCAGGTCGTGATGATCACCGGCGACGCCGAGGCGGTGGCGAATCACGTGGGCAGCGACCTCGGCATCGACCGGGTCTTCGCCGGGGTCCGGCCCGAGGACAAGGCCGCGAAGGTGTCGCAGCTGCAGTCCGAGGGGAGGAAGGTCGCGATGGTGGGCGACGGCGTGAACGACGCTCCCGCGCTGGCGCAGGCGGACGTCGGCATCGCCATCGGTGCGGGCACCGACGTGGCGATCGGCTCCGCCGGGGTCATCCTCGCGTCGTCGGACCCGCGGTCGGTGCTGTCGGTGATCGAGTTGTCGCGCGAGTCCTACCGGAAGATGAAGCAGAACCTCTGGTGGGCCGCCGGCTACAACCTGGTCTCCGTCCCGCTCGCCGCCGGGGCGCTCGCGCCCATCGGGTTCGTGATGCCGATGAGTGTCGGCGCGCTGCTGATGTCGCTCTCCACGGTGATCGTGGCGCTCAACGCGCAGCTGCTCCGTCGCCTTGACCTCACCCCGGAGCGCAGTACGGCGAGGGTGATGGCACGCTCCTGAGGCCCGGAGAACGGCATCCTGTGCGGCGTCAAAGCCGCACAGGATGCCGAACTCCGGCGGGGTGGGTCAGCCCTCGACGGTCACCGCGGCGGTGCTCGGGTCGACGCGGAGTTCCACCTCGTCGTCCTGGCCGGTGGGAACCACGTCGACCTTCCAGCCGGCGCGGTCGTCGTCCTCCCACTTGATCTCCTCGATGATCCCCGCCGTGTGGGCGAGGGCGGCATCGATGGCCTGTTCGACGGTGACGCTCGCGGCGGCCGCGTCGCGGTCATCGTCGTCGGCCGACTCCTGCTCGTCGGTGGCGGTCGACTCGCCGGTCGTGCGGACCTTGACCTCGTAGAGCTGGTCGCCGGCGAGCACGTCGACGTCCCAGCGGTTGTCGCGGTCCTCGAGGTCCTGGCCGATAACGACGCCGCCGGCACCACCGGCGTCGGCGACGTGCGCCAGGGCCAGTTCGCGGGCGATGGCCGCGTCCTCGACCGTACCGGCGACGAGTTGTGCGTCGGAGGACGGCGTCACCGACTCGATGGGCGCGGCCGACTCGGAGGTCGGGGTGGCGGAGGGCGTGGTCTCGGACTCGGAGGCGCTCGCCTCGGACTCCGTGGGGACCACCTCGGAGGGCCCGGCGACGGTGACCGCGGGCTCGGGCGCCTCCGTGGTGTCGTCGGCGCTACAGGCGCCGAGGGCTGCCGTGGCGAGAACCGCCAGGGCCAGGCTGCTGATCTTCTGGTTGCGCTTCATGTCCATCACGCTACGTCGAGCGGGTGAGAGGACCATTAGAGTCCGGTGAGCAGTCTCCAACCGCTCAGGAGACCGCGCGGCGGACGAGCTCGCGGACGCGGTGCTCTGCTTCCTCGGTGAGCTCGTCGATGGCGTACGACGTGGGCCACATCGCGCCGTCGTCGAGGTTCGCGCGGTCGCTGAAGCCCAACGTCAGGTAGCGCGTCTTGAATTTGCCGGCCTCCTGGAAGTGCACGACCACCTTCCCGTCCAGCGCGTAGGCGGGCATGCCGTACCAGGTGCGGGGAGCGAGGTCGGGCGCCGCCTCAGTGATGAGGGCGTGCAGCCGCTCGCCGATCGCCTTGTCCTTCGGGGACATCTTCTCGATGGCGGCGAGCACGTCGGCGGTGTCGTCCTTCTTGCCGGCGGCACCCTTGCGCTTCGCGGCCTTCTTCTGCTCGTCGGCGTGCGCCTTCATAGCGGCGCGCTCGGCGTCGCTCCAGGTCTCGTTGGCCATCGGTGGCCTCCTTCCTCCAGTGACCATCGTGCACCGTCGCCGTGCCGACGCCCCGCCATATCGCACCGGAGAACTTCAGAGAATCGGCCGCCAAATGCCGGAAATACCTCGCCAGCGCGGAATGAGCAGGTACGTTGCGACCAGCCCCAACGGCGGGGCCTCGACCGGAGGAGGCGAACGATGGAAGCGCTCGAGGATTGGCTCGGCACAGTGGCCGGCTGGATTTGGGGACCCTTCTTCCTCATCCCCCTGCTGCTCGGCACGGGCCTGTACCTGACGATTCGGCTCGGAGGGATCCAGTTCCTCAAGCTTGGCCCGGGGCTACACCTCGGGATCCTGCGACGACGCGACCCCGACTCCGAGGGTGACATCTCCCAGTTCCAGGCGCTCACCACGGCGCTGGCCGCGACGGTGGGCACCGGCAACATCGTCGGCGTCGCCACGGCCATCGGCATCGGCGGCCCGGGCGCCCTCTTCTGGATGTGGGTCACCGGCCTGCTCGGCATGGCCAGCAAGTACTCCGAAGCGTTCCTCGCCGTACGCTTCCGCAAGACCGACGTCGCCGGCGAGAAGTCCGGCGGCCCGCAGTACTACCTGCAGCACGCCATCAAGCACCCGATCGGGAAGGTGCTCGCGCTCGCCTTCGCGATCTTCGCCGTCATCGCGTCGTTCGGCATCGGCAACATGACCCAGGGCAACGCCATCGCCAGCAACGTCGAAGGCTCCTTCGGCGTCCCGACGTGGGTGACGGGCCTCATCCTCACGATCCTGACGCTGCTCGTCCTCGTCGGCGGCATCAAGTCGATCGGCCGCGTCACCGCAAACCTCGTGCCGATCATGATCGTCTTCTACGTCGTCGCAGCGATCTACATCCTGATCGTCAACGTCGGCGAGCTGCCCGCGGCCTTCGGCCTGATCTTCACCGACGCGTTCACCGGCACCGCCGCTGCAGGCGGCTTCCTGGGCTCGACCATCATGCTGGCCGTCCAGTACGGCGTCGCCCGCGGCCTCTTCTCGAATGAGTCGGGCATGGGCTCGGCGGCCATCGCTGCGGCCGCCGCGAAGACGTCGCACCCAGTGCGCCAGGGCCTCGTCTCGATGACGCAAACCTTCATCGACACCATCATCGTGGTCAGCTGCACCGGTCTCGTGATCATCGCCACCGGCGCGTGGTCGGTGACCGACTCCGCGGGGGAGCAGCTCTCCGCCGCGGTCATGACGGGCGAGGCCTTCACCCACGGCCTGCCGGGCCAGTGGGGCCACTACGTGGTGACGCTGGGCATCATCCTCTTCGCCTACTCCACCATCCTTGGCTGGGCCTACTACGGCGAGCGCAACATCGAGCGCCTCTTCGGCCGCGGCCTCGTGATGCCGTTCCGCGTGCTGTTCGCGCTGGTCGTCTTCGCCGGGGCCACCCTCGAGCTGGGCGTGGTGTGGAACTTCTCCGACATCATGAACGGCCTCATGGCGCTGCCGAACCTGATCGGCCTGCTGATCCTCTCGGGGCTCATCGCCCGCGAGACCCGCTGGTACCTCAAGCACGACCCGAAGCTCCAGGCCTCCCCGGCCGAGATCGAACGGTTCATGTCGGGCCGCCCCGAGTGGGCGGAGTGGAAGGCGGGCGACGTCGTCGGCTCCAGCCGCGCCTCCGTGAAGGACCAGTAGCCAGATACGATCACGGCCCCTCCCGCCTGCTCGACGGGAGGGGCCGTTCCATGCCGGCGGACACGATGGGGCGACCACCGCACCATGCGCCAAGATGGTGGCCGGAATCGGGAGGGTCATGCTGGAGGTGTTGGCGGTCGTCGTGCCGCTGTACTTGCTCATCGTCGCGGGCCTCCTCGCCGGCCGGAGCGGCGTGTTCCGCGGCGCCGACGCCAGCCTCAACTCGTTCGTCTACTGGTTCGCGCTGCCGGCCTTCCTGTTCGACTCGATCGTCAACGCACCTTCGGGGGCCTCGCTCCCGCAGTCGTTCTTCGTCGTCGCCTTCGGCGTGACGTTCCTCTTCTCGGCGCTCGTCTACCTCGGGGCGCGGCTCATGAAGCTGCGGTCGGTGGCGGGCCAACTGTCCATCTCCGCGGGATACGGCAACGTCGCCTACTTCGCCTACCCGGTCATCCTGAGCGTCGTCGGTCCGGAGGCGACGCTCGCCATGGTCCTCGGCTCCATGGCCCACAACCTCGTGTTCATGATCGGCTACCCGGCCCTCGCCTCCGCTGGACACGCTGATCCTGCGCGGCTGCGGCAGGCGCTGCTCAAGGCCGGCCCGAAGAACCCCATGATCGTCTCGGTGGTGCTGGCGACGATTGTCTACGCCCTCGGCTGGGAGGTGCCGCAGGTGCTGTCGACGCCGATCGAGCTGCTGTCCCGTGCGGTGATCCCGGTGGCGCTCTTCGCGGTGGGCCTCGCCCTCGGCCCGGCACTCAAGGCCTTCAGCAACGGCGGCTACTCGATCGTCGGCGTGCTGATCGTCTCGATCCTCAAGCTGGTCGCGTTCCCGCTGCTCACCTGGGGCGCCACGCGGCTGCTCGTCCCGGATCCGACGGGGACCCTCACCGCCGTGCTCGTGCTGATCGCCGCGATGCCGACCGGCGTCACGTCGTTCACTCTGTCGCAGGAGTTCGACGGCGACGGGCGCATCGTCGCCGCGATCGTCGCCCTTTCGACGCTGCTGGCGCTGGTGACGGTCTCCGCCTTCGGCGTGCTCGTCGTCTGACGCCGGCCCTTCGAGACGCTCGCTGGCGCTCGCTCCTCAGGGACCTGGTGCGCTTCGAGGCGCTCGATCCTCAGGGACCTGGTGCGCTTCGAGGCGCTCGCTCCTCAGGGACCGGCTGGTACCGATGCCTGAGGAGCGAGGTACGAGCGTCTCGAAGGCCTGAGGGACCTAGTGGCCGGCGGCGAGTCGCGGTGCGGCGCGGACCACGTCGATGGCCAGTTGCAGGGCGATCTCGAGGGCGTCCTCGTCGAGGCCGAACCTCGGGTTGTGGTGGCCCTCGGTGAAGCCCTTCTCGGCGTTGCCCGCCCCGATGAAGACGTACGTCGCGGGGGCGATCTGCGAGAAGGCAGCGAAGTCCTCGCCACCCAGCATCGCGGGCTCGTTCACGATGCCCTCCGGCCAGCGGGCCCCCGCGAGCTCGCGGACGATCGCGGTGCGCGCCGGGTCGTTCCAGACCATGTCGTAGCCGAGCAGGTAGTCGAGCTTCGCCTCCAACCCCGGGTTGGCGGCCTCGAGGCCGGCAAGGATCTCGTCGAAGGCGCGGCGTACCGTCGCCCGGGTCTCGGGATCCTGCGTGCGGACGACCCCGCCCACCTTCGCCACCGGCGGGATGACGTTGAGGGCCTGCTGACGCCCGGCCTCGAACCAAGTCGCGGTCACGACCGCGGGGCGCAGCCCGTTGACGCGGCGCGACGCCACGGCCAACAGATGCTGGACGAGGTTCGACCCGGCGACCACCGTGTCGATCGACAGCTCCGGCGTCGACGCGTGCGCGCCCTTGCCCTGCAGCGTGACCTCCCAGAGGTCGGAGTTGGCCGACGCGGCCCCCTCCTTGATGTCGATGGTGCCCGTCGGCAGCATCGACCAGAGGTGGAAGCCGTAGATGAAGTCGAAGCCCTCGAACCAGCCGGTCTCCACCATGTCCTTCGCGCCGCCGGGCGGCGTCTCCTCCGCGTGCTGGAAGATGCCGACGATGGTGCCGGACAGCTCGTCGAGGTGGTCCTCCACCCACGCGAGCGTCGCGAGGACGACCGCCATGTGGCCGTCGTGCCCGCAGCCGTGCATCCGGCCGGGCACCTTGGACGCGAACTCCAGGTCGGGCCGGTCCTCGGTCATGGCGAGGCCGTCGATGTCGGCACGGAGACCGATCTTGGGGCCGGGCCGCCCCGTGTCGAACACGGCGACGAGGCTCGTCGGGGTGAGGTTCTCCAGCTGCGCAGACGGGGTGCGGCGACTCAGCTCGTCGCGGAGGTACTTGACCGTCTCGTGCTCCTCGAACGACGCCTCCGGGTACTGGTGGAGGTGCCGCCGCCAGGCGACGAGCTGCTCGACGTAGGCCTCGGTGTCGGTCATGGGCTGCCTTTCAGGGTCGATCGGTTCAGCTTAGTTGCCGGGGAGCATGAGGGGCCCGTCGATGCCGAGCGGCCACCCGAGCAGGTACCAGACGACCATGAACAGGGTCCACCCGATGCCCATGGCGATCGAGTACGGCAGCAGGGTCGAGATCAGCGTGCCCATGCCGAGTTTCTTGTCGTAGCGCTGGGCGTAGCTGAGGACGAGCGCGAAGTACGGCAGCATCGGCGTGATCGGGTTCGTGATCGCGTCGCCGATTCGGTACATCATCTGCGTGAACGCCGGGTGGTAGCCGAGCAGCATCATCATGGGCACGAAGATCGGCGCGAGGATCGCCCACTTGGCCGACGCGGAGCCGATGAACAGGTTGACGATCGACGACAGGACGATGATGCCGATGATGATCGTCACGCCGCTCTGGCCCTCGAGCAGCTGCGCGCCCTTGATGGCGATGATGGTGCCGAGGTTGGACCAGCCGAAGTAGGCGAGCATCTGGGCGGCGAAGAACACGATGACGATGAAGTTCGCCATGGACGCCATGGAGTCCACCATCATGCGGGTGACGTCGCCGCCGTTGCGAATGGTGCCGGCGAGGATGCCGTAGACGAGGCCCGGGATCAGGAAGAAGATCGCCAGGACCAGGCCCACGCCGTTCATGAGCGGGGAGTCGTTGACGAGGCTGCCCGTCTCGGCGTTGCGCAGGAAGCTGTTCTGCGGCAGCGACCCGACGACGAGCGCGACGATCACCAGCAGGACGGCGATGTTGGCCCAGCGCAGTGCGCGGCGCTGCTGCGGGGTGATGCCGGGGGCCATCTCCGCGACTGGCTCGGCCATCTCGTAGGCGCCCAACCGGGGGACCGTGATCTTGCTGGTGACCACCCAGATGATCGGCAGCAGGAACAGGACCGAGGCGGCGATGAAGTACCAGTTCATCGCGACGTTGGTCTGGATGGTCGGGTCGATGAGCTCGGCGGCGGGCTGCGTGAACACCTGGACGAGCGCGTCGGACATGCCGAGGATGAAGTTGGCGGCGAACCCGCCGAGTGCGGACGCGTACGCGAGCGCGATGCCGGCGATCGGATGCCAGCCCATCTTGATGAAGATCATGGCGGCGAGCGGCGGCAGGACGATCGGCGCCGCGTCGCCGGCGACGTTGCCGAGGAGGCCTATGAAGGCGATCGCCGGGATGATCAGGATGCGCGGGGCCTTGACGACCGCGTTCTGCAGCATGACCTCGAACCAGCCGGTGCGCTCGGCCACGCCGATGCCGAGCATCACGACGAGCACCATGCCCAGCGCGGGGAAGGTGCCGAAGTTGCGCGCCGCCTCGGAGAAGATCCGGCCGAGCCCCTCGCGGTCGAGGAGGTTGACCGCCTCGACGACCTCGCCGGTGGCCGGGTGCGTCGCCTGCACCCCGGCGAGCGCCGAGATGGCGGACGCCACCAGGATCAGACCACACAGCACCGCGAAGATGATGATCGGGTCGGGCAGCTTGTTGCCACCCCACTCGATCACGTCGAGGAACCTGTTCAGCAGGCCCTTGCGCTGGCGCGGCAGGGTCTCGGTCGCTTGGCTCATGGGTGTCGGCTCTCCTCGCCGGACGGGGGCACAGCACTCCCTCGGAAGGGCTGCATGGACCCAGTCATTAAATGTCGAGGCGACGCGCCGTGTCCAACCGAGCTCTTTCTCGACCGATTGTCGAGACACAGCGACGAGCCTGCTTAGGCTTCTTCCCATGCAGATCCTCCGCTACGAAGGAATCCCGCTCGAGCACCCGGACTTCTGGGTCTACGAGCTCGACGCGGCGCTCTGGCGCGGGGTGGTCGAGGGCCTCTACGGGGACGACGACATGGCGAGCCTCCCCGTCGCGCGGTGGGCCGAGGCGCAGGCACCGATGTACTCCCGGGTGCTGCACCTCGTCGCGGTCGACGGTGACCGCCGGCTGGGGGTGTGCGCGATCGAGTTGCCGCAACGCGACAACCGCCACATCGCCTACCTCAGCGTCATCGTCGACCCGGCGTACCGGCGGCGCGGCGTCGGGTCCGCCCTCCTGGACGCGGCGATCCAGTTCTGCCGCGGCGACGAGCGGACCACCTTCCAGGGCTGGACGTGGGAACCACTCCAGCCGGCGGGACCGCGTCGGCTCCGCGGCACCCACGGCGACGGGGAACTGGACGCCGACCGGGACTCCGTGGCGTTCGCGACCCGGCACGGCTTCAAGCTGATGCAGGTGGACACCATGTCGCGGCTCGTTCTGCCGGAGCAACCGGAACTTGAGGCGCAGGCCCGAGCGGCCCGGGAGGCGACGTCGCCCGACTACCGGATCGTGCAGTGGATGGGCTTCCCGCCGGAATGGGCCGACGACCTGGCCGTGCTCGGCAGGGCGATGGGGGCCGACGTCCCCACCGGCGGCGCGGATCTGGAGGAAGAATCGATGGACGAGGAGCGGCTCCGACTCCTCGACGCGGCGCGCACGCGCGTGGGCATCGAACGGCTGACCACCGCGGCGCTGCACGTGCCGTCGGGGCGGCTCGTCGCCAAGTCCTCGATCGTGCGGTTCGCGGCCGGGGACGAGGTGGCGGACCAGTGGGACACCATCGTCCTGCGCGAGCACCGCGGCCTTGGCCTCGGGTGGTTCGTCAAGACCCACAACCACGCCGCGCTGCGGAGCCGCTGGCCGGAGGTGCGCCGCCTGATCACCGGCAACGCTTCGGAGAACCAGTGGATGCTCGCGATCAACCGCCGCCTGGGCTACGAGCCGTTCGCAGCCTCGGGCTGGTTCCAGCGCAAGGGATGATCAGTCGCCCGTGCGCAGCACGATCGAGTGGACGCCGTCCTCTACCGTGAGCTCCAGGGAGCCGCGGAAGCCGGTGAGCTCGTCGGTGCCGGAGCCGGGCGTGGCCTCGTAGTAGAGGGCCGCGTCGCCACCGTCCATCGTGGCGAACTGCTGGAAGACGACGGTGCCGCGCCGGCCGGCGATGGTGCCGGTGAAGCGCTCGATCGCGACGTAGCCGGCGGTCCCGTGCGCCGGGTCGCCCGCGGAGACGAGGGTGCCGTGGCTGGTGCCCTCGAGGTCCCCGGACCACGTCTTGGTGAGGTTCATGCGATCGGTCCCCTCCACCACCGTCTCGGTGGGGAGCAACTCGACCTCGAAGGTGGCGCGGTACTCACTCATGACGAAACGCTAACCCGGGAGCGGGGCCGAATTACAGAAAACTCATTTGCTGGGCGATCTCGACGCTGGGCGGGAGCGGCGAGATCGCCCAGCAAATGAGTTTTCTGTAAATCTGCGGTCAGTCCTCGATGGTGAAGCCGAACCGCTCCGCGAAGGCGGGCACGAGCCCGTCGGCCTGTGCGCGGGTCATGGTGCTGCCGCGGAGCGCGTCGAGGCTGCTGACGGTGTCGATGCGGGCGTCGCGGAGGTCTACCTCGGAGAGGCGCGCGTCGTCGATGGTGAGCGTGCCGATCGCGCAGTCCTCGAACCTCACGCCAGTGGCGCGGGCGGCGCCAAGGTCGAGGTCCGCCACCTGACAGCGGCGGAACACCACGTCGCGGAGCGTCGAGGAGCGGAGGTTCAACCACTCGACCTTGCAGTCCTCCACCACCACCGACTGCCACGTCGACTCGTAGAGCTCCGCCGCGCCCAGCCGCGACGAGGCGATCGTCACCTCCCGGAGTGTGGCGCGGGCTGCGGACAGCGTGGGGGCGGAGACCTCTGCGAGCGTGGTGGCGACGAAGCGCGCACCCTTGAGGTTGGCGTCGCCCAGCCGGAGTCGCTCGAGCCGGCACTCCAGGAAGGTCACGCCCGCGAGGCGGCGGCCGGCGAGGTCCAGCTCGGCGAAGCGGGTGAGTTCGTGGTCGTCGCGCTCGAGCAGGTCGGTGAGGTCGCCGTCGACCAGGTCCGGCGTCATGTGCGGAGCTCGGCGTAGGCGACGGCGAGGGCACGGGCCGAGGCGTCCACGATGTCGCGCCACTCCAGCGCGCCCTCGTCGGCCCCGTCGGAGACGTGCTTGACCATGACCAGCTCGACGCCGAGCATCCGGCAGGCGTGGGCGATCGCGAACCCTTCCATGTCGACGAGCTGGCAGCGGGCTGCGAGCCCGTCGCGCTCCGGGCCGCCGACCACGAAGGAGTCGCCGGTCCCGAGGACGGGGCCGTCGCCGCCGAGTTCGATGCGCTCGTCGGGGGTCAGCCCGGCGGCGCGGAGGGCGTCGGCGTTGAGGTCGCGGTTGATGACGGCAGAGGGGCGCTGGATGCCGCGCAGCGAGGGGTCGAGCGTGCCGGCGGTGCCGAGGTTCACCACGCGTGTCGGGCGGTGCTCGCAGATGGCGCGGGTCGTCGCGACGGCCGCCTGCACCATGCCGACCCCGGTGAGCACGAGGCGCACGTCCTCGGGGAGGTGGGCGGCCTCCTGGTGGGCGGCGACGACGATCAGATCACTCATGGGTGGAACGGTAGCAACGGGGGCCCGGACGGCGAACCGTCCGGGCCCCCGGCGACAGGGTCAGGGCTGGAGGCCGAGACCCCGCAGGTAGTCGAGCGGGTCGCCCGCAGAGTACACGTCGCCCGGCGTGGCGCCGGCGGGGTAGTACTCGAAGTGCAGGTGGTCGCCGAACGCGCGACCGGTGCTGCCGACGTCGCCGATGTGCTGGCCGGCCTCCACGCGTTCGCCCACTTGGACGGTCTTGGCGCTGAGGTGCGCGTACAGCGTGTGGGAGCCGTCGTCGGCGCGGACGATGACGTGCTGCCCGGCCCAGCCGCCGGCGGAGCCCGCCACGACCGTGCCGTCGACGACGGAGTAGACGTCCGTCCCGCCGGCCGCAGCGAAGTCCAGCCCGGTGTGGTACTTCGACCACAGGCCGGTGGCGCCGAACACGGCGCTCAGGCGGTAGCTACCGGCGCTGAGCGGCAGGGAGGCGCCGTCGACGACGGTGTTGCTCGCGCCGCTCGAGGCGACGGTGCGGTCCTGCACGTGCGTGCGGACCTGGTCGCCGATCCCGCGGTGCTCGGTGGCGGTGGCGCGGCGCGGCGTCTCCGCGGAGGTGACCTCCGACAGCTCGGTGCCGTACGCCGCGCGCTTCGGCGCGGGGGCCGGCGCCTGGTCGACGGGCCGCTCGGTTGCCGCGGTCTCCTCGGTCGCCGTGTCCTCGACGGGGGCGGTCTCCTCGACGGGGGCGGTCTCCTCGACGGGAGCCCCATCCTCCACCGGGGCCGACTCCTCGACGGCAGGCTCCTCGGCAGCGGGCTCCTCGGCGGGTGCCTCCTCCTGCGACTCTTCGGTGAACGCCTCGGCCTCGACGGAGGCGTTGGCCTCGTCGGCCGTCGCCTGGCCGTAGTCGGCGGCGTCGGCGCTCTGCTCGTCACGGGTCGTGGCGCCGGTCTCGTAGGAGCCCTGGGCCTCGGCGCTCACCGTCGGCTCGACGGTCTCGTCGGCGGAGGCGCTGGTGACGGCCATGCCGCTCAGCCCCATCGCGACTGAGGCCAGTCCGGCCACGGCAGAGCGTCGCCACCAGCCGGCGGAGGGTGACGGCGTGTGGCCGATCGCGCGACGTGGCGTGATTGCGGTCTTGTTCATGAAGTAGTTCCCTTCTTCTGTTTCTTTGACCGTCCACCACTCTGAGAGATTCTCAGGAAGAATCCAAATCCTCGAGCGGATTCACAGGTCAATCACAGGTTCACTACGCCGTACTTCCCGTGCGCGCGAGACGCTTTGATGAGGACTTCTCTCAGGAAGCGATCCCGGGCCCGCCCGCGGACCTGGTGCGCCCGATAATCGGGGCATGGATCTGCTCGGCATGACGTTCGCCTCCGGCTGGGCGTCCGGCATCAACGCCTACGCGACGGTGCTGGTGCTCGGTCTGCTCGGCCGCTTCGTCGACGTGGGCGGGGTGCCGGAGGGCCTCCAGCGCACCGACGTGCTCATCGTCATGGGGGTGCTGGCCCTGGTGGAGTTCGTCGCCGACAAGGTCCCGGTCGTCGACTCCCTCTGGGACGTGCCGTCGACCGCCATCCGCCCGATCGTCGGTGCCGTCATCGGCGCGCTGATCGCGGGAGCGGAAGGCGACCTGCTGACGATCTCCCTCGCCGCCGTGGGCGGCGTGACGGCGCTGGTGTCGCATCTCACCAAGGCGGGCATCCGGCTGGCGGTCAACACGTCGCCGGAGCCGGTGAGCAACGTCGGCGCCTCCGTGGCGGGGGACATCGGCGTCGTGTCGGTGGCGGCGCTGGCGGCGACGTTCCCCGTCGCGGCCGCCATCGTCGCCGCGATCCTGCTCGGGGTCATGCTGTGGATCGCTTGGGCGCTGCTGTCGAGGATCCGGCGCGGCTGGCGGTGGTTGCGCGCGAAACTCACTCGCGACGAGGCCGCCCCCGCTTAGCGCCCGGTCCGGTGGGCGATCGGATGCGCGACCGCCCTAGCCGTTGACCGGTCTCGCAGTCGCCGGGGGGACGCCGATCTCGCTGATGTCGTGGCCGCTGCAGCCCGCACCGGTGACGCGCGCCTGCTCGATCCGAGACACGAGGAACCACCGCATGGCGTCGCGGAGCCGGCACCAGCCGATCAGGTACCAGTGGCCGTTCCTGGAGGCGAACATCACGGGCTCGACGTCGCGGGTGGTGGTGACGCCGTCGAGCGACGTGTACCGGAGGCGCAGCACCCGTTGCTCGGTCATCCCCTCCTCCAGCGCCGACCTGATCGTCCGCGGGACCTTCGGCGCCTCGACCCAGATGCGTGCCGCCAGTTCGTCCGCCCTGGCCCGGGTGGCGGGGTCCAGCACGTCCACGATCTTCCGGACGCCGGCCAGTGCGAGATCGGCATAGGGAGCGTCAGGAGCGGCGGACACCGCCGCGAGGAGCGCCACCGCCTGCACCGGCGTCACGCTGACCGGGGGGAGCGTCCCTCCGGCGACCAACCCGTAGCCACCCCCGGGCCCCGTGCGCGACCAGATCGGCGCGCCGCTGTTCTCGAGTGCGGTGATGTCGCGCTTGATGGTGCGGACTGACACGCCGAACTCCGCCGACAGCCGCTCCGCCGTGCATCCACGCCGCCCGCTGCGCCGCAGCATTTCGGAGAGGGCGTGGAGCCGTTCGGACCTCTTCATCACTTCGCCCACTGCGCAGCCACGCAAAAATGATGCCACAAATCGTGACATGCCGTTGTCCGAGGCGACTGCGAGCATCGGGGTATGAGCGAGAAGACGACCAAACCGACCATCCTCCTGATCGCGGGCCACTGGCTGGGTGCGTGGGCCTGGGACGAAGTGGTGGAATCACTGGCCGCGGCCGGCTGGTCCGCCGTCCCGATGACGCTGCCCGGCCTCGACCCAGAGGACCCCGCGCGGGCATCCCGAACCCTTGATGACCAGGTGGAAGCCATCGAACAGACCCTGGCCCGGATCGGCGCATCGCCCGGCGAACCTGCGCTCATCGTGGCGCACAGCGGCGCGAACGCGCCGGTCAGCGTCGTGCTCGATCGCCACCCCGAACTCGTGCGCCGCGTGGTGTGGGTGGACAGCGGACCCGTCGCGCCCGGCACCGTCTTCGCGCCGGATCTGCCCTACGCGGTGCAGGAGCTTCCCCTCCCGCCCTTCGAGGCGCTCGGCCAGCAGGCCAGCCTCGACGGCCTGAGCGGCGAGGCGCTCGAGCGCTTCCGCGCGAGGGCGGTTCCACAGCCCGCGGGAGTGCTGCGGGGGCGGGTGGAGCTCGCAAGCGACGCACGCCTGGCGGTCCCCACCACGCTGGTGTGCTGTTCGATGCCGAGCGCGCAGATCGTGGAGCTCGCAAGCGCCGGCCACCCCATGTTCGCCGAGGTCTCGAACCTCCGTAGCGTCGACCTGGTCGACCTCCCGACGGGTCACTGGCCCATGTGGAGCCGACCCGGCGACCTCGCCGACGTCATCGCCGCGGCCGCGGCAACCGCCTAGAGGTCGCGGCTCGAGAGCACGCAGAACTCGTTGCCCTCGGGGTCGCGCAGCACGGTCCAGCTGACGTCGTCGCCCTGGCCCACGTCGGCCGTGGTGGCGCCCATGTCGAGCAGGCGCTGGATCTCCGCGTCGCGGTCCTGCGAGGTGTGCGGGGCCAGGTCGATGTGCAGCCGGTTCTTCACGGTCTTCTTCTCGGGCACGGCCACGAACACCAGGCCCTGCCCCGCCCGCAGCCAGCTCTCGAGGTCGGGCGGCGGGTGCTCGTCGACGTGTTTCGGGATCACCACGCACTCCTCGGGGGTGTCGTGGATCAGCTGCCAGTCGAGCACCTCGGCCCACCAGCGGGCCTGTGCCTGAGCGTCGAGCGAGTCGACCACCACCGTGTACCACCTGAGTGCCATACGGTCACGCTACGCACGCAACGAGGCACTTGATGGCAACTCTGCCCAGAAACCCGACGGCAACATAGGCTCGATGGTGACAGACCTCATGGCAAGGAGAACCACAATCATGAGCACCCCCACGCAGAAGCTCACCGAGGCGGGCGTCAGCATCTGGCTCGACGACCTGTCCCGCCCCCGCATCACCACCGGCAACCTGGCCGGCCTCATCGAGTCGCACAACATCTCGGGCGTCACCACCAACCCGACCATCTTCGCCGCCGCGCTCTCGGGCCACGGCTACGACGACCAGGTGAACCAGCTCGCCGCCGACGGCGTCTCCACCGACGACGCCATCACCGAGCTCACCACCGACGACGTCCGTGACGCCGCCGACGTGTTCCGGCCCGTCTTCGACGCCACCAAGGGCGTCGACGGCCGCGTGTCCATCGAGGTGTCGCCCGACCTCGCCCACGACACCGAGGCGACGATCGCGCAGGCCAAGCAGCTCTCGGCCAAGGTGGACCGCCCCAACGTGCACATCAAGATCCCCGCGACGAAGGCCGGCCTGCCCGCCATCACCGCGGTCATCGCGGAGGGCATCTCCGTCAACGTGACGCTGATCTTCTCCCTCGAGCGCTACGCCGAGGTCATCGACGCGTACCTCACCGGCCTCGAGCAAGCGAAGGCCGCCGGCCGCGACCTGTCGAAGATCCACTCCGTCGCGTCGTTCTTCGTCTCCCGCGTGGACACCGAGGTGGACAAGCGCCTCGCCGCGATCGGTTCCGACGAGGCCCTCGCCCTCAAGTCGAAGGCCGGCATCGCCAACGCCCGACTCGCCTACGAGCTCTACGAGGAGCAGTTCGCCTCCGACCGCGCCAAGGCGCTCCTCGACGCCGGCGCCAACGTGCAGCGCCCGCTGTGGGCGTCCACCGGCGTGAAGGACCCGTCGCTGCCCGACACGCTCTACGTGACCGAGCTCGTCGCCCCCGGCACCGTCAACACCATGCCGGAGAAGACGCTGAACGCCACCCTCGACCACGGCGAGATCGCCGGCGACAAGGTGTCCGGCAACTACGTCGACGCCCACAAGGTGATGGACGACCTCGCCGCCGTCGGCGTCGACTTCAACGACGTGACCGAGCTGCTCGAGCGCGAGGGCGTCGAGAAGTTCGTCGCCTCCTGGCGCGAGCTGCAGCAGTCCGTCGAGAACGCCCTGCAGGCCGCCCGCGCCTGACGGTCCAAGGAGCCCCGGCTCGTCCTAGCGGTTCGCGTCCTCCCAGAGGTCGCGGGCGATCTGGGCGGCCGGGGCTTCGCGCGCCTCGTGCCAACCCGTGCCCGCCCACATGGCGAGGTATTCGGCGCGCCCCGCGACAGCGGCCGCACGTCGGATGGGCAGCGTCATCGTGTGCACCGACGGGTAGGCCGCGGGCGCGATCTTGTGGAAGCGGCGCACGAACTCGTTCTCGAGGCTGCGCGCGAAGCGGCCGGTGAAGGCCCTCGTCGGGATGGCGTCGGCGTAGGAGCGCTCGCGCAGCGCCCTGCGGTAGGCGGGGCCGGTGCCGGCCTCGTCGGAGAGCAGGAAGGCGGTGCCCAGCTGTACCGCGGTGGCGCCCGCATCGAGCGCCGCCCGGATCGCCCGGCCGTTGGTGAGGCCGCCCGCAGCGATGAGCGGAAGGTCGACGACGCGCCGCACCTCGGCGAGCAGGTCGAGCAGCGGCGTCGTGCCGGGAAGGTCGGAGGTGAGGAAGGTGCCGCGGTGGCCGCCGGCCTCCGGGCCCTGCACGATGAGCGCGTCGACGCCGGTGGCGGCGGCGAGCTTGGCCTCGTGCGCGTCGGTGACCGTCACCATGACGGCGGTGCCCTCGGCCCGCAGCCGCCTCACGACCTCCTCGCTCGGCGTGCCGAACGTGCAGGAGACCGCCGGGACCGGCTTGGAGATCAGCAGTTCCACCTTCGCGGCCCAGTCGTCGCGGTCGTGGACGGGTTGGCCCACCTCGACGCCGAGTTCCTCCGCGATGGGCGCCAGCTCCTGGCGGAACACGGCGAGCGCGGCCTCCACGTCGGGGCGGAAGGGCGACTCGTCGGGCAGGAAGACGTTGACGCCGAAGTGGACCTCGGCCGACTGGGCGAGGTCGATGTCGTCGCTCAGCTGGGCCGCGGTCCGGTAGCCGCCGGCCACGAAGCCGAACCCGCCGGCCGCGCCCACGGCTCCGACCAGTTCCGGGGTGCTGACGCCGCCCGCCATCGGCGCGGCGATGATGGGAATCTCCAGTGATTGCAGCGAGAACACGTCGTCCTCCTTCGTCCGCCTACGGCAATTGTCGAGGAATCAGGTGAGGGCCGCTGCCCAATCGGGACTTTCGGTCCCTCCCACGTGGGCCGTCGCGTCGAAGCCGAGCGCCTCGAGGCGGGCACGGGCGACGGCGACCTCGTCGTCGGAGAAGAGCGGCGCGAACCAGGGCAGCACCACCTGCGCCTCTATGGAGTCGACGAGCTGCCCGCCCTCCTGCAGCGCCGCCAGCCCGGCGACGGTGGTGCCGTCGGCGAGGTGCTCGCGGACCGCGGGCACGACACCTTCCCGGGCGAGCGTCCGCATGAACGCGGTGGGCCGGTAACCGGTGCGCTGGGCGGCGCGGAGGCCGGCGGTCACGGCCAGTTGGAGGTGGGTGGCGCGCAGGTCGCGGGCGGCGTTGGCGCGCTCCATGTCGTCGGCGAGCATCGCGTTGTAGTCGCGCGGGTGGCGGCGGAGCTCGTCGACGAGGCGCCGCACCACCTCGGGTGGCTTGTTCTGGCTGAGCTTGCGCAGCATCTCGAACGACTCCACCCGCAGCCTGAGCCCCAGGGTGCCGCGGGCGGCGCGGTGGGCGGCCTCGCCCTGGTGCTCCAGGAGCCTGGGCTCGGGGCGGTGGCCCTCGAACTTGCGGACGAGTTGCTGCAGGACGGTGAAGTTCTCCTCCGCGGAGAGCAGTTCGACGGAGCAGGTGAGGTGCGCGGTGGTGTGGTTCCACGTCGGCACGAACTCGCCCTCGGGGTACCAGTCGGAGGAGATGTAGCCGTGGGCCCCTTGGATGACGACGAGCATCGGGTGCTGCCCGAGTTCGAGCGTTCGGCGGTCCTGCTTGCCGACGTGGGTCACGAGCGTCACGCCCTCGTCGCCCTCGAGGAGCACCGGGTAGTGGCTGGCGCGCAGCCCGTCGGCGGTGTCGGTCACCAGCGTGGCCCACGGGTTGGCGTCGACCAGGGCGCGGAGCTCCGCCACGTCGTCGGACGCGTAGTAGGGGTTGGTCAGCACGTCAGGCGCCGCCCCCGCGGCTCCAGCGGACCATGGCGTCGCGGATGTGGTCCGGCACGAGCAGCAGCTTCGGCTGCAGCTCCTCCCAGCCGGGCATCTTGACCCGGCCGCCGTACTCGGCGTGCGCGCGGTCTATGTCGGAGGCTTCGGGGTCGAAGGCCGGACCGTCCTCGGGCACCAGCGAGAGGTAGTAGATCCACAGCGAGCCGTCGGCCTCGCGGTTGAAGAAGGCCGCCTGCAGCGGCGCGCGCTCCTTGGCGAGCGTGGCGACTCCCTCGTCGATTCGCTCGTTCAGCATCCGCATCCAGGCCTCGGCCTCGCGCTCCATGCCGGGCACGATTTTCGCCCGACCGAGCTCGAGCCGCAGCCCCTCCGGCACCGATGCCGGCATGGGATGGGGGTTCCCGGCGGTGGGCCGGAAGGGTATCTCGGTCATGCCGTGAGTCTATGGGCGGCTCCGGCCAGCCTCCTCCCGGGGTTGAGGTTGTGATACGAACCTGCGGGCTGCCCGCTGCAGCGCCCTCGCCGGGAGTTACCCTTCCGTTATGGACGACGACGTCACCATCACCTGGGGGGAGGCCCGGGACACGAATCGCCTCAACTGGGACGACCGCGCGGTGCTGCACGAGCACTCCTACGGCGTCGAGGCGTTCCGCGACCCCGAGCACCTGTCCGACGTGGTCGCGGCCGACCTGCCGGTGCTGGAGCAGCACCTGGACACCGACGCGCTCGACGAAGGGCGCCCCCTCGAGGGCCTCGACGTGCTCCACCTGCAGTGCCACATCGGCACCGACACGATCTCCCTCGCCCGCGCGGGCGGCCGCGTGACCGGGCTCGACTTCTCGCCGGCGGCGCTCGACGTGGCGCGCCGGCTCGCCGAGGAGGTCGGCGCCGACGTCCGCTGGGTGGAGAGCGACGCCCTCGACGCCCGAGCCGCGGTGGAGGGCGAGTTCGACGTCGTCTACACCAGCATCGGCGCCATCTGCTGGCTCGAGGACCTCCAGCGCTGGGCCGCCCAGATCGCCGCCCTGCTCCGGCCCGGCGGCGTCTTCTACATCCGCGACGGGCACCCCGTCCTCCTCGCGCTCGACGAGGACGCCGACGAGCTCGTCCTGCGCTACCGCTACTTCGGCAACGGTCGCGCCCAGCAGTGGGACGACGCGTCCACCTACGCCGGCGAGGGCGTCGTCGCGCACAGCCGCACCTACGAGTGGCCGCATCCCGTCTCGGAGGTGATCGGCGTACTCCTTGCCGAGGGGCTCGTGCTGGAGCGCTTCGACGAGGGACGCACGCTGCCGTGGCAGTTCTCGAAGCGGATGGTCGACGTCGGCGGCGGGGAGTACGAGTGGCCGGGCGCGGACCGCGAGCGCGTGCCGGTGACGTTCACCGTCGTGGCCAGGAAGCCGCGGGAGTGACGCCATGCGGGTCGGCAGCTGGAACCTCAACCACCGGGGGCGGGCCGCCACCAGGGAGCAGGGCGCGCTCGTGCGCGACCGCGGCGTTGAGTTGCTGCTGGTCCAGGAGGCCAACCCCGCCTCGCTCGACGTGCTCGTCGAGGCGGCGGGGCTCGACTGGGTGGTGACCCCCACCGGCATCTGGCCGGGGGAGCCGACGGTGGGCCGCCAGCCCCTCGCGGCGATCGCCGGGCGGGGCAGCCGACCGGAAGAGGTGGGCCACCTCCCGGGACCCGCGTCGCCGCTGCGGATGGTGTACGCCACGGTCGAGGCCGGAGCGGGCAGCTTCACCGTCGCCTCGTACTGCGCGCCCCACGGCAGCGGCTTCGGCTACGGACGGGTGGAGCACGCGCTGGCGCTGCTCGAGTGGGTGAACGCGGTGCAGGGCCCGCTCATCCTCGGGGCCGACGCGCACGCCCCGAAGGTGGACCACCCGGACCCCGATCTCGTGCGGACCTACTGCCACACCGGTGACCGGCGGCTCCACGGCGCGCGCGGCGACGACGTGATGTTCGGGGGGCGTCCCGAGCACCAGCTCTCGGACGCCTATCGTCGGTGGCTCCACCAGAACCCGGGGCTGCTCCAGGCGACGGCGGTCGCCCAGCCCGTCGGCCCGCTGGCGGTGTCGCACTACGAGCCGGTCCGGCTGCACCGTGATCGGGCGGCGCGCCGCTTCGACGCCATCTGGGTGAGCCGCGAGTTCGACGTCGCGCACGTGACCTACGACTACGACGCTGCGGTGGCGGCGGGCTCGGACCACGCTCTGGTGACGGCGGACGTGACCTGCGACACCAGCGTCCTCTGACACCAGGCGGAACGAACGTGCCGGTTCGGTGCCACAGAGCTGCCGTTCGGCAGGATTCCCGACGATTCCGGCACGAACATGCCGTTATCCCTTGACGCGGACGGTGGAGCAGACGCAGAATGGCGGGAACGGCACGAGCGTGCCGCTTGAGGAGGCCGAATGCTCGCCCACGATGTGCGGAGGCGTCGCCGTGAACTCGGACTGACACAGCCCCAGCTCGCGGATCTCGCCGGCGTCTCGGAGCGGTTCGTCCGCGCGCTCGAGGCGGGCAAGCAGTCCGTCCAGCTCGATCGGGTGCAGGCGGTGCTCGAGGCGCTCGGGCTCGAGCTGCGCGCCGAGGTGAGGGGCGGATCGTGACCTTGGACGTGGACCGCGCCGTCGTCTACAAGGACGGCGTCCCCGCGGCGACGCTCAGCAGGGAGGGGTCGGGGATCCGCTTCGCCTACCTCCCTGGGTACTCGGGCCGCCCCGTCGCCACCACGCTGCCGGTGACCCGGGAGCCGGTCACCACCCTCGCCGGCGCCCTCCCGCCGTTCTTCAGCGGGCTGCTCCCCGAGGGCCGGCGGCTCACGGCGCTACGCCATCGTGTGAAGACCAGCGCGGACGACGAGCTCTCCCTCCTGCTGGCCGTCGGCGCGGACACGGTGGGCGACGTGGTGGTGCTGCCGGAGGGCGAATCGCCCCAGCCGGTGGCGCCGCTGATCGACACTCCCGACTTCAGCTTCACCGAACTCCGCGCCGCCACGGGGCTCGTCGAGCCCACCGGCATAGCCGGCGTGCAGGACAAGGCGTCCGGCGCGATGATCTCGCTCCCCGTCCGGCTGCGCGGGGTGGAGGCGATCGTCAAGCTCGACCCCCCGGAGTACCCGCACGTCACGGCGAACGAGCACTACTTCCTGCGGCTGGCGCGCAGGTTGAGGCAGCCGGTGGCGAACTCCGAGCTGATCCTCGACCGCGACGGGGTGCCGGGCCTGGTGGTCGAGCGCTTCGACCGCGTGCGTTCCGGCGACGGGGTGGCGCGCGTCGCGGTAGAGGACGCCTGCCAGCTGGCGGGGCTCTATCCCGCCGACAAGTACCGGCTCTCCGCCGCCGAGGTCATCCGCGTAGTGGCCGGGGTGTGCGCGGCGGCCGCCGTGGCGAGGCGCGCCGTGTTCCAGCAGCTCGTGTTCGCGTGGCTGACCGGCAACGGCGATCTCCACGCCAAGAACGTGTCGGTGCTGCGGGCGCCCTCCGGGGAGTGGCGTGTGGCGCCGATGTACGACCTCCCGTCTACGCTTCCCTACGGCGACACCAGGGCCGCGCTCACCGTGGCGGGGAGCCGCGAGAACCTCACCCGCCGCACGTTCCTGCGCCTCGCGGAGGAGGTGGGGCTGCCCGAGCGTGCTGCGAACGGCGCGATCGACGAGGCGCTGCGTGCGACCGCGCCGTTGGTGGACGACATCGAGGCCGGCGCCTTTCCGCTGCCGCGTGGGAACACCCGCACGCTGGTCCGGCAGCTGCGGCGCCGGAGGGCCGATCTGGACCATTGACAGGACAGCAAACCTTTTCTAGGGTGCTGGGAGGCACTGACGCCACTCCCCACTGGAAGGTCACTGACGAT
Organism: Tessaracoccus oleiagri; assembly: GCF_900103275.1. Taxonomy (GTDB): domain Bacteria; phylum Actinomycetota; class Actinomycetes; order Propionibacteriales; family Propionibacteriaceae; genus Arachnia; species Arachnia oleiagri. The sequence continues at coordinate 485,424 of NZ_FNGP01000001.1, read as the reverse complement.
GGTCCAACTCAACCGACGCACGTTCCTCGCCGGCTCCGGCGCGGTCGCCGGCACTGCGCTCCTCACCCAGCAAGGCCTCGCCACCCTGGCCACCGCCGCCCCGTACGAGGGCGCCCGCGAGCCGCTGCTGTACGGCCCGGCCGCCCGGACCGCCGCGGTGCGCGGCGCGGCGTACCTCGACGGCCTCGTCTACATCGCCTCTCGCCACCCGGTGGGCCCGGGCGTCGTGCGGCTCGGCGTCTTCGACCCGTTCACCGGTGCCGAGGTGGCCGTCCACGACCTCGACCTCGGCGCCCGCTCCGGCAACAACCAGATGGTGGCTGACGACCGCTACGTCTACATCGGCCCGGCCGGCAGCGCCCACGTCTGGCGCTTCGATCCCGCCACCGCCGCGGTGGAGCCCTTCGTCGAGGTGGGTGCCGCCAACACCTGGACCTACTCCATGCGGGTCCACGGCGACCACCTCTGGATCGGCACCTACCCGACGTGCCGCCTCTACCGCGTGCACCGCGCGACGGGGGAGCGCACCGACTTCGGGCGCGTCGGCACCTCGATGTACACCACCGGCATCGCAGTCGACGACGAGTACGTCTACGCCTCGACAGCGGCACCCGGCGCGCTGAAGGTCTACGACCACGGCGGCGCCCTCGTCTCCGACCTGACGCCGCTGCTCGAGCCGTCGCCGGTGGGCACGCTCGACCTGGCCGTGTCCGGCGGCACCGTGTACGTCTCCTGTGGCCGCTTCATCATCTCGATGAAGCCCGACGGCTCCGAGCGCGTCTCCCGGCCCATCGCCGAGGAGGACCGCTACGTCGACAAGCTCGCGGTCACCCCGGACGGGCGCGTGCTCGCGCTCGCGCGTCTCACCAGCAACTACTGGGAGGTCACCCCCGACGGGCTCGAGCATCTCGGCCGCCCCTGGCAGGACGTCGAGAACGCCGGCTTCTTCCCGGTCACCGACGACACCGTCGTGGGCGTGACCGGCGCCGGCCACGTCTGGAGTTCCCCGATCGGCGGCGAGGCGCTCGTCACCTCCACCGCGCTCACGGGCTTCGGTTACCCGGAGGTGGTGCAGTCGATGCTCGCGCACTCCGACGGGTCGGTCTGGGCGGCGGGGCACTTCGCCATCACGGTCCACCGGCCGAAGGACCGCAACAACGGTCGCGGCAACCGCCAGCAGACCGGCTCGACGGTCCCGCCGAAGCTCATCGAGATCAACGGCGAGCCGAAGTCGATGGTGGAGACCGTCGACGGCACCGTCGTGGTGGGCATGTACCCCTCGACGCAGGTCATCGCGATCGCGTCCGACACGCTCGAGCAGCGGGTCCTCGGCACGATCGACAACGAACAGATGCGGCCGCTCGCCATCGCCTATGACCCCGCCCGGGGCGACGTGCTCATCCCGACGACCGGCAAGCACCTGGTCCACACCGGCGCGGTCACGTTCGCCAACCCGGTCACCGGGGCGTTCGACGTGCGCCGCGACTTCCTGCCGGACCAGAACATCCGCAACGTGGTGGTCGTCGGCGACTTCGCCTACGTCGCGGGCGACACCTTCGCCGAGGCGTCGTCGAACCCCGGCCCGCGCAGCGTCGCCTCGATCGCGGAGATCGACCTCCGGACGCGCACGGTGCGCCGCACCTTCGAGCCCGTGGCCTGGGCCGCCTACGAGGACATCACGGTGCGCGACGGGATCCTCTTCGCCACCGGGCGCAACCCTCGCGGCGCCTGGCTGGCGTTCGACCTCGCCTCCGAGCAGGTCATCGCCACCGGCGACATCGGCGGTGTCGGCGGGCTCGACACCCATCTGGGGCGGACCTGGGTCTGGAACGGCACGCACGGCCGCATCCAGGAGTTGTCGACGGCGGGCGGCGGCACCGTCGTCACCCACTACGACTCGATCCCGGGCGGCTTCTACAACCGCGCCGAGCCGAGCTTCGTGGGCGACGCGCGCGGCACCTGGGGCATGCACGGCACGGACCTCGCCTGGTTCCCGCTGCCGAAGTAGGAATCGGCCCCATAGCGTCACCCGCGGGTGAGAATGGGGCATGAAGAACGTCGAGATTGAGCGGAAGTTCGAGGTCGGGAAGTCCGACGAGGTGCCGTCGCTGGAAGGCATCCTCGGGCGCGGCGAGACCAGGGAGCACCGACTCCGGGCGGTGTACTTCGACACCCGCGACGGCCTCCTCGCCCGCCACGGCATCACGCTGCGGCGCCGCGAGGGCGGGGTCGAGGAGGGCTGGCACCTGAAACTGCCGCGCGACGACGGCGACCGGCTCGAGATCTCGGGGCCCATCGTCGACGGTCCGGGGACGTACTCGGTCCCGTCGACCCTCCTGGCGGAGCTCCGCCGCGCGGTCGGGCACGAGCTGCCGGAGGGGGCCGACGGGGTGCTGCTCCCCGTCGCCACGCTGGAGACCCATCGCCGCGACACCAAGCTCGTCGACCCCACCGGCAAGGTGCGGGCCACGCTCAGCGACGACACCGTCACCGTCAAACCGGACGGGAACGTCTGGCGGGAGGTCGAGGTGGAGCTGCGAGGTGAGGACCCCGAGCTGCTCGAGCGCATCGTCGGGGCCTTCAAGGACGCGGGCATCAAGAAGTCGAAGGCGCCGTCGAAGCTGTCCCGCGCGCTCGACGGCCGGTCGGGGAAGACGGCCTGGGAGGTCGTGCTCGCCTACGCGGCGGAGCAGGTCGCCGAGATGATCGGTCGCGAGGACGCGGTGCGCAGCGACGACGAGGACGCCGTCCACAAGGCCAGGGTGGCCACGCGTCGGCTGCGCAGCACCCTGCGCACCTTCCGGCGCCTGTTCCATCGCGACGTGACGGACCCGCTGCGCGACGAGGTGAAGTGGCTGGGCACCGTGCTCGGCGAGCCGAGGGACGCCGAGGTGCTGAAGGAACGCCTGCAGGGCCACATCGACAAGCTGGCCGAGGGCGACATCGTCGGACCCGCCCGCGACCGCGTGGGCAGCGAACTCGACGCGCAGCACCGTGACTCCCATGGGGCGCTCGTGGAGGTGCTCGACTCGGAGCGTTACGCGGCCCTGCGCGACGCGCTCGTCTCCCTCCTCGCGGACCCGCCCCTGCGGGGCAGGGCGTCACGCAAGGCGAAGAAGGAGTTGCCGCGACGGGCGCGGCGGGCGATCGCGCGGACGGAGGAGCAGTGGTCCGCCTCGAGGGACGCCGAGGGCGAGCAACTGCGCCTGCTCCACGAGACGCGCAAGAAGTCGAAGGCCGCCCGCTACGGCTGCGAGGCGCTCGAGCCCGCCTTCGGCGACGCGGCCGTCGAGGCCGCCGAGCGGTGGGAGGAGGTCACCGAGACGCTCGGCCTGCTGCAGGACTCGCTCGTCGCCCGGGCCCGGCTGCGGGAGCTCGCGCGGGCGGCGCAGGACGCGGGGGAACCGACGTTCACCTACGGCATCCTCGTCGGGGTCGAGGCGATGAGCGCGGACCGGTCGAGGACGCAAGGGGAGGCGGCGACGAAGCGCGCACTGGAGCATCCCTGGCCGTAGTCGCCGTTAGCGTTGCGCCATGGACGACCGGTACAGGCTCACCTACCGCGCGGTGCGGCTGGCGCTCGTGGCGCTGCCGGCGCTGCTGTTCGTGTCCTCGGTGGCGATGGCTGTCCAGTCGCGCCAGTTCGAGTCGTCGATCAGCGCCTACTACGGCGGCCCGCTGCGCGACCTCTTCGTCGGCGTCCTGATCGCGACGGCCGTGGGGCTCCTCGTGTACCGCAGCGACTCCATCGCCGAGCAGTACAACTTCCACGGCGCCGCGCTCTACCTGATGGTGGTGGCGCTCGTCCCCACCGGCCTCGAGCAGATCCTCGCCGACCTGCGCGCGAGCTACGTGCTGTCGCCCGAGGGTGTCAGCCCTGAGCAGTACGTGTGGGCGCTGCGGTTCAGCGTCACGTTCACCATGGCGCTCGGCGGGCTAGTGTTCTGGCGCCGGTTCCGGCACGGCGTCCTCGGGTCGGCCGACCGCTGGGCCAAGGCGTTCGTCGTCGTCACACTCGGGGTCCTGGCCGCCTTCCTGGCGTGGATGCTGTGGCAGCTATGGGCGCCGCCCGCGGACCGGGTGACGCTCCCGTGGGTCCACGAGGTGGCGGCCATCTTCTTCATCGCCGCCCTCGTCGTGGCGGTGTGGAGCCACGCCTGGCCGCTGGCGGCCGCACGCCGCGACGGTACGGGCGCCACCCCCGAGGAGGTGGCGGCCCAGGGCGGCTACCGGGTCATCGTCGGGCTCATGGTGCTCGGCCCGCTGGTGACTTGGGTGGTGAGTGCGCTCGTCGCGCCCGACCACTTCGTGCTGCTGCTCGAGTGGTGGGAGATCGCGCTGTTCGCCACCTTCTGGGTGATGGAGACTAGGCGTTCTCGATCGCGTCCTTGAGGGCGCCGAGGACGAGCTTCACGGAGCCGGGGTTGGCGTTGGGGCCCATGAGGCCGATGCGCCACACCGTCGACGCGAACTGCTTCACGCCGGCGCCGATCTCCATGTTGTACTTCTCGAGCAGGTACGCCCGGACCTTGGCCGAGTCGACGCCGTCGGGGACCTTCACCGTCGTGAGCTCGGGGAGGCGGTAGCCCTCGGCCGCGAACAGTTCGAGGCCCATCGCCTCCAGCCCGGCCTGCAGCTCGTCGCCGGCGGCCTGGTGGCGGGCGCGGACGTTGTCGAGGCCCTCGTCGAGGATGCGCTCGAGCGCGGCTGCCAGCGACACGACCATCCCCACCGGCGCGGTGTGGTGGTAGGTGCGCTGCTTCCCGGAGGCCTCGCCGACGTAGCCGCCGAGCATGCCGAGGTCGAGGTACCACGAGCGCGGCTTCTCCACGCGACGCTCCCAGGCGCGGTCGCTGATCGTGAACGGGGCGAGCCCGGGCGCGACGCCGAGGCACTTCTGGGTGCCCGCGTAGCCGATGTCGATGCCCCACTCGTCGGCGAGCAGTTCGATGCCGCCGATCGAGGTGACGGCGTCGACGAGCAGCAGCGCGTCGCCCTTGCGCTCGCCGATGGCCTTGATGTCCGAGCGGACGCCCGTCGAGGTCTCGGCGTGCACGACGGCGATGATCTTCGGGTTGGGGTGGGCGCTGGTGATGGTCTCGGGGTCGACGGGTTGGCCCCACTCGAAGTCGACGCGCACCACCTCGGCGCCGCAGCGCTCCGCGAGGTCGCACATCCGCTCGCCGAACAGGCCGTTGACGCCGACGACCACCACGTCGCCGGGCTCCACCATGTTGACGAACGCGGCCTCCATGCCGCCCGAGCCGGTGGCCGACAGCGGCAGCGTGCGGGCGTTGCGCGTGCCCCACACCTGGCGCAGGCCCTCGCAGGCGCGGTCCATGGTCTCGATGAACACGGGGTCGAGGTGCCCGAGCAGCGGGCGGCCGAGGGCGACGGTGGCTTCGGGATAGGGATTGCAGGGGCCGGGGCCGAAGAGGTGCCGGGCAACCATGACTGACTCACTCATGGGGGTCACTCTTGCACATCGCGCCGGAATACTGTGACCCATGGTCACCTTCCACGACGCCCGCCGGTTCGTCGACGACGTGCTCGCCGAGCCGGGTTGCTCGCGGGTGACCGACGTGCTCGTCGTGAGGGACGGCGACGTGCTGGCCGACCACTCCACGACCGGCGGCGCGCCGCGCGACCTCTTCTCGCTGACCAAGACCGTGCTCGCGGTGCTGGTGGGGTTCGCCGTCCGCGACGGGCTGCTGGACCTCGACGTACCCGTCGCCCGCTACACCGGCCTCGACGGCACCGGTGACCAGACGCTCCGGCACCTCCTGACCATGACCCGCGGCGCCGAGGTGGACGGGCCGTTCGACCTCGACCTCGTCGCCGTCACCGAGCCGCACTGGGCGGCCGCGTTCGCCCGCAGCCCGCAGGTCGCCGCGCCGGGGGAGCGGTTCGTCTACGACAACGGCGCCAGCCAGCTCGTCGCCGAGGCCCTGCACCGCACGGCCCCCGGCGGGCTCCAAGCCTTCGCGACGAGGCACCTCTTCTCCCGGCTCGGTGCCCCGGACCCGCGATGGATGACCGACCCCGCAGGTGTGCCGAGCGGCCCCGCGCACCTGCGGCTCCCGGCGGTGGCACTGGCCCGACTGGGCGAACTGCTGCTCGACGAGGGCGACGAGTGGGTCCGCGCGATGCGCACGCCGACGTCGGCCGGCGGCCCGCCCGAGGGCCGCCCGTACGGCATCGGGCTGTGGCTCGAACCCGACGGCGCCTTCTTCGGCGCTGGCTGGGCGGGTCAGCTGCTGTGGTGCCGGCCGTCGGACCGGCTCGTGGTGGTCACGCTCGCGGATCCAGTGTTCGACTACGGTCCGCCGCCCTCGGACCGGATGCCGACGGGATGGGTGGCGCCGCTGGAACTCCTGCGGCGTCCACGTCGCGCTGCCGCAGCCGGGTCATCAGCCAGACCGCGGTGAGGCTCGCCACCGCCGCCATGGAGACGAACACGACGCCGAGGGAGGTCGCCCTGGCGAGCAGCCCACCGACCGGGCCGGCGATCGCCATCACGCCGTAGGCCAGCGTCGCAGATGCGCCGCCCACCCGGCCGAGCAGCCGACCCGGCACCACGCGCTGGCGGATGCTCATCAGGATGACGTTGCCGATCATGTTGCTCGCGCCCAGCACGAGGAAGGTCGCGGCCACGGCCCACCAGGTCGGCACCAGGAACGGCACGAACAACCCGAGTCCGTTGACCAGCAGTCCCGTGGTCATGAGCCGCACCTCGCCGGCGCGGCGGACCCACCGTCGCGGCACGAGGGTGCCGAGGAGCGCCCCGGCGGTGAGCACCGCGGGCAGGATCGGGTACTGCCACTCCTTCAGCCCGATGGCGGAGCCCTCCCCGACCGCCCACAGCACGAACACCGAGAAGTAGGCGGTGCTCGCGAAGTTGGACAGCACGGCCATGACCACCAGCGGCCGGACGACCCGGTGGGTGGCGACGAGCCGCAGCCCCTCCATGATCTCGGCGCGCACCGACGGCGCCGATCCCTCCTCCGACGGGGCGCGGAACCCGCCGGGGCGCCGCAGCCGCGTCAGCACGACGACCGCCACCGCGACGAGTCCCGCGGCGGCCCCGAACGCCGAGGCCGACGCGAGCGCGACCAGCGCTCCGCCGAGCGGCGCCCCCAGGAACGACTGCATCAGCCGCTCGACGCCCATCACCCGGCTGTTGGCGTGGGCGAGGTCGTCGGGCCCGACGAGTTGGGGGATGAGCGCGGAGGCCGCGAGGTCGGACACCACCTCGGTGACCGCGTAGGCGAGGATCACCCCGAGCAGCGCCCAGATGGTGAGCAGGTCGGCGGCGACGATGGCGAGCGCGCCGGCCAGCACGCAGGCGCGAGCGAGGAGCGCCCGACGACGCACCTGCGCGCGGTCGGTGCGGTCGACGAACACTCCGACCAGCAGCGCGCCCAGCAGCCAGGGCAGCCACATCGAGGTGGAGATGAGGCCGACGAGGAGCGGGTCCCGGGTCAGGGAGATCGCGACGAGGGGCACGGCCCCGGCGAGGATGCCGTCGGCGAGGTTGCTGAGGGCGACACCCGCGAGGTGCGTGTTGAAGAGTCGTCGGTCCTGCACTTCTTCTCCTAGAATCAAGTTGCAAAACAAGTGATGCAAAGACTTCTATGCAAAGGTAACTCTGCACTATGACGGTTGGCAACCCCTCCGAGGGGGAAACCCCACGCAAGCACCCCATGGTCGAACGGTCGGTCAGCGCGGCGGCGCTCAAGGCCTTCGCCCATCCGCTGCGCATGGCGATGTACGAGTACCTCGGCGACCACGGCCCCGCCACGTCGGCAACGCTCGCTCGCGTCACCGGCGAGAGCACCGGCCAGACCAGTTACCACCTGCGGCAGCTCGCCAAGCACGGCTTCATCTCCGAGGTGCCGGGCAGGGGGACCGCCAGGGAGCGCTTCTGGAAGTCCGAGGGTTTCTCGTTCGACCTCGATGTCTTCGACGAAGCGCCCGGCGCCGAGACCCGCACCGCCGTGGACATCGTGCAGCGCCAACTCGTGGAGCAGCGCGTCCACCGCCTGCTCGAGTGGATCGACCGCCAGGCGGGCGAGGAGCGGGAGTGGATCGAGGCGTCGATCAGCAGCGACGTCACCGTGCGGATGACCGCGCCGGAGTTGCAGGAGCTGCAGCTCGCGCTCGCGGAGGTCACGCACGACCACGTCAAGCGGGCGCGAGCCCGGCGGGACGAGGTCGCCGACGAGCCCGGCGTGCGCGTCGTGAAGCTCTACACCCTCGGCTTCCCCCTGCCGCCCGAGGAGTGAACCGATCGGTGTGTAGCGTCGAGAGCCCGAAATGGAAGGAGACCTGCGATGCACACCGTCACCGCCATGATCAACGCCCACCCGAACACCACTGATGGACTCGACGTGGCGAAGCTCGCCGAGTGCATCGCGGCGTGCTTCGAGTGCGCCGCCACCTGCACCTCCTGCGCAGACGCCTGCCTGGCCGAGGACATGGTCGCCGAACTGCGCGACTGCATCCGCACCGACCTCGACTGCGCCGACATCTGCGCCACCACCGGCATGGTGCTCAGCCGCCGCACCGGCAGCGACCTCACCACCGTGAAGGCCCAGCTCGAGGCCTGCCGCGTGGCCTGCGCCGAGTGCGCATCCGAGTGCGAGCAGCACGCCGGCATGCACGAGCACTGCAAGGTGTGCGCGGAGGCGTGCCGTCGCTGTGAAAAGGCTTGCGAGGAGCTGTTGGCGGTCATCGGGAATTAACTCGCCCCGGCCGCCTACTACATACCGTAGGGGGTATTCTGTGAGACATGAATACCCTGCTCATCCTTGGCGCGGGAACGGCCGGAACCATGGCCGCCAACCACCTGCGCAAGGTGCTCGACGATTCGTGGTCCATCACGGTGGTGGACCGGGACGACGAGCACGTGTACCAGCCCGGGTTGTTGTTCATCCCGTTCTGGATGAAGGCCGAGCGCGTCGTCCGCGACCGCCGCTCGTACCTGAATGACGGCATCTCCTTCGTGGAGGGCGACGTCAAGCTCGTTCGCGCCGAGGACCGGCAGGTCGACCTCGCCGATGGGCGCACCCTCGGCTACGACTGGCTCCTCATCGCCTCCGGCACCCGCCCGGACCCGACGATGGTCCCCGGCATGGCCGACGGCGCACTGTGGCGCGACAAGGTCCACGAGTTCTACACCCTTGAGGGCTCGAAGGCGCTCAAGGAGGCGCTCGGCCGGTTCGAGAAGGGCAAGATCCTCGTCCACGTCTCGGAGATGCCGATCAAGTGCCCCGTCGCGCCGCTCGAGTTCGCGTTCCTCGTCGAGGACCACTTCCGCAAGCGCGGCATCCGGCACAAGGTGGACATCACCTACGTGACCCCGCTCGACGGGGCGTTCACCAAGCCGGTGGCCTCCGCCGAACTGGGCGGTCTGCTCAGGGACCGCAGCATCCGGCTCGCCGCGGACTTCGCCGTCGAGCGCATCGACAACGAGCAGCAGAAGCTCGTCGCGTACGACGGGCGGGAGCTGCCGTTCGACCTGCTGGTCACCGTCCCGCCCAACGTCGGGCAGCAGTTCGTCATGGACTCCGGCCTGGGCAACGACGCCGGGTTCATCCCCGTCGACAAGCGCACCCTGCGCTCCACCGAGCACGAGCGGATCTTCGTCCTCGGTGACGCCTCGGACATCCCGACGTCGAAGGCCGGCTCGGTCGCCCACTTCGCCACCGAGCTGTTCGTCGACAACTTCGTCGCCGCCGTCGAGGGCCGTCCCCTGCCGAACCAGTTCGACGGGCACGCGAACTGCTTCGTCGAGTCCGGCCGCGGCCAGGCCATGCTGCTCGACTTCAACTACGACACCGAGCCGCTGCTCGGCAGCTACCCGCTCGCCGGGGTGGGGCCGATGACGCTGTTGAAGCCGTCGCGGGTCAACCACCTCGGCAAGCTCGCGTTCGAGCAGCTGTACTGGAAGGTCCTGCTCCCGGGGCACAAGATGCCCGTCCCCGCCAAGATGTCGATGGCCGGCAAGCGCCGGCCGAAGGAGTGACGACGATGCCCACGAACCAGCTCAATGGCCGCACCTTCGAGGTCGACGCCGAGGGGTTCTTCACGAAGCGCGACGAGTGGGACGAGGCCCTGGCCGCGGACCTCGCGCCGCTCATCGGGATCGAACTCGACGAGGCCCACCTCGCCCCCCTGCGCTTCATGCGCGAGGACTCGAAGAAGACCGGCGTCACGCCGACGCTGCGCCGCATGCAGACCGTCGGCGGCTTCCAGGTCAAGGAGCTCTTCGACCTCTACCCCGGCAAGCCGGCCAAGAAGATGGCCTGGCTCGCCGGCCTGCCCAAGCCCGTCGGCTGCGTCTGAGAGGAGCACGCAAATGACCACCACACTGCCCGAGGGCTTCATCATCCCGGACTTCGGCCCGACGACCACCCGGCGCGAGCCCGAGGCCGGGACAGCGGCGGCGCCGTCGGCCTCCACGGCCCCGGTTCCGGCGGGTCCCCGGAAGATTGCTTTCATCTGCTCGAAGGGCAACCTCGACATGGCGTACCCCGCGCTGATCATGGGCAACGCCGCGCTGGGCGAGGGTGTCGAGGTGCACATCTTCTTCACCTTCTGGGGCCTCGACATCGTCAACATGAAGACCAACCACAAGCTGCAGTTCACGCTTGCCGCCAACACGGCGATGCACATGCCGGACCTGGGGCGGCTGCGCCCGGGGCTCGAGCACGCCTCGATGCCGCAGGCGCTCGGCAACCTGCCGGGGATGACGGGCTACGCCACGCGGATGATGAAGCGCATGATGGCCCAGGAGGACGTTCCCGACGTGCCGGAGTTCCTCGACCTGATGCAGGCGGCGGGGGCTCACATGTACGCGTGCAAGCTCACGTTCGACATGATGAAGCTGCTCGAGGCGGACATGCACCCGGGCGTCGAGGGCGTCATCAGCGCCGCGGACTTCATCGAGATCAGCGAAGGGGCCCAGGTCATCTTCGTGTGAGCCCCGCCCGGGGCCTCAGCAGCAGCGGGCGGCGGCCTCCGTCGACGCCCCGAGGAACTCGCGCGCCACCTCGAGGACGCTCGGGGCGGCGGTGTAGTGGGCCCACCGCCCGCGCTGCTGTCGAGTGACGAGGCCCGCGTCGGTCAGCTTCTTGAGGTGGTGTGACAGCGTCGGCTGGCTGATGCCGAGCGCGTCGGGGAGGTGGCAGGCGCAGGCGGTGCCGTCGATGGAGTCGCTGATGTAGGCGAGCAGGCGGACGCGCGTGGGGTCGGACAGCGCCTTGAAGATCTCGGCGAGGCATTCGGCGCGCTCGGCGGGCATCATGACCGTCGCGGCGCTCGAGCAGTCGACGGCGGACGTCGGGGTGAGTTCGATGTGCGTGGTCATCGTGCCATCCTACGTCACATTGACAGGCGTCGATCGCCGCTGGGAGGATAGGCATCGACATTCGTCAATACGTCAGGAGAATTGTGTCCGTCACGCATTCGCCCGCCCCCCACACCGGCGTCGCGCGCCAGATGAGCACCCTCGACCGCTACCTGCCGGTCTGGATCATCGGCGCCATGGTGCTCGGCCTGGCGCTCGGCCGGCTCGTGCCCGGGCTCAACGAGGCGCTCGACGCCGTCAAGGTCGGTTCGGTGTCGGTGCCGATCGCGATCGGCCTGCTCGTGATGATGTACCCGGTGCTCGCCAAGGTGCGGTACGACGAGACGAGGCGCGTCACGGCCGACAAGCGGCTCATGGGACTGTCGCTGGTGCTCAACTGGGTCGTCGGTCCGGCGCTCATGTTCGCGCTCGCGTGGCTGCTGGTGCCGGACCTGCCCGAGTACCGGACCGGGCTCATCATCGTCGGTCTCGCCCGCTGCATCGCGATGGTGCTGATCTGGAACGACCTCGCCTGCGGCGACACGGAGGCCGCGGCGGTGCTCGTCGCCGTCAACTCCGTGTTCCAGGTGCTCGCGTTCTCGTTCCTCGGCTGGTTCTACCTGCAGATCCTGCCCGGCTGGCTGGGGCTGCCGACGACGTCGGCGGACTTCTCGTTCTGGGCGATCTTCCTGTCCGTCCTGGTGTTCCTCGGGATCCCGCTGCTCGCCGGCTTCCTGACCCGCCACTTCGGCGAGCGCGCGAAGGGGCGCGAGTGGTACGAGCACCGCTTCCTGCCGAAGCTCGGGCCGTGGGCGCTCTACGGGCTGCTGTTCACGATCGTGCTGCTGTTCGCCCTCCAAGGCGAGGCGATCACGAGCCGGCCGCTCGACGTCGCCCGCATCGCGCTGCCGCTGCTGCTGTACTTCGCCGTCATGTGGCTCGGCTCCCTGCTGGCCTCCCGCGCAGCGGGCCTCGACTACGCCCACTCCACGACGGTCGCCTTCACCGCGGCGGGCAACAACTTCGAGCTCGCCATCGCCGTCGCCATCGGCACCTTCGGCGTCACCTCGGGCCAGGCGCTCGCCGGCGTGGTGGGCCCGCTCATCGAGGTGCCCGTGCTCGTCGGGCTGGTCTACGTGTCCCTGTGGCTCGCGCCCAAGCTGTTCAAGAACGACCCGACCGTCCCGGTCCGCTGAGAGGAACCCCATGTCAAAGCCCTCCGTGATGTTCGTCTGCGTCCACAACGCCGGTCGGTCCCAGATGGCCGCCGCCTACACCCGCCACCTCTCCGGCGGTGCGGTGGAGGTGCGCTCGGCCGGCTCCGCCCCGGCCGACTCCATCAACCCGGCCGTCCGCGACGTGCTGCTCGAGGAGGGCATCGACATCTCCGCCGAGAAGCCGAAGATCCTCACCCCCGAGGCCGTCCAGGCGTCCGACGTGGTGATCACCATGGGCTGCGGCGACGCCTGCCCCTTCTACCCGGGCAAGCGCTACGAGGACTGGGAACTGCAGGACCCCGCAGGCCAGGGCGTCGACGCGGTGCGGCCGATCCGCGACGACATCCGCCGCCGCGTCGAGGAACTCTTGGCCTCGCTCGGGGTGCCGCCGGTCGCCTGACCGCGAGTTTTCTGTAACTCGGGGCTACGGTGGCGGGCATGAGCGGTGAGACGGACCTCGGGAAGTTGTTGGCGACGATGTCGCCGGAGGCCCGCGCGGGGCGGTACGTCTTCGCCGCGGTCGACGAGCCGCCCGCGGCCGAGGTGCTGGCCAGCGTCGTCGAGCCCGAGGGACTGAGCGTCGTCGTCGCGCAGGAGGACGCCGACCGGCTCGGGCTGGCGTACGACTTCGTCGCCGGCTGGATCACGCTGCGGGTGCACTCCTCGCTGGCGGCCGTCGGGCTGACCGCCGCGGTCAGCGCGGCCCTGGCCGACGCGTCCATCAGCTGCAACGTCATCGCCGGCTTCCACCACGACCACCTGCTCGTGCCCATCGACCGGCTCGACGAGGCCCTTGCCGTGCTGGGTCGCCTCGGCTGATTCGGGCGGTCGCCGGGCATCCGGTCGTTACGATGGGGTGACGAGGGAAGGACCGACCATGGACCATCGTCAACTGCTCGCCGACGCCGCCCAGCGCCCCGTCGACACCGCCCGCACGGTGCTCGACGGCATCACCCCCGAGGCGCTGCACGCGATGCCCGAGCATCGCGGCAACTCGATCGCCTGGCTCGTGTGGCACGCCGCCCGCCAGATGGACGTCCAACTCGCAGACCTCGTCCAGGAGGAGCAGGAGTGGGTCCGCGGCGGCTGGGCCGACCGGCTCGGGGTCGAGCGCGGGCCGCACACCTTCGGGTTCGGCGACGACAGCGGCGCCGTGGGCGAACTGCGGGTGGCCGACCCCGACGCGCTCGGCGACTACCTCGCGGCCGTCGTCTCCGCCCTCACCGCCTACACCGACACCCTCTCCGAGGAGGACCTCGACGTCGTCGTCGACGACTCCTGGGACCCGCCCACCACCCGCGGCGTGCGGATCATCAGCCTCATCGACGACGCGGTCGCCCACCTCGGGCAGGCCGCCTACGCGCGGGGCCTCGTCGAGGGCTGGCGGATCGGCTACTAGCGGCCCCGCTGCCCCCGTCGTGGCGCAGGATGGGCACATGGAAGAAGCAAGCGACAAGCGGCTCCACCTCGCGTCCATCGACATCGACGCGCTCGCCGAGGCCCTCCGACGGGGCGGCGACGCGTACCTCGACCCCGCCACGGGACGCATCCACGACTACCGCGACGAGGCCGGCGACGAGGCCATCCGCATCGAGTCCGGCTCGGGCGGGAGCTACAGCGAGATCCAGGCCTTCGTCGACCACGTCTCCGACCCGGCGCTCAAGGACGAACTCGAGGACGCGCTCGACGGGCACCGCCTGTTCCGCGACGTCGGCGACGTGATCAAGGAGGCCCCCGAGCGGATCCGGACCGCGTGGGCCGAGTATCGGCAGACGGAGGCCAAGCTGCGGGCGCTGTCGTGGCTGGAGAGCACCGGGCTCGTGCCGCAGTCGGAGATCGACGCGGAGCGCGCCACCCTGCAGGCCGCGGCGGCCTCGTCGCTGGGCAACCTCTGACGCGCTACTCGCTGCGCAGCGCCTCGACGGGGTCCTTCCGGGAGGCGGCCGACGACGGGATCAGGCCCGCGAGGAACGACAGGCCCATGCTGATGAACACCAGGATGACCGCGGCCTGCCAGGGCAGCACGGCGACGTTGGCGACGTCGAAGCGCGACTCGACGATGGCGTTGGCCGGAATCGTGAGCAGCAGCGTGATGAGGATGCCCATCACGCCGGCGACGAAGCCGACGATGAGGGTCTCGGCGTTGAACACGCGGGCGATGTCGCCCTTGCTGGCGCCGACGGCGCGCAGGATGCCGATCTCCTTCCGTCGCTCGAGCACGGAGACGTACGTGATGATGCCGATCATGATCGACGAGACCACCAGCGAGATCGCGACGAACGCGATCAGCACGTAGCTGATCATGTTGATGATGTCGGTCACCGACGACATGAGCGCGCCGACGATGTCGGTCCAGGTGATGACGCGGTCGTCGTTGCCGCTGGCGCGCTGGTCCTCGTTGTAGGCGTTGAGCAGGTCGGTGATGTGCTCCTTGCCCTCGAAGTCGACGGGGTAGAGGTCGATCCGCGACGGCGAATCCGGGTCGGCGTAGCCCAGCGTCCGGAGGTTGCGCTCGTAGCTGTTCTGCTCGGCGGCCGACATCGCCACCAGCAGTTGCGTGAGTTCCTGGGGGTCGAGGTTGAACTGGAACGCCTCCTGCAGGGCGGCCTCGTCGACGCGCATCGCCGACGGCAGGGTCGCGGCGAGCTGGCTCATCGTCGACTCCATCGCCGCGCCCACCTGCGCCTGCAGCGCGTCAGCCACCTGGCCGCTCAGCTGCTCGGTGTAGACGGCCATCACCTGGCCCATGTAGTCGGTGATCGCGGCCTGCAACTGCCGCTCCACGGGCGCGAAGTCGAGCCGGATCCCTGTGTCGGCCAGCGCGGACTGCCCCTCGGGCGAGCCGAGGAACAGCGGCAGGTTGTCGGCCACGTTCAGCGGGTCGAGCGAGTAGTCGTCGGCGAACCGGAGGTAGTCCTCCGCGAACCTCGTCGTGGCGGTGTCCGGCACGACCTGCTGCGGCGCGGGAGCCAGCGAATCGAGGAACGGCTGGAGGTTGCCGGTGACGTCGAGCGGGTCCAGCCCGTCGCCGACGCTGAAGTCAAGGTACCCCTGCACCATGTCCAGGTCCTCGACCGCCACCAGCGCCGCCGAGCCCTCCTCGCTCGCGACGAACTGGTTGAAGTTGTCCGCGAACTGGGCCGGGTCAAGGCCCTGCGCCTCGACGTAGTCGGCATAGGCAGTCATCAGCCCGCCGAGGGCGGCGGCGGCCTCGTCGGGATCCACGTCCGGGATCGGCGAGGGCGACGGGGAGGGCTGCGGCTCGGCCGGGGCCGGCTCGGGAAGCACCAGCACGTCGGAGAGGTCGAGGCTCCCGGCGAGCGACGACAGGTCGAGCGCCGGCATCAGCGACGGGTCGAGGGCGATGTCGGGCATCGCGAGGTCGAAGCCGGAGGGGTCGATGGTGAGCATGGACTCGTCGACGCTGAACGCGCCGGCGATGGCGGACTCGTCGATGGTGACGAGCGACGAGAGGTCGAAGTCCTGGATCTCGGGGTCGTCGTCGCCGAAGCTCTTGCCGGTGAAGACGTTGCGGCTGCGCTCGCCGAGCTGGTCCTTGACGATCGTGCTGTCGGCGGCCACCTCCATGACGTGGTGGGTCAGGGAGGGGTCGTAGTAGATGCCCGGGTTGAGCGCGGTGGCCGACGCGTCCTCCTTCGGCTTCACGATGCCGGCGACGCGCAGCTCCTCGCCCTCCTCCACGAGCCCGCGCAGGTAGGCGGGATCGCTGCGTCGGTCGGTCCAGATGTCGTAGGCGTCGTCGTAGGTGTAGTAGTCGGCGGCGTGGACGAGCGAGAACGTGACGCCCAGGATCTCGTCGTAGTCGTAGGTGCCGGCGGGCGCGGGCTCGGTGAGCTCCTCGCCGTCGCGCAGTTGCTGCACCATCCGGTCGAGCTCCGCGGCGTCGCGCAGCCCGAGTGTGTAGAGGGCGTAGTCGCCGATGCCGCCGCGCGAGGACAGCACCACGACGAGCTCGTCCGGCCCCTGCGGCCAGTCGCCGGCCACCACGTCGTACTGCTCCTCGACGAGTGACAGGTCGTCCATCAGTTCCTCGAACGAATCGCCGCCCAGCTGCGACGCGAAGGGCCCGCCCGCGTCGGGGCTCGCGCCGAAGCCGATGGAGTTGAACGTGGTGTCCGGGTTGACCTGCCGGACCCCGTCGCTGACGTCGCGCCGGTAGATCTGCGGGGTCACGTCGTAGGAGTACTCGATGGCGTTGGTGTACTCATCGATGCCCCCGCCGCCGAAGTCGAGGTAGCGCTTGAGGGAGGTGAGGTCGTTGGTGTTGACGCCGGAGAACACGCGGTTGAGCATCGGGACCTCGCGCACCGGGCCGCCGCCGGGGTCGTCGTCGCCGGCCGGCTCGGAGTCGTCACCCCCGCCGCCGGTCAGCAGCGCGGTCATGTCGATCCCCTGCGCCTGGATCGACAGCGGGTACATCGAGAGCGTCTCCTCCTCGATGTCCTTGATGTAGAGGCCCACACCGTTGGCGAGCGCGAGGATGGCCGCGATGCCGACGATGCCGATGCTGCCCGCGAAGGCCGTCATCAGGGTGCGGCCCTTCTTGGTCATCAGGTTCGTGAACGACAACCCGATCGCCGTCAGGAACGACATCGCCGTCCGGCGCAGCCCGTCGCCCTCGTCGGGCACCTCCGCCGGCCAGTACGGGTCGGTGTCCTGCACGACCGCCCCATCGCTCAGGGCGACGGTGCGCGTCGCGTACTGCGCGGCGAGGTCCGGGTTGTGCGTCACCATGATCACCAGCCGGTCGCGGGCGATCTGCGTGAGCAGGTCCATGACGTGGACGCTGGTGGTGGAGTCGAGGGCGCCGGTGGGCTCGTCGGCGAGGAGGATCTCGGGGTCGTTGATCAGCGCGCGGGCGATCGCGACGCGCTGCATCTGTCCGCCAGAGAGCTGGTTGGGTAGCTTGTGCGCGTGCTCGGCCAGCCCGACGTCGGTAAGCGCGGCCATGGCCTTCGCCCGTCGCGCCGCGCGGGAGACGCCGGCGAGGGTGAGCGCGAGCTCGACGTTGGCCAGCACCGACTGGTGCGGGATCAGGTTGTAGCTCTGGAAGACGAACCCGATCCGGTTGTTGCGGTAGGCGTCCCAGTCGCGGTCGCGGTACTCGCGGGTGGAGACCCCGTCGATGATCACGTCGCCGGAGTCGTAGTGGTCGAGGCCGCCGACGATGTTCAGCAGCGTCGTCTTGCCGGAACCCGACGGGCCGAGGATCGCGACGAACTCGTTGTCCCGGAACGCGATCGACACGTCGTCGAGGGCCGTCTGCGTGAACGAACCCGTCGTGTACGACTTGCGAACGCTCAGGAGCTGGAGCATCTCGCGGCCTTTCTGATCCGCAGGATGCTGCTGCTGAATCGGGGAGATCGGTCGGCAGGCTCAATTGTAGATGGGCGTGCCCAGACCCTCCCCGTCGCCTCCTACCGGGCGAAGTCGACGCCCAGCTGCACCGCCCGCTCGTTGATGACCTTGGCCAGCTCGATGTCGCGGATGGTGATGCCGCCGACGTCGTGGCTCCATAGCCGCAGCTTCACGCGGTCGTAGGTGAGCGTGAGCACCGGGTGGTGGTTGAGCGACTCCGCCGCGTCCCCGATCAGGTTCACGAACTCGAGCCCCGTGGTGAAGTCGCCCGTGTCGAAGTGGGCGACGAGGGTCTCGTCCTCGCGGCGCCACTCGCCCAGCTGGGCGTCGTCGATCTCGGCGGGGGTGAGCTTCTGCTTCGGATCGGTCATGGAAGCAATGGTGCACCTGACCGGGGCCACGTTCGGCGGTTCACTAGCGGTTACGCAGCGACGGGGCGCGCCTCGGCCACAGCGGTCCGGCCTCGGCGAGCTCGTCGGCGGTGGCCGTGCGGAAGGGGGCGTCGGCCGGGGTCGTCGGGGCCCGCCGCCCCTGGCCGCGGGTGGCGTACAGGCTCGCCACGACCGAGGCGACGATGATCGTCGCGATCACCGCGAGCGAGATCGGCGTGGGGATGTAGACGACGTCGACCTTCAGCATCATCTTGATGCCCACCCAGATGAGCACGAACGCGAGCCCGACCTTGAGGTACACGAAGCGGTGCATCAGGTCGGCGAGTAGGAAGTACATCGCGCGCAGGCCCAGGATGGCGAACGCGTTGGCGGTGAACACGATGAACGGCTCGCTGGTGACGGCGAAGATCGCGGGGATGGAGTCGACGGCGAAGAGGATGTCGGTGGCCTCGACGAGCACCAGCACCGCGAGCAGCGGGGTGGCGAGGATGGCGCCGCCGCGGCGGATGAGGAGCCGCTGCCCGTGGTAGGCGTCGGTCATGGGGACGGCGCGGCGGAACCAGCGCAGGACGAGCGAGCGCTCGGGGTCCAGGTGCTCGTGGCGCTGGCGGAGCATCTTCCAGCCGGTCCAGAGCAGGAACGCGGCGAAGACGTAGAGGATCCAGGAGAAGCGCTCGATGAGCACCGCGCCGCCGGCGATGAAGATGCCGCGGAACACGAGCGCGCCGAGCACTCCGAGGAACAGCACCCGGTGCTGGTACTCGCGCGGGACGGCGAAGTAGCCGAAGATGATGGCCCAGACGAAGACGTTGTCGACGGCGAGCGACTTCTCGATGAAGTAGCCGGCGAAGTACTGCTGGCCGAGCTCGGCGCCGTGGAGCCACCAGATCACGCCGCCGAAGCCGACGCCGAACGCCACCCAGACCACGGACCAGAGCGCGGCCTCGCGCACGCCGATGACGTGCGCCTTGCGGTGGGCGAAGAGGTCGACGGCGAGCATTACGACGATGAAGCCGAGCACCGCGACCCACAGCCAGAACGGGACATCCATGACGAAACCTTCCGATCGTTGCGATCGGAGGTCTCTCCCAGCCCTTGTCGGACCCGCTCGCCGGACCCCGGGTGGGGCCGTAGTGACGACGAAGCGCTCGGGGGTACTCCCCTCCTACTGTTGAAGAGTGAAGCACGGGCGGGGCGGCCTGGTCAAGGTTTGGACCCGCGAAATTACAGAAAACTCATTTGCTGGGCGATCTCGACGCTTGGCCGGAGCGGTGAGATCGCCCAGCAAATGAGTTTTCTGTAATCCGGCCGGGGCGGAAGCGGCGTGCCGCCCCCGAAATCAAGAAACTTCACTTGCTTGACGCGGGAGCCGGCGCGCCCCGCGGGGCCGGGGCCCCGGTGGAGCAAGCAAGTGAAGTTTCTTGAATCTGGGCGTCAGGACTGGCGGTTGCGCGTCCAGATCTCGGTGGAGAGCGCGGTGGCGAAGGTGGTCCAGGCGGCGTACGGCAGCAGCGCCTTCCCCAGCTTGGGGTCGGTCTTGCCGGATTCCTTCATGAGCCCGGTGGAGCTCGCGGACAGGGCCCCGGCCACGACGGCGGCCAGGCCGAGCTTCTTGAACTTGAAGAACGCGAAGCTCCAGCCGGCGTTGAGGAGGAGGTTGAGTGCGAGCGCGCGCTTGTACTGGCGGACCCGCTCGTCGTCGTGGCGCCGTTCCGCGTCGGCGAGGACCTTGCCGGCGACCACCGCGATGCTCGTGTACAGCCCGGTCCAGACGACCGGGAACAGCCCGCCGGGCGGCTGCCACTTCGGCTTGTCGAGGGAGCGGTACCACGCGCTCTTGGGGTCGGTGGCGACGGATCCGGCCAGCGCGGTGGCGATCACGGCCGCGGTCGAGCCGAGGAACGGCACCACCTTCGGCTCGGGCGCGGCACCCTTCGTCCTGCTCTTGTGCTTGTTCTTCCTCAACATCGACTGCCCCTCTCGCTCGATCGTTCAGATCTCTCATTCTTCCCCAGCGGCGGGTCGGGGGTTACCGGTTCAGCGAGTCCCGCAGCAGCTGCGCGTAGCGCTCGGCCTCCCCCTCCTCGTACTTCACGCGGGGCCAGAAGAAGCCGCGCAACCCGTCGCCCTTCACGCGCGGCACCACGTGCACGTGCAGGTGCGGCACGGACTGGCTGACCACGGTGTTGATGGCGGTGAAGCTGCCGTCGGCGCCCAGGGTGTCGACCATCGCGTCGGCCACCCGCTGCACCGCGGTGAAGAGGGGCGCGACGAGGTGGGGCGGCAGGTCGGTGAGCGTGTCGACGTGCTCCACCGGGCAGACCAGCGTGTGGCCCTTGAACAGCGGACGGTGGTCGAGGAAGGCGACGGTGTGCTCGTCGCGGTGCACGACCGCGGCCTGTACGTCGCCGCCGACGATGCCGCAGACGAGGTCGGTGGGCGGCTCAGCCATGGTGCGCGGCCAATTCCTTGCGGAACCCGACGAGCGCGTAGAGCCCGCCCGCCACGGCCACGATGGCGAGCAGCAGCAGGCCGAGGGTGTAGCTGCCGAAGGAGTCGTAGATGACGCCCATGAGCAGCGGCGGGACGAAGCCGCCGAGTCCGCCGGCTGCGCCCACGACGCCGGTGACCGCGCCGACCCGCTCCGGCTCCACCAGCGCCGCGACGAGCGCGAACACGGCGCCCGCTCCGGCGCCGAGCCCGGCCGCCATGCCGAGGAAGGCGACGGTGCCGACGGGCTCGAGGGCGAGGTCGATCGTGCCCGCGCCGACCACCGTGGCGAGCAGGGCGAAGGCGCCGGTGGCGACGAGGAGGATGGCGAGCACCTTGGTCTTCGAGTAGCGGTCGCACAGCCAGCCGCCGATGGGCCGCGCCACCACCGACACGACGACGAAGCCCGCCATCCGGAAGGAGGCGCCGCCCTTGTCCATGCCGAAGTTGTTCACCAGATAGGTGGGCAGGTACACGCTGAACGCGACGAACCCGCCGAAGGAGATCGCGTAGAGCAGGGCCAGCTTGATGGCGACCGGTTGCGCGAGGGTGTGGGCCGCCGCGCGCAGCCAGTTCGCGCCGCCGGCGCGCGGGCGGCCCGGGGGAGTCCGCAGCGTGAACCACGCCAGCACCGCGTACGACGCCAGCAGGATCGCCACCAGGATGAACGGCGCCGAGCGGCCGAGCAGGCCGGCGAGGGGGAGGGTCGAGAAGGCGGCGACGGCGGTGCCGCCATTGCCCATGCCGAACAGTCCCAGCGCGGCGCCGCGCTTCGACGGCGGGTGCCAAGCGT
Organism: Tessaracoccus oleiagri; assembly: GCF_900103275.1. Lineage (GTDB taxonomy): Bacteria > Actinomycetota > Actinomycetes > Propionibacteriales > Propionibacteriaceae > Arachnia > Arachnia oleiagri. The sequence continues at coordinate 463,803 of NZ_FNGP01000001.1, read as the reverse complement.
TCACGAACGGCACGCCCACGGCGAACGACGTCCCCGCGATGCCCAGGAAGAAGCCGCCGATCAGGAGCGCGGCGAGGCTCGTGCCGAAGAAGGCGAGGAACAGGACCGGCAGGATGGCGATGCCGGCGACGGCCGGGAACATCACCTTCGCGCCGAGCCGGTCGGTCAGCGCGCCGACTGGGATGCGCCCGAGCGACCCCACCAGCACCGGCGTCGCCACGACCAGCGACTGCTCCAGCGACGTGAGCCCGAGCTCCTCCCGGAGCGTGACTGCCAAGGGGGCGAGCAGCGCCCACGCCCAGAAGCAGAGGGCGAAGCCGACGGTGGCCAGCACGAGCATTTTGCGGGCTGTGGCGGCGTCAGGTGTGGCGGTGGCTACGGTCGGGTCGCTCATCGGTGGCTCCTGTCGGGATCGCGGCAACGTGCCGCTCGCCATTGATCCAAAGCCTAAGTCGCGGCCGCCCCCGGCGGCGGGCGAATCGCGTCGATCGACCCGCCGCAACACGCCAATCAGAACGGACGGACGAAAACTGTCAGAGGTGGCATGCAGTGTGGTGACATGGACGAGCTGAACGACACCGGCATCGCAGACCTGTTGCTGATCTACTCCGTGAAGTCGCACCTCATCGCGGTGCGTCCCGAGCTCGAGCGACTCGTCGTCATCGACGACGCGCGTCCCCGCCTCTCCTTCCCGACGTCCCAAGGCCTCATTGTCGTGGCGAAGTCGGACACCTCCGACACCGGGATCTGGACCGTCTCCGGGCCCGGGATCGGGGTGAAGGCGCCGCGCCCGTCGACGGCGGAGCTGGCGAGCACCGCGCTCATCGCGTACGAGTCCGCCCGGGCGAGGCTGCCATCGGCCGCCTGACCGCGCCGGCTCAGGCAAGCTTGCGCTCGATGAACCGGCGCATGCCGCCGTTGTCGGCGAGCGTCAGCGCGTGCTGCCAGGCGCGGGTTGCCTCGTCGTGTTCGCCCACCTCGTCAAGGAACAGCGCGAGCGCCACGTGGTACGGGTGGTGGTTCACGAGTTCGGGCTCGTCGGCGAGCGCCCGCAGCAGGGCAAGCCCCTCGTCGGGCGAGTCCCGGCGCCCCACGGCGATGGCGCGGTTGAGGCGGACCACGGGGTCGTCGCCCTCGCGGAGCAGGAGGTCATAGAGCGCGACGATCTGCGCCCAGTCCGTCTCGGCGAAGGCCGGCGCCTCCGCATGCACCGCGGCGATGGCGGCCTGGATCGCGAACCGGGAGGCGTGCGGCATAGTCGCGGCCCGTTCCGCCAGCCGCACGCCCTCGACGAGGCGCTCGCGGTCCCAGCGGGCGCGGTCCTGGTCCTCCAACGGCACCGGCACGCCGTCGGTGTCCACCCGAGCGGCGGCCCGCGCGTCGGTGAGCAGCAGGAGGGCGAGCAGTCCGGTCGGCTCGGCGTGGTGCGGCACGAGCGCGGCGGTGATGCGGGCCAGCCGGATCGCTTCGGCGGTGAGCTCCGCGCGCTGCGGGTGGTCGCCGCTCGAGGCGTCGTAGCCCTCGGTGAAGATGAGCGAGATCGCGGCCAGCACGAGCGGGAGCCGCCGCGCCCGCTCGTCGGGGTCGTCGGGCACGGTGAGGGGGATGCGGTTGGTCGCGATCCGCTTCTTCGCGCGGGTGATCCGGGCCTGCAGGGTCGGCACCGGCACGAGCAGCGCCTGCGCCACCTCGCCTGTGCTGAGCCCGCCCACGAAGCGCAGCATCAGCGCGACGCGGTCGCGCGGCGCAATGGCGGGGTGGCAGCAGCCCATCAGCATGGCGAGCCGCTCGTCGGGGAGGCTGTCGCCGTCGACGATCGCATCCGGGCTGGGCTGCGGGCGCCGGTCCTCCTCGACGTGCAGCGCGGCCAGCCGTTGGGCCAGCACGGAGTCGCGGCGCACACGGTCGAGCGCCTTCCGGCGCGCGGCGGTGATGAGCCACGCGAGGGGCTGCCGGGGCACCCCGTCGCGCGGCCACGTCGCGAGTGCCGACTCCATGGCCTCCTGGGCGGCGTCCTCGGCGAGGTCGAGGTCGCCGAACCGCCGCACCAGGGTGGCCAGGAGTCGCGAGTGCTCCTCCCGGTGGACCCGGGCGAGCACGTCGTCGGCTGGGGTCACGCGCCCACCATGGGACGCACCTCGACACGCCCGTCGATCGCGCCCGGGCACTTCGCGGCCCAGCGCAGCGCCTCGTCGAGGTTCTCCACGTCGAGGATGAACGTGCCGCCGACGAACTCTCGGCTCTCGGCGTACGGGCCGGCGGTGACCACCGGCTCCGCAGTGCGGCTCGGACGCATGACGGTCGTGGTCTCCTGCGGGTCGGCGAGCTCGAAGCCGTCGGCGAAGACCCCGGCCTCCTGGAGTTCGCGCTGGAACGCGATGTACTCCTCCATGCCCGGCACGTCGTCCTCTCCGCAGCGTGGTCCGTCGACGTTGCCCATCAGCAGCAGTACGTATTTCATGTTCGACTCCTCATCGATGTCGACTGCACCCGTGCGGCGCAGTCACACCCTAGACGAACGAGGATCCGCGAAATCGACACCGATCCTGCGGGAACGGCCACCGTCCTAGACTCGGATCGACCCGAGGGAAGGGAGCCGACCGTGGAGGAGTGGACACCGGACGCGCTCTTCCGGGTCGTGGATGTCGCCGGCGTCGTCGGCAACGGGCTGCTGGGCGGCGTCGTCGCGCGCTCGAAGGGCTTCGACCTGATCGGTTTCCTGTTCCTCGCCATCGCCTCAGGCCTGGGCGGTGGGCTGTTGCGCGACGTGATGCTCGGCATCGGCTTCCCCGTGGCCCTCACCGACCCGGCCTACCTCGTCGGGGCCGTGAGCGCGGCACTCATCGCCTACGTCATCCGGCTCGACGGCCGCACGCCCCGGCGCGCATTGGCGGTCATCGACGTCCTCGCCCTCGGCTGCTGGGCGGCCACCGGCACCACCAAGGCGCTCGGCGCCGGCCTCGGCTGGGCCCCGGCGATCCTGCTCGGCGTCATCACCGCGGTGGGTGGCGGCATGCTGCGTGACGTGATGGTCAACGACGTGCCCAGCATCTTCGGCGGCAACCCGCTCTACGCGACGGTCGCCGTCGTCGCCAGCGCCGAGATGGCGATCCTGCTGCACTACGGCCGCTACGAGCTCGGCATGGCCACAGCGATCCTCACGGCCGCGGCGCTCGGCCTCATCGCCAGGTGGCGCAACTGGCAGCTGCCCGGGGCGCTGTCCGTCTCGCTGCGCCGCCCGAGCTTCGGGCCGTGGGGGAGCCGCCGTGGTGGGACGGGGTCGTGACGATCGCTCTACAGGGCCCGCCGGACAGGATGATTGATGGTTGAGATCATTGTCGGTGGTTCGGGCTGTTGATTTCGACCGGCGCTCGCTTCGCTCGCTGGCTCAATCACCTGGCCGGGAGTCAGCCCCCGACGCGAATGTCGAGAATCAGCTCCTCGAGGCCGGCGACGAGGTCCGCCCACACGTCGGCGGGGATCCGCACCCCGCCAGCCCGGTAGCGCCGCGGCACCGGCTCGGTGGCGACCGCGTCCCCATCGACCTCGACGCCCTGCACCCCGTGCCCGGGAGCGGCGACGTGGTACCTCGCCCTCACCCGGAGGCCGCCCAGCGGCACGACCGCCTCGTAGCGCCCGGCGGGCAGGACCGGGTCGACAAGCAGACCGCCGACGTCCTGACGCAGCCCGAGGAACCCCTCGGTCACCAGCCGCAGGATCAGGCCGGGGCCCGACGAGTAGACCCGCCAGCCGCCCTCGAAGCCGAACTCGGGGTCGAACATCCTGTCCGCCCGGGCCTCGGCGTCGGCGCGGTCGCGGAAGGCGGCGTCCACGGAGGAGAAGTAGGTGTTCGACTGCCTGGGCAGGGCACCCGGCACGGCCGCGGTGAGCCCGTCGGGGATGACGAGGTCGAGGGCCCGCCAGGCGCGGTCGGCGAGCCCGAGCCGCAGCAGCGCCTCGATCCAGCGCAGGTGCGCGTGCGTGTACATGAGCCCGATCTCGCGGCCCCAGAACGACGCGGCCTCGGCCCGCAGGAACGTGTGCGTCTCGCCGCCGTGGTAGTCCACCGGGCGGTCGAACAGGTAGATGCCGGTGGGGCCGTCGAGGTGCTCGTCGACGATCCGCACGTGCGACTCCGCCTCCTCCGGCGTGAGCAGCTCGTCGGCGATCGCGTGGATCACCTGCAGCGACCCGTGTCGCAGCCCGGTGCGCGCGTCGCGCGGGTGCACGATCGGCTCGACCCGCCCGTCGGCGACCACCGCGTAGCCGCAGAGCTCCCCGTCGATGAGGAGCGAGTCGCGGATGGCGGCCTCGGTCTCCGCGGCGATCGCGCGGAGCCGCTCCGCCATCTCGGCGTCGGCGGAACCCAGTCCGTCGGCCAGCGTGCTGAGCGCCTTGACCTCGAGCTCGGCGGTCCAGGTGGAGACCATCTGCCGGGCGAGGTCGGGGTTCGCGGGCTGGAGCGAGTCGTTCCAGTCGCCGTGGCCGTAGGCGGGCAGCCGGGGGTCGGCGCTGCGGGCCGAGAGCAGGTGGTCGACGGCCGCCTCGACGTGCGCGCGCAGCGGGGTCGCGGGCAGCAGTTCGGCCTGCCCGACCCAGCCGACCTCCTCGTCGAGGATCCCGAGATCGCCGGTCATCTGCAGGTACTCGCCGAGCGCGAGGAGCGGCCAGTAGACGACGTCGCCGTGGCTCTCGCGGTGCCCGGGGCCGCGGTCGGCGGCCAGGTACTGGAACCACTGCGGCCAGTCGCCGTCGTCCTGCTGCCCCGCGAAGACGGCGAGCAGCACGTCGCGCACCACGCGCAGCCGGCCGGTGGCGACGAGCAGCCCCACCGGGCCCTGGCAGACGTCGCGGGTGCCCCACGCGCCGCCGGTGAACTGCTCCAGCCCGCGCGGCGCCTGGTAGTGGACGTGCGCGTTGTGGACGAGCCACGGCAGGAACGCGTCGAGGCGCTCGGAGGTCGGGTCGTCGCCGTGCAGCCGCAGCACGGGGGCGTCGGCGGCCGGCGCGTCGGGCCCGCCGACGGGGATCTCGAGGGCGAAACCGCTCGTGGCGGGGTGTTCCTCGGTGCGCCAGTCGTCCGGCGTGGAGATCGAGACCAGCACGTCGAGCGGCGCCCCGCCGACATCGACCCGCACCGTCAGGCGCGCGAGCGTCAGCCGGGTCTCCACCTGCACGGTCCGCTCGCCGAGGCGGTACCACCACGTGGCCGACGAGTCGTCCGCGGCCCAGGCGCTGGGCTGGCCGAGCAGCCGCCAACCCTCATCGCCGTCGCGCACGAACAGCCGCACGCCGTCGGTCTGCACGAGGCCGAGGTAGCTGCGCCGGATGGAGAGCAGCGGCTCACCGGACGCGTTGCCGAGCGTGAGCTGCGACGCGAAGGTGCCGCCCATCCAGGCGGTCACCGCGGCGGTCGGGTCCTGCGGGCGCGCCCCGGCCGAGGCGCGGACGATGTGCCCGTGGGGGCGGAGCACCGCGCGTTCCTTCGCGGCCGCGACGACGTGCGCCCCGCCCACGCTGTACGACCAGGCCTCCCCGTCGGGCCCGCGCTCGACGGAACCCCCACCGCCCACCAGCCGCAGGAACTCGGACTCGTGCAGGTCCTCGCCGTGCGCGAAGCGCGGCGGGCTGAACAGCGTCGGCTCGGCCGGGGCCGCGTCGCCGGAGACCGACGGTGCCGCCTCGGCCCAGCCGTCGGCCAGCGCGCCGCGGACCCGTTCGGCGTCCTCGTCGGACGAGGCTTCGGGGTGGTCCGCCACGACGACGCCGCGGTACCCGACGAACCCCTCCTCGCCCGGCGCGAGCCGCCACGGCTCGGTCTGCAGGCCGGCGAGCGTGTGCTCGTGCTGGAGGCGCTCGGCGGGGAGGTCGGCGCTCAGGTCGAGGCCCGTCCCGGGGACGTCGGGGCGGAGCTGCAGCGCGTCGGTGCACCAACCCACCACGCGGCGGGTCGCGCCCAGCGCGAGCCAGGGGTTCGCGTCGCCGGGCATGTTCTGCCGCACCGCGATCAGCAGGCGGTCGCCGTCGGAGATGGGCGTGAGGTCGAGGTACTGCGCGACGTAGAACTCATTGCGGCGCAGCGCGTCCCAAGGCGTCAGCGCGGCGTCGACTGTCCAGACCGCGTCCAGCTCGACGGGGTGCTCGCCGTGGTTGACCACCCGCAGCCCCCAGCCAAACCGACCGCCGCCCGCGGGCTGGTCCCACCACAGCTCCCACTCGACTTCGTCCTCGCGGCCGCGCAGCACGATGCCGTCGCCGGCCCGCACGACGGTGCCGCCGCCCGCCGGCCCGGTCAGGCCGAGGGGGCGGTGCCCGTCGGGGGAGCGCCACCGCAGCCAGACCTGATGGGGGCCGGGCTCGAGCTCGGAGGCGGGGTACTGCAGGAGGCTGAGGTCGCCGGCGTCGAGCCGGGCGAGCGCCCCGGCACTGGTGAACGTCGGTCGTATCGTCAGCTCGGTCATGATCACCTCGTCGGTAGGGGATCGGCGGGCACGGCTGCGGAGTAGCCCGCCGGGAACAGTGGGTCGATGTCGCCCGCGACGTCCGGCATCGAGGCGCGCACCGCGTCCATTGAGCCGGGGAACGCGACGGGCAGCCGCCCCTCGGGCGGCACCTGGCCGGTGATGGCCTGGATCCAGGCGGTGTCGCTCACGCCGAACGTGACGGTCAGCACGTCGGCCACCTCGAGGAGCGGGGTGAGCACCGCCGGTCGGTCGGCCTTCACGTCGATGATGAGCGGGCAGGGGATGCGCGCGAGCCGGTGCTTCAGGCCCGGCGGGAAGTCGAGGCTGCCCTGGTGGAACCACGACTCCAGGAACAGGTCGTCCCTCGGCTCGAACGGCGCGTTCAACCGGACCAGGCCGACGTCGGCGTCCTCCGGTCGGTCGACGACGACGAGCCCGCCGCTGACCGCCTCCGGCAGCACCTCGTCGAGCCAGACCCGGGTGCCCGGGGCGAGGGGGAGGGCGGCGGTCCCGGCCCTTCGAGACGCGACTTCGTCGCTCCTCAGGGACCGGGGGGTGGCGTGTTCGTCGCTCCTCAGGGACCGGGTGGGCGAATCCACGAGGACGACGACGGAGCGGGCCTGGGTCCGCAGGCCCAGCTCCGTCGCCCGGGGAGTGCCGACGAGGGCGGGGGCGGCTTCCTCGTCGACGTAGGGGTTGTCGAACAACCCGAGCTGGAACTTCACGCGCAGCAGCCGGCGCGCGGACTCCTCGAGGCGGTCGCGCGAGACGTAGCCGTCGGCGACGAGCTCGAGGAGCAGGTGGGTGCACTCCTCGCCGCCGAACTGGTCGATGCCCGCGTCGAGGAGCTTGAGCATCCGCTCGGCGGGGGAGAGGTGCTCGACGCCCCAGGCACGGGCAGGGAGGACCTGGTCGCCGACGAGGTTGTCGTTGACGAGCTCCCAGTCGCTGAGGATCACGCCCTGGTAGCCGAGCCTGCGGCGCAGCAGGCCGGTGAGGAGCTGCTTGTTGTAGCCGAAGCCGACCTCCTCGATGTGGCCCATGCCGAGGTCGAGGCCGACGGGCCGCCCGTAGTAGGGCATCATCGCGGCGGTGCCGGCGGCGATCGCGGTCTTGAACGGCAGCAGGTGCTCGTCGAAGCGTCCGCCCGGGTAGACCTGGTCTCGGCCGTAGGGGAAGTGGGCGTCCTCGCCGTCGGCCTGGGGGCCGGCGCCGGGGAAGTGCTTGGTGGTGGCGCTCACCGACTGGGGCCCGAGTTCGTCGCCCTGCAGCCCGTGGATGGCGGCCTCGGTGAGGCGCGCGACGAGCCGGTGGTCGGCGCCGAACGTCTCGCGCTGCCGTGCCCAGCGGGGCTCGGTGGCGAGGTCCGCGGTGGGGTGCAGCGCGGCGCGGATGCCGACGGCGACGTACTCGCGCCGCACGATGTCGGCGAACTCCCACACCAACCCGACGTCGTCGAGCGCCGCCAGGCCCATCGGATCCGGCCATTGGGAGAAGAAGTTCGACGCCCAGCTCGTGCCCGCGTTCTCGGCGGCCGCGTGCCGGGGGTCGGTGGAGATGGTGACGGGGATGGAGTGCGGGGTCTCGCAGGCCAGCTCCTGGAGCCGGTTGGCCCACGACGCCGCCTGTCGCGCGCTGGTGAGCGCGTGGACGTTGAAGTGGTTCATCCGCTTGCCGACGACGACGTCACGGCTCCCGGACTTGGCGATCCGGCCGGGGCCGTCGAGCAGCTGCCCGTCGTCCCCGGCCTCGATCACCGTGTGGAACATGAGCCCGACGAGCTCCTCCACCGACAGCCGGGGGAGCAGGTCGTCGACCCGCTCCGCCACGCTCAGCCGCGGGTCCTCGAACGGGTCGAGGCGGCCGTTGTGGTTGAGGTCACGGAAGGTGACGCCGTCGGTGGTGGTGAGGAACTCGGCGCGCATCGTCACTCGCCCGCGTTGAACTCTTCGAGCGCGAGCAACGGGCGCAGCTGGGCCTCCACCTCGGCGGTGGCGAACCACCGGCGCAGGCCGCCATTGAGGAGCACGTTGCCGAGCGCGCCCATGATCATCGACTGGTCGAGCGACAGGTGCCGCCGGGCCACCTGACCGCTCCGGACCGCGACCGCGTCGTAGAAGCCGCCGGGGCCGTAGGAGTCGAAGTCGGCCTGCAGGTTCCGCAGGTTCGTCGTCGCCTCCTCGGGCTCGTACATCATGCCGAGGAACGCGGCATGCGGGGTGACGACCCCGTCGCCGTAGGTGGTGGGCGGGTTGTCGGCGTGGTAGTCGGTGCGCTCCTGGTCCGAGAAGTAGCCCTCGGGGTTCATGCCGAGCGCGTCGACGCCGTACTCGCGATAGCCGCCGGCCGGGTTGGACGAGGGCGAGAAGCCCCAGTAGCCGTACTGCGCGTCGTCGAGGCCGTGCTCACGCTGCGCGCGGACGTGCAGCGGGTGGTTGCGGCCCCAGCTGCGCGGGCCCCACGTCGCCTCCGGCACGAAGATGTCCGGCATGAGCTCCTCGAACATCGAGCCGCCCCAGCCGGGCACGACGCGGAAGCCGCGGTAGGTGTAGGCGCCCTCATAGACGGGGAAGCCGAGGTACTCGCGCCACTCACCGACCGGGATCATCTCCTGCCAGGTCCAGTCCGGCGGGAACGTCCGGTAGGTGCCGAAGTAGGCGATCGGCGGGATCTGCTCACGGAAGATGCCGAGGTAGGTGACCATCCGGGCCTCGGAGATCGCGGTGTCGTAGTGGTGCTGGACGTGGTACCAGAGGTCGGGGCCCTCGCCGATCGTCGGGGGCAGCAGGGCGGTGCCGGGCCGCTCGGGGTTCTCGATCCAGAAGCCGCCGTAGTTGGCGCCGGCCGGGGCGCGGAAGTCCTTGTCGTAGAAGATGTCCCAGCGCATCGCGTTGAACAGCTGCAGCGCCGCCTTACGGTTGGACGGGTCCGCTTGGGCGACGACGTAGAGCGCGGCCCCCAGCCAGCCCATGTCGACGGACGACACGAACGGGACGACGGGGTTGCCGTCCTCGGGCCACACCCGCAGGACGTCGCCGGTGGCCTCGTCGTACCAGTTGAAGTACATGCCGCTCGCATCGTGGCGCTCCATGCCCTGCAGGGTGCGCAGGGTGCGGGCGATGATGTTGCGCGCCTCGCCGGGGTTGATGATGCGCAGGTCGCGGGCGACGATCGTGCTCCACAGCAGGCCGCCGATGTTCGTCGGCGACGTGTAGCCGCTGCGGTTGGTGAGGTCGCCGTCGATGTTGTCGGCCACGAGCCCGGTGTTGGGGTCGGTCATGGCGACGAGCGACTTCCAGGTGTCGCGCGCCCAGGTGAGCAGCGTCTCGTCGTGGTCCCCGGGGCGCCCGCGGCCGACGGGGTTGGCGTGTGCGTGGGATCCGGCGGCGGCCAGTGCGCCGGCGCCGGCGGCGGCGCCGAGCAGGGTTCGTCGGGTGAGGTTGGTCATGGCAGTGGCTCCTGTCGGAGGTGGGTGGATGTCACTTGATTCCGGTGGTGGCGATGCCCTCGATGAAGTACCTCTGGAAGAAGAGGAACACGAGGATGATGGGCAGGACGACGACGCTCGCGCCGGCCAGCAGAAGCCCGTAGTCGGTCTGGTTCTGGCCGGTGGAGACCAGGGCCAGCGCGACGGGCAGCGTGTAGGTGCGTTCGGTGGACGCCACGACGAGCGGCCACAGGAAGTTGTTCCACGACGCCAGGAAGGTGAGGATCCCGAGCGTCGCGAGCGCCGGCCCCGCCAGCGGCAGGAACAGGCGGAAGAAGATGCCCAGCTCGCCGGCGCCGTCGATCCGGCCGGCCTCGAGCATGTCGCGCGGCATGCCGAGGAAGAACTGGCGCATGAGGAACACCCCGAACGGGGCGACGAGGAACGGCAGGAACAGCGCGGGCAGCGTGTTGGCGAGGCCGAGGTTGACCACCAGCACGAACTGCGGGATGAAGGTGACGAGGCCGGGGATCATCAGGGTGCCGAGGACGGCGCCGAAGATGATCCGCTTGCCGGGGAAGTTCAGGTGCGCGAGCGCGTAGCCGAGCATGGAGCAGAACAGCAGGTTGGAGATCGTCACCACGAGCGCGACGACCGTCGAGTTGAAGAAGTAGCGGCCGAAACTGAGCCGGTCGAAGAGGCGGGAGAAGTTGTCGAGCGTGGGGTTCTCGGGGATCCACGTCGGCGGGACCTGCAGGAGCTCGCCCTGGGTCTTGAGGCTGCCGAGGATCATCCACAGGAACGGGGTGATCACGAGCAGGAAGAGGATCGTGAGGACGATGTAGAGCCACCAGCGGCTGCGTGAACGCTCCATCACTTCTCCCTCGTCAGCCGGAACTGGACGATCGTGACGATCACGATCACCAGGAAGGTCAGGTACGCCATCGCGCCGGCGACGCCGTAGTTGCCGAAGCCGAACTGCTGGTAGGTGTACATCGACGCGGACAGCGTGCTGTTGAGCGGGCCGCCCTGGGTCATGACGAACGGCTCCTCGAAGAACTGCAGGTAGCCGATCGTCGTGGTGACCATCACGAACAGCATCGTCGGGCGCAGCACCGGCAGGGTGATGTGCCAGAACCGCTGCCAGGACGTGGCGCCGTCGAGGGCGGCGGCCTCGTGCAACTGCCACGGCACGGCCTGCAGGCCGGCGAGGAAGATGATCATGCCGGTGCCGAAGTTGCGCCAGACGGCCATGATGATCAGGGACAGCAGCGACGTGCGGGTGTCGCCGAGCCAGTTCGGGCCGTCGATGCCGACCCAGCCGAGCACGGTGTTGACCAGGCCGCTGTCGGGCTGGAGCAGGAACCGCCACACCACCGCGACGGCGACGATGCTGGTGATCACGGGCGTGTAGAAGCCCATTCGGAACACGCTGCGGAACTTCGTGATGCCCTTGTCGAGCGCCACCGCCGCCGCGAGGCCCGCCACGATCGTCAGCGGGACGCCGATGACCACGAAGATGCCGGTGTTGAGCGCCGCCCGCCGGAACACCGGGTCGCCGAGCGCCTTGGCGTAGTTGTCGAGGCCGACGAAGTTCACCGCGAAGGGCGTGCGGATGTCGGTGATGCGGGTGTCGGTGAAGCTCATGAACATCGACTGCAGCACCGGCCACAGCGTGAACACGGTGAACAGCACCACGAACGGGAGCGCGAGCAGCAGGCCCGCCCGGGCCTCGGCCGCGTTCCGTTTGCCGGAACGCGAGCGAGGCTTGCGGGTGGCGGGCTGCGTCGCCACGGCGGTGGACATGGGGTTAGCCCATCCCGATGGACGTGGCCTCCTGCTGCACCGCGGCCAGGGCCTCCGCAGGGTCGGACCCGGTCTTGGTGACGCGCTCCACCTGGGAGTCGAAGGCGGTCGCGATCTGCTCCCACGTCGAGATCGACGGCGGCGCGAACGCGTTCTCGAGCTGGCTGCCGAACTTGGCGAGCTTCTCGTCGGACGAGAGCGCCTCGGCCTCCCACGCGGACTGCACGGACGGCAGGTCGGTGGTCAGGTCGTACCACTCCACCTGGGTCTCCTCCTGGGTGAGGAAGTCGACGAGCTTCCACGCCGCGTCGCGGTTCTCGGTGTTCTTGAACACGGCGAGGTTGGCGCCGCCGATGAACGACGCGCTGCTCTCGGCCTCGGGCATCTCCATGACGTCGTACTTGTCGGCGAAGCCCTCGCCGCCGGCGGCCTCGACCGCGGCCATCATCCAGGGGCCGGAGATGAACATCGGCACCTTGCCGGAGGCGAAGTCGGCCTCCGTGGTGCCCTGGGCCGGCGACTTGTTGGCGATGCCCTCGTCGAAGAACGACTTGTAGTACTCGAGCGCCTCGACGTTCTCCTCGGTGTCGAACGTGAACTCCGTCATGTCGTCGTTCACGATCTCACCGCCGTTGGACCACATCAGCGGGAGGACGGTCTGCCAGGAGCCGGTGCCACCGGGCTGGAGGCTGATGCCCCACTCGGCGCCGCCGTCGGACTGCATCTTCTTGGCCATCTCCTTCAGGCCCTCCCAGTCCGTCGCGGGCTCGGTGATGCCGGCCTGCTCGGCGATGTCCGTGCGGTAGTAGACGAGGCGGGTCTCGACGTACCACGGGACCGCGTAGGAGACGCCGTCGACGACGGTGGTTTCCTGGCCGCCCGTGAAGAACTTGTCGACGTCGATCAGCTCAGGGGTCGGGTCGAGGGCGTCGAGGCCGACGAACTCGCCCATCCACGTGGTGCCGACCTGCGCGACGTCAGGGGTGGTGCCCGCCGCGATCGCGGAGGTGAACTTGTCGTGCGCGGACTCCCAGGGGACCGGCGTGACGTTGACGGTCACGTCGGGGTTCTCCTCCTGGAACTTCTTGACGAGCTCGGGGAGCTTCTCGCCCTCCGCGCCCATGGCCCACACCTCGAGGGTGCCGGTGGCGGGCCCGTCGGCGATGGGTGCGACGTCGCTCTGGTCCCCGGTGTCCCCGGAGTCGCCGCCGTCGCGGCCGCAGGCGCTGAGCGCGGCGGTCATGGCGAACGCGGCCGTCAATGCCACGAGGGCACGGCTCTTGCTCTTCATTTCTTCCTCATTCCCTAGTGGTGGACGGTGGTTGGTGGTCCTCGCCGCAGCCGCAGGATTCGCGGTGCACCAAGGCGGTGGGAAGGGCGGTGCAGTCGGGCACCGCGGTTCCCGACAACAGGTTGTGGAGGTGTTCGGCCGCCATCGCGCCCAGTTCGGCGACCGGCTGGCGGACGGTCGTGAGCCCGGGGCGGAGGTAGCGCGAGACCCGGATGTCGTCCCAGCCGACGACTGAGACGGCGGCCGGCACGTCGACCCCGAGCTCCTGGAGCTCGTAGACGATGGCCACCGCGATCTCGTCGTTGCCGCAGACGATCGCGTCGTAGGGCATGCCCTGGGCGACGAGGTCCCTCGCCAACTGGAGGCCAGGGCCCTCCTCCAGCTCGACCTCGATCGCGGGCGGCACGTCGAAGCCGGCCTCCCTCAGCGCCCGGGCGAACCCGTCGTAGCGGGCGGCGATGTCCGAGCCGTGGTCGATGGGGCCGACGAACGCGAACCGGGTGCGGCCGATGTCGACGAGGTGCCGGGTGAGCTCGGCGGCGGAGTCCTCGGACTCGGCGTAGATGGCGGGGAGGCCGGGCAGTTGGGCGCGGGCGACCGTGACCGTCGGCCGGCGCTTCGCCACCTCGGTGACCAGCTCGTCGGTGGCCGCGCTCCGGGCCATGAACGCCAGGCCGTCGACGGCGCCGGCGAGGCGGCGGACCGCCGGGCGCTGGTCCGAGTCCTCGCCGACGAGCAGCAGGACGGCGGAGCAGTTGAGTTCGCTGGCGCGCCGCTCGAAGCCGACGGCCAGCTCGGCGTAGTAGGTGCCCTTGATGTGGGGGAGGACCATGCCGAGCGAGCGCACGCTGGAGCCGGCGAGGGTCTGGGCCGCGGCACTCGGGAGGTAGTCCAACGACTCCGCGGCCTCCCGGACGCGCCCGCGGGTGCGCTCGGAGATGCGGGGATCGTTGCGGAGGGCGCGCGACACCGTCGAGATGGAGACGCCCGCCTCCTTGGCGACCTCGTAGATCGTTGCCACTTCCCCAGTCCTCCTCGACATGTCATGCAAGCGCTTGCGCATTTGACGTTACGCCGCAGGTCGGGTCATGTGCAAGCGCTTTACCAAACTGTTGTGGAAGCTAACTATTGGGCAAGCGCCTCGATCGCCGAGCGCACACGGCCCCCGGTAGCAGCACAAGAGGGACTCGGCAGTGAATGGGCATACGCCTTAGGCGTCAGTGCCCTGTGGCGGAGGCGATGCCGACATCCGCAACTGCCGAGTCGCGGTCGTACGCAAGTGCCCGAGTTGCGGTCGTACGCAACTGCCGAGTTGCGGTCGTACGAAACAGGCTCTTCACAATCGAGGGTGTAGGTAGCGCGTTCGGGGGTTGCGGCGTGGCGTCTGGTTGAAGGGGTCGAGGCCCTCCGAAGATGGAAGTTCTCACACTGCCCATCGGGAAGACCTCGACGTGTCCGACGCTACCTTCACGCGCCCTGATCTGACTTCTCCGTAGGAGGTTTCGCGGACGCGCTGCGTGTAGATGCCGTCGATGCTCTGGAAGGTTGGTGCTGGTGCGCCGGGGTTGAGTCCGAGCATGACGAGCGCCGGCGTGCTCTTGGCGGCCAGCGGTCCGATGTATGGCTCCGGCATCACGGTCATATCAACTGCGCCTGCTCCGCTACCGGAGTAGGCGCCACGCCAACGTTCGAGATCGGGATGTAGGCGATGGTCGCCCTTGACCCACCGGCCGATTTCCCTGTCCCAGAACTCTGCGGCAGCAAGAAGGCTCGACATTCAGCGAATACTGCCACATCATCGCAGCTGATTGGTTGACACCGGAGCAGGAGGACGTTTCCACGAATGATCGATGGTTTCGAACGGTTGATGAGCAGGCAGATCGAGTGGGCTCATCGGTACGACGGTTACGCCCGGCTGGCACGCACGCCCGAGCATCTTGCCGGGATTCTGGAGCCCGCACGGCAGGAGTACCGCCGGACCCGTCGGGTTCCGGAATGGTGCCGCGTCGATTTGCTTCGTGGGTGGGCCTTCTACCTGACCCGTGCCGATCGCCACGGGGGTGGCTACGGCCTCATGGAGGGCGGCCCCATGGTCGACGAATGGCGCGCAGTCCTCGAACGAATCGTGTCGCACGAAGAGGTGGCGGCCAACGACATGCCCCCGAGGGATAGAGCGTCAGTCGCAGGTGGCGGAAGAATATGCCTCAATCGTCCCCACCTGCCGCAGGCGGTGGTCTCGGCATTCTTCCCTTCAAGAGACTCAGAACGTCTGACAGATCTTGCTCCGAGCGTTGTTTATCGAGGACGGTTGCGATGCATCGACCGATACGCGTCCGTCGAGCGGTTCCTCAAGGAGCCCGCTTGAGTTTGGCGAAGAAGTCCTCCAAGAGGTACCTGGAGTCGACTCTTACGCAGACGCGGATGGTGTGCTTGGCAACTGCCTCGACGACTGAACCGTCCGCGGCGAACCTCGGAGCGAGGCGTCGGCGCCAGACGGCCCCGAAGGGATTCAGGACTAGGCTGATGGCGGGCGAGTCGCCTAGGGACCGGAAGTCGACAGCGCGGCTCATGTTCTTGTTGTTCCACTCGAGGAGCTGCTGCACGAGGTAGTTGCCCGTTCGGCCCCTGGGTCGGACGCGTTCTTCAAGCTCCTCGTAGCCGACGCCTACTAGCGTGTAGACGTCCATTGGCACCTGCCACACGGAAATGCCGGACGAGAAGACGACGTTCGCCGCGGCGACATCATTGGAGAGGTTGTACTCCGGCCAGTACACAGCCTCGACGTCATCGTATGGGGGGCCGCCGATCCAGACGACCACGACGTCGCGGCTGGCAAGTGTTGGGTCGAGCAAGAGCGCGCTGGCCACGTCGGTGAGGGGCCCGAGGGCCGCAACGTAGAGAGTTCCGGCGTGGTGGGACTCCTCGATGATCTTGTGGGCGGCAGCGCTTTCTACGGCCTGTTTCTCGTCAGCCAGCCGTTGGTGCGCTCCGTTGGCGACAGCTACTTCGCCCTGCATGTCGAGGAGGTCGAGGAGCAGGTCGACTTCTTGGCGGCTGGCCTCAAGAGAACCCACTGTTCCGAAATGCGTAGGGAGGATGCCTCGCACGTCGAGTGTGGGGGACAGGAGTGCGTGCACTATGGCGAACTGGTCGTCAGCCTCGTTCTTGGCGTCTGTGCTGACGAGAAGGCGGGTTCGGGCGCGATCGGTCATGATCTGGTCCCTTCGTGTGGGTGTTGTAGTCCCTTGGACGAACTTAGTTAAGCAGTTGAAATTAGTTCCTGTCTTCAGTTACTGTCAGCTTGTTGCGAGTCCGAGGCGGGCCCGCAGGTGACGAAGGAGTCCTAACATGCAACTTGGCGGCTCCGTGCTCGGGTTGGATGAGGCCCAACGAGTGGCGGTTCCCGGGGAGGCGGATCGAGGCCCAACTCGGGGGTCGGTTCGTCGCGCGCGACGGCCCGCGGGGTTGCGTGCACCCTGGTGGTTCGTCGTGCCGGCAGCGGCGATGTACTTGTTCGTAGTCGTCGTGCCGAGCTTGCGGGGAGCGGTCTACTCCTTCACCGACTGGAACGGGATGTCGGCAGAGTGGGACTTCGTTGGCATCGCCAATTTCGTCGAGGTAGTGACAGATAGGCGGGCGCTGGCTGCCCTCCGGAACACCGTCGTCCTGGCTGCGGTAGTAACCATCGTCCAGAACGTGATCGGCCTGCTTCTTGCCCTCGCGCTGAACTCGGTGTTCCGGTCGCGGTTCGTGTTGCGCGTGGTCTTCTTCGCGCCAGTCGTCCTCACCCCGTTGGTCTCTGGTTACATCTGGAGTTACCTCCTGGCTCCCCGGGGTGCCGTGAACCAGGCGTTGATCTCCTTGGGCCTTGAGGGTTGGACGCGCGATTGGCTCGGTGATCCGGCGACGGCCCTCTACGCCATCTGCTTGTCCATCATTTGGCAGTTCTCGGGCTACTCCATGGTGATCTTCCTCGCCGGCCTCCAAGCCATTCCCGAAGACGTCCTCGAGGCTGCCACGATCGACGGTGCCGGAGCATGGCGCAGATTCTGGAACGTGGTGCTTCCGCTCCT
Source organism: Tessaracoccus oleiagri (assembly GCF_900103275.1). Classification (GTDB taxonomy): domain Bacteria; phylum Actinomycetota; class Actinomycetes; order Propionibacteriales; family Propionibacteriaceae; genus Arachnia; species Arachnia oleiagri. The sequence continues at coordinate 446,742 of NZ_FNGP01000001.1, read as the reverse complement.
CAACGGGGCGGTTGTCATCAATCTAATGCTCTCCCTCATCGGCGGGCTGAAGCAGTTCGACCAAGTGATGGCAATGACCGGAGGTGGCCCAGGGATCGCCACCGAGACGATTTCCACGACCATCTACAAGAACGCCTTCAGTTCTGGGGAGTACCCCGTCTCTATAGCGCTGGCCGTCGTCATGACGATGGTCATCGCCATCCTCGCCACCATCCAGTACCGGTTGACGTTGCGGAAGGCCGATTGACATGCATCGCTACACCTGGAAGTCCGCGGTCCAAGAACTGGGGTTGATCGTGCTGGCGGTCGCCTTCCTCGTCCCTCTCTACGCATTGGTCAACGTTGCGTTCAAGCCACGTGGGTCACAGACCTCTGCCCTGGAACTGGATTTGCCCCCGACGCTGGAGAATCTTGTGGCCGCATGGCAGCAAGGGGCGCTGGGCGCCGCCATCGCGAACAGTTTCATCGTGGCCGTGCTCAGCGTCCTCGGCGTCGTAGTCCTGGCCGCGTTCGCATCCTATCCCCTGGCCAGAACAGCCCGGGGATGGTCCCGTCTCACCTTCTACGGCTTCCTAGCCGGCTTGCTCATTCCAAGCCAGCTCGGCCTGCTGCCCCTCTACACGACGATGCGTGATCTAGAGCTCCTGGGCAGCCTATGGTCTCTCATTCTCATCAACATAGGCAGTCAGTTGCCCTTCTCGATCTTCCTCTACACCACCTTCTTGCGCGAACTTCCCCTCGATTACGAAGAGGCGGCCCTCGTAGATGGATGCGGGCCCGGGCGCACATTCGTCAGCGTCGTGTTCCCGCTGCTTCGTGCCGTGACGGGAACAATCGTCGTACTCAACTCCGTGGGGGTATGGAACGAGTTCTTCACGCCGCTGCTCTACCTGTCCGGCAGCGGTAACACCACCGCACCAGTGGCGATCTACAACTTCGTCGGGCAGTACGTCTCCCAGTGGCCCTTGGTATTCGCCGCGCTCGTCATCACCGCGATTCCGATCCTGGCCCTCTACTTCGCCCTCCAGAAGCACATCATCAAGGGCTTCGCTGGAGGGCTCAAGGGGTAGCGATTCGCAGCCCCTCATTCATCACGCCTCCCAAGCCAAGCAATGGCGCAACGGAAACCAAAGGAGAAGAAAATGAATCAACTGCATCGCACGGGGCGTCCCGCTGGCGCCGTGGTGCTTGTAGCGGTGGCGCTGGCGCTCGGTGGCTGCTCCACCGAGAGTCCCGCTCAAGGCTCGAGCGGATCGCCTGCCCCGGACGGGACAAGCCAGACGGTACTCACATTCGCCAGCGGTCAGCAGGCTGCAGCCCAGCAACTGCTGGACGGCTTTCAGGAGGCCCACCCCGAATACCGAGTAGAGCCGGTTTTCATTGAGCAGGACTCCGCGTACATCCAGCAAATCCGAACCCAGCTCTCGGCGGGAACGGCTCCCGACATCTTCAAGGTCTGGCCCGGCGGAGGTGATTCCATGGCCATCCTCTCTGTTGCGGCCGACGGGCTAGTTGCGGACCTCAGCGGCGAAGAGTGGGCCGATCTCGTCCCAGAGAATCTCCGCGGCCTCTCAGGCCGCGACGGAGCCCTGCACTCATTGCCGGCCACGATCGGTGGGATTGGCGCCATCTACAACGACCAAGCCATGCAAGAACTCGGTGCCACCCCTCCCAACACTTGGGATCAGGTGCTGGAATTGTGCGCTGACGCTCAATCGGCAGGCAAGGTAGCCTACGCACTCGGCAACAAGGACGCTTGGACGGCACAGTTGCTGCCCTATGCCCTGACTGCCACGCTCGTGTACGGGCCGGACCCTGAGTTCACCGAGAAGCAGATCGCCGGTAGCGCCACGTTCGCCGATTCGGGGTGGTCGGAAGCCCTCGTGAAGATCGGCGAAATGCGAGCCGCGCAGTGCTTCAATGAAGGCGCCAACGGCACCGGCTATGACGATCAGATGACCTTGGTGGCGCGTGGAGATGCTCTCGGCGCCGTCCATGTCAGCCAGGCGGTTTCTGGCGCGCAGCAGTACGCGCCTGAGGGAACCACCTTCTCCTTGGCGCCCTTCCCCGCCACCAACAATGCCGACGAGACCTACACGCCCGTTGCTCCGGGCCTGAACTTCGCCATGAACGCCAAGGCCGAGAATCCCGAGGCAGCCCGTGCCTTCTTGGAGTACGCCGCCTCCCCAGAGGGGCAAGCGCTGTTCGCTGTCGCCTCCAACAGCACCCCGGCTCTCCCAGCCCCGGAGTACGAGGCGGACGCGATCAACCAGCCGCTCATCGCGGCACAGGAATCGAAGCGCGCCACTGTGTACCCGGACCAGACATGGCCGAACACGCAAGTCAAGGAGGAGTTCATGATCTCGATGCAGGAACTCTTCAACGGCACATTGGCGCCCGGCGAGATCCTCGAACGTCTCGACGACGCAATGCAGGGCTGAGGCGTGCCGCGCGTGGTTGGGTTCCGGACCTTGGGGCTCAACCACGCGGAGAAGCCGTGGAGTCTCGCTCCACCAGCCGCGGATCCGCGGCACTCATCACCACCGGAACACCAGTTTCCATTGAGGCCAGCAGGGCTTCAGCGACTTGCTCGCCCAAGCCACGCACATCGCGATTGAGCGCCGAGACCGCTGGTGTCGCCACCCGGCAGGCTACCGAGTCGTCCCATGCAAAAAGGGAGACATCATCCGGGACACCGATGCCCAGGCTCCGAAGGCTAGCCAGCGCAGCAACAGCCATGACGTCGTTGTCGAACACCATCGCTGTCGGCGCTGGGAGCTGATTGATCAGAGCTGCGGTTGCGCGTCGGCCGCCTTCCTCTGTGTAGTCACCCTCGACAACAATTCCATCGAGTCCGACCGCTCGACACGCGGCGTCAAAGGCCTCGGATCGCTTCACGGTATGGGCGAAGCTTGTCGGCCCCGAGACTCGAGCAATCCGGCGGTGTCCAAGTCCTGCCAAATAACCGACAACGTTGAGCATCGGGGAACGCTCGTCGGCCACGACGGCAGCATGACCCGATGCGGCTGGCTCGGGTGTCAAGAGGACGCTATGCAGACCTAGCTCTCTTACAAGCGCGAGCCGGGGATCGTCGTCGACGAGGAGATCCACGAGGATCACACCGTCGACGCGGCCCCCATCCCGCCACCGTCTATAAGCGTCGAGTTCGCTCGCGATGTCTGGCACCACTTGGAGGATCAAGGGACGCTCGTGAGAGGCCAGAACGTCCTCGACACCTCGCATGAACTCCGTGTAGAACTCCTCAATGCCGAGCGTGCGTACAGAGCGCCGCAACACCAATCCAACCGCGCCAGCGGACCCATGACTTGTTCCCACCGCGCCACCCTATCGAGCAGTGCGCTGTTGCGCCCCGTAGACCACCTGTACGACCATTCAGGCGGAGGAAGCGAAAGTAGCGAAGGAGGTGTCGGATGTCTGACCAGCCCAACAACAGAGCCGTAGTTCTTGAGGCGGTGCGTAATCACGCGCCCACCAGTCGCGTAGAACTCGCGCAACTGACGGGGCTGACACCGGCCTCAATCACATACATCGTCCGCACGCTCCTCTCCGATGGGCTTGTCACCGAAGTCGGGCACAGCGAATCGACGGGCGGCAAGCGCCGGGTCCTTCTGGAGATCAACCATGAGGCGCGCTACGGACTAGGTGTTCAATTCACTAGGGGCTCCATCGCTCTGGCCGTCTCGAACCTATGGGGAGCAGTCGTTGGCCGTTCGCGCACCCGGTCCTCCCTCACCGCTGACCCACATGAAACCGTGGCGAAAATGGCAGAAGCCGCCCACGGCCTCGTCTCGTCCTTGGGAATCGACCCGGCTGCACTCGTCGCAGCCGGCGTCACCGCTCCTGGGCCCCTCGACCACACGGGAGGCACTCTCGACGCAGCCCGGAATCTCCCCGGCTGGCAGGGGTTCCCGCTTCGCGATGAGTTCGCAACTGCCACGGGGATTCCGACCTCCCTGCACCACGATGCCAGTGCTGCCGCGGCGGGAGAGTTCTGGAGTGGCGCAGCCCGAAACAGCCGAGCGCTGGGCCTGATTTATATGGACGTCGGCATCGGTGCCGGTCTCATTCTCGACGGTCAACCAGTTGCCGGAGCCAGCGGTAACGCCGGAGAATTTGGGCATCTCGCCGTCGACCGCGGCGGGCCGATGTGCCGATGCGGAGGAAGAGGGTGTCTGGAAGCCGTAGCTGGCCCGCATGCTGTGGAATCGGCCTACGAAGCCCTCACCGGACGTCGACAGTCCTACCACCGCATAGGCTCCGCCGCGCTGGCTGACAATCAGGAAGCGCTTTCGGTGATTCAAGCATCAGCCGACACCATGGGCACCGCAGTGCTATCCCTAGCCAACGTGCTGGATCTCGACCACGTCGTTCTGGCTGGCCCCGGGTTTGGAGAAGTGGCTTCGCTCTATGTACAGGCCATCTCCTCCAAACTCGGCCACGCCTTCGCCTCGCGCAATGCCCACTCAATCCAAGTCGGGATCTCCCTGAACATGCGTGATGCCGCCGCTGTGGGAGCATCGGTTCTCGCCCTACGAGCACATCTCGTCTAGAGAGGCACTGCATCGCGCGTCTGCGTAGCCGCTAGGCAGTCGCCCTCATGCCGCGCTTCCACGGCGGCCCAGCTCGGAGGAGTGGCGAGCGGCTTCAAGAGGTAACCAAGTTACGCTCAGCGTTCGTCACGAGCCAGCCGACTCGGCCATCGAAGGCCCTTCACCAGCTGCAGGCTGAAGCAGAGGCGGGCGCCCCGTTTCCATTACCGGTTAGCCGGTGTTTCCCCGCCGGATGGAACTCTGGCGGCTGGCCAACTCCGGCTGGAAGACCAACTCCCTGCCGGGGCCGTCCTCACCCTCGATGCGCTCGAGGAGGAGCTTCGCCGCGGCTGACCCGATCTCGTAAGTGGGCTGCCGCATCGTCGTGATTGAGGGTGAGGTGAGGTCCGCCCACGGGAGGTCGTCGAAGCCGACGAGGCTGAGCTGCTGGGGGATGTGGACGCCTCGCTCGCGGCAGGCCCGCATCGCGCCGATGGTCATGCGGTTGTTGGCCACGAACACGCCGTCGGGTGGCGTGGGGAGGTCCAGCAGCTGGTTCATCGCCCGGTAGGCGCCGTCCTCCCGGAAATCGGCATGGATGATGAGCTCGTCCTCGATCGGCCGACCGGACAGCTCCAGCGCGTGCCGGTATCCCTCAAGGCGTTCCTCGGAGGTCACCACGTCGGCCGGCCCGGTGATGCATGCCACGCGTTCCGCCCCGAACGACAGGAGGTGCCGGGTGGCCTGGCGGGCGCCGGCCTCGGAGTCGGACCGGACACAGTCGTAGTCGGGGCCGAGCCGGCGACCGATGCCGACGACGGCGATCCCGAGCCGCGACAGCGCCGAGAGGTCCGAGTTCACCGAAGCGGCGCTGATGATCACGCCGGAGACGGAATGGGCCGCGAGGACGTCAAGGTAGGCGGCCTCCTTGCCCGGGTCCTCGTCGGTGTTGCACAGCATGACGGAGAAGTTCTTGCGCCGGGCGACGTCCTCCACGCCTCGGCAGAGAGAGGTGAAGAACGGGTTCTCGATGTCGGGGATGACCAGCGCTAGCAGCCGGGTCGCCTGCTTCCGGAGCCCCCGCGCCACCAGGTTGGGCCGGTAGCCGAGCTCGTCGATCACGGCCTGCACCCGTCGGGCCAGGTCCGGGTCGACGCCCTGGCCGCCGTTGGCGACGCGGGACACGGTGGCGGTCGAGACGCCGGCGGCGACAGCGACGTCACGCATCGTGGGCATGGTCACGCTCTTTCTTCAAGGGGTGGCGATTGCTAGGCACGGGCATACCTTCGCGCGATGGTGGACAGCGCCACGGCGAGAACAAGGATGCCGCCCTTGAAAATGTACTGCCAGAACGTTGCCGTCCCCATCATGCTGAGCCCGTTGAAGCCCACATTGACCACGAGAACGCCGATCAGCGTCCCGAGGATGTGGAACTCGCCGTTGCGCAGCGTCGCCGAGCCGAGGAAGACAGCCGCGAAGGAGTCCATCAGGTAGCCGTCGGCGGCGCTGATCGTGCCGCTGCCCAGCAGGGAGGCGAGCAGGATGCCGGTGAGGGCGGCGCAGACGCCCGCGATCACGAACGCGGAGATCTTCGAGCGGTCGACGCGGATGCCGGCCAGCTTCGCGGCCTCGGCGTTGGCGCCCACCGCCTGGATCCGCTGGCCCATCGGGGTGCGGTTCAACAGGACCCACAGCGCCGCGAGGACGATCAGCATTATCCAGATCGGGTTCTGAATCCCCAGGAACCGGCCCAGCGTGAGCTGGACGAACTCGGGCGGCAGCAGCACGATCGGCGAGCCGGCGCTGTAGCCGTATGTGAGGCCGACGAGGATCGTCCCGATGCCCAGTGTGGCGACGACCGCGTTCACCTTCGCTTTCGTCACCAGCAGGCCGTTCGCGGCCCCGGCGGTGCCGCCGATCAGCAGCACGACGATGATGGCCAGCGGCATGGCCAGCCCCTGGTTGACCATCAGGCCGGTGACGAGCACGCCCGCGAGGCTGGCGGCATAGCCGACGGACAGGTCGAACTCGCCGACTACGAGGACGATCGTCAGGCCACTCGCGATGATGGCGGTCAGGGCCGACTGGTTGACGATGTTGAGCAGGTTGTTGGGCGAGATGAAGGCCCAGTTGGGCACCGAGAAGGTGAAGATCACGATCAGCAGCGCCATCGCGATGAGCGTCCCGTACTTGGACACGGCCGAGAGGACCAGCCGCTTCATGGGCGAACGATCCTTGACAGGTGCCTGATCGGTGGTCAGTGGTCCGCTGGTGGTCATGCTACTTCCTTGGGATGGTGCGCCCGAGAGAAGCTCAGGGCGAGAATGGCCTGGATGGTGACGTCGTCGCCGACGACTTCGCCGCACACGTGCCCGTCGGCCATCACCACGACGCGGTCGCAGAGGGCGACGAGCTCCTCGTTGTCGGAGGAGACGACCAGGACGGCGGCGCCGCGGGCCGCGAGCTCGCGGATGAGGTTATGGATCTCGGCGCGGGCGCCCACGTCGACGCCGCGGGACGGCTCGTCGAGGATCAGCACCTTGCGGTCCTCAGCGAGCCACCGCGCGAGCGCGACCTTCTGCTGGTTGCCGCCGCTCAGGGAGCCCACCGGTTGGCCGGCTCCGCGGGTCTTGATCCCCACCTCCTTGATGAGGCGCTCGGCACGACGCCGGCCGACGCCGAGCTTCAGCCAGGGCACGAAGCGGCTGACTCGCAGCGAGTTGAGCGAGGCGAGGTTGATGTTGAAGTCGATGGACTTGTCCAGGAAGACGCCCTGCGAGCGCCGCTCCTCCGGCACCATGCCCAGCCCCATCGCGACGGCGTCCGCCGGCTCGGCGAAGCGCACCGCCCCGTCGGGGAGGGCCACGTCGCCCGACCGCATCCGCTCGGCCCCGTAGAGGAGCCGGGCGAACTCCGTGCGGCCGGAGCCGACGAGGCCCCCCAGCCCGACGACCTCGCCGGCCCGGACCTGCAGGCTCACGTCCTTGACCATCCGGCCGTCGGAGACGTGCCGGGCGTCGAGGACCACGTCGCCCACCGACGTGGGCGGCTCCGGGCGCTGCGTCAGCTCCATGCGTCGCCCGACGATGGCCTGCACGAGCTCGTGGCTGCTGAGCCGCTCGTTGACGGCCGACCGTACGACGCGGCCGTCCTTGAAGACGGTCACGTCCTCGCACAGTTCGGAGACCTCGGCCAGCCGGTGGGAGACGAAGATGACCGCCGTGCCCGCCGCCGTGAGTTCACGGATGATCTCGTGCAGCCGGTTCGACTCCTGTGGCGAGAGCGACGCCGTCGGCTCGTCCATCGCGATCAGCCGTGCGTCCTGCATGAGGGCGCGGGCGATCATGACGAGCCACTTGTCGGCGGTGCTGAGGTCGTCGATCAGGGTGTCGAGGCTGAAGTGGATGCCCACCCGCTTCGCCACGGCGGCCGCGCGGACCCTCGTCGCCTTCCAGTCGATGATGCCGGCGCGGGTGCGGTACGGCATCCCCAGCGCCATGTTCCGCAGGACGTCCCACCCGGGGATGATGCTCATCTCCTGGTGGATGAACGCCAGCCCGAGCTGCGACGCCACCAGCGGCGTGGTGATGTGCACCTCCTGGCCGTCGAGGTGGATGGATCCGCTGTCGGGGTGGTGGACGCCGGCGAGGATCCGGATCAGCGTGGACTTGCCCGCGCCGTTGGCGCCGACGAACCCGTGCACCACGCCGGGGCGGATGGTGACGGAGACGTCGCGCAACGCCTGGGCCCCGCCGAAGGCCTTGCTCACGCCTTCCGCCGTGAGCAGGACCTGGCCGGTGGCGGCTGGTGGGGCGACCATGTCGAACACTCCTTGCTGGGTCACTGGAGTGCTTCTGGGTGTTCCTTGAGGAAGTCGTCGACGGTGTCGGCGGTCACCAGGACGCCGGGCACGTCCAGGGTCTGCTGCTCCCACGAGTCGCCGGCCTGGATGGCCTCCTGGACGACCTCGAACATCTTCGCGCCCTCACCCTTGCCGTCCTCGTAGACCGTTGCGGTCAGGGTTCCGTCCTGGACTGCCTTGATCGCGGTGCTGGAGCCGTTGATGCCGTAGGTGAGCACGTCGTCGCGGCCCTGCTGCTGCAGCGCGGAGATGGCGCCGAGCGTTGGGTCCTCCCAGCATCCCCAGATGGCGAGCTTCTCGCTGCCGGCCGGGTGCGCGGCGAGCCATGCGGTGGCGTGGCGGGCGCCGTCCTGCAGGAAGCCGGGGATCGTGACCTCGCTCTTGGTGATCTTGATGTCGGGGTGGTCGGCGAGCATCTCGTCGAACACGGCCTCGCGGTCGCGGCAGACCTGGCCGCCGCGGTAGGTCAGCGCCAGCACCGAGCCGGAGTCGCCCAGCTCGTCGAGCATCGCCTGCGTGGCGGGTTCGGCGAACGGGCCGCCGTCGCCGGTGGTCATGACGACGCCGTCGCCGAGGCCTCCGCCCCAGGTGGCGACGGGGATCTTGGCGTCCTTCGCGGCCTGGAGTCCGGCGCCGAGGGACGACACGGGGAAGACGAGGTCGAAGATCGCGCCCGCCTTCTTGCTGACGAAGTTGCGGATCGCGGCGTTGGCGGTGTCGGCGTTGCCCTGGGCGTCGACGACCTCCACCTTCCAGCCGGCGGCCTCGGCGGCCTCCGTCGCGCCGGCGATGACGCGGGCGTTGTTGGAATCCGTGGCCGTGATCGAGACGATGCCGAGCAGCTGGCCGCCCTGCTGGCCGCCGCCGGCGCTGCTCGACGAGCCGCCCGCCGCGGGCTGGGGGCTGGAGGAGTCCGTCGGCGTGCCCTGGGAACAGGCCGTCAGGGAGAGGGCGCCGACCGCGAGTGCGGCCACCGCCATGCGCAGGGATTTGGTGAGAGACATTGCTAGCTCCTCGTCGAGAAAGTGGTGGATGGTTGCGCTGATGATGGGGTGGTGATCCGGCTCGCGACCCCCGGGGCGAGCGTGAGTTCGGCGACGGAGAGGCGGTCGTCGTAGAGCCGGGAGGGGTGCCGGTCGAAGGTGGCGCCCTCGTGGGCGATCACGAGGCGGTTCGAGTCGATGGCCGTGCGGTGCATCTCGTCGATGGCGGACAGCGTGTTCCAGCAACTGCCGCCGCCGAAGCCGATGCTGACGGGCACGCCGCTCTGGTCGATGCCCTCGGCGTTCTCGTAGCTGTAGAGGTTGTCGCCGGTGATCACCCAGGGCTCGTCGCCGGCACGCACGACCACGTACTGCGAGCCGAAGGTGTGCGTGTCCTCCGCGAGCTTGATCTCGAAGCCGGGGAACAGTTCGAGGTCGCCGTCGAGCAGTTCGAGGCGGCCCTCACGCTCCAGCCCGACGAGCATCTCGACGTCGGAGGGGTCGATGGCGCCGATGATCGACTCGAAGAGCCGGCGGTTCTCGAGCGCCCACTGGGCGCCCTCGAGGTCCTTGCGCTGGAGGTAGAACCGGGCGTTGGGGAAGCGACGCGCCGCCCCGGCGTGGTCGTAGTGGACGTGGGTGAAGACGACGGTGTCGATCTCCTCGGGGCGCACACCGATCTTGCCCAACACCTCGGCGGGGGGCTGCCAGTCGATGACGTCGTACCGCTCTGACAGCACGCGGTTGGTGCCGTCGTCGTCATGGCCCACGTCGACGAGGATCTTGTGGCCCTCGCCCTCGACGTAGACGTAGCTGTAGGGGAACGGCCGAGTCCCCGCGTTCCACTGTCCGTAGAAGATGCAGCCCATCGGCTGCGTGAGGCAATGTGAGTACTCGAGCATCCAGATTGAGTAGTCCGCCATGGACCCCTCCTCCTCGTCTGTACACGATTACGTAATCGTGTACAAGACTCAGGATGGGCCTCTCCCTCGGCGCTGTCAAGAGGGATCGAGGAACTTCTCCGGTGCACTTTTCAGGTCGTCGCGACGCGCCGGATCCGCCGCGCGCGCCGGGCTGGAGGTGTCTCGGGGATAGCTACCGTGGGAGAGACTGCAGCGGCCGGCTCCCCATTGGCCCACGGGTGACCCATGCGAGAGTTCGAGCGTCCGGACTTAGGCGATGGTCACTGTCGTCCCGCCGGTTTGCGGAAGCTGAGGAGGAACAGCACGACGATCGCCCAGGACCAAGGCAGTGCGATCACTCCGCCCACCCCGTCCCAGGGGCCGGAGATCCCCGGACCGAGGTCCTCCACGCTCCGGCCGCTCGACCAAGAAGTCAAGGCTGCGAGACCGAGCGCCACGGCGGCAGCCGATCCGGCGTAGCCGAACCAAGCCGCGCCGCCGCGCAGGAAGTTCGACAAGGTCGCGAAAACGATCAGGACCGCCGCTGCAGCGTATCCGCCCGTGGACACCAAGTAGTCGTCACGATCCGGACTGTCGCCGAACAACTGGAACCACACGGCGCCGTAACCGACCACGATCCCGTTCAAGGCGGTAAGTGTGGCCGCTATAACGAGGAGAATGAACCAGCGCGATCCCGGCTTAGGACCTGCATTTGGTCCTAGTTTTGCGTCCATCAGGTATCAACGTGTACAATCAAGTCCGGCGGTATCGGCGGGCTTTCGGCGCGGAGTGAGGTGCGTCATCGGGATGCCAGATCCACCCAACGGGACATGGCTGACTCGTACGGGTGCAACACGAAGATGAGCAGTGCCACGAGCGGGAAGCCGACGAGCCAATATCGGTAGCGGCGGGGCTGGCGGGCGTGTAGCACGGCGATCAGCACTGGTGTGCCCCAGAGCAGCAGGTCGGGTTCGCCGTCGCGGAAGATCATCGCTCCAAAGATCACCAAGGCCGCCCCAGTCACGCCGGTGCGCCAACGCTCGCCGCAGAGGTGCAGGAACAGGATGCCTGCGAAATTTCCGGCAATGAACGCACCCATCACTTTCGGCTCCACCACCGGTCCGATGGGAGTGGTGCCGCCAATGGAGGCCACCGCCCCGAGCATCGTGAACATGGAGGTCAATACTCCCCACACCAAGGCGTAGTACACCAAGCGCCAAGTCGGCAACGGCGTCAAGCTCCCCGTCGGCGGAACTGGGGCCTCTAGCTCAACCACGGTGCCTCCCTCGCTGGCGGACATTTGAAGCGTCGTTGCCTCATTTGTTGCCCGCAGCAATCGTATTCCACACGCAGCGGAATTTTCGTCCATTACGCGTCTTGCTGAAATCCGAGCCAGCCGAGGGTCCGCGTGAGTCAGACTCATTTCCATGACCGATGTTCTGGCGCTGCACGGCTCTCCCGGGGCAGGGAAGAGCACGCTCGCGCGAGCATTGGCGATGACCCTCGGCCAAGCGAACATCTCGTGGGGGGTTATCGATCTCGACGAATTGAGCCTCGTCCATCCCTATCCCGGCCGATCATTCGCCCGCGAGAACCTCCGGGTCGTCTGGCCGAACTATGTGGCGGCCGTGCCCGGCATCAAGCTCATCATCCCCACGGTTTTCGCCGATGAGGAGGAGGTCGAGTTGCTTCGGCACGTGCTGCCGGGTGCGCGGTTGATCGTCTGCGAATTGACGGCGCCCGAGGAGATCCTCAAGCAGCGGGTCACGGAGCGGGAACCCAGCGAGGAGATGGCGGCTGGGCTGCGCCGTTGGGTGGACGCCTACCATGCCCGATCTGATCACTCGCGGATCCGGCACTTTCAGGTGTCCACCCACCCGGCGACTGTGGCCGAGTGCGTGCAGCGGATCATCCAGTTGACGGGTTGGATGTGACCCTGCCCTCCGCATGGGCAATCCTTGCCAAGGCTCAGCACCAATCGCGGGTCACCCCGCCTCCACCACCGAGCCGTTCCGCGGCAGTGCGCCGTGGAACGAGATCGGCACCGCAACGGCGTGTGCCACGTCCGCGCCGCTGATCGCCTGCAGATGGAGGTGCGGCTCGGTGCTGTTTCCCGAGTTGCCACAGGCCGCCAGCATCTGGCCGACGTCGATGCGCTGGCCCAATCTCACCCGGACGCTGCCCCGCTGCAGGTGGCACAGCGCCACGACCGGACCGTTGTCCGTCTGGACCATCACATGGTTCCCCGCAAGCGCTCGCCACCCCGCTCCGGCCCGGCGGGACTGGGTGACGGCGTAGCCGACCGACGGCAGGCCGCGGTGGGCGGCGTGATCGGGCTCGGAGCCCTCGATCGCGACGACGACGCCCGCCAACGGCGCGAGTACGGGTCGGCCGAATCCTGGGAACCGCGTCGGCGGTTCGGGGCGGAAGAGCGAGCTGAGAGTGAACGGCGCGGTGCGGCCGGAGCCGTCCACCGGTACGAAGTCGATCGCGTAAGACGAGGCGTACGCGATCGTCCCGTGGCTCGGGACCCTGTTCGCAGGGCTGTTCTGGGTCAACCAGCGGCCCTGGAAGGGATAGGCCAGGTCCAAGGTGATCGCCACGCCGCTCAACTCCTGTTCGGGCTCCGGACTCTATAGCCGCCGCCTCGATACTAAGTCCCTGGAGGATGCACCTTCTCCGGCCTGTGATAATTTTCCCGTGGGGCCTAATTCGGCCCCTGGTGCAGCGATCGGAAGGCATCCATGAGCGCAGAGAGGCCAGTTCGTCGCCAGCGCGACGTGCTCGCCACGATCCTGGCGCACGGTCCCACGTCGCGCTCCGACGTGGCCAAGATGCTGGGGCTGACGCAGGCCTCGGCCGCCAAGCTCGTCTCGGAACTCATCGAAGAGGGTCTGATCCGCGAAGGCGCCGCGGAACCGAAGGGCGGCAGGGGTCGCCCGCGGATTCCGCTCCACGTGATCCCGGATGCCTGGCAGATCATCGCCCTGCGGATCGGCCCGATCCAGGTCACGACGACGCTGGTCAACCTTGCGGGCGAAGTCCTCGAGTCACACCGCGAGGTCCACGGAGGCGGACAGCGGGCGCTGGATGTCGCCTTCCAGGGAATCGAGCGCATGCAGGCCGCCGCGACGGCCAGGATTCTGGGTCTGGGCGCCATCGCGGGCGGATGGGTGGAGCCCGCGACGGGCGTCGTCCGCCGGTTCAACGACCTGAGCTGGTGGGACGTGCCCCTGCGGGACATCCTCCGCGAGAAGGTCGACGTGCCGGTCCACGTCGACTCCGTCGTCCGCGCCCACGCCAACGGCGACCTCGTCTACGGCCGCGCGAAGGGCGCGCCCGACTTCCTGCACGTGTTCATCGGCCAGCTGCTGCAGGTCGCGCAGGTCGCCGAATCCCGGGTGCTCGTCGGACCCTCGGGCTACGGCGGCGACCTGTCGGGCTGGCTCGTCGGCGACCTGGACGGTACCGCGCACCGGGCGGAGGGAGTGCTCAAGGACTCCGTGGTCCTCGCGCGAGCCGTCCAGCGCGGCGTCATCGACCCGTCCGGCACCTACGACGACCTCACCCAGATCGCGCTCGAACCGGGCGCCCGCGGCCACGCCGCCAATCGACTGCTCATCGAGCGGGCCCGCCTCGCCGGCCGCTTGGTGGCCGACGTCGCCGGGTTCTTCTCCGCCCAGGACGTGGTGGTGAGCAGCGGCGTCACGGCCACGCCGCAGTCCATCGACGCTCTGGTGAACGAGTTCGAGACCCGCCTCGTCGGGCTCCCGCGACCGCGGCTGCACATCGACCCCGACTGGCGCGTCCCGATCGGCAACTCGGCGGCTGCCATGGTCGTGCAGCGGGAACTCCTGGCGCCAGTGCCGGATGAGGAGACTTCGAAGGATCTGGAATCGTGACCGACCCCGAGGCGACCGACCCGACCGCCGGCTGCGGCTGTGCACCGAGCCGTGAAGGCACCGCCGAGGCCCCAGCCCCGATCCATCAGCCCTCCAGCGGTACCCACCCCATCGCCCAGGTCGAGATCCCCGCCGGCTCCTTCACCATGGGCGACTCGTCGGGCGACCGCAACCCCCACGACGGCGAAGTCCCGCTCCGCGAGGTCCACGTCTCGGGCTTCTCCATGGACGTCACCACCGTCACCAACGAGGCCTTCGCCGCCTTCGTCGACGACACCGGCTACGTCACCGAGGCCGAACGGTTCGGCTTCTCCGCGGTCTTCCACCTCGCGCTCGGCGCCCCCGAGGAGGACCTCATGGGCTCCCCGCCGGGCCTGCCCTGGTGGCGCGGGGTCCGCGGCGCCGACTGGCGGCACCCGGGAGGCTCGCTGACCGACATCCAGGGCCTCGCCGACCACCCCGTCGTCCACATCAGCTGGAACGACGCCGTCGCCTACTGCCGGTGGGCCGGCCGCCGCCTGCCCACCGAGGCGGAGTGGGAGTACGCCGCCCGCGGCGGCTTGGAGGGGGAGAAGTTCCCGTGGGGCGACGAGCCCGTCGACGACGGCGGCTGGCGGGCCAACATCTTCCAGGGTGACTTCCCGGCGCGCAACACCTGCGACGACGGCTTCCTCACCACAGCGCCCGCCGCCCACTTCGCGCCCAACGGCTACGGCCTCCACCAGATGATCGGCAACGTCTGGGAGTGGTGCGCCGACTGGTTCCACCCCGAGACGTACCGGCACGACGCGACGCGCGACCCCCGCGGCCCGGCCCGCGGCGCCCAGCGGGTCATGCGCGGCGGCAGCTACCTCTGCCATGACAGCTACTGCAACCGCTACCGCAACTCCGCGCGCTCCCAGAACACCCCGGACTCGTCGATGGGCAACGCCGGCTTCCGCACGGTCGCCCTCGATCCATCCAGGCCGTGAGCGTCGCCGCCGGAGGGGACCGGACCCTGCGGAAGGTGCCGTTCTCCGTCGTGGCCAAGCCCACCGGCGCCGCCTGCAACCTCGACTGCTCCTACTGCTTCTTCCTCACCAAGGACCTGCTCCACGACCCGAGTGAGGCGCAGCGGATGTCGCCGGAGACGCTCCGCTACTACGTCGTCAACCACCTCACGTCGCACCCCGACGGCGACGTCACCTTCATCTGGCAGGGCGGCGAGCCGACCATGCGCGGCCTCGACTTCTACCGTGACGCCGTCCGCCTCGCCGACGAGTTGCGGCGCCCGAGGCAGCGCGTGCGGCACTCGATGCAGACCAACGGCGTCCTCCTCGACGACGAGTGGTGCGCGTTCCTCGCGGAGCACGGATTCCTGGTTGGGCTCTCCATGGACGGCCCCGAGCGGATGCACGACGAGTACCGGGTCAACCGCGCCGGCCGCGGCACGCACGCGCAGGTGGTTCGCGGTTGGGAGCTGATCCGCAAGCACCGGGTGGAGACCAACATCCTCTGCACGGTCAACGCCGCCAACGCAGACCACGGGCTTGAGGTCTACCGCTACTTCCGCGACGACCTCGGCGCGCGCTTCCTCCAGTTCATCCCCATCGTCGAGCGCGCGCCCCGGCACCTGCTGCCCGTCGCCGAGCGCGGATGGCGAGACGACGACGGCCAACGCGTCCTCTACCGGCAGACCGGCGACGCGATCACCTCGCGCTCGGTGACCGGTGAGCGTTACGGCCGCTTCCTCGTCGAGATCTTCGACGAGTGGCTGCGCCGTGACGTGGGGTCGGTCTTCGTCCAGGACTTCGACGCCATGCTG
The DNA here is from genome assembly GCF_900103275.1 of Tessaracoccus oleiagri. Taxonomy (GTDB): domain Bacteria; phylum Actinomycetota; class Actinomycetes; order Propionibacteriales; family Propionibacteriaceae; genus Arachnia; species Arachnia oleiagri. The sequence continues at coordinate 430,739 of NZ_FNGP01000001.1, read as the reverse complement.
GCCGCCCGCTTCGGCCAGTACGCGATGTGCGTCCACGCGCCCGAGTGCGGCGACGCGCTCGCCATGGACCACGACGGCGCGCTGTACTCCTGCGACCACTACGTCGAGCCCGGCTACCTGCTGGGGACCGTCGCGGACGACCCCATCCAGGCGGTCCTCGCGAGCGACGCGCAGCGCGACTTCGGGCGCGCCAAGCGTTCGACCCTGACCGACCAGTGCCGCCGGTGCCCGGTGCGCTGGGCGTGCAACGGCGGGTGCCCGAAGGACCGCTTCGGCGTCAGCGCCGACGGCGAGCCCGGCCACAACGTCCTCTGCGCGGGCTACTTCCGCTTCTTCCGGCACGCGGCGCCGGTGGTCGAGGACATGGCGCGCCTGCTTCGCGAGGGCCGCGCGCCGTCCGAGGTCATGCATCGTCGCAGCGCCGGGTCCTGACCCTGACCCCCACCTCATCAGCCATTCGGCTGCGGCTTCAACGCGCCCCGACTCGCGAGGATTTATCGGATGAAATGTGGCTAAACGTGTCGGTGCCACGGAAGTGAAGCCGACACATTGACCCAATCGTGACCATTAAAGATCCCCAAAACCCTTGACTCGGGGGCGTTTGTGCTGACAAGCTAGAGAAAGCCTCAATTGCATGGGCGCCAAGGAAGGCGCCGCCTCACCCGAGAGGATCCACCATGGACAACCTGATCGCACGAACGAAGATGGCCGCCAGGGCCATCCTGCTGGGCGGCCTCGCCGTCTCCCTGGCTGCCTGCTCCGGTGGTTCCGACCCGGGCGACATGCCGCTGGGCAGCGAGGGCACGGAGGGGGGCGGTGGCGACGGCGGGGGCGGCAAGCTCGTGATCCCCGTCAACCGCAGCCCCTGGCTCCCCGCCTACAAGGCCCTCGTGGAGCAGTACCAGGAGGACACGGGCGTCACGGTCGAGCTGCGCGAGTTCCCCTACGAGGAGATGCGCACGCAGCAGATCAACGACATCCAGAACGGCACCGAGATCTTCGACGTCTACCAGCTCGACGAGGTCTACATGCCGGAGTTCTTCGTCAACGAGTGGGTGCGCCCCTTCAACGACGTGGACCCCGAGTTCCAGCTCGACCCCGAGGTGAACTCGTACGGCAACTACTCGTACTGGGACGCAGAGAAACAGATCTCCGCCGAGGGCGGCGAGCTCATGGCGGCCCCGCTGAACGGCAACGTCCACCTGCTCATGTACCGCAAGGACATCTACGAGAAGCTCGGGCTCGAGGTCCCCAAGACTTGGGACGAGGCCGTCGCCAACGGGCAGCAGGCCGTCGAGGCCGGCGAGGTCGACTACGGGTACACGATGCGCACCCAGGGCGTCAGCTCCGGCGCGGCCGTGACCTACGACTTCCTCCCGCTCCTCTACAGCCACAAGGCCAAGTGGTTCGTCGACGAGGGCACCGACTGGACCCCCGCGGTGGACTCGCCCGAGGCGATCGCGGCCGCCACGCAGCTGCGTGAGCTCGCCCAGCTCGGCCCCGAGTCGACGACCACGCTCGGCCAGGCCGAGGTCATCGCCGCCATGCAGGCCGGCCAGACCCTCCAGGTCCACGTGGTCGCCGCCGCGGCCGCGCAGCTGGAGAGCGAGGCGGACTCCAACGTCGCCGGCAACGTCGGCTACGCCCTCGTCCCCGCCGGCCCCGACGGCGAGCACGGCGTCGCCTCCGGCACCTGGGCGCTCACGATCCCCGCGCAGATCGACGACGAGCGGGCCCAGCGGGCGCTCGACTACATCGAGTGGATCGAGTCGAAGGAGGTGCAGCTGGAGTTCGCGAAGCTCGGCGGCATCCCCACCCGCTCCGATGCGCTCGAGTCCGACGAGTTCTCCGAGTCGCAGCAGGCCTACTTCGGTGCCGTCAAGGAGACGCTGCCCTACGTGAAGCCGCACGTCCGGTACTGGTTCGCCCCGAGCATGCTCGAGGTCACCGAGCGGATCCTTTCCCAGATCGCCGCGGGCAGCCTCAGCCCCGAGGACGGCATGGCTCAGATGCAGACTGAGCTCACCGCGGTGATGGAAGAGACCGAACTGCCGATGGGGGGCTGAGCATGACCTCCGCGCCCGTTGCGGCGTCGGCGGCTGTCCTGAAGGACGGCCGCCGGCGGCGGCCCCACGGACGGTTGACGGCCATCGTCGCGATCCTGCCCTTCGCCCTGTTCATTGCGTTCTTCGCCGCGTTCCCCCTGATCGAGGTGTTCCGCCTGTCGATCTCGCGGACGTCCATCGTCGACGGCGCGTTCGTCTCGGCCCTGTCCGGCGCCGACAACTACGTCCGGGTGCTCGCCGACCCGCGCGCCTGGAACTCCCTCCGCGTCACGCTGGTCTTCATCGTCGCCGCCGTGGTGGGGACGATCATCCTCGGCCTGATCCTGGCCCTCCTCGTCAACCGCTCGGTGTGGCTCCTCGGGGTGGCGCGCAACATCCTGATCTGGCCCGCCGTCATCGCGCCGGTCGTGGTCAGCCTCATGTGGCTGCTGCTGTTCAGCCCCACGGTCGGCGGCGTCAACAAGGTGTTCCGAACACTCGGGATCGGCCAACAGCAGTGGCTCAACACCGAGACCGGCGCCCTCGTCGTCGCGATCCTCGTCGACGTGTGGCACTGGACCCCGGTCGTGTTCCTGTTCCTCTACACCGCACTGCAGGCGATCAGCCACGACATCATCGAGGCAGCCCGCATCGACGGCGCCGACGAACGCCAGATCCTGCGCCACGTCATCCTGCCGCTGCTCACCCCGGCCATCGCGGCCGCCGCCCTCATCCGGCTGGTGCAGAGCGTCAAGGCGTTCGACGAGATCTTCCTGCTCACCAAGGGCGGGCCGAACGACGCGACGATGCTGGCCAGCCTCCACATCCGCAACATGTTCTTCGACCGGCTCGACTTCGGCTACGCCGCGGCGCTCAGCATCATCGTGGTGCTCACCGTCCTCGTCGCCGTCGCGCTGTACACGATCGCCCGCCGCCGCGTGAGGGGCAAGTCGTGAGGGGCGAGGACGGACGCCGCGCGAGCGTCCCCGTCGAGGCCGCGCTGCTGGCCGCCATCGCGATCATCGTCATCCCCATCGCCTGGGGCACCATGCTGGCCTTCCAGCCCAACCGCGCCATCGTCAATCCCGACTGGGACTTCTCGATGTGGCTCGGCAACTTCGAGTCGCTGTTCGCACCCGGCGAGCCGTTCCTGAACCAGCTGCTCAACAGCGTGCTCATCACGGTCGGCACGGTGGTCCTCTGTCTCGTCATCGGCTCGGCCGCGGGCTACGCGCTGTCGAAGCTGAACCCGCCGCGGTGGATCACGCTGCCCGCCCTCGTGCTCGCCGCGTTCATCCCGATGGTGCCGCCGATGACGCTCGTGCCCGGCATGTACCTGCAGATGGGCGCGCTCGGGCTGCTGAACACGATCGGCGGCCTGGTGCTGCTCAACACGGTGCTCAACCTGCCGTTCGCGGCGCTGCTGATGAAGTCGTACTTCGACGGGGTGCCCGACGAACTGCGCGAGGCGGCCCTCGTCGACGGCGCCTCCGAGGTCCGGGCGTTCTTCCGCGTGGTGCTGCCGATCGTCCGACCCGGCATGGCCGCGGTCGCGATCTTCACCGCGATCATGGCCTGGAACGAGTTCCTCATCGGCCTCACGATGACGGCCGGCGGCCGCACGGCCCCGCTCACCGTCGGGATCGCGTCGCTGGTCCAGCCGTACGAGGTCACGTGGGGGCAGATGGCCGCCGCCGGCGCCGTCGCCGCCGTTCCGATCATCGTCCTCGCCATCATCGCCAACCGCCAGATCGTCGCCGGTCTCACCACCGGTGCCGTCAAGGGCTGAAAGGAACTGTTGTGGCGAAGCGTCCCAACATCGTGCTCGTCCTCGCCGACGACCTCGGCTTCTCGGACCTCGGCTGCTACGGCGGCGAGCTCGACACCCCCAACCTCGACGCCCTCGCCCGCGGCGGCGCACGGCTCTCGTCGTTCTACAACACGGCCCGCTGCGCCCCGTCCAGGGCGTCGCTGCTCACCGGGGTGCACCCGCACCAGGCGGGCATCGGCGTCCTCACCGGCGACGACCGGCCCGCCGGGTACGCGGGCGACCTCTCGTCCGACGTCGCCACGCTGGCCGAGGTGCTCAAGGGTCACGGCTACCGCACCGGGCTGAGCGGGAAGTGGCACCTGTCGGCCGATGTGCGCACCCCGTCGGACTCGTGGCCCACCCGCCGCGGCTTCGACCACTTCTTCGGCACCCTCACCGGGTGCGGCAGCTACTTCTCGCCCGGCACCCTGACCCGGGGCGAGGAGAACGTCGAGCACGAGGCGGACGATCCGGACTTCTTCTACACCACCGCGATCACCGACGACGCGCTCCGCTTCATCGCCGGGGGCGACGAGGAGCAGCCGTTCTTCCTCTACGTCGCCTACACCGCCCCGCACTGGCCCCTGCACGCGCTGGACGAGGACATTCGCGCCTACGACGGCCGCTTCGACGCCGGGTGGGACGCACTGCGACGGGAACGCTTCGCCCGCCAGCTCGAGGCCGGGGTCGTCCCCGCCAACAGCACGCTGAGCCCCCGCGACCCCGACAACCCCGCCTGGGACGACGTCGACGACAAGGAGTGGGAGGCGCGGCGGATGGAGGTGTACGCCGCGCAGGTCACCGAGCTGGACCGGGGCGTCGGCCGGATCGTCGACGAGCTGAGCAGCCGCGGCCTCCTGGACGACACGATCGTCGTGTTCCTCTCCGACAACGGCGCCTCGCCCGAGGTAGTACCTCACCAGAACCGCGCGGGGTTCCTGCAGCGCACCGACATCTTTCGCAGCCACACCCGCGACGGGCGGGAGGTGCAACTCGGGTCGACGCCGGACATCTGGCCGGGCGCGGAGGACACCTACTCCAGCTACGGCCAGGCGTGGGCGAACCTGTCGAACACCCCCTACCGCCTGTACAAGAAGTGGGTGCACCAGGGCGGCATCATCGCGCCGTTCATCGTCCACTGGCCCGGCGGCGGGCTCGCCGAGGGCAGGCTCCTGGACGCTCCGCTGCAGCTGACGAGCGTCGTCCCGACCCTGCTGGAGGCGGTCGGCTGCGACCACCCCGGCACGGCGCCGGGGGCCGAGGTCAAGGCGCCCGAGGGCCGGTCGTTCCTGCGCGGCCTGCGCGGCGAGCCGATCGAGGAGGACGGCACCCTCTACTGGGAGCACACGGGCAACGCCGCCATCCGGCGGGGGAGGTGGAAGCTCGTGCGGTTCTTCGGCAAGCCGTGGGAGCTCTACGACCTGGAGGTGGACGTCACGGAGTGCGACGACGTCGCCGACGAGCACGCCGACCTCGTCCAGGACCTGGCGGCCGACTGGCAGGCGTGGGCCGACCGCGTCGGCGTCATCCCGTTCGAGCGCATCGTCGCCCAGTACGAGGCGAAGGGGCTCACGGTCGTCGAGGCCGAGGGGTGACCGGGAGGCGGCCCAACTTCGTGGTCGTCGTCACCGACGACCAAGGGCAATGGGCGATGCCGCACCGCTGCCCGGACCTCGTCGCGCCCAACCTGGAGCGCCTCGTCGCGGAGGGGCTGGAGTTCGAGAACTTCTTCTGCGCGTCGCCGGTCTGCTCCCCGGCGCGGGCGTCACTCCTGACCGGCATGATGCCGTCGGCGCACGGGGTCCACGACTGGATCCGCGGCGAGGCCTACGGGACGCCCGAGGCGGAGGGGTTCCTCGACGGCCTGGCGACGACCCCCGAGGTGCTGGCCCGGGAGGGCTGGGTCTGCGGGCACAGCGGCAAGTGGCACCTCGGGCTCTCGCGGGAGCCGGCGCCGGGGTTCTCGTTCTGGTACGCGCACCGCACCGGGGACGGGCCGTACTTCGGCGCGCCGGTGTGGCGCGACGGCGAGGCCGTCACCGAGCCGCGCTACGTCACCGACGCCATCACGGAGGAGGCGGTGCGCTTCCTCGAGTCGGCCGCCGACGGAGACGCGCCCTTCTTCCTGCAGGTGCACTACACCGCGCCCCACTCGCCGTGGGTCGGACAGCATCCCGACGAGCTGCTCGCCCCCTACGCCGACAGCGACTTCCCGTCCGTCCCTCGTGAGGAGGCGCATCCCTGGTTCAGCTGGGAGCCGGGGCCGGTCTCCGACGCGATGCGCGACCCGCTCCCCGGCCTCGAGGGGTACTTCGCGTCGCTGACCGGCGTGGACCGCGGGATCGGGCGGCTGCGCGAGGCGCTCAACACATTCGGCGTGGCGGACGACACCTACCTGGTCTTCACGTCCGACAACGGCTTCAGCTGCGGGCACCACGGCATCTGGGGCAAGGGCAACGCCACCTGGCCGCTCAACATGTGGGAGAACTCGGTCCGGGTGCCGTTCGTGGTCCACGGTCCCGGAACCGCCGCGGGGGCCAGCGACGAGCTCGCCAGCGCCGTCGATCTCCACCCCACGATCCTCGAACTCGCCGGCGTCGCCGTCCCCGATGGTGCACTGCTGGCCGGGCGGTCGCTGGCGCCGTGGATCCTGGGCCGCGATGTGGAGGCGCGGCCGGCCGTGTTCGTCTTCGACGAGTACGGCGGGACCCGCATGGTGCGGACCGCGCGATGGAAGTACGTCCTCCGCCTCGAGGGTCCCGACGAGTTGTACGACCTTGACTCTGACCCCGACGAGCGGCGCAACCTCGTCGACGACACGGCCCACAGCGGCATCGTCGACGAGCTGGCGGCTCAGCTCAGCGCCTGGTTCGAGCGCCATTCGACGGCCGACCGTGACGCGTTCCACCGCCCCGTGTCCGGCAGGGGACAGGTGCTGCCGCTCGCCCACGGCCGGCCTGACGGGAAAACCTACAACGACGGTTCTGAGGAACGCTTCGTGGTATAGCGTTTCCCAACGCCCTGGCGATGAGAGGCCTACCGTGAACCAAGACGCGCCACCCGAACCGGCTGTTGGACGTGCGATCGGGGTGCCGCGCCGCCTACTGCTCCTCACTCCGGCAGCGGCCCTGGCGGGATGCGGAGCACCCGGGAACGACCGCACCCTCGAGGTACTTCGGGACGATCCGATGGCCACGCTGACCCCTCCGGGGCTCATCGAGTCCAGTCGGAGCGAGCGGGGCTTCCGCAGAAGCTTGGGGAAACCCTCGTACGCGCAGCTGCGCCGCAAGTTCACGATCGCCGATGACCTGCGCCCCGAGGAGGTGCTGGCCGAGGCCGTCGCGGCCGCGATCGCGGCAGGCTGGTCGGATGAGCGGCCCATCAACGACCAGTTGCAGACTTGGCAGGGGTCCAAGGTCGACCCGCACCGCACCTGCTCGGTGACGGTCCTCGACCGGCGCGAGGTGATGGTGCTGCTGACGAACTACGACGTCGCCTGATCCCTGCCCCGGCAACGCCCGACGGGCGCTTCCACGAGCGGTGGCCCGTCGTAGCGCGACACGCCAACAGCAAGCGGGGCTCAGCATGCACCGAGATGCGCGCTGAGCCCCGACCGTTGCTGGCTCAGGAATCGACCGGTGTGAACCGGGCCGAGTCAGCCCTCAAATTCCCACTGCCCTCCCTCGTGACTCTGACCTGCGCCTCCGAAGAGCCGTCGAAGTCCCACTCGCCAAGGACTATCCACTGGCCGCCGCCGGAGCGCTGGTCCAGCGTCACGGACGCAGCCTCCGACGCGCCGAGCACGTCGTAGCGTGCCGCGGGGGTGCCGGGGGAAGCGGGGTACCAGACAGCAACCTGATACGTGCCGGGTGACAGGTCCGCGGACCACGTCGCCGATGCCCCCGCGGTGCCGCTGTAGCGGGTGGCGGACCCGTCCCATGCCTTAACAGAGGATTGGCGCCAGGCTGAGGCCGGCTCCTCAAGGTAGGGCGGGGTCGCAGGGTCGCAGGTTCCGGTGGTCGACTCGTTGGTGACGATCACGGGCTCAGTAGTCGGGGCGATGATCCGCTCGATGGTGAGCGGCGCACTGGGCTGGGTTGCCCCGCCAGACGTCCAGGCCGTGACCGTGTACGTACCACCGGCTCCCGGCTGGTGCCCGATGTTGAGTTCCGTCGCACCGGCCGTCGACCCGACCTCCGCGGTGCCCGCCACGCCGCAAGCCCCGGTGACGGCGGCGGTGTACCCGAGTGCACCTTCAACGGGTTGCCACGTGAGGGTGTAACGGCCGTCGTCATTGACCGTGTAGTCAAGACCAGAAACGGGTGCGTTGCTGCCGCTCGGACGTTCGATGGTGTCGTCCGACTGGCCGCCGGCGTTGAGCTGATAGCTGTGCCCGGGCTCGACGTCGAACTCCACGGCTCCGGTGATGGGGTCGATCTCGAAGTCAACCCGTCCACCGCCGGACCGGTCCACGACTCGGAGGAGCTCCGGGTCCCAGCCGGTGTTCATGAGCTTGATCGACAAGCCTTCACCGGCGCCGTCCATCTTGTACTCGTCCTGGCGCTCTCCGACGGGGAAGATGCGTGCCTTGAGGGCGCCGTCCTCTCGCTCCACAAGGATGCCGCTGCCACCCACAAACGCCGGCACGCGATCGGTGCCGAGGGGGTAGCTCTGCAGGGTCCGCCGCCCGCTGAACCGGCCGCCGGTCTCGTAATCGATCCACTCGCCCTCCGGAAGGTAGACGTCCCGGGTATGAGCCGACTCGAAGTCGCTGCCGAACACGGGGGTCGCGAGGATGTTCTCGCCGAGCAGCCAGGAGTACTGACGGGCCTCCTTCGATGCCAGGTGGTAGGTGTTGGGATCGTCGGGGAAAGCGATCGGCAGGGGGGTCATCGTTGACGGGTAGCCCGTCCGGTTCGAATCGAGTGCGGCGTCGTAGAGGTAGGGCACGAGACGCTGGTGGAACTGAGTTGCCTTGAAGACGGATTCGGCATACTGCTCACCTTGGTCGCCGTCCACTTGGGGGTCGTCCATCTCCCACGGCCCTCGGCCCATCGCCATGGTGGGACTGACCGCGAGCAGCCAGGCGTTGCGCACGAAGTAGTCCTGGTAAGCCGGGTCGGTCATGCCGCCGGCGCTCGGGGTGCCGCCGACGTAGTCCGCGTAGACGTTCGGGGCGGCGCTGGCGGCGAAGTTCAACATGTTGACGGGGAGCCGATCGGGGTCCTCGTTGTAGTTAGCACCGGTCCCGTAGTAGGTGTCGTTGTTGCGCACGACGTCGCCCGGGACCGAGTAGAGGGCATTGCGCACGATGACCGAATCGCCGGCCTCATGGAGCGCCTTGAGCAGAGGGTTCCAGATGCCGTCCTGGGCGAAGACCGGCTCGTAGAGCATGGCGTCTTCCTTGAAGCCGTCGACACCCCAGAGGCGCGACTGCTCGACGTACCATTCGAGCGCTGCCGCGTTGGGCGCGTCGAGGATGTAGTTCGGTCCCTTCGGGTAGCCGGTCTTCTCGACGGTCACGAGCTCGCCGTCGGCGTCCCGGAGGAAGTAGTCATTCTCAAGGGCGTACTGGGCGAACTCGCCGTCATAGTGCTCGTTGTAGTACTCGCTCTTGTCCGGTGCCTTGAAGTTGTTCCGGATACCGAGCAGGAGATCCATCCCCAGTTCCTTGAACGTCGCCTTCAACCGGTCGGGTTCTGGGTAGCGGGGGCAATCCATGTCCGGGTAGGAGCCGTCCGCCGGGTTGTAGTCGCATGCGTCGTCCCACATGCCGAAGGATGTCGTCGTGCCCTCTATGCCGTTGCCGCGAGGACCAGGCCAGAACCCGGAACCGACGACCCCCCAAGCGAGGTCGTAGCCGTGCTCGGCGTAGCCTCGGACGGTCGCCTCCACGGGCGCTTGGAGCGTGTTCCAGGCGAGGGCACCGTAAGATTCCCAGCCCAGTTCGAATAGCATCTGCCGGGGCGTGACCTCCGGGTAGCCCTCTGCCTCCCGGGCTGCCTTGTAGTCCGCGTAGACCTTCGGCATGTCGCCTACGAAGTAGTAGAGACTGTCGACCTCGGTGGCGTTGTTCGCGCCCAAGCGGTTCTCGTCCTCGGTCAGCGCCACACGCTTGGAGCCTTCCTCGAAGAGCACCTGCGCAAGTCCCTGCTGCGGGAACACGACGAAGTTCGATATGAAGCGCTTGCACGACCCCTGATTGGTCATGTTGTCGAAGATGGCACCGCTGAGTTCGCTGGTGTGGCGGGCATCGACGTTGCCGCCGCATGGTGTGCCTTCATCAATCATGCCGTTGGCGTGCGAGCCGTAGTCGCCGAGGCCGTAGGCGGGTCCGACGGCCCCGGTACGGAAGTCGATGGTTTTGCTGCCGGGAACTTCGTCGACGGTCATCTCGATGACACCGCCGGTCAGGCTCACGTCCACCTCCACCACGTCGTCAGAACTGGTGGTGACCGCCAACCTCAACGACTCGGCGGTGGCGGACAGCAGTTCCGTCCCGACGGCGTCGGCGCCACCCAGCACCAGGCCGGACTGGGCATGTGCCGGAGCGAGGACCGCCCCGGCGGCGTCGGCGATGGAGTAACGGAAGCCCTCCTTGGTAATGGTGATGTTCGCATTGTCATCGTGCAGCGTGATGAAGGCGTCTGACTCGGTGAATCCCATTGGCATGTCCGCTCCGGCGGGCACGGAGATCCCAACGAGACCCAGGGCAACTGCCGCAGACGCGGCGGTAAATCGGCCCCACGGCGATCTGGTCTCTGGACGGTTTGGCATCGACTACTCCCTTGTCCTGTCTGCAACGCAACTTTGCGTTCGCCTCCCTGACCCAATCAGCCACGGTTGGCGCAGGCAATGACAAGATAGAAGATGACCTTTTCTGTACTGAATTTGTGAGTGGTGAGCAAGTTGATCAAGGATGAACGGCTGGGCCTGCTCCGAGTCGAATTGCGCCGCCGTGGCGTTGTCAGCATCGTTGCCATGGCCCGCCGGATCGGTGTGTCCCAAGTCACCGTACGGCGCGACCTCGACGAGTTGGTCGCGAGCGGTCTGGCGGTGCGGGTCCGAGGAGGTGCCCGTGACGCCGAGTCTGCCGACATGAACAAACCCAATACGGGTCCCGAGCCCGACCTGCTGCACGGGAACGCGCTGGCAGAGCGGATCGCCACACTGTTGCGTCCGGGACACGTCGTGGGGGTGACCGGCCGACGCTTCGCTCCCATGATCGCGCAAGCACTGCTGACCGTCGCTGACGTCGGTATCGTGTCAAACTCGCTCTCCGTGGTGGGTGCCCTCAGTCAGCGCTCCGCCGTGCCAATGGTCCTGCTGGGCGGCGTCGTCACGGACAGCGGGTGCCTTGCCGGCCCGCTCGCCGTGGAGGCGCTCGGAAGGCTGCACTTGGATGCGGTGTTCATCGAGGGCGAGGGAGTGGATCCTGCGGCAGGGGTCACCACACGCAACCTGCTCGAGGCCGAGACGATGCGCGCGTTCATCGGTGCGGCGGGCTCGACCTTTCTCACGGCCGCGCCCGATCAGTGGCGGCGCGTCAGCCTTACCACGATCGCCGATCTCGAGGCAGTGGACGCCTTGGTGTCCGTGTCCCCCTCTGATCCTGGCTGGGGTGACAACTTCGAGGTCATCCTCTGATCGTGTGTCCCTCGGTCGACTCACGAATCGTGAGCCGATGCCCCACTGTCACCTGCTCCATGTCCGGGGTCCACGCCAATGGCGCGTTGAGTTGGCGGTGCAGCAGTTCCAGTGCGCTGCGCGCCAAATGCGGGAGGTCGGGTGTCACCGTGGTCAGGGGAGGATTCGAATAGGCGGCCATCGGGATGTCGTCGAAGCCGGCGACAGCGACATCCCCAGGAATGGCAAGCCCGAGTTCGCGCAGGCCCCTCATCGCCCCGAGCGCCAGCGAATCATTCACGCAGGCGAGTCCGTCGGGTCCGGAACCTGATCCGGAGACGAACAGGTCAAGCACCGCCCTCCTCCCTGCGCCGAGAGAGAACTCCGGCACGTCGATGACTTCGTAGGCGATGCCGCTGACCTCACCCACCGCGTCGAGAAACCCGAGCTCACGGCGCCCGGCGGCGTCGGAGGCGGGTGAGGAGCGCCGCCCGATCATGGCGATCCGGGTGCATCCCAGCGCCGCCAGATGCGCAGTGATCTCCCGCATGGCCAACCGGTTGTCCACTGTGACGTGACAGAACGTGCTCCGCTCGACGTGCTCGCCCAACAGCACCAGCGGCAATGGGTTCGGACGCCTGGTGAGATCGGCGGCCGTGAGGAAGCGGGGGACCACCAGAACGCCGTCCACTTCCGGAAAACCGACGCCGCTCACGGCGCCGTGCTCGGCGCCCACGCTGTCGGACGTCTGGAGTACTGCGACTGAGAAACCGAATTCAGGGGCGAACTCGACCACCTGAGCGACCATCTGCGCGAACCATGGCTCTCGCAACGAGGGGACCGCCAGCCCGATGAGACCCGTGCGCTGGCGCCGTGTCCCGAACATCCCGAGCTCTTGTCGCATACGGTTCATTCGTGCCCTTCATCGCCGGTGACGGTTGCGCCCGTGCTGGCATGCCTGTGCCTGGGTGCCGTTCCACGTGCTCGGCAGCCTACAGGTGGGCGTCGCGTCGTCGTCCAGACGATACGATCTTGTGATGCTCGTGTCCGACCGTCGCTCGTCTCTGTTGGCGTTCCTCCGCGCCCACGGTTCCGCCGCGGTAGAGACCCTTGCGAGTGAGCTGAAGGTCAGCGCCATGACGGTTCGACGAGACATCGACGCACTCACGGAGGCCGGTCTGGTCGAAAGGGTGCGCGGTGGTGCGACGATCGTCCGTGGCCAGACACGGCCGGGACCAATGGACGCCGCCATGCACCGGTTGCGAGCCGAGAAGGAGGCCATTGCCCGAGTGGCCGCCACAATGGTGGAGCCCGGGATGGCGGTCGGTCTCTCGGGCGGGAGCACTACCTGGTTCCTTGCGCGTCAGTTGCTGAGGATCCCGGACGTGACCGTTCTCACCAACTCGCTGGCGATCGCGGATCTGTTCGAAGAAGTCGACGACGCTGCAGAAACGGGTACCAGTGTCGTGCTCACGGGCGGCATCCGCACCCCTGGGCGTGCCTTGGTCGGCCCCGTGGCGGTGCGATCGCTCAGCTACCTGCACTGTGACATCTCTTTCCTCAGCGTCCACGGGATCCACGAAGAGGCGGGCCTGACCACCCCGAACATTTTGGAAGCGGAGACGAGTCGTGCGATGGCCGCTTCAGGCGGCCGCACTGTCGTGGTGGCGGACCACACGAAATGGGACGTCGTAAGTCTCACCACGGTGCTGGATCTCGAGGACGTCGACGTCCTTGTGACAGACCGGGGCCTGCCGGACCCAGCCGCCGAAGTCGCCCGGGCTCACATCGCCGACGTGCGGCTCGCGTAGCTGCCTCGAGTCAGCCGCTGCTGTCTCGCTGCACGACGGTGAAGGGCACTGTCACCTGCTCGACCGGCAGGTCCATCGAGAGGGCCGTGGCCATCTGCTTCATCAAGATGGAGAGCGCGACGGTCACCATCAATTCACGATCCGGCTCCACGGTTGAGAGACTAGGAACTGAGAAGGCACCCATGCTGACACCGTCGATGCCGATGACCCGCACGTCGCCGGGGACCGAAACGCGGCGCGCCGCGAGCCCAGCCATCACCCCCAGCGCGACAGAATCGTTCGAACACACCACTCCGTCGAACCGGGCTCCGGAGTCAACCAAACGCAGTGCGGCGTCGTAACCTTCCTTGGCCGAGAAGGCGCGGACCCCGCCCACCAGAGACTCGTCCAGAACGACACCGCGCTGCTCGAGCGCTGATGCGTAGCCGGCGTAACGTCGGTTGGAGGCGTCCGACGCCGGCTCGCGCGGACCGATCATGGCCGGCCGCACACAGCCCCGCTCGAGGAGGTGCAACGTTGCTGCTCCAGCGGCTGCGGCGTTGTCTATGGTGACGTGCGCGAACGGGCTGGAATCGATGTGCTCGCCGAGAAGCACCAGTGGACCGGGGCTTCGTCTGCGGGTGAGGTCGGCGACGCTGAGCGCACGCGGGATGTGTAGGAGTCCGTCGGTGGGGGGCACGCCAATTCTGTTGACGACGTCGATCTCACGTTCGTGTTCTCCCCAGGTCTGGTAGATGACTACCGACAGCCCGTGCTCTTCGGCCCGCCGCACGACAAGCGCGGTCAGTTCTGCGAAGTACGGCTCTTCCAAGTCGGGGACGGCGAGCATGATGGCCCGGGTTCGAACGGCGGGCGCCGCGGGAAACGCCTGGTCGAGCCCCGTGCCGCGCTTCACCGGCGACCTCACTTCTGCACACGTATCGAGACGACGCGCGCCTGCGGGACCCCGTTGGTCCGAGTCACGACAAGGCGGATCGCAACGAACGCTCCCGCTGCTCGCAGGTCGTGCACCCGCTGTCGCGCCCGGTTGTCCTGATGGGTGCTGATCGTGGTCCACCCAGACAATTCGTCGGCACCCGGGCCCAGCACCTCAATGCGGTAGTCACGCACCGCTTGGGGCATCACCTCATAGGGGGTCTTGTGGTGATGGAGGGTGTTGAGATCTACATCCAGGTCCACGTCGAACAGGAGCCGTAGCTCGGAAGCCTCGACCGCCTCATCCCAGTCAAGCCTGAGCCACTCCTCTCCCGTCTCGGAGATGGGCCCGGATGCCCACATGTTGGGGCCACCGTACGGGCGCTGGTAGCCCCCGACCGCGCGCTCGGGGGCGAGGGCCATCGATTCCGGCATCGCGACGAACTCGACCGAGCGGCCACGCAGAGGCTTTGTAGGCCAGCGCATCAGCAGCGACTCGGTATCGACGTCGACGTTCTGGTCGTCGGCGTCCGCACGATGCACGATGTTCAACACACCCGGCGGCAGCATCGCGGTGGTGTGGAGAAGGATCTGCGGATTGGCCTTGAGGACGACGATGCCGTTGCCAGCGGCGGCGGGGCGGTACGGCGTCGGAAGATCCAACCACTGCTCTGGGCCAGCCACGACGGTGAGGGAGCCCGTGGCTTCCAAGTGGCTGGGAACGACGTTCTGTGGCAGGTCGGGTGACCACACCTGGACCTCGATTTCCGTGTCCTCGAGCGCCGTGACTCGAATGCGAACCGATTCCAGCACCGGGTCGACGGGGACCACGATTCCGACGTCGCTCGTGAGGGGGAACTCGTCGCGAGCCGTAGGGATGACGCCTTCCGCGCTGGTGATCTCTGCGCCATCGGGTCGGTGCGTCCCGACGAACCTGGACCACGTTGACGCGCTCACACGCGCAGAGCGCGCCAAGTCCTCGGGGTCCCGGTTGGTCACCCCGATCAAGTTGGCGTCCTGTCGGAGCAGCAACTGCTGCAAGCGGTCGGGGTGCTCGGCCGCCAGTTCGCGGGGGCTGGCTCCCGCCTCGAGGCAGAGGTGTGCGGCTGTCCCGACTGCCTCGCCCATGGCCGCGCACGTCGCCATCACCCGGGCGGCTCCGAACGCCACATGGGTGGCAGAGAAGTCGCGCCCCGCCATGAACATGTTCTCGACGTTGACGGAGTACAGCGAGCGGAAGGGGATCTCGAACACCCCGTTGGAAAAGCGCTGCTTGGCTCCGGGATCCGGCGAGTACATTCCGGCCGCCGGATGGAGATCGATGGACCATCCGCCGTAGGCTACGGAGTCCGGGAAGGAGCGCTGCTCCAGTACGTCGTGCTGGGTCAGGGTGTGATCCCCGATGAAGCGCCGGTACTCACGTTTGCCGGGGACATTGCCGATCCATTCCATCGTGAGGTTGTCGGCGTCGAATAGTCCTGAATTCTTGATGTGGTCCCAAATGCCCAGGATGACGCCGCGCAGTTCATCGCGGATCCGTTCGTTGTCTGCCACGATGTCCAGTTCGCCGCCCCACTCCACCCACCAGTAGTGGGCCCCCGAGTCGCCGCTGCGGATGACCCGGGAAATGGGGATCGGGGTCTTGGTGATGTCAATCGCCGAGTCGGGGGCCACGAACTTCACCGGGAAGCCCATGTCTCTGGTGTAGAACAACAGCGTCGACCCCAGGAACTCCCGCACTGCCTGCTCGGGGGCCCAAGGCTCGTCGAACTCGGCGCGGGCTTCCTTGCCGAGCCGGTACTTCGCCCCGGCCAGGAATCCCACCAGGCCATCGCCGGTCGCATCCACCACCAGCGGCGCCCGGAAGGTCGTCAGGATTTCAGCCCCCATGGTCCATCCGGTGACCGAATCGATGCGGCGGCGATCCTCCGGTCCCGACGCCTGCACCTCGCGAACGTCCGTGTTGAGGAAGAGTGCAATGTTCTTCTCCCGGCGCACGAGGTCGAGCACGACGTCGTCCCAGTAGATGGGGTTGCCCTCGGGGTTGCGGAACTGGTTCTCAACCAGCATCTCACCCACGATGCCGACTTCTCGCGCCCACCTCTGGTTGCCATGTGCAGTGGCACCGCAGACCCAGACCCTCACCTCCGACGACGAGTTGCCGCCCAGCACGGGACGGTTGTTGACGAGGGCGACGCGCCGACCGAGGCGAGCTGCGGCGATTGCCGCGCTCACGCCGGCGAGACCGCCTCCCACTACGAGGAGGTCGGTCTCGACGGTCTGTGTGTGCATGGGGTCCTGCTCCTGAGGGTGGTTGGAACCTGGTTTCGGTTGTTGTCGGGTCAGCTGATCAGGGCCGTCGCAGCCTCGCGAGCCGCAGCCATGGCGTCGGCGGGGCTGGACTGGCCGACGAGGACAGCCTGTACCTGCTCGGAGATCGCAGTGTCGATCTGGCCGTACTGCGGGTACACCCAGAACGGGCTCGGCTGCGCGGTGGCGGTGATCCGCTCAGAGAAGTCGGCGATGAAGGTATCCGACTTGACGGCGTCCGCGGCCAGGCCCTCCTCGGTGGTGGGCGGCAGGCCAAGAGCCTCGAAGTACGCGACGACGGTCTCTTCGTCAGAGGTGAGCCACTGGGCGAACTCCGACGCCGTGTCGGCTGCCTCGCCCTCGACGACCGCGACCACGTGGCCCCAAGCCAGCGCCCGGGGCGCGTCGCCGGAGTTGAGCACCGGACGGGAAGCCGGTAGCAACTTGCTCGCGAGCTCCGGATCCGGCGAATCGGCGACCACACCGGCGCGACCCACGGGGGCATCGTCGTAGATGGCTGCCTTGCCCTGGCTGAAGAGGGAGCGGGCGTCGAAGCGGTCGACATCGGCCCCGATGAGGCCCTCGTCGTAAAGCTTCTTGTACCAGGTGACAGCCTCGATGGAAGCTTCGTCGCCGATGGTCACTTCGCCGTTCTCGACGAGCGAGCAGCCGAAGGTCTGCATCCAGACCTGAACGTCCTTGAGCTGGGCCACCTTCGTCGATGCCGCGTATGGGATGGTGCCATTGCCGAGACCCTTGAGCTCGCGGAGCAGGGCCTCGAAGTCCTCGATGCTGCTCGGGACCGAGTCTGCACCTACCTTCTGAAGCAGCTCGGCGTTGGCAACGAGTCCGATCGCGCCCATGGTCCAAGGGAGACCGTTCTGCACGCCGTCCACCTGACCCACGCTCAGGCCGGCCTCCGTGTAGCCGCGACCCTCCGCATAGCTGGAGAGGTCGCGCAGTTTGCCGAGCGCGGACATAGTGGCGAGCCAGGCGATGTCGAGCTGCATGGCGCCGGAGAACTGGCCGCCGCGGACCTGGAGCGTCAGCTGGTTCAGGTACTCGTTGAACGGGTATGAGACGGGCGAAATCTGGATCCCCTTGTCGGCACCGAACTTCTCGAGTTGCCCAGTGATGACCGGCTTGGCCGCCTCTTCGCTGATGGACCATGAGGCGAAGCTGAAGTCCTTCGCCTCGCTCGAGCCGATGGTCTGCCCGCCGGCGGACGGGGCAGAGGAGGGGTTGGTGTTGGCGGTTCCCTGCGAGCTGCAGGCGGCGAGGCCCGCCGCGCCCGTGCCGACCGCCATGAACTGCAGTAGCCCCCGGCGGCTGAGGGGGCCGAAGCCCTTGGAATGAATGGACATGGGTGGGGTGTTTCCTTTCGGTTGTTGTGGCCGGTTTCGAACGGTCAGCCTTTGACCGCGCCTGCCGTGAGCCCGCCAACGAGGAACCGTTGGAGAGCGATGAATCCGATGACGACCGGGAGTGAGACCACCAAGGAAGCGGCCATCAATTCGGGCCAAGCGGTCGAGGCCTCCCCGATATATGTGTTGACCAGTCCAGGGGGCAACGTCTGCTTGTCCGGACCGGCCAGGGTCAGGGCGAAGATGAAGTCGTTCCAGCCGCGGACGAAGGCGAATAGTCCGGCCGCCACGAGGCCCGGTGCAGCGAGGGGAAGAACAACGACGAAGAATGTCCTGAGCCTCGTCGCGCCGTCCACCTTGGCGGCCTCGATGAGGTCATTGGGAATGGTGTCAAAGAAGCCCTTCAGCATCCACACGCACAGGGGCAGCGTGAAGGTGGTGAACGAGAGCACGAGCGCGGTGTAGGTGTTCAGCAAGTTGTACGCGCTGAAGACGCTGTACAGGGTTACGAGCAGCAGCGCCTGCGGGAACATCTGCGAGCTGAGCACGAGGTACATCAGAGAGCGGCGCCCGCGATAGCGGAACTTGGAGAACGAGTAGCCCATGAAGGCGGAGACGATGACTGAGAGTACAGCCGTGATGACCGAGACGATGATGCTGTTGCGCAAATACGCGAACAGCGCAGGATTGTCGATCAAGGCCCGGTAGGCGTCGAGGGTCGGACTGCTCGGGAAGAGCTTCGGCGGATACGAGAACACCTCCGCGCGGGGCGTCAGTGACGTTGCGAACAACCAGTAGACCGGCAGCATCGCGAAGCCGCCGAAAACGATCACCGCCAACCAGGCGGCCACGGATGTCCCGTTGGACTGTCGCCGCGACGACCCGTGTTCGACTGCAACCTGGCGGCTTCTACTGAGCCGTGGAGCCCGAGCTGTGGAGATCTGGGTCATCATCACTTTTCCCCCTTCTCGGAGAAGTGGATGTAGAGCACCACGAGGATCCCTAGGAGCAACATCCACAGCAGACCAAGCGCGCCGGCCATTCCGAGATCGAAGCCGCGGAATGCGGTGTCGTAGACCGCAGTGGCGAACGTATGGGTGGATCCAGCGGGCCCGCCGCCGGTAAGGACGTAGATGATGTCAAAGTGCTGGAAGTTCCAGATGAACTCCAACAGGATGACGAGCCCGATGATGCCTCGCAGGTGCGGCACGGTGATCGACGCGAAGCGCCGTACGACGCCGGCGCCGTCCACCTCTGCCGCCTCGTACAGTTCCGGCGGCACAGTCTGGAGACCGGCGAGCAACATGACCATCATCCACGGGAAGCTCTGCCAGGTCTTGGCCACGATGACCGCAACCATCGCGGTGTCGGGGTGGGCAAGCCAAGCCTGCGGCGCCCCGATCGCACCGAGACCTTCGAGAAGTGCGTTGAGGACTCCATAGTTTGCGTTGAAGATCCACATCCACAGGAAGGAGACGACGACGCCGGGAACCAGCCACGGGATGAGCATCAGACCGCGCAAGGCCTTGGCGCCCTTGATCTTCGTGTTGAGCGCCAACGCTAGGCCGAAGCCGATGATGAACGGCAGCAGCGTGGTGCCCACGGTGAACGTCATCGTCTGCCCAAGTAGGCGGAGAAAGTCCCCACTCAGCACGGCCGTTATGTTGTCAAGACCTACGAAGTCGCGTCCGGGGTAGAGGAGGCTCTCCTCGAAGAAGGCACTCACCAGTGCCGACACGAGTGGGTAAACCACTACCGCGCACAGGAGGGCGAACCCGGGAAGCGTCAGCAGTAGAGCGAAGGCTCCATCACCCAACTTCACCCCCCGACGCTCCGAGGTAGTCGCAGTTTGCAACATTTTATACACATCTCTGTGAGTATTTGTGAGGCATCGATGCCCTTCCTTACGCGACAGAGTCTGTCTTGAGCGACGTGCCCATGTCAAAGGTTGTGGCGAGAATGGTAAAAGATGATCATGAATGGGATTTATTGAGACTCTCGGGGGTCGCAGATCGTCGGCCAGCTCATTCGTCGGCGCCTAATCTCTCGCGGGTCCGTGGGACGCCCCACTGCCAGCCGCCCTCGCGGGAGGGGGTGAAGAGGTCGGTCGCCCCTCGGGTGTTGCGGCCGCCTTCGCCGTGGCAGACGTCGCAGCCGAAGGCGTCGAGGAGCATGGCGCGGTGCTGGCCCCAAACGTGGGCCGCTGCGATCGAGGCGCTGGTCCACGGTCCGCCGTAGACCTTGCACGGCCCGTCGTCCGCGCCCCTGCGCAGCGGGCAGCCGGTGCGCGCCGGCACCAGCCGGACGGGTACGGGGGTGGGATCGCCGACGTCGACTCCGGGCAGGGTGGGCGCGGGCGCCATGCCGTGCTCGTCCCAGCGCAGGATGACGTTCTGTCCGTGGAACCGTGCCTGGTCTTGGGCCTCCTCCAGGTCGCAGTTGCGCACCAGGGCGCCGCCTTCGACCCATTGCCGGTCCGGGGAGGTGGCGACGGTGGGGCACCAGTCCCAGCCCTGAAAGTCGAGCCGCCAGTGCAGGGCGTGCAAGGTTTCGGCGTCCTCGGTACGGGTGGTGAGGCTGCGGAACGCCTTCACGCCGGAGAGGACGAACACCTCGACGGTGTCGTCGCCGAAGAGCGCGGCCGGGGTGTCGGTCGTGTCGGACTCCGGGTCGGGGACGAGGTCGAACGCGGGGTGCTCGCCCCCTTGGGGCCAGATGCGCACGACGGTCTGCCGGTAGGACTCGACCACCGGCACGTCGGGCGGTTGGCGCAGGATGCCGGTCTCGCTCGCCTGGAAGCGGGTGGGCGGGATGGGCACTCGGATCTGGTCCGGAGGGAATTGGCCCTCTCCCGGGCGCAGGGGATGTGGGGACATGTCGAAGACTCCTCGTCACCGTGCCTCGACGGTGCGAGGCCGCTTGACCTCCACAGGTTCGTGGTGGCCGGGTCTTCCTCGGGAAGCACCGGAGCGGCTCCGGTTGCTGCGCGACCACCCCGAGGAGTTCCGGCCGCGACTCTTGACCTGCAAAAAGCATGACAGGCGCCTCCGACAATCTTCGGGACATAGACCGAAAGAGGAAAAGCGGAGTGGCTTCTGAGACAATCGCTTGGTAACCGACCCGCACAAGGCTCGTGCGAGTGTCACCAATAAGCGGAAGTGAGTGAAGCGCGTTGGCGAGGATGACTCAGCAACGGCTGGAATCGGTCCTGTGGGGTGCGGCGAATGCGCTGCGCGGCCCGGTGGACCCGGGAGATTTCAAGGCGTATGTGTTCCCCGTGTTGTTCTTCAAGTGGATCTCGGACACTTGGGATTACTGGCACCAGATCGCCGTCGACGAGTGGGGCGATGACCTCACCGACGAGATCGAGGCCGACGACTACCAGCCCTTCATCATTCCGCCCGGCTGGCACTGGGATGACGTGCATCAGACCGTCAACCACACCGGGGTGAAGCTCAACGACGCCCTCCAGCGCATCGAGAGCGCCAATCCCGGGCTCGCCGGGGTGTTCGGCGACGTCAAATGGGCCAACACCGACCGCCTCCCCGAAACCGCGCTCGTCGCTCTCCTCGACGCCTTCCACGGCGTCCAGCTCGACCCGGACCACGTCGAAGGGGACATGCTGGGTGCCGCCTACGAGTACCTGCTGCGGGAGTTCGCCGAAGCCTCCGGGAAGAAGGCCGGCGAGTTCTTCACCCCGCGCCATGTGGTGCACCTGCTGGTGAAGATATTGGCCCCGAAGCCGGGGGAGACGATCGTCGACCCGGCCTGCGGCTCCGGCGGGATGCTCGTCGAGACGATCAACGCGGTCAAGGCCGCCGGTGGTGACCATCGCACGCTGCGGCTGCACGGGCAGGAGATCAACCTCACCACCACCGCGATCGCGAAGATGAACCTCTACCTCCACGGGCTCGAGGACTTCACCATCCGCCGCGGCGACACCTTCCGCGAACCCAAGTTCGTCACCAAGGGCAAGCTCGACCAGTTCGACTTGGTGATCGCCAACCCGCCCTTCTCCTTGCAGAACTGGGGCGCCGACACCTGGGCCAACGACCCCTACAACCGGGCGTTCTGCGGGGTCCCGCCGGCGAAGAACGGCGACTTCGCCTGGATCCAGCACATGATCAGCTCCGTCAAGGAGACCACCGGCCGGGTCGGTGTGGTGATGCCGCACGGCGTCCTGTTCCGCGGCGGCAAGGAAGGCGCCATCCGCGAATGCCTCCTGCGGAAGGATTACCTCGAGGCTGTGATCGGGTTGCCGAACAACCTGTTCTACTCCACCTCCATCCCGGTCGCGCTGCTGATCTTCCGCAAGACCAAACCGGCCGAACGGCAGGGCAAGGTGCTGTTCATCGACGCCTCCTCCCGGTACCGGGCGGGGAAGAACCAGAACCTAATGAGCGACGAGGACATCGACATCATCCACTCCGCGTACGAACGGGGCGAGGACCTCGACGGGGAGGGCGGGCTGCACCTGCGGCTCGTCGACCTCGCCGAGATCGAGGGCAACGGGTTCGACCTGAACATCGGCCGCTACATCCAGACCGAGACGGCCGCCGAAGTCGATGTCGAGGCGGCGCTCGTGTCGTACCTCGAGTCGCGGGAGGCGCTGCGGGCGGCGGAGGCTGTGCTGGACGAGAAGCTGAAGGCGGCCGGCTTCAATGCGTGACGGATGGTTCAAGACAACGCTGGGTGAGATCTGCCACCTCGCAAAGGGCGCCACCCCCACGCTGAAGGCCAGGCCGGGTCAATACCCGCTGGTCGTCACTGCGGAGAAGCGGTCGAGCTCAGACGAGTACCAGTTCGATGGTGAAGCAGTCTGCGTGCCCATGGTCTCGTCTACCGGTCATGGGCACGCTTCCCTCAAGCGCGTTCACTACGAGTCGGGCAAGTTCGCGGTCGCCAACATCATCACCGCCTGCACCGCGAAACCCGGGGCACCTGTCGACATGAAGTACCTCTGGCTCCTTCTTGACCACCGACGAGACGAGCTCATCGTGCCGTTGATGAAGGGTACGGCGAACGTTTCTCTGTCACAGAAGAACTTGGCCACCGTCCCGCTGCAGCTGCCGCCGTTGGTGGAGCAGCGGCGGATCGTGGACCTGATCGCCGCCCTCGACGACACCATCGAAGCCACCGAACTACAGGGAGCTCGCGCTCTCCACGCGTACCGCGCCCGAGGGCAGTCGATGTCAATGCCGGGCGATACATCGGTGGAGTTGGGTGACCTACTCGAGGTCGCAAAGGCCGGTGGGACTCCTTCAAGGAAGAACAAGGAGCTGTTTGGCGGCGCGATCCCGTGGGTCAAGTCTGGCGAAGTCGGTGGCGAGGTCATCGTCAGGACGGAAGAGACCCTAACCGAGGCCGCTCTCGCTTCGTCTTCGGCCTGGCTGGTACCCGCGGGCACCGTCTTGATGGCGATGTATGGGGCCACGGCGGCGCAGATTGGGAGACTGGGGATCGACGCAGCCACGAACCAGGCTGTACTGGCGCTGATCCCGAACGGTGAGCTAATGACGCCGGACTTTCTTTACCATCTCCTCCGGGCCGACTCGGAGCGGCTCAAGGGATTGGCGACAGGAGCGGCCCAGCCAAATCTTTCCAAAGGCGTAATCCTGGCTCAGCGCTACTCCCCACCGACTCTGGAAACGCAGGAGAAGCTCTCCGCAGAACTCAACGCGCTACTGTCGATAGCCGAGTCGACCGACGGCGTGCTGAGAGACCTCCGCACCCTGCGCTCTAATCTTCTGGCCGCATTGTTGTTAGGGGAGCATGAGATTCCTGTTTCGTATGACGACCTTATCGGCACCCATCTGGAGGCGGCGTAGCCATGACTGCGAAGCTCGGCGAGATCACCAGCCTGCAGACCCCACTCATCCAAGGCCTGGTCGACGTCGGCTGGACCCACATCCACGGCCCAGCCCTGGATCGTTCTGACGATGCCCCGTGGGTCGAGTCGGAGGTGGTCGACGCCCTGGTCCGGCTGAATCCGGTGATCGGGGAGGTGCCGGAGCGGGCGCAGGAGGTGCTGCAGCACTTGCGGGCGATCTCGATCGGTGCGGGCGACTCCGGGCTGGTGGAGGCGAACCGGGACCTGTCCGCCTGGCTCCGCGGGCTGCGCACCTACCAGTTCCTCGGCACCGACGACCCTGCCATCGTGCGGCTGATCGACTTCGAGACACCGGGCAACAACCGCCTGGTGGTCTCCGACGAGGTCACCTTCGGGGTGCCCGGGCACAAGGCCCGCTTCGACGTGGTGCTGTGGGTCAACGGCTTCCCCCTCGCCGTCGGGGAGTTGAAGACGCCGACGAACCAGAAGGTGTCGTGGCTGACCGGCGCGCTCGAGCTGTTGGAGGTGTACCAGCCGGGCTGGCCGCAGTTCTTCACCGCCAACACGCTGGTGTTCGCCTCCGAGGGCAAGTCGCTGCGGTACGCCGGCGTCGGCGCCCCGGTCGACCAGTGGCACACCTGGGGGCCCGAGCTCGACACCCCAAGCTTGGCGAACGTCATCGGCAAGGCGCAGTCGCTGCTGGCGCCGGAGACGTTGCTCGACTTGCTCGGGGACTTCACGCTGTTCGAGACCCCCGACAGCAACGAGGGGGCGTCGCTGCACAAGATCCTAGCCCGCTACACCCAGTACGAGGCGGTCAAGCTGATCGTCGACCGCGTCCACGACCCCAACCGATCCAAGGGCCTGATCTACCACACCCAGGGCTCCGGGAAGACCCTCGCCATGGTGTTCGCCGCGGGGAAGCTGCTGCGCGACCCCGGCATGAACAACCCCACCATCATCCTCGTCGCGGACCGGGTCCAGCTAGTGGCGCAGATGTGGGACCAGTTCCGCACCACCAACATGCCCCGCCTCCTCGTCCCCAACACCAGTGGCGAGCTACGGGAGATGCTGCGACGTGACCAGCGGGGCATCATCTTCACCACCGTCCACAAGTTCGCCGGCGCCCCACTCCTCAACGAACGCTCCAACATCATCGTGCTGGTCGATGAGGCGCACCGCACCCAAGAGGGCGATCTGGGGATCGCGATGCGGGCGGCGTTGCCGAACGCGAACCTGTTCGCCTTCACCGGCACCCCCATCGTCAAGCTCAAACGCAACACCTTCGCCACCTTCGGCGACGACCAAGACCCCGCCAAGACGCTCCACACGTACAGCAGCGAGGACTCCATCCGTGACGGGATGACGGTCCCCATCCACGTCGCCCCGCGCAAGGTCGAGTTCAACCTCGCCACCGACGACCTCGACCAGGCCTTCGCCGCCCTCGCCGCCGCGGAAGGGCTCGACGAGGACGAGCAGGAGTACCTCACGGGCCGGGCCGCGCGCACCGCGACGTTCTTCTCCAACCCGGAACGGGTCGAGGCCGTGTGTGCCGACATCGTCGACCACTTCTACGACACCGTCGACCCGCTGGGGATGAAGGCCCAGGTCGTGGTCGTCGACCGGACGGCCTGCGTAGCCTACGTCGAGACCCTCGACCAGCTCCTCCACGACCGCTACCAGCGCCAACTGGCCGAGTGGGAAGAGCAGGGCGACCGGTTGGTGGAGGCGCCGGTTCGGGACGAGGTAGCGGTGGTGATGACCGTCGGCACCAGCAAGGACGAACCCGACGAGTGGGCCAAGTACGCGCTGTCGGAAGCCGAGGAGCTCGCCCTGTTGAAGCGGTTCCGCACCCACCAGGATCCGCTGAAGTTCCTGGTGTGCACCTCCAAGCTCGGCACCGGGTTCGACGCCCCGATCGAGGGCGTGATGTACCTGGACAAGCCGCTGAAGGAACACACCCTGTTCCAGACGATCACCCGCACCAACCGCAACTGGCGCAACCCCGACACGAAGCAGTCCAAGCGCTACGGCATCATCGTCGACTACGTCGGCCTCGGCTCCGGGTTCGCCCGCGCCATGGCCCCAGCCGACGGCGACCAGCCCACCGCCGAGATCGACATCGCCGGCCTCCTCGCCGCCTTCGAAGCACAGCTCGCGGACACCATGAAGCGGTTCGCCGGGATCGACACCACCAAGGCCGACGCCGCGACCCTGATCGATGCCCAGGCCCGGATGCCCGGACCCAAGGCGCAGGACGACTTCGCCGGCGAGTTCACCATGCTCGAGGGCATCTGGGAAGCGATCCACCCGCACGAGTCCCTCCTGCCGCACCGCCGCACGTACCGGTTCCTCGCCGCCGTCTACAGCTCCCTCCAGCCCTCCGGCGGCATGAACGAACTGCTCTGGCACCAGCTCGGGGCCAAGACCCTACGGCTGGTGCACGACCACATGTCCGACATCACCGTCACCAAAGCCAAGACCGTTGTCATCGCCGACGCTGAGGCCGCCCAGAAGCTCATCGACGAGGGACTCATCGACTCCGAGAAGGCGCTGGAGGGCAAGACCGCCTCCGACGTGATCGACTCCATCGCCAACCGGCTCAAGAAGAAACTCGCCGGCCCCAACGGCGACCACCCTGTCTACAAGTCGCTGGCCGAACGGCTCGAACGGCTCCGTGAACGCACGCTGGCTGCAGCCCAGCAGTCGATCGAATGGCTGCGGGAGGCATTCCAGCTCGCCAGCGACGTGACCGAGGCCGAGAAGGCCGAACGGGAAGCGGGCCGCGACGGCCTCGACCTCCTCCCCGACCCGCGCGTTGGCGCTCTGACCCAGATCTTCTACGAAACCGCCCCCGACGGCACCCCCGAACTCATCGAACGGGTCGTGCTCGACATCGACGCCATCGTCCGCCGCGTCAGCTACGACGGCTGGGCCGTCAGCAACGAAGGCGACCGTCTCGTGCGTCGCAACGTCCGAGCAGTACTCCGGAAGCATGGCATGCACCAAGTCGAAGGCCTGTTCGAAGACGCCTACGACTACATCTCTAAGAACTATTGAACGATGCCGCCGCGTCCTTGGTTCGCTGGGGGGACACGAAAGCTGAATACATCTGATCCCAAAAGCTGAACGAAGGCCACGTAGCGTGGTTGCCGGGCGAGCCTTTCCACGCGCACGCTAGGGCGCGCTGTCGAACGCCTCCCGCAGCCGATCGAGTCGCACAGGCGCCGCGCGGCCGCGTAGGTCGTCACTTTCAGCTGCTGTTGTCGGTCCACCGCGCCTCGGGTAAGACGGTTTGGAGATCGAGCTGCCCGCCGCGCTGATAGAGCGCCGCAGCTCTACGCTGCTGCCGGAGGCCGACCACTCCGCCGGGCCTTCGGTAGGCGACTGTGCCGTCGCACCGGAGAATGCCTACATCGTGTCGCTTCGCCGAGGAACAGGTCTCGGCGACCTCCGCGTTCGAGAGGGTGTCCGGGCTCCGCAGGCGAATCTGCCTGAGTTGACGCTGGCCGCACGTCGGGGATCCGGGCGTGTAGCGAATATGTGAAAGCACAGGTGCCGTCTGTCATGGCTGCGGGCGCTCCTCTATCAGGGCGGAGAGCGCAAGCGAGCCCGGCATTGATCGCCCATCAGGTCCAAGACCCCTCGCCAAGCGTCGGAGCATGGCATTCTCGAGCCATGGACAGATCCCAGCGACTAGGTGTCACGATTCTGACAGCGCTTCCTTGTGAGACTGACGCAGTGTTGCGGCACATCGAAAGTGCAAGACCTGAAGCACGGGGCGAATCAATCGTCTACGTCGGAGAACTCAACGGCTCTGAGGGCGAATGCATCGTAACGGTCATCGAGGTTGGGCCAGGGAACATCAAGACGGCTGCCGAGGCAGGTCGGATTGAGGGTCGGGGCTCAACGGACATCCTGCTCTTCGTGGGTATCGCGGGCGCGCTCAAGGACCTGCGACTCGGGGACGTTGTGGCAGCCAGCGAGGTGGCCTACATCCACCGAGCCAAGGTTGAAAGCGGAGAACGTCTAGCCCGACAGCAATTGAATAGATGTTCAGAGCTCCTTGTCCGCGTGGCCCGTCACACAGCACGCGAGGACGTCTGGCAAAGGTTGCGGCATCCGGCGTCAGAGGGTCCGGCGCCGAAGGCCTACGTTGGACAGATCCTTAGCGGGGAGGAGTTGGTGAAGGACGCGAACTATAAACAACGGCTCAAGCGGGACCACTCCGATGCGCTAGCAATTGAGAATGAAGGCTTCGGCCTTTCGAGCGTTGCCGGTCCGACCCTCCGAGTACTGGTCATACGAGGTGCAAGCGACAACTCCGACGAAAGCAAGTCGGACTTGGACCAACCGGCAGCAGCGGACGCCGCCGCTGCGTTCACGGCCCAGTTCTTGCGCGACTACATCGATATCGTTCGCGCGCCGACCCTTGAGGTTGGGGACGGGCAGCGAAACACGGGACACACCGGGACGACGCCGGGCCTCATAAGTGTCGTGGATGCCGTGGAGCAAATCATGACCGATCCTGACCTCATAGACGATACGGAAGAGGAAGCGTCAGAACTCGCCGACGCGGAATTCGCAAGACTCGACAACGAGGAGCGGGTGGCGTGGTGCAGGTTGTTGGCATCGGCGCTCAATGATGAGTCGAAACTCAACGGATTTTTCCAGAGAAGAATGATCAGGTTTTCGAAAAGATTCGCGGCGCGCGCTGTGAATGAGAAACTAGCGGTGAACTGGGATGAACTTCTCGTCGAGACCCCAAACGGCGCTGCCCTCATGCTAGCCCAGCCTGACCAGTTAGGGAGTCTCCCCCAGCGCGTACGTCGACGTGTTGTCTCTGCCCTCGTGGGCCCGGCAGAGAACCCTCGACCTATGACCCTGAGCGGGGCAGTCAGCGTGGCAGGACTCCTTAGCTCAGACGCCTTGACTAACGAGGAGCGGTCACGAGTTGAACTTTCCGAGGACCTGACGCCCTACATCGTGCTGAGAGAAGGGGCATGGGGTTGGCCACTCCTATTTCGGAAGTTATCCCGTGATCTTGCAAGTGGCGACTTCGAGCGGCAGAATACCGCTGTCCGGTTCCTATTGCGAAGTGACAGCCCACACCTCCAGACGGGTAATTTCGACCTTGATCAGCAGCGGACGTTGGTGCGCTTGATCATTGGGGCTGCTAGGGGCGGGGCTTACGGTGCCCAGAACGCTACAACGGTAAGCCAGATGTCTCGATGGCCCGCCCCCCTGCTGGCGGAGGCTCTGTGGTGTGACCTGACCGCTGGGCGCCGTCGCCTAGACGCGCCAAGGACGGAGATCAGAACGGTACTCAGCGCTGCCCTTTTGTCGGGAAGTCTCGAGTGCGTGATCGACTGCCTCTTGGAATCCGGTCGAGGGCAAGAGCTAGATCCGATCAATGAGGACTCAGTGACTGAGGACCGAGACTGGCTCGTTGGCTTCGCGTCAAAGCTTCCTAGTGAAGCTAAGATAGAATGGTCGCGCTTCGTTGATGCCCTCTACGAACGAATCCCCAGGAAGTGACCGTTGTTTACATTTCGGTTTTCGGGGCTCCCGTTGAAGCGCTCGGACCGACGCATCTCTTACGGACGTTCCTAATGCAGGCCGGCTCCAAGCGCATGCTTTCAGATCTCACGATCAGCGATCATTAGCAAATGTGCAATTCGGCAGGATCGTTCCAGTGGCTCGTTCACCTGACTACCTCCCTCCCACGGCCGGCGCGAATTCAATACAGTCTCGATGGCGGCGATGCCACGCACGGGTGAGTTTTGGGACATACCCGGTGCTGGGTAAACCATTATGTCGTGCATCCTCTGATCCGACTGGCAAAACTGTCCGCACCGTCCACAAGTGCTTCGAACTATGCCCGCTCACCAAGCGCGGGTGACCACGTCGGCGTAGAACTCCTCTCCGTCGATCGATAACCCCTTGGCCGCGAACCAGTTCGCCATGTTGGTGCAGTCGCGGTAGAGGAACTCGTAGGCATTGGGGTTTGCCACGAGGTCGACGAGCTGGGGCACGTCGATGATCACGAGCCGCGGCGCAGAGGTGCCGAGGCCGGTGACGAGCGTGTTGTAGGGGCTGAGGTCGCCGTGGACCAGGCCCAGCTCGGTCATCGTGTAGAGCGCGTCGCGAAGTTGCTCGAAGAGCGCCTGGAGTTCCGACGGTGACGGCCGGGTTTGGTGCAGCCGCGGGGCGGCGGCTTCCCCGTCGTGGATGTACTCCATGAGGATCTCGCCGCCGTCGATCTGCACCGGGTACGGCACCGGGACGCCGGCGAGGTAGAGCCGTTTGAGCGCGGTCCACTCGGCGGCGGCCCAGAGCCCGGCCTCGA
The DNA here is from genome assembly GCF_900103275.1 of Tessaracoccus oleiagri. Taxonomy (GTDB): domain Bacteria; phylum Actinomycetota; class Actinomycetes; order Propionibacteriales; family Propionibacteriaceae; genus Arachnia; species Arachnia oleiagri. The sequence continues at coordinate 400,679 of NZ_FNGP01000001.1, read as the reverse complement.
CGGCCCGGCCGTGGAGCGACTTGCGGGCCATGGCGCGCCCGTCGCGGCTGTTGCGGACGCGTCGGCCCTCGGTGTAGCCGGTGTCGCGGTGGAACAGCCGGCGCTCGCTGGACCGGTACCGCTTGGCGGCGAGCAGGCAGGACTGGGCCGGGTCGTCGGGCACGGCGCGCTCCAGCAGGAAGACGTCGGCCTCCTTCCCGGACTTCAGGATGCCGAGTTCGGTGTCGATGGCGGCCGCCGAGGTGACGAGCCATTCGGGCCACGGCTCGGGGCCGCGGTTGAGGCGTTCGGTGTGCTCCCACGTGGACCAGCGCTGATCGTCGGCGAGGTCCTCCGAGACGGCACGGAAGAAGGATGCGTCCCAATCAATGGACGAAGGGTGTGACAAGGGTGTTCTCCTGGAAGAAGAGGCACCCCGCAGAAAAAGGTCAGGCGCAGGGGGCCTCGAGTGAATGGGCGATCGGGAACCGACCCGAAACCATGGGTGACATCTCACGACCTCCCTTCCTCGAAGCGCGCGAACGTTGCGCCCCACCACAGTCGCTCACGGCGGGCCCGGTGTCAAGGACTTTCTGCAGTCAGAGGGTGGTGGCAGACTCCGTGTCTGTGACCAAGCCGCAGCGCCCCGACGTGCCCGAGGAGTGGGTGCGTCGCGTCGACGCGGTGCTGAGCGCCCTGCCCGGCTGCGACGAGGACCCCGCCTGGACCGGGGTGCGGTGGCGGGTGGCCGGCGCCACCGTCGCGCACATCTTCGGCGGCCACGACCAGCGCTTCCGCATCACCTTCCGCGCACGGGACGACGAGGTGCTCGCCTTCGAGCACATGGGTGAGCCGTACTTCGTCGTCGGCGGCAACGCGGTGGGGATGCTCCTCGACGAGCACACCGACTGGCAGGAGGTGGCCGAGATGGTCACCGACTCCTACCTCATTCAGGCGCCGCAGCGGCTGGCCGAGCAGGGTGACCCGACGCTGCCGCAGTGAATCGCAGGTTCGCCAGCGCTCGCGCGAGGTGCCTGCGATGCAGCGCAGGCGGACGCGAGGAGCGCTGGCGGCTCGGCGGGGAGGGGGGAATGCAAACGGCCCCGACCCAGCGAGTGGGTCGGGGCCGGAGGGATCCGGAGGGATCAGGCGAACAGCGGCTCGGTGACGGTGAGGCCGAGGTCCGGCACCAGCACGAACAGCGCGAACAGGGCGAGCGCGCCGCCGACGAGCGACAGGGTCTTGTTGAACTGCGTCTGCTCGTTCATCTTGGCCTCGCCCTCCTCGTTCCAGTACTGGTGCATGAGGAAGGGGATCGGCAGGATGGCGACCATGAGGAGGAGCGAGCCGAGGTCACCCCAGATGCCGAGGAGCACGGAGATGCTGCCGACGATCATCAGGATGCCGGACGCGATGACGCTGAACTTGGGCAGCGGGACCTTCTTGTACTGGGCGTAGCCGGTCATGGCCTCGGTGGCCTTGAGGTGGCCGATGCCCGAGGCAACGAAGATGGCAACGAAGAGAATGCGGGCGATGAGGACGATGACGTCCATGAGAACCTCCGGGTGATAGTTCAAAATTCAACTAGAGGGTAACAGTGATGTCCTGACTTCGCCAATTGCGTGAAGCGGAGGGGGTACGAAGGCAACAGTTGCCGCACGGGCGGGGATCGGGCGCGCGACAATGGCCGGGTGAGGGTCCATCCCGGAATGATCTGGGTCCGGGCGTCGGTGCACGAATCGCGCCGCGCCGGGGCCCAACTCGTCGACGTCGACCACCTCCTCCTAGGGCTGCTCGCCGTCGGCGGTGCCGCCGCCCGAGTGCTCGGACGCCACGGCGTCACGCTCGACGGGCTGCGCCAGCGGGTCGGCTCCGCGGGCGCGGAGGAGGAGGGCGACGTCTACTGGCACGCCACCGACCGGGCGCAGGCGGTCGTCGACGCCTCGGGCAGCGCCGCCGGGACGGTCGACCTGGTGGCCCGACTCCTCGACGAACCCCCGGTGCGCGACCTCGTCGCGGCCGAGGGCGCCGACGTCGACGCACTGCTTGCCGAGCTCGGGAGCACGCCCGACGGGTACGCCTCCGAGCCCGTAGCGCCGGATCCCGAACTGCTCCCGACGAGCGGCTACGCCTTCCGCTCCACGACGTTCCTCTCCGCCCCCGCCGTGCGGGTCGCCGAGGCGCTCACCGACCCGCAGGTGCTGCGCGCCTTCGCCTGGGGCCCGGGGATCGAGGTCTCCGACGACGGCCTGACCGGCAGTCGCACCCGCCGGGGGAGGACGACTACGCTGCGGGCGGCCCTTCGAGACGGAGGGAACGGGGAGGACCCGGCCCTTCGAGACGCGCGCTTCGCGCGCTCCTCAGGGACCGGGGACGGGCGCGCTCCTTCCTCAGGGACCGGGGTGGCCGGGACCGTGGTGTGGGTGTTCGTCGCTGACGACGGACGGGTGATGAAGTACGAACGATTCGAGGTGGCGGAGGCGCCCGGCGGTTGCGAGGTCACGCGGGAGCACGGCTTCCGGATCGTCGGCTTGGCGACGAGGCTGCTGCAGTCGCTGAGCGGAGGGCCGAAGGGCTGGGACGAGGTCTTCGTCGGGCACCAGATCGCGGCGCACGTCGCCCGCCGTCAGTAGGTGGGCAGCCGCCCGGCCTTGACGGCCTTCACGAAGGCGGCGTGGTCGGCCTCGGTCTGGTCCGCGTACCGCCTCGCCCACTCGGCGAAGGCCTGCGCCGCCTTGTCCTTCTTGCCCAGGTACCCGGCGATCCGCGACGCGCCCGAGGTGCGGGCGTGGCCCTTCGCGAGCAGGTGCCCGATGATCCCCGCGTAGTCGCGGAGCGCCTCGGGGGTGATGGAGCCGAGGTCGATGGTGCCCTGCTGGTTGCGCCACTGCCGCACGTAGTACTGCCGGTCGCCGATCGTCGTCCAACCGAGCAGCGGGTCCGACACCGTCTGCAACTCGTGCTGGTACTCGACGACCCGCTCGCCCTGGTGCCGGTGCCACGCCACGTCGCCGTGCACGTACGGGGCCAGGACGCTGCGCCGCGCCTCCTTGAGTTGCAGGAACAGGACGTCCTTCGGGTCGGACCCCTCCAGCAGCGCGACGTACGCCCGCAGCCCCACCGACCCGACGCCCACCACCTTGTGAGCCACGTCGGCCAGGTAGTAGCTGCCGACGACGCGCCGCCACTGGGGCGTGAGGGTCGGCAGGTAGGCGTCGACCGCGTCGGCGATCGCCTCCCGCTCCTCGTCGGTTACCTTCGTGATCACCGGCGGGTCCGCGACGATGCGCCGCTGGTGCTGTTCGCCCTCCACGATCTTCGGCAGCTTCCGGTCCGAGACGTTCTTGCGGGCCTTCTTCGCGGTCCGCTCGATCTCGCCCTTCAGCGACTGCTCCGTGACGGTGTGGCGCAACTCGTCGACGGCGAACCGGTTGAAGGCGCGCTGCAGCAGCGGCATCTCCGACAGCAGCCGCACCTCCTCGCGGTAGGCCTCGACCGACGCGATCACCGCCTCCCGACACTCGTCCTCGCTGTTGCCGTTCTCGCGCCCGGCCACCCAGACCGACGTGGTGAGCCGCCGCACGTCCCACTCCCAGGCGCCGGTGTGCGCCTCGTCGAAGTCGTTGAGGTCGATGACCAGGTCGCCCTCGGGGGAGCGGTAGAAGCCGACGTTGCCGAGGTGCGCGTCGCCGCAGACCACCGGCATGAGGCCGGTCGACGGCAGGTGGGCGATGTCCCACGCCATCACGTCGGCCGCGCCGCGCAGGAACGAGTACGGGCCCGACGCCATCCGCTCCACCCGCAGCGGCACGAGGTCGTCCTGCCGGCCGTCGTGCGACGCGATGATCGTCTCGACGGGGTCCGGCCGGTCGTCGCGCGGGCGGAACACGCCGAGCGACTCGAACGGCACCGCCTCGCGCAGGTCCTTGCCCACCTGGTAGCGCTGGTCTCGGGTGAGGAGCCGGCGGCGCACGGTCTGGTCCATCCGCGGGCCGTCGTGGTGGTCGTGCTGGTCGACGGGCACCAGCACCGGCCCGGCATCAGCTTCGTCGCTCATGGCCGGAGCCTACCCGCACCCTACTCGTCAGGTGCTCGAGATTGGTCAGCCCATGGCCTCAAGATTGCATAGTTCGGATGCTCAAGATCGTATAGTTGACAGGTTCAAAGTTGTACAGCTCGATAGCGCTTTCGTGTTACCCTGCGGTCATGACCCTCGATCGAATCGTGGCACGGCGGGCGAGTGTGCTTCTGAGACAGTTGGTCGCGGACGAGCCTGTGATCGCGCTGCATGGTCCTCGGTCAGTGGGAAAGTCCACCGTATTGCGGGGATTCGCCGCCGAAGCCGGAGGAACGGTTCTTGATCTCGACGACATCGAGGTGCGTGACGCGGTCGTCGGAAACTTGGCCGCCGTCGTGGGTCAGCCGACGCCAGTGTGTGTGGATGAATACCAGCGGGTGCCGGAGATATTGGATGCCCTCAAAGCCCGGCTGAACCGAGAGGGCAGCCTTCCGGGTACAGCGGTCATTACCGGTTCCACCCGACAGGACGCCTTGCCGACGACGGCCCAAGCCCTGACCGGGCGGCTCCATTCGCTTACGATCTGGCCGTTGTCACAGGGAGAGATCCTCGGCGTCCGAGAGGATCTTCTTGAGACATTCGTTCTCGACCCCCAAGGAGTGGTCAAAAACGTCCCGTCCTCGTCAACTGCACGCGGGGAGTACGTGGAACGTGTCTGCGCCGGGGGGTTCCCCTTGGCGTTGCGGCGGCAGAGCGCCACGCGCGCGCGGTGGTTCGACGCCTTCGTGCGCGCTTCGGTCGAACGGGATGCTCTGGAACTGAGCCGTATCCGAGAACGGCAAGCAATGACCGATCTGCTGGGCCTCGTCGCCGCCCAGACAGGGCAAATGCTGAATGTTTCCGCCGCTGCAGACAAGCTAGGTGTGAGCCGCGCCACGGCCGAGAATCATCTTCGCCTTCTCGAGGACCTCTTCCTGGTGGTTCGTCTTCCGGCATGGGGCAAGACGTTGCGCTCCCGCGTGAGCGTCACGCCGAAGGTGCACGTCGTTGACTCTGGCTTGGCCGCACGGCTCCTTCGACTCACCCCCGACAAGCTCGGGGGTCTCGACCCGGCTTCATTGACTGACTTCGGACACCTGTTGGAGACCTTCGTCGTGGGAGAGATCCGCAAGCAGGCATCGTGGCTGGCCGAGCCGGTCACATTGGGCCATTGGAGGACCAGCGACGGTGCGGAGGTCGACTTGGTTCTCGAGTACGACGATGGGAGCGTCATCGCCTTCGAAGTCAAAGCCAGCGAGCGTGCGCCCGGCCCGGACTTCCGTGGGCTGGCGCAACTCCGCGACGCGTTGGGGAAGCGTTTCGTGGGTGGCGTCATCTTCACCACGGGTACCCGCTCGTACACCTTCGACGATCGTCTCCACGTCATGCCCATCGATCGTCTCTGGACGCCTGTCGCGCTCCAGTCGACCAGCGATGCCGCGCCTGGCCGCGATCTGTAGCCGTCGATCTGGAAAGCTGGCTCCATGACCACCCAACCGTCGCTTGAGCTCACCGACGAGTTCCGCGCGGCCCTCGCGATGCTGGACGCCGGCCGGCACCTCTTCCTCACCGGCAAGGCGGGCACCGGCAAGTCGACGCTCATCAGGCACTTCATGGCGAACACCGACCGCAACGTCGTGGTCGTCGCGCCCACCGGCATCGCCGCGCTCAACGTCGAGGGCTACACGATCCACCGGCTGTTCTCGTTCGTCCCCGGCATGACGGCCGACGACGTGCGCGGCGACCGCTACTACCCGAGCCGGTTCGCTGCGGCCCTGAAGGCACTCGACACCCTCATCATCGACGAGGCCTCGATGGTGCGCGCGGACCTGTTCGACGCGCTCGCCGCCGCCCTGGAGCGGTTCGGCCCCCACCCCGGCCAGCCGTTCGGCGGGGTGCAGATCGTCCTCGTCGGCGACCTCTACCAGTTGCCGCCCGTCGTCACCGACGGGGAGGGCGCGCACTTCACCACCCGCTACGGCACGCCGTACTTCTTCTCCGCGGACGCGTTCGCCGCCCACCGCTTCGAGGTGGCGCAGCTCACGCACGTGTTCCGGCAGGCCGGCGACCCGCGGCTCACCGAGATCCTCAACGCCATCCGCGAGGGCACCATCGACGAGGACGCCCGCGCCGTCCTCAACTCGCGCACCGACCCGGGCTTCGTCGCGCACGACGGGGAGTTCTGGCTCACGCTCACCACCACCAACCGGATCGCGACCGCCCGCAACCGCGCCGCCCTCGACCGCCTGCCCGGCGACCCGCACGTCAGCCACGCGGTACTCACCGGGGAGCTCGACCAGGCCGACCCGCCCACCGACCTGCGCCTCGAGTACAAGGTGGGCGCCCAGGTGATGCTGCTCGTCAACGACCCGCTCGACCGGTACGTCAACGGCACCCTCGGCACCATCGCGGAGATCGGCACCGACGACGACGGCGCGCCACTGGTGACCATCACCACCAGCGACGGGCGGCGGGTCCGCGTCGGCCCGTATCTGTGGGAAGTGACCCGGCCCGTCGCCGACTGGGGCCGCATCCGGCAGGAGGTCGTCGGCACCTTCAAGCAGCTGCCGTTCCGGCTCGCGTGGGCGATCACCATCCACAAGAGCCAGGGGCAGACCGTCGACCGGCTGGTCGTGGACCTCTCGGGCGGCACCTTCGCGTACGGCCAGCTCTACGTCGCGCTCAGCCGCTGCACTTCCATGGCCGGGCTCGTGCTGCAGCGCGACGTCATCCCCAAGGACCTGAAGACGGACCAGCGCATCCGCCGCTTCCTCGCCTCCGGCACTCCCGCAGAGGAGGCCCGGCCCGTCTACCTCGGCATCTGCTCCGCAGGGAAGGAGGGCCCCCGCACCCGCCCGCGTCCGGTGGAGCTCGCGCTCGTCACCGAGGAGGGCCTCGAGGTGACGACGCTGGTCAACCCGGAGTCCGATCTCTACGAGTCGCGCTCCGACTACGGCATCTGCGCACCCGACGTGGTCGCCGCACCACGGCTGGCCGAGGCGTGGCCCGCGCTGCTCGAGCACCTGGAGGGACGGGTCCCGGTGGGCGTCGGCATCGACCGCGAACTGGAGTTCATCGACTTCGAGCTCAAGCGCTGCGGCGTCGTCGCCCCCATGCCGCTGGGTATCGACCTGCTGCCCGAGCGGCTGACCGTCGACGAGCGCCGCGCACTGCGCGCCCCCACCGCGCTCGAGCGTGCCCGCGCGGCCCGAGCCATCGCCCGACGGCTGCGCCCCGCCGACCCGTTCGCGAGCACTTTCACCGGCCGCGACCGCTCCGGCTACCTGCTGCCCCGCGGCGCCGAGCCCGAGGCCGCGGTGTTCCCGTCGACGATGACCCCCGACGAGCGCGCCGCTTGGGCGGAGGTCGTGCGGTCCCGAGCGCTGGCGGCGACTGACGAGCTCGACCCGGCCACGGTGCTGCTGCAGGGCACGCGCATCTGCTTCACCGGATCCGTCCTCGACGCCTCCGGCCGGGCGCTCGGGCGCGACGAGATGGAGCGGCTCGCCCGTGACCGCGGCCTCGTGCCCGTCGCCAACGTCTCGAGGACCCGCTGCGACGTGCTCGTGTGCGCGGAGGTGGGCACCCAGTCCACCAAGGCCCGGAAGGCGGCCGAGCTCGGCAAGCCGATCCTCGCCGCCGACCGCTTCCTGGCATGGGCCCGCAACTGAACGAGCCCTCCCCGCTCGGGAAGGGCTCGCTCAGGGGGTGGCCGGGTCAGGCGCCGGTGGAGGGGAGACCCGGTCGCACCACGACGCCGTCGCGGTAGCTGAACTGCAGCGGCGCGGAATTGCCGGCGGGATCCATCACGACGACGGAGGCACCACCCGCCGCGTGCGGCGGGGTGACGACCCGGATCGTGTTGTCGTCCACCACGACGAACCCGGTGCCCGGGACGCCATCGAAGGTCACACCAGTGGAGCCGGTGAAGCCGTCGCCCACGATGGTGACGGTGGTCCCGCCCGAGATGGGGCCGCTCGTCGGGCTGAGGCTGTCGGCCCGGGACGGGACGTCGCCACCGTCCCCGTCGCCGTCGCCGTCCCCGTCGCCGTCGCCATCCCCGTCGCCGTCGTCGTCGAGGTAGGTGAACGTCAGCGGCGCGGAGTCGCCGCCCTCGCCGAGTACCACGACGTCCACCGGGCCGGGCTCGTGGGCCGGGGTGGTGACGGTGATGGTGTTGTCGTCGACGACCGTGAAGTCGGTGCCGTCGAGCCCGTCGAAGGTGACGCCGGTGGCGCCGGTGAAGCCCTCGCCGGTGATGGTGACCTCGGTGCCGCCGGCCTCGGGGCCCTCGTCGGGGGTGAGGGTCGTGGCGACCGGGAGTTCCAGGTAGGTGAACGTCAGGGGCGCCGAGTTGCCCCCCTCGCCGACCACCACGACGTCCGCAGGCCCGGGCTCGTGGGCCGGGGTGGTGACGGTGATGGTGTTGTCGTCGACGACCGTGAAGTCGGTGCCGTCGAGCCCGTCGAAGGTGACGCCGGTGGCGCCGGTGAAGCCCTCGCCGGTGATGGTGACCTCGGTGCCGCCCGTCTCCGGGCCCTGCTCGGGGGTCAGCGACTGGGCGACGGTGACCGCCTCCTGGAAGACGCGCACCGTCGACGAGGCCAGCGGCAGTTCCACGACGTTGCCGCCGGGGAGGACGTCGACGCTCAGCGCGTTGATGGTGAACGAGCCGCCGGCACCGTTGAGCTGCTCGTTGACGGTGAGGGTCAGCAGGTCGGCGAGCAGGCCGTCGAGCACGGGGCCGAGGGCGGTGATGAGATCCTCCACGTCGGTGGCGAGCCCGTCCTCGATGATCGTGGCGGCGTCCCCGAGCAGCGCGGTGAGCACCGGCTGCGCCACCGGGACGAGGTCGTCGACGACCGCCGCGAGCGCCGGGGCGAGCAGCGCGTCGAGCGGAACCTCGACGCCACCGATGGTGACGCCGCCGGTGGACGCGATCTCTAGCGCGGGAGCACCGGGCTCCAGGAACTCGGCCACCGTGCCGGAGACGGTGAGGGCGAGGTCGCTGGTGACCGCGCCGCCGGCGGTGACGGTCGGGTCGAAGTTGAGCGTCACGGTGGTGCCCAGGATGGCGGCCTCGACCGCGTCGTCGACCGCCGCGACGAACTCCCGCAGCAGCGTGGTGATGACGTCGGCGATCAGTGCCGCCTGCTCGGCCGTGAGCAGCGACGTGTTGGCCGGCAGGTCATTCAGGTCACCGGCGTGCAGTTGCTCGAGGTCGATGGCCACCTCGCCGGTGCTGAGGTCGATGGTGACGAGGCCGTTCTCGTCCGTGAGGGGTGTGTTGAGCAGGTCGTCGACCACCGCGGAGAGGTCCACCGCCGCGCCGACCTGCGGCGCGCCCAAGTCGACGGTGAGGGCGCCGACCCCCGCCACCTCGACGTTGACCGGGTCGGCGGCCGCGCCGGCGAGCGCCGCCTGCAGGGTGCCGTCGGGGCCGATCACCCCGTCGACCTCCGCCTGCACGTCGGCGACGGTGTCCTCCACCGTCTGCGACAGCGCGGCCACCGCGGGGCTCGACAGCGCCAGCTCCAGGCCGGCGAGCACGTAGTCGCTCTCGACGGGGACCCCCGTCTCCGCGTGCGCCCACGAGGCGAGCACGCCGACATCGAGGCGTGCCCCGTCGGCGAACTGGTCCGTCAGGCCCTCGATGCCGAGCTGCCCGAGCAGCGCGGTGAGCTCGAGGCTCGCCATTGGCGCGCCCTGCTCGTCGATCCCGTCGAGGATGATCGCGCCGCTCTCGGTGACCGCGCCGCTGGCGGCGGTGGCGGTGTTCGCGTCCGGCGCGTAGGCGTAGGCGTTGAGGAGGCCAAGGTCGGCGCCGTCTCCGAGGTGCAGCAGGCCGTCGTTGGTGCCGTTGTTGATCAGCGGGATGCCGAGCGAGGGGAGCTCGACCGTGACGAGCTGGTCGAGGAGGGCGGCGTCGATGCCGCTGGTGTCCCCTTCGGGATCGCTCGGGTAGCCGGACTGGGCGCGGATCGCGTCGGCGAGGTCGGCGGTCAGAAGGTCGGCGTCGATGAGTTGGGCGTAGGCCTCGGCCTCGTCCGAGGCGGCGGCGCCGGCGGCACCGCTGCCGAGCAGACCGCCGGAGATGATGAGGGTGGCCGCGAGCGCGGAGCGCGCCAGCGGCGACGCCGCGCGGGCGAGGGCGGGTGGATTGGATGCTGACACGTCAACTCCTCGTTGAAGGGCGGACAGGCGTTTCCGAACCATCCTTACCGCCCGGCGGGAGCAACCGGCCGCAATCCCGACCGCTATTTTTCGGGGTCAATCGAAATGCCTGGACGCCAGGTCGGGGAGGGCGCGGCGCCCGCGGCCCTCAGCAGTTCGATGAACTCGTCGGCGCGCGCCACTTGGCGCACCAGGTCGTCCCGCCGCGCGGTGGCGTTGCGCAGGTACTCGGCGAGCGCCTCGGCGGTCTGCTCGGACGGCTCGGCGCGATGGGCGTCGGCGGCCCTCAGTACGTCGGCCATCTCCTCGAGCGTGTAGCCCAGCGGCTTCATCCGCCGGATGAGCAGTAGCCGCTCCACGTCGGACTGCGTGTACAGGCGGAAACCCCCCACGGACCGGCCGCTCGGGCGCACGAGCCCGACGTCGTCGTAGTGCCGCAGCGTCCGGATCGAGAGCTCGGTGCGCTCGGCGACCGCGCCGATCTGCAGGGTCGGCGCGCCGGGGTCGGGAGTCTCCATGGAGCCAGTCTGCCGCACGGTCCCCCGCCCGCTCAGTGGGCGTCGCCGAGCTGGCCGGTGAGGCGGCCGTGCCGCGCGGCGGAGGACGGGTTGAGTCCGACGATCTCCACCGTCTTGCCGAGCCGCTCGTACTTCGTCTGCACCGCGTCGAGGGCGGCGACCGTCGAGGCGTCCCAGATGTGGCTGTCGGAGAAGTCGATCACGACGCGGTTGGGGTCGCCGGCGTAGTCGAACTGGTAGACGAGGTCGTTGCTGGTGGCGAAGAACATCTCGCCGATGACCTTGTAGACCCGCACGTCGACGTTGCCGTCGCCGTTTTCGTCGGTGTCCGCGACCTTTTGCACGGAGGCGAAGCGCGTCACGCGGCGGGCGAACACGATGATGGCCGCGTTGACGCCGACGATGACGCCGTAGGCGAGGTTGTGGGTCAGCACCGTGACCGCGACCGTGAGGAACATCACGATGTTCTCGCTGTGCGGCATGCGGCGCAGCGTGTGGGGGTGGATGCTGTGCCAGTCGAAGGTGGCGACGGAGACCATAACCATGACGGCCACCAGCGCGGCCATGGGGATCATGCCGACGGCGGGGCCGAAGCCGACCACGAGGATGAGCAGGAAGACGCCGGCGAGGAATGTGGAGATGCGGGTGCGCGCGCCGGAGACCTTGACGTTGATCATGGTCTGGCCGATCATCGCGCAGCCGCCCATGCCACCGAAGAAGCCGGAGGCGATGTTCGCCACACCCTGGCCCCAGCCCTCGCGGGTCTTGTTGGAGTGGGTGTCGGTGATGCCGTCGACGAGCTTCGCGGTCATGAGCGACTCGAGGATCCCGACGAGCGCCATGGCGAGCGCGTAGGGGCCGATGAGCTGCAGCGTCTCGACGGTGAGCGGGACCTGGGGGATGAACAGCTCGGGCAGCGACTCCGGCAGCTCGCCCTGGTCGGAGACCGAGGGGAGGTCCCAGCCGGCGGCCATGACGATCCCCGTGATCACGAGGATCGCCACCAGCGGGGCAGGGACGGCGGTGGTCAGCCGGGGCAGCGCGATCATGATCAGGAGCGCGAGGGCCACCATGGGGTACACGAGCCAAGGCACGCCGAGCAGGTGCGGGATCTGGGCCATGAAGACGAGGATGGCCAGAGCGTTGACGAAGCCGACCATGACCATGCGGGGTACGAACCGCATCAGCTTGGCCACTCCCAGCAGCGACAGGACGATCTGCAGCACGCCTGCCAGGATCACGGTGGCGATGAAGTAGTCGAAGCCGTACTCGCGCGCGACCGGGGCGATGACGAGCGCGATGGCGCCCGTCGCGGCGGAGATCATCGCTGGGCGGCCGCCGACGACGGCGATCGTCATGGCCATGATGAAGCTCGAGAACAGCCCGACCCGCGGGTCGACGCCCGCGATGATCGAGAACGAGATCGCCTCCGGGATCAGGGCGAGTGCCACCACCAGGCCGGCGAGGACCTCGGTCTTGAGCCGTCGCGGATTGCGCAGGGCGGCCCACGTCGACGTCTCCCGCTCGCCGGCTTCGGGGACGAGGGGGAAGGCGTCGCGATCGGTCGTGGGCGCGCTCGACTCAGCCATGTGGCTCCTTCGTGGGGGATCCGGCAGACCGGCCGGCCCGCCGAACTCTACCGAAACGAGAGGGTTGACGGAAATCGATGGCGCCGGGTCGGGGATGTAAACATCCGCTGGCCGTCGAATTACATCGCCGTAACTTGTGCACAACCGGTGGACAAGTCTGTGGAGAACTCAGTTGATACCGAGCGTCGCCAGTTGTCGGCGGTCCATCCCGTCGAAGAGCGCGTCCGCAGACCCGGGCCGAGAGCGGGCGTCGGCGACTGAGCGGACCTGCTCGACGTTGCGCTCACTCGAGGGGGCTTGTGACCTCCAGCAGCCCCAGGTCCGCCAGCAGGTCCTTGACCTTCACCTCGATCTGGTCGGCGATCCGCCGGACGCCGTCGATCGACTGGCCGCTGGGGTCCTCGATGTCCCACTCCTCGAACCGCTTGCCGGGGTACGGCGGGCACTCGTCGCCGGCCATGTTGATGATCATGTCGGAGGGCCTTCAGGGCATCGTCGTCGAGGGGCTTCGACGCCATGTAGCGGGCCTGGATGCCGCGCTCGGCGAGCACCGCTTCGACGTGTGGGTTGATCTCCCCTGACGGTCGGGCGCCGGCGGACCAGACGTTGACCTGACCGCCGGAGAAGTGCTTCGCCATCGCGGCCGCGATCTGGGACCGGCCGGCGTTCTGCACGCAGACGAACAGCAGTTCGGGCCGGCCCTCCACCGGCATGCCCTTGGCCTTCGCGGCGCGACGCAGCGCGTCCTGGGCCCGCCGCTGGACGAGCAACGGCAGGAACTGCGGCGCCTTCGAGGGGCCCGCGAGCTCGGCGTGTGCCCTGCGGACGGTGGCGCGGACCTCGTTGTAGGTGAAGACGCCCTCGTACTGGTCGGCGAGGTCGCTCATCATCCCCCGGTACTGGGACAGCTCCGCACGCGACTGCCCGGTCACCCCCAGCACCAGGTCCGCGACGCGGTCGGTGAGCTCCTCCACCATGAGCCGCATCCGCTCCTCGCCCTCGATGCCGCGCAGGCTGGGCTCGTCGATTTCCCAAGTGTCGATCTCGGCGGTCATTCCCTCGACGGGCTCCACCTTGGCCTCGGTCCCCACCACCACGACGTGCGTCGCGGCGCGAAGCATCTCGTCGGTGAGCTGCTTGGGGTGTTCGCCGGTGAGACCGGCCCCGACCTCGGCCAGAGCCGCGACCGACTCTTGGTTGAGAGCGGACCCGGGGTGCGTCCCGGCTGACGTGACGTCGACGCCGTCGCCGCCGAGCTGGCGCGCGAGGGCCGCCGCCATCTGCGACTTGCCGCCGTTCTTGACACACACGAACAGGAGGTGGGGATTGGTCTTGGGCATCGCTCGCTCGCTCTCGAAGGCTTTGGCAGGGGACCCCGTATCGACACAAGTCGATACGGGGTCAAGTCGCTGGCGAAGGCAAGCGGCGCGCTACCGGGGATCGCGCGGCTCCAAGTGGCCGGGGTGATGAATTACATGGGTGTGAGTTGTGCACAACTGGTGGACAACTCTGTGGAGAACTACTGGTCGAAGTCGCCCTCGTCGACGCCCAGGGGCTCGCCGTAGGCGACGTCGCTGACCGGGTCCGGCTCCTCCTGCTGGATCCGCTCGTCGAGCGTCTCCTCGGTGAACGTGTCGTCCTCGTGCATCGCCTCGTCGATTGGCCGCTCAGTGTCCCCGGCGATCAGGTCCGCCGCGTCGGCGCCGTCGTAGACCAACTCGTCGGTGGAGAGGTCCTCTGCCGTCACGCGGGTGTAGGGGTGTTCGGCGTCGGCCACTTCCTCGACGTCCAGGTCCTCGATGCCGTCAATGTTTCCGTCTTGCGAGTCCATGCTCATGCCTCCACCTTGGCAAACGGTGGGGCCAATTCAAGGGGTTCACTCCATGGAGTTGAACAGCGCGGGCTCGTCCTCGGCCGGCACCTCCGCCAGCGGGAGCCGCATCACGAACTGCGCGCCGCCGTGCGGATGGTTGCTCGCCTTGATGGTGCCGCCATGGGCCTCGACGGTGTGCTGCACGATCGACAGCCCAAGCCCCGTACCGGGGGTGTTGCGGGCGCGGTCGGAGCGGAAGAACCGGTCGAAGATGTGCGGCAGGTCCTCCTCGGCGATGCCCGGACCGGAGTCGATCACCGTGACGACGCCGTGGTGCAGCCGCACCTTGACCACCCCGCCGGTGGGGGAGAACTTCACCGCGTTGTCGAGCAGGTTTGTGATCGCACGCTCGAGGGTCGACGCGTCGCCCATGACCTGCGAACGGTCGGTGTCGACATCGAACGCGATCCCGGGCCCGCGCCGCTGGGCCCGGGCGACCGAGGCCATCACGATGTCGGAGAGGTCGACCAGCTCGTGGGGCCGCTGCAGGTGGTCGTCACGGGTGAGGGCGACGAGGTCGCCCACCAGGGCTGTGAACTCGCCCAGCTGGGCGGCGACGTCGGAGAGGATCGCGGAACGAGCGCCGGGCGGCAGCATGCCGGAGCGCTCGTCGGCGACGAGCAGCTCGATGTTGGTGCGCATGGAGGTGAGCGGGGTGCGGAGCTCGTGGCCCGCGTCGGCGATCAGCTGCCGCTGCTGCTCACGCGACTGCTGCAGCGAACGGAGCATCGTGTTGAACGACTGCGTGAGCTCGCCGAGGTCGTCGCGTCCATAGATGCGGATGGGGTTGAGTTGGTCGGTCTGGGTGACGTTCTTCACTGCGGTGGACAGCCGCTTCACCGGCGCCAGCACGGCCCGCGCCGCCCACAGCGCGGTGGCCGTCGTCGCGAGGATGCCCAGCGAACCGGAGATGGCGGTCACGCCCCAGAGGGAGCTCAGCGTGTTCTGCAGCGTCTCGATGGGGCGGGCATAAGTGACGGCGTAGTACATGACGCCGCGCTCGTTGGCCACCGACATCGGCACCGTCACCGCGCGGTACTCCACGCCGTTCGACGCAGCCACGGTGCGCTCGACGGTGTCCGACTGGAGACGGGCGATCGCCACCTCCTCCGTGGAGGTCGGGAGCGTCACACTCTGCCCGGCGGGGGCCTCGGCGATCCCCGTCGCCGACACCAGCGAGATGAGGGACCCGGACGAGCCGAGCAGGTCAGGCGTGAGGCTGTCGAGGTTGTCGAGGTCGCTGGCCAGGACGCTGGCGGAGCTCTGGGCGGTGCGGGTGAGGTCGCGGTCCAACTGGTCGAGCAGCGACCACCGGGTGATCAGGAATCCCGCTCCACCGACGATGAGGACGGAGGCCGCGACGGACGCGCCCGTCAGCAGCGCCAGTCGCCACTGCAGCGACTGGCCGGAGACGAGCCTGCCCAGCCCGCGGCGCAAACGTATCCAGGCGCTCCCGATCACGGGGCGGTTTCACGCAACACGTACCCGATGCCGCGGACGGTGTGGATCAGACGGGGGAGTCCGTTGATCTCCGTCTTGCGGCGCAGGTACCCGATGTAGACCTCCAAGGAGTTGGCCGTCGTCGGGAACTCGAAGCCCCACACCTCGTTGAGGAGGGTGTTGCGCTCGAGGACCTTGCGGGGGTTCTCCATGAAGACGTTGAGCAGAGCGAACTCGGTGCGGGTCAGCGAGATGTGGTGACCCGCCCGGGTGACCTCGCGGTGCTGGGTGTCCAGCTCGAGGTCGGCGAACTGCAGGGTGCGCGACTCCTCCTCGGCCTGGGGCTTGACCCGCCGGGTGAGGGCCCGCAGGCGGGCGAGGAGCTCGTCGAGGGCGAACGGCTTGACCATGTAGTCGTCGGCGCCGGCATCGAGCCCGTCGACGCGGTCGTCCACGGCGTCGCGGGCGGTGAGGATCAGGATCGGCACGTCGTTGCCGGAGTCGCGGAGCATCTTCGTGGTCTCGAGCCCGTCGAGCCGCGGCATCATCACGTCCATGATGATCGCGTCGGGCGTGTAGGAGGCGAGGCGGGCGAGGGCTTCGATGCCGTCGGAGGCCGTCTGGACCTCGCTGCCCGTGTACGACAGCGAACGCGCCAGTGAGTCACGCACGGCCTGATCGTCATCCACCACCAAGATCTGCATGGTTGGGATCTTACCCCCGACTCACCGGGGCCGCCGACAAGGCACGGCCCCGGGGAGGCGACGCGGGAAGGGCGCTCAGCCGAACCAGCCGAACATGGTGCAGCCCACGCCGAAGATGACGAGGCCGCCGAACATCGCGATGGTCAGCAGGGCGCTCTCCAGTTCGCTGGGCGGCGTGCCCTCGGACTGGAACTCGTCCGCGTCGAACTCGGTCTCGGAACTCATGCGATCACTCCCAATCGGCTGAAGTCGGCCACCAGCGCGAGCGCCAGGAACACGAACACCACCACCATGAACCACGTGTACATCCAGCGCTTCGGGTGGTTGGATCCCCAGAAGCGGCGGAGGCTGACGATCCCGTTCACCACGGCGTAGACGCAGAGCGCGATCCCGATGGGTGCCGCGATCCACCCCGAAAGGCTGAGCAGCGGGACGAGCACCGGCACGGCGACGTACGTGATGAGGCAGCGGATCGCGGAGATGGCCACCGACACCCGGAACGCCTTGTGCGCGGCGCGGCTCGACTGGCGCTCCCTGCCGGAGACCCCGAGAAGGCGCCGCATGAAGCGGTCGGCGGGGGCCTCCGAGCGGGCGCGTGAGTCCAGGGCGCCCGTCGGGCGGGCGTCGACGGTTCCCGGCTCGGCGGTCATGCCGGCACCTCTGCCCCGTCGCCCACCCTGTCGCCGCGACGGGTCGCGCGCCAGAGCCGGCGGCCGCCGAGGACCGCCAACACAACGCCGAGGCCGCCGATCACGACCCCGACCAGGAGGCCGACGTAGACGGGCGTCAGCCAAGCGTCGCTGTCCTCGGCGACCCCGATCATGCTCCCGATCAGGAAGCCGAACAACGGCGCCAGACCCGCGACGACCACGCCGAGCACGGTCATCCAGAAGCCGGGCGCGGTGGGCACCAGCCGCACCGGGCGGCCGGGCTCGATCTCGTGCGTTTCGTCGTTCATCGTGACTCACTCTCCACTGCTCGGTCGACGACCGCAAGTCCCGGTTTGGTGCGAGTTTCGTCGAGATCCTTGTCGGCATCCCCGGAGAACCGGTTGACCGCGTTCATGAGGGGGCCGACGATGTCCATCGGCAGCGGGAACACGACCGTCGAGTTCTGGTCGGCGCCCAGTTCCAGCAGCGTCTGGAGGTAGCGCAGCTGCAGCGACGCGGGCGCCTCGCTCAGCGTGATGGCGGCGTCGCGGAGCTCCTCCGACGCCTGCAGCTCGCCGCGGGCGCTGATGACCTTGGCGCGACGCTCGCGCTCGGCCTCCGCCTCGCGGGCCATGGCTCGCTGCATCATCTCGGGGATCTCGACGTCCTTGATCTCCACGACCGGCACCTCGACGCCCCACTGCTCCGCCTGCTGGGCGATGGAGTGGGCGAGGTCCTCGTTGAGGTCCGCGCGGTGCGCCAGGAGTGTGTCGAGGTCGGCGCGGCCGACGACGGAGCGCAGCGTGGTCTGCGCGAACTGGGAGGTGGCGATCGCGTGATTCTCCACGGTCATCACCGACATCACCGGGTCGGTCACCCGGAACATCACGACCGCGTTGACGCGGGCGGTGACGTTGTCCTTCGTGATGACCTCCTGCGGCGGGATCGTGAGGGTCACGACGCGCAGGTCGACCCGCACCATCTTGTCGAGGAACGGGAGGATGAAGATCAGGCCGGGCCCCAGCGGGCCGCGGAGGCGGCCGAGCCGGAACGTCACCGCCCGCTCGTACTCCTTGATCACGCGCAGCGACGCGAACAGGAAGACGATGAGGAAGATGACGGCGAGGATGATGAGGATGGTCTCAGGAGGCATGGTCGGCCCTCCGATCTGATGCGTAGTTGCTGCGTTTGCGGGCGAGCGCGGCCGCTGCGGCGGCGCGCTCCGCCACGGTGTCGTCGAGGGAGCGGAAGATGACGCCGTTCGGGTCGACGGGGGAGCGGCGGAGGTGGCTCCACAGCGGGATGGTGCCCAGCGCGATGAGCAGGGCGGTGCCGAGCAGCATGACCTGGTCCACCCACCCGTCGACGGTCAGCGCCGTGGCGGCGGGCCAGGCGACGCCCAGCACCGCCACCGCGCACGCGATCCCGCGGTGGAACCGGGCCGACTCCGAGGCCGGCCAGGTGTCCACCAGGCGCTGGACCTCGCGCCCGTCGTCGGACTCCGTGCAGTTGTCCTTGACGGGGCACGAGTTGCACACCAGCGGGTTGCCCCGATAGCGCATCACCCGGTTCTCCGGGTCGAACGAGCGCGGGAACAGCCACTCGTCCTCCGGGCAGAGCCACGCGTCGTGGCTCTTGTGGTAGGTGAAGCCGCCGTTGCGCTGGTCCTGGAAGCTCGTGTGCGAGCGCTTCGCGAGCAGGTCGATGCCATGCGCGATCAGCAGCAGCGCCACGCCGTACCCGGCCGCGAACCAGGCGGCCACATCGATGCCGGTCATGGCCGCGGCCCCCTCGGGTCGTCGGTCGGGCGCCGGTCGGAGGAGTACCGGCTGGGCGGCAGCTCGTCGCCGGGCTCGGTGGCCAGCGGCCTGCTCGTGGTCGTCTGGGCGAGGCCGGTGCGGTCCTCGCGGGCCTGCGGGTGCTCGACCACGAACAGGGTCTCGGGCTCCATCGTCGTGACCGTGGCGGGGAGGCCGTGGCGGATGCCGAGCCAGCAGATCCAGACGAACGGCAGGATGCCGCCGACGAGGAACACCACGTCACCGGGCATGCGCATCCACTCGAGGATCGCGTTGCCGGGCTGGGCGATGTAGCCGAGGGTGCGGGCCTCGAAGTAGCCGGTGTTGACCGAGTGCCACAGCTGCAGCACGCCGAGCGGGGCGAGGGTGGCGAACACCATCCACGCGAGGCCGATGTTGAGCGACCAGAACGACAGTTTCGCGAGCTTCTCCGGCCAGCGGTTCGGCGGGATGATGTAGCGCAGCGCGAACAGCGCCAGGCCGACGGCCATCATGCCGTACACGCCCATCATGGCGCCGTGAGCGTGGTTGGCGGTCAGGGCGGTGCCGATCTGGTAGTACGACACGATCGGCAGGTTCACGAGGAACCCGAACACGCCCGCGCCGACGAAGTTCCAGAAACCCACGGCGACGAGGAACATCACCGCCCAGCGGTGCGGGAACGGGGCGCTGCTGCGCGACTCCTGGCTCGAGCCCAGCTGCAGGAACGTCCACGCCTCGACCGTCAGGAACGTCAGCGGGATGACCTCCAGCGCCGAGAAGAACGCACCGAGGGCCATGTGCTCCACCGGCGTGCCGGAGAAGTACAGGTGGTGCATCGTTCCGATGACGCCGCCCGCGGAGTAGAGGATGACGTCGAGGAAGATGATCTGGATGGCGATCTTGCGGCGGACGACGCCGAGCATCACGAAGATGTAGGCCACCATCACGGTGGTGAACAGCTCCAGGAAGTCCTCCACCCACAGGTGCACCACCCAGAAGCGCCAGAACTCGGCGACGGTGAGGTGCGTCTCGGTGCCGGCCAGCAGGCCGACGGCGTAGAACGAGGGGATCGCGAGGCCGGCGTAGAAGAACAGCCACGGCATGTTGAACTTCGACTCGCTGCGCAGGCGGGAGCGGATCGCCCGGTAGATGATCAGGATCCAGAGGAACAGCCCGATCACCAGGAGGATCTGCCAGAAGCGCGGCAGGTCGAGGTACTCCCACTGCTGGTCGAAGAAGATCGAGCCCTTCGCCCAGTCGGGGCCGAAGGTGCTGATCGCGGTGCCGCCTAGCGTGCCGACCACGACCAGCGCGAGTGCGCCGAGCAGGCCGTAGGCGAGCCAGTGCTGCCGCTTGGGCTCGCGCCCGGAGATGATCGGCGCGAGGAAGATCGCGGCGGCGAGGAACGCCGCGGCGGTCCACAGCAACGACAACTGTACGTGCCAGGTGCGGCCCAGGTTGTAGGGGAGGATTTGCGCGAGGTCGAGGCCGAAGAAGCTGTCGAGCTCCGCACGGTAGTGCTCCACGCCGGCACCCAGGGTGGCCTGGGCGAGGAAGAGGAGGGACACGACGAAGAAGAACCAGGCAGTGGCCTTCTGCGCCTTGGTGATGCCGACGTCGCCGGGCTGGTGGAACCGCAGCGACGGCGTCTCGGATCCGTGCCAGCCGATCTTCTTGCTCCAGCGACCGTAGATGGCGAACAGGAGGCCGAGGCCGCCCAGCAGCGCGACGAGCGAGATCCCGGACCAGACGAGGATGTCCGCGGTGGGCGTGTTGTCGACGCGGGGCTCCGGCGGCCAGTTGTTGGTGTAGGAGTAGCCCAGCCCGGGACGCTCGGCCGCGCTGGCCCAGGCGGTCCAGCTGAAGAACGCGGTGAGGTCGTGGATCTCCTGGGGGTCGGTGATCTTGGAGGGCAGGAGGCCGTGCTCGGTCGTCGGCACGCCGAAGAATTCCGCGTAGTAGTCGCGGATCTCCTCGAAGGCGCTCACCTGCTCGGGCGTGTAGGTCAGGACGCCGCTGGACTCGTCGTAGCGGTTGGTCCGCATGAGCTCCGAGGTCGCCGTCGACGGGTCCTGGACGCCCTGGGCGGCGAGCTGCTCGTGCACGTGCTCGCTGGCCAGCCGCAGGTACTCCGCGGTGTAGTCCGGGCCCAGGTAGGCGCCGTGGCCGACGATCGAGCCGTACTGCTGCAGGCCGCGGCGCAGGAAGATCTGCTGGCCCTCGGTGATCTCCTCCTGCGTGAAGACCACCTCGCCGCCCTCGGCCACCACCTGCGTCGGCAGCGGCATCGAGTCGCTGTACGTGCGGTAGGCGAGGATGCCCATCACCATGAAGCCGAAGACCATGACCAGGGCCACACCCTGGACCCAGCCCTTGGATATCGCGAGTTCAGCCTTTGTCGGCCGCCCCTCGGCGCTCTTGTCGACGAGGCTCATGCTGTCCACCACCTCCGTTGTGGTCGACGGGCCGACTGCCCGTCGGGTATGTGCCGGAGACTAATCAATGACAAGCTCACGACATTTTTACAATGAATTTGGAGAAATGTCCGGAGCGAAGCTATCACGGATCGAGGGTCGCCCGCTCGTCCTGTTCTCACTCCCTTCGGCGGGCTGACAGCGGGCGCGTCGACGAGTATTGTGGTCTATACCGTTGTGAAGGAGAGGCCTGTGGACATTCGTGCCGAGGAGCAGCGAGGAGCCGCGGAATACATGGACGTCACGCTCGGCATCGCAGCGCGGGCAGCGGAGACGCAGAGGGTGAAAGTTGTCGAAGCGGCCGAGGCGGTGTGTCGGGCGTTGGAGGACGGGCGTCGGTTCTGGGCGTTCGGGACCGGGCACTCCCACACTCTCGTGGAGGAGATCTTCGGCAGGGCGGGGGGGCTGCGGGACGTGACACCCATCCTCGAGCCCTCCCTGATGCTGCACGAGGGCCTCGAGAAGAGCTCCCTGCTCGAGCGTCTGCCCGGCCTGGCCGCGACGCTGCTCGACGTGCATCCCGTCCAGTCCGGCGATGTTCTGCTCGTGATCTCCAACTCGGGCCGGAACCCAGTGCCCGTGGAGATGGCGGAACTCGCACGCGCGCGTGGAGCGACGGTCATCGCCCTCACCTCGCTGGCCCACAGCCATGCCGTCGACTCGCGGGCGCCATCGGGTGCGAAGCTCTGGGAGGTCGCGGACATCGTCCTCGACAATTGCGGTGTGCCGGGAGATGCCGTCATAGCCCAGGAGCCGCACCCGGTGGGGCCCACGTCCACCGTCATCGGCGCCCTGCTGCTGCAGGCGGTCATCGTCCAGGTGGCGGCGACGATGGCCGCTCGCGGGGAGCCGCTGGACACCTACCTGAGCCTCAACGTCTAGATGTCCGAAGCGAGATTCGTGGCCGCCGCTGCATCGGTGGAGATCACGCCGCCACACGGCCTCGCGATGGCCGGCTACGCTGCGCGGACGGCTCGCGCGGACGGGACGCTGGATCCGCTGGAGGCGAACCTGTTGCTCCTGGGTGAGCGCGGTGGTCAGTCGGTGGTGGTGGTGGCGATCGACAGCCTCGCCGTGACCCGGCCCCTCCGGCAGGCGCTCGCCGCCGCCGTCCAGCGCGCCACCGGCGTGCAGCAGGATCATGTCAGGGTCGTGGCCAGCCACACACATTCTGCGCCGCTCGCCTGGGTGGGCCAGATCCACCCGGTGCTCCCTGGTGAGGTCGACGAACGCGAGATCCGACGGGTGGCCGACCTCGTAGGCGCGGCTGCCGAGGGCCTGATGCCTGTTCCGTGTGAACTGACATGGGCCGTCGCCGGTGTCGACGGCGCGGGCGCCAATCGGCACCACGTGGACGGCCCCCATGACCGCACCACCGGTGCTCTCGGCGTAGTGGACGCCTCGAACACACCCCACCACGGCACGACGCTGGCGGTGCTCTTCGACTATGCGTGTCATCCCACGACGCTCGGCCCCGCCAACCTCTCGTGGTCGGCGGATTGGGTCGGCAGCGCCCGGAGACGCATCCGAGAGGACCGCGGCGGGGTGCCCGTGGTGCACCTGCCCGGCTGCGCGGGGGACGTGAGCACTCGATTCTCGCGCCACGGCCGCACCGAGGCGGAGGCGCGCCGGATCGGCGAACTCGTCGCCGCTGCGGTGCTGAAGGGACTGTCCACCGGTGCCGTGTTGGACGGTGGGCTCGCGCTCGAAGCCATGTCGGTGCGGCTCCCGACGAGGTCGCCCAAGCGGCTGCCGGTCAGTGTCCCCGTGCAAGGCGGCAGTCGCCTCGATGAGTCGATCGCCGAGGGCGTCGCGGCAGACCGCGCCATTCGTGATGCGGGACTCCCGTCGCAACTGGACCTGCCGGTGTCGTGGCTCGCGATCGGTGAGGCGCGCTGGCTGTTCCTGCCGGTTGAGCCGTTCGCGCGCTTCGGCCTGCTCATGTCCTTGTCGCCCCGGCCAGTACGGGTGGTCGGCTACTGCGACGCATACCACGGCTACATGCCGGATGACGCGGCCTACCGCGCGGGCCACTACGAGGCGCGCTCGGCTCTCGTGGATGAAGGGGCTGCGGCCGAGTTCTACCGCCTCTGCATGGAGGCGGCGCAACATTGGACCTCAGACAGCGGGCCCGAACTCGAGGCTCTCCGCCAGGTACGCGGGGCTCAGTAGCACCCGCGCATCGATCACGAGGAGCTCGCTGAGGGGAGCGAGCACCTCGACGCCGGCCGCCGTGAGCCGTGAGGTGAGTGATTCAAGGTAGCCCGGTGCCCGACCCAACCGTCCCAGGACGCTGACGCGCGCGACACCTGTCGCGGTGCAGGCCGCGAGACACGTGTCGGCGGCCATCGTCGCGGCGTCGTCGACGAGCCGTCTGCAGCCCTCGCCCGCGGACGACACCACCGATGACGCGATCGCGGCGATTTCGGCGGTGCGCCCGCCCGAGCGCGCGAAGTCGTTGGCGACCGCCCTGTCGAGTGTACGGCCGAGGTGTGCCTCCACCGCAGCCAGCACGTCGGGAGCCGGTTCGAGCCCGTCCAGGTGGCGGCAGGCGGAGGTGAGGGCGGCTCGCCCCAAGTGAAACGCGCCCCCGCGGTCTCCGAGGTCGGGACCCCATCCGTCGAGCCGCACCCACCGCTCCGCGTGACCGAATCCGCTGACGGCCACTCCGGTGCCGATGCTGGCGACCACGCCGGGGCCACCCATCGCGGCAGCGTGGGCGAGCACCGCGTCGCCTGCGAGGTAGACGGTTGCTTCCCCGAACAGCTCCGGTAGGCGGTGTCGGAGCTCCGCGACCTCGGCCGCTCGCTCGGGGAGGGCAGTGGAACCGACGAATACGACCGTCCCCGCACCCGGGCCGATCGAGTGGGCGACCGGTTCGAGGGCCAGCAGGAGGCCGTCGACGAGCGGACCGCCGCGCGCCGGGTCGGCGCCCGGGGCGGTGCGGATTTGCCCCGCCGCCGACCAACGGGTCTGCGACTTGCCGATGTCGACGATCGCGAGGTCAACCATCCAGCTCATCCGGGTGCTGTGGGGCCGGCGCGCCCATCATTCCGAGTACCCAGTCGACGAGCGTCGTCATGGCGCCGTGAGCCACGGCGCGTGGCTCGGCCCGGAGCGCGCGGGCACTCGCGGCGAGCCGTCCGTCGTGCGCCTCCTCGCCGACGAGCACACCGAGCGCGAAGGTAGCAGCGTCCAACTGCCCGCGAGCAGCCGCCACCCAGCTCCCGAAACCCGGGTCGTCGCGCAGACCCTCGAGCGCCAAGGCCAGCTGCCCCAAGTCTTGACGTGCGTGCTCGGCGCGCGACGGCGCGGCCATGGTGGAGGCGATGAGCGCCATGATCGCGCCCGGCGCCTCGTCGACCGGCGCGGCGCCGCAGAGCTCGGCAAGGACGGCGATGGCTTCCGGGTCCAACCCCAGCATGATCGCCGCCTCCGCAAGGGCCCCGTCGGGCTCGTACGCGGCCGGGTCAGCCGCCCATCGCAGGGCGGTGACCGTCGCGGGGAGCGTCACGAGCGGGTCGAGGGCGGCGTTCGTGCCATAGCCGGCCAGCACCCCGGCCAGTGCCGCATCCCGGCCGCGGAGCGCACGGAGGGGGAGCCGGCGGGGAGCGGTGTCGTTGTCGAAGCTGCGGGTGATGCCGTCCCAGTCGTTGACCGGGTAGTTGTCCCACAGCCACAGTGGGCGCGCCCATTGTTCGGCGACGTCCGCGGCGTCCCGAGCGCTGATCGTGCGGCTCGTCACACCGGGGCCGGTCCAGCACACGGGAACGTCCGTGTGCAGGAGGTCGGCCAGTCGGCGACGGTAGGCGCTGGGAGTCACCCCCCAGTAGTGCATCGGACAAACCAGGAAGGACAGGCCGTGCTCCTCGGCGGCCCGCGCCGCGAGGTTGAGCATCGTCGCATGCGCCGCGGCCAGGGGGTGGGGGTCGTGGCCGAACGCCGCACGATCGGCCGGGCTGAGTGCGGCGGACACGTCGTCGAAGGCCACCAGCACACGGGAGAAGCCGAGCGCGGCGGCATCGCGGATTCGTTCGCGCAGGAGACGCTGGTCCTCAATGCTCGAGCATTCGACACCGCGGGCCGGATCCAGCGGCGCACCGGGGGACACGCGCCAGGTGGTGCGGACGCCGAGCGAGGCGGCCCGCGCATTCAGGTCCTGGAGCGCCTCCTCGTCGGCGGCGTACGGCTCACGCCAGCGACCGCCGGTCCGCTCGTCCGCGGCCGGGCCGTAGACGTAGTCGGTGGCGCCGGCGGCTCGCGCCACCTCGAGCACGCGCGCTCGGTCCGACCCACTCCACAGCGGGCCGTAGAAGCACTCCAGCACCGCGCGTTCCGCAATCACTCGCCGATCAACCCTTCATCCCGCTCATGGTGACGCCTTGGGTGAAGTATCGCTGGGCGAACAGGTACGCGATGAAGATCGGGAGGATCGCGAGCGCCGCCGACGCCAACTGGATGTTCAGCGGCTGTGATTCCCTCATCAGCGACGAGACACCCGTCGTCAGCACTCTCATCTCCGGGGTCTGCGCGATGATCAGCGGCCACAGGAAGTCGTTCCAGTGCCACAGGAACACGAAGAGCCCAAGCGTGGCCAGGATGGGCTTGCACAAGGGCAGCACGACCTGGAAGAAGATCCTGATCTCCGACGCGCCGTCCAGTTTGGCCGCCTCCAGCAACTCGTCGGGGAGGGCGATGATGAACTGGCGCAGCAAGAAGATCGCCTGCGCATTGGCCAGCGATGGTGCGATCAGCCCCCAGTAGGTGTTCACGCCGTCCGCACCGGCAATCATGACGAACAGCGGGATGAGGGTGATGTGGTACGGCACCATGAGCATCGCGATGATCATCCAGAACATCGGTGTCCGTCCCGGGAAGCGCTTCTTCGCGAAGGCGTAGGCGGCCATGGAGGACAGCAGCAGCACCAGTACCACCGAGACGACTGAGTAGATGAGCGTGTTCAACGCCCATCGCAGCATCTCGTCGCTCTGGAGGACGTAGGCGTAGGCCGAGATCGTCAGGTCGGTCGGGAAGAGGCTGTCGGGGAACGTCATGGCGGTGGGGGCCTTGAAACTCATGATGACCATGGCGTAGAAGGGGAACAGCGTGATCACCGTGGCGATTGCCAGCAGGATCTGGATGATCACCTTGAACACGCCGCGGGGGCGGAAGAGGGCATCCTCGCCCGTGGAGCGCCGGCGACGCCTCCGCTCCTCGGGGACCGAGTCGACCACGGCCGGCTGGACCGCTTCCTTCGTGGTTGTCGTCATGCCTTGTCCTCCCTGCCCATCAGGAATCTCTGGATCAGTGTGATTGCGAAGACGAGCACGAAGAGTGCCACGGCGACGGCCGAGGCGTACCCGAAGTCGAAGAATCGGAAGGCCTGGTCGTAGAGCATGAAGCCCAACGTGTAGGTCGCGTTCACGGGTCCGCCCTGCGTCATGACGTAGACGGCGTCGAAGACCTGGAAGCTGCCGACCATGGACAGCACGCTCAGGAAGAACAGCACCTGCCGCAGTTCGGGCAGCGTGATGTAGCGGAAACGGGCCCAGGCGTTGGCCCTGTCGACGAGTGCCGCCTCCTCTATCTCGCGGGGGATCTCGTTCAGCCGGGCCAGGATGACGAGCATGTAGTAGCCGAAGGCGCTCCAGGCAGCGACCAGCGCGATGGCGGGCAGGGCGAGGAGCCGGTCGGTGATCCAGCTCTGGCCGCCCAGCCCGAGCGCCTCCATGAGGCGGGGAACCGGGCCGCCGGCGTTGAAGATCCAGACGAAGATGATGCCCGCAAGTACCAACGACGTGATCACCGGCATGAAGAAGGCTGCCCGAAAGAAGTCCACTCCCGCGAATCGTCGGCGCACCAACAGGGCCAGCCCCGTGGCGAGCGCCAGCGTCAACGGAACGACGATGAGCGTGTAGGCGATCGTCACGCGTAACGAATGCCAGAAGAGGGGATCAGCGGCCAAGCGCTCGAAGTTGTCCATCCCCACCCAGGTGAACTCGCCACCCAGCGTGCGCTCCGCGAACGCGAGCGTGAAGCCGCCGATGAAGGGCACGAACCGGAAGATGATGAAGAGGATGAAGGCCGGGAGGACGAAGGCCAGCCCCGCGATGGCCGAGGCCCGCACGGTGCGATTGCGCCACGACATGCCGTGCTCCTTTCGGACTGGTGCCCGGTGGCGTCACGCCACCGGACACCTCGTCGACGATGGTCAGCGGATGAGGGCCTCGCCCGCCTCCTGGGCCGCGGCCATGGCCTCCTCCGGGGTCGCCTGGCCAAGCACAGCCGCCTGGACCTGGGGCGCGATCGCGGACTGCACCGCGCGCCCATAGGGCACGGCCTCGCCGGAGAAGGTGGCGTCCAGGTACTTCGCCGTCTCCGCCTGGATGCTGCCCTCTTCCCAACCGAGGTCGACGTCCTCGCGGGGCGACTGGTAACCCGCCCAGGTGTCCAGTGCCTTGACGGTCTCGGCAGAACTGACGAAGTTCACCCATGCCTGGGCGACGTCCTGCTCTGCGGAGCCCTTCAGGACCACGTGGGAGCCGACGGTGCCGTAGGTGCGCTGTTCCTTGTGGGTGAGCGGCGGCACGACGACGCGGTCATCGCCCCAGACGCCCTCGAGGTTCACCGGGTCCTGGATGAAGGAGCAGACCACCTCGCGCTTGCCGATCGACGACTGCTCGTTCGGAGTCCCGGCCGTCGCGTCGTTCTCGTTGACGTAGCCGAGCTCCACGAGTTCACGCATGAACGCCACGGCCTCGATCACCTCGGGGCTGTCCGCGGTCAGGTTTCCCTCCTCGTCGAACACGTTGCCGCCCGCCTGCCACACGAACGGGTAGAAGGTGGTGTTGAGCGTCGCTGCGTTGGTGGCGATCACCTCGGTGATGTAAAGGCCCTGCTCCTTCGCGATCGCGCCCATCTCCTTGACCTCGTCCCATGTGGCAGGCGCCGTCTCGATGCCTGCCTTCTCCATGGCCTGGGCGTCGCAGACCCCGGGCACCACCGACATGAGCACCGGCGCGCCGTAGATCTCTCCATCGACGCTGGTCGCTTCGAGGGCGTTCTCCCGGATCCCATCCGTCTCGAGTTCGAGGGGGACGAGGGCGCCCTGGCTCTGGAACAGGCGCAGCTCGTCCGGGATCATGTACGCGACGTCCGGGGCGGTGCCGCCCGTGATCGCCGTGGTGAGCGCCGTCTCACGATCCGCCCAGGGCTGGACGTCGATGGAGACCTCCGCCTCGGGATACTCGGAGGTGAATCGCTCGATCTGCTCTTCCCAGAAAGCCCTGTCCTCCGCCTCGTCCTTCAAGGGGTAGACACGCACCGAGATGGCGCCCTGGACCTCTCCCTCGTCCCCGCCGTTGGTGCCGGGATCGGCTGCTTCGGAACCGCCGCATGCGGCGAGGCTGAGCAGCGCTGCGGCCATCAGTGGCCCTACGGCCTTCGTATGGTTCTTCATGGACTGTGCCTCCAATTGGATAACTCGTGAAGCTCCTTCGGCGGGAGCGCCAAGGCGACTACCCGCGGAGGATTCCACCTTGCGACCTCCGCGACGCGGCCACCTTCGGCTCTCGCGCATATTTGGACTATACCGGATAGGGTGTAGGCATTGGAATAGGGAGGTGACATGGATTTCGCGTACCGGACGATCGATGTGCACGCGCACCTGATGGGCGATGGGTTCACGCCATCCGTCCGGCGCGAGGCGGCTGCCCTCGGGGTCGACCACTTCGTCGTCTCCAACATCGGGGAGTACGTCGCGGACCCCACGAGGGATCAGGTGCGTCAGTTGAACCTTGCCACCCAGGAACTCGTCGCCGGCGAACCCGCCCGGTTCTCAGGCTACGCCTACCTCAACCCCCGGCACGGCGCGTGGTGCCTCGAAGAGCTTGAGCGCGCCTGGGAGGGCGGCCTCGTCGGAGTGAAGCTCTGGATCTCGACGCTGGCTGATGATCCGCGCGTGCTCCCCATCGTGCACGCGTGCGCCGAACGTCGCGCCCTGGTCCTGGTGCATGCCTGGGACAAGGCCACCGGCCAGTTGCCCCATGAGTCGACGGCGCACCACGTCGCCCGGCTCGCGGCGTTCTGTCCCGACGCCCGACTGGTCATGGCGCACCTCGGCGGGTTCTTGCCGGGCGCGATGGAGGCGGTGCGCGGGCACCCGAACGTCCACGTCGACACCTCGGGCACGGTGACGGCGAGCGGCCAAATCGCACACGCGGTCGCCACGCTGGGGGCGGAACGCGTCCTGTTCGGCTCCGACGCCACGATGGCCTGTCTGGCCACGAACGTGGGCAAGGTCCTCGACGCCGGACTCGATGAGGAGGCCGCCCGGCTCGTCATGGGCGGGAACGCCGAGCGGCTCCTGCGGGAGGTGCTGAGGTGAGCGCGCCGTTCTGGCCCCATCCCGGGCACCCGGACCCGCTCGCGGACTTCCGGGGCCTCCGCGCCGTCGACACCTGCGCGTGGCTGGCGCAACAGGGCAGGTCCGAGGCCGCCGACGTCGAGGTTGTCGAGGCTCACTGCGAGCGGTTCGGGCTCTCCGAGGTGTGGCTCGGAGCGCTGGACGCCCTCCGGGCGCCGGGGCTGGCAGCCGCCCGAGCCAACGACCGTGTGCTGAACGTCGCCCGGCGGCATGGCCGGACGGCGCCTTTCGTTACGGTCTTCCCGGATGAAGGTCGGCCCATGCACGAATGGGCCGACATGGGCGCACGCGGTGTACGTCTCGCCCCGGGGCGGGCGCCAGGGGTTGAACTCGGTGCGTGGCTGGATCTGGTTCGGGAAGCGGCCGAGTGCGGGCTGGCGGTGCAGGTCGTCGCCCGGATCGAGGATGCACGAGTCGCGCTGTCGGGAATACCTTGGGCAGACCCGCCGCCGGCGGACATCGCCCTCCTGTGCGACGCGGC
Source organism: Tessaracoccus oleiagri (assembly GCF_900103275.1). Taxonomy (GTDB): domain Bacteria; phylum Actinomycetota; class Actinomycetes; order Propionibacteriales; family Propionibacteriaceae; genus Arachnia; species Arachnia oleiagri. The sequence goes on along the minus strand of NZ_FNGP01000001.1, from coordinate 370,534 downwards.
CCACCCAGCGGGAATCGTCATCAGTGGGCTGAACTTCACGGAGATCCGCACGACCGCGGGGCTCGTCGACCAGCCGCGCCACGTCCGCTTCGACCTTTGGTACGTGGGCGGCCCCACCGGCGCGGTCTCCGAACTGGTGCGCGTGGGGGTGTCGCCCTGCTTCGGCACGGCGTATCCGCTCCAATCGCCTTCAGCCAGCGCGCTCCCCATCGTGAGCCCGCTGCTCAGCCTTGACGAGCGGAAGAGGATCGCGCGGCCTCAGCTCATGTCCCACGAGGCCGAGAGCTCGTAACGGTCGCCGCGGTACGTGGAGCGGCCGGTCTCCATGACGCGCCCCTCCACGTCGCGGACCGTGCTCGTGATCGCCAGGCACGCGTCACCGGGCTGGCAGCCAAGTGCGTCGACCTCGCGCTGGTCCGGCAGTATGGCCTGCGCGGTCGCATCGACGTGGCCCCTCTTCACGCCGTACCGCTCCTCGATGAGGCCGTAGAGCGACACGTCGTCGAGCTCTTCCTCGTCCAGGCCCGGGAAACGCTCCAAGGGCAGGCTTGAGCGCTCGACGCCGACGGCCTGCCCGTCGACGGTGCGCAGCCTCACCACGCGCAGGACGCTGGACGAGCCACTCACGCCGAGGACTTCGGCGAGCCTCGTACCGACGGGGGTCACCTCGCGTTCCAGCACCCGTGCCCCGACCGAGGCGCCTTCGCGGTGGGCAGACGTGGAGAACGAGCGCCCCAGCTGCTGCTGGCTCAGCATCGGCTCCGCGACGAAGGCGCCGGCGCTCGGGCGGACCGTGAGGACGCCGTCGTTGGCCAGGCGGGTGATCTCGTTGCGGACGGTCATGCGCGCCACGTCGAAGTGTGCGGCGATCGCCCGCTCGGACGGAAGCGATGAGCCGGGGGGCAGTTGTTGTGCGAGGGCTTCGAGGATCGCCCGGATCTGAAAGCCCTTGGGGGCGCTTGGGTCCAGCCGGTCGGGGATCCTGAGATCGTCGAGCGAGCGATTGGCCGGTCTCGCCATGTCTTCCCCTTCTCGCGGGCCGTGCTCCGCATCGCTCGCAGGGTTCTGTCGCGACTTGGACGCACGTCAGTGCACTGTTGAAATGATAGGAGGGGGCCGCGGTTCGCGGCCCCCTCCCCTCATTCTTCCGTCAGGCCACGGTGGCCCTCGGGTTGATCCGGAGCAACTGCGTCGAGTCGTGGATCGTCCAGAGGTTGCCGTACTCGTCGATCGTCAGCCACAGGGTGTTGCCCTCGTAGAGGACCTGCAGGCTGGATCCGGCGGAGCCGGTCTCCTTGACTGCGGCCGGGTCGAACGTGAAGACGCCCTCATGGGCGACCTGGCCGTAGATCCGGCCGTCGGGGTGCAGTGCCATGGAGGCGTGGCTACCAGAGATGCGTTCGCCCGGCTTCCACTCGGGGAGGATCTCCTCGGCCTGGATCCACTCGAGCGTCTCCGGGTCGAGCGCCAGGAGCCAACCCTCGGCGTATGCCCACACAGTCCCGTCGGCGTCCGTCGTGAGTGCGTTCACGGAGCGGAGGCCGTCCACGGGTAGCGCGAGCTTGTCGAGCTCGCCCGTGGCCTCGTCGAACACGAGGAGGTAGCCCTCGGAGTCGACCGGCAGGCCATCCCACGCGTAGTAGATGTTCGATCCGCCGAACACCTTGTCCCCGCTCGCAGTCAGCGCGTTGATCGAGTGGTGACCCACCTCTTCACTCATGGTGGTGCACTCGCCCGTCTCCAGGTCGAGCCAGCCGAAGGCGCCCATGTCATGCCCGTAGCCGGCCTGGCTGCCGTAGTAGACACGGTCGCCGTGGCCCAGGAGCGCGTACGGTCGGTTCTGGTCCTGGCCAATGGTGCAGTCCACACGCGGCCGTGCGCCGTCGTAGATGGAATCCGGGGTGAAGGATTGGATCTGCCCCGCTGGGTAGACGCCCTGGTACACGCGATCGCCGTACGTCGTCATGTACTCGGCCTGACCGCCGACGACGTAGGTCGCCTGCCGGTCGTCGCGCATGGGCGTGACGACGCCGAGTCCGCCGGTGAGGTAACCCGAGCTCCAGATCCGGCCTTCGGGGCCGGCCGTCAGGGAGATCAACCCGGTGCTCATCATCGGGATGTCCTCCACGAGCGTGCGGAAGAAGTTGCCCGACTCCGGGTTGTACGCGGCCAGCCACGCTCCGGAGTTCCAGCCCACCACGCTTTCACCCGGCCACGCCGGGTCGCGGAGGTCGATGGCCTCCCACTGGCGAGCGAAGATGCCTGCGGGTGCGTCGTTGATGACCTCTTCGACGCCGGTCTCGACGTCGTAGGAGTAGAGCGGGATCTCGGGGGAGGTGTTCGCCTTCGCGTAGTAGACCTTGCCGTCGATGACCGGGCTGCTGCCATTGAAGATCACGCCCGGGATCTCGGCAACCTTCTCGGCGGTGAGGTCTCCGGCATCGTCGCGGCCCACCTTGAGGATGACGAGGGCATCATTCCCGGTGCTGTTGCTGTCACCGCCCCACACCTGTACATAGCCGTCGCCGGCCGTCAGCCCGTAGACCCAGGTGCTCCCGAGGATCATTTCGCCGAGGAGGGCGCTGAAGTCGGTGCACTCCTCGGTCTCGGCCTCACAGCCCCAGAGACCGGGTCGCGTACCCACACCGGCCCAAACGGAGTCCGACTCCTCCTCGTACGCGACGGCGCGGGTGTAGTAGGCGCTGGTGGTGAGCGTCGGCCCGAACTTCGAGAAGCCGCTGTCCGGGTGGTAGCTCCAGAGCTGCGCTCCCTCGTAACCGTTGGCGGGTTCACCCCAGCCGCCGCCGTAGATGGTGCCGTCGGGGGATGAGCTCAATCCGTAGACCATGCCGCTGCCGGACAGCGGCAGCGTGCCGACGAAGCGAGACTCCTCGTCGCCCGGCGTCCAGGCGTACAGGCCGTGCCGCTGGTAAGTGCCGACGTAGACGGTCCCGTCGGGGGCCTGCTCGATGGTCCAGGACCCGGTGGCGCCCACGAGATCGACCGTCTGCGTGACCTCCTGGGTCAAGATGTCCGTCACGACCAGGACCGCGGGCTGGTGGGCGTTGCCGGTCGCGACTGCGAACGTCACGGCGCGATCGTTCTCGTCATAGCCGGCGGCCATGGCGAGGAACGTGCCTCGTCGGGTGATTTGCGGCCCGAGGTTCGTGTAGGGGGCGGTGATCCGGACGTCGTCGACCCGCACCTGCTTCTGGGCGCCGATCTCGACGGCCACTGCCGTGGTACCGGCGGGAGCGGTGGCCGTGAACTCGACGAACTCCCCGGCGGTGCCCATGCGCTCGGAATGGGTCGACTCAACGACGGCGCCCGCCTCGTCGAGGAAGCGGAGTCCGAGGCTGACTTTTCCGGACCCCGAGGCGTCGGCGAAGACGGTGTAGGCCTCTCCGGCCACCGCATCCACTGGGGAACTGAGAAGACCGCTGGTCACGCATGGGGGAGCGCCTTCGAACTGTACGGCGGTCTGGAGGTCCGTCGCGCCGTCCGAGCCGGTGGAGACCGCGGAAGTGCACTGCTTGGAGGCGGGACCGCCGCGGCCGTTGGTCTGTGTCCAGCCGGCCAGGCCCTCCTCGAAGCTGTGGTTCTGGATCAAGAGGTCGCCCTGTTGGATGCGGGGCGCGGGGGCGGCGTGAGCGGGGAGGTGTACTGCCGCCAGCGTGGCGGCCAGCGCGAAGAGGGTGAATGTTTTGGCTGCCCTTCTGGTAGGGCTCGGATCTTGATGAGGCATCTTGCGACTCCTTCGTCAGACGTGGACTCACTGTAGGCAGACCGAACAGTTCTGGTCAATACCAGAAGTGAACTCGTCTGAACGTTGTGTGAGGATTCGGGCGGTGTCTGGAAGAATTGAGCGCATGAATTTGCTCGGTCGCTCGTTCTTGAAGGAACTGGACTTCACCCCGGAGGAGTGGGGCTACCTGCTCGACCTCTCGGCGCGCCTGAAGACTGAACGACGCGAGGGACGCGAGCAGCGACGCCTCGCGGGCAAGCACGTCGCGCTCCTGTTCGAGAAGACCTCCACCCGCACCCGATGCGCCTTCGAGGTGGCCGTCGGCGAGCAGGGCGGCCAGACGACGTACCTCGACCCCACCGGCTCGCAGATCGGCCACAAGGAGTCGGCCGCCGACACGGCCCGGGTGCTCGGCCGCTGGTACGCCGGCATCGAGTTCCGCGGCTCGGCGCAGTCCGACGTCGAGACGCTCGCCGCCCATGCGGGCGTGCCGGTGTTCAACGGGCTCACCGACGAATGGCACCCCACGCAGATGCTGGCCGACCAGCTCACGATGCGCGAGCACGCCGGCAAACCCCTTTCCGAGGTGGCGTTCGCGTTCCTCGGCGACGCCCGCAACAACGTCGGCAACTCGCTGCTGATCTCCGGCGCCATGATGGGCATGGACGTGCGGATGGTCGCGCCCAAGCAGCAGCAGAACGCCGAGGACATCGTCGCCGCGGCCCGCGGGATCGCGGAGCGCACCGGCGCCCGGATCACCATCACCGACGACGTGGCCGCCGGCGTGCGCGGCGTCGACTTCGTCTACACCGACGTGTGGGTCTCCCTCGGCGAGCCGCCGGAGGCCTGGGCCGAGCGGATCGCGTTGCTGCTTCCCTACCAGGTCAACGCGAAGCTGCTGGAGGCCACCGGCAACCCCGGCGTGAAGTTCATGCACTGCCTCCCCGCGTTCCACGACCTGGGCACCCACGTCGGCCGGGACATCCACGAGAAGTTCGGCCTCGACGGCGTGGAGGTCACCCACGATGTGTTCGAGTCGGACGCCAGCATCGTCTTCGACCAAGCGGAGAATCGCATGCACACCATCAAGGCCGTACTCGTCGCGACGCTGGCCGGTGAGTGATGGCGGCCCGCTTCCTCACCACCAACCCCTGTCAGGACGCCTGCGGCACCGTGCAGACCGACGAGCGCGTCGAGGGCGCCCCGGTCTACCGCTGCCCGGGCTGCGACTCCAGCTGGATCGAGCTGAACGAGCGCACCGAGCCCGCCGAGCCATCGACCGAGCCCGCGCAGTAGACCGGGACTCCGGAATTCAAGAAACTTCACTTGCTTGACCGCAGGCCCTCCGGGCCCCGCAGGAGAACGCGCGCCCTCCACCAAGCAAGTGAAGTTTCTTGAAATCCCGCCTCCGAAACCGACGGAAACGAAGGAGCCGCCCCCTCAGGGAGCGGCTCCTCGTGGTTCAGCGATCAGTTGCCGGTGCTCGGCAGGCCGGGACGCGGCCCGCCGCCACCGTTGTCGTCATCATCGTCGTCGTCGCCGTCATCGACGACGTCGCCCGCGAGGACGCTCACCGGGACGAGCACCTCGGTGCCCGAGTCGGAGACGACGAAGCGGATCCAAGTGTCACCCACGGCCACGCCTGTGGCGGGGATGGTCACCTCGACCGTCGCGACACCGTCGGTCACGTCCGCGGAGCCGACCTCGACGTCGCCGATGTAGGCAGTGACCGAGGTGTTGGGCAGCTGCGGGGAGACCTTGTCGCCCGTGTTCAGGAACATGTCCAGGGTGCCCGGGTTGACGCCACCCTCGACCGCCACGCCGAGCGTGAAGGACCCGGACTCGCCCACCTTGATCTCGGTGGCCGCTTCGGTCACGGACACGCCGCGCTTGGTGTAGTCAGGGGCGAGGTCGCCCTGCGCACCGATCCAGTCCACCCACGCCGTGAGGTCGACGAGGCCGGCGTCACGGGTGTTGACGCCCTCGGCGAAGACGCGGAAGTTGTCGCCACCGGAGATCAGGAACGAGCCTGAGCCGAAGGTGTAGAGCTTGTCCATGTCGATCGGGGCGCCGTTGATGTAGATGCCCGTGATCCGCTCGCCCTCGGGAAGGGTCTCGTCGTAGGTGTAGGAGACGTTGTCCGACAGGCCCAGCGCGAGGTACGGACGCGAGGGGACCTCGCCCTCCGCGTTGCGCTGCCACTGCTGCTCGAGCACCGTCTTGAACTGCTCGCCGGTCAGCTGCGTGGTGAACAGCGAGTTCGCGAACGGCAGCACCAGTGCGGCCTCTTCGTAGGTGATCTCGCCCGCGTCGAACGAGTCGCGCGTGCCGCCGGGGTTCTGGACGCCGATGAACTCGTCGTCGCCGTTGCTCATCATGTCGAAGAACATCTGCGCGACCATGTTGCTCATGGGCGACTCCTGGTCGCGGGTGCTCGCGTCGCCGTCGCCGGCGGTGGAGATGGCCTCGGTGGCGTTGCCGATGACCTCGGCACCCGCCTCCGCGGCAGCGGCCACGGCCGCCTCGACGATGGAGTTGATCTCCGCGATCCGGGCGAAGCTGGCGTCGCCTGCCTCAGGGGCCTCGACGTAGCTGGCGGCCGTCTCGCAGAGCTCGCCGGTGTCGGCGTCGACGCTCAGCGTCACGCGGGCGATGCCGCCGGCGTAGGCGTCGGCCTGCAGGAGGGGCTGGCCGCTCGCGGTCTCCCACACGTACTGCTGGTGGGTGTGGCCGTTGAAGACGACGTCGACATCGGTGGAGATGTCGCCGTAGATCGAGGCGAAGTTCGAGGAGGCGGCGGCGTTCGTCGCGGCATCGGATCCGCCGTCGGGGGCGCCCTCGTGGATCGTGGCGACGACGATGTCGGCCTCGCCGTTGGCCTCGTCACCGTCCGACAGCTCGGCGGCGACGCGGTTCACGGCCTCGACGGGGTCACCGATGGAGAGCGCGGAGATGCCGGCCGGCGACACGAGCGACGGCAGGTCGCCCGTCACGGCGCCAACGACGGCGATGGTGACGCCGCCCTTCTCGAAGACCTCGTAGGCCTGGAGTGGGTCCGCGACGTTGGCGGTGGTCTCGGCGGTGCCCGCGTCGTAGACGTTGGCGGCGAGGTACGGGAAGTCGGAGGCGGCGACGACACGGCCGGACAGGTCGGTCCAGCCCTTGTCGTACTCGTGGTTGCCGGTGGCCGACACTTCGACGCCTGCAGCGTTGAGGACGTCGAGGGTGGGCAGGTCGTCGGCCACGGCCGAGACGAAGGTGGAGCCGCCGATGCTGTCGCCGTTGGAGGTCAGCAGGACGTTGTCCTCGCCGGCCTCGGCCCGGATCTGCTCGACGATGGTGAAGAGGGCGGCAGCGCCCTGGACACGGCCGTGGAAGTCATTGAACGACAGCAGTTCGACCGTGTTCGGTGCGACGCAATCGACGGCGAAGGCCGCCGTCGGAGCTACGGTGGCGACGACCGCGCCGGAGAGGCCCAGCGCACCTGCGGCCAGCCCGGCGATGGAACGCCGTGGGAGTTTGGACATAGAGAGAATCTCCTGTTCGAGGGATGTCCCGCTGTCGCTGCGGGGATCATGAGCCACTCTTGTGACTCCATACCACTTTGGTCAAGTAGTTCTCCGAAAATTCATCTGGTCGAAACCTAAACGGGCACTTAAGTGCCGAATGGGCGTCGGCAAGCGGCGACGGCGGGGGTCCAAGTCGCCCCTGAGAGGTTTGTGAGGAATGCACATCGCGGACCCCGTCCAAAGCACCTACGCTTACGTAAGCTACGGTTGCGTAACTTAGTGGAGGGACACGCGTGCTCGGACAAAGCGACGACATGGTGCAGCTGCTGACGCCCGACGGGCGGCGGGTCGACCATCCGGAGTTCACCTTCCGGGGAACCACCGACGATCTGCTGCGGAGCCTGCGCGACATGTGGCTCGGACGCCGGTTCGACGTGGAGGCCATCGCCCTGCAGCGGCACGGGGAGCTCGGCATGTGGCCGCCGCAGCTGGGCCAGGAGGCCGCCCAGATCGGCGCCGCCCGGGCCATCCGCGACGGCGACCACGTCTTCCCCTCCTACCGCGAGCACTCGATGGCGCTCGCGCTCGGCGTCCCGATGCAGCAGATCCTCGGCTTCTTCCGCGGCACCGACGCCGGCATCTGGGAGATGAACGACAAGTTCCGCACCTACGCACTCGTCATCGGCGTCCAGACGCTGCACGCCGTCGGCTACGCGATGGGCCTCCAGTTCGACGGCCTCGTGGGCAACGACGACGAGTCGACGAACTCCGGCGTGATGGTCTTCCACGGCGACGGCGCCTCGTCGCAGGGCGACGTCAACGAGGCCTACGTCTTCGCCGCCAGCTACAACGCCCCCGTCGTGTTCTTCTGCCAGAACAACCAGTGGGCCATCTCCGAGCCGATCACACTGCAGTCGCGGATCCCGCTCTACGAACGCGCCCGCGGCTTCGGCTTCCCGGGCATTCAGGTGGACGGCAACGACGTCCTCGCCGTCCAGGCCGTGTCCGAATGGGCGATGGACCGGGCGCGCCGCGGCGACGGCCCCACCTTCATCGAGGCCTACACCTACCGGATGGGCGCCCACACCACCGCGGACGACCCGACGAAGTACCGGGCCCGCGACGAGGAGGAAGCCTGGCGCGGCCGCGACCCGATCAACCGGCTCGTCGCCCATCTGCGCGACATCGACGCCATCGACGACGCCCACCTCAAGGCGCTCGAGGAGGAAGCCGACGAGCTCGGCGTCCGCACCCGTGCGTCGATCAAGGAACTGACCGACCGCACCATGGACGAGCTGTTCGCCGGCGTGTACGCCGAGCCGACGGTGGCGCTGGAGGCCCAGCGTCGCCAGTTCAAGGAATTCGCCGACAGCTTCGAGGAGGACTGAATGGAAAAGCTCACGATGGCGAAGGCCCTCAACCGGGGCATGCGCCGCGCGCTCCAGGCCGACCCGAAGGTCCTGCTCGCGGGGGAGGACATCGGCAAGCTCGGCGGCGTCTTCCGCGTGACGGAGGGCCTCCAGGCGGAGTTCGGTGAGAACCGTGTGATCGACTCGCCGCTGGCCGAGTCGGGCATCGTCGGCACCGCCATCGGGCTCGCGATGCGCGGCTACCGGACGGTGATGGAGATTCAGTTCGACGGGTTCGTGTACCCCGCGTTCTCGCAGATCGTGTCCCAGTTGGCGCGCATGCACGGCCGCACCGGCGGCAAGGTGCCGATGCCCGTCGTGATCCGCATCCCCTACGGCGGCGGCATTGGCTCGATCGAGCACCACTCCGAGTCGCCCGAGGCGTACTTCGCGCACACCCCCGGACTCAAGGTGGTCACCCCGTCGAACCCGAACGACGCGTACTGGATGATCCAGCAGTCGATCCGCTCCGACGACCCGGTGATCTTCCTCGAGCCCAAGCGCCGCTACCAGACCAAGGGCGGGGTCGACTTCGAGTCGCGCCCGGCCCCGCTGCACTCCGCGTCGATCGCGCGCTACGGCACGGATGCGACGCTGCTGGCGTACGGTCCCACGGTGCCCACCTGCCTCGAGGCCGCCGACATCGCCGCGGAGGAGGGCCGCAGCCTGGAGGTCGTCGACCTGCGCACGCTGAGCCCCATCGACTGGGTCACGCTGATGAACTCGGTGTCGCGGACCAAGCGCGCCATCGTCGTCCACGAGGCGCACCTCTCGCTCGGGATGGGCTCGGAGATCGCCGCGCGTCTGCACGAGGAGCTGTTCTACGTGATGGAATCTCCGGTACTGCGCGTGACGGGCTACGACATGCCGTACCCGCCGGCGCGGGTGGAGCACCAGTACCTGCCGGGCGTGGACCGCATCCTCGACGCCGTCGACAAGTCCCTGGCCTACTGAGAGGACCAACGAGATGCTGCAGACCTTCCTGCTCCCCGACGTCGGCGAGGGCCTGACCGAGGCCGAGATCGTCGCCTGGCGCGTCGCCGAGGGCGACGTGATCAAGGTCAACGACGTGCTGGTGGAGATCGAGACGGCCAAGTCCATCGTCGAGCTGCCGTCGCCCTACGCGGGCACCGTGAAGTCGTTGCTGGTCAGCGAGGGGACCGAGATCGAGGTGGGGACGCCCATCGTCGAGATCGACGACGGCTCCGACGACGAGGCCCCCGAGCCAGTGCTCGTCGGCTACGGGGCGTCCGAGGCGCCGAGCCGACGACGTCGCCGCAGCCGGCAGACCCCCGATCGCTCCGCCAGCGAGGCGATGGCGAGCGCCTACGAACAGCGGGCCCCGGGCCGCTCCACGGAGGAGGTGCACCCGGCGGAACCGGTCCGCGCCGAGGCCGTGGGCGACCCGCTGCCCACAGCCGGGGAGGCACCGTCGGAGTCCTCGCTCGTGCTCGTGGAGGACAACGACCCCCGCGCCAAGCCGCCCGTGCGGAAGTACGCCGCCGACCTCGGCGTTGACCTCTCCACCGTCGTCGGCACCGGACCGGACGGCACCATCACCCGCCGCGATGTGGAGGCCGCCCTCGCGTTCCAGCGGCTGGAGCAGGAGCCCCGACAGGGCCGCGTCATGAACGACCAGGCCACCTTCGGCGGCGAGCAGCGTGCCTACACCGCCACCGGCAGCCACGGTTTCGGCGGCGCGGCCGGCGGGCCCAGCGGGTTCGGCGACTTCGGCGCCGGGTTCGACCCCTTCGAGGGGCGCGCCGAGCGTCGGGTCCCGATCAAGGGCGTGCGCAAGGTCACGGCCGAGAACATGGTGCGGTCGGTCAACACCCACGTGCACGTGACCGAGTGGGTCACCGTCGATGTCACCGGCACGATGGAGTTCGTCGAGACGCTGAAGCAGCGACGCGAGTTCACCGGCCTCCGGATCTCCCCGCTGCTGGTCTACGCGAAGGCGATCTGCCTCGCGCTGTCGCGCAACCCCGAGCTCAACTCCGAGTGGGACGAGGAGCGCCAGGAGATCGTCTACTACCGCGACGTGAACCTCGGCATCGCCGCGGCCACCCCGCGCGGGCTCATGGTGCCCAACATCAAGAACGCCGGCCGGCTCAGCCTGCTGCAGCTGTCGCAGGCCATCAACCAGCTCGTGCAGGTGGCGAAGGACGGCAAGCTCCAGCCCGCCGACTACAGCGGCGGCACGTTCACGATCACCAACGTCGGCGTCTTCGGCATCGACGCGGGCACCCCGATCATCAACGGCAACGAGTCGGCGATCTTCTGCATGGGGTCGATCCAGCGCCGGCCGTGGGTCGTCGGGGAGGGAGCCGACGAGCGGGTCGAGCCCCGCTGGGTGACGACGCTCGCCGTCGCCTTCGACCACCGGATCATCGACGGCGAGCAGGGGTCGCGCTTCCTGCACGACGTCGCCTCGATCCTCGCCGAGCCGGCGCTGGCGCTCCTGTTCTGACGCTCGGTCCGTGAGGAGGGAGCGCAGCGACCGTCTCGCAACTCGATCCTCGCCGAGCCGGCGCTGGCCCTCCTGTTCTGACCCTCGGTCCCTGAGGAGGGAGCGCAGCGACCGTTTCGCAACTCGGTCCCTGAGGAGGGAGCGCAGCGACCGTCTCGAAGGGCCGACGAGCCGGGCTCAGCGCTGGCGCTTGTCCACGTCGTCGGCGAACACGTCGGGCACGCCGTCGAGGTTGGTGTCGACGTGCTCCTTCTCCTCGATCGTGCGGTAGTAGCGGTTGCGGGGGATGAGTAGGATCGCGCCGACGAGCGAGGCGAGCAGCGACGCGGTGAGCACGCCGACCTTGGCGTAGTCCTGCAGGTCGCTGCCGGCGGGGAAGCTGAGCTCGCCGATCAGCAGCGACACCGTGAAGCCGATGCCGGCGATCGCGGCGACGCCGATCAGGTCGACCCACTTGATGTCGGGGTCCAGGTTGGCGTGCTTCAGGCGCGTGATGAGCCACGTCGTGCCGGTGATGCCGATGATCTTGCCGACGACGAGGCCCGCGATGATGCCGAGGGTCACCGTCGAGGTCCACGACTCCAACAGCCCGGACCAGCCGCCCACCGCGACGCCCGCGCTGAAGAACGCGAAGATCGGCACGGCCAGGATGGTCGAGATCGGCTTGAAGCGGTGCTCGAACGTCTCCGACAGCGAGTACTGGACGCCGTGTTCCTCCTTGGTGTGCACCGGGACGAGGAAGGCGAGCACGACGCCGGCGATGGTGGCGTGGATGCCGGAGTTGTAGAACAGCGCCCACACGAGGACGCCGATCGGCAGCAGGATCAGCCAAGCGGCGGTGAACCAGCGATGGAACCAGTGCTCGAAGCGGTTGGCGAGGAAGCCGTACAGGACCAGGGGCACGATCGCCGCGGCGAGGTAGCCGAGCTGGAGGTCGTCGGTGTAGAAGATCGCGATGATCGTGATCGCGATCAGGTCGTCGACGACTGCCAGCGTCAGCAGGAAGGTGCGCAGCGCGGCGGGCAGGTGCGTGCCGATGAGGGCGAGGATCGCCACCGCGAAGGCGATGTCGGTGGCGGCGGGGATCGCCCAGCCGTTCATCGCGCCTTCGGGGCCGTTGAGGTTGATCGCCGCGTAGATCAGGGCCGGGACCGCGACGCCGCCGAAGGCGGCAGCCATCGGGACGAGCGCCCGGCCGGGGTTGCGGAGGTCGCCGACGACGAACTGTCGCTTGAGCTCGAGGCCGACGAGGAAGAAGAAGATGGCCAGGAGGCCGTCGGCGGCCCAGTGCCCGATCGACATGCGCAGGTTCAGGATCCCGAAGTCGACGCCGAGGTAGGTGTCGCGCAACCCGAAGTATGCGTCGGCGACGCCGGTGTTGGCGAAGATGAGGGCGATCGCCGCCGCGATGAGCAGCAGCACACCGGCCATGGTCTGCGTGGTGAGCGTCTTCTCGATCCGCGAGTACTCGCGGAACGTGCCACGGCTCAGGATGGTGGCGTTGGGATCAGACATGGTTGTCCTCCGGGGTCGACTGACACGTGCATGCCGACCAGACTTCCCGGCGCTCCAGAGTCTCGATTTTTCCACACCGACGCGGACGCGGCCAACCGCGACCGCATGTTGCACCACGCGCAAGTGAGGGAGCGGACCGCGCTCCCTCGCCGCGTGGCAAGGTCTTTTAGTCCTATTCGGGCTTCCTCTGCGCGATCTTGATGAGCGCGATCACGCCCTCGAGGATCACCCTCAGTACGAGGATGGCGAGGGCGGAGCGGAGCAGTCCGACGATGAGCGACTCGGCGACCCAGAACCCGCCCCCGCCCACGTCGGTGAGGGACCAGATCACCTCCGAGAGCCAGATCGCCAGGATCGCCACGATCCCCACGACGTAGATGATCCCCGCGGACCGCGGCAAGGAGAACTCGGTGAAGTTGGGGCTGAACGGGTTGAGCCCCTTGACGGCCCGGCTGCCGTGGCCCTGCTGGACGTAGCCCGCGGCCTCCCAATCCTGCGTCGGCTGGTGCTGCTGCTCCCAGCCGCCCTGCTGCTGTCCCCAGTTCTGCGCCGGCTCCCAGCCGCCCTGCGGCGGCTGGCCCCAGCCCTGCCCCTGGCCCCACTCCTGCTGGACCTGCTGGCCCTGCTGCTGGGACCACTCGTTCGCGCTCTGTCCCTGCTGCCATTCGCCGGCCCCGGTCTGGCGCTGCGACCAGTCGGCGGCGGAGTTGTCGTGACGCTGCGGATCCCACTCGGCGGCGCTGCGCTGACCCGTCGGCGCGGCCCATTCGTTGGCCGACTGCTGCGGCTGCCCCTGCGGCGGCGCCCACTCGTTGGCCGACTGCTGCGGCTGGCCCCACCCGCCGTCGCCCTGCTGCTGCCACTGGCTGTTCTGCCCGTTGTTCCATTGGTCGTTCGACATGCCGGCAAGTCTGCCACCGCCGCAGACCAGAGCCCTTTCGTCGCCCCGGGCGTCGCGTCATTAGGATGGCGCGGTGACCACCAGCCACCTCGCCGTCGACCTCGCCGCCATCGCCCGCAACGTCGAGCGCATGCGCGAACGCGGCGGCGGGCGCGACGTGTTCGCCGCGGTCAAGGCTGACGCGTACGGGCATGGCATGGTCCCCGTCGCGCGGCACATCGAGCCGCTGGTGACCGGGTTCGGGGTCGCGACGGTGGGGGAGGGCCGTACGCTCCGCGACGCGGGGATCACCACACCGATCCTGAAGCTCTCACCCGCGCTGCCCCCGGAACTGCCCGGCGCGCTGGAGTGCGGGATCTCGCTCACCATCGGCGCCCTCGCCAACATCGACGAGGCCGCCACCGCCGCTCGGGAGGCAGGTACCATGGCCCGCGTCCACCTGAACGTGGACACCGGCATGCGCCGCGTCGGCGTCCGGCCCGACGACGCGGTCGCCGCCGCCCAGCGCATCGAAGCGGCCCCGGAGCTCGAGCTCGAGGGCATCTTCACCCACTTCGCGGACGCCGACACCGAAGAGGGCCGCGCCTTCACCCACCAGCAGATCGCCGCCTTCCGGCTCGCCGTCGACGAGGTGGTCGCCGCCGTCGGGCCAGTCCGCTGGGTGCACTCCGCCAACTCCGCCGGGATCCTCAACCACGACCTCACCGGTGACACCGCCGTCCGCCCCGGCATCGCGCTCTACGGGTCGGCGCCCGAGCTCAACCTCGCCGACGACCTGCTCGACCCCGTCGCCCGCTGGACCTCGAGGGTGATCCTGGTGAAGCCTGTGCGGGCCGGCGAGTCCGTGTCGTACGGGCGGACGTGGACCGCCCCGGACGACACGTTCATCGCGACCGTGGCCGTCGGCTATGGCGACGGGTACTCGCGGCTGAACTCCAACCGCGGCCGCGTCCTCATCGCCGGGGTGAGCTACCCCGTCGTCGGACGCGTCTGCATGGACCAGATCATGGTGGACCTCGGTGCCCGGACCGACGTGGTGGCCGGCGACGAGGTCGTGCTGATGGGCGGCTCCGGGTCGGACCGGATCACGCCGCAGGAGCTCGCGAACCTGATGGGCACCATCCCCTACGAGGTCACCTGCCTGATCACGCAGCGCGTACGCCGCAGCTACACCGCCTGACGGTGGTCGGATTACAGAAAACTCATTTGCTGGGCAATCTCGCCGCTCCGCGCGTGCGGCGAGATCCCCTAGCAAATGAGTTTTCTGTAAATCCCGGAGCGTGAGCCCCGGTCAGCCGGCGAGCATCTCCTGCATCTCGGCGATCTCAGCCTCCTGGTCGGAGATGATCTTCTCGGCGAGCGCCAGCGCCTCGGGATTCTCACCCTCGGCGAGCTCTGCATCCGCCATCTCCACCGCGCCCTGGTGGTGGGCGATCATCCCCTCGAGGAACGCCTGGTCGAACTCCTGGCCCTCGAGACCCTCGAGGTGCGCCATCATCTCCTCCTGGCTCATGCCGTCCATCTCCATGCCGCCGTGGTCCATGCCGCCGTGCTCGGAGGGGGAGACGTCTTCGCCCCAGGCCTCGAGCCAGGCCGTCATCTGCTCGATCTCCGGGCCCTGCGCCTGCGCGATCCGCTCGGCGAGGTCCTTCACCTCGGCCGACTCCGCCTTGTCGGTGGCGAGGTCCGCCATCTCGATGGCGCCCTCGTGGTGGACGATCATCATCTGCGCGAAGTCGGTGTCGGCGTCGTTGTGGGCCTCCGAGACCTCGCCGCCGCTGCTCGCCGTGGACGTTGCGGCCGGGGTCGCCGGTGCCGCAGTGGTGGGCTCGGTGCCCGCGTCCGCGCAGCCCACCAACGTTGCGGCCGCGACGACGCCGCTGACAGTGACGGCCAGGAGCTTCTTGCGTGTCATGGGTGATTCTCCATTCCCGCGGGTGGTTGGGCCCGCGTCCTTCACCGTAGGGACGGGTCGGCGCAGGAACCACGCAGGAACGATCAAGAAACGGTCAAGAGGTGGGCAGGGTCGTCCCGGGCAGCGTGAGCGTGAAAGTGGCGCCGGTTCCGGGACCGGGGCTCGTGACCGTGAGGGAGCCGCCGTGCGCGCGGGCGAGGCTGCGCGAGATCGTCAGGCCGATGCCCGAGCCGCCGGCGTCGCGGGCGCGGGAGGTGTCGGTGCGATAGAACCGGTCGAACACCCGGTCGCGCTGGTCGGCGGTGAGCCCCTCGCCCGTGTCCGTGACGGTGATGCGGGTCTCGCCGCGCAGGGTCTGCCCTGCGACGCGCACCTGACCGCCGGGGGGCGTGTGCCGGAGCGCGTTCTCGATGAGGTTCCCCAGGATCTGCCCGACCCGCTGGGCGTCGGCGACGACGGTGCCGCCATCCGCCTCGCCCGACAGCTCGACCCCCTTCGCCGCGTACCGCGGCCGGAACGTCGCCACCGCCTGCTCCACGAGCAGCGCCACCGGGACGGGATGGCGGTCGAGCTCGAACCGGCCCTCCTCCGCCCGGGAGACGTCGTTGAGGTCGTTGGCGATGCGCTGCAAGCGCGCCGCCTGCTGGGCGAGCAGCTCGTGCCCCTCCCGGTCCCACGGGACGAGCCCGTCGCCGATCGCCTCCAGTTCGGCGGTGAGCGTGGACAGCGGCGTGCGTAGTTCGTGGGCGACGTCGGACAGCAGTCGACGGCGGCTCTCCTCGGTCGCGTCGAGTCGCCGCGCCATGCCGTTGAAGGCCTCGCCGAGCGCGTCGAACTCCGGACTCCCGTCGCCGACGGGTACGCGGGCGGCGTAGTCGCCGGACTCCACACGTCGGGCGGCGGCGGCCAACTCGTCGAGAGGACGCCGTAGGCGACGCGTCTCCCACCAGGCGAGCAGCGTCGCCAGTCCGAGCGCGACGACGAGCCCCGCCCCCAGCGACCGCACCCCCGCGTCCAGGAACGCCTGCTCGACGTGCGCCATCTCGGCCGAGCCGCCGGTGTGACCCAGTTCCAGCAGGTGCTCGTGGAACAGCGGGGGCCCGACGATGAGCGCCACCACCGCTGCCGACAGCACCGAGGCCGCGACCACGACCGCGAACGCGAGGAAGGTCCTCGTCCCCCACGCCAGCCGGGGGCGCTCCCCGTCGGCCATCAGCCCTGGCCCATCCGGTAGCCGACGCCGCGCACGGTGAGCACGTACCGGGGCTCGGCGGGCGGGTCGTCGAGCTTCTTGCGCAGGTTCGCCACGTGCACGTCGACGACGTGCTCGTCACCCACCCAGCCGGGGCCCCACACCTCGTCGATGATCTGGCGGCGGCTGAGCGCCAGGTTCGGTCGGGCCGACAGCACGTCGAGGATGTCGAACTCGGTCCGCGTGAGCACCACCGGCTCGTCCCCGAGCCAGGCGTCGCGGCCGCCCGCGTCGATCCGGAGCTGCCCGAACTCGCGCGCCGCCTGCGCGGTCGCGGGTTGGGTCCTGCGCCGCGGCCTGCGCAGCATCGCCTGCACACGCGCGACGAGTTCGCGCGGGCTGAACGGTTTGGTGAGGTAGTCGTCGGCGCCGACCGAGAGCCCGATCACCTTGTCCACCTCGTCCACCCGCGCGGTCAGCATGATGATGTAGCAGTCCGAGAAGGTCCGGATGCGGCGGCACACCTCCACGCCATCCATGCCGGGCAGCCCGAGGTCGAGGATGACCACCTCCGGGTCCAGTTCCTGGGCGAGCCGCACCCCGTCGGGGCCCTCGTAGGCCTCGGCGGTCTCGAACTGCGCCTGCCGGAGGTAGGAGGCGACGATGCCCGCGAGGGGGCGCTCGTCGTCGATGATCAGCGCCTTCGCCGGTGCGGTGTCTGCCATGTCGCCATTATTGCCCGCCCGACTGAACGGCCCCACCCGCGATGTGGCCCTCCCGGAATCCTTGGCCGAATCTTGACCCGCACTGGACAGCTCCTGAACGAGACCCGGTGAGGCTTGGAAACGTGAACGAGACCCTGCAGACCGCCCCCGCCGGACCGACGACGGTCCTCGCCGAAGTAACGCTGGTCACCGCTCCTGCCTGCCACTTCTGCGAGGACGCGCAGGAGCGCCTCGGCCAGCTGGAGACCCGTGGCCTCATGCGCTTGACGCTCGTGCCGTCCGAATCCCCGGAGGGGCAGGAGCTGATCCGCAGGCATCGGCCCGGCATGTTCCCACTGACGCTGCTCGAGGGCCGCTACTTCCACGACGGAAGGCTGCCGCGAGGCAAGCTGGCCCGGCTCGTCCAGCAGCTGGAAGCGCGCTGACGTGGGCGCCGACCTCCTCAGCGCCGGCGGCGTGCTCGCGGCGTTCCTCGCCGGTGGGGTGGCGCTCTTCGCGCCGTGCTGCATCGTGTTCCTCGCGCCCAGCTACCTGGCCGCTGCGGCGAAGAACCGCCGCTGGCGGTTGCTGCCGCTGACCTTCGTGTTCGCGGCGGGCCTCGCGCTCGTGCTCGTCCCGATCACGATGGGCGTGAGCCTCATCGCCGGCGCGATCGCGAAGTACCACGTGGTCCTGTACTGGGCCGGCGGGCTACTGATGATCGGACTGGGCGTGCTGGCGCTGTCCGGGGCGATGTGGTCGATGCCGTCGTTCCTGCGTGCGCCGGACACCGCACGCGGCGACACCGCCACCTTCTTCAGCCTCGGCGTGTTCTCGGGCATCGCCTCCAGTTGCTGCGCCCCCGTGCTCGCGGGCGTCATGACACTGTCCGCGCTCTCGGGCTCAGCTGTCGGCGGACTCGTGCTCGGCTTGGCGTACGTCTTCGGCATGGTCATCCCGCTGTTCGTGATGGCGCTGCTGTGGGACAAGCGGCCCGACGGGATGCGCCGACTGCGGGCGAAGCCGGTTCGTGTGCGGTTGGGTCGCTTCACCCTCGCCACCAACACCGTCAACCTGCTCGTCGCGGTCGGGTTCGTCATCATGGGCGTCGCGGTCATCTTCCAGGCCGGGGCCACCGAGATGACCGGCGCCGACGCGCCCTTGGTCGGCATGGGCGCCTGGCTCAGCGAAGTGTTCGCCTGGCTGCTCGCCATCACCGCGCCCATCCCCGAGTTCGTGCTCGGGCTGTTGCTGCTCGCGGTGGTCTCCGTGTTCGTGCTCGTGACGCTGCGCGACCGCCGGGCCGCGGAAGCGGAGGTCGAGGCGCACGACTGCTGCGGCTCCGACGCCGACGATGCCGACCTCGACCTTCCCGTCACCACCACATCGGAGGACCAGCGATGACCCAGACCAAGCCCGCACCTTCCCGACGCGCCCAGGTGCGCATGCAGCAGGAAGCGGACCAGTCCCAAGCGAAACGACGTGCCACCATCGGACGCGCGGTGAGCGCCGTGGTGGTGGTCCTCATTCTCGCTGTCACGGCCTACGGGCTGTGGTCGGCGGCACCGCAGCAGAGCGAGGCGAGCGGAGCGGCGCCCGACTTCACGCTCTCCCGCACCGACGGGTCGACGGTGACGCTCAGCTCGTTGCGGCCCGATCCCGTGATCCTCTACTTCAACGAGGGCGCCGGCTGCGCGTCGTGCACGGTGCAGATGGCGGAGATCGAGAAGCACCCCGGCTTCGAGGAGGCGGGGATCACCGTGTTGCCGATCGTGATGAACACCGCGGAGCAGATCATGCCCGACCTCGCCCAGTTCGGCGTCAAGACCCCCGTCCTCCTCGACGACGGGACGGTGTCCAAGGCGTACGACTTCCTGGACAAGGGCATGCACGCCGGCCTGCCCGGCCACGGCTTCGTCCTGATCGACGGTGAGGGCGTGCAGCGCTGGTCGGCGCTCTACCCGTCGATGTGGCTTGAGCCTGAGGAACTGCTCAAGGAAGCGACGAGCCGCCTCGGCTAGTGCCTATTCCAGAAAACTCACTTGCTTGGCCCGACTGACGCCGTTTTCCCTTGTCGGCGGACCCCTTCGGTCAAGCAAGTGAAGTTTCTTGAAGCCCGGTCGCAGGGATCCCCAAGCCCGGAAGGGCCTCAAGGCTTGAAGGAACCCATCCGTAGCCACGGCACCGGCGGCGCAATCTGCTTCCCGACGTGAACGAACCGGGGTCAGCTGCCGGGGCAGCTGCGCTCAGCGGACTCCTGGTAGTCGGGCACGGGGCGGGCGGCGGCCTCCTCGGCGGTGGCGGCGATGCCGTTCTCCTCGATGTCCTTGATCAGCCAGTCCATCTCGAAGATCTCGCGGCGCTGTGCCTCGCTGATCTCCACCGCGAGTTCGCAGACCCGCGCGTCCTGGATGCCGGCCCGTTCGGCGCGGGTGATGGCGAGGGAGTGGTGGGGGATCATGCCGCGCATGAAGGCCTGGTCGTCGACGGTGGCCTGGCTACGGTCGAGGGCCGCGCCGCCGCCAAGGAGCAGCAGGCTGACGACGACGATGACGACGTTCGCCTTGGCGTTCTTGTACATGTTGAGCATCCAGGCGAGCATGATCAACCCCATGGCGCCGCCCATGGTGAGCGCCATGAAGATGCGGCTCTGACTGAACCGGATGTGGCTCCATTCCCAGGAGCCGACGAACATGGTGAAGTACATGACCACCATGCCGGTCAGGATCATGGCCCCGAACCGGAGGTACATCTGCTTCTGGTGGTGGGACTGCGACTGGTGGGAGTCGTGCGACTGGCGCGGCTCGTCGGACTGCTGTTCCGCGTGCTCTGGGGGCATGGTCAGCGCTCCTTCCGAATGTGTGCTTGTCAGCATAGGAACCCGGAGGGTCAAAGAGCTTCGTGGTGTCGGAGCGGGCGGCGGTGAACTGAGCCGGGCGTAGCGTGGATCGTCAAGCAGTTTTCCGGCACCAGAAAGGAAGACCCACCATGGAGGACACCTCACCCAAGCTCGTCGATCCCGTCTGCGGGATGGAGGTCCAGCCCGACTCGGCCGCCGCGTCGGCCGAATTCGAGGGCAACACGTACTACTTCTGCTCGCAGCAGTGCGCAGACACCTTCAACTCCGACCCCACGCGCTACGTCGTCGCCTGACCGCGTCGATAACGAAGCGGCCCGCCCCTGGTCGGGGGCGGGCCGTTGTCCGTCGACGGCGGTCAGTGCTCGGCGTGGTCGCCCCCGCCACCGCCGTATTCGGGCACGGTGATGCTGGTGGACTTGAGGCCCTCCGTCGGCGGCGCTGCGCTGTAGCTGACGCCGTTGGGCTTGTCGCCCACGGGCACCGTGGCCACGACCTTGCCGGTCGTCAGGTCGATGGCGGAGACCGTGTCGTCGTAGAGGTTCGTCACCCAAGCACGCTGCCCGGTGGGCTCAATCACGATGCCGTGTGGTCCCGCCCCGGTCTCCACGGACGCTTCGACGGCCAGAGAAGCCGGATCGATGATGCTCACCGTGCGGCCGGGCGCGTCCTCGGTGCCCTGGTCGGCCGAGAGGAGGCGGCTGCCGTCGGCGGTCAAGTACAGCTGGACGGGCGGGGACGGGACGGCGACGGTCCCGACGGCCTTGCGCTGCTCGAGGTCGATCTTCACCACTTCGCTGGAACCGTTGAGGCTGGCGTAGGCGTATCGGCCCTCGGCGTCGACAGCGACCTGCGCCGGCGAATCTCCGACCGGGACGCTCGCCGCCACGGTGTTGCTGGCGGTGTCCACGATGTCGACTGCGCCGGCGGTGGTGTTGGCGACCACGACGAAGGCCCCGTCCGGGGTGGGTCGAAGCCCGTGGGGCCCGGCGCTCAGCGAAAGCGTGGCCTTCGGCTCGAGAGCCGCGGCATCGAAGACGCTCAGGCTGTCGTCGCCGGCGTTGGTCACGTAGACGTTGGAGCCGTCGGGAGAGACGATCACGTGCGCCGGGCTCGGGCCGGTGGGGGCGGTCCCGAGCAGTTCCGAGGTGCGGGCGTCCACGGCGACGAGGGCGCTCGCGTGGCCGCTCACGGCCCAGATGGTGTTCCCGTCGGGCCCTACCTGGACGTTGTGCGGTCCGTCGATGCCGTCGATGGTGGCGACGACATCGCCCGTGGCCGCGTCGATCGCGGTGAGAGAGTCGCCGTCCTCGTTGGCCACCCAGACCGTCCCGACGACGGGCGCCGCGCTCTCGATGGTCGCCGGTGCCGAGCCGCTCTCCCCTCCGCCGCCGCTACTGGCTGTCGCGATAGGCGTCGAGGAGTCGGTCACCGCCTCGGTCACCTGCTCGTCGGGCCCGCATGCGGCGAGTGAGAGCGTCATGGCTGCGACGAGCACTGCGGGCAGTGCTGGGCGACGGGCTACGCGTCGTGAGTGTGCCATCGAATTTCTCCTAAAGTTTGGTGTAAACCTGACGGTCTCACTATGACCGTCCAGCGTTCGAGGACGACCCGGGAACGGTCAAGGTTCGGTCAAGAGCGGGAGCCGGTACGAACGTGGAAAGACGATAAGGCCCGCCCCTCCACGGGCGGGCCTTATCGGTGAGGTGCTTGGTTGGCTTGGTTCAGTCTGTCGGGGTGTGGTGGGCAGCCCGTCTGTCCTGCGCTTCCTGCGTGTCGTGCGCGGCGTGTCCGCCGTGGCCGGCGTGCCCGTGTCCTCCGAACATCATCCCCACCATCATCAGCGGGCACGCCAGCACGACGGCGTAGCTGAATGCCTCGCTCACGGGCTTACCCAGGGCGAGCATCACCAGGAACAGTGCTCCGGCGAGGATGGCCATCCATTTCAAATGGCCCTTGTGGCTCATCATCATGCCTCGCCTCAGTGGATCCCGTAGGAGCCCGCGGTCCTGTGGGCGGTGGGGTCGGCATCGAAGAGCTCCGCGCAATGGGCGCAGCAGAAGAAGTAGCGCTGGCCGGCCCTGTCCCGGAACAGTCCCGCGTCCTCGGCGGTGGAGCGCAGCGTCTGGTTGCCGCGGACGGCGCAGATGACGACCTCGTCGCCCGGTCCCGCGATCACCGTGCCGTGGTGACCGTGACCGGACGCGTGTCCGTGTGCTCCGGTTCCGCCATGCTTCCCGCAGCAGCCCTCGCCGGTTCCGTGGTGGTTCATCATGTTGTCTCGTCCTTCCGTTGTTTTCTGCTACTCGTGGTGGCCGGTGTGCTCGTCGCTCTCGCTGGCGATGGGGCTGGGTGACTCGCTGGTTGCCGACTGCGGGGGTGGCTCGGCGCCGGTGGACGGTTGGTTGAGCAGCGGCCCGATGACGAAGGTGGAGACGGCGAAGAGGGCGGTGAACACGACGACCCCGATGGTCGGGGCCTTCCACGTCCCGAACCGGCGACCCAGCCTGCGGAGCATCGGAATGCTGAGCAGCAGACCGACGGCGAACAGGGCGAGGTTGCCGACCACCCCGGTGAGCAGCGCCGCTCCGGCGATGAAGCCGACGTGGTGGAGCACATGGGGCGTCAGGCCCATCAAGGCGCCGATGGTGGCCCGGATTCCCGCCCAAATCGCGGCGAGCCGGGTGCGCCCGCGGCCGCCATCGATGGCGGTTGCCGGAGACTCCCCTCCGGTGCTGGTGGGCATCGTGCTCACCGCCCGACCGGCTCTGCGGCCCGGTCCGCGGCTTCGTCGGCCGGTGTGGCTACGGGGACGGCCCGCCCCGGCCGGTTCACGGCGGCGCCGATGAGGAGGGCCCCGAGTGCGATGCTCGCGACCCCGAACAACTGCGCCTCGGTCAGCCCGAAGAGGACGCGGTCGTTGATGCGGATGAACTCGAACAGCAACCGCGCGGTGCCGCTCAGGACCAGGTACATTCCGAAGACCGCCAGCGACGGCAACCGGCGACCCACGACGACGAGGACCCCGGCGATGGCGAAGGCACCCAATGACTCATAGAGGGGCACGGGATGGACAGGCACGTCGATCGGTACGGTGCCGTTGGGGAACGCCATGCCCCAGGGCAGGTCCGTCGGCTTGCCGTACGTGCCGTCGCCGGAAAGGAAGCAGCCGATTCGCCCAACCCCGTATGCCACGGAGAGCGGCATGGCCATGGCGCCGGCCACCTTCGTCAACGACAGCCCATGCCGATGGGTCATGACGACGACCGTGAGCGTGCCGCCCACGAGACCCCCGTACCACACGAACCCGGACCCGCCCAGCACGTGGAGGCTCAGGTTGTCCAGGTTCGCGAGCACGAAATAGACCTTCGCGCCGACGAAGCCCCACACCGTGGCCCACAAGGCGATCGAGTGCGCCAACTCCTTGTCGTAGCCGATCGACGTGAAGGCGCGACCCAAGAGGTACGCCCCGACCAGTAGTGCCAACGCCTTGCTCACCCCATAGGACTGGACACCGATCCCGAAGATCGAGAACAACTCAGGCCACATCCGCCACTCCAATCGTGCGCCGTCGCACGCCGGTCGGCGGCGACTGCCCCCAATATCCGGTGCCCACCTGAAGCATCGACCCGGATCGGGACAAGATTCCGTCAAGAAGCAGCGCACGGTTCCCCGATCCAAACCTTGACGCAACCTTTACGATTCCCGGTCACTTGCGAGCGTTCCGCGGCATAGGGTTATACCTATACCCCGTCAGGGTATCTGCTCTCCGGTGCGAGGGCTTGAGATTTCGTACGTGCCTCTTCCGGAACGGCGGTGGGGCCACGTGAGGAGTGATTTGTCATGGGTGCTTCAGAATGGACGGTGCTCGGCGTCGCGTTACTCGCGACCGCCGGGGTGATCTGGTTCTTCTTCGGAAGGAGGAAATCAAGCCGCGCGGAAACGCTGAACGGTGTTCAAGAGGTCAAGGTCTTGGTCAAGGGTGGGTACAGTCCGGACATCATCGAAGTGCGAGCAGGGGTTCCGGTCAGATTCCTCTTCGACCGCAGAGAAACCGGAGACTGCTCCTCGCGCGTGGTCTTCCCCGACTTCAAGATCAACCAAAGCCTGCCCGCCTATGCGACCACGGCCGTCGAGTTCACACCGACCGAGACTGGGGACTTCGGCTTC
The DNA here is from genome assembly GCF_900103275.1 of Tessaracoccus oleiagri. Lineage (GTDB taxonomy): Bacteria > Actinomycetota > Actinomycetes > Propionibacteriales > Propionibacteriaceae > Arachnia > Arachnia oleiagri. The sequence goes on along the minus strand of NZ_FNGP01000001.1, from coordinate 346,147 downwards.
GCGTGTGGCATGAACATGCTCCGTGGACGGGTACGCGTGGTGGCCGCGGAGGATGCGCCCGCCTCGGGCTCTCGAGTGGGAGGCGCGGTGGCAGTGCTCGATCCGCCGGACTCCGGGGGAGCCCATGACGCTCCAGGTTCCGGCATGGCAGCACCCGATGAGGGCCGAGGCGTCGAGGCCGCTCCAATCGCCGATCTCGTGCCGGATGACGGTGATGCGGAGGAGCGGGAGCGGGACGCCGAGATCAAGGATCTTCGCGGCAGGGTCGTTCTCGGCGCGGTCCTGACCCTGCCCGTGCTGGTGGCGGTGATGGCACAGGACCTCTTCGGAGCTACGTGGGTGCCGCCGATCCTCATGAACCCGCTGCTGCAGCTCGCACTCATCGCTCCCGTCTTCCTCTACACGGGGTGGCCGATCCACAAGACGGGCTGGCTCGCGCTGTCCCACCGCACTGCGGACATGAACTCCCTGATCACACTCGGCACCATCGCCGCCTTCGGGTACAGCTTGGTGGCGACGTTCCTTCCCTGGCTGCTCCCCGCAGACGCGCAGGAGGTGTACTACGAGGCGGTCGGAGTGATCCTGACCCTGATATTGCTGGGACGACTCCTCGAGACCAAAGCGAAGGCCGGCACCGGCGAGGCCATCCGTGCACTGATCGGCCTGCAGCCCAGGACCGCCCGCGTCATCCGCGACGGGGACGAGTTGGAGGTGGCCGTCGAGGAGGTCGTCCTCGGAGACCTCGTCGTGGTGCGGCCGGGAGAGAAGCTGCCCGTGGACGGGGAGGTCGTCGAGGGGTCGTCCGCGGTGGATGAATCGATGGTCACCGGCGAACCCATCCCCGTCACCAAGACCGCCGGCGACGTGGTGATCGGTGCGACGATCAACCAAACGGGAACCTTTCGCTACACCGCGACCAGGGTCGGGTCGGAGACCATGCTCGCCCAGATCATCAAGTTGGTGCGCGAGGCGCAGGGTTCCAAGGCACCGATCCAACGTCTGGTGGACAAAGTCTCCAGCTACTTCGTTCCCGCAGTCATCCTCATAGCGATCTGGGCCTTCGCCGTGTGGGCCATCGTCGGACCTCCGCCGGCGTTGGTGTTCGGTCTGGTGGCCGCGGTATCGGTATTGATCATCGCGTGCCCCTGCGCGCTTGGCCTGGCGACTCCGCTGTCGATCACGGTGGGCACCGGGAAGGGGGCCACGAACGGCATACTCATCCGTTCCGCGGAGGCGCTCGAAATCGCACACAAGCTGGACACCATCGTCCTGGACAAGACCGGAACCATCACGAAGGGTGAGCCGGCGCTGACCGACGTCCATCCCGCCGCCGGGTTCTCCGAGACAGAATTGTTGAGACTGGTCGGCGCCGTCGAACGATCCTCCGAACATCCATTGGCGCAGGCCATCGTGCTCGGCGCACTCGGGCGAGGCATCGAGCTGCCCGAGACGTCGGCGTTCGACTCCCTGACAGGTCAGGGAGTGAGGGGGTTCGTCGAGGGGCATGAAGTGTTGGTCGGGAACGCGCGGCTGCTCGCGAACGTCGGCGTGACCCCTGACTCCGCGATCGCTGACCGGCTGGCCGGCGATGGAAAGACCCCGATGTTCGCCGTGGTCGACGGAAAACTGGCCGGCGTCATTGCGGTCGCGGACACGTTGAAGGAGGGGTCGGCCGCCGCCGTCGCAGCCCTTCGGGCCAGGAAGATCGACGTGGTGATGATGACCGGCGACAATCGTGCCACGGCAGCGGCCATCGCGCGCGAAGTCGGCATCTCGCGGGTCCTCGCAGAGGTGTTGCCCGAGCACAAGGCTGACGAGGTCAAGCGACTCCAGTCCGAGGGCCGCACCGTCGGAATGGTCGGAGACGGTATCAACGATGCCCCCGCGCTCGCGCAGGCAGACGTTGGTTCCGCGATCGGCACCGGGACGGACGTCGCGATCGAGGCTTCGGACATCACGCTCATCTCCGGAGCCCTCTCCGGTGTGGTGACTGCAGTCGACCTTTCGAGGGCGACCATGCGCAACATTCGCCAGAACTTGGTGTTCGCGTTCATGTACAACGCCTTGGGCATCCCGATTGCCGCCGGGGTCTTCTACCCGGCTCTGGGGTGGATGCTCAGCCCGATACTCGCAGCGGCCGCGATGGCGTTGTCGTCCCTATCCGTCGTGGGCAACGCGAACCGGCTGCGTGCCTTCAAGCCCGCAGCGGTCAATCCCAACCCCATCGTCCCCACCACCGACCCGGTGGTGACGGTCGGAAGCACTGAAGAACCGGAAGGAACCATCATGTCCAACTCCACCAAGGTCGTCGATCCCATCTGCGGGATGACGATCGACCCCGCCACTGCGGCCGCCAGCGCCGAGTACAACGGGCAGATCTACCACTTCTGCTCTGACCACTGTGCCTCGACGTTCGAGTCAGACCCGACCCGGTATGCAGGGTCATCGAAGTAGTGACCATGAGCGGGAGGCTCGCCAACCCAACCGATGGCGAGCCCCCCGCGCCGATCAGAAGAGGAGACCGCGATGAGTGGGACCACGAAGGGTGACCTGTTCCTGCGGCTGCGTCGGATCGAGGGCCAGATCCGTGGGATCTCCAAGATGGTCGAGGAGGATCGGTACTGTCCCGAGATCCTCGACCAGGTTTCCGCCGCAACCAGGGCCCTGGAACGGGTGGCGCTCGCCATTCTCGACGACCACGTGTCCCATTGCGTGGTCGAGGCCGTCAAGCTCGGCGGTGAAGAACAAGAGGCGAAGCTGCGAGAGGCGTCGACGGCGATCGCCCGCCTGGTACGCACCTAGGCGTCGTCCATCAGGCCTTGGGGCGGCGGCTGGGGAGCGCGTCGAGGGTGTGGCGGGCGATGGCCCGCGTGCTCCAGGCGTCGACGGCCGCGCCCACGCCGCCACCGACGAACGGCACCCCCTTGGCGAGCATCAGGCCCAGACGCTTCCCGCTGATCGCGCTCATCGCGCGCTCGAGGAGGACCTTCGCGACCGCGCCGTCGAGGTGGCTGTCGAAGACGGGGGCGGTGGCCACGACGAGCGGCGAGCTCGGCAGGACCCCCTTGCTGACGAGCGCGGCGCCGGCGGAGGGGCCGAGCATGCACATCAGCAGCGCGGTCCGCACGCGCGGGTCCTCGAGTTCGTAGCCGCGGAGGTGGGCGATGGCCGACACCATGCGGGCCTGCACGAAGGCGTGCGCCCCGATGTTGGCGGGGATGGTGACCAGGGACATCAGGAAGCCGCCCCAGTTCGTCGCGAATCCCTGCCCGCCCGCGAGCGCGAGGTGTTGGTTGACGATCGCGCGGATGGCGGCCTCCGCGTCGCCGTGCCTGCCCAGTTGCGCCTTGGCGGTGGCGTGGGCGCCGGGCAGTGCCCCCTTGCCGGTGATCGCCAGGTCGAGGATCTGATGGAATACGTCCGCGCTGAGGTTCTCGGCGGCCGCCAGCTGCTTGTCGTCCATGTGCTCTCCTTCAATGCCAAGGTTCCCACACGGCACCAAGCATGTCCGTCGAGCCGCGAGGTTTGTCCCCTGCGCCTGCAACACTGTGGTGGTGCTCAGCAAGCTCTTCGGCGACCCCGCGACCTGGCCCCGCCAGGACCTCATCGCGGTCTCCGAGGACTTCGACGCGCAGATCGTCGTCGAGGCCTATGCCGCCGGCGTGTTCCCGATGCCGGTGGAGCCGTCCTACATGGGGTGGTGGTCGCCGGTGCAGCGCGGGGTGCTGCCGCTCGGCCGACTGCGCATCACCCGTTCGCTGCGCCAGTCCGCGAAGCGCTACACCACGACGGTGAACCGCCGCTTCGGGGCGGTGCTCGCCCGGTGCGCCGACGAGTCGCGCGAAGGCGCCTGGATCGACCGGCGCATCGCCGACGTCTTCACCAACCTGCACCGCGCGGGGGTGGCGCACAGCGTCGAGACGTGGGACGCCGAGGGTCGCCTCGTCGGCGGGCTCTACGGCGTGCACTTCGGTGGCCTGTTCGCCGGCGAGTCGATGTTCCACGACCCGGCGCGCGGCCGCGACGCGTCGAAGGTGGCGCTGCTGCGGCTCGCGCTGCAGCTGCACCATGTGTCGGTGTCGATCCTTGACGTGCAGTGGCTCACCGGCCACCTGGCCAGCATGGGCGCCGTCGAGATCCCCCGCGCCAACTATCTCGCCCGGCTCGACGCGGTCCTCGCCCAGCCGACGCAGCTGTGGGAGGACGAGCGGCTCGACGGGCCGACGCTGCTGGCGCGGCTCGACGAGGTACGCAAGCCACCTGCGTCGGGTGCGGTTCACCCGCCGACGTAGGCAGGTGAAACCGACTGGAGGCAGGTGAACCGCCGACGGAGCCGCCTCAAAGCCCAGAAACCCGAAGGGCCCGGCCGGAGCCGGACCCTTCGGGTGTTGGAGAGGTGCGCTGGGCTCAGGCCCAGCGGGAGGCGTTGGCGCGCTCGGTGGCGTCGTAGCCGTCGGCGATGTTGCCGAGGAGGACGGGCATGCGCTCGATGATCTCCGACTGGCGGGCGGCGGAGCGGTCCCACTGCACCTGCACCTCCTGGTAGGCGTGCCGTGCGTTGTCCTCCCAGAAACCGAGGGACTGGTTGAGCTCGCCCTTGAGGGTCTCCAGCAGGTCGGTGAGTTCCTTGTGCGCCCGGCGCAGGGAGGCGATGCCGTCCTGAAGGCCGGACTGGGTGTAAACGGTTGCGTCGCTCATTTTCGATTCTCCTTGTAAGTCCGTGTGCTCAGGGGGTCAGATCGTGCCGATGAACTTGTTGGCCTCGGCCTGCGACTCGTCCTCGCGGATCGTGTAGTCGCGGAGGGTCTCGGTGAGCGCGCCGTGGATCTTCTCGAGCCCGTTCTTGACCTTCTCGTACTCCTCGTCGAAGCGCTGGTAGCCCTGCTGGAACGCGGTGGACGCCTTGCCGGTCCAGACGGCGGAGAGCTGCTGCATCTCGCCGCGCAGACGGCTCTGCAGGGCCTGGATCTGCTGGTGCTTGGCGTCGATCTGCTGGGCGGCCTTCGCCATTTCGGCGCGGTCTACCGACTTGTTGGCCATGGTGGGGATTCCCTTCGATGTGGAGACTGTGGGCGCGGCAGTCCGGTCGCTGGTGTATGCCGCATGTCGTGTACGACCATAGGCGGGTCATGGGTCATTTGTCAGGCCCGCTGACCCCCTCTGTCCGGTATTCGAGTAGGAGTACCTAGACGCCCGTCGTCGCTACCTACGGACCCTCGTCGGAGGACGGGGGACGGAGCACCTGAACGCTGTCCAGCGAGAGGTTCCGGCCGCCGCGCAGCCCGTCGGGGATCTGCGACAGGAGCCCGCCCGGGACGGGGACGAGTGCGGTCTCGCCGTACCCGAGCGCGCGCCGCGACACCACGTCGGGGATCGCGTACTTCACACCATCGGCGACGAGGAAGGCTGCGGTCTCCGGCGACTGCGAGCCGCTGTGCCGCAACAGGGCCCCGGTGAGGGGCTCCATGGCGATCAGGTCGAAGCTGTTGCCCACGGTGACGCGGAAGTTCGCGGGGAGCTCGGGGGTCTCGTCGCCGTAGCTGATGACGGGATCGTCGGGGCGGTCCTCGGTCCACGTGGCGCAGATGGAGCGGCTCTCGACGTTGGCGTCCTGCGGCGGGCCGACGGGCTGGTCCCACGGCACGTCGGGGGTCCGCCGCGACGGCAGCGAGAAGCGGTCGAGCCCCTTCCAGTCCTGCGCGCCGAGGGTGCGGACCTGGTTCGTCGAGCCCTGGTGGTACTTCTGCACCAGCGCGTCCATGTCGAGGTAGGAGATGCGCACGACACCCTCCTCGGTCTGGACGAACCACTGGTCCTGGGTGGGGTCCGTCGACGCCTCGGCGCGGCCGATGTCGCCGCGGGCGAAGCCGGCGATGTAGCGGCCGTGGTCGTCGCCGATGCCCTGGATGTCCAGGGGAGTGATGGGCAGCCCCTCCGGCATCGCGGCGATCCACGCGTTGCCGACCTCGATCCGCGGCAGGTCCGGCACCATCGTCAGGCCGCTGTTGGTCGGGTCGGTCCACAGGCGGTGCTTCTTGCCGCCGAAGATGATGTACTCCGAGCGGTCCGAGTGCTGGGCGACGAAGGCGAACCCGTCGCTCGCCGGTGGGGAAGCGTTGAACTCGAGGGTGACGAAGCGCTCGCCGCTCAGGTCGGGGGCGGTGGAGCACATCTTCAGCGGGTAGGCGTCCACGTCCTCGGCGGCCGGCAGCTGGCGGGGCGCGCCGTCGATGCCCTCCACCGGCGCCTGTCGCAGCCCTCGCAGCGCGTCGGTGCGCACGTTCATGGTCCGCGGGCGGCCGTCGGCCTCGGCCCCGGCGGCCTTCAGACGGGCCGACGCCACGTCGGCCATGGGGATCAGTAGGTCGCCCTCGGGGCTGTAGACGAACAGGGCCCCGGACTCCGTGTCGGAGATCACGACCCCGCCCTCCTTCCAGCCCGGGTTCGAGTCCGGCCGGATGAGGCCCATCAGGGTGTACCCGGCGACCAGGATGACCCCGAGCAGCACGGACACGAACGTCGCCATGCCGACGCGGCGCAGGGGCGGGGTGGGGTCGTCGGGGTCACGGTTGATGAAGGAGGCGATCATCCGGCGCGACGTGAACGCCTGCGCCTTGAGTAGGTCCTTGCGAGTCGCCAACTTCGATCCCTGTCCGGAGGTGGGGTTTGCCGGTCACATGCTAGACCGGATCGGGCTCCAAGCCGGATCCCTCGCGCGTACGTGCGTGGGCCCGCGTGCCCCTAGAGTGTTCGCGAACGTCGTCGAGAGGACACCATGCTGCGGTCAGCGCCACCTGCGAGGGCTCAGCTGCCGTTGCGTGCGCGCTCGACCCGGCACATCCCCGTGGTCGTGTTCTGGCAGGTGGCCCTCGCCGCCGCGCTGGCTCTCGCGATGCTGGGCCGGCCGTGGTCGTACGCGCTCGCCGCGGGGCTCGTGCTGCTCGGCATCCTGCTGACCGTGCCCGTCAACGGCCGGACGCTGCCCCGCACGCTGTGGCACCGGTACGCGTTCGGCCGACGGCGGCGCGCCTTCGTCGCGGAGGCGGACCAGCCGGAGGACCTCGTCCCGCTGGCGCAGTGGCTGCCCGACCTCGAGGTCACGCAGATCAAGGACGCGCACGACGGCGAGATCGGCGTGGTCGCCGACGGCAGGTCCTGGACAGGGATCCTCGAACTCACCTCGGACCTCCAGCTCTTCTCCGACCGCGGCAACCGGCTCGACCTCGCCGAGCTCGCGACGCTCACGCGGCAGGACGACGTGACGTTCGCCGGCATCCAGGTCGTGACGCTCACGGTCGGCGCCCCCACACGCGCGATGCTGCCCGCTTCGTCGCCCGCCGCCGACGCCTACCGCGAGATCCTCGGCGACGAGCTGCCCCCGCCCGCCGTGCGGCGCACCTGGCTCGCGCTCCGGCTCGACCCCAACCTCTGCCTCGAAGCCGTCGGACGACGAGGCCTCGGTGAGAGCGGCGTCTTCGCCACCCTGCGCTTCGGCCTCCACCGCGCCCAGGCCACCCTCAAGCGCCGGGGCGTCCAGACGGAGCCGCTCGACCCGCTGCAGATCGCGGAGGCCCTCGCGCTCACTTCGGGCGCCGGCCCCGAACCGCGCGAGGAGCGCAGCCGGGAGGAGTGGGAGATGTGGTGGTGCGACGGCCTCGTCCACGAGTCGCGCGCGGTGCGGAGCTTCGGCAAGGACCCGAGCGCCGGCTACCAGTTGCTCCTCGACGCGGTCGCCACCGCCCCCGCGATGATGGCGGTCACGTCGTACACCGTCGCCCCCGGCGAGCCGGCGCAGGGCGCGCTGCGGCTCGTCACCAGCAGCCGTGAGCAGGCGCTGGAGGCCGACGAGGCGGTGCAGACCCTGGTCGGATCGGCGCTGCGGCTCGGCCCCCTGGGCGGCGCGCAGGTGCCCGGCCTCCTCGCCACCGTGCCGCTGGGAAGGCGGGCCGACTCGTGACCGTCGACTTCCAGGCCCTCGCCCCCGACCGTGAGAGCGTCGAGTCCGTCGTCGCGACGGGGCCCTCCGGGCTCCTGCTCGGCCGGGGCCCGGGGGGACCCGTGACGCTGCGGCTCTTCCGACCCCAGCCCACCCGACTGTTCCTCGCGGTCCCCGACTACATGCGTTGGTTGGTCGCCTTCCGCGCCATGTGCCTGGGCGCCCACCTGTCGGTGCTGGCGCGCGACCACCGCGAATGGCTGTCGCTCGCCGACACCATCCGGGCCTGCGGCGGCACCATCGACCTGCTCCACACCCCGGAGAACGTGCCGGGCCAGGGCCGGCCCTTCCGGCCGAGCCTCATCGTCGACGAGGTGGGCGCCATCGGCCCGACCCACCGTCTCGGCGCCTGGCAGGCCGTCGCGCACGTCGGCGACCCGGCCTCGTCGCGGGCGGTGAGCGAACTGCGCAACAGCGACGTCGTCATGGTCTCGTCGCTCGACGGGCGGACCGGCGAGAACCTCCGCCGCGCCTACGCCCTCCCCGCGAGCCAGGTGAAGTCGGCCTCCGGCCTCGGCGAGACGGAGGTCGCCCTGGCGACCGTGCGCCGCATCGCGCGCGTCGCCATGCCTCCGAGCCCGACCGAGTTCCGGCTACTGTTTTCGCCCGGTTCCTGAGACTGAGCAAGGGAGCGCAGCGACCGCGTCGAAGGCTCAGGAATCTGGCGAAGATCGAGCGCGAGCGGAGCGAGCTGGTCGAGATCTCGGCCTGACCGTCCCTGCGAAGCCGCGCCGGGTCTCGGCACGGCCGCAGGCGAGTCAGGCGCGGGGAGGTTTCCAGCGCAGCCGCGCCCGGATCTCGGCCAGCTCGCTCCGCTCGCGCTCGATCTTGAGCTGATCCACGCGCCTTCGACGCGGCGCTTCGCGCCTTGCTCAGTCGCCTGGCCCGGCTCAAATGTTGAAGAGGGACCGGAACCAGACGTAGAAGTCGAGCACGCCCAGCATGAAGGGGACGATCCCGATGATCGCGAGCCACTCGAAGATGTCGCCCCAGCGGCCCCACGTGGGGGAGAGGATCTTCGCGTGCCAACTGGCGGAGTAGTGGGCGAGCAGGTACGCACCGAGCAGCGTCACGCCGAAGAGGACCAGTAGTCCGATCAGCGACGAGGTGGCCGCCATCGCGATCGCGAGCACGCCGACGCCGGTGATGACCGCGCCGCCGAGCAGCAGCGCCAGCCGCTGGGCGAGCCCCACGAACGCGCGGGCCCGCATCAGGAAGGCCAGCCCGACGCTGAGCACCAGCGCCACCGCCCAGACGCTGCCCTGCTGCATCGCGATGAACGCCGACGCGGTCGCCGCGGCCACCGTGCCGGTCAGCATGCCGGCGAGCAGCCGGTCGGCGAACACCGCGCGCTCCACGATGTCCGACTGCACGGGTGTGTCGTCGGCGAGCATGGCCTCCGTGGTCACCGGGAGATTGGGCAGCGCGATGCCGGCGATCTGGAAGCTGAGCGTCGGGAAGAACGCGGTGACGAACACCAGGACGGCCATCGTGCCGGCCGCCACCTCCGCGTCGTGCCCGAAGTTGAGCGCCATGACCGACGAGGACGCCAGCATGATGCCCCCGAACAGCGCCGCGGCGAAGAGCGGCATGGTGTGCACGCGCGCCGCGAGGGCGTTCGCCGCCGCGGATGCGAGGACCAGCGAAGACGCCATGAGGATGTGTATGTGCAGCGCCGCGTTGGTGGCGATCACGTACGGCAGGTACCAGCCCACGACGCCGGCCAGCACGACGCTGCACCAAGCCAGCACCGTCGACGTCGGACGCTCGCGCGCCGCGCGGGCGAGCGCGATGGCCGCGATGAAGGCGGCGAACGACAGGAATCCCGTGGCCGCGAGCACGATGCCGCGGGCGAGGCGGCCCTCGTCCGACGTGCCCAGGATGATCAGGAACGGCATGAACACCAACAGCACGCCGAGCAGCACCAGCGAGATGGTGCGGGAGTGCCGCGCGGCCCACGACGGACGCGCGTTCGTCGCGCTCGCCACCGCGTCGACGACGTCGTCGAATGCCGCGTCGGGGATGGCGTTCTCCCGCTGCCGCAGGTGGAGGGTCTCCCCGTCGCGGATGCCGAGCTTGCTGATCGGGGCGTAGAGGTCGAACGGATCGGAGCCGAACCGCTGCAGCACCCAGGCGTGCACGGCGTCGGTGGGGGAGTTGGCCTCGAGGCCCGCGAAGCGCAGGATGCTGGGCAGCAGCTCGCTCAGGCTCACCGAACCGGGCAGCGCGAGATCGACCCGGCGGTGCGACGAGATGATCGTTACGCGCGCGAGGTCTTCCTCTTGGACGGGTGTGCTCACGGGGAGCACCCTAGTTGGAACGCGGGTCGAAGCTCCACCGCCCCGGTGGCTTGGCACGCGCGCACGAAACGCGCAAGGGGAACGAACGACACCCGATCACTTTGTCACGGACTTGTCACGACTAGTGGGTCGGGAAGTGCCTTTCCCAGTACCCTTCACGCATGAGCGCCGTAAACCTCAAACAGATCGCCGAGCAGGCAGGCGTCTCGTTGGCGACCGCGTCGCGCGTCCTCTCCGGCAGCGACTACCCGGTCAAGGAAGAACTCCGGCAGCGTGTCCTCCAGGTGGCGTCCGAGCTCGACTACGTTCCCAACGCCAACGCCCGGGGCCTGCTGCGGGGCCGATCGTCCACCGTCGGCGTACTCGTGGGCGACGTCTCCGACCCCTTCTTCTCGGGAATGGTCGGCGGTATCCACGAAGTCGCGGGGAAGGCCGGCTACATGGTCACCGTGGTCAACACGTTCCGCGAACCGGAGACCGAGCTCGACACCCTGCGGCGCCTCCGCGCGCAACGCGTCGACATCATGATCGTCGCCGGTTCGGGCCTCGACGACGAGGCGTACACCACCGGGCTGGAGCGCAGCCTCGGCGCCTTCATGAAGTCCGGCAACGCCGCGGTACTCATCGGTCACCACGAGGTGTCCGACGAGTTGCCCGCCTGCCACGTCCGGTTCGACAACCGCGCCGCCGCGCGGGAGGTCGCGGAGCACCTCCACGGGCTGGGGCACCGGCGCATCGCCCTCATCACCGGCGACCCGCGACTCCTCTCGACGCGTGACCGGTGCGCCGGATTCCGCGACGTGTTCGGCGACGACCTCGTGTGCCAGGAGACCGAGCCCACGCGCGACGGCGGGTACGAGGCGGCGGCCAGGATCCTCGACGAGCACCCGGACGTCACTGCGATCGCAGCCACGGCCGACCAGATGGCGCTCGGTGCGCTGGTGCAGCTGCGTGAGCGCGGGATCGCCGTGCCCGGGAAGATCTCGGTGGCCGGGTTCAACGACATCGAAGTGTCCAAGGACCTCGTTCCTTCACTGACCTCGGCCCATGTCCCATTGGACGAGATGGGCCGGCGCGCGATGGAGCTCGGTCTGAAAGCCTTGGAGGGTGAGGTGGCCCATTTCGAGGTGCAGCCGCAGCTCGCCATCCGCGAGTCGACGGGACCGGTCCGGACCGACTGAAGATCCCTCGGCCCGGTTCACCCCGGGCGATAACAAATCAATCACGCCCCTAGACAAGCAACCCTTTGCTAGATAAGGTTTTCTCAACGGAGTCCCGTCAACCCAAAGGAGAGTTGTGATCATCAGACGCTACGCCCGGGCCGCAGCCGCCATCACGGCCGCCGGCCTGCTGGCCGCCTGTTCCGCCGCGGCGGACACGCCCGACGCCCCGCCCACCGGCGACGAAGCCGCGGAGATCAGCGGCGACATCACGTTCCGCACCTTCCCGATCAGCCCCGAGGTCCGCGCCAACGCCGACGAGGACTTCTGGAAGTCCCAGGTCGACGCCTTCATGGACGAGTACCCCAACATCAAGGTCACGAACGAGGTCCTTCCCTGGGCCGACCGCGACACCGCCCTGTCGAGCGCTATCGCCGGCGGCGTGGCGCCCGACATCGTCTACATGATCCCCAACGAGATCGTGCAGTACCAGGCGCAGGGTGCTCTCGCGCCGCTGCAGGACTTCCTTGTCACCGACGGGTACTACGAGAACGCGCTCAAGTACGGCAACATCGACGGCAACCAGTACAGCGCCCCGATCCTGATGTCGGTCGTGCCGACCGTCTGCAACGGCCCGCTCCTGGAGCAGGTTGGCATGGATGTGCCGAAGACCTGGGACGACCTCCTCGCGCTCGGCGAGGCCGCCAAGGCCAAGGGCCTCTACGCGACCCAGCTCGGGTTCAAGCCGAACGACGCCATGGACATGGGCTTCCTGCCCTACGTCCAGCAGGCCGGCGGCAGTACGTTCGACGAAGAGGGCAACCCGACGCTCGACTCCCCCGAGGTGCTCGAGGCCGTGAAATTCCTCCGGACCCTCGCCGACGAGGGCTACATCGACGTCGATGACTCGGTCACCGCAGTCCCGACGGAGCAGTCCGGCATCGCCGAGGGCACCGTCGTCTGTGAGATGAGTCAGGGCGCCGGCATCATGAAGCCGTACTGGGGCGATGATCGTGTCGTGGGCCCGCCGCTGGAGAACGTCACGAGCGCCGGCTACGGCACCATCGGCTCGTTCACCCTCCTCGAAGGCTCCGACCAGAAGGAGGCCGCCGCGGTCTTCCTCAACTGGATCACCCAGCCCGAGCAGTTGACGGCGATCCACGACTTCAGCCTGTTCTACCCGCCGAAGGAATCCGCCGAGCTCACCATGGAAGAGGGCTCGCCCGAGGCCGAAGCCGGCAAGTACCTCGACGTGGTGACCCCGGGTGTTCAGCACCCGAAGGCCCGTGAGGTCAACTCGGTGATCATCGCCGAGATGCAGTCGGTTCTCCTGGGACAGAAGTCGCCCGAGGACGCCGTCGCCGATATGCAGGCACAGGCCGAAGACATCGTCGGCTGACCATGCATCTCGCCAAGCCCACCACATCTGTGGGGAAGACCTCCCGGCGCCGGCTCGTCCAGCGCCGGGAGGCCCTCGCGGGGGTGATTTTCGTCCTCCCGGTAGTCGTCCTCTTCTTCGTCTTCAAGCTCTTCCCCGTGTTCGGTGGGATTCTCATCTCGCTCGGTGACTTCAAGATCACCGGAGCCTTCGAGTTCCTCGGACTTGACAACTACCGCGACATGCTGACCGATCGCGCCTTCTGGAACTCCTTCTGGGTGACGGTCATCTTCACGGTCGCTGTCGTACCGATCCTCATGACGGTCTCCATCACGTTGGCCATCCTGGTCCGACGAATCGCGCCGTTCATCAAATTCTTCCGCGCCGCCTACTTCATCCCCTCGATCACCTCGCTGGTCCTCGCCGGTGCAGTGTTCGTCTGGGTGTTCAACGCGGGTGGCATCGTCCCGAGCCTCGCCCAGCTCGTAGGGGGCGACGGCCGGTCATGGTTGGGTCAGCCGGTTCTGGCGTTGGCCGCCATCGTCTTCGTCGCGGTCTGGGGCCGTTTCGGGTTCGACATGCTCATCGTGCTGGCGCGTCTGCAGGACCTGCCCCGCGAACTCGACGAGGCCGCCTCCATCGACGGCGCCAACGGGTGGCAGCGGTTCTGGTTCGTGACGTTCCCGCAGCTGAAGCCCCAGCTCTTCTTCCTGGTCGTGATCGAGACAACGTTCTCCTTCCAGGTGTTCGACGTCGTCTTCGTCATGACCGGTGGTGGCCCGTCAGGCTCCACCAATGTGCTCGGAATGCTCCTCTACGAGGAGGCCTTCCGGTTGTTCCACTTCGGCTATGCCGCCGCTATCGGCGTCGCCATGATGATCCTGCTTGTTTCCCTGGCCCTGATCCAGCGCGCCGTGATGAATAGGGGTGAGTGACGTGACGACCAGTTCCTCCGTCCTGGATGCCGGGCAGATCCTGGCCGAGGACCGCGAGCCGAAGAAGGCGAGGCCCGCGAAGCTGGTTGCCGAGCGGGACAACCTTGCCCCCCGCGGCTGGGCCGCCGTGGTGCAGTACACGATCCTCGTACTGGCGGGCATCGTGTCGCTATTCCCGTTCTACGCCATGCTCATCATGTCGTTGCGCGAACCCGGCGTGCCGCTGACGTTCCCCGACTCGTTGGTGCCGAAGGACCTCACCTTCCAGCACTACGCGCAGATCTGGAACACCGGCAAGATGCCCCGCTGGCTGATGAACACGGCGATCTACTCGTTCGTGTCGGTGTTCTTCGTCCTGCTGTTCGCGTCGATGGCCGGCTACGGCTTCGCCAAGAAGCGATTCCGCGGGCGCGAGGTGCTGTTCTGGATGTTCATCGCGATGGTGATGGTGCCGTACCACGTGACCTTGATCCCGCAGTTCATGCTCATCTCGAAGATGGGCGGCGTCAACACCTACTGGGGCCTCATTCTGCCGACGCTCGTCAACGTGCAGGCCACGTTCCTGATGCGGCAGTTCATCACGAGCATCCCCGACGAGCTCATCGAGGCGGCGAAGGTCGATGGGGCTGGCGAGGCGCGGATCTTCTTCACGATCATCATCCCGCTGTGCAAGCCGATCCTTGCCACGCTCGGTCTGTTCGTCTTCCTGTGGCACTGGAACGACTTCCTGTGGCCGCTCGTCGTCGCCCAGCACCCCGACGTGCAGGTGCTCACCACCGGCGTCGCGCGGATGCTCCAGGAGAACGCGCCGCTGAGTTCGACGCTCGCCGGTTCGGCGATCGCGCTGGCCCCCATCCTCATCGCGTACCTGTTCGCGTCGCGCCACTTCACCGAGGGCGCGATCATGTCGGGCGTGAAGGGCTGAGCATGAACCTCGAGGCCCGCCAGGAAGGCTACGCCGCGGAGCTGGAGCACTACTTCCGCACGGTGCTCGTCGACGAGTACGACGAGCGCGCGCGTCCGCTCTGGGGCCGCGACTACTCGTCGACGGACGCCTACGCCGTCAGCGTGCAGGCTCGCCGCGACGAGTGGCGCCGCTTGCTGGGGGTGCCGGAGTTCGCCGTCGAGGGCATCGAGACCCGCGAGTCGGACGTTCCCGGCGGCCTCTGGCTGACGGTCCGTCTCGACCGCCACCTCACCGCGCAGGGGCTCCTCGTCGCGCCCGAGGGGGCGACGAGGCTGGTCGTCTTCCAGCACGGGCTCGGCTCCACGCCGGAGCGCGTGATGGGGCTCGGCGACGCGAAGGGCACCTACGACGCCGTCGGGCAGAAGCTCGTCGACGCCGGGTATGCCGTGCTGGCCCCCATGAACCTCATCGGCATCCCGCCGCGCAACCGTGCGCAGTCCCTCGCCCGGCTCGCGGGCACGACGATGGAGGGCCACGAGTTCGCCCGGTTCCAGCGCCTGCTGGCGGCCGTGGCCGAGGTGGCGCCGGAGGTCGACGTCGACGGGTACGCGCTCACGGGCATGAGCTGGGGCGGCCTCGCGGCGCAGTTCTGGGCTCCGCTCGACGAGCGGGCGTCCGCCGTCGCGACGCTCGGGTTCTTCAATCAACGGTCCAACAAGATGGTGGTTCAGGACACGCGCTGGTCGTCGTTCTACGACGAGGCCGAGGACCACGCGTTCCTGCAGGGCCACCTCGTCGGCTTCGGCGACGCGGACCTCGCCTCGCTCGTGTGCCCCCGGCCCTTCCTCGTCCAGCACGGCCGTGCGGACCAGATCGGCTGGTGGCCGGACGTCGCGGAGGAGTTCCGCAAGGCCAGCGCGCACTGGGAGCGCCTCGGCGTAGCCGACCGGGTGTCGCTGCAGATCCACGAGGGCGGGCACGACGTGGACGCCGCCGGCCTCGTCGGGTGGCTCGACGAGCAGTTCCCCCCGCGGAGCTGAGCGAGGCCTCTCTCCGTCGTGGCTGCGCGACTCGATGACACAATCGACGCATGGGAGAGGCGAGAGGGGAGCGGTTCCAACCCGGCGCGCTGGCCGACTGGCATGACTGGCTGGCGGCCAATCACACCCGACGCGAGGGGTCTGGGTGGTGACTTGGCGGAAGCACTCGGGGCGCGTCTCCCCCTCGTACGACGAGCTGGTCCGTGAGGCGCTGTGCTGGGGCTGGATCGACGGCCAGGTGAAGGTGCTCGACGACGACCGGTCGATGCAGTGGATGGCGCCGCGGCGGGGCAGCAGCCCGTGGGCGGCGTCCAACAAGGCCCGCGTTGCCGAGCTTGAGCGCGAGGGGCGCCTGCAGCCGGCGGGCATCGCGGCCATCGAGAAGGCCAAGGCCAACGGGATGTGGACAGTGTTCGACGCGGTTGAGGCGTTGGAGGAACCGCCCGAGCTGCGGGAAGCGCTCGACGCCACGCCGGGCGCGAGACCAGGGTGGGACGCGTGCACGAACAGCCTGCGGAAACAGGCACTGGGGTGGGTGGCGCTGGCGAAGCGACCCGAGACCAAGCGGGCACGGATCGCGGCCATCGTCAGCCGTGTGGCGCGTGGCGAGCGCCCGGTCTGAGGCTCGCCGTACTTGCCGTCAGGCGTAGCGCACGAGGCCGACCGCCGCGGGAGTGGCGTCGACGTCGCGCCTCCACTCGTCGAGGTGCTCGGCGATGAAGTCCTCGTCGGTGAGCTCGGGGTAGCGACGGCGGGCCTGTCGGATCTTCTCGGCCTGGCCGTCAGCCAGACGCTCGTGGTCCGAGAGGCAACGCGACGAGGCCATCAGTCCCTGCTGGCGGAGCATCTCGTTCACGCCCGCGATCGAGCCCGCGAAGCCGTGCTCCGGGTCGAACACGGCCTGGTTGATCGACGTGATGGCGGTAGCGGCGGCCAGTACCGTTTGGGTGACCGGCTCGTCGCGCCCTTCCCAGATTCGACGCGTCAGCTCGCCCGCGGCCCGGGTGCCCACCGCCCACTGGCCGAGGAGGCCGCCGGAGAAGCGCACCTCCTGGAGCAGGCCGTCGCCGTAGCGGTGCGGGAGCATGAGGTCCGAGAGGATCGCGTCGTCGTTGCCGGTGAGCAGCGCCACGTCGGTGCGGCCGCTGAGCGCGAGCGCCTCGGCGACGTCGGCGGTCCGGTAGCGGTCGAACGGCGCCACCTTGATGGCGACGAGGTTGTCGATCTGGAGCAGCGCCTCCCAGAAGCCCGGGGAGAAGTACTGCCCGCCGACGGACTCCTGCATGTAGAAGCCCATGATCGGCATGACCTCGGCGACGGCGCGCGAGCGCTCGAGCCACTGCTGCTCGGAGCGGTCGGTCATGCCGTAGGTGGAGAGGAGGCCGGCGACGTAGCCCAGGTCGCGCGCGGCGTGCGCCTCCTCGACGGCCTGCGGGGTGTCGCCGCAGATGCCTGCTACGAGCTTCGCCTCGGGGCCGAAGTGGTTGCGGACCTCGGCGGCCTCCCGCAGGACACGCCGGAACAGGAGCGGATCGTCGTGGATCTCGAACTGGGTGGTGTGTACGCCGACGGCGAGCCCCGTGGCCCCTGCCGCGAGGTAGTAGCGCGTGACCAGGCGCTGGGAGGCCCAGTCGGGTCGCCCCTGGGCGTCGACGGCGAACGGGTGGGCGGGGATGGTGTAGGGCGGCTGGCCCAGTACGTGCGTCATCAGAATCCTCCGTCGCGACGCTGGAACTTGGTGGGTTTGCCGAGCTGGCGGCCGCCGGCGCGCACCCACGCCGCAACCCACTCGATCAGGGTCTCGGGAGTCACGGTCGGATACCCGAACAGGGCGTGGCACTTGGCGGCGTTGGAGAGGAGCGCCGTGTCTGCCTCCTCGCCCTCGGTACTTAGCTCCCAGCCGCCGTGGGTGGCGAGCCGCTCGGCGATGTAGCGCGTCGACAGCGTCTCGGGGCCGGTGCCGTTCAGGATCTCGGCGGGGGTCCCCGCGATGCGCAGCGACTCGAGCGACCAGGCGTTCGAATCGGCCTGCCACACGACGTTGACGGCCGGCATCGTCACGTCGACGGCCTCGCCGGCGGCGATCTTCTGCGCGATGTCGGCGATGACTCCGTAGCGGAGCTCGGCCGCGTAGTTGAGGCGATAGATGGTGGTGGGGGTGCCCCAGCGCTCGGCAGCCTGCGCGAACGCCTGCTCCCGGGCGGCGCAGGACTGGGCGTACATGCCGACGGGCCCCAGCTCGTCGAGCTCTGTGCTGCCCCCGCGGTTCACCGGCCGCAGTGGATAGACGTTGCCGGTGGAGTAGGCGACGGTTGGGACGCCGCGGTAGCGCGACGCGCAGAAGCCGGGAACGACCGCGTTGAGCCACCAAGTGATCGAGGGGTTCGACGTGGAACCGAACTTGTGCCCGAGCAGGTACAGCACCGCGCCGGCGTCGGGGAGGCCGGCCCAGGAGTCGGGGTCGCCCAGGTCGGCCGAGACGGTTTCGACGCCGTGGTGCCGCAGTTCGGCCGCGGCCGCCTCGTCGGACCAGCGGGAGACGCTGATCACTTTCGCCGACGAACCGGCCTCGTCCAGAGCGCGCCGCGCCATCCGGGCGAGGGTGGGCCCGACCTTGCCGCCGCCTCCGAGCAGCACCAGATCACCGTCGATGTCCCGTAGGGTGTCGATGACGCCGGGAGTGGGACGGGACAGCAGCTCGTCGAGCTGCTCCTCGCTGGTGGGTGATTTCATCGGGCCTCCTTGCTTCCATTCGATGGTAAAGGTTTTCTCAAGGATCGTCAATCATCCAGATGTGGGGGCAGCTGGGCGGAGGACCTGTGTTCGGCTCTTCTGTGCCGTCAGGGCCTCAAGGAAGTAGCGGTTGGGTCTTCCCGTTGCCGTTCGATTGTAATAGATTGCTAGCAATGGTTTTCTATCGAGGAGGATAGATCATGTTGCGAGCAATTCGATGGGGTGTGTCCCTGGCGCTCCTGTTGTCCCTACTTGGGCTGCCACCCGCCCAGGCCACTGACCCCGTGCGCGGAGCGGAGGAGAGCCTCGGCTATCCCATCGCCACCCAAGTGCTGTCCCCGGAGTCGTCGCTCGGAACTGACTCCGAGGGTACCCTGCTCGCCTTCTACGTCACGAACGGTAACGAGGAGGTTCCCGCGATGCTGCAGGTCGTCGACGTGGAGCGCTCCTCCGTCGTCTTCCAGCAGCGGGTTCCCGAGGGGATCAACTCGTGGGCCAATGCGTACTCCACTGTCGACGGCCGAGTCTATTTCGCAACGACCGACGGCCATCTCTACTCGTGGGGGCCGGGCGAGGGCCGGATCACCCAGCACGAATTCCCGCTGACCGGCGAGGGTATCTGGCGGCTCGCGGTCGCCCCCGACGGGATCGTCTACGGGGGAACGTACCCGGGCGGTCTCCTGTTCAGCCTGGATCCGGCGACCGGTTTGGTGACCAACCACGGCCAGGTCAACACCGGCGAGACATACCTTCGCTCGATCGCCGTCGACGACCGATATGTCTACGCGGGCAGTCAGCCGAACGCCAGGCTCGTGAGGTGGGACCGGGAGACGGGGGAGACCTTGGCATTGACACTGCCGAGCGGGCTCACCGGTCAGAACGCGGTCTACGACCTCACGCTAGCCGGCGACCTCCTGTTCGCCCGCGTGGAGTCGTCCAACACGCTCGTCGTCTACAACCGCAGCGACCTCTCCGTCGCCAACGTCGTGCCGAAGATCACTGGCCGGGTGATATCCGGGCTGGACCCGACGGGAGAATTCGTGTTGTTCAGGCTCAACAACGGGGTCGATGCCAGTGGCATCTACCGCTACTACGTGGATGAGCACCGGATCGAGCCGACGGGGTTCAATCCCAACGCGTTCCCCGGTGCGTTCGCTTGGCACGAGTTCGACGACCAGGCGAACTACCCAGGGCACACCCTGGTCATGACCTACTACCGCGGCCGCACGTACGGATACAACTTCGAGAGTCGCAAGGGCACCTACCACGGCGAGTCTATCCTCGAGGCCACGCCCAACCCGATCCAGACCATCGGTGCAGGTCCCGACGGGAACATCTACATCCCGGGTTTCCTCTCCCCGCCCGGAATCGCCCAATTCGATCCTACGACGGACACTACGAGACTGCTCCCGGGTGCCGGCCAGGTGGAAGGCGTCGGCTCCTTCGACGACCTCCTGCTCCTCGGGCGCTACCCGAACGGCCAGTTGACCGCGTATGACACCACGAAGCCGTGGGCCTACGGGACCAACCCTCCGCAGCCATTTCAGATCGGCGATGACCAGGACCGCCCACAGGAGTTCGTCAGGGTGGGCGACGAGGTGGCGGTCAGCTCCGTACCGAAGTCCGGCCGCCTCGGCGGATCCCTCACGATGTGGGACCCGTACAGCGGCAACACCCGCGTGTACACGAATGTCGTGGACCAACAGAGCCCCGTCTCTCTTGCGGAGAAGGACGGCCTCGTCTACGTGGGCACGTCGATCAACGGCGGGTACGGCATCGACCCGGTCGCCACCGAGGCGAAGCTTGTCGGTGTGGACCCCGTGACGGGCGAAGTACGATTCTCAGTCGCTCCCATACCCAACGCCATGACCGTGTCCGGACTGGAGTTCGATGAGCAGGGCAAGCTGTGGGGCATCGCCGACGGTGCGCTGTTCCAGTTCGATCCCGAAACGCGCGAGATACTGCGCGTCGAGCAGACGTTCCCGAGGACGCGCTCCATGTACGGGACGACGAGTGTCATCGAATTCGGCAAGGACGGCTACTTGTACGCCACCAGCGCAGGGGCGCTCTGGCGTGTTGACCCGGCGACCTGGGAGCGGTTGCGGCTTGCCCACACCGGTGTGCGATACCTGGCGCAGGACGGGGCCGGGAACCTCTACTTTGCGCGCGTGGCTACGCTGTATCGCTGGAACTTCGACCTTCCGGGCGCCATCGACGGGACCGCGCCGGTCACCGAGGCCGAGGTGTTGGGGGACGGACAGCGGCCCGACGAGGTCTCCGTCACGCTGACGGCAGTTGACGAGGGCGGTGCCGGTGTCGCCAGCACCCAGTACCGCGTGAATGGCGGCGATTGGCTCGACTACGACGGCGCGATCACCTTCCCGACCGGCGGCAGCTACGTCGTCGGCTACCGTTCGGTCGACGGCGACGCCAACGTCGAGGGCGAGAAGTTCGTGAACGTCACCGTCCGCTACCCCGGCGGATGTGGCGAACACGGCACCGTCGAGGGCAACAACGGGCGACCCGGCTGCGGAAATGTCGAGGGGAGCCCCAACGCTGGCAATCCCTGACTCCACGGTGGACTGCCAATACCGCAACCATGACGGACTTCGGCTTCCTGTGCGGCGTCAGAACCGCACAGGGAGCCGGCGTCTCGCTCAGCCCGAGGTCGCAGTGGCGACGGCTGCCCTCGCCCTCGCTCGGGCGCGCGCGGCGGCGCGAACGACGAGTACGTTCGCCGTCGCGATGATCACCAAGCCCACGCTCTCGGACAGTCCGAGGCGCTCGCCGAGGATGATGGCGCCCCACATCACGGCCATGACGGGGTTGAGGCTCATCATCGTCGAGGCGACGTTCATCGGCAGTCGGCGCAGGGCGATCATGTCGAACGCGTAGGGGAGCGCCGACGACAGCAGCCCGGCCGTGAAGGCGAGCGCGAACACCGTCCACGTCAGGCGGGCGTCGGCGTTGAACAGCAGGTTCGAGGGGACGAGCACGGCCAGGCCGATGAGGCTCGCCATCGCCGACGGCACGAGCCCCGGCAGCCGCTGCCCGGCCACCCGGACCGCGACGAGGTAGAGCGCCCAGCTGACCGCCGCCACGACGGCCCACACGACGCCGGGGCCGGTGGCGGAACCCGTCGGACCGGTCACGAGCACCATGCCGACGAGCGCCAGCCCGGCGCCGACCCAGCCGGGCCACGTGCGGGCGGTGACCGCGGCGAGCGCGATCGGTCCGAGCAGCTCGATCGTGACGCTGAGCCCCACGCCGATGTGCGAGAAGGCCATGTAGATGGAGCCGTTCATGCTGAGCAGGGGGACGGCGACGAGCAGCCCCCAGCGCCAGTCGCTGGCCGACGTCCGACGTAGTTGCCGCCACGCGACCGGCACGTGCACCGCCGCCTGCACCAGGTACCGGGCCAACACGATGCCCAGCACGCCGATCGCCGGGATGACCGACGTGCCGATCGCGGCCCCCAGCTGCACCGACACCGCGCCGACGACCAACAGCAGGACGCCGACGGTGAAGGGCGAGGGGCGTTGCGGGGAAGACACGACGGCCAGCCTAGTGATCGTCTGGCAGTGGACCACGCGGGCCGTTAGGTTTGGTCACGCAATCCTCCGAAGCACGTGCAGAAGCGAGAGCCCATGGGTGTCGTCACGTTCCATCGTCCCAAGCGGGTCACGCCGCCGGCGATGCCTCGCGGCGACCTGCTCCTCGAGTCCCCGCCCGAGATCCCGCCGCCGGTCCCGTCGAAGCCGTTCGGCAACTTCCTGCGGATGCTCCCGCTCATGGCCGGCGCCCTGGCGATGGGCCTGATGGTGATGGGCGGCGGCCTGGGGGGCGGCTCGTCGCCGCTGCGGGGGATCGTGATGGGGCTGTACGGCGTGTCGATGGTGGGCATGATGCTGTCGCAGACCGGCCGCCAGAACGACGACCAGTCGGCCCAGCTGGACGCGAACCGTCGCGACTACTTCCGCTACCTCGGGCAGACGCGGCGCAACTTCGCCCGGACCGCGGAGGAGCAGCGGGCCTCGGTCGCCTTCCGTCACCCGGCACCCGACTCGCTGTGGACCGTCGTCGGCGGCGTCCGGATGTGGGAGCGCCGGCCGGACGCCGAGGACTTCGGGTCGGTCCGGCTGTCGGTCGGCCGCCAGCAGTCGGCGAAGCGGATCACCCCGCCCGAGTCGCAGCCCATCGAGGACCTCGAACCGCTGACCACCGGCGCGCTGCGCCGCTTCATCCGCACCCACCGCGTCATCCAGTCCGTGCCGCTCGCCGTCGACCTGCGCGGCTTCCGCAGCGTCGAGCTCATCGGCGACGAGGAGGCCTGCCGCCAGATGGCGTTCGCCATGGTGGCGCAACTGGTCACCTGGCACGCACCCACGGACGTCGCGCTCATGGTGGCCGCAGCGAAGGAGCACCAGGACGCCTGGCAATGGGTGAAGTGGTTGCCGCACCTCCAGCACCCCGTCGAGACCGACGGCGCGGGGCCCGTCCGCATGTTCGCCACCGGGGCGAGCGAGATCAGCCAGCTCGGCACCTCCGCGCAGGGGGGCGACGCGTCCCCGTCGCTGATGGTCATCGTCTCCGACGACGTCGAGGGCGTGAACGCGCAGCAGTTCATGACCCCCACGACGCGGGCGGTGAGCATCCACGTCACCGGGCAGCGGAAGGTGCCGCGGAGCCTCGAGGTGGGGGTCGCGTACTTCGAGGTGAGCGGAGACGACGTGGTGCTGCATCGTCGGACCTCCAAGACCCCGCACGCGCAGACGCCGTTCGGCCGTCCCGACAAGGTGGCGGGCGTCTACGTGGAGATGCTCGCCCGCGCCATGGCGCCCTACCGGATGCCCGAATTGGTGGCGACGGACGCGGGGGAGTCGGAGGAGGTCGTGTTCGAGCCGCCGAAGGACTACCCGGCGATGCTCGGGGTCGGCGACCCGCTCATGCTCGACCCGCGCGTGGCCTGGCGCCCCCGGCCGCTGCGCAACCACCTGCGCGTGCCGTTCGGCACCGCGGACGACGGCAGCCCCGTCGAGCTGGACATCAAGGAGTCGGCGCAGGGCGGCATGGGCCCGCACGGCATCTGCATCGGCGCCACCGGTTCCGGCAAGTCGGAGTTCCTCCGCACGCTCGTGCTCGGCCTCGCGATGACGCACTCCACGGAACAGCTCAACTTCATCCTCGTCGACTTCAAGGGAGGCGCCACCTTCCTCGGCCTCGACGAGCTCCCGCACGTCTCCGCCGTCATCACCAACCTCGCCGACGAGCTCATCCTCGTCGACCGCATGCAGGACGCCATCGGGGGCGAGCTCGACCGCCGCATGGAGTTGCTTCGCGCGGCCGGCAACTTCAAGAACCGCGAGGACTACGAGAGCGCCCGCCAGGCCGGCGCCGACCTGCCGCCCATGCCCAGCCTGTTCATCGTCGTCGACGAGTTCTCCGAGCTCCTCAGCGCTCGGCCCGAGTTCATCGACCTGTTCGTCCAGATCGGCCGCGTCGGCCGCTCCATCGGCGTCCACCAGTTGCTCGCCTCGCAGCGGCTCGAGGAGAACAAGCTGCGCGGGCTCGACACCTTCCTCTCCTACCGGATCGCGCTGCGCACCTTCTCGCCCGCCGAGTCGCGCTCCGTGATCGGCGTGCCCGACGCCTACGAGCTCCCCACCCCACCCGGCAACGGCTACCTCAAGTACGACACCACCGGGATGACGCGCTTCAAGGCCGCCTACGTCTCCGGCCCGTGGCACGGGTCCGCGACGGTGGCGCCGTCGGAGCAGCAGCCGATGGACGAGGTACTGTCGATCGACACGAAGTCGTGGGTGCCGCCGGTGCTGGAGTTCACCGTCGACTACGTCATCCCGGCGCAGCGCCCGCTGGAACTCGACGACGAACCGTCGCCCGCGCCGGGTGCGCCCGTCCCGGCCCGGGCCGCGGCGCCCGCCGTCGAGGACGACGAGGAGGAGACGCTGCTGTCGATCGCGGTGAGCCGGCTCAAGGGCCACGGCTGGCCCGCGCACCAGGTGTGGCTGCCGCCGCTCGACGCGCCGCCCACGATGGACCAACTGCTCGGCGGGCTCGAGGAGACCGATCGCGGCCTGCAGGCCGCCAACCCGGCGCTGCTCGGGACGCTCCGCGCCCCCGTCGGCATCATCGACCGGCCCCGGCAGCAGCGGCGCGACCCCTGGTGGATCGACTTCTCCGGCTCCGGCGGCAACCTCGGCGTCGCGGGTGGCCCGCAGTCGGGCAAGTCCATGGCGCTCCGCGCCGCCATCGCGGGGCTCGCCCTCACCCACACCCCGACCGAGGTCGGCTTCTACTGCCTCGACTTCGGCGGCGGCGGCCTCACGTCGCTGCGGAAACTGGCCCACGTCGGCTCGGTCACCGGCCGCCTGGACGTCGACCGCGTCCGCCGCACCGTCGCCGAGCTGACGTCGCTGCGCGCCGCCCGCGAGTTGCAGTTCTCGGAGCTCGGCATCGACTCGATGACCACCTACCGCCGCGGCCGCGCCGACGGGTCCATCCCCGCCGACCGCTTCCCGACCGACGTGTTCCTCGTCATCGACGGCTGGGCCACGCTGAAGACGGAGTTCGAGTCGCTGGAGCCGCAGGTGCAGGCGCTCGCCGCCGGTGGCCTCGGCTTCGGCATCCACGTGTGGGTGAGCGCGGCCAAGTGGTCCGAGATCCGTGCCACCACCAAGGACATGCTGCAGAGCCGGATCGAGCTGAAGCTCGGCGACGCGTTCGACTCGGAGATCGATCGCAAGGTGCAGGCGCTGGTCCCGGTCGGCCGGCCCGGTCGCGGCCTCACCGACGGCGGGCTCCACACCCTGATCGGGCTGCCGCGCGTGGACGGCATGGAGCGGGCGCTGGACGTGGCCGACGGGCAGCGGGACCTCGTCGCCCGCGTGAACGCCGCCTGGCGCGGCCCGCACGCGGCGGAGGTGCGCATGCTGCCGGAACGCTTCGAGCACACCGAGCTCCCCGCGATCAGCCACGACGGCCGGGACCGTCGCATCCCCTGGGCCATCGACGAGCTCGAGCTGGCGCCCGTGTACCTGGACCCGGCGAACGAGCCGCACCTCGCGATCATCGGCGGCCCCGAGAGCGGCAAGTCGACGATCCTGCGGCAGCTCCTGCACGGCATCACCACCCGGTACACCCCGAAAGAGGCCAAGGTGGTCCTCGTCGACTACCGGCGCTCCCTCCTGGGCGAGGTCGACTCCGAGCACCTCATCGGCTACTACCCCTCCGCGTCGGCGGCGACGGACAACCTCCGCCAGCTCGCGGAGGCCGTGCGACTCCGCCTGCCCGGGCCCGACGTGACGCAGCAGCAGCTGCGGGAGCGGTCGTGGTGGAAGGGCGGTGACGTGTTCGTGATCGTCGACGACTACGAGCTGGTCGCCACGGCCTCCGGCAACCCGATGGCGGTATTCGCCGACCTCGTGAACCAGGCCGAGGACATCGGCCTGCATCTCATCGTCGCCCGCTCCTCCGGCGGCGCCGGGCGCGCGGTGTTCGGCGACCCGATCATCGCCAAGATGCGCGAGTCGATCAACCCCGGGCTCATCATGTCGGGCTCCAAGGACGAGGGCACGCTGTGGGGTGACGTGAAGGCGTCGCCCATGCCGCCCGGCCGCGGCACGTTGGTCACCCGCAGCTTCAAGGGCCTCGTCCAGGCCGCGCACCGACCGGCGGTCGACCAGGGGGCCCAGCCGTGACGCTGCGACGATGGGCCGCCGCCCTCGTCGCGGTGGGGCTGCTGCTCTCGCAGTCGACGGTGGACGCGGCGGCCGCCGTGACGCCCTTCGACCCGCGCGACTGCCACGTCGCCGCCCAGGGCACCGCCCAGCCGCGCGCGCCCTGGCACATCGAGCGGCTGCAGATGGACCGCGTGTGGCACCTCGCGACGGGCCGCGGCGTCACCGTCGCCGTGATCGACACCGGAGCTGCGACCGTCGGGTCGCCGTACCTGCAGGACGCCCCGGACAAGCGGTTCACCACCTACGACCTGCTCGACGGGGCCGCGAACGCGTCCGGTCAGCCGGGCGAGTTCGACTGCCTCCACGGGACCCGGGTGACCGCCCTGCTCGCGGCGGGACGGGGGAGCGACGGGAAGCCGGTCGACGGACGGGTCGAGTTCTCCGGCATCGCACCCGACGCGCGCGTGATCGCCTACCGGACGCTCCTGGAGTCGCAGGCGGGCGAGGAGAGCGAACCGCAACCGCTGCAGCCCACCACCGAGGCCGTCCTCGACGCGGTCGCCCGCGGCGTCGACGTGATCAACCTGTCGCAGGTGGTGCCCGGCAACGTCGAGGGCATCGAGCAGTTCCAGGCGGCCGTCCAGCAGGCGATCGCGCAGGGGATCGTCGTCGTCGCCGCGGCCGGCAACACCGGCCAGCTGCCCGGCGCGCGCGCCTACCCCGCCTCCTTCGACGGCGTGATCTCGGTGGGTGCGTCCAACCAGTTCGACGCGGGCGACGAGGTCAGCCAGTTCGGTGCCAAGGTCGACGTCGGGGCCCCGGGCGCGGGGCTCGTCTCGCTCGACCCGTCGCGCTACGACGCGTCGCTCGGCATCCAGAGCCAGGTGTACTCCCAGCCCATCAGCGGCACGTCGTTCGCGGCGCCGATCGTCAGCGGCGTCGTGGCGCTCATGATCGAGCACCGCGCCAACGAGGGGCTCCCCAGGCTCACCCCCGCGGAGATCAAGCAGCGGCTGATCGAGACCGCGGACCCGCCCGCCGCCGCCGTCCCCGACCCGCGGCTCGGCGCCGGCATCATCAACCCGCTCCGGGCGCTGTCCGGCGAGATCCCGCAACTCGCGCCCAACCCCGAGTCCGACAACCGCTTCCCCGCCGCCACCTACCCGCCGCCCGCGGAGGTCGACCGGACACCCGCGGTAATCGGCCTCGTCATGGGGCTCGGCGCCCTGTTCCTCACCGGCATGGGGCTCGTGGTCGCCATCGCCGTGCCGGCCGCCCGCCGCCGTCGCCACGGCACCTGAGGAGCCCTTCGAGACACTCGCTGACGCTCGTTCCTCAGGGACAGGGTGGCCGGTGCCTGAGGAGCGACGCAGTCGCGTCTCGAAGGCCCCTCGGCGTCGCGGCCCCCACCGCGCCGACTGAGTAGTGTGGTGCCGTGCTCGGATACTTCGGACCTGCGGGAACCTTCACGCACCAGGCGCTGCTCACGATCACCCACGAGGAGGCGCGCCCCTTCGCCTCGGTGGTCGGCGCCCTCGCGGCGGTGCGCAGCGGGGAGGTGAAGGGCGCCGTCGTCCCCATCGAGAACTCGGTGGAGGGTGGGGTGTCGGCCACGCTCGACGAACTGATCAACGGCGAGCCGCTGATGATCCGCCGGGAGATCCTCGTGCCGGTGTCGTTCGGGCTCTACGTCCGGCCGGGCACGCGGCTGCAGGACGTCCGGCAGGTCCTCACCCACGGGCACGCGGCCGCGCAGTGCCGGGTCTTCCTCGAGGGCCTCGACGCCACGGTGACGGAGGCCGGCTCGACGGCCGGTGCCGCCGAGGAGGTCTCGCGCGCCGACTCGCGATACGACGCGGCCGTCTGCGCCCGCATCGCCGGCCGGCTGTACGGGCTGGAGGAGTTGGCGTACCAGATCGAGGACAACATCGGGGCCGTGACCCGCTTCGTCGAGGTGACCAAGCCGGAGGCGGTGCCCATGCGCACCGGTGCCGACAAGACCACGCTGGTGGTCTTCATGCACGAGGACCACTCGGGCGCGCTGCTCGAGATCCTGGAGCAGTTCAAGGTGCGCGGCGTGAACCTGACCCGCATCGAGTCGCGCCCCACGAAGAAGGTGCTCGGGTCCTACAACTTCTCCATCGACGCCGAGGGGCACCTGCACGACAAGCGCATCGCCGAGACCATCCAGGGCCTCGCGCGGATCTGCCCGCAGGTGTACTTCCTGGGCTCCTACCCGCGCGCCGACGGCCGGGCCCCCAAGCTCGACCCCCGCTTCTCCGACGACTCATTCACCGCCGCCCGCGACTGGGTGGAGGAGATTGACGCGGACTGACTGGTCGGTGGGCAGGCGAACGGCGCGACCTCAGCGCAGCGGCAGGTCCGGCAGCACCAGCGCGACGGCGCCGGGACGCACCTGGAAGGTGACGTCATCCACCTCGCCGACGACGTCGCCGTCGATCTGGCACATCGCCCCGCCCTCGATCTCGAGCCGAAGCTTGCCGCCGCTGTAGCGGGCGAGGTTGGGCCCGTCCTTGGCCTCGGTGAGCACGTCGGTGATCATCTGGGCCATGTCGAGCGTGCTGTGGGGGGTGGCGACGAGGACGTCCAGCTTCCCGTCGTGCGCGCTCGCGTCGGGGATGATCGAGACGCCCTGCTGGAGCTCGCCGACGTTGCCCACGGACACGAGCGACGCCTCGGCCTCCACCGTCTCCGACTGGTCGACGGTGAGCCGCACGTTCATGGGATTGGCGCGCAGGTGCTTCGCCCCGGCGACGATGTAGGCCGCGGGCCCGATGGCCTTCTTCAGGTCCTCGTTGGTGTCGCCCATGATGTCGGCGTCGATGCCGACGCCCGCAAGCACGGCCGCGTACTCGGTGTGGTCGGGGAACGTCACCTCGATGAGGTCGGTGGGCGACACGTCGCCCGTGACCGCCAGCAGCATGGCGCGCTCGAGGTCGAGGGGGATGTCGAGGTTGCGCGCGAGAAGGTTGCCGGTGCCCGACGGCAGGATCGCCACCGGCATCCCGGTGTCGGCGAGTTCGCCGAGGACGACGCGGACGGTCCCGTCACCGCCGGCGACCAGCACGAGGTCGACGTGCCGCTTCATCGCGGCGTGCGCCATGGCGACGCCCGGGTCCTCCTTCGTCGTGTTGAGCCACAGCGGCTCCTTGTAGCCGTGCTCGGCCAGGGTCCGCTCGACGAGCTCGTTGAACATCTCGATGCCGATGACCTTGGCCGGGTTGTAGATCACGGCGGCGGTCTTCTCCGGCTCGAGCTCCTTGCCGAGCCGCACGACGTGCACGTCGGCGATGAGGCTCGCGACCGACGAGGCCAGCCCCGCGAGCAGGACGCCGCCGACGATGTCGGAGACTCGGCTGTGGCCCAGCGCGAGGTCCGCGACGGACAGCAGCCCGACGACACCGCCGCCCGCGATGATCCACGGCCAGACGCTGCGGCGCATCGTCGACTGCAGCGCGACCAGCATGATCGCGGTCATGGTCCACACGGCGATGTGCACCGACGGGTAGGCGTTGCCCAGGTGGGTGATTAGGTAGTCGAACGGCGTCTCGGGGCGCGCCCGTTCCACCTGCGACTGGAAGATGACGCCCAGCGACCAGCTCAGCGCGAACGCCAGCGTGATCGCGCCCGAGGCGGCGAAGAGCCGACGGCGGCTCGCCCAGCCCGTGATGCCCATCAGCGCGATGAACACGACACCGGGGGAGGTGGCGATCGACGTGGCCGCGAGGATCTGGCCGATCGGAGACTCCGGTTGGGGCGGCGACCACCGCCACAGCTCGTCCAGCCAGCCGAGTCCCGGCAGCAGCAACGTCCAGCCCCAGAAGGCCAGCGCGAACGCGAGGGTCGCGACCAGGGCCACCTGCGACCGTTTCCACCAAGGCATGGTCACACCGTAGCGCCTGGGGAAAGCTTCAGGCATGCGGGAAGGCACCTGGCGCCGTCCCATCACCCACCGAACTGCACGAGTGCCGTCGCCGTGACTCGCGGCCAACCTCAGTCGGGCTGCTAGTCGTGCAGCCCTTTGAGGTACCTGCGCAGGTGGGCGTCCTCATGCGAGGGCGCAATCCCCAGTCGTTGGAGCTCGTCCATCGGCAGCCCGCTGTACCGGGGACGTTCTGCATGTGGGGCGACGGCGCGTCGCTGAGCGGCGTAATCAGCTGCGGTGATTGGCGAAACCATCGAGGGGTCGACGCCGAGGAGGCTGTACACCTCCGTCGCGATCTCGTACCAAGTGCGCAAGGGTCCACCGCTCGTCACGTTGTACACGCCCCACGGCTGTCGGCCGGACAGGAGGCTCTGGATGACCCCTGCCAGATCCTCGGCAAAGGTCAGTCGCCCGTATTGATCGGCGATGACCGAAGCCTCAACGCCGTCGCGGGCCAACTTCGCCATGGTTCGCACGAAGTTGTTTCCGTCTCCGACAACCCAACTGGTGCGCAGAATGTAATGCTTGGGCACGAGGCTCGCCGCGAGTTCGCCGGCTGCCTTGGAGGCGCCGTAGTTGTTCAGGGGTGACAGGGATTCTCCCTCGGGGTGCTCGAGTTCCTCTCCGTCGAACACGTAGTCGGTCGATATGTGGACGAGCGTGATGTCATGCTGGATGCAGACCCGGGCAAGATCGCGGACCGCAGTCGAGTTGATCTGCCACGCGTGGCGACGACCGTCATGGGTCTCTGCCCCGTCGACGGCGGTGTAGGCCGCAGCATTGATGATCGCTCCAACGCCAGACCAATCGTGGCGCTCGATCGCGTGGCTATCGGTTAGATCAAGGTCGTCGCGCGTCAGGTAGTCGATATGCGTTGCCCCTAGCTGGACCCGGATGGCGCGCCCGAGCTGGCCATCTGATCCGAGGACCGCCGTCTTCTTGGGCGGTACTGGCGTGATCTCCCGAAGCTCTGGGTGCAGCCGGTCCTTTTCGGAAATCGTGGCATCATCAAGCGGAATCGGCCACTGGATCGAGAGAGCCGGGTCGGCGAGGTTCACCAGCGCGTACTCGGCGTTGGGTGACCAGTGGTCATTGACCAAGTAGCTGTAGTTCGTATCCGCTTCAAGGGTCTGAAATCCGTTGGCGACGCCACGCGGGACGAAGACGGCTGTGTCCGGCCGAAGCTCGGCGGTGAACAGCGTGCCGAAGCTCGCACCCTCGCGGAGATCCACCCAGGCCCCGAAGGCACTCCCGTTCACGACGGAGACGTACTTGTCCCACGGCTCCGCGTGAAGTCCCCGGGTGGTACCACGGTCCGCGTTGAAGGAGACGTTCTGCTGCACGGGTTTGAAGTCGGGTAGACCAAGGGCGGTCATCTTCGATCGGTGCCAGTGCTCCTTGAACCAGCCGCGGGCATCTCCGTGAAGAGGCAGATGCACTAGGAGCAGTCCCTCGATGGGGGTCCCTTCGATACGCAGGTCAGCGCTCACCGGAACTCCTCACCATCCAAGTCGCATGCATTCGGTGCCGGTTTGATCATGGAGGAAGCTTGGGCAGAAGAGACGGTCACCACGAAGCGCCAGATCCGCGACACTAGTTGTTCCTCCGTTCGACCAGCTCGACCAAGTATTCCCCGTATCCGGACTTCGAAAGTTGCGCCGCCCGGTCCAGCAATTGCTGGTCGGTGAGCCAGCCTTGTCGCCACGCGATCTCCTCCGGGCAACCCACTTTGAGCCCTTGACGATGTTGAATGGTCCGGACGAACTCGGTGGCATCGGCCATTGAATCGAAGGTTCCGGTGTCGAGCCACGCTGTTCCTCGCGGCAGCACTTCGACGTGCAGCTTGCCGCGGCGCAGGTACTCGGCGTTGACATCAGAAATCTCGTACTCACCTCTTGCGGAGGGTTCAAGGTCGCGTGCGATCTCCACCACGTCGTTGTCGTAGAAGTATAGGCCGGGGACCGCGTAGTTGCTCTTGGGCCGGGCAGGCTTCTCCTCAATCGAGACGGCGCGCCGATCCGAGTCGAACTCCACCACGCCGTAGGAAGTTGGATCCGAGACCCAGTATGCAAACACCGCTCCGCCGTCAATCTCGGAGAACCTGGAGAGTTGGGTGCCCATTCCGTGACCGTAGAAGATGTTGTCGCCCAGTACTAGGGCCACGTCCTGGCCGGCGATGAAATCCGCCCCGATGACGAAGGCCTGCGCCAGCCCATTCGGATTCGGCTGCACGGCATAGCTGATCGACACGCCGAACTGCGATCCATCGCCCAAGAGACGCTCGAATTGTGGCGCATCATGTGGGGTTGTGATGACCAGAACCTCGCGGACACCCGCGAGCATCAGGGTCGACAGCGGGTAGTAGACCATCGGCTTGTCGTACACGGGTACCAGCTGTTTCGACACCCCAAGCGTCACGGGGTGCAGCCGGCTGCCGGACCCGCCAGCAAGAATGATGCCCTTCACGGTACCTCCACAGTTGCTTTGTTCGTCCCCGCGATGAAACCAGCCAAAGGGCTTGCAACGCGGTCCTCTGCTTGAGCTTAGAGCAAGACTCGGTGATCCATTCCTCTTCAGGGGTCGTGCTTCGGCGCGGTCGGCGACTGCGCCCGGCCGGGGAGTCGGATCAGGGCTCCAGCCGGTAGATGGTGACGAGGGCGTTGCTGTAGGCGACTTCTCCCCATGGCGTCAGATCAGGTTGTGGGAACCCATCTAGGGACTCGACCACCATCCACTCCACCCCGCGATCGCGCATTGCCTGGATGGTCGCATCGGTCGGATTGGCAAACGCCTCGGTGTTGACCCGCAGCACCTCGTCCGAGTCGAGGACCCCGTCAGCTCCGTCGGGGGTGTACCCCCATCCCTCAACCAGCACGCGGCGTCCGCCCACGCCACTGATCCACCAGCGCTTGGTATTGCAGGAAGTGGAGGTGTTGCTGCATGCCGTGTTGGTGGCCATGACATCGTGTAGACCGACGTGTTCACTGATCCAGGACGCAGCCGTACCTTCGGCGAGGCTCCTTTCCGCCGTTTCGGCGCTCACTGGTGCTGGAGGGCCGGGGATGGGCGCCGTGACGTATGGCACCGTCAAGGAGCCGAGAAACAAACCGAGCGAGGCAGCCAGCCCCCAAGGGAGCCTCTCGCGCAGATGGAACCCGGCGAAGGCGAGGACCGCAAGCGCGGCGATGAAGGCCGTGCCCTCGAACAAAAACTCTTGGAGGCGGTGCAACCATGCGGAGTCAGCGGATCCGTCTGGCAACAGGGTCCAGAACCAGGTGCCGAGCAGGCCAAGCCCGGCGGCTAGCACCAACCCAGCCCGGCGGGAGGGACTCCGGCCCACGGCAATGGCGGTGATCCATCCCCAGAGCACCGCGCCGAACGGCATTGCTCCGTAGAGGAAGTAGTACTGACTGTACCCGCGGTGACTCATCAGCAGGAAGGGCAGCCACGCTGCTACGAGGATGCCCCCCAGCAGCCACGCAGCAAGGTCGGATCTCAGCCCCTTAACGATCGGCACGAACACTGCGCTCATCGCGACGACCATGCGAAGGAGAATTCCGAGCATCAGCGCCAACAGAAGCCATGTTCCGACGCCTTCGAGTCGGACAAGGTCATCTGCGAAACGGCTATTGAACTCCGGGTTGCCGCCAAGGTGCCGGAAGGGCGGGAGCAGGGTCAACGCCCCGAGGATCTGCAGCTTGGTGCTGTCGCCTCCCCCGGATACCAGTGCGAGCGCAAAGACGGTGAGTGTGAGTGCGCCGGCGCTTGCCACAATGAGTTCCCT
Source organism: Tessaracoccus oleiagri (assembly GCF_900103275.1). Classification (GTDB taxonomy): domain Bacteria; phylum Actinomycetota; class Actinomycetes; order Propionibacteriales; family Propionibacteriaceae; genus Arachnia; species Arachnia oleiagri. Next base: position 312,268 of record NZ_FNGP01000001.1, on the reverse strand, counting down.
GCGTCGGTGTCGCAGGATGAGCGCGACGATCGTGGTGCCGAATACGGCAGCCGCCAGGACCACCATGGTCGACGACTTGCTGCCTGCGCTGACGACTGCCGCGATCGCAAGCAGCAGCCATCCCCGGAGAGCGAGCGTCCCGCGCAGCAGCTCGACCAGGAGAAGGACGGTCAAGCAACTGACCACAACAGTGAAGATCGACGTTGGGGACAGCGGGCTCAGGTAATTCGAGTTGCCCGTGATGTCTCGCCAGAAGGCGAACTGTCCCTGCGATCCGAAGACCAGCACAGCGGTCACACCAGCGAACGCCCGCCCTGCGACGCGCTCTGCGAGCAGCGCGACGGAGAAGACGGCCAAGGCGATCATCGGCGCTCCCCAGAGGCGGAGCAGCAGGGTTGGCACGTCGATCCCACTCATCAATGACGCTGCCCCGAGGTGAGCGTGCACGAACCACGAGTACTTCAGCAGCCCCGCATCCAACATCTGTGGCACGTGTAGTGGAAACGCCCGGGTCGCCTCCACGGCCAGTCCCATGTGCCATGGGAGGTCGATGTAATAAGGGCGGGAATTGGGCGGCAGGTCGTAGGTGAGTGTGAACGGCCACCACACACGTGCCCAAAGGCTCAGCGTCACAATCAGTCCGCTCACGGCGATCCACGGCGAGCTCACGCGTTTTGGCAGCTCAAAAACGCGTTTGCGCGGCCCTCGTAGTGCCACGAGCGCCAACACCAGGAGTGGCCAGAGCCGCAACCAGCCTTGAAGCTGCAGGAGGCTGAACAGGGCCCAGGCGAACAGCTCAAGACAGATCCCGGTGATCGAACCCCACACCAGATCCGCCAACCAAGTGCCGCGGGTGCCCAAGCAGGTCTTCAAGACAATGGTCCCCGGCAGGCACAGTCCGAGCACGTAGTAGAGGACGAAGCCGATCGCGTCTCGGCCAGCAACCCCTGAACTGATGGACCACAGCACGCCGAACACTACGAGTAGCGTCGCGGAGACAAGGCCGAATCCCACTGGGTTTCGCTGGGTGACAGACTGGATGAAGGCGGTGCTCACAGGTGGCATTGTTCCAGAGCGACCGGCAGATCCACCGGCGCATGATCGAGCGCCGCCGTGGGGTCTGAGAAACGGCGTTGGCTTTGGGCAAGTGTTCCGACGTAGCATGTAGCGGTGCCGACTGCCGAGGGATCAACTGCAGACGAGTCGCCGTCCAAAGGTCACACGGTGCCTCCTGGTGTCGCTGGTCCACCTGGGTGGCTACTCTCCGTCATAAGGGACCAACGGGTCGCATTCCTCATCGTCGGAGGGATCAATACCGTGGTCGGGACCCTTTGGTATTGGCTGTTCTGGGCGCTCCTCCGAGACGTTGGGGGGCGGAACGCCCACTTCATCGCCCTGGTGCCCACATACGTCTTTGCCATCCTGAGCGCGTTCATCCTCTACCGCAAGCTCGTGTTTCGGGTGGAGGGCCACACCGTGCGCGATCTGTTGAGGTTCTCGACCGTCTACATCACGACGTTCCTCGCCAACATCCCCTTGATGTGGCTCATGAAAGACCGGCTCGGTTTCCATCCAATGGTGGCGCAGGTCCTGAACACCGGTGTGGTGACCGTGGCAAGTTTCGTGTTCCACAAGCGCTTCTCCTTCAAACGGACCGCCGATGAGCGCGGGGAGTAAGATCCAGCCCCATGCCGAAGGTCTCCATAGTCGTGCCCTCATACAACAGCGCGGAGTTCATCGCCGCCACCATCGAATCGATCGAAGCCCAAACCTTCAGTGATTACGAGATCATCGTCTCCGACCACTCCAGCACGGACGGTACGGCTGAAATCTTGCAGAGGTACGCGGACGAAGGACGCATCAAGCTGACCACGCTGGCGTCGGGAGGGGGGGCCCCGGCGAACTGGCGGGCGGTGACGGAGTTGGCCACCGGTCAATACCTCAAGTTGGTGTGTGGCGATGACCTGCTAGCGCCGACGATCCTCGCGGAGCAGGTCGCGGCACTCGATTCGAATCCGCGGGCTGTGATGGCAGCCTCAAAGCGCGATCTCGTGGACGCGCAAGGAAAACGAATCATTCCACCACGCGGGCTGGGAGGGCTCAACGGTGTCATGCCGGGGCACGTCGCCGTCCGGCGGTCGGTACTTCGGGGAACGAACATCTTCGGCGAACCGGGGTGCGTGCTGCTCCGGCACGAGTCGTTCAGGGAAGCCGGCGGTTGGACGGACGCCCAGCCGTACGTCATTGACCAGTTCTCGTACTGCCAGGTGCTCATGCTGGGCGATTTCGTGACGGTTCCCGGTTCGCTGGCCTCGTTCCGCATCTCGGATGGCCAGTGGAGTGTGGAGCTCACGCATCGCCAGGCGGCGCAGGTGATCGGGATGCACCATGATCTCGCGGACCGCTACCCGGGTCTCCTGAGTCGTCGGGACCTGCTGATCGGTGACTCGCGAGCCCGTCTGATGGCATCCGCCCGCCGACTCACATATCTGTGGCTCGGGCGGCGCATGAGGGCGGGCAATAGGTGAGGTCCAGACTGCACCCCCGGATCAGCGTGAGAGGGCTAGGCTCTCTGACGTGACGAATTCCAAGCTGCACAAGATCTCGGTGGTGACACCCGTGTATCAGGGCGAGTCCACGCTTCCGGGGCTCGCAGAGGAGATGGCCGCCTTGACGACGGAGCAAGTCACGCCGGATGGACACAGATGGGTGGTCGCTGAGTGGCTGCTGGTCCACGACCATGGGCCGGACCGGAGTCCTGATGTCTTGGGTGGCTTGGATGAGAAGTTCGACTTCGTCCGGCCAATCTGGCTCAGTCGTAACTTCGGGCAGCACCCTGCGACCCTGGCAGGGATGGCCTCGTCCACGGGGGATTGGATTGCCACCATCGACGAGGACGGGCAGCACAACCCCGCCGAGTTGGGGACATTCCTCGACGTCGCGATGCGGGAACAGGCCCAGCTCGTGTACGCCAATCCACTCAACCCTCCGCCCCACGGCAGATTCCGCAACGCCACCAGCAAGTGCGCCAAATGGCTCGTCAGCAAGGCCCTCTCCGACGGTGCTCCCGCGACCTTCCAGAGTTACCGGCTGATGGTGGGCGAGGCGGGCAGAAGTGTGGCAGCCTACGTTGGTACCGGCGTCTACCTCGACGTGGCGCTTAGCTGGGTCATGGATCGTGTCGCGCAGGCGCCCGTGACACTGCGCGCTGAGGGCGGGCGCGAATCCGGCTACAGCTTCCGTCGGTTGCTTGCGCACTTCTGGCGATTGGTACTGACTTCCGGCACACGGGGGCTGCGTCTGGTGAGCGGGCTGGGCATAGCTTTCTCCCTTTCCGGGTTTCTGTATGCGGCGTTCATCATCGTCCAGAGCATCGTCACCCAGTCGGCGCCCCCCGGATGGCCGTCGACTTTCGTGATCATCCTGATCACCAGCGGCGCCATCCTCTTCTCGTTGGGGGTCATCGCGGAATACATTGGGGTACTCGTGGGGATGGCAATGGGCAAGCCGCCTTACCTGATAGTCACCGATCCGAAGGATGGGCCGTGGCAGCAGCGCCCCCAGCCCCGCTGACTTGGGTTGTGGGCGCGGGTGGGCTGCTCGGGCGTCACGTCGCTTCGGCGATGGAAGGTCCTCTCTTTCAACCTCCCCGTGTCCCGTGGAATGAGCCCGCGCTCGCCCGGCAGGTGTTGACAGAGACCGCGGCGTCGTTCGTGGCCGCTGCTGAGGGCCGGGGCGGCGGCTGGCAACTCCTCTGGTGCGCCGGCGCAGGGGTGACCAGCACCAGCAACGACATCCTTGAGAATGAAGTGGCCGCGTTCACAACGACGCTCGAGGCGCTAAGAGGAGTTCCCTCCGGCGCTGTTTTTTTTGCTTCGTCCGTCGGTGGCGTGTACGCGGGCAACCCAGCACCCCCGTTCACCGAGGATTCTGCCCCGATTCCGTTGGCGCCCTACGGTGTTGCGAAGCTGCGGGCCGAAGAGCTCTTGCGGGAATGGTCATCGTCGACGGGCACGCCGAGCTTGGTGGGAAGGATCACGAATCTCTTCGGTCCGGGTCAAGATCTCTCGAAGCCGCAGGGCCTGGTGTCCCAGATCTGCGCGAACCACGTGCGCCGCAGCCCCAGCTCCATCTGGGTCTCGCTGGATACGATCCGGGACTACCTATACGCCCCGGACGCCGGCACCTTGGTCCGCGACTCCATGGTGCGCCTGCGCGCGGAGGGCGGCTTCGTCATCAAGATACTTGGCAGTGGGCGGCCGATGTCGATAGCCACTCTAATTGGGGAAACGAAGCGGGTACTAGGGCGAAAGCCGGATCTCCTGCTCGGCGGATCCCCGAACGCTCGGTACCAAGTTCGCGATCTGAGCGTTCGCTCCATACGGTGGGTCGAGGTCGACCAGATCGCGTTCACACCCTTCGGCGTGGGCGTCGCCGCCACGATCGCCGATCTCCGATTGCGCTTCATGGGCTCCAGCGCATGAGGCCTTATGCAGCCAACCGATTTTGTGGGAGGCACACCGAATCGGTCCAGTAATGTTGGCGCCATGATCGATCCGAAGGTGCTGCGCACAGACCCCGACCGCATCCGTCGCTCGCAGGAGGCCCGCGGGGAGTCTGTGGAGCTCGTCGACGAGCTGGTCGCCGCCGATGAGGCGCGCCGCGCGTCGATCGTCGCCTTCGAGACGCTGCGCGCCGAGCAGAAGTCGCTCGGCAAGGAGGTCGCCCGGGCCAAGGGCGACGACAAGGCCAAGCTCCTCGAGCGCACCAAGGCGCTCTCCTCCGAGGCCAAGGCTGCCGAGGCCGGCGTGGGCGAGGCGGAGGAGCGCTTCACCACGCTCATGAAGCAGGTCGGCAACCTCGTCCTCGACGACGTCCCCCGCGGCGGCGAGGACGACGGCGTCGTGCTGGAGACCGTCGGCGCCCCGCGCGACTTCGCCGCCGAGGGCTTCGCGCCCCGCGACCACCTGGAGCTGGGCCAGCTGCTCGGCGCCATCGACATGGAGCGCGGCGCGAAGATCTCCGGCTCGCGGTTCTACGTGCTCACCGGCGTCGGTGCGCAGCTCGAGATCTCGCTGCTGAACCTCGCGATGCAGAAGGCCGCCGAGTGGGGCTTCACCCCGATGATCCCTCCGGCGCTGGTGAAGCCGTCCGCGATGGAGGGCACCGGCTTCCTGGGGCAGGCCGCGCAGGACGTCTACCACCTCCCCGCCGACGACCTCTACCTCGTCGGCACCTCCGAGGTGGCGCTGGCCGCCTACCACTCCGACGAGATCCTCGACGAGCTGCCGAAGCAGTACGTCGCCTACTCGCCGTGCTTCCGCCGCGAGGCCGGCGCCCACGGCCGCGACACCCGGGGCATCTTCCGCGTCCACTGGTTCGACAAGGTGGAGATGTTCGTCCACTGCGACCCCGCTGACGCCGAGGACTGGCACCAGAAGCTGCTGGCCTACGAGAAGGAGTTCCTCCAGGCCCTCGAGATCCCGTTCCAGGTGCTCGACGTGGCGTCCGGCGACCTCGGTCTGTCCGCGGCCCGCAAGTTCGACTGCTACGCGTGGCTCCCGACGCAGGAGCGGTACCGCGAGGTCACCTCGACGTCGAACTGCACCGACTTCCAGGCCCGCCGCCTCGGCATCCGCGGCCGCTTCGAGGACGGCGTGAGGCCGATCGCGACGCTCAACGGCACCCTGTGCGCCATGACGCGCATCATCATCATGCTGCTGGAGAACCACCAGCAGGCCGACGGGTCGGTGCGCGTCCCGGAGGCGTTGCGCCCCTACCTGGGCGGACGCGAGGCCCTGCAGCCCTTGGGGTGACGTTCACCACGTGTTCATTTGAGACGACGCCGCGGCGTCACGCGGCTGTGGCACCATTCGTGCCTGTACTAAGCATTCCTGAGAGGCAACGATGACCTTTTCCCCCAAGTTGGTGGCGCTTGACATCGACGGCACCCTCGTGGACGCCACCGGGCGGATGCCCGACGAGGTCCACCAGGCGGTCCGCCGGATCGTCGACGCCGGCGTGCCCGCGGTGCTGGCCACTGGCCGCAGCTGGGTCGCCACCAAGCCCGTGTTCGACCACCTCGACCTGCCGCCCGGCTGGGCCGTGTCCTCCAACGGTGCCGTCGTCGTGACGAACCCGCCGTTCGAAGTGCAGCACGAGGTGCTCTTCGATCCCGCCGAGTCCATCGAGAAGGTGTCCCGCCTCGTGCCGCGCGCCCGGCTCGCCGTGGAGCGCGGCCTCGAGCGGTTCGCCAGCGCGCCCTTCCCCGACGGGGAGCTGCAGGGCGAGGTGAAGATCGTCTCCCTCGAGGAACTCGCCGCCGAGCCCGTGTCGCGACTCATCATCCGCGAGCCCGAGACCGAGGACGAGCGCGTGTTCGACCCGCTGATCGACGAGCTCGGCCTGCACGAGGTGAGCTACTTCGTCGGCTGGTCCGCGTGGCTGGACATCGCGCCCAAGGGCGTGGACAAGGCCGCCGGGCTGCAGCGCGTCGTCGACAGCCTGGGTCTCACCAGCGCCGACGTGCTCGCGCTGGGCGACGGGCGCAACGACATCGAGATGCTGGAGTGGGCCGGCCGCGGCGTGGCCATGGGCGACGCGCCCGACGAGGTGAAGGCCGTCGCCGACCACGTGACCGGTGACTTCGCCGAGCTCGGCACCGTCGAGGAGCTGCGTCGCTGGTTCTGACCGCTCAAACGACCTGACACAAAGGGCGCTTCGGCCTGTCACTGACCGGTCTTGGCGTACTTGGCCTCCGTCGCGGCCTTCATCGGACGCCACCAGGACTCGTTGTTGCGGTACCAGTCGATGGTGTCCGCGAGCCCGGAGCGGAAGTCCCGGAAGCGCGGTTGCCACCCGAGCTCGTCGCGGAGCTTGCTCCAGTCGATGGCGTAGCGGAGGTCGTGGCCGGGCCGGTCGTTGACGTGGTCGTAGGCGTTCGCGGGCTGGCCCATCAGCTCGAGGATCAGCTCGATGACGGACTTGTTGTCCATCTCGCCGTCGGCCCCGATGAGGTAGGTCTGGCCCAGTCGGCCCTTCTGGATGATGGTCTCGACGGCCGCATTGTGGTCGTCGACGTGGATCCAGTCGCGCACGTTGAGGCCCGCCCCGTAGAGCTTGGGGCGGATGCCGTCGATGACGTTGGTGATCTGCCGGGGGATGAACTTCTCGACGTGCTGGCGGGGGCCGTAGTTGTTCGAGCAGTTGCTGATGGTGGCCCGGATGCCGAACGAACGCGCCCAGGCGCGCACCAGCAGGTCGGAGCCGGCCTTCGACGCCGAGTAGGGGCTGGACGGGTTGTACGGCGTGGTCTCATGGAACCGCTCGGGGTCGTCCAGTTCGAGGTCGCCGTACACCTCGTCGGTGGAGATGTGGTGGTAACGCACCTCGTGTCGCCGCACGGCCTCCAGGAGGTTGAAGGTGCCGACGAGGTTCGTCGTGATGAACGGCTTGGGGTTCGACAGCGAGTTGTCGTTGTGCGACTCCGCCGCGAAGTGGACGACGAGGTCCACGTCGCGCACCGCGGCCTCGACGGCCTCGGCGTCGGCGACGTCCCCGCGGATCAGCGTCACCCGGTTGGGCGAGAGGTCGGCGATGGACGCCTCATTCGCCGCGTAGGTCATCGCGTCGAGGACCACCACCTCATCGTCGGTGTGCTCGACGACGTAGTGGACGTAGTTGCTGCCGATGAACCCGGCGCCTCCGGTGACCAGTCTTTTCGCCATGCGGAAACAATATCTGACATGCCCCGCAGCACCCACTCCGTCGACGCCGACATGGTGGGGCCGCCCCGCACAGGAATGTGGGGCGGCCCCGGGGCGGCGCGGCTCAGAAGGTGGCCGGCGTCGCCGTGTAGCCGGCCTTCTTCACCGCGGCGACGAGGTCGTCGACGGTGGCAACCGCCGGATCGTGCTGCACCTCGATCCGGGAGGAGGCGAAATGCACCTTCGACTCCTGGACGCCGTCGAGCCGATCCAGCTGGCCCTCGATCTTGGCGACGCAGGAAGGGCAGGAGAAACCCTCCGCGCGGAGGACCGTCTTCTTGTTGGTGGTCGTGGTGGACATGGTGCTTCCCTTTCGTCGGATTCTCGGGCTGTCGGGCTGCGAAGCTGCCTCGATGGCTCGAATCTATGGCCGGATGCGCGAGGGCTCCATGACGTGGATCAAGTAGCCACCCGTCGACGGCAGGGAGAACATGCAGCAGCGCCCCGTCGGGGGAGGCGGGGCGCTGCTGTGATCGGGGGTCTGTGGGGTCAGGCTGCCCTGGGTGCTGCGCTCTCGATCTTGAGCGAGCGGGCGGTGGCGAGGACGACCTCGGCCGAAGGCATCTCGGGCTTCGGGGGAGTGGCCGGTACTCCGCCCTCCTGCTCCAGCCGGCGAAGGTGGCGCTTCACGGTGGAGACGGAACAGCCGACCTTCTGCGCGATCACGCTGAGGGGCTGGTCCGGGTTCGCCATGCGCATGCGGTGGATCTCGTAGCGGTCGAACTGCCTGCCCGAGTTGACGCCGACGTAGGTGTCGAAGTCCTCGGCGGCGACCTGGATGCCCAGTCGGGCCCTGATCTCCTGGCGCTGACGACGGGTGGTGCCGGCGACGAAGCCGGAGACGTCGTGCTTGGTGACTGCTTCGGCAAGACAAGGAGCAAGCATCGGGCACCCTTCGCAGAGACGCTCGGCCTGGGCGCGGAGCATGGACTGCTCGCGGCGCTCGGCCCGGCTGGACGGGGTGGTGCCCTCATCGAGGAGGGGATGCAGGAACACGTTCGAAGCGGTCACGCAGGGGGTCAGCGTTTCGGTCATCGTTACTCCTTGTAGGTGCCTCCGCCGAGGCTCACGCCTGGGCTGCCCTACAAGAATCCCAAATTCAGGGCGAAAAGGCACCAAAATCCTTGGTGGAGGACTCCCAAATTTCCTTAGGTATTCAGCTCACGGGATCTGAGTATCGGTACTTATTGCGTCTGATCGGCGACGCGGAGTTGCGTTAAGAAACGGGATTGACTAGGCGTTATGTATGGTGATCCCCGTCATTGGGGGCCGTGTCTATGCCGAACCAATGCACACGCTAACACCTTGCGGGGCCAGCCGATTGGCTCGAAATACTCCATTCTTTGTCAGGACAGTTCGACGGCCTAATCAACGACTTCAAGTAGTACTTCAATCTAAAACTATTTGCCGGAATGAATCGCGCAATTCGCTGTGGGAGCCGGATCAGGGTGCAAGGTATGCCCGGAGGCTGTCCGCAGCCTCGGGCGGCTCGAATCCCGTCGCGCGGATCCGGGCCAGCGAGAAGACGCTGTGCGGCGGCCGTGGTGCGACGTGTGAGCGCCCGGCGTTGTACTCCTCGGTGGTCACCGCCCGCACGTCTGCCGCATCCCGGCCGCGCAGCTCGAAGACCAGGCGCGCGATCTCGTGCCAACTCATGGCGGGGCCACCGTTCGAGAAGTTGTAGATGCCCGTTGCGCCGCGCTCAACGAGGTGCAGGATCGCCGCGGCCAGGTCGTCGGCGAAGGTGAGTCGCCCGTCGGTGTCGGCGATCACGCTCGGGGACACGCCGCGATCGGCGAGCGTGGCCATCGTCGCGACGAAGTTCTTGCCGTTGCCGACCAACCAGCTGGTCCGCACGACCAGGTGTCGCGGCGCACCCATGGCCGCGAGTTCCCCTGCCGCCTTGCTCTGACCGTACACGCCGAGCGGCGAGAGGGGCTCGTCCTCGTCGTGCTCCAGCCTGCTGCCGTCGAACACGTAGTCGCTCGAGACATGGACGAGGGTGAAGTCGTGCTGCCGTGCGGCGGCTGCGAGATGGGCGACCGCCGTCGCGTTCACCGCCCACGCCCGTCGGCGGCCCCCATCCGTCTCCGCGTCGTCGACGGCCGTGAAGCCGGTCGCGTTGATCACGGTGTCGGCCTGCGAGAAGTCGAAGCGGGCGACCGCCGCCGGATCGGTTACGTCCAGCTCCGCCCTTCCCAGCGCGAGGGCCCCGGGCAGCAGGGCCCGGAGCGCCGAGCCCAACTGCCCGTTCGCGCCGAGTATCACGACACCGCGTTCGGGTCGCGCCATCGGCGTCACGTCGGCGAGCAGCGGGTGCGACAGGTCCGCGTCGGAGACCAGTGACTCCTCGCGCCCGATCGGCCAGGCGATGCCGAGCGCGGGGTCGAAGAGGTTCACGTAGGTGTAGCGCGACCTGGCCTCCGGGCTCCAGTGGGCGTCGACGAGGTACGAGTAGGTCGTGACGTCCTCCAGCGCCTGGTAGGAGTTCGCCACGCCGTAGGGCACGAAGACCGCGACGTCCACGCCCATCTCCAGCGTGACCACCGTCCCGAAGCCCGGCCCCGGTCGGAGGTCCACCCATGCGCCGAAGACGCTGCCGGAGGCGAGGCTCACGAACTTGTCCCAGGGTTCCGCGTGGATGCCCCGGATGGCGCCCCTCCTCTGGTTGTAGGAGATGTTCTGCTGGACGGGCCGGAAGTCCGGCAGTCCGAGGGCGACCATCTTCTCCCGCTGCCAGTTCTCCTTGAACCAGCCGCGGTTGTCGACGTTGATCGGGGTCCTGACCACGAGCAGGCCCTCGATCGCGGTCTTCTCGATCCTGAGTTCGGTCATTCGGGCCCCCGTCGTCCACCGGGCCGTCGCCCGCGGGACGACGGTGCAGGAATTCGTGGGCCACAGCCTAGTTGGGGCCACCCTCCCACGCCGGGGATCAGCGCGACAGTTCGGCGACGTGCGCGCGCAGCGCGGCGATGAACCGGTCCTCGGACATCGACTCGGCGTGGGCCCGGATGCTGCCCGGATCCCACCCGCGGTCACGCGAGCGGCGGACGGCGGCGGCGATGGCTTCGGGGGTGGGGGCGTCGAAGAAGGCGCCGTTGAGGCCCTCGCGCACCGTGTCGACGAGACCGCCGGCGCGCAGCGCGAGCGTGGGCGTCCCGGCGTACGCAGCCTCCAGTGGGGCGTGGCCGTACTCGTCGCGACTCGGAACGAGAAGGGCCGTGGCATGCGTGTAGCACCAGGCCAGTTCGCCGTCGTCGAGCCCGGCGACCAGGCGGACGTTCGGGGGAAGGTCGCCACGGAAGTCGTCGCCCAGCGGGCCATCGCCGACGACGATGAGCCGCTCGTCGGGCAACTGGCGGAACGCCTCGATGGCCTTGTCGACATTCCGGTGGGCGACGAGGCGACTCACCATGAGGTGGAACCCGTGTTGCCAGTCCAGCATTCCCGGCACCTCGACCGGCGGGGTGAGTGCGGCACCCGGCGGGGGTGCGGGCAACACGTCGGCGGCGATCCCGTACAGCTCCGCCAGGCGCGTCTTCACGACGCTCGTGCTGGCGACGAACCTGTCGCTGCCGGCGCGTTCCCGACGGGGGAACGGGTTCAGCACTCGGAGCGCCCGCCCGGCGGCGGTGCGCCGGAGTGCCTCGTCGGCGGAGCGCAGGAAACCCGCGGTCGGGTGGACGTAGACGAGCTGGCGGCCCCGCGTGCGGAATCGGTGGGCCAGGCCCATCGTGGAGGCGAGCAGCACGTCGGCCTCGATGGCTGGCGCCTGTTCGAGGGTCCGGCGGTACATGCCGAGCCCGAGCCGCTGGTCGTCCCGCGGGAGGAGGGGCGCGGCGTCGGTGGCGGTGAGGACGCGTCGCTCCCGGAACTCGGGGAAGGCGGCGTCCGGGTCGTAGACGGTCGTGTGGATGGGGGCCTCCGGGAACGCCCGGGCCATCATGAGGGCCACTCGTTCGGCGGTTCCGCGCTGGGTCAGGTAGTCGTGGGCGATCGCCACGCTGGGTCTGACCATCAAGCCTCCATGCCTGTGCCGTTATGGCGTCATCGTAACGCAGCGCGATCCACATTGGCGGGGGGTGGGACGGTGAACAGCGCGTCAGTGCACCGGCATCATGAGTAGTCACCCGCGAGTTCGCGAAGAAGGATCTCGAAGTGGACCCTTCCCGCCGACGGCGAGTAGAAGTCCTGCCATCGCTGGTAGTCCAGTTGGACGTGCTCGTCGGTGTAGTGCTCGACCGCAGCCCTGATCGCATCGACGAGCGAGTCCACGTCGTCGGGCCGGGCGACGAAGCGGGGATCCTTCCCGCTCACCCCCGCCAGAGCGCCCGCGTCCGTCACCACGAACGGCACGCCGAACGCCATCGCCTCCGCGGCGACCAGCCCGAAGGCCTCGGGCGCGACCGAGGGGAACACCGCCAGGTCGACCTGCCGGAAGAAGTCCTCGGGGGGAACCCACCCCAGCATCACCGGCCTCGGTTCGAGCAGACCCAGCGCCGACTGGATCTCCTCCGCCTCGGGACGGTCGGCGAAGCGGGTCTCACCACCGACCACCAAGTGGTAGCGGCCGGGGTCGGCGCGGTTGAGCCGCTCCACGGCGCGGGCGAGCACGACCGCCCCCTTGCTCCTTGTGACGCGTCCCAAGAACCCCAACCGGATCGGGCGGTGCGTGGGGAAGCCCTCGAAGCAGGGAGGTTTGCGTGCGTCGAACTGGGTCCAGTTGCCCAGCACCCGGGAGTCGATGCCGAGGTGCCCGCGCATCCACTCCGAGGGAACCGTGACCATGCGCGTGCCCTTGGCGGAGAACCGCACCGCCAACTTGCCGGTGCGGGAGGGGAGTTCGTGGAATGAGACGACCCGGTTGGGTCCGCCGGCGGTGGCGAAGGCTGGTCCGAGCCCGTTGCACCAGAGCAGGCCGTCGCGGTGGCGCACGTCCCAGCTCCTGAGTCGGGTGAGGTACTCCCAGCCGTGCCCGGGAATGGCGACCACCCGCGCCCCGTAGTCCTCGGCCCGGTCCAGCACGTCCCTCGGTGACGACGGGGCCACCACCGTCACGTCATGTCCGAGGGAAATGGCGACCCCGACCATCGTCAGCAGCATCACTTCGCCACCACCGAGCCGGCCGTGGCTGGACGCGAACGTGACGCGCATCGCCATGCCTCATCGTAAACGGACGGGACGGTGCGATGGCCGTCGGGGCGATCAGCGCCCGGTGTCCACCTCGTCGAGGTCCCGGTCGCCCCGCATGGCGAGCGGTGTGGCGAGCCAGAGAACCAGTACGACGGCCAAGGTGGCGATGCCGGCGATCCAGCCCGCGGTCGTGTCGAGGACGACGCTGACGATCATGGCCACCGCGCCGACGAGGGCTGCGCCCAGGAAGGCGAGGGACGCCATCGCGAGGGCGCTGCCCAGGCGGACGAGGCTGTCCTTGAGCTTCTGCCGGAAGAGGATCCGGTGCGCCATCACCGGCGCGAGGATGCAGATGGTGGCGATGGTCGTGCAGGCGAAGACGAAGAGGTAGACCCATCGCTGCCGGCTGTCGACCTCGGTGAAGCCGCTCTGGAACGGCACGATCAGGAGGAAGCCGAACAGGATCTGGATGCCCGTCTGCGCCACGCGGAATTCCTGGAGCAGCTCGTTCCAGTTGCGGTCGAGTCGCTCCGCCAGGGTCTCGTGGCGGCGCGGGCCGGGCGTCCTCGTCGATGCCTCCATGGATTCTGCCATCAGACGATTCTAGTGCGGCATAAGCGCAGGTCGCGGGGGAAACCGCGCCGGGACGGCTAGTGCGGGTGGGTCCCTCCCTCCGGCTGTCCCGGCTGCACGGGCCCGACGCGGTAGGGGCGCATCATCTCGTTGTCCTCGTGTTCGAGCACGTGGCAGTGCCACACGAACTGCCCCGGGTTGCGGAACGTCAGCCGGATGCTCGTGACCGTCCCGGGGTAGGAGATCACCGTGTCCTTGAGGCCCCGGTCACCGCCGGGCACCGGGCCCAGCGAGGGACCGATCCCCACCACGTACTCCCTCTCCTCGACCTCTATCCGGCGTCGGTCCAGGACCTCGAACGGCGCCTCGTGGACGTGCACGGGGTGGGCGTCGGCGGTGAGGTTGTAGAACTCCCACACCTCGGTGGCGCCCACTTCGGGGTTCTCGGTGACGGGATCGGCCCACGTCAGCGCGCGGGCCGTCGCTCGGGTGCGGGGGTCGCCCTCGACGACGCCCAGCATGGCGGCCGCCGGCGCCTCCCCCTCCTCGACCTCGTGGTCGGCGATGTCGTGCATGTGCTCGAGCAGGGCGAGGCGACGGATGCGCACCTCCCCGTCGAACGGTGCCCGCTCCGGGAGGACGAGGAACTCGCCGGGCGTGGAGAGGTCGCGCCCCCGCGCCGGGACGACGTCGAATGCCATCACCCGTCCGGTGGTCGCCGGGTCCGCCGGCTCGAAGTCGACGCCAGGTTCCCCGCCGCCGAACGGTTCGTCGGGGCCGAGATTGACGAGGACGTGGCGGCCGAGGGGCACCTTCGTGAAGTCGACGACGAGGTCGGCCCGTTCGGCGGGCGCCAGGAGCAGGCGCAGCCCGTCCTCGGCGAGGTCGTGCGCCTCCGGCGGGAAGCCGCCGTCGTTGCCGATGCGGTGGACGCGGACGCCGGGGAGGTCGCCGAAGTCCAGGATCAGGAATCGGGAACCGCACCCGTTGAGGAACCGCAGCCGGTAGCGTCGCTGCTCCACCTCGTGGAACGGCCAGGTGCGGCCGTTGACGATCAGGGTGTTGCCGAAGAACTCGGGGTTCCAGACGGGCGCGATCGCGGTCTCGGGCGCGTAGGGGCCGGGGTAGCCGTCGAAGAAGGCTCGGGTGTCGGGGTAGAAGAGCGACCCGTCGGCGTTGAACGAGCGGTCCTGGATCGCGAGCGGGATCTCGTACGTCGGCCTTGATCCGTTGCCCGGAGCCGTGCCCGGCGCGGGGGACGGGAGGACCGCCGGGCGACCGGTGCGCCGGTCGAGGATGCGCTGCTCGCCGTGCTCGCCCCCGCGCAGCAGGTAGAAGCCCGCCGGTCCGGCGTAGACGTTCAAGCGGGTGATCCCGAGGGCGTGGTCGTGGAACCACAGCGTCGAGTCGCGGTTGTCGTTGGGGTAGTGGGCCACCTGTTCGCCGGGCCGCCAGGGCACTCCGAAGCGCACTCGGGACTTCTCGGCGAAGTAGGCGTACCAGCTGCCGTGCGACGCGTGGTCGGCGGGCAGGTCTGCCGCCGCGGGCAGGTACCAGGCCTCGGGATAGCCGTCGGACTCGTCGCCCATCCCCATGGCGCCGTGCAGGTGGACCACCATCGGGACGGGGCCGGTGTAGGTCGTGTACTGCGTCTCGGGGTCCGTGAACTCGGATGGTGGCACGTACGAGAGCCCGGTGTAGTCCGGCCGGACGTCGGTGCGCGCGACGCCGTCGGCGCCCGGCCGGCGCGACGGGTTGGCCCAGTGCAGCGTCGGGTCGACCGGCAGCAGGTGTGGCAGGTAGCCGCCCGACTCGTCGACCAGTTCGTTGACCCACCTGACGCGGACCGGGACGCCGTGCTCGGCCTCGATCGTCATCGACGGGGCGCTGTGGCCCGAGCGGCCCGCACCGCCGGCGGCCGGGCCGTAGCCCCACACGACCGTGGGCGGAAGCTCCGGCGGCAGCAACTGCTGGGCGAACTGCCGCACGGAGATGACGTACTCGTCGACGAAGCCGCCGCCTGCACGAGCCCTCCGGGTGCGGGGCATCGTCGGCGGGACGAGGAGGGGGCTCGCGAACTGCCGGATGTCGGCGGCGGCCAACGTGCCGCCCGGGAGCGCGTCGGCCAACGCGACGTGGGCTCCGGTGAGTGGGTCGACCACGACGAGGGCGAGCGCGCCGCCGGCCGAGTAGGTGAAGAAGGAACGCCGGGAGAACTGCATGATGACCGCCTTGTCGCCAGTTGCTGGCGGAGCAGCGGGTTCGCGTCTGTAGTCAGGATCGCCCCCACGGCCCCGAGAGTTACACACTACGTCGCGTCGTAGGACAGCGCCAGATCCGGGTCCGATTTCTTGGCGGTTGCGGAGTGCTGACAGTGCGCCCCCACGGGCGTTCACTTGAGACAACTGCGATCCGGCGCACGCACGGGGCGCCCCGGCTTCAGGAGAGGAACGGCATCATGACCACGACGAGGTACGACACGGCCGCCATCCGTGGGGACGACAACTTGCCCGTCATCCACATCACCCGGGACTTCCGCGCCTCGCCGGCCCAGTTGATGCGGGCGCACCTGGACCCAGAGGTCTTCTCCCGGTGGAACGGGCCCGACTACCTGCGCACCAACATCGTGGAATGGGACGTGCGCACCGGCGGCAGTTGGCGCTACCTCGCGGAGGGGGAGAGCGAGACCCATGGGTTCCACGGCTGCTTCCACGCCGTCGGCGACGACACCGTCGTCCAGACCTTCACGTGGGAGGGCATGCCCGACGAGGTCTCCCTCGAACGGCTCTGGTTCGAGGACCTGGGCGACGGCACCACACGGCTCCACGCCCGCTCGCTCTTCGAGTCGTTCGAGAACCGCGACGGGATGCTGGCCGCGATGGGGCAGGGTGTCGACGACGGGTACGCCAAGCTCGACCGCATCCTGGCCGAGGGCGGAGTCTGATCAGTCGGCGCCGCGACGGGCGGGATGCGCCCGCGCGGCCCGCTCCTCGTCGGTGGCCTCCTGCCAGGAGGACACCAGGGCGATCGTCGCCCACCACCACATGCTGATGCCGAAGTTGCGGAGGAGGTAGGTGTCCACGAGGAAGGCGACGAGGCACGCCAGCGTCGCGCTGGAGACGATGAGCCTGGCGAGCGACGTGCGGGAGCGCCACCAGCCCAGCAGCAGGCTGGCCCCCATGAGGAGGCCGAGCAACGCGCCGACGATGCCCAGCTCGACGAGCATCGCGAGCGGCGTGGAGTGGGGTGTGAGGAGGATGTCGCCGAACGGGGTGGGGGCGAACCGGGTGTAGTCGCCTCCCGGCATCGGGTACAGCCCGCTCTCGTACGCGTACCAGGGCCAGACCCGCCCGGGGCCCGTGCCGAACGCCATCGTCACGGGATCCTGCGACCAGATGTTCAGGGCGGTGAGCAGGTTCTCGGCCCGCTTCGGTTCCTCGAAGGACGTGATCCGGGAGAGGCCCGGCACGAACGGCAGCGAGAACACCCCGACCATCAGCGCGAGCCCCACGGGCCACAGCTTCCGGGAGTCCTTCGGGTAGTGGATCAACCAGCCGGCGGCGATCAGGGAGAGCCAGGCGCCGATGTTCACGATCGCCCCGCGCGACTGGGTGGCGATCACGGCCGCCAGGCCGCCGAACACCAGCCCGGCCGTCAGCCACGGCCTCCGCCCCCGCACGTACTGGGCGAGGCCCAGCGCGACGATGATCAGGAACATCACGTGGATGATCGCCGCGCCTCCCTGCCCGGTGGCGAGACGCACGTAGTTGCGGTGCGCGGACTGGAACGGCCACCCCAGGAAGGCGACGACGAGCGCCGCGAGCCCGCCCCAGGCCAGGATCCGCATGCGCTGTGCCCGTTCCGCGGAGAGGACCATCCCCACGCCCGCGAACATGGCCGCCACCGCGGTGAGCAGCGGTACGAGGACGAAGATCTTCGGCACCGGGCCCCCACCCGGCGCGGTGACCACCGGCTCCGGGTGGAGCAGGAGCGACACGATGCCGTAGGCGACCAGCGCCAGGAAGGCGGCCATGGTGAGCCGGGCTGTCGGGCTGAGCTCCAGCCGGCGTCGCCACCACCAGGGCGACGTGAGGAGCGCGATGGCGCCGAGGACGATCAGTTCGAAGGTGAGCCACCTCGCGCCCGGCACCGGGAAGGCGAGCTGGAGGGCCTGGGCGAGCGCCACGAACGGGATGAACGAGCGGCCGATCCGGTTGCCGATCCTCCTGAAGCGCTCGCTCTCCTCCTGTCGTCCCACTCGCCCCATCCTGCCATCCGACCCGGGTGAACCCCTCGTCGGCGAGGTCACGATTGTGCAACGCCGCTGGGCGACGCCGTCAGGGCATCTGCGCTTCGATGTCCTGGTTGTAGGCGGCGATGACCTCGTTCATCTCGCCGTCCATCTTCAGCCCACCGCCGCGGAGGTAGAGCCCGCGGGTGCAGAACCGCTTGAGGTCCGGCTCGCTGTGGCTGACGAGGAACAGGGTCTTGCCCTGGGACAAGAGGTTCTCCATGCGGCGGTAGCACTTCTCGCGGAACGCCTTGTCGCCGACCGCGAGCACCTCGTCGACGAGCACGATCGGCTGGTCGAGCGTCGTGATCACGGAGAAACCGAGCCGCACCTGCATGCCCGAGGAGAAGTGGCGGAACGGCACATCGAGGGCGTCGCGGACCTGGTCGCCGGCGAAGTCGACGATCTCGTCGAACCGCTCCTGGATCTCCTCCTTCGACAGACCGTGGAGGCCCGCCGTGAGGTAGACGTTCTCGCGTGCGGTGAGGTCGCCGATGAAGCCACCGGTGAGTTCGATCATGGGTGCGACGCCGCCGTGGACCTCAACCTCGCCCTCGTCGGGCAGGAGGACGCCCGCGATGAGCTTGAGCAGGGTGGACTTGCCCTCGCCGTTGGCGCCCACGAGACCGACGGCCTCGCCCTGCTGGATGTCGAAGCTGACGTGGCGCAGCGGCCAGAACGTGGACCGGTCGCCGGTCACCTGCCGCTTGAAGATCATCTCCCGCCAGGACAGTTGGCGCTTGCGGGAGCGGAGGAACTCGATGCCCAGGTCCCTGGCCGAGATGACGACGTCGCCCATCAGATCTCCTTCAGGACCGAGCGCTCGAGGCGCTTGAAGACGTAGACGCCGAGGCCGACGATGAGGGCGACGCCGACCGCTGCGTAGCCGACGACGTGCCACCGGATGTCGGCGTCGAACATGCCGCCCCGGTACAGCTCGAGGATGCCGGTGAGCGGGTTGATCTGGAAGATCCAGCGCAGCCCGTCGGGGGTGCCCTCGAGCAGTTCGAGGTTGAAGATGATCGGCGTCATGTAGAAGTAGATGCGCAGGAAGATCCGGACCGTCGGCTGGATGTCGAACATCATGACGGTGAGCGGGGCCAGGATGAGCCCGAGGCCGGTGATCAGCAGGAACTGCATGACCGCCGCCACGGGGAAGAAGACCAGCTCCCAGTCGAGGGTCGCGTCGCCCGTGACCAGGTAGACGGCGACGAAGAGCGCCAGCACGGGCAGCGAGTAGAGGAACTCGAGCCCCTTCGAAGCGACGACGCGGACCACCCAGATCTCCCGGGGGAGCTTCGTCGACCGGACGAGTTGCCGTTCGGTCACCAGGGCCCGCATCGACTCGGATACCGCGCTGTTGAACCACTGCCAGGGCAGGAGGCCGGCCAGCAGGAACAGGAAATAGGGGTGGTGGCCTGCGTCGCTGCGCTGGAAGATCACCACGAAGATCATGAAGTAGATCAGCGCGTTGGCGAGCGGGTCGATCACGGTCCAGAGGTAACCGAGGAAGCTCTGCGAGTAGCGGACGCGCAGGTCCCGCTTCACCAGCAGGCTGAGCACCTTGCGCTCCTGCCAGAGCTCCTTGATGACGGACACTGATCCTCTTTTCGACCTGGGCAGGCCCCGGGTCAGAACCCGAGACCTTGCGACAGCCTACGCCCGAACGCCTCCGGGCTCAGAGACGGCGCGGCGTAGCGCGACAGCAAAGAAGCTTGCCTCGGGGCCAGCTTCCGGTCCAAATCGGCCAGTTGGGGCGTTCCGACCCGGACCGCGGGGATGCCGTGGATTGCCGCGAGGTTCAGCATGGCCGTGGACGACGCCCCGGCCAGCAGTTTCGCGCCCAGCGCCTTGGCGTTGCACTCCGCCATCTCGGACCCGCCGGCAACGTCCAGGTGGTCGAAGCGTCGCCTCGGCTCCCCGGGGTGGGGGAGCACGACGAACTCGAGACCGGCCGCCCTGCTGGCCCGAGCCACGTCGTCGAGGTGGTGGAGGTACTCGCTCTCGTCCATGATCCCGAGCTCCGGCCAGGGCTGCGAGATGAACACCACGCGGTCGGCCACCTCAGGCTCCGGGGCGAGGCGGCGGAACTCGTCGGCGGCGGGCTTGTTGAGCGCCCACCCCTTCGTGGTCTCGACGTGGAGCGGCCAACGCGTGCTGGTGAGGGCCCACGTCGCGGTCTCGACGGCGCTCGTGCGGACGCTGCGCCATGGCTCGTTCACGCCCTGGCGGCGGTGCGCCTCGCGGCGCGAGAACCAGTTGCCGTACGAGCCGAGCCCCTCGTCGGAGACGATCACCTCGAACCGGCGGCCAGGGTTCTTGGCGTGCAGCCTCAGCCAGGGCTTGATGCCGACGGCCCCCACGCTGAGCATCCAGAGTTGCCGGTCCTTGGGTGTGGCGGCGTTGCTCCAGGGGACGACGGTGACGTGGTCGGGGAGCAGGTCGGCGACCACGGCGGGGGTGATCGCCTCGTCGCCGAAGAACGTGCGGCTGCCCATCATCTCCACCGTCACGTCACCCGGCTGCTGCCTGGTGAGCTCCCGGATCCAGGAGGCGCCGTAGACCAAGTGGGTCCGGCTGGCGACACCGGCCCAGACGACGGTGTGGTTCACCACAGCGGGGGCCTTCCGAGCTTCGCCATGCGCACGACGGTGGACCAGGAGATGGGGTGGCGGCCGCCGGGGGCGCGCGTCGCCCAGCCCTCGCGGAAGCCGCGCAGGACGTGCCGGACGGCGTCGGCGTTCCGGGCACGGACGAGCGTGGCACCGAGCCAGATGCCGAGGTACAGCGGCAGCAGCGGGCCGGGGATGTTGCGTCGCGCGACCCACACGCGGTTGCGCATCGTCGTGAAGAAGTGGTGCGAATGGCGGCCGGCCGGGGTGGCGGGGTGCTGCACGACGATGTCGGGCTCGTAGCGGATCCGCCAGCCGCGGTCGATGAGGCGCATGGCGATGTCGGTGCCCTCGTGGCCGAAGAACAGCTCCCCGCACCAGCCGCCGACCTCGTCGAAGGCGCTGCGGCGGAACATCGCCATCGCCTCCCAGAACACCGCGACGTCCCCCGCCCGCAGTTCGGCGGACTTGCGCAGTCGGGGCACCCAGCGGCGGGGGCTCGGCTTGCCGGTCGGGTCCACGCCGCGGCCCTGCACGACCGCCACGTCGTCGTAGGCGAACCGCTTGACCATCTCGCTGAGCGTGTTCGGGTCGGGCAGGTAGCCGTCGTCGTCATAGAAGAAGAGGAACTCGCCGCGGGTCATCGGGGCACCGGCGTTGCGGCCCCCGGGGCAGCCCAGGTTCTCGGCGGAGTGCTCGGTGCGGACCCAATCGGGGACCCCTTCGGGCACCCAGCCGTTGCCGAGCAGCAGGACGTCGAGTTCGACGTCGCGTTGCTGCGCGAGCCCTTCCAGCGCGTGGGCCAACTCCTCGGGGCGGTTGCCCATGCTGAGCAGCACCACACCGACCGTCGGTTTCGTCATCCAGCCTCCTTGGCCCGTCCCCGTTCATCCTAGTGGGGCCACACCAACCGCGCCGACCCGAGCCGAGCCGCCAGCGATTCCTACAAGTACCAGCGATGCAGCGCTGGTACTTGTAGGAATCGCTGGCGAAGAGGCGGGGCGCACCGCAGAAGCAGCCCTCAGGTGGTGCGGCGCCCGAGAGCGACGACGGCGCCGTCCAGGAAGAGGTGCTCGACGGCGATGTCCGACGGGGCTGGCCGGCCGAGGTCCCCCCGCGCGACGAGCGTCAGCATCGGTGTGTCGGTGAGCTTGGCGACCACCTCGAGCCGGGTCCAGGCCAGCCAGAAGTCCTCGTCGCCCTCGTAGCGGGCCGCCACCGCCGCCGGGGGCGGGGCCGTCGGCAGCTCGACGTCGATCGCCTCGCGGGCCGCGTCTGCGCCCTGCCAGCACCAGCGAATCCCGTCGCTCGTGTAGGAGTGGACGCCGGTGCAGCCGTCCGGGCACCGCTCGCCGCGCGGCACCCGGACGATCACGGGGTCAGATGGAACCGCCACCATCGATGACGAGGGTCTGGCCGTTGATGTTGGTGTCCTCGAACAGCAGCATGTCGATCACCGGCACCACGTTCTCGGGCTCGACGAGGCGCCCCGTCGGGGTGCGGCGGGTGATGGTGTCGAGCTGTGTCTGCCCGAGCACGGAGCTCATCTCGGAGGCGAAGAAGCCGGGGGCGACGGAGTTCGCCAGCACGCGGCCGTGCATCTCCCGGGCGATGGTGCGCATCGCGGAGTCGAGGCCGCCCTTCGTGGCGGAGTAGGCGACGAGGCCGGCGTAGCCGCGCTGGGCGCAGATCGAGGTGACGAACACGACGCGCCCCGTGCCGCGGCCCGACAGGATGCGGCGCAGCACCGTGCGCGACAGCACCAGCGGGGCGGTGAGGTTCGTGTTGATGATGTCGGCGATGCGCTCGGGCGAGGTGTGCACGTGCAGCGAGTCCTGCCCGATGGCCGCGTTGTTGACCAGCCCGTCGACGGGGCCGAGCTTGCGCTCCGCCTCCTTGATGAAGGCCGTCACCGCCTTGGCGTCGGTGGCATCCACCGAGGCGACGTGCACGCGGTCGGGGTGCGCCGCGGCGAGGGCCTCGAGCTCGGGCGTGACGGTGCGGGCGAACGTCGCGACCTTCGCTCCATGGTCGAGGATGCTCTGCACGATGGCCAGGCCGAGCCCTCGGGAGCCGCCGGAGACGACGACGCAGCTGGCGGCGGGGATGGGAGGGTTAGACATCGGACTTCAGGCTCTCTTTCAGGGGGATCTCCTCGACGATGCGGACGCGGCGGGGGACCTCCGTCTCGGCGAGATGTTCGGTGCAGTAGCGGATGATGTCGTCCTCGGTGAGGCCCTTGTCGTCGAGGACGACCGTGGCCTGCACGAGGTTGCCGACGACGGGAGCCTTGCGCGCCTTGATGGCGGCCCAGGCGATCCCCGGGTGGGCGAGCAGCACGTCGCGGACCTTGCCCGCGGACACCTTGGTGCCGCCGACGTTGATCTCGTCGGACCCCAGCCGGCCGGTGATGTGGACGCGGCCGTCGCGGATCTCGACGCGGTCGCCGGTGCGCAGGGTGGCGGGAACGCCGTCGCCGCGGTTGGGGCTGGAGATCAGCAGTTCCTCGCCGTCGACGCTGAGCGCCGGCCGGCCCTCGTCCGCACGGTGGTCGAGCCACTCGACGGGGAAGCCCGCCTTCCCGTCGTGCACGGCGATGGAGGCGCCGGCCTCGGACGAGGCGTAGATCCACGAGATGCGGGCGTTCGGGAAGGCGTCGGCGAGGAGGTCCATGACGGCTTGGTCGACGGGCTCACCGCCGAGCGTGATCTGCTTGAAGTCGACGCCCGCGAGCTCGTCGCGCTGGGTGAGCAGCGCTTGGCGCCAGAACGTCGGGGTGCCCGAGGCGGCGTCGACCCCGTGCTCGGCCGCGATCTCCGCCCAGGGGTGGCCACCGTCGACGCAGACCATCGACGTGCCGGGGTGCGCCAGGGCGAGGGTGGTGACCTGCCACCACGCGTAGGCGCCGGGGGTGTAGGGGTTCAGCCAGGTGCGCGGGGGCTGCTTGCCGCGAACAGTGAGGAGGGTGTCGAGGGTGTGGCCGACCTGCTTGGGGCGACCGGTGGAACCCGATGTGAGGAGCCAGATGCGGCCGGGGTCGGTGGCGCGCTGCGTGGGCGGCTCCTGGACGTTCTCGCCCCCGCCGGAGACGACGGTGAGGCCCAGACGGAGCAGGTCGTCGACGAGCGCAGGCTCGAAGCGTGACTGCGCGGCGATCAGCAGCTCGCGCTGGTGCTCCCGCTGGTGGCGCACGGCGCGCAGTGCCTCGAGGTTGTCGCGGGCGAAGAACGCGGCCCGGTCGGGCAGCTCGAGCGGCTCGAGCTCCTCCCACGTGCCCGCGAAGCCGTCGGCGACGAGGCGGTTCGTCACCGTGAGGGGGGCCTGCGGCGCGTCGGGGTGCTCGAAGCTCATAGATCCTTCTGGAGCTCGTCGATGAAGTCCAGCACGTCGCCCACCGTGCGGATGGAGCGCAGCCCGGGTGCGTCGAAGTTCAGTTCCTCGTCGAGCTCGTCCTCGACCCGCAGCGCGAGCTCCGAGAAGTCGAGCGAGCGGAAGCCGATCTCGTCGAGCGGCGTCTCCTCGGACTCGGGGAGCACCTTGTTCTGGCGACGCATGACCTCGGCCATCATCTCCTTGACCTGGTCACGGCTGATCTGGGCCATCTTCACTCCTGGGTAGGCATCGGGACTCGCGTCAGTCTACCGCCAGCTCCCGGCCCCACCGGCAGGGCGGACTACGCTTGACGGATGAGCGAACGAGGCACGCCCCGCCGCCCGAGCTACAAGCCGCCGGCCGCCATCGAGGCGCTCGGCGAGGGCACCGACCCGATCGCCGAGCTCCACGCCGCGCACGAGTCGGCGGCGGTGCTGCTGCACGCCGGCCGCGCCGCCGATGACCCGGCCGTGACGGAGCGGCTCGTGACGCTCGTCGACGAGATCGGGCTGCCCGTCCTCGCCGATCTGTGGGCCCACCGCCCGGCGCACTCGCTGCCCGGGGCGCTGTACCGCCTGTACGTGCTGCGCGAATGGACGGCCGCGGATCCCGACGGCGTCGCCCGCGAGTACGCGGCCGGCACCCACCTGACGGAACCGCACCACGCCGTCGCGGGCGCCGAGCCGCCGGGCCCCGACGAAGTGCGACGCGTCGCCGAGGCCATCCTCCGAGGGGCGTTCACCGGCGACTTCGCCATCGCGCTCGAACGCGCCGCGGCGTTCTGCCAGGTGGTGGTGGCCGGGCGGGCCGAACTCGCCCGCCACACCCACGACCTCGGGCGCGCCGGCCGGCTGCAGCAGGTGGCCCGCGACCTCACGGTCTGCGCTCGCTTGTGGCGAAACGACGAACTCCACTGACGGTCGCGTTTGGATCGGGGCGGAGCAGCGCCTATTCTCGACGTTGCGTCGGGCTGCGGTAGCCCCGGGCTCCAACCTTCGCCGCTGAGAGCGGCCCCGCGCCGAGAGGCGCTCCCAGTCCGACGCCCAAACTTCCCGCCCGGCGTGTGGCGGGCCCGATGCGGCTCCGTGCCGCGGTTGCGCTACTGTGCTGCCACCACTGGACGACACCGAAGTCACCCACGACAGGTACCCAACCAGCGGCTCTTCCTTTCCGAGTCCAGGAGACGTCATGGGATTCCCCCGTTCGGTGGCGACGATCGCCGCAGTCGCACTGTTCGCCGCCGGAGCGGTGACGGCGCCGGCCAGCGCCGCCCCTTCCCTCTGCCGGGTCAACCTCCAGCCGGCCGCGCCAGTGGTCTTCGAGGTCGACGAGACGGACGTCGTCGTCACGCTGGAGCGCTGCGGCTCCGGCCGGCTGCGGATCGAGAGCGAGGGGCCCGACGGGCTCGGGATCATGCTCATCGGGAGCACGCCCGACGGCACCTACGAGTTCTGGAGCGGCATCGAGTCCGCGGGCGAGTACCGGGTCCGCGCCGTCGTCGACGACGTCGTGTCCGGCTGGGTGCCCCTCGCCATCCTGAAGGAACCGACCGTGTACAGCGCGGGCTGGAAGCTCATCGGGGAAGCCACCAACACGTGGGGCAGGTTCGACGGCAGCCACGCCACCAACGAGCCGGTGTGGACCGAGTTCCTCGTCGACGGCCGCTGGTCCAAGTCCCAGGAGTCCACCACCAGCGGCACCGGGTCCTACGTGCTGCCGCTGACCTACGGCGCCAACACCCCGGGCGAGTACGTCTTCCGTGTCGGGGCCCGCTACTACAACGGCGCGGTGGTGTACACCGAGGCGAGTTCCATCGAGCGGGTCGCGCGGCCGGCCGCGAGTCACGCGGGCGTGAAGATCGTCGGCGAGACGGCCAATGTGTGGGGCCACTTCGACGTCAGGTGGCCGGCGCCCGTGTGGACGGAGGTGTGGACCGGTGCGGGTTTCTCGAAGTCCCAGCAGGGCCTCACCGGCTCCTCCGGCAACTACGTGCTCCCGTTGACCTACGGCGCGAGCAAGCCGGACTTCTACTGGTACCGCGTCGCCGGCGACATCGGCGACGGCGACATCGCCCGCACCGAGCCGTTCTTCTTCCGCCGCGTGTCCAGGCCCACGATCAACGCGGTGCCCACCGCGAAGGTGGGGCAGCCCGTCTATGCCTCGGGAGGCTTCGACGTGAGCGCCGACTACAAGGCGATCAAGGTCTGGACCGAGGTCTGGACCGGCCAGCGGTGGTCGAAGTCGCAGGAGCGCGTGAGCAGCAGCACCGGCCAGTACACGATCCCGTTGACCTACGGCGCCACGACCGCGGGCACGACCCGCTGGCGGGTGGTCGGGCAGTACGCCGAGGGCAGGGTCGTGAGCCCCGAGATCCGGCTGACGCGAGTCCGCTGAATCCCCCGCCCAGATCCCGGGCGGGGGCTGGGCCACCGGGCTAGCGTTGGTGCATGAGCAACACGGAGCGGAACTCGCCGGTCATCGACTGCCCCGCCCACACCGAGCACCATCCCGACGTCGTGGAGTCCTACCCGCCGAAGGAGGTGACGCTCGGCGGCGAGGACGCCCTGCAAGTGCGGCGCACGTTGCCCAACATGCGGCGCTCGTTCGTCGGAGCCTGGTGCTTCGTCGACCACTACGGTCCCGAAGAGGGCAAGTGCATGGACGTGCCCCCGCACCCCCACACCAGCCTGCAGACCGTCAGCTGGCTGTTCTCCGGTGAGATCGAGCACCGCGACTCCGGCGACGTGCACGCCATGGTGCGGCCGGGCGAGGTCAACCTGATGACGTCGGGCTACGGCATCGCCCACTCGGAGGTGTCGACGAAGAGCCGCGCGGCCCTGCACGGTGTGCAGCTCTGGACGGTCCTCCCGAAGGAGTCGGCCGACCTCACCCGCGAGTTCCAGCACCACGCCCCGGCCCTCGACGACAACCACCGCGGCGTGCAGTCGCGGGTGTTCATCGGCCGGCTGGGCGACGCGTCGTCCCCGATCCACACCGAGACCCCGCTCCTCGGGGCGGAACTCATCCTCACGCCCGGGACGACGTGGGAGACCGCGGTGGACCCGAACTTCGAGCACGGCGTCCTGGTGGACACCGGCGTGGTGGACTTCGACGGGGAGCGCCTCGACCACAGCGTGCTCGGCGTCCGCGGCGCCGGGCTCGGCCACCTGCGGCTCCACAACCCCACCGACCGCCCCGCCCGGCTGATGCTGCTCGGCGGCGAGCCGTTCCACGAGGGCATCGTGATGTGGTGGAACTTCATCGGGCGCAGCCACGAGGACATCGCCCGGCTCCGCGAGGAGTGGAACAACGATCCCTTCGACCGCTTCGGCCGGGTGAAGGGGTATCAGGGCCGCACCGACCGGCTCGCCGCCCCGGAGCTCCCCGCGGACATCCGGCTCAAGCGCCGCTTCCGGCGCGGCCGCGAATCCTGAACCGGCGGGCTGCCCCCGCGGCGGGCATAGGTTGGAGGGACCCCTAGCGATGAGGAGCAGACCATGATCGTTGTCACCGGAGCCACCGGGCCCTTCGGCCACGCAGTCGTCCAGCACCTGCTCGAGCGCGGCGTGCCCGCCGGCGAGATCGTCGCCGCCGCGCGAGCCCCTGAGCGTGCGGGGGCGCTGGCGTCACAGGGAGTCGGGGTGCGTGAGGCCGACTACGACCGCCCCGAGACGCTCGCCGCCGCGTTCGCGGGAGCCGACCGGCTGATGTTCGTGTCGGCGAACGGGCCCAACGAGGTGCGGATCGCGCAGCACCGCTCGGTGGTCGACGCCGCCAAGCGGGCCGGCGTGGGGCTCGTCGTCTACACGTCGCTCGTGGACGCCCCCGACAGCCCGTTGATCCTCGCGCCGGTCCACCGCGACACGGAGCAGGCGCTCGTCGACTCCGGCCTGCCCACGGTGCTGCTGCGCAACGGTTGGTACACGGAGAACTTCACCGGCAACCTGCAGTACGCGGTGGACCAGGGCGTGATCGTCGGCGCTGCCGACGAGGACGCGCGCATCGCCTCGGCCAGCCGTGCCGACCTCGCGGAGGCCGCCGCCGCCGTGCTGACCAGCGACGTCCGCGGCGGTGAGGTGTACGAACTGACCGGCGACGACGCCTGGACGCCCAAGGAGCTGGCTTCGACGGCCGACGAGATCATGGAGCACAAGCCGGTGGTCTACCGGCAGTTGTCCCCGGAGGAGTACGCCCAGGTGCTCGCGGGCGCCGGCGTGCCGCCGTTCATGGTGGACATCATAGTCGACGCCGACCTGCGGATGTCCGAAGGCGTGTTCTCGCGCACGAGCGGTGACCTCCGCCGGCTGCTGGGCAGGCCCACCCGGACGCTGCGTGACTCGGTCTGGGACGCGCTGCAGATCGGCAGCAGCTGAGGCCTGGCCCCACTCGACGCCGCGTCCGACGATTGCGGGTGCGGTGCGTGTTGGTTGCTGATCCGTCCCGCATTTTTGCGACCATGGGAGCCGAATCGATGGCACGAAAGTACCGGGAGTGGGCAACGTGGGAAAGATCAGATCAGCATTCGTGACGGGCTTGGCCGTCGCCCTCGGGCTGGGCGGCGCGACCGTCGCCGGCCAGGCGGAGGCGGTGGGCCCCAACTGCAAGGTGGGGGTGACCACCGACCGTTACGTCGAGGTCGAGACCGTCCCGGAGATCACCGTCTCCCTGACCGACTGCGGCAGCGGCAGCCTCGTCGTCGACGTGCGCTCCAGCTCGAGCACGCGCAGCGTGAGCCTTGGCACGGTCGTCGACGGCGAGAAGAACGTCATCCTCGAGGGTGTCAGCGACCTGGGCAACTATGACGTCCGCGCCCGCGTCGACTCGCTCGCCACCGCCTGGACCCCCATCACGATCATCAGCTGGCCCACCGCCCACAGCGCCGGCTGGAAGCCGGTCGGCCAGACCACCTACACCTGGGGCCGCTTCGACACGACCACACCGTTGACCGTGTGGACCGAGGTGAACACCCCCAACGGCTGGTCGCGCTCCCAGCAGACCACGACCGACGCCAAGGGGAGCTACACGATGCCGCTGACGTACGGGGCGAACACCCCGGGCGTCTACCAGTGGCGCGTCGGCGGCCGTTACCCCTCCGGCCAGGTCTTCTACTCCGACCCGTTCATCCTCGAGCGCATCCAGAGGGCCACGGCGTCCTCGGCCGGCGTCAAGGAACTCGGCGCCACCACCTACGTCTGGGGCAGGTTCGACGTGAGCGTCCGCACGGCGGTCTGGACCGAGGTGCAGACCCCGAGCGGGTGGTCGCGCTCGCAGACCGCCACCACCACCAGCAGCGGCAACTACACCATCCCCCTCACCTACGGCGCGAGCACTCCCGGTGTCTACCGGTGGCGCGTCGCCGGTGACGTCGACTCCAAGACCGTGCTCCGGACCCCCGAGTTCTCGTTCCGTCGTGTGAAGTCGCCCTCGATCTCCACGGCGGGCGCCAAGCGCGTCGGCGAGGAGACCTACGTGTGGGGAAGCTTCGACGGCACCGGCCAGCCGATGACCGTGTGGACCGAGGTGCTGACCTCGAACGGCTGGAGCCGCTCCCAGACCGCGAAGACGACCGACTCGGGCTTCTACAGCATCCCGCTGACCTACGGCTCGAACCTCGCCGGCACCACCCGCTGGCGCGTCGTCGCGCAGTACCCCGAGGGCATCCTCTCCACCGTCGAGGCGACGCTCCGCCGCTACTGACGGCGCGCCGGCGTCGACTAGCATGGGATCTCCGACGACGAACGGAGACCCATGCTTCGACCGGCCCGCGACGAGGACCTCGACGCCATGCGCGCCTGGCGCAACCATGACGAGGTGCGCCGGGTGTCGCTGACGCAGCACGTGATCACCCCGGAGGAGCACGTCGGCTGGTGGGAGCGTACGAAGGTGGACCCCACCCGCGAGGTCCTCATCTACGAGCGCGACGGCCTGCCGTCCGGCGTGGTGACGTTCTTCGACATCGAGGACGGAAAGGCGTGGTGGGGCTACTACCTCGACAACGCCGGCCTTGAGGAACGCGGCGCCATGTTCCCCGCCTGGATCTCGATCCAGCGCGAGGCCGTGAAGTACGCCCGCGACGTCCTGGGCCTCACGCAGCTCGACGGCGAGACCCTCGCCAGCAACGCATCCGCCGTGGACTTCAACAGCCGCCAGGGCTTCGTCGAGGTCGAGCGGTACCCTCGCGAGGTGGGTGGCGCGACCATCGAGGTCATCCACTCGCGCAAGATCTTCGAAGGGAAGTGACGATGGCTGACTCCATCGCAATCGGCGGCGTCCCCGTCGGACACGACGCCGACCCGTTCATCATCGCGGAGATGAGCGGCAACCACAACGGCGACCTGCAACGCGCCCTGGACATCGTCACGATGGCCGCGGAGGCCGGCGCGCACGCCGTGAAGCTGCAGACCTACACCGCCGACACCATCACGATCGACGCGGACACCCCGTCGTTCCGGCTCTCGGAGGGCCACGAGCTCTGGGGCGGCCGACGCCTCTACGACCTGTACGACGAGGCGCACACCCCCTGGGAGTGGCACGAGACGCTGTTCTCCCACGCGGCCGACAAGGGCATCCTCGCGTTCTCCAGCCCCTTCGACCCGACCGCCGTCGACTTCCTCGAGAGCCTCGGGGTGCCGGCGTACAAGGTGGCCAGCTCCGAGATCGTCGACCTCCCGCTCATCCGCAAGATCGCCGAGCAGGGCAAGCCGGTCATCATCTCCACCGGCATGGCGTCCATCGCCGAGATCGACGACGCGGTCAAGGCTGCGCGCTCCACCGGCAACGAGCAGATCGTCATCCTGAGCTGCACCGCGGACTACCCGGCCGATCCCGCCTCCGCCAACCTGCGCTCCATCCCAGTGATGGCGAACGCGTTCGACGCGCTCGTCGGCCTGTCGGACCACACCATGGGCATCGGCGTGCCGGTCGCGTCCGTCGCGTTCGGGGCGGTGCTCGTGGAGAAACACGTGACCCTGTCGCGCAACGACGGCGGAGTCGACTCCGCCTTCTCGCTCGAGCCCGACGAGCTGGCCGCCATGGTCCGGGAGACTGCCGTCGCGCGCCTGGCGCTCGGCGAGGCGCGCATCGGCGCCAAGGAGTCGGAGCGCGAGGGTCTGCGCTTCCGCCGGTCGCTGTTCGTGACGCGCGACGTGCGGGCCGGGGAGAGGGTCGGCCCGGACAACGTCCGCTCCATCCGCCCCGCCGGCGGGCTGATGCCCGACGAGTTCACGAAGGTCGAGGGCCGCGAGTTCCGCGTCGACGCGGTGAAGGGCACGCCGCTCACTTGGGACCTCCTCTGACCCGCCGCTGACCGCGACGAAGGACGTGCGCCGCACCCGTGGACCGGGGCGGCGCATATCTTTCGTCTCGGGTCAGTTGCCGGAGCCGACGGCCTTCTTCACCGCCCGCTTGGCGATCCGGAGGACGCGACGAGGGGTCCGGAAGGTGCCGGAGGAGTTGCGCAGCCGCTCGAGGTCGAGTTGGGCTAGCGACAGCTGCGATCGCAGGGAGCGGATGGTCTCGTTGTTGCGGTCGATGGCCGCGACGAGGCTCTGCACGTCGAGCTTGGAGAACGGGTCCGCCGCGTCGGGGGCCGGCGTGATGAGCTGGGCCGCCCGTGCAGGGCTCACTGTGTGCAGCCCGGCCATGATGCCGAGGTGGTTCAGGATCCGGGCGTCGCTGTAGCCGGCGGGCCAGAGGTGCCGCCAGTTGCGGCCCCGGATCAGCCCGACGAGTTCGCCCAGCGCCTCCCACCGGTCGTCGCCGCCGGTCCTGGCGGCCGCGAGGGGACTGAACTCCCAGTCGCCCCCGTCGTTCCTGCGTGCCACGTTCAGGCCGAGGGAGGCGGTGCCGGGAGCTGAGGGTCCGGCGAAGGTCGCGCTCCAGTCGGCGATGAACTTGCGCACGCCCGCCATGTCCTGGGCAGCGCTGAGCTCGGCGAAGACGACGAACGCGGAGCGGGCGTCGTCCGGGAGGCGGGTGTCGAGCGCGACGACGCCCCCCTTCTCGGCCAGGTACAGCGGCGCCTCGAGCGGTGCGCGGAGCCCGCGCGTGACGAGCCAGCCCGACGCGTGGTCGGCCAGGCGGCCGGCGCGGGCGGCCGTGGCGAGGATGTAGACCGGATCGGGGCCCAGCAGGGGCGCGACGCAGGCGCGCTGCGCGAAGGCGGCGTGGGTGGCCTCGTCGACGGAGCCGGGGTCGGCGAGGACGGTCGGCTGTGCCGACGGCCAGGTGACGTGCACGGCCGAGCCGGCGAACGCGTCGCGACACTGCTCGAGCGAGACGGGACGGGACTCGTCGAACGTGGCCATGACGTTCCAGGCGTTGTCCGAGCGCTCGGTGCGGGGGTTGTGGGGGCTGATCAGGCGGTGGATGCCCAAGTCGTTCTCGACCCACATCACTACGGCGGCATCGGGGCGGCCGAGCGCCAGCACGTCGTCGGCGACCTCGCGCCAGGAGCGCGACTCGCTCTCGAGCGGCAGCACCCGGCTCGCGTCGGCGAGGCACAGGACGGTGTCGAAGACCTCCGCGTGGTCGAGCAGCGATCGCGGGTCGCCGCACCACACCTTCGCCGACGGCAGCGCCTCGCCGATGGCAGACGCGTCGACGATGCCGCGCACGAGGACGTGCAGCTCGTCGGCCGCCCCGGCCAGGGCCTCCAACGTGACGGTGGGGGTCCAGCCGACGACCAGCGTGCGCCCAGCGACCTGCGGCAGCAGCAGCTCGCTCCAGTCCGCGTCCAGCAGCAGCTTCGGCCGGTCCGTCCAGAACTGCGAGGCGCCACCGATCAGGGTGACGTTGTCGGGGTGTTCGAGTTTGACGATCTTAGCCATGCTGCCATCCCAGGAGGTGTGCGAGTTCTTCCGGCGGCACGAGCAGATCCGCGCCGAGTTCGAGTCGTGCGAGTTCCTCCGCCGCCGCGCGGTCGACGTTCTCGCCGAACATCCAGGGCCACCAGGCCTGGAACAGGGGCTGCCCGTCGAAGCCGTCCTTGACGGCGGGGAACTCCATGGGGTCGCCGTAGACGCCGACCTCGGCGCCGGTCAGCGCACCGTAGAAGACCGCCGTCGACAACCGGTTGGAGGCCACCTTCTTGTGGCGGCGCAGCTCAGCAAGCTGCTTGTGGAGGAAGAAGCGGTCCGTGTCCTTCCAGAGGGTGCCGCGGTGGCCGTGGCAGATGACCCGGAAGCCGGACTCCTCGTAGAACCGGCGGACGGTCGGGTCCTCGTATTCCACGTAGTAGAGGCAGACGGTGACGTCGTCGCCCTCGACGTCGCGGATCTGGTCGATGAGCACCTGGTGGTCGCCCTCGACGGACTCGAAGTCGACCGTGCCGTGGAACGGGTACCAGATGGTGCCGTGGCGCTCCTCGTCGGGCACCGGCTCCATCGCCTCCAGGTATGCGAAGGGGGCGCCGATCACCAGGTAGTCGGACCAGCCGATGGCCTCGCCGCGGCGCCGGCACACGTCGGACCAGGCGAGCTTCGGGCGGCCGACCGGCGGCTTGTGCGCGGCGCCGAACCCATGGACGAAGGTCCAACCGTGCTGGATCACACCCTCCACCGGGGGCGGATTCTCCTCGTCGAAGCCGCACCACCGGGCCAGCGCGTGGGCGTGGCCGTACCAATGGTTGCTGGAATCCATGGGCGCCAGTGTAGCGGGGGCCCGGCGGGGGCCCTCATCGTCGCGAGCCGCGCCCGGGGGCGGCGTTCGTTAAGGTGAAGCAGGCATTCCCGCCGCACCCATCAGGAGCACCATGCCGCCACTGCTGAGCGTCATCGTCCCGGCCCACCGCGTGGCCGAGTACCTTCCGGCGTGCCTGGACAGCATCCTGGGCAGCACGCTGCGCGACCTCGAGGTGGTCGTCGTCGACGATGGTTCCCCCGACGAGACCGGCGCCATCGCCGACCGCTACGCGCAGCGCGACTCCCGGGTACGGGTGCTGCACACGCCCAATCAGGGGGTCGGGCCGGCCCGCGACGATGGCGTCCGGGCAGCGACGGGGAAGTATCTCGCCTTCGCCGACAGCGACGACCTCGTGCCGGAGGACGCCTACGAGGCGTTGGTCGGCAGCCTGGAGGTGACGGGGTCGGACTTCGCCGCCGGCAACGCGTGGCGACTGCTGCCCGACGAGGGGCTCGTCCCCTCCTGGGTGCACAAGGACGTGTTCGACGAGGACCGGCCCCGGACCCACCTCCGTGCCTTCCCGGCACTCGTGCGCGACCGGATGGTGTGGAACAAGGTCTTCCGGCGCAGCTTCTGGGAGCAGGGCGGGTACACGTTCCCGGCCATGCGCTACGAGGACTACCCGGTGGCGATCCGCACGCACCTGGACGCGCGCAGCGTCGACGTGCTCAGCAGGCGCGTGTACATCTGGCGCCAGCGCGCGGGCGAGGGCTCCATCACGCAGCAGGCGCTGTCCGTGGACAACGTCCGGGACCGCATCAGCTCGGCCGAGATGGTGCTGGACATGGTGGCGTCGGAGGACGAGCAGGTCCGCGACCTCGTCCACGCGCACTTCGTCGCAGTCGACATGACCACGCTCGCGCACGCCATCGCCGCGGCGACGGGCCGGGACCGGGCGGAACTCCGCGTGGCGGCCGTCGCGTTCGCCCGACGCGTGGCCCCGCGTTTCACGGGCGTCACCCGCTTTTCGAAGGTGGTCTACCGTCTGCTGCGCGCGGGGCTGCCGGAGGCGGCGGCGCAACTCACGCGGTGGCGCGACCTCCGGGGTGTGCTCGCCGGGCGGCGCCCGGGGCCGTCGGCGACGAGCCGGGCCGCGGGGTCGCCGTCGCCCGATACAGTGGAGCGCCGCGACCCGCCCCGCCTAAGCTAGGAGAATCATGGCACCGCTTCTGAGCGTCATCGTTCCGACCTATGGTGTGGGCGAGTACCTGCCCGCCTGCCTCGACTCCCTCCTCGCCAGCACGCTCGAGGACCTGGAGGTGATCGTCGTCGATGACGGCTCCCCGGACGAGAGCGGTGAGATCGCCGACGACTATGCCCGCGTCGACCCGCGGGTGAAGCCCATCCACAAGGAGAACGGCGGCGTGGGCGCTGCCCGGAACACGGGCGTGGCCGCCGCCACCGGCAAGTACATCGCGTTCGCGGACCCCGACGACCTTGTCCCCCCGCGGGCCTACGAGCTCCTGGTGGGCAGCTGCGAGGCCACCGGTTCGGACATCGCCGCCGGCAACGCCTGGCGGTACATCGAGGGCAAGGGCAACGTCCCCTCGTGGACGCACAAGGACGTGTTCGCCGAGAACCGGATGAAGACCCACATCCGTGAACTGCCCACGCTGATCCGCGACCGCATGCTGTGGAACAAGGTCTACCGGCGGAGCTTCTGGAACGAGCACGACTACGTGTTCCCCCACATGCGCTACGAGGACTACCCGATCGCGCTTCGCGCCCACATCGACGCGCGCAGCGTCGACGTGCTGAGCGACAAGGTCTACCTCTGGCGCCAGCGGGTGTCGGAGACCTCCATCACCCAGCGCTCCCTCGACCTCGACAACATCCACGACCGCGTGAAGTCGGCCGACATGGTCCTCGACACCGCCGAGAAGGCCGGCGGCGAGATCCGCCGCCTGATCCACGCGTACATGATCGACATCGACCTCGTCACCCTCGCCACCGCCATCCCCGAGGCGGAGGACCCCGGGGACAAGGCCGAGATCGAACGACTCGCAGTGGGGCTCGCCAGGCGGTTGAGCCCCGTCGACGACGGCCCCGAGACCATCTCCCGGCTCATCCACCACGCGCTCAGGCGCGGGGACACTGCTACGGCCGGTCTCCTCGCGCAGTGGCGGGTCACCAAGAACAACCGCGAACTCCTCACCGGCCTCGCGCACGGAAAGTCGCTGGGCATCCTGCCCGCCGTGGCTCGGGTCCTCACCTCCGCCCGACTGAGGCTTCCCCAGCTGCGCGAGCGCAAGCTGAGGGTCCGCCTGATGGAGGTCTCCCGCGCGCACCACTCGTCGTCCTTCCAAGTGGAGGTCAACATGCGGCGCGTGTTCCTGGACAAGGCCACCTTCGACGCGGCGCTCGCCGGCGACGGCCGGGGCGACATGCCGCTCGAGAGCCGGGTCGTCGCCATCAATGGGCAGCGGGCGACCGTGGAGATCGAGTTGCCCGACAGCGCCGTGGCGGCGCTGCCCGACCAGCCGCTGCAGCTCGTCGTGACCGCCCGAATCGCGCCCGCGACCTGGCGCGGCGCGGTGAACTCGCCGCGCGACAAGCACCCGCTCCCGTTCGAGGTGGCGCCGGGCCAGTGGTGCGTCATCTCGCACGCACCGAAGGCGGAGGCCTCCACCTGGGTCCGCCGCGTCACGGAGGACTACCTCGTCGACCTCGAACTGGAGGACGGCGAGCTGCGTGTGAGGCTCGATCCGCGGCACCAGCGCGTCGCGATCGTCCGGCCCGCGCCGAGCAAGCCGCTCATCCGCAGGACCATCGACGGGGTGGCCACCTTCGAGCTGGACCAGGTGCTGAACGATCCCGCCGACGACCCAGTCAGCGGTCGAGCCTTCCGGGACATCGTCGCCCTCGAACCGGAGGCGGCCGCGAAGCTGCAGCCGGGCGGGCTGGACGCTGCGCGCCTGGTGAGCGAGGTCACCGGCGCGAAGGACGAGGAGGCGACGGGAGGGAGCGCGGTTCCGGTCACACCCGGCGAGCTCACGACGGACGTCGCCGCCGGGACGGACGAGACCGAGGACGACGACGCCGACGAGGGCGGCCTCCAGGCGAGGCTTCAGCGCTCACTGGAGCGGACGGGCATCACGCCACTGGTGTTGCGCGACTTCACCGAGACGCCGCTGGTGTGGAGCGAGCACGTCGTGGCGCTCCA
The DNA here is from genome assembly GCF_900103275.1 of Tessaracoccus oleiagri. Classification (GTDB taxonomy): domain Bacteria; phylum Actinomycetota; class Actinomycetes; order Propionibacteriales; family Propionibacteriaceae; genus Arachnia; species Arachnia oleiagri. The sequence continues at coordinate 275,677 of NZ_FNGP01000001.1, read as the reverse complement.
CCGTTCACGCACCGGCACGGCCGAGCTGTCGCACCAGCTCAAGGACCACCTGCCCCGCTGGTGAGCCGGCTCAGGAGGCGAGCACCTCGGCCAGCGTCTCTATGACGCGGGTCTGGTCGTCGTCGGTGAGGTCGGCGAACAACGGCAGGGACAGCTGCTCGGAGTAGAACCGCTCGGCGTTCGGGCACATGCCGCGCTTGTAGCCGAGATCCTCGAACAGCGGGTGCCAGTAGACGGGCAGGTAGTTGACCTGGACGCCGATCCCGCGCTCCCGCATCTTCTCGAACACCTCGCGCCGCCGGCCGCCGAGGATCCGGGCAGGGTAGAGGTGCCAGATCGGGTCCACCCCGTCGCGGATCCTGTGGACCTCCACGCCGTCGATGCCGGCCAGTTCGCGCTGGTAGCGGTCGAAGATCTCACGCCGGCGCTTCTTGAACTGCTCGAGCCTGGCCAGCTGCGAGATGCCGAGGGCGGCGTGCACGTCGGAGAGGCGGTAGTTGAGGCCCCACTCGTGGACCTCCTGGTGCCAGGGCCCCTCGTCGGGGTAGCGCATGCGTTCGCGGTCGCGGACGAGCCCGATGAAGTGGAACTCGTGGGCGCGTCGGCCGAGGTCCTCGTCGAGCGTCGCGACGGCGCCTCCCTCTGCGGTGGTCATGTTCTTCGTCGGGAAGAAGGAGAACGTGGTGAGGTCGGCGACGGAGCCGATCGGCCGTCCGTCGACCAGCGACCCGATCGAGTGCGCAGCGTCCTCGACGGTCAGCGCGCCGTTGGCGTGCGCGATCTCGTTGAGGCGGTCGATTTCGACGGGCTGCCCGGCGTAGTCCACGCCGGCGATGATCTTCGTCGCCGGGGTGACCGCCGCCTCGACGGCCGCGGGATCGATGTTGGCGGTCTCGTCGATGTCGGCGAAGACGACCTTCGCGCCGGTCGCGAGGGCGCCGGAGGCGGTGGCGACGAACGTCATCGGGGTGGTGATCACCTCGTCGCCCGGGCCGGTGCCCGCGGCGGCGTAGGCGATGTGCAGCGCGGCGGTGCCCGACGTGCAGCTCACCACGCGGGCGGCGCCGGTGAACTTCTCCAGCTCCTCCTCGAAGCGCGCGACGTAGGGTCCGGTGGTGAGCCACTCACCGCGCAGGACTTCGCTGACCGCCTCGACGTCGGCCTCGTTGATGGACTGGCGACCGTAGGGCAGCATCGACGTGTCAGACCTCCGTCGCGAGGATGTTGATCATCTCTTCGCCGGTGAACCAGAGGTCGTTCCGGTCGGACGTGTAGTGGAAGCCGTCCGGGACGGGCTTGCCCTCGGGGGCCTTGTAGCCCCAGGTGGCGAGGTCGGGCTGCAGGACGTAGCGGTCCTCGCTGATCTGCAGCGCGCGGCGGCCCTCCTCGGCGGAGATCATCTCCTCATGCAGCTTCTCGCCGGGGCGGAGGCCGATCTCGTGCATCTCGGCGCCCGGCGCGACGGCCTGGGCGAGGTCGGTGATGCGCATCGAGGGGATGCGCGGCACGTACAGCTCACCGCCCTGCATCAGCTCGAAGCTGTCGAGCACGAACTGGACGGCCTGAGGCAGCGTGATGAAGAAGCGGGTCATCCGGAAGTCGGTGATGGGCAGCGACTTGCCCTCGGCCGCCAGGCGGCGGAAGAACGGGATGACCGAGCCGCGGGAGCCCATGACGTTGCCGTAACGGACGACGGAGAACCGCGTCGGGTAGGCGGCGGCGTAGTGGTTGCCCGAGATGAAGAGCTTGTCGGCGGTCAGCTTGGTGGCGCCGTAGAGGTTGATCGGCGACGACGCCTTGTCCGTCGAGAGCGCGACGACCTTCTTCACGCCGGCGTCCATGGAGGCCTCGATGACGTTCTGCGACCCCAGCACGTTGGTCTTGATGAACTCGCCGGGGTTGTACTCGGCGGTGTCGACCTGCTTGAGCGCGGCGGCGTGCACGACGTAGTCGACGCCGGTCATCGCGCGGCTCAGGCGGTGCTCGTCGCGGATGTCGCCGATGAACCAGCGGAGGCGGGGGTCGTCGTTGAACATCTGCCGGACTTCGTACTGCTTGAGCTCGTCACGGCTGAACACGACGATCCGGCGAGGATTGACATCCTGCAACAGGCGACTGATGAACGCCTTGCCGAACGAGCCGGTGCCGCCAGTGATGAGGATCGACGAATCTTCGAGCAGGCTCACGAAAGCTCCTATGGAGGGACGATTGGGTCGAACGGTCGGTTCGCACCTCCCGCCATCTGGGCACCTTACCATTTGGAGCTATGAACCCTTCGGTGAGCGAGTCCCTCCACGTCGGAATCCGCTGCGACGCCACGGCGCGAGGGGGGACCGGGCACCTCGTCCGGCAGACCGCCCTTGCGGAGGAGCTGCAGGCCCGCGGGCACCATGCCACCTTCTACGGCGAGAGCGACGTGGAGTGGGCCGGGCGCCTCGTCGCTCGTCTCGGACTGGAGTTCGTGACCCCCGAGTACGACTTCGCGGCCCAGGTGCGCGCCGACGCCGTCGACGCAGTCATGATCGACGGGTACCCGTTCCCGGCCGAGCTCGGCGAGGCCCTGCGCGCGTCGGGGCTACCCGTGGCCGCGATGGTCGACGGCGACTTCGGGCGCCACCAGGACGCGGACCTCTACGTCGACCAGAACCTCGGCTCAGAGGATCCCGGCCTGGCGAACTGGCTCGTCGGGCCGGAGTACGTGCTGCTGCGCGACGTGGTGCGGTCGAGGCGCGACGTGGCGCGCGCCCACAGCGACCCGCCGCGGGTGCTCGTCGTGTTCGGCGGCAGTGACCCGTTCGGTGGCTGCCCGGTCGCCGTCGAACTGCTGGCGTCGACGGGCCTGCCGATGCACGTGGTGGCGGTGGCCGCATCGCCGGAGCGCAGGGCCGAACTCGAGGCGATCCCGGTGGTTGCGGGCCAGTCCCTGGAGGTCGTCGGCACGCAGGACGACCTCCCCGGGCTCGCGCTGACCTGCGACTTCGTCGTGAGTGCCGCGGGGTCGAGCGTCTGGGAGTTCGCCTGCCTCGGCATCCCCACCGGGCTCGTGTGCGTCGTCGACAACCAGGTGATCGCCTACGAGGCCGCGACGAGCGAGCTCGCCGTCGCAGTGGGGCAGCTCGACCGCCTCCGGCACAACGACGCCGCCCGTGACGCGGCCCGGTCGGCGCTCGCCCGGCTCGTCGAGGACGCCGGCTGGCGCGCGCAGCTCAGCGAGGGCGGGCGGCGGCTCGTCGACGGCGACGGTCGCGTGCGGGTCGTCGACGCGATCGAGCGGCTGGTGCGGCGGTAGTGTGACGCCATGCGCACGCGAGTCGTCATCCAGTCCAGGCTGTCCTCGTCCCGATTGCCCGGCAAGGCGTTGATGACGGTGGGCGGCATGCCGCTGATCGAGCTCGTCGCGCGTCGCGCGTCGCGGACCGGTTTCGGCGTGGTCGTGGCCACGAGCGTCGAGTCCTACGACGACCGGATCGCGGCCCAACTGGAGCCCACCGGCATCCGCGTGATCCGGGGTTCGCTCGACGACGTGCTGTCGCGCTTCCTCACCGCCACCAGCGACATGGACGACCGCGATCGCGTCGTCCGCCTCACCGGCGACAACCCGGTGACCGACGCCGCGCTCGTGCAGGAGCTCATGGACGCCATGGACGAGAGTGGGCGGGAGTACGGGCGCGTGGACATCGACGTGGTCCCCGAGGGCCTCGGCGTCGAGGTCTTCAGCGTCGGGATGCTGCGCAGGGCCGGTCGGGAGGCGACGGACGCCTACGACCGCGAGCACGTCACCCCCTGGATCCGGCGGCACACCGACGAGCTGCTCTTCGCCCCTCAGCGCAACCCGGGGTACCCGGCCGTCTACCGGGCGACGGTGGACTGCCTCCACGACTTCACCCGGGTGGCCCGGCTGTTCGACGGGTTCGCCGACCCGGTCGACGTGCACTGGGCGGACCTCATGGACAGCCTCGTCGGGCAGGTGAAGTCGCTCGGCCCCATCGCCAAGGAGGTGCCGAAGGCGTCGCGGCGGCTCACGTCGCTGATCCTCTCGGTGACGAACATCGGGCTCAGCGAGAGCGACGCCACCAGGCCCGGTTGGGGCATCCGCGAGGTCTTCACCCGCGCGGTGGAGGCCGGCATCAGCGACGTCATCTCCACCCCCGAGGACGCGCTGATCGTCGCGGCCGGTCTGCTGCCGATGCTCAACAAGCGCATGGGCGTCTCGCTCGTCCTGCCGCCGCTGCGCGACGAGGAGGCCCCCGCGGACCACCTCCGGTACCTGATCGAGAAGACCCGGGCGGAGGGTGGGGCGTCGGGAATCCGCACGGTGTTGCTGGACTGCTCCGACGTCGAGTGCGGTGACGGCCAGGGGCTACTCGACGTGTTGCAGGCATACCGCGAACGCGGGATCGTGAGCGAGCTCGGCATCATGCTCGCGCCCGGTTGCGAGCTGACCCCGGACTCGGCACCGCTCATCGACGTGGTGGCCGCCAGGATGGGCGACGACCTGACTGGACCCTTGGGTGAATGGTCCGCGGCGGGCCGGGTCACGATGGTCCTGGCGGAGCACGAGGACCCCTACGAGGTCGGGACCGTCATGCGCAGCGGCGTGATCGATGCGGTCGCGGTGTCGCCGCGCAACGTCCGCGAGCTCACCTCGCTGCTCGCCGTCGTCTGAGCCACGCAAGACGAAACGGGTGCCGGTCGAATCGACCGGCACCCGTTTCCGTCGCGACTGATCAGTACCAGCCGTTGCGCGTCCAGAAGTTGTAGGCGCCCTGGTAGCCACCGTAGCGCGAGCTCACGTAGCTGTACTGCCACTTGAGGGCGTGCACCGGGTCGTCCCAGTTGGAGCCGAGCTTGGAGCACGGGTAGGCCTGCGGCAGGCCGCACGCGCCGGAGTAGGGGTTCACGGCGCGCGGGTTCCACCCGGACTCGCGCGAGACGATGTAGTCGGCGTACTGCCACTGGCTCTGGGGGACGCCGGCCGCGCTCAGCCAGTCGTACTTGCCGCCGCTCAGCGTCGGCGCGGTGCGCGTCAGCGTGAAGGAGTTGGTGCGTGCGATGTGGCCGTCCGAGTAGCGACCGGCGACGCGGAACGTGTAGCTGCCGGCGGTGTCGGCGCCGTAGGTCAAGGGGAGCGTGTAGGCGCCCGTGCCGTCGGCCCGCGTGGTCTGTGACCGCGACCAGGTGCCGGAGCCGGTCTGGACCTCGGTCCACACCTCGATGCCGCCGCCGTCCTTGAACGTGCCCCACGCGTACGTGGTGGCGCCCACGACCTTGGAACCGGCGGAGTTCGCGGTGGCCTGACCGCCGAAGCGGACGAAGTCGAACGGGTCGGAGTACGCGACGGCGCCGGACTCGTGGCGGCTGCCGACGCGGAAGGTGTAGGTGCCCGCGGTGTTGGTGCCGTAGGTCAGGGGGAGGACGTAGCCGCCGGAGGCGTCAGGTGTGGTGATCTGGGACACCGACCAGTCGCCGCCGACCTCCACCTCGGTCCAGGTCTGGACGCTGCCGGGGTCTGAGGTGCCGCCCCAGGCGTAGGAGGTCACACCGACGTGGCGCTCGCCGGCACTGGAGACGTCCGGCTCTCCGATGCGCGTGAGCGTGAACGACCCGGTGTAGGCGACCGTGCCGTCGGCGTACTGGCCGCCCACGCGGAACTCGTATGAGCCCGCGGAGCCGAATCCGTAGGTGAGGGGCAGCACGTAGTAGCCGCTGGAGTCGGTGGTGCCCACCTGCGAGCGCGACCATGCACCCGAGCTCAGTTTCACTTCGGTCCACACCGTGATGTTGGCGCCGCCGGCGAAGGTGCCCCAGGCGTTCGTGTGCTCACCGGCCGGCTTCACGGAAACGTGGTTGACCGTCGGTGCGGGGGCTGCGGCTGCGTCGAGGGGCATGAGGGAGGCGCTCGTGGCCGCCATGATGAGCGTCATCGTCGCCGCGCGGAGGCGCTGGGAGGGCTTCATAAGGATCCTTCAAATTTCCTAAGACTTCTCAGTGATTCCTCAGGATTACACGTGGATCTTGAATTTCCAAACACTCTTTTCTCAGGGCCGTCCCGCGAGGGCGTCCCGGCGCACGCAAAAGTGGGCGCTCCCCGGAGGGAACGCCCACTTCAGGACGGGTTTCAGCGACCGCTCACCAGTAGACGACGACCTTGTCCCCGACGCGCACCTGGTTGTAGATCCGGTCGAGCGTGACGGCGTCCCGGACGTTGATGCAGCCGGCCGAGCCGCCGATGTAGCCGTTGCTCATGAAATCGGCGGAGTAGTGCACGGCCTGGCCGCCGCTGAAGAACATGGCCCACGGCATCGGGGTGCCGTAGATGCTTGACACGTGGTAGCGCGACTTCCAGCCCACCTGGAACTGGCCCTCGCGCGTCTCCATGCCGACCCGGCCGAAGCGCACCTCGACGGTCTCGATGATGCGGCCGTCGATCATCCAGTGCATCGTGTTGGTGGTCTTGGAGGCGCACATCACACGCCCGGTGAGGCACCGGCTGTCGAGGCCGAGCGCCGTCCGCGTGAGCGTGAACTCCCGCGAGCGGGCGATGGTGCCGTCGGCGTACTGGCCGACTACGCGGAAGCGGTAGGTGCCCTGCACGTTCGTGCCGTAGGTCAGCGGCAGCGTGTAGCTTCCCGTGCTGTCCGTGCGCGTCACCTGCGACTTCGACCACTTGCCGCCCACGTAGACCTCGGTCCACGCGCTGATGCCGGGGCCGGCGTCGAACCGGCCCCACGCGTAGGTGGTCTGCCCGACGGGCTTGGTGCCGGCGCTCGTGGCGGTGGGCAGGGCCAGGCGGCGCAGGGTGAACTCGCTGGTGCGCACGACCGAGCCATCCGGGTAGCGGGCGGCGACGCGCCAGCGATAGGTGCCGGGGGTGGTGGCTCCGTAGGTCAGGGGGATCGTGAACGAGCCGTCCGACGTGCTGGTGCGGGTCTGGGAACGCGACCACTTGCTGCCGAGGAGCACCTCGGTCCAGGTCTCGAGGCTGCGGTCGGTGTCGAACCGTCCCCAGGTGTACGTCGTGAGCCCGACGAGCTTCTGGTTGGCGGACGCCACCGTGGGCCGACCCAGTCGGGTGAGCGTGGTGGTGTCGGAGGCGGTGCCGTTGATGACCGCCCTCAGCTGGTAGGTGCCGGCGATGTCGGTCTGGCCAGAGAGCCGGATGACGTAGCTGCCCGTGCCGGTGGTGGTGACGGCCCCGACGCGGACCCAGCCGGTGCCCACCCTTGCTTCGGCGACGATCGTGCCCGCCGAGCAGTCCCGGACGCTGCCCCAGAGGTTGGTGGCGTAGCCGGGGGCCTTGACCTCGGCCGACGCCGCCGTGACCACGCAGGTGGGAGTCGGGGCCGGGGGCTCCTCGACGGGGGGCTCGGCCTCGGCGGACGGCGACGACGGGGCGGTCGGCTCCTCCGTGAGGGTCGGCTCCTCGACCGCCTTCGGCGAGACGCCGGCCGTGGGCGACACGGAGGCCGTCGGCTCCGGCGTCGGTGCAGCGGTCTCCTCCGCCAGCGAGGCGGGTGCCGTGGTGGCGATCAACGCCAGGGAGACGGCAGCCGCCGCAGCGATGCGGCGGTATCTGCCGGCTACCCGTAACTGTCCAGTTCTCATGAGTCACTTCCCGCTTGACGGAACACGATCCGGGTCAGCATCGCATCGCGATGCGTCGACCCACAAACCATACGATTGAAAGTGGTCGTTTGGTTGCGTCGAGGGTGGGAAAGCTCAGTCGGTGCCGGAATCCATGGCCGAACGCAGGCCTGCCGCATCGATCTCGTCGTCGGCCGGGCTCGCGCCCAGTTCCGCGATCGCCGCCTTGCCGCCCGCCTCTACCTCACCGATCAGGCTCGCGTGCGCGCTGCCGAGGGTGCCCTGAGCGGCGTACAGCTCGAGCTTCTCGCGGGAGTCGGCGATGTCGAGGTTGCGCATCGTGAGCTGGCCGATGCGGTCGGTGGGGCCGAACGCCGCGTCCTCCACGCGCTCCATCGACAGCTTCTCGGCCTGGTAGGTCAGGTTCGGGCCGCGCGTGTCGAGGATGGTGTAGTCGTCGCCGCGACGGAGGCGCAGGACCACGTCGCCCGTGACCGCGGAGGCGACCCAGCGCTGGATGGACTCGCGCAGCATCAGCGACTGGGGGTCGAGCCAGCGGCCCTCGTACAGCAGACGGCCCAGCCGGAGGCCCTCGTTGCGGTAGTTCGCCAACGTGTCCTCGTTGTGGATGGCTGACAGCAGCCGCTCGTAGGCGATCCACAGCAGTGCCATGCCGGGCGCCTCGTAGATGCCGCGCGACTTCGCCTCGATGATGCGGTTCTCGATCTGGTCGCTCATGCCCAGGCCGTGGCGGCCGCCGATGGCGTTGGCCTCCATCACGAGGGCGACCGCGTCGTCGTAGCGCTTGCCGTTGATCGCGACGGGGCGGCCGCGCTCGAAGCTGACGGTGACGTCCTCGGTGTCGATCCGCACCGACGGGTCCCAGTACTTCACGCCCATGATCGGCTCGACGGTCTCGAGCGACACGTCGAGCGCCTCGAGCGTCTTGGCCTCGTGGGTCGCGCCCCAGATGTTGGCGTCGGTGGAGTACGCCTTCTCCTTGGAGTCGCGGTAGGGCAGGCCGCGCTCGGTGAGCCACTGGCTCATCTCGTCCCGGCCGCCGAGCTCGGTGACGAACGCCTCGTCGAGCCACGGCTTGTAGATGCGCAGCTGCGGGTTGGCCAGCAGCCCGTAGCGGTAGAACCGCTCGATGTCGTTGCCCTTGTAGGTGGAGCCGTCGCCCCAGATCATCACGTCGTCGTCGGCCATCGCCCGGACCAGCAGGGTCCCGGTGACGGCACGCCCGATCGGGGTGGTGTTGAAGTAGGCGCGGCCGGCGGAGCGGATGTGGAACGCTCCGCAGGCGAGCGCGGAGAGCCCCTCTTCGACGAGTGCCGACTTGGCGTCGACCAGGCGCGCGATCTCGGCCCCGTACTGGGAGGCGCGGCCGGGCACGGACTCGATGTCCGGCTCGTCGTACTGGCCGATGTCGGCGGTGTAGGTGCAGGGGATCGCCCCGGCCTCGCGCATCCAGGCGACCGCTACCGAGGTGTCGAGACCACCGGAGAATGCGATGCCGACGCGCTCGCCGACGGGCAGGGAGAACAGAACCTTGGACACAGGGTCACCCTAACGGATGCCGCCCTGGTTCAGCCCTCCAGAAGTGCGTTTGAGATCCCCTCGAGCAGCTGGTCGTCGATGTCCGACTGGAGGATGATGAATGTCGCGCGGTCGCCGTTCAGCGCCGCGGCCTCCGACCAGGTCTGCCCCAGGTCCCGTCGCCCGAACCAGGTCCGCGACGTCTCGCCCAGCTGCTCCACGACGGTGCCCTCGCACAGCCCGACCTGCCGCTTGTACTCCTCGAAGTAGCGGGCCGCGGCGTCCTCGTCGGCGAATTCCATGGCGAGCACGATGCCCGGTGCGCCCTCGCGCTCGAGCGTGCCCTCGAGGACCGCGGTGGGCACCATGCCGGCGAGGTCCGGGGGCGCGTCGTCGCAGCCGACGGCGAGGGTGCCGGCCCCGCGGAGGACCGGGTCGACGGCGTGCACCCAAGTGCCATTGCCGAAGAACCCCTCGTCGGCGGAGCCCTCCTTCGCGACCCGCTCCCAGCCCTCGGGGACCGGCAGCACGGACTCGTCGAGGCCGCCCGTCGACGTGTCCGCGGGCCCGGTGGGCAGTTGCGGGTCGGGCACCGGCTCGGCGGTCGCGGTGGGGGAGGGCGACGGGCTCGTCGGCTCCGTCGATGGCGCTGGGTCCGGCGTGTCGGCCGGCGTGGCGCTGGTCGCGGTCGGCGACGGCGATGGGGCGGGCGCCTCGGAGGGCGCGCACCCGGCGAGCACCACCACGGCGAGGGCCGCGGCGACCCGTCGCATCAGGACACCTTCTGGAAGTGGTGCCAGTCCCAACCACTCTCCCAGCGCCAGCCGCGGGCCTGGAAGGCGCGCACCGGGGTGCTCGTCGAGTACAGCATCCCGGTCACCCCGGCGGGCCGGCTGTAGGCGTAGGTCGCGTTGGGGTACCAGGTGCCGGACGGGTCGCGGTAGGGGTTCTCGCGCGGGTTGATGTCGACAGCGATGCCGTAGGCGTGCGGCGACCAGGCGTACGGGTTGCCGACGACCTTCCGGCAGTTGAAGCCCGACGTGTCGTTCGCGGCCATCATCTTGATGTCGTCGCCGCCCCACACCGACGGCAGCCGCATCTGGGCGAACGGGAACCGGGCGTCGAACGACTGCTGCAGCACCGCCGACACCTGCGACGCGAGGTCGTCGCGGACGATGATCTCGCCGCGGCGGATGTTGCCCGAGTAGTCCCAGTGGTTGATGCGGATGGTGCTCAGTCGGGAGGGCTCGACGGGGCAGCTGCTCGTCCAGTACCCCGACACCTCGGCCGTCGTCGTGCGGGTGATCGACGGGGCCGCCGCGGCCACGCGTGTGAGCGTCGTCTCGGCCGTGCTGACGTTGCCGCCCGGCTCGTAGGTGGCGGTCACGCGCCAGCGGTAGGTGCCGGGCGTCGTCGCGCCGTAGGTGAGCGGGATGGCGTAGTAGCCGGTGGCGTCCGTGGTGCGGATCTGCGACGTGGACCACCCCGACGGGAGGAGCACCTGGGTCCGCACGGTCACGGGCTCCCGCACGTCGAACCGTCCCCAGGCGTAGGTGGTGAGGCCCACGGCCTTGCTGCCGGCGGTGGCGACGGTCGGGCGGGCGAGCCGCCAGAGCTCGAACTCACCGCTGCGCACGACCTGGCCGCCCGGGTAGCTGCCGGCGACCCGCCAGCGGTAGGTGCCGGGGGTGGTGGAGCCGTAGGTGAGCGGGATGGTGAAATAGCCGGTCGCGTCGGTGGTGCGGATCTGCGACGTGGACCAGCCGGTGGGGAGGAGGACCTCCGTCCACACCGTCAGCGGCTCGGTGGTCTGGAACCGGCCCCACGTGTACGTGTCGAGGCCGACGAGCTTGATCCCGGCGCTGTGGGCGGTGGGGGGCGGGGGCACGGACAGGGGTGCGACGGCGTCGGCCGCCGCTTCCACGGTGGGCACCACCGCCGGTGCCTCCTGCGGTTCCGCCGCCGGCGCGGGAGAGGGGTCGGCCTCTGGCGACGGAGCGGGGCTCTCTGCAGAGGGCTCGAAGAGGCTGGGCGTGGGGCTCGCGTCCTGCTCGGGGGACGGGCCCACCGTCGGCTCGGGGCTGGGGACAGCGCTCGGGCTCGCCGTGGGCTCCGGTGCCGGGCTCTCCACCGACGCGCCCTCGGACGGCGAAGCGCTGGGCGACGGGGACGGCGTCGGCTCCTCCTCCGCATGCGTCGGCAAGCTCAGCGTGCCCATCGCGACGGCGGTCAGGGCAGCAGCCAGGAATGTTCTACGCATCGTGTCCTCTCGGCGACGAGATCGGGGTTGGCTCACATCTCGAGGATGATCTTCCCGACGTTCTCGCCCGACTCAAGCAGTTCGTGGGCTCGGCGCACCTCGGCGAACGGGATGCGCGTCTCCGGGGACGGCTTCACCCGGCCCGAGCGCAGCATCGGCCACACCTGGCGCTCGACCTTCGCGCAGATCTCGGCCTTCTCCTCGGCCGGCCGGAACCGGAGCGACGTGGCGCTGACGGTCCCCTGCTTGCTGAGCAGGAGTCCGACGTTGAGCGTGCCCTTGACGCCGCCCTGCAGGCCGATGACCACGAGCCGCCCGCGCCGGTTGAGCGCCTTGACGTTGGCCTCGAGGTACTTCGCGCCGATGACGCAGAGGATCACGTCGGCCCCGCGGCCCTCGGTGGCCTCGCGGAGCTGGGTGGGCCAGTCGTCGTGGTAGTCGAGGACGATGTCGGCGCCGTGTGCACGGCTGTGCGCCAGCTTCGCCTCGCTGCCGCCGGTGGACGCCACCCGCGCCCCCAACGCCTTGGCATACTGCGTGGCGAACGTGCCGATGCCGCCGGAGCCGCCGTGGACGAGGAAGGTCTCCCCGGGCTTGAGCTCGGCGAGGTCGAGGTTGCTCACCACCGTGGCCGCCACTTCCAGCACGCCGGCCGCGGTGACGAGGTCGACGCCCGGGGGAGGGGAGATGAGCTGGCCCTCGGGGGCGACGAAGTACTCGGCGTAACCGCCGCCGCTCAGCAGGGCGACGACCTCGTCGCCCACCCGCCAGCGCTCGACGCCGTCGCCGACCTCTTCGACGACGCCGGAGGCCTCGAGCCCGATGATGTCGGTGGTGCCCTTCGGCGGCGGGTAGTGGCCCTGCCGCTGAAGGATGTCCGCGCGGTTGACGCCGGCCGCGACGGTGCGGACCAGGACCTCCCCGGGGCCGGGCGACGGCTTGGGTGCCTCGCCGATGGTCAGGGCCGACGCGTCCCCGGGTTCGTGTACGAGTACTGCCTTCATGCGCCCCACAGTGCCACATCGCCCGGCCCGCCCGGAGCCGTTGCCGGGCTATTCGGCGCGCTCGTCCCGGGCCGGCGCCGGCGTCGTGGGCCAGGGGAGGTGCCTGGGACTCACGAAGTGGCGCTCGGTGCCGTCGACGGGATCGACGAAGTGGAGCTCGCGCGCCAGCAGCCCGAGCGGTGCCGAGAAGTCGTCGATAGGCGTCGGCCGGACCTCCGGGTAGAGCGGATCGTTGTGCAGCGGGATCCCGAGCTCCAGGAAGTGCATGCGGATCTGGTGCGTCTTGCCGGTGACCGGCCGCGCCTCGTAGCGGCCCCACCCGCCGCGCTCCTCGAGGAGGTGGATGTCGGTGTGCGCATTCGGCTCGCGCTCCAACCGCTCCGCCTGCAGCACCCCCACCTCCTTGGTGAGGTGCGACGAGACGCGGACCGGGAACCGTAGCCGCGGGTCCACGGGGGCGACCACCTCGTAGACCTTCCGCGTCGTGGGCTGCCGGAAGATCGAGTGGTAGGCGGCGCGCCAGCGCTGCTCGGTGGTCATCAGCAGGACGCCGGCCGTGCCGCGGTCGAGCCGGTGGGCGGTCGAGAGCTCCGGCAGGTCGAGCATCCTCCGGGCCTTGACCACCGCCGACTGGACCACGTGCCGGCCCCGCGGGATCGTCGACAGGAAGTGGGGCTTGTCGAGCACCACGATGCGGTCGTCGCGGTGGATGACGGTCAGTTCGCCGGGGACCTCCGCCTCGTCGCGCAGTTCGCGGTGGAACCAGACGAAGGTGTGCGGCCGGTAGACCTCGCGCCCGGTCCAGGGCCGGCCGCGCTCGTCGACGAATTCGCCGCGCTCGAGCATGGCGTCGACGAAGTCGCGGGCGGGGCCGAGCTTGTCGAGCAGGAAGTCGCGCATCGTCGGCCAGGGGAGCGCGTTGTGCGGGTCGCGGTCCGGGGTCCGGACCCACGCCGCCTGGAGCCCGTGCCGCGGCGGCAGCGGTGACTTCGGCGGCATCAGGTGATGTCCGCGGTCTCCCGCGCGACGTGGCTGCGGGCGTGGGCGATCGCGTCGCTCATGGCGGTGAAGAGGTGGTTGCGGTGGCGGAGCGAGGCGACGACGCCGCCATGCATCGCGAGCCGCTGGTGGCGGGACTGGATGCCCTTGACCAGCACGGTGATGCCGCGGCGCTCCAGCGTCGTCACGAGCTCGGCGAGCACGCGGGCGCCGGAGGAGTCCATGAACTGCAGCTGCGACATCCGGATGATCACCACGCGGACGTCCTTGTTCATGTCCTCGAGGCGGGCGAGGATGCGGTCGCCGACGCCGAAGAACATGGCGCCGTCGAGGCGGAGCAGGGCGATGCGCTCGTCGCCCGGTAGCGGCTCGACCGGCAGCGGCTCGCGCTCCACCCTCGACATGCGCGACAGCGCGCGCAGGGCGAAGAACGCGGTGGCGGCGATGCCGATGCCGACGGCGATGATGAGATCGAAGGAGACGGTCACCAGCGCGGTGAGGGTGAAGATCAGTGCGTCGGAGCGGGAGGCGCCGATGACGTCCTTGGCGGTCTCCACGTCGATCATGTTGATGGCCGTGACGATCAGGACACCGGCGAGCGCGACGAGGGGGATGCGGGAGACCGCGTCCGCGAGGAAGTAGACGACCCCCGCGAGGAACAGCGCGTGCACCACGGCGGCCGCCCGGGTGCGGGCGCCGGCGCGGATGTTGACCGCGGTGCGGGCGATGGCGCCGGTGGCGGGCATACCGCCGAACAGTCCGGAGGCGACGGAGGCGAGGCCCTGTCCGACGAGCTCGCGGTCGCCGTCGTAGCGGCCCGTGTCGGAGATGCCGGAGGCGACGCGGGCGCTCAGCAACGACTCGATCGCAGCCAGGGCTGCGACGGTGAACGCGGGGACCACGAGGGACTGCAGGAGCGCGAGGTCGAAGCCGGGGAGCGCGGGGGCGGGCAGCGACTCGGGCAGCTCGCCGATCCGGGCGACCGGGGCGCCGGTGAGCTCCACGACGGTGGTGACGACGATGATCGCGATGATGGACCCCGGGATCTGCGGATGGATGCGCGGCGTCAGCATCATGATCGCGACGACGACCGCCACCGAACCCAGCGCCCAAGCCACCCCCGGCCACTCGACCGTCCCCAGCGACTGCACCGCCGCGACGAAGGCGTTGCGCGACTCGCCGGGCACCGTGCCCAGCGCGGTGGGCACCTGCTGGAGGAAGATGATGACGCCGATGCCGAGCGTGAAGCCCTCGATCACCGGCCAGGGGATGAAGGACACTGCGCGGCCGAAGCGCAGGACTCCACCCACCACGACGATGATTCCCGCCATGATCGCCACGAGCGGCAGCGCAGCCGGCCCGTGCAGGGCGGCGATCGGCGCCAGCACCACGACCATCGCGCCCGTCGGCCCCGAGACCTGCACGTGCGACCCGCCGAACACCGCGGCCACGAAGCCCGCCACGATCGCGGTGACGAGCCCCGCCTCGGGTGCGGCCCCCGAGCTGATCGCGAACGCCAGCGCCAGCGGGAGCGCCACGATTCCGACGGTGACGCCCGCCAGGAGGTCCTTGGGCCAGCTGCGCGGGAGCTCCGCATAGTCGGCGGGACTCGGCAGCAGGGTCAACACACGCACGTCGGGGGAACGCACCAAACCTCCAGATCAGGGCATGGCAAAGGGAGGGAAAAGTCCCTCCTTCGCGCGAGGATACGCCCTGCGCTACGCTTGGGCCACCACGGCGGGGTCGCATAGTGGACTAGTGCAGCCGCCTTGAAAGCGGCCGAGGCGCAAGCCTCCGTGGGTTCGAATCCCACCCTCGCCGCCAGCCCGAGAAGGTTCCTCCGTCCCTCGTCAGTGCGGCGCGAGCCGTCAGAGCGGCATGCCGTAGTACTTCGTCTCGAGGTACTCCTCGAGGCCCTCGTACGAACCCTCCCGGCCCATGCCCGACTGCTTCAGGCCGCCGAACGGCGCCGCCGCATTGGAGACGAGCCCGGTGTTGATGCCCACCATCCCGTACTCCAGCCGCTCGGCGACGCGCAGGGCCTCGCCCTCCTCGCCGAAGACGTACGACATGAGGCCGAAGTTCGACGCGTTCGCGCGCTGCACCACCTCGTCGGTGGAGTCGAACGTCTGCATGGCGACGACGGGGCCGAAGATCTCCTCCGACGCGATGCGGCTCTCGGTGCTCACGTCGGTGAGGATCGTCGGGGGCAGGAACGAGCCCGGACCCTCGAGCCGCTTGCCCCCGAGCCGCAGCTTCGCGCCGTGCGCCACCGCGTCGTCGACGAGGCCGACGATGTCGTCCACCGCGCGGTCGTGGATCAGCGCGCCGAGCTGGGTGCCGTCCTCGATGCCGGGGCCGACCTTCCAGTTCTCCAGGCGGTCCTGCAGGCGCCGCTCGAACTCCGTGGCCACGTCGGCGTGGACGTAGAAGCGGTTGGCCGCGGTGCAGGCCTGGCCGTTGTTGCGCATCTTCGCGACGAGGGCGCCCTCGACTGCGGCGTCGAGGTCGGCGCCCTTCAGGACGATGAACGGCGCGTTTCCGCCGAGCTCCATCGACGTGCGGAGCACGTTCTGGGCGCTCTGCCGCAGCAGCGCCTGGCCGACCGGGGTGGAACCGGTGAAGGTGAGCTTGCGCAGCCGCGGATCGGCGATGAGCGCGGCCGAGGTCTCCTTGGAGTTCGAGGTGGTGAACACGTTCACCACGCCCTTCGGCAGACCGGCCTCGACCAGGACCTCCATCAGCAGCAGCGTCGTGAGCGGCGTCTCGGCGGCGGGCTTCACCACGACGGTGCAGCCGGCGGCCAGCGCGGGCCCGATCTTGCGCGTCGCCATGGCCAGCGGGAAGTTCCACGGGGTGATCGCGAACACCGGCCCGACGGGCTTCTTGTCGGTGATGATCCGCTGCTGGCCCGACGGCGCCCGTCCGAAGCGGCCGTGGATCCGCACGGCCTCCTCCGAGTACCAGCGGAAGAACTCCGCACCGTAGGCCACCTCGCCGCGCGCCTCCGCCAGCGGCTTGCCCATCTCCAGCGTCATCAGCGTGGCGAAGTCGTCGGTGCGCTCGATGATCAGCTCGAAGGCGCGACGGAGCAGCTCGCCCCGGTCGCGCGGGTCGGTGTCCGCCCACGCGGGGGCCGCCTCGACGGCCGCGTCCAGGGCGGAGACGGCGGTGGCGACGTCGGCGTCGGCGATGGTGGCGAGCACCTCGCCGTTGGCCGGGTTGCGGACGTCGAGGGCCGGCTCCCCGACCCACTCCCCGCCGATGAAGTTCTGGGTGGGGATCTGCTTCACGATGTCGTTCATGGATTTCCTCGCTTGGGTGCACTCGTCGTCGAATGGGGTGTCACGTGGACCTCGTCGCCCAAAACACTAGCCGTTCCCGGCACGTCGTCGCGCATCGCGTCCCGGGCACGGACACCGGGCGCCGGTCCGGGCGACGGAGTCGCACGGCTACCATTGGCGCATGCCGGAGCGTACTTTCTTCCTCAAGCCGCGCCCCCCGCTGCGGGCCTTCGCGATCGCAGCAGCCCTCAGCCTCGTCGGTGCGCTGTTCCTCGTGCTGGCGCTGCAGCTCGAGTGGCACGTGGTGGTCGCGGTGCTCGCGGCACTCGTGCTGGCGGTCGGCATCACCCTCTTCGCGGTGGCGCTCGTGGCGATGGCCCGCCTCGGGGTGCGGATCACGCTGACCGACGAGGGCTACCACGTCTCGGGCACCAACCAGGAGCACTCCGGCGCCTGGGCCGACGTGACGAAGGTGACCCAGGCCGTCGACAGCGCCCACATCACGATCTACCACGGCAACGTCCGCCGCACCCACCTGATCTTCCCGGGCGGCCCCGCGCAGGAGCAGATGCCGGAGGTCGTCGAGGCGATCACCGAGCGGCTGCGTCGGGTCAAGTAGACCGCCTCTCCGTTCACCTGTCTTGGGTCAGTTTCCCCTGCCTACGTAGGCAGGGGAATCGCACCGGAGACAGGTGGCTCCGACGGACGCAGGGGAACCGCACCCAACGCAGGTGAACCGCGCGGCTCACTCCACCGGGTTGTAGGCGCAGGCGTCGGTGACGTCCTGGGAGCCGTCGACCAGCACCGGCGGCGGGCCCTCGCTCTCCTCGGCGGAGGGCGACTCGCTGGGCGAAGGCGACGCGGAGGCGGACGCCGACGGCGAGGGCGAGGCCGTGGGCGGGTCGATCAGGTCCTCGACGGCGGCGCGCATCGCCTCGAAGTCCGGGTCGGCGTACCAGTAGCCGTTCTTGCCCTGCGAGAACACGAGCCGCTTCATGGGCTGGTCCTTCGTCTTCAGCGCGAGGTCGACGAGCGGCTCGAGCGCCTCGGCGGGGATGTCGGTCTGGACCATGTCGCTCGAGGCGCCGGCGATGGCCTCGAACCGGGTGAGCAGGGTCGTCGGGTTCGCCTGGTCGACGATGGCGTTGATCAGGCAGGACTGGCGCGCCATGCGCGAGTAGTCCGACGTGCTCCAACGGCTCCGGGCGTACCAGAGCGCTTCGTTGCCGGTCAGCTTCTGGTTGGGCCCGGGTTCGAGCCAGCCCCACGTCGCCGACTGGTTGTTGGAGCTGCCGCCCATCGGGAGCCGCTCGTTGATGTTGACGGTGACGCCGCCCATGGCGTCGACGAGCTCGCGCAGCCCGTCGATGTTGAGCATCACGAAGTAGTGCATCTCCAGGCCCGTGATGCCCTCGACGCCCTGCTTGAGGGCCTCCGCGCCGGGGTAGGTGTCGCCGCGGAACACCTGGGGGTGCTGCGCGACGGTGGTCTCCCAGATGGTGTTGATGAACCAGTTGTCGGCCGGGGGCTCGCCGGTGAAGCCGTCGGGGTAGAGCTTCTCCATGTCGCTGCCCTCGGGGAAGGGCGTGTACTGGACGTTGCGCGGGATCTGGATGATCGCCGTCTCGCCGGTCCGCGTGTCGATGCTGGCGGCCATGATCGTGTCGGTGCGGAGCCCGTAGCCCAACTTCTCGCCCTGTTCGATGCGACGTTCGTCCATGTCCGCGCCGAGCAGCAGGATGTTGAGCCGGGGGATGTCCTCGAACGGGTCGGGGCCGCTGATCGTCGGCAGCGAGCCCGCAACCACCTCGGACTGCGGGCTGAAGGTCTGCCCCACCGAGGTGGCGAGCACTTGCGAGTAGCGAGCCCCGACGGCAACCGGTGCCGCGACGCCCATGGACAGCACCGCGACTAGGAAGGCCCCCAGCAGCCGCTTGCCGCGCCCCAGTCTCCGCGGGCGGGTGGCGACGTGAGTGCCTGCGATGAGCGCCACCCACAGCAGCCCGATGGCGGTGAGCAGGACGGTGAGGATGTGCAGCGAGGCCCGGTTGGAGGCGATACCGACGAGCGTGGAGGCGACGGCCGCGGTGAAGCTCTCCCCGGGGTCGCGGTCGACGCGGGTGACGAGGAACACCAAGGTGGCGACCACGAGCGCGACGAAGCCGCCCGCGATGAGCGCGCCGGCGATGCGCACGCTGCGCTGCCGGCTGCCGACGAGGCCGAGCCCGGGCACGAGGGTGGAGATCAGGGTGTAGACGACGCTGTGCCGGAAGCGGGACTCCTCGGGCGGGCGCGATGAGGTGGCGCCGGGCGTGGGCGCGGCGAGGTCCTCGTGCCACAGCTGGTCGTCGTCGGCTCGCCACAGGGTCTCGCGGCGCGGGTGGATGACCGTGGGGCTGTCGTCGTCCTCGATGTAGATCCGGCGGGGCGTGGAGGCGCGGTACAGCGCGTCGAATGAGCCGTCTCCGCTCACTCCACGGCGCGGGCCAGGGCCCTGCGGATCCGACATGGTGACCTCCTGTGCGCACAGTGTAATCTCCACGCGCGGCTCCGCCGAACGCGAGACCGATCGGGCATTGTGCGTTTTGGTGGCGCGGCGGCTACGCTAGGTCGCTGTTGGAGGTGTCGCCTAGTCCGGTCTATGGCGCCCGCCTGCTAAGCGGGTTTGGGGCTTCAACCCCATCGCGGGTTCAAATCCCGCCACCTCCGCCGACGGAATCGGCCCGGGTCAAGCGACCCGGGCCGATTCTTTTTGCCGATTTCCGGTGAGTGCTTGACACCCGCGTCAAGATCACACATGATTCCGTATATCAAATCGTATATCACCACATCGACGTAGTGAATGACGGGAGCCGAGAGACAACATGGACGTCCTCACCGAGACACTGGGGCAGCGGCCCGGCAAGGTCATCGCCGTGCACCTGAGCTACCGCTCGCGGGCCGAGCAGCGTGGCCGCACGCCGGCGCACGCGTCCTACTTCCTGAAGGCCTCCAGCTCGCTCACCGGCTCAGGCGAGGTCGTCCGCCCCGAGGGCACCGAGCTCCTCGGCTACGAGGGCGAGATCGCCGTCGTCATCGGCCGCGCTGCCCGCAACGTCACTCCTGGGGAGGGCTGGGGCCACGTCGGCTGGGTCACCGCGGCCAACGACCTCGGCCTCCACGACCTCCGTTACGCGGACAAGGGCTCCAACGTGCGTTCGAAGTCCGGCGACGGCTACACGCCCGTCGGTCCTGCGCTCATCGAGGCCGGCCGGCTCGAAGAGGGCGCGATCGGCTTGCGGACCTGGTGCGACGGCGAACTCGTCCAGGACGACTCCACCGCCGGTCTCCTCTTCGGGATAGGCGACCTGGTGGCCGACCTCTCCCGCTTCATGACCCTCGAAGTCGGCGACGTGATCCTCACCGGCACGCCCGCCGGCGCCTCCGTGGCGCAACCGGGGCAGACGATCGAGGTGGAGGTCTTCTCCACCACCGACCCCTCGGTGACCACCGGCCGCCTCGTCACCCGCGTCGTCGAAGGGCCCGCGCTGGCGCCGTGGGGCAACCCGCCCAAGGTCGACGACCAGCAGCGCGCCGACGCCTGGGGCCACGACGTGGCCGCGCAGGCTGGGGAACCCCGGTTCGAGCTCACCGACGACCTCCGCGCCCGCCTCGAGAAGGTGGCCGTCGCCACCCTGTCGGCGCAGCTGCGCAAGCTCGGCTACAACGAGGTCTCCATCGACGGCGTCTCCCCGCTCGTGCCCGGCAAGAAGCTCGTCGGCCGCGCCCGGACGCTGCGCTACCTGCCCTACCGCAAGGACCAGTTCGCCGCCCGCGGCGGCGGCTACAACGCCCAGAAGCGCGCCATCGACACCGTGGGGGAGGGCGAGGTGCTCGTCATGGATGCCCGCCGACTCGACGACGCCGGCACCCTCGGCGACATCCTCGCCCTGCGCGCGAAGGTGCGCGGCGCCGCGGGGATCATCACCGATGGTTGCGTGCGCGACTTCCGCCTCGTCGCCGAGCTCGGGCTGCCCGTCTACGCCGCCGGCCACCACCCGGCGGTGCTCGGCCGTCGCCACATCCCGTGGGAGACCGACGTCGACATCGCCTGCGGCGGAGCCCTCGTGCAGGTGGGCGACGTCATCGTCGCCGACGACGACGGCCCGATCGTGATCCCCCCGGCTCTCGTGCTGCAGGTCCTCGAGGCCGCGGAGCAGCAGGAGGCCGAGGAGGCCTTCATCGCCGAGATGGTCGCCGCCGGCGAGTCCGTCGACGGCCTCTACCCCCTGGACCCCACCTGGCGCGCCCGCTACGACGCGTGGCGCTCGGACAAGAAGTAAGGAACACCACGAAGATGACACTGCGGGACAAGCTCAGCGGCGCCATCGCGCCCCTCTTCACCCCCTTCACCGAGGCGGGCGACGTCGACCACGAGTCGCTGCGTCGCATGGTGCGCTGGCAGCACGCCAACGGTTCGTCGGGCGTCTCGATCGGCGGCTCCACGGGTGAGCCCTCGTCGCAGACGATCGCCGAGCGCGCCGCCGCCATCGACACCATCGCCGACGAGATCAAGGGCACCGGCCTCTCCTTCGTGCCGGGCACCGGGTCCTCCAAGCTCGACGAGACCCTGGAGCTCACCGCCCACGCCAAGGCGGCCGGCGTCGACGCGGCGCTGATCATCACCCCGTACTACGCCCGCCCCACCCAGGAGGCGCTCTACCAGTGGTACGCGACGGTGGCGCGCGAGTTCCCCGACCTGCCGCTCATCGCCTACAACGTCCCGTCGCGCACGGCCGTCGAACTCGCACCCCAGACGTTCGCCCGGCTCTACAAGGACTTCGACAACATCGTCGGCATCAAGGAGACCACGAAGGACTTCGAGCACTTCTCGCGCACGATGTTCCACTGCGGACAGGACGTCCTGATGTGGTCGGGCATCGAGCTGCTCTGCCTCCCGCTGTTGTCGCTCGGCGGCGTCGGCTTCATCTCCGCGCTGTCGAACGTCGCGCCCAAGGCGGTCGCCGACACCTACGCCGCCGGCGTCGCAGGGGACTGGGGGAAGGCCCGCGAGCTCCACTACGGGGTCCACCCCCTCGTCGACCTGCTGTTCGTCGAGACCAACCCGGCCCCCGCCAAGTGGCTCATGGCGGAGCGCGGCCTCATCGCCTCTGGGGCCGTCCGGCCGCCGCTCATCCCGCTCACCGACGAGGGGCAGGCAAAGGTCCG
Organism: Tessaracoccus oleiagri; assembly: GCF_900103275.1. Lineage (GTDB taxonomy): Bacteria > Actinomycetota > Actinomycetes > Propionibacteriales > Propionibacteriaceae > Arachnia > Arachnia oleiagri. The sequence goes on along the minus strand of NZ_FNGP01000001.1, from coordinate 253,799 downwards.
CGCCCTCGCCGACGAAGCCGCCGACTACCTCACCGACGTCAACCTCTGAGGAGACCCCGCATGACCACCACGCGCCCCGAGGGGCTGCCCGACCAGCTCCGCCACTACATCGGCGGCAAGCTCGTCGACTCCGTGAACGGCGAGACGTTCGACGTCCTCGAGCCCACCACCAACGAGACCTACATCCAGTGCGCTTCGGGCACCGCTGACGACGTCGACCTCGCCGTCGCCGCCGCGAGGAAGGCCTTCGACGAGGGACCTTGGCCCCGGATGATGCCGCGGGAACGGGCCAACATCCTGTACCGCGTCGCCGACGAGGTCAGCAAGATGAACGAGCGGCTCGCCGCCCGCGAGTCGTTCGACTCCGGGCTGCCGATCCGGCAGGCCAGCGGCCAGGCCAAGCGGGCCGCGGAGAACTTCCGCTTCTTCGCCGACCTCATCGTCGCCCAAGTCGACGACGCCTTCCGGATGCCGGGGCGGCAGATGAACTACGTCAACCGCAAGCCCAAGGGCGTCGCCGGCCTCATCACCCCCTGGAACACCCCGTTCATGCAGGAGTCCTGGAAGCTGGCCCCCGCGCTGGCCTCCGGCTGCACCGTCGTCCTCAAGCCCGCCGAGTTCACGCCGCTGTCGGCCGAGCTGTGGGTGGAGGTCTTCGAGAACGCGGGCCTCCCGGAGGGCGTGTTCAACATGGTGCACGGCTTCGGCGAGTCCGCGGGCGACGCCCTGGTGAAGCACCCGGACGTGAACCTCATCTCCTTCACGGGCGAGACCACCACCGGCCAGATCATCTTCGGCAACTGCGCCCCCACGATGAAGTCGATGTCGATGGAGCTCGGCGGCAAGTCGCCGGCCATCATCTTCGCCGACGCCGACTTCGAGGCCGCGCTCGACTCCACCCTGTTCGGCGTCTACTCGCTGAACGGCGAGCGGTGCACCGCCTCGTCGCGGCTCCTCGTCGAGCGGCCCATCTACGACCGGTTCGTCGAGGCCTACGCCGAGCGGGCGAAGAAGGTGAAGGTCGGCCCGCCGTCGGATCCCGACACCGAGCTCGCCGCACTCGTCCACCCGTCGCACTACGACCGCGTCATGAACTACGTCGAGGTCGGCAAGCAGGAGGCCCGGCTCGTCGCCGGCGGCAAGCGCCCCGACCACCTGCCCGAGGGCAACTACCTCGAGGCGACGGTCTTCGCCGACGTCCCGCGCGACGCCCGCATCTTCCAGGAGGAGATCTTCGGCCCCGTCGTCGCGATCACCCCCTTCGACACCGAGGAGGAGGCCATCGAACTGGCCAACTCCGTCAAGTACGGGCTCGCGGCCTACGTCTGGACCAGCGACGTGACCCGCGCCCACAACGTCTCCCACGCCATCGAGTCCGGGATGGTGTGGATCAACTCCCACAACGTGCGCGACCTGCGCACCCCGTTCGGCGGCGTCAAGGGTTCCGGACTCGGGCAGGAGGGCGGCTACCGGTCGCTCGACTTCTACTCGGTCCAGCAGGCCATCCACGTGACCCTCGGCGACGTCCACACCACGCGCTTCGGCGCCACCGGCTACTCGGAGAACGACCCCGGCCTCGCCGGCCCCGGCAGCTGACAAACACGAAGACTGATCAAAGGAGACAGTATGAGCAACATCCCCGTCCCCACCGTCCCCGCGCCCGACGTCCTGCGCTGCGCCTACATGGAGCTCGTGGTCACCGACCTCGCGGCCTCCCGCGAGTTCTACGTCGACGCGCTCGGCCTCGTCGTCACCGAGGAGGACGAGAACGCGATCTACCTGCGCTCGTTCGAGGAGTTCATCCACCACAACCTCGTCCTGAAGAAGGGCGACGCCCCGGCCGTCGGCGTTTTCGGGTTCCGTGTCCGCAGCCAGGAGGACGTCGACAAGGCGGAGGCCTACTACAAGGAGCTCGGCTGCGACGTGCGCCGCGGCGACTTCAGCAAGGGCATCCGCAACGCCGTCCGCGTGCTCGACCCGCTCGGCTTCCCGTACGAGTTCTTCTACGAGATCGAACACGTCGAGCGCCTCGCCTGGGCCTACGACCTGCAGGGGCCGGGCGCGCTCGTCCGCCTCGACCACTTCAACCAGGTGTACCCCGACGTCGTCGAGGGCGCCGGCTACCTCGAGAACCTCGGCTTCAAGCGCACCGAGGACATCCGCGACGAGGAGGGCACCACCTACGCCGCCTGGTTCACCCGCAAGCACACCGTGCACGACACCGCCCTCACCGGCGGCGACGGCCCCCGCATGCACCACGTCGCGTTCGCCACGCACGAGAAGCACAACATCATCTACATCTGCGACAAGCTCGGTGCGCTGCGCAAGTCCGACATGATCGAGCGCGGCCCCGGCCGGCACGGCGTCTCCAACGCCTTCTACCTCTACCTCCGCGATCCCGACGGCCACCGCGTCGAGATCTACACCCAGGACTACTACACCGGCGACCCGGACAACCCGCTCGTGAGCTGGGACGTCCATGACAACCAGCGCCGCGACTGGTGGGGCAACCCCGTCGTCCCGTCCTGGTACACCGACGCCTCGCTGGTGCTGGACCTCGACGGCAACCCCGTCCCGGTCCGCAAGCGCGAGGAGTCCTCGGAGATGGCCGTCACGATCGGCGCCGACGGCTTCTCCTACACGCGCAAGGGCGACACCGAGCGCGGCTTCAAGATCGGCAACCAGGTCTGAGCGACCGTCCCACCACAGCAGATTTCAAGGAGGAAATTTCCATGACCAGCAAGAAGCCCTTCAGCATCGTCGCAGCGCTCGGCGCCGCGGCCGCCCTCGCCCTCACCGCCTGCGGCGGCGGCAATGCCGACGCCGACAGCGCCGCCGGCGAGACCGTCACCCTCAACTCGGCCACCATGGTGCTCCCGAAGACCCCCAACGCCCCCGTCCAGAACTGGATCTATGACCAGCTCGAGGAGCGCTCCGAGGGCCGCATCCAGATCGACCGCACTGAGCCCGAGAGCATCTGTGCGGCGGCGGAGATCGCCGAATGCGTCCGCGACGGCCGCGCCGACATCGGCGTCTCGATCGCCGACTACACACCGCAGCTGTTCCCCACGCTGACCGTCGTCTCCATCCCGTTCATGGTCGACAACTCCCAGGCCCTCATGCAGAGCCTGCACGGCGCCAACGAGTCCAACGAGGCCGCGCAGGCCAAGTGGGACGAGGTCGGACTCAAGATGATGGCCGCCTGGGGCCCCGGCAAGCTCATCCTGGGCAGCAACGAGCCGATGGAGAGCATGGACGACGTCGCCGGCGTGCGCTACCGCGTCACCGGCGCCTTCCTGCAGCGCGCCTTCGAGGCGGCCGGCGCCAACGTCATCGCCCTCACCGCGGGCGAGACCTACGAGGGCATCGAGCGCGGCATCGCCGACGCCGTCGCCTGGACCATGGACGGCGCCGTCGACTACAAGCTCATGGAGCAGCTGTCGCACTGGACCGACCCGAACATCGGCCACTACACCGCGTTCTCGATGTGGATGAACGCCGACGTCTACGAGGGCCTGCCCGACGACCTCAAGGCGATCGTCGACGAGGTCATCGCCGACGTGAACTCCGGCGAGGGCATGAAGGCGTTCAACGGCGTCACCGAGCCGCAGTGCGACGCGCTGCTGGACTTCGCGAACACCGAGTCGGTCACCGCGTGGGACGAGGCGGCCACCGAGGAGTGGAAGAACGCCGTCCAGGACCAGCTCATCGAGCAGTGGATCAGCGACGCCGAGGGCAACGGCCTCACCGACGCCCGCGGCTACCTCGAGGCCTACCAGCAGGAGCTCGCAGCAGCGGCCGACACCCCGGACCTCGTCGAGGACCCGGTCACGGCCTGTGTCGCCCGCGCCAACGGCTGACGCACCGGGTGAGCGGCCGGCGACGTCCGCCCACCCTCCGGCTCCCTCCCGGAGCCCCATCAGATGAAAGGGGTGAACCCATGGAAAAGGCAGTGAAGGCGATGGCCTCCGCGCTCGGCGTCCTCGCCACGCTGGCCACGCTGGTCATGATGGTCGCGATCGTCGTCGACGTCGTGTTCCGCACCTTGTACGACCGCTCCGTGCCCGGCGTGCTCGAGATCTCGGAGACGGCGCTCGTCGTGGCGGTCTTCCTCGGCCTCGCGTACACCGGCGCCACCAACTCGCACATCGCGGTCGACCTCCTCACCGAACGGCTGCCGGAGCGGATCCGGCGCTGGGTGATCTTCACCGCGTGGTCGCTGACCGCCCTCGTTCTGGTGTGGCTGACCTGGTCCACCGCGCTGCGCGCCATCGGCGCGACCGAGGAGAACGAACTGCGGATGGGCCTCGTGAACTGGCCGATCTGGCCGTCGCGCTGGGTCATCGTCGTCGGCCTGGCGGCGATGCTCGTCGTCGCGATCGTCAACATGGCCCGCACGTTCGCCGGCAAGGAGGTGCTCGGCGTCGACCACCAGATGCCCGACGTGACCGTGCACCCCTTCGAGTACACGAAGGAACACCCACCCGTCGGCGACGAACCCCGTCGCGGGCACACGAATGAGGAAGGGGAGCGATGATGGACAACACCGTGCTCGTGCTCGGAGTCGTCGCCCTGCTGCTGGCCTTCCTGGCCATCCGGATGCCGGTCGCGTTCGCGCTGGCGCTCTCGGGCGGTATCGGCCTCCTTCTGCTCCGCGACTTCGACTTCGTCACCAACATGATGGGCTCGCGTCCCTTCGACGAGACGTCGCGGTTCACCCTGACGATCATCCCGATGTTCATCCTGATGGGCATGCTCGCCGTGAAGGCGAGGATCGCGGAGCAGGTCTACGCGGTCGCGGCCCACGTGTTCCGGCGGCTCCCGGGCGGCCTCGGCGTCGCGACGGTCATGGCCTGCGCGGGCTTCGCCGCCGTGTCGGGGTCGTCCATCGGCACCGCCGCGACGATGTCGAAGCTCTCGGTCGGAGAGATGCGCAAGCACGGCTACCCGACGTCGCTCGCCACCGCCACGGTGGCCGTCGCCGGCACGCTCGGCGTCCTCATCCCGCCCAGCGTCATCCTCGTCCTCTACGCGATCATGACCGGAGAATCCGTCGCCAAGGTGCTCGCCGCCGGCATCATCCCCGGCATCATCTCCACGCTCGCCTACGCGGCCTACATCATGTGGGCGCTGCCCCTGGCCAACCGCAAGCGGGCCACCAAGCTGGGCGACGCGCTCGATCAGGCGTCCGCCGCCGCCAGCGGCGCCGCCGAGGCGCCCGCCCCTCGGCAGCGGCTCCGCGACCTCCCGATGCGCGGCGTCGTGCGGGTGGCCATCCTGTTCTTCATCGTGCTCGGCGGCATGTACTCGGGCATCTTCACCCCCACCGAGTCCGCCGCCGTGGGCGCGCTGGCCGCCATGGTCATGCTCGTCGCCGAGATGTACAAGGAGGGCTGGCGCGCGACGCTGTCGGCCATCGTGGAGGGCCTCAAGGAGACCGCAGGCACCACGTCGATGGTCTTCGCGATCATCGTCGGGTCGTCGCTGCTGTCGGTGTTCTTCGTGGCCGCGAAGGTCCCGCAGATGCTGACCAACGCCGTCGTGGACCTGGGCATGAACCCCCACCTCACGATGGGTCTCCTTCTGCTGACGCTGCTGCCGCTCGGCATGGCGCTCGAGTCCATCTCCATCCTCGTGATCACGGTGCCGTTGCTCTACCCGGTGGCCGAGGCGCTGGGCTTCGACGGGATCTGGCTCGCCATCCTGATCGTCAAGCTCATCGAGATCGGCATGGTGACCCCGCCCGTGGGCATCAACTGCTTCGTCGTCGCCGGGACCTCCGGGGTGCGGGTCTCGGAGATCTTCAAGGGCGTCTTCCCCTTCGTGGTCGTCGACCTCGCCGTGACCGCCCTGCTGTTCGCCTTCCCGGGCATCACCCTCTGGTTGCCGTCCCTGGTGACCTTCTAGCCGGTCGGGGCCGGTCGCCGAACCGCGGCGCACGCGGCCCCGTCGGTTACTCTCGTACACGATCCACCTGTTAGGAGCTGACATGACCAAGGAGGCACAGCCGCTGGCGAAGTCGGAGATGGTCTACCGCGAACTGCGGGAGAAGATCATCTCGGGCCGCTACGGCACGGGCTACCGGTTGGTCCTCGGCCAGATCGCCCGCGACGCCGGCGTGAGCCCCGTCCCCGTCCGCGAGGCCATCCGCCGCCTCGAGGCGGAGAAGCTCGTCACCTTCACGCCCAACGTGGGCGCCGAGGTGGCCTCCGTCGACGTCGGCCGCTACGCCGAGGTCCTCGAGGCACTCGCCTACCTGGAGGGCGCCGCCACCGCGCTCGCCGCGTCGCACCTCACGGTCGACCAGCTCGCCGTCGCCGAGGCGATCAACGAGGAGATGCGCCGGCTCGTCGAGGGGCAGTTCGACGCGGAGCAGTTCACCAAGCTGAACCGCCGCTTCCACGAGGCGCTGTGGGTGGCATGCCCGAACAAGTACCTCATCGAGATGGTCGAGCACGAGTGGGAGCGCATCCAGCTCATCCGCCGCAACGACTTCGCCTTCGCGCCCAACAACGCGCCCGTCTCGGTGCGCGAGCACGCCCACCTGCTCCGCCTCATCCGCAGCAACGACTCGCTGACGGAGATCGAGCACGCCGCCCGCAACCACAAGCTCAGGACGCGACGGGTGTTCGTCGACACGCGCAGCTCCTGACCGAAAGCCCCCGACACCCGCCGACGTCGCCGTCGGCACCCAGACCCATGCACTTCGCCGGAGCGCCCGGCGCCAGTCGTCCACACACAGAAGTGAGGAGCAGCCATGCAATTCCACCACCACGGATACGTCTCGGGTGACCCCCGGACCCTCCCCGCTGCCGGCGTCGGCATCGACCGGTCCCCGGAGCTCCCCGACGAACTCGACGTCCTCGTCGTCGGCGCAGGTCCGGCCGGCATGATGACCGCGGCCCAGCTGTCGATGTTCCCCGAGGTGCGCGCCGCCATCGTCGAGAAGCGTGACGGGCGCCTCGTCGTCGGGCAGGCCGACGGGATCCAGGCCCGCACCGTCGAGACCTTCCAGGCCTTCGGCTTCGCCCGCTCCATCGTCGAGGAGGCCTACCGCATCACCGAGACTGCGTTCTGGAAGCCGGACCCCGCCGACCCGTCGAAGATTGTGCGGGTCGCCCGCACGCCCGACGACCCCACCGGCATCTCCGAATTCGAGCACATCATCGTCAACCAGGCCCGCGTCCTCGACTACTTCGAGGAGTTCATGGCCAACTCCCCGTCGCGCATGAGGCCCAACTGGGGTTGGGAGTTCCAGGGCCTCCAGGTCCACCAGGGCGACGAGTACCCAGTCGAGGTGCGGCTGCTCGGCTCCGGCAAGGACAACGCCGGCGTCGAGAAGACCGTCCGCGCCAAGTACGTCGTGGGCTCCGACGGAGCCCGCAGCAAGGTGCGCGACGCGATCGGCGCCCGGCACGCCGGCGGGGTCTCCTACCACGCCTGGGGCGTGATGGACGCGCTCGCCGTGACCGACTTCCCCGATGTGCGGCTCAAGTCGATCATCGCCGCCAAGGCCGGCAACATCCTCCACATCCCGCGCGAGGGCGGGTACCTCTTCCGCATGTACGTCGACCTCGGCGAGGTGCCGGAGGACGACAACCACGCCGTCCGCCAGACGCCGCTCGAGACGATCATCCGCAAGGCGAACGAGATCATCGCGCCGTACACCCTCGAGGTGAAGGACGTCGCCTGGTGGAGCGTCTACGAGGTCGGGCACCGCGTCACGGACCGCTTCGACGACGTGCCCGCCGAGCTCGTCGGCCGACAGACCCCGCGCGTGTTCATCACCGGCGACGCGTGCCACACGCACTCCGCCAAGGCCGGCCAGGGAATGAACGTGTCCATGCAGGACGGGTTCAACCTCGGATGGAAGCTCGGGCAGGTGCTGCGAGGCCTCAGCCCGGAGTCGCTGCTGGCGACCTACACCGCCGAGCGCCAGGTGATCGCCCAGGACCTGATCGACTTCGACCGCGACTGGTCCACCCGCATGGCCACCGACCCGTCGAAGCTCGACACCCCCATCGAGGAGTTCTACGTCAAGACCGCCGAGTTCCCGGCCGGTTTCATGACCCAGTACAAGCCGTCGGTCATCACCGGCGAGTCCACGCACCAGGACCTCGCGAAGGGCTTCCCGATCGGCAAGCGCTTCAAGTCGGGCGAGGTGGTGCGCATCTCCGACGCCAACCCGCTGCACCTCGGCCACCAGCACCGCGCCGACGGCCGCTGGCGCATCTACGTGTTCGCCGACCACCCCGCCCCCGGCAAGCCGTCGAAGTCGGCGGATCTGGCCGAGTGGCTGCTCACGCCGGAGTCACCCGTCGTGAAGTACACCCCGAAGGACTGGGACGAGGACGGGCTGTTCGACGTGAAGGTCGTCTACCAGCAGCCGTACACCGAGATCGACCTCGGGCAGGTCCCGCGCGCCTACTTCCCGCAGAACGGGCCCTACAAGCTCCGCGACTACTGCAAGCAGTTCGCCGCCATCCCGGACGACGACATCTTCGACGCGCGCGAGATCAGCCGCGACGGCGCCATCGTCGTCGTGCGCCCCGACCAGTACGTCGCCCACGTTCTACCGCTGGACGCCACCGACGAGTTGGCCCGCTTCTTCTCGGGCGTTTTCTCCGGCTAGGGCCCTCGGACCGCGGCCCGGGCGCGGTTGACCTGCCGGATCCGGCAGGTCAACCGAGGCGCCTGCCAGATTTCGGAAAACCTGCCGGGTCCGGCAGGTTTTCTGCATTCGGCGGGCAGGCGAACCGGCCGGCGAGGCAGCCCGCACCGCTTTGGGCCGAGGCAAAGCAAAAGGCCCCGAGGATCACCTCGGGGCCCACCGCGCGCTCGGAGAGACTCGAACTCCCAACCTTCTGATCCGTAGTCAGATGCTCTATCCGTTGAGCTACGAGCGCTGGCGCACTAGAGGACTATACGCGATCCCGGGTGCGGGGGCAAAACGACCATAATGGGGCTGTGACGAAGATCTGGGCCCACCGTGGCGCAAGCGCCTACGCTCCCGAGAACACCCTCCCCGCATTCGAACTGGCCATCGCCCAGGGTGCCGACGGCGTCGAACTCGACGTGCAGCGCACCGCCGACGGCCACCTCGTCGTCGTGCACGACGAGACCGTCGACCGGACCAGCGACGGTACCGGCCGGGTGGTCGACCTGACCGTCGCGGAGCTGCGCCGCCTCGACTTCGGCGATGGCGCGCGGATTCCCCTGCTCGACGAGGTGCTCCGGCTCTGTGCTCCCACCGGCATGGTGGTCAACGTCGAGCTCAAGACGTCGATCGAGCTCTACCCGGGCATCGAGCAGGAGGCGAGGGACGTCGTCGAGGCGGCAGGGATGGGGGAGCGGGTGGTCTTCAGCTCGTTCAACCACTACACGCTTGCGGGCCTGCGCGGGCAAGTCGCGCCCGAGCGGCTCGGGCTCCTGTTCGCCGACGGGATCCACGAGCCGTGGGAGTACGCGCGACGGTTCGGCGCCGGCGCCCTGCACCCCGGCCTTCACCTGCTCCAGCTGCCCGGGTACGTGGAGCGGGCCCACGAGGCGGGGCTGCTCGTGCACGTGTGGACCGTCAACGATCCGGGGCACATGGCCCTCGTGGCCGCGGCGGGCGTCGACGCGGTCATCACGAACCACCCCGACGCCGCAGCGGCCGCCCTTCGCTAGGGTTCGGTCATGACCACCAACCCGTTCAAGCCCGAGCTGTGGGAGCCCGTCGAGGGGTTCGAGTTCACGGACATCACGTACCACCGCGCCAAGAAGGTCCCGGCCGTCCGCATCGCCTTCGACCGCCCCGAGGTGCGCAACGCGTTCCGCCCGCACACCGTCGACGAGTTGTACCGGGCCCTGGACCATGCGCGGATGTCCTCCGACGTCGGCTGCGTGCTCATCACCGGCAACGGGCCGTCGCCGAAGGACGGCGGCTGGGCGTTCTGCTCGGGCGGTGACCAACGCATCCGCGGCAAGGCCGGCTACCAGTACGCGGAGGGTGAGACCGCGGAGTCGGTGGACCCTGCCAAGCTAGGACGCCTCCACATCCTCGAGGTGCAGCGGCTGATCCGCTTCATGCCCAAGGTGGTCATCTCCCTCGTGAGCGGCTGGGCCGCCGGTGGCGGGCACTCGCTGCACGTCGTCTCCGACCTGTCGCTCGCCTCGGCCGAGCACGCTCGGTTCAAGCAGACGGACGCCGACGTCGGCTCCTTCGACGGAGGCTTCGGCTCGGCCTACCTGGCGCGCCAGGTGGGGCAGAAGTTCGCCCGTGAGATCTTCTTCCTCGGCGACGTCTACACCGCCGACGACGCCCACCGGATGGGCATGGTGAACAAGGTCGTCCCACACGCGGAGTTGGAGGATGAGGCGCTCGAGTGGGCGCGCAAGATCTGCGGCAAGTCGCCCACGGCCCAGCGCATGTTGAAGTTCGCCTTCAACGCCATCGACGACGGCCTCGTGGGCCAGCAGGTGTTCGCCGGCGAGACGACGCGCCTGGCGTACATGACCGACGAGGCGGTCGAGGGCCGCGACTCGTTCCTGGAGAAGCGCGACCCCGACTGGAGCCGTTTCCCCTACTACTACTGAGCGGTCGGCGTACCGTAGGCGGTACCGGCGAAACCGTCTCCACAGGGGGAAGCCATGACCGAGAACCGAACGATCGTCGAACGCGACGCGATCCCCACCGCGGTGGTGCGCAGCAAGGAGAAGCTCGACGAGCTCACCACCTTCTACGACCGGGCCTACAACGCCGTCCACGCCGCGCTCCGCGAGCAGGGCGTCGAGCCGGGGGAGCCGTTCGGGCTCTACCTGGTGATGCACGAGGACAGCGCCGAGCTCGAGGCGGGCGTGACTGTCGACCGCGTCATCGAGGACTCCGGGGAGGTGGTCGCCAGCGCGCTGCCCGCCGGCCGGTTCGCGAAGGACAGCCACGTCGGCCCCTACGAGGAGCTGCCCCAGGCCTGGCAGCGGCTCGCCGCCTGGATCACCGAGCAGGGCCACACGCCCGGGCACAAGGTCTTCGAGGTCTACGTCAGCGATCCGTCGTCGACGCCGCAGAAGAACCTGCACACCGACCTGTTCTGGTCGCTCGACGACTGATCAGCGCCCGATCTCGAGGAACTCCAACAGCGGCTCCAACCCGTCGACCTCGAGCGCGTGCCCGGGTCGGACGAGCCACTCGGGGAGCAGCCGGACGCGGATCTCCTCGTCGACCTCGCCCGTGCCTCGCGCGAGCAGCTTGCGCCCATTCTCGCGGTAGCCCACTTTCCGGCTGACCGCCAGCGAGCGCGCGTTGTCATGGAAGGCGCCGCTCATCAGTTCGCGCGCACCGAGGTGGTCGAACGCGAACATCGCTATCGCCTGACGCATCAACGTGCCGGTGCCCCTGCCTTGGTGCGCCACGGCGAGCCATGAGCCGGTCGAGGCGGAACGCAGGGTGGGGAAGTCGTGCCCGGCGATCTCCTGGACGCCGACCGGCGCCCCGTCGCGAAGGACCGTCATGGGGATGACCCAGTCGGCGGGCCGGAGGTTTGCCCACGTCGACCACCAGTACTGCAGCGAGTCGCGCTGCTCGGCGACGGTGTAGCCACCCAGCCCGAAGGGGCTCGTCATCGGGTAATTGGGCACGTCGTCGGCGATGATCCCGCCGTCGATCAGCTCGATGAGCCGGGGCAGCTCGTCGAACCGCACGGGATGCAGCTCGATCGGCCCGCAGCGCAGCGCGAGCCCGAAAGGCGGCCAGAGGTCCGCCCAGTCCATGTCAGTGGGTGAGGCCGTAGAGCCGGTCGCCCGCATCACCGAGGCCGGGGACGATGAAGCCGCGCTCGTTGAGCCGCTCGTCCACCGCCGAGACGACGAGTGTGCACGGGACCTCGAGGTCCTCCAGCAGCTTCTCCATGTTGGCGATGCCCTCGGGGGCGGCCAGCAGGCAGATGCAGGTGATGTCGTCGGCGCCCCGCCCGACGAGGTACTTCACCGCGGCGCCGAGCGAGCCGCCGGTGGCCAGCATCGGGTCGAGGACGTAGCACTGTCGGCCCGACAGGTCCTCGGGGAGGCGCTCGGCGTAGGTCTTGGGCTCGAGGGTCTCCTCGTCGCGCAGCATGCCGAGGAACCCGACCTCGGCGGTGGGCACGAGGCGCAACATGCCGTCGAGCATCCCGAGACCGGCGCGCAGGATGGGCACCACCATCGGGGCCGGCTCGTCGAGCTTCGTGCCGACGGTGGGGGCCACCGGGGTCTCGATCTGGTGCTGGTGGACGCGCACGCCGCGGGTGGCCTCGTAGGCCAGCAGCGTTACCAGTTCCTCCACCAGGCGCCGGAACGTGGGCTGGACGGTGGTGCGGTCACGCAGCAGCGTGAGCTTGTGATCAACGAGGGGATGCGAGACGACACGTACTTCCACACGCTCACTTTCCCACACACCCGATGCCGACACCCAAACTCGGGCCGGGTAATGTGCGATCCGGCAAAGCGTGGTTGGATTGAGGTCCGGTCAAGTGAAGGGAGCCGTGCGATGGGCGTGTTCGACGAAGACGCTGAGCCGTTCGACCTCGTGGAGGACGGCGACGACGATGCGGACCTGGAGGATGACGACGACAGCGACGACGACTTCGAACTCGACGACGCGACCGAGGACGACGTGGACTTCGTCGTCGCGGCGTACCGCGAGGACGGGAAGCCGACGGTGGTCCCCCTCGACTTCGACCTGGCCAACGACCTCGACGAGCTCATCCGCCAGCTGTCCCGGTTGCCGGGCGACTCCGGCGCCGACGCGTTCGTCTCCGTCGACAACGACTTCTTCGTGATCGTGCGCGCCCGCGGCCGCGTCGTCGAGGTGCTGCTCTCCGACGCGACGGCCGCCAACGACTGGCCGCTCGCCCGTGACGTCGTCGACTACCTCGGCGAGGAGATCCCCGACGAGGACGAGGACTCGTACCCGCTGGGCGACATGGAGATGTTCTCCGCCAGCGGCCTGCGCGGCTTCGAGCTCGAGGCGATCGCCACCGACTACGACTCGGACCCGGTGGACCTCGTCGAACTCATCGCCGACAAGCTGAAGATCGGCGACCAGTTCCGGCTCGCGGCGGCGTCCTTCGACGAGGAGTGATGGGCGGCCGCTGGCACCCGACGATGCGGCTCGCCATGGAGGTGGCCCGGCAGGTGGAGGCCCACGGTGACGTGCCGATCGGGGCCGTCGTCCTCGACCCCGACGGTGAGGTGGTGGCCACCGCCGGCAACGAGCGCGAACTCCTGCAGGATCCCACCGCGCACGCCGAGATCCTCGCGCTCCGGCGCGCCGCGGAGAAGCTGGGGGAGTGGCGGCTCACCGGCTGCACGCTGGTCGTCACGCTCGAACCCTGCACGATGTGCGCCGGAGCGATCGTCGCCTCCCGCATCCAGCGCTTGGTCTTCGGCGCCTACGACCCCAAGGCCGGCGCGGTCGCCAGCCTGTTCGACGTCGTGCGCGACTCCCGGCTCAACCACCGCGTCGAGGTGAGCGGCGGCGTGCTCGCGGAGGAGTGCGCGGCCCCCATCGAGGCGTTCTTCGACGCGCGCCGCCCCTGACGGCCGCTGCCGTCGATTGGCGCGCGGAGAAAGGTTGACGGTAAGCTACCGCACGGTGACGTGTCTGAGCGGCCGAAAGAGCTCGCCTCGAAAGCGAGTGTGGGGCAACCCACCGAGGGTTCAAATCCCTCCGTCACCGCCAGGCGAAAAAGCAATCCCCCGGACCAGTCCGGGGGATTCTTCGTTTTGTCAGCTGGTGGGTGACGCGGACGGGTCCGGCGCGGCGCTGCCGCCGGGCGAGGCGGACGGCGACGGCGAGGGGGAGGGCGACGGGTACTCGCACGTCACGCCCCCCTCGGTGGCCACCTCGGGCAGCGGGTTCGGGTTGACGCCCATGTACGTGGTGCCGACGAGCACGTCGACGGAACCGTCCACGCGATCGTCGTGCTGGATCACCGACTCCCGGAAGTGCGACTGGAGGAGCGTGAGCGCGGGCTCGTTCTCCGCGCTGCCGCGGATGATGGTCTCCGCCACCCGCTCGTCGGTGTTCGCGACGCGGAGCACCTCGAAGCCGTTGTTGCGGAGGTGGGCCGCCACCCGCCCTGCGAGTCCTGTGGCGAAGCCGCCGTTGAACACCCGCACGCTCACGTTGGCCGCAGTGATCACCTGCGCCGACCTCGTCACGCACGGCGTCGGCGAGGGCGACGGCAGCGGTGCGGTGAGGTTGCGCCAACCCCACGACGCGCCCCAGACCAGGAAACCGAGCAAGCCAAGCAGCAGAACCGGCGTCGCGATCAGACGAAACATTCGCACGTCGTAGTCCTTTCTGCGGGCGGCTTGGCCCAACTTACTTCAATTCGAGCACGCGCGCGTGCAACGTCTGGCGTTGCTGGAGCGCGGCGCGCAGCGCCCGGTGGAGGCCGTCCTCGAGGTAGAGCTCGCCGCCGTAACTGATGACGTGGGCGAAGAGATCGCCGTAGAAGGTGGATTCCTCGTCGAGCAGCGCCTCGAGGTCGAGGGTGCGTTTGGTTGTCACCAGCTCGTCCAGGCGCACCTGCTGGGGTGCGATGGCGCTCCAATCGCGGGGCTTGTAGCCGTGGTCCGGGTAGGGTCGGCCCTCCCCAACGCGCTTGAAGATCACGTGGCGATACTACCGTGCATGCGCGCCGCCCCCGGGGATGCCGGGCCCGCGGACCCGCATCAGGGCAAACCCCGGCCGGCGGCGGTACTCCTCAGTAGAGTTCCGTAACGTGACTGTGCACGAGATCCAGGACGGCTACACCTTCGACGGCGCCTCGGCCACGCTGGGGGTGCTGATGCACGACGACGCCCCGGTGCCGGACGTGCGCATCAACCTCCCGCTGGCGATGTTCAACCGCCACGGCCTCGTCGCGGGCGCCACGGGCACCGGGAAGACCAAGACGCTGCAGGTGATGGCCGAGGCACTGAGCGCCGCCGGCGTGCCGGTGTTCGCGGCGGACATCAAGGGCGACCTGTCGGGGCTCGCCACACCGGGTGAAGCGAGCGAGAAGCTGCTGGCGCGCGTCGCGCCGCTGGGCCAGGAATGGGCGCCGACGGCGTACCCCGTCGAGTTCTACGCGTTGGGCGGCCAAGGACACGGTGTTCCGGTGCGGGCCACGGTGACCGACTTCGGGCCGCTGCTGCTGTCCAAGGTGCTGGACCTCAACCAAGTGCAGGAGTCCTCGCTCGGGCTCGTGTTCCACTACGCAGACCGGGCGGGGCTGCCGCTGCTGGACCTCAAGGACCTCGTCGAACTGCTGCGATTCCTGACCTCCGACGAGGGCAAGCCCGAGCTGAAGGGGATCGGCGGCGTGTCGACCGCGACCGCCGGCGTCATCCTGCGCTCGCTCGTCGCGCTCTCCGACCAGGGCGGTGACGCCTTCTTCGGCGAGCCGGAGTTCGACCCGGCGGAGCTCCTGCGCACGGCGGCCGACGGTCGCGGTGTGATCTCCCTGCTGGAGCTGCCGCAGCTCGCGTCGCGGCCGGCGCTGTTCTCCACGTTCCTGATGTGGCTGCTGGCGGACCTGTTCGAGACGCTGCCCGAGGTGGGCGACGTCGACCGGCCGAAGCTGGTGTTCTTCTTCGACGAGGCGCACCTGCTCTTCAAGGGCGCGTCGAAGGCGTTCCTCGACTCCATAACGCAGACCGTCCGGCTGATCCGGTCCAAGGGTGTGGGCGTGTTCTTCGTCACGCAGACGCCCAAGGACCTGCCCGATGACGTGCTCGCCCAACTGGGCTCCCGCGTGCAGCACCAGTTGCGCGCGCACACGCCGAACGACGCGAAGGCCCTGCGCGCCACCGTCGCCACCTACCCGGTCTCCGGCTACGACCTCGAGCGACTCCTGCAGGAGCTGGGGATCGGCGAGGCCGTCGTCACGGTGATGGACGAGGAGGGCGCGCCGACGCCCGTCGCGCACACCCGCATGTGGGCACCGAAGGCGTCCATGGACCCGACCCCGGACGCGGAGCTGGAGCGCATCGTCGGGCACTCGCCGCTCAGCGCGAAGTACGGCGCGGCCGTGGACCGTGAGTCGGCGTACGAATTACTGGTGAAGCGGATGGAGGAGAGCGCTGCCGCGGCCGAGGCGGAGGCGCGGGCGGAGGCCGAGGCCGAGGAGCGGGCGCGCGCGGAGAGGCAGGCGCGGCCAGAGGCGCCCCGCTCCGGCCGGAGCCGCCGGCCCGAGCCCAGCCTCATCGAGAGCGTCACGAAGTCCACCGCGTTCCGCCAGGCCGCGAGGACGGCGGCGCGGGAGGTCGTGCGCGGGCTCTTCGGCATGCTGAAGAAACGCTGAGCTACTCCAGCAGGTCGGTGTCCCGCCGGCCGAGGACGGAGAGGTGGTCGAGCCACGGCGACGGGTCCGCCGACCAGTCGAGGGCGCGCATCTGCGCATCGGAGCGGCGGCCCGTCAGCACCCGCGACAGCTCGAACGTCGATCCCCTCAGCGTGGCGCGCGGCTCACCCTCCCCGGCGACGCCCGACCGCGACTCCGTCTCGAACCGCAGCGCGGGGCGCCCGGCCTCGCGCCAGGCTCGATCGAGCCAGCCGACGATGACGTCGAACGCGACGCGCACGCGCTCCTCGTCGCGGGCGCTGTCGTCGTGGAGGGTGCTGCGCACGTCCAGTTCGTGGGTGACGATGTCCGGCAGCATGTCGAGGCCCCGCTCGCGGAACAGCGCGGCCGACTCGAACCTGACCGCGTCGCGCCAGAGGTCCCGGATCTCGAACAGGTCCCGGGCGCTGAACCGCTCGACGTGCCCCGCCGCCCACGCGGGACTGGGGAAGCCGCGGGTGCTGCCGGTGATGAGGTCGATGAGGGCGCCGGTCTGGTGGGCGACGATGTCGCGCAACTCCCACCCGGGGCAGGCAGGCACTGGCAGCCGCTCGTTGTCCTCGGTGACGAGCTCGAGGATCGCCTCCTGCGCCTGCGTGTAGAGCTCCGCCGCCCGCTCGCCCTCGTCTGCCATGGGAAGTCCCTCCCCCGAAAGGAATGCCTCCATTGTGCCCCCGGAACGCGTCGACGGGGGCCGTGCGTGCTGGACGACCCCCGTCCGGGTTCGATGGGGCGGGTCAGTCGCCGAGCCCGGTGCCGACGTCGCGAGCGGTCTGGATCCAGGGGTGGTCGATGGGTACCAGCGAGAGGTTGCCGGCGACGTCCTCCAGCGGGACGGGGGCTGCCCCCTCGCCCTTCGAGGCGACCATGATGCCCGTCTCGCCCGCGTCGATCAGGTCCGCGGCGGCGGCTCCGATCACCGAGCCGAGGATCCGGTCCTCCGCGCACGGCGTCCCGCCGCGCTGCACGTAGCCGAGGATCGTGACGCGGCTCTCCAGTCCGGTGGCGGCCTCCACCTCCCGGGCCAGCCGGAACGGGTTCTCCCGGTGCTCGTCCTGGATGCGGGCGAAGTTGCTCCGTGCGATGGCCTTGGCCTCCGGCGTGGGCGCCGTCTTGATGAGCGACTCGGCCGCGTTGAGCTCGGCGGTGGCGCGGATGTCGCGCGCCCCCTCCGCGACCGCGAGGACGGAGAAGTTCGTCCCGCGCGCTTTGCGGCGCTCGATGGTCTCGACGATGGAGGAGAGGTCGTACGGGATCTCGGGCAGCAGGATGACGTCGGCGCCGCCGGCGATGCCGGCGCCCAGCGCCAGCCAGCCGGCCTTGTGGCCCATGATCTCGGCGATGATCACCCGGTGGTGGGAGTGGGCCGTCGAGTGGAGCCGGTCGATGGCGTCGGTGGCGATCTCCAGGGCGGTGGAGAACCCGAACGTGTTGTCGGTGTGCGCGATGTCCTTGTCGATCGTCTTCGGCAGGTGGATCACCGGGATCCCCGCCTGGTGGAGGCGCAGTGCGTTCTTCGCCGTCCCGCCGCCGCCCAGCATCACCACACAGTCGAGCTTGTTGCGCTCGACGACCTCGGCGATCGTCGGGATCATGTCGGTCGGCTGGTCGTCGACCATCATCTTGTGCACCTTGTCGCGGCTCGTGCCGAGGATGGTGCCGCCCGCGGTGAGGATGCCTGACAGAGAGGTGTGGTCGAGGTTGACCCACTGGTCCTCGGCGAGGCCCCGCACGCCGCCGCGGAAGCCGATGATCTCCATGCCGTGGCGCCCGATGGCCGCCTTGCCGAGTCCCCGGATCGCTGCGTTGAGCCCGGGGGCGTCGCCTCCGGCCGTCAGGACTCCGATGCGCTTGCCCATGCTCCTGGCCTCCATAGTCGGTGGTGCGTCAGACACTACCGTGCCGCCGCGCTCCGATGCGTCGCGTGCCGACGCCGACCCCGTGGGGTCCGCCGGACCGTCTGGGCCTATCGTGGAGGCATGTCGAGGATCCTCATCGTGTACAGCA
The DNA here is from genome assembly GCF_900103275.1 of Tessaracoccus oleiagri. Classification (GTDB taxonomy): domain Bacteria; phylum Actinomycetota; class Actinomycetes; order Propionibacteriales; family Propionibacteriaceae; genus Arachnia; species Arachnia oleiagri. The sequence goes on along the minus strand of NZ_FNGP01000001.1, from coordinate 235,443 downwards.
CGCGCGCGGGCACGACGGCGCACGTCGCGAACCTGCTGGCCCGCGAGTTCCGCCGGCTGGGTCATCAGGTGACCGTCGCCTCCGCCTCCGCCCAGCCGTCGCCCGAGGGGGCGGACTTCTACGTCGTCGGCAGCGGGATCCTCGCCAGCAACTGGAACCCCGAGGCGCTGGAGTGGCTCTCCACGCACGCCGACCAGCTGCGCGGCAGGCTGGCGCTCTTCAACGTGTGCCTCACCGCCGCCGACCCGAGCAAGCGGGAGGACGCGCTCGCCTACAACGACGAGGCCGCGGGCATCGTCGAGCCGGTGGCGAGCGAGTCGTTCGCCGGGCGCTTCCGTCCGGAACGCGTCAAGTGGTGGGAGCGGCTCATGCTCCGGATGCTGGGCCAGGGGGTCCAGGACCACATCGATCCCGCCGCCATCGCGGGCTGGGCGGACGACCTCGCTGGGGCAAGACTGGCAGAGTAGGGCCCATGCATGTGATGTTCATCTGCCTGGGCAACATCTGCCGGTCGCCGATGGCCGAGCGGGTCGCGAGAAAGCTCGCCGCGGAGCGCGGTCTCGACGTGCGGCTCACGTCGGCCGGCACCAGTGCCGAGGAGGCCGGGGCCCCGATCGACCGTCGCGCCCAGCGCCTGTTGCGCGAGCGGGGCTACGACGTGGAGGGCCACGTCGCACGACGCATCGACCAGCAGTTGATCGAGGACGTCGACCTCTTCGTCGTGGCGGAGGACTACCACGGGGACCGGCTGGCCCGCCTCGGCGTGGACCGGGCGAAGATCCGACTGGTGACCGACTACGACCCCGAGTCCGAGAAGGGCGCCCCGCTGCCCGACCCCTGGTACGGGGACCTTGACGGCTTCGAGGCCACCCTCGGCGTGCTCGAGCGCGCCATCCCCAACCTCCTCGACGACGTCGCCCGCGGGACGCGCGCGTAGCCTTTCCGTGGAATCCCGCCCCCGGCGGAGGGGGAGCGGCAAGATGGACCGCATGGTGTATCCCACGTATGTTCCCGACCAGAATCGTTACGACGGCCGCATGCCCTACCGCGCGTGCGGGCGCTCCGGCCTGAAGTTGCCCGCCATCTCCCTGGGGCTGTGGCAGAACTTCGGCGACGACAAGCCGATGGAGGTGCAGCGCGCCATCCTCCGGCGCGCGTTCGACGCCGGCATCACGCACTTCGACCTGGCGAACAACTACGGGCCCCCCTACGGGCAGGCCGAGATCAACTTCGGCACCATCATGCGGCAGGACTTCCACGGCCTTCGCGACGAGCTCATCATCTCCAGCAAGGCCGGCTACGACATGTGGCCCGGCCCCTACGGCCAGGGCGGCGGCTCCCGGAAGTACGTGCTCGCCTCGTTGGACCAGTCCCTGAAGCGGATGGGGCTCGACTACGTCGACATCTTCTACTCGCACCGGTTCGACCCCGACACCCCGCTCGAGGAGACCATGATGGCCCTCGACCAGGCGGTGCGCTCCGGCCGCGCGCTGTACGTCGGCATCTCGTCGTACTCCGCGGAGAAAACCCGTGAGGCCGCGCAGATCGCCCAGGAGCTCGGGACGCCGCTCCTCATCCACCAGCCGAGCTACTCGATGCTGAACCGCTGGATCGAGGAGCACCTGTTGGACGCGACGGAGGAGCTCGGCATGGGCGTCATCGCGTTCAGCCCGCTCGCGCAGGGCCTGCTGACCGACCGCTACCTCGGCGGCGAGATCCCTGAGGACTCACGCATGGCGCGTGGCGGCTCGCTGCCGGAGAACCACCTGAGCGAGCAGACGCTGACGCACCTGCGGGCGCTCGACGAGGTGGCGAAGTCGCGGGGCCAGAAGCTGGCGCAACTCGCGCTTGCGTGGACGCTGCGCGACGAGCGCGTCACGTCGACGCTGATCGGCGCCTCCTCGGTGGAGCAGCTGGAGACGAACCTCGGCGCGCTCGAGAACCTCGTCTTCACCGACGAGGAAATCGAGACGATCGACCAGCACGCCGTCGACGGCGGCATCAACCTCTGGGCGCGCTCGTCGGCTCACTGAGCAGCACGGGCTCCGCGGGGCGGTGGTGCTCGGGGCCGATCGTCGGATCGGCCCCGAGCTCCCCGCTCACGTGCACCTTGCAGATCGGCCCGATCTCGAACTCGCCGACCTCCCGGTCGGGCAGCGCGCCGCGCAGGAACCCGAGGTGCACCTTGCACACCGCCTGCAGGGTCTCGGGCGCCATCGTCGAGCGGAACGGGCAGCGGCCGAAGTTGAGCACCTGGCCGTCGATCTCGGGGGAGAACCCCGACTCCTTCATCGCGGTGATGACCTCGCCCACGTTGGCGTTGCCCTCGCGCAGCCGCGAGCCCCACTGGACCCCCGCACGCTCGGCGGACGCGTCGTCGGCGCAGAAGTGGTCGAGCAACATGGTGGTCAGGTCGATGAGGTGCCGATCGCTCACCGACGGCGCTTGCCGGGAGGGGGTGAAACCGACTTTCGGGCGACCGGTAGTCTTCGTGGGAAGAGGCGCGCGCTCCGCGAAGCCGGACTCCACGAGCTGCCCCAGGTGGTGGCGGGCGGAGTTCGGATGCAGATCGAGCACCTCAGCGACCTGGGCAGCGGTCAGGGGCGCGTTCGACTGCTGGAGGAGCTCCAGCACCTTCGCCCGCGTCGGACCGAGACCGTGACTTGCCATGGACCAATCATGCCCCTTGATTCAATGTTTTGGTAAATAAGAAGTAGGATTCCTGATCATGCTAGGCCTCAAGGATGCGTACGGCAGGGTGGCGCGGGACATGCGAGTCTCACTCACCGACCGGTGCAACCTCCGCTGCACCTACTGCATGCCCGCGGAGGGCATGGAGTGGATGCCTGGCGAGGTGACCCTGACCGACGACGAGACCATCCGACTGATCCGCGTCGCCGTCGAGCTCCTCGGCGTGACCAAGGTCCGCTTCACGGGCGGAGAGCCGCTCATCCGACCCGGCCTCGCCGACATCGTCGCCGGCACGAAGGCCATGACCGCGCACCACGGCGGCGCGCCGGAGGCGGCGCTCACCACCAACGGCATCGGGCTCGACAGGAAGCTCCCGGCGCTCGCGGCCGCCGGCCTCGACCGCGTCAACATCTCCCTCGACTCCCTCGACCGCGACCGCTACAAGCAGCTCGCCCGACGCGACCGCCTCGCCGACGTGCTGCGCTCCATCGACGCGGTGGCCGCCTCAGACCTGAAACCCGTCAAGATCAACTCCGTCATCATGCGAGGCGTCAACGAGCAGGACGCCATCCCGCTCGCCGAGTTCGCCCTCCGCAATGGCTACCAGTTGCGCTTCATCGAACAGATGCCGCTGGGGCCGAAGGGGGAGTGGGACCGCTCGCAGATGGTGACCCAGCGCGAACTGCTCGACACCCTGCACACCCGCTTCACGCTCGTGCCCGTCGACGAGCCGCGCGGCACCTCGCCCGCCGAGATCTGGGACGTGCTCCCCGACGGGACCCAGCCGGGCGGTCGGATCGGCGTGATCGCGTCCGTGACCAACCCCTTCTGCGGCGCCTGCGACCGCACCAGGCTCACCAGCGACGGCCAGGTCCGCACCTGCCTGTTCTCCAACACGGAGACCGACCTGCGCTCCATGATGCGCGGCGGCGCCTCGGACCAGGAACTCGCCGACGCCTGGACCGGCGCCCACCGACTGAAGCCCCGCGCCCACGGCATCGACGAGGACGGCTTCGTCCAGCCGGAGCGCAACATGAGTGCAATCGGAGGATGACATGCTGATCCGTTTCTTCGCCGGCGCCGCCGAGGCCGCCGGCACCGACACCCTCGAGGTCGACGCGAGCGGACACACCGTGGAGTCGCTGCGGGCACAACTGGGCGCCGACAACGCGCGCCTCGCCAAGGTGCTGGTGGCCTCGTCGCTCCTCGCCGACGGGGAACGCCGCAGCGAGGGGCCCCTCGACGACGTCGCCCAGCTCGACGTGCTCCCGCCGTTCGCCGGCGGGTAGGGCAGACCCCGCCCCGAGCGCCGAGACCCCCAACCGTTAGGGTGACCGAATGAACAAGATCGCGGCAGTGGTGGACGTCGACATCGACTGCGACGCCCTCTACGCGGCGGTGGCCGACGACCGCGCCGGCGCCGTCGTGAGCTTCTGCGGCGCCGTCCGCAACCACGACCACGGCAAGGCCGTGACCCAGATCGAGTACGTGGGCCACCCCTCCGCCGACGAGGTCATGCGGCAGGTCGTCGACGAGTTCGCCACCCGCGAGGGCGTCCACGCGATCGCCGCCCACCACCGCGTCGGCGTGCTCGGCATCGGAGGGGTCGCGCTCTACGTCGCCATCTCCGCCTCCCACCGCAGGCAGGCGTTCGACTGCGCCGCCGACCTCGTCGACCGCGTCAAGGAAGTCCTGCCCATCTGGAAGAAGCAGTACCTGACCGACGGCACGCACGAATGGTCGCAGTGCCCCTGATCGCTCGCCCGAGGTGCGCGGAGAGGAACACATGAGGACAGTCGCCGAACAACAAGAGATCGTGCGCGCGCTCGCGTCGCCGCTCGGCACCGAGAGGCTCCCGCTCGCGGAGGCCGAGGGCCGGGTCCTGGCCTCGGACGTCGTCGCGAAGCTGCCGGTGCCGCCGTTCACGAACTCCGCCATGGACGGGTACGCAGTCCGGGCGTCCGACGTGCTCGAGGGCCCCGTGGTGCTCGAGGTCGTTGGCGACGTCCCCGCCGGCGCCTCCTCGGTCCCCGACGTCGGCGAGGGCCAGGCCGCCCGGATCATGACCGGCGCCCCCATGCCCCCCAGTGCGGACGCCGTCGTGCCGGTCGAGGCCACCGACCAGCCCCGCGGCGAGGCGCCGCTGCCCCAACGGGTCGAGGTGCGCGAGCCGGTCGACGTCCGTCAGAACGTCCGGCTCCGCGGCGGCAACGTCCTGCCCGGCGACCCCGTCATGGCCGCCGGCTCCGTCCTCACGCCCGCGGCCCTCGCCTCGCTGGCCTCCGTCGGCTACGGGGAGGTCGACGTGTACGTCCGGCCCCGCGTGGCGGTGATCGCCACCGGCGACGAACTGGTCGCCGCCGGCCAGGAGCCCGGCTTCGGGCAGGTCCCCGACTCCAACACGTACCTCGTCGCCGGGCTCGCCCGTCGGTTCGGTGCCGAGGTCGTCGGCACCCATCGCGCGGGCGACGACCCGGGCGCCTTCCGTCGCATCCTCGACGAGGCGGCCCAGCAGGCCGACGTCGTCGTCACCACCGGCGGCGTCTCCGTCGGCGCCTTCGACGTCGTACGCACCGCGCTCACCGAGGCCGAGTACGAACCCGTCGCCATGCAGCCCGGCAAGCCGCAGGCCTCCGGCCGCATCACCACGCCCGACGGCCGCACCATCGTCTTCCTCGGGCTGCCCGGCAACCCCGTCTCCGTGTTCGTCTCCGGCTGGGCCTTCCTCCGCGAGGTGCTCGGCGCCATGACTGGCCGCCACATCCCCTGGCGCAAGCTGCGCCTACCCGCCTCCTGGGGCTGGAAGAGCCCCGCCGGCCGACAGCAGTTCATCCCCGTCGTCGTCGGGGAGGACGGCGTAGTCCCCGCCCACGAGAAGGGCTCCGGCTCGCACCTCATCGCCTCCCTCGTCCTCGCCGACGGCCTCGCCGTCGTGCCGGCCGAGACCACCGACGTGGCCGCGGGGGACACCGTCGACGTGTATCTGGTGGACTGACCCCATGGAGTTCACGCACCTCGACACCCGCGGCCGCGCCTACATGGTCGACGTCACCGCCAAGCAGCCCACCGTCCGCAGCGCCACCGCCGTCGGCTTCGTGGCCTGCTCCGACGAGGTCGTCACCGCCCTGCGCGACGGCACCGTCCCCAAGGGCGACGTCCTCGCCGTCGCCCGCGTCGCCGGCATCGCCGCCGCCAAACGGGTCCCCGAGTTGCTGCCGCTCGCGCACACCATCGGCGTCCACGGCTGCTCAGTGGAGCTCGACATCGTCGACCACGGCGTCGCCATCAGCGCCACCGTCAAGACCGCCGACCGCACCGGCGTCGAGATGGAGGCACTCACGGCCGTTACGGTCGCGGCGCTGGCGGTGGTGGACATGATCAAAGGGGTTGACCGGTCGGCCGAGATCGTGTCGGCGAAGATCGTGGCCAAGTCCGGCGGGCGTTCGGGCGACTGGGTGCGGCCGGACTGATTATTTCGTCTGGGGGCTCGACGGAGAATCGCGTCGGCGGCCCCTGCGTCCCCGGTCTGGGATCGAGGCGTTGCTTCGCGCTGTGTTCGGTGTTTCTTCTTAGGGCCGCCGACGCGATTCTCCGCTCGAGCTTCCCGGCCGCGCCTGTCGCTCCCGGCCGCACCCAGTCGGCCGGGCGCCCGGCCGGCTCGGCGGCGATGTTCGGCCACGCCCTCTCGGCCGATGGGCCGGTCTTCAGGGCTATTTCGAGCGCCGGTTCGGCTTCCAGCCTACGATCAGTAGTAGGACGATGATCGGAGGAATCATGGGCCGGATAGTGGTAGGAGTTGATGGGTCCGACGCCTCGAAGCGGGCCCTGGAGTGGGCGGCCGAGGAGGCTCGGCTGCACGGCGCGTCGCTGGAGCTGGTCTTCGTGTACCACCCGCCGTACGTGTCCGAGACGATCGCCAGCCCGGAGCAGGCGGACGCGATCTTCCTGCGGCCCAAGCAGGACGCGGAGCGGGTGCTCGCCCAGTTCGCGACGGAGGTGCGCGACGTGCCCGTCGAGACCCTGGCCGTCGAGGACGCCAGTCCCGCGAACGCGCTGGTGGACCACTCCCGCGGGGCCGACATGCTGGTGGTCAGTGCCCGGGGCATGGGGGCGTTCCGGAGGCTGATCCTCGGCTCGGTCAGCAGCCAGCTCGCGCACCACGCGGAATGCCCGCTGGTGATCATCCGCGGCGGCAAGCACGGCTGACGTGGGGGACGCAGCCGCTTCACGAGCGGGCCGGGCAGTGGGCGTAGCCTTCGGATTGTGGACCTCAACCGCTCAGCCCGCCGCATAGTCGGAGTCGTCGCCGGGCTCAACCTGCTCGGCGCGCTCGTCGAAGGAACCATCGCGGCCGCCATCGGCTCGGTGGCCCTCTGGGCGGACGCCGCCGACTTCCTCGAGGACTTCCTCATCAACGCGCTCGTCCTCGCCGCGCTCGGCTGGTCGGTCGCCTCGCGGAGGAAGGCGTCCTACGCGCTGGCGGGGCTGATCCTCATCCCCGCCGTGGCGGCGCTCGGGACCGCTGTCTACAAGCTCGCCAACCCGTCGGCGCCGGAGGCGTTCGCGCTCACCGGGACGGCGGTGTTCGCCATGGTCGTCAACCTGGTTTGCGCCATCCTGCTGATGCGCCTGCGAGGCGGCGGGGCGCTCCTCCGCGGCGCATGGCTCGCGGCCCGCAACGACGTCCTCGGCAACGTGCTGATCGTCGCGGCCGGCCTCGTCACGTTCGTGTGGGTGTCACCCTGGCCGGACGTCGCCGCCGGGCTCCTGCTCGCCGCCGTCAACCTGGGCGCCGCCAAGGAGGTCTTCGAGCAGGCCAGGGCCGAGGAACCCGAGATCGAGTTCGACCACGCCTGATCCGCGTCAGCTCAGCAGCTGCTGGATCAGGGGCGCCGCGACGGTGCCGCCCGAGTCCCCGACCTCGACGAACGCGGCCACCGCGTACTGGCCCGAGTAGGCGATCATCCACGCGTGGGTGCTCTGCTGCCCCTGCGCCCCGAACTGCGCCGTGCCGGACTTCGCGCCGGTGGCCAGCCCCTTGAGCATCGTCGCGGTCCCCTTGTTCACCGTCTCGGCCATCATCGCCCGCAACTCGCCCGCCTCCGCCGCCGTCAACGGGGCGGCGTTCGGTGCTGCGCGGTACTCGTCGACGAGCCACGGCACCACCGTCTCGCCCTTGGCCACCGACGCCGCGACGGCCGCCATGCCCATCGGCGACATCGTGACCTGGCCCTGACCGATCATCGACGCGGCACGGTCGATGTCGTTCTGCGGGTCCACGGTCCCGAAGTACGACGTGAAGCCCGCGTCGTAGTCGGTGCCGACGCCGAGCGAGCCCGCCGCAGCGTGCAGCTCGGCGCCCGTCACGTTCGCCGACGCCCGTGTGAACGCGGTGTTGCAGGAGTAGGCGATGGCGTCGGCCAGCGTGATGTTGCCGGTGTGGGCGTAGCCCGGGTAGTTGTTGAAGGTGTAGCTGCCGACGGTGTGCTGTGGGGTGCACTCCACCGTCGACGAGGCCTTCGCCCCCTTGCGCACCATGGCCAGCGCGGAGACGACCTTGAACGTGGAGCCCGGGGCGTACTTGCCGTAGGTGGCATACGGATAGGTGCCGGCGGCGGGGGAGTTGGCCGCCGCCGCGATTCCGCCCGTGGCGAGGTCGATGGCGACGATGGACGCGATTCCCTGCTGCCCGCCGAGGATGTCCTCGGCCTTCGCCTGCAAGTCGGTGTCCAACGAGAGGGTGATGGGGGCACCCACCGACTCCTCCTGGTTGAACACCACCTTCGTCTGGAACGAGGACTCCTCGGACCTCGGGACGAGCTCGACGCGCACGCCGGGCACTCCGCCCAGCCGCTCGTTGTACCGCGACTGGAGGCCGCTCAGCCCGATGACGTCGGTCTCGGTGAGCCGGCCCTCGGACTCGGCGATCATCTCCGCGGTCGGCGTACCGACGATCCCCAGCAGGCTGGCGGCGAACCCGTCGCTGGGCCCGACGGTGGCCTTGGTCTCCTTGACGTGGATGCCCGGGATGGCGGCCACGCCGGAGGGGATGTCCACCTGGCGGAGGGTCTGGGCGATCACGAACTGGCGCTCGCCGCCGCGGAGGACCTTGTTCTCGAAGGCGGCCGGGTCCATGTCGAGGACCGTCGCGAGTTGCCGCGCCGACGCGGCCCACTGCGCCTGGTCGACGCTCGCCTTGTCGATGCCGACCTCGAACAGCGAGACCTCCTCGACGAGGGCGACGCCGTTGCGGTCGTTGATGGGGGCCCGCTTCGGCTCCGTGACGACGCGGCGCATGCGGGACAGTTCGGTGAGCTCCGGGTGGATGACCGTCGGTGACCACACGAGCCGCCACTGTGCGTCGACCCATTTGAACACCGGCTGGGTCTCGTAGGTCCACGGCTCGTGGCCGATCGGGAACGAGTACTGGAAGGTGGCCGTCGCGGAGTTGTCCTCACCCGAGTAGCTGATGTCGCCGACCGTGATCGTGGGCGCCACGTCGTCCATGCCGGCGACGATGACCTCCAGCTCCTGCTGGGCCGCCGCGGCAGCCGACTGCATGGGGATCGCGGAGACGTCACCGGCGGCCAGCGCCTCGGCGAGGACAGCAGCGGCGTCGTCGGCGGCGGGGAGGTCTGTCGGCGGTTCCATCTGCGCGGAGGCGGCGGACTCGGTGCCCTCGTCGGCCTGGTCCTCCTGCGGATCTGGCGCACAGCCGGCCACCAGGAGTACGGCGGCCAGGAGCGCGGCCAGCCAGTGTCGGATCACGGTGGTCTCCCTTCGCGGCAAAGGATACAGATTTATTCCGCGATTGCGCCGTGGGCTACTCTGGAGAACGCGCGTTCGGCCCATGGCCCCGCGTTTCCACCGAACTAGGAGTGTCCACCGTTGAGTGAGATTTCACTGCCCATTTGGCTCGTCACCATTGCAGTGATCGCAGGGCTGTTGCTCTTCGACTTTGTGTTCCACGTCCGGCAGGCCCACATCCCCACTCTGCGCGAGGCCGCGATCTGGTCGGCCATCTACGTCGGCATCGCGATCGCGTTCGGCATCGCGGTGTGGGTGTTCGGCGGGCACCAGATGGGCGCGGAATACTTCAGCGGCTACATCCTCGAGAAGGCGCTCAGTGTCGACAACCTCTTCGTCTTCCTCATCATCATCAGCGCGTTCAAGGTGCCGCGGGCGGACCAGCAGAAGGTGCTGCTCTTCGGCATCGTCTTCGCGCTCATCGCCCGGAGCGTGTTCATCTTCGCCGGCAAGGCGCTGATCGACAACTTCCAGTGGATGTTCTACATCTTCGGCCTCTTCCTCATCTGGACCGCGATCCACATGCTGATGCCGGAGAAGGACGACCGCGACGAGGCGGACAACTTCATGATCCGCCTCGCGAAGCGGTTCCTGCACACCACGGACCACTACGACGGCGACAAGCTGTTCACCTACGAGAACGGCAAGCGCGTGCTCACGCCGATGCTGCTCGTCATGGTCGCCATCGGCGCCACCGACATCCTCTTCGCCTTCGACTCCATCCCGGCCATCTACGGCCTGACGACGAACGTCTACATCGTGTTCACGGCGACGGCGTTCTCCCTGATGGGTCTGCGGCAGCTGTACTTCCTCATCGACGGCCTGCTCGACCGCCTCGTGTACCTCAAGTACGGGCTCACCGCGATCCTCTTCTTCATCGGCGTGAAGCTGGTGCTGCACGCGCTCCACGAGAACGAGGTGCCGTTCATCAACGGCGGCAACCCGGTCCCGGTGATCGAGATCGGCGCCTTCGAGTCGCTGCCCGTCATCGTCGGCATCCTCGCCATCACGGTGCTCGCATCCGTCTACTCGCCCAAGGGCAAGGCGCTGTCCACCGTCACCGCGCTGCACCGCGCCGCGACGGCCTACCTGCACACCGAGGTCGAGGAGACCCCGGAGGAGCGCGAGGCCGCCTACCAGCGGATCCTCGAGCTCGAGGCGAGCCTCGAGTCCTACGACCCCGGACACGTCGAGTCGGCGAAGAACGACGGCCACGACGACCTCGTCGAGAAGGCTCACGCGATGCACGCCGCCGGCAGGTAGGGATGGAGTTCTGGCGGGCGCTGCGGCGTCTGTGGCACCACGTCGGATTCCGCCGCCTGCTCCTGCTCCGCACCCTGTCGCAGGCCGGTGACGGCACGCTGCAGGTGGGCATCGCGAGCTACATCCTCTTCTCGCCGCAGTCCCAGCCCAACGCCTGGGCCATCGCCGGCGTTCTCGCGGTCTCCCTCCTGCCGTACACGATCCTCGGCCCGCTGGTGTCCCCGCTGCTCGACCGGTGGCCCCGTCGCAACATCGCCCTCTGCTCCGACCTGGTGCGGACCGGGCTCGCGCTCCTGATCGGCGCGCTCATCTTCACCGGACAGACCAGCGGCTGGGGCATCCTCGTCATGATGCTGGCCCTGCTCGTGGCACTCAGCATCAACCGGTTCATGCTGGCGGGGCTCTCGGCCGGGCTGCAGCACACCGTCGATCCCGACGAGTACCTGTCGGCCTCGTCCATCGTCCCGACGCTCGGCCCGCTGGGCGTCGTGATCGGTGGGGTGCTCGGCTTCGGCACCCGGTTCGTCCTCGCGGGCACGCTGGAGGCGCACCAGGCCGATGGTGTCGTGTTCCTGCTCTCGGCCGCGCTGTTCGTCTGCTCGACCCTCGTCGCCTCCCGGTTCCCGCGACGGGGGCTCGGCCCCGAGCACGAGCACGCCACCGCCGTCCACCTGCGGGCGGTGCTGACCGGTCTCGCCGACGCCGCCGCGCACATCCGCCGCCGCCCGGCGGCCTGGACCGGCCTCCTGTCGATGACCGCCAGCCGCGTGCTCTTCAGCGCGTTCAGCATCATGGTGATCCTCATCGCCCGCAACGTCTGGCACCCCGTCGACGATCCCGAGGCGGCCCTCGGGGACCTGTCGATGTGGGGCCTGCTCACGGGCGCCGGCTTCCTGCTCGCCGCAGGCCTCGTCCCGACGCTGGTGCGCCACCTAGGGCTGCGCAACACCGTCGTCGTGCTGCTGGTCCTAGGGGCCGTCGCGCAGGCGGTCACCACCTTCACCGACGCGAAGTGGGCCGTCCTCGTCGTGAGCTTCTTGATCGGCCTCGTGGCCCAGAGCGTCAAGATTTGCGTCGACGGGCTCGTGCAGGCGCACGTCGGGGAGCGCTACAAGGGGCGCGCGTTCACGTTCTACGACATGGGCTTCAACGGGGCGTTCGTGGTGGCGGCCGTCCTCGTCGCCGCGCTCTTGCCCCCCGACGGCGACTCCCCGGCGGCGTTCGCCGCCATGGCGCTCGGCTACCTGTTCCTCGCGGGGCTGTTCATCTGGGCCAGCACCAAGATCGGCGTCGAGGACTTCGACCGCGGCACGGAAGACCTCCGCGCCCGTGCGGCGAACTAGACTCAGCCGCATGATGCGCAGAGTGCTGTGGTTCCTGGCCGTGTGCGGCGTCGTCTTCGTCGCGTTCTCTCTGAAGGACCGGCACGACCGCAAGAGGCGGCGGGAACTGTGGGCGGAAGCGACTGACTAGCGGGTCAACAGGCGGGGCCAACAAGGCGCCGCTCAGTAGCCCAGCATCTCCTTGCGCTTCGGCAGCCAGGCGATGGCGTCGCGGACGGCGTCGAGTTCGCTGAGCTGCGCCTCCCAGCCGAGCACGTCCTTCGCCTTCGACGAGACCGTGTAGACCCCAGCGACGTCGCCCGGGCGCGGCGGGCCGAACTGCACAGCCAGCGGGTCACCTGTGATCTGCTCGAAGCTCGCGGCGAGCTCCTTCACGGTCACGCCGTTGCCGGTGCCGATGTTGAAGACCTCGTAGGGGCGCTCGGCCGTCGCCGCGTCGAAGCCCTCGAGGGCGGCGACGTGTGCCCGGGCGAGGTCCCACACGTGGATGAAGTCGCGGATCCCCGACCCGTCGCGCGTGGGCCAGTCGACGCCGGTGACCGTGAAGGTCTCCTTGTTCGACCAGGCCTCGAGCAGCTTCGCCAGCACGTGGGTGGGCTTCTCGAGTTGCTGGCCGGAGCGCAGCTGGGGGTCGGTGCCGATGGGGTTGAAGTAGCGCAGGCTGAGCACCCGCACGTCGGAGGCCTTGGTGAAGTCCTCGAGGATCAGCTCGACGACGTACTTGGTGCGCGCGTAGGGGGAGCCGGGCGCCAGCGGCGACTCCTCGGTGACGACGAACTGCTCGTCCGGGGCGTAGATCGACGCCGAGGACGAGAACAGGAACCGCCCCACGCCGTGGCGCTCCAGCGCCTGCAGCAGCGTCACGGTCTTGCTGACGTTGTTCTCGTAGTAGCCGAGCGGGTCGGCCACCGACTCCGGAACGACGATGCGAGCCGCGCAGTGCACGACCGCGTCGATCCGGTGCTCGGTGAATATCCGGGCCAGCAGTGCCTCGTCGGCGATGTCGCCCTCGTAGGAGGTGCGGCCCCGGAGGAACTCGCGGCGCCCCGTCGAGAAGTCGTCGAGGATCACGACGTCGTGGCCCGCGTCCTCGCTGGCCGACGCCACCGTCGAGCCGATGTAGCCGGCCCCGCCCGTGATGAGGATCTTCATGTTCCGCCCTTCTGTCTCCGCGTCATCGTATTGGCGCAGGGGCGGCGCTCACCACCCGCGCGCAATCCATTCGTCCAAGTGCGGCTTCTCCGCGCCGATCGTCGTGGATTCCCCGTGGCCGGGGTGCACGACGGTGTCGTCGGGCAGGGTGAACAGCTTGTCGCGCACCGACGCGATCACCGTGGCGAAGCTCGAGTAGTCCCAGCGCGTGGCGCCCGGCCCGCCGGGGAACAGGGTGTCGCCGCTCAGCACGGCGCCCAGTTCGTCGATGCGGATCGACGTCGAACCCGGCGTGTGACCGGGGGTGCTCACCGCCCGCAGGGTGGTCCCTGCGACCTCGAACTCCGCCCCGTCGGACAGTGGGGCGAAGCCGTCCTCGAGGCCGGTGGCGTCCTCCCACAGGAACAGGTCCGCCTCGCCGAGGAAGATGGGCGCGTGCACCATGGCCGCGAATTCGGGGGCGGAGCGCGAGTGGTCCCAGTGCCCGTGGGTGAGCAGGACCGCCACGACCTCGCGTCCCCCGACCGCGTCTAAGACGGCCTCGGCATCGTGCGCGGGATCCACGACGACGACCTTCCGGTCGTCGCCCACGATCCAGACGTTGTTCTCGTGCTCGGGCGGCCCCTCGGGGTCGGCGTTGCCGGCGGTCACCAGACGTTCGATGCGGGCTGTGGACACGGTTCCTCCTGACTTGGGCGGCTGTTGCCACTCTACGGCCCGGCACCGGCCGCGTGGGCCGTGGGGGTTCGGAGCTGACCCGCGAGAAATGCCATACTGCCTCGCGTGTCCACGAAGCTGTTCGACGACGACTACGACCCGCTGGCGCCGCCGGTGGGCGTCGGGGAGTCCCCGGCCCCGGACACGTCCGCGGCCGAGGTTCCCGCCGACGATGAGGATCCCGTGGCCGGCGAGGAACTGGGGGAGGCCGGCGACGGCGGATTCGCCGGCACTGACGGCATCGTGCGGATCTGGTTCGACGAGGAGGGCCGCCTGGGCAAGGTGCGGGTCAGCCCGGTGTGGTTCCAGCGGCTGGCCCCGGGGAAGACGCTCGCGGACGCGTTCCGCCAGGCCTTCCGGGTGTCGTCGCTCCGGTTGGGTGAGGCGCCAGACCGTGAGCAGGTGGACTACGGGTCCCTCGATTTCGGCGACCTCCCGCCCTTCACCACGGAGACGATGAACGCCTACCTCGGGATGATGGAGGAGCACAAGCGCCGCTGGGATGACGCGATCGCCCGGGCGGAGGCAGCGCCGCGCCCGATTCGGAGGCCGGCCAGCGGAAAGTCGGCCGGTGTCGTCGTCACGCTCGACGACCACGGTCACCCGTCGTCGGTGCAGTTCGACGAGAACTGGCTCGACGAGGCGCAGGTGGGCGCCATCTGCACGCACGTCCTGACGGCGGCGCAACGCGCCCGGGAGAAGTTCGAACCCGTGGCCGACGGGAGCCTTGCCGAACTGGAGCGGTTCCGGGTGGAACACGACGTGCTGACGGCCGGCTTCCATGCCCTGCTCAACCAGAAGGAGCGTCGATGAACCAAGCAGAGGAAGCCTGGCGGGAGCTGCAGCGGCGCGCGGCGGAGTCGAAGTTCGGCGGCATCCGCGCCGACAGCGACGACCTCCTCCACGACCCCGAACTGCGCGAGGCCCTGATCAACCCCAACGCCGCCGGCGGCAGGGACGGCGAGGGCCAGGGCGGGACGCCGCCCCCCATGATGATGGCCGGGATGGGCGGGTCCGGGGCAGGACCCGGAGCCGTCGCGGCCCCTGGCGGGGCAGCCGGTGCAGGTGCGCTCGGCGCCGGAGCGGTCGGAGCCGGTCCGGCGGCCGCCGGGGCGATGGGCGCGGCACGGGCGCCGATGGCCGGCGGTGGGGCTGGGGCCGCGGGCGCCGGTGGTGGGTTCGGCGGCGGCTCCCCGGGCGGGCCCGGGGGAGTGCTTGCCTCGGGCAGCGACGAGCGCCTCACCATCCCGGAGGGCTGGCAGCCCGGCGACCCGATCCTGCCCGGCGACCCCCGGCACCCCGGCGGTTCCCACCCGATCTTCCCGGGCGACCCCGCCTACGCGGACCTGGTCCCCGGCTGGAACGGCCGCGACCTCGGCGCGCCGAACACCGACGACGGCAACTGGGACTTCGGCTCGCCCGGCAACGCCGGCGACGTCCCGACCGCGCCGCGGAGCCCCGACTGGACGACCACCGCGCCCGGCGGACAGACCACACCCCCGTACCCGGGGACCTCGCCGGGGGGCGTCGGGACGGGAGGCACGTACCCCGGCGGACCGGGCAGCGGCGGTGCCGACCCGGTCGGCGGCGGAACGGCCGGAGGCACCACGGGCGGGAGCGGCACGTCGACCGGCTCCTACCCGGGCGGCTCCTACCCGAGCGGTGGGAGCTACGGCGGGTCCGCGCCCTCGGGGGGGTCGACGAGCGGCGGGCTCCCCTCCGGCGGGGGCACCGGCGGGACGAGCGCGGGCGGCTCGGCGTCCGGCGGCGCGACCGGTGCGGGCACATCGGGCGGATCCGGCGGGGGCGGTGACACCAGCTACGCCGTGGAGCCGGCGAACCTCCGGGAGGCGGCCAAGAAGTGGCACGAGTCGGCGGACACCGTGAGCGCCAGCCGCGCCAACATGGAGGTTCCCGCGGACCTCGGCTTCGCGAGTTCCGCGGCGGGCCCGTCGAGTGAGCTGGCCGCCAGCGTCGAGCAGTGGGCTGCGCAGGCCAGCGAGGAGTTCAACGGCATCGGCGAGAGCCTCGGTGGCGCCGCGGACGCGTACGAGTCCAACGAGCAGACGGGTGCCGCCACGGCGTCCGGGGTCGGGAGCTGAGCAGCATGGTAACCACCGCCGCGGATTTCGCGGGCACCGTCGGGCAGCAACTGAGCGACTACACCGCCAAGTACGGCGACCGCGCGGCGAGCGCGGAGTACCAGAAGCTCGGTCAGGCGCTCACCGACCTCGAGGAGGCGCTCGAGTCCGCCATCGCCATGGACAAGGCGCAGGCGGACGGCTTCTGGATGGAGGCCAAGGCGTTCCTGCGCGACGGCTTCAACTACTGGGGCGAGAAGGCGAAGTTCGACGCGGCCGTGGCCGGCATCGTCGACGGAGCCCGCGACGCGATGGCGAAGATCCGGGCGCTCGTCGAGAAGGAGGCGATCCCCAAGATCCCGCTCCCGGATGAGCTCACCGCGGTCTCCGAGCGCTGGCGCTCGGTCGCCTCCGACGCCGCGGCGGTGACCGGCCGCGTCCCCGAGCTGCAATCCGTGGAGGGCTGGTCGGGCTCCGCCTACGCGCAGTACCGCACCATGACGGGCGTGCAGGTGGAGGCGTGCAAGGAGTTCGTCAACATGCCCCGGGCGCTGACGAGGGCGTACGCGGCGGCCGCCGACCTCAACAAGGCCGTGCTGAGCGTCGTGTACCGAGAGGTCACGGGGGCGCGAGCCGCATCCGCCCAGTGCTACGTGCCGCAGGAGGGCCGCTACTACGTCCACACCGCGAGCATGCGCAACACCCTGGAGCAGTGCCTCGGACGACTGCCGGAGGCCCTCGGGGTGGCGGATGCGCCGTCGTCGTCGCTGGGCAGCGAGCTCAGCGAGGTGCGTTCGGCGCCCGTCGTGATCAGCGGCGGCTGGCCGAGCGGCGCGGCGATGGCGGGTCGACGGGCGGGCGACACCTCGGCCGACGTACCAGCACCGCCTGCTGCCGACATCCCGAAGCCCAACTACCCGGGCGGCCCCGCGGACGGCGTCGAGCGTTGAGGCGCGGCCGCATCGTCCTGTCGCTCATGGCCGCGCTGGGGCTCCTCGCCGGCTGCGGCGGCGGACGGCCGATTCCGGTGCCCCAACCCGAGCCGACCGCTTCGGCGACGCTCCCGGTGCCCGGGGCCGCGCCAGGCAGCGGTCCGGTGGTCGGCGGGGAGAGCATCGATCCCGCAGACTTCGGCGGGTTCCCGCCCCGCAAGGTCGGGCCGCCCACGTTCCTCGGCACCGC
The DNA here is from genome assembly GCF_900103275.1 of Tessaracoccus oleiagri. GTDB lineage: Bacteria > Actinomycetota > Actinomycetes > Propionibacteriales > Propionibacteriaceae > Arachnia > Arachnia oleiagri. Next base: position 218,207 of record NZ_FNGP01000001.1, on the reverse strand, counting down.
GGGCCAGGTGCCGCTGCCCGAGGAGGTCGGCGATTACCAGCTGCTCCCCGCGGCCGCGTGGGTGGACGAGGGACGTTCGCAGGGAAGCTACGAGGGATCTGACGGGCGCCAGTTCACCTTCGTCGTCCACATGAACTTCGGCTCGTACAAGGCGATGATGGAGCGGCTCTCGGGACACCGGGAGGTCGGCAACTCCGTCTGCGGCGAGAGCCCGAGCGGGGAGACGAACTGCGCGGCCGCCACCAAGGACGCCGACCTCACGATCTCACCCGACCTTGGCAGCGACTTCGACGCCGAGGAACTGGACGCGCTCATCGAGGACTTCCTCGACTGGTACGGCGCCAACCTCTGACCTTGGCGCGTCCGGCCGCCGGCGGACCCGCACCCCGGCAAGATGGGGGAGAGTCCCCGAGGAAGTGAGCGCCGTGACCGAGAAGCAGTACGTCCTTTCCATCGACCAGGGCACGACGAGCAGCCGCGCCATCGTCTTCGACCACGGTGGCCGCGTCGTCGCCGTCGGCCAGAAGGAGCACGAGCAGATCTTCCCGCGCGCCGGCTGGGTGGAGCACGACCCGATGGAGGTCTGGCGCAACGTGCGCGCCGTCGTCGCCGAGGCGCTCTCCGCGGCGGAGCTCAACCACCGGGACCTGGCGGCCGTCGGCATCACCAACCAGCGCGAGACCACGGTCGTGTGGGACCGGACCACCGGGGAACCGGTCCACAACGCGATCGTCTGGCAGGACACCCGCACGGCGCGCATCGTCGAGGAGTTGGGCGGCGAGGCCGGGCAGGATCGCTACAAGGACCGCGTCGGGCTCCCGCTGGCGACGTACTTCTGCGGCCCGAAGGTGAAATGGATCCTCGACAACGTCGACGGCGCCCGCGCGCGGGCCGAGGCCGGCGAGCTGCTCATGGGAACGATGGACAGCTGGCTGCTTTGGCACATGACCGGGGGCGTGGACGGCGGCGTGCACGTCACCGACGTCACCAACGCCTCCCGCACCATGCTGATGGACCTGCAGACCCTCGCCTGGGCCGAGGACATCGCCGCGGACATGGGCATCCCCACGTCGATGCTGCCCGAGATCCGCAGCTCCGCCGAGGTCTACGGCCACGGCCGCTCACGCGGGATGCTCGACGGCGTGCCGATCGCCGGCATCCTCGGCGACCAGCAGGCCGCCACCTTCGGGCAGGCCTGCTTCGACGTGGGCATGGCGAAGAACACCTACGGCACCGGCAACTTCATGCTCATGAACACCGGCACGGAGCCCGTCCTCTCGAACAACGGGCTGCTCACCACCGTCTGCTACCGCATCGGCGACGCGCCCCCCGTCTACGCGCTGGAGGGCTCCATCGCGGTCACCGGGTCGCTCGTGCAGTGGCTGCGCGACAACCTGGGCATCATCCGCTCCGCCGAGGAGGTCGAACAACTCGCGGCCGGCGTCGAGGACAACGGCGGGGCCTACTTCGTGCCCGCCTTCTCCGGTCTGTTCGCCCCCTACTGGCGCTCGGACGCACGCGGCGTGCTCGTCGGCCTCACCCGCTACGTCAACCGGGGCCACATCGCCCGCGCCGTGCTGGAGGCGACGGCGTACCAGACCCGGGAGGTGCTCGAGGCGATGGAGGCCGACTCGGCGACCAAGCTCGCGGAACTCCGCGTCGACGGCGGCATGACGGCCAACGAGACGCTGATGCAGTTCCAGGCCGACCAGCTGGGTGCCGACGTGGTTCGCCCGGTCGTCGCGGAGACCACGGCGCTGGGCGCCGCCTACGCCGCGGGCATCGCCGTCGGGTTCTGGGAGGGTGAGGCGGACGTCGTCGCGAACTGGTCCGAGGGCCGTCGCTGGCGGCCGCAGATGGCGTCCGCCGAGCGCGAGCGGCTCTTCCGCAACTGGAAGAAGGCCGTCACCCGCAGCTTCGACTGGGTCGACGACGACGTGAGCTGACCTGGCTCGACGAGATCACCAGCTCGACGCGCCGGTCCCGCCGCCGCCGCTGCCGCCGCCCGAACTGGAGAAGCCCGACGAGCCACCCGACCCGCCCGATCCGCCGGAGCTCGAGGACGCGGACTGCACGCTGCTGTTCAGCCCGTCGACGAGCCCACTCACCCCGTACAGGCCGCCGGCGAAGGAGGCGTCCACAGGCGGGATGGTGCCCTGCTCGGCCATGGTGCGGCAGGCCTGGGCCCACCGCTCGGCGAGGCCCAGCAGCACGGCCCAGGGCAGGAAGCGACGGAACACGTCCTGCGACTCCTCGTAGCGCAGCTGGTGCTGCTCCGCGGTCCGGATGTACTGCTCCAGGCCGACGAGCTGGTCATGCAGCACCGTGCCGTCGGCGGAGAGCGCGGGCCGGTGGGAGACCCAGACGAGCACGAACGCGACGAGCGAGCCGGCGGTGACCAAGGTGCTGAACAGGAAGTTGTGCGCGAGGTAGTGCGGCGCCGGGAGCACCGGCGACGAGGGATCGGTGAGGAGGTAGAAGGCCCAGACGAGCACCGGTATCCCCAGCCCGAACAGCGCCATGAGGCCGCGTCGAAGGCCCTGTCCCTCGCCGCCGGGGAGGAAGAGGCCCGAGTGCTCCAGCCACTCCTTCTGCTCGTCCGTCACGCGCTTCTTCATCTTCAGCAGGCGGCTGTTGTCCAGCGCCGTCTCCTCGCGGGGCACCGCCGAGAAGAAGTTGCGCTCGAAGCCCTTGGCCGCGCGGTTGGGATCGACCTGACCGGCCCGCGCGGGGAGGCCCAAGGTGATCGCGCCCTTCGCGGCCAGCGAGATGAGGAGCGCGGAGAGGTGCGCGGGCTTGTACTTGCGGTCGTGCAGCAGCCCGCCGACCACGACGTCGGTGCCCTCCGGCTCCTCGAAGCGCACGGGGATGTTGACCTTGGCCGGCGAGGGACCGACCTCGGCGGGGTTGCCCCGTACGCCGGGCGGGACGCCGAGGTAGCGCTGGTCGCGGACCAGCCGGCGCCGACCGAGGAGGAAGCCGACCGCGCCCAGCCCGAGCAGGCCGGCGCCGCCGCCGACCCCCGTCGCCATGGCGCGCTGCCAGGCACGGTGGTCGAGGCTCGGCTCGATGGTCTGCGTCCCGCTCGTCACCGCGTCGGCCGGGAACTCCAGGCGCATCCAGGCCAGCTGTGACACCGACTCCGCCTCGTCCAGCGAGACCGAGGTGCCGTCGACGGTCACAGCGTCGGCGAGGGCCGCGTACCGGTCGAAGCCGTCGGCGTCGGTCCGGCCTACCTCGGTGGCCGAGACCGGGCCGGGGGCGTTCCACGAGTACGTCTGGCCCTCGATCCCGTAGGTGTGGTCGACGGCCAGGGGCCAGGCGAAGCGCGCGGTGTCGCCGTCGATGCTGACGGCACCCTCGAACCGGTAGGTGAGCCGCACGGTGGCCTCGCGCTCGGTGCTGGGCAGCTCCATGAGTACCCGGGAGTCCTGGGTGCTCATCTGGGCGGTGTAGCGCGAGGGCTCCTCGACGCGGGTCTCCAGCGGCTTTCCGGCCGCGTCCACCGCGGTCACCTCGGTCACGGTGTAGACGACGTCCTCGGTGCGGCTCAACGGGCGGCGTACCGGAAGGGTGGCGTCCAACCGGTGCGGCCGGCCGGGGTCGGTCGGGAGGAGGTAGGCGAGATCCACCGTGGCCGTGGCGCTGCCGTCGGCGTGGATCTCGTAGTGGGCGTCGTGCCCGACGAGCGACGGGAACTCCACCCGCCGCTCCTCCAGGATCGGCTCCGAGTTGCTGACGGAACCGGACGGGAACGAGGCGACCGCGGTGATCGTCGACCCGTCGGCGTTCCGCCCGGACAACCGGGCCTCGCCGCCCTCCACACGGGCCTCGCACTCGCGGGAGCCGACGAGGCATCGAGCACGCTCGACGGGTGCCGGACCCGCGACGGTGACGTCGAACTCCTCGATCGGCGGGTAGCCGAGGCCCGTGACATCGAGGTGCAGCTCGGGCACGCCGTCGTAGGTGCGCATCGCCCCGGCGATCGTGTACGTGATGACGTAGGTGTGGCGCCGCTCGTCGAGCGTCCGGTCGGGATCACCGACGCGGAGCCGCAGCGAGCCGTCGCTGCCGCCGCCGCGCTCGATGGCCTGGAAGGTGGCCGGCGCGCCGGTGGGGGATTCGACGGCGACGTCGCCCACCTCGTAGACGGCGTCGAGCGAGGGGTCGTTCTCCCAGCGCTCGCGCGTGACGATGTCGAACTGGATACCGCGTCGCCCCTTCTCGCCGAAGTCCCAGTCCAGCTCGTAGCGGACGTCGATGATTCCGTCGGCACGTACGTCGTAGCGCACGGAGAGCCGCTTGACGGCTTCCTCGGCGGCGTGGGCGAAGGGGGCGGGGACGGCCGCGAGCAGCGCGAGGCAGAGTGCGGCCAGGAGACGCAGGAGGGTGGGCACGGCCCCACCATAGGGGGCGGACGGTCCGACGCCTACCAGCCCTGGACCGCGATCTCCGAGATCTCGGAGCGGAAGCCGCCCTCGACGGGTGGCAGCTCGGTGAGGTAGACGAGGACGTAGCGCGTCTCCAGCTCCGAGTCGGGCGCTATCTGCACGTCGCCGGTGGCCGAGCGGTTCGCCGCCACGACGTCCCAGTCGTCGATGGTCGCGGTCGACGGCTCGGCGCCCTGCGGCGCGCGCAGCTCGACGTTGGTGGCCCCGTCGCCGACGAAGCGGACGTCGACGCTGGACACGGTGCGGACTTCGCCGAGGTCGACGATGATGCCGACGCCGGGCTTGAGGCCGCCCAGGTCCGGGCGGTTGAGGTAGCGCATCGTCTGCCAGGTGGTCCCGGTGTCGCCGTCGATGACCCGGCCGACGTTGTCGGGGTACTCCTCGTTGTTCCCGCCGTCGGCCTCGGGGTCGAAGTCGGTCACGTCGGCGATCTCGATGGGTGCCGGGTCGCCCTCCGGCGTGGGGCTCTCCGGCGCGGGCTGGCTGCTGCCCGGCGTGCCCGGGGTCGACGGGGCGGCCTCGTCCTGCTCGTCCATGCCGTTGTTCACCCCGGCGGCGACCAGCGAGACGATCAGGGAGATGAGGGCCAGGATCACGAGCACCCAGAGCACGAAGCGGGGCTTCCGCGGAGCCTGGCCGGGCAGCCGCACCTCCGCCCTGGTGACCGGGGGTTCAGGCGGCGGCGGGGGCGCGGCCGCCACGGTGGGCGGCGTGGCCGTCGTGCGGCCGGAGAGCGCCATCTTCGCCTCCAGGGTGGCGCTGGCGTCGTCGTCGGGGAGAGCGTTGGCGAGGTCGGCCATGGTGGCGATCCGGCCGGCGAACGCGGCCTGCCAGACCCCGGCGAGCGGGTAGCCGTCGGCCGGGTCCAGACTCTCGTCCCACTCCGCCGTCTGCGTGGCCCGCAGGATCGCGGCGAGCGCCACCACGTCGTCCGACTCGCGACGGCTCCACGGCCGCTCGGAGTGGCCGCCCTGCAGGGCGGACTCGACGCCGAACCCGACGATCCGCACGCCACCGCCCGGAGTGATGAGCACGTGGTCGGGGTCGAGGCGCTCGTGGAACAGCCCCTGGTCGTGCATCGGGCTGAGCGCCTCGGCGATCTCGCGCCCGATGAAGGCGCCGTCCGCCGGGCTCAGCGGACCACCGCGGAGGAGTTCCCGCAGCGTCTTGCCGGGCGAGTACTCGCTGATGGCGTAGACGCCGATCGAGCCGCCGTCGTCGAGCTGGTCGACGTCGAGGATGCGCAGGAAGCGGGAGTCGGTGGCTGCGGCGCCGCGACGTGCGGCGCCGAGCAGCGACTCGGAGTCCGCGTCCCCGGCCGCCATGACGTGCGCGACGACGTCGCGCGAGAGCACCTGGTCGTGGGCGAGCCACGTCTCCGAGTTACGGCGGCGGACGAGCCGCCGCATCAGCTGGTACCGCACGCCGAGCACCATGCCGGGCTCACCGATGGGGGCGGCCCCGGGCAGCACGACGGTGTCGCTGCGGTCGTCGACGTGGCCGCGCGTCGGCACCTCGTAGCCGTATTCCGCGGCGTCGGCGTCGAAGTCGGAGCGGTGCAGGTCGGACTCCTCGTCCAGCGAGTGCTCGCTGGGCTCCTCGAAGATCGATTCCATGAACGAGGGCTCCTCCGGGGGGAGCGGGTCCTCGCGGTAGAGGCCGTCGTGGGCGAACTCGCCGGGCAGCGCGGGGCGGGGGCGGATCGTCGTCGGCGGGTCGTCGTCGAAGTCCGGGCGTTCCAGGCCGGAGTCCTCGTCGGCCACCCTCGGCGTCACGGCGGTCTGGTCGGCGGCGAGCTCCGCGGAGGCGGAGCCACTGCCGCTCCTGCTGTCGGCGGAGGGCAGCGAGGGCTCCTCGGAGGACGCGTCCGCGCCGGTCGCGCCCCGGCGCCTGCGCAGGAGCTGCGACAGGCTGCGCATCTCGCGCACCTGGAGCAGCTTGCCGATCCCGAGGGTGAAGCCGAGGATGAGGGCGCCCCCCACCGCCAGCGCCAGCAGCTGGCCCCAGAACGAGCCGGGCGCGCGCCCGTCGATGAAGCGCCAGAAGAACCAGGCCGCGATCGCGCCCGGCGTCGCGCCCAGCGCGAGCCGCACGATGTGCATGCCGATCTCGGTGCCGCGGAGGTCGGGCAGGCGGCGTCGCAAGAACTGCCAGGAGCCGAACACGCCCACGAGGTACGCGAGCGAGTAGCTTGCCGCGAGCGCCGTGGCGACGAGCGTCGGGTCGTCCACCCACCACACCAGCAGCAGCGCGCTGCCGGCGTTGATCGTCGCGATCCCGATCTGCAGCAGGAACGGGGTGCGGGTGTCCTCCATGGCGTAGAACGTCCGCAGGCAGACGAACTGCACCGTGAACGGGATGAGACCGACGGCGAACGCCATCAGCGCCCAGCCCACCCAGTCGGCGTCGCTGGAGCCCTGGCCGTGGCCGAACAGGGCGTTGACGATGGGAGCCGACAGGGCCAGGAACACGGCGGCGGCGGGGACGATGAAGATCAGCGCCAGCCGGATGGTCTTCGTCATCTCCTGCGCCACCCCGCGCATGTCGTGCGAGGCGGCGAGGCGGGAGGCGTTCGGCAGCATCGCGGTGGCGAGCGAGGTCGTGACGAGGGAGTGGGGGAGGATCCAGAGCAGGTGGGCGTTCGAGTAGACGTTCACGCCGGCGCCCTCGCCGCCCGCGGTGGCGGTCGTCGCGAGCCGGTTCACCACCACGAGCGCCAGCTGGTTGACGGCCACGAAGCCCAGCGTCCACTTCGTCAGCGAGAAGGTGTGGCCGAGGCCGGTGCCCTTCAGGTCGAAGCGCGGCCGGAACCGGAAGCCCACCTTGCGCAGGAACGGGATCAGCACCAGCGTCTGGCTCACGATGCCGATCGTGGAGCCGATGCCGAGCAGCAGGATCTGCCCCGTGGTGAACGCGGCCGACTTGTCGCCCTGGTTGCCCCAGACGAGGAAGTAGGTGCCGAGCACGAGGATGGAGATCACGTTGTTCGCGATCGGCGCCCACATCATCGGCCCGAACCGGTCCCGGGCGTTCAGCACCTGGGCCAGCAGGAAGAACGCGCCGTAGAAGAAGATCTGCGGGAGGGTGAGGTAGGTGAGCGCCACCATCGACGCGTACTGCTCGCTCAGCGCGGGCTCGCGCCAGGCCCCGTCGGAGTAGATCGACGTGACCAGCGGCGCCGCGGCCGTCGCGACGATCGCCACGACGCCGACGACCAGCATGAAGGCCGTCATGATGCGGTTCGTGTAGGCCTCGCCGCCGTCGTCGTCGTTCTTGATCGCCCGCACGATCTGGGGCACGAGGACCGTGTTGAGGGCGCCGCCCGCGAACAGGATGTACAGGGCGTTGGGCACCATCGTCGCGATGCCGAGGATGTCGGCCTGCCGTGTGCCGTTGCCGAGGATGAAGGCGATGAGGACCACACGGAGCATCCCGAGGATGCGGGAGATCATCGTGCCCGACGCCATGAGGGCGCCCGCCGACAACAGCTTCCTGGTGCTACTGACCTGACTCACTTGCCTCCTTGGCCTGTTCGCGCCGCACCGCCCTGATCCGCCAGACGGTGCCGCCGAGTACCACCGCGCCCGAGACGATGATGAGGATCCAGCCGACACGTCCGAACTCCGTCGCGGTGATCTCGACTGCCAGCGTAGGCCCCAACCGCTGTCCTTCGGGGGATTGGAGCTGGGCGTGCACGGTGGTCACGCCGTTGGCGGCCGCCTGCGGTTCGAGCAGGAGCGTCATGGATTCGCCCGACCCGACCTCGATGACGTCCGTGTCCGGCACGCGGATCCGCTGGGGGTTCTCGGACCGGAGCGCGATCCGGAGGTGGACGGGCAGCGTCGTCTGGTTCGTGATGGTGGCCGGGAACTGGTTGGTGCGCGACCCCATCACGAACGACGGGGAGACCGTGAGCGAGATCTGGGACGGGTCGAACGCGGCGACCCTCGAGGACGTCAGGTAGCCGACGGCGGTCTCCTGGTCCGGGAGGTTGCTGCTGTAGGCGGCGAGGGTGAGTGCCCGCGTGTCGGCGTCGGGGCCCGGCTCGGTCCCGGGCTCGGTGGTGAGGTCCAGGCGCAGCGGCGTCCGGTTCTGCATCACGGTGACCTGCCCGTCGAGGACGGGCCATGGATCGCTCGCCAGGGGCAGGCCGACAGGGGCGCTGGGCGCGGGTGCGTCGGCGAGGAGCGTTGGTCGCCCGTCGCCCAGGAGGTGGAAGAACCTCGTGGGGCCTTCGCCGGCGGCGAAGGTGACGACATGGTCGAACCCCTGCGGGACGGCGGCCACGTCGCGGACGATCGCGACGCTCGGCACGTCCTCCAACCCCGGCACGACGACCTCGTCCGCCCACACCGGGACCTGGGCGCGCAGCGACTCGGGCATGCGCGCGAGGTTGGGGTTGCCGTGCGGCAGGCGCCACAGCTTGCCCTCCATGCGGAGCCGGTCGATCGCCTCGACGAACGCGATCGCCGCCTCGTCGCCGGCGCCGTCGTCGGCCAACTGGAGGGCGGCCCGGTAGATGGCGGGGTCGATGACCGTCACGGTGGACGCCGGAGCGGAAGCCGCGAGCTGTTCCGTGAGCCGCCCGGCGATGTCCGCCGTCAACTCGTCGCTGACCGCGTTCGAGCCCGGAACCTGCCCGGGGGCCGCGGTCAGGAGGTTCACGTCGACGAGTTCGAAGGGGAGCGCCCCGTGCGGGACCAGCGCCCGGGCCCTCGCGACGGTGACGCGCTGGGAGGTGCCCTCGGGAACGGCGCGGACGTGCACCCCGACGATGCTGGCGAGTTCGCTCGCCTCCGCGGCGATGGCCGAGACGGGGGCGCCGATGGTGAAGGTCGCGGTCGCGCCCGGTGCGAGCGGCTCCTGCTCCGTCAGGATGGTCCCGGGCTCGTGGCGGGTGCCGACGGGCGCCTCGTCGATTGCGGAGATGGCGGCGTCGATCTCCTCGAACGAGCTGAGCCGGCCGGTGTAGTGCCACAGTTCCGCGCTGGCCCACGCGAGGGGGAGGCCGGTGGTGTTGGTGAACGTGCCGCTGATCGTGACGATGTCCTCGGCGTCGGCGGGATCGATGCGGGCGGGGGTCACCGTCGTGATCTGCACGCGTCCCTGGGGTCCCTCGTCCGCGCGGGCGGGGCCGCCGAGTCCGAGCAGGGCCAGGGTCAGCGCCACCGCGAGGCAGAGCGATACCTGGGTGCGAGTCACCGTCCCATGGTAGTCGGGCGGGGAGAACGGCCGGGGAAGGCGCGTGCCGGCGGCCCCGGCCGCGGTCAGGGGTGCCCGGCCGCGAGCAGTTCGCGGATGGGGCCGACCAGCGACTCCGGCAGCCTCGTCGTCTCGCCGATCACCGCGCCGCGGACCGGGGTCTCCCGCAGCGCCTCGACGGCCCGGAACGGGTCGGGCTCCTCGGCGAGGATCCGCGCCACCGTGGTCTTGTGGGCGCCGGCGGTCCTGGCCCGGGTCAGGATCTCCGTGATGCGGCGCGTCGCCTCGTTGCCGCCCGCGCGGGGTGGCGCGTCGGCGTGCCACCGCAGCTCCTCGCCCACCGCCGCCGAGCCGACCCCGACGGTGACCGACCCGCTCGCGTCGCGGTCGCCGACGGCGTCCACCCGGCCGCCGATGAACCGGACCCGCCAGGTCCTCACTCCCGGCAGCACCGACGGGTCGCCCTCGGCGGCCGCCACCGTCAGGGTGCCCGTCGCGTCCTCCCACCGGATCCGCGTGGTGGCGGTGCGGGGGTACAGCCCGCCGTCGTCCTCGACGAGGGTGTACTCGCCGTCGGCCCCGAGCACGATCCAGAGCTCGAACTCCTCGGGGAGGTCGGTGGCGCGCGTACCGGCGACCGCGTGCGGGACGATGGATCCCTCCTTGGCGAGGACCGGGACCGAGGTGAGGTCGCGGTGCATCGTGACCATCCTGTTGCCGTCGTAGCGCACACCGGTCAGCAGGTCCGCCCAGGTGCCCTCCGGGAGCCACACCTGCACCGAGCCAGTCCCGGTCTCGGGGTCCGCCGGGGCCGTGATGGGGGCGACGAGCAGGGCGCTTCCCAGCCAGTACTGGTTGTCCACGTCGTAGGCGTGCTCCGACTCCGGGTGGGAGTGGTACATGGGGCGGACGATCGGCGTACCCGTGCTCCACTCCGTGTAGAGGTAGGGCACCAACGCGTGCCGCCAGCGGAGGAAGGCGCCCATCACTGCGGCCACCGACGGGCTGTAGGACCAGGGCTCCTTCGCCATGAAGGGGTCGTTGGAGGAGTGCAGCCGGTTGATGGGGGAGAGGACCCCGAACTGGAGCCAGCGGAGGGCGAGTTCCTCGTCGCGCTCGCCGAAGAGGTGGCCGCCGATGTCGTGGCTCCACACCCCGTAGCCGATGTTGGCGGCGGTGGCGGTGAACCAGGGCTGGAACGCCAGCGACGCCCACGACGCGATGGTGTCGCCGGAGAAGCCGACGGGGAACCGGTGGGAACCGGGCCCGCAGTACCGCGACAGGATCAGCGGCCGCTTGCCCCGCTCCGCCATGTCGCGGACGTGCAGGTGGTTGAGCAACCACAGGGGGTCGATGCCGATGCGGCTCGTCGTGCCCTGCTGCCAGTCGAGCCACCAGAAGTCGACGCCCATGTCCTCGAGGGGGTGGTGGACCCCCTCGAAGTAGGCGCGGACGAAGTCGGGGTCGGTGAGGTCGAAGTCGACGGGGAGCCCCTCGGCGGGGTCGCGGCCCATGAGCGCGCACACGCGCTCGTAGGGCTCCTCGAAGGCGCGGATCCCGTCGGCGGGGTGGACGTTCAGCGTGACCGCCATCCCGCGCCGGTGGAGGGCCTCGAGGAAGGCCTCCGGGTCCGGGAAGAGGTCGCGGTTCCAGGTGTAGCCGGTCCAGCCGGTGCCGTGGCGGGGGTCGACGTCGGTGACGTGCCAGTCCATGTCGATCACGGCGACGCTGAAGGGCAGGTCCGACTCCTGGAAACGGTCCATCAGCTGCAGGTAGTCGTCGGCGCTGTAGCGGTGGAACCGGCTCCACCAGTTGCCGAGCGCGTACCGCGGGACCAGCGGGGTGGACCCGGTGAGGCGGAGCAGGTCCGCCACCGCGCCGGCATGGTCGAGGCCGTGCACGAAGACGTAGACGTCCACGCGGCCGGGGTGCGGGGCGCGGAAGCCGCCGTCGCCGACGACGAAGGAGCGCGAGTCGTCCAGCACCGCGATGCCGAGGAGGCTCGCCACGCCGTCGTCGACCTCGGTGGCGCCGTCGACGGTGTCGAGCGTCCGGCTCGTGCCGCCCAGGTTCGTCCGGTAGGCCGACAGCCGGTGGAACGGGTTCTCGATTGGCATTCCGTGGCGCCACACCCCGTGGTAGCTGCCCCGCGACTTCACGGTGAGCCCGGTGGCGCTGGGCGTGCCGCCGTCGTAGTCGAGCTGGAAGGCGTCGGTGATCACCTGGACCCCTTCGCCGCGACGGGTGACGCGCACGTCGGTGGGGGCCAAGGGACGCTGCACCACGACCTGAGTGGGCTCGTCGACACGCGTCGACCCGGGGTCCCACTCGAAGCGGACGAGCTTCGGCCCCAGGACGGTTATCCGCCAGAGATCGCCCTCGATGACCTGTTCGTCGCCCTGCTGCGGCACCGACATGAAACCTCCCGTGTGAGTCCGCGCACCAGCGTAGCGGGGACCGCGCGCGAGTCGGATCAGCTGGCGGCCCGGATCATGGCGTCGAGGAACTTCACCACCGCGGCCTGTTCCTCGTCGGTCAGGGTCTCGACCGCCGCCAACTGCCGGGCCTTGTAGGCGTAGAGCGCGGCGTGCACCTGGGTCTGCGTGGTGTCGGTGAGCTCGATCGCGACGGAGCGCCGGTCGTCGGGGTGCGGGACACGGCGCAGGTACCCGGCGACGGAGAGCCGGTCCACCATCGCGCTGGCCGAGGCGGTGGAGATGCCGAGATGATGGGCCAGGTCCTTCTGCCTCAACGACCGCCCCGAAGCCTGGGCTTCGAGGAGGTGGCGGAGGGCCAGGAGGTCGCGGTCGCCCAGCAGCATCGCGCTGCGGGTGTGCTTGCGGATCTCCTGGTCCGCGTCGCGGTACTGCCGCAACATCGCCAGGATGCGCACGGCCGTGGTGTCCTGTCGCCCGGGGTACCAGTAGGCGACGCCGGGGCGCTCCGAACCTCCGGCCTCGATGCCGGCCGGCCCGTCGGCGCCGATTCCCGGGTCCATGTCCATCTGGTCCTCCGGACGTTGTTCTGCGTCGGTGTTCAGCTTCATCGGTACTTCCAGGGTCTTGCTCGTTTGTTAGTCATGCTAACAGATACGAGCTTGATCAGTTTGACCCCCACCGTCGTTAGTGTGAGTCCCAGAACAGTTCGACCAACTGATTGTTCAGTGTCTGGAGCGCCCGGCCGACCGGCCGGGCGTAGGGCACCGGAAGGGAGACCCTCATGACGACCAATCCGGGATCGATGAATCCTTCGCACGACGAGAGCCGCCGGGAGGCGGCCCGCCAGGAGGCGGAGCACGTCCGCCACCAGGCCTCCGGAGCCGCCAAGGACGTCGCCCACACCGCGAAGAGTGAAGCGGGCAACGTCAAGGACGAGGCCAAGTACCAGGTGCGTTCCCTCGCCGACTCGGCGAAGTACGAGGCCCTCTCGCAGGCTTCGACGCAGCAGCGCCGCCTGGCGGAGCAGTCCCGTCACGTCTCCGACGACCTGCAGCGCCTCGCGCGCGGCGAGCAGCCGGAGACCGGACTGGTCCAGCAGGCGCTCTCGGCCATCTCCGATCGTGCCGAGCGCCTCACCCGCGACCTCGAGAACAAGGAACCCGAGGACCTGATCGACGACGTGCGGCGCTTCGCCGCCCGACGCCCCGGCACCTTCCTGGCCATCGCCGCCGGGATCGGCGTGGTCGCGGGCCGGCTGACCCGCGGCATGAAGGACAGCCACGACGACCAGTCCAGCCAGTGGGCGAGCACGGGCTACGAGCGCCGTGGCCAGTACACCCAGCCGTCGCGTTCCCCCGAACCCTATGGCTCGCGCCAGCCCTACGGATCCGACTACGGCACCGCCATCCCCGAGTCCTCGGGCACCGGCGTGCCGCCGACCGGCACCGGCGTGCCCCCCACCACGGGGACGGGCATCCCGCCGACGTCCGGGGCCGGGTTGACGTCGGGCGCCGGCAGCACGGGCAGCCAGGGCTACGACGACCTCACGCGCGGCACCTCGTCGCCACGCCCCACGGATCCCCGCCCGGGTGCGGTGCACCCCGGTGAGGCGAGGGGCATCGTCGATCCCGGAGAACGCCCATGACCAACCCTCAGCACTATCCGTCGGGCACCGGCCCCGTGACCGGCGAGCCGGTCCGGGAGCGGCCGGTCCCGCCGGTGGACGTGACCGCCACCGGTGAGACCGAGGCGGAGCACCGCGCCAAGGAGCAGTCGATCGGCGAGCTCTTCTCGAGCTTCACCGAGCACCTCTCGGCCCTGTTCCGCAAGGAGGTCCAGCTCGCGAAGGCGGAGGCCACCACGTCGGTCAAGCAGGCGGGGGCGGGCGCCGGGATGTTCGTCGGCGCCGCGGTGGCCGGGCTGCTGCTGCTGATCTTCGTGTCCATGTCGCTCATGTGGGCGCTGGGCGAAGTGATGCACCTCGGGCTCGCCGCGCTGATCGTCGCGGTGATCTGGGGCGTGATCGCCGCAGTCCTCGCCGTCGTCGGCAAGAACCGCATGCAAGAGATCAAGGGTCTGGAGCAGACCCAGGAGACGCTTCAGGAGATCCCTCCGACCCTGAACCCGAAGAAGGAGACCCCATGACCAACGATCCGGACGAGATCCGCGCAGACATCGAGTACACCCGGGCTGAGCTCGGGCGGGACGTCGACGCGCTGGCCGAGAAGGTCAGCCCGAGCAAGGCCGTCGGTCGCCAGACCGACCGCATCCGAGACCGACTGGGCAACATGAAGGAGTCCATCATGGGAAGTCCCGACCACGACCCCTACACCGGGCAGCAGTACAGCTCCGGCGGCACCGTGCACGACGCCCGTGAGCGCGTAGGCGAGGTGGCGCACCAGGCCGGCCAGGCGGTGCAGGAGGCGCCGGCCGCCGTCCGCCGGGGGACCCGGGGCAACCCGCTGGCCGCCGGCCTGATCGCCCTGGGCGCCGGTTGGCTCATCGCCTCGCTGATCCCGGCGAGCCGCGCCGAGCAGCAGGCCGCCGAGGCGGTCAAGGAGCGGGCGAAGCCCGTGGTGGAGGGCGCCAAGTCGGTCGCCCAGGAGATGGGCGAACACCTCAAGCCCGAGGCGCAGGGCGCCGTCGACTCCGTCAAGGAGACGGCGCGCGAGGGCGTCGAGCACGTCAAGGGCGAGGGCCAGGACAAGGCGCACGAGCTGAAGGAGGAGTCCCGCCAGTCCGCCGAGCGCGTGCGCGGCAACGACTCGCCCGGCGGCACCACCACCGGCGGCACCACCACCTACTGACGAACAGGCCGCCCGTCAGGCAGACACCCGGAGCCCCCGAGGCCCCGGGTGTCTCTTGATTCCGAACCAGGAAGGGGAGATCCCATGCCCGATCCCGACCACATCGACGAGACCCTGGCGGCCGCGGACGCGCCGCCACCCGACAGCGAACGCAAGCCCGAGTCGCCGCCCAAGCTGAACAAGGAGAGCTGGCGGTACGGGTTGAAGAGGGCGGGCAAGGAGTTCATGGCCGACGGCGGGCTGGACCTCGCCGCGATGCTCACCTACTACACCGTCCTCTCGCTGGCGCCCGCCCTGCTCGCGATCTTCTCGATCGTGTCGCTGGTGCTGGCCAACAACGCAGGAACGGTCACGGGGCTCGTCGAACGCTGGGTGGAGCGCTCGGTCCCGGAGGACTACCAGGGCCTCGTCGTCGACATGGTGGGCACCGTCACCGACTCGACAGAGGGCGGCGTGCTGGCGCTGGTCATCGGTGTTGCCACGGCACTGTGGTCCTCGTCGGCGTACGTGAAGGCGTTCTCCCGGTCGGCCAACACCATCTACGCCCGCGAGGAGGGGCGCGGCCTCGTGAAGCAGACCGGGACCATGCTGCTCACCACCCTGGTGCTGCTGGTCGGCGTCGTGCTCATCCTGGTCGCGCTCGCGCTCGACGAGTCGCTGGTGGGCGGCCTGCTCGGCCCGATCGCCGGGCCCCTGGGGCTCACGGACACACTGAACTTCATGCTCGGGGTGTTCCTGCCCATCTGGGCCTGGGTGAAGTGGCCCGTGATCCTGGGCCTGATGGTGGTGATGATCGCCGTCCTCTACTACCTGACGCCGAACGTGAAGCAGCCGAAGTTCACCTGGATCAGCGTCGGCTCCGTGGTGGCGATCATCGGCATCGCGGTGGCCGCGGTCGCGCTGTACTTCTACTTCGCACTCTTCGCCGGCTACAGCTCCTACGGCGCGATCGGCACCGTGATGGCATTGCTGTTCGCGCTCTGGATCTTCAACATCGTGCTCCTGCTCGGCATGGAGATCGACGCCGAGATGGAGCGGGCGAGGGAACTGCAGGCGGGCATGGAGGCGGAGTCCAACATCCAGCTGCCGCCGCGGGAGACCAAGCGGGTCGAGAAGATGCGCCGAACGCGCGAGTCGCTGGAGAAGGAGGGCCGCGAACTCCGATCGGCGCAGGAGCGTTGACCCGATTCGCCCGAAATGCCGCCATCGGCTGGTTACGGTGGGATACCCGACGATCAAGGAGATGTGGACGATGAGCCGACTGAATGGCAAGAAGGTGGCGTTCGTGCTCACCGACGGATACGAGGACAGCGAGCTGACCAGCCCCTGGGAGGCGCTCAGCGCCGAGGGCGCGGAGGTCACGCTCATCGCGCCCAAGGGCGGCGAGATCGAGGGCAAGAAGGGGTTCCAGGCCCCGGTCGACATCACGACGTCGGAGGCGAACGCCAACGACTACGACGCGCTGGTCCTGCCCGGCGGCGTCGTCAACGCCGACCACCTCCGCATGGACGAGGCTGCGGTGGGCTTCGTTCGCAGCTTCTTCGAGAACGGCAAACCGGTGGGCGTGATCTGCCATGGCGCCTGGATCCTCGCCGAGGCCGACGTGTTGAAGGGCCGGACGATCACGTCGTACCCGAGCCTCCGGACGGACCTGGTCAACGCGGGCGCCGATTGGGTCGACCAGGAGGTCGTGGTGGACGAGGGGCTGGTGTCGAGCCGCAAGCCCGACGACCTGCCCGCCTTCAACAAGAAGCTCGTCGAGGAGATCGCCGAAGGCATGCACAAGGGCCAACGGGCCTGAGCGTGGGCCGCAGGAGAGGGGCCGGGCCATTCGGGTCCGGCCCCTCTCCTGCTTCACTGCTGGGGGTACCCGACGGTGCGATCGAGGAAGTCGACGACGTCGGCGGTCACCTCGTCGCGGTTTATCTCGTTGAGCACCTCGTGGCGGGCCTCCGGATAGAGCTTCACGATCACGTCGCGCAGCCCCGCCTCGCGGTAGCGCGCCGCGGTGCGCTCCACACCTTCCCCGAGGTCGCCGCCGACCGGGTCGCGGTCGCCCGAGAGCAGGAGGATCGGCAGGTCCTCGCGGATGCCCTCCAGCGCCGCGGGCTCTGCCGCGTGGAGCAGGGACTTGAGGTCGGCCGGCAGCGGTGCGGACCAGCCGCTCGCCTCGTCGGCGACGTACTTGTCCACCTCCGCCTCGTCGCGGCTGAGCCACTCGAACCCCGTCCGGTGCTCGAAGGACGCGTTGAAGGCGGACAGGTCGGCCGGCCCCTCCGCGGTGAGCAGCGGGACGAGGTCCACGACGTCGCCGGTGCCGATGAGCACGACGGAGGCCACCTCCGCGGAGTGCTCGAGCAGGTACTGCTGCGCGCCGAACGACCCCATGCTGTGGCCGATGAGCGCGACGTCGAGCTGAGGGTTGTCGGCGCGGATCCGGGCGTTGAGCAGCGCGTAGTCGTCCACCCAGCCGGCCCACCCGTCCGGGCCCCAGTTGCCGTAGTCGCCGGCGGCGGACCTGCCGGAGGCCCGCTGGTCGGGCGCGTAGACGAGGTAGCCGGCGGCCGTCAGGGCCTCGGCCAGTCGACGGTATCGGCCCGCGTGCTCGGCGAGGCCGTGGTGGACCTGGACGGCGGCCTTGGGCTGGTCGTCGGGGGCCCAGCGGTAGACGTGGAGGTTGATCCCGTCGTTGGTCCGGAGCGTGATGGTCTGTTCATCCATGCCCCGACGCTACTGCGGACGCGAGCCGCTCGCGCGGGAATCGACCGGCGGCTACTGGCGCGCGGCCCACCAGTCGAGCAGCAACTCGCGGGCGGTCTCGTCGTCGACGGGCCCGTGCTCCAGCCGGTGCTCGAGCAGGAACTTGTAGGCCTCGCCCACCTCGCGCCCGGGCGCGATCCCGAGGATCTCCATGATCTGCGTACCGTCGAGATGGGGCCGGATGGCGGCGAGCTCCTCCTGGCCCGCGAGCTCGTCGATCCGCCACTCGAGCTCCTCGTACGCGCGGCGGAGCCTGGTGGCCTTGCCGACGTTGCGAGTCGTGCAGTCGGCGCGCGTCAGGATGTGGAGGCGCTCCAGCTCGTCGCCGGCGTCGCGGACGTAGCGGCGGACCGCCGAGTCGGACCAGGCGCCGTCGGCGTAGCCGTGGAACCGGAGGTGGAGCTCGATGAGCCGCGCGACGGACTTGATCACCGCCGACGGGTAGTTGAGCGCCCTGAGCCGCTTGGTCACCATCTTGGCGCCGACGACGTCGTGGTGGTGGAACGTGACCTTGCTGCCCTCGAACTTCCGCGTCGGCGGCTTGCCGACGTCGTGGAGCAGGGCGGCGAGCCGGTTGACGATGTCGGGCTCGTGGCCGCGTGCCTTCTCCAGCGCGATCGCCTGGTCGAGGACCGTCAACGAGTGCTCGTAGACGTCCTTGTGGCGGTGGTGCTCGTCGCGCTCGAGGCGCAGGGCGGGCACCTCGGGCAGGAAGTGGTCCATCAGGCCGGTCTCGACCAGCAGGTTCAGGCCCTCGCGCGGCTCGTCGGTGAGCAGCAGCCCGTTGAGCTCGGCCTGGATCCGCTCCACGGAGACGATCTCGATGCGCTCTGCCATGTCGGTCATCGCGCGCACCACCTCGGGCGCCACCATGAAGCCCAGCCGCGACGCGAACCGCGCCGCCCGGAGCATGCGCAGCGGGTCGTCGGAGAACGACACCTCGGGAGTGGAGGGGGTGCGGATCGTGCCGTCGGCCAGGTCCTGGAGGCCGCCGTACGGGTCGACGAACTTGCGGGTCCGCACGTCGATGGCCATGGCGTTGACGGTGAAGTCGCGGCGGATCAGGTCGCCCTCGATGGAGTCGCCGAACGCCACCTCCGGCTTGCGGGTCTCGCCGTCGTACGCGTCGGCGCGGAAGGTGGTCACCTCGATCTTCCACTCGACGTCCTCGGCCCGCTTCAGCGCACCGATGGTGCCGAAGGCCTTGCCGATGTCCCAGGTGGTGGGCGTGAAACGCTTGAGGAGCTCGTGCGTGTCGTCGGGGCGGGCCGACGTGGTGAAGTCGAGGTCGTGGCCCAGCCGGCCGAGGAGTGCGTCGCGGACCGAGCCGCCGACGAGGTAGAGCTCGTGGCCCGCGGCGCGGAAGAGGTCACCGAGCTCGTCGATCACCGGCGCGATGCGCAGGAGGTGTTCCATAGCGTTGGTCTGGGCTCGGGTCAAACTTGGCACGCCGACCAATCTTACCCGACCTCTGGATTTGGCCCCACGTCCGTGATTTGATGAACCCGTGCGTGTGAAATCGGGGGTCGCCGCAGCCACAGCAGCAGCGCTGGTGCTCGGAACGGCCTCGATCCTCACCTCGCGGGAACCACAGCCGGTCGTGGCGCTGCCGTTGCCCGTCGTCCAGCAGACGATGGACCCCACCTTCAGCACCGCAGAACCCACGGTTCCCCAAGCGATGGCCGAAATGGGGGTTGAGGCGTCGCCGACGCCGGCAGGGCTGCCGTCGGCGGAGCGGAGCGTGCACGTCGGACCCCTGATCGAGGAGTTCACCTACCGCGAGGACCGGTTCCTGCCCCGCCCGCCGCCCGGGACACCGAAGCAGAAGCTGGAGTTCGTCGGCGACGCCGGCGGCGACCTCCTGTCGGTACCCGTGCAGGGCCGGAAGACGTCGCGGTTCGGCATGCGCAAGCACCCCGTCCTCGGCTACTACAAGCTGCACACCGGACTGGACTTCGCCGCGCCCTGCGGCACGCCGGTGGGCGCCGCCGCACCCGGACGCGTGACGTTCGTCGGCTGGGCCGGCGGCAACGGCAACATGGTCTCCGTCGACCACGGACGCCTGGGCGGCTACCGCGTCGTCACCAACTATGCGCACCTGTCGTCGGCGGCCGTGACGGTGGGCCAGGAGGTGGGTCGGCGGCAGGCCATCGGTCGCGTCGGCAACACCGGCTACTCCACCGGCTGCCACCTGCACCTCGAGGTTCGCGCCAACGGCCAGTTCACCGATCCCGAGGACTGGCTGCGCGGGCGTGCGGTGCTCGTCGACACCGCCGGGATGATCGACCTCGGTTTCTCGCCCCGGCCGGCGCTGTCGCCCAGCGCCTCGGCCTCGCCGAGCCCGTCCCCGTCGCCCTCGCCGAGCCGGTCGCCGAGCCCTTCGCCTTCGCCGTCACCCAGCCCTTCGCCGAGCCCTTCACCTTCGCCGAGCCCGTCGCCGTCGCCGAGCCCTTCTCCGTCTCCCGATGCCTCGGGGTCGCCGTCCTCGAGTCCCAGCGGGTCGCCCGACGCGTCGCCCTCGGCCCCGCCCGCGGAGGGCTCACCGTCGGAGCCGCCGCCGTCACAGTCGGAGGAGCCGAGCCCGTCGCCGTCGGAGGAACCGAATCCGCCGCCGTCCGAGGAACCGAGCCCTTCCCCGTCGGAGGAGCCCAGCACGTCGGCGCCGGAAGCCTCGGAAAACTCAGAGCCCAGCCCGAGCCCCGAGCCGCCGCCTCCGCCCTCGGAGGAGCCCAGCACGGCCAGCGCGTCGCCGAGCCCCGAGCCGCCGGCCAGCCCGAGCGGTTAGCATCGGGGGCGATGGAAGATCTCACCACCGGCCTGCTGAAGGCCTCCACCGTCGTCCTCATCGCGTTCGTCCTGCGCGTGGTGCTCGCGTTCGCGATCCGGCGGGTCACCGCGTTCCTGCTCGCCAAGCCGCCGGAGGGCCTGCAGAAGTTCAGCGACCGCGCGTCGGCCCTGCTCGGCACCGACACCCAGAACCTGCGGCACCAGCAGCGCGTCAAGACCCTCGGGTCACTGCTGCGCAGCGTCGCCGACGTGGTGCTCGTCGTCGTGACCCTGCTCACCGTGCTGGCGATCTTCGACATCCCGATGGCGCCGCTGCTGGCCTCGGCCGGCATCGGCGGCGTGGCGATCGGCTTCGGGGCGCAGTCGCTCGTCAAGGACTACCTGTCGGGCATCTTCATGCTGGTGGAGGACCAGTTCGGGGTCGGCGACCTGGTCAAGATCGACGCCATCACCGGCACCGTGGAGGAGGTCACGCTCCGCGTCACGAAGGTGCGCGACGCGTCGGGCACCCTCTGGTACATCCGCAACGGCGAGGTGCTGAACCTCGGCAACGTGTCGCAGGGCACCACCTCGGTCATCGTCGACATCGTCATCGCGGCCGACGAGGACCCGGACCGCGCGATCGCGGTGCTGCGGGAGGCCGTCGCCGGGCTGAACGAGGAGGAGCAGTTCTCCGGCTCGGTGCTCGAACCGCCGAACGTGCTCGGCGTGGGCAGCCTCGACGGGGCCAGGATGACGCTGCAGATCTCACTCAAGACGGCCCCGAACCAGCAGTGGGCGCCCATGCGGGCCATCCGGCAGCGGGCGCAGCAGGCCCTCGCCGACGCCGGAATCCGCGGACCCAAGCTGCCCTGGGGCTCGCAGACCTGACGCCGGTTACGCGCGGCCGGTGGTCACCAGCGCCGAGACCGTCGCCTTGAGCAGGCGGTCGTCGTCGCCCTCCAGCAACTGGTGCAGGTAGATCGCCTCGGCGACGCTGATCAGGTCGCCCAGGGCGAGGCTGAAGTGGGCGCCGAGCGACTCCGCCAACTCCGTGAGGATCGCCTCCATCTTCGGCTTGGTCTCCGACTCGAAGTCCTTGAGTCGCTGCTGCAGCTCCGGCACCCGGGTGGCGCGCAACCGGATCTCGAGCATCGTGAGGCGCGCGTTCATCGTCGGGTTCAGCGACTCGAAGAAGCCCGGGAGCGCGACGTTCAACGCCCAGTCCAGGTCGCCTTCCGGCTCCGCCGAGAAGGCCACCGCCAACTGCTGCAGGATCTGCTCGCGGTTGTACTCCAGGACGGCGATGCAGAGGTCGTCCTTGGTCTGGAAATTCGAGTAGAAGGCGCCGCGCGTGAAGCCGGCGCGCTCGCACAACTGCTCGACGCTCGTCGCGTCGATGCCCCGCTCCCCGAACTCCTCGATCGCAGCCTCGATGAGGCGCGTCTTGGTCGCCTCGCGACTGGGGGTGGTTTCGCTCATCTTCTCCTGCTCCGTCCGGACGGCTCACAGTTTAGGGATCGCGGCGCGCGCGAGTATCCTTGCGTTTGGATTCACTTCTGTATTCAAATCCGAGGAAGTTCATGTCGGCAAAACTCTATGCCCTCGGTCGTTGGTGCTTTCGCAATGGGGGCAGGGTCCTGCTGATCTGGCTCCTTGCCCTAGCCGTCCTCGGTGGGGCCGGGTTCGCCCTGCAGGGCCGCTTCAACGACACGTTCGAGATCCCGGGATCGTCGTCGCAGGAGGCGCTGAAGCGCCTCAACATGACGTTCCCGCAGGGCTCCGCGCTCACGGCGACCGCCATCGTCGTCGCACCCGATGGTCAGGACATCAACCAGCTGCGCGACGAGGTCGAGGCGCTGCTGCCCGAGTTCGAGCAAGCCGGCATCGTCGACGAGGTCCGCTCGCCCTGGTTCGAGTTCGTCGAGGGCCAGGTCTCCGACGATGGCCGCGCGGCGTTGGTGAGCCTCACCCTGAACGTCTCCGAGACCCCCAACCCCGAACAGCTCGCCGAGATCGTCGAGGCGGGCGAGCGCGTGCAGGAGGCGCTGCCGCCCGGCTCCGAGGTGGTGATGGGCGGACAGGCGTTCGAGATCGAGTTGCCCGAGCTGTCGATCACCGAGGCGTTCGGCGTGATCCTGTCCTTCGTGGTGCTGCTGATCATGCTCGGTTCGGTGCTGGCGGCGATCATCCCGATCGTCACCGCGCTGCTCGGCGTTGCGTTCGCCATGGCGCTGATGCTCGGCGCCACGGGCGTCATGGAGATCAACTCCGTCACCCCGATGCTGGCCGTGATGCTAGGGCTCGCCGTGGGCATCGACTACGCGCTGTTCATCTTCTCGCGGCACCGCGATCAGCTGCGGATGGGCATGGCTGCGGAGGAGTCCATGGCCCGGGCGATCGGGACCGCCGGCTCCGCCGTCGTCTTCGCGGGCATCACGAACGCGATCGCGCTGTCCGGACTGGCCATCGCCGGCATCCCCTTCCTCACAGTGATGGGCGTCTTCGCCGCGATAGCAGTGGCCTTCGCCGTGGTGATCGCGCTCACCCTTCTACCGGCCCTCGGCGGCTTCCTGGGTGAGCGCATGCGGCCGAAGAAGGTGCGCGACGCAATGGCCGCCGGCGAGGCGCCCCGCGTCCGCAAGGCGATGCCGCGCAACCCGTTCTCCTGGTGGGTCGGGGTCACCTCGTCGCACCCGATCGCCACCATCATCGCGGTGGTGGCGGTGCTCGGCGTCGCGACGGCGCCTGCGGCCAACCTCGTGCTGTCGCTGCCGAACGCCGGCCAGAGCCCCGCCGAGCGCTCGTCGCGGATCGCCTACGACCTGCAGGCCGAGCACTTCGGCCCCGGCTACAACGCGCCCCTCGTCATCACCGCCGGCATCATCGGCTCCACCGATCCCCTGGGGCTGGTCGACGAGCTGCGCACAGAGGTCGAGGCGGTCGAGGGCGTCGATCGCGTGGTCATGGCGGTTCCCAACCAGCACGCCGACACCGCGCTCATCCAGCTCATCCCCACCACCGCTTCCGACGACCCCGCCACCGTGGGCACCGTCGAGCGGCTCCGTGAGGTGACGGACTCGTGGGAGGAGTCGCGCGGCATCGAGGCCGACGTGACCGGCTTCACCGCCGTACAGCTCGACGTGACCAGCCGGCTGGGCGCCGCGGTGTGGCCCTTCGGGTTCCTCGTCGTCGGGCTGACCCTGGTGCTGCTCGCGGCGGTGTTCCGCTCGGTGTGGGTGCCGATCAAGACCGCTGTGGGGTTCCTCCTGAGCGTGGGCGCGTCCTTCGGGCTCACCCAGCTCGTGTTCAATGAGGGCTGGTTCAAGGAGCTCATCAACCTCGAGAAGCCGGAGGCCATCATCAGCTTCCTGCCGATCCTCCTGATCGGCATCCTGTTCGGCCTGGCAATGGACTACGAGATCTTCATCGTCTCCCGCATCCGCGAGGAGTACGTGCACGGCAAGTCGGCGATGGACTCCATCAGGCACGGGTTCGTCGCCTCCGGCCCGGTGGTCACCGCCGCCGCGCTCGTCATGTTCGCGGTGTTCGCCTTCTTCGTCCCAGCGGGAATGATGGCGATCAAGCAGATCGCCTTCGCGCTCGCCGTCGGCGTGGCGATCGACGCCTTCCTCGTCCGCATGACGCTGGTCCCCGCGGTGCTGGCGCTCCTGGGCGACCGTGCCTGGTGGATGCCGAAGTGGCTCGATCGCGCCCTGCCCGAGTTCGACATGGAGGGCGAGGTGCTCACCAAGCAGTTGGCACTGCGCAACTGGCCGGGCACGGACGCGGTCCTCCACGCGGAGGAGGTCGCCGTCGAGGGCGTGCTCGCCCCGGTGTCGCTGCAGGCCAGGCGCGGGCAGGTCGTGGGGCTCGTCGGCCCGCTCGGCGCCCGCACCGGGGCCGCGCTCGCGCTGAGCGGACGGCTCGCCATCGAGTCGGGCCGCGCCCGCGTGGCCGGCGCACTGCTGCCCGAGTCGGCCGGTGCGGTCCGCCGTCGCGTCGACTACGTCGACCTGGCCGGCACCGGCGACGTCGTCGCCGCGCTCGGCCGCCTCGCCCCGCGCCCCGGCTCCGTGGTCTTCATCGACCACGTCGACGTCGTGGGCACCCCCGCCGAGGTCCGGGCGCTGCAAGGCGTCGCGGAACTCGCGCGGACCAATCAGGACTTCGCCCTCGTCTGCTGCGCAGGCAGCGAGGGCGTGCTCACCGCGGTGACGCCGGACGACGTCGTGGCCGTGGGCGCACCGGCCCAGGAGGAGGTACTCGTATGAGACCCGAGGGAACCCGCAAGTTCGGACGCAAGGTGTCGTGGCCCGTGCTGGCCGCGCTGTTCCTCGTGCCGCTGTTGATCGTCGGCGCCCTGCTGGGGCTGGTCGACCGCGCCGACGAGGACAAGGTGACCGCCGCCATCGTGAACCTCGACGAGGGCACGGAGATCGAGGGCCAGTTCGTGCCCATGGGCCGGCAGCTCGCCGCCGAGATGATGGACCGCGACGGCGAGAACATCACCTGGATCCTCGCCGACGAGCCGAGTGCCGACGAGGGGCTCCTCACCGGCGAGTACTCCGCCGTCGTGACGATCCCCGCCAACTTCTCCCGCGCCGCGATGTCGTTCTCCGCGAACGATGCCGACGTCGCCGAGAAGGCGAGGATCGACGTCGAGATCTCCCGCAACGCGCCCGCCTCCGACGGCGTGCTCGCGCAGGACATCGCCCGGATCGCGACCGGCTCCCTCAACGACATGCTGACGTCGCAGTACCTCGAGAACATCTACCTCGGCTTCAACCAGGTCGGGGACCAGTTCGGGCAGCTCGTCGACGGCGTCGACCAGCTCCGCGACGGCGCCGACCAGCTCGCCGACGGCACCTCCCAGGCAGCCGACGGGTCGGCCGAACTGGCCGACGGCATGGGACAGCTCGCCGACGGCGGCGACCAGCTGGCCGCGGGCGGTGACCAGCTCGCCGACGGCTCGTACGAGCTCCAGGACGGCGCTGTGCAGCTCGCGGACGGCGCGGGTCAGCTCGACGCCGGCGTCCAGCAGATGGCCGGGCAGATGCCCGCCCTCACAGCTGGGGTGCAGCAGCTCGTCGACGGGGCGGAACAGCTGCTCCCGGGGGTCGCCGCCTACACCGAGGGAACCGCGCAGGTCGTCGGCGGGGTGGGGCAGCTCTACGACGGGCTCGACCGGGTCGTCGTCGGCATGGACTCGGCGCAGCCGGACTTCTCTGAACTCGACCAGCTCGTCGACGGGTCCGCGCAGCTCGCGGTGGGCGCCGACCAGGTGGCAGACGGCCTCGACCAGGTCGTCGCGCAGGTGGAGCCGCTCGACGGACTCGTCACCGACGAGATGGTGGCGGCCGCGCAGCAACTCGGCGCCCAGGCCGACCAACTCGGCGGCTTCGTCCGCGACACCGACGCGGCGCTGCGGGGCTACGCGTCGGGCGCCGTACCACCGCCTGCGGAGCTCACCGTGCTCGCGGACCAGCTCAAGGCGGGCTTCGAGTGCACGGTGGACGACCCGGCGCTGTGCGACGAACTGCGGACGGTCTACGAGCAGGGCATCGACCAGGCGCTGGGCACCGGTTTCCAGCAGGGGGCCGGCGCCGCCTCGGAGTTCCTGCACTCCACCGAACCCGAGACCGGCATGACCTACCTCGAACTGGCGCAGTACGCGGGCGACGAGCTGTCGACCGCCATGGGCCCGGTCGTGGAGGGGCTCCAGGGGGCGCAGCAGCTCGTTCCGGGCCTGCGGCAGCTCCGCGACGGCAGCCGCGCCGTCGCGGACGGCAACCAGCAGCTCGCGGACGGCATCGAGGTCCTCGCCACCGAGTTGCCGCGCCAGCTGACCTCCGAGCTCGGCACGCTGCGCGACGGGATCGCCCAGCTCCGCGACGGGGCCGGGCGGATCGTCGACGGCGCCCAGCCGCTGGTGGACAACGGGCCCGCGCTGGCCGACGGATCGACGCAGCTGCTCGGGGGCATCCGGCAGCTCGGCTCCCAGTTGGGGGCGCTGCCCGCGGGCGTGAGCCAGCTCGCCGACGGCACCCGTCAGCTCAGCGATGGCGCGCGCCAGTTGAGCGACGGCGTCGGCCTCTTCTCCGACGGCGTGGTGAGTTACGTCGACGGCGTCTGGCAGTACACCTCGGGCGTGGGCCAGGCCGCCGTCGGCGCCGGTGAGCTGAGCGACGGGCTCGCGCAGCTCGACGACGGCACCGGCCAACTGGCCGATGGCATCGGCACCCTCTCCGACGAGCTGGCCGCCGGCGCGGACCAGCTGCCGTACTACTCCGACAGCGACCGCGCGACGCTCGCCGACACGGTGTCCAGCCCGGTCGACCAGGCGGACGAGCCGATGGCCAAGGGCGACGTGCCACTCGCCGCGGTGATCCTCGTCGCCGGCGTGTGGCTCGCGGCGCTCGCCGCGTTCGTCGTGGCGCGCCCGGTGCCGACCGATGTCGTCTCCTCGAGGGCGAGCAGCCTCGCGCTCTGGACGCGCACCGTCGGGCTCCCGACGGGGATCGTCACCGCGGTGGGGCTGGTCGTCGGGCTGATCGGCGGCGTGCTGCTCGACCTGACGCTCGGCCGGACCGTCGGGTTGATGGCGATCCTGGCGCTGCTCGGCGTCGTGTTCTCCGTGACGCAGCACGCGCTCGCCGGGTGGCTGGGGCACATCGGCCGCGGCATCTCGCTGGTGCTGCTGGCGGTCACCGTCGCGCTCGGATTCAGCTCGGCGGTGCCCGGCTGGCTGGACTGGATCGCTGCGGTGTCGCCCGTGCACTCCGGGATGCTGTTGACGCGTTCGTGGCTGGCGGGTGCCGAGGTGGTGCTGGCGGTGTTCGCGCTGGTGTTCGTCGGGATCCTGTTCGCCGCGCTGTCGTGGATGGCGATCGGGACGCGACGCCAGCTCGCGCCGTCGAAGTTCCGCCGCGCCAGCTGATCGAGCTGCTACCGCCCGTTCGGTTGGTCGAGCTGCCTCCACTCGCCCGTTGATCGAGCCAGTGAGCGAAGCGAACGACGGTCGAGATCACGGTTCCGCAACATTTCCTGAGAGACCCTTCACAATGCCGTCGCGATCAGCAAGTGTGGAGACACAGAGGGGAAGCAACGGCGCTTTCCCTCGCATCACATCCAGACCGTTTGATCAGCCGATGGGCGGGTTCGTGAACCGGCTGTAGTGGCCCTGGAAGAGGGCGTCGATGCGGCCCGTCTCGCCGTTGCGGTGCTTCAGCACGTGGAAGAAGGCCTGGCCGCGCTCCTCGTCGGTGGGGTTCTGCGTGTACATCTCCGGGCGGTGGAGCATGATCACGAGGTCCGCATCCTGCTCGAGCGAGCCCGACTCGCGGAGGTCCGACAGCTGCGGCACGCCGTCCTTGCGCTGCTCGGTGTTTCGCGACAGCTGCGACAGCGCGATGACGGGGATCTCGAGCTCCTTGGCGAGCAGCTTGATCTGCCGGGAGAACTCCGAGACCTCGAGCTGCCGCGACTCCACCTTCTTGCCCGAGCTCATGAGCTGCAGGTAGTCGAGCACGATGAGCTGGAGGTCGTTGCGCTGCTTGAGCCGCCTGGCCTTCGCCCGGATCTCCATCATTGTGAGGTTGGGGGAGTCGTCGATGAAGAAGGGCTTGTTGGTGAGCATCACGCCCTTGTCGGTGACGCGCTGCCAGTCGGCCTCGTCCATCTTGCCCGAGCCGCGCAGGCGGCCGAGGTGGACCGACGACTCGGCCGACAGCACCTTCATCACGATCTCGGTGCGGCTCATCTCGAGGGAGAAGAAGGCGGTGGTCAGGTCGTTGTGGATGGCGGCGGCGCGGCAGATGTCGAGAGCGAACGTCGACTTTCCCACACCCGGGCGGGCGGCGACGATGATCATCTGGCCCGGGTGGAGCCCGTTGGTGAGGCGGTCGAGCTCCACGAACCCCGTCGGCACGCCCGCGAGCGCGTCGCCGGAGCTCTGGATGGCCTCCAGCTCGTCGAACGTGGGCTCCATCAGCTCGCCCAGGCTGCGGTAGTCCTCGCTGGCGCGCTTGTCGGTCACCTCGTAGAGGGTCTGCTGGGCCTCGTCGACGATCTTGTCGACGTCGCCCTGGCCCTGGTAGCCGAGCTGCGCGATCCTGATCGACGCGTTCACCAGCCGCCGGAGCACCGCCTTCTCACGGACGAGCTCGGCGTAGTAGATGGCGTTGGCGGCGATGGAGACGGAGGCGTGGAGGTCGTGCAGGTAGACGGGGCCGCCGATCTTCTGCAGCTCGCCTTGCTTGCTCAGCTCGCCGGCGACGGTGACCGTGTCGGCCGGCTCGCCCCGCCCGAACAGGTCGACGATGGCGTTGTAGATGGTCTCGTGGTTGGGACGGTAGAAGTCCGTCCCACGGATGACCTCCACGACGTCGGCAATCGCGTCCTTGCTCATCATCATGGCGCCGAGGACGCTCTGTTCCGCTTCCAGATCCTGGGGCGGGGTGCGATCGAACTCGCCTTCTGACATTCACTGACCTTCCTGCTTCCAGAAGGGTAGGACATCAGGCAAGGGGGACAGTTTCGGCTGCTGTGGAAGAGGATGTGGACAACCTGTGGACAATGTGTGGACAGTTCGGACGATTCAGCCGCCCGGGTTGTGGAGACCATGCGTGTCCCCGCGAGAATCTGCGTTATCAAATCGTTATAAATACGTTTCGGCGCAGGGTTGTCCACACTTCCCCCCTGTGAGACCGGACTCCTGCGGGGCGGGTTGAGCGACCCAGCGACCTGTGGTTGTGTCGACATTCAGCCTCAGACGTCATTTCCGGCTGACAAGGGCTTTCATATTCTTGAAAGGGATTTCGCGAATCCGCTGGCGCAACCTCATGTTTCCGTGCTATAACGCTTCGTTCACCTGGTGTTTGCCTTGCGGGGAGGCCATGGGGCAACTTTTCCACAGGGGGTGTGGGCTTCCTGGGGATAACTGGCCCGGAGGTGAGCGCACTATACACACGGCGCGGCGGGGCGAAGGAGGGGGGTGGTGTTTGCCTACCCTACCCCCGGGGGGTATGATTCCTCCGGGAGGAAACGATGACCGAAACCACCGAGGGGCATGCCGCACACGGCTACACGCCCGAGAAGGCCAACTACTTGCGTCGGCTCAAGCTGATCGAGGGGCAGACGCGCGGGATCGCGCGGATGGTCGAGGAGGACAAGTACTGCATCGACATCCTCACGCAGATCTCCGCCATCCAGTCGGCCCTCAAGGCAGTGTCGCTGGGGCTGCTGGAGGACCACCTCGACCACTGTGTCGCGCAGGCGGCGGCCAGGGGCGGAGAGGAAGCCGAGCAGAAGCTCGACGAGGCAATGGCGGCCATCCGCCGCATGACCAAATAGGGAGAAAACAATGGAGTCCAAGTACATCGTCACCGGCATGACCTGCGGCCACTGCGTGAAGTCCGTGACCGAGGAGGTCAGCGAGATCGAGGGCGTGAACGACGTGCAGGTCACCCTAGACGGGGGCCAGATGGTCGTCACCTCGGAGGCGCCGGTCGCATTCGAGTCGATCGAGGAAGCGGTCAAGGAAGCCGGCAACTACACCGTCGCCGCGGCCTGAGGCGGTTCGGGGCGTCCCGCTGGGGCGCCCCGCCACTCCGGCCGGTTGACCTGCGCTGGTGCGATTTACCTGCCGTGTACGGCAGGTGAACCGCACGAAGGCAGGTAAACCCAACCCTGCGGGCTGCGTGTGCCCCATGAAACACGCGGAATGGAGTCAAGATGCTGGTCCAGTTGGACATCGACGGCATGACGTGCGCCTCGTGCGCGGCGCGGATCGAGAAGAAGCTCAACAAGGTCGACGGCGTCGAGGCGAGCGTCAACTACGCCACGGAACGCGCGACGGTGGAGGCCCCCGACTCGCTCACGACGGCCGAACTCATCGCCGTCGTCGAGCAGGCCGGCTACGGCGCCCGACTGCCGGAGCCCGACGCACCCACCAACGACGAAGCCTCGAAGCTCCGGCCACGGCTGGTCCTGGCGTTCGCGCTCGGCATCCCCGTCGTCGCGCTCTCGATGGTGCCCGCACTGCAGTTCCCCGGGTGGCAGTGGCTGGCGATGGTGTTGTCGGTCGTCGTCGTGTTCTGGACCGGCCGCAGCTTCCACCAGGCCGCCTGGACCAACCTGCGCCACGGCAGCACGACGATGGACACCCTGGTCTCGCTGGGCACCGTCACCGCGATGGCCTGGTCCATCTTCGCGATGCTCTTCGGCCACGCCGGCATGATCGGCATGAAGCACGAGTTCGAGCTGACCCTCTCCCGCCAGGACGCGCTCGGCTTCGTCTACTTCGAGGCCGCGGTCGCGATCATCGCCTTCCTGCTGCTCGGCCGCTACATCGAGGCGAAGGCCAAGGTGGAGTCGGGCAAGGCGATGCGTGAGCTGCTCCAGGTGGGGGCCAAGCGCGCCCGTCGCCTCGTGAACGGTGTGGAGCAGGAGGTCGACGTCCGCTTGCTCAGGGTGGGCGACGAGATCGTCGTACGCCCCGGCGAGAAGGTCGCGGCTGACGGGGAGGTCGTCGAGGGGCGATCCGCCGTGGACCAGTCGATCATCACCGGTGAGTCGCTGCCCGTCGAGGTGGAGCCGGGTTCGCACGTCGTCGGCGGCGCCGTCAACACCACCGGCCGGCTGCTGGTCCGCGCCACCGCCGTCGGCGAGGACTCCCAGCTCGCCCACATGGCCCGGCTCGTGGAGGAGGCGCAGACCGGCAAGGCCGACGTGCAGCGCCTGGCCGACAAGGTCACCACCATCTTCGTGCCGACTGTCATCGTCATCTCGGTGCTCGCGCTCTTTGTCCACCTGCTTATGGGCTCGGGCCTGACGTTCTCCCTGTCCGCCGCCATCGCGGTCCTGATCATCGCCTGCCCCTGCGCCCTCGGTCTCGCGACCCCGTCGGCGCTGATGGTGGGCACCGGCCGCGGCGCCCAGCTCGGCATCATCATCCGCGGCCCGCAGGTCCTCGAACGGGCGCGCAAGGTCTCCACGATCGTCTTCGACAAGACCGGCACCATCACCACCGGTGCCATGTCCGTGGCGGCCACCGAACCCGTCGACGGCGTGTCCGATGAGGTGCTGCTCCGCGCGGCCGCCACCGTCGAGTCGGCCTCGGAGCACCCGATCGCCCGCGCGCTGGTGGAGGTCGTCGAGACGGGCCAGTTGACGGAGTTCGAGAACCTGCCGGGCAGGGGCGTCAAGGGCCTCGTCGACGGCATCCAGACCTACGCCGGTTCCCCGGCGCTGATCGCCGAACTCGGCCTCGCGCTGCCCGAGCGCAGGCGCGACGTCATCGGCTCCGAGGTGTGGGTGGCCACCGACACGCGCGTGCTCGGCCGCATCGTCGTCGCCGACACCCTCAAGGAGAACGCGCGCCAGGTCATCTCCGAGTTGAAGCGGCTGGGGCTGACCCCGGTGCTGCTCTCCGGCGACAACGAGAAGACCGCCCGCGCGGTGGCCGCAGAGGTGGGCATCGACGACGTCCGCGCCGGCGTGACCCCGCAGGGCAAGGTGGACGCCATCAAGGAGTTCCAGGCCGGCGGCAAGCAGGTGGCGATGGTCGGCGACGGCGTGAACGACGCCGCAGCCCTCGCCCAGGCCGATCTCGGCATCGCGATGGGCTCCGGCACCGACGCGGCGATCGCGGCCGGCGACATCACGCTGATGCGCCACGACCTCATGGCCGCAGTCGACGCCGTGCGCCTCTCGCGCGCGACGCTGAACAAGATCAAGTCGAACCTCGTCTGGGCCTTCGCCTACAACACCGCGGCGATCCCGCTGGCGGCGCTGGGCTTCCTCACCCCGATCATCGCGGGCGCGGCCATGGCCTTCAGTTCGGTCTTCGTGGTCCTCAACTCGCTGACGCTGAAGTTCTTCCAGCCCACCAAGCGGTAGCGCGCCGGAAGTCTGGCGCGGGAGGGCCCCGCGCACGGCAACAAGTGAAAGATTCTCAGATTCGACTTGGGAATCTCTCAGGAATCTCTTAAGCTAGCGGCTGTCCGGTTAAACCGACACAGTTTTGGAGATCAAGAGTTGCTGAAGAAGAAGATGCTGGTTCCGGCAGTTGCGGGGGCAACAGCGCTGGCCCTGGTGGGGGGCGTCGGAGTCGCTACAGCCATGCAGAAGAACGACGTGGCCCTCACCGTCGACGGTGCCACGAAGGCGATCGCGGTGCGTGAGGACACGGTCGGCGAGGTGCTGGAGCTCGAGGGCATCGAGCTCGCCGAGCACGACGTCGTCCTCCCCGGTGTCGAGTCCGAGGTGACCGACGACATGGAGATCACCGTCCTCGTCGCCCGGCCGTTCGAGGTCACCGTCGACGGGCAGACCCGCGAGGTGTGGACCACGGGCAAGACCGTCCAAGAGGCCCTCGGCTTCCTCGACCTCGACCACGCCGACTCCAAGCTCTCCACCTCCCGCTCGGCGGCCATCGGCCGCGACGGGCTCAGCGTGGACATCATCACCGCCAAGGACGTGACGCTGGTCGCTGGCGGCAAGGAGATGGCGGTCCGGTTCGCGGGCACCGTGGCGGACCTGCTCGTCGAGGCCCACATCAAGCCCGATGCCGACGACATCGTCACCCCGGCGCCCGACACCCTCCTGGCCGACGGCATGGAGATCAAGTACGTCGACGTGGAGGTCACCACCCCCAGCGTCGAGAAGGCGATCCCGTTCGGGAAGAAGTCGGTGGAGTCGAGCAAGCTCGCGAAGGGCAAGTCCGAGGTCACCACGAAGGGCGTCGAGGGCCTGAAGCGCGAGACCTACAGGAACGTCTACCACGACGGCCAACTGCAGAGCTCGATCAAGCAGTCGGAGGAGGTCCTGAAGGACCCGGTGACCCAGGTCACCACCGTCGGCACCTACGTCGCCCCCAAGCCCGAGCCGACCCGGACCAGCTCGTCGAGCAGCTCGTCCGCGCCGGCGCCCAGCTCGTCGGGCTCCCGCACCGGCACCAAGTACGACTGGATGCGCGCGGCCGGCATCCCGGAGTCGCAGTGGACCTACGTCGACTACATCGTGAGCCGTGAGTCGGGATGGAACCCCAGCGCCCGCAACCCCAGCAGCGGCGCCTGCGGCCTCGCCCAGGTGTACCCCTGCTCGAAGATCGGCTCCAGCTGGGACGATCCGGTGGCCTCGCTCAAGTGGCAGTACAACTACGTGAGCTCCCGCTACGGCGGCTACCAGGGCGCGTACAACTTCTGGTCGCGCAACCACTGGTACTGATCGCGCAAGATGGTCTGGCTACGGCGTCGGGGTGCACTGCCCCGGCGCCGTAGCCTTTTCCCGAAATAGGATGAGGCCCATGACTGACGTCCCAGGGCTGAAGGCCGCCCACGAACGCGCCGAGACGCTCCGCGAGGAGATCGAGCGCCACAACATCGCCTACCACGTCAACGACGCGCCGCTGATCATGGACGCCGAGTACGACGCGCTGGTGCGCGAGTTGCAGGCGCTCGAGCGCGCGTACCCGGAGCTCGTCAGCCAGGACTCGCCGACGCAGACCGTCGGCGCCGCGGCGGGCCGGGGCTTCCCGCCGCTCGTGCACGCTGAGCCGATGATGTCGCTCGACAACGTCTTCTCCGTCGAGGACCTCCGCGAATGGCTGGACAAGACCGACGCCGCCGTCGACGGTCGGGCCCGGTGGCTCTGCGAGCTGAAGATCGACGGGCTCGCACTCAGCCTCCGCTATGAGCACGGCCGCCTGGTCAGCGCCGCCACGCGCGGCGACGGCCGCACCGGCGAGGACGTGACCGTCAACGTCGAGCGCATCCCGGGCATCCCGAAGCAGCTGCGCGGCGGCCCGCACCCGGACATCGTCGAGGTCCGCGGAGAGGTGTACCTCCGCAAGGCGGCCTTCGAGGAGCTCAACCACCTGCTCGGCGAGCTGCGCGACGAGGTCGTCGAGTCCATGCGGGGCCGCGGCGCCGACGAGGACCGTGCGGCCGCGTCGGCCCAACGTCGCTTCCCCTCCCTCGCCAACCCGCGCAACGCCGCCGCCGGGTCGCTGCGGCAGAAGCTCGACGAGAAGTCCGGCCTCGAGCTGCGGGCCGGCGAGGAGCGGCTCAAGCGGCTCGAGCTCATCGTCCACGGCATCGGCGCCTGGCAGCCGACGGTGGAGTCGCACTCCGAGGTGTACCGGCTGCTGGAGGAGTGGGGGCTGCCCACCAGCCCCGCCGTGATCACGGCCACGGAGACCGACGAGGTGCTCGCCTACGTCGCCCGCTACGGCGAGCTGCGCCACGCCCTCGAGCACGAGATCGACGGGGTGGTCGTCAAGGTCGACCAGCTCGCCCTCCGGCCCGGGCTCGGCCAGACGTCCCGCGCGCCGCGCTGGGCGATCGCCTACAAGTACCCGCCCGAGCAGGTGCACACGAAGCTGCTCGACATCGTCGTCTCGGTGGGCCGCACCGGCCGAGCCACCCCGTTCGCGGTGATGCAGCCGGCCCGCGTCGCCGGCTCGGTGGTGCGGCAGGCCACCCTGCACAACAAGGACGTCGTCCGCGCGAAGGGCGTGCTGATCGGCGACACGGTCGTCCTCCGCAAGGCCGGCGACGTGATCCCGGAGGTCCTCGGCCCCGTCGCCGAGCTGCGCGACGGCACCGAGCGCGAGTTCGTCATGCCGACGAACTGCCCCGAGTGCGGCACGGAACTGCGCCCCATGAAGGAGGGCGACATCGACCTGCGCTGCCCCAACGCCCGCTCCTGCCCCGCGCAGGTGCGGGGGCGCGTCGAGCACATCGGCTCCCGGGGCGCGCTGGACGTCGAGGCGCTGGGGGAGGTCACCGCCGCGGCGCTGACCCAGCCGAGCGTCCCGTCGACGCCGCCGCTGGTGACCGAGGCCGGCCTCTTCGACCTGACGCTCGAGCAGCTCGTGCCGATCGAGGTCGTCGTCCGCGACCCGGAGACCGGCGAGCCCCGCACGGACCCCGACGGGGAGGTGCGCCGCCGCACGCCGTTCCGCCGCAAGGAGGGCGACGAGTTCGTCCCGAGCGCGCAGGCCACGACCCTCATCGCGGAGCTTGAGCGGGCGAAGACGAAGGAGCTGTGGCGTCAGCTGGTCGCGCTGAGCATCCGCCACGTCGGCCCCGTGGCCGCGCGGGCGCTGGCCAACTGGTTCGGCTCCCTGGAGGCGATCGAGCGCGCGACGCCGGAGGAGCTGGCGCAGGTCGAGGGCGTCGGCCCCACGATCGCGGCCGCGCTCACCGAGTGGCTGGCGGTCGACTGGCACCGCGAGATCATCGACCGGTGGCGGGCCGCCGGCGTGCAGTTCGCGATCCCCGACCACCCCGGGCCCGGCGCCCGGCGCGAGGGCGGGGTGCTGGACGGGCTCACCGTCGTGGCCACCGGCTCGCTCGAGGGCTACACCCGCGAGGAGGCACAGGAGGCGATCATCGCCGCCGGCGGGAAGGCGGCCTCGTCGGTCTCGAAGAAGACGGACTTCGTCGCCGCCGGCCCCGGCGCGGGGTCGAAGCTCGCCAAGGCCGAGGCGCTGGGGCTGCGGATCATCGACGCGGCGCAGTTCAAGGTGCTGGTCGAGCAGGGACCCGCGGCGCTGGGCTAGCGGCTAGCGGGGCCGGAGGTCGGCCCCGCGGCCCTCCGCCACCAACTGGTAGAGCCGGAGCATCTCGTCGGCCTGCGACTGCACGGTCCACTGGGACGCGAGCTCGATGGATCGCTTCGTCGCGTTGGCGCGCCACTCGTCGTCGGCCCTCAGCACGCGCATGATAGCTGACGCGAACGACGCCGGGGTCGGCCTCGCGAGCTCGCCGTTCACCCCCGGCTCCAGGACGAGTTGGAGCTCGTGGTCGACGGCGACGATCGGCAGCCCGGCGAGCGCGGCCTCGTGCAGCACGAGCGCCTGCGTGTCGGTCTGGCTGGGGAACGCGAAGAGGTCCGCCATGCCGTAGAACGCGCCCAGGGCCTCCCGCTTCTGCTCGCCGGGGAGGATGACGCCCAGCCGGTCGCGGGCCGCGGCGAGGGCCTTCTTGATCTTCGGGTAGCGCTGCCAGTCGCCGACCACCATGAGCTGCGCGTCGGGCCGCTGCGCACGGACGAGCTCGAAGGCCTGCAGCAGCAGCGGCAGCCCCTTCTCGGGGGCGATCCTGCCGGCGTAGAGGATGAGTGGGCCCTCGCCGCGCGGCATGGGCGGCGGGCCGGGGGGCAGCGGGTCGACCCCGTTGGGCACGCAGATGATGTTCGCGTTCGGCGCGAGTTGCAGGGCGCGGTTGACCGTCTTCGGCGACGGGGTGGTCACCAGGTCGGCCGACTCCAGCATCTTCGCGCACAACCCGAGCAGCGACGCGGTGGAGCGGCCGCGGTCCTCGTAGCGGATCTCCGCGTCCTTCATGGCCTTGTGGTCGATGATGCCGCCCTTGCTCATCCGCGCGAACGCGCGCAGCACGCCGGTCAGGAGCGGCAGGACGGCGGCGTAGTGGTCGGCGTAGGCGTCGAAGTCGGTGTGCCAGGTGACCATCATGGGGATGCGCAGGCGGGCCGCGGCCCACATGCCGAGTGCGCCGACGGTGCCGAAGCCGTGCACGTGCATGACGTCCGGCCTGATCGTGGCCAACTGCTCGATGGTGCGCTCGAAGTGGCGGCCGTTCGCGACGTTCGTCGGGAGCCGGGGCACGCGCACCGACGGGAGCCGGATCTCGGTGCGCCCCTCGCGGCCGTGGTGCGGGTTGACCCCCTTGGCCGCGGGCGCCACGACGATGACCTCGTGGCCGGCGTCCAGCAGGTTGCCCTCCAGCTGCTGCACCGCCACCATGAGGCCGTTGCTGCCGGGGCCGTAGTTGTCCGTGAACTGGGCAACCTTCAATGGACGCGTCACGTCGTCACAATATCGAAACTCCCCGTGCTGCGTGATGAGGCTAGGCCAGCCGCGCCGTCGCCCACGCGATCGCCGCCTCCTCGTAGCGGTCGCGGGCCGGCC
The DNA here is from genome assembly GCF_900103275.1 of Tessaracoccus oleiagri. Lineage (GTDB taxonomy): Bacteria > Actinomycetota > Actinomycetes > Propionibacteriales > Propionibacteriaceae > Arachnia > Arachnia oleiagri. The sequence goes on along the minus strand of NZ_FNGP01000001.1, from coordinate 180,844 downwards.
GCGGCGAGAGCGCGAGGTCGTGGATGCCGCCGTCGATGCGTTCGACGGTGACGTCCCGGCCGACGTGCGGCGCGAGCCGCACCATGTCGTCGACGTCGAGCACGCAGTCGCTGGCGCGCAGGTCCTCGGCGGTGGGCCGTTTCACGGGCCCGGAGCGTGCCGAGCAGCACAGCAGGACGGGCTCCCGGACGTCGAGGCCCCGGGCGAGCCGTGCCTGCTCGCGGCGGACGCTGGCGAACAACCCGGCCCGGACGGGGAAGCCGGCAAAGGGCTTCCACCCGAGCTCGTAGGTCCACTCGCCGCCGGTGGAGGAGTGGAGGAAGCGGCCGTAACCCTCCTGCAGCTTCCCGACGACGACTCCGGGCGCCACGCGCGCCAGCAGCCGGACCAGCGGCGTCAGCAGCCGCCGCTCGAACCAGGGGCCGTTGTGATCGAACCACGGGCTGTTGAGGACGATGACGTCGACCTCGCCGGGGTGGCGGTGCGCCCAGCCGGCCGCCATGAGGCCGCCGGTGGAGTGCCCCAGCAGCACGACCTGCTGGTGACCCGCGGCGCGGATGGCGGCGAGCGCGATGCCGATCTCCTCGTCGTGGTCGCGGACGTCGCGGATGGCGCCGGGGCGTTCGCCCTCGCGGAGGGAACGGCCGTTCAGGCGCAGGTCGAGGGCGTAGAAGTCGAAGCCGGCCGCGCGCCACCGCTCGGCGTGCGCCGGGTGGAAGAAGTAGTCGGTGAAGCCGTGGAAGTAGAGCACCGCGCGCGGCTGGGCGCCGGCGTCGCTGCGGTGCACAAGAACCGCTTGGGGCTCACGACCGTACCGACGGGAGGGGCGCAGCGGGATGCGGCGCTGGACCCACGGCTCACCGAGCACGTCGGGTTGCGGCGGGTCCAGGTTGGGGGCGGCGTCGACCATGCCGACATTCTTCCACCCCCGCCCCGGCTCGCGTCAGTGCGCGGCGATGATCGGCCCCGCGTCGTCGGCGGGCTTGCGGATCAGCCAGGCGCCCAGCACCAGCGGCGTCGCGGCGACTGCCGAGAACAGGAACGCCGTCTGCGTGCCGTCCGACGTCAGCGTGCCCCCGCCGCCGGAGGCCGCCGCCGCCACGGTCACCATCACCGCGACCCCCGCCGCTCCCGCCACCTGCTGCACCGTGCCGAGCACCGCGCTGCCGTGGGAGTAGTGGTTGCGGGTCAGCGACGCGAGCGCCGCCGTCGACAGTGGGGTGAAGGACATCGCCAGCCCGACCGCGAGGAGCGTCTGCGCCACGACGATGACCGGCACCGCGGTGTCGGCGTCGAGGGTGGTGTAGAACCACAGCATGGCGGTGACCAGCACCGCACCGGGCATCAACAGCACGCGGGTGCCCCAGCGGTCGTAGACGTTGCCGATGATCGGGCCGGCGAGGCCCATCGCAATCGAGCCGGGCAGCACCACGAGCCCGGACTGCAGCGCGCTCAGCCCGTGCACCTCCTGCAGGTACAGCGGCACGACGGTGATCGCACCGAAGAACGCGAACGACATCACCGCGAACTGGGCCATGGAGAGCGCGAAGTTGGTGTTCTGGAACACCCTGAGGTCGAGCAGCGCCCGGTCGTCGCGCTGCAGCCGGATCTGGCGCCACACGAACAGGACGAGCGCGACCGCGCCGACCGCGAGCGAGATGGCGAGCGTGAGCCGGGCGAGGGCGACGTCCGCCGCCGCGCCGCCGGACTCCGCGCCGCTGATCTGGCTGAGCGCGAACACCAGGCCACCGAACCCGAACGCGGACAGGATGACCGACGGCACGTCGAGCGGCGCGTCAGTGGTCCTGCCGACGTTGCGGATCCAACGCGCGCCGACCGCGAGCGCGGTCAGCGCGATCGGCAGGACGATGGCGAAGATCCAGCGCCAGCTGAGCACGTCGAGGACGAAGCCCGACAGCACCGGGCCGATGGCGGGCGCGAACGCGATGACGATGCTGACGCGGCCCATCATGGCGCCGCGCCGGTGGGCCGGCACGAGCATCATGATCGTGGTCATCAGCAGCGGCAGCATCATGGCGGTGCCGGAGGCCTGGACGACCCGGGCCGCGATGAGCACCGGCCAGGCCGGGGCGAGCATCGCCATCGTCGTTCCCGTGGAGAACAGGATCATGGCGGCGACGAACACCTGGCGGGTGGTGAACCGCTGGATGAGGAAGCCGGTCGTCGGGATGACGATGGCCATGGTGAGCATGAAGGCGGTGGTGAGCCACTGCGCGGTGCGGTAGGTGATGCCGAGGTCGGCGATCAGGTGAGGGATCGCCACACCCATCGTCGTCTCGTTGAGGATGGCGACGAACGCGGCCGCCAGCAGGAGCCAGATGACGCGGCCGCCCGTCTCTACCGTGTCGGCGCGCGCTTCCTGGTCGATGGCTTGTTCGGTTCTGGGCATGCGGAGCCTCGAGGTTCTGGAGGGGGAGCGGGCTGGCGATCGCTGAGGACGCACGCGCACCCGGCTCGGAATGGACTTGGTTTCGACGCACGCGGGCGGGGTCACGCGCTCGGCGCGGCCTCGGTCACCCGGCGTGCGGACCCCTTGGGGCACGCGTGTCAGTGGATCACGCGGAGGATCGTAACAAGCGGCGGGGTCGATCTCCAAGACACCGGGTCAGCGGAGCTCGACCACGCGATCGCACGCGGCGGCCACCGACTCGTCGTGCGTGATCACCAACGTCCGGAGCCCTTCGGCGGCGGCCCACACGTCGCGCATGAGGGCCGCGGCGGTGTCGTGGTCGAGGTGCTCGGTGGGCTCGTCGAGGATGAGCAGGTCGCGCTCGCCGACGAGGACCCGCGCCAGCGCGAGGCGCCGCCGCTCGCCACCCGACAGCGTCGAGCCGGCCTCGCCGATCACGCGGTCGAGCGGCAGGTCGAGCCCCGCCCGGCGCAGCGCGTCGGCGACCTGCTCGTCGGTGGCGTCCTTGTTGCCGATCCGCACGTTCTCGGCGACGCTCGTGGCGAAGATGTGCGCGTCCTGCGCCAGGTAGCCGACCCGGCCGGCGCGCTCCACCTCGCCGGCGAGCGGCGGGATGAGCCCCATGAGGGTGGCGGCGACGGTGGTCTTGCCGACACCCGAGGGCCCGACGAGCGCCACCTTCTCGCCCGGGGCGACGATGAGGTCCAGCCCCTCCTGCACCGGAGCCCCGCCGGGCCAGCCGACGGTCGCGTCCGCGAGCTGCACCGCGACCCCTTCGCCGGGTTCCACGTCGCCGGTGCCGACGGGGTCGGCGTCGAGCACCTCACGGACGCGGGACATGGCCGCTTGGCTGCGGGTGAACGTCTGCGCCGCCTTCGCGAAGTCCTGGAACACCTCGTGCAGCGCGAGCGGGGTGAGGACGAGGACGGCGAGGAGGCGGGGGCCGAGGTCGCCCGCCGCCACCGCGTTGCCGCCGATCCAGAGGGCGGCCACGACGGCGATGCCGGCGGCCAGGATCTGGGCCGCGGTCGCCACGCCGCGGACCCAGGCGCCGCGCTGCTCCTGCCGGCGCAGCCGGTCGTCGACCTCCAGCAGCCGGCCCAGCGCGGCGCCGTCGGCCCCGTTGGCGAGCAGGTCCGGGCCGGCGAGCGCGAGCTCGCGCGCCCCGTCGGCGAGCGCGCCGCGGTCCGCCACCGACTCCCGGTCCACCCGCAGCGATGCGCGTTGTGCCCACCACGGCACCAGGACGCCCGCGAGGATCGCGCTCAGCAGGAGCACCAGCGAGCTGGCGACGTTGAACCGCGCGAGCATCACCGTGGTGCCGAGGATCACCAGCGACGCCGACAGCGCCGGGATCGCGACGCGCACCACGAGGTCCTGCACCGCGGCGACGTCCTGGACGATCCGCGTGAGGAGGTCGCCCTGCCGCCGCCCGATGAGGGTGGTGCGGGAGAGCTTGTCGTACGTGCGCGAGCGCAGGACCGACTGCATCCGCAGCGCGAGGTCGTGCCCGACGAGCCGCTCGACGTAGCGGAACGCGCCTCGGCTGATGCCGAACGTGCGCACGCCCACGGCGGCCACCTGCAGGTACAGCACCGGCGGGAACTCCGCGGCCCGGGAGATCAGCCACGCGGACACGCCCATCAGCGCCACGGAGGAGGCCGACGCGGCGGCGGCAAGGAAGGTCGCCAGCGCGAACCGCGCCCGGCCCTTCGGTACGGCGTCGAGGAGTTCGAGGACAAGTTTGCGCATCAGACGCCCGCCCACTCGACGACGCGGTCCGCGGCCGCCAGCACGGCCGGCCGGTGGGAGACGATGAGTGCCGACGCCCCGGAGTCGCGCACCGCCGCGATCACGAGCGCCTCGCGGTCCGAATCGAGGCCGGCGGTGGGCTCGTCGAGCACAAGCAATCTGGCCCCGTGCCGGATCCGCCGCAGCGCCCTTGCCAGCGCCACCCGTCGCCGTTCGCCGGCGGACAGGCCCTCGCCGTCGTCGGCGATCGGCTTGCCCGGCCCGAAGTCGGCCCCCGCGGTGGCGAGGGCGGCGGCGATCTCCTCGTCGGTGGCGTCCGGGGCGCCGAGCCGCACGTTGTCCGCGACGGTGCCGCGTACCAACCCGGGGTTCTGGGCCACGTAGGCGACCTGCGCGCGCCAGGACGCGAGGTCGAGCTCGGCCAGGCTCACGCCGTCGACGGTGACGCGCCCCTCGTCGGGGGCGAGAAAGCCCATCGCCATCGCGAGGGCCGTCGACTTCCCGCCACCCGAGGCCCCCGACAGGGCGACGACCTCGCCCGGCGCCACCTCGAGCCGGAAGCCGTCCAGCACCCGGCGGTCCGTCCCGGGGTAGGCGTAGCCCACCCCCTCGAACCGCAGCGCGCCGCCGGTCGGGGCCGGGCGGGTGCCGCCGTGCGACGGGGCAGCGTCGATGATGTCGAACGCCGCGTCGGCCGCGGCCATCCCGTCGACCGAGTCATGGAAGTGCGTGCCCACCTGCCGCACCGGCAGGAAGGCTTCGGGCGCCAGGATGAGCACGAACAGGGCCGTGAAGAAGTCCACCTGCCCGTAGACGAGCCGGAAGCCGATCGTCACCGCCACCACCGCCACCGACAGCGACGCCAGCAGTTCCAGCGCCAGCGACGAGATGAACGACACCGTCAGCACCTTCATCGTCGCGCCGCGGTAGCGCTCCTCGTTGAGGTCCACGCCCCGCTTCTGCGCGCGGGCCCGGGCGAAGGCCTGGAGCGTCGGGAGGCCGGCGATGAGGTCGGCGAAGTGGTTCGCGAGCCGGTCCGCCACCGCGAACGAGCGCTTCGTGGCCTTCTCCGTCGTCCAGCCGATCAGCACCATGAAGATCGGGATGAGCGGCAGCGTGAACGCGATGATGAACGCCGACGGCCAGTCCAGCAACAGCACCAGCCCGCCGACGAGGAACGGCACCGTCGCCGCCAGGCCCAGCTGGGGGAGGTACTTCGAGAAGTAACCGTCGAGGTCGTCCAGGCCGCGGGTGACGATCCGGATCAGCGACGAGGAGCTCGCGGCCCCGACGGGGGTGGCGAGGTGGGCCGCGAGCACGTCGCGCCGCAACTGCGACTTCACCGCGGCGGCGGACCGGTGCGACAGCCAGGAGTTGAGCCAACCGAGCCCGGCCCGCGCGAGGAACACGCCGCCGAGCGCCAGCAGCAGCACCGGCCAGCCCTGCGGGAGCCGGCCGACGGCGAAGGTGGCGGTCACCCCGTCGGCGATCAGCCACGCCTGGAGGATGATCAGCACCGCGGTGAGGATGCCGACGAGGACGGAGGCGAGCAGGTAGCGCCGCGTGGCCCGGGCGCGCCTGAACAAGCGGGGGTGGATCGGTCCGGTCATCGCCTCTCAGTCTCTCACCGTGCGGAAAATGGGAAGGGGCGCGGCGCCTTCCGACGCCGCGCCCCTTGAGATGGTTGGTCAGGCCGCCATCGAGGCGAGCTTGTCCTCTGGGATGGACTTCGTGCTGAGCCGCTTCCGGAAGACCCAGTAGCTCCACGCCTGGTAACCGAGCACCAGCGGCACGAAGACCACCGCGGCCACCGACATGATCTGCAGCGTCGTCTCCGACGAGGCGGCGGTGAGCATGTTGAGGCGGTCGCCGACGGGCACCGAGGTGTCCTGCGCGAAGCCGAGATTGCCGTACATCTTGAGGAAGATGCCGACGAACAGCGTCACGATGCTGAGCCCCGTCGCGATGAACGCCCAACCGTCGCGCTCCTTCGTGACGAGCACCACCGACGCGGCCAGCGCGGCCACCGAGATGATGCCGACGGCCCAGGTGAGGACGGTGAAGTCGCCGAACTCGGAGGTCGCCGGGTACGCGAGGTTCTGCCAGACGACGAACACGGCCAGCAGCGCGACGGCCACCCAGCCGACCTTCGTGCCGAACGCCTTCGCCCTCTCGTGCATCGTGCCGGACGTCTTCAGCGCGAGGAACGCCGACCCGTGCTGCACGAACAGCGCCAGGAACAGCACGCCACCCAGGAGGGCGAACGGGCTGAACAGGCCCCAGAAGGAGCCATCGAAGAGGAGGCCGTCGTTGGGCATGCCGATGATGAAGTTGGCGAAGCCGACGCCGAGCACCAGCGACGGCAGGAACGAGCCGACGATCGCGAACCAGTCGAGCATGTTGCGGTAGCGCGACGTGTGGTGCTTGCTGCGGTACTCGAAGGCGACGCCCCGGAGGATGAGGCCGACGAGGACGAGCAGCAGCGGCAGGTAGAGGCCGGAGAACAGCGTCGCGTACCAGCCGGGGAAGGCCGCGAACATGGCGCCGCCCGCCGTGATCAGCCACACCTCGTTGCCGTCCCACGTGGGTCCGATGGTGTTGACCATGACGCGGCGTTCCTTGTCGTTCTTGCCCAGGATGGGCAGGAGCATGGCGACGCCGAAGTCGAAGCCCTCGAGGAAGAAGAAGCCGATCCAGAGGACGGCGATCAGCAGGTACCAGACCAGGACGAAGGTCGGGACGGTGGTTTCGAGCAAGGGGAACATGTCTGGAAACCTCTCAGTACGCGAACGACATCGGCTGGTCGGGATCGTCCACGACTTCCACCTTCTGCACCTCGGGCAGGCCTGCCTTCGTGTACTTCAGGAAGAGCCACAGCTCGAGGACGGCGAGCCCGCCGTAGAGGAGCGTGTAGACGACCATGGAGAAGATCACCGCGCTGGGCGACACCGTCGGCGAGACGGCGGTGGCCGTGGGCAGCACGCCCGCGACGATCCAGGGCTGGCGGCCCATCTCGGTGAAGATCCAGCCGAACGCGTTGCCCGCCAGCGGCAGGAGCGGCAGCCCCCAGGCGCCGAGCGTCAGCCACCAGGCCGGCTTCGGGCTGCCCTTGCGCAGCCAGAGCAACATCACCGCGGCGATGCCCATCGCCGCGAAGCCCGCGCCCATCATCAGGCGGAACGTCCAGTAGCTGATCGCCACGTTGGGCACCGGGTCGAGGTCCATGAAGGACCGCTGGATCTCGGGGCTGATCTCGCCGCGCTCGATGGCGGCGGCGACCGCGGCCTGCAGCGCCTGCTGGGAGCCGTCGTTCATGCGGAACCCCTCGGTGCGGTACTGCTCCTCGAGGTCGTTGATGCCCTGGACGGTGTCGTGGCCGGCGAGGATGCTGAGCAGCCCCGGCACCCGGATGAGGTGGACGCCCGACCGGCCATCGAGCGCGCCGATCGTCAGCACCGAGAAGGACGCGTTGGTCTCGGTGTCGAACAGGCCCTCCGCCGCGGCCATCTTCATGGGCTGGGCCTCGGTCATCGCCTTGGACTGCATGTCGCCGGTGATGACGACGAACAGGCCCGAGATGAGCAGGACCCAGGCGCCGAGCTTCGACGCCCAGCGCCAGCTCGCGACGTGGTTCTCCTCGTCGGTGGTGACCCCGTCGGCGATCTGCTTGTTGAGCCGTGCGAGGTGCCAGAACGAGACGCCCGCGACGACGCCACCGCCCACCATGTAGGCCGCGGCGATGGTGTGCGGGAAGGTGGCGAGGAACACCGGGTTGCTGAACAGCGCGAGGAAGCCGCTCACGCCGTCGATCTCCGCCCGGCCGGTCTCGACGTTGAACACCGAGCCGACGGGGTTCTGCATCCACGAGTTGGCGGCGAGGATGAACACCGCCGACAGCATGGTGCCGAACGCGGCCGCGTAGATGGTTGCGAGGTGGACCTTCTTGGGCAGGCGGTCCCAACCGAAGATCCAGAGGCCGATGAAGGTGGACTCGAGGAAGAAGGCGAGCAGGGCCTCGAGCGCCAGCGGGGCGCCGAAGATGTCGCCGACGAACCGTGAGTACTCGGACCAGTTCATGCCGAACTGGAACTCCTGCACGATGCCGGTGACGATGCCCAGGGCGAAGTTGATGAGGAACAGCTTCCCGAAGAACTTCGTGAGCTGGAGGAATCGGTCCTTGCCGGTCTTCACCCAGACGGTCTGGAGAATCGCGACCAGCATCGACATGGCGATGGTGATCGGGACAAACAAGTAGTGATACACGGTGGTGATCCCGAACTGCCACCGCGCAAGCGTCACTGCGTCCATGACCAGCACGGTACTACCACAAGTCGTGTGGAGGCCAACCGGGGGGTCGGCCTAAGCGGTCGGGGGCGCGTCCGCGTGTGGCTGCGGATGGCCCGCAGGCCGGTTTGTCTCCCTATGATGTCCCCATGGTCTCGCGCGGTGAACTGGAACAACGGGTGATGGAGATCCTCTGGGAATCCTCCGAGTCACGCTCCGTTGCCGACGTGCACGCCATCATGAACGAGGAGCGGGAGCTCGCCTACACGACGGTCATGACCGTCCTCGACCGGCTCGCCAAGAAGGGCCTGGCCCGCCGCGAACTGGTCAATCGCGCCTGGCAGTACGAGCCGGCCGACCCGCAACACGCCGTCGTGGCCCGCGAGATGGCGGCGCTGCTCGCCGGGCTGAGGCCCGCCGTTCGGACCGAGGCGCTCGTCGAGCTCTCCAAGTCCCTCTCCGACGAGGACCGCGCGGCCCTGCACGCGAGCTAGTCGCGCTCCTCCAACAGCTGCCGCTTCTGCGCCAGGGCCTCCTCGAGGACCGCCTCCCAGCGCTTCCGCTGTTGCTCGGCGTTGTCCCTGGGCGGCTCGCCGCTGTGCAGTTCCAAGGCCTCCTCCCGGATCTCCACCGACTTCTCCATCGCCTCCCGCACGTTGTCCTCGGTCTCGTCGAGGGACTCGCGCAGGGCCTCGGTGGACATCGTCGCCGCGAGCGCCGCCCGCTGCTGGGCGACGTCGAAGTCCGCCTCGGGCCAGCGGGCGCCGAGGTCAACCATCGCGCGGGTGATGATCTCGGTGATGGCCACCCGGGAGTACCACTTGCGGTCGGCGGGGATCACGTACCAGGGCGCGTGCTCCGTGCTCGTGAGGCGGAACACGTCGGCGTAGGCGGCCTGGTACTGGTGCCATTTCGAGCGGGTGTCGAGGTCGCCGGGGGAGTACTTCCAGTACTTGTCGGGGCGGTCGAGGCGCTCCATGAGCCGCTTGCCCTGCTCGTCGTAGCTCACCATGAGCGCGAACTTCAACACGGTCGTCCCGCCGTCGACGAGTTCCTTCTCGAACTGGTTGATCTCGTCGTAGCGGCCGCGCCACACCTCCTCGGGCACGATGCTGTCCACGCGCTGGACGAGGACGTCCTCATAGTGGGAGCGGTCGAACACTCCGATGCGGCCGGCCCTGGGCAGCGCCTTGCGGATGCGCCAGAGGAAGTGGTTGGCCGCCTCCTCCTCCGTCGGCACACCGAAGCTGCGCAGCTCCACGCCCTGGGGGTCGACCATCCCCATGACGTGCCGGGCCACGCCGCCCTTGCCGGCCGTGTCGAGGCCCTGCACGACGCACAGCACCGACCGCGTCCCGCCGGACCGGCCCTCCGCGTAGAGGCGCTCCTGCAACTCGCTCAGCAGCTCGCCGCGCTGCTCCATCAGCGATTCGCCGTCCTTCTTGTCGCCGTCGAAGACGGGGGTGCCGCCGGGGTCGAACAGGGCGAGGTCGAAGTCGGGTCCGGCGCGCAGGGCCTCGCGCGGGTCGGTGGTCCAGGTGCTCATGTGCGTGTCCGTCAGTTTTCCCAGGTGCCGACGGTGTAGCCCCGGGCCAGCACGTGTCCGCGGGTGCAGAAGGCGGCCATCGTCGCGGTGGCGTTCTCGTCGAGGTCCAGGACGGTGTCGAGCGCGTGCACCGTGAAGAAGTAGCGGTGCGGGCCGTGTCCCTCCGGCGGTGCGGAGCCCAGGTAACCGTGGCCGCCGCCGTCGTGCCGGAGCGTGATCGCCCCGTCGGGCAGCGCCGTGGAGGCGCCCCGCTCGAGGGAGCGGAGGTCCGAGGGCAGGTTGATCACCGACCAATGCCACCAGCCGGCGGGGGTGGGGGCGTCGGGGTCGAACACGTGGAGGTAGATCGACTTCGTGCCCTCCGGTACCTCGGACCACGACAGCTGGGGCGACACGTCCTTGCCGCCGTTGCCGACGAACTCGGCCGTGGACTCGAGCGGCAGCTTGCCGCCGTCGGAGAAGTCTTCGCTCGTGACGCTCAACTCGGCGCCACCATCGATGCCTGCGTATGGGTCTCTCATGGGCACTACTTCACCAACTGTTCGGGTCATCCGCAGGCAAAGGGCGATAACTTGGCGATTCGGCACATTGACTGCCCCGGAGGCCCGACTTACCGTGAGAATCCGGGGCTGCGGACCCGCCCGGCTCCGGCCAAGAAGCCTGGAGGCCGAAATGACACGTTTCCGCTTGCTTGCCCTCATGGCAGTCCTGCTGAGTCTCGGACTCGTCGGACCCGCCCACGCCGTCACCACCTACACCGCCCAGCTCAGCGGGGCGAACGAGGCGAACCCCGTCGTCACCCGCGCTCGTGGCGTGGCAGTACTGCAGCTCTCCGCCGACGGCACCGAGCTTAAGTACCGCCTGGTCGCCTCCAACATCGATGACGTGACGATGGCGCACATCCACGTCGGCGCGGTGGGTGTGAATGGCCCCTTCGTCGCGTGGCTCCATGGTCCGTCGGCCGACGGCGGCACCCAGAACGGCGTCCTCGCCACCGGCACCATCACCGACGAGGACCTCGTCGGTCCGCTCGCGGGGATGACGCTGGAGGACCTCGTCGCGCTCATCGAGTCCGGTGACGCCTATGTCAACGTGCACACCGTCGCCAATCCGGGCGGCGAGATCAGGGGCCAGGTGGGCTGATCCCTACCCGGGAACGCCCACCGAGGCGAGCGCCTCCCGCGCCTGCGCGGGGCGCACGGCACCGACGAGCCGGCTCAGCACCCGCCCGCCGCCGTCGACGACCAGCACGGTGGGCGTGCGGGTGATGCCGTAGAGGTCGGCGAGGTCGAGCCGCTCGGCCACGTCGACCTCGAGGTGCGCCACGCCCTCTTCCGCTCCGGAGATCTCGCCGAGGACCCGGCGCACCGACTTGCAGGGGGCGCAGAACTCCGACGAGAACTGCACGAAGGTCGCCCGCTCGCCCAAGTGCGGGCCGAAGTGTGAGGGCGCCGTCGCGTCCCGGGCGGCGACGGCGCGCGCCCGTCCGTCGGTGAGCGTCCGGTGGACGCCGAACGCCGCCACCAGCGCGACCACGGCCAGCAGCACCCAGAGCCCCGTCATGCCGCTGCCTTCGCGCCCAGCCGCCGCCCGAGCAGGTAGAGCTCGCAGCCGAGGCAGAAGTCGAAGACGGCGTTGAGGAGCGCCGCCGCGAGGGCGAGCCCGACGGCGACGTAGAACAGCCACGCGACGCCGGCGAGCGCTCCGACGAGGGCGAGAACCGCGAAGCCCAGGCCGACGGCCTGCGCGAACCGCGGCGGGCGGGGGTCCTCGAGGTCGGTGGGGGGACGCAGGCGCGGGCGGACGAACCGGGCGTAGAGCCAGCCCCAGGGCTGGTACTTCAGCCCGAGCAGGGCGCCGGCGGCGAAGGCGATGGTCTGGACGACGAGCAGCCAGAGCCCAGCGGCCGGGCCGAGGACGAGTGCGACGCCCAGCAGGACGGCGGTTACTGCGGCGCCGAAACGGGGGCCGCGGGGATCGATGGGTTGGAAAGTGGCGGCAGCCATGGTGGTCTCCTCGGGAGGCGGCGACGGTGGGGCGCAGTGCGCCCGTGGACGTTCGGTGGCGAGCCGGAGGCGTGGCCTCGACAGCTCTCGGGGTCGTCGCTCAGCGACAACACGAACAACAGCACCGGCGCGCGTCGACGATGCTCGTCGCGGTCTGCCGGTACTGGGTCATGCCGAGAATGTTACGTGTTCAACCATCGACGGCCAAGGTCGTCTCGGAAACGGCACTCGGCCGCGGCGATCGGTGGATCGTCGCGGCCGAGTGGGTTTGGATCAGTTGGTGCCGGGGCGCTGCTTCGGCGACATCTGGTAGGTGCGCTCTGCGTCGGTGACCGCGACGCCGGCGAGGGTCTCGTTGACGGCGTCCCAGAGGTCGTCGCTCAGCGGCTTCTCGATGGCCTTCACATTCTCGGCCACCTGCTCGGGGCGGGAGGCACCGATGATGGCGGAGGCGACGTTGGGGTTGTGCAGGACCCACGCCAGCGACAGCTGGACCATGCTGAGGCCCGCCTCGTCGGCGATGGGCTGCAGCTTCTGCACCGCGACGAGCGTCTCCTCCTGGGCAAGCGTGTTCTTGATCATGCTGGCGCCGCCCTTGGAGTCGGTGGCGCGGGAGCCCTCGGGGTACGGCTCGCCCGGCTTGTACTTGCCGGTGAGCACGCCCTGCGCGACGGGGGAGAACACGATCTGGGAGATGCCCAGTTCCTCGGAGGTGGGGACGATCTTCTCCTCGATGACCCGCCACAGCGCCGAGTACTGCGGCTGGTTGGTGACGAGCTGGATGCCGAGCTGGCGGGCCAGCTGGTGCGCCTCGCGAAGCTGCTCCGACGTCCACTCGCTGACGCCGATGTAGAGCGCCTTGCCCTGACGGACGATGTCGGCGAACGCCTGCATCGTCTCCTCGAGGGGGGTCTCGTAGTCGTAGCGGTGGGCCTGGTAGATGTCGACGTAGTCGGTCTGGAGCCGCTGCAGCGAGCCGTTGATGCCCTCCATGATGTGCTTCCGGGAGAGACCGACGTCGTTCGGGCCCTTGGGGCCGATGGCGTTGAAGACCTTGGTGAAGATCTCCAGCGACTCGCGGCGCTCGCCCTTCAGCGCCTCGCCGAGGACGGATTCCGCGACGGTGTTCGCGTAGACGTCGGCGGTGTCGAAGCTGGTGATGCCGGCATCGAGCGCGGCGCGGACGCACGCCGTCGCGACATCGTTCTCCACCTGCGACCCGTGGGTCAGCCAGTTGCCGTACGTGATCTCGGAGATCTTGAACCCGGAGTTGCCTGCGTAGCGATACTTCATGCTGGCCAGCCTAGTCGCGAGCGGGCCGCGGCGGGGTTTACCTGCCTCCGTAGAAGGCACCTGCCTCCGGTCTGATTCACCCGTCTAGGTAGGCAGGGGAATCGCACCGGAGGCAGGTGGCTTGCGCTGGGGCCTCGCCCGACGGGTCGGTCAGCCGACCGAGAGGCGGATCTCGTTGTTCCAGGGGTCCATGACGCTGAGCGTCTGGCCGTCGAAGGTCGGCTGGTGGCCGGCGCCGCGCAGGCGGGCCGCGGTGGTGTCCAGCTCCTCCTTCGTCGGCACCAGGATGTCGACGACGCCCATGCCGAGCGTCGACGAGCGGGGGTTGGCGCCGCGGGAGTTCCATACGTTCATCGCCATGTGGTGGTGGTAGCCGCCCGCGGAGACGAACAGCGCCTGGCCGCCCATGAGGAAGGTCTGGTCGAAGCCGAGGTCGTCGACGTAGAACTTGCGGGCGGTGGGGATGTCCCCGACCTGCAGATGCACGTGGCCGAGCTCGCCCTTGGCCTCCTGGTGCGATGCGTCGCTGAGGTGGGTGACCATGTACTCGTTGGGGTCGACGTAGAGGGTGTCCATCTGGACCTGGCCGTTCACCCAGTTCCACTGCTCCCGGGGGCGGTCGTGGTACAGCTCGACGCCGTTGCCCTCCGGGTCGGTGAAGTAGAACGCCTGGCTGACGAGGTGGTCGCCGGCGCCGGTGTAGGTGTGCGGGAAGTGGCGGGCCATGCGCTCGATGGCACCGGCCAGCCCGGCCTGCTCCTGGTAGAGCACGGCGGTGTGGAAGAGGCCGGCCGAGCCGCGCGGGGCGGGACGGAGGTCCTTGGCCTCGGTGAGGCGCACCACCGGCGTGCCGTGGAGGCCGAGCGTCGCCGCGCCCTTGTCCTCGCTGATCGGCGTCAGGCCGATGCCCTTGGTGTAGTAGTCGAACAGAGTGCCCATGTCACGGACACGGAGTTCGAGGCGGCCCATGCGGGTATCTGCTGCAAGACTCATGCCTCCATCATACAGTTTAAGTTTCAACTATTCAACATGGCTGGGATCCGCTCGGTGCTCAGGCTGGTGTGCCGGGCGACGTCCGTCACGCCCAGCGTCTCGGCCTTCGCCAGCCAGCCCGCGCGCGTTGCGTCGTCGCTCCAGTCCACGCCGCCGAACCGGGTCACACGCACCGGCTTGATGCCGCTGAAGCCGAGGATGTGCCTCGCGATGACCTTCGACGGGTGGTCGCCGGTGAGGCGGAGCATCCAGTCGGGCGTGTCCGAGGTGATCAGGAGTCGCCCGGTGCGGCCGGCCAGCAGCCCCTCCGGGATGCCGCCGCGGACCCCGAGCCTGGCCAGCGCCGGCGGGAGCGGGTTGTAGCGGTACGCCCAGTGCCGAGCGAAGACGCGGTCGAAGAACCCCTTCAGGATGGCCGGCATCGAGGCCCACCAGGTGGGAGTGACCACGACGAGGTGGCTCGCCGCGAGGATGCGCTGCCGCGCGTCGACCAGGTCCGGCTCGAGGTCATCGGGGCCGGTGAGCCCGAGGCTCAGTGAGGGGTCGAAGTGCAGGTCCCGGACGGCCAGAAGGTCGGCCGATGGGTTGCCGGCGACGTACCTGGCGGCGAGTGCTGCGCACAGGGATTCGGGGTTCGGGTGGCCGTCGATGACGAGGGTGGTCATGGTCGCTCCTGGATTGAAGTGGGCGGTGTCAAGAATGTGGACAGTGCCAAGATCGTCCACACGAGAACGTTGCCGTACGATGTTGCGTGTGTCAAGATCGAGCTATCACCATGGCGACCTCGCCCACGCGTTGGAGGCGGCCGCCATGGCCCTGTTGGCCGAGCAGCCGGCGGCCTCCATCAGCCTGCGCGAGGTCGCGCGTCGCGCCGGGGTGAGCCACAACGCGCCCTACCACCACTTCGGGGACCGAACGCAGCTGCTCAAGGTGCTGGCGGAGCGGTCGATGGCCGACCTGGTGGCGGGGCAGCGGGCCATAGAGGAGAAGGGGCTGGAACCGCGAGAGCAGGCGCTGCGACTGGGGCTCGACTACATCGACTTCGCGCTGGAGAGACCGCACGCGTTCGCCGCGATCTACGACCCCACCATCTGCGTCCCCGGTTCCCCGACGGCGACGATGGCGCCGCTCATCGAGGAGCAGGAGCAGATCCTGTACCGGGCGGCCAGGGCGATGATGCGCGAGGCCGGTGAGCGCGAACTCCAGGCGCGCGTCGCCTCCCTCTGGGGCATCGCCCACGGGCTCGCTGAGCTCGGCAGGGCCGGTCACCTCTCACCCGAGGCCTGCCGTGCCGCGCTCACGGACGCCGTCGAACACTTGGGCTGACTGCGCCGCTGGCGGTGATTTCGACCAGCGCGCAGGACTCCGTCCGGCGCGCGCTCAATCATCGGGGGTCGGCCAAGGCCCTTCGAGACGGTCGCTTCGCTCCCTCCTCAGGGGCCGGTGGGGTTGGACTACTCGGCGACGATGACGACTCCCGGGCCGGGGATGGCGAGGCGGCCGTCGTCGAGGCGACGGGGCTCGTCCCAGGCGGCGAGCACGTCGCCGGTGAGCGGCACGTCGACCTCGCGCTCGGCCCGCGTGACGGCGACGGCGAAGCCCGGCCGGTGCAGGACCAGGGTGTCGTCGTCGACGATCTCCGCGTGGGTGGCGCTCAGGCTCGGGTCCATGGCGCCGGGCAGCTCCCGGCGCAGGCGCAGCAGGGTGCGGTACCAGTCGAAGACGCGCTGGTGGGAGCGTTGCGACACCTCCTCCCAGCGCAGCTTCGAGTTGATGAACGTCGACTCCGCCTGCGGGTCGGGCACGGTGTCCGCCCAGCCCATCGCCTCGAACTCGCGCGCCCGGCCGGCGGTGACGTGCGGGCCCAGCTCCGGGCCGAGGTGGCTGAAGAAGGGGAAGCGGCTCGTCGCGTTCCACTCCTCGCCCATGAAGACCAGCGGCGTGAACGGACCGAGCAGGTACAGCGCCGCCGCGGCCGCGTAGGCGCCGGGCTCGAGCGACTGCCCCACGCGGTCGCCGACCGCGCGGTTGCCCACCTGGTCGTGGTTCTGGATGAACACGACGAAGGAGTGCCCGTCGTAGAGGTCGCTGTCGCGGTCGACCGGCGTGCCCCATGCCTTGTCGCGGAAGGTCGAGTGGCCGCCGTCGTGGACGAACACCTCGGTGAGCGCCTTCGCGAGCACGTCGACGGAGCCGAAGTCGACGTAGTAGCCCTGCCGCTCGCCCGTGAAGAAGCTGTGCAGCGCGTGGTGCACGTCGTCGGCCCACTGCGCGTCCATCCCGCGCGCGTCGGGGGAGGACCCGGTGGGGGAGACCATGGCCGGCTGGTTGAGGTCGGACTCCGCGGTCACGAACAGCGGACGCCCCAACTGGGCCTCCCACTCCCGCGCCCGGTCCGCGATCTCCGCGAGGAAGTGGTAGTCGGAGTCGTCTTGGAACGCGTGAACCGCGTCGATGCGGAACCCGTCGATGCCGAACAGGAACACCCACTGGTGCATCGCGCCCAGCAGGAAGTCCCGCACCTCGCGCGACCCCTCGTCGTCCAGGTTCACCGCCGGGCCCCAGGGCGTCTCGTGGCGGTCGGTGAAGTACGGCCCGAACTCGGCCAGGTAGTTGCCCTCGGGCCCGAAGTGGTTGTACACGACGTCGAGCACGACCCCCAGCCCGCGCGCGTGGCAGGCGTCGACGAACCGCACGAACGCCTCCGGGCCGCCGTACGCGTCGTGCGTGGCGTACTGCCCGACACCGTCGTAGCCCCAGCCGCGGCGGCCGGCGAAGTCGTTCACCGGCAGCAGCTCGACGCCACCCACCCCCAGTTCGACGAGGTGGTCCAGCTGCCCGATCGCGTCGTCGAAGGTGCCCCCAGCGGTGAAGGTGCCGACGTGCAGCTCGTACAGCGCCTTGCCGCGCAGTTCGACGCCCTCCCAGCGGGGGCGGTCGAAGACCGCGGGGTCGACGATGCGGCTCTCGCCGTGCGGGCCGTCGGGTTGGTGCAGCGACCGCGGGTCGGGGCGCACCGGCCCACCGTCAAGGCGGAAGCCGTACCGGTCCCCCGGCGCCAGGGGCTCGGCCCGCCACCAGCCGCCCGCACCTCGCTCCATGGACCGCATCCCGGCGTTCACGGACAGCTCGACGCGCTCGGCGTTCGGCGCCCACACTTCCGGTCGGGTGATGTCTCGCATGCGTGCCACCTTTCCAGACGCTCAGTCCAGCTCGGCGTCCGCGGGCACCAGCAGCGCGACGGGGTGGTCGGCGAGGATGTCCGCCAGCGGCGTCTGCCCGCCGGGGACGACGCGGCCCGTGAACAGGTCGCGGAACTCGCCGTCGGGGAGGAAGACCGTGTGGTCGCCCCAGCCGTCGCCGACGGAGTTGAGCAGCCTCGTCGCAATGGTGATGGAGGCGATGTCGTCGTCGACGCCGCGGCCGAACGCGACGACGTGCCCGGTGGTGGCGGCGATGCGACGGTACGCGGCGCGGGCTCCGCGGTACGCGTCCGCGTGCTCCCGACGATGCCGCAGCGCCCGGCTGGTTACCAGCAACTTCTCCGCGTCGAGGTCGGCCACCACGCCCGCGTCGATGGCGCTCAGCATCCCCGCCTGGCGGTAGAAGTCGACAGGACGGCGGTTGTCGGGGTCGACCAGCGAGAAGTCGACGACCTCGCAGCCCTGGTAGACGTCGGGGACCCCGGGCATAGTCAGCTGGATCAGCTTCTGGCCGAGCACCGTGGCCCGGACGGACTCGTACGTGAGCCGCGTGTAGTCATCCAGCGCGGCGACGACCCGCTCGTTGGTGAGCGCCGACGTCGCCAGCCCGAGGATGGCCTCCTCGTAGTGATCGTTCGGCTCGGTCCAGTTGGTGTGGGTCTTCGCCTCGCGCATCGCCTTCGTCAGGTAGGCCGACAGCCGCTCGGGCGAGATGGGTGCGGTCCCCGCGTGCGTGCCGGGCAGGCTCCATGTGGCGGCGAGCGTCTGCCACATGAACAGCTCCGTGGCCCCGTCGACGAGCTCGCTGCGGTCCTCCGCGGTGGCGGCCCGCAGTTCCTGCAGGCACGTCTCCCACTCGCGCCGGTACTCGGTGAGCGCGGCCAGCCGGGCGCGGACGTCCTCGGAGCGCTTGGTGTCGTGCGTCGACAACGTGGTCATCGTGTCGGGCCATTGCTGGCCGAGGAACTCGCTGAAGTCGTGGAACACGTCGGGGGAGAGGCCGATGATCGTCGGTTCGGTGCCCACCTCGTTGACCGCGAGGAAACGGTTCCAGCGGTAGAAGGCGGTGTCCTCCTTGGACTTGGCCATCACCGGCCCGCAGGTCTGCGCGAAGCGGATCATGAACTCCGCCCGCAGCACCCGCGAGTCGTCCCGCTCATCGGGAAGCTGGGTGGTGACCTCCTCGTCGGCGACGGTGGGGAGCGTCTCCGCGCCCTGCCCCTCCTCGCCGGTGCCCGGGTCGCCAGACGCGAGGGCGACGATGAGCTCCAGGGTGTCGAGCTCGTCGGCCGCGAGGTACGGGCGGGCGCGCTCGGCCGCCTCCTCGAGCACCTCCCGGTCGGCGTCGGAGGCGGGGCGGCCGGGCTCGAAGTAGGCGCGGTAGCGGTCCATGCCGAGCAGCAACTCGGTGATCGCGCGGTAAATCTGCCGACGGGTGTGGTCGCGGAGCCGGATGTCCCCGTCGCAGATCTTCACGACGATCGAGGTGAGCCGGTTCACCTCCGTGAACAGCAGGTTGCTCACCACCTCGCCCTTCGCCTTCAACAGCTCCGCCTGGAAGCCCTGCGCGGCGTCGGCCGCGCGCTCCCAGATGTCGTTGAGCCGCGGCAGCGCCGCGGGGTCGTGGAACAGGCCCATGATGCGCAGGAGGGCGTCGTAGCCGGTGGTGCCCGCAGCCTCGAAGTCGTCCGGCAGCACCTCGTCGTACTCGAGGATCTTCTCGGCGACGACCCAACAGCCGCCCGTCGCGCGCTGCAGGTCCGCCAGGTAGCCGCGGGGGTTGGCGAGCCCGTCGATGTGGTCGATGCGGAACCCGTCGATCAGTCCCTCGCGGTGCAGGTCGAGCAGCAGGCGGTGGGTCGCCTCGAACACGCTCGGGTCCTCCACGCGCACCGCGGCGAGCGTGTCCACGTCGAAGAATCGGCGGTAGTTGAGCTCGTCGGCGCCGACCCGCCAGTACGCGAGCCGGTACCACTGCTGCTCCAGCAGCTGCTCGATCGGCAGCTCCTCCGTGCCCGGCCGGACGGGGAAGACGTGGTCGAAGTAGACCACCACGGGCTGCGGCGACGACCCGCCCGCGTGCGGCACGTCGCGGATCTCCAGGCGGATGTTGCCGGCCGCGAGCTCCTTGCCGATCTTCTCGCCCAGCACGGGCATGAGGATGGCCTGGTCGCCGGAGAGGTCCATGTCGAACCAGTGGGCGTACTCCGAGTCCGCACCCGTGCGCATGACTTCCCACAGGGCGTGGTTGTGCCACAGCGGGGTGGGCACCGACATGTGGTTCGGGACCACGTCGACGATCAGCCCCAGCCCGTGCTGGTGCGCGGCCGCGGCCAAGCGCCGGAACCCCTCCTCGCCGCCGAGGTCGGCGGAGATGTGCGAGTGGTCGACGACGTCGTAGCCGTGCGTCGAGCCGGGCGCGGCCTGCAGGATCGGCGAGCAGAACAGGTGCGTCACGCCCAGCGACGCGAAGTACGGCACCTGCGCCACCGCGTCGTCGAACGTGTAGCCCGCGTGGAGCTGGAGCCTGTACGTGGATGCCGGTGTGTTCACCTGCCCCAGAGTAGAGGACGGCCAATCCAAGGGGTTTCCTGAGTCTTGGCGGTCCGTCGCGGCCGAGCCGTTGACCAGCCAGAATGCGAAAAACCTGCCGGATCCGGCAGGTTATTCGCAGTCAGGCAGGTGCCTTGGTTGACCTGCCGGATCCGGCAGGTCAACCGCGCCCCCGGCGCCCTACTCCGTGATCGCCGCCGCGAACTGCGACTGGTAGAGCTCGTAGTAGGCCCCGCGAGCGTCGAGCAGCTGGTGGTGGTTGCCCTGCTCGACGATGCGGCCGTCCTCCATGACGAGGATCACGTCCGCGTCGCGGATGGTCGACAGCCGGTGCGCGATGACGAACGACGTGCGCCCGGTCCGCAGCGTCGCCATCGCGTGCTGCAGCAGCAGCTCGGTGCGGGTGTCGACGGAGCTGGTCGCCTCGTCGAGGATCAGCACCGCAGGGTCCGACAGGAACGCCCGCGCGATGGTGATGAGCTGCTTCTCGCCCGCGGAGATGTTGGAGCCCTCCTCGTCGATCACCGTGTCGTAGCCGTCGGGCAGCGAGTGCACGAACCGGTCGACGAACGTGGCCCTGGCCGCGTCGAGGATCTCCTCCTCCGTCGCGCCCGGCCGGCCGTAGGCGATGTTGTCGCGGATCGTGCCGCCGAACAGCCAGGTGTCCTGCAGCACCATGCCCATCGACCGGCGGGCCTCGCCGCGCGGCACCGTCGCGATGTCGACCCCGTCGACGGTGATGCGGCCGGAGTCGAGGTCGTAGAACCGCATGATCAGGTTGACGAGCGTGGTCTTGCCGGCGCCGGTGGGGCCGACGATCGCGATCGTCTGGCCTGGCGCGGCGGCCAGGTTGAGGTCGCGGATGAGCTCGACATCGGGCTTGTAGGAGAAGTCGACGCCCTCGAACTCGATGCGCCCCTCGACCGGCGCGGGGAGGTGCCCCTCCGGCTCGGGGGACATCTCGTCGGCATCCAGCAGCTCGAAGACCCGCTCGGCGGACGCGACGCCCGACTGCAGCAGGTTCGCCATCGACGCCACCTGCGTCAGCGGCTGCGTGAACTGGCGCGAGTACTGGATGAACGCCTGCACGTCGCCGATGTTCATCGTGCCGGACGCGACGCGGAGCCCGCCGAGGACGGCGATCACGACGTAGTTCAGGTTCCCGACGAAGAACATGATCGGCATGATCAGGCCGGAGATGAACTGGGCCCCGAAGCCGGCCCGGTAGAGGCGCTCGTTGCGCTCCGCGAACTCGGCCTCGACCTCGCGCTTGCGGCCGAAGACCTTCACCAGCGCGTGCCCGGTGTAGGCCTCCTCGATGTGCGCGTTGAGGTCGCCGGTGGCGGCCCAGTTCTCCTTGAACAGCTTCTGCGAACGCTTCCCGATCACGCCCACCACCGCCATGCCGACGGGGACGCTCACCAGCGCCACGAGCGCCAGCGTGGGCGAGATGTAGAACATCATGAACAGCACGCCGATCACGAGCAGCAGCGAGTTGAGCAGCTGCATCAGCGTCTGCTGCAGGGTCTGGGAGACGTTGTCGATGTCGTTGGTGACGCGCGACAGGAGCTCGCCGCGCGGCTGCTTGTCGAAGTACGACAGCGGCAGCGACTCGATCTTCTTCGCCACCTCCTTCCGCATCCGGTAGACCGTTCGCTGGATGGCGCCGTTCAGCACCCAGCCCTGGATCGCCGAGAACACGAACGCCACGACGTACAGCGCGAGCACCAGCAGCAGCACCATGCCGATGGCCCGGAAGTCGATGCCGACGCCCGGCTCGAAGTTCAGGTTGCGCAGCAGGTCGGCGAACTGCGGGTTGTCCCGTTCCGCCTGCGCGACGATCTGCTCCTTCGTCACCCCGGCCGGCATCTGGGCGCCGACGATCCCCTCGAGGAGCAGGTCCGTGGCATGCCCCAGGATCTTCGGGCCCACGACGGTGAGCGCCACCGACGCGGCGGTGAGCAGCACCGAGACGATCACGACCGCCCGCTCCGGGCGCAGGGCCCTGAGCAGCCGGCGCGCGCTCACGCCGAAGTTCGCCGCCTTCTCGCCGGTGCCGCCCATGCCGTGCGGGCCGCCACCGCCGGGGCCGCCCATCCGCTGGGGCCCGTGCTTCGGCCGTTCGTTCGCAACTACCTTCTCGCTCATGCCGCGGCCTCCGCGCTCAGCTGGGACTCGACGATCTCCTGGTAGGTGGAGTTGTCGACGAGCAGTTCGTCATGGGTGCCGATGCCGACGATCTCGCCGTGGTCGAGCACGATGATCTGGTCCGCGGACCGGATCGTGGAGACCCGCTGCGCCACGACGATGACCGCCGCGTCCGCCGTCTCGGGCTTCAGCGCCGCACGCAACCGGGCGTCGGTGGCCACGTCGAGGGCGGAGAAGGAGTCGTCGAAGATGTAGATCTTGGGCTTCTTCACCAGCGCCCGGGCAATCGCGATGCGCTGCCGCTGGCCGCCGGAGACGTTGGTGCCGCCCTGGGAGACGTCCATCTCGAGCTGGTGCTCCTTCTCCCGCACGAACCCCTCCGCCTGCGCCACGCGCAGCGCGTCCCACATCTCCTCGTCGCTGGCCTCGGGCCGGCCGTAACGCAGGTTGCCCGCCACCGAGCCGGTGAACAGGTACGGCTTCTGCGGCACCAGGCCGATGCGGGCCCAGAGGTCGTCGGCCTCGTAGTCGCGCACGTCGACGCCGTCGACGAGGAGCTGCCCGCCGGTCACGTCGAACAGGCGCGGGATGAGGCTCACCAGGGTCGACTTGCCGGCGCCGGTGGAGCCGACGATCGCCGTCGTCTCGCCCGGCCGGGCGGTGAAGCTGATGTTCCTCAGCACCGGCGCCTCCGCCCCGGGGTACGAGAAGGTCACGTCGCGGAACTCGACGAGGCCGCCGGCCGCGGGCGCCTCCGCGGGCACCGCGGGGTCCTTCACCGACGACTCCGTCTCCAGCACCTCCAGGATGCGGTCGGCACACACGGCCGCGCGCGGCGCCATGACGAGCAGCATCGTCGTCATCATCACGGAGATCAGGATCTGCATGAGGTAGGCGATGAAGGCGGTCAGCTGCCCGATCTCGAGCTGCCCGTCGGCGATCCGGTGGGCGCCGAACCACATCACGCCGACGGTGGAGAGGTTCATCACGAACCCCACGAACGGGAACAGGAACACCATCAGGCGCCCCACCTTGAGCGTGGTGTCGGTGAGTTCGGCGTTGGCGACGTCGAAGCGCTTCGCCTCGTGCTCCTCGCGGACGAACGCCCGCACCACCCGGATGCCGGTGATCTGCTCCCGCAGCACGCGGTTGAGGTTGTCGATCCGCTTCTGCATGACCTGGAACAGCGGCCCCATGAACGTGATGAGCAGCACGATCCCGACGCCGAGGATGATCACGGCGACGAGGATGATCCAGGTGAGCCCGAAGTCCTCCCGCACGGCCATGAACACGCCGCCCGCCATGGTGATGGGTGCGCCGATCAGCATGATGGCGGTCATGTGGACGAGCATCTGCACCTGCTGCACGTCGTTGGTGGTGCGGGTGATGAGGCTGGGGGCACCGAACTTGCCGAGCTCCTGCTGGGAGAAGCCGAGGGCCCGGCCGAAGACGGCGGCCCGGACGTCGCGCCCGAACTGCATCGAGGTGTTGGCCCCGGCCCACACCGCGCCGACCTGGGCGAGGACCTGCACGACCGAGAACCCGAGCATCAGCATGCCGGTGCGCCAGATGTAGTCGATGTCGCCCCGGACGACGCCCAGGTCGATGATGCGTGCGTTGAGGGTGGGCAGGTAGAGGCTCATGATGGTCGCGACGGTCTGCAGGACCACGACGATGGCGAGCAGGCCGGCGTAGGGGCGGATGTAGCGGTTGATGAGCCGCCCGAGATCCCGGATCATCGCGGTTCCTTCCGGGCGCCGTGGAGCGCCAGATCGACGAGTGCGTCGTTGGGCAGGGAGGTGACCCCCAGCCGGGCGTGCGTGTGCTGTCCGCCGGTGACGACGAGGAGCAACTGCGCGAACTCCCTGGGGCCGATGGTGAGTTCGTCGGCGTGGGTCGTGAAACGCGCCTCGAGGAAGGCGAGCAGTTCGCGGTAGCGCTCGAAGAACCCCTCCCGGGCGCAGTTGCGGGCCTCGGTGGGGGAGGTGTGGGCGAGGTGGACCATGGTCTTGATGGCCTCGTAGTGGCGGCCGATCGCCTCCACCGCGGCCGCGGTGTCGCCCTCGAGGTCGCCGGGGAACTCCTGCTGGTCGAGCAGGCGGGTCAGCCTGCCGGAGGAGAGCGACTCGCGAATCGTGGCGTCGACGACGTCCTGCAGCGACTCGAAGGCGCGGAAGATGGTGCCCTCCGCGACGCCGGCCGCGTCGGCGACCTGCTTGGTGGTGAGCTGGAGGCCGTGCTCCTCCAGCAGCGGCATCGTCGCCTCGACGATGGCGGCCCGGCGCTCTTCGCGGGGCATGGGTGCGGCTCGTGTCACGTCCGCCAATACTAGTGAGTGAGCACTCACTTCCCAAACGCCCTAGTGGCCGGGGATCAGTCCTCGAACAGGCTCCGGATGATGTCGCCCGCCGCCGGGTGGTGCTCGACGGCCTCCCGCAACTCGTGCGCCCCGTGCGGCGCCATCGCGGCCAGGTAACCGTCGACGAACAGGCGCGGCAGCGGCTCGGCCGCCCCGTCGAGCGGGCCGCCGCGGGCGAGGAGCGCGACGAGGCGCGCCGCGTCGCCTGCGGCCTTGGCCCGGACGGCGTCGGGAGTGAGCCGCTTGAGCCCGAAGAGGGAGGAGGAGTACTGGGAGTCGTTCAGGCTGGACTCGAAGAAGAGCCGCGCGGCGTCGGTGAGTTCCGCCTGCACGGCGGGCGCTCCTGCGGACGCCACCGCGGCCGCCATCTCCCGACCCTCGAAGAAGCGCTTCACGAGCTTGGCGAGGCTGCGCGGGTCGCCGTGCTGCCGGCTGTCCACGACGAGGTGCAGCCAGAACCCGAGGAACTTGTCCTGCTTCCCCCTCGCGCCGCCGTACCTTGCCAACTCCAGGTCGGGGTGCAATGGCTCGTCCATGCCACGGATCTTACGCGCGACCGTCGGCGACCGGTGGGTAGGTCGCGGACGAGCAGGTGGTGGGGTCGGCGGCCCTGATAGGAAAACCGCGGCACGGCGTTCCCGGGGCTGCCCTCCGAAGGTGACGGCCAGGGGCCGCCGACCCCACCACCTGTCGGCCCGACCGCCGGTGATCACCACCTGCTCGTCCGCGCTGTGACGCCCTCATCGCGCAGACAGACGTCGCAGCAGCTTGGCGAGCTCCTCCGTCCAAAGCACCAGCGACGCCATCGCCACGGAGACTCCCCAGTGCGCGAGGTCGAGGTCGACGGTGCCGAACGCGGTCTGCATGAACGGCACGTGCACCACGGCGACCTGCAGGACCGCCGCGAGCCCCACCGCACCCCACAACCACTTGTTGGCGAACATGCCGCGGAAGGCGGAACGGTCGTC
This sequence comes from Tessaracoccus oleiagri, assembly GCF_900103275.1. Classification (GTDB taxonomy): domain Bacteria; phylum Actinomycetota; class Actinomycetes; order Propionibacteriales; family Propionibacteriaceae; genus Arachnia; species Arachnia oleiagri. The sequence continues at coordinate 155,308 of NZ_FNGP01000001.1, read as the reverse complement.
GGACCGGGCGTTGAACGCGTTGAACAGCTGGGCGAACACAAGCGTGGTGAAGCCGGCGGTGCGCGCGACCTCGAGGCTGTCGCTGCCCTCGATGAGGCCGCCGGGCAGGAACATGTCGATCGTCAGCAGCGTCACGGCCCCCATCACGAGGCCGATGAACAGGACGCGGCCCCACATGTGGCGGTCGATGATCGCGTCGTCCAGGCGGCGGGGCTTGCGGGCCATGAGGTCGCCGTCGTCGGGGTCCACACCCATGGCGAGCGCGGGCCCCGAGTCCGTGATGAGGTTGATCCAGAGGATCTGGGTGGCCAGCAGCGGGACGGCGAGTCCCCCGTCGGGGTCCGAGAGGCCGATGACGCCGGCCAGGACGACGCCGAAGAACACGGTGACCACCTCGCCCATGTTGGACGACAGCAGGAAGCGGAGGAACTTCCTGATGTTGTCGAAGATTCCCCGGCCCTGGCGGACGGCGGCGACGATCGTCGCGTAGTTGTCGTCGGCGAGGATCATCCGGGCCGACTCCTTGGTGACCTCGGTGCCGGTGATGCCCATGGCGATGCCGATGTCGGCGGTCTTCAGGGCGGGGGCGTCGTTGACGCCGTCGCCCGTCATGGCGACGACGTTGCCGTCGGCCTGCAGCGCGTCGACGATGCGCAGCTTGTGCTCGGGGGCGACGCGGGCGTACACGTCGACCTCGCGGGTGGCCTCCTGGAACTCCGCGTCGGTGAGCCGGTCGAGCTCCTGGCCGGTGAGCGCGCGAGCGTCTTGCCCGGTGATGCCGAGGTCGGCGGCGATGCTGGCGGCGGTCCGGGGGTGGTCGCCGGTGATCATCACCGTGCGGATACCGGCCCGGTGGGCCTCGCGGATGGCGCCGCGGGCCTCGTCACGCGGCGGGTCGATGATGCCGACGACGCCGCCGAAGACGAGCTCGTCCTCGGCCTCCTCGCCGAGTTCGTCGAACCGCTCGGGCAGGTGCTTGTAGGCCACCCCGAGCGTCCGGTAGCCCTCGGCAGACAGCCGCTCCACGTCGGTCAGGATGCGCGCGCGCCGCGCGTCGTCGAGTTCGACGGTGTCCTCCCCGACCCGCTGGCGGGTGCAGTGGTCGAGCAGCACGTCGGGTGCGCCCTTGGTGAACAGCACGTGCCGGTCGACGTAGGGGGAGTAGCCGGCAACGGACATCATCTTGCGATCGGACGTGAACGGCACCTCCGCGTGCCGCTGGAAGCCCTGGGCGCGCTCGACGATGCCTTCCAGCTTGTGCTGCGCGACGAGGAACGCCGCCTCCGTCGGGTCGCCCTGGATCGTCCAACCCTCGTCGGCGTTGGTGAGTTGGGCGTTGTTGGCGATGGATCCGCCCCCGAGGACCAGTCGTGCCTCCTCCAGCGTGGCGTCGTCGGCGTCGGTGGCGACCTCGCCGCTGGGCTCGTAGCCGGTGCCGCTCAGGCCGATCTCGCCGGAGGCGGTGACCACTCGTCGCAGGGTCATCTCGTTGCGCGTGAGGGTGCCGGTCTTGTCCGAGGCGATCACCGACGCGGACCCCAGCGTCTCGACGGAGTGCAGGTTCTTCATCACCGCGTTGCGCTTCGCCAGCGACTGGACCCCGAGCGCGAGGACGAGGGACAGGATCGCCGGCAGCCCCTCGGGCACCGCGGCGACCGCGAGGGATACACCGAGCAGCAGGATCTCGACGGCATCGGCCACGCTGGTGACCCCGTTGAGCAGGAACAGCGCGCCCATGACCACCACGGCGATGCCGATGACGAGGAGGCCCAGCAGCTTGGAGACCTTGTTGATCTCCTTCGTCAGTGGTGCCTCGTCCTCCTCGGTGGAGTCGAGCATGTCGGCGATGGCGCCCATCTCGGTGTCCATGCCGGTGGCCGTGACGACGGCGCGGCCCACCCCCTGCACCACCGCGGTGCCCTTGTGCACCATGTTGTGGCGGTCGCCGATGGAGGCCTCCGCGTGGAGCGTGGCGGGCTCTTTCGTCGTGGCCTCGGACTCGCCGGTGAGCGACGACTCCTGCACGCGCAGGCCGGTGGCCGTCACGAGACGGGCGTCGGCGCCGACGGCGTCGCCCTCGGCCAGGACGAGGATGTCGCCGGGGACGAGTTCGCTCGACGGGACCGAGGCGAGCGATCCGTCGCGCAGGACCGTGGACGTGGCGGCGGTCATGCGCGAGAGGGCGGCGACGGCGCCCTCGGCCTTCGACTCCTGGGCGAGCCCGATGAGGGCGTTGAGGATGACGATTGCGCCGATCACGATGACGTCGATGGGCGCACCCGTCGCGCCCTCGAACAGCCAGGCGACGAGCGAGATCAGCATGGCCACGAAGAGCAGGTAGATCAGCGGGTCCTGGAACTGCTTCAGGATCTTGCGCCACAGCGGCACGGGGGGCTTCGCCCGCAGCTCGTTGGGGCCGTGGACCTCCATCAACTCCTGGGCCCGGTGCTTGGTCAGCCCTTGGTCGGGGTCCACCCCGAGCTCTTCGGCGATGGTCCCCGCGTCGACTTGGCTCGGGTGGGAGCGTCGAAGTGCTGGGGAGGTTTCCATACCTCCACTGTAAGTCGCGGGATTCAACCGGCCGGATGGGGTGCGCGGCCGGATACGGATTCGCATCAAAACGGCGTCGGCCCTTTTGGGAACGGGAAATACGCCCTACTCTTTACTTAGACCGAGGGGGGATGCTCGGCCACGGGGTCAAGGGGGAACTGTGACCATTCCGCGCAGCGCGGATCCAAGATTCATCCGGCAGTGGAACGAGTACGTCGTCTTCGACGCACTCAGAGAAGCGGCCGCGCCCATGCGGGTCTCGGATCTGGCCAAAGCCACAGGGCTCACCGCCGCCTCGCTCGGCCAGGTGCTGAAGGGCCTCGAGTCGAAGGGTTGGGTGGACTCGCACGGGGCGGAGGAGCAGCGACGCGGCCGCCCGGCCCAGGTGTACATGCTGCGCGAGCAGCCCGGTTCGGTGCTCGGGATAGAGCTCGGCGGACATGCCGCCCGAGCGGTACGGATGACCGTGCAGGGAGAGGTCGCCGCTCGGGGGGAGGCCCTGTTCGAGGCCGACCGGCCCGTCGAAGAGCGGGTCGAGGACGTGCGGGCGCTGCTCGACGACGTGCTCGCCGACGTCTCGGGGGAGCCCGTCTGGCTGAGCGGCGTCGCGGCCTCGCGGCGTCTGAGCGAGGCACTCATGGAGGATGGCGCCGTGCTGGAGGGTATGGACAAGCCGGTGCGCGAGATCGCGGCGCAGGTCATGCCCAGCCCGTGGATCGTCTACGGCGACGCGCAAGCCGCCACTTGGGCGGAGCACATCGACGGCGCGGCCAGCGGGCACGACGACGTCCTGCTCGTGCACCTCGGTTGGCGTCCCACCCTCGGCCTCCTGCTCGCCGGGCAGCCGAGGCTCGGTGCTCACGGCGCCGCGGGGGACCTCACCTGGGAGAACCTGTTGCCAGGGGCGCGCGCCGGTGAGGCGCAGGACATCCACGACGTGGTCTCGGCGGCGCTGGCCGGCGACGCGAGCGCCACCGAGCGCGCGAAGGAATACATGCGGGAGGCCATCCCCGGTCTCGTGCTCGCCACCGCCGTCGTCGATCCGGAGGTCCTGGTGCTTGGAGGCGGGTTCGTCGAAATGGCGGACCTGGACATCGCCGCGGTGGAGGAGGCGCTCGCGCGACGGTTGCAGCACCCACCCGCGGTGGTCATCTCGGAACTGGACCAGTTCGCGGTCGCGCTGGGGGCGGCGCACCTCGCCCGGGCCGAGCTCGTCTCCGCGGTGGTGTCGCCCATGAAGGGGGTGGCGGAGCTCACCGTGGAGGCGCGCTTCGCCGATGTCGTGAACCTCTGAGAGTCTTTTTCATACACTGACGTTTTTTTGATCAAGTCCAGATTCTTCGGTATTCTGGGGGCGTGAACAACGAGCAGCACTCAGCCTCCCTCCGGGACGCTAGCCTGCGCGTCACCGCACCCCGGTTGGCCACCATCGCGGTGGTCAAGGAACGTCCGCACGCCACCGCGGAGGAGATCGCCGGGGAAGTGCGGGACCGGCTCGGGTCCGTCTCGAAGCAGGCCATCTACGACGTCCTCGGGGCGCTCACCGATGCCGGGATCCTTCGACGTGTCGCGGTGGATGGCCGCGGCGCGCAGTACGAACTCGAGCTCGGGGACAACCACCACCACATCGTCTGCACCGGATGCGGCCGACTGGAGGATGTCCCCTGCCCGGTGGGGGAGGCGCCCTGCATGGTGCCGCCCACCGACGACCACGGCTTCAGCATCGAAGTCGCCGAGGTCATCTTCAGGGGCCTGTGCGCCGACTGCCGGGCCCGCGCAGAACGTAACGCTGCCGAACCGTCCAAGTGAGGAGAAACACATGAAGTTCGATCCGAACGTCCCGTCCACCACCGAGAGCGGTGAGCGCCGCGAGTCCGACGCGCTGTCGCTGAGCGTCGGCCCCAATGGGCCCCTGCTGCTCCACGACGTCAACCTGGTGCAGAAGCTGGCCCGCTTCGACCGCGAGCGCGTCCCCGAGCGCAGCCCGCACGCCAAGGGCTCGGGCGCCTTCGGCACCTTCGAGGTCACCGGCGACGTCACCGCCTACACCAAGGCGTCCGTCTTCCAGCCCGGCGCGAAGGTCCGCACCCTGCACCGCTTCTCCACCGTCGCGGGCGAGCTCGGCTCCCCGGACACCTGGCGCGACGTGCGCGGCTTCGCCGCCCGCTTCTACACCGACGAGGGCAACCTCGACATCGTCGGCAACAACACGCCGGTCTTCTTCGTCCGCGACCCCATGAAGTTCCCCGACTTCATCCACTCGCAGAAGCGCACGCCGGACTCCGGCCTCCGCTCGGCGAACATGCAGTGGGACTTCTGGACCCTCTCGCCCGAATCCGCCCACCAGGTCTCCTACCTCATGGGTGACCGCGGCCTGCCCCGCAGCTGGCGCACCATGAACGGCTACTCCTCGCACACCTACATGTGGGTCAACGCGCAGGGTGAGCGGTTCTTCGTGAAGTACCACTTCCTGAGCGACCAGGGCGTCGAGAACATGTCGGGCGAGGAGGCCACCCGCCTCGCGGGCGAGGATGCCGACTTCCACCGTCGCGACCTCTTCGAGGCCATCCAGCGCGGCGAGTACCCGAGCTGGACGCTGCACGTGCAGGTCATGCCGTACGAGGACGCCAAGACGTACCGCTTCAACCCGTTTGACCTCACCAAGGTGTGGCCGAAGGCGGACTACCCGCGCATCGAGGTGGGCAAGTACACGCTCAACGAGAACCCGGTCAACCACTACGCGCAGATCGAGCAGGCGGCGTTCTCGCCGTCGAACACCGTGCCCGGCACCGGCGTCTCGCCCGACAAGATGCTGCTCGCCCGCGTGTTCTCCTACCCGGACGCGCAGCGCCACCGCATCGGCACCAACTACAACCAGCTGCCGGTGAACCAGCCCATCAACGCAGTGAACTCCTACGACAAGGAGGGGTTCATGCAGTACCACCACAGCGGCGACGCCCCGGTGTACGCGCCGAACTCGTACGGCCGTAGCTACCAGTCCGAGGGCGTGGTGGAGAACGGATGGGAGGCCGACGGCGAACTCGTGCGTTCGGCCTACACGCTGCACGCCGAGGACAGCGACTGGGTTCAGGCTCACAACCTCGTCCGCGGCGTCTACGACGACGAGCAGCGCGCCCGCCTCGTCGACACCGTCGTGGGCTCCCTCGACGGCGTCGTGGAGCCCGTGCTCTCCCGCGTGTTCGAGTACTGGAAGAACATCGACCAGGAGGTCGGCCAGGCCATCCAGGACAAGTACAACGCCGGCGACGACGAGCGCGAGACCGAGCTGGTCGGCACGTCCGCCTGATCCAACGATGAGCGGCCCGTCCCCTGGTGGGGGCGGGCCGCTCTGCGTTTCGCCTGTCCGGCCGTCCGGCTCGAGGCCGGCTACATCGTCGCGAGCGCCATGTTGGGCAGCTGGCGGCCGTAGTGCCGACGCATGCCCACCTTGTGCTCGAGGTCCTCGATGATCGCCGGCGCGAAGTCGACCCCGTAGAGCTGCTGGCAGCTGCCGAGCCCGCCCGGGCTGAAGACGTTGACCTCCATGAGCTTGTCGCCCACGATGTCGAGGCCGACGAGGAACATGCCGTCGGCGACGAGCTTGGGCCGAACCGCGTCGACCAGGCCGAGCATCTCGTCGGTGACGTTCGCCTTCTCCGCCTTGCCGCCGGCGGACATGTTGGATCGGATGTCCTCGGTGGTGCTGCGACGACGGAAGGCCGCGTAGTGTCCGTCGACCTTGAGCGGTTTGCCGTTCATGACGAACATCCGCACGTCGCCGTTCTTCGCCTCCGGGAGGTACTCCTGGGCCACCACGTACCCGTCGCGGGCGATGGCCTCGATGATCTGCGAGAGGTTGGGCAGCTCCTTCGAGTTGACCATGAACACACCCGACCCGCCGGAGCCCTGCAGGGGCTTGAGGACCGCCTTGTTGCCGAGCTCCTTCACGAACTCGGAGATGCGTTCCTGGTCCCGGGAGATCAGAGTCCGGGGGCGGACCGCCTCGGGGAAGTGCTGGAAGTACGCCTTCGAGAGGGCGTTCGCCAGCGAAGCGGGGTCGTTCACGACGAGGACGCCGCTGCCCGCGATGAGCTGGCCGAACGCGACACCCGCGTTGTTCGCCCACGCGGCGCTGCCGGCGTCGTCCGCGGGGTCGCTGCGCAGCATCACCACGTCGAACTGGTCGAGCGCGATGCGCTTGTCCGCCTCGGGACGCTGCACGTCGGCCAGGTAGCGCTCGAGCGAGCGGTACTTCTTCTCCCCGCCTGCCCTTGCGTGCGCGCTGAGCGTCCCGTCGGGCTCGTAGCCGAAGTCGCCCATTCCCAGCAGCCACACGTCGTGGCCCTGGTTGACGGCGCTCATCGCGAGGCGCGTGGTGGTGTAGGTGGACTTCTCGGTCGCCACGTCGTTGACGACAAAGCCAATCTTCATCGGGATCCTTCAGTTGGTGGGGTCGGTGGGCGGTGGGTCGTTGACCAGCGTCGTGAGGTCCTCGGCCTCGGCGGCCTCGCGGATGCGGGCGAAGGCCCTCGGGTCGGCGAGGTAGCGAGGGGAGACGCAAGGGGGTTCGGTGAGGCCGCGCTTGTGCAGGTCCTCGATGAGCGGCAGGTCCTCGAGCGAGAACTTGCCCAGGTAGAAGAGGTCGAGTGAGCCGCCGTCGCGCACGTGCTCCAGCAGTTCCAGCAGGCCGCGGAGGTAGATCGCGTCCTTCATGAAGCCGCCCGCCCGGTAGACGCGCATCACCGTCGAGAACGCGGTGCCGACGGGGACCCCCGCGTCCGCGAGCTCGGCGTGCGCCTCCGCGAAGGTGGCGCCCGTGAGCATGCTGTGGGCGGTGACGACCCGGGCGGCGAGCTGGCGCAGCCGGAACGACGTCAGCCCCCCGACCGCGATCTCTGCCAGCACGGCGAGCCCCTCCTGCGTCTCGTCGTAGCGCGCCAGCCCCGTGCCCATCGTCTTCACCGGCTGGGCGGAGCCGTTGACCTGGGTGACGAGGTGCGTGCCCACCTCGTGCTGCAGCAGCGCCTCCGCGCGGTGGCGGAACACCTTCGCGTGCTCGCTGATCAACAGCGCCGTGCCCTCGCAGAGGACGCCGGACACGTCGGACCGGATCTCCGCGCGGATGCCGACGTCGGGGTCCACCTCGCGGTAGGCCTCGATCTCCTTCTCGGCCAGCTTCAGGAAGGTCTCGGCGTCGAGCCGCGCCTGGCTCACCGCCGGCACCTCCACGCGCGAGAGCAGGTCTTGTGCCCGCTCCAGGAGGCCGGGGCTGACGCCGCCGTAGAGCTCGACGGAGAGCTGGCGGAAGTCGTCGGTGCCGCGGGTGCGCAACATGTCGAGCTGCAGCTTCATCTCGCGGTGCTTGGCGCGCAGCAGGTGGCCGAGCGTGGTGTCCTCCACCGCGCCCACATCGATCCTGTCCAGCGCGGCCTCGGCCACGTCGGGGTCGACGGAGAGGTCGCGGTACTCGAAGCGCGGCTCCTTCTCCTCCCCCGAGAGGAAGCGGTGACGGGCCTCATCGGCGTTCAGCGGGGTGATCTCGAGCAGGAACCGCACGCTCCCCGAGAGCCCGGCGAGCTGCTGGTCCACCGCGAGGTCGTCGGGCGAGAGCCGCTCGACGTCGGCCGCGGTCATGGCGTGCGCACCCTCGCCAGCGCGTCGAGGACCGGGGCGTGGGTGGCTGCGAGGGCGGCCTGCAACTGCTCGAGGCGCCGGTGGTCGGGCTCGCCGGTCCACTCGTCCATGAACGTCTTCTTGAACTCCAGCGCGAGACAGACACCGACGCCGGCGTAGCGCTCGTGGACCCACCACGACAGGGCGCGGCCCTTGAACTTCACGTTCTCGCGTACGTCGATCGGGCCATCGTCCGTGCGCTGCGCCGACAGGCTCGTGCGGAACGCCTCCACGACCCCACCGAACACCTCGCGGTCCACGGTGCCGGTGCCGAGATTGACCTCCGGATTCTCCTCCACCGGCCCGGGCTCGGCGTCGGCGCCGTTCCTGCGGTGGTTGTAGGAGTGCACGTCGTAGACGACGAAGGGGCCGCGGGCGGCCACCTCGTCGAGCCGGCGGCCCAGCTCGGCATAGAACTCGTCGTAGACGGCGAGGCTTCCCTCGACGATGTCGTCCGGCAGCGGGTTGTCGCGCCACACCTCGAGGCCCCAGCAGTCCTCCGGCCGCCGGTAGACGGCCTCGTCGCGGGGCCGGTTGAGGTCCACCTCGAAGCGGGAGCGGTTCACCACGACGCGGGCCGGGGCGGCGGCGCCGATCACGTCGGTGAAGGGGTCCTCCTCCATCAGGCGCGTCGCCTCGTCGAGGACCACCTGCTGCTGCGTGGCCGGGCGGAGGTCGTGGCCGTTGTGGATCGCGGTGGCGATCAGCTGCCCCGACCAGTCGCCGGTCAGGAAGAACGCGGGTCGCTCGATGCTCATGGGTCCATGTCTAGCAGAGCAGCAAGTCAGCCCGGGTCCATTCACGAGCACCGACGGCGGGTCATTCTTGCCCTGACAAGGGGGCAGGCCCGCCCCCGAGAGGAGACGGGCCTGCCTTGTCCGTGGTCAAAGGGCTCAGCCGGCCACCACGGGGTAGTGCCAGGCGTCCACGCCGCCGGACGCAGCCTCCCAGGAGATCACCAGGGAGCCGTCCTGCGCGAGCGCGGCCCGTGCGTCATCGTCGAGTTCGAGTCCGACGCTGCTGGTGCCCGCACCCACGTCCGCCACGACGCTGCCCTGCAGGTGGCCGCCCATGTCGTCGCCCCACGGTGCCGCGGCGGCATCGTCGGGGAGGACACAGGTGGAGAACCCGAGGTCATCGCCCTCGCAGCTCGACACCCAGACCGGCACCATGCCGAACATGCCGCTCCAGGCGTACGCCCGGATGGTGCCGGCCTCCTTGGCGCGGACGGCGATGGTGGCGCCGGCCTCGTCGAAGGTCACCTTCTGCACCTGCAGCGCGCGGCTCGCCGGCAGACCCGAGATCGTGACGCCACGCGTCGCGGACTGGTGGATCGTCTGCGGCGACTCGACGCCCTTCAGCGCGGTGTCGGGGATGATCGGGTCGGCCGGCTCCGTGGAGCGGTCCGCCGGGGCCTGGTAGCCGTCGAGGTACGCGTGACCCCACCGGTAGGGCTCCGACTGCTGGCTGCCGAACGGCGACCACGCGGTGCGCGTCTTGCCGATGAAGGTCAGCACGTCCGAGTCGTACGGCGTGACGTTGAGGCCCAGGTAGTCCGGATCGACCACGTTCGTAGCGGCGTCGCCCGTGGGGGCGGCGTCCGTGACGACCGCCGCGGGCAGGTTCGCCAACGGGATCTTCACCTCGACGGTGTAGCCACCGCCGGCGTAGGTGCCGTCCGCGTTGCGGGTGACGTCCACCGCGACCTCCTGGCCGGGCGAGTTCGGCGCCTGCTCGATCGTGTCCGCGAGCGGACCCGACGAGAAGCCCTGGTGGTTGTCGGCGTCGCGGCTCCAGCAGGGGCCGTCGACACCGTTTCCGCCCTCGTTCGTCGGGTCGTCCGTGAACGGCATGATGCCGGACTTGAACGTCGTCGACGTGTCACGCGAGCCGCCCATGGGGTCGAGCAGGACCTCCACGCTGTCCACCAGCCAGTGACCGAAGCAGCGCTCGATCGTGGCCGCGGCGCTGGCCTTGTCGTCGACGACGTACGCCACTGCGTAGAGGTCGTCGCCCGACCAGGCGAGCCGTACGGTGCTGCCCGCGCCGCAGTCGACGCCGTTCGGGTCGCACTCGCGTCCCTCCCAGCGCCGGCCGATGTCGAGCGCCGGGCCGTAGGAGTCGTCGGCCGCGCCGTCGACCGTCGGAGCGGTGGTCGCCTGCGGGATCACCGTCGACGGCACCGCGTAGAGCGACAGCGTCTCGGTGGCGGTCACACCGCCGGACGAGGTGGCGATCGTCGCTTCGACGACGCGACCGCCCAGGTCCACCAGGTCCGTGTGCGTGAGGACGAAGTCGACCACGGTCTCCTCGCCCGGCGCCAGCCCGGTGAACGACTTGCTCGCCGCGTCCAGCACGAACGGTGCGGGTGCGGTGATCGAGACCTCGCCGTCGGCGGTGTCGTTGGTGCGGTTCGTCACGATGACCGGGATGGTCACGGACTCGCCGGCGCCGATCTGCTTGTGCGCGGGGGAGCGTCGAGCGATCCAGGTGTACTGCTCGGCCCACTCCTCGTACTCCGAGAAGTTGCCCCAGCGCTCGAACCGGCCCTCGACGCCCGCGACGAGCTCGATGCGGGTGTCGTTGTACGCCGTGACCTTGCCGTTGTCGAAGTGCGCCTCGATCTTGTAGCGGTCGAGTGTGGCTCCGGCGGCCGGCGTCACGGTGAGCGTGACGGAGCTCTCCCGGCCGCTGTTGATGGGGCCGAGCTTGGCGTTGCCCGAGACGCTCCAGCCGTCGGGCACCTTCAGCGTGACGTCACCGGGCTGGATCGTCTCCTTGCCCGAGCGCGCGCGGATGGTGACGTCGAACGGCACGCCCGGCGCCTGGAAGTAGTCGTCCACCTCGATCGCGTAGGTCGATCCGAGCGGCATGCCACCGGGATCGGCGATCACGGCGCCGAAGAGGATCGCGTCGTCGCGGGCGTTGTCGGGGGAGCCGTTCGGCTGGAACGGCACCACGGACTCCGAGATGCCATAGCGAAGGCACTGCGGTGCGAAGGTGCCGGTGAGCTTGCTGCGCGCCTGCGTCGGGTGCGAGAGGAAGCCCTCGCGGCCGACCTGCGCCCAACTCATCGGCGAGCCCGCCTCCATGCCTTGGACATTGCCCTCGAACCAGGTGTACGGCGAGTCGTAACCGCTGTACGTGCCGACGACGGTGAACGGGTTGTTCGCCGCGGGCGTGAAGCCCACCTGGCACTGGTCCGGCGCGACGGTGCCGCCGGTGCCCTGCGTCGACGCCCCGGCGGTGATCACCTTCACCTGCCACGGATCGACGGCGTTCGGGCCCGAGAGTTGCTCCGGGAAGGCCTGCGGGTCGGCGGCCATCTGCGCCGCCTCCCACACGACGCGGCCGGCGTACTGGTGGTTGCCGTGGCCGGCCGGTGCGGGCCCGAAGCCCATGATGATCTCCGGCTGGGTCTGGCGGATCACGTGGACCACCTGGCGCTGGATGCGCTCGGAGCCCCACACCACCTCGGTGAGGGCCGAGCTGGTGTTGTAGAAGAAGTCGACGGCGTCGATGTTGTAGATGTCGACGGTGCCGGAGCGGTAGTGCGACGCCCGGTCCTCGTTCTCGCGACGCAGGCCCAGGTCGGGGCCGGCCTCGTCGCCGACGGAGTTGGAGCCGCCCTCGCCGCGCGTCAGCATGACGATGCCGCAGTCGACGTCGTAGCGGTCGTGCCACACGCCGCACGGGGTGACGAAGCTGGCGTCGTCGTCCGGGTGTGCCCAGATGCCGAGCACATCCAGGTCGGTGGGCGACACCTTGGTCGCCTGACTTTCCTTGCCCACTTCCAGGCTGTGTTCCTGACCCGTGGCCGGGACGGCCAGCGTCAGGCCCAGCACAAGGGCGCCGGCCGTGGCCAGCGCCCTGCGTCTGAAGCGCCTCATGAATCCTCCTAAGCGAAACTGCATCGTTCACTCGTCGTTGAACATCCGTGTCCCGGAGTAGGCACAACGTAAGCCGGTTCTGTTCGAAGCCGCAAGGGATTGTTTGCTAATGATTGAAGATGAATGCGACGCTGACTGCTGCGGCTCGCCTCGGCTGCGGGTGGCCGTGGTTCAGCGTTGCTTGAAGCGCTTGTCAAGGTGGACGTCGCTGCCCGCCCAGAACAGGAATCCGCGGAGGATCAGGGTGCCGTTCGACCCGTCGCCGTGGGCGTCGCGATCGATGTCGTTGCCCGCCATGATGGCCACCGATTCGTCGACGATCCGCACGCCCGGCGGGACGTAGATGTCGTGTCCGCCCATGATCGCGTTCAGCTCGAGGACGACGACCGCGCCCGGGCCCATGGCGTCGGTCAGGTGGATGTCGTGGCCGCCCCACCACGCGAAGTCGCGCATGCCGGGGGAGCCCGGCGCGAGCGCCACGTCGCGCCCGCCCATGATCGCGACGCTGAAGGGTCGGTCATCGTCGAACCGGGTCGGCACGTCGGCGCGCGACGGTGCGGGCGCGGGCAGGTGGTGGCGCGGCGGGGCAAGCTCATGCCGGGACAGACCCTCGGGGAGGTCACACACCAGCGCGCCGAGCTCGTCGACGTACTTCGCGGCGAGGGCTCGGTCCTGCCGCTCGTTGACCTCGTCGATGGTGAGGCGTCCGGCGGCGTGGGCGTCCTGGAGGACCTCGAGGGTGGCGTCCCGGTCGGCGTCGCCGGCGCGGAGACGTGCGGTGGGCTCGGAGTCGGCCATGCCGACAGTCTAGGCACTGGGCTGTGGCGCGGCGACTCTGGGACGATCAGGCGGTCTCGCGGACGACCAGCTCGACGGGCAGCACCCGGGACTCCTCGGCCTCGCCGGTGGTGATGAGTTCGGTGAGCATCGCGACCGCTTGGCGGCCGAGGTCTACCGCGGGGTTCCGCACGGTGGTGAGCCCCAAGGCGTCCGCTGCGGCGAAGTCGTCGAATCCGATCAGTCTCACCTCGCGGCCGGGCGTGATGCCACGCCGCTCGAGCTCCTTGAACGCGCCCACCGCCATCAGGTCGGAGGCTGCGAAGATGCCATCGATCCCGGGGTCCCGGTCGAGCAGCGTCGCCACTCCCAGCCGGCCGGACTCCTCGGTGAAGTCGCCCTCGAAGGTGCTGAAGGAGAGCCCCGCCTGCCCCATCGCCTCTCGCCAGCCGTCCAGGCGGGCCACGGCTGCGTGCATGTCCATGGGCCCGGTGATGGTGGCCGGGTTGCGGACCCCCACCTCGGCGAGCCGGTCACCGGCGATGCGGCCGCCGTGCTCGTTGTCGGTGTCGACGACGTGGGCGCGGGCCGGCTCGGAGTCGCCGTTCAGCAGTGGGGCGCCCAGGAAGACGGTTGGCAGCGGTAGCTCGAGCGCGGCGCGCGTCAGGCCGTCGGAGCGGTGGTGCGACATCACGATCACTCCCGCGACGCCGCCGGCGAGCAGGAACTGGATCGTCGCCGTGGGGCGCCCGGAGGTGGGGGCGAACGCCATGACGAGCTGCATGTCGGTGCCGCTGATCCGCTCTGATACGCCGGATGTGGCGAGGCCGAAGAACGGATCGGAGAAGATGCGTTCGTCCGGCTCGGGGACGACGATCGCGATGGTGTTCGGGCGTCCCGAGGCCAGCACCCGCGCGGCGCTGTTGGGCACGTAGCCGAGTTCGCGCACCGCCCGCTCCACGCGCTCGATGGTGCGGGTGGCCGTGCCGACGTCGCCGCGGACGACGCGGGAGACCGTGGCGCGCGAGACTCCGGCTGCGCGCGCCACGTCCTCCAGCGTCGGGCGATGCATGGGCTGGGTCACTCCTCCTCGACCGCGTTGGCGGCGATGACGTCTCGGTAGAACAGGGCCGACGCCTTGGGCGTGCGCTCCAGCGTCTCGTAGTCCACGCGAACGATACCGAATCGCTTGTCGTATCCCCACGCCCATTCGAAATTGTCCAGCAGGGACCAGACGAAGTAGCCGCGGACGTCGGCGCCCTGCGCGATTGCCTCCTCGACGGCGATGAAGTGCCCGCGAAGGTAGCCGATGCGGTCCTGGTCGTCGACGAAGCCGTCCTCGTCCGCCCGGTCGGGCATCGCGCAGCCGTTCTCGGTGACGTACATCCCGATATCGGCGGGGCCGGTGTACTCGACGTGCAGGCGCTCGAGGAGGCGGCGGAGCCCGTCGGGCTGGATCTCCCATCCCATGTCCGTCACCGGGAGGCCCCGGGGGACGAACTCCACCCATTCCGAGCCGATGTTCGGGTTGCCGACGCGGCGCCCGTTGGCCTCCGGCGACGGCGCGGGGCCGTTGTCCGGGCTGCCGGTGACGGCGGCACCGTTGTAGTAGTTGACGCCCAGCCAGTCGATCGGGGTGCTGATCGTCTCGAGGTCGCCGTCGCGGATGTGCGACTCGAGCCCGAGCCCATTAAGGTCCGCGAGCACGTCGTCCGGATAGGCGCCGCGGAAGATCGGGTCGAGGAAGAGCCGGTTCTGCAGGCCGTCGATCCGGCGGGCAGCCTCCCGGTCGGTGGGTGAGTCCGGGTCCACCGGGTCGGCGACCGTGAAGTTCAGCGTCAGGCCGACGCTGGCGTCATCGGGCAGCACCTCGCGCAGTCGGCGCGTGGCCAGGCCGTGGGCGAGGTGGAGGTGGTGGACGGCCGCGACCGCCTCGCGCGGGTCCGTGTGGCCGGGGGCGTGCTCGCCGCCGGCGTAGGAGAGCAGCGACGAGCACCACGGCTCGTTCAGCGTCGTCCAGTCCTGTACGCGGTCGCCCAGGGTCTCCGCCATCTTCTCGGCGTACTCGACGAACCGGTGGGCGGTGTCGCGGTTGGTCCAGCCGCCGGGGATCGCGGCCGGGAGGTCCCAGTGGTACAGCGTGATCCAGGGGCGGATGCCCGCGCCGAGCAGCTCGTCGACCAGGCGGGAGTAGAAGTCGAGCCCGGCGGGGTTGAACTCGCGGTCGTCGGGCCGGACACGCGCCCACGAGCTCGAGAAGCGGTAGACCTGCAGCCCGAGCTCCTTCATGAGCGCGACGTCCTGCGGCATCCGGTGGTAGTGGTCGCACGCCACGGACCCGTCGTCGCCGTTCACGATCGCGCCCGGGACCCGGCAGAACGTGTCCCAGATGGAGTCCCTCCGGCCGTCCTCGAGTGCTGCGCCCTCGATCTGGAACGCGGCGGTCGCGC
This sequence comes from Tessaracoccus oleiagri, assembly GCF_900103275.1. GTDB lineage: Bacteria > Actinomycetota > Actinomycetes > Propionibacteriales > Propionibacteriaceae > Arachnia > Arachnia oleiagri. The sequence goes on along the minus strand of NZ_FNGP01000001.1, from coordinate 139,968 downwards.
TTCCCCAGAGGAAGTCCTGCGGAAATCGGTGGATGGTCATCCCTTTACAGCTCCTTGCATGATGCCGGCGACGAGTTGGCGTCCGGCGACGACGAACACGGCGATGAGCGGCAGGGTCGCGACGACCACGCCCGCCATGATGAGTGAGTAGTCCTTGAAGTACGACGCCTGGAGGAGTTGGAGCGCCACCGGCAGCGTCGGGTTGGCCGATCCGAGGATGATGAACGGCCAGAAGAAGTTGGTCCACGAACCGACGAACGTGAACAGCGCCAGCATCGCGGCGGCAGGCTTTGCCGCCGGCAGCGCCACCGACCAGAAGGTGCGGATCATCGACGCCCCGTCCACCCGGGCCGCCTCGATGAGCTCGAACGGCAGCGCGTCGCGCAGGTACTGGGTCATCCAGAACACGCCGAACGCCGTCACCATGCCGGGCACGATGACCGCCTGCAGCTTGCCCACCCAGCCGAGTTCGCTCATGAGGATGAACAGCGGCACCACGCCCAACTGGGTCGGCACGGCCATCGTCGCGATCACGAAGACCAAGAGCCCGTTGCGACCGCGGAACCGCAGCTTGGAGAAGGCGAAGCCGGCGAGCGTGGCGAAGAACACGACGGACACCGACGTGACGACGGCGACGATGGTCGAGTTGGCGAGCGCGGTCCAGAACTTGATGTCCGACCCCAGGACGCGGGAGACGTTGTCGAAGAAGTTGGGGCCCGGGACCAGGGAGGGGATCGGGTTGCGGGCGATCGTCGCGGCGTCCGAGGAGGCCAGGAGGACCGTGAAGTAGATCGGGTAGATGGAGACGAGGAGCACGGCCACGAGAACCGCGTAGGTGGTCCACGACGGGCGCTTGTTCACCCCGAAGGACTGACGCTCGCGACGGTGGATGGCGCGTGCGGCGCCCTTGCCCACCAGCTGTTGGGCCATCGGGCCAGACATTCTGGACATCAGAGGTCCCCCTTGCCGCCGGACGACGCGATTCGTCGCGTGATGAAGAAGTTGATGGCGCCGATCACGACGATGATCGCGAACAGGATCCACGAGACGGCGGCCGCGCGGCCGAAGCTCTTCTGTGCGCCCCAGCCGAGCTCGTAGATGTACATGGTGAGCGTGAGCCACTGCTTGTCGGCGCCGCCGGTGCCCATGGTGTCGAACATTCTCGGCTCGTCGAAGATCTGCAGGCCGCCGATCGTCGAGGTGATGACGACGAAGATGATCGTGGGCTTGAGCATCGGCACGGTCACCGAGAAGAACGTCCGCCAGCGACGCGCGCCGTCGACTATGGCCGCCTCGTAGACCTCGCGCGGGATGGCCTGCATCGCCGCGAGGAAGATCAGGGCGTTGTAGCCCGTCCAGCGGAAGTTCACCATCGTCGCGATGGCGACGTGGGCCCAGAACGGGTCCGCGTGCCAGCCGATCGGGTCGGCGCCGAACATCGCCAGGAGCGCGTTCGCGGCACCCGACTGGTCGGCGAAGATCTTCGAGAAGATCATCGACACCGCCACCGGGGCGACGACGTAGGGCAGCAGCACGCCCATCCGCCAGAAGGTCTTCGCCCGCAGGTTGGTGTCGAGGAAGTAGGCGATGAGGATCGCCGCGATGATCTGCGGCACCGACGACAGGATGAAGATCGAGAAGGTGTTCCGCAGCGCCCGGTAGAAGTTGGGCTGGTCGAACACCGCCACGTAGTTGGCGAACCCGATCATCTCGCCCTGGCCGCCGATGAGGTGCCAGTCGTGGAGGGACACCCAGGCCGTGTAGAGCAGGGGGAAGAGTCCGACGACGAAGAACAGCAGGAAGAAGGGGCTGATGTAGAGGTAGGGCGACAACTTCACGTCGAGGCGGCTCAGCCGCTGGCGCCAGGTCAAGCTCTGCACGTTCACTCCTAGTTGGATCGGGGGTGGCGACGGTGTACCCGTCGCCACCCCCGACGGGATCAGCTCAGGCCGAGCGCCGAGTAGGACTCGAGCGCCTTCTGCCAGGAGGAGTCGGCGTCGTCCGTGCCATCGACGTCCACGCGGGTCAGCGCGTCGGTGACGATCGTGGTGATGGCGAAGAAGTTCGGGCCCTTGAACGGGGTGACCGAGACGGCGTTGGCGCGCTCGGCGAGGATCTCGCCGACGGGCGCGTCGTTGAAGAACTCGTTGGTGGCGCCCAGCAGCTCGGGGCTCTCCAGCGCCTCGACCTGCGACGGGAACGTGCCCTTCGCCTGGAACGCCTTGATCTGCTGCTCGGGGGCGGTCAGCCAGGCGGCGAGGGCCTTGGCCTCCTCGGGGTGCTCGCCCTGGGCGGGGACGGTGAGGTAGGAGCCGCCCCAGTTGCCGCCGCCGCCCGGGAAGACGTTGGCGATGTCCCAGCCCTCGACGCCCTTGGCGTTGCCCTCGATGACGCCCAGCATCCAGCCGGGGCAGAGCATCGTCGCGAACTTGTCGGACTGGAACCCGTTGGTCCAGTCCTCGCTCCACTGGGCGAGCCCGGCGGAGAGGCCTTCGTCGACGGAGGCCTGGAGCACGCGCGAGTAGACGTCCTTGATGGCCTCGTTCTCCTCGAGCGGGATCGGGGTGCCGTCGGTGTTCTCGAACGGGGTGTCGAGCTGGTTGATCATGCCCTGGTAGGTGGCGCCGGCGGAGTCGAACCAGGCCACGCCGCGGGACTTGGCGACGAAGTCCTTGCCGACCTCGAAGTAGGTGTCCCAGTCGCCCTCGAGCAGGGAGGCCACCTCCTCGCGGTCGCTGGGCAGGCCGGCCGCCTCGAAGAGGTCGGCGCGGTAGCACACGGCCTCGGGGCCGATGTCGGTGCCGTAGCCGATCAGCTTCCCGTCGACGGTGGCAGCCTCGGTCTTCCAGTCGAGCCAGCGACCTTCCACGTCAGGGCTGGCGAGGTCGACGAACTGGTCGGGGTACTGCATGAGCTCGGGCAGCCAGTCGACCTCGATGGCCTCCACGTCGGCGAGCCCGGAGCCGGCGGCGAGCCGGGTGTTCATGTTGTCGCGGGCCTCGTTGGAGGTGGCCGCCTTCTTGTGCTCGACCTTGATGCCCGGGTTCAGGTCCATGTACTCCTCGACGAGTTCCTCGTAGCCGAACTCGTTGAAGGTGGCGACGGACAGCGTGATCTGCTCGCCGCCTGCGGCACCGGTCGCGGAACCCTCCGCGTCGGGGTCGGTGGTGTTGCTGCCGGAGCAGCCCGCGAGTAGGGCCCCGGCGCTTGCGAGGGCGGCGAGGGTTCGGAAGGTGCGACGCACGGTTAACTCCTTTGTCTGTGTGCGAGAGCGCTCTCATTCTTGTCAGCCGAAGCTGAGAGCGCTCTCATTGGGTGTGCACCACAGTACACAGATGCGGGTGACGTGGCAATAAGGGGGGCGGCTTTAGTGGCCCGGGCGCAGCAGCGGGTAGAGGATCGTCTCCCTGATCCCCACGCCGGTGAGCAACATCATCAGGCGGTCGATGCCGATACCGAGGCCGCCCATTGGCGGCACGCCGTACTCGAGCGCCTCGATGAAGTCGTTGTCGAGGCGCATCGCCTCGGGGTCGCCGGCCGCGGCCTTCAGCGACTGCTCGGTGAGCACCTCCCGCTGGATCACCGGGTCGACGAGCTCGGTGAAGCCCGTGCCACGTTCCATGCCCCCGACGATCAGGTCCCACGCGAGCACCTTGCCCGGGTCCTCCTTGTTGATCCGGGCGAGCGGTTGCGCATTCTTCGGGTAGTCGCACACGAACGTCGGCTGGATCAGCTGCGGCTCGACGAGCTCGCCGAACAGCTCCATGACCAGCTTGCCGGGCTCCCACTTGGGGTCGTACTCGACCTCACGCTGCTCCGCGAGCCGCTGCAGCTCCTCGACGGGGGTGTCGACGGTGATCTCGGTGCCGAGCTCGTCGGACAGCGCCGGGAACACCGGCAGCCACTTCCACTCGCCGTCCAGGTCGATGACGCCCTTCGGGGTCTCGATCTGGCGGGTCCCGACGGTGTCGGCCGCGGCGAGGAAGATGTCCTTGGTGAGTTGGGCGATCGTCACCTGGTCGCCCCACGCCTGGTACGCCTCCAGCATGGTGAACTCGGGGGAGTGCGACGAGTCGATGCCCTCGTTGCGGAACACCCGTCCCAGCTCGAAGATCCGGTCGGCGCCGCCCACCATGGTGCGCTTGAGGTGCAGCTCGAGCGCGATCCGCAGGGTCACGTCGATGTCGAAGGCGTTGATGTGGGTGCCGAAGGGGCGTGCCGCGGCGCCGCCGTGCATCAGCTGGAGGATCGGGGTCTCCACCTCCATGTAGCCCTGGGCGTAGAGCGTCTCGCGGACCGAGCGCGTGATGGCGGAGCGCTTGCGCACCATGTCGCGGGCCTCGTCGCGGACGATGAGGTCGACGTAGCGCCGTCGGACCCGGGCCTCCTCGGAGAGGTCCTTGTGCAGGACCGGAAGGGGCCGGAGCGCCTTCGACGCCATCTTCCACTCGCCGGCCATCACCGACAGCTCGCCTCGCTTGGAGACGATCACGCGGCCCTGGACCCACACGTGGTCGCCCAGGTCGACGTCGGACTTCCACGCGGCCAAGGCCTCCTCACCGACCTCGGCCAGCGACAGCATGACCTGGAGCCGCTCCCCGTTGCTCTCGGGGGTGAAGCCGTCCTGCAGCGTCGCGAACGCGAGCTTGCCGGTGTTGCGGATGAAGACGACGCGGCCGCCGATGGTGACGACGTCGTCGGTCTCCTCGCCGGTTTCGAGGTGCTTCCAGCCCTCGCGCACCTCGGAGAGGGTGTGACTGCGCTTCAGGTCGGCCGGGTAGGGCTCGATCCCGGCGTCGAGCATCCGGGCTCGCTTCTCCTTGCGGATGGCGGTCTGTTCAGAGTCCAGGGGCGCGGTCAGGTCTTCAGTCACGCGTCGCATCCTATCCCGTGGCGCCCGTTTCCCTCCCCTCGAGCGGGTGGGGGGCTGGCCGGGGTCTCCGGTGGGACGGATTGCACCGAGCTTGGTGCAAGGTCTCCCACCGGAGGGGCCGGACGGGGCCGGCGGCTACTTCCAGAGGGTCATCAGCGAGAAGCTCGCGATGATGAGGCCGATGCCGATGGCGAGGTTCCAGTTGCCGAGCGCCTGCATGAACGGGACGGAGCGGCCCGCCAGGTTCCACACGACCATCCAGATGACGCCGAGGAGGCCCACGGGCACGAAGACCCACGGCACCCAGTTGCGGCCGCCGGGGGCCAGCCGCGCGGTCTCGCGCTTCTGCTCGGCCGCCTCGTGCCTCGACTTGGCCAGCTTCTTCTTCTCGGCGCTCTTGCGCACTCGCGATTCCGGCACATTTCCTCCTTGTGTCGCCGGACAGCCTAGTTCAGCCGCCGCAAAGTCTCCTAGTCGCGCGTCAGGGGCGGCGCGCGACGTCGATGCCCAGCGAACCGACGAAACCGGGCATCTCGATCGAGTCCCGGCGCTGCTCGCTGTAGCCCAGGCCGTACGCCTCGACGTACTGTCGGTAGATCTGCACCGCCGGGGCGCTCGCCAGGCTCGCCTGCATCCGGTCCTGGTCGCCGATCGCCTCGATCACGTAGGGCGGCGCGTAAGGGACGCCGTGCAGCACGACGGTGTTGCCCACGCACTTGATGCCCGTGGTCGAGATCACGCGCTGGCCCTGGATCGTCATGGCCTCCGCGCCCCCGTCCCACAGCGCGTTCACCACCGCCTGGATGTCCTGCTGGTGCACCACGAGGCTGTCGTCGCTCACGCCGGGCGGCTTCACGTCGTTGGGCGCGTCCGTGAGCACTACCCGCAGTCCGGGCCCGACGACGGGGCGCACCGACGCTGCGGTGGCGGCCTCGTCGAGGTTCCGCTGCAGCTGCCCGAGGCCCAGGTCCTGCCCCGACAGCGAGGAGACCTCCTGCCGCACCTCGTCGATCTGCGTCTGCAGTTGCGAGTTGAGGAGGCCCTGCTCGGTGATCAGGTCGCGCAGCGTGACGTTGCGGTCGCTGCGCAGGTCCGTGCCCTGGGCAGTGATCGCCGACACCGCGATGAACAGGCCGGACACGACGAAGACGAGCACCGACGTCACGCGCCCCGCGGGGGTGCGGGGGCGCTGCTGTCGCTTCAGCGGCGACCGTAGGCGCGTCAACCGGTTCATCCCGCCATCGTACGTGCCCGTCGACGCGCTCCGCTCGCCCAGGGATCGGGAGGGAGGAGCCGGTCGAGGGTGGCACAATGTGCCCGTGGCCCGCATTCTCGTGATCGACAACTATGACTCGTTCGTCTACAACATCGTCCAGTACCTGCAGCAGCTCGGCGCCGACGTCGAGGTGTGGCGCAATGACGACGAACGGTTCGCGTCCCAGGACTGGTTCGGGCCCTACGACGGGGTGCTGATCTCGCCCGGCCCCGGCACCCCGGAGGCCGCGGGGGTGTGCGTCGACGTGGTGCGCCGCCTCGCCGGCGTGCGGCCGCTGTTCGGGGTGTGCCTCGGCCTGCAGGCCATGGCCGTGGCGTACGGGGGTGTGGTGGACCGTGCCCCCGAGCAGCTGCACGGCAAGGTCTCCGACGTCTTCCACGACGGGGCGGGCGTGTTCCGCGGTCTGCCGTCGCCCGTCTCCACGACCCGCTATCACTCCCTCGCGCTGGTGGAGTCGACCCTGCCCGAGGAGCTGGAGGTGACGGCGCGTACCGAGTCGGGCGTCGTCATGGCCGTGCGCCACCGGACCGACCTCGTCGAGGCCGTCCAGTTCCATCCCGAGTCGGTGCTCACCGTCGGCGGCTACCAGATGCTCGCCAACTGGCTCGCCGACTGTGGGGACGAAGATGCCCCCGGCAGGGCCGAGGGCATGTCTCCGTTGATGGCTGCGCACCTGGCCTGACGGCTCAGGGGGTCGCGCTCTCCGTCGGCGTCGGCTCCTCCGCCGGTGCCTCCGCGATGCGGATCGTGATCGGCGTCTCGCGCGACATCGTCGTGTTCTCCTTGGGGTTCTGCTCGAAGACCACGCCGGCGGGCTGCGCGTCGGTGACGACCGTCTCCACCTCGACCTCGAAGCCGGCGTCCTGCGCGGTCTCCCGGGCCTTGTCCTCCGTCATGCCCTCGAGGCCGGGCACGGTGGACTGTCCGGTGGCCAGGACGAGCGTGATCGTCGACGTCACCGGGATTTCGCCGGTGGGCGTCGCCTCCACCACCTGGCCGGCCGCGAGGTCGATGGGCTCGGTGGCCGGATTGGCGTTGGTCACGGAGATGTTGTTGTTGTCGAAGCCGGCGGCGACGAGCTCGTCGCGGGCCTCCTGCTCGGTCATCCCGCGGAGGTTCTCGGGGACGGTCGCGGTGGCGGGTTCGGCCGGGGCCTCGTACTCGTACAGGGAGATCGTGACCTCGCTGCCCCGTTCGGCTTGCGTGCCGGCTTCGGGGTCGGTGCCGGCCACCTGGCCGTTGTTCTCCGCGGTGCCCTCGGTGGGCCCACCCAGCACGGGGACGAAGCCCGCGTTGCGCAGCGTGCTCTCGGCGAGCGCCTGGCCCATGCCGGTCACGCTCGGGACAGCCTCCATCTCCGGGCTCGGTGACTCCGATGGCGACGGGGACGGCGATTCGGAGGCGACGCTCGGAGTCGGTGACGGCGATGGGCCGGGCTCGGCGCTGTTGTCGTTGAACAGCAGGAAGAGGGCGACGATGAGGCCGATCAGGAGCAGGCCGCCGAGCACCGAGATCGTGATGATCGCTCCGCGGTTGCGTCGCTCCTCGACCGGCTCGTCCGCCACGACCTCGGGCGTGTTGCCCGCGCCCGCGGTGATGGGGGAGGCGGCGATGGCGCCAGCCGCCCCGCCCACGGCCGCGGGGATCGCGGCACGCCGGGCGGTGGTGGTGATGGGGTCGGTGGCGATGACCTGGGTCGGCGCGTCACCCACCGGGGGCAGCCCGGCATGGACGGGCTTGTTGTCGAGCGCGCGGAGGATGTCATCGCGGAACTCGGTGGCGTCCTGGTATCGGTCCCGGGGATCCTTCGCGAGCGCCTTCATGACGATCGCGTCCATGTCGGAGGTGATCTCCGGGTCGCGCTCCGACGGGCGGACCGGCGTCTCGCGCACGTGCTGGTAGGCGACGGAGACCGGTGAGTCGCCCTTGAAGGGGGGTTCGGAGACGAGCAGTTCGTAGAGGAGGCAGCCGACGGCGTAGAGGTCGGAGCGGTTGTCGACCTTCTCGCCGCGGGCCTGCTCGGGGGAGAGGTACTGGGCGGTGCCGATGACGGCGGCCGTCTGGGTCATCGTCGCCGACGTGTCCGCCACGGCGCGGGCGATCCCGAAGTCCATCACCTTCACCGTGCCCGGGGGCGTGAACATGACGTTGGCAGGCTTGATGTCGCGGTGGATGATGCCCGCGCGGTGGCTGTAGGCCAGCGCGTCGAGGACGCCGGCGGTGAACTCCAGCGCCTTCTCGGGGACGATCTTCCGGCCGCCGCGCAGCACCTCGCGCAGCGTGACGCCCTCGATCAACTCCATCACGATGAACGGCACCATGACGTCGGAGTTGGGGTCCTTCTCCTCGCCCGTGTCGTAGACGGCGACGATGTTGGGATGGTTGAGGCCGGCCGAGGCCTGCGCCTCGCGACGGAAGCGCGCCTGGAACGTGGGGTCGCTTGCGAGGTCGAGTCGCAACCGCTTCACCGCAACGTCCCGCTGCAGGCGCGTGTCGCGGGCTCGCCACACCTCGGCCATGCCGCCCCTGCCGATCACCTGATCGAGCTCGTAGCGGCCGCCGAGCAGGGTTCCTCGCTCAGTCATCGCTCCCTTTCCTTTCCAACAGTCAACCATCTTGGCAAACTCGCGCCACAGAAACTCATTGCTATCTCACTGCCTGCATGACCGCACGGAAGATCGGCGCCGCCAGTCGGCCGCCCGAGATGTCGTCCCGGGCCACGCCGGCGTCCTCCACGAACACCGCGATGGCCACCTTGGGATCCTTCGCGTAGCCCACGAACCAGGCGTAGTTCGGCCGGCTCGGATCCGACTGCGCCGTGCCGGTCTTGCCGCCCAGGGTGAGCCCGTCGATCCGCGCGGCGCGCCCGGTGCCCTCGCTCACCGTCGTCTCCATCATCTGCTGCAGCTGGCGGGCGGTGGCCTCCGACACCGGCCGGGACAGTTCCTCGGGCCGCGTGCTGCTGATGACCTGCAGGTCGGGCGTGGTGACGTGGTCGACGAGGTAGGGCCGCATCATGCGCCCGTCGTTGGCGATGGCTGCGGTGACCTGCGCCATCTGCAGCGGCGAGGCGGCGACCTCGTACTGACCGATGGCGCTCAGCGCCGTCTGGGCCTCGTCGGCCTCGGTCGGGTAGCGCGACGCCGCGGCCTGGATGTCGATCTGCGGCTCCTGGTTGAACCCGAAGCGCTCCGCCATGTCGAGCATCACGTCGGCGCCGAGGTCGAGCCCCAGCTGCCCGAAGGCGGTGTTGCACGACGTGGCCAGCGCCCGTTCCAGCGTGGTCTCCTCGCCGCCGCAGTTGGTGGAGTTGCCCATCGAGTGGCTGGAGTTCGGCAGCCGCAGCGACGCCGGCGACGGGATGACGCTGTCGGGCTGGATCCCGTTCTCCACGGCGGCGGCCGCGGTGATGATCTTGAAGGTGGACCCGGGCGGGTATACCTCGCGGGTGGCGCGGTTCTTGAGGGGCTCGTCCTCCGCGTTGAGCAGTTCGTCCCAGGCCTCGATCTCGTCGTTGGTGTTGAGCGTGGAGAGCCGGTTCGGGTCGTAGCTGGGGGTGGAGGCCAGCGCGAGGATCTCGCCGGTCTCGTAGTTCATCGCGACGACGGCGCCGCGGGAGTCGCCGAGGGCGTTCATGGCCGCGCGTTGCGCGCCGGGGTGGAGGGTCGTGGACAGGTTGGCGCCCGAGCTCTCGCGTCCGGTGAACACGTCGACGATCCGGTTGAACGTCTGGCGGGAGGCGGTGCCGGCGAGCTCGGAGGAGTACTCCCGCTCCAGCCCGGAGACGCCGTGGATGCGGGTGAACCAGCCGGTCACCGGCGCCCACACCTCGCCTTCGGGGTAGTTGCGCACGTACGGCACGGTCGCGTTGCCGGAGGGCTCGCTGATGGCGATGGCCTCGTTGCCGACGAGGATCGCGCCCCGGTCGCGGGCGAACTCGGCGTCGCGGACCCGGCGGTTGAGCGGGTTCTCGTTCAGCGGCTCCTGCCGGACTGCGGTGAAGAAGGTGAGGTTGAGCAGCAGCGCCGCCATCATGAGGGCGACGAGGATGCTCACCTTGCGCAGGGGCCCGTTCATCGCTCGATCAACTCCGTCGAGTGGTCCTCGAGCTCCGCCCGGGTGGTGGGCGTGGCCGTCGCCGCCTGGGGCATGCGGGCCCGGTGGGAGACGACCATGAGGATCGCGACGAGGATCCAGTTGCTCACCATGGCCGAGCCGCCCTGGCTCATGAACGGTGTCGTGAGGCCGGTCAGCGGCAGCAACCGCGTGACGCCGCCGACGATGGCGAAGACCTGGAGCGCGAGCACGAAGCTCAGCCCTCCCGCGAGGAGCTTGCCGAACCCGTCTGGGCAGACGAGCGCGGCCTTCAACCCGCGCGAGAAGATGATCGCGTACACGAGCACCACGGCCATGAGGCCGAGGATGCCCAGTTCCTCGCCGATCGAGGCGGCGATGAAGTCGCTGTGGGGCAGCGGCGTCAGGGTGGGGCGCCCCATGCCCCAGCCCTTGCCGAAGAGGCCGCCCCAGGCCATGCCGAACTGGCCCTGGATGACCTGCCAGTTGTTGTCGACGTCCGCGAACGGGTCGAGCCAGGAGTTGACGCGGGTGGAGACGTGCGGCGTCAGGTAGTAGGCGGCCACGCCCGCGACGAGGAAGAGCAGGAACGCGAGGATCGGCCAGAACTTGCGCTGGGTGGCGATGTAGATCATCACCGTGAACAGCCCGAACACAAGCAGCGACATGCCCAGGTCGCGCTGGAAGACCATGACCATGAGCGCGATGCCCCACATGATGGCGATCGGGATGAAGTCGCGGGCGCGCGGGAGGCGCACTCCGAGGATCTTGTTGCCGGCCAGCGCCAGCACGTCGCGCTTCTCGTAGAAGTACGCGGCGAACGCGATCGCGAGCGTGATCTTCGCGATCTCGGCGGGCTGGAAGCTGAACCCGAACACGCTGATCCAGATGCGGGCGCCGTTGATGGTGGCGCCGATCGGGGTGAGCGGCAGCACCAGCAGCACGAAGCTGAAGATGAACAGCAGGTACGGGAACCGCTGGAGGCGGCGGTGGTCGGGCAGGATGAAGGCGACGAGGACGAGCAGCCCCGCGCCGAGCGCCGTCCAGACGAACTGCATGTTCGCGTCGCTGAGCTGGTAGCTCTCGTCGAGGCGGGCCAGCATGGCGAGGCCGAGCCCGTTGAGCAGGAACACCCCGGGGAGGATGACGGGGTCGGCGTACGGCAGGCGGACGCGGATCGCCAGGTGCACCACCAGCCCGAGCCCGAACCAGAGGCCGGCGACGACCGCCCAGCCGTCGGGCACGGCGTTGTACATGTTGAGGTGCGTGAGGATCCAGCCGCCGTAGCCGAACGCCTGCGCGAAGAGCAGCAGCGCGAGTTCGACGTTCCGGCGGCGCCGGTAGACGATGACGTCGCCGGAGACCTCTGGCTGTACCGAGACGCTCATCAGCAGCTCTCGGGGTCGGCTTCCGCGGTGGCGGTGGGAGTCATGGGCGCGAGTTGCGTCGGGTAGCCGGGCTCGACGTTCTCCAGCGGCGGGGTGCCGGGCGCGGCGGGGAGGCCGGGGATCGTCGCGCTGGCGGTGGGCGTGGGGGAGACGGAAGGCTCGGCCGGCTTGAGGCGTTCCTCACGGACGGCGCGGCACCGGTCCGCGATCACGCGAAGTTCCTGCGTCGTCGCGCGCGCGGCCTCGAGGTTCGCGACGCCGATGGTGTTGTTGACGGCCCTCTGGTGGAAGGCGGGGAGGTCGGCCACCAGGATGTCGGTGCCCTCGGTCATGGCGTTGAGGGGATAACCGAGGATGTTGCCCGGGAGCCCGTTGTAGATGGCGACCTGTCCCGACTCTGCGGCGATGAAGTAGCGGGATTGCGCGTAGGAGCTGATTCCCCAGGCGCCGGCACCGATGACGAGCGCGATGGCGACCAGCGCGATCAGGACGCCGGGCCAGCGGTGCGGCTGCTCCTTCGGTGCGTAGCGGGCGGCCTCCTCGGGCTCCTGGTCGGTGGCGACCACTTCGGGAGGTGACGGCGACTCCGGGTAGCCGGTGGGCTTGCCGGCCTTCGCCGCCAACGCGCCCACGACGGGGATCTCCACCTCGGTGGCCGAACCGTACAGCGCCCCCGCGCGGGCATCGAGCGCGTCGTCCTGGGCGACGACCTCGCCCACCACCAGCGTGATGTTGTCGTGGCCGCCCGCCAGGTTCGCCATGCGGGCCAGGCGCTGGATCGCCTCGTCGAGGTCCTCGTGGCTGGCGAGCACGTCGCGGATCTTCCAGTCCGGCACCAGCCCGGAGAGGCCGTCGGAGCAGAAGAGGACGCGGTCGCCCTCCTGCAGCTCCAGGGTCATGAGGTCTGGCTCGAACAGTTCCTGCCCGTTGAGGACCCGGAGGATGAGCGAGCGGTGCGGATGGGTGGCGGCCTGCTCGGGGGTGATCTTGCCCTCGTCGATCAGCGATTGCACCCACGAGTGGTCGTGGGTGAACTGGGTGAGTTCCCCGTCGCGGAGCAGGTAGCCGCGGGAGTCCCCGATGTGGCCGACGGCCATCTCGCGCCCGTTGAAGATGCCCCCGCAGAAGGTGGTGCCCATCCCGTCGATGGTGAGGTCCTCCTCGACGAGCTCGCCCAGCCGGCCGTTGGCGCGGGTGATGATGCCCGCGATGGCCTCGAGCATCTCGTCGGCGTCCTCGAACCGGCGGTCCGACTTGCTGGCCTCGGTGGCGGCCACGGCGGACGCAAGGTCACCGGCGGCGGCACCGCCCATGCCGTCGCAGACGAGGAGCATCGTGGGGGACGCGTAGGCGGCGTCCTGGTTGTTCTTGCGGATGCGGCCCACCTCCGAGTGCGCCGCGTAACGGAGGGAGTACATCACACCTCCAGCCGCATCAGGGTCCGCCCGATGCGGATGACGTCACCCACGGTCGCCGGGAGCGGGTCGGACTCGACGCGCTTGCCGTTGACGAAGGTGCCGTTGGTGGACTGCAGGTCCTTGACGAGCCACGTCTCCTGGTCTGTCTGCACCAGCTGTGCGTGGCGCGCGGAGGCGAACTCGTCGTCCAGCACGAGGGTGGAGTCGGCGGACCGGCCGAGGTTGATCGTCGGCTGGACCGGCACGGCGGTGCCCTGTTGGGGGCCGTTCGTGATCGCGAAGCGGGTGGGCACGTGGCTCAGCCGGTGGTTGTCGGGGCGTCCCCGGTCCGCGGGGACGGCGGCCAGCGACGAGGCCGGCACCCGCTTGCCGAACATGTCGGTGCGGATGACGGACGCGAGGAACAGGATGAAGAGCCAGACCAGCGCGAGGAAGACGATCTTGATCGTCGAGACGATGAGTTCCGACACGCGGTCACATCTCCGTCGGCGCGTGCACCAACATGCGCGTGTTGCCGAGTTCGATGCGAGAACCCTCCCGGAGCGCGGTCTTGCTCACTTTCATTCCGTTGACGACGATGCCGTTGGTGGACCCGAGGTCCTCGATGGTGACGACGGGGCGGTCAGGGCTCCCGGCCACCGTGATCAGCGCGTGGCGACGCGAGACGCCGGGGTCGTTCAGGCGGAGGTCGGCGTCGGCGCCGCGGCCGACGACGAGGCCGGGCGGCACCAGCGGGTGGCGCACGCCGTGCACCTCGAGCACCAGGCGGCCGCCCTCCTGCGGTCGGCTCTCGGTCTTGCCCTCGACCGCCTCGCTCTTGATGGTGAACTGCCCGGTGGGCAGGGACGTCTTGAGTTCGTACTCGATGGAGATGGGCCCGTTGAAGACGTAGCTCTGCTCGGCGGCGTGCTCGCGGATGCCGGGGAGGATCTCCGCGTTCAGCGTGCGGGCGTACGGGTAGAGGCGGTCGTAGTCGTGCTGGGAGAGGCCCACGAGGAAGTGGTTGGGGACGAGCTTCTTGCCCTTGCTCAGCAGCCGGGCCTCGGCGTCGAGCTCGCGCTGGATGCCAGCGGCGATCTCGACGGGTTGCACGTCGCCCTTGAACGCGCGCGCGAACACTTTACCCACGACGGAATCGATCTTCCGCTCGGCCTTGTCGAACACGCCCATCGATCCTCCTCTCGCCGCCTCCGACACGAAATCCGCCGTCAGTCTACCCAGATCGGCCGTGTGAGCCATCCCGGCGGGCGCATATGGCCACACGTCCCGGGAATGCTTATTACTTCAGCAGGCGCGACATGCGCCGATCGGCGAGCAGTTTGCCGCCGGTCTGGCAGCCGGGACAGTACTGCAGCGAGGAATCCGCGAACGACACCTGGGCGATCGTCGAGCCGCAGACCGGGCACGCCTCGCCCCCCCGGCCGTGCACGCGCATCGTGCTGCGCTTCCCGTCCTTCAATTCCGACGGGGGCAGCCCGTCGGCCGCTTCCATCGCGCCCCCGAGCACCTCTCGGACCACACGGTGCAGGTGCGCCACGCCCTCGTCATCCAGGCTTGACGCCGGCGTGAACGGGCTGAGCCGGGCGGCGTGCAGGATCTCGTCGGAGTAGGCGTTGCCGATACCCGCGAGCACCTTCTGGTCGCGCAGCACGCCCTTCAGTTGGGCGCGGCCCGCGTCGTGGAGGATGGCGGCGAACCGGTCGACGGTGAAGTCCTCGGCGAGCGGGTCGGGGCCGAGGGCGGCGATGCCGGGCACCTGCTGCGGGTCCTCCACGACGTAGATCGCGAGCCGTTTCTGCGTGCCCGCCTCGGTGAGGGTGAAGCCGCTGCCGTCATCCATGGCGATCCGCAGCGCGGCCGGCGACTTGCCGGGACGGGCGGGGGTGGAGGGGACCTCGTCGTGCCAGGTCAGCCAGCCTGCGCGGGCGAGGTGGAAGATGAGGTGGACGCCCTGCGCGTCGATGTCGACGAACTTGCCGTGGTGGCCGACGCCGGACACGTCGAGCCCCTGCAGCGCCTCCAGCGGCGGGTCGAACGTCTTCAGCGCCGCGAAGGTCAGCAGCGTCCCGCTGGCGATGGCCTTGCCGGTCAGGTGCGCGTCGAGGAAGCGGGAGAGGCCGTGGATCTCGGGAGTCTCGGGCATGGAGCGAGTCTCGCACGCGGGCGGCGCGCGGGGGCCGCCCACCGGGTCACCAGGTGTCGCGGGACCAGGGCAGGTCGGACATCGAGTCCGCGAAGGCCCGCAGGATCTCCTGCGCCCCCTCCAGCGCGCTCAGCTCCTCTGTGGCCAGCGCGGCCTCCACCTCGGCCGCCGCGGCGCGCACCTTCGGGGAGGTGCGCAGCGCCTCCTCGAGCTCCCCGCGGACCATGTTCCACAGCCAGTCGCGCTGCTGGGCCAGGCGTCGCTCGCGCAGCACCCCGGCGGACTCGAGTTCCTCCCGGTGGTGCACGACGGCGTCCCACACCGCGTCGAGTCCCTCGCCGGTGTAGCTGGAGCAGGTGAGCACCGGCGCGCGCCGGCGGTCCTCCTCCGACGTGACGAGCTTCAGCGCGATGCTGAGCTCCCGGGCCGCGACCCTGGCCGCGCCCGCGTTGTCGCCGTCGGCCTTCGTCACCGCGATGACGTCCGCGAGTTCGAGGATGCCGCGCTTGATGCCCTGCAACTGGTCGCCGGTGCGGGCCACCTGCAGCATGAGGAACGTGTCGACCATCCCGGAGACTGCCACTTCGGACTGGCCGACGCCCACCGTCTCGACCAGCACGACGTCGTAGCCCGCGGCCTCGAGGACCAGCATCGACTCGCGGGTGGCGCGCGCGACCCCGCCGAGGTGGCCGCCGGAGGGCGAGGGCCGGACGAAGGCGTCGTCCAGCGCGGCGAACTCGCCCATCCGGGTGCGGTCGCCCAGGATGGAGCCGCCGGTGCGCGACGAGCTGGGGTCGATGGCGAGCACGGCCACCCGGTGGTGCCGCTCCTGGATCAGCTTCACGCCCATGGCGTTGATGAACGTGGACTTGCCGGCGCCGGGCACCCCGGAGATGCCGACGCGGAACGCGCGGCCGGTGTCCGGGGCGAGGGCCCTCAGCAGTTCGTGGGCCTGGCGGCGGTGCTCCGGCCTGCTCGACTCCACCAGCGTGATCGCGCGGGCGATGTGGCCGCGGGAACCCTCGCGGATCTTCACGGCAAGCTCATCGACCGACATTCTGCGCACGTAGCTCACCTTAGTCACCGGCCTCACCGCCAGAGCCGCACCCCTTCGGTACCCGCCGCCGTGGTTTTGGAGGTTGCTGAAAAAACCCAAGACAGATGCGTATCGCGGGGTCTATAGTGCGAGACATCAGAGACGTTTCATGGGGGGAACGACGATGTTTGCTGACCGCATTTTTGGTGCGCGCAGGGGGATGAACCGGGGGGTTCGACGGGGGCTAATGGCTTTCGTGACCGCCCTGACCCTGTTGTTCATGGGGGCCGGTGGGCCCGCCATAGCGCAAGATCTGGAAGACGTAACTACTACTGAAGTCTCCGCGCTCGCCACTGATGGCGAAGCGGTGGAGGACGCTGCCGAGGAGACCCCGGCAGCGGTACCCGAGGAGCCCGCACCGGTGGTGGAAGAACCCGCACCGGTCGTCGAGGAGGAGCCCGCTCCGGTCGTCGAGGAGGAGCCCGCTCCGGTCGTCGAGGAGGAGCCCGCTCCGGTCGTGGAGGAACCCGCCCCGGTGGTGGAGGAACCCGCTCCGGTGGTGGAGGAACCCGCGGCGCCGGTGGCCAAGCCGGCCGCGGCTCCCGCGAAACAGCCGGTGGTCGAGGCTGCGGCCGAGCCGGAGCCGGTGCTGATCGCCCCGATGGCGGTCGACCCGAGCTTCTGGCCCTACGACTACGAGACCATCGTGGACGGACTGAACTCGGCCGGCAACGACGCGTCGGTCTTCGCCCAGGGTTCCAAGGAGAACAACTTGGGCTCGTGGGTCCTGGCCGCGCCTTCGCCGACCGGTGCGGGGGACGTCATCAACGGCTACGTCGGTGCCGCGTACGAGGGCGGCGACCCGATCCTCTACGTCGGCTTCGATCGGCTGACCGCCAACGGCAGCGTCGGATACTTCCTCGAACTCAACCAGGAACCGAACACCACGAACGGCAACGGGGCACCGATCCCGAATCGCACCGAGGGCGACCTGAGGTTCGTGTTCCCGGCGCTGAACGACAAGTTCAGTGTTCCCACGGTCCAGGTCTGGACCGGGTCCGGCTGGAGCGCGCCCATCAGCGTTGACTACGACTTCCAGTTCTCCTCGGATGGTCAGACCGCCGAGTTCAAGTTCAACGTCGAGGACCTGCTGGGCGGCTCCGGCGAGTTCGAGTGCAGCGATTTCGCGTTCAACTCGTTCTTCCTCCGCTCCGGCGCATCGGGCTCCTCCGACAGCTCCGAGCTGAAGGACTACGTCACCGGCCCGATCAACGTCGACTTCTGCGCGGACCTGCGCATCGAGAAGCGCGACGAGCGCGGCAACCTCATCGGGGGCGCCACCTTCGAGATCACGCCCGACCCGTACACGGGTTCCACCACGGCGCTCACCGTCGTGGACAACGAGGCGCCCGACGCCGATGACCGGGCCGGGATCATCCTCCTCGAGGACATCGAGCCGGGGACCTACACCGTCACCGAGACGGTCGCGCCCAGCGGGTACCTGCTGCCCGCCGACCGGGACGACACCATCTCCGTCGACGTGGGTGGCACCGCGACCTTCGTCTTCGCGGATCCGATGATCTGGGCCGCGCCGTCGATCACGAAGACCGTGGTCGGCACCTATGGCGCCGAGTACCTCTGGCAGATCGACAAGAAGGCCAACGGCGAGGACGGCATCTCCGAGGTCATCCGCGCGGGCGAGTCCTACGACGTCGACTACTCCGTCGCCGTGGAGTTCCTCGAGCGCACCACCAGCGACTACGCGCTCGGCGGCGTCATCACCATCGACAACCCGAACGACTACGCCATGGACGTGAGCCTCGCCGACGTGCTCGACAGCGGCCACGAGTGCACCATCGCGGGCGGCACGGAGGTGACCCTCGATCCCGGGGAGTCCACCTTCGCCTACACCTGCGTGGACGGGGAGCTCGGCGACGTCCCGCTCTCCGGCACCAACCAGGCCTCGCTGACCTACAGCAACGCCGACTACCCGTCGGTGCAGGCCCACGTCGACGACCCGGCGACCGCGGGGGACACCACGGTGTCCACCGACCCGACGGCCTACGAGTTCGTCGCGACGGACACCAACCGCACAGTGACCGTGACCGACCAGTTCACCGGCGAGGAGCCGGTCACGCTGGGCACCGTCACCGCCAATCCCGGTGCGGGCGGGACGATCACCCTCGCGGTGACCGCCGACGGCGACTACACCGTCGACGGGAACATCGTCACCTTCGACGCGGGGTCGCGCACCATCACGCCGGAGCCCGGCTCCTGCACGGTGCTGACCAACACCGCACGGATCATCGATCTCTCGGACACCGTCGAGGTCGAGATCTGCGCGGATGCGGACCTGACGATCGCCAAGACGGTCATGGGCTCCTACGACCTCACGCACGACTGGTCGATCACCAAGACCGTCGATCCGACGCAGACCAACCTGCGCAACGAGACCGGCGCGACGCTCGACTACCAGGTCGTCGTCTCCTACGACGGGTCCACCACCAGCCGCTTCGTGGTCTCCGGTGACATCACCATCGACAACCCGAACGACTGGGACAAGGACTACAGCGTCACCGACGTGTTCGCAGGCGTCGCCTGCACCGTCGTGGGAGCCACCGGCACCGTGCCCGCGAACGACAGCGTCACGCTGTCCTACCAGTGCATCCTGCCGATGAGCTTCGACCCGTCCGACTCGGACGCCAACGTCGCGGAGGTCACCTTCGAGGTGGCCGGCGAGACCGAGGTCGTCGCGAGTGACCCCGCCACCGTCGAATGGGTGGTGGACGAGTTCCACAACCCGGTGACGATCACGGACACGTTCGAGTCCGATGCTCCGGTCACGCTGGCCACGATCAGTGTGGGCGCCGACGGGACGCTCACCGCGTCCGAGGGCGTGGTGGACGGCTCCACGGTGACGTTCGACTACTCGAAGGACGTCGACGGCGTCTACGGGGAGTGCGTGACGTTCGACAACACCGCTCGAGTCGTGGACGGCGAGGTCGTGCTCGATTCGGATGACGCCTCCAGCGAGGTGTGCGCCGAGGCCGACCTCGTGGTGACCAAGACCGTCGCCGGGTCCTACGACCTCACCCACAACTGGTCCATCGACAAGACCGTGGACCCGACGCAGACCAACCTGCGCAACGAGACGGGCACCACGCTCGACTACCAGGTGGTCGTCACGCACGACGGGGTCACGCTGAGCGACTTCCTCGTGTCGGGCCAGATCACGATCGAGAACCCGAACAACTCCGAGAGCGACTACTCCGTGAGCGACGTGTTCGCCGGCGTGGAGTGCGACGTCGAGGATGCGACGGGCACGATCGCGGCGGGCGGCTCGGTGGTCCTCGACTACACCTGCACGGTGCCGGCCGACTTCGCCCCGGGCGAGGCCGACGAGAACGTCGCCACGGTGTCGTTCGACGTGTTCGGCGAGACCGACACGGTCACCAGCGCGCCGGCCACTGTCGAGTGGGTGGTGGACGAGTTCCACAACCCGGTGACGATCACCGACACCTTCGAGTCCGATGCCCCGGTCACCCTCGCCACGATCAGTGTGGGCGCCGACGGGACGCTCACCGCGTCCGAGGGCGTGGTGGACGGCTCCACGGTGACGTTCGACTACTCGAAGGACGTCAATGGCGTCTACGGCGAGTGCGTGGCGTTCGACAACACCGCTCGTGTGGTCGACGGTGAGGTGGTGCTCGACTCCGACGACGCCTCCAGCGAGGTGTGTGCCGAGGCCGACCTGGTGGTGACCAAGACGGTGGCGGGGTCGTACGACCTCACCCACAACTGGTCCATCGACAAGACGGTCGACCCGGAGAGCACCGATCTCGAGAACGAGACCGGCGCCACGCTGGACTACCAGGTGGTCGTCACGCACGACGGGGTCACGCTGAGCGACTTCCTCGTGTCGGGCCAGATCACGATCGAGAACCCGAACGCAGCGGCGCGGAGCTACACCGTCGCCGACACGTTCGCCGGCGTGGACTGCTCGATCGCGGAGGCGACGGGAACAATTCCGGCCGGCGGCTCGGTGGTCCTCGACTACGACTGCATGATCCCCGAGGGCTTCGAGCCCAGTGACGCGGACCAGAACGTCGCGGTCGTGCTGTTCGACGTGTTCGGCGAGACCGAGATGGTCACCAGCGCCCCGGCGACGGTGGCGTGGGACGTGGACGAGTTCCACAACCCGGTGACGATCACCGACACGTCCGGCTCGGAGGAGCCCGTCACGCTCGGCACGATCAGTGTCGGGGACGACGGCACGCTCACCGCGTCCGAGGGCGTGGTGGACGGTTCGACGGTGACGTTCGACTACTCGAAGGACGTCGACGGCGTCCTCGGGGAGTGCGTGACGTTCGACAACACGGCGCGTGTGGTCGACGGCGAGGTCGTGCTCGATTCGGACGACGCCTCCAGCGAGGTGTGCGCCGAGACGGGCCTGACGGTCACCAAGACCGTGGCCGGGTCCTACGACCTGACGCACGACTGGTCCATCGAGAAGACGGTCGACCCGACCGCCACCGAGATCGTCGACGGCAACATGGCCGAGCTCACCTACGACGTGGTCCTCACCTACGAGGGCTTCACGCGCAGCAACTACTCGGTCACCGGCGAGATCACGATCGTCAACGACAACGCCTGGGAGAAGGACTACTCCGTCTCCGACGTGTTCGCGGGCCTCGACTGCGAGGTCACCGACGCCGAGGGCGTGCTGGCGGCCAACAGCTCGGTCACGCTCGACTACAGCTGCGCGGTGCCGTCCGGCTTCGTGCCCGGGGACGACGTCAACGTCGCCTCGGTCGTGAGCACCGGCCTCCTGGGCGATCCCGTCCTGGTGGAGTCCGACCCCGCGGCGGTCGTGTGGGACGTCAGCGAGTTCAACAACCCCGTCAGCGTGGCCGACATGTTCGGCGACGACGAGGCTCGCGACCTCGGCACCGTCAGCGTGGGTGAGGGCGGCGCGCTCAGCGCCGTCTCCGAACTCGACGCGGTCGTGGCCGGCGACACCGTCACCTACACCTACGTCACGCTGGTGGAGGTGCCGCTGGGTGAGTGCCTCACGGTCGTCAACGTCGCACACGTGACCGGCAGCGACGACGTGGTCCTCGACGAGGACGACGCCTCCACCGAGATCTGCGCGGAGGAGGACCTGGTGATCTCCAAGACGGTCGAGGCCGCCGTGGACGTGGAGTACCTGTGGTCGATCGAGAAGGAGGCCGTGAACGCGGACTTCGGTCTCGTCGCGGGCGGCACCACGCTGCGGGCCGAGTACGTCGTCACCGTGACGCCCGAGGGCTACCGGTACACGAGGTCCGAGATGACCGGTGCGATCAGCGTCACCAACCCGAACGCCTACAAGGCGGTCGACGTGTCCGTCAGCGACGTCGTCTCCGACGCCGCGTGGGACTGCACGCTCACGGGCGGTGACGTCACGGTCGAGCCGGGCGCGACCGTCGTGGTCACGTACTCCTGCACCGTCACGGGTGACGCCGATCCGGAAGCGGGCGGCGTGAACACGGCGACGGTCACGTGGGAGTCCGAGGACGGCACGTCCCAGTCGGTCGACTTCGTCGCCGACTACGACGTCACCGTCAACGAGACGAACCGCACGATCCACGTGTCGGACATCTTCAACAACAACGAGAACGCGGTCATCGAACTCGGCACGGCCGAGTGGAACGAGGCGGGCGAGCCCACCGAGTTCCGGTACAGCCGCAACGTCGTGGCGGGCTTCGTGCCCGGCGCGGTGGTGATCGACAACCTGGCGTGGATCGTCGAGACCGATCAGGAGGACGAGGCGACCGTGAGGTTCCGCGTGCCCCCGACGGCGGTCTCGCCGGGACTGCCCTCCACCGGTGCGCCGGGCCCCGTGCCCGCCGCCCCGGCGGCCATGGCGACGCTCCTCGTGGTGCGTCGCGAGGACGAGCTGATGTAGTTCGTCACCCGATCACCCCCTGGAAGGGAGGGGCGCCATCTGGAACCGGTGGCGCCCCCTCCCCTGCAAGGGGGGGGGGGAGAGGAAGAAATGCCCGCCCCCTCGGTTGAGGGAGCGGGCATTCTCTTCGTCGGCGGCTACTCGGCGAGGCGGGCGTTGAGCTTCGTGAGCAGGTCGATCGCGGCTTCGGGGATGTTGGTGCCGGGCGGGTAGATCGCGTCGGCCCCGGACGCCCGGAGCTCCTCGAAGTCCTGCGCCGGGATGACGCCGCCCACGACGATCATCAGGTCCTCGCGGCCCAGCTTGTCCAGCTCCTCCCGCAGCGCCGGCACCAGGGTGAGGTGGCCGGCGGCGAGCGAGGAGACGCCGACGATGTGCACGTCGGACTCGACGGCCTGGCGGGCGACCTCCTCGGGCGTCTGGAACAGCGGGCCGACGTCGACATCCATACCGAGGTCGGCGTAGGCGGTGGCGATCACCTTCTGGCCGCGGTCGTGGCCGTCCTGCCCCATCTTGGCGACGAGGATGCGCGGGCGTCGTCCCTCTCGCGCCTCGAACTCCTCGACGAGCCGGCGGGCGTCGTCGACCTTGTCCGAGGAACCGGTCTCCTTGCGATACACACCACTGATCGTACGGATCTGGGCGGTGTAGCGGTTGAAGACCTTCTCCAGGGCGTCGGAGATCTCCCCGACGGACGCCTTCGCGCGGGCCGCGTCGATGGAGAGCTTGAGGAGGTTGCGCTCCGGGTCGGTCGGGTCGGGGTTGGCGGCCACCCAGGTGAGGCGCTCCAGCGCCGCCTGCGTCGCGGCCTCGTCGCGCTCCGCGCGGAGACGCTCGAGCTTGGCGATCTGCTGCTCGCGGACCGACTTGTTGTCGACCTTGAGCACCTCCAGGTCGTCCTCGTTCTCGAGCTGGTACTTGTTGACGCCGATCACCGGTTGGCGGCCGGAGTCGATGCGGGCCTGGGTGCGGGCGGCCGCCTCCTCGATGCGCATCTTGGGGATGCCGGCCTCGATGGCCTTGGCCATGCCGCCGGCCTCCTCGACCTCGCGGATCCGCTCCCACGCCTTCACGGCCAGCTCGCGGGTCAGCTTCTCGACGTAGGCGGAACCCGCCCAGGGGTCGACGGTCTTCGTCGTGCCCGACTCGTGCTGCAGGAACAGCTGCGTGTTGCGGGCGATGCGGGCGGAGAAGTCGGTGGGCAGGGCGATGGCCTCGTCGAGCGCGTTCGTGTGCAGCGACTGGGTGTGGCCCTGCGTGGCGGCCATGGCCTCCATGCAGGTGCGGACGACGTTGTTGTAGACGTCCTGCGCGGTCAGCGACCAACCCGAGGTCTGCGAGTGGGTCCGCAGGCTCATCGACTTGGGGTTCTTCGGCCCGAACTCCTTCACGAGCTTCGCCCACAGCATGCGCGCGGCGCGCATCTTGGCGACCTCCATGTAGAAGTTCATGCCCACCGCCCAGAAGAACGACAGGCGCGGCGCGAACTGGTCGACGTTCAGCCCCACCGATTCGCCGGCGCGGATGTACTCGACGCCGTCGGCCAGCGTGTAGGCCATCTCGATGTCGGCCGTCGCGCCCGCCTCCTGCATGTGGTAGCCGGAGATCGAGATCGAGTTGAACTTCGGCATGTTCGCGCTCGTGAACGCGAAGATGTCCGCGATGATCCGCATCGACGGCGCCGGCGGGTAGATGTAGGTGTTGCGGACCATGAACTCCTTGAGGATGTCGTTCTGGATGGTCCCCGCGAGCTGGTCGTAGCGCACGCCCTGCTCCTCGGCCGCGACGACGTAGAGCGCCAGCACGGGCAGCACGGCGCCGTTCATCGTCATCGACACCGACATCTGGTCGAGCGGGATGCCGTCGAACAGCTGCCGCATGTCCAGGATGGAGTCGACGGCCACGCCCGCCATGCCGACGTCGCCGGCCACCCGGGGGTGGTCGGAGTCGTAGCCGCGGTGGGTGGCGAGGTCGAACGCGATCGACAGGCCCTTCTGGCCGGCCGCGAGGTTGCGGCGGTAGAACGCGTTCGACTCCTCGGCGGTGGAGAAGCCCGCGTACTGGCGGATGGTCCACGGCTGGTTGACGTACATGGTGGCGTAGGGGCCGCGCAGGAACGGCGGGATGCCCGGCCGCGTGTCCAGGAAGTCGAGGCCGGCGAGGTCCTCGTCACCGAACAGCGGCGGGACGAGGATGTGCTCGGGGGTCTGCCAGCCGTGCGAGTAGCCGGAGGCGCCGAGGATCTCGTCGAAGCGGTGGTGGTCCTTGCTCGGCGCCGACTGGCCGAGCTCGACGTCGGAGAAGCGGGGGAAGTTCACTTGCTGGCTCCCATCAGGTCCAGGGTGGAGCGGAGGAGCTCCACGACGTTCATGCCGTCGAAGACGTTGCCGTCGATGGCGCCCTGCGTGTCCTCCACGCCGAGCTCCTTGATCTGGCCGGCGAGGAGCACCTGCCGGGCGCCCACCTCCTTGAGCGCGCGGGCCACGGCGAGCCCCTGCTTCTCGTACCAGGCGCTGTTGGAGCACAGGACCGCCACGGTGGCGCCCGTCTCGGCCAGCTGGCGGGCGAAGTCGCTCGCGTGCTCGCCTTCCGCGACCACCGTCTCGATGCCGGCCACCTGGAACAGGTTCGAGGTGAAGCCCTCGCGGGCGCCGAAGTCGCGGCGCTGGCCGAGGCACGCGAGCAGCACCTTGGGCGGGTTGCCGGCGGCGCGGGCCTCGTCGGAGCGGTCCCGGAGGTCCTCGAAGACCTGCGCGTCGCGGACGACCTGCAGCCCGCCGAGCGCGGGTGCCTCGGGCCGAGCCTTGGCGGGGATGCGCTTCTCGGTCGGGTTGGGGAACATCGACACACCGGTGAGCGGCAGCTTCCGCGTCGCGAGCAGCTGGGCCCGGACACGGTTGAGCTCCTCGAGCTGCGCGGCGATGGTGCCGTCGGCGAGCGCGCTGGCGAAGCCGGCCGCGTCGAGGGACTGGAACACCTCCCAGGCCTTCTCGGCGAGCTGCGCGGTCATCGACTCGACGTAGAAGGAGCCGCCGGCCGGGTCGTTGACGCGGCCGATGTTGGACTCCTCGCCGAGCAGGATCTGCACGTTGCGGGCGATGCGGCGGGAGAAGTCGCTGGGCAGGCCCACCACGGTGTCGAACGGCAGCACCGTCTGCACCTCGGCGCCGCCCGCGGAGACGGCGAACGTCGAGATCGTGGTGCGCAGGATGTTGACGTATGCGTCGTCGCGGCTCAGCTGCCGCAGCGACGTGACCGCGTGCTGGAGCGCACCGCGGTGCTCCTCCGATACGCCTACGACCTCACCGACGCGGTTCCACAGGGTGCGCAGCGCGCGCAGCCGGGAGATCGTGAGGAACTGCTCGGTGGTCGCCGACACCCGGAACAGGATCTGGTCGAACGCCTCGTCGACGCCGAGGCCGGCACCCACGAGCGCGCGGACGTACTCGACGCCCACCGCGACGGCGTACGCCAGCTCGTGGACGTCGCCGGCGCCGGCGTTGTGGAAGATGGTCGCGTCCACGACGATCGGCCGCAGCCCCGGGAAGGGGCGGGCGAGCTCGACGGCCTCGGCGAGCACGGACAGGTCCGCGTCGGTGCCGGCCAGCGCAGCCGCGCCGATCGGGTCGACGCCGAGGTTGCCCCTGATCGCCGCGGCGTCGCCCTTGGCGAGCACGTCGACGAGAGCGCGCGCCGCCTCGAGCTGCTGCGTGCGGGAGGTCAGGTACACGGGCGCGAGGTCCACCATCACGCCCTCCAGCGCGGTGGCGAGGTCGCCTACCGCGATCGCGTCCGGATCGACGCGGAGGTAGACGGCGGTGCCGCCGCGTTCGAGGTCGGCCAGGATGGCCGCCTTGGTCGTGGCGACGTCACCGTCCTCGTGCAGCTGCGCGATCTGCCAGGCGCCCTCCATCTCGCCGGTGCGGACGGTGGCGCCGCGTGTGAACGGCGCCACGCCCGGGTGGCCGAGCTCGGCCGCCCCGTCCTCGCGGGTGTAGAGGGGCTTGATCGTCAGCCCGTCGACCGTGGTGCTGGTCAGGCGCTGGTACGCCTGCTCCACACCGAGTTGCTTGCCTTCGGGCCGCCCACGGTTCAGCACCTTCAGTACTTCGCGCTCCCAGTCCTCTTGGGTCGGGGTGGCGAAGTCTGCAGCCAGGTTGAAGCCCTGCGTCTCAGCGCTCATAACTCTCCATCCAGGGTCCCGGGGCGTCTTACTACCCCATGTGCAAAACCCTAGTCCAGCGACTTTCCAGCCGGACCGCCGGGGTGCAATTGGTTCGGCCAATTGCGGCGGACGAGAGTGACCGGTGTCAGCCCTCCGCGGCGGCGCGCGCAGCCCGGGGGAGCGCATCGACGATGCGGGCCAGGGCGGCCTCGTCGTGCGCCGAGGAGAGGAACCACGCCTCGAAGGCCGAGGGCGGCAGGGAGACGTGCTGGTCGAGCATCGCGTGGAAGAAGCGGCGGAACGCGTCGGTGTCCTGCGCCTTCGCGTCCTCGTAGTTGCGCACCGGCTCGTCGCGGAAGAACACCGAGAAGAGATTGCCCGCGGCCTGCACGACGTGCGGCACCGAGGCGGCGGTCAGAGCGTCGGTGACGGCGGCCTGGACCTCGGCCGAGACGCGGTCGACGTGGGCGTACACGTCGGCGTCGGCCAGCGTGAGGGTGGCGATGCCGGCCGCGGTGGCGAGCGGGTTCCCCGACAGCGTCCCGGCCTGGTACACCGGGCCGACGGGGGCGAGCAGCTGCATGATCTCGGCCCGGCCGGCGAGCGCCGCGAGCGGCATCCCGCCGCCGACGACCTTGCCGAACGTGACGAGGTCGGGGTCGGTGCCCTCCTCGATGCCGAGCCAGCCGCCGGGGCCGACGCGGAAGCCGGTGAGCACCTCGTCGACGATGAGCAGCGCCCCGTGCTCGCGGGTGAGGCGACGCAGTTCGGCGTTGAAGCCCTCGGCGGGCGGCACGACCCCCATGTTGGCGGGGACGGACTCCGTGATGACGCAGGCGATCTGCTCGCCCGCCTCCTTGAAGACGCGGGCGAGCGCCTCGGCGTCGTTGTACTCCACGACGATGGTGTCCGCGGCCGCGGCCGCGGTGACCCCGGCCGAGCCGGGCAACCCCTGGGTGGCGACGCCGGAGCCGGCGGCGGCGAGCAGCGCGTCGGAGTGGCCGTGGTAGCAGCCGGCGAACTTCACGATCTTGTCGCGCCCGGTGGCGCCGCGGGCGAGCCGGATGGCGGTCATCGTCGCCTCGGTGCCCGTGGAGACGAACCGCACCTGCTGCGCCATCGGCACGCGGCCGCGGATCAGCTCGGCGAGCTCCACCTCGGCCCGCGTCGGGGCGCCGAACGAGAGCCCCCGCTTCGCGGCCTCGCGGACCGCCTCGACGACGCCGGGGTGGGCGTGGCCGAGCAGCGCCGGCCCCCAGGAGCAGACGAGGTCGACGTAGCCGACGCCGTTGACGTCGAAGACCTGCGCGCCGTGCGCCTCACCGACGAACACCGGGGTGCCGCCGACGGAGCCGAAGGCGCGCACCGGCGACGAGACGCCGCCAGGGATGATCTCCTTCGCGCGGGCGAACAGCTGGTCCGTGTCGATCACTTGAGCCATGAGGCCATCTCCAATCCCCAGTAGGTGAGCACGATGTCGGCGCCCGCGCGGACGATCGCAGTGACGGACTCCTCGATCGCGCGCTCGCGGTCGATCCAGCCCCGTTGCGCGGCGGCCTCGATCATCGCGTACTCGCCGGAGACCTGGTAGGCGGCGACGGGCACGTCGGAGATCGCGGCGACGTCGGCGAGGACGTCGAGGTAGTAGCCGGCGGGCTTGACCATGACCATGTCGGCGCCCTCGGCGAGGTCGAGCTCGGCCTCGCGCAGGCCCTCGCGGCGGTTGGCGGGGTCCTGCTGGTAGGTGCGGCGGTCGCCCTGGAGCGTGGAGTCGACGGCCTCGCGGAAGGGGCCGTAGAAGGAGGAGGCGTACTTGGCGGCGTAGGCGAGGATGGCGACGTCGGTGAAGCCGTCGCCGTCGAGGCCGGCGCGGATGGCCTCCACCTGCCCGTCCATCATCCCGGAGGGGGCGACGACGTGGGCGCCCGCGCGTGCCTGCGCCAGCGCCATCGAGACGTAGGCCGGCAGCGTCGCGTCGTTGTCCACCTCGCCGTCGACGAGGAAGCCGCAGTGCCCGTGCGAGGTGAACTCGTCGAGGCACGTGTCCGCCATGACGACGGTGTCGTCGCCGACGGCGTCGACCGCGGCGGCGATGCCGCGCTGCAGGATGCCGTCCTCGGCCCAGGCCTGGGTGCCCTCGTCGTCCTTGTCGGCGGGGTCGGGGACGCCGAAGAGCATGATGCCGCCGAGGCCCGCGCGGGCCACGTCCTCGGCCACGCGACGGATGCCGTCGACGGTGTGCCGGCGGACCCCGGGCATGGAGGAGATGTCGCCCTCGTCCTCGGCCACGAACACCGGGAGCACGAGCTGCGACGGGCGGACCGCCACCTCGCGCACGAGGCGGCGCATGGCCGGCGTGCGCCGCAGCCTGCGGGGTCGCATGGGGATCATCGTTTCCACACCCTTCCGATCGCTTGCACCAGTCCGTCGGCGTCCTGGGTTTCGGCCGTGGCGGCCACCGGCACCCCGGCGTCGCGCAGCGCCGCCTCGGACGGCGGCCCGAACGCCACCACTGCGACGTCGTCGCGCCAGCCGAGCAGCGACGCGAACGCCTCGCCGACGGAGCCGGCGGTGATGACCACCACGTCGAACTGGCCGGAGTCCCAGGCCCGCTGGACCGCCTCCGGGACCCGCTCGACCGGCTCCACCGTGTACACCGGCAGACGGGTGACAGCGTAGCCCTTCGCCTCCAGCCCGGTGGCGAGCGTGGGTGAGGACAGCGCGGAGCCGGGGACCGCGACGCGGCCCGGACCAGGGGGGAACGCGTCGACGAGCGCGGCGGCGGTGGCCTGCCCTCTTGGGACGAGGTCGACGGAGTGCCCGGCCCGACGCACGGCCTCGGCCGTGGCCTCCCCGACCGCGGCGACGCGCGCGCTGGTGGGGATCGTCAGGCCCAGCTCGGCGAGTGCCGGGAGGGTGGCGGCGGAGGTGAGGACCACCCAGTCGGCGCCCTCGAGCGTGCGGTCGACGGGGAGCGTCACCGTCCGCTGGACGGGGCAGGTGGTCACCTCGGCACCGGCGGCGCGGAGCCCGTCGGCGAGCGGCCCGTCGGGGCGGGGGAGCAGCACCTGGGCGCCGGCGAGCGTCACGTCGCCGCGCCAGAGCGAGGCGTCGTCGTGGAGCTCGGCCAGCCGCGACTCGCGGGCCGCGGCGAGGTCGGTGACGCGGTCGGCGCCCCGCGCGAGGAGCTCGCGGACGGCCTCGCCGGCGGAGTGGGCGCCCAGCGGCACCTCGCTGGTGGCCGCGGATTCCCCGTCGACCGAGAAGACGCCAGCGCGCAGCACGCCGTCGGAGGCGTGCGCCGCGATGGGGGCGGCGCAGCCGCCGCCGAGCCCGGCGAGGACGGCGCGCTCGGCGTCGACCGCCCGGTGGACGTCGGGGTCGTCGAGTTCGCGGAGGGCGGCGAGCACCTCTTCGGCGTTCTCGCGGCACTCGAGCGCCAGCGCACCCTGGCCGGGCGCGGGAAGGATGGGGAGCAGGTCGTCGATCTCGTGCTCGAGCCCGAGCCGCCTCAGGCCGGCGGCGGCGAGCACGACCGCGTCGAGGTCCCCGTCGGCGACGCGGGCGAGGCGGGTGCCGACGTTGCCGCGTACGTCGACGTAGCGGAGGTCCGGCCGCAGCCTCCGCAGCTGGGCCACCCGGCGGGGCGAGCCGGTGCCGACGGTGGCGCCGGCGGGGAGTTCGGCGAGGGTCCGGCCCCCGGCGCACAGCGCGTCGCTGGGGTCCTCGCGCCCGGGGACCGCGGCGATGGTGAGCCCGGGCACCGCGGCCGTGGGCAGGTCCTTCAGGGAGTGGACCGCGAAGTCGCAGCGGCCGTCGAGGATCGCCGTGCGGAGTTCGGCGGCGAAGACGCCGAGCGAGCCGAGCCGGGTGAGCGAACCCTTCTCGACGTCGCCGCCGGTGCGGATCCGGACGAGTTCGACGTCGTGGCCGAGCGCGCGGAGGCGGTCGGCCACCAGCTCGGACTGGGTGATGGCGAGCGCCGACGCCCGGGTGCCGAGTCTCAGTTCCATGCGATCCGCGCTCCTGCCTCGATGATCGACGAGATGCCGTTGCCGTCGAGCCACGCGCCCAGCACGTCGACGCCGGCCGCGGCGGCGTCGGCGAGGATGCGTTCCCGGGCGGCGGGGTCGAGCTTGCCGGGCATCTCCCACGCGAGCGAGGTGAACCCGGTGACGTGGCCGTCGAGTTCCAGTTTCGTGAGCCGGGACGCGTCCTGCACGGCCTGCGCCTCGGTCGGTGCCACGGCGGCGGGGTAGGAGAGGCGGAGCACGTGCCCGCCCCGGACCCACGGCCACTTGCACGAGTAGTGGGTGAGGGCACGGGCGAGGATGCGGGGGTCGGGCTCGCCCAGCAGGAGGCCCGAGCCGACGGGGTTGCCCGCGAGCCCGGGGTGGTCGCTCGCCAGCAGCACGACGCGGGTGGGGTTGGTGGGGGCCTCGTCGACTACGACGCCGACGCCGGCCAGGAGGTCACGCGCCTGTGCGGCGGGGGTGCAGACCACGACCCGGTCCGCCTCGAACCGCGCCCCGGACGCCTCGACGATGAAGCGGCCGCCCTCGCGGCGGACGCCGCGGACGGCGACGCCGGTGCGGACGTCGGTCCCCTCGGCCAGCGCCTCGACCAGGCGGAACATGCCGCCCACCGGCTGCTCGACGGCGGCGCTGCGCGGCGTGCGCAGCGCGGCCACGGCCGCGAGGAGCGAGCCGTGCTCGGCCAGCGCCTGCGTCAGCCGGGGCGCGAAGGTGGCCAGCGGCAGTGCGTCGGGGGAGGAGTGGTAGACGCCCCTGGCGAGCGGGCCGACGAGCTTGTCGACGGCGGCGCGGCCCATGCGGGCCTCGACGAGTTGCCCGGCGGTCGTGGCGTCGCGCCCGACCTCGGGCCCGAGGGTGAGGTCCTGGGCGAGCCGGTCGCGCTCGTCGGCGGCGAGGATGGCGAGCGCGGGGTCATCGAGGGAGCCGGGGATGCCGAGCACGCCGTCGGCCAGCGGCACGATCGTGTCGGGCCACCAGACGTGCGGACTGCCCTGCGGGGCGGCCACCGTGAGGCCGAGCTCGGCGCAGAGTTCGCGAGCCTGCGGAGCGCGGGTGGCGTACGCCTCGGCACCGCCGTCGACGGTCAGCCCGCCCACCTGCGCGCGCCGGATCATGCCGCCGTGGTGGTCGGACGCCTCCAGCACGACGACGTCGTGCCCGGCCTGCCGGAGCCTCCGGGCGGCCAGGAGCCCGGCCAGGCCCGCCCCGACGACGACCGCGGTCACAGCTCGTGGATGAGCGCCACCAGGTCGGTGAGCACCGCGGGATCGGTGGTGGGCGGCACGCCGTGGCCGAGGTTGACGATGTGGGCCGGGGCCGCCTTGCCGCGCCCCACGACGTCGCGGGCGTGGGCCTCGAGCGGCCCCCAACCGGCCGAGAGCATGGCGGGGTCGATGTTGCCCTGAAGCGGAAGGCCCGGCAGGAGCTGGGCGGCCTCGTCGAGGGGGGTGCGGTAGTCGACGCCCATCGCCTCGACTCCGCAGGCGGCCATGTCCTGCAGGAGGTGGCGTGTGCCGACGCCGAAGTGGATGCGCGGCACGCGGCCCTCGACCGCCGCCAGCGCCGCCGCCGAGTGGGGCGCCACGGAACTGACGTAGTCGGCCTGGCTGAGCGAGCCCGCCCAGGAGTCGAACAGCTGCACCGCGCGTGCGCCGGCGTCCACCTGGACGGCGAGGAACTGGCCGGAGATGTCCGCGCACCACGCGAGCAGGCGGCGCCACGACTCGGGATCGGAGTGCATCATGCTGCGGGCGGCGAGGTGGTCGCGGGAACCGCGGCCCTCGACGAGATAGGCGGCCAGGGTGAACGGGGCGCCCGCGAAGCCGATCAGGGGCTTCTGCTCGCCCAGCTCACGGATCACGATCTGTGCCGCCTCCGTGATCGGGGAGGTGTCGCCCAGCTCGTGGGCGACGAGGGCGTCCACGTCCGCGGCGGTGCGGATCGGGTCCTCGATGACCGGACCGATGCCGGGGCGGATGTCGACGTCGACCCCCGCGATCACCAGCGGCGTCATGATGTCGGAGAAGAAGATGGCTGCGTCCACGTCGTGGCGGCGGACGGGCTGCAGGGTGATCTCCGCGGCCAGCTCCGGCCGGAGGCACGCCTCGAGGATCGTCGTGCCCTGCCTGGCCTCGCGGTACTCGGGGAGCGAGCGGCCCGCCTGGCGCATGAACCAGACCGGGAGGCGCTCCGGCCGCGTGCCCTGCAGGGCGGAGAGAAGAGTGCTCATTGGACTGATTCTGCCCGATCGCCCAAAGATGGTTGAATGAAGGGGCCATGACTATGCGTGTCTTCTCCATCCAGCATGACCGACAAGGGCTGTCGGAGGTCGAGCGGATCAGCTGCTTCACCGAGGGTCTCGAGGAGCGCCTGACGTCCCACCCGGGCGTCGAGGGCGCCCTGGTCCTGTCGACGTGCAACCGCGTCGAGGTGATGGTCGACGGCGACGCCGACGTCGCCTCGCTCACCGCCGCGCTCGGCGAGGACCTGACCGAGCCGCCGCTGTGGGACCTCTACCTCGGCGAGGCCGCCGTCCACCACCTCTTCCGGGTCGCCTGCGGGCTGAACTCCATGGTGGTGGGGGAGCGGGAGATCACCGGCCAGCTGCGCCGCGCCCTCGCCGACGCGCAGGAGGCGGGCCACGCGTCGCTCACCCTCTCGATCGCGGTGGAGGAGGCGCTCAAGACCTCCCGCCGCGTGGCGAACGACACCAACATCGAGGCCACCGGCCGCTCCGTCGTGAGCAAGGGCCTGTCGCTCGCCGGCATCTCCGACTGGCCCGGCACCCGCGCGCTCGTCGTCGGCACCGGTTCCTACGCGGGCGCCGTCGTCGCCGCGCTCCGCGCCCGGGGGGTCACCTCCATCGCGGTCCACTCCGCCAGCGGCCGGGCCGACGAGTTCGCCGCCAGCCACGAGCTGGAGTGCGCCGACGACCTCGTCGCGGCCATGCGCGCCTCGGACCTCGTCGTCACCTGCCGAGGCCTCGGCCCGCTGATCTTCCCGCAGCACGTCCACCCCGGCATGCGGTTCCTCGACCTCTCGCTGGTGCGCGACGTCGACCGCTCCGTCGAGCAGATGGACGGCGTGCGCGTCATCGACCTCGAGACCATCCAGGGCGCCGTCGAGGAGGAGTTCCACGGCGACACCTCGCGGGCCCTCGCGCTCGTCGACGCCGGCGTGGCCAAGACGTCCGCGCGGCTGCGCGCCCGGGTCGTCGACCCCGCCGTCACCCGCCTCCGCGAGACGGTGATGGCGCTCGTCGCCGACGAGGTGGACCGGCTGCCCAACCGCCCGCTCACCCACGAGGACGCCGCCTACGCGCTACGGCGGCTCGCCACGCGCATGCTGCACGTGCCGTCCGCGCGGGCTCGCGAGGCGGCCGAGTCCGGCCGGACCGACGAGTACCTGCTCGCCATGCACGAGCTGTACGGGATCGCCATCGACCCCGACCCGGACCGGATCGACACCGGACGTTGCCCCGTCACGCTCGCCAGCGTCGACGACCTCACCCCCGCCAGCCGTCAGGAGGCCTCGTGACCCTCGCCCCGTACTCCGCGATCCTCTTCTCGTCGTTCGGTGGTCCCAACGGACCCGACGACGTGCTGCCGTTCATGCGCAACGCCACGCGCGGCCGCGGGGTGCCCGACGAGCGCCTCATGGAGGTCTCGGAGCACTACATGCTCTTCGGCGGCAAGTCGCCCATCAACGAACTCAACCTCGCGCTCATCGACCGCATCCGCGCCGAGCTGGACCGCCGCGGGATCGACGTGCCGGTCGTGTTCGGCAACCGCAACTGGGAGCCGTACTTCGCCGACACCGTCGACCAGCTGATCGCGGACGGGCACCACAAGGTGCTCGCGCTGGCGACGTCGGCCTACCAGTCCTACTCGAGCTGCGCGCAGTACTGCCAGGACCTCGAGGGGGCCGCGTCCGGCAAGGACATCCGCATCGACAAGATCGACCCGTACTGGGACGCGCCGGAGTTCTCGCGCGCGAACGCCAACAGCCTCATCGCCGCGGTGCGGGCGCTGCGGGAGCGGGTCGGCGGTGACGCCAAGGTCCGCGTGCTGTTCGTGACGCACTCCATCCCCACGGCGATGAACGACCACTCGTCCACCGGCGAGCCCGAGAACCGCTACGACGCGCAGCACCTCAAGGTGGCGCGCGCGGTGGCCGACCTGGCCGGCGAGGAGCTCGGCGAGTTGCTCACGTGGGAGCTCACCTACTGCTCCCGTTCCGGTTCCCCGCACGTCCCGTGGCTCGAGCCCGACATCAACGACCGGATGGAGGAGATCAAGGACGAGGTCGACGCGGTCGTCGCGGCCCCGATCGGGTTCATCTCCGACCACATGGAGGTCCTCTATGACCTCGACACCGAGGCGGCGCAGACCGCGAAGGAACTGGGCCTGCCCTACGAGCGGGCGGCCACCGTCGACACCGACCCCGTATTCGTCTCCCTCCTCGTCGACCGGCTCGTCGAGTGGGCCGAGGCGGAGCGCGGCGAGCGGGAGCGCAACTCCATCTGCAAGTACGCCACCGGCAACTGCTGCCTGGTGCGCAACCCCAACCAGACGAATACAGGAGCACACCATGCAGCACCCAGGCCGTGACGAGCGCGACGAGCAGAACGTCGACCTGCAGGCGCTGAACCAGCAGTCGCTCTACGCGATGTACTCGGTGTTCGCCACCGCCGCACCGCTGGCGGAGACCACCGAGGTGCCGTCGGAGGCCCTCGCCTCCGACGTCCTCACCGCGATCGAGGGCACCGGCGTGACGCTTCGCGGCAGCTACGACATCGGCGGCTTCCGTGCCGACGCGGACCTGATGTTCTGGACGCTCTCCGACGATCCGCGCAAGCTCCAGGCCGCCTACCACGCGATCCGGCGGAGCGCGCTCGGCTCGGTGCTGGAGCCGGTGTGGTCCGTCGTGGCCGTGCACCGCCCCGCAGAGTTCAACCGCGCCCACGTGCCCAGCTGCTTCGCCGGCTTCGCGCCGCGGCCGTGGCTGACGGTCTACCCGTTCAACCGCAGCTACGACTGGTACTACCTCGACAACGAGCACCGCTCGAAGATGCTCCGCGAGCACGGGGAGGCCGGCCGGGAGTACCCCGACGTGGTGGCCTCCACCCTGTCGGCGTTCGCCCTCGGCGACTATGAGTGGATCCTCGCCTTCGAGGCCGACGAGCTCCACCGGCTCACCGACGCGATGCGCCACCAGCGCGGCGTCGAGGCGCGCCTGCACGTGCGCGAGGAGACCCCGTTCTTCACCGGCCCCCGGGTCGAGCTCGCCGACTGGATCGACGCGCAGCCCCGCGGCTGATCAGTCGGCCGCGAGCGCGGCCGGCTGGTGCACGCACGTCGGGTCCGAGGCCAACGGGTCGCCCAGCATCGCGTGGGCGCGCGCCCTCGACCCGCCGCAGATCCAGTTGAACTCGCACACCCCGCACTTGCCGGTGTAGCAGGAGGGGTCGCGGAGCGCCCGCATGAGTGGCGCCTCGTCGTAGACCTCACGGAATGAGCGCTCCGTCACGGAGCCGCACCGGTAGGGCAGGAACCCCGACGGGTACACGTCGCCCACGTGGTCCACGAACGCGAACCCGCGACCCGAGTTCACGCCGATCGGTGGCCGCGGCGGACGCCGCTCGACGATGCCGCCCAGCAGCCGTTCGGTCTCGGCGGTCAGCCACGCGTGCAGCTCGCCGCGCTCCGGCAGGGGCCGTCCGGCCGCGCGTGCATCGTCGCGCTGGATCGCGACGCGGCGATAGTTGGGGGCCTCGGTGACCTTGATCGCGATGCGGTCGGACACGTCGTGCAGCCAGTGCAGGACGTCCTCCATCTCCTCGCCGTCGAGCGGCTCGAGGTTCGACCCGCGGCCCATGGGGACCAGGAAGAGGACGTACCACATGTGCGCGCCCATGGCCATGGTGTTGGCCAGCAGGCGCGGGAGCTCCTCGACGTTGTTGCGGCAGATCGTCGTGTTCACCTGGAACCGGAAGCCGTGCTTCACAACGAGTTCCGCCGCCTCCATCGTCGCCGCGTAGGTGCCGTCGATGCCGCGGAACGAGTCGTGCGTCTCGGCGGTGGCGCCGTCGAGCGAGAGCGAGAAGGCCTTGATGCCGGCGGCGCGCACGCTGGCGAGCCGCGCGTCGGTGAGCAGGGGAGTGACCGACGGCGACAGCGCCATCGACAGCCCGACGCTGCTCCCGTACTCGATCAGCTCCTCCAGGTCGGGCCGCTCGAAGGCGTCGCCGCCCGAGAGCACGACGATGGGGCGCGGCGTGCCGTAGGCCGCGAGGTCGTCGAGGAGGCGCTTGCCCTCGTCGGTGGTCAGCTGCCGTGGATCCGGCCGCGTGAAGGCGTCGGCGCGGCAGTGCCGGCAGGCGAGTTGGCAGGCCCGGGTGACCTCCCAGACGACGACGTGCGGACGCTCGGCCGCGTCGTGGTGAAGGGTTCGCACCACCCCCCTGCGGGCGTCGTGGTGCGGGTGGGTGCCGGGGTGCGGGGCCATGGGACGACCCTAATCACCGGGCAACGAAGGGCTTTCACCGCGGTCGCTTAGCGGCGGGCCACCCGTCAGCGGCCACGTTCCGAGCGTGCCGGGGGACGGTCGCCGCGGATGCTGGCCACCATGTCGAGCACGCGGCGGGTGGCGCGCACGTCGTGGGCGCGGAACACCGTCGCGCCCTGCCAGGCGGCGATCGCGGTGGCCGCGAGGGTGCCCTCCAACCGGTCGTCCACCGGGAGGTCCAGCGCCTCGCCGACGAAGTCCTTGCGGCTGATGGCCTGCAGGACCGGGTGGCCGAGCGCGACGATCCGGTCCGTGGCCCGCACGAGCGCCAGCGAGTCGATGGTGCGCTTCCCGAAGTCCAGGGTGGGGTCGACGAGCACCCCGTCGGGCCGGACGCCCGCGGCCAACGCGCGCGCGGCCCCGTCGGCCAGCACCCGCAGGACGTCCCCGACCACCGCGTCGTCGCCCGCCCCGTAGTCGATGCCGACGGGGTCGGTGCGGGGCGGCAGGCCGCCGGTGTGCGAGACCACGTAGCCCGCACCGAGGCGGGCGGCCACGTCGACCAGGGCGGGGTCGGCGCCCGCCCAGGTGTCGTTGACGAGGTCGACGAGGCCCGCGCAGGCCTCGGCCACCTCGGCCCGCCACGTGTCGAGGGAGATCACGACGCCGGGCAGCTCGTCGCGGAGGGCGCGCAGCAGCGGCCGGACCCGGTCGATCTCCTCGGCCTCGTCCACCCAACCGCCCTCCTGGCCGGCCCGGACGCCGCCCACGTCGATGAGGTCGATGCCCTCCGTCACCATCTCCCGGGCGCGGGCGAGTGCGGCGTCGAGGCTGGCGAACCGGGCCGCGGAGAAGAACGAGTCCGGGGTGCGGTTGATGATCCCCATCACGGCGGGGCGGCGGGCGTCGAAGGTGCGGCCGCCGAGGACGAGCGGCGCGGACGCCACGGGCACGGCGGTCATCCCTGCCCCATGGCGCCGACGTGGAGCGCCACCGCGCCCATCGGGGGCACCGTCACGCTGACCCGGCCGTCGGCTACCTCGATGCTGCAGTCGTCGCTCAGGACGTCGCAGTAGCTCCCGTCCGGGAGGCCGGTGGTG
Source organism: Tessaracoccus oleiagri (assembly GCF_900103275.1). Taxonomy (GTDB): domain Bacteria; phylum Actinomycetota; class Actinomycetes; order Propionibacteriales; family Propionibacteriaceae; genus Arachnia; species Arachnia oleiagri. The sequence goes on along the minus strand of NZ_FNGP01000001.1, from coordinate 102,007 downwards.
AGCTCCACCGTCGCTTCCTCCGACTTGTCCGCGTTGAACGCCGCCAGCCCGAGAGCGCCGCGATCGAAGGCGAGGAGCCGGCCGTCGGCGAGCTGGTTGGCGACGGGCGCGTCGCCCACCTGTGCCCGCCACGCCGCCATGGCCGCCTGCTGCGCGTCGAGGCAGCGGAACTCGCCGTCGGCGGGCTCGTCGGAGGTGGCGCAGACGGCGTCGTCCACGCGGCCGTCGGTCTGCGGGGCGCCGGCGTCCCGGTCGGAGAACGCGTAGCCGCTGTAGAGGACGGGGGTGCCGTAGTCGACGGCCAGCATGAGCAGGCTCGCCAGCTGGAACGTCGGCCCGTCGGTGGGGTTAAGGGTCTGCTCGCCGCGCTCGGTGTCGTGGTTGGTGACGAAGGTGTACGCCTTCTCGGAGGGGACCTGCCCGTCGCGCAACTCGGGCGCGAGGCGCAGGGAACCGCCCTGGACGATGCCGGCGAAGTCGCGCGCCCAGCCGAAGGCGAACACGGAGCCGATGTCGAGGTAGTCCTCCGGCTGGATCGGCTCACCGCCGCCGCGGATCACCTCGGAGATGATCATGGGGTCACCGTCGATCCGTTCGACGATGGCCGCGACGTCCTCGCTCGCCATGTGCTTCGCCGCGTCGATGCGGAACCCGTCGACGCCGAGCGAGACGAGGTCGTTCAGGTAGCCGGCGATCGTCTCCTGCACGCCGGGTGCGGCGGTGTCGAGGTCGGCGAGGTTGGAGAGCTCGCAGGTCTGCACCTGGGCCTGGTCGCGGTAGTTGGCGATGTCGTCGTTCGGTGTCAGGCCACAGTGGTGGAAGTCATCGGGGCCGTAGAGGCCGGGGTACTCGTAGTGGGAGAACTCGGTGCCCGCCACCCCGACGCCGCCGTCGATCCCTGCCATGTGGTTGATCACCGCGTCGGCGACCACCTTGATGCCGCTGTCGTGGCAGGTCTCCACCATGTTCCTGAACTGTTCCCGGGTGCCGAGCTTGGACTCGAGCTGGTAGCTCACCGGCTGGTACGAGGTCCACCACTGCTCGCCCTCGATGTGCTCCTGGGCGGGGGAGAGGAGCACGAAGTCGAAGTGGTTGGGCCCGAGCACCTCTGCGCACTCGCGCGCGACGGAGTCCCAGTTGTACTGGAAGAGCTGCACGCCGACGCTGGGCTGCGGCTCAGGTGCGAGCGGCTCCTCGGGCGCGCTGGTGCAGGCGGTCACGGCCAGCAGCGTTGCGGTGAGGACCGGGGCGATCAGGCGAGGCATGGCCCCATTCTGGCAGGGTCAGTCGGCTTCCTCGACCGCCTCGCGCGCCGCCTCCGGGATCGCGCCCGGCGTGAGCTCCGCCAGCCGTGCGTTGATCTGCGCCAACAGCGTCGTGGTCTCGTCGTTCAGCTCGGCGAGCGCCGCCTTGCGCTCCTTGCCCTGCTTCGCATGCCAGGCGAGGTCGCCGCGAACCCGCAGGGTCGACGCCATCTGCCTCCAGGCGGTCACCTCGGGGGCGGCGGGGTACTGCGCCTCGACGGCGTCAGCGCACGCCTCGATCGCCGTGAGCTTCGCCTCGAACCGCACCTTCGGGTTCTTCGATGTCAGCGCCTTGCGGATCTTGCCGACGGCGGACTTGGCGCCCTCCGACAGCTGCGGGTTCTCACGCAGCGCGGTCAGCAGGGCGGCGCTGGCGGCGAGGACGCTCGTCGCGGCCTTGATGATGGTGACGGGGCTAGGCATGCCACCCATCGTAAACGCCCGCGGTTGCACCCGGTGGAGGCCCAGAGACGCCTCCGGTGGGAGACCTTGCACCGAACTTGGTGCAAAGCCTCCCACCGGAGGTGGCCGAGTCGACGGAGTGGCGTCTCGAAGGGCCGGTCCTTACGGGGCAGGGATGAGGATCTCGCGCACGAGGGCGTCGAGGTCCGCGTCGGCGCCGAGGAACTGGCGCAGGGTCTTGCGGGTGGCCCCGAAGGTGTCGAACTCCTCGGGGGTGAGGCCGTCGGGCTCGTAGGCGCGGACGAACTCCGGGATGCTGAGCAGCGTCTCCATGACCTTCGGGTCGACCGGTTCGTCGATGCGGGACACGGCCTTGTAGCCGGAGTCCTGGACGCGCTTGGCCCACTTGAACGGCGGGGAGAGCACCAGCTCACCACCGATGAACTCGCTCCACTGCAGCACATTGCGGTACGCGGCGATGAGCAGGCGTGCGGTGAAGCCGCGCTCCTTGAAGATCTGGTAGGCGCGCTTGGACGCGGCGATGCCCGCCCACTCGAGGTGCCCGGGGTCGACGAACAACTGGTCGCGCTCGACGACGCTCTTCAGCCAGTCGTCGAGGCGGCCGGCCATGATCGTGACGACGGGGCCCATGCCCTCGACGGGGAGGCCCTCGGCCTTGCGGCGGTCGAGCCCGCGCTCGATGACCTCCGCGGCGGCGACGGCCTGGGCGACGGTGAAGGAGACGGTGACGTTGATGCAGACGCCGCGGTACGTCGCCTCCTCGATCGCCTCGATGCCCACCTTGGTGGCGGGGATCTTCACGATGATGTTGGGGGCGAGCTCGGAGAACTCGACCGCCTGCTCGACGAGCTTCTCGGCGCTGCGGTGGAGGCGGGGGTCGGTCTGGACCGACAGTCGGCCGTTGAGGCCCTGGTACTTCTCGAAGGCGGGCAGCAGCAGCTCGGCGGCCTCCACGGACATGTCCTTGATGGCCTGCCAGCCGATCTCGCTCTCGCCCCAGGTGGGGTTCTTCTCGGCGATCTCGCGGATGCGCGGCACCCAGACGTCGGTGTGCTTGCTGATGGTGGTGAACGCAATGACGGGGTTGCACGTCGCACCGACACCGCCCATTGCGATCGACTGTCGCAACTCGACCATGTCTGCCGAGTCATTCCACTGGGCAGTCTGCGGAAACTCCTGTGCCGCGTCCCAGAGCGGACCCGGGATGTGCTCGTCGCTCATTGATTCCTCCTGTAGTCACTCAACCTTGAGCAGGTAGGAATCATTCAACGCCCTCCGACAGACTTTGTCAAGACAAAGTCAGTTGGCGAAGACCGTCTGGCTGTACGTGTACTGGCTGGCGCGGTAGACGTGCATGCCGAACTCGACCGCCTTGTGTGCGGTGTCGTAGGCGGTGCGCTGCATGGTGAGGAGAGCGGCGCCGGGGGGCTCGTTCAGCAGGCGCGCCTCCTCGGCGGTGGCCAGCCGGGCGCCGATCTGCTGCACGCCGATCGCGATCTCGACGCCGCGCTCCTTGAGGAGTTCGTAGAAGCCCTTGCGGCTCAACTCCTCGCGGCTCGGCGCGATCTCCGGGGGGAGGTAGTTGGTGAGGATCGCCAAGGGGCGGTGCTCGATCATCCGCAGGCGGCGGAGGTGCACGACGGTGCTGCCCTCGGCCAGTCCGAGTGCGGTGGCGATGGCCGGGGTGGCGGGCTCCTCACTCCATTCCAGCACGCTGGTGCGCGGGGTGTGGCCGGCCTTCATCAGGTCCTCGTGGAGGCTGGTCAGCGCCATCGGTCGGTGGACCTGGCGCGGCGTGACCTCGGTGCCGGCGCCGCGTCGTCGGACGATCAGCCCGCGGTTGGCCAGGGTCTCCAGGGCCTTCCGCGCGGTGGGGCGGGAGACCTGGAGCCGGTTCGCCATGGAGACCTCGTCCTCGAGCCGGGTGCCGGGCGGCAGCTTGCCGGACTCGATCAGCTGCGCGAGCGGTCCCGCGATCTGGGCGTGCAAGGGGATCGGGCTCTTGCGGTCGACGACGATGTCGAGCGCGAACTGTTCCTTGGACATGATGTGGACCTTCCACTCTGAAGTTGGAGCAATTGTAAGGCCATATCGACAAAGCGGCGCCAATCCAGACTTTGTCTTGACATTTGATCCCGGTCCTTTAGGATGGGCACAGCAGACCTCAACGAAGCGGGTGACATGGGACTGTTCAGCGCCAAAGCGCTCGATGTGCTCACGATGGGCCGCATCGGCGTCGACATCTACCCCCTGCAGACCGGAATCGGCCTGCAGGACGTCGACGCGTTCGGAAAATTCCTGGGCGGTAGCTCCGCCAACGTCGCCGTCGCCGCCGCGAGGCTCGGCAGCGCCGCGGCCATCGTCACCGGCGTCGGCAGGGACCCCTTCGGCCGCTTCTGCCGCCGCGAGCTCTCGCGGCTCGGCGTCTTCGACGACTACGTGAAGGTGGTCGAGGGCCACAACACCCCGGTCACGTTCTGCGAGATCTTCCCGCCGGACAACTTCCCGCTCTACTTCTACCGCCGGCCCGTCGCGCCCGACATGCTGCTCACCGAGGACGACCTCCCCGTCGACGTCATCCGCGAGGCGAAGGTGTTCTGGGTGACGGGCACCGGGTTCTCCGCCGAGCCGAGCCGCACCACGCACCTGCGCGCGCTCGAGATCCGCGACCGCCGCCCGTTCACGGTCCTCGACCTCGACTACCGCGACGTCTTCTGGAAGAACCCCGGCGACGCACGGGAGCTGATGCAGGCCGCGCTGCCGCTCGTCACCGTCGCGGTCGGCAACGTCAAGGAGTGCGCGATCGCCGTCGGCGAGCAGGACCCCGAGGCGGCCGCCCGCAAGCTGCTGGACTTCGGCGTCGAGCTCGCGATCGTCAAGGACGGCCCGCGCGGCGCCCTCGCGATGACGCGCGACGAGGTGGTGCGCGTCCCTGCCACCAGGGTCGAGGTGCTCAACGGACTGGGTGCCGGCGACGCCTTCGGGGGAGCGCTGTGCCACGGGTTCGTCGAGGGCTGGGACCTCGAGGACACGCTGGCGGCCGCCTCGGCCGCGGGTGCGCTCGTCGCCTCACGACTCGAGTGCTCGACGGCGATGCCCACCGAGCCGGAACTGCGCGGAATGCTCCGCCGCAACCCCGTGGATGTTGAAAGATCGAAGCGATACGAGGAGAGCAATGACTGAGTTGGTACTTCGCGCCGGCGAGACGGCGCACGACGCCCTCGCCGTCGACGTGAGCCCCGAGAAGGCGGGCTGGCGCTACTCCGGCCTGGCCGTCGTCGAGCTCGCCGAGGGTGAGCGCCACACCTTCGAGACCGGGGTCCACGAGTACCTCGTGCTGCCGCTCGAGGGCGGGTGCACCATCGACGTCGCTGGCGAGCGCCACGAGCTCGCAGGGCGCAGCTCGATCTGGGGCGAGGTCACCGACTACTCCTACGCCCCCAGCGGGGTCGAGGTCACCCTGACCGCGACGAGGGCCGGCCGCTTCGCGCTGCCCTACGCCGTCGCCGCCGAGCGGCTCGCCCCGCGGTACTGTCCCGCCGACGAGGTGCTCACCGGCATCCGCGGCGCCGGCAGCATGAGCCGCCAGGTGGTCAACTACGCGATCGGCAACGAGCTGAAGACCTCGCGACTGCTGGTGTGCGAGGTGCTGACGCCCGGCGGCAACTGGTCCAGCTACCCGCCCCACAAACACGACGAGGACTCGGAGACCGAGCGCGAACTCGAGGAGATCTACTATTTCGAGGTCCGCGGCGACGAGCACGGCCCCGGCATGGCGTTCCACTCCACCTACGGCACCGCCGAGCGGCCAATCGACGTGGCGGTCCGGGTAGGCAGCGGCGACACCGCGCTGGTTCCGCACGGCTGGCACGGCCCCTGCGTCGCCGCACCCGGCTACGACCTGTACTACCTCAACGTGATGGCCGGCCCCGGTGACTCCACCTGGCTTGCCGTTGACGACCCCTGCTACGGCTGGCTGCGTGGCACCTGGGACACCCTCGACGTCGACCCCCGTCTTCCCTTCAACACCAAGGAGCAGTGAATGTCCACTATCCGACTGACCGTCGGCCAGGCGGTGGTCCGCTACCTGTCGCAGCAGTACACCGAGCGTGACGGCGTCGAGCGGCGCTTCATCCCCGGCATGTTCGCCATCTTCGGCCACGGCAACGTCGCGGGCCTCGGCCAGGCGCTGCTGCAGAACCACGTGGACCCCGCCGAGGGCGAGGACCGCATGGACTTCTACCACGGCCGCAACGAGCAGGGCATGGTGCACGTCGCCGCGGCGTTCGCGAAGGCGACGAACCGGCTGCAGACGCTGGCGGTCACCTCGTCCATCGGCCCCGGCGCGCTCAACATGGTGACCGGCGCTGCGCTCGCGACGACGAACCGGGTGCCCGTCCTGCTGTTCCCCTCGGACATCTTCGCCAACCGCGCGCCGGACCCCGTGCTGCAGCAGCTGGAGGACTTCGGCAATCCCGACGTCTCGGTCAACGACGCGTTCCGGCCGGTGTCGAAGTTCTGGGACCGGGTGAACCGGCCCGAGCAGCTGATGGTCTCGCTGCCGCGCGCCATGCGGGTCCTCACCGACCCGGCCGACACCGGCGCCGCCACGATCTGCCTCCCCGAGGACGTGCAGGCCGAGGCCTACGACTGGCCGGTCGAGTTCTTCGCGAAGAAGGTCTGGCACGTCGCCCGGCCGCGCCCCGACGTCGCCGCCCTGGGCCGCGCCGTCGACGCGATCCGCGCCGCGAAGAAGCCGCTCATCATCTCCGGCGGCGGGACGATCTACTCCGAGGCCTCCGACGAGTTGCGCGCCTTCGCTGCCGCCACCGGCATCCCGGTGGCCGACACGCAGGCCGGCAAGGGCGCCATCAACTGGGACCACCCGCAGGCGGTCGGCGGCGTGGGGTCCACCGGCTCCGGCTCGGCCAACGCGCTGGCCGTCGAGGCGGATCTCGTGATCGGCATCGGCACCCGCTACTCCGACTTCACCACCGCGTCGCAGACGCAGTTCAAGAACGCGGACGTGAAGTTCATCAACATCAACGTCGGCGCGTTCGACGCTGCCAAGCAGGGGGCCGAGATGGTCGTCGGCGACGCGCGGGAGACGCTCGTCGCGCTGACTGAGGCCCTCGAGGGGTACCGCGTCGACGACGCGTGGCTCCAGAAGACCGCCGACGAGGTGGAGGCCTGGCAGCGCGCCACCGACGAGTGCTACCACCGCGGCCACGGGCCGCTGCCGGCGCAGACCGAGGTGTTCGGCGCGCTCAACGAACTCATGGGCGACGAGGACGTGCTGATCAACGCCGCCGGCTCCATGCCCGGCGACCTGCAGGCGCTGTGGCGGGCACGCACCCCGGTGCAGTACCACGTCGAGTACGCGTTCTCGACGATGGGCTACGAGATTCCCGCCGCCCTCGGCGTGAAGATGGCGCTGCCCGACTCGGAGGTGGTGGCGATCGTCGGCGACGGCACCTACCAGATGCTGCCCATGGAACTCGCCACGATCGTGCAGCAGCGCGAGAAGGTGATCTTCGTCCTGCTGCAGAACTACGGCTACGCCTCGATCGGCTCCCTCTCGGAGTCGCGCGGTTCGCAGCGCTTCGGCACGAAGTACCGGATGTACGACGACGAGGGCAACGCCACCGACGAGGTGCTCCCCGTCGACCTCGCCGCCAACGCCCGCTCGTGGGGCATCGACGTCATCGAGGTGTCGTCGATCGCCGACTTCAAGGACGCCTACGCGAAGGCCGTGGCGTCGCCCCGGACCACCATGATCCACATCGAGACCGACCTCTACGGGCCCAACCCTCCCGGCACCAGCTGGTGGGACGTGCCCGTCTCGCAGGTGTCGCGCCTCGAGTCCACCCAGCAGGCCTACGAGGAGTACGTGGAGGCCATCAAGGCCCAGCGTCGCTTCTTCTGATCAACCCCACCAAAGGAGACAACAACCATGACCGGACTGACCATGAAGCACTGGATCAACGGCGAGGAGGTCGCCGAGGAGGGCGTCCAGGTCCTCGACATCGACAGCCCCACCACGGGCGAGATCATCGGCGGCGTCGCCGAAGCCAGCGTCGAGCTCGTCGAGCGTGCCATCCAGGGCGCCCGCGAGGCCCAGAAGGGGTGGGCGGCCCTGTCGCTCGCCCGCCGCACCCGCGTGCTCTTCAACTTCCGCAACCTGCTCGTCGAGCGCCAGGAGGAGCTCGCCGAGATCATCGTCCGCGAGGGCGGCAAGACCCGCGGCGACGCGCTGGGCGAGATCGCCCGCGGCCTCGAGATCGTCGAGTTCGCGTGCGGCATCCACAACGCGCTGAAGGGGGAGTACTCCTCCGAGGTGTCCACCGGCGTCGACATCCACACCATCCGGCAGCCGGTCGGCGTCGTGGGCGCGATCTGCCCGTTCAACTTCCCGATGATGGTGCCGATGTGGATGCACCCGATGGCCATCGCCACCGGCAACGCGGTCGTCCTCAAGCCCGCCACCCCCGTGCCGACGGTGTCCCTCACCGTCGCGAAGATGTACCAGGAGGCCGGCCTGCCCGACGGCGTCTTCCAGGTCGTGACCGGCGACAAGCAGGTCGTCACCACGCTCCTGGAGAGCGACGGCATCGACGCAATCTCCTTCGTCGGCTCCACGCCGGTGGCGAAGATCGTCGCGGAGACCTCGGCACGCACCGGCAAGCGCTACCAGGCGCTCGGCGGCGCGAACAACCACGCCATCGTGATGCCCGACGCGAACCTCGACTTCGCCGCCAAGCACATCGTCTCCGGCGCGTTCGGCGCCGCGGGCCAGCGCTGCATGGCGCTGCCGGTGGTCGTCGCCGTCGGCTCGGCCGGCGACGCGCTCATCGAGAAGGTCAAGGCGCTGGCCGAGAAGCTGGTCGTCGGTCCCGGCGAGAACGCGGAGTCCGAGCTCGGCCCGGTCATCTCCGCCAAGTCGAAGGCCCGCATCATCGACTGGGTCACTGACGCGGAGAAGAACGGGGCGCGGGTCGTCCTCGACGGCCGCGACTTCAAGCCCGCCGACGAGTCGCTCTCCGGCGGCAACTGGTTGGGCCCGACCATCGTCGACAACGTGCCGCTCGAGACCAAGCTGTACTGCGAGGAGGTCTTCGGCCCGGTACTCACGATCGTGCGCGCGGACAGCTACGAGGAGGCGATCAAGATCGTCAACTCCAGCGAGTTCGGCAACGGCTCCGCGATCTTCACCGAGTCCGGTGACTACGCCCGCCGCTTCGAGCTGGACGTGGAGACCGGCATGGTCGGCATCAACGTCCCGATCCCCGTCCCCGTCGGCTACTACTCCTTCGGCGGCTGGAAGAGCTCCCTGTTCGGCGACATCAAGATGCACGGCCAGGAGGGTGTGAACTTCTACACCCGCCAGAAGGTCATCACCACCCGCTGGGCCGGCAAGAGCGACGAGCACGTCGGTCTCGACTTCGTGGCCTCGGCCCACCGCTGATCTCCGGCCCGGTTGATTGAGCCAGCGAGCGCCGGTTGCTGACCCATGATGATTGAGCCAGCGAGCGCCGGTTGCTGACCCATGATGATTGAGCCAGCGAGCGCAGCGAGCGCCGGTCGAAATCACCGGAGTTGGACTTGGCCTCGGTTCACCTGCCGGATCGGGCAGGTAAACCGAGGCACCCGCCAGATTTCGGAAAACCTGCCGGGTCCGGCAGGTAAATCGAACGCAGACAGGTAAACCCAGCCCCGGATGCGAGAAAAGGCCGCCGCGACACAACGTCGCGGCGGCCTTCGTCGGTCTCAGTGGTCAGTTGGCCAGTGCCTGGAGGGCCTTGAAGGACTTCTCGGCGTTGGAGACCGGGCCGCCGTCGGCGGGGGGCTCCTCGTCGAGCATGATGTCCTGCTCGAGCACCCAGTAGCCGTCGAAGCCGGCCTCGTCGAGGAGCTTCACGATGGTGGGGAAGTCGATGTCGCCCTCACCGATGGGGGTGAAGACGCCGGACTTGATGGCCTCGGACCAGTTCAGTTCGCCGGGGAGCAGCTTCTCGGCGAGGTCCTTGCGGACGTCCTTGGCGTGGACGATGCCGACGCGGTCGGCGTACTTCTTGACGAGCGCGACGACGTCGGCGCCGCCGGCGGTCAGGTGGCCGGTGTCGAGGCAGAGACCGACGGTTGAGTTGTCGAGGACGCGCTCGACCTCGTCGACGTTCTGCACCATGGTGCCCCAGTGGGGGTGGAGGACTGCGGTGACGCCCTTGGCGGCGGCGACCTCGGTGATGCGGCTGAGGTTGGCGAACAGCGTGTCCCAGCCCTGCTCGTCGAGCTCGGGGCGGTCGTCGTAGCCGTCACGGCCGGAGTCGGCGGCCAGGACGAGGAACTCACCCCCGGCGACCTCGAACGCCTTCAGTTCGTCCTCGACCGCGGGGATCGGGTCGACCTCGGGGTCGTGCATCACGGCGAGGAAGAAGGAGCCGACGGGCTTGAGCCCGAACTTGCTCACGGCCTCCGCGCGGGCGGTGGGTTCGGTGGGCAGCCAGCCCTGGGGGCCGAACTCGGTGGCGGTGAGGCCGATTTCCTTCATCTCCTGCAGGACGCGATCGGGGGACATCTGGTAGCCCCAGTTCGGTACCTCGCAAACACCCCAGCTGATGGGGGCACCGGCGATCTTCATAAGACCTACTCCTTTGTGGTGTGGCACGTGCGACTCATTATGTCCTATCAAAGGCTGCGACACGAAGCGGACCCCGGTTGAATTTCCGAGTCCCGGTGGTGTGCTTCGAGCCGGCATCCATTATGCTTCTTTGTGCTGACATAGATGGGCGCGCTGGAGCGTCCCGACCCCGGAGGACAAGTCATGATTCGTTTCGCCGTCATCGGAGCGGGCCGCATCGGCCAGGTGCACGCCAGGGCAGTTGCCGGGCACCCGGACGCGGAGCTCGCGTTGATCTGCGACCCGTTCGAGGAGAACGCGAAGAAGCTCGCCGAGGCCTACGGCGTCGCGTACACGCTGGACGTGAACGACGTCTACGCCTCCGACGTCGACGCGGTGATCATCGGTTCCCCGACCCAGATGCACGTCGAGCAGATCCTCGGCTCCGTCAAGGCCGGCAAGCGCGTCCTGTGCGAGAAGCCCGTCGCCCTCGACCTCGACGAGGCCCGCCGGTGCCAGGAGGAGCTCGGCGCCGAGGCCGAGCGGGTCATGATGGGCTTCAACCGCCGCTTCGACCCGACGTTCGCCGACATCCACCGTCGCGTCGCGGACGGGGAGATCGGCGACCTGCAGCAGTTCACCCTCTTCTCGCGCGACCCCGCGGCCCCGCCCGCGCAGTACGTCGCGGGCTCCGGCGGCGTCTTCCGTGACATGACGATCCACGACTTCGACATGGTCCGCCACTTCCTCGGCGACATCGTCGAGGTCTCCGCGTTCGGCACCAACACCATCGACGCGATCAAGGAGGCCGGCGACTTCGACCAGGCCGTGGTAATGCTGCGCAGCGCCGACGGGCGGGTCGCCACCGTCGTGAACTCCCGCACCTGCGTCTACGGCTACGACCAGCGCATGGAGGCCTTCGGCTCCGAGGGCGCCCTGTCGGCCGACAACCTCACCGCCACGCAGGTCCGCAAGTCGACGGCGAAGGCCACCGAGGCCCGTCCCGAGATCCTCGACTTCTTCCTCGACCGCTACGTCGACGCCTACCGCATCGAGCTGAGCGCGTTCATCGACGCGGTCAAGGCCGACGGCCCCGTGGTCCCGAACGTGATCGACGGCGTCAAGGCGCTGGAGATCGCCGAGGCCGCGACGGTGAGCGCGCAGGAGCGCCGCACCGTCACCCTCTGAACCGGCCGACGAGGGGGCGCCGCGCATTTGCGCGGCGCCCCCTCGTCGTTGCCTTCAGCCGAAGGTGTTCGGCCCCCACTGCACGACGCGCCATCCGTCGTCGGAGGACCCCTCCAGCGTGATCCACTCGGTGTTCTTCAGCTCCGGGGTCGAGGCGCGCGGAAGGTGTGGTGCCACGGTGAGGGCGAACACGCGCAGGGCGGCGCCGTGGCTGACGAGCGCGGCGACGTCGTGGCCCGCCTGCTCCACCTTCTGCACTGCCTCCCCGTAGCGGGTGATGAACTCCCGCGCGGTCTCGCCGCCGTCGATACCAACGTCGAGGTTGGAGGGGGACCAGCTCTCGAGCACGCCGACGTAGACGCTCCAGTCGGCGTTCATCTCCTCGGCGCCCGCGGAGATCTCGTGGATCCCGTCGAGGACCTCCACCTCCAGCCCGAGCGCAGCCGCCAGGGGTGCCGCCGTCTCCTGGGCACGAGTGAGGGTCGACGCATAGACCGCCTGGATGGGCTCGTCGGCCAGCGTTCTTGCCAGTTCCTCGGCCTGCCGGTGGCCCGTCGCGTTGAGCGGAGCCCCCGGATGCGCGGTGTCGAGCAGATGGTTCACGTTCGAATCGGTCTGGCCGTGGCGGATGAGGAACAGGCGCATGCCGCCACCCTACCGGGGCGCCGAGCGCCACTCCCGCGCCGGTCACACGCTCGGTTTTCGCGTAAACCCACCCGACACAAACAGCTTTCGCATAGGCTCATGACACGTAACTACTACTAGGCGTAGTGCAACGATGGGCGGCGTTCGACAGTGAGGTGAGGGACATGCGTCGACTGATCACGCGGTTGTGGCACGACTTCACACACGCCTTCACCGGTTGGATGGGCATCGCCCTCGCCGCGCTCATCGGGGTCATCATCGGGGTCGCCACCTTCACCTTCTACTACGCCGGCATCACGAGTTACTTCGGGAACGAACCGGAGACCTGTGCCAGTTGCCACGCGATGCAGGAGCAGTACGACGGGTGGCTGACCGGTTCGCACCGGGACGTCGCCACGTGCAACGACTGCCACGCCCCGCACGACAACCTCGTCAGCAAGTACGTCAACAAGGCCGAGAACGGCTTCATGCACTCCCTGAAGTTCACCCTGCAGAACTACCCGGAGAACATCGTGATCCGGCCGCACAACCGCGACGTGACGGAGGCGGCCTGCCTCTACTGCCACCAAACGATGGTCGACCCCATCGTCCACGGGTCCGCCTACCAGGGCGAGACCCTCTCCTGCATTCGCTGCCATGACGGCGTCGGCCACAAGAGGTGAGAACAATGATGGAGCACGCACCGGACCCCGAACCCTCCCCTCCGCCCCATGGCGGACAGAGGCGCATGTGGGTCGGGCCCCGCGCGCGCTGGGTGCCCGTCGTGGTGCTGATCGCGGTCGCGATCGGAGCGGCGGGTCTGACCTGGCTGCTGACCACCATCTTCGAGCACAAGCAGGAGGCGCTCGCGCCGTTCACCCAGGTGGTCGAGGTCGACGACACCACCTACGACCCTGCCGTGTGGGGGCAGAACTTCCCGCGCCAGTACGAGGGCCACCTCGCGACGTCGGAGATGGATGAGACGAGGACCATCGCACGCGAGGCCACCGACGACGACCCGCGCACCCGCGTCGCCGTCAGCAAGCTGGAGAACGACGCCCGGCTGGTGACCATGTGGCAGGGGTACGCGTTCTCCGAGGACTACCGGATGCCGCGCGGGCACGAGTACATGCTTGAGGACCAGCAGCTGACCCGGCGCATGACGCAGTTCAAGCAGCCGGGTGCCTGCCTGAACTGCCACGCGTCGCTGCCGCAGATCCTTGACTCGCTGGGCGACGGGGACCGTGAGGCGGGCTGGGCGGAGATGAACAAGCTGCCGTACAACGAAGCGGTGGAGCACGCAGGCGGTCCGATCGCGTGCATCGACTGCCACGCACCGGAGACGATGGAACTCCGCATCACCCGCCCGGCGTTCATCGAGGGCATCGCCCGTTACAAGGAGAACGTCGAGGGCATCAAGGGCTACGACGTCAACACCGACGCCACCAGGCAGGAGATGCGCTCGTACGCCTGCGCGCAGTGCCACGTCGAGTACTACTTCAGGGGCGAGGAGAAGACGCTGACGTTCCCATGGACGTACGGCTTCACCGCCGAGGACGCGATCCAGTTCTACGACGAGATCGGGTGGACCGACTTCGAGCACACACTCACCGGGTCCAACGTGATCAAGGCGCAGCACCCCGATTTCGAGACGTGGTCCCAGGGCATCCATGCGGACAACGGCGTCACCTGTGCCGACTGCCACATGCCCTACAAGCGTGAGGGCGCGGCGAAGATCACCGACCACCAGATCGCGAGTCCCATGCGCGACGAGGCATCCATCAACGGCACGTGCCTCACCTGCCACCACTCGACGGCGGAGGAGATGAGCCAGAGGGTCGACACGATCCAGGAGCGCTGGCAAGGGTCGGTCGACATCGCCTTCGACGCGCTCGACGCCCTGATCAAGGACATCGAGGCGAACCAGGGCTCGGCGTCGCCGGAGGACCTGACGAAGGCGCGGGACTTCCAGCGGTGGGCGTCGTTCCTCGTCGACATGAACGTCTCCGAGAACTCGCACGGCTTCCACGCGCCGGCGTACCAGATCGCCACCCTCAACCAGGCGACCGACTACGCGCGCAAGGGCCAACTCGCGCTGAGGGGCATCGACGTGGGACCCGTCTCGGCGAGCGGGCAGAACTGATGGCGCGCCGCGCAGCGCGGGGTGCGGCGACCGCCGCGGGGTCCCGACCCGAGGTCAATTCCACGGCTCGCGGCATCAACAAGGTGCTCGTTGCGGCCCTGGCTGCGGCGATCGTGCTCCTCGTGCAGCAGTGGGGCCAACCGGACGCTCCCTCCGCGGGCCCGGCCCCACAGGGGGACGCGCCGGTGGCCGCCGCCGGTTTCTCCGGCCTCGACGAGGAGCGCGTCGCCGTCCTGGAAGCCGCCCTCGCGGAGGACCCGGACGACCTCTCAGCGAAGCGTGAGCTCGCCAGGCTCTACAACGACGCCGGCCTCTGGAACGAGTCCGCCGACTACCACCAGCGCGTCCTCGAGCAGGCGCCCACGGACCTCGACGCGCTCCTCGCGCTCGGAGTCATCCAGTTCAACATGGGCGACGTGGAGGCGGCGGAGGCCACGTGGCTCCGGGCGGTCCAGGCGCACCCCGGCCAACCGGAACCGTACTTCAACCTCGGCTTCGCCTACTTGGGCATGGAGCCGGCGCAGAACGAGAAGGCCAAGGAGATGTGGGTGACGCTCATCTCTGTCGCGCCCGACTCCGAACTGGCCGCGACAGCGCGGTCCCACATCGACGCACTCCCGGTCGAGGGAGGCTGACCGTGCTGAAGCCCTCGCCGTCCGCCGTCGAACCCGTCGAACCCGTCGACGGGTTCAACGCGCCGATCCGCGTCTCGGGGAGGTCGGTGTTCCGCAGGGCCTACGCGTTCCTGCACAACAAGAAGGTCGGCCTGTTCCTGATCCTCGCCACCGGGCTGCTCGCGCTCGTCGGCGCCCTCGCGCGGCAGATGCCGGCTTCGGTCCGTCTCGACCCTGCCGCCAGCGCGGCGTGGCTCGACGAGGTGCGTCCCGTGTTCGGCGGCTGGACCGACATCGCCCACGCCATCGGCGTGTTCCACATCTTCTCCTCGCCGCTGTTCCTCACGGTCTCCGCCTTGTTGGCCTTGTCCATCGTGGCCTGCACCACCCACCGCCTCCCCACGGTGTACCGGCAGGGCTTCCGTCCGCGCACGAGCGTGAGCGCCAGGTTCTTCGAGCACACGAAGCTCCACGCACAACACGACTCGCCCCTGGACGTCGACAGGACTGTGGATGAAGTCGCCGCGGTGATAGCGCGACGCCGCTACCGCGTCATCCGCGACGCCGATGGGACGACGATCTATTCCGACCGGTTCCACTGGGCGCCGCTGGGCACGGCCGTCTCGCACACCGGCTACGTGGTGATCATGGCCGGGTTCCTCGTGAGCGCGGTCGCCGGCTTCCGCGTCGACAATTTCGACCTCACCGTCGGGATTCCCCGTGAGGTGGGCAATGGGACGGGGCTCACCGCTGAGGCGGCATCGTTCGCCGACGCCTACGACGAGGCCACGGGAACCCCCATCGACTACGTCACCGACCTGATCCTCCGCCGGGACGGGGACGAGGTCGCCCGCCAGGACGTGCGCGTCAACGAGCCACTCATCATCGACGGCGTCTACTTCCACCAGGCGTCCTTCGGCGTCGCCGCGGTCGTGCGGGTGACGGGCCCCGACGGTGACGTGCTCCTGGACGGGGGCGTGCCGCTGGCGTGGCGCACCCCCGACCAGCGCCTCCAGTACGGCGTCGAGGTGTTCCACGAACTCGGCCTCGAGCTCTTCGTCATCAGCAACGCCTCTGGCAGCACGACGCCCGGTCTCAGCGCGGGTCAGGTCCGGTTCGAGGTGTACCCGGTCGCGTCGCGCGAGCCGCTCGGCGTCGCGACGGTCGACGCGGGCGCTGCCGCGTCGGTGGGTGATCTCAGTGTCTCCTTCCTGCGCGAGCAGAAGTACACGAGCCTCATCGTGAAGCGGGATCCCGGGTCCTGGGTGGTGTGGCTGGGTTGCACACTGCTGGTGGTCGGCGTGACCGTGACGCTGGGCCTCCGGCACCGCCGGCAGTGGGTCCGCGTGACGCCGACGCCCACCGGCTCCTGCGTACAGATCGCCACCACGGATCGGCCCGACTCCATCCGCAGCCGCAACTTCCACGAACTCTCCACATCCATCGCATCGGCGCTCCGCCGACCGGCAGACTGAGGAAGGCCCCCATGCTCGAGACCGCGCAGCTGTTGCTCATCGCCACCACGGTGCTCATCACGTTCTCCTTCGTCGGGTACGTGGCGGCCTTCCTCCTCGTGCGACGTACCCCGGCCGCGGCACGCGTGACGGCCGCTATCGCCGTTGGGGCGGAGGGGGCGTCGCGGGGCACCGCCTCCCAGTCTGTGCCCGGCCTCGCACGGCCCCAATCCCGCCGTGACCTGGTCTGGTTCGCGTCGACGCTCGCGAGGGTCTCGCTGCTGGCGCTCACCGCCTCGTTGGTGGTGCGCGCGATGTCGACGGGCCACGCGCCCTTCGCGAATCACTACGAGTTCGCGGTGTCGTTCGCTTGGGGGATGATCCTCGCGCATGTGCTGGTGGAGTGGCGGTACCAGGTGCGGACGCTCGCGCTGGCGGTGCTGCCGGTGATCCTCGGGATGCTCGTCTACGCCACGACGCTCTCCTACGAGGCCGCGCCGCTCGTCCCGGCGCTCCAGAACAGCCCACTGCTGACCCTCCACGTGTTCACCGCCGCGCTGGCGTACGGGGCTGCAGCCGTCGGCTTCGGGGCCGCCGCGATGTACCTGCTGGCGCCGAGGGTGGGCTGGCGCGGGTGGCCGAAGCAGGAGAAGCTCGACGAGATCGGCTACGCCTCGGTCGTCGCCACCTTCCCGCTGCTGACCATCATGATCGTGCTCGGCGCCATCTGGGCGAACATCGCCTGGGGCCGCTACTGGAGCTGGGACCCGAAGGAGACGGCCGCGCTCGTGACGTGGCTCGTCTACGGGGGCTACCTGCATGCGCGCGTGACGCGTGGCTGGACCGGCACCCGCTCGGCGTGGCTGCTCGTGCTCGGGTTCGCGGCGATCCTGTTCACCTACTTCGGCAACCTGTTCTTCGGGGGAATGCATGCGTACGCGTGAGCGTCCCGAGGCCCGGTTCGGCGGTGGGGCACCGGCCACCGGAAACTGGCCTGCGGTCGCGGCGGTCGCCGTAATCACCGCGCTCGCGATCCTCGTCGGCAACTGGTGGGTCGGTGCGCAGGCGGAGGCGGACGGGTCGTCGCAGGTGGAGGTCGCTGGAGCGCTCGCGCCACCGAGGGTGGGGGACCCGGCCCCCGGCTTCACCGCCGTCGACCTCGACGGCGGCGCCCGATCCCTCGCTGCGCTGCGGGGGAAACCGGTCTGGGTGTTGTTCATGGCCTCCTGGTGCGCGCAGTGTCGCGTCGAGGCGCCCGACGTGCAGCAGGCCCACCTCGAGCGCGACGACGTCCACGTCGTCGCCGTCTACCTGAGCGAGGACCAGCAGGTGGCGGGCGACTACGCCCGGCGCGTCGGCCTGACGTTCACGCAGGTGCCCGATCCGGCGGCCGAGATATCCGCGGCGTACGGTGTCCGGGCGATCCCGGCCCACTACTTCGTGGATGCCCGGGGCGTGGTCCGCGACGTGGCTGTGGGTGCTCTGAGCGAGAGCCAGATCGAGACCCATCTTGATCGCCTGGTGGGCCCTGCGACGTAGCAGTCACCCGCCAGCCTCCGATTTCCAGGGCTCCGATCGGCTGTGCTAGTGTTTGGCGTCGGACAGTGAGCGGCGCGAGCCGCGATCTGGACGGGATGCGCGAGTGGCGGAATGGCAGACGCGCCGGCTTCAGGTGCCGGTGCCCGCAAGGGCGTGGAGGTTCAACTCCTCTCTCGCGCACAAATCGGAACCCCTGGTTGACCAGCAGAAATGCCGGTCTGACTAGGGGTTTCGTCGTTCCGGAGCTACGACACCCTATGCCACAGCCTGCCACCGAAGGTACTGTTGTGGGCACGAAATGGGCACAGAATGGGCACAGATCCACGTCGTGCCCACGGAGGGAACCATGAGTGATGGGGTACGCAAGCTCGCCAACGGCAGCTGGAACGCGCGATACGTTGGCCCCGACGGTAAGCGCTACGGCCGCACCTTCGGCGTCAAGCGCGACGCGGTGACGTGGCGGGGCCAAGAGCTGCGGCTGATCGACCTGGACGAGTGGACGCCGCCAGCGGCACGGAAGCCCAAGTACGAGCCTGGCGACGACGGTCCGACGGTCGCGGAGTGGGTGGGGAAGTGCATCGACGCTCGGGCCACTCGGTCCCGCCGGCCGCTGAAGCCGACCACGGTCGACAACTACCGCAAGCTCCTGCGCCTCTCGATCGAGCCGACGTCGCTCGGGTCGATGGCGCTGACGGAAGTCCGTCGGGAGCATGTCGTCGCGTGGCGGGAGCAGCTGCCCAAGGCAACGCGGACCCAGAACGGGAAGGCCTACGAGCTGTTGGTGTCGGTGTTCTCGGACGCCGTCACGGAGGGCTTGATCGCGTCGTCGCCGGCCACGCTCCGTGGGGCCGGGACCCCTGAGCGGGCGCGAGAGCCACAGACGATGACTCCGACGGAGGTCAACGCCTACCTGGATGCTGCGCCGCCCAAGTGGCGAGTGGCGCTGTTGCTGTCCGTCACCTGTGGTCTGCGTATCGGTGAGGTGCTGGCGCTGCGCGATCGAGACCTCGATCTCGAGCTCGGGCAGCTGCATGTGCGGAGGACCGTCGCGAAGGTCGATGACGGCGACGGCCACCGTCGGATCGTCCTGCAGGAGCCGAAGACCAAGGAGGCGGTCCGCACGGTCCATCTCCTGCCCCACACGTTGGGCGAGCTCCGGGCCTGGCGCGAGATGCGCCCGAAGCTGCGTGCCGACGACCTGCTCTTCCCGAACCAGTTCGGCAAGCCGCTCAACGACGACGTGCTGCGGCGGGCCCACAAGAAGGCCGCCCAGGCGATCGGCCGGCCGGATCTTCGCAACCACGACCTGCGTGCGACGGCGGCCACGATGTCGGCCCAGTCCGGGGCGACGGTGCGGGAGATTCAGGCGCAGCTTGGGCACACGACGCCAGCGATGGCGCTGCGCTACCAGACCGCTTCGGCCGAGCGCGATGCCGAACGGGCTCGTCGTGTCTCCGACGCATGGGGCACGGGACAGACCTGAACTGGCTCCTCTGGCCGGACAAGGGCCCGGACTGCGACGAGGCCAAGCCGTCGCGTGGAGCTGGTGCTATCCGGCGCCCCGCGCGGTCGCAGCCTCGATCAATGCGTGTGCCGTCTGTACAGCTTGGTGTGCTTCCGCCTCGCCGATGGGGACCGCGGCGTAGCGGGCCCGATTGCGCGCACGACGAAGCCTGTCGAATCGACGAGCGGCTTCGTCGCCGGGTGGAGAGTCCAAGACCGCTCGTAGAAATGCGCCCAGAGCGTCGTGCTGACCCGCGCCACTCTTCGTGCGGTAGCCGCAAGCGGCGAGCAGCGCCTCCCCAACGTCGTGAGCTGCGTCGTAAGCGAGCGTATAGCGGGTCTGGGGGCGGGTGAGGTTGGCGAGGTCTTCGACGGCTTCGCGTGCGTTCTGGAGGAATGCGGCGGCCTTCGGGCGGTCGATTGGCACGGCTTCCAGGCGCCGTTCCGCCAACAATTGGTCAACGGCTTTGCGCTGTTTCGGGGTGAGCGTGATGATCATGGCTGCTCGCCGATCAGCGGCACGGTGGGGTTGCTCTTCACCTGGCGGATGAAGGGGGAACTGGCCTTCCACTCCTGCTCCGAAAGAATGGTGGCGTTGACCGGGCGTTTGACCTGCTTCTCGACGCGTTCACAGGCGTCGTCGACTTCGTCGGGAGCGGGGCTGCCGATGATCATGACGTCGATGTCCTGAGGTGCTTGTCCTGGTATTGCGTGGGCTCGTGCTGCGAAGGATCCGTAGATGAAGGCACTGGTCACATTTTCGATCTGACGTAGTTCGTGGGTGAGTAGTGGGGCTGGCCCCATGGCGATGAGGAGGATTTCGCGCAGTGGCGGCACCAGCGGGCTGTCGTTGTTGCTTCGCATCAGTCGAGTGCGTCCGGCGCGGCGTTCGTCGAGGATGCCTGCTGCAAGGAGCCGCCCCACTTCGGCATGGACCGTCGGGTACGCAAGCCCGGTGCGGTCTGCGAGGTCGGTGATGCTCAACTCCTGATCGGAGAGCAAGACTTCTGCAAGGAGTCGTGCTTGGCCATCAGAGCGGAAGACAGGCGCTACTAGTGGAGACTCACTTCTCATAAAACTGACAATATCATAGGTTTTGCTGATAGAACTTCTTGTTTATGGATCAGTGGCTCAGCGACGTGCCGCGTTTCATGCCCTGGGTCTTGAAGTCCGTGCCGGAGCCCCGTCCTCGGAGCATGGCGTCGATCTCGTTGAGGTCGACGAGGACCCGGAAGCCGTTGCGGAATCGGGTGAGCTTGCCCTCGGCGATGCGTCGCTCGAGTGTCCGCGGAGTGCTGCGGCAGTACTCCGCTGCCTCTCGTAGAGTGGCGTAGCGCGGACGCTGCGCTGTGGAGGCTGAGTTCGCGGTCATTGTTGCTCCTGTCGCGCCAACGGGTGGGTGGTTGCGTCGTGCCCGCACCCTCGCTGACGAACATCCTCACCTTTGCACCCCGTACGTGGCGGATTGCGGTGTACGCCCATGGTCCACTGGTGGCTGGCTAGGGCAGACAAACGTACCCCCTTCATCGCACGGCTGGTCGCCGCTGGCTCCGCAGCTGCGACTGACGCCCGAAGATGACAAGGCTCTATCCCTGCTCGCGGAAGCCGAAGGGATCAGCAAGCAGGAGGCTACTGTGCGCGCCATCCGAGAGGCGGCGGCCAGGCGGGTGCGTGAAGATGAGGTCCGGAAGTTGTCCTCGGCGGCTCGGCGGAGGTATGCCGATCTGCTGGACCGGCTGGGCCAGTGACTCACTACCTCACTTTGGAGGACGTGCTGTTCCTGGTGGAGGACCTCGGAGCGGGGCCCGTCCGCGACGCTGGGTTGCTCGATGCTGCGGTTCTTCGTCCTAAGGCGAGCATCTTCGGGCGGGACGCCTACGTCAGCCTCGACGAGAAGGCGGCCGTGCTCCTTGAGTCCCTGGTCCGACATCATGCCCTGGTCGACGGGAACAAGCGGCTGGGTTGGTTGTCATTGGTGGTGTTCTACGGACTCAACGGTGTCGATCTCGATGTCCCCGACGATCCGGCATACGACTTGGTTGTCTCCATAGCCGGTGGGCATGCCAATTATCCGGAGATCGCTGCGCAACTCTCTTCCTGGCATTGAGCCGTCGGCACTCGACCCTCGTCTTCGCAGGCTCGGTCATGCTCAGCGGACTACTCGGATTAGGTTGGGTCTTCGTCGACCCTCTCAGGCGGGCGCCCGTTCCGTCAGATGATCGCCGAATCTGCTGCTGCAGCACGCCGAGCGATATGCGGTTCGAGCGGTGGTTGGTCACCGCAGGTTGTAGATCTCTTTACGGTGGCCGACGGCGATGACAAGAACCCGCAGGACGTCGTCGTCGATCTGGTAGACGACTCGATAGTCACCCGTGTGGACCCGCCATTCACCGGTACCGCCCACAAGCTTCTTGGCTCCAGGGGGTCGTGGCTCCGTGGCGAGCAACTCGATCGCTGCCTGCACCCGTCGCTGCGCGGCCCGATCCAGCTTGCGCAACTGGCGCAGGGCCGCCGGGGCAAGTTCGATGCGGTAGGTCATGCCAGGCCGAGGTCGGCCTTGACCTGTTCCCAAGGGATCAACGGCTCACCGGCGTCCATCTCTTCACGAGCGGCAGTGGCCGCCTCAATGTCCGCGAGGTCTTCCGCGGCCGCAACCAGGCGATCCAGGTCCTCGGCGTCGATCACGGCAGCCACCCGGCGTCCCCGACGGGTCAGATACACGGGGGCATGTCCCACGCGGGCGGCATCCACCACCTCCGCCAGCCGCGCGCGGGCGTCGGTCACGGTCATCTCAGTCACGCCCCAAGAGTACGCGCTGAAATAGCTGAAATGTACATCTCGGCTCGCGCTGGGTAATCCGCCCGCAGGCCACCCCGGACGCTCGGCTGACGGTGTCACGGCGACCACCTCCGTTCAGCCCACCGTCCGATCCCGCCTGGAGCGGCGTGAGGGCGCGTTCGAGGCGCTCCCACACCGGGGATCAGTCGGATGCGGCTCATACCCTGTGGTCATGAAGGCGTTCAGTTCACTCGCCGTGCGTGCGGTGGCCGGCGAAGCGGGAGGTGACCCCCGCCGCTGGCCGTTCACAATGGCCCCCGTCGCCCAGCTGCACCGCGACGGGCTGGAGCTCTCCGAACTGACCATCCTCGTCGGGGAGAACGGTACGGGGAAATCCACCATCATCGAGGCCATCGCGATCGCTTACGGCCTCAGCCCCGAGGGGGGCAGCAAGATCATCCGACGGTCGGAGAGGCCCACCGAGTCGCCGTTACACGAGCACATTCGGCTGGAGCGCGGCCTCAGCCGCTCCAGATGGGGCTACTTCCTTCGGGCCGAGACCATGCACGGCCTGCTGACCTATCTCGAGGAGAACCCCTCACGGCACCGACCAGAGACCCGCTACCACGAACGCTCCCATGGCCAGGCCTTCAACGAACTCCTGGCCGCAAAGCTCGACCACCTCACCGGACAGGGCGGCTTCTTGGTCATGGACGAGCCCGAGGCCGGGCTCTCATTCCTCTCCCAGGTCGCGCTCGCCAACCAGCTCGCACAACTCCGCGACTGCGCCGTTCAAGTGCTGCTCGCCACCCACTCACCGATACTGGCCGCGACCCCCGGGGCACGGATCATCGAACTCGACGAAGACGGCTTCCACAGCCGCACCTGGGACGAGCTCATGAACGTCGCGCTCTATCGCCGCTTCCTGGCCGACCCCGGCTACTTCGGCCTCGAATAGCGTCTGCCTAAGACCCTGAAGCCCGCGGCGCGCCACCGGCCGGCGGCAATACAGGATGTCAGAGATCGCCCGGTCCCTGCTTGGTCTGCAGTGCGCGTTCGCGTCAGACTGAGCGCAAGTAGCGGTTCGTGATTGAGGATTGAACGGCGCGGGTCAGGGGGGCTCCGATGCGGGCGAGGAGGGAGTTCGGGCGGGAGAACGCGCTGATGGTGAAGGTGACTTCATCCCCGTCGTGGAGTTCCAGGATGAACGATTCCTCGCCGCTTTCTGGGTGTCCGGGAAGGGTGCCGTAGGCGAATCCCTTTCTACGCGGCTCATCGACGATGTACACGACCCGGACTGGCGCTGCGATTCTCAGCCGTCCGATCCCCAGCCCCAGAGTCGCGACCGCCCCGTCGACCACCGTCGGGTCGGATGCCTGCACGTTGAGCCTCGCACGCCGATGCATGTGCCAACCCAGCAAGGTCTGGACGGCGTCGTCGAATCGCGAGGCCCCGCTCCCCAGTTCGGTCTGCCGTCGGAGATGGGCGTACCCGTGCGGAGGCCGAGAACTGATCGTGCCAGTGTCGCCAACGTTGCCATACGTGAAGGGTGCGTCGCGCAGAGCCGCCGCCGATTCGGGAGACAACTGTTGGGGGTCCACGAGACGCATCCTTCCACACCTCCGAGCACCGGTCCGGAGGCGAGAACACCTTGCGGCATGAGCAAGCATTGGTCGGTCAGCGGCTCAGGGGAGGAGGTCCCAGTACTGCTTTGCGCGCAGGCGTGGCATGGATCACCAGTCTGCGGCCTGAACCGCGTCCTCGGTCGGGCAGGACGCCGTGCGCCTACGCTGCGGTGTACCTTCACGCGGCATAGGCCGCGAGAGCGCGGCGGATCGCCTCAGAGCGTGACACATGGTCCCGCTCCCGAGCGCCGTGACCTACTCTTCACTCACCATACGAATATCGTATGACGGAATAGGAATGCGCAACAGGGCACTACTGTCAGGTCCCGGAGGCCATGAAGGCGGCGAGGATGTAGTTGGGATGCCTGTCAAGGTTCTTGCGAGCACGGTCGTAGCGCATGGTGGTCCTTGGGTCGGCGTGGCGGGCGGCGATCTGCACATCACGCAAATCGACTCCGGCATCGAGCATCGTGGTGACGAACGTGTGCCGCAACATGTGCGGATGCATCCGCGGCAGATGGATCCCGGCGGACTCGGCGAGATGCTTGAGCCGCCGGGTGGCGGCGTGACGGTCCATGCGTACGCCACGACGGTTGAGTAGAATCGGCCCCTCCGCTCGTTCCGCGACTGCGCGTTCGATCGCCCGCTGAACGGCTGGTGGCAGTGGAGCGAGCACGACTTTGCCACCCTTGCCGTGGACCTTGAGCACGCGATGGCCATGCTCCTCTCCCAGGTCCTCGATGCTGGCGCCGCATGCTTCGAAGATTCGGAGTCCAAGCAGCCCCAGCATCACCACCAGAGCGAAGTCATTAACGTTGACAGACACCCGGGAGGCACTGAGCAAGGCCTCGAACTGGAGATGGGACAAGCCCAGAGTCAGGGACTCCGCCGGCACGTTCGGCCGCCTCACGTACTCCGCCGGAGAGGCAGCGATCACCTGATCAATGACGCAGGTGCGGTAGAAGCCCGCCATCACCGAAACACGACGGCTCACCGTCGAAGGCTGGAAGTGGCGAACCTCCTGCATCCAGCGCACATACAACTCGATCTGCGCCCGGCTGGCCTCCAACGGCGCCAGGCCCCGCTCCTGGCACCACACCAGGAAAGCGCGAAGGTCCGACTCAGAATGGACACGCGACTGGCCACGGTACCGAGTCAAGTACGCGGCCACCGCCTTGACGAGCGGATCAGTAGTGGCGTCGACGAGAACCGGGAACAAGACAGCATTAGTACTAGTCATAATAGATCCTCCGCCTTCGAGCCACAGCCCGCGCAGAGCGTCGCGACGTGCACAGCGCGGCATGAGAGCGCCCTCACGTGATTCGCTGTCCTACTGCCGTTCGGCGAGAGTGAAGTCCACAAGCGCCCGCAACGATGCCGTGAGCGACAATGATCTCGCCTCGCAGTGATCTACGACGTCGACACCCCAGACCGGCCGGACCCCGACCTTTTCCACTCCCTCGCTGACCCCACCGGCGCGAGGAATTTCACCGACCTCGGATGAGGCACAGATCGCGAACGTTGCGTCCTGGTGACACACCCGCGTTCGACAGTCGCAACCCCGGATCTCGCAGCCTGACGCCGTTGGGGAGATCCGCCGCTGCGCGACAAGGAGCCGGCGATCCCAACGCTGTGGGCTCATTTCGATGGGTGTCGATTGACTGTCGATAGAAATGTGACGAGACTCGGCATGTGAAGTCATACTTCGCCGTCACCATCCTGCGCGGCGGGCTCCTCGCCGCTGTAGCCATCATCGTCGTTGCCCAAGTGCTCTACTTGCCTTGGTACTCGGGGATGATCGCGAGGGAACTCCCGGCCGAGGCCTACATGCGTTGGCCGATCCTGACGCTGGCGATACTTGGCCTGCTCTGCGTGCAGGTCGTGCTCGTGTGCACCCAACAACTCCTTTCCTTCGTGCCCCTGAATGAGGTCTTCCAGCCCGGAGCTCTGGGTTGGGTGGACGGGATCATCGCCGCATTCTTGGCTGGCAGCTTCGTTTGCCTCGCCACGTTGGTCTACCAAGCCTTCACGGTCTCCGGCCCGCCGCTGTGGTCACTCGCGTTGCTGGCGGGCGTCATGTGCGGCGTCGGACTTGCGTTGTTGGTTTGGGTCATGCGCACGTTCCTCGTCCAAGCGATCGAGATGCGCGCCGAGTCCGACGTGGTGACCTGATGCCGATCGCGGTCCGTATCGAGGTTGAACTGGCCAAGCGGAAGTTGTTAGTGGGCGAGTTCGCCGAAGGTGTCGGGATCTCTCCGGTCAACATCGCCGTCTTGAAGAACGGTCACCCCAGAGCTGTACTGTTCAGGCACCCTCGGAGCCATGTGTGAAGTGCTCCAATGCCAACCCGGTGACGTATTCGAATGGCTACCAACAGAGAACTGAACCGCGAGCACAGCAATTGAAGGCTCCCGCAGTCGCAGAAACCGAAAGCGGCATGAGCGGTAAGGCCTCTCGCGAATCACTCGGCGTCGCGCTCCATGACGAAGACGCTGTGCTCCACCCCGCTGCCGCTGTTCCAAGGCCGTGACTCACCGGTCTGCTCGTATCCCATGCGCTCCCAGAATCCCTGGACATCACTGTTGGTGTCCACGACTGTCAAGCGCCAACGACGGGCCTCTTGGAAGGTAGCAGCGATTTGGTCATGGAATGCCCTCGCCAATCCCTGGCCCTGGCAATCGGCGCGGATCTGCAGCACGCCAAGGTAGTTGGTGCCTAGCTCAGGGAAGTCGGACATGAGTTCAGCCACTCCTACGAGATCATTGTCGACCCAAAGACCGAGGCTGGGCTTCTGGTCGGCCGACGTTCCTGGAGGGCGGGAAGCCATCAGTTCGTCAACGTCTTGAAGTCGCGAAGGCCTACCGAGCACCCGCTCTGCGTAGCCATTGTCGTTGGACAGTACCGCCGCGACAGCGGAGTGGTCCCGCGCAGTCAACGGTCGAACTTCGAGGAGCGTCATACTCGCCACTAAAGCAGCACGTTGAAGCACACGCCAGGCGCTGGTGCGTGTGACCTTGCTGCCCTAAGCCTCCACGCGCGCGTCCACGACCCTCGGCCGACTGTTGTTATCGCGGCATGCACGGATGTTGGCGACGTCCGGGATCTAGAGTCCGCCCAGAATGATCCCCGGCCGCCCCTGTGAGAACAGCCGTTCAAACGTCATCATCACCCAGTCGGTCTGGAGGGGCCGCTGAACTGGATAGGCTCGCGCGATTAATGCTCGTGACCCAGTGATTCTGGCCATACTCCGCGCCGGGCTTCACATCTTACGGAACGAGCAACGAACCTTAGTCTCACCTCCAAGAGATCGAGTTGGAGTGTCCCGTCGTCGAAATGCCAGAGGCCGCCGACCTGACCGCGAAGCCGGGTCGGCTTGCCTGACGAGTTGAACATCGACGGATCCGCCACGTCGTCAACCCACTGAGTGATCTCGGCATCGCCGAAGGTCAACGTCGCTGTTAAGGGGTGGTCCATGAGGTCAGAAGCTACGCACTCGAATGTCAGGCCGAGATCTCGACTCACAGGACTGAATTGGATGCTCACACAAGCCATCTCGTGCAGAAAGATGTAATGCCCGTCGCTCGTCCGGAACTCGTAGAGATCGGGAACGGGTTCAGCGAAGCCACTGAACCTCAGCCGCTGGTGCTCACGATTGAACCTCGCCGCATCTGCTCTGTTCCAAGGGAGCCGCATAGGGCCAGTATGCGGCATCAGCCCGCCCCTAGGGTACGAAGGCTACTGTCCCGCTCACGCGATATCCGTAACCCAGATCGGCTCCAGCCACCCCGTCGATCCTTCGCGGAACGCTCGCCAGATGCCAGACTCCTGCACGTGCACCCATGTGCGAGGCCCTCGACTAACAATCCGGCCTCGAAGCACACCGACCGCAACCCAGAAAGCCTCTCGGATGTCGGAGTTCCGGTCGAACTCCCAAAACGAGTCACCGCCGTCGCCTAGACCCTCCAGGTGTAAATAGAAACGTCCTTGCTGTCGCGGAGTATCTGTTTCATCCCACGACCAGGCCACACCCGCTGAACCCACCACGCCAGGACCGCGCAGCAGCACTTCGTACGGCTCCCGATCGGCCACGACGGTCACTCTCCCGCAAACAGTTGCCAACGCCTCCCGAACGACGTAGACGTTGGCCTCGCCGTCGAGCCCGAGCGCGGTGTTCAACGGCACTGGAGGCAACACGGGCAGAGGATCGCGTCGCAAGCGGCGCACCACCCCCGGCAGCAGGATCCAAACCCATCCCGCGGCGATCGCAAGCACGATCACCCCAGAAATGACTGACTCCCACACATGGACATCATCGCAGAACAGTTCTCACGCCGCCTGATGTCCGAGCTCAAGGAGTCGATCCTCCCGTGACGTAGGGAAAACTCAACGCCATCGGTGCGGCATGACCGGGCGATCAAACAATCCGCAACAACGCGAGCGCAGTTTCACGAGCCTGAGAGGCGCTAGTGGTATCGATCAGGTGCCGTTCGCCGTCTCGGGCCTCGTCCCAGGAAACCCACGGCTCGTTTTGGACTTCTTCCCACGTGGGGACACGGTGCCCTGCAACATCGGGTGTCCGCGATTCAATACGGCGCCGATGTTCGCCTTGGTCGCCTAGCGCGGTCTCCATCAGCACTAGCCGCGCCCCAGCACCGCGAGCCGTCTCCGCCCAGCCAGCCCGTGCCTCTGGCACGGCGTTCACGGCGTCCACGATGACGTTGTTCCCAAGGCACAAGTTCGAGAGGGCTAGCCCATGTGTCACGAAATAGCCGCCGGGGCCGGCCTCTGTGTGCGTCCGTAGCAGCGCTGTCTCGACGACGTCGATTCGCAGGTAGCAGGCGCCCGTGGTCTGGACGAGCGCCTTGGCTAGCGTCGTCTTTCCGGTCCCAGGGCGCCCCGCGAGGACGAGCAGCCAAGGGGAGATAGAGGCATTCTTGGAATCAGCCATGCCTCGATCCTCCCCGACAGCGGTGTCGTTTGGACGATCTGTCGACGACGGCCGAAAGTGAGGCCGTTGTGACGGTCACTCGAAACCACCCGGCCGGAAATGAGGCCGTTGTGGTCGGTGACTAGTCTGCCGGATCTTGCATCTTGATGCTGGGAAGGCTGTCGGCTCCTCGTCCGCGGAGTCGGCGGCTGGCGCCGTATATGGTCTGTCCGCCGGATCGCAGGGTCAGTGACAAGGGATGTTCCCGACGAATATCGGCTGGAAGATGGAGCGGAGGACTACGTGCCGGTCGACCCTTCGCCTGAGCACCGTGGCGTTGGCCAGGTCCATCGTGGAGGCTGAGCCTGTCTTGTCCCGATCCGAGCTGATTCGAATGCGCCAGGTGAGCAATCCCTTCATGCTGACGAAGA
Source organism: Tessaracoccus oleiagri (assembly GCF_900103275.1). GTDB lineage: Bacteria > Actinomycetota > Actinomycetes > Propionibacteriales > Propionibacteriaceae > Arachnia > Arachnia oleiagri. The sequence goes on along the minus strand of NZ_FNGP01000001.1, from coordinate 72,837 downwards.
GCGAATGGGATGCGTTGGAGCGTTTGCTTAGCAGTGAACCCGGACCATCATGAACCCAAGCGCACTCGGTCGTTGCCACCTCAGCGCTGATACCCCTTTCGCGGATGCTGTAGGACTCCCCATGCGGCATGTGCGGATGTAGGTCGCGTCACTCAGGACCACACCGTAAGTCGCTACCGCTCGAGAAGTGGGCGACCGGTGGGATCCCCGCCGTGGGGTGTGTCATTTCGATCTGATCGACCCCGACCAAAGGGTTCGGCGGCCGAGAATGTCCGACGACACGACCTCGATGACACTTGGCCTGATCCGCGTTGGGGCCAGGGACTCAGCCCTCCGCGGCTGGCCCGAGTCCCGCGCTGCCCATCCCCAGAGATCGGCACATGTCCCCTCCATCTCCCGCAGCAAAATGTCATGGGTGTCCGGCGTCGCGTACCCCAACGCCCACAACACCACGGGGCGCTTGCCCGTCCGACGCACCTGGACGAACCCCGCCGAAACCCCCGAGAAGAAGTTCACGTCCCAGATCTCGAACTCCTCGATCGAGGAGACATCAATGCTCCTCGCAGCGACCAGACCGCGGTAAATGACCTGCGGCCCCGACTGCGACACCGACAATCCCGCGATGAAGAGCGCCCGGTAGCCGACGATCAGGGCCGGGCTGGCAACGGCCAGCCAGAGCGCGACGCTAGACACGCTGGCTCCAGGCGAGAAGGTCACCCACGTCAGAACAAGCCAGAGCACCACCGGCACCATCCACAACCAGCGGACCCACCTGAGCAACGCTGCCCGAGACCCTGCTCCGCCACTGACCATCAACGACACCCTTCTGCTGATGCCGATCCATCGTGCATCGGAACTCTACCGGCAGGTCTTGTCGCGGACCGTCTCGTATGCCCGAGACGCGGCAAGACCGGATGTTCGGGCAGGAGCCCTGATGAAATAAGCCCTACGAGTTGCACTTCACGAATGGTTCGACCACCATCGCGTCTTTGCGTCGATCAACAAGGCGATGAGGGCACCGATGGCTTAGGCCAGCAGGTCTTCCCATTGAAAGGTGGCGCCCACCACCACGGCGAGCAGCGGGTGGTGGGCGATCCCGAGAATCTCGGGGATCCCCAGGTACTGGATCGCCTCCACGATCGCGCCCACCAGGAACGAAACCGTCGCCAATGCGGGGGCCGGCAGAGCAAGCACCATCCGGAGGGTCGCATACACCAGGACCACGGCCAGCAGATCACCGGCGTAGGGGCGAACCCAGGCATCTCGCACGCAGGCACCGATGTAGATCTCGACAGCCAGAATCCCGATGACTGCCGGCAACGGACGCCAATTCAGGTGGAACACTCAACCAGCCTGCCACGAGCTGGGACGGCCGACGCCACCGCTACCGCCCGTCAGCCGTTCCACTGTGCACGATCACGGGCGTCGTCCGGGATGGGTCCGAGCACCGTCCAGTACTCGTCGATGATCCGCAGCGACCGGAAGCCGCGGTCGCGGGCGAAAGCGCCGGGGTCGCGATCGGACGCGGAGTACATCAGCCAGACTGTCGGGCTGTCCTCGCCGTAGAACCGGAAGAACACGCGATCGGCGTCCTTCGCCTGCCAGATCGCCACCTCCTCCCGCAGTGCCCGCAACCGTTGGGCGTCCGCAGGGCTCGTGTCCTCGCAACGCTCGGCGCCGCCCACGGACCGACAGGCATGCCACTCCGTCATGGACACCCGGGTGGTGCCGGGGGTCTGGGCGCTCAGCTCAAGAACCCGCGCCGCCGCGGCGTCGTAGGCGGGCCGGTTGCGCGCGAGTTCCGCCGAGACGGTGTCGAAGCGGGCTGGGTCCCTGCCGGTGAAGTACTCGTTGACCGACCAGGCGATCCACCCCCACAACAGCGCGGCAAGGAGCGCCGCGATGGCGACCACCATCGCCGCGGCCTTGGCCAGGGTCCGCAGTCTCATCGGCGTGCCCGTCGACGAGGGTCAGAAGGCGCCACTGATCGGCACCTCGACGTCGACGACCGAGATGGGCGGAACATACTTCCCATTGAAGCGGTCATGGTGCTGCAACGTGAACCAGACGACGAACCCGTAGGTTTGCTCCAAGTCCCCCGTGTCCAAGCCGAAGTGGTCGTAGGAGTGGAACACCAAGGTGCCCGTGAACGAGTTGCCTGAGCTCAGCCGGCAGGCCATCGTCCGCGCTGCGGCATGTCCGGATGTTGTCAGGCAACGGGGTCGAGCCTGCGGACGGCGGGCAGACCGGCGGCACGCTCGGCCGCGAAGGCATAAGCCGACTGCAGGGCCAGCCAAGCATGGGCGGTACCAACGCCGGCGCGATCGACGAAGGCGGCGGGGTCGACCGGCCACTGCGACTTCGGCACGTTCTTCTCCAGCACGAGGAGGTAGGCCTCGGTGACGAGGTCGTCGACCAGGGCGCCGTCGATGTCGTCGCCCGGGTGCACCGTGATCCAGTGTCGCTTGTTCATGTGGTAGCCGACGGCGATGCTCGCGTGGGTGGACCGGAGGGCCAGCGCATCGTCGGGGTGGGCCTTGACGGTGATGACAGGCTCGCCGTCGAGTTCGGTCTGGAGCATGAAGACCTTGCCGCGCACCTTGCGGACGTCCCACTCGTCGCCGAAGGGGTGGTCGAGGTAGGAGCCGGGGAGTTGCTTGGCGCGCTCGGACGCCCGGCGCTGCAGCGCGCGTCCGTCCATGATTGCCCTCCTCCCGCCGCCTCCCTGGCGGCCCACCGTCGAGGCTACGCCGTCGGTCACCCAAGCACGCCAACGCTTGGGTGAACTCGCCAGCGCTTGGTCCGAGACGCCAACCGTGTTTGGGGACGCCAGCCCGACAGGGTCGGCCCACGCGAAATCGGTTGGCGGATCGACGCGAAGGTTGGCGGCCGTGGTGAGGAAAAGAGGGCAACGGTGGGCGCCGGGTGGCGGCGACGGATGACGAAGTCGTCGGCGATGACCAGCGAGCAGAGGGCGAAGGGCGCGATGCCCCACGGTCAGGGCGCCGAGGAACTGCGCGAGCAGGCCGAGGGTGCCCTCATTCCTTTCTGTCACCGCCGCCAGCTACCGTGGGCACAGACGATTGGAGGCGACCGTGATCGCAACACGCGAAGGGCCCGTGCGCGTGCTGGGGCCGTCGGCTTGGAACACGATGGTCCGGCTCGGGCAACTGCCGGAGCCCCGCACGCAGATGCTCGTGGCCGACGAGTGCTGGGACACCGTCGGCGGCACCTCGGCGGGCAAGGCGGTCCACCTCCACGACCTCGGCGTGCCGGTGGTCCTCATGACCCCACTGGCCGACGACGACGCCGCGGCGCACATTCGTGGGTCGCTGCCCGACGTCGCCGTCGAGGCGCTGCCGACGGCGGCGACAGAACACCACATCAACCTGATGAGCGCGGCGGGGAAGCGTGTCTCCGTCTACACCGTTGCGCCTGCGACGACGCCCGTCCCGCCTGTGGCCGGGCTGGCCGACGCCCGCGCCGTCGTGCTGGACCTTGCGCCGTGGACGCGGGAGTTGGCGCTGACCCTGCGCCGGGGCGACCTGCCAGTGTGGACGGACCTGCACGACGTACCGCCCGAGTCTGATTGGCACGAGCCGTTCTGGCGGGCCGCCACCGTCGTCCAGTGCAGCGACGACAACCTCCCGGACCCGTTCCCGTTCCTCCACCGCCTCGTGGACGACGGTGTCAGTCTCGCCATCTGCACCCGTGGCGCCGCGGGCGCGGTCGCCGTCGACGCCGGGCACCAGGAGCACCGCCAGGACGCTGAGGAGTGCGCGGTGGTGGACACCAATGGTGCGGGCGACGCCTTCTTCTCAGGTGTCATGGCGGCCGTCCTGGCGGGGGAGGCCACCCCTGACGCGCTGGCCGCTGGCGCACGGCAGGCGACGCGCGCGCTGGTCACCCGCCACATCGGCCCCGGGATCCGGGACGGCCGCACGGGCGGGGTGCCCACCACGTAGGGTGGGCTGGGTCCACACGTCAGGAGGGGCGGAGTTGTCGGAGGCGGCGTCACCGACGGTCTCCTCCAAGTAGGTCAGCGCCTCGTGGCAGGAGTCGCCCGCGCCGTCGAGCTGCATGAGCGGGTTGGTTGGGCCCGGCTTTCCCGGCCCCCGCTGGTTGAGTCCGGCCTCCGGGCGAGGAACGAGCCCGCGGCCGGTGTCGAAACCGAGTCTGGCTGCCCATGGACCCGACCCCGACCCGCGTGATGCCCGTCCCGCCCGTCTGGAACGGGCCGAAATCGACATCGCGCCTACTACGACCGCAAACGCGCCGCTGGGAAGAAACACAACGCCGCCCTCGTCTGCCTCGCCCGACGACGCGTCGACGTCCTTCACGCCATGCTCCGCAACGGCACCTACTACCAACCAAGAACACCAGCCGCCGCTTGACAGGAACCATAGGGACACCCCCCGTGCGTCCCGATCTACCAACTACCGAGCGCAGAAGTGCACAGAGTGAAGCGCGTCTCGACATCCGCCACCTCCGGAACTTGTGAACGTCCGCGCGGTCCGCGGCATGTCCGGATGTTGGCGAGTTGGTCGGGATGTACTGGTAGCAGTTAGCCGGCATCGTCTTCGTGAGTCTCGGGGGTTGGTTCGAGGAGGATCGCATCGGGCCGACTGCTGATCGGGTCGTTGCCGGTAAGTTCTCCGATGAGGACGTCGACTGCGGGAAGTTGGAAAGTGCCAGCGGCAGCAGAGATCACTTCCGCCGGTTCGCCGGTGGTACCAAGGAGGGCTTCGAGCTCCTGTACCGGAGGCATCCGGAAGTCTGCCATCTCCGTTGGCCACAGTTTCGCAGGCCATGTGGGACAGATCGCGCGCAGTTCGGATTTGCTGCCGCGACGCCCTACCAAGCGTCCGGGGTTGTTCCACCGGGCACGTCCCATCAAGGCGCCGTGTTCGTATAGGGCAAGGCTCACCTCTGTGCCTTTTTGCGTCAGGACGGCCGCGCTGAGATGTGACTCCATCGGGTTGCGGCTGGCGGAGTCGCCGCGGAATACGATCCATCCTTCCCGGGCAACCGCCTCCGTTTCGCCGTCGATGATGGGTTCTCCGGCTGCTGCATCGCGGCGCATCACAGTTACCGTCCTCGTTGTGCGACGATCCTCCGGCTGGAACGAGCAGGGCCCCCATGGGCGGGGTTCCTCGCGCCAGGAATCAGTGACGTGCACATGCTCTCGACACGACCGGACACAGGCGTCCCCACCCACGTCCGCCAACGAGCGACCGACACCGTACAAATCGTCGAGCTCTCCGGACACGACCGTGTCGCCGTCGATGACCGCCACCACCGCCGACACCACCCCGACCGACGACGCCTCGAGCCAAGCCGCGTCGAAATTGTCCTCCAGCCAAACGACGAAATCCTCCTCGGCGCAGCGGCTCGCGACCTGTAAAGCGCCGTAGCGGTCCTCAGAGACTCCACGCTCCGTGAGGAATCGGATGGCGGCCCACCAGGCCACCACAGCCGAGACGCTGAACAGGATCGCGAAGCCACACGCGCCCCCCAGCTCACCCCAGGTGCCTCGAAGTAGGCGCGTGGCAAATAGCGGCAGCTGGTCGTGAAGCATGGGCACGTACTGCGCACGCACTTCAGTCCCTGGTTCCGGGCACCCGCTCGCGACAGTTCCATCGACCACCGGACCGCCTCCGTCCGGAACGAAGCGTCCCTCCGCAGAGCAGAACAGGTCGAGCGGCAGACTCCACTCACGCGCGGTGATGGTGACCGTTCCCGGGATGCCTTCACCGCGGAGCGCTGTCATGCTCGCGTACACGTCGGTGGCCGCGATCACAGCAGCAAACGAGAGCCCCAGTAGGAGCAAACCGCCTGCTGCCCCGATGAGCCAGCGAATCATGCGCCCATCCTCCCAGCCAGACGCCCGCCCGATATCCCCTTTCGGAAACTCACTCGCCCCGCGCCTCGTTGCTGGATCTACCGACCAATGCACACAGGCACAATCGCGGCGCGCTCGGCGGCATGTGAGGGCGTTCAGGAAGGCTCCTGGCCTTCCGCGCTCTCCTGCCGGGGGCATGTCTGCGGGGCGCCCCCAAAGCCAAGGTGCTGTTTCCCGCGCGGGCACAGACACCCTGGCCATGGCCGCGACACACCTTGCAGTTGTCGACGAAGTTTGAATTCGATGCCGTAACGACCCCGTCTGTGAGGCCTCATTTCGAGCGTCGTCCACACAGGATTAGGCTGACCGAGAGCACCACGCGAACTCATGCGGGTGGAGGGAGATTCGATGAAGAGCGCTGATATCGGGCCTGCGGAGGTAATGTGAGCGAGCGCCGCGGACGAGTAATGCGCGCATGTCGTGGTGATGCTGGAGCGCTGAGATGAGTTCCCGGAGGGCGCGACTGAAGCTGCGGGCGATGGAGACTCGATGGTACTGGCGCCTGCGTTCACGCCGCGAGAACCTTGGCTCTCGTCTGGGATCTGCACTGATCGCCACTGTCTCTCGTGTGGCGGACTTCTGGTCTCTCCTCCGCGTCGGAAACAGCGCACTTGCGAAGTCCCTGGCCCTGATTGTCCCGCCGATACTCGCTGTGGTCCTGACGCAGTCGGTCCTTTCCGCCGATGGGCACTTTCCGAGCTGGCTCAGATCACGCCACAACTGGGTTGAGCGCGGCTGGGCGTGGCTCACGTCGCCTGTTCCAGACAGCGTCGACCCAGCCGCCTTGCCAACAGCGGCTCTCGGAGTGGCCGGAGTTTTCGTCGCCGTCTATTTCGCGACTGTCACCTTCGTTATCTCAACCACTTACAAGGACGCGACGCGGAAACTCCGAGACCAAATCGTCCGCCGGCCCGAGTCGCGATGGTATGCCGTCTTCTTCACACAAGCGGTTGTCTACGTTGCCCTCGCTCTGGCGCTACCGGTCGTTGGCCGCACAGCCACTCACCTGACTCTTGTGATCGCTGGCCTCTCAGCTGCCCTCGTCGTGCTCTCCTTCGGGCGGATTTGGATCACGCTGTTCGTACTGCTCGAGCCGACCTCCCTCTTCCCACAGATCCAGCGGGACCTCAATCGCTGGGTTCTCCGTGCCTACAAACTTGGCCGCCGGAGGAGGCCCTCGTCTGTCGCCGTGCATCGAGCCAACGCAAAGATCCGTGGCAATCTGGAGACGCTCAACGACCTCGTCACTTTGATTCTTGACCGGGAGTATGAACGGGCTGGGGGCCGTGGGATCGCTGCCAGCCATGACCCCAGGATCGGATCGGCCGCCATTAGCCTGCTTCGAGCCTGGGAGGCATACTCCCAGCGGAAGCATACGATTACGACGCTCCCCAGGTGGAACCCGACGCGCACTCAGGCGAAGGACTGGTTTCTGTCATCGCATTCGGAACTGAGCGTCGCTCTGGCGACGGGCACCACGCTAGTGGGCAGTGAGGTTGTAGATGACCTCTGGTACGAGCGCTGGATAGCCGACGTCGCTGAGCGCCTCTTGGCGGGACGAGATCTGCGTACAGTCGAGAGCGCCGTCCGCGGTTTGCCAGTCTTCTCGCGAGCCCTCGGCAGTCGGGGGCAGTTCGAGGAACTCCGATTGTGGCTGACCGCGATGACATTCGCGCCCATGACCTCCGTGGGAGACTATGCGAAGAAGCAGGGCTTGGTAAGCGGCCAGAATGACGGCAATCCGACGCTGGGGCCCCGCCTGTCACGAGAACAGCATTTCGCTCTCCCCGGAGAATCGAGCGCTCACAACCTCGTCGACTACGTCCTGCTGGAGGCGCTGAGCGCCTGCCTCGGCTACATGGACTACTTCGAACGCATGCGCCAGGTGCTTCCTGATGCAGGCGAGCTCGTTGTTGATGATGCGAGGCAAGTAGTCGCTGGAAGGCTAGTCCTTCAAGCCATTGCCAATCTCCGTAAGGCACTCGGGGCTGAGATCGCCATTGAAGGGGAGCGTGTCACACCGGACAACGCTCTGACTCAGCTCGTTGCGCGCGCACTGGCTACCGAATCGGTCGATGAGGTCGCGGCCCTCGTGTCGTTCCTGGAAGACGAGATCTGGCCTTGGGTGATCGATATCGGAGGATCCCGGACGTGGGCAGCCGGCGCGGCGCTCAGCCGTGCCACCGAACTGACCGAGAAGCTCGAAACGATGCTTGGATTCGCGCGCCAACTCCTCGACGATTGCGAGTCGGTTCACATCGAAACGGATGATCGATGGCCCGAGACTGACACAACGGCCCTTACCAGACGCGCAGGCTCACTCAAGGATCGACTGGAGCTACCAGTTGCACGGTTGGCGGTGAATGTCGACTCTGCCCCCGAGTCGGACCGTCCAGATCACTTCGGATGGGCCTACTACAGGGCGCATGAGAACGTCCTGCGAAGGGTGCTCAGTCGTGAGCCCGGAGATCCGGAACAGTTCCGGCAGAAGGTGGCCCTCTTGTATTGGGCGGTCGACGCCGCCACACAGCGTCTGTTGAGAACGGTTCGCCGTCACGACCAGAGGGTGATTAACTCCTATGTCGCGGAGCCATATGTGAGGTTCCTGCAACTCTGCGGCATCGCACTCACCATGTCAGAAGTGACACAAGACGGTTCGCTGTTCGCCCCATTTGAATCGGTGTGGACCGGACTCCTCAACGACGCAAGTCGATCTACTCAACTGCTGGGACGTGCGGCTATTGTCCTGTTGTCGGAGTCAACGCTGTTTGCCCTCACCCCGGGAGGTATCGAGCGCTCGAATATCGAGATCAGGGCCAACCATGCGCTCGAAGAGTGGGGGGTGCCGAGCGAACTCTTCGATCTCGGTGGGTTCAGCTATAACGAAGCCATACAATCAGGATCTCTAAGCCGCGAGGCAATAGGGATTCTGCGGGCGGTGCGATCAGGGAATTACGAAGGAATGTTCTACGCACGCTGGTTGCGCCAGCATGCAATTCAGGCTGGCGCCACCGTACCGACCGAGATCGAGCAACAGCTCCACCTACTCGACTTGGAGTGGGACGATGACGATGCCTAGTGCCGCCGATCTCCGTCCGAGGTTGAGCATGCACCCTTGGGAACTGCGCCGGGCCGAGCAGCTCGCTCGTAGACGGTCCAACCTAGAGCGCAAAGGTTTTTACACGAGCATGCTCAAGGACGACCTTCGGAAGCAGCGCTACGCCTACGAGATCTTCCTGGTTCCTGTAGGCGCCGACCGCTCCCGGGCGAGCGAGGCGATGTTCGCTCTGTTGAACGACTTCAACCACACCGGGTACGACCGTGACCCCACCGCCATCCTTTTTGACTTCGTTGATGCTCTACTTGAGGAGTCAGCCAACGGCCTCGACCTGCTACTGGAACTGCACTCGCTTCCGGATAAGTGGCTCTTCACAGAAGGCGGTGGGTAGCTTGTCAACGATGACGTTGGTGGCCTGCGGATGGTGAGCGTGGCGTAGGGACGCGAGAGGGCCCCTGGTTGCAAGGATGAAGGTGTCTAATCACCACCCGAGAACCAAGGGCCCTGATGCGAAACGCTACCTCACCATGCCTGGATTCGTTCTGCCGACTCGACCGACTCGGCCTCACCGTCACCACGCAGAACGTCGAGCCGGACCACTCGGTACTCGTCTGCTCACCCACCACGCCGGCGACACCATGTCCGGAGTGTGCGGGGTCCGGGACCAGGCATGACACGGTGATCCGGAAGCTGGCGCATGTGCCGTTCGGGTGGAAGCCGACCATCCTGCACATCAACGTGCCGCGCTATCGCTGCGCGGACTGCGCCCGGGTGTGGCGGCACGAGTTGCGCGCCGCGGCCCCGAGCCGGGGGAAGTTGTCCCGGGACGCGGTGACGCTGGCGGTCAAGCACATCGTGATCGACCGGCTCTCGATCGCGAAGATCGCCGCCATCTTGGGGGTCGCGTGGAACACCTGCAGCGACGCGATCCTCGCCTCCGCCGACGAACTGCTCTTCCACGACCCGGCCCGGCTCGACGGAGTCACGGCGATCGGCGTCGACGAGCACGTCTGGCGCCACACCCGGTTCGGCGACAAGTACGTGACCGTGATCATCGACCTGACCCCGACAAGGACCAACACCGGCACCTCCCGGCTACTCGCGATGGTTGAGGGCCGCTCGAAACAGGCACTCAAGACCTGGCTGCAGCAGCAGTCGGACGCGTTCCGGGACGGGGTCGAGATCGTCGCGATGGACGGCTTCACCGGCTACAAGACCGCCACCGTCGAGACCATCGACGACGTCACGACGGTGATGGACCCGTTCCATGTCGTCGCGCTGGCCGGGGAGAAGCTCGACCAGTGCCGGCAACGCCTCCAGCAAGACACCCTCGGTCACCGCGGCCGCTCCGGGGACCCGCTCTACGGCATCCGGCGCGTCGCCCGCACCAGGGCGAAGCTCCTCACCATCAGGCAATGGTTCCGGCTGCTGCACGTCTTCCGCGACGACTGCCACGCGCCGCTGGAGATCACCTGGGAGGCCTACCAGCGCGTCATCGACGCCTACCAAGCCCCCGACCCCGCCGAGGGCAAGCAGATCATGGAGACGCTCATCGACGCGATCAACACCGGGGTCCCGGCCGGGCTGGAGGAACTACGCACCCTCGGCCGCACGCTGCAGCGGCGCCGAGACGACGTGCTCGCGTTCTTCGACCACCCGAACACGAGCAACGGCCCCACAGAGGCCGTCAACGGCCTCATCGAACACCTCCGCGGCACCGCCAGAGGCTTCCGGAACCTGCACCACTACATCGCCAGATCCCTACTCGACGCGGGCGGCTTCCGACCACTCATCCACTCTTATCTGTGAAGAGCCCCTTCGGTTCAGTCCTCGTCGATTTCGTGTGCACTGTGCACGCGGGCAACCGAGGGGATGGCCTGTGGTCAGCGGGGGACACCGCCGGGAGGCTTGCGCGACAGCGCCTGCTGGCGCTGCCGTAGGGCTCTGGCCTCTGCAAGGTGGGCGCGCTCATCGGAGGCGGCGATTCGCATGAGTGTCGCGCGGGCCTCGCGCGGTCGTCTTCCGCGGAGTTCGTTCTCCAGGGATTTCGTATCGGCGGACTCTGTCAGGTTCATGAGCAGTCCGCGGATCGTGGGCCAGTGCGGGGAACGGGTGAGCGTCGGGTTGACGGCGTCTGCCCATGTTCGCCAGCGGGCTTCTGAGTCGACGGCTGCGGGCTGCTTTTGCGCGAGTTCACGGACGCGCCATTGGAGAGCGGCGGCGGGCCGTTCCGCCGGGAGGGGGCCCTGCGCAAGCGCAGCGGCAAGCACGACGCCGACAGGAATGCCTCGTGCTTCGAGCGTCGCCAACTGGCGCGCGAGAGTTGAGATGGCGGGATCGTGTTCGAGGCCTTGGCCGAGGCGGCGTAGCTGTGCGGCACCGAGGATGGGAACGACCGCGAGTAGCTGCCCGTCGAGTTGGTCCTGGTAGTGGCGGGCTGCCCCCGCGAAGAGGCGTTCGCCCGTGGGGCGTCGGTCGCCCAGCGTGACTCCCATAGCTGCCCGCCAGACGGTGACTTCGCCGATGAGCCGGTCTGGTATGTGGTCTTTGACGGGAAGCCATTCAGCAGGACCGCTCCGTCGCGTCTGCTCTCGGACGAGGTCTGCGAGGCCCGCAATCTGCTGCCTCCGTGCGTCGAGATACGGTCCCCAACGACCGTCGGTGGCCAGGATCTCGGGGATCCGGGGGAGCCAGGGGAGTGGGCCGCCGGTAGGTTCCGGAACTAGTGATGCAAGCAATGCTGCTGGGTCGTGGATGCCGTCGTCGAATCGGTGCCCGGCCGCGACGCTACGGAGCGCGCCGAGGGGGGTGGTGTTGTCGGCTGCGGCGAGGAGCCGTTGCCGCAGCGTGGGCCAGGCGTCGCAGTCGGTGATGCCCGGGACGATGTGGTCGGCGTGATGGTCCAGTTCTTCGAGAGCTGTGGCGTGGCGGTGCTCGAGGGCGACGGTGAGCGCGTCGCGATACCGGTTGACCGCGTCTCCCAAGCGCAGACTGGGGTCGTCGGCGTCGGCGAGCTCGGTGCTGACGGAGCGGGCGGTGCCGTCGCGGGCCAGGACGGTCTCGAGGATCTCGACGGCGGTGGGCGGTCGGAGCGTTTCGGGGGTGAAAGCTAAGTGGGGGTCGCCGTCGCCGACGGTGGTGACGTAGGCGTGGTTGGCCTGCCGGCCGCGGGTCATGGCGACGTACAGGCCTTGCCGCGTTTCCGTGCCGGTGAGGAGGGTGTGCGTCGTGTCCACGGTGGCGCCTTGGGCGGCGTGGATCGTGGTGGCGTAGCCCAGCTCGACCTGCGTGGCGACGTAGTCGGGCGGGAGCCAAGCGTGCTGGGCAGTGCGCCGGTGCCGGACCTCCAGTCCGCCGTCCCGGCTGATGGCTTCGATGATCCAGCGGTCGCCGTTCTTGACCCAGTCGGTGGACGAGGTTCGCAGCCGGCGGTCGTTGCGTCTGGTCAGGACCAGGTCGCCCACCCCTGCGTGGTTCCCGTCCCTGAGGGCGATGGCACCCGTTGCGGAGCGCGGTTGGTGTAGGCGGGCTCTGCGGTTGAGTTCGGCGACGTCTTCTCGCGTGCTGGCGAGCATGAGCGAATCGAGGCCTTGGCCTGTGTCCGTGGCCCAAGCGTGGAGGGCGGCCTCGAGCGCGGCGTCTCTACTGCCGTCGTGGAGGCGGCCGTGGTCGAGGTACCAGCCCAGCGCGGCCGGGTCGCCCTCTCGCAGGGCCAGTGTCGCTTCCCTTTCGCCGTCGTCGGTGAAGCGCAGCACCTCGTCGAGCTCGACCGCGCCATGGCGACGTTGCAGGTCGCGGAGCACGCCCCCGGCACCGATGGCGGAGAGTTGGTGATCGTCGCCGACCAGTCGGATCGAGGCACCACGATCAATGGCGAGGTCGACGAGCTCGGCCAAGCTCAGGGTGTCCGCCATGCCGGCCTCGTCGACCATGATCAACGTCGACGCATCGATCGCGTCCGTGCGGTGGTGGCGGTCCCAGAGAAGTTTCGCGATCGTGGTGGTCTGCCCGGTCACGTCCTGGAGGGCGGCGGCTGCGGCGGCGGACGGTGCGAGGCCGAGTACCGTGCCGCCGGTTTCCTCCCACGCCCGGGCGAGGACCCGCATCGCCGTCGTCTTCCCGGTACCCGCAGCGGCCAGCGCGAGCTGGAGCCGGGCTCCGCTGGTCGCCATCTCCCGCACCAGCCCGGACTGCCCCGCAGTCAACGTCACACCATTGGCCATCGACTCGAGCAGCGCCATCTCGACCGCCTCCCCGGCGGCTCGGCGACCATCGGAGCGCGCGCCGGCGGCGACGATCCGTTGTTCGGCGTCGATCACCGCTCGCGACGTGTAGCGCCGTGAGCCGGCCACCTCGTACACGGAAGACCCGTCCACCCGGCGCAATTCGGCGGGCTCCTCGATTCCGTCTCCGGCGCTGCGCAGGGGGACCGAGAGCGCGAGCGCTCGTTCAAGCAGCAGCGTAGTGAGGTGCTCGGCTTGGGCTGCGGTGGTGGCGAGTTCGCGCGCGCGGCGCGACGCTTCGCCGCGCAAGTGCCAGCTCTGCCATGACGCCTGCGATCTCGCCACCCGCTGCACCACCTCTTGGGCCACCCGATCCAATCGCCCGTCCGACACTTCCTGGCGGCGGTAGGAGGAGGGCCAGCGCAGCGTTCGGGTGAGCATCCGCCGGATGCCGTCGGCGCCGATGACGCGCTCGGCTTCGTTGCGCCACGTTCTGCGTTGTTCGTCGAGGGAGCGAGGTTCGTGTTTCGCTTCGCGGGTTTCCAGGGTGGCTTGCTGGGCCAGACGGATCGCCTCGGCGGGGGTGGGTGGGCGGCCGTGTCGGGTCTGGAACGTGGCGGCGAGTTCGGCTTGGCGCGCTGCGATGAGCGCCCGCCGCGACGACCACAATGTCAGCAGCTGGGCGGGGACGCCGGCGATCTCCCGCACGGCCCGCTTCTCCATGGTGCCGGGTTCGCGTTCACGGAACTGGATGCCGAGTGTCTCGCGCAGGTGGGCTTCCAGCATGGTGTTGTAGGTTTCGCTGACGCTGACTTTGGCCTTGTAGATCAGGCGTCCGTCGATGGCGCGCCATTTGCCGTCCAGGCCTTGGACCTTGTTCGCGATCGCGATGTGGGTGTGGAGGTTGGGGTCCCCGGCGCGGGAGTCGCGGTGGGTGAACGACGCGGCCACGAGGCCGTGGACGTCGATCTGGCGCACGCCGGCGTGTCCGGCCCTGGAGTAGAGGGCTTCGTCTTCCAGGTAGCGCAGCGCGTCGTCGACGGCCGCGTCGTGGGCGCGCTCGATCGCCGCGGCGATGTGGGGTGGGGCGACCGCCCACAGTGCCGAGACCGACTTCACCGGCGTGAACGTCAGGTCGTACCCCGCGCACGCGACCGTGGGTTGGCGGCTCAGCCGCGCCACCTCCGCCCCCAGTTCCGGCGCCGACGGGGGACGACCGATGCGCGATTCGAATCGTTGCGCCGCGATCGTGTTGATGATCTCCGCCCGCACGTCCACCGGTACCGGCGTGGTCGGCGGCAGTCCTTGCTGGGTTCGCCACGCGGTGGAGCGTTGCTCAAGCTCGAGCCGGAGCGCGGTCGCGGCCTCGAACACCGGAAACGGCGTTCCCAGCCGGGTCGCTGCCGCGATCATCGCCTTCGACGCTTCCGGGGGGAGGGCAGCGAGCCGTGCCCGCATGTTGGGGTGGAACCCGCCCCCGAACAGTGCCCGCATCTGCTCCGCCGTGACCTCATCCCCGACGGCCAGGTCACCCAGGCCGGCGACGCCGCGGCCGCGCCAGGACCCGGGCACCTCGCCGCGCTCCGAGTAGTACGAGGCGAGCGTCGCGTGGCCCTTCTCCGTCGTGTCATGGGCAGCCACCTGCCGGGTCAGGTAGTCATACCCCGACCCTGCCGTGAGCTTGTGCAACGACGCCGCCACACCCACCACAACCCCACCAAGAACCAGCGAGCGAACATCCCCGCCGCGGCGGTGCACTGGGTGTGTGGCACTTCATCCGCTGGGGGGAACGACTGGTTGAGTGTCCATCGTGTGGCGCACGTTTATTTCTTCGGGGGATCTTTGTGATTGGGTCTTGTAGAACGGGTCGTAGTAGGGCATGCTTTTCGCAATCTCTGAGGAGCTTCCCGCCCCTAGCCGGTTGTCGATCGGAGGGCTCAGTGTTGAGTTTCTGATCGGGTAGGGCGTGCGGATGTGTGGTTGACCGACGACGACGGGTACACGATCCATGAGGCCCGCTACGGCGCCGGCCAGTGGCAGCTGACCGCCAACGTCTACGACGAGTCCGACAATGTGGTCAAGGCATGGGACTCCCGCGCCACCGCCGCGATCCGTGTCGGCGACTACACCGACCTCGACGCGGCTGCCACCGTGACCACCTACAACCCGGTCGATGTGCTCGCCGCGGATGGGACCGTGTTGGCCCCGGCCCGCACTAGGGTCACCGATGTATGGACCCCGGCGGCCATGATCCATGCACCGGGCGGGGAGCAGCCAGAACTGTTGCGGCGGCACGTCGCCACCAGCTACGGCGAGCATGCCTCGGTGCCGGGGGTGTCGCTGCCGGTGAAGACCGTCGCCACCGCCGAACGCCTCGACGGGTCGGTGGTGGAGACGCTGGCGACGACGTTCACCGGTTACGACAAGCTCGACACCGCGGATCCGAAGTCAGGTTGGGAGTTGCGGCTGTCGACCTCCACCACGCTGGACATGAACGGCAACGGCGCCCCGGACGCGGCCGACATCCGGCGGGAGACGCGCTATGACGCGCGAGGCAGGGTCATCGAGCAGCGCCAACCCGGCGCCGGATCGGCCAGCCCGGGTACCCGCCGCACCGTCTACTGGTCCGCCGGCACCAACGCCGCCGATGCCGCCTGCGGCGGCCAGCCCACCTTCGCGGGCTTTGTGTGCAGCGAAGGCCCCGCCAGCCAACCAGCAGGCACCACTTTGCCGGTCACGCGGCACTCCGACTACGCCTGGCACGGCGCCGCCACCACCAGCCGCGACACCTCCGGCACCGTCATTCGAGAAACTAAGACCAACTTCGACGCCAAGGCCCGGCCCGTCACCGTCACCACCACCCTCACCGGGCTGGTCGGTAGCGATCCGGTGCCGACGGTGACGACCAGCTACGACGACACCACCGGCATGGTGATCGGCACGTCCTCGAGCGCGGGCAGCATCTCCATGACCTTCGACTCCTGGGGCAGGCAGCTCGCCTACGCCACCACCAGCGGCGGCGTCACCCACACCACCAGCAACACCTACAACGCGATCGGTGACCTCGTCACCGTCACCACACCGAAATCCACCACCAGCTACACCTACGACGGCACCGACGCCAACGGAGTCACCGAGTACCGGGGCCTGCTGACCAAGGTCGCGACCGTGATCGGTGGCCAAACCTGGACCGCGTCGGCCGCGTACGACGCCCAAGGCCAACTCGTACTCGAACAGCTCCCGGGGCAGATGCAGCGGCAGCACCTCTACGACCTCACCGGGGAACTCGTCTCGCAGTCCTACCACGGCCCCGTCGCGGGCGGCGGCATCGGACCCTGGCTCGGGTGGAGCATCGAAGCCAACGCCTCCGGACAGATCGTGCGGGAATGGAACCCTGAAGGCGGCGCCGCCACCACCGGCGAACTCGACGGGACCACCGCCGTCCGCGCCGACCTCACCTACGGCTACGACCCCGCCGGCCGACTCACCACCGTCACCGACCAACAACTCAGCGCTGAGGCGTCGTGCGCGCTGCGTACCTACGGCTTCGACGCGCGCGGGAACCGCACCCAGCAAGGCACCGCCACTGGCACCGCCTGTCCCACCAGCCCGGCCACCACGATCCGCCGGGCCTACGACGCCGCCGACCGCCCCACGACCGGCGGCAACGGACAAGGCAGCTACGCCTACGACCCGCTCGGCCGCCAGCTGACCATCCCCGCCGCCGATGCCCCCAACCCAGCTGCTGGGGACCTCACCTTGCGGTACTACGCCGACGACAGCGCGCACAGCATCACCCAAGCCGGCACCACCCTCAGCTACACCCTCGACACCGCCGGACGGCGCACCAAGCGAACCACCACCACGAGCGGGGGCACCACCGGGATCCTCACCAACCACTACACCGACGCTTCCGACAATCCCGGCTGGGTCACTAACCTCCACGGCGCCAATGCGGCCACGACTGTGTACGGCGATCTCATCGCTGGCGACCTCACCCTGGCCGCGGTCAGCGACGACACCGGCCAGAAATGGGCCGAACTCGCCCTCACCACCCCCCGCGGAGACGTCGCCGCCACCATCACCCTCCCCACCCCCACCAGCCCCGCCACCGGCCTCGACCACTACACCCGCTACACCGAATACGGCCAACCCACCACCCCACCACCCACCACACCCACCGGCACCGCCGGCAACGGCTACGGCTGGCTCGGCACCAAACAACGCACAGCCACCACGACCGGCATCCTCCTCATGGGCGCCCGCCTCTACAACCCCACCACCGGGACATTCACCAGCCTCGATCCCATCCACGGCGGCAACGACACCCCCTACACATACCCCAACGACCCCATCAACAAACAAGACACCACCGGCAAATGGTGGGACACCTTGAAAACCGGATTAGGCGTGGCGTCTCTTTTTGGATGCGGGGCCTGTGCAGCTGTTGCCCTCACAATGTCAGCTGTAGATATAGTGAGGGCCGCCAGCAAACGTGATTGGAAAAATGCGGCGTTGAGCGTCCTTGATTTTGTACCATTTGGCGTCGGCAGGATCGGCGCAACAGTGGTAAAGTCGTCGTTGAAGGCAAAGAAGGCTGCACACAGACCAGCTTTCCGAGCTATGTCAAAGGCAGAGCGGAGTAAGGCGCAGAGCCCAAGCCGGATGGCTAGCGATTGGCGCAAGCGAGGCGTAAGAGCTGCCCGTAAATGGGGGCGTCGTCTTGATTATGTCGTGACTGGAATCGGGATCGCCGCGTATTCGCATAAGCACTTGACCAGTAGCACGCTGCCGACTCAAAAGAAGCGCTAATGATTTCTGTTTGCTACTTTTTCGCGGTGTTCCTCATGAATGTCATAACGAAGGAATCGGCCCTCTCTATTGCTCAGCTGCGCACGGGTCTCGCGGACGACGACGCAGTGGAGGTGGCCGCCAATGGAGCGCGGATATGGATGGTACCCTCGGCCGTGGTAGCCCTCTTTGCGTCAGTACTCCCCCCCTCTTACTGGCTTCTATATGAGATATTGTACGCAATCTTGATATTGTCAGTTAGCGCGCTCGCATATTGCCATGCGAAGTGGGGCCTAGTGAAGTTCGGCAAGCTCCAGGGGGCGGTAACCTGGGCGGACGAATTGCTGGTGCTCCTGCTAGCGGCTGTGATCTGGATGGTTGCGCGACGTCTTTGGGGAGTTTCCGCCTGAAGATCGTGATACTAGGCCGTGGATCCCGTTGGGTGGCGGTTGCGGCGTAGCTCGCGGCTAATCGTCGAGGGTGATCGGCCGAGGGCATGGGCGATCGCGGTCGGTCCGAGGCCGCGGCTGGCGAGGTCGGCGATCTGTACTCGTTCTTCCTCGGACAGGAAAGGCGGTGAGATCGCCCGGACGGCGAGAGGTTCCAGTGGTGGCAAGACCGCAAAGATGGTCGCCACCCCACGGCTGCGTGACTACGTGGCTGACCGGCTCGCCGGTAAGGTCACCCGCGCCGATGGAACCGTCGTAGAGGGCCCCGGAACGCCGGCATGGAAGGGATTGAACAAGCCGCACCGGCAAGACAGGCGCTGGGCCACGGGATGGAGCCCCGAGCAGATCAGCAACCGTCTGAAGCTGGACTTCCCCGATGATGAGTCCATGCGCATCAGCCACGAGGCGATCTACCAGTCGTTGTTCATCGAGGGCCGCGGCGCGCTCAAGCGTGAACTCGTGGCCTGCCTGCGTACCGGTCGAGCGCTGCGCCAGCCCCGCGAGCGGTCCCGCAACAAACCCCACGGGCATGTCACCGCCGATGTCGTGATCAGCCAACGCCCCTCCGAGGCCGATGACCGGGCCATTCCCGGGCATTGGGAAGGTGACCTGATCATCGGGACGGGCCGCTCAGCGATCGGCACCCTGGTCGAACGCCACAGCCGCGCTACGATCCTGATCCACCTGCCCCGCCTCGACGGCTGGGGCGAAGCACCACCGGTCAAGAACGGGCCCGCCCTGGGGGGCTACGGAGCCGTCGCGATGAACACGGCCATCGCAACCTCGATCACCGCGCTGCCGCAACAGCTACGCAAGACGATCACCTGGGACCGCGGCAAGGAACTCTCCGCCCACGCCGCGTTCGCCCTCGAGACCGGCACCAAGGTGTTCTTCGCCGATCCTCACTCGCCCTGGCAGCGGCCCACCAACGAGAACACCAACGGGCTGCTGCGGCAGTACTTCCCCAAGGGCACCGACCTGTCACGCTGGAGTGCCACCGACCTCGAAGCCGTCGCCCACACCCTCAACAACCGGCCCCGCAAAGTCTTGGGCTGGATGACCCCGGCCGAGGTCTTCACCGAGCAGCTACGCTCGCTCCAACAGCCTGGTGTTGCAACGACCGGTTGAACCTGCCCAATTCCGATCCAGGAAGTTCCTCCGCGCGTTGGCTCGTCATGGCCTCGTCGGGTCGATGGGCAGGGTCGGTGCGGCCGGCGACAACGCGGCGATGGAGTCCTTCTTCAGCCTGTTGCAGAAGAACGTCCTCAACCGTCGTTCCTGGACCGCTCGCGAACAGTTGCGGATCGCGATCGTGACCTGGATCGAACGCACCTACCACCGCCGCCGCCGACGAGTCGGTCTCGGCCGCTTGACCCCCATCGAATACGAGACCATCATGAACCCACCAGCCGCGCAGGCTGCGTGACTAGGAACTGTCACCAATCCGTGCAGCAGACCCCACCCCACAGCAAGCATTATCAGCGGTGTCATGGGCGGAAATGTGGCCGCGACCACGCGGGCTGGGAGAAACACGCCCAAGACGATGAGGCCCACAACCCCGGGCCCCCACACCCCCGCCGCCGTCGCTGGGACCCATGCCTTCGTCACAGGCCGATGAGGTGCTTTCGACGCTCCGAGCCGTGGCCAGGGGGCACAACATGGGCAGAAAAGGGCATCGGCCCCCTTCAGCAAGTAGTCAGAGGTTATTCCAGAGTGGTTCAACTCCTCTCTCGCGCACAAATCGGAACCCCTGGCCGACCAGCAGAAATGCCGGTCAGCCAGGGGTTCGTGCTATATCGCTACGCGGTGGCTCAGGGGAGGGTGGTGTCTGTGCCCCTGTTGTAGTAGTCGCCGTAGTAGCTGCCCAAGGTGTCCCGGTATGTCGGGTCGTTGCGCGTTGTGTCGTCGAACTCCGGAGAGTTCTTGATCTGCTCCTTGGTGACCGAGACGTACACGCTCTCGTCGGCGTCGTCGATCCTGTCGATGACGCCCGCCGGGAGGATCACCTTCCGGCCGAAGATCCACGGGCCGGTGTCGACGACGATCTGGGCGCTGCCCACCTCGTCGTTGGCCTCGTCGACCTTGCCGATGTCGCCGTCCGTCGCGTGGACCTTGTAGCCCACCAGACCGGTTGCGGTTCGATCGCGGTTCACGGATTCGCGGTAGTTCCAGGGATCCCAGTTGGCCGTGCTCATATGTCTTGTCTCCTTCTGTAGCCGATGCTGCATCGGTTCGGTATGAACGGTTGTGGGCGGCGTGACGACGTCGCCTCGTGGACCCGCGGGCGGCTCGAGGCCGCGCATCCGACGTGTCTTGTGCTCGCTCCGATCGTGGCCGTTGATACTCCCTTCTGCCTCGGCACCCGGACCGGAGGGACAACCGTCAGCCTCTACGGCGGACAGACTTCCATCCTAAGTAGACGTGGCTCACCGCGGCCCCGGCATCGGCCCCGCGGTCGGGGAACGAGGTTTCGCTCCGCGGTTGGAGCGGATCGCCTACCGTTGATGCACCCGCACGAAGGCGTGAAGGAAGGGGTATGCCATGAGCCCGTTGACGGCTGGGAATTCCTACTGGATGGAGTCGGTGGCCCCGACGCCACATCCCGAGCTCACCGAGGACCTCGACGTGGACGTCTGCATCGTCGGGGGAGGCATCACAGGACTGCTGTGCGCGTTCGAACTGTCGGAGGCGGGGCAGCGGGTGGCCGTCCTCGAGCGGCGTCGGGTGGCCTCGTCGGTCACCGGCCACTCGACGGCGAAACTCACCTCCCAGCACGGTATGCGCTACCTGCGGCTCACGCGGGAGCGGGGCGCCGACGTCGCCCGGGCGTACGGGCGGGCCAACCAGGAAGCCTTGCGGCGCATCCAGCGGATCGCTTCGGAGCTCGGGGTCGACGACGCGGTGCAGGCCCGCGACGCCTACGTCTACGGCACCGACCCCGACAGCGTCGACGCGCTCCGCGCCGAGGCCGAGGCGGCCGCCGACGCGGGGTTGCCGGCCAGCTTCACCACGGACGTCCCCGTACCGTTCCCGACGGTGGGTGCCGTGCGGTTCGCGGACCAGGCACAGCTGCATCCCCGACGGCTGCTCGTGCCGCTGGCCGATGCGCTCGCCGCCCGCGGCGTGCGCATCTTCGAGTCCAGCCGGGCGAAGAGCATCGGCCGCGACGACCGCTGGACCGTCACCAGCGAGAAGGGGAGCGTGCGGTCCGACAGCGTCGTGGTCGCCGCCCTGACTCCCACCGCCGGCGCGGGGGACGAGTTGTGGGAACGGCTCTACTGCCACCAGGGCTTCGCCGTCGCACTGCCCCTGCGCGACGGTGCGTCGGCGCCGGGTGGCGTCCTCATCTCGTACGAACGCCCGATGCGTTCCCTGCGGACCATCGAGCGCCCGGAGGGAACGATGTTGCAGGTGGGCGGCGCCGCGTACGTCGAGGACCCCAACACCGGTGCCGAACCCTACGACGACCTCGAGGCCTGGGCGCGCGAGCACTTCGACGTGGGGGCAGCCCAGTACCGGTGGACCACACAGGACGACTCGACCTCCGACGGCGTTCCGCTGATCGGTGCCCTCGACGACGGCCTCTACATCGCCACTGGTTTCGGGGGTTGGGGACTCACCACGGCCGGGGTCGCCGCCGCCATCGTCCGGGACCTCATCGCCGGGGGAGGAACGTCCGACGATTACCGCTGGGTCTTCGATCCCGGACGAACACTCGCCCCGGTCGACAGCGCACTCATCTCCGCCCGCACCAGCAGCGGCACCGACCGCGACGCCAACGACATCGTACGGGCGCTGAAGGCCGGGGAAGCGGCTGTCGTGCGTAGCGGGGGCGAGCAGCTTGCGGTGCATCGTGGCGAGGACGGTGAGCTGCAGGTCGTCTCGGCGGTCTGCACGCACGCCGGCTGCATCGTGCTGTGGGACCACGCGCAGTCCGAATGGGGATGCCCGTGCCACGGGTCACGGTTCGCGCCAGACGGCGCCGTGGTGCACGGTCCCGCGGAAGCACCGCTGCAGGATCTTCGCCATCTCCTCGCCGGCGAGGGGACCGACGAGCGGAGTGCTGCGGGCCAGGACTCCGGGTCGTAGGCGAACTGCCTGAGTTCCCGCGTCATGCCGCGACGATGTGCCCGTTGCGGCGCGGCGCCAGCGCGAAGGCGAGCAGGTACAGGACCAGCACCAAGAGGAGGAGGTTGTCGTAACCCGTCAGCAGGGCGGCGTACTCGAGGCAGCCGCCGACGAGCGCCCCTAGGAGGTTGAGCCCGAAGGCGGACCGCGAGTTGTCCGCGGCCGCGAAGCGCTTCGCGAAGGCCACGTTGGCGAGGAAGATCGGCGCGAACGCCAGCGCGATGGCCACGACGACGCGCAGCGGTCCCGGCAGCGAGAGCAGCCACTCGGGGCTGACCAGATAGGCCAGCACGAGTGAGGCAACGATGCCGCCGAACAGCCACTGGATCGGTGGGGTGCGCCATCGTCGGGTGGTCTCCACCGCCAGCAGGACGACGAGCAAGACGCCGCCGAACACGAGCGCGTTGACGAACCACGTGGTCCCGAACAGGAGCGCGAAGGTGGCGATGTAGCGCGTCTGGAGCAGCATGAAGGCCACGCCCATCAGAAACAGGTCGGCGTAGGGCCGCATCGTGCGGAACGGGCCACCGAGGCTGCGGACCGTGATGGCCGAGAGCAGGATGATGCCCGCCAGCGTCCACAGGTAGACGGCGGGGATCCCGTCGCCCCGGTAGTAGAGGAAAGGGGCGTCGTCGGTGGGCGGCGCGATCCGGTCCGCGGGCAGGACGTGGTTGTCGGAGGCGCATCGCTGGTGGGCCGGGTCCTTCGCGATGGTGACGACGGCCTGCGCGCCGCCCAGAAGGTCGACGCAGGGCGCGTGCCCGAACGCGTTCTGCGCGATCCCGCCGAGCCGGTCGATCAGCCAGGACTCGCGGTAGAAGTTGTACATGGAGAACACGCCGTCGTCGGTGAGCCTCGCCCGCGCGGAGGCCAGTGCCTCCTCGGTGAACAGGAACGACTCCAGCCGGATCTGGGAGGCGCCGCTCACGAGCGCGAGGGAGTCGGGCAGCGCGAAGAGGATGAGGTCGTACTGCTTGTCGGTCGACTCCAGGAAGGCGCGGCCGTCGTCGATCGTCCGGCGCACGCGCGGGTCGGCGTACGGCTGGTCCGGGTGGAGCTCGGCGCCGATCTCCATGATCCGCGGGTCGATGTCCACCGCGTCCACGCTGGCGGCGCCCTTCGAAAGTGCCACGGCGACGTCGGACCCGGAGCCGGCGCCGATGATCAGCACGTGCTCGGGCGCCTCTGCGGTCATCCGCTCGTACGGGGTGCGGTACAGGTCCTCGGCCTCGGTCAGCTTGAAGTCGGCCGACCCCATGACCTGGTGCGGGATGCCGTTGACGGAGATCAGGTAGAGCAGGCCCCCGTCGTCGGACCGGCCTACCTCCGAGCCCTCGACCTTGTAGTACGGCGACCACGAGACCCCCGGTGCCAGGCTCTCCGCCAGGAGGGTGCCGACGATGACCAGGCCCGCGATCCCGGCCACCACCCGGTGCCACCCCCAGGCCAGCACCACGAGCGGTACGGCGACGAGGAACCCCCACACCACCGAGGGCGCCCGAGAGAACGACAGCACCGTGAACACCGCGATCCCCGTGAGCGATCCGATGAGGTCCCAGCGGTAGGCGTTGAGGTTCTCGAGCTCCGCGAAGCAGCGGCCGACGACCTCCGCCGGCCCGGCGAGGATGGCGGCCACCAGCAGGAAGATCACCGGGAGCGCCAACCAGGCGGGCGGTCCTGCCGTGTCGAGCGACGTGAAGTAGATGA
Source organism: Tessaracoccus oleiagri (assembly GCF_900103275.1). GTDB lineage: Bacteria > Actinomycetota > Actinomycetes > Propionibacteriales > Propionibacteriaceae > Arachnia > Arachnia oleiagri. The sequence continues at coordinate 48,579 of NZ_FNGP01000001.1, read as the reverse complement.
CCCCCGAGCCGCCACGGTCGATCGTGACCGGGAACCTCCAGACCATGAACACGAGCAGCGCCAGCAGCACGGGGGTCAGGGGGATGACGGACCAGGGCTTGCGGGCGATGAGGAACCCAGCGCCGATGCCGAGGAACGAGCCCAGCAGCACGAAGTTCGAGAAGTAGGACAGGTGCACGACGTTCGAGCCCAGCCAGCGGATCAGCGCCAGCTCGAGGAACAGCATGAGGGAACTGCCGAGGACCAGTCGGCCTATGGACGCCTTCTGCGTCGGCATCGTGCGGGTACTGCTCTTCAGGCTCATCGCTTCACCCCTCGCGCTCTCGGCAACGAGGCAGCGCATTCCCCACAGTATGTTTCGGCAAGCGGTCACCTCGGCCGAATCCGCTGCACGAGGGCGTGGCCCAGCGACCGCGCATACGCTGGAGGCATGCTCGATCTGTCGCTCGCCCTCGCCCTCCGTGACGCCGGCCTGCAGTGGACGCCCACGGCCGGGGACCGGTTCGTGGTCGCCTCCGCCGAGCTCGTCGACGAGGTGTTCCACATCGCCGACATGGTGATCGAAGTCCGCAGGCTCGAGACCGGCACCATCTTCGCCTTCAACGGCACCACCGAATGGGCGCTCGACTCCGTCGCCCAGGAACGCACCGTCTGGCTGCCCGACGAGGGCCAGCTGCGCCACGCGCTGGGCTCGGCCTTCCGCAGCCTGCGCCGGGAGGACGGGTACGTCGTGACGCTGGACGACGGCCGCGAGTTTCGCGACCGCGACCCGGAGAACGCCTACGCCCTCGCGCTGCGGGCGCTGCTCGAGTCGCCCGCCCGCTGAGGGCCACAACGATCGCCCGGGCTGCGCGAAACTCGCCGCCCGGGAGCCGGCGTCGCTAGATTTCCGGTGAACCACTGAGGAAGAGCCCATGATCTACGACACGATCGACAACCGCCACCGCTACGCAGGACACCCGGGGATCGCGGAGGCCCTCGACACGCTCGCCGCGCTGGACGCATCGGCACTGCCCGCAGAGCCCGTCCAGCTCGCCGACGGGGCCGGGCACGTCGGTTTCTCGAAGCACGAGACCCGGAACCCCGCCGACGTCCGCTTCGAGGCGCACCGCGTGTTCGCCGACATCCACGCGGTCCTCGAGGGCGAGGAGCGGCTCGAGGTCGCGGCCGTCGCCTCCCTCGACGAGGCGACCGACTACGACGAGGCTGACGACGTGTCGTTCCACGGCGGTGCCACCGACGTCACGCTGACGCTGCGCCCCGGCTGGTTCGCCGTCGTGTTCCCCGGGGAAGCCCACCGCCCCGGCCTCTGGATCGACGGCCCCCGCACGGTGACCAAGGCCGTCGCCAAGGTGCGCGCCTCCTGATCCCTTCTCCGGGTCGACGGGAGCGCCGGCCGCTGGAATATCGCCGCGCCGCGACGCATGCTGGAGTATGCGCAACGCACTGTGGCCACTGTCGGGGGTGCTCGCGGCCCTCGTCGGGGCGGCCGCGGGGCACGCCGCGGCGCACCTGCTGAACCCCGCCGCGTCCCCTGTGGTCGCCGTCGGGGCGGTGGTCATCGACGCCACGCCCGCCCCGGTCAAGGAATGGGCGACGAGCACCCTCGGCACCGCCGACAAGGCGGTCCTGGTCGCTGGTGTCATCCTCTTCGTGGCGCTGTTCGGGGCGCTCGCCGGTTGGCTGGCGCCCCGACGACGCAGTCTCGCCATCGGACTGGTGGCGGTGCTCGGGGTCATCTCCGGCGCGGCCGCGCTCTCGCGCCCGGAAGCTGGCCCGCTCGACGTCCTCCCCGCGCTCGTCGCGACGGTGCTGGGGCGCTGCCTGCTGTTCGCCTTCCCCGGCTGGGTGCTGGGCGGCGATTCCCGGGCGGACGACCTCGCCCGGCTCGCCAATCCTCAGGCCCGGCGCCGGTTCCTGATCGGCGGGGCGGGGCTCGCGGCGGCCGGGGGAGCGCTGGCGCTGCTCGGCGACCGCTCCCTCACCGGCCTGGGCGGCACCGCCTCGAACGCGGTGCGGCTGCCCGTGCCCGACGAGCAACTCCCGCCCCTGCCGGCCGGCCTCGAGGGCCGCTTCCAGGGGATCTCGCCGCTGCGCACCCCGACCGCCGACTTCTACCGCATCGACATCGCGCTCGCCGCCCCCCGCGTCGACCTCGCGGGCTGGACGCTTCGGATCGACGGGCTCGTCGACCGGCCCTACTCCATCACCTTCGACGAGTTGCTCGCCATGCCCATGATCGAGCGCGACATCACGCTGACCTGCGTCTCCAACCCCGTCGGCGGCGACCTCTGCGGCTCCACCCGCTGGCTCGGGGTCCGTGTCGACGAGCTGCTGCGGCGCGCCGGCCCGCAGCAGGGTGCCGACATGGTGCTCAGTTCCGCCCCCGACGGGTTCAGCGCCAGCACGCCGCTGGAGGTGCTGCTCGACGGCAGGGACGCGATGATCGCCGTCGCCATGGATGGCGAGCCGCTCACCCGGATCCACGGGGCCCCCGCCCGGCTCCTCACCCCCGGCCTGTACGGCTACGTGGGGGCGACGAAATGGCTCACCCGGCTGGAGGTCACCTCCTTCGCGAAGTCGACGGCGTACTGGACGGACCGGGGTTGGTCGCCCCGCGGGCCGGTGAAGACCGCGTGCCGCATCGACACGCCCCGGACCAGCGCCGCGGCGGGGGAGACCCACATCGCGGGCGTCGCCTGGGCCACGCATCGCGGCATCGCCAAGGTGGAGGTGAGCGTCGACGACGGCCCCTGGCAGGAGGCCGAGCTGGGTCCCGACGTGGGCGTCGACTACTGGCGCCAGTGGGTGCTCCCGTGGCGCGCCGAGCGGGGGCAGCACCGGCTCGTCGCCCGCGCCACCGACGGGGAGGGAGCGGTGCAGTCGTCCGAGATCCGCGACGTCGTCCCGGACGGCGCGGAGGGCTACCACGTTGTGAATGTCCTAGTGGCGTAGCGTTTGCTCGACTTGGGTGGCCCCGTGTTGCCGGGCCGCGAGATGTCATGGTAAAAACCCCGCGAGAAAAGGGTTATGCTTGCATCTGATCACCCCCCTCCCGTGGGTGAGTCGGAGGTTTGGGTGGAACGACTAAGGCCGGGGTTCATTTTCTCGGAACGCTATCGGCTGATCGGTCACGTCGCGTCCGGCGGCATGGGACAGGTTTGGGAAGCTCTCGACGACGTGCTGCAGCGGCGCGTCGCGCTGAAGATCATGCACCTCCACATCCAGGAGGACGCGGCGCTGATCGAGCGGTTCAAGGACGAGGCGCGGTTTGCCGCCCAACTCACGCACCCGAACATCGTCACGATCCACGACTTCCTCGAGTTCGAGGGCCTGTCCTATCTCGTCATGGAGATGGTCGACGGCCTGACACTGGCTGACTTGCTCAGCCGCGGCCCCCTCGCCGTCGGCCAGGTGCGGACGCTGCTGTACGAGCTCGCGTCCGCGCTCGCCGTCGCCCACGAGGCAGGCGTCATCCACCGCGACATCAAGCCGGCCAACGTCTTGGTCTCCGAGACCGGCGCCAAGCTGACCGACTTCGGCATCGCCCGCTCCATTAGCGGCCACTCGCACACGCTGACGGGGCAGGTGCTCGGCACCGCCAACTACCTCAGCCCCGAGCACGCGCTCGGCCAACTGCTGGGTCCCGCGTCGGACGTCTACGGCCTGGGCGTCCTCGCGCACGAGATGCTGACGGGGGAGAAGCCCTTCGACCGGGCCACCCCCATCGCCACCGCGCTCGCCCACGTGCAGGACCCGCCGCCGCCGCTGCCCGAGGGCACGCCGGCCGACCTTGCGTCGCTCATCTCCAGCTGCCTCGCCAAGGACCCCGAGGCCCGCCCGTCGGCCGCCCTGCTCGTCAAGATGCTCGAGGCGCCCGCCGTGGAGGAAGACGTCCCGCTCGACGAAGAGGACCCCGAGGCGACGGCGCTGATGGCCGTCCCCCGCCGCGCGATCCTCTAGGGTTTACCAGCACGCACCCCGTCGCCGCGGCACTCACGGCCGCGCAGCGGTCCGCCCAACGCCGCGCTGACGTAGCAGACGTCGAACGCGCCCGCAGTGAACGGCAGCAGGCCCCAGAGCAACGACATCTTCCCGCCCGGCCGTCGTCGCGCAACGAAACCGGCGACGAGGAACCCCACCCCCGCCGTCGCGCGGAAGATCCGGCCCGACGGACTGTTGATCCATCGGCCGAACGAGGAACGGTTGAAGGACTCCGCCATCGCGCTCATGCGCGCATCGTAGGCACGATGCGAAGGCGCAGGCAATGGTCGCCGATGCTCCGCTCACCGGTCCCAGGGCAGCCGGCGGCGGATGCTTCGGTCACGGCCGGGACGCTGTTTCGCTCCACGCCGAACACCGTAAGTGCCCATTCAGTCGCCATGTGTTGACATCCCCGGTCCGGGCTCCATAGTGTTTGCCTGTCGTCGATCTGAAGGAGGTGCGCGCAGATGTTGATCAATGTCGCCGCTCCCGGTCGGCCGCGCGCGCTCGTCGCCTGACCGGAACAGCGCCGGGCCTCGCCCACCTCGACGCCCATCGCGTCCCTCCCTCGACAACATCTCGCGTCACTTGACGCCGTCCTCCAGGACTTCTCCATGCATGTGCAGCCCCGCGGGCGCTACGACTTCCCGCCCGCCATCCCCGCCGACTCGCGCCCGGACGTGCGCTCGCCCAGCCGTTTCCTCTTCTGGCTGATCCGCTCCTACGGCTGGGTGATGCCGGCGATGACCCTCGGCGCCGCGTCGTGGATGATTCCCGCCGCACGGACGCCCTGGCTGTTGGGCCGGGCCATCGACGCCGGCGTCGCCCGCGCCGACGTGCCGGCCGCGCTCGGCTGGGTGGGACTCCTGCTCCTCGTCATCGCCATCGGCGTCGGCGGCGGGATCCTGTTCCACACCTTCGCGGTCCGCATGTGGCTGCTCGGCAAGTACGGCCTCCAGCGCCGCGTGTCGCACCGCGCCGTCCGGCTCGGTCACGTCCTCAACCGACGGGTCCCCACCGGCGAGGTGATCAGCGTCTCGTCGTCGGACACCGACCAGTTCGGTGCGACGCTCGAGTCGTTCGGGCACGCGATCGCGGCGGCGTTCAGCTTCGTCCTGGCGTCGGTGCTCATGCTGAGCACCTCGCCGACGCTCGGCGCGGTGGTGCTCGTCGCCACGCCCCTGCTGCTCCTCGGCTCGATGCCGGTCCTTCGCCCGCTCACTCGGGCGCAGGCCGCGGAGCGCTCCGAGAGCTCGTCGCTCACGTCGCTCGCGACCGACATCGCCACGGGGCTGCGCATCCTGCGCGGCGTCGGCGGCGAGCGCACGTTCGCCGGCAACTACGAACGCCAGCCCCAGAAGGTCCGCGCGCTGGGCATCCGGCTCGGCACGTGGCAGGCGGTCGTCGAGGCGATCAGCATCCTGCTGTCCGGGCTGCTGCTCGTCGCGCTCGTGTACCTGGGTTCGCTGCGGCTCCTCGAGGGGACGCTCAGCATCGGCGAGCTGATCAGCTTCTTCGGCTACGCCGTATTCCTCACCTCCCCGATGCAGACGTTCTTCGAGTTCGCGCAGAAGTGGGTGCAGGGCCTGGTCGCCGCCCAGAAGACCATCGCGCTGCTCGGGACGGACGTCCCGTGGGCCGACGGTGGGCGGCCGCTCGGCCCCGCGCCCGTGCTCCACGACGAGGCGTCCGGCGTGACGGTGCGTCCCGGCCGGATGCTCGGCATCGTGAGCGCCGACCCCGACGACTCTGCCCAGCTCGCCGACCGTCTCGGCCGGTACCTGCCGCAGGAGTCGCCCGACCCGGTCGACGACGCGGAGCTGACCGGCCGCAGGCGCAAGCTGGCGCGTCGTGAACGTCTCGAGGAGCGTGCCCGGCGCGCCCGGGAGGACGCAGAACGTGCCGGTAGGCCCTGGGGTGTCACCGCCGACGGCGTCGACTACTCGAAGCTCGACATGGCCTCGCTGCGGCGCACCATCGTCGTGTCCCACACGGACGCGATGCTGTTCTCCGGCACGCTCCAGACCGCGGTCGACCCGTGGGGCACCCACGCCCGCCAGGACGCGGAGCGCGCGCTCATCGTCGCCTCCGCGGAGGACATCTACGAATCGCTGCCGGGCGGCTGGCAGGGGCGGATCGACGAGAAGGGCCGCGGCCTGTCCGGCGGCCAGCGGCAGCGGCTCGTCCTCGCACGGGCGCTGCTCCGCGATCCCGAGGTGCTGGTCCTCGTCGAGCCGACCTCCGCCGTCGACGCGCACACCGAGGCGCGGATCGCAGCGCGGCTGGCCGACCACCGCCAGGGCCGGACCACCGTCGTCGTGACCGCGTCGCCGCTGCTGCTGCGTCGCTGCGACGAGATCGCCCTCCTCGTCGACGGGCGGGAGATCGCCCGCGGCACCCATGACCAACTCCACGACCACCCCGAGTTCCGCCGCATCGTCGCGCGGGGGATGGAGGACTCCGATGCTTGAACCAGTGCTGTCCCGCACGTCCGCCGCGACGTGGCGCTCCGGCCCCGCCGCCTCGCGTCTGCCGGAGGGGCTCGACGTGCCCCGGGGCGCCGGCCTCCGTCGGCGTGCCGCGGCGTTCCGGGAGCGTCACCGCATCCGGACCGAGGTCGCGCGCCAGACGTACGCCGAGGCCCGGGAGCCGAAGTGCGGGTTCCCCGTGGCCTCGTCGGCGCAGGCCGTCGGCTTCCTCGGCGAGCTCCTGCACGGCAGGCGCCGGGTGCTGCTGGGGCTCGCGATCGCGATGAACCTCGCGGCTGCCGGCGCCGGCCTCGTCGCTCCCTTCCTGCTCGGCCGGCTCGTCGACCGGGTCACCGGCGGCCAGCTGGAGCGCAGCGGGCTGACGACGACCGTCGCCGTCATCGCGGGGGTCATCGTCGCGCAGGCGCTGCTCACGTTCGCCGCGCGGCGCTCGTCGGCGGTGCTCGGCTACGACCTGCTGGCTGCGGCCCGCGAGGAGGTCGTGCGGATCGTGTTGCGGCTCCCGCTCGGGCACGTCGAGGCGTCGGGATCCGGCGACCTCCTGACCCGCATCACCTCGGACGTCGGCAAGATGGCCGTCGCCGCACGCTGGGCGTTCCCGAACCTCATCGTGTCGGTGGTGCTCATCGGCGCGACGCTCGTGGCGATGGTGGTCAACTCGTGGCAGCTGACCCTGCCCATGCTCGGGACCGCGCTGGTGATGTGGCTGGGCGGGCGCTACTACCTGTCGCGGGCGACGGCCGGCTACATCATGGAGTCGCGCTCGTACTCGATCATCAACTCCACCACCACCGAGACCGTGGAGGGGGCCCGCACCGTCGAGGCGCTCGGCCTGGGCGACCTGCGCAACGCGCAGATCGACGAGGACACCGAGCTGTCGGGGCAGGCGGAGCGCTACACGATGACGCTGCGCAACTTCCTGTTCTCGATGGTGGACTCCTCGTTCCAGCTGCCACTCGTGGGGGTGGTGCTGCTCGGGGTGTGGGGGCACGCCGAGGGCTGGGCGACGATCGGCCAGATCACCACCGCCGCTTTGTACATCTCGCAACTGCAGGGGCCGCTCGACCGCGTCATCGCGGTGCTCGACCACCTGCAGCTCGGCATCGTCTCGACGGCGCGCCTGATCGGCGTCGCGCAGCTCGACGACGACCGCACTCCCGGCGAGGCCGTCCCCACGGGGGTCAAGCTCACGGGCAAGGACCTCAGGTTCGGCTACCGGCCGGACACCGACGTGCTGCACGGCGTCGACGTCGACCTGAGGCCGGGGGAGCGGCTGGCGATCGTCGGTCCCTCGGGCTCCGGGAAGTCGACGCTCGGCCGCCTCGTCGCGGGCATCAACCGGCCGCGCACGGGGCAGGTGACCGTGGGCGACGTCGACGTGATGGACCTGCCGCTCGACCGCCTCCGCACCGAGGTGGCGCTCGTCACGCAGGAGCACCACGTGTTCGTCGGCACCGTCCGCGACAACGTCGTGCTCGCCCGCGAGACCACGGCCTCCGACGAGGAGGTCGAGCGGGCGCTGCGGGCGGTCGATGCGTGGGACTGGGTGTCGCGGCTGCCCGGCGGCCTGGACGCGGAGTTGGGGCACGGCAAGGTGAGCCTCTCGCCGGGCCAGGCGCAGCAGGTGGCGCTCGCCCGCCTGATCATCGCCGACCCCCACACGCTGGTGCTCGACGAGGCCACGTCGCTCATCGACCCGGCGTCGGCGCGGCACCTCGAGGGTTCGCTCGCGGCGCTGCTCGAGGGGCGGGCCGTGGTCGCCATCGCGCATCGGCTCCACACGGCGCACGACGCGGACCGCATCGCGGTGGTCGACTCGGGGCGGATCGTCGAGATCGGCTCACACCAGGAGCTCCTCGAACTCGACGGGCAGTACGCCGACCTCTGGCGGACCTGGCGCGACTGAGCGTTCAGGCCCGCCGGGCCCTGCCCCGTGTGATCATTGCGCCCATGGGGGAACAGCGCAATGGTTTACCGGGAGTGGCGGCAGCGTCCGCGGTGGTCGGGGGTCTCGTCTGGATACCGGTGCGGTTGGGGGTGAGCGTCGCTTACTCGACGCCCTTCCTGGAGCTCGACTACGTGACGTGGAACAAGCTCATGGCCTTGCCGCTGGTGCTGATGATGGCGGCGACGCTCGGGTTGGTTCCGCGCCGCTCCACGCGCGGCGCGCGGCTCAGCGCCGCCGTCGTGCTGCTCGGACTCGTCGGCATGTTGGCGGGCGTCGTGATCGAGTTCTTCGTCGCCGGCGGGCTCAGCGGCGACCGTGACGGTGCCATGCTCGGCTGGGGCACGTACCTGATCGGGCTCGCGGTGCACGTCGTCGGGCTCCTCGCGCTCGGGATCGTGCTGCGGCGGGCGGTCGTGGGCTGGCTGAGTCTGCTCGTGGCGGTGCTGCACCTGCTCTGGCTCCCGGCCGGGATGGTGCAGGATGCGGCGCTGCTCGTCGCCGACCAGGTGGCCATCGGGCTGGCTTGGGTGGGGATTGGCCTCGCGCTCTGGTTCCAGGGACGGGCTCGGTTTGACGATCCCGCGGAGACGAATCCCGAGACGAGCGTCGGAGACGGTGATGGCGCAGTTCGAGTTCACGGCTGAGGTGTGGGTCGCGCCCGCGGACGACGCGTGGCGGTTCGTCACCGTGCCGGCGGAGGTCGCCGATGACATCCGGATGATGGCCGGTCCCCGGCGCGGCTTCGGGTCCGTGCGGGTCGAGGTCACCGTGGGTCGCACCACCTGGCGCACGTCCGTCTTCCCGGACTCGCGCAAGGACTCGTACATTCTGCCGGTCAAGAAGGCGGTGCGCGACGCCGAGGGAATCCACGACGGCGACACCGTCACGGTGAAGCTGCGGCTCGTGGACGTCGAGTGACTTTGATTCAAGAAACTTCACTTGCTTGACATCGGCGCGGCAGTTCTACGCTCAGCCCGAGGGGCCGGCGGTCAAGCAAGTGAAGTTTCTTGAATTCTCGGTTCCGGATGAATGAGGGAGGGGGGCGGTGCCGAATGGACACCGATCCCCCTCCCCGTCAGCCAATCAACGGTTCTTCTTTGGGGCTGCAGCGCCCCGCACCTCCCATCCCTGGTCCGAGTAGTTGGCGAAACGCTCGGTGAGCGGACGTCCGCCCACGGTGGGCGCGTCGCTCCCGCCCCAGACCAGCACGTTGACCGGGTCGTCGGCCGTGCCGTAACCCCAGAACGTGAGGTCGGCGTCGGCGCAGTCGACTCCCGCTCGGAAGTGGAGGTTGGCGCCCGTCGCCAGTTCCGTCTTGCGGAACTGCTCCAAGCTGTTGAACGGACGCTCGCTCGTGCCGTCGCCCGCCTTCGTGGTGGAGCAGTCGACGAAGATGTCCGTCGGCTTGCCGGGGTCGGCTTCGAGCTGGCCCCAGAGCTTCACGTCGGAGATCGTGTACCCGTCCCGGGCGTCAGTGACGGTGATCCGCCAAGTCTGCGCCGTCACCGGTTCGTTGAGCACCACGATGCGCTGCGCGCCGATCACGCCGGACGACGCCACCTCCGTCCACTCGTCGTAGACGAGCGCCTCGACCTTGAATTTCTTCACCGTCTGCCCGGCGTCGAGGATGTCCTCGGAGATACCGACCCTGGCCACCGTCTCCGGAGCGGAGAGCGTGATCTCGATGGGTGTGAACTCGCCGGCTTCGAAGGCATGCCCGTCGCGGGTGTTGCCGTTGGTCACCGTGTCCTCGGACTCACCGCCGATGCGGGTGTCCGCGCCCAACGCGTGGTCGAGCGTGAAGGCCTTTCGGCGTTCCGCTGCGAACCCGTCGATCGAGTCGACGGACGAAGGGGCGAACTGCCCCGAGGTCGTCGGCGGCACGTTCAGCAGCATCACGGAGTTGCGTCCTACGGTGCGCTCGTAGTGGCCGAGCAGTTGCTGAGGCGTCTTGGGGACGTCCCAGGGATGCGCGAACCAGCCGCCGGTGATCTTCATGTCCGCCTCCGCCGGCCACCAGTGCAGCGAGTTGGCCGAGCCGCTTCTCACCGCATCGATGACCTGCTGGTCGGAGCCGAAGTTCTGGTTGAACGGGCCGCCCGGCTGGACGGCACCGATCTTGCCGGGGCCGTTGTCGACGATCGGCAGCGGCGACCACTCGTTAACCCGCGCCTCGCCGTGCTCGTTGCCGATCCAACGGACGTCGCGGCCCCCGACTGCGATGTTCGCACCGGGCTGCAGGTTGGCGATGAGGTCGTAGTACGCGTCGTAGTCGAAGACCTCGGTCGCGCCCGTGTTGCCGGCGGCGCCGTCGAACCAGACCTCGGAGACCTCGCCGTACTGGGTGAGCACCTCGTAGAGGGTGTTCAGGAAGAAGGAACCGTAGTCGGTCGCCTCATAGGTGAATCGGGGCAGGTCCAGCCCGGCCCGGTCATCCCCCTCCACGAGGGTGGGAATGGTGCGCTCCGAGCGCGGTGAGCCGTTCCCGTAGATGCCTTGGATTTCGGCATGCGAGTCCGCGGGGGACAGGTAGAAGCCCACCTTCATCCCGTACTTGCGGGCGGCGTCGGCGAACTCCTTGGCGATGTCTCCCTGACCGTCCTTCCACGGCGAGCTCGCGATCGAGTAGTCGGAGTAGCGCGTCGGCCAGAGCATGAAGCCGTCGTGGTGCTTGAGGGTGAGGATGGCGGTGCGGTAGCCGGCATCGCGGAGTTGACGGATCCATTCCTCGGGGTCGAGGTCCCCGGTGGGGTCGACGCGGGCGGGATCCTCGGTGCCGTGGCCCCATTCCTGGTTGTAGAAGGTGTTGACGCCGAAGTGGATGAAGGCGGTCAGGCCCTCCTCCTGCCAGTTCGCCTGCTTCGCGGTGGGGCGCACCATGGATGCCTTCTTGATGATGTTCGCGCTGCAGTCGGAGGTGGAGACGGACTGGTAGTTCGCGGGCTCGAGGTCCTCGAGTGGCTCGCAGACCTCGACCGGGATCAAGGTCTGCAGGGTGAATGCTGTGTCGACGAAGCCGTCGTCCAGCAGCGCGAAGCGCGACGCGCCGAGGGATCCGACGAAGCCGCGCTGCAGTCCGCCGGGGTTGACGTCGTTGCCGAAGCCGACCTGGCCCTCGGCGCCGCCCGACTGTCGCACGTAGACGTCGCCGTCCAGCGCAGGCAGTTCCACGCCGTCGAGCCAGACGATCATTCGGCCACCGGGCGCCTCCGGGTCTGGCTCCCAGGCGACGGAGAGGACGTGCTCGCGTCCGGCGGCGGGGATGCCGGCCGTGCCGTTCACGTCGGTCCAGCCGGTGCCGTCGACGGGCGTGCCGGAGTAGCCGTAGCGGAGGAGGCCGTCCTGGTAGCGGACGAAGAAGTTCCCGCCGACGGACAGGATGGTGCCGAGCGGAGCCTGCTGGGACGCGGGCGTGAAGGTCGTCTCCACCACGAAACCCTGGTCCCCGATCCATGTGGAGGCCAGCGGGTTCGGATCGCCCGTGTACACCACGGCGTCGGCACCGCCGCCCAGGGCGAGGGTGCCGCCCGAGACAGTGGCGTTGCCACGTCGGACGGCGGTGCCCTCACTGATGTCCCCAGCGGTGGGGGAGTAGCGCTCGCCCAGCGTCCCGTCCCACGATGTCTGGAAGTGGGTGGTGGCGCCGGTGGCCGGCTGGTACTCGAACACACCGGGGCCGCTGGCCCCGTCGGTGCCGGCGACGCGGAGCGCGGAGATGGTGCCGCGGAAGCCTCGCGTGGTGGCCGCGGGGTGGACGTCGTTGCCGAAACCGAAGCTGGATTCGAGCCCCGAGCTGAGGCGCGCGGACGCCGGAGCCTCGACGGGCGGCAGGATGCGGCCGTCGAGCATCGCCTCGAGGTCGACCGAACCGTCCGCCTGCGCGATGTAGTGCACGGAGAAGACGTGCTCCTGAGCGGGTGCCGGCGCGGGGACGCTCTGGCGGAACTTGGTCCAGGAGCCCGTCGCGTTGGTGTCGAAGCCGTAGTTCAGCTCGCCGCCCTCGTAGCGCACGGTGAAGTTGCCGCCGGCGGAGATGATCGGGGCCATGCTCGTCTGCGTTCCCGAAGCGGGGACGAAGACGGCCTCAGCGAGGAAGCTCTGCGTGATCAACCCGCCGCTGCTGCCGAGCGACAGGTTAGCCGCGTCGAATCGCAGCCCCTCGCTGCCGCCGTCGAGGACGACGCCCTGGCCAGGGACCTGGTCCTCGGTGCCGACGACGCGGCGCAGCACGCCGCGCATCTGTTCGCCCTCGGTGGTGGTGTAGGAGGTGTTGCTGACGAGCGATCCGCCGAACCGGACGTTGAGGTCGTCGCCGTCGGCTGCCATCGCGGTAGGTATCGAGTAGAAGGCGGCTGCGAGTAAACTCCCTGCAGCGGCCGTGGCCAGTAGTTTGGACGTTTTGGACTTGGTTACTGCCATCTGTGTACTCCAGTGTTCGAACAGGTGGGTGCCGTCCAAACTAAATTGTTAGCGCTAACATCGCAAGGGTTTCTCCAAAACGGGCAGAAATTGCTCAACCAGTGGCGCTGCAGAGCGCTGAAATCAAGAAACTTCACTTGCTTGACAGCGGCGCGTCGGATTCATGCTCAGCCGGAGGGGGCCGCCACCAAGCAAGTGAAGTTTCTTGAATTTCGGGGGCTTGACGCCAGTCAGCCCGCGTGCTGCACGCACGTCGCCGCCCACGGCCGGAACTCCAGCCGCGCGGCGGGAATCGGCTCGCCGCAGACGACGCAGCGGCCGAAGGTGCCGGCCCTCAGCCGCGTCTGTGCCGCTTCGACCTCGTTGAGCGTGCGCTGCAGCGACTCGGCCGCGGAGGTGTCCTCCATCTGCTGGATCGCTTGGATGGTGCCGTCGCCGATGCGCTTGCCGAACCCGATGGTGGCGTCGGCGTCGACGACCTTGGTCAGCTCGGCGATGCGCGCGCGAAGGTCCGCTGCCTTGGCCTTGAGTTCGGCGGCCACTTCCTCCAGGTCGATGTCATCCATCGAGGCATTGTCCCAGTTGGGGTCACCGAGCGGTGGGATCCGCTGCCCGCAGGAGCGTCAGCTCGTCACGGGACGGGTAACCCTGCCAGTCGCCGACGTGCCCCACGGCGAAGGCGCCGACGGTGTTGCCGCGGCCCAGGCACTCGCCGAGCGGCAGCCCGTCGAGCAGCCCCGACAGGAAGCCGGCGCAGAAGCCGTCGCCCGCCCCGACGGGGTCGACCACCGTCACCCGGTGCCCGGTTGCGGTGACGTGCTCGTCGCGTGACCACGCCTCGGCGCCGTCGGCGCCCCGCTTCGCCACGACGACCGATGCCGTCTCGAGCAGCGACTCGGGGGAGTCGCCCAACAGCTCCAACTCCTCCTCACCGCCGATCACGATGTCGGCCAGGCCACCCAGCTCGCGCAGCCCGAGCCGGGCCTCCTCCGCCGACCACAGCAGTCGGCGATGGTTCACGTCGAGGCTCACGAGGCCGCTGGCGTCCCGAACACGACGCGCCGCCTCGAGGCAGGCGTCGGCGGCCGAGGCCGACAGGGCCGGGGTGATGCCTGTCAGGTGCAGGATCCGGGGGCTGCCGAGGCCTCCGAGATCGTCGGCGCTCAGCGCCGACGCCGCGCTCCCGGCGCGCCGGTACTCCACCACCGCGCGGTCGGCGGTGCGCTGGGCCAGGGTCATGAGCCCGGTGGGACGGCCGGCGTCCCGGGCGACGTGCACGTCAACGCCCTCGCCGCGCAGCGCCGCCACGATCGCGTCGCCCCACGGGTCCGCGCCCAGCCGCGAGATCCAACGCACCCGGTGGCCCAGCCTTGCGAGCCCGATCGCCACGTTCGACTCCGCGCCGGCGGGCGTCGCCTCCAGGGCGGCCGGGAAGCGGATCGGAGCCGTGGTGCGGAGGCTGACCATCGTCTCGCCGAGCGTCACGACGTCGAAGTCGTGCTCGCTCATCGCACCGCGGCCAGGAACGCGCGGGCCCGCCGACGGAGGTCGTCGAGGCTGCCGCCCCGCACCGCGTCGCCGACGAGCGGCCCGCCCACGCCGACGGCGACCGCCCCGGCGGCGAAGTAGTCACCGGCCCCGAGGACGTCGACTCCGCCCACGGGGACGAACGGGATCTTCGGGAACGGGTCCCGGAGTGCCTTCAGGTACGACGGCCCCCCGGCGGAGGCGGGGAACAGCTTGACGGCGCTCGCTCCGGCTTGGTGGGCGGCCCACGCCTCGCTGGGGGAGTAGGCGCCGGCGAGCACGGGCACACCGGCCTCCACCGCCGCGTTGATCGCGACGGTGACCGCCGGCGTGACGATGAACTGCGCACCCGCGGCGATCACCTCGTGCACCTGCGGCGCCTCCAGGACGGTACCGGCGCCGACGAGCGCCCCGGCCGGGGCGTCGGCGGCGAGCTCAGCGATGACCGACTCGGCGCCGGGCGTCGTCAGCGGCACCTCGACGAGGCGCACGCCCTCCTCGAGCAGCACGCGGCAGGTGATGGTGACGTGTTCGGGGTCGACACCGCGGACGATGGCGACGAGCCGGTACGCCCTCAACCGGTCCAGGAAGCTCACCATTCCGCAAAGCTCCCGTCCCGGTGGCGCCAGATCGGCCCGCGCCACGGCTTCCAGTCCAGCGCGGCCGCGCGGACGGCCTGCTCGTCGATCTCGATACCGAGGCCGGGGCCGGTGAGGCGGTTGATGTGGCCGTCGTGGATGTCGAACACGGAGGTGTCGACTAGGTAGTCCAGCACGTCGGCCCCCTGGTTGTAGTGGATGCCGAAGCTGCCCTCCTGGATCGCGTGGTTGATCGTGCAGAAACCGACCTGCAGGCAGGCGGCCAGCGCGATCGGGCCCAGGGGGCAATGAGGGGCCAGCAGCGCGCCGAACGCCTCCGCCAGCGACGCGATCTTGCGCACCTCGGTGATGCCGCCGGCGTGCGCGAGGTCGGGCTGGACGATCCCGACGCCGCCCTGCAACACCGGCAGGAACTCGCGTCGCTCGAACAGCCGCTCGCCCGTGGCGATGGGGACGCTGGTGTTGTTGACGATCCGGGTGATGAGCGGCGAGTCCTCGGGGACGAGCGGCTCCTCGATGAACATCGGCCGCAGCGGTTCCAGCAGGTGGGCCAGGCGCAGCGCGTTGGGGTAGGACACGCGGCCGTGGAAGTCGACGGCGACGTCGCGCTCGTCGCCGAGCACCTCCTTCGCCGTGGCGACCCGCTCGAGCACCCCGTCGAGTTCGCGGGGGCTGGCGAGCGGCGTCATCGCGCCCGATGCGTTCATCTTCACCGCGGTGAAGCCCTGCTCGAGGCGGGCCCCCACCTGCTCCGCCACGTCGGCCGGGTCGTCGCCGCCCACCCAGCAGTACACGCGGATCCGGTCCCGCACCGCGCCGCCGAGCAGCTCGTGGATCGGGCGGCCGGTGCGCTTGCCGAGGATGTCCCACAGGGCCATGTCGATGCCGGCGACCGCCGACGACAGGATGCTGCCGCCCCGGTAGAACGAGCCCTTGGTGAGCACCTGCCAGTGGTCCTCGATGCGGTCGGCCGGCTTGCCGATCAGCAATTCAGCCATCTCGTTCACAGCCGTGGCGACGGTGTCCGACCGGCCCTCGCAAGTGGCCTCGCCCCAGCCGACCACCCCGTCGGTGGTCTCGATCCGCACCAGCAGCCAGCGGGGGGCGACGAGGAACGTCTCGACGCGCGCGATCATCAGCCCTTCACCGCCCCAGCGGTGAGGCCGGACACGACGTAGCGCTGCGCGAACAGCGCGATCAGCATGATCGGCAACGTGACGACGGTGGAGGCGGCCATCAGACCGCCCCAGTCGATGGAGGCGTAGCCGATGAAGTCGAAGATCGCGACGGGGAGTGTCTTGGTCCCGGCGTCGGAGAGCACGAGTGCGAACATGAAGTTGTTCCAGGAGAAGATGAAACTCAGGATCGCGGCGGTGGCGAGCCCCGGCACCGACAGCGGCAGCGTGACCTTCAGGAACGCCCCGATCGGGGTGAGCCCGTCCACCTGGGCGGCCTCCTCGAGGTCGATCGGGAGCCCGTCGAAGAAGCCCATCATGATGTAGACGATGAGCGGCAGGGCGACGAACATGTGCGAGAGGATCAGCACCGAGTAGCCGCCCACCAGGCGCAGGTTGCTGAAGATGTAGTACCACGGCACGAGCAGCGAGACGCCCGGGATGATGCGCGCCATCAGCACCACCAGCGCGCTGCGGCGCATGACGAAGCGGCTCATGGAGTAGGCCGCGGGGACACCGATGACGAGCGAGATCGCCGTCGACATGAACGCCACGAAGAAGCTGTTCCAGATGTAGTCGACGTAGTCGGAGCGCGCGAGGACGTTGCGGTAGTTCTCCAGAGACGGGTCGAAATTGAAGGCGTTGGCGACGTCGAAGATCTGCACGTTGTTCTTCAGGCTGGACAACACCATCCAGAAGATCGGCATGAGCATCACGACGATGAGCACCGCGATCGCGACGATTCGGAAGATCCGGTAACCGGGGGAGGTACGCATGTCACTTCACCTTGTTTCCACGCACGAGGAGGAACAGCGCGAGCAGGATCAGCCCGAAGAACAGGATGAGCACCGCGGAGGCGATTCCGTAGTTGTTGTAGTCGAAGCTGAGGCCGTAGGCGTAGACGTTGAGGGTCTCCACCTCGTTGAACGACCCGCCGCCGCGGCCCTTCGTCGCGTACAGGATGTCGAACGTCTTGAGGGCGTCGATGCCGCGCAGCAGCGTGGCGACGACGACGCTCGGCCAGAGGATCGGGAGCGTGACGTGCCAGAAGCGCTGCCAGGCGCTGGCCCCGTCGATGGAGGCGGCCTCGTCCATCTCCTCGGGGATGGAGGTGAGACCGGCGAGCAGGATGAGCGCCACCATGGGCGTCCACTGCCAGATGTCGATGATCATCGTCGTCGGCAGGGCGGTGTTCTCGCCCGCGAGCCAGGGCTGCGCCGGGATGCCCATGCGGACGAGGAGGTAGTTCACGATGCCGATGTTGGGCTCGAAGATGAGGCGCCACATCATGCCGACGGCCACGGGGGTGGCGACGAGCGGCATCAGCACCGCGATGCGGACGAAGCCTTGGCCGCGGAAGTTCTTGCGCAACAGGAGGGCGATGACCATGCCGAGCACCAGTTGGGCGACGAGCGTGCCGCCCGTGAAGAACAGGGTGCGGCCCACCGCGGGCCAGAACCGGGCGGTGTCCGCGAAGACGCTCGCGTAGTTGTCGAATCCGATGAACTCCTTCTCCGCGCGCACGGAACCCTTGGCGTTCGTCAGGCTGAGGTACAGGGTCCAGCCGAGCGGGAAGAGGATCATCGCCGCGGTGAAGATCATCGCGGGGGCGGCGAGGACCCATTTGCGGTTGTGGTTGGCCCAGCGCGAGACAGAGGACTGCGGGCGTGTGGTGTGCGGCACGGTCCGGGGGGTTGCGGTCGCCGTTGACATGGACACCTCCTACGGGTTGGAGGGGCGGGCGGAGCGCTTGGGCCCCGCCCGCCCGATGGGGCTGTTACTCGCTGTCGAGGAACTGCTGGAACGCCTCCTGCGCGGTCTGGGCCGACTCGGCGACGTCCTTGCCCGTGATGCCGTCGACGATCGGCTGACCGACGATCTCTCGGGCCTCGGCGACGCGGGTCACTAGCGGCCGGTCATGGCCGACGCCGTTCTCCGCGGAGCCCTTGCTGGCCTCGACGAGGTCGGCCGGGTCGTTCTTGGTCGACTCGGCGTTCTCCCAGACGGAGTTGCGGGCGCTCGGGTTGCCGGCCTGCTGCAGCGCCAGCGCCTGCTCCTGGCTCGTGGCCCACTCGATGAACTTCCAGGCGTTGTCCTTGTTCTGCGAGCCCTCGTTGATGCCCAGAGCCCACGACGGGATGTTGTAGGAACGACGGCCGGCGGGGCCCTCCGGGAACGGGGCGAAGCCGACGTTCTCCGCGACCTTCGACTTCTCGGGGTCGGTGGCGTTGCGGTAGAGCGAGTCCGCCTCGGTCAGGAATGCGGCCTGGCCTTGCTGGAAGATCGCCATCGAGTCCGGCCACCCCATGTCGGTGGACACGTTCTCGGGCCCGGCCTCGCGGATCAGACTGGAGTACATGTCGTAGGCCGCGATGGCCTCGTCGGAGCCGACCGCCGCCTGCCCGTCGACCTCGAAGTCGCCGCCGTAGGAGAACAGGTAGCTGGAGAACTGGGTCACCGCGGCGGTGCGCGCGGTGCGGGCGACGAAGCCCGCGGTACCCGGGTTGTCCTGCTTGATCTTGAGGGCCATTTCCTTGAGCTCATCGAGCGTCTGCGGGGGCGCGTCGTAGCCGGACTTCTCGAGGAGGTCCTTGCGGTAGTAGAGCACCTCGCGCTCGGTGATGATCGGGACGCCGACGACGGTGTCCTCGTGGGTCGTTGCCGACTTGGGGCCCTCCTGGAAGTCGCTCCAGTCCCAGTCGGCGTTGGACTCGACACGCTCGGTGAGGTCCGCCATCCAGCCGTTGGTGGCGAACAGCTTCCCCTCCTGGAGGGGGCGGTACATCATCACGTCGAGGTCCTCGGACCCGGCGTTGAGCTTCACGTTGTACTGGTCGCTGAGCTGGTCCTCGCCGAGCTGGGTGATCTCGACGGTGAGGCCGGTCTCCTCCTCGAACTGGGGGATCGCCTCCTTGATGGTGTCGGTCCAGACGTGGTTGGCGAGCGTCACGCGGATGGTGTCGCTGCCGCTGCTGTCGCCCTCGCCCTCGTCGCCGCCGCACGCGGCCAGGAAGAGCGACGTCGTGAGCGCGAGTGCGATGGCCGCACCCTTGGGGTGTTTCATGGTTCCTCCGATTGAGGTCGTCCCAAATCCATCGTTGGAATGGGCTGCGGGCTACTTCGCCCGCGTGTAGTTGTGGCCAAAAGAATAAATCAGACTTATTATGGTCGTCAATAGGCGGTTCGAAGTTCGGATCGGACCAGGAAAGTCAAACACGATGAGCAGCGCAACCACCCCGCGTCAGGCGGGCGCGACACTGAAACAGCAACTCGTCGACGACCTCGGCGCCATGATCGTCTCCGGCGACATCGAGCCCGGCACCGTGCTCCAACTCGAGGCGGAAGCGGCCCGCTGGGGGGTCTCGCTGTCCGTGGTCCGGGAAGCGGTCAGCGTGCTCGCATCGCTGTGTCTCGTCGAATCGAGGCGCCGGCTGGGCACGACGGTCCGCCCACGCTCGGACTGGAGCCACACCAGTCCGGAGATCATCGCGTGGAAACTCCGAGACCCGGCGCAGCGGGCGGACCAGTTCCGGTGGCTCGTGGAACTCCGGCAGGCGCTCGAGCCTTCCGCGGCCTGGCTGGCCGCCGGACACCGGAGCGACGAGGCCGCGGCCCGTCTGCTCGTGCTCGCGCAACTGCTCGACGACAGCGCCCACCACAGCGACCTGCCGGGGTTCCTCGAGGCCGACACGGAGTTCCACGAGCTGGTGTTCGAGCAGTCCGGCAACCCGCTCTTCTCCGGCATGGCCCAGCAGATGGACGTGGTGCTCTCCGCGCGGCACCACTTCGGGCTGATGCCCCCCACTCCCGACCTCGTCGCCGTACGTTTCCACGAGCAGATGGCCGCGGCGATCGCGCAGCGCAACCCCGACGAGGCTCGCGCCGCGAGCGCGAGGATCGTCGAGCATGCGTCGAGGGAGTTCCTGGAGGACGTGATCCGCCGAAGCCCGGCCGGGGAGAAGGTCACGCGAAGCGGCCCAGCGCCGTCCTGAGCGCGGCCGCGGTCGCGACAGCGGCAGTGGCGGCCTCGTGGCCCTTGTCCTCGGAGGACCCCGGGAGGCCTGCGCGGTCGAGGGCCTGCTCATCGGAGTCGCAGGTGAGGACGCCGAAGCCGATCGGGACGCCGGTCCGCACGCTGACGTCGGTGATTCCCTGGGTCGCACCCGCGCACACGTACTCGAAGTGGGGCGTGCCGCCGCGGACCACCACGCCGAGTGCCACGAGCCCGTCGTAGTGGGGTGCGAGGACGCTGCACGCCACCGGCAGCTCCATGGTGCCCGGCACCCGGACGAGGTCGACGTCGCTCACGTCCGACTCCGCGAGGGCGCGCTGCGCGCCGTCGATGAGGCCGTCCATGACTCGCGTGTGCCAAGAGGCGGCGACGATCCCGACGCGCATGCCGGCGCCGTGGGCGGTGATGGTGGGGCTGCCGTGTCCGGCCATGTCAGTGCTCCTTCAAGCTGATGAGGGTGGTGTGCCCGAGTCGGTCGCGCTTGGCGCGCAGGTAGGGGAGGCTTGCGGGCCTCGGGGGAGTGAACGATGCCTCCACGGCCACGACGTCGATCCCGGTGGCGACCAGACCGGCGATCTTGGCGGGATTGTTGGTGAGCAGCCGGACGCGGTCGAGGCCGCACGCGTGGAGGATCGCGGCGGCTGCTCCGTACTCGCGGTCATCCACGGGCAGCCCGAGCCGGAGTTGCGCGTCGACGGTGTCGAGGCCCTCGTCCTGCAGGTGGTAGGCGCGCAGCTTCGCGGGAAGTCCGACGCCCCGGCCCTCGTGCCCACGCAGGTAGACCACTGCGCCGGGCTCGTCGGCCAGTCGGGCCATGGCTTGGGCGAGCTGGGGTCCGCAGTCGCAGCGCTCCGACCCGAACGCCTCGCCGGTCACGCACTCGGAATGGAGGCGCACCAGGGGCGGGACGCCCGAGGTTCCGCGGCCGCGAGGGCTGACGAGCAGGACATGGTCGGCACCGGTGACCAGGTCGAGGTAGCTGATCGCCTCGAACGTCCCGTGCCGGGTGGGGAGAGTGGTCCGGGCCACCTCGACCACGCGGTCGTGCAGGCGCCGCCAGTCGGCGAGCGCGCCGATCGTGATCACCGGCAGCCCGTGCGCCGCACCGAGCCGCGCCACCTCCGCGGTACGCATCATCGTCCCGTCGTCGTGCACGAGCTCGGCGATGGCCCCGACGGGGGCCAGCCCGGCCAGCCGGCAGAGGTCGACGGCCGCCTCCGTGTGCCCGGCCCGCTCCAGCACGCCGCCGTCGCGGGCCCGCAGCGGCAGGACGTGTCCCGGCCGGATCAGGTCGGTCGCCGTGGTGCGCGCGTCCGCGAGCAGGCGGAGCGTCCGCGCACGGTCCGCGGCGCTGATGCCAGTGCTGATTCCGGTGGCTGCGTCGACGGAGACGGTGTACGCCGTGCGCAGCGGGTCGGCGTTGTCGCGCACCATCAGCGGCAGCTCCAACCGGTCGGCGAGCGCGGCGGTGACCGGCGCGCAGACGTAGCCAGAGCTGTGGCGGATCGTCCAGGCCAGCCACTCGTCGGTGAGGGTCTCGGCCGCCAGCACGACGTCGCCCTCGTTCTCGCGCTCCTCGTCATCCAGCACGAGCACCGGGAGGCCGACGCGTAGCGCCTCCAGCGCTTCCGGGATGGTCGCGAAGCCGGTCACGACCGCACCTCGCAGAGGTGGGCGAGCATGCGCTCCACGTACTTGGCCAGCACGTCGACCTCGAGGTTGACCATGTCCCCGACGCCCTTCGCGCCCAGGGTCGTAAGTGCCAGCGTCGTGGGGATCAACGACACCGAGAACGTGTCCGGCCCGGCGGCGGTGACGGTGAGGGACACCCCGTCGACGGTGATGGACCCCTTCTCGACGACATAGCGCGCCAGCTCGGTGGGTAGCTCGAACGTCACGGTCTCCCAGCGGTCGCCCTCCTCGCGGCGCAGGATGCGGGCGGTGCCGTCGACGTGGCCCTGCACGACGTGCCCGCCGAAGCGGGCGGTGGCGGCCATGGCGCGCTCGAGGTTGACACTGGAGCCCTCGCGGAGCGCGGCGAGACTGGTCCGCCGGAGGGTTTCCGCCATGAGGTCGACGGTGAAGGTGGCCTCGTCGTGCGCGGTGACGGTGAGGCACACCCCGTTGACGGCGATGCTCGCACCCACCACCGCGTCGCTCACGACGAGGGGCCCCCGGACCCGGAGGACGGCGGACTGGGCGCCGGCCTGGATGGATTCGACGGTGCCGAGTTCTTCGACGATTCCGGTGAACATGGTCAGTGGGTCTCCTGCTTCTGGTGGTTGGGGACAGCGATGATGCGGACGTCCTCGCCGACGAGGCTCACGGACGTCGGGTGGAGGCGTACGGCGCCGCCGATCGTGTGGATGCCCAGGCTCCCGACGGCCGCCCGGCCGGCGCCGAGCAGCGCGGGCGCCACGTAGGCGACCACCTCGTCGACCAGACCGTTGGCCAGGAGGCTGGCGGCCAGCGTCGGCCCGCCCTCCAGCAACGCGTGGTGGATTCCGTCTTCCGCGAGCTGGCGCAGGGCGCGCCCGACGTCGCGGTGTGGGAACACGCGTGTGGGGGCCTCGCCCGAGAAGAGGTTCGCCGAGGGCGGCAGCGGAGTCCGCCCGATCACGACGCGCAGCGGCGGACGCGGCAGCGGAGCGTCGAGCCCGCGAACGGTGAGACCCGGGTCGTCCGTGAGCGCCGTCCCGGTGCCGACGATGATCGCGCCGCACCTCGCCCGCAGGCGGTGGACGTCGTTGCGGGCCTCTTCGCCGGTGATCCATTGCGAGGTGCCGTCCTCGGCGGCGGACCGGCCGTCGAGGGTGGCGGCGAACTTCCAGGTCACGAAAGGACGGCCCGTCCGGATCCGATGGGCCCACGTGCGGTTGACGGCCAGTGCCTCGGCCTTGAGGAGACCGGAGTCCACCTGCACCCCCGCCGCCCCTAACCGGGCGGCACCTCCCGAGGCCGCCGGGTTCGGGTCGCCCGTCGCGAAGACGACGCGGGCGACGCCTGCGTCGAGGAGCGCGTCCGTGCAGGGGCCGGTCCGGCCCTCGTGGGCGCAGGGCTCGAGTGTCACGTACGCCGTCCCGCCCCGGGCCCGATGACCCGCGTTCCGCAGCGCCTCGACTTCCGCGTGCGGGCTCCCGGCCCCGCGGTGGAATCCTTCCCCCGCCACCTCGCCGCGGCTGTCGAGCACGACGGCGCCGACGCGGGGGTTCGGGTCGGCCTCCGGGCCGCTCGCCGCCAGTTCGAGGGCGCGCCGCATGTGCCCGAGGTCGACCTGGGTACGGTGGTCCACCATCCCGGTCCTGCCCTTCGCTCGCTGCCGATGCGGGCTCCGGGGACGGGAAATGCAGGCGCCTCCGGGGACCCAACGGGTCGCCGGCATGCGCCGCAGGGGCGCGCCGATGTGGCTCGCCTCGCCGTGTTGCCTCCCATCCGGACTTTCACCGTCGGTCCTGGAATTCCACCAGGTCAACCGGGCGCCGAAGCGCTCGGGTCGCGGACTCTCACCGCCGGCTCGGAATTACACCGACCCCGGAACACGTGGTCCCCACTATTGCACGGACCTTCGTCGATGCCCAACAGCTCGGGGGCTCAACGACCGCTTGAGGTTCGCCGGAAATGATTGGCTTCTGGCCGGACCAACATATTGAATGGGCTCCATGCGAATGTGGCGAAGCGTGCGTAGTGTCCTGTTGGCCGTCGTCCTGGGGTTCGTCGCCTTCGCGGCGCCGCAGCCGGCGTCGGCGTTGACGGCGGCCGATTTCATCGCGAAGACCCACCAGTGGGCCCAGGCGGAGGAGCGCACCTACGGCGTTCCCGCCTCGGTGTCGATCGCCCAGTCCATGCTCGAGTCTGGCATGGGAGAGTCCGAGCTAGCCAAGAACGCCAACGCTTGGTTCGGCATCAAGTGCAGCTCGACGGAGAGCCCGCACCAGAACGGGTGCTACTCGATCAGCACCTGGGAGGTCGACGCCAACGGCAACCGCTACACCACGACCGCCAAGTTCCGGAAGTACGACACCGCCGAGAAGTCGTTCATCGACCACGGCTACTTCCTCAGCCGGCTCTCCCGGTACGCCAAGGCGTTCGACTACACCGACAACCCGGACCGCTTCATCTTCGAAGTGCACATGGGGGGCTACGCGACCGACCCGCTGTACGCCAACAAGGTCATCAACCTGATGGCGCGCCACAACCTCTACCAGTACAACGTGACGCCGCCGGCGACCGGTCCAATGGAACTGGTGATCCGTCCAGCGACGAAGGCCAACGTCGGTGCCACGGCTGCGGTCACGGGTCTCCTCAGCCCCGGGGGTGCCGGACAGATCGTACGCACCGAGGCGATGACCCCATCGGGCTGGAGCCCCAGCCAGCAGGTGCAGGCCGGTCCGCGCGGCATCTTCTCCATCCCACTGACGTACGGCCAGGACACTGTCGGGCTGCATCGTTTCCGTGTGAAGTCCTCCACCATCGACACCACCTACACGTCACCGGAGTTCACCATCGAGCGGCTCGGCACGGTGAAGGCCAACGCGGTCGAGGACGTGTACGTCGGCGAGACGGCCCGGCTCCGGGGCACCGCCGCCGGCTACGCGGGCCGCACGGTGAAGGCGCAGGTCCTCGTCAGCGGCACTTGGCGCGACCACAGCAGCGTCGCCGTCGCCTCCGACGGCAGCTTCGACCTGGCGCTCACCTACGGCCAGTCGTCCGCGGGCACCACCACGTACCGGGCGACCCTCACCACCCCTTGGGGTACGACGCTCACGTCCAGCAACGTCACCTCGAAGCGCATCCAGCTGGTGAGCGTGGCCGCCTACTCCGCCGGCACCAAGGCGGTCGGCCACGACACCTACACGTGGGGCACGGCCACCGGCGCCCCGAACTCCGAGGTCTGGACCGAGGTGCGGATCGGTGAGAGCTGGTCGCGTTCGCAGACCGGCACCACCGACGGCAACGGCCGCTTCTCGCTGCCCCTGACGTACGGCAAGACCACCCCCGGGACGTACACCTGGCGGGTCGGCGTCCGCTCGTCGCTCGGGGTCTACCACTCGGACTCGTTCACCCTCACCCGCGTTCCCGAGCCGACGGTGACCGCCGCCTCCGCCGGGTCCAAGCCCGTCGGCCAGGACACCTACACGTGGGGCACCGCCACCGGCGCGCCCAACTCGCCGGTCTGGACCGAGGTCATGCTCTCCGGCGGCTGGTCGCGCTCGCAGGTGGGCACCACCGACGCCGAGGGCAGGTTCACGCTCGCGCTGACCTACGGCGCCCGCACCCCGGGCGAGTACCAGTGGCGGGTCGTCGTGGGCGGCTCCCTCGGCACCTTCCCCTCCGAGCCGTTCACGCTGGTCAGGACCGAGGCCCCGGTGACGGTGAGCGCCGCGTCGGCCGGCGTGAAGCCGGTGGGCCAGACCACCTACACGTGGGGCACGGCGTCCGGCGCACCCAATTCACAGGTTTGGACGGAGGTCCTGCTGGACTCCGGCTGGTCGCGCTCCCAGATCAGCACCACCGACGCCGACGGCCGCTTCACCATCCCTCTGACCTATGGCAGCAACCAGGTGGGCACCCACCGCTGGCGCGTCGCCGTCGCCACCGCCGACGGCACCTTCCGCTCCAACGAGTTCACGCTGCAGCGCGTCAGGGGCTGACCCGGCGCCGCCCGCTTACGTGGGTAGTGTCTCCGGCATGGACCATCCGACGACTCCGCTGCCGGAGGCTCGCCTGCTCGCCGGCCGCTACCGGCTGGCCGAGCAGATCGGGCGCGGCGGCATGTCGACCGTCTTCCGCGCCGTCGACGAACTGCTCGACCGCGAAGTGGCCGTGAAGATCCTCGACCCCGCCAGCCCGGTCAAGGACCCCGCGGCAGCGGAGCGATTCCGGCGTGAGGCCCGCGCGACGGCCTCGCTCAGCCACGACCACATCGTCACGGTGTTCGACACCGGGATCGACGAGGGCCACGCGTTCCTGGTGATGGAGCTGTTGCCGCACGGCACCCTGGCCGGCGAGTTGGCCCGTCGCGGACCCCTGCCGGTGGACGAGGTGCGGGAGATCGGCGCACAGGTCGCCTCGGCGCTGCAGGCGGCGCACGCCGCGGGATTGGTGCACAGGGACATCAAGCCGGGCAACATCGCCCGCGCCGACGACGGCCGCATCAAGGTCCTCGACTTCGGCATCACGCGTCTCCTCGACGAGGCCCACGACGAGGCCGGCCCCCTCACCTCCCCGGACAGCATCCTCGGGACCCCGCAGTACTTGTCGCCGGAACAGGCCCGTGGCGACGCCGGGGACGCCCGCAGCGACCTGTACGCGCTGGGCTGCGTCCTCTTCACTCTGCTCGTAGGGCACCCGCCGTACCAGGGCGACTCCAATCTCGCGACGCTCGCGATGCACACCTCCGCGCCGGTGCCCGACCTCGCCGCGCTGCGGCCCGACGCCCCCGCCCCGCTGGTGGCGCTCGTGACCGCACTGCTGTCCAAGGACCCGGAAGAGCGACCGGCGCCCGCCGGCCTCGTCGCGTCCCGCCTCGAGCGCCCCGCCTCGGACGCCCCGACGCAGGTCCTGGGGCCCGCGCCCAGAACCGACACGCCACCCACGGCCGTGATGGACGTGCCCGCCCCGGAAGGTCCGGGGCGGCGTCCGGCCGCGGCGTGGATCCTGGCTGCTGTGGCAGTGGCGGCCCTCGGTGTCGGCGCCTTCAGCCTGCTGTCCGACGACGACCCGGTGGCGGGGCCGGACCCCACGAGCGCACCCACGGTCGCCGCCCTGACCGAGGAGTCTCCCGCCGCCGGCAGTCCGACGGTGCCGCAGCCGCCGCCGGCTGAGCGGGAGGAGGAGCCCCCGGCCGAGTCGGCTTCGGAGGATGGCGACGCGTCGGATCCTGCGGTGGCCGCGGACGTCCTGTCGGACGCGGTCAAGGACGCCGCCAAGGCGGAACAGCTCTCCAAGGAGGACCGGCGGCGGATCGACGAGGGCCTGCGGGAGCTCCGGCGGGCGCTCAAGGACGACGACGAGCAGGGCGCCTCGGACGCGCTCTCCGCCATCGACCAGGCGCTCAGCGACTCGGGTCGGAAGGGCGACTTCGAGGAGCCCTTCGACGAGCTGAAGGACGCCGTCGACGACTGGAAGTCGGCCTTCGACTGACCCCACGCACCGAGGCCGGATCCGGTCGGCGGGTAGGGTTGTGGTCATGGATGAGCCCGTGCAGCCAACCGCCGGGGTTCGCACTCTGGCCAATCGATACCGCCTGATCGAGCAGATCGGGCGCGGGGGGATGGCCACCGTCTACCGCGCGGTGGACGAACTCCTCCAGCGCGAGGTCGCCGTCAAGATCCTCGACCTCACCACGCCGACCGGTGACCCGGCCGCCGAGGAACGGTTCCGCCTAGAGGCCCGGACGACGGCCGCGCTGCAGCACGACAACATCGTCACCGTCTTCGACACCGGCTTCGACGACGAGCACGCCTACCTCGTCATGGAGCTGCTCCCCGGACAGACCCTCGCCCAGGAGGTCAAGACCGGCGGCCCATTGCCCGTCGACGACGTGCGCGACATCGGCGCCCAAGTCGCCGCCGCGCTCGCGGCCGCGCACCAGCACGGCATCATCCACCGCGACATCAAGCCCGGCAACATCGCCCGCGCCGAGGACGGCCGCATCAAGGTCCTCGACTTCGGCATCACCCGCCTCGTCGACGAGGCGCAGGACACGATGAACCCCCTGACGACGCCGGAGACCGTCATCGGGACCGCCCACTACCTCTCGCCCGAGCAGGCTGCCGGCCGACCCGCCGACGAGCGCAGCGACCTGTACGCCCTGGGCTGCGTCCTGTTCACGCTCCTCGCAGGCCGCGCGCCCTACCACGGCGACAGCCCCGTCGTCACCGTGATGCAGCACGCCACCGCCCCCGTCCCCGACGTCCGCGACGCGCGGCCGGACGTCCCACCCGGGCTCGCCGCCATCATCGCGGCGCTGATGGCGAAGGACCCGGCGGAGCGACCGGCGTCCGCGGCGGTCGTCGCCTCGATGCTGTCGGGCGACGGCGACCCGGACGCAGCGACCGCGCTGCTGCCGCTCACCGCGTCGGCGGCACCACGTCGCGCCCAACAGACCGACTCCCGGTCAGGCGTCCTCTGGGTGCTCCTCGCGCTCGTGCTGCTGGCGGGCGGCGTAGGGGCCTACGCGGCGTTCATGGATGACGGCTCCACCCCCGTCGCCGCCGACGACAGTGTCGCCCCGACGGTGGACTCCACCGTCGAGTCGGCCTCGCCGAGCCCCACGACGTCGCCCGCGGAACCGATCGCCCAGACCCCGAGCCCCCGCGCCGAGCCGACGACGTCGGCACCCGCCACCACGCAGGCGCCGCCCCCGGACACTCGGCCGCCGGCGACGTCCCGTCCGCCAGCGACCACCAGCGCGCCCCCGGCCGAGCCGACCACCACCCAGGCGCCCCCGCCCGAGGAGACCACCCAGCAGCCGCCCACGGCGGTGACGCCCGACGCCGGGCCCGTCCACTCCGCCTCAGCGGCGCTCTCGAACGCGGTGCGGCAGGCGTTCCAGGCCGACACGATCAGCAACGACGACCGGAAGCAGGTCGACGCGGCGCTCCGCGATCTCGCGGCGGCGCTCCGGGCGCAGGACGGCGAGCAGGCCACGGCGGCGCTCTCCGCGGTGGGGCAGGCGATCGCCGACACCGGTCGCGGGGGCGACTTCGGCGCGCTGTACGGTGACCTGCAGGATGCCGTCGACCAGTGGAGGACGGCGCTGTACTGACCCGAGCCCCGAAGAGGACCCCCCAATGAACGACCGGATCCACCTGCGCAAGAACATGGCCGCCACCTCACGCGCGCAGTACGCCGTGACCGACACGATCATCGCCCGCGCGGAGGAATTGGGTGTCTCGCGCGCGGTGCTGGAACTCGCGTTCGTCCACGTCAGCCAACTGAACGGCTGCGCGTACTGCGTGAACGTCCACGTCGGACTCGGTGAGAAGGCCTACCGGACGGATGGCCTCGACGACGCCACGATCTCGCGGAAGTTCGCGCTCGCCCCCGGCTGGCGCGACGCGGGGGCCGCCTACACCGAGCTCGAGCAGGCGGCGCTCGAAGTCGCCGAGTACGTCACGCTCGTCGCCGAGCGGCGGATACCCGACGACGCGTACGAGCGCCTGCGCGAGCTGTTGGGCGACGACGTGCTGTCGCTGTTCCTGATGGGCTGCATCAACATGAACGTCTTCAACCGCATCCACCTGCTGTCGGGCACGCCGGTCGGCCAGCCCTGAGGCCGGCCATGGACCGGATCAGGCGACGGACTCGATCTTCGCCTTCAGGTCGTCGACGTCGCCCTTGCCGGAACCGACGGCCAGGCCGAGGATGAACGTCGCGACGGGTGCCATCGGGCGCTCGCCCTCGCGCGCCACGCGGGCGGCGAGCTCCAGCGCGATGTCCTCGTCGATCAGGTCGGGTTCGATGCCCACTGCCTGGCATGCGCGCTCGATGAAGGGGCGCCAACCACTACGGTCCTCGGTCATTGCAGTCTCCTCGTCGGTGTTCTCCGACCACCCTAACGTCCGCCTCTCCGGACCCGTCGATAGGCTTCGGTTATGACGCTTCCCGATGCCAACACCATGTCGACGATGGCCCGTTACGCCCGGCACCGGGCGCAGCTGTGGGGGCTCATGGGCACGCTGGTGGGGCCAGCCACCGACGACCTCGTGGCGCGCGCGACGGACGGCAGGTTGGGCCGGGAGGTCGCCGACGCGAGCCATTTCGTCGGCGACACGAACCCGTTCACCGACGTCATCCCCAGCCGCCGCGACGTGTTCGAGCGCCGGCGCAGCGTCGACGCCGATGCGGAGCGCGCCGCACTTCGGGAGGACCTCGCCGGGGCCCACGACCCAACGCTCGCCGGCGTCTTCGACGCGGCCGGGGACAGGTGCGCCGAGGAGGCCGCGGCGTGGGAGGACGGCGACGCGGAGGCGGCGAAGGCGGCACGCATGGCGCAGTTCGAGTCACTGCGAGGAGAGCTCGGGCGCCTCACCGACTGGTGCGTCGATCTCCACCGACGCGCCACGACCGAGCCCGCACGGATGGTGGCGCGCCTCGTCGCCGCGCACCTCTCGCTGGAGAGCGGCGTCGACGTGAAGTCGCGGCTGAAGGCCTGAGCCGGGTCAGTATTCCGCGAGCGCCTTGCCCTTGTTCTCGGGCAGGAACCAGGCCGCCACCATGGCGAGCAGGAACATGGCGCCGAAGACGGCGAACAGGACACCTAGGCCGGCGACGACGATGATGGGCACCAGGATCGGTGCCAGCATGGCGGCGACCCGGCCGAACGCCGTGGCCGCTCCGGCACCGGAGGCGCGGCCGGTCGTCGGGTAGACCTCGGGCGTGATGGCGTAGAGGGCGCCCCACGCGCCGAGGTTGAAGAAGCTCAGCAGGGAGCCGAAGAGCATCGCCACCCCGTACTGCCAGCTGTCCGAACCAGGCGCGATCGCCTCAGCGATGGCCGGGGCGAAGCCGAAGCAGACGGCGGAGAGCGCCGAGCCGCCGAGGAACGACACCAGGGTCGCCCGGCGCCCCCACACCTCGATGAGGATCGCGGCGACGAGGTAGCCCGGCAGCTGCGCGAGCGTCATCAGCAGGGTGAATTCGAAGCTCTTCACGAGGGTGAGCCCGCCCTCGTGGAGGAGGGTGGGGATCCAGATGAAGGCGCCGTAGTAGGAGAAGTTGACGCCGAACCAGGTGAGCCACAGCGCGATCGTCCGCCGGCGGAACCGCGGCCCGAACAGCTCGCCCATCGTCGTCTTCGCGGCCTTGGAGTGCTCGGTGTCCACGGGCTCGTCCGGCGGGGTGATCCCGGCCGTGCGCTCCAGCTCGGCGACGATGTTCTCCGCCTCCGCGTGGCGACCCTTGCTCTCGAGGAACCGCACCGACTCCGGCAGCCCCAGCCGGATCACGATCGACCACACCGCCGGGATCGCGCCGAGCGCGAGGGCCCAGCGCCAGCCGTTCTCGAGCGGCACCAGGAAGTAGCCGACGACGGCGGCCGCCAGCCAGCCGACCGCCCAGAACGACTCCAGTGCCACGACCACGCGACCGCGGATCCGTTTCGGCGCGAACTCGCTGACCAGCGTCGACGCGACGGGCAGCTCGCCGCCGAGCCCGAGGCCGACGATGAAGCGCAGCGCGATCAGCATCACCAGCCCGGTCGAGAGCGCCGAGAGCCCGGTGGCGACGCCGTAGACGAGCAGGGTGAGGGCGAACACCTGACGGCGGCCGATGCGGTCGGCGAGCAGGCCGCCCACCGAGGCGCCCACCGCCATGCCGATGAAGCCGACGGAGACCAGCGCGGACTGCTCCACCCGGCCCAGGTTCCACTCGCTGATGAGCGCGGCCATGATGAACGAGATGAGGCCGACGTCCATCGCGTCGAGCGCCCAACCGACGCCGGAGCCGAACAGCAGCTT
The DNA here is from genome assembly GCF_900103275.1 of Tessaracoccus oleiagri. Classification (GTDB taxonomy): domain Bacteria; phylum Actinomycetota; class Actinomycetes; order Propionibacteriales; family Propionibacteriaceae; genus Arachnia; species Arachnia oleiagri. Next base: position 16,964 of record NZ_FNGP01000001.1, on the reverse strand, counting down.
GTTGTGCTTGCGGGTGTACGGAAGGCGGTCGAGGCGTTCGGTACGGGTCAGGGTTTTCTCCACGAAAGCCGATTCTAATTGCCGGGGACCCCGTCGCGCTGGGGTGACCAGCGCCGCACCCTCAGCGATGCTCCGCTGGAACGGCAGGATCTGGTCATGGTGGTGATCCTCGGGTGTTCTTTGAAGGTCAGGCCCGGGGAGTGCGCCGTTGGTCGGCGGCGTAGGCGTCGAGGATCTCCTTCGTGTCGTCGCCGCTCTCCACGAAGCCGTGGAGCGTCCGGGCCAGGTGCTCCACCGACTGCGTAAGGGCGGTGCCGGCGACCGACCTGTCCCCGCGGCAAGTTGCTGCCGCATCCCCGAGCGTCAGGACGTAGGGCAGTTGACGCGCGAGGGACATCGCGGGGTCATCCTCGCGGAAGTAGTAGCTCTCTGAATGCTGCGTGAGGTCCACCGTCGTCGTGTTGATCTCCCTCGCCAACTCCATGAGGACCTGGTCAGCGAAGTCCGCACCCTCTTCGTCCAGCCGCTCGGCATACCCGCTCTCGGCCAATGCGTTGAGGTGCAGCGCCAGGGCACGCCTGCGCGCGACCGGCGGGAACACCTGCGTGAACCAGGTCAAGGACACCGTCAATAGGGCGAAGCCGGTGAGCGCCTGGAGTGGCGCGAACGCCCGCAGCCACGGATCGGTGGGCACGACGTCGCCGAAACCGAGCGTCGCGAGGCTGACCAACGAGATGTAGAGGGCCTCGGCGGCCGGGAAGTACCGGGTCGGCTCGATGCCCGGGGAGTAGGAGAAGCCGTGGGGCACGTGGGGGAGATACACCAGGGCCCAACCCACGGCCTGCAACAGGACCCAGGCGATGACGGCAGAGACCATCCCCGCGGGTCCTGCCGCGGAGCCGAGGCGATGTCCCGACCGTCGGGACAGTCCCCAAAGCCAGGACATCAGTGCATTGCTCACTGCACCGCTGCCACGAGGGTGCAGGAGGCTGTGAAACATGTCGCGCAACCCGATCACGATCAGCGCAATCCCCGCGATCGTCCATACGACGGCCATCCCGGCCTCCTCCCGCGCGCCGGTGACGCGTCCCGGCCTCGCGCAACGTTACCGTCCGTCAGGCCTCGATCGCCGTGATCGGGGGAGCCGACCGCGGATCTTCGCCCACGGACGCGGGTCGGCGCTCGAAGACGTGCGAGGGATCGACGCGTGAACCGGAGGCGACGTCGGTCCGGCAGAATGTCCCCATGACCGTCCCCTCTGGAATCGTGACCTGCCTGCCCGCCGCCGACATCGACGACCTGGTCGGGGTGGTGGAAGTGCTGGTCCAGGAGCAGTTGCCGGTGTTCGCCGCCCCGGTGGATTCCCTGCGGGAGTTGGGGCAGGTGTTCGGACCCCGCGCGGTGTTCGGTGCCTGGCAGGTGGCCGACCGGGAGGGATTGGAGGCGGCCCACGGTGCCGGCGCCGAGTTCGTCCTCGCCGACGTCGTCGACAGGGAGCTGGCGTGGTACGCCGATAGTGAGGGACTCACCGTGTTCGGTTCGGCGACGACGCACCTCGAGGTGCGCGCCGTGCTGGAGCTCGGGCTGACCGGTGCACTGCTGTGGCCCGCGGACATCGTCGGGCACGTGATGGCCGGGCACCTCGCCCGCGTCGGGCTCGCGGAGCGGGTGATCCCCATGGGCGGCGTCGGGGCGTTCGCGGCCGGAGAGTGGATGAAGCACGGGTCCCCGGCGGCGTGCGTCGACGCGACCCTGCTGGGCGATGCGGTGGACGGTGGCGACCTCGGCCAGCTGCGCGACCGCTGCGCGTCGTTCAGGAAGGCGGCCCAGCGGGCGGTGGAGCACCGGGGATCAGTAGCCGCGGCGTCCTCGTGAGCCGACCAGCGCGTCGTCGTCCTCGAAAAATTCGAACTCCGCGTCCGGATCCGGCCCGCCAGGCACGTTGATGCGGCGCAGCGCGCTCAGCCCCACCATCGACGCGATGATCGTCACCGTGGCGCCGACGACGAACACGGCGCCGACCACCCAGCCTGTCATCAGGGACGGATCTTCGCTTTCGGCCTCTACGGTGGGGGCGCTGGTCACCTCGGTGATGATGCTCTCCGCGGTGGCCACCTCCGAGGCGGCGGGTGACGGTTCGGGGCTGGGCGACGGGCTCGGCGTCGGGCTTGCGGTCTCGAGGACGCGGACTGCGAGCTTCACCGACGCCTTCGCAGACGGGAAGCCCTCCGCGCCGGGGAACCGCACCGTGAGTTCCATGGGCTCCCGCTGCGCCGAGGGCACCGCGTAGTAGGTGGTGAAGCGGCCGTCGGCCCCCGTGAGGGTGAAGGAGTCGGGCACCTCGCCGCCCGGGTCGAGCACGTCGATGCCGGCGCCGACGAGTGGCTGGCCGTCGCCCGTGAGCAGCAGCCCACTGAGCGTCACGACAGAGCCGTTGCGCGGGGCGGTGTCGTCGGCCTCCGCGGTGAGCGTGGGGGGCGCCACCGGCTTCGGGGAGGGCGCGGGGGCCGGGGCAGGAGCGGGCGCGCCGGAGGGTTGTTGCGGCGCCGGTTCGGGTGCCGACGCGGGAGGTGGGTTGCCGGTGGTTGCCCCGGAGCCGAGGGCCAATGTGACGCTCGCCTGGGCGGGGGAGTCGGGGCCGTCGCCGGCGAACCTGACCCACAACTGGCGGTTGCCGCTGCGCAGGTCCGACGGGATCGCGAACTCCATGGCGAACTGGCCGTTGCCGCGCGTGACGGCATCGGCGACCGGCCGGTCGTCGATGAATGCGGTCACCGGAGCCTGCTTGATAGCGCGACCCTGCTCATCACCGAGCGCGCCGGCAACCGTGACCACCATGTCACGAGTCAGCTCGACGCGAATCTCCAACTGCGTCTGGCCTGCCGAGGCATGACCCGCGAACAGTGCGAGGCAGGCGACGGCGATGCTGAGCGCCCAGCCCAAGCTGCGCGCGTATCGAGGCTTCGTGATGTCGGAACTCCCTTTCGTGACCGACCTCGTGAGGCTCCCCACCGAAAAACTACAGAGGCACTGTACCCCGTGGCGTCGATTTGATTTGGGATTCCCGATCCTTAATACTTACTGAAAGTTTCTCAGGATAGGAGCCCGCGTGAACCCACGACGCGCTATCGAAGAGGTCGAGAGCATCGACCGGCCGGCAATGGCGTCGGTACACTCGCCTAGGCGGACGCGTGTGCTGCTCGCCTTGTCCGCCGTGCTGGTGGTGGCGGCCCTCGTGGCGTCGTTCATCACCGCGCCCATGATCGACCGTGCCCAGGACCGCACCGACCCGACCATGACCGTCCCCTCCGAGCACGTGCAGGCGGCGCGGGAGGATTCGGCGAGCCGGGCGGACCTGCGCCCCGCGCTGCGCCCGCTGTCCGAGGCTTCCGTTTCGCCGAGCCCCTCGCCGACGCCCAGCGCGTCCCCGTCGCCGAGTGCCTCCCCGAGTGCCACGCCGTCGCCGACCCCGTCCCCTGAACCCTCGCCGACCTCGGCCGCCCCGTCGCCGAAGCCCGTCGAGACGCCGCCCCTCGGTGAGGTCGTGGGGGAGATGTGGACCACGAACCCGGTGAACGTGCGTACGGGCCCCGGCACGACGTTCGGCGTCGTCACCTCGCTGGCTGCCGGCCGCGGGGTGACCGTCACGAACGTCGTCGTTGACGACCGCTGGCAGCAGGCCCGCATCGGCGAGCGAGTCGGGTTCATCTCCAACAAGTACCTGGACGACGAGGAGCCCGCTCCCGAGCCGAGGCGCGAATCCGCTGAGACTTCTCAGGCTTCTCAGGAATCGCGCGAGTCCGACGCCTCCGGCGTGTCGACGGAGTCCTGCGCGGCGGCCGCGAGCGTCGAGTCGGGACTCACCGACCGCACCGTGAACGCGCTGCGCGCCATCTGCAACGAGTTCCCGAACATCAGCAGCTACGGCGGCTACCGGTCCGGCGGCGGCTCCTACCACTCATCCGGCCAGGCCATCGACGCCATGATCTCCGGCGAGGCCGGCTGGGAGGTGGCGCGCTGGGTGCGCGACAACGCCTCGCGCCTGGGCGTCATCGAGGTGATCTACGCGCAGAAGATCTGGACCGCGCAACGCGCCTCCGAGGGCTGGCGCTCCATGTCGGACCGCGGGTCGGCGAGCGCCAACCACTACGACCACGTGCACGTCTCGGTGGGCTGACCCCCTCCACCGATTCCGCCCCGGGGGCGTTCGCGACCAGCGGACGCCCCCGGCGGCATCGCAGGCCTAGGCTTGGGCTCATGACGAAGCCAGTTGATGCCACCTCCACCGCCGCCTGGACCGCGCTGGCCCAGCTCAAGCAGGACCTCCGGCCCGATCTCCGTGCATGGTTCGACGAGGACGTGAGCCGCGCCGCGGACCTGACGTTCGACGTCGCCGACCTCCGCGTGGACCTCTCCAAGAACCTGGTCACCCGTGAGGTGATCGCCGCGCTGCTGCGCCTCGCCGAAGAGGTGAAGCTGCCCGAGCGTCGCGACGCCATGTTCTCCGGTCAGCACATCAACGTCACCGAGGACCGCGCCGTGCTGCACACCGCGCTCCGCCTGCCACGCGACGCGAAGCTCGAGGTCGACGGCCAGGACGTCGTCGCCGACGTCCACGAGGTCCTCGACCGGATGGGCGCCTTCGTGGACAAGGTCCGCTCGGGCGAGTGGGTCGGGGTGACCGGCAAGCGCATCGAGACCGTCGTCAACATCGGTATCGGCGGTTCCGACCTCGGCCCGGTCATGGTCTACGAGGCCCTGATCCCGTACAAGCAGGACGGCCTCACCGCGCGGTTCGTCTCCAACATCGACCCCTCCGACGTCTACGAGAAGACCGCGGACCTCGACCCCGAGACGACGCTGTTCATCGTCGCGTCCAAGACCTTCACCACGCTGGAGACCCTCACCAACGCCCGCCTCGCGCGGACCTGGCTGCTGGACGGGCTAGTGGCACGGGGCGCCGTAGCGGATGACGACGAGGCGCGGCAGGCAGCGGTCGCCAAGCACTTCGTCGCCGTCTCCACCGCGCTGGACAAGGTCGCCGACTTCGGCATCGACCCCGCCAACGCGTTCGGCTTCTGGGACTGGGTGGGCGGTCGGTACTCCGTCGACTCGGCCGTCGGCCTCTCCGTCGCCATCGCGATCGGGATGGACGGGTTCCGCGACTTCCTCGCCGGCTTCCACGCCGTCGACGAGCACTTCCGCACCACCGCGTCCGAACGCAACGTGCCGCTGCTGATGGGCCTGCTCAACGTCTGGTACGTCAACTTCTTCGACGCCCACTCGCACGCGGTGCTGCCGTACGCCCAGTACCTCCACCGCTTCCCGGCCTACCTGCAGCAGCTCACGATGGAGTCCAACGGCAAGTCGGTGCGCTGGGACGGCACGCCGGTCACCACCGACACCGGCGAGATCTTCTGGGGCGAGCCGGGCACGAACGGCCAGCACGCGTTCTACCAGCTGATCCACCAGGGCACCCGCGTGATCCCGGCCGACTTCATCGCCGTGGCCAACCCCGCCCGCCCGCTGAAGGACGGCGACGAGGACGTCCACGCGCTGTTCCTCGCCAACTTCTTCGCGCAGACCGCCGCGCTGGCCTTCGGCAAGACCGAGGAGGAGGTGCGGGCCGAGGGGACGGCCGAGGACATCGTCCCTGCCCGCGTCTTCGCCGGCAACAAGCCGACGACGTCGATCCTCGCGCCCGCACTCACCCCGTCCGTCGTGGGGCAGCTGATTGCGCTCTACGAGCACATCACGTTCGTGCAGGGCGTGGTCTGGGGCATCGACTCGTTCGACCAGTGGGGCGTCGAGCTCGGCAAGAAGCTGGCCTTGGAGATCGCGCCGGCCGTGAACGGCGACGAAGAGGCGCTGGCGAAGCAGGACCCCTCCACGCAGATGCTCCTGAAGTGGTACCTGGGGCAGCGTGCCTGACCGGATCCGGAGAATCGTCGGGCTGGCGCTCGCCGGCTTGGCGCTGCCCGTGATGCTGGCCGCCATCCACGTGGTGGTCGCGTCCTGGGAGCGGGTGTACGACCTCGGCGAGGTGCCCGCGCACCCCACGGCCATGGTGCTGGGGGCGCGTGTGCACCCGTCGGGACCGTCGGCGTTCGTCGCCGCCAGGCTGGACCTCGCCGTCGCGCTGTACGAGCGGGGCGAGATCGAGACGATCATCGTCACCGGCGACGGGAGCCCGGCGTCATACGACCAGCCTCGGGTCATGCGGGAGTACCTCGTGGAGCACGGCGTGCCGGACGACGCCGTCGTCGAGGATCCGGGCGGCCTGGACACCTACGACTCCTGCGTACGCGCCCGGGACGTCTACGGCGCCGACGCCGTCACCGTCCTGTCGCAGGACTACCACGTGCGGCGGGCGGTCACCATCTGCCGCACGGTCGGTGTGGACGCGGTGGCCGTGGGGGACACGACCATGCGCTACCGCTACCCGCTGAACTGGGTGGCCGGCTCGGTGCGCGAGCTGTTCGCCAACCTCAAGATGGAGTGGGACCTCTTCACGCAGCGCGTACCCCCGTACGACGGGGAGTGAGTTTGCATCGGTGAGACTTCGGCGGCTACTGTTGTCCTAACGGTTGAAAGTTAAACTACTTAGGAGTCAGCCCGCATGGCCATCAAGCTCATCGTCACCAGCACCCGCCCCCGTCGCAACGGGGTCGACATCGCCGCGGCCGTCGCGCCGCTCATCGCGCAGGGCGCCGGCTGCGACGTCGAGATCGTCGACCTCCGCGAGGTCGCGCTGCCGTTCCTCGACGAGCCCGAGATGCCCGCGATGGGCAAGTACACCGAGCCCAGCACCCAGGCCTGGTCCGAGGTTGTGAAGCCGGCCGACGCCGTCGTCTTCCTGACGCCCGAGTACAACGGCGGCTACACCGCCGCGGCGAAGAACGCGATCGACACCCTGTTCCACGAGTGGGACGGCAAGGTTGCCGCCGTCGTCGGCTACGGCTGGGGCGGCGCAGGTCGCGCCGTGCCGCAGCTCGAGACGATCATGGGCAACGTCAAGATGAACGTCCTCGAGGGCCCGGTCCTCATGTCCTTCGGTGAGCACATGACCGACGAGGGCCTGAGCGTCGAGCCGATGGTCGCCGGCTACGGGGCCGAGCTCACGGCGCTCGGCAAGCGCATCAACCAGGCGATCGAGCTGCGTCCGGAGATGCAGGCCGCCTGATCGCGGAAGCCCCCGCTAACGACACCAGCGTTCGCACTGAGTACCTGCGCTGCAAGGCAGGTACACGGTGCGAACGCTGGTCGCATTTCAGGGGGCGGTCACCAGATGGACTCGCTGCGCCCCATCCCGTAGTAGTTCCAGCCGGCGTCGCGCCACCGCTTCGGGTCCAGCACGTTGCGCCCGTCGATGATGTTCGGGGTCCCCACCTTGCCGATGAGGACCGCTGGGTCGAGCTCGACGAACTCCTTCCAAGGGGTCAGGATCATCACGAGGTCGGCGCCGGCGACCGCCTCGTCCACCGTCTCCGGCACGGTCAGGTCCGGCCTGCGCTCGCGCAGCTCGGGCCCCGCGGCGGGGTCGACGACGGCGAGCTCGGCACCGCGCGCCCACAGCCGGGTGGCGATGTCGAGCGCGGGGGAGTCGCGCAGGTCGTCGGTGTCGGGCTTGAAGGTGATGCCCAGGACGGCGATCTTCTTGCCCACCAACCGGTCCTTGAGGGCGTTCTCGGCGAGCTCGACGGCGAGGTCGCGGCGGCGCAGGTTGATGGTGTCCACCTCGCGCAGGAACGTGAGCGCCTGGTCCACGCCTAGTTCGCCGGCGCGCGCCATGAAGGCGCGGATGTCCTTCGGGAGGCAGCCGCCGCCGAACCCGATCCCTGCCTGCAGGAACTTCGGCCCGATGCGGTCGTCGTAGCCGATCGCCTCGGCGAGCCGGGTGACGTCACCGCCCGTGGCGTCGCAGAGTTCGGCCATCGCGTTGATGAACGAGATCTTCGTGGCGAGGAACGAGTTCGCAGCCACCTTCACGAGCTCCGCGGTCGGGTAGTTGGAGACGACGAGCGGCGTCCCCTCCGCGAGGGGTGTGGCATAGCACTCGTCGAGCATGGCCTTCGCGGTCTCGCCGCGTTCCCGGTCCTCGGGCAGGCCGTAGACGATCCGGTCGGGGTGCAGCGTGTCCTTCACGGCGTAGCCCTCGCGCAGGAACTCCGGGTTCCAGGCGAGGATGAGGTCCTTGCCGGAGCCGTCGAGCCGCCCGGCGAGCCGCTGGGCGGTGCCGACGGGGACGGTGGACTTCCCCGAGACGAGGACGGGCCCGTCCGTGGTCACGGCGTGCTCGATGATCGTCTCGATCGCGGAGTCGACGTAGCGCATGTCGGCGCCCAGGTGGCCCTGGCGCTGCGGGGTGCCGACCCCAATGAAGTGGATCTGTGCGTCCGCGATCTCCCTGGCGTCGGTGGTGAAGCGGAGCCGGCCGGAGCCGACGTGCTTCTCCAGCAGTTGCGGCAGCCCGGCCTCGTGGAAGGGTGCGATCCCTCGCGCCAGCTTCTCGATCTTGGCCTCGTCGACGTCCAGCCCCACGACGTCGTGGCCCAGTTCGGCCATGCAGGCGGCGTGCACGGCGCCGAGGTAGCCACATCCGATCACAGATACTCGCATGGGGGTAAACATATCGAGCCCCGGGTGAGAGTTGCGCGAGACGCGGATGAGGGCGGTCTCATCTGGCGACGGCCGCGGTGCGCGGGCCTTGGCGCAAAGATGGAAGAATGGAGCCCATGCAATCCTTGCCCGCTGCTCTCGACGCGCGCCTCCGTGCCCTCACCGGCATCGACCCGGAGATGCGCCCCGCCACCAAGCCCCAGTTCGGCCACTTCCAGTCGAATGTGGCGCTGCGCCTGGCGAAGGAGGCGGGCAAGCCGCCGCGCGAGGTGGCGGCGGACATCGTCGCGCGGCTCGACGTGGACGACATCTGCGAGCCGCTCGAGATCGCCGGTCCCGGCTTCATCAACTTCCGCATCAAGCCGGAGGTGCTCGCCGACGCGGCCACCGCGGTCCTCGAGGATCCGCACAGCGGGCTGGTCGTCACGGAGTACCCGCAGCGGATCGTCATCGACTACTCGGCGCCCAACGTCGCCAAGCAGATGCACGTAGGGCACCTCCGCACGACGATCATCGGCGACTGCTTCAACCGCGTCCTCTCGGCCCTTGGCCACACCGTCATCCCGCAGAACCACATCGGCGACTGGGGCACGCAGTTCGGCATGCTGATCGAGCAGGTCCTCTTCGAGGGCATCGACGCGGGCACGCTCACCCTCGACGAGGCCGACGCCCTCTACAAGCGGGCCGCGGCCCACTTCCGCGAGGACGAGGAGTTCGCGGCCAAGGCGCGGGCGCGCGTCAGCCGGTTCCAGGGCGGCGACGAGGAGTCGCTGCGGATCTGGCAGCAGCTCGTCGACATCTCGAAGCCGGCGTTCAACGAGGCCTACCGGCGCCTCAACGTGCTCCTCACCGATGAGGACCTCGCCGGCGAGTCGACCTACAACGACGACCTGCCGGTCCTCGTGAAGGAGCTCGAGGACTCCGGCGTCGCGGTCGTCGACGACGGTGCGCTGTGCGTGTTCGTCGACGGCTTCGAGGCGCCGCTCATCGTGCGGAAGTCCGACGGCGGCTACGGCTACGCGACGACGGACCTCGCCGCCATCCGCCGCCGCGTCGGCGAGCTCGACGCCGACCGCCTCATCTACGTCACCGACGCCCGCCAGGCCGGTCACTTCGCGCAGGTCTTCGCCGCGGCACGCAAGGCCGGGTTCCTGCCCGACCACGTGGTGGCCGAGCATGTCGGCTACGGCATGGTGCTGGGCCAGGACGGGAAGCCGTTCAAGACGCGCGACGGATCGGCCGCGACGCTCACGTCGCTGCTCGACGCGGCGGAGGAGCAGGCGGCGCCGAACATCGCGCTGGCGGCCATCAAGTACGCCGACCTCTCCAGCGGCCTGCAGAAGGACTACGTCTTCAACGCCGAGCGCATGGTGCAGACCACCGGCGACACCGGCCCCTACCTGCAGTACGCCCACGCCCGCGTGAACCAGATCCTCCGCAGGGCCGACGCCGAGGGCATCGGCTACGGCGCGGTGCTGGTGCTGGAGGAGCCGGCCGAGCAGCAGCTCGCGCTCCTGCTCACGCGCTTCGGCGAGGTGGTCGACGACGTGGCGCAGAACCTGCAGCCGCACAAGCTGTGCAACTACCTGTACGAGCTCGCCGGGGCGTTCTCGACCTTCTACGAGGCCTGCCCGGTCATGAAGTCCGAGGGCGACGTTCGCGCCTCCCGGCTCGCCCTCATCGCGGCCACGAAGAACGTGATCGCGAAGGGCCTCTACCTGCTCGGGATCGACGCGCCAGAGCGCATGTAGGTCAGTGCGCCTCGGGGTGCAGGAGCGCGTCCTGCGCCGCGAGCGCGGCACCGATGATGCCGGCCTTGTTGCGCAGCTGCGCGGGCACCATCGGGGTGCGCAGGTCCAGCAGCGGGCCGAACTTGTCCCAGTCGGACGAGACGCCGCCGCCCACGACGAACAGGTCCGGGGAGAACAGCATCTCGAGGTGCGAGTAGTAGCGCTGCAGTCGCTCGGACCACTTCTTGTAGCTGAGGCCCTCGCGGTCCTTCACCGACGAGGCGGCGCGCGTCTCGGCGTCGTGGCCGTCGATCTCGAGGTGGCCGAGTTCGGTGTTGGGGATCAGCACGCCGCGGTAGACGATGGCGGAGCCGATGCCGGTGCCGAGGGTCGTGACGAGCACCAGGCCGGGGTGGTCGTTGGCTGCGCCGAACTTCACCTCGGCGAGGCCGGCGGCGTCCGCGTCGTTGACCAAGGTGGCATTGCGGCCGAGGATCTCGGTGAAGAGCGCGTCCGCGTTGATGCCCACCCAGTCCTGGTGCAGGTTGGCCATGAAGGTGATGGTCCCGTGGACGACGGGCCCGGGGATCGCGATGCCGACGTTGGCGTCACCGGCGACCGGCGCGAAGTGGTCGATGATCGTCTTGACCACGGCGGCGACGTTCTCGGGCGTCGACTTCGCAGGCGTCGGGATGCGGAGGCGGTCGGCGATGAGTGTGCCGGTGGTGAGGTCGACGGGGGCGCCCTTGATGCCCGACCCGCCGATGTCGATCCCGAGGAAGATGGTCATGGGGAAAACACTAGCGTGCAGCGGGCGGGACGGTTGGTGGGGCCCAGGTGGGATCGACGGGGGCCGGCTCGGCGGCGAACGGCTCGGCCGAGCGGTCACGTCGGGCGGCCGCGGAGCGGGCGAGTTGCTCCTCGAAGAGGCGACGCGCTTCCACGGTGTCGAGGTGGTACGCCTGCACCCTCACCGGCCCGTCAATGGTGTGGGCGTCGACGCGGCCCAGCCGGAGCCAGCGCTGCAGCGGTCCCTGCGCGAGGCCGAGGCCCTGCACCCGCGCATGGGGGACAATCGCGATCGAGTGGTCGAGGAGGCGATGCCGGGTGGCGAGCACGTCGTCGCTGACGGCGTACTCGTGGCGGGCGAACCAGGAGAGCCTTCGCCCGCGCGGTGACTGGGGCTGCCAGACGAGGGCGGCGGGGTCCACCTGCGGCCACACCAGCGACAGCACGTAGCGGGCCTCGTCCCACTTGCCGAAGGGGACGAGCACGTCGATGTTGTCGGATTCCTCGCCGAGGGCGTTGTTGCCGAGGACGGTGAGCCGCACGGTGTACAGGCCGGCCCAGCGCATGAGCAGCGACTGCTCGAGCTTCACCGCCTGCACGCGGTCGGGGCGCAGGGTCATCTGCACCCGGGTGAGCGCGCCACGCTGGATGTGCAGGCCCTGCGGGACGCGCGTGACGGTGAAGTCCCAGTTTGTGAGGAGGCTCTTCGGCACCTGCCAGAAGATGCCGAGCAGCGCGAGGATCGCGAACACCGGCAGCGACCGGGTCATCACCACCACCAGCACGAGGATGCCGACACCGACGCCGATGCCGAAGAGGCCGAGCTTCAGGAAGCTGCCCAGGAGGATGTGCGCGGGGGCCGCCCGGTATGCCAGGAGTCGCTGGGGCGGCGGGGCGCCGTTGGCTCCCATGGGGACCGCCCCGGGTGCCGGAGCCGTGGCGGACATGGACTGGTCCATCCGCTCGAGCAGGTAGTCGCGCAGGGACTCGGCGCGCTCGTTGGCGAGGAAGCGCAGCGTCTGGGGCCCCTGGCCGCCGACGTCGATCCGCACCTCCGCAAGCCCGAGGATCCGGGCGGCGAGCGGCCGGTGGAGGTCCACCGACTGCACCTTCGTGAAGTCGATGCGCGTGGTCGTCGACGAGAGCAGGCGCCGCTCGATGCGGAACTCGTGGTCGACGATGAAGGTGGTGGTACGCCACTGGATGAGGCCGACGACGAACCCCACCACGGCGATGGCGGCCAGGCCGGCGAACACGAACCAGCCGACGCCGCCCATGTCGTCGGCCGACACGTTGCCCTCGATCACCTCACGGCCGCCGAAGAAGACGACGGCGACGACGGCGAGCCAGGCGTTGGCCAGGCCGGTCAGGGGGCTGGGGCGTTCCACCCTGCGCAGCTCGCGCGCGGGCGTGGTGGGCGGCGGGAAGGCCGCGAGTGCGTCGTCGGTCACTGTCAGATCCCGGCCTGGAGGTGCTTGCCCCGGTTGATGAAGCGGTCGCGGACCGCTTCTGCGTCGGCGCGGTCGAGGCCCGGGATCGCGACGGCGCCCGTCGACGAGGCGGTCACCATCTGGACGGTGGCGAGGCCGAAGAGGCGGTCGATGGGTCCGGCCTGGACCTCGACGAGCTGCATGCGGCCGTAGGGGACGCAAGTGAGCTGCCGGAAGAGCAGGCCGTGGGTGATGTAGACGTCCTCGTCGCGCTCGGCGTAGCCCCAGCGGCGGAAGGCGAAGGGCGCACGGATGGCGCGCCACGCCAGCCACAGCAGGGAGATGACGGCGGCGGCGACGAGGAGCGGGCTGCGCCACTCCCAGCCCGTCGGCAGCGTGAACCAGAGCGCCGCCATGAGGATGGCGATGAGGATCGGCCACCAGATGAAGATGCTGATCAGCTTCACGGTGAGGTACTTCGGGCTGAGCCGCTCCCACCGCTCGACCGGGGGTTCGAACAGCGAATCGACGGTGGCGGGCGCGGTTTCCGACATGCCCGCAGTGTACTGAGGCGACCCGAGGGTGGCCACGCCGCTCAGCGGGAGGCGGCGGCCAGGGCCTCGAGGATGTGGATGAACGGCTCCTTCGTGACGCCTCGGAGCGCCACCTCGCAGGAGCGCGACGTGGAGACGTAGGCGTCGAAGTCGCGTTCCGCGATCTCGGTGACGGCCATCCGGGTGGCCGCGCGTGGCAGCTCGGGGTGCAGCAGGCCGGTGTCGCCGTAGGCGCCGCAGCACGACCAGGCGGCGGGGGAGACGACCTCGTCGGCGATGGCGGCGGCGATCGCGTAAAGGGCGTCCTCGTCGCCGAGGCGCTTGGTGGAGCAGGTGGGATAGACGAGGATCGACCCGAGCCGCCGGCGGATGTCGAGCTCGGGAAGGATCTTCTCGGCGACGAACTGCACCACGTCGACGGTGTCGAGGCGGAGGTCGTCCCAGGTGGCGATCATCTCGCGCATGCTGGAGGCGCACGCGGACGAGTCGATGACGAGCTGGGTGCCGGCCGAGGGGGCGAGTGCCTTCTTCACCTTGGCGGACATGGTGTCGTAGCCGTCGGTGAGACCGCGGGTGCGCCAGGGGATGCCGCAGCAGAGCGTCGAGGCGTTGAGGAGGGTGACGGGCACGCCGGCGCGGGTGCAGAGCTCGTTGAAGGCGGCGAAGACGCCCTGGCCCTCGGAGCCCAGGAGGGTCTGCTGGCAGCCCGGGAAGTAGGCGGCGACCGGGTTCTTCGCGGCCCGCTCGCGACGGGGACGCCGGCTGAGCCCCGAACCCCGGGGGAGGTCGTCGGAGTAGCCCCAGACCTGGTCGCTGCCGAGGCGGTCGCGCCCGAGGTTGGTGACGAACTTCGCGACGGGCCTGAACTGCTTGGCCGCGGTCATCGCCGTCGACCCGAGGCGCGTGGCGGCGCCCCAGTTGCGCGCGGCGCGGTCCCACACGCGCTTCTCGCGGTCCGTTGCGGACAGCTGCCGCTGCTGTCGGACGAGTTCCCCGGTGTCAATGCCGAGGGGACAGGCGAGGCCGCACATTCCCGCGGTCGAGCAGGTGTCGACGGCGGCGTACTGGTAGTTCTCGTAGACGGTGTCGAGGAGGGTCTCGTCGTCCTTGCGGACTGCGAGCTCGCGGCGGAGGACGATGCGGTTTCGCGGCGAGAGGGTGAGGTCGCTCGATGGACAGACGTTCTCGCAGAGGCCGCACTCGACGCACTTGTCGACCGCCGCCTCCACCGTCGGCATCAGCTTGAGGTTGGTGACGTGGGCGTTGGGATCCTCGTTGAAGAGGACGCCGGGGGAGAGGATCCCGGCCGGGTCGAAGAGGTGCTTGATCTCGCGCATCACGTCAAACAGTTCCGGACCGTACTGGCGCTGCAGGAACGGGGCCATGACCCGACCCGTGCCGTGCTGGGCCTTGAGGATGCCGCCCTGGTCGAGGATCAGCCGGACGAACGACTGGGTGAACTTCCGGAACCGGCGGAGCCCCTCCTCGGACTCGAAGCTCTCCGTCAGCATGAAGTGGAGCGTGCAGTCGGTGAGGTGGCCGGTGATGGCGGAGCGCTCGTACTTGTAGCGGTCGAAGAGGGCGTTGAGCTTGTGGATGGTGTCGACGACCTTGTCGCGCGGGATGCTGAAGTCCTCCATGAGGAGCGTCGTGCCGGGGGCGCGCTCCATCGACATGCGCGTGAAGATGCCGTGGTGGATGCGCCACTGCTGGTCGAGGCCGACCTCGGGGGAGACGGGGTGGACCTCCGGGAAGGTGGCGAGCAGTGGGGCCGCGATGGCTTCGCGGTCCTCGAGTTCCTCCGGGGTCTCGGCGCGGATCTCGAGCAGGAGGGCGGTCTGGTCGGCCAGGTCCAGGGCCGCGAGTGCCGGGTGGGCGTTGGGGATCTCCTGCATCACGCGGATCGCGTCCACGTCGAAGAGCTCGATGACCTCGAAGCCCTGCGCCGCCAACTCGGCCGAAGCGGCGACCGCGTCCTCGAGGCGAGGGAAGACAGCGAGTCGGGCGCTGCGGTGCGCGCGCAGCGGGACGGTGCGCATCGTGACCTCGGCGATGAACGCGAGGGTGCCCTCGCTGCCCACCATGAGCTGGCGCACGATGTCGGAGGGTCGGGAGAAATCGGTGAGGGCGCGCAGGTGGTAGCCCATCGCGTTGCGCATCGACCAGAGGCGGGTGATCTCGTCGAGGGATTCGACCTCGTCCCGGAGTCGGCGACGGAGGATCGCGAGGCCGCCGGCCAGGGTCGGCTCCTCCCAGGTGAGGGTGACGTCCGCGTCGGGGTCAGCCGTATCGACGACGCGGCCGCTCGGCAGCACGATCACCAGGGAGTCGAGGGTGTGGAACGGGTTGACCGCGATGCCACCGGCCTTGCCCGTCGCGTTCGTGGCGACGACGCCGCCGATGGTGGCGGTCTGGGCGCTCGCGGGGTCGGGCCCGAGGCGGCGGCCGTACTTTCGCAGCTTCGCGTTGATTTGCGCGACGCTCGCGCCCGCGCCCGCGCGGACCCGCATCCCGTCGTCCAGCACCTCGACGTGACGGAAGCGGCGCCGGACGTCGACCAGCATGTCGTCCGTCACCGCCTGACCGCTCAGACTCGTGCCGCCACCGCGGAGCGTCAGGTGGCGACGATTCGCCGTCGCCTCCCGGAACAGGGCACGGATGTCCGCCGTGCTGGACGCGACGATGACCTCGCGCGGGATCTGGAGGAAGCGTGAAGCGTCGTGGGAGAGCGCAAGGCGCGTCAACGCGTCCGCACTCCGCTGCATCCCACCGGTCACGTGGCGAAGCCTACCTTGGTCGCGACGGGGTGGTCGTGGGAGGCGCGAGGTGGATGGGTCGGGCCCAGGGCGCGGGTGTGGTGAGCAGTTCGCGAGAGTGCTGCTAGCATTACGGATCGAAGTTCACTTCACGCGGGCGTAGCTCAATGGTAGAGCGCCAGCTTCCCAAGCTGGACACGCGGGTTCGATTCCCGTCGCCCGCTCCAAGCAAGGCAAAGGCCTCCGACCAAGCACTGGTCGGAGGCCTTCGTCTTTCTCCTACTCGGCCGAGACCTCAATCTCTGTGTCGGGATCGAGCCCCCTCAGCGAGTAGTGCCCGATGTGTAGCGTCACGCAATCCGGCTGCATCACGACGAGAGACAGGCCCCCGTTGGCGGTTCTGCCCTCGTGCTGCCTCACGAATACATACTTGCCGACGTCGCTGTGGTTGAGCTCACTCACCTTCTTGGTGATCAACGGTCCTCCTCAACTGTGTCTGAGCTCGCATCATGGCAGACAAGGTGCCCCGCCCACAGGCGTTTTCACGTTTCAATGACATCGTTTGCCACGCTCAGATGATCTGGCACCGCTGGGATCGCCGATCCAGAGATACGCGACCTCGAACCCAAGGAAGGACTGGATGACTACAGCAACATCGGCGCGATCGCCACATCGGGGCGCTGTGGAACGGAAGCAAAATGCTTGGGCTGTTCAACGAGGCGAGATCGAGGGATGCAAGCCAAGGAACAGCCTTGTCGCGGTCTACAGCCACGTGGCGCCTTAGAGAAGCGGCGCGACGCTACCACAACTCACGAACACGCAGACTGGCTTACCCAGAGACGACCTCTATGCTGCAGCGTTGGTGAGGGTGTGTTGGGCGATGGCCCAGGCGATGAGTTCGGGCTGGAGCGGTTGGTCCGTGGTGGGATCGCTGGGCGGCGGATCCTCCCAGGGATCCGGCTCATGTTCGATGCTCCATGGCGAGGGCCGCGGTGGTGGGGTGCCGATTCTGGTGGTGCCGGTGGCGGTGACGAGGTATTCGTAGCCGGCGGGGGAGCGCCAGTGGAACACGCCGGGTTCGGGTTG